>NZ_RKQN01000001.1 GCF_003814555.1 Vulcaniibacterium tengchongense
ATCTCCTTGGCGGCGTTGGCCGAACGCTGCGCCAGCGAGCGCACCTCGGCGGCGACCACGGCGAAGCCGCGGCCCTGCTCGCCGGCGCGGGCGGCCTCGACGGCGGCGTTGAGGGCGAGGATGTTGGTCTGGAAGGCGATGCCGTCGATGACGCCGATGATGTCGACGATCTTCTTGGAGGCCTCGTTGATGGCGCTCATGGTGTCGACGACGCGGCCGACGACCTGCCCGCCCTGGGTGGCGACCTCGGCGGCGCCGATGGCGAGCTGGTTGGCCTGGCGGGCGTTGTCGGCGTTCTGCCTGACGGTGGAGGTGAGCTCCTCCATCGAGGAGGCGGTTTCCTCGAGCGAGGCGGCCTGCTGCTCGGTGCGCTGGGACAGGTCGCCGTTGCCGGCCGCGATCTCGGCGGCGGCGGCGCTGATCGCGTCGGAGCCTTCGCGGATCTGGCCGACGATGAGGGCGAGCTGGTCCACGGTGCGGTTGGCGTCGTCGGCCAGGCGGCCGAACTGGCCGGGCAGCCCGACCTCGATGCGGCGGCCGAGGTCGCCCGCGGTCACCGCCGCCAGCAGCGCGCCGATCTCGCTCAGGCCGCCGTCGGCCGTGGCCATCAGCCGGTTCAGGCCTTCGATCACCTCGCGGTAGACGAACCGGAAGTGCGCGGCGTCGCCGCGGCGCGAGAAGTCGCCCGCGACGGCGGCGTCGACCAGCGCCTTGATCTCGGCGTTGACCGCGATCATCCCGGCCTTGACCGCGTCCACCGCCTCGGTGATGCGCGCCTTCTGCCCCGGCAGGCGCTCGATGTCCTGCGACAGGTCGCCGCGCGCGTAGGCGGCCACGACGTCGATCACCCGCATCTTCAGCGCGATGTGCGAACCGACCAGCGTATTGATCTGCTCGGCCATGCGGCCGTACTCGCCGGGGAAGTCGTTCGCGGCGATGCGGTAGTCGATCTCGCCGGCGTCGTGGCGGCGCGCGATTTCGCCCTGGGCCTCGACGAAGCGCTGCAGCGCCTGCTGCATCGCCGCCATGCTGCGCAGCAGGCGCCCGGCCTCGTCGTCGCTGTCGACCACGATGCGCTGGTCGAGCTGGCCGCGGGCGATGCCCTCGGCGACGCCGGTCGCGCGCTGCAGCGGCCGCGAGATCGCGCGCACCAGCAGCGCCGCGAGCACGCCCGCCAGCAGCACCAGCGCGACGATGCCGGCCAGCAGCTGGGCCTGGGTCCGGCGGTAGTCCGCTTCGGTCCTGGCCACCAGCGCGTCCAGCGCCTTGGCGTTGAATTCGGTCAGCTCCATCAGCTGGTCGAAGAGCTTGCGCCGGGTCGGGCGCGATTCCTCGCCGGAAACCGCGTTGGCCCGGGCGAAGTCGTCGGCGGCGATCGCGGCCATCAGCCGCGCGTTCGCGCCGAAGTATTCCTTGAACGCCGCCTCGACCCGGGCGTAGCGCGCGCGTTCCTCCTCGCTGGCGATCAGCGGCGCGTACTTGCGCATGCTCCCGTCGATCTCGGCGCGCAAGGCGTCCATGCGCTTGCGGTAGTCGTCGAGCTCCGCCTGCTGGCCCTGGAACTGGAGCTGGGAGATCTCGTAGGTGCGGAACTCGCCGAGCATGCCGCGCATGCCCAGCAGCAGGCGCACCGAGGGCACCCAGTTGCGGTTGATGTCGGTGATCTTTTCGTTGTGGGCGCGCAGCTGCGACATCGCGTAGCCGCCCAGCCCCACGGCCAGCAGGATGAGGAGGGCGAAGGCCAGCGACAGCTTGGCCGCGATGGAAAGGTTCTTGAATCCGCTCATGATCGGGTCTCGGTTGTGCGCGGATTCCGTCCCGCAGGTTTGCTTCATCGGGGATTAACGACCGCCCTCGCGCGGTCTGCAGCGCGCCGCGCGCCGCGCGCGCGCGGGCGCTGAACGGTTCAGGCGCGGGGGCGAAAAAAAGCGCCGGCGTGAGCCGGCGCCCTCGGGCCCGCGGAGGGATGCGGCGGGCTACTGCGGTCCGGTGGCGACCAGGCCCATCTCGGCGCTGCCCATCAGCCGCTCGATGTCGAGCAGGATCAGCATGCGTTCGTCCAGGGTGCCGATGCCGGTGAGGAACTGGCGGTCGATCGTGGCGCCGATCTCCGGCACCGCACGGATCCGTTCGGCATCCAGGCGGATCACGTCGGAGACGCTGTCCACCACCATGCCGACCACGCGCTCGCCGACGTTGAGCACGATCATCACCGTCAGGGCGTTGTATTCCGCCTTGGCGAGGCGGAACTTCAGGCGCATGTCGATCACCGGCACGATCGTGCCGCGCAGGTTGATCACGCCCTTGATGTAGTCCGGCGCGTCGGGCAGCCGGGTCACGGTGTCGTAGCCGCGGATCTCCTGCACCTTGAGGATGTCGACGCCGTATTCCTCCTCGCCCAGGGCGAAGGTCAGGTATTCGGCCGCGACGTCGGGGCGAGGCTGCGGGGAGGCGGACGGCGAAGCGGTGTGGGCGACTGCGTTCATGGGGTTGTCTCGGTGGGCGTCCGTGCGGGGTTCGGGAAAGGGGTTCGGGCGTAGGCCGGCCGCCGCTTCAGGCCGCCTGCAGGCGCTGCGCCTGCGCCAGCCCGGCGGCGTCGACGATCAGCGCGACGCGGCCGTCGCCGAGGATGGTCGCGCCGGAGATGCCGCGCACGCGGCGGTAGTTCGCTTCCAGGTTCTTCACCACCACCTGCTGCTGGCCGAGCAGGTCGTCGACCTCCAGCGCCAGGCGGCTGCCGTCGCTCTCGACCACCACCGCCAGCGCGGCGCCGCCGCGCCCGCCCGGCAGGCCAAACTGCGCGGCCAGGTCCACCAGCGGCAGGTAGTCCTCGCGCACGCGCAGCAGCCGCGCCTCGCCGGCGATGGTGCGCACGTCGCCGGAGGCCGGCTGCAGCGATTCGACCACCGCGTTGAGCGGCAGGATGAACACCTCGCCGCCGACCGACACCAGCATGCCGTCGAGGATCGCGAGGGTGAGCGGCAGCCGGATCGACACCGTGGTGCCCGCGCCCTTGCGGCTGCGGATCTCGACCTGGCCGCCGAGCGCGGCGATGTTCTTCCTGACCACGTCCATGCCGACGCCGCGCCCGGACAGGTCCGTCAGCCGGTCGGCGGTGGAGAAGCCGGGGTGGAACACCAGGTCCCAGACCTGCGCGTCGCTCGGGTTGTCCGGCACCGCCAGGCCGCGCTCGGCGGCCTTGGCGAGGATCTTGTCGCGGTCCAGGCCGCGGCCGTCGTCGCTGATCTCGATCACGATGTGGCCGCCCTGGTGCGCGGCCGACAGGGTCAGCGTGCCGGTCTCGTCCTTGCCGGCCTCGCGCCGCTGCTGCGGCGATTCCAGGCCGTGGTCGATGGCGTTGCGCACCAGGTGCACCAGCGGGTCGACGATCTTCTCGATCACGCCCTTGTCCAGCTCGGTGCCCTCGCCGTGGGTGCGCAGGCGCACCTTCTTGTCCAGGCGCGCGGCCAGGTCGCGGACCATCCGCGGGAAGCGGCTGAAGGCGAACTCCACCGGCAGCATGCGCACGCCCATCACCGCTTCCTGCAGGTCGCGGGTGTTGCGGTCGAGCTGCTCGAGGCCGGCCAGCAGCGCCTCGTTGGCGACCGGGTCGAGCTGCGCCGAGCGCTGCCGCAGCATGGCCTGGGTGATGACCAGCTCGCCGACCAGGTTGATCAGCGCGTCGACCTTGGCCACCGCGACGCGGATCGACCCGTCGGCGTCGCCGCGCGCGGCACGGGCGTCGCCGCCGCGGTCGAAGGCGACCACGTTGCCGGCGGTCCCGGCCGGCGGCGGCGCGAGCGCCGAAGTCTCCGGCACCGCCTCGATCGCCAGTTCGCACTCGTCCTCGACCCAGGCGAACGCGTCCTCGATCGCCTTGCGCGGCACCGTGCCGGGCAGCATCAGGTCCCAGGCGAGGTAGGCCTCGAACGGGTCCATCTCGGCGAACGCCGGCAGCCGCGCGTCCAGGCAGGCGACGTCGAGTTCGCCGTGCCCGGCCAGTTCGCGCAGGATGCGCAGCGGGTCGTTGCCGCTGGTGAACAGCGTCGGCGCGGGGGTGAAGCCGATGCGCCAGCGGCCGGGGCCGGCATCGCCCGTCGGCGCCGCGGACTTGCCCGGGCCCGCCGCGGCGCGGCCCAGCATGCGTTCCAGCCCGGCATGGGCGCGCGCCAGCGCGGGCTCGTCGATGGCGTCGCGGTGTTCGGCCGCGGCGAGCAGCCCGCGCAGCGCGTCCACCGCGACCAGCAGCGCGCCGATCGCCGCGGCGTCGAGCCTGCGGCCGCCGCCGCGGGCTTCGTCGAGCAGGGTCTCGAGTTGGTGGGTCAGCTGGGTGATCGCGGTGAAGCCGAACGTGGCCGCGCCGCCCTTGATCGAATGCGCGGCGCGGAACACCACGTGGATGGTCTCGCCGTCCGCGGTGCCCGACTCCAGCGCGAGCAGGCCGGCTTCCATGGCGTCCAGGTTTTCCCGGCTCTCTTCGAAGAACGCGGCGTGGAAGCGGCTGATGTCCATGGGCGGTGGTCGGTGGGAAGGAGCGGGATGTCGGGAACCGATGGAGCGTGCGGCGGGCGAGGCGCGGCAGGGGGAGAGCGGATTGACTCGCCCCTCGTTCCTCTTCGTTCGCTCCCGGCCTTCAGCTCAGGACCTTGCGGACCGTGGCCAGCAGCTGCTCGGGGTCGAACGGCTTGACCAGCCAGCCGGTGGCGCCGGCGGCCTTGCCTTCCTGCTTCTTGTCCGCGCCGGACTCGGTGGTGAGCATCAGCAGCGGGGTGAAGCGGTATTCCGGCAGCTGGCGCAGCTGGCGGATCAGTTCGATCCCGTCCATGCGCGGCATGTTGACGTCGGTGATCACCGCATCGAAGCGCGCGCCGCCCTTGGCGATGTCCAGCGCGGCCTGGCCGTCCTCGGCCTCGCGCACGCTGTAGCCGCCGCTGGTCAACGCGAACGCGACCATCTGCCGCATGGAGGTGGAGTCGTCGACGATCAAAAGGTTCTTGGACATCGGAGCGCTCAGTGCAGAGGGTCGGAAGGGGAGTCGATGCCGAGGCTCTCGGCCAGGGCCAGCCGGCGCGCGGCCTCGGCCAGCACCGGCGAGGCGTCGGCGACCACGGTGCGCAGGCCGCGCGCGGCGCGGTCGCGGACGAAGGCATGCAGCACCTGCAGGCCGGCGGTGTGGACGCGTTCGACGCGCTCGCCGGCCAGCGCCAGCGGCGCGTCGTCGTCCAGGTGCGGCCGCAGGCGGGCCTGCAGGTCGGCGACGTGTTCGATTCCGAGGTCGGCGGGCAGGGGCAGGGGCGTCATCGCGGCGTTGGACGGGGTGTACGCGATGGATAACGGCGGCGCCGTCGCGGACTTGAGGCGCCGCCGCCGCGCTCGTCCCCGCCCGAGGCGCGGGACGGCGCGGCCATCCGCGCTTCGGACGCCTGCTCCCGCAGGCGGGAGGCGGCGAGGGGCGGCGAACCCGCTGCGCCATGGCCTTGTTCCGCTCGCGCAGAGCGGTCGGGCGAGGGCGCGCGCTCAACCGAACAGCGCGGCTGCGTCCAGCAGCACCGTCGGCTTCGGCCCCACCCGGGCGACGCCGACGATCGCGCCCGGATCGCCGCCCGGCAACGGCGCTTCGATCGCCTCCGCGCCCAGCGTGACGACATCCTCGACCGCGTCGACCAGCGCGCCGATCAGTTCGTTGTCGCGCTCGACCACGACGATGCGCGCGCGCTCGTCGGGCCGCACCGCGCCGGTGCCCAGCCACAGCCCGAGGTCAAGCACCGGCACGATGCGGCCGCGCAGGTTCATCGCCCCGAGCACGTACGCCGGCGCGCCGCGCATCGCCACCACGGATGCGGTGCGGCCGACCTCCTGCACGCGCAGCAGTTCGAACGCGTAGCTGTCGCCGCCGAGCGCGAGGCGCAGCCAGCGCTGCGCCGCGGCCGGCGCGGCGGCGGCAGGCGGAGGGGCCGATGCCGGCGCCGGGCGTGCGGAGGCGGCGGGAGGCGAGGCGGCGCAGGACACGGCGGCGGGCGCGGCGCGCGACCCGGGCGGAGGCGCGGGGTTCATCCGGGCGTCGTCCGACGCCCGCGCCGGACCGATCGGCGGTTCCGCCGGCAGCGCCGGCGCGGCGGGGCCCGCCGGGCGCATCGTCGCGGCCGCATGCGCCACCGCCGGTTCCGCCGCGGGCTCCGCCTTGGGGGCGTCCGCGCAGAAGCCGGGGTCGAGCAGCTCCTCCAGGTAGGCATCGACGACGCGCGCGTTCATGCCGCTTCCCGTTGCGCATCGCCGCCGCTCTCGCTGGCCAGCAGCCATTTCAGCGCGCGCCGGTAGGCGTCGACGCCGCGGCCTTCCGGCGCCTCGGCGGCGGCCAGCGCGGCGGCGTCGCGCAGGCGCGTGTCGACCGGGATCGCGTACGGCCAGACCCGCTCGCCGTAGCGGTCCTGCAGTTCGTACAGGCTCTGCACGCCGGTGCGGGTGCGGCGGTCGAACAGCGTCGGCAGCACTTGCCGCGGCAGCGGCCGGCGCCGCGAGCGCTCGACCATCTCCGCGGTGCGCAGCATGTCGGCCAGGCCGTGCAGCGCCAGCGGATCGGTCTGCGTCGGCGCGATCAGGCGGTCGGCGGCGGCCAGCGCGTTGACCATCAGCAGGCCGAGCGTCGGCGGGCAGTCCATCAGCACGTAGTCGTACAGTTCGCGCACTGCGTGCAGGGCGCGGCCGAGCGCCAGGCCGAGGCCGGGCTGGGTCGCGCCGCGCCGTTCCAGCGTCGCCAGCGCCGCCTGCGCCGCGACCAGTTGCAGGTCCGGGATCGCGGTGTAGCGGGCCAGCTCCAGCAGGTTGGCGCCGCTGCCGGTGAACAGGTCGTGGGTGCCCGCCGGCGGCGGGTCGGCCGGGATGCCGAACGCGCGCGTCAGCGACGCGTGCGGGTCGAGATCGAGCAGCAGCACGCGGTGGCCGGCGTCGGCCAGGCCGCGGGCGAGGCAGAGCGAGGTCGTGGTCTTGCCGACGCCGCCCTTCTGGTTGGCGATAGCCCAGGCGCGCATCAGCCGGCTCCGGGTGGGGTGGAAAGGGAGGCCGCGGCCACGCCCTGCGTGGGCGCCGGCGCCGGGTTTTCCGCCGCGGGCGCGGCGGCGGGCGCGTCGGCCGGGCCCGGCGCGGCGGCCGGCGCTTCGAACGCCACGGTCGGCGCGCGGCGGTCCTCGATCGCGTCCGCGCCCTGCGGACTGGCCAGGATCACCAGCAGCACGCGGCGGTTGGCGTTGCGGCCTTCGGCGGTGGCGTTGTCGGCGATCGGCTGGTGCTCGCCGTAGCCGACCACGGCCAGGCGCTCGGGCGCGACGCCGGCGCCGGTCAGCACGTGCACCACGCTGGCCGCGCGCGCCGCGGACAGTTCCCAGTTCGAGCGGAACAGCGCGGTGCGGATCGGCACGTCGTCGGTGTAGCCCTCCACGCGCAGCGCGTTGGGCTCGTCGCGCAGGACCTCGGCGATCCTGCGCACGGTCGCGGTCGCGAACGGATTGGGCTCGGCCACGCCGCTGGCGAACAGGATGTCGCTCTGGATCTCGACCTCGAGGAAGGCGGCGCCGCGGCGCACCGTCACCAGGCGCTGCTTCACCAGCGCCGACAGCGCCTGCTGCAGGCGCCGGCCCAGCGAATGCAGTTGCGCGCCGGCGCGCGCCTGGGCGAGCGCGGCGCCGTCGGCGGCGGCGTCCGCGGTGCGCCCGAACACCGGCGCGTCCAGGCTCTGGCGCACCCGCGGCAGCGCGACCGGCGAGGCCGAGGACGGGCCGGGCGACTTCGAGCCGGGCGTCACCAGCGACGGCCGGTCGAACGAGGAGCCGCGCAGCTGCTGCAGGCCGAGCTGGATCGGCGTGACCGTGCGCGGCGGGCCGCCGAACGCGGAGGCCAGCGCGTCGGCGAGCACCCGGTACTTGCCTTCGTTGATCGAGGAGATCGCGTACATCACCACGAAGAACGCCAGCAGCAGCGTGATCAGATCGCCGTACGGGATCGCCCACGCCTCGTGGTTGACGTGTTCCTCGTGCGAGTGGCGGCGCCGGCCCATCGCGACCTCAGGCGACGAAGCCGTTCAGGCGCGCTTCGATGTTGCGCGGGTTCTCGCCCTGGGCGATCGCGATCAGGCCCTCGACGATCATCTCGCGCTCGTCGTTCTGGCGCTGGACCAGGCCCTTGAGCTTGCTCGCGATCGGCAGCAGCAGCAGGTTGGCCGAGGCGATGCCGTAGATCGTGGCGGTGAACGCCGCGGCGATGCCGTGGCCGAGCTTGCTCGGGTCGGCCAGGTTCTTCATCACCGCCATCAGCCCGAGCACCGCGCCGATGATGCCCAGCGTCGGCGCGTACACGCCCATGCCCTCGAACACCTTCGCCGCGGCCAGGTCGCGCTGCGACAGCGCGTGCAGTTCGATCTCCAGCATCTGCCGGATCGCTTCCGGCTCCAGGCCGTCCACCACCATCTGCAGGCCCTTGCGCAGGAACGGATCCTCCTGCGCCTGCACCTCGGGCTCGAGGCCGAGCAGCCCCTGGCGGCGCGCGACGGTGCTCCATTCGACCAGGCGCGCGATCGTCGCCTCGCGGTCCTGCGCCGGCGGGCGGAACACCCAGCGCGCGATCGCGAGCGCGCGCTTGAACGTCGCCATCGGCGTCTGCAGCAGGATCGCGGCGACGGTGCCGACGATCACGATCACGAACGCGGCCGGCGACCACAGGCCGGAAAGCCCGGCGCCCTTGAGCACGCTGCCGCCGACCAGGGCGACCAGGGCGAGTACCACACCGATGAGGCTGAGTCTGTCCATTCGCGGGGAAGGATCCGTGGGGCGGCCGCCGCCCGGCGGCGCGGGGAAGTCCATGGCCGGCGCGCCGGAGCGGCGACCGCGATGGATTCCCGCTCGCGCGGGCGACGCCCGGTGGAGGACGTCGGAGGTTTTATCGGTCGCGCCGGCCCGGGCTTGAGCGCAGGCCGGTGCGCAGCAGCGCGTCGACGTCGAGGATCAGCGCCATGCGGCCGTCGCCGACCAGGCTGGCGCCGGCGTAGCCCGGCAGGCCGCGCAGGGTGCGCGGCAGGGCCTTGATCACCACCTCCTCGCGGCCGCGCACGCGGTCGACCGCGAGGCAGAAGCGCTGCTCGCCCGACTGCAGCACCACGCAGGTGCTGCCGGCCAGCGGCGGTTCGGGCAGGCCGAGCCAGCCGCGCAGCGAGATCAGCGGCAGCGGTTCGCGGCGCAGGTCGAGCATGCGCTGGCCGTCGATCCACAGCGCCTCGCCCGGCGGGTGCGCCAGCACCTCGACCACCCGCACCAGCGGCAGCGCGTACACGTCCTCGTCGAGCTCGACCAGCAGTGTCGGCAGGATCGCCAGCGTCAGCGGCACGCGGATCGAGAAGCGCGTGCCGCGGCCGACCTCGGAATGGATCTGCACCTGCCCGCTGAGCTCGCGGATCTTCGATTGCACCACGTCCATGCCGACGCCGCGGCCGGACAGGTCGCTGACCTCGGTGCGGGTGGAGAAGCCGGGCAGGAAGATCAGTTGCAGGCATTCCTCCGGCGACAGCCGCGCGGCGGCGTTGGCGTCGACCAGGCCCTTGCTGCAGGCGCTGCGGCGGATCTTCTCCGGGTCGATGCCGGCGCCGTCGTCGCTGACCTCGATGGCGACGTGGTCGCCTTCCTGCTGCGCGCTCAGCCGCACCCGGCCCTGTTCGGGCTTGCCGGCCTCGCGGCGCGCCTGCGGCGGTTCGATGCCGTGGTCGATCGCGTTGCGCACCAGGTGCACCAGCGGGTCGGCCAGCGCTTCGACCAGGTTGCGGTCGAGCTCGGTGTCGGCGCCGACGATCTCCAGCTCCACCTGCTTGGCCACCTGCCGGGCGACGTCGCGCGCCAGTTTCGGGAAGCGCGCGAATACCCGCCCCACCGGCTGCATCCGCACCATCATCACCGCCGACTGCAGGCGCGAGGTGGCGACGTCGAGCGCGCTCACCGCGCGGTCGAGGTCCTCGTCGCGCAGGCGCGGGCGGAGCGTCTTCAGGCGGTTGCGCGCCAGCACCAGTTCGCCGACCAGGTCCACCATCGCGTCGAGGCGGCGCACGTCGACGCGCACGGTCGGGTCCGCGTCGCCCTTGGCGGCGGGCCCCGCGGCGGGCTCCTTCGTGGCCGCGCCTGTCGGGGCGGTGCGGGGCGCCGCGGGCGGCGGGGCGTCGCCGTGTCCGCGGTGCGGCGCGGGGTGGCGGGGCGCCGGCGGCTCCCCGGGCGGGGCCGCGGGCGGTGCCGGCGCGGCGCCCGGCGCGGCGCCGACGCCGTGCAGGCTGTCGAGCAGCGCCTCGAAGTCGAGATCGTCGAGGTCTTCGCCCGCCGGCGCGGACTGCGCGGCGGCGGCCGGCCCCGGCGCAACGTCATCGGCGCGCAGCGATTCGATCAGCGCCGCCGGCGCCGGATCGAGTTCGAGCCCGGCGGCGACCGCCTGCAGCATGTCCGAGAGCAGGTCGATCGCCTGCTGGGCGCCGTCGAACGCGGCCGCATCCATCGGCGCGCTGCCGTCGCGGGCGAGGTTGAGGCGGTCCTCCACCGCGTGGCAGATCGCCACCATCGGCCCGAAGTCGAGGAAGCCGGCGCCGCCCTTGATGGTGTGGAAGCCGCGGAACACCGCGTTGAGGCAGTCGCGGTCGGCCGGCGCGCGCTCGAGCGCGACCATCTGCTCGCCGAGCTGGTCGAGGATCTCGCGCGCTTCGATCAGGAAGTCGGCGCAGATGTCGGAGGCCAGCTCGCCCATGCTCACAGCCCGAACGAGGACAGCAGTTCGTTGGCGTCGTCCTGCGTCGCCGGGTCGGGGTCGAGCCCGGCGACGGCGGGGCCGTGCCCGCGCGCGGCGTCGAACTGCAGCGGCTTCTCGATAGGGGCGGCGTCGCCGAGGCCGGCGTGCACCGCCCGCACCAGCTCGACCACGCGCAGGATGATCTGCCCGGTCAGGTCCTGGTAGCCCTGCGCCGCGGTCATCTCCGACAGGCGGCCGCGGATCGCGGCGATGGTGGCGGCCTGCGCGTCGCCGGCGGCGTCGGGCAGGGTGCCGAGCAGGGTGCCGCACTCCTGGATCAGGTCGAGGGTGCGGTGGCTGGCCTCTTCGCTCATCCGCACCACGTGCTCGAGCCGGGCGCAGGCCTCCGGCAGCGAGGCGGTGCCGGTGCCCGCGCCGCCGCCGAGCGCCTGCTCCAGCTCGCGCGCCAGCCGCGCCAGCCCCTGCACCAGCGGCTGGCTGCGCCACTGGATCAGCGCGTCGACGTTCGCGCGCCAGCCGGCGGGGTCGTCGTGCTCCAGCGCCCACAGCGCCGCGTGCAGGCGCGAGATCACCGCCTGCCGGTCCTGCGGAAACGGCGGCGCGGTGTTCAAGCGGCGGCTCCCAGGCGCTCGAACACCTTGTTGAGCTTGTCCTCCAGCGTGGCCGCGGTGAACGGCTTGATCACGTAGCCGTTCACGCCGGCCTGCGCGGCCTCGATGATCTGCTCGCGCTTGGCCTCGGCGGTGACCATCAGCACCGGGATCTTCGCCAGCGCCGCGTCGGAGCGGATCGCGCGCAGCAGGTCGATGCCGGGCATGCCCGGCATGTTCCAGTCGGTGATGACCAGGTCGAAGTGCGCCTTGCGCAGCTCGACCAGCGCGCTGGCGCCGTCGTCGGCCTCGGCGGTGTTGTGGAAGCCGAGATCGTTGAGCAGGTTCTTGACGATGCGGCGCATGGTCGAGAAGTCGTCGACGATCAGGATGCGGATGTTCTTGTCCATGGAGTCGTGGTTCGTGCGGGGCGATGTCGTGGGTTCGGGGCGCGCTCGCCGGGCGGGCGAGGGCGTGCGGCGCGGCGGTCAGTGCGCGTGCGGGTCCTCGTCGTCCTCGTGCGCGCCGCGCCAATCGCCCAGGCGCGCGCGCAGGCGCAGCATGGCCTGGCCGTGGATCTGGCAGACGCGCGATTCGCTGACCGACAGCACCGCGCCGATCTCGCGCAGGTTCAGCTCCTGCTCGTAGTACAGCGACAGCACCAGGCGCTCGCGCTCGGGCAGGCCGGCAATGGCCTCGGCCAGCGCGGCGCGGAACGCGCCCTGCTCGAACGCGCGCGCCGGCGTGGCGGTGGAGTGCGCGGCCAGGCGCGGCTCGCCCTCGTGCTCGTCGATGTGCGCCTCCAGGCTGATCAGCTGGCCGCGCGCGGCGTCCTCGAGCATGCGGTGGTACTCGTCCAGCGACACGTCCAGCGCGCCGGCCACCTCCTGCGCGGTGGCGGCGCGGCCGGTGCGCTGCTCGACCTCGCGCGTGGCCGCGACCACGTCGCGGTAGCGGCGGTGGACCGAGCGCGGCACCCAGTCGCCGCGGCGGATCTCGTCGATCATCGCGCCGCGGATGCGGATCGAGGCGTAGGTCTCGAACGCGGCGCCCTGGTCGGCCTGGAAGTTGCGCGCCGCGTCGATCAGGCCGAGCATGCCGGCCTGGATCAGGTCGTCGATCTCCACGCTCGCCGGCAGCCGCGCCGCGAGGTGGTGGGCGATGCGCCGCACCAGCTCGCCGTGGCGCTCGACGATGTCGGTGGCGCTGCCGTTCTGGGTGGCGCGGTACTGGGCGGTGGCGAGCGCGTTCATGCGACCGCGCTCCGCAACGGGTCCTGCTCGGCGTTGCCGCCCTGGCCGACCAGGCGCTCCATGAAGAATTCGACGTGGCCGCGCGGGCCGAGCGGCGACTGCCACTGCCGCGCGCGGCGGGCGATCTCGCGGAACGCCAGCGCCGACGGGCAGCCCGGGAAGGCCTCCACCACCGCCTCCTGGCGCTGCACCGCGCGGCGCAGCCACTCGTCGCGCGGGATCGCGCCAAGGTAGTGCAGGGTGACGTCGAGGAAACGCGCGCTGACCCGCTCCAGCTTGTCGAACAGCTGCCGGCCCTCGGCGTGGTTGTGCACCTGGTTGGCCAGCACCTGGAAGCGGGTCACGCCGCGCTCGCGGCTGAGCACCTTGATCAGAGCGTAGGCATCGGTGACCGAGGCCGGCTCGTCGCAGACCACCACGATCACGTCCTGCGCGGCCTGGCAGAAGGTCAGCACGCTGTCGGCGATGCCGGCGGCGTTGTCCACCACCATGGTGTCGATCGGCAGGTCGAGCTGGCAGAACGCGTGGACCAGGCCGACGTGTTCCCGCGGGGTCAGCTCGGTCATGTGCCGCTTGCCCGACGCCGCCGGCACCACCCACAGGCCGCACGGGCCTTCGAGCAGCGTGTCCTGCAGCTCGCAGCGCCCGGCCAGCACGTCGGCGAGGGTGAAGCGCGGCGACAGGCCCAGCATCACGTCGACGTTGGCCAGGCCGAGGTCGGTGTCCAGCAGCAGGGTGCGCTGGCCGGCGTGGACCAGGGCCATCGCCAGATTGACCGCGACCGAGGTCTTGCCGACGCCGCCCTTGCCGCTGGCCACGGCGATGACGCGCACGGGCGCGCGAGCGGCGGCGGAAACGGGGGCGGGGATGTCAGCTGGCGATGGCATGTCGTTCCTCGGTGGGCAGGGGCTTCGGGCGCGCGTCCGGAGACCCGAGGGGGTTATCGGCAGCACGTCGCACTTTCTCCAGTGCCGCGACCACGCGGTCGGCGTCGGCGGCCTCCAGGTCGCCGGGGACCTGCTGGCCGGCGGCGGTGTAGGCCAGGCTCAGGCCGTGCTGCACCAGCACCGACAGCGCCGAGCCGAGCCGGCCGGTCTCGTCGAGCTTGGTCAGCACCACGCCCTGCGGCGCCGCCGGGCGATAGCGGCGCACGACCTCGCCGAGGTCGTGCGGGTGGGCGTTGGCGGGCAGCACCAGCAGGCTGCGCACGCGCCGGGCCGCGCGCAGCCACAGGATCTGGCCGAGCAGGGCGCGGTCGCGCAGGCCGTGGCCGGCGGTGTCCACCAGCACCAGCGGGTAGTCGGTGAGCTGTTCCAGCGCCTGGCCCAGTCCTTCCGGGCCGGCCGCCTCGCACACGGTGACGCCGAGGCGGCGGCCGAGGATGTGCAGTTGTTCGCTGGCGCCGGCGCGCTCGACGTCGGTGGTCACCAGGGCCACGTCGCGGGCGCGGTGGCGCTGGGCGAAGCGGGCGGCGAGCTTGGCCGCGGTGGTGGTCTTGCCGGCGCCGGTCGGCCCGACCAGGGCGATCACGCCGCCGTCCTCGAGCGGCTCGCCGCGGGCGATGCTCAGCGCGCGCGCCAGCTCGGCCAGCATCGGCGCCTGCACCTGGGCCGGGTCCATGCGCGGGTCCAGGCGCGCGGCGACGGTCTGCGCCAGATTCTCGTCGCAGCCGTAGCCGAGCAGCCGCTCGTAGGCGGCGGCGCGCGCCGGCGCGCCGCGCAGGCGTTCGCCGAGCAGTTGGCCGAGCTCGCGCTCGATCATCCGGCGCATGGTCGCCAGTTCCTCGCGCATCGCCGCGATCGCCGGGTCGGGATCGGCCACCGCGCGCAGCGGCGTGCCGGGGTGTTCGGCGATCGGCGCGTCCGCGGCGGCGGGCGCGGCCGCCGCCGCGGGCGACGGGGAACCGGTCGCGGCGGGCGGAATCTCGGCGGCGCGAGGGCCGGCGACCGTTGCGGCGGCCGGCGCGGTGGCCGCGGCGGCCGGGTCCGGCGCGCCGGCCGACGTCGGCCGCCGCGGGCGCGCCGGCGCTTCGGCGAGGGCCTCGGCGCGGGCGACGAAACGTTCGCCCTGCGGGACCAGCGCCGCCATCATCGCCTCGAAGCGCGAGGTGTCCGGCGCGCGCTTCGGCGCCGGCGCCGGGTCGCCGGGCGGGCGCGCCGTCGCCACTTCGGCGCCGGGCGCGGCGTCCGTGGCGGTTTCCGCGCGCGCCGCCGGCAGGCGAGGATCCGACGGCGCCGGCGCGGCGCGTGGCGGCGCCGGCGGCGGATCGCCGATCGCGAACACCGCGCGGCCGCGGATGCGCGGCTCGGGGATGGCGGGCCGGGGCGCGTCGCCGCCGGCCGCCGCGGGCCGGGCCTCGGCCGCGTGCGACGGGGACTCGTCGCGCCCGGCCGGCTGGGTGCCGGGCGCGTCGTTGCGGGCGCCCGGCACGGCGGGCTGCAGCGTCGGCAACGCGGCGCGCAGCGCCTGCTGCGCCAGGGATTCGTCGTAGTCGGTGGCGGCGACGATCTCGACGCCGTCCGCGGTCGGCCGGTTCGACAGGATCACCGCGTCGGGCCCCTGCTCCGCACGCACCATGCGCAGCGCGGCGCGCATGTCGGGGGCGATGAAGCGCTTGATTCTCATGGCCGGGATTCGAGTGAGGGAAACGGGGAATTCGGGGTTCGGGCGGCGGCGTGGAGGCGGACCGGTGCGGCGGGCGGCGGCGCTATCGCGGGTGGCGTCTCATGGCGCTTGCTCCTCATCGCGCTCGTCCGCCTTCACCCGATCGCCCCCACCAGCCGCAGCCGCTTGTCCTCCGGCACCTCGCCGTAGGCCAGCACGGTCAGCGCGGGCACGCTGTGCCGCACCAGGCGCGCGATCGCGGCGCGGATCCCGCCGGGCACCAGCAGCACCGCGGGCTCGCCGCGGCTCTCCTGGCGCGCCACGCACTCGCTGAGGTTCTGGTGCAGTCGCTCGGCGAGGCCGGGTTCCAGCGCGGCGCCGTGGCCGCCGATCGAGTCCTGCAATACCCGTTCCAGCGCCGGCGCCAGGGTGTAGACCGGCAGTTCCGGCGCCATGCCGTTGAGTTCCTGGACGATGAAGCGGCCCAGCGCGGTGCGCACCGCGGCGGTCAGCAGCGCCGGGTCCTGGGTGCCGGCGCCGTGCTCGAGCAGCGCCTCGGCGATCTGCCGCAGCTGCCGGATCGGCACGCGCTCGGCGAGCAGCGACTGCAGCACGCGCGCGATCGTCGACAGCGGCAGCAGCTTCGGCGTCAGGTCCTCGACCAGGCGCGGCGCGCTGCGGCCGAGCGTGGCCAGCAGCTGCTGCACCTCCTCGACGCCGAGCAGCTCGGCGGCGCGCTCGCGCACCAGGTGCGAGACGTGGGTGGCGACCACGGTGGCCGCGTCGACCACGGTGTAGCCCAGCGACTCGGCGTGCGCGCGCTGCGCCGGCGCGATCCACACCGCGTCCAGGCCGAACGCCGGGTCCTTGCCGGGAATGCCGTCGAGCTTGCCGAACACCTGGCCCGGGTCGAGCGCGAGGTCGCGGTCCGGCTGGATCTCGCCCCCGGCGACCGGCACGCCGTGGATCAGCACGCGGTACTGGTTCGGCGCCAGCTCCAGGTTGTCGCGCACGTGCACCGGCGGGATCAGGAAGCCGAGCTCCTGGGTCAGCTTGCGGCGCACGCCCTTGAGCCGGCCGAGCAGTTCGCCGCCCTGGGCCTTGTCGACCAGGGCGATCAGCCGGTAGCCGACCTCCAGGCCGAGCGGCTCCACCGGGCGCAGTTCGTCCCAGCCCAGTTCCGGTTGCGCGGCGACCGCGGCGACCTCGGGCGCCGGCGCCGCCTCGGCGGCGCGCGCGCGCCGCTGCAGGCGCCACGCGGCGTAGCCGAGCAAGGCCGCGAACAGCAGGAACGGCAGGTTCGGCATGCCCGGCACGACGCCGATCAGGCCCAGCAGCGCCGCCGCCACCACCAGCGCGCGCGGGTGGCCGAACACCTGCGCGTTGACCGCCTGGCCCATCTCCTGCTCGCGGGTGGCGCGGGTCACCAGCATCGCCACCGCGGTGGAGATCAGCAGCGCCGGCAGCTGCGCGACCAGGCCGTCGCCGATCGCCAGCAGCACGTAGGTGCGGCCGGCGTCGGCGAAGCCCATGTCGTGCTGGATCACGCCGATCAGCACGCCGCCGACGACGTTGATCGCCAGGATCAGCAGGCCGGCGATGGCGTCGCCGCGCACGAACTTGCTGGCGCCGTCCATCGAGCCGTAGAAGTCGGCCTCGGCGCGCACTTCCTCGCGGCGGGCCTTGGCGTCCTCGCGGGTGAGCAGGCCGGCGTTGAGGTCGGCGTCGATCGCCATCTGCTTGCCGGGCAGGGCGTCGAGGATGAAGCGCGCCGACACTTCCGAGATGCGCCCGGCGCCCTTGGTGACGACCACGAAGTTGACGATGGTCAGGATCGCGAACACCACGATGCCGACCGCGAAGCTGCCGCCGATCACGAACTGGCCGAACGACTCGATCACATGGCCGGCCGCGCCCGGGCCCTGGTGGCCGTGCAGCAGGACCACGCGCGTGGAGGCCACGTTGAGCGCCAGCCGCAGCAGGGTCACCAGCAGCAGCACGCTGGGGAACACCGAGAACTCCAGCGGCCGCTTCACGTACACCACCGCCAGCAGCACCACCAGCGACAGGGCGATGTTGAGGGTGAACAGCGCGTCCAGCACCAGCGGCGACAGCGGCACCACCACCATCGCCAGCATCGCCAGCACCACCAGAGGCGCCGCCAGGCCGCTGCGCAGCATGGGGCCCAGGTTGGCGACGGAGAACCGACCGGCGACGGCGCTCACGGCGACGGTTCTCCGTCGGCGCGCGGCTCGTCGGCCAGCGCGGGGTCGACGCCGACCTCGCCGAGCGCCGGCATGGGCCCGCGCGCCGGATGCCAGCGCTTGAGCTGGTAGACGTAGGACAGCACCTGGGCGACGGCGGCGTACAGCTTCACCGGGATCTCCTGGTCGATCTGCGCATGCCGATACAAGGCGCGTGCCAGCGGCGGCGCCTCGACGATCGCGACCCGGTGCTTGCCGGCGAGCTCGCGGATCGCCAGCGCGATCTCGTCCGCGCCCTTGGCCACCACCCGCGGCGCGCGCATCCGCTCCGCTTCGTACTTGAGCGCGACCGCGTAGTGGGTCGGATTGGTGACCACCACGTCCGCGGTCGGCACCGCCTCCATCATCCGCCGCCGCGACAGCTGCGCCGCGACCTGGCGCACGCGCGCCTTCACTTCCGGGTTGCCTTCGCTTTCCTTGAACTCGTCGCGCAGCTCCTGCTTGGTCATCTTCAGCCGGTCGCGGTAGCGCCAGTGCTGCCAGGGCACGTCGATCAGCGCCAGCAGCGCCAGGGCGCCGACCATCGCCAGCAGGGTCTTGGCGACGAAGGCGAGGCCGGCGCCGGCGGCCTCCTGCAGCGGCATGCCGGCCATCGCCAACAGCCGCGGGAACGCGCCGTACACCGCCGCCCCGCCGAGCCCGCCGATCAGCGCCACCCGCAGCAGCGAGCGCAGCAGCTCGGCCACGGCCTCGCGGCCGTACAGCCGCTTCAGCCCGGCCAGCGGGCCGAGGCGCTGCAGGTCCGGTTGCAGCGCCTGGCCGGAGAAGCGCAAGCCGCCCATCAGCAGCGGCGCGACGAAGCACGCGGCCAGCGCGGCCAGCAGCAGCGGCCACAACGGCGCGAGCAGGCCGAGCCCCAGCTCGGCCGCGCGCGCGAGCAGGCGGTCGTGGCGGCCGAGCAGGGCGGGATCGAGGGTCAACGCCTCGCGCATCCACCCGCGCGCCGCCGCGCCGATGCCGGGCCCGGCGACGAGCAGCGCCAGCGCGCCGGCGCCGAGCACGGCGGCGTTGCCGAGCTCGCGCGAGCGCGGCACGTCGCCGCGTTCGCGCGCCTCGCGCAGGCGTTTGGCCGATGGCTGTTCGGTGCGGTCTTCCTGGTCTTCGCTGGCCATGTGGGATTCGCTTCGCCCCGCGCGCGGCGGAGGACGAATGGGACGGAGGGGCAAAGGCCGCGCCGGACGCCCGCCGCGACCGGGGAGCCGCCGTCCCCGCGGAGGCGGGATCCAGCGACTTGCGGGCCTTCCTAGGCGGTCAGCGCACCGATCGCGGCGAACGCCTGGTCGAACAGGCGCTCCACCGGGCCTTGCAGCTCGCGTGCCAGCAGCGCGAGCAGCAGCAGGCCGGCCAGCAGCGCCACCGGCAGGCCGAGCTGGATCGGGTTGAGTTGCGCGGCCGCGCGCGCGAGCACGCCGAAGGCCAGGTTGACCGCGAGCAGCGCCACCGTCACCGGCAGCGCCAGCAGCACCCCGGCCTGCAGGCAGGCGGCGAAGAAGCCCGGCACCACCGCGAGGAAGTCCTGCGCGTCGGCCAGCGGCGCGCCGACCGGCAGCGCGCGGTAGCTGTCGAGCAGCGCGCGCACCAGGGCCAGGTGGCCGTCGAAGGCGAAGAACAGCAGGCCGAAGGCCAGGTAGAACCATTGCGCCAGCACCGGCGAGGACGCGCCGCTGAGCGGGTCGGCCAGGGTCGCGAACGACAGGCCCATGCCCTGCGAGACCAGCTCGCCGGCGAGCTGCCCGGCCTCGAACGCCAGGCGCAGGATCAGGCCGATCGCGATGCCGACCGCGAACTCGCGCAGCACGCCCAGCACCGTGGCGGCGTCGAGCGCGGCCGGCGGCGGCGCCGGCAGCAGCGCCGACAGCGCCCCGGCCAGCGCCAGGGCGACGACCAGCCGCACCCGCGCCGGCACGCCGCGGCCGCCGACCATCGGCAGGACCTGCAGCGCCGCGCCGACGCGCAGCGCGTGCCACAGCACCGCCGCGAGCATCCCGAACAGGTCCAGGCCGGTGGCGGCGGCGAGGGTGACGCTATCCAACGGCGCGCTCCCGCGAGCGCGGCGCGGAAAGCGCCCGAACGCGGCCGCCCATCCGCCTCACCCGATCAGGTGCGGAATGCGGTGGAACAGATCCACCGTGAACGCCACCAGCTTGCCGAGCAGGAAGTGCCCGGCCGCCGCCAGAGTCGCCACCAGCGCGATCGCCTTGACCACGAAGGCGATGGTCGGCTCGTTGATCTGGGTGGCTGCCTGGACCACGCCGATGATCACGCCCACCGCGAGCACCACCAGCAGCGGCGGCGCGCCGAGCAGCAGGGCCAGCTCCAGGCCGCGGCCGATCTCGGTGAGGGCGGTTTCCGGGGTCATCGCCGTCCTCCGCTCAGGCCGGGTTGAAGCTCGCCGCGAGCGAGCCGACCACCAGCACCCAGCCGTCCACCAGCACGAACAGCAGGATCTTGAACGGCGCCGACACCAGCATCGGCGAAAGCATCATCATGCCCATCGACATCAGCACGCTGGCCACCACCAGGTCGATGATCACGAACGGGATGTAGATCAGGAACGCGATCTCGAACGCGGTCTTCAGCTCGCTGGTCAGGAACGAGGCCGCCAGCACGCTGAACGGCACGTCGTTCGCGCTCGCGTACGGGCCGCTGTTGGACAACCCGGCGAAGGTCATCAGGTCGGTCTCGCGGATCTGCGCCAGCATGAAGCCGCGCAGCGGCTGCGCCGCCGCGGCCGCGGCGCTGCGGAAATCCAGTTCGTCGTCCAGGTAGGGCGCGATCCCGGCGGCCCAGGCCTGGTCGAACACCGGCATCATCACCATGGCGGTCAGGAACAGCGCCAGCGCCAGCAGCACCTGGTTGCTCGGCGTCTGCCCGGTGCCGAGCGCCTGCCGCAGCAGGCCCAGCACGATGATGATGCGGGTGAACGCGGTCAGCCCGAGCAGCGCCGCCGGCAGCAGGGTGATGCCGGTCATCAGCAACAGCACCTGCATCGGCAGGCTGACCGGCTCGTCGCCGATCTTGCCGACGGTCACCGACGGCAGCGGTTTCGCCGGCGCGGCCGGCGGCGCCGCCGGAGCCGCGGGCGCAGCCTGGGCGAACGCGGATGCGACCGGCAGCGCGGCGAGCAGCAGGGCGAGGAGGCCGAGGCGGAGCGAGCGGAGCAGGCGGCTCATGCTTTCCTTCCGAAGTGCTGCGCCAGCAGCTGCGCGAACGGGCTGGGCGCGGCCGCGGCCGTTTCCGGCAGCGGCGTGTCGAGGGTATGCAGGGTGCGCATGCCGGCCGGGCCGACGCCGACCAGCAGCTGGGCGTCGCCGACCGCGACCACCACCAGGCGGTCGCGCGGGCCGAGCGCGAGCGAACCGACCACGCGCAGCGCGGGATTGGCGGCGCGGCCGAACCCGGGCATGCGCCGCGCCAGCCAGCCCAGGCCGAGGATCAGCCCGACCACCAGCAGCAGCGCCAGCACCGTGCCGCCGACGCTGCCCGCCTCGGCGCGCGCGGCCGGGAAGGGCGCAGGCGGCGCGACCTGGGCCAGCGTCTTCGGCGCCGCAGTCGCCTGCGCAGCGGCGGCGCCGGTCTTTTCGGCCTGGCCGTTCGCCGCCGCGGGCGAAGGCGAGGCGGAGGCGGCCCGCGAGGGCCCGCCCGCCGCGGAAGAGTCGCCCGGTGCCGCCGCGGGAACCGTTGCGGACGCGGCGTTCGCGGGGTCGGGCACGGCGGCCGCCCCCGACGCGGCATCCGCCGGCATCGGCGCAGGGCGCACCGCCTCGGTCCCGTGCACCGGCGCGGGCGGCTGCCCCGGGCGCCCGGCTTCCGCCGCGAGGCGCGCGAAGTCCACCTGGGTCGGCGACGCCGCGGTCTTCATGCCCGCGCTCACCGCAGCCGCTTGATCCGCTCGGCCGGGCTGACCACGTCGGTCAGGCGCACGCCGAAGCGGTCGTTGACGACGACGACCTCGCCCTGCGCGATCAGGGTGCCGTTGACGTACAGGTCCAGCGGCTCGCCGGCGCCGCGCTCGAGCTCGACCACCGAGCCCTGGTTGAGCTGCAGCAGGTTGCGGATCGGGATGCGCGCGCGGCCGACCTCCAGCGACAGCGTCACCGGCACGTCGAGGATCACGTCGAGGTTGAGGTCGGCGGCCGCGGTGGCGTCGGCGGTCAGCGGATCGAAGGCGGCGCGCGCGGCGCCGGAGTCGTTCGGGGTCATGGGCGAGGCTCAGCTCGGGAGAGGGGGGTCGAAGACGGGCGTGCTGCGCGGCGCGTGCACCGCGGTGACCTTGATCGCGTTGCGGCCGTTGTGGGTGCCGAATTCGCCGCTGAACAGCGGCATCTGCTCGACGCGCAGCTGCACCGTGCGCGGCAGCTCGATCGGGATCACGTCGCCCACGCGCAGCCGGCACAGCTCGCGCAGGCTGATCTGGCGCTGGGTCAGCACGCTGCTCAGCTCCACCTGCGCGTCCTGCAGTTGCGCGCGCAGGGCCACGGTCCAGCCCTCGTCGCGCTCGATGCGGTCGCTCTGCACGCCGGCGTCGAGCTGCTCGCGGATCGGCTCGATCATCGAGTACGGCAGCGAGACGTGGAACTCGCCGCCGCCGCCCTCCAGCTCGACGTGGAAGCGGCTGACGACGATGTACTCGCGCGGGCTGATGATGTTGGCGAAGTGCGGGTTGACCTCGGAATTGAGGTACTCGAACTCCACCGGCATCACCGGCGCCCACGCCTCCACCAGGTCGGCGAAGGTCTGCTTCAGCAGCAGCTGGATCACCCGCATCTCGGTCGGGGTGAACTCGCGGCCCTCGATCTTGGCCGGGTACTTGCCGTTGCCGCCGAAGAAGTTGTCGACCACGGTGAACACCAGCCGCGGCTCGAACATCACGATCGCGGTGCCGCGCAGCGGCTTCATCTTCACCAGGTTGAGGTTGGTCGGCACCTGCAGCGAGTGCATGTACTCGCCGAAGCGGCGCAGGTCGATGCCGCGCACCGACAGGTCGGCCGAGCGGCGCAGCAGGTTGAACAGGCCGATGCGCCAGGTGCGGGCGAAGCGCTCGTTGATCATCTCCAGGGTCGGCAGGCGGCCGCGGACGATCCGGTCCTGGCTGGCGAAGTCGTACGGCCGCGCCTCGCCCGGGGTGGGCGGCGGCTCGGTCCCGATCGCGCCGCTGTCGACGCCGTGCAGCAGCGCGTCGATCTCGTCCTGGCTCAGCAGATCGCTGCTCATGGGCGGGTTCCGCTCACTGGGTGACCAGGCTGGTGAAGTAGACCGCCTCGACCTTGTCGGCGGCGCGTTCGGCGCGCAGCACCGCGCGCACTTCCTCCAGGGCCTTCTCCTGCAGGCGCTCCTTGGCGCTGCGCTGGGCCAGGCCGGTCGCGGTCTGCTGGCCGAACAGCAGCAGAAGGCGGTTGCGGATCGCCGGCGTGTGCAGTTCGAGCGCGGCGCCGGTGGCCTCGTCGCGGGTCATCACCTGCACGTCGGCCTGCAGGTAGCGCACCGCGTCGGCGTCGGCGAGGTTGACCACGAAAGCCGGCTCCAGCGCGTAGTAGCGCGCCGGCGCGATCGCCGCGGAGCCGGTCTGCGCCGGCGCCTGCGCGGGCGCGGCGTTGCGCGTCTGCCACCAGAACCAGCCGCCCGCGCCCGCGCCGATGGCGAGCACGGCGACCAGGATCCAGAGCACGAGGTTGCTGCTGCTGCGTGCGGGCGGTTCGGCGGCGCGGGCGGACATGCGGTGTTTCGCTCTTCGGCAGTGGGGTCGCCGGAGCGGGTGCAAGGCGTGTGCCGTGGCGGCGATCCGGGCGCGGCTTCGATCCGCCGGTGACGGCGCCCGCCTGGGGCGAGGAGACGGCCGCGCGGCGCCGGGGCGAGGCCGGCATCTCGGCGACGCGGCGCTCGTCCGGCCGCGCAGGCGGCCGGTTGCCTTGCTCCGACCTCTCCCGCGCCGGAGAGGCGAAATCGCTCGTGTAATCCCTTTTCCCGCTTGCGGGAGAAGGAAACGGCGGTGCAGCGGCCGAAGGCGCAGGCGTTTCGGCGATGCGGCGTTCTTCCGCCCGTCCTGCGGCGGCCCGTTCCCTCAGCCCGCCCTTCCCGAACGCCGGCGCGGGCGCGATCGGCTCCGCCGCGCACGGCCCTTCTTGCGCTTGCAGAAGGAAAGCGGCCGCACAGCGGCCGAAGTGGGGCCGCAGGGCGGGTCCGGGCCGCCCGGCGAATCCATCATCCAAGCGTCGGGTTTTTGACGGGCCGCGCGCGGCGGACTTCCGACTGCGTGCGCGGCGTCACGCGTACTCGTCGAGCAGCCCGCGCGTCGCGCGCGGCGCGGCGGCGGGGCGCCAGGCCGGCTCGGCGCCGGCGTCCCGCGGCGCGGCCAGCGGCGCGGGCGCGGGCTGCGCGCCACCGCCGGCCTGGCGCTGGCCGACGTCGGCCTGGCCCAGCTGCAGGCCGTGCTGGCCGAGCAGTTCGCGCAGCCGCGGCAGGCCGGCCTCCAGCGCCTGCCGCACCTCGGCGTGGGCGCTGTGGAATTCGGCGTGGACGCGGTGGCCGTCGAGCTGCAGGCGCACGTCGATCGCGCCGAGGTGCTCCGGGGCGATGCGGATCTCGGCATGGCCGATGCGCTGCTCGGCCATCCAGGCCACGCGCGCGCCGAAACCGTCGTCGAAGCCGGCGCGCAGGTCCGGAGGCGCCTGCGCCGGCGCGGCCGCGTGCGCCGGCGCGCCGGCGCGCAGCGGCGCCGCGGCGTTCGCCGGCGCCGGCAACGACGGCGCGCCGGCGTCGGCGGGCGTGCGCGCATCGGCCGCGATGTCGCCGAGCGTGGCATCGTCGCCGGCCACCAGCGCCTGGGCGAACGCCGCATCCGCACCGGAGGCGAGGGGGGCGGCCGCGTTCGCGGCGGTTTCGGCCGGCGTGGCCGCCGGCGGCAACGCGCTCTGCAGCGGCGCGGGCGCCGTCTTCGCGCCGGCCTGGCTCGCGTTATGGGCGGCCGGCAACGGCAACCCGGGCGCGGCCGGCGGCAAGGACGCGCCGGCCTCGCCGGCGCCGCTCGCCGGCGGCGACGCGGCCGGTGCCGGCAGGCCGGCGAGCAGGGCGAGCAACTGGCCCGGCAGCGCGGCGGCGTCGGCCGGTCCGGCCGCCTCCTCGGCGTCGGCGGGGGAATCCCCGGCGGGCGCGGCGCTGCCGCCCGCGGGCGCTTCGGGCGCGGGCGACGCGGCCCCGTCCGGCTGCAGCAGGCGATCGAAGTCCGGCCCGCCGCCGCTCGCGCGCGCGGCATCCCCGCTCGCGGCGGCCGCAGGACCGTGGCCCGCCGCCGCGCCGGGGCTAGGGGTCCCCGGCGCGGACGGCGGGGCGGCGAAGGCCGGTGCGTTCATCGCGGTTCTTCCTGGTCGGCGCGGACCCGCCGCGCACCGAGGTCGTCCAGCTCGCGCTGCACGCGCTGCTCGGCCACGCGCGTCTCCTGCGCGCGGTAGCTGCCGGCGAGCTGCTCCAGGACCTTGGTATCGCGGCTGGCCAGCAGCAGGCGCGCGCGTTCCACGTCGCGGTGGCGGCGGCTGTTGTCGACGATGCGGCTCTGCTGCTCCACCGCGGTCTCCAGCTTGGCGCGGAAGGCGAGGCGGTTGGCCAGCAGCGCCGGGGCGATGGTGCCGCCGCTCGGCGGCGCGGCGTATTCCTCGGCGTAGCGGCGCAGCGCGTCCAGGCGCGCTTCCTGCTCGGCCAGGGCGCGGTCGCGCTCGGCGACTTCGCGCGCGGCGTCGTCCTGGCGTTGCTGGGCCACGCGCAGCAGGGGATCGAGGCGTTGCGAACGGGTCATGCGGTCTCCGGGGTGGTGCGCGGGTCGTCGAGCAGGCGGGCCAGGGCTTCGCGGCTGGAGGCCACGTCGGCGGCCTCGCTCACGTCCTGGCCGAGGAACTGCAGGATCGCCGGCCAGCGCGCCAGCGCCTCGTCGACCACCGGGTCGTTGCCGCGCTGGTAGGCGCCGATCGCGATCAGGTCGCGCTGGGCGTTGTAGGCGGCCATCAGCCGCTTGAGCTTGCGGATGCGTTCGCGCCAGGGCGCGTCGGTGATCTCCTGCATCACCCGGCTGACCGAGACCTCGACGTCGATGGCCGGGTACTGGCCGGCGTCGGCAATGCGCCGGGTCAGCACGATGTGGCCGTCGAGGATCGCGCGCGCGGCGTCGGCGATCGGCTCCTGCTGGTCGTCGCCCTCGGTCAGCACGGTGTAGAACGCGGTGATCGAGCCGCGGCCGTCGGCGCCGTTGCCGGCGCGCTCGACCAGCGCCGGCAGCTTGGCGAACACGCTGGGCGGGTAGCCGCGGGTGGTCGGCGGCTCGCCGACCGACAGGCCGATCTCGCGCTGGGCGTGGGCGAAGCGGGTCAGCGAATCCATCAGCAGCAGCACGTGCAGGCCCTGGTCGCGGTACCACTCGGCGATCGCGGTCGCGCGCAGCGCGCCGTGCAGGCGCGCCAGCGGCGGGCGGTCGGCGGGCGCGGCCACCACCACCGCGCGGCGCAGGCCCTCCTCGCCGAGCGTGCTCTCGACGAAGTCGCGCACCTCGCGGCCGCGCTCGCCGATCAGGCCGACCACGATCACGTCGGCGGCGGTGTAGCGGGTCATCATGCCCAGGAGGGTCGACTTGCCGACGCCGGAGCCGGCGAACAGGCCGACGCGCTGGCCGCGGCCGATCGGCAGCAGGGCGTTGATCGCGCGCACGCCGACGTCGAGCGAACGGGTGATCGGCTCGCGCGTCAGCGGGTTGATCGAGGCGCCGGCCAGGCCGACCCAGTGCTCGGCGCGGATCGGCCCGCGGCCGTCGAGCGGCACGCCGTCGCTGTCGATCACCCGGCCGAGCAGGGCCTCGCCGACCGCGACCTCGCCGCGCTGGCGGCTGGGCACCACGCGCGCGTTCGGCAGCAGGCCCTCGAGGCTGGAGGAGGGCATCAGGAAGGTGCGGTCGCCGGAGAAGCCCACCACCTCGGCGTCGACCCAGCGGCCGCCGGCGGTCTCCACCCGGCAGCGCGAGCCCAGCGGCGCGCTGCAGCCGCTGGCTTCCAGGGTCAGGCCGACCGCGCGGCGCAGCACGCCCTCGCGCGCCAGGCCCTGCGACGGCGGCTGCGGCGCCGCCGCACGCAGCCGCTGCGCCAGGCGCAGGTTGCGCGCTTCGCGCCAGTGCGCGGCGGCGATGCTCATGCGGCGGCCCTCATCCGCCCGGCGGGCCCCTTCCGCCGCGAGCGGGCGAAGGGAACCGCGCAGGGACGAACAGGCGCGGGACTCGCCGCGGCCGCCGCCCTTCTCCCGCCGGGCGCGCGAGTTGGGGCGAGGGCAAAGGGGGGCGTGGGAGCGGACACGACGCTCATCGCGCCGCCCCATGCGCGGCGACGGTGGAGTCGAGCACCGCCTGCAGCCGCGCCGCGAGGGTGCCGTCGATGCGCACGCTCTCGCCGTGCAGGCGCAGCTCGCCGCGGCCGAGCGTGGCGTCGTTGCTCAGGCGCACGCCGTCGAGGCCGGCCAGGTGCGGCGCGAGCACGCCCAGGTCGTCCGGATGCAGGCGCAGCTCGACTTCGCGCTGCGCGCTGCCGACCGCGTCCAGCGCCTCGCGCACCAGGTCGGCGAGCAGGGCCGGGTCGGCGGTGTAGGCCGGGCCGAGCAGGGCGCCGGCGACGCGCACGGCCAGTTCCGCCAACGCTTCGGCGACCTCGTCGTCGAGCCGCGCCAGCGGCCGGGTGAAACCGTCGAGGATGCCTTCGATCTGCGCCACCAGCCGGCGCACCTCGGCCTGGCCGGCGGCGAACCCCTCGGCATGGCCGCGCGCCAGGCCTTCGGCGTAGCCGGCCTCGCGCGCGGCCTCCTCGATCGCCTGCAGCGCCTCCACGCTGGGCGGCGCCGGCGGCGGGGCCGGCTCCGGCTCCGGCGCGCGCAGCTCCAGGCCGGGCGCGGTCCAGCGCACCGCGCCGGCGAGCTCGCCCGGGCGCAGCGCCGCGCTCATACGAAGGCCTCCGCCTTGGCCGCGAGCTGGATCGCGCCGCCGTCGGCCATGCGCCGCACGATGCCGAGGATCTCCTTCTGCGCGGCCTCGACCTCGGCCAGCCGCACCGGCCCGCGCGCTTCCATGTCCTCGACCAGGATCTGCGCCGCGCGCTGCGACATGTTCGAGGTGATCTTCTCGCGCACCTTCGGGTCGGCGCCGCGCAGGGCGATGGCGAGGCGGTCGTTCGGCACCTCGCGCAGGATCGCCTGCATCGCGCGGTCGTCGACCTCGGCCAGGTTGTCGAACACGAACATCAGGTCGCGGATGCGCACGCCGAGCTCGCCGTCGATCTCGCCGATGGCGCCGAGGATCGCCTCGTCCTGGCCCGAGTCCATGAAGTTGAGGATGTTGGCGGCGACGCGCACGCCGCCCACCGACGACGACTTCAGGTTCTGCGCGCCGGCGAACTGCCGCGCCATCACGTCGTTGAGTTCGTTGAGCGCGTTCGGCGGGATGCCGTCGAGCGTGGCGATGCGCAGCAGCACGTCGGCGCGCACGCGCTCGGGCAGGCACTTGAGCACCTCGGCGGCCTGGTCGCTGTCCAGGTGCGCCATGACGATGGCGATGATCTGCGGGTGCTCGTTGCGCACCAGGTCGGCGATCGCGCGCGGCTCCATCCACTTCAGCGTGTCCAGGCCGGAGGTGTTGCGGCCCTGCAGGATGCGGTCGATCAGGCTGTTGGCGCGCTCCTCGCCCAGCGCCTGCACCAGCACCGCGCGCACGTATTCGTCGGCGCCGGGGCCGAGGCCGCTGGGCTGCGACAACGTTTCGACGAACTGGTCGATCACCCGCGCCACGTCGTCGCGCGAGACGCCGCTGACCGAGGTCATCGCCAGGCCGAGCTTCTGCACTTCCTTCGCGCTCATGTGCTTGAGCACCTCGGCGGCCTGCTGCTCGCCGAGCGAGAGCAGCACCACCGCCGCGCGCTGCACGCCGGTCAGGGACTCAGCCATCGGATTCCACCCATTCGCGCACGACCTGGGCGACGCGCTTGGAGTCGTTGCTGACCGCGGCGCGCGCCACCTCCAGTTTCTCCTCGAAGCTCATCGCCCCCGGCGCGGCCGGGGCGGCGAGCGCGTTCGGTTCGGCCGGCGCGGACAGCGCCACCGGCACGTCCTCGTCGGTCCCGGCCGCGGCCGCCGGCAGCGCCGCGGCGGGCGCCGGGCGCGGCCCGAGCATCGCCCGCAGCGCCGGCCGCAGCACGGCGAAGATCAGCACCAGCAGCGCCAGCCCGCCGACCGCGATGCGCAGCACCTCGCGCGCGCGCGGGTCCTGCCACAGCCGTTCCCACAGCGGCGGCTTCTCCTCCTCGCCGGCCAGCGCGTCGCGCGCGAACGGCGCGTTGACCACCGACACCGCGTCGCCGCGCCCGCCGTCGAAGCCGATCGCCTGCTGCACCAGGGTCTCGATGCGCTTGAGCTCGGCGTCGCCGAGCGCGCGCAGGCGCGGCTTGCCGTTCGGGCCGGGCGCCTGCGGCAGGTTGTCGACCAGCACCGCGGCGGTGACGCGGCGGATGCGGCCGGGGCCCTGGCGGGTGTGGGTCAGGGTGCGGTCGATCTCGTAGTTGCGGACCGAACTGCGCGAGGCCGGGCCGGAGGCGGCGGCGCTCGGCGGCGGATCGGCCGCGGCGGCGGTGGCGGGCGTCGGGTCGGGCGTGTTGCTGGCGCTGCCCGGCACGCCCTGCGGCGCCGGCGCGGCGAGGTTGCCGGATTCGGCGACCTGCTCGCTGCGCACGACCGGCGCCTGCGGGCCGTAGGTCTCGCGCGCCTCCTCGGTCTGGGCGAAGTCCATGTCGACGCTGACCTGGGCGCTGACGCGGCCCGGGCCGGTCAAGGGCTCGAGCAGCTCGTGGATGCGCTGCACGTAGTTCGCTTCCAGGCGGCGGCGCTGCTCGAACTGCGCCGCGCTGACCGCCGCCTCGCTGTCCGGATCGACGTTGGACAGCATCCGGCCGAACTGGTCGACGACGGTGACGCGCTCCGGCGGCAGCCCGGGAATGCTGGAGGCCACCAGGTGCACGATCGCGTCGACCTGGCCCTGCTCGAGCGCGCTGCCGCTCTGCAGCTGCAGCACCACCGAGGCGCTGGCCGGCTCCTTCTGCCGGGTGAACGCGCTCGGCTTGGGCAGCGCCAGGTGCACGCGCGCCTCGCGCACCGGGCGCAGGTTGGCGATGGTGCGCGCCAGCTCGGTCTCCAGCGCGTGCTGGTAGCGCGCGTTCTCGATGAACTGGCTGGTGCCGAAGCCCTGGTCGCCCTGGATGGTCTCGAAGCCGGTGTTCGGCGTGGCCGGCAGACCGGCGGCGGCCAGCGCCAGCTTGGCCGGGCCGAGCTGGTCCTGCGGCACCGCCAGCGCGCCGCTGGCGTCGAGCCGGAAGGGGATGTTGGCCTTGCCCAGCAGGTCGGAGGCCTCGCTGGTCGCCTTCGCGTCGAGCCCGGCGAACACCGGCACGTAGTCCGGGCGCTGGCTCCAGAAGAACAGCCCCAGCCCGAGCGCCACCGCGGCGGCGACCAGCGCCAGCAGGCCGAGCTGGCGCACCGCCGGGATGTCCTGCAGGCGGGCGAGGTCGCGCAGGGAGGGGGCGTGCTTGGGCAGCGCAACGACGTTCATGGGGAGCGGGGCTCGGGATTCGGGGTTCGTGGGGTGCGGTGCGGGATCAACGATGCGCAGGCGCGGTCACGGCGGGCGGGTCGTCATGTCGGGTGTTCCGGATGCCTGCATCGTTCTTCTGCGATCCGGGTCGCCGACTCCGAGGATCACACCGGCATGTTCATCACGTCCTGGTAGGCCTGCACCAGGCGGTTGCGCACCTCCACGGTGGCGCGGAACGCGACCTGCGACTGCTGCATCGCCACCATCACCCGCGCCAGGTCGGCGCGCGGGTCGCCGAGCTCGAACGCCTGCTGCAGCGCGCCGGCCTGGTTCTGCGCGCGGCTGACGCCGTTGACCGCGCGGTTCAGGGCCTGGGCGAAGCCGGGCGCTTCGGCGCCGGTGCCGATCGCGTCCGGCAGCGTCGGCGCGATCGCGTTGCCCGGCGCGGCGTCGCCGGCGCGCAGGCGCTGCTCGTGGGCGCGGATCTGGGAGAGGATCGAGGAGATCGCGTCGGTCATGGCGTCAGGTCCACGGGTCTGCCGGGACACAGGCAAGGCGCGTGCCAGTCACCCCCGCGCGTGCTGCGGGAAAACCTTCCTCGAAGCCCTTCCCCCGCGCTGCGGCAAGGCCTTCCTCGAGACTCTTCGCCCGCCCGCGGAAGAGGAATCGGGGCGAGGGCGGGTGGGCGTGGGGGCGAACGCGGCATTCATCGCGCCGCTCGGTACGCGGCCCGGGCCGGTGCACGCCCTCGCCCGATCTTCGGGGCACCTTCTCCCGCAAGCGGAGAAGGATCTGGAGCCCCGCTCCCGCTTGCGGGAGCGGGGTTGGGCCGAGGGCGTGCGGGCAGCCGCGCCCGGCCGAGTCAGAATCCCGACGCCAGTTCGACGCCGTCGCGCTCGATGCCGTACTTGCGCAGCTTCTCCACCAGCGTGGTGCGGCGCAGGCCGAGCAGCGGCGCCGCATGGGCAACCACGCCGCCGGCCTGGGCCAGCGCGGCGCGGATCAGCTCCAGCTCGATGTTGGCGATGTGCCCGCGCAGGTCGATGCCCTGCGGCGGCAGGGTGGTGGTCGGCGACAGCGTGGAAGGGTCCGGCGCCGCGGCCTCGGCCTGGCGGATCATCGCCATCACCGGCAGCGCCGGCTCCTCGTGCGCTTCCGCCGCGGCGGCGCGGTAGCGCGCCGGCAGGTCGTCGCTGCGCACCAGCCCGTCGGGGTGCAGCACCGCCAGGCGCTCGAGCAGGTTGCTCAACTCGCGCACGTTGCCGGGCCACGGATAGCGCTGCAGGGTGGCGATCGCGTCGGCGCCCAGGCGCACGCGGCCGCGGCCGCCGTCGGCGAGCTGGCGGGTGATCGCCTCGATCAGGTCGGGCAGGTCCTGGCCGCGCTCGCGCAGCGACGGCATCTCGATCGGGAACACGTTGAGGCGGTAGAACAGGTCCTCGCGGAACTTGCCCTCGGCGATGTGCGCTTCCAGGTTGCGGTGGGTGGCGGCGATCACCCGCACGTCGCACTTGATCGTCTGGTTGCCGCCAACGCGCTCGTAGCAGCGCTCCTGCAGCACGCGCAGCAGCTTGACCTGCATCGCCATCGGCATGTCGCCGATCTCGTCGAGCAGCAGGGTGCCGCCCTCGGCCATCTCGAAACGGCCCTTGCGCTGGGTCAGCGCGCCGGTGAAGGCGCCCTTCTCGTGGCCGAACAGCTCGCTCTCCAGCAGGTCGGGCGGGATCGCGCCGCAGTTGATCGCGACGAACGGCTTGTCCCGGCGCGGCGAGCGCGCGTGGATCGCGCGCGCGGCGACCTCCTTGCCGGTGCCGGACTCGCCGAGGATCAGCACCGTGGTGTCGAACGGCGCGACCTGGTCGATCATCCGGTTCAGCCGCAGCACCGCCGGGCTGCGGCCGGTCGGGCCGACGCTCGGCAGTTCGCGCCTGGCGTCGTCGTCCAGGCGCTTGAGGCTGGCGCGGCGCAGCGCGTCCTGCAGTTGCGGGCGGCGCAGCGGGTAGTCCAGCGGCCACACCGTGTCCGGGTGCAGGCAGGCGCGCCAGGCGGCGTCGGCGGGGTGGCCGGGCAGTTCCAGCAGCGGCGGGTGCAGCGGCTGCCGCGACAGCCATTCGGCGAAGCGCCGCCAGGCGCCGGCGTCGCCGACCTCGCCGACCACCACCGCGACCCAGTCGCTGGCGCGCGCGCGGGCCAGGTCGAGGTCGGCCGCGTCGGCGACCAGGCGCGGGGTGAAGTCCATGAACTCCAGCAGGGCCGCGACGCGCTCGGCGCGCGCCATGTTCCCGTCGAGAAGCAGGATGCGCGATTCGCTCATGGGGTGTCCTCCTGGGCCAGCCGCTGCAGCAGCGGCAGGACGTCCTGGATGTAGGCGAGCTTGCTGACGAAGGCGTCGGCGCCGGCGCGCAGCGCGTGCTCGCGGTGCTCGGTGTCGTCGAAATGGCTGGCGATGACCACGTACGGCGGCTGGTCCTGCGCCTTGATCAGGCGCGTGGCCTGCAGCCCGCCCATCTCCGGCATCGCCATGTCCATCAGCACCACCTGCGGGCGCAGGGTCTCGCACTGCGCGATCGCCTCGATGCCGTTGCCGGCGGTGCCGACCACCTCGATCCAGTCCAGCTTGCGCAGGTGGCGCATCGCCGCGCCGATGAAGCCGGGGTGGTCGTCGACCAGCAGTAGGGTGAGTTTGCGCACGGTGGGCCTCAGCCGGCTTTCGCCTGTCGCGGTGAACGCCGGCGCAGGCGCGCCGGAGCGATGGACAACTGGTCGCGGTACTTGGCCACGGTACGCCGCGCCACGCGCACGCCCTGGCGCGCCAGCAGGCCGGCGATCACGTCGTCGGCCAGCGGCGCGTGCGCCGGTTCGGCGTCGATCAGGCGCTTGACCATCGCCTTGACCGCGCTGCCCGACACCTCCGCGCCTTCCAGCCGCACCGCGAACAGGCGCTTGAGCTCGAAGGTGCCGCGCGGGGTCTGGAGGTACTTGCCGTTGACGATGCGCGAGACCGTGGACTCGTGCATGCCGATGGCGTCGGCGACCTCGCGCAGGGTCAGCGGCGCGATCGCCTCCTCGCCGCGCTCCAGGAACGCGCGCTGGCGTTCGACCAGCACCTGCGCGGTGCGCAGCAGGGTGTCGTGGCGCATCGCCACGCCGCGCACCAGCCAGCGCGCCTCCTCCAGCAGGCCGCGCAGCGCGCCGGCCTCGCCGGGCGCGGCGGCCAGGGCGCGCTCGCAATGCGCGGCGATGCGCAGGCGCGGCGCGGCGCGGCCGTTCAGCGCGACGCGCCAGGCGCCGTCCGCCTTCCAGGCGACCACGTCCGGCACCAGCGCTTCGTGCCCGCTCGCCGGCAATTCCTCGACCGGATGCGGGCGCAGGCCGAGGATCAGCGCCACCGCCGCCCGTACCTGCTCCGGTGCCGCGTCCAATGCCGCGGCCAGCGCCGCCGCGTCGTGCGCGGCGAGCAGGTCCAGGCGCTCGCGCAGGATGCGTTCGGCGAGCGCGCGCGCCGGCGTCGGCGGCAACGCGGCCAGTTGCGCGCGCAGGCATTCGCCGGCGTCGGCCGCGGCCATGCCCGGCCAGTCGCCGTGCAGCAGGCGCTGGCGCGCCAGTTCCAGCTCGCGCGCGGGCAGCGCCCAGTGCCGCGCGCCGGCGCGCAGCAGTTCCTCGAGCGGCTGCTCGAGATAGCCGCGGTCGTCGCAGTGGTCCAGCCACCAGGCGGCGAGGGCGAGCTCGCGGGGGGCCCAGTGCAGGGCCAATTGCTGCAGCAGGCGCTGGCGCGGGTCGCTGGAGGCGGACGCGGCGACGCGCGCGCCGGCGTCCTCGTCCCACTCGCCGGCGGCGTTGCCGCCGGACAGGAACGCCGGCTCGGGCAGTTCGTCCCAGGCCGCGGCGTCGCGCGCGGCGGCGTCCGGGTCCGCCTCCGCGGCGGGTTCCTCGGGCTCCTCGTCCTGCTCCAGCAGCGGGTTGCGTTCGAGGGCCTGGCGCAGCTCTTGCTCGAGCTGCGGCGCGGTGAGCTGCAACAGCCGGATCGACTGCAGCAGTTGCGGCGTCAGCTGGATGCTCTGCCCGAGCTGCGGGCGCAGCGTGGCTTTCATCGGCGGTCCCCTGTTCTCGCCCCGCCCTTGCGGCGGGCCCCGGGAACATCCTGCCGCCGCCGCGTCGGAGTTCGAATCGGGGCGCGCCCGCCTCCCTATCGGGGAATTCCCGGCAGGTGTCGGGAAAACCCCGACACGGTGACGGCTTTCCGGCGGGCGGGTCGTCGCGGGGTCAGGTGCCGGTGCGGTCGTGCAGGCGCACCGCCACCCGCAGCAGTTCCACCGCGTTGCGGCAGCCCAGCGTCTCCATCATCCGCGCGCGGTGGGTCTCGACGGTCTTCACGCTGATGCCGAGGTCGGCGGCGATCTGCTTGCTGGTGCGGCCGGCGCCGAGCGCGGCGAGGATCTCGCGCTGGCGCGGCGGCAGGGCGGCGATCCCGTCGCCGCGTTGCGGCCGGGCCGGGAACAATTGCGGCCCGGACACCTGCGGGCTGAGGTAGGTGCGGCCGGCGGCGGCGGCGCGCACCGCGATCTCCAGTTCCGCCGGCGCCGCCTCCTTGACCACGAAGCCGCTCGCGCCGCGCGCCAGCGACTCGCGCACGTGGCCCGGGTCGTCGTGCATCGACATCACCACGACCGCGGTGTCCGGGCAGGCCTGGCGCAGCTCGGCCAGCGCCTCGAAGCCGCTGCGCCCGGGCATCGACAGGTCGAGCAGGACCACGTCCGGCGCGGCCCGGCGCGCGCCGAACACGGCCTCGTCGGCGCTCGCGGCCTCGGCGACGACTTCGATGCCGGCGAAGGTCTCCAGCAGGCGGCGCAGCCCGGCGCGGACCAGCGTGTGGTCGTCGCAAATCAGTACACGCAAGATCCCCGGACCCAACTCGCTCCCCCGAGTACAGCCGAAACTCCAGGCCGCACCTTAGCGGATGCGGGCCTGGGGCGGTCGCGGGCCGCCCGCATACTGTGATCGGATTCGCGTTTGTCGGCGCCGCGGCGGGGCATCCGCGCCGCGGCGCGGTGCGATTTCACGGTTTGCAGGCTCCGGGCCGGGTTCGCGCACGCGGGCGATCCGCGGCTGCGTTTCCCGCCTTCAGGCGCGCAGCGGCTCCGGTGGCTGGATGCGCGCGCGGGCGCCGGCCCGGCCGGCGGCGGGCGAGGGCCCTACGGCGATCGCCGCGGCCGGCGCGCCTGCGCGATCTCGCGCCGGTGCAGGCGGAACAGGTGGCGTTCCAGCGCGTCGGCCAGTTCCGCCGGGGCCGGCGCGAACCGCAGCCAGACCGCCTCGTCCCCGGCGGCGAGCACCTGCGCCGGCAGTTCCAGGGTTTCGGGCAGCCAGGCCGCGGCCTGCAGGCGCAGCAACCCGGAGGCGCCGGGCGCGGCATCGACGCGCTGCCGCAGGCGCGCGCCGCGGGTCGACCAGCGCAGCGCGCGCGCCGGCGGCGCGCCTTCGCGCTCGCGCAGCAGGCGGCCGAACAGCCCGAGCAGCAGGTCGAGCTTGGCTTCGAGACGGCGCGCCGCGGCCGGCGACTCGTCGTGCTCGTCGTCGCCGTCGCGACGCGCGTCCTCGATCTGGGCGAGGGCGGCGAGCACCGCGGCGGCATGCTGCTGGTGCCGCTGCGGTTCCGCCGGCGCGAGCGCGACGAATTCCGCCGGCACCGCCAGCTCGCAGGCCAGGGCGTCGGCGAACAGCAGCGCGTCGGCGGCCTGCGGGGTCATCGCGCCTCGCCGTAGGCGCGCGCACGGCGCCGGCCCAGGCGCAGCCGGGCGAGGGCGTCGGCGGCCTCGTCGCGGCGCGCCAGCAGCTCCGCCATCAGCGCGTCGTGCTCGGCGAGCAGGGCGCGCCAGGGCGCGGGGTCGGCCGGCGCGGCGGCCAGGGACGCGCGCAGGGCGCGGTCGTGCGCGGCGAGCAGCGCGGCGGCGCGCTCCCACTGCATCTGGTGCAGCGCCGCGCGCACCTCGGCCGCGGGCAGCGCCGGGATCGCGGCGGCGCTCACGGGCGCGCCGCCTGCGCGGGCTGCGGCGCGATCGCGCGCCAGGCCGATTCGATCTCGCCGAGCAGGCCGTCGGCCTCGCGCAGCGCGCCGGCGTCGTTGTCGGCGTTGGCCGCGACCAGGCGCTGCTGGACGTAGTCGTACAGCGCCTGCAGCCCGGAGGCGATCTCGCCGCCGGCGTCCAGGTCGAGCGCGCCGCTGAGGCCGCCGACGATCGCGCTGGCGTCGCTGATCGCCTTGGCCTTGCGCGGCACGTCGCCGCGGGCCAGGCAGGCCTCGGCCAGGCGCAGGCGGTCGCGCGCGCCGGCGAGCATCAGCGCGATCAGCCGATGCGGGTCGGCCTCGAGCACGGCCGAGCTCAGGCCGGTGCTGCGGTAGTGCTGGGCGTAGTTGCGCGGGCTGCCGTACATGCTCTCTCCTTGGCCTACGAGGTCGCGCCGAGTTGCTGGATCAGGTAGCCGCTGCTGCTCTGCAGCTGGGTGACCAGCTGCTCCATCGCGGTGAACTGCGCGGTGTAGCGCGCCTCCACCGCCTCCATCCGGCGGTCGAGCTGCGCGTACTGCTCGGTGTAGCTCTTCAGCCGCGCGTTGAGGTTGTCGGTGCGCATGTCGAACAGGCCGTCGTCGTCGAGCGCGCGGCCCAGCGCCTGCTCCAGGCGCGCGCCGTAGCCGTCGTCGCCGCCGAACAGGCGCGCCAGCGCGTCCGGGTCCTCGGCCAGGCCCTTGCCCAGCGCGGCGCCGTCCAGGCTCAGGCTGCCGTCGGTGGCGATCTTCAGGCCCAGCGCCTTGAACGCCATCACCTGCTCGCTGGCGAGGTTGCGCAGCTGGCTCTGCAGGCCGCGCACCATGCTGTCGCCGGTGAGCGTCGAAGCGGTCTGGGTGTCGGCGTTGTAGGCGGTGAGCGAGCGGCTCAGCGACAGCGCGGCGTTGTAGGCCGAGACGAAGCCCTGCAGCGCGGTCTGCAGCGCCGAATCGTCGACCGCGACCGTGAGGTCGAAGGCCTGGCCCGGCTTGGCTTCGGTCAGGGCGAGGGTCACGCCCGGCAGCAGGTCGGTGATGCGGTTGCCCGAGGCGGTGCGCAGCAGGCCGTCGACCTTGACCTGGGCGTCGGCGGCGGCCGCGGTCTCGCCCAGGCCGCCCGGGAAGGCGAGCGCGGCCAGGCCGCCGTCGCCGCCTTCGGCGCGGATGCGCAGCGCGTTGGCGGTGCCGGTGGCGGCCGCGGTGAGCACCAGGTGCTGGCCGTCGTCGGCGTTGACCAGGCTGGCGGACACGCCCTTGCCCGCGGCGGCGGCGTTGATCGCGCTGCGGATGTCGGCGAGGGTGTTCTTGCCTTCGGCGATCGCGACCTCGATGGTCTCGTCGCCGGCCTCGATGATCAGGGTGCCGGTGCCGACCGCGGCGTCGGCGGGGCGCCCGGCGGACGTCAGCTTGTGCGCGCTGGCCAGGCTCAGCACTTCGATGCGGTAGCGGCCGGACGCGGCGTCGCCGCCGGCGCTGGCGGTGAAGCCCGCGTCCTCGGGCACCTGGGTCTTGCGCGCGCTGCCGCCGCCGTCGCGCAGCTTGTCCAGCGCGCCCTGCAGGTTGGCGAACGCGCTCTTCAGCGAGCCGAGCGCGGACAGTTCGGTCTTGGTCCGGCTCTCGGCGCGGGCGATCCGGTTCTCGGCCGGCGCGCGCTCGGCGGCGACCAGCTGCTGCACCAGCGACGGGATGTCGAGGCCGGAGCCCAGGGTGGAGACGGCCATGGCTCAGCCTCCGCGCGCGCGAAGGCGCGGCGTGCGGGACCGGACGGGCGGGCGGGGCATGGCGGGCATGGCGTCTCCTGGAAAAAGCCGGCGGGGCGCGCTCGCGCGGCGCCCCGCCGGAGGCCGTGGATCAACCCAACAGGCTGAGCACGTTCTGCGGCACGGCATTGGCCTGGGCCAGCATCGCGGTGCCGGCCTGCTGCAGGATCTGCGTGCGGGTCAGCTCCGCGGTCTCCTTGGCGTAGTCGGCGTCGCGGATGCGGCTGCGCGAGGCGGACAGGTTCTCGCTGGTGCTCTGCAGGTTGGCGATGGTTGAAGTGAAGCGGTTCTGGATCGCGCCCATGTCGGCGCGGGCGGAGTTCACCGAGGTCAGGGCGGCATCGACGATCTCCATCGCGCGCTGCGCGCCGGCGAAGCTCGAGATGTCCAGGTCCTTGGCGAAGCTGGCGGCGGAGGCGTCGGCGTCGGTGCTGCCGGCGGTCAGGCCGGTGCCGGCGACGGTGCCGCCGATCACCAGGTCCTGCCCGGCCTTGACCGAGGTCAGGGTGATCTCGTCGCCGTCGACGCTGGCGTAGACGCCGGTCTGGTCGAGCTTGTCGTTGATCGCCTGGGCCAGGGCCTTGGCGTTGTCCGCGGCCACGCCGGTGTCGGCGACGTCGGCGATGGTCACGCTGTTGATCGTCAGGCCGCTGATGTCGGCGCCGGCGGTGACGGTGCCGGTGGCGTCGGCGGCGAACTTGACGTTGCCCAGCGCGTTCGCGTTGGCGTCGACGATGCTGTTCACGCCGATGGTCTGGCCGGCGTTGGCGCCGACCTGGAACAGGGCGCCGGCGAAGGAGCCGTCCAGCAGCTTGGTGCCGTTGAAGTTGGTCTGGTTGGCGACGCGGTCGATCTCGGCGACCAGCTGCGAGACTTCGGCGTTCAGCGCGTCGCGGTCGGACTGCGAGTTGGTGGCGTTGGCCGACTGCACCGCCAGTTCGCGGATGCGCTGCAGGTTGTTGCCGATCTCGACCATCGCGCCTTCGGCGGTCTGCGCCAGCGAGATGCCGTCGTTGGCGTTGCGCACGGCGACGTCGAGGCCGCGGATCTGGGTCGAGAAGCGCTCCGAGATGGCGAGGCCGGCGGCGTCGTCCTTGGCGCTGTTGATGCGCAGGCCCGAGGACAGGCGCTGGATGGTGGTCGCCAGGCTCGCGCTGTTGGTGCTCAGGTTGCGCTGCGCGTTCAGCGACATCACGTTGCTGTTGATGACTTGTGCCATGGTGGTCTCCGGTGGTTTCGTTCGGTCCGGCGTGGCGACAGGCCGGCCGGCTTACCGCAGGGGTTGGTCGGTGGAGCCGGCCTCAGCCGCTGCTGTTTCCGATAGCGGCGTCGGCTACGAAACCTTTAGGCCTCCTGTTGACAAGTACGGCGCGATTCGCTTCTGCGGCGGGAGCCCTGCGGACAAGCGCGGGCTCAGCGCAGCAGGTCGAACAGCGTGCTGGACTGCAGGCGCACGAATGCGCCCTGCGCCGCCTGCAGCGCCGCGCTCTCGATGCTGAAGCGGCTGATCGCCTCGGCGTAGTCGAGGTCGCGCAGGTTCGACAGCGTGGTCTCGAAGGCCAGCGACTGCGCCTCGCGCAACTCGCCGGCGCCGTCGAGCGCGGCGAGCTGGGCGCCGGCGGCGGCGCGGCCGTCGACCAGGTGCTCCTGCGCGGTGGCGACGTCGCGCAGCGAGCTCTGCAGCAGGTTCTGCTGGGCGGCGCGCTGCGCGGGCGTGTCGTCCGGCATCCCCAGCGCGGCGATCAGCCGGTCCACCGTGGCGAACACGTCGCGCTGCCCGGCCGGCCCGATCGCGAAGATGTCGCCGGCGGCCGGCTCGCCTTCGATGCGCAGGTGCAGGCCGGCGGCGACGATGCTGTCGCCGCTGGCGTAGGCGCCGCTGGCGACCACCGTGCCCGCGCCGTCGCGCACCTCGTAGGCGTCGGCGGCGGTGAACACCACCGCGTAGCGCTGGCCGTTCCAGTTGCCGGCCGCGTCCAGGCCGAAGTCCAGCAGCACGCCGCCGCCGGCGTTGGCCGGGTCGGCCTGGGCGTCGAGCCGGCCGTCGCCGGTGCGCACGCGCATGAACAGTTCGCTGCCGGGCAGGGTGTCGTCGACCAGCAGGTCCGGCGCCACCTCGACCCGGCGCCGGGTCTGGTCGCCGTTGTAGAGCGCGGTGCCGCCGCTGAGCGCGAACGGCGCGCGGTCGTCGGCGGTGCCGCCGAACAGGTAGCGGCCGCTGCCGTCCTGACTGTTCGCCAGGCCGAGCAGTTCCTTGCGGATCACCTCGAGTTCGGCGGTGATGGCCTGCTTGTCCTCGCTCGACAGGCTGGCGTTGTTGGCCTGCACCGCCAGTTCGCGCACCCGCGCCAGGTTGTCGCCGGCCTGCGCGAGCACGTTCTCCTGCAGGTTCAGCCGGTTCTGCAGCAGGTTGGCGTTCTCGCCGTAGCGGGTCAGTTCGGCGAGCGCCCGGTCCAGGCCCACCGCGGTGCCGGCGGCCACCGGGTCGTCCTTGGCCGTGACCAGGCGGCGCCCGCTGGCGAGCTGCTGCTGGGTGTGCGCGAGCGCGCTCTGCTTGCGCAGCATCGCGCCCAGCGACTGCTGGTAGAGGTTGCCGGTGGAGATGCGCGGGTTCATCGGCTCACCGCCTGGATCAGGGACTGGAACATGCCGTCGGCGGTGGCGATGACCTGCGCCGCGGCCTGGTAGGCCTGCTGGAAGCGCAGCATGTTGGCCGCCTCCTCGTCGATGTTGACGCCGGCCACGGCGTCGCGCGCCGACTGCGCCTGGTCGTGCAGGATCTGCTGCGCCTGCGCGGCCTGGTCGGCCTGGCGCGCGCTGGAGCCGACCGAAGTGGTCAACCCGCCGAGCGCGCCGTTGAGCGACACGGTGCCGCCGTTGAGGCGCTTGGCGTCGTCGAGATTGGCCAGCAGCAGGGCGTTGCCGTTGTCGCTGGAGCCGGCGCCGGCCGGGCCGACGCCGAAGCGGTCGCCGGCGGCGGGCGCGCCGTCCAGGGTCAGGCTCCAGCCGTTGGCGGCGATGGGCTGGCCCGGCGTGTAGGCGAACGGGCCGGCGCCGTCGACGGTGTAGCGGTCGGCGTCGATGAATTCGATCTCGACGTTCGCGAGCAGGGCGGGGTTCGCGGCGTCGTCCACGCGCAGCCCGGCGACCTTGCCGCTGCCGAGGTTGCCCAGCTCGGCTTGCGCCTTGACCGGGGTGGCGGCGGCGATGCGGTTGGGGTCGGCGATGGCCACGCCGAGGCCGCCGGCGATGCCGGCGGTGGGCTGCAGCAGGAAGCGGTCGCCCGCGGCGGCGGTGCCGCCGACCACGATCTCCACGCCGCCCACGCGCAGCGGATCGGCCGCGGTACCGGTGCCGCTGAGCGCCACCGCGGCGCCGGTGTTCGGGTCGGTCGCGCTCCAGGCGCTGCCGTCGAAGCGCAGCAGCACGTTGCGGCCGTCGACCGCGGCCAGGTCGCCGACGCGCGCCTGCAGGCCGGCGTCGCCGGCGTTGCCGGCATGCGGGTAGGCGCTCGGCGCGGGCAGGGCGAAGAAGTCCGCGCCCATCTGCCCGTTGAGGTCCATGCCGGCGCGGTGCTGGGCGTTGAACGTGGCCGCGAGGCCGGTGGCGAGGCGGCCGAGTTCGGCCAGCGCCGGGTCGAGCACGCCGCCGCGGAACTCGAGCAGGCCGCCGATCTTGCCGCCGAGCGTGGCCGCGTCCAGCCGCACCTGCGCGCCGTTGCCCTCCAGCGCCAGTTGCAGGCGGTCGGGGCGGTAGGGATCGGCGACGGCGGTCAGCCGCGCGGCGGTGTTGCCGACCACCAGCGCCTGGCCGCCCGGCGTCACCACGTTGAGCGCGCCGTCGCTCTGCGCGACGGTGCGCCCGCCGGTATGGCCGGCCAGTTCGGCGATCAGCCGGTCGCGCTGGTCCAGCAGGTCGTTGGCGACGTGCCCGGGGTTGCTGACGATCTCGCCGTTGAGGCGGGCGATCTCGCTGCTGAGCCGGTTGACCTCGGCCACGGCGCTGCGCAGGCCGGCGTCGACCTCGTCGTCCATCGCGTCGAGCTGGCCGTCGAGCTGGTTGAAGCGGGTGGCCAGCGCGCGCGCGTCGGCGAGCAGGTCCTCGCGCGCGGCCGAGGACGCGGCGGCGGCGCCCAGGCCGCTGGCGGCGTCGAAGAAGTTCGACCACACCCCGGCCAGGCCGGTCGCCGGATCCGACAGCAATCCGTCCACGCGCGAGGCCAGCGCGGCGAGCTGCTGCAGGCGCGCCAGCTCGCCGCCGCTGTCGAGCAGGCGCGCGGTGGCCAGTTCGTCGGCGACGCGGCGCACGTCCGCCACCTGCACCCCGTTGCCGACGTAGCCGTAGCCCATGTCGGTGGGATTGCGCGTGGCCAGCTCGACGCGCTGGCGCGAATAGCCGTCGGTGGCGACGTTGGCGACGTTGTGGCTGACGGTGGCGAGCGCGCGCTGGAACGCGATCAGGGCGCCGGCGCCGGTGGAGAGGACGTTCGCCATGCGGATCAGCCTCGTTGCGCGCCGCCGACGCCGGCGAGCGCGCGTTGCAGGGTGGGGCCCTCGGCGATCGCCGCGATCTTCGCGGCGTAGCCGGGGTCGGTGGCGTAGCCGGCGCGCTGCAGCGCCCCGGCGAACCGGCGCGCGTCGCCGGCGCCGAGCGCCTGCGCGTAGCGCGGGCTGGTCTTCAGCAGGCGCACGTAGTCGGCGAAGCTGGCCGCCGGCGAGTCGTAGGTGCGGAAGCTGGCGACCTCCTCGCGGCGCGCGCCGTCGACGTACTCGTGGGTGCGCGCCTGCGCGCGGCCGCCGCTCCACGACGCCCCGGCCTTGATCCCGAACAGGTTATGGCCGCCGCCCTCGGCGTCCTGCGGCAGGCGCCGGCCCCAGCCGGTTTCCAGCGCGGCCTGCGCGACCAGCGCGCGCGGGTCCACGCCGAGCTCGGCCGCGGCCTTGCGCGCATGCGGCCAGATCGAGCGGGCGAACGCCTCGGGGCTGGAGCAGTCCAGCGGCGCATCGGTGTCGCAGGCGTCCGCCGCCGGCGGCGCGGGCAGCGAAGCCGGATCCAGCCCTGGCAGCGAGACGCCGCTGTCGCTCGGCGCCAGCGGCAGCGCCGCGGGCGCTCCGAGCGGGAACGCCGCGGCCGGCGCCGCCGGCGCCAGCGGCAGCGGGCCCGACGGCGGGGCGGCGGGCGTGGCCGCGGCGCTGCGCTCGAGCTGGCGCACGATGCCCGGGGCCAGGCCCAGGCCGCGGCCCCGGGCGAGTTCGCGCGCGAGCTGCTGGTCGTACAGCTCGCGATAGGGGCCGCCGTCGCCGAACAGCGGGTCGCCGAGGCCGGCGCTGCGCATCGACTTGAGCAGCATCTGCGCGAACTGCGTCTCCAGCTCGCGCGCCGCATGCTCGATCCGCGCCCGCGGGGTTTCGGCGGGCGCGTTCAGCGCAGCGGCGGTGGCGGAGGGCAGGCGCATGGGCGATCAGATCACTTCCAGCTCCGCGCGCAGCGCGCCGGCGCGCTTGAGCGCTTCGAGGATCGCGACGATGTCGCCCGGGGCCGCGCCGACCGCGTTGACCGCGCGCACGATCGCTTCCAGCGAAGTCCCGCCCTCGAGCAGGAACATGCGCCCGCCCTCCTGGCGCGCCTCGACGGTCGAGCGCGGCGCGGCCACGGTGGCGCCGCCGGCCAGCGGATTGGGCTGGCTGACCTGCACGTCCTCGGTGATCGACACCGCCAGCGAACCGTGGCTGACCGCGGCCGGCAGCACGGTCACCTGCCCGCCCATCACCACCGTGCCGGTGCGCGAGTTGACGATCACCTTGGCCGGCGCCGCGCCGGGATTCACGTCCAGCGCTTCCAGCCGCGCTAGGAAACCGACGCGGTCGGCGTCCGCCGGCGGCTCGACTTCGATGGTGACCGCGTCGACCGCGCGCGCGCGGCCGGCGCCGAACGCCCTGTCGATCGCCTCGACGATGCGCGCCGCGGTGGTGAAGTCGGCCTCGTGCAGGTTCAGCGTGACGTTGCCGGCCGGCGCCGCGCCGGCGACCGCGCGCTCGACGATCGCGCCGTTGGGAATGCGGCCGCCGTTGGGCGCGTTGACCGAGATGCGCGAGCCGTCCCGGCCGGCCGCGCCGAAGCCGCTCACCACCAGGCTGCCCTGCGCCACCGCGTAGACCTGGCCGTCGGCGCCGCGCAGCGGCGCCATCAGCAGGCTGCCGCCGCGCAGCGAGACCGCGTTGCCGATCGACGAGACGGTGACGTCGATGGCCTGCCCGGGCTTGGCGTAGGGCGGCAGCTCGGCGTGGATCGCCACCGCGGCGACGTTCTTCAGCTGCGGGTTTACCCCGGGCGGGATGCTGACGCCGAGCCGGTCGAGCATGGTCTTCAGGCTCTGCACGGTGAACGGGGTCTGGCTGGTGCGGTCGCCGCTGCCGTCCAGGCCGACCACCAGGCCGTAGCCGACCAGCGGATTGCCGCGCACCCCGGCGACCTGGGCCAGGTCCTTGATCCGCTCGGCTTGCACCGCCGGCGCGAACGCCCACAGCGCCAGCGTCGCGAGCGCGAGGCGCCGCCAGCCGCGCGGCCCGCCGATCGTCTTCGTCGTCCAGCCCATGCGGCCTCCTCAGTACGGAAACGCGGCGGAGTTGAAGAACCGCCCCAGCCAGCCCATCGCGTTGGACCGCGCCAGCGTGCCGCGCCCGCCGTAGACGATGCGCGCCTCGCCGACCCGGTCCGAGGTGATCCGGTTGTCGGGACCGATATCGGCGGCGCGCACGATCCCTTGAATCTGCACCAGCTCGTCGCCCTGGTTCAGGCGCAGGCGCTTCTCGCCGCGCACCAGCAGGGTGCCGTTGCCCAGGTCCTGCACCACGGTGGCGGTGACCGAGCCGCTCAGGCGGTTGCTCTGGGTGCTGTCGCCGGCGCCTTCGAACTCGCGCGACGCGTCGATCCCGGCCTGCAGGATCGGATGGCCCTTGTAGGTGACCGGCAGCCCGGCGAGGGTCGGCGCCGACAGCTCGGCGCCGTGGTCCTTGCTGACCGAGGTGCGCGCCTGGGTGCGCGCGTTGGTGCTTTCGACCAGCACGATGGTGACCAGGTCGCCGACCTCGCGCGCCTTGTCGTCCTCGAACAGGCGCAGGCCGCGGCTGGCCGGGTAGATCGAGCCCGCGCTCGCCGCCTGCGGCGCGGCCGCGGCCGGCAGCGGCAGGGGCGCCGGCCGCTCCGCGTACGGGCGCACGTCGCCCATCACCGTCGCGCAGCCGGCCAGCGCCGGCGCGAGGCAGGCGGCGAGCCAGGGCGCGCCGTTGCGGGCGCGGAGGGACGCGCGCCGCCGGCTCGCGAGGGCGCGGACGGCGGAGCCCAGCGCCCGTACCGGGTTCGGGAGGTTGCGCGGACGTGGCGGCGACACGCTCATGGCGATCACAGGTTGTTGTTGAGGAAGCCGAGCATCGCGTCGGTGGTCGAGATCGCCTTGGCGTTGGTCTCGTAGGCGCGCTGGGTCTCGATCATCGACACCAGCTCCTCGACGATGTTGACGTTCGAGCTTTCCAGCGAGCCCTGCACCAGCAGGCCGATGCCGTTGGTGCCGGGGCCGCCGGCCTGGGCCGGGCCGCTGGCGCCGGTCTCGACGAACAGGTTCTCGCCCTTGGCCTGCAGGCCGGCCGGGTTGACGAAGTCGGCCAGGGTCAGCGCGCCGATCTGCACCGCCTCGGCCTGGCCCTGCACCTGCACGCTGACCGTGCCGTCGGCGGCGATGGTCACGCTCTGCGTGCCCTCCGGGAACTGGATGCCGGGTTGCACCGGATAGCCGGTGTTGGTGACCAGCTCGCCCTGGGCGTTGATCTGGAAGCTGCCGTCGCGGGTGTAGGCGCTGGAGCCGTCCGGCAGCAGCACCTCGAAGAAGCCGCGGCCGTTGATCGCCACGTCCAGCGCGTTGCCGGTCTGCGACAGGTTGCCCTGGGTGAACTGCTTGGCGGTGGCCGCCACCCGCACGCCGGTGCCGATCTGCAGGCCGCTGGGCAGCTGGGTCTGCTCGGAACTGGCGCCGCCGGGCTGGCGCACGGTCTGGTACAGCAGGTCCTCGAAGCTGGCGCGGTCGCGCTTGAAGCCGGTGGTGTTGGTGTTGGCGAGATTGTTCGAGATCACCGCCATGCGCGTCTGCTGCGCGTCGAGGCCGGTCTTGGCGATCCACAGAGCCTGGGTCATGGGGTTGTCTCCGGGTGATGCGTGGGCTTTGCGATAGGAGTGGCCGATGCCGCGTCGGCGGCTGACCGGGATGCGCTTGCGCAGACGGTCAGGCTGGCGCCATCAGCGGGCATCGTGGTTGCCGCCCATTCCGAGAGGTCGGCGCGAGTGACGTAGTGGCCGTCCTTTGCCTGTGTCCGCTGTTTGGTGGCAATCGGGCTCAACAGCTTCCGTCCGCCTGCCGGCGGCCGGGTTACTTTCTTTTGCTGGCCCAAAAGAAAGTAACCAAAGAAAAGGGCCTTCCTCGACAAATCGATCTCGCTAGCGGAAAGCGCCTCGGGATTTTCCGACTCGCCATCCTGGCTCGGTCGGAAAACGGCGTGCATCCATGCACGCCGCCCTTCGGGTCTAGGGCGGCGGTCGGCTTTCGAAAGGCTGGAAACACCAGCGAAGTGCATGGCTTACCTCGACCCCAACAACGAATTCGCGCTGCGCGCGTTCTCGTCCACGCTCTGCAAGACGCGTACCTGCATCTCGAACTGGCGCGCGAGCTGGATCATCGACACCAGCATCGAGCTGGCCTCGACGTTGCTGCCCTCGAGCATGCCCGCGGTCAGCGCCGGCCCCGCCGCCGGCGCCGGCGCCGGCGCGCCCGGCGCGGCGCGCATCAGGCCGTCGTCGCCGCGGATCAGGTCGGCGGTGCGCGCGGCGACGATCCGCAGGCGCCCGGCCTCGGCGATCGTCGACGCCGGCTGGCCCTGCGGCACGATCGAGATCGTGCCGTCGCCGGCGATGTCCAGGCTCTGGTGCGGCGGAATCGCCAGCGGCGCCCCGTCCGCGCCGAGCACCGGCCGGCCGGTGGCGGTGACCAGCAGCCCGTTCGGCGTCAGCCGCAGTTCGCCGGCGCGGGTGTAGGCCACGCCGCCGTCGCCGGCCTGCACCGCGAGCCAGCGCTCCGCGTGCAGGGCGACGTCGAGGTGGTTGCCGGTGACCACCTGCGCGCCGCGGCTGTCGTCCACGCCGAGCGTGCGGTGCGAAGCCGCCACCCGCGACGGCAGGCCGTCGCCGCGCACCGGCGCCGCGACGGTGCCGCTGAGCGTGGCCTGGAAGCCGACGGTGTCGGCGTTGGCCAGGTTGTGCGCCACCGACGCCTGCGTCTTCAGGGTGGCGCTGGCGCCGGTCATCGCGACGTACAGGGCGCGGTCGGTCATGGCGGCGGATTCCCGTCGGTCGGCCGCGTCAGCGGATGTTGATGATGGTCTGGGTGACCTGGTCCTGGGTCGAGATCATCTGCGCGTTGGCCTGGAAGTTGCGCTGCGCGGTGATCATGTTGACCAGCTGCTCGGTCAGATCGACCGTGGAGGCCTCGAGCGCGCCGGACTGCAGCTGGCCGAAATCGGCCGTGTCCGGGGCGCCGGTGCGCGGCGAGCCGGAGGCGTAGGTCTCGGCCCACAGGTTGTTGCCCTGCGGCTGCAGGCCCTGCGGATTGACGAACGTGGTCAGCGCGATCTGCCCCAGCGGCACGTCGGCGCCGTTGGAATAGCGCGCGAACACCACGCCGTCGGGGGAGATGCTGATCTCGTTGAGCTTGCCGGCGGCGTAGCCGTCCTGGCGGATGTCGCGCAGGGCGAAGGCCTCGCCGAACTGGGTCGAGCCGCCGAGGTCGACGGTGAGGTTCATCGGCGCGGCGCCGGTGCCCGGGGTGTACGCCGGCAGCGCGATCTGCGCCGGCGACGGGCTGACGAGCTGGCCGCCGGAGGAGAACTGCAGCGTGGCCGGGCCGCCGACCTGGGCGCCGTCGACGAAGTTGTAGACCTGCCACTCGTTGGCGTTGGCGGTCTTGACGAAGTACGAGGTCTGCACGTGGCCCACCCCGAGCGAGTCGTACACCGTGGTGCCGCCGCTGGAGGCGTTGTAGCTGTTCGGGTCGGCCGGGTCGAACGGCGCCGCCGTCGGCTGCGCGGCGTTGCCGGGCAGGCTGACCATCATGTCGACCGTGCCGGTGGCGCGCGGCGGGCTGGTGGTGGTGAGCAGCTGCAGGTCGGTGAGGCGGCCGACGTCGAAGCCGTCGCCGCTGGCGTTCGGCGCGAACACCTGCAGCCGCGCGCCGTCGGGGTTGACCACGTAGCCGTTGGCGTCGGTCTGGAAGTTGCCGGCGCGCGAATAGACGCGGGCGCCGTTCGCGCTCAGGGTGAAGAAGCCCTCGCCGTCGATGGCGATGTCGAGGTTGCGCCCGGTCGGGTCGATGTTGCCCTGCGAGAACTGCTGGGCGACGTTGCTCAGCCGCACGCCCGAGCCGATCGCGTTGCGCGACAGCCCGTAGGCGGTGGAGGAGAACAGGTCCGCGAACTCGGCGCGCGACTCCTTGAAGCCGGCGGTGTTGACGTTGGCGATGTTGTTCGCGGTGACGTTGAGGTCGGCGTTGGCCGCGTTGATGCCGGACAGCGATGTGTTGAAGCTCATGGGGCACTCCGGTTCGGGGCCTCCCGCTCGCGGGAGAGGGGGCGGGTTGGGGGGCGGGGCGTTCAGCGCACCCGCAGCACGTTGTCGAGCGTGGTCGTGCCCAGCCCGGCCAGGTCCAGGTACAGCCCGTCGGACCCGACGGTGACGCTCTGCACCGGCGCCTCGACGTAGGTGTCCAGCGCCTTCGACGCGCCGCTGGCATCGACGTAGGTGGCGGTGACGCCGTAGCGGCCGGCGGGCAGGCGCGTCCCGGCCGCGTCCAGGCCGTCCCATTCGAACGCGACCTCGCCGGACTGCGCGGCGGCGACGGCGATCCGGCGCACGCTCTGGCCGTTGCCGTCGCTGATCTCGAACGTGACCGTGCCCGCGCCGGGCGCCGCCACCGCGCCGGCGGCGCCGCCGCTGGCGCCGAGCGCGAGCTTGGCCGAGGGCACCAGCACGCTGCGCCCGATCAGGCTCGCGCCGCGCAGCACCTGGTCGGAGCCGAGCGAAGCGGTCACGCTTTCCAGCGTGCTCTGCAGCCCCTGGATGCCTTGGACGGTGGAGAACTGCGCCAGCTGGCCGAGGAATTCGCTGTTCTGCATGGGGTTGAGCGGGTCCTGGTGCTGCAGCTGCTCGGTCATCAGGCGCAGGAAGTCGGCCTGGCCGAGGGTGTCGGACTTCTTCTTGCCGGCATCGGCCGCGGCGGTGAGGCCGAGGCTGGCGTAGACGTCGGAGGCGATCGCGCTCATCGGGGCGGGTTCCGGTGCGGGGCTCAGCGGCCCATGGACAGCGTGGCCACCGCCAGTTCCTTGGCGCTGTTGAACACCTCGACGTTGGCCTGGTAACTGCGCGAGGCGGAGATCAGGTCGACCATCTGCGCCACCGGGTCGATGTCGGGCGCGTACACGTAGCCCTGTTCGTCGGCGAGCGGATGGCCGGGCTCGTAGCGGCGCTGCGGCGCGGCGTCGCTCTGCGCGACCTCGACCACGCGCACGCCGGCCAGCGCCGGGTCGCCGGCCAGCGGCTCGGCGCGGAACACCGGGCGCAGCGCGCGGAAGGTCTCGTCGGGGCTGGCGGACACCGAATCGGCGTTGGCCAGGTTGCTGGCGACGGTGCTCAGCCGCACCGACTGCGCGGTCATCGCCGAGCCGGCGACGTCGAAGATGGGCAGGTTGCTCATGGCGCGGCTCCTTTATTGGCCGGTGATCGCGGTCAGCATCGAGCGCACCTTGGACTCGACGAAGCTGAGCGAGGCGCGGTACTCGAGCGCCGCCTGGGCGAACGCGGCGCGTTCGCGCTCGGCGTCGACGGTGTTGCCGTCCTGGCTCGGCTGCGCGCCCGGGCGGGCATGGCGCGCCGCGCGCACGGCGGCGTCGACCGGCGCCTCGCCCGCCGCGCCGGGTTGCCCGGCGGCGCGCAGCGCGGCGGCGAAGTCCAGGTCCTGGGCCTGGTAGTTCGGCGTGTCGGCGTTGGCCAGGTTGGCGGCGAGCAACTGCAGGCGCTGCTCGCGCAGCGCCAGCGCGGTGCCGTGGATGCCAAGGAAGTCGGACATGGGGCCTCCGGGAGGTTCCCGCAGGCTCAGGCAAGCCGCGTGCCAGGGCGCCGCGCGGCGGCGACGCGCCGGGTACGGCGCGGCGCTCGACCCGCCGCCGTTCCCGCCCCGCGCCCGGGGCGCCGGCGGTCATCCCAGCGCCGTCACCCGCGCGGCCACGCGCTGCGCCAGCTCGTGCTCCGAGTACTTCGGCACGAAGTCGTCCGCGCCCACGCGCTCGACCATGGCCTGGTTGAACACGCCCGAGAGCGAGGTGTGCAGCAGCACGAACAACGGCGCCAGCGCCGGGTCGCGACGGATTTCCGTCGTCAGGGTGTAGCCGTCCATCGCCGGCATCTCGATGTCGGAGATGACCATCGCGTAGCGCTCGTGCGGGCGCACCCCGGCCTGGGCCAGCTGCTGCAGGTGCTCCAGGGCCTGGCGGCCGTCGGAGAGCAGGGTCGCGCCGAGGCCGAGCTGCTCCAGCACCGAACGGATCTGGTTGCGCGCGACGCGCGAGTCGTCCACCACCAGCACCTCGCGCGGCGCGCCCGGGGCGGCGTCCGCGGCCAGCGGCGCGATGCGGTCGGCGTCGCTGGCGCGCGGCGCGGATTCGGCCAGCACGCTCTCCACGTCGATCAGCTGGATCAGCTCGCCGTGGTGGCGGGTCACGCCGGTGAGGTAGTGGTGGTCGGCGCCGGTGTCCGGCGGCGGCAGGATGTCCTCCACCGCGATGTTGACGATCCGGTCCACCGCCGAGACCAGGAAGCCCTGCACCGAGCGGTTGAACTCGGTCACCACCAGATACGGCGGCGCCGGGTCGTGGCCGTGGCCGATCGCCCGCGCCAGGTCCAGCACCGGGATGCTGCGCCCGCGCACGTCGGCCGCGCCGCTGAACGCCGGCGGCAGCTGCGGCAGGGTGAACAGCGGCGGCCGCGGCAGCACTTCCTGCACCTTGAACACGTTGACGCCAAAAAGCTGACGCGAGCCGAGACGGAACAGCAGCAGCGCCAGCCGGTTGTGGCCGGCGAGGCGGGTGCGCTGGTCGATGCGGTCGAGCAGGTCCTGGCTCATGCCGGGGTTGTCGGCGCGTCCGCGCGGGACTTGAGGCCGGGTCTCCCCGGAAAGTGCAAGAAGCCCCTCTTCGGCGAGCTGGAGAAGCGGTCCAGCGCCCGCGCCCGCTTGCGAGCGCGGGTCGGGTGGGGCGGAGTCGCCCTCGCGACCCCGACGGCCCGCGGCACGCTTCCTGCAGGCTCGCCTCCGTTCGCACCAAGGGAGCGCACGATGCATCCACGGCGTAGGCCCGCGCTCGCGTGGCCGGGAGCGATGGCGGGAATTGCCGCCGGCGGGCTGCTGGCCGCCACGGCGGCGGCGACCGGCTTCCAGCCGCCCGAAACGATCCGCGCCGCCGCCCTGGCCGCGCTCGGCGGCCGTGCCGCCGGGGTCGAGGTCGCGCCGCAGCTGCGCATGCCGCGCTGTGCGCAGGCGCTGCAGGCGCGCGCGATGGGCCCCGCGTCGGTCGAGGTGCGTTGCGGGGATGCGCCCGGCTGGCGCCTGTTCGTGCCGGTGCGGCTGCAACGCGGCGAGGCCCCGCCCGCGACCGCAGCCGAGCCCGGCGACGCGGCGGCCCCTAGCGCAGCGGCCTCCGGGCCGCCCGCCGGCCGCCGCCTGCCCGTGTTCGCCCCGGCGGCCGAGCCGGCCGGCGCCGAACTGCTGCGCCGCGGCGACCCGGTGGTGCTGGTCTCGCGCATCGCCGGCGCCGAGGTGCGCGGCAGCGGCCGCGCGCTCGGGCCGGGCCGGCTCGGCGCCACGGTCAGCGTCGAGAACGTCGGCTCGCGCCGTATCATCCGCGGGCGGGTGGTCGCCGCGGGCACGGTCGAGGTGCTGCCGTGAGCGGAACCCTCAAGTTTCCCCGGCGCCGGCCGCTACCGGGGCCGAACGAGCTTCCCAGGAGCCAGCCATGACCCACAAGATCGACGGCGCCCTGCCGCCGCTGGCGCGTCCGGCCGATGCCGCCGCCGGTACCGCGGCGCGCGCGCGCGCCGGCGCCGAACGCGAGCAGCCGGTCGCGGCCGCGTCCGCCGCCGGCGACCAGATGCGCCTGACCGGCGACGCCGCCGGGCTGCAGGCGCTGGAGCGCGAACTCGGCGCGGCCCCGGCCGGCATCGACGTGGCCAAGGTGAACGGCATCCGCGCCGCGCTCGCCGACGGCAGCTACCGCGTCGATCCGCAGGCGATCGCCGAGCGCATGCTCGCCCTCGAGACCGACCTGGCGCGGTGAGCGAGGGCGCGCACCCGCTCGACGCGCTCGAACGGGCCCTGCGCGACGAGCGCCGGGCGCTGCTCGAGCACGACGCCGAGGCGCTGCTGGCCGCGACCGCGGCCAAGCTCGCGGCGCTGCGCCAAGCCGAGGGCTGGCCGCCGGATCCGGCCGCGCGCGAACGCGTGCAGGCGTTGAGCGAGCTCAACCAGGCCAACGGCGCGCTGCTGGCGCGGCGCCGGCGCGAAGTGAACTGGACCCTGCGCCAGCTCGGCCGGATCGAGGCCGGCAGCGTGTACGATGCCAACGGACAGACCGGCGCCCGCCCGCAGGCGCGCTGTCTCGGAGTGGGATGAACGAAACCGGCCAGCCAAGCGCGCCCTGGAGCGACGACATGCTGTGGGCGGTGTCGATGGACGACACCGCGACGCTGCTGCTCGACGGCAGCGGCGCGCTGGTGCACGGCAACGACGCCGCGCGCGTGCTGGCGCTGCGGCTGCGGCCCGATGCCGCCGAACCCGACCTCGCCGCCTTGCTCGCCTGCGTGCCCGAGCAGGGCTGGCGCATCGCCTGCCGCGACGGCCGCTGGATCGGCGAGATCGCCGTGCCCGAACGCGGCCTGGTGCTGGAGATCAAGGCGTTCGCCGGCCGCGCCGGCGGGCGCGAGCGCCGCTTGGTGACGGTGAGCGACGTGTCGGCGCGTTCGGCCCGCGAAGGCGAACTGCAGCGCCGCCACGACGAGCTGCTCTCGACCTACGACCGCCTCGCCAGCGCCCAGGAGCAGCTGCTGCAATCGGAGAAGATGGCCTCGATCGGCCAGCTCGCCGCCGGCGTCGCCCACGAGATCAACAACCCGATCGGCTACGTCCATTCCAACATCGGCACCCTGCAGGAGTACGTCGGCGCGCTGCTGACCCTGATCGAGCACTACGCCAACGCCTTGCAGTCCGACGACCCCGCCGCGGCGCGCCCGGCGCTGCGCCAGTTGCGCGAGCGCCTGGACGTGGACTTCATCGTCGGCGACGTGCCCAAGCTGCTGGAGGAATCGCGCGAGGGCATCGAGCGGGTGACCAAGATCGTGCAGGACCTCAAGGAGTTCTCGCACGTCGAGCGCGACGAGCCGATGCGCCCGTCCGACCTGCGCCGCGGCCTGGAATCCACGCTCAACATCGTCTGGAACGACCTCAAGTACAAGGCCAGGGTCGAGAAGCACTACCAGGACGCGCCGCCGGTGGAATGCCACCTGTCGGAGATCAACCAGGTCTTCATGAACCTGCTGATCAACGCCGGCCAGGCCATCGCCGAGCGCGGCATCATCACCCTGGCGATGGGCTGCGAAGGCGACGAGGTGTGGGTCAGCATCGCCGACACCGGCTGCGGCATCCCCGAAGAATCGCTGCAGCGCATCTTCGACCCGTTCTACACCACCAAGCCGATCGGCCGCGGCACCGGCCTTGGCCTCGCCATCGCCTACCGCATCGTCGCCAAGCACCACGGCCGCATCGAGGTCTCGAGCAAGGTGGGCCAGGGCAGCACCTTCCGCGTCGTGCTGCCGGTCGCGCAACCCAAGTTGTCGCGGCCGCGGGCGGGCTGAGCGGGTCGCCCGCCGCGTTCCGCCGCCCTGGCGTCCCTGGCGGGAATCCAGCGCCGCCCGGCGAACCGGGCCGCCGGATCCGCGGCGCGGCAGCGAGCCAGCCAGGCGCAGCCGGCGATCGCCGGCGAGGCCGCCCGTCCGGCGCTCAGTACCCCGATTCGCCCGCCGCGCGCCGCTCGTGCGCGCGGAACGCGTCGAGGATGTGCTCGCGCAGTTCCTCGTCGTTCCACGGCTTGGTCAGGAAGCGGTAGATCGCGCCGCGGTTGATCGCGTCGGTGATCGTGGCCAGGTCGGTGTAGCCGGACAGGACCATGCGGATGGTGTCCGGGTAGAGGTCGCGCACCCGGGTCAGGAACTCGGTGCCGCTCATGTCGGCCATGCGCTGGTCGGACAGGATCACCTGCGCGCTGTTGCTGGCCAGCAGGTCGAAGGCCTCGCGCACGCTGCTGGCGGTGAGGATGTGGTAGCCGTCGCGGCGGAACAGCCGCACCAGCGAGCGCAGCACGTTCTCCTCGTCGTCGACCAGCAGCAGGGTGCGCTCGGGGCGGGTGGCGGCGAACGCGCTCGGCAGCAGGAAGCGCTTGCGCACCAGGTCGCCGAGCTGGTCCGCCGGCAGCGAGGGGCTGAACAGGTAGCCCTGGAAGAAGTCGCAGTGGTTGCGGCGCAGGAAGCCGAGCTCGGCCTCGCTCTCCACGCCCTTGGCCACCACCTTCATGCCGAGCTGGTGGCCCATCGCGATGATGCCGCGCACGATCGCCGCGCTGCGCGGGTCGCTGGCGACGTTGCGGATGAAGCTGCGGTCGATCTTGATCCGGTCCAGCCGGTACTGCGCGAGCGCGGCGAAGCTGAGCCCGCCCAGGCCGAAGTCCTGCACCGTGAGCGTGGCGCCGAGCGCGCGCAGCCCGGCCAGGGTCTCGTGCACGCGGTGCGCGTCGGTGGCCAGCACGCTCTCGGAGATCTCGAACTCCAGCGCGCTGCCCGGCAGGTCGTAGCGGTGCAGCAGCTCGCCGATGTGGTCCAGGCAATCGCGCTGGACCAGCAGCGGCCCGGCCAGGTGCACCGACATCGACAGGTAGTCCAGGCCCTGCGCGCGCCACTGCGCCAGCTGCGCGGCGGCGGCGTCGAGCACCCACGCGCCCAGGCGCGCGGCCAGGCCGACGCGGTTGGCGAGCTCGAGGAACTGGCTGGGCCGCAGCAGGCCGTGCTCGGTGCGCCAGCGCAGCAGCGCGGCGAAGCCGGTCAGGCTGCCGTCGTGCGCGGCGACCTGCGGCTGGTAGTAGAGCTGGAACTCGTCGCGCTCGATCGCCTCGAGGAAGCGCTGCGCCAGGCCGTCGATGGCGACCTCGCCCTCGCTCTGCGCCGAGTACAGGCCGACGCTGTTGAGCCCGTCCTGCTTGACCCGGCGCAGCGCTTCCTCGGCCTTGGCGAGCAGGCCGGCGGCGTGCGGCGCGTGGTCCGGGAACACGGCGATGCCGATCGACAGCGTCACCGGCAGGGTGTAGGGCGGAATCGACAGCGGCGTCTCGAACGCGTCGCGCAGGCGCTCGGCCAGCGCGGCGCCGTCGGGTTCGCCCGGGCGGTAGCCGATGCCGGCGACGAACTCGTCGCTGCTCAACCGCCACAGCCAGCCGTCGCGCGGCACCGCGCGGCGCAGGCGCTGGGCGATCGCGGCCAGGGCCTGGTCGCCCACCGTCGCGCCCATGTTGGTGTTGATCGAGCGGAACATGTCCACGTCGATGTGCAGCAGGGCGATGCGGCGCCTGGTCGCGCCGGCCACCGCGATCGCGGTGGCGAGGCTGGGGCCGTTCGCGCCGAGCCGGTGCAGGCCGGTGATCGGGTCGACGGCGATGTCGCCGAAATCGTCGTGACGCTGCGACATGCGGCCCGCGGACGCGGCTACTCCTGCGCTTGCGGCTGCGGCCGGGCGGTGCTGCCGAAGTCGCCCTCGGCCGACGCGGCCAGGTAGGCGAACACCGCGTAGGCCGCCACGTTCTGCGCCAGCGCCCGCGGATCGATCTTGTCGAGGGTGTCGTCCGGCGTGTGGTGCAGGTCGAAGTAGTCGGTGCCGTCCTGCGCCAGCCAGGCCCAGGCCAGGCCCTGCTGCGCGAACGGGCCGAGGTCGGGGCCGGGGCCGCCCTTGCCGGGCCGGTGCTCGATGCCCAGCGGCGCCAGCGCCTGCGCGATCTGCGCCTCGGCGGCCTTGGCGTGCTCCGGCGCCGAGGTCGAGAACGCGTAGATGCGGCCGGCGCCGAAGTCGCTCTCCGCCGCGATCTGGTGCTTGGCGACGTCGGCGGCGTGCCTGGCCGCGTAGGCCTTGCCGCCGTGCAGGCCCTGTTCCTCGTTGGCGAAGGCGATCACGCGGATGGTGCGCGCCGGCCGCGGCTTGATCTCGCCGATCAGCTTGGCCGCCGCCATGGTCAGGCCGACGCCGGCGCCGTCGTCGATCGCGCCGGTGCCGAGGTCCCAGGAATCCAGGTGCCCGCCGATCAGCACCACCTCGTCCGGCGCCTGGCTGCCGCGGATCTCGCCGATCACGTTCTGCGAGGTGTAGCTGCCGTCCCAGCCGCAATCCAGCGCCAGCCGCACCTTGACCGGGCCGCGCGCGAGCAGCCGCGCCAGCTGGTCGGCGTCGGGCGCGGCCAGCGCCGCCGACGGGATCGGCGTCAGCCCCTCGTCGAAGCGGGTGATGCCGGTGTGCGGCATGCGGTGCGAATCGGTGCCCGCCGAGCGCATCAGGTAGGCCGCGGCGCCGGCGCGGATCGCCGCCGACGGGCCACGGCTGCGCACCCGTCCGCCCGGGCCGTAGCCGCTGCCGTCGCGCGCGCGTTCCATCCTGTAGTCGACGAAGGCGATCTTGCCGGCCAGCGAGCCGGGCGCCGCCGCCTCCAGCGCGGCCAGGTCGGGGAAGCGCACCACCTCGGCCTCGACCGTGCCCGCCGGGCTGCCGCCGAGCGCGGTGACCGCCAGCGGTTGCGCATGCGCGCCGACGACGCGGGCGCTCTCGCTGCGGCGCTCCCACTTGGGGAAGGTGACCGGTTCGGTCCACACCTTGTCGAAGCCGAGCTCCTTGAACTTGGCCACCGCCCACGCGACCGCGCGCGCGTCGGCCTCGCTGCCGGCCAGGCGCGGCCCGACTTCGGTGGTCAGCGATTCGACGATGCGGTAGCCCAGGTCGCTGGCCAGGGCCTTCTCGCGCAGCTGCGCCGCCGTGGCCAGGGCCGGTTCCGGAATGCGCGTCTCGCGCCCGGCGGCGAGGACCGGGCCGCCCAGCGCGGCGGTCAGCAGGACGGCGATGGTCGCGAACGGCGGTACGCGCATTTCGAGGGCTCCCCTACGACGAAGACGAAGCCGCGAGCGTAGCAAGACGGGCCGAGGCCGAGGGGTGTCGTCGGTCATACGCGCCGTGTGCGGGATCGGGCCGTTCGCGGTGGCGCGATCGCCGACGCGCCGCGCGGCGCGCGCGTCGGCGTGGGGCCGCGCGGGGCGCGCGATGCGCCGCCGGAGGCGCGGATCGCCGCGGCGGGGGCTGCCGCGGCACGCATGCGGCGCCGCCGGTCCGCGGCGCGGCCGCCCGCGCGGCCCGGCGTCGCCGGCACGCGCAGACGGGCTGGTCCGCGGGCCTAGGGCTTGTTCTTCAGCGCGTCGCGGATCTCGCGCAGCAGCAGCACGTCCTCCGGCGTGGCCGGCGCCGGCGCCGGCTTGCGCACGCGGTTGTAGGCCTTCAGGAACAGGAAGATCACCAGCGCGATCAGCAGGAAGTCGAGCACGGTCTGCAGGAACAGGCCGTAGCGGACCGCCACCTCGGCGGCCACCTCCTTGCCGGCCGAATCGAGCTGCGCCGGGCGCAGCACGTAGCGCCAGTCGCTGACGCTGGCGTTGCCCTGGGTGACGAAGCCGATCACCGGCATCACGATGCCGTCGACCAGGGCGGTGACGATCTTGCCGAACGCGGCGCCGATCACCACGCCGACGGCGAGATCGACGACGTTGCCGCGCGAGATGAATTCCTTGAATTCGCTGATCATGCCCATGGGCTGCGCTGCCTCCTAGTGATGGCCCGAGAACTCGGCTCCGGCCGGACGCTCCGGGCGCGGCCTGCGCCCGGACCCGAAGCCCATTGTGATCCGCGCGCTGCCGCCGCGACAACGACCGCGCGCACGGACCTCATGCGCCGGCGACGATCCGGCCGCTGCGCTCGACCACGCCGTCCAGGCGCGCGCGGAAGCGGTCGCCGACGCGCAGCGGCCCCACGCCCGCCGGCGTGCCCATGAACACCAGGTCGCCGGCGCGCAACGCGTACAGCCTGGACAACTCGTGCAGGATCTCCGGCACGTTCCAGATCAGGTCGGCGAGGCTGCCGCGCTGGCGCAGCGCGCCGTTGACCTCCAGGCTCAGCGCGCGCGCGCCGAGCTCGCCGGTCTGCGCGGCCGGCACGATCGCGCCCAGCGGCGCCGCGCAGTCGAAGGCCTTGCCGGTGTCCCAGGGCAGGCCCTTGGCCTTGGCCGCGCTCTGCAGGTCGCGCCGGGTCAGGTCGAGCCCGACCGAGTAGCCGAACACCAGCGCGTGGGCGTCGGCCGGGTCGAGCACGCCCGGACCGGCGTCGCGGCCGAGCGCGACCACCAGTTCGACTTCGTGGTGCAGCTCGGCGGTGCCCGGCGGATAGGGCACCGCTTCGTCCACGGTCGCGGCATCGGCCGGCTTGAGGAAGAACACCGGATGGCCGCGCTCGGCGGCGGACGCCGGCGCGGCCGCGCCCATCTCGCGCGCGTGCTCGGCGAAATTGCGGCCGACGCAGTAGATGCGGTGGATCGGAAACTCGCCGCCGCCCCGCACCGGCACGCGCGGTTGCGGCGGTGCCGCGAACACGTCCGCCATGGACTTCAGCGGACTTCGGCGGAGGAGCCGGACGGCTGGCGCAGCGCCGCGGGCTCGACCACCCGGTACTCGGCCTCGACCACCCGCGGCGCGCGCGCGGCGGCGCGGCCGCGGCTGCTCCACAGCTTGTACAGCAGGCCGGCGCCGATCATCGCCGCGCCGAGCACCACGCTGAACATCACCAGCACCGCCAGCACGGCCAGGCCGACCAGCCCGAACGCGAAGCGCAGCAGGCGATGGCGCGGCTTGCGCGGCTCGAAGGCCGAGCGCATGCGCGCCTGGAACTGGGCGTGATCGAAACGGAAACTCTGGGCGAACATCGACGTCGTGACACAATGCGGCGGTTGGCGCCGGGCAGGCGAGTATCGGTCCAGGTATGAGCGAGGGTGTGAGAACTTCGTTAAGCGATGCGGCGGGGATCGCGGAAGCGGCGCCGCTGCTGGCGCTGGAGCGTCTGCCGGACGGCGGTTTCGCCGAAGCCGCGGCGACCATCGACGGCGACGCCGAGTCGCTGCTGCTGTACCGCGAGGGCGAGCGCGTGCGCGCCTGGCTCAACATCTGCCCGCACGCCGGCCGGCGCCTGGACTGGGCGCCGGGCCAGTTCCTCAAGAGCCGCGACGGCCTGCTGGTGTGCGCCGCGCATGGCGCCAGTTTCGAGCTCGACGGCGGCGTCTGCGTCGCCGGCCCCTGCCGCGGCGAGGCGTTGCGCGCGGTGGCGGTCAGCGTGCGCGACGGCGCGGTCTGGCTGGATTGAGGCCTCAGTCGCCGCCCGCCGCGGCCAGCGCCGCCGCGCCGGCGCGCGCGATCTCGCCGTCCTTCGCCGAGGGCGCGCCCGAGACGCCGATCGCGCCGACGACGTCCCCGCCGTGGCGCAGCATCACCCCGCCTTCGATGGGCAGCGCGCCCGGCAGCGCCAGGACCGCCAGCGCGTTCTTTTCGAGCAGGTCCTGGTGGAAGACGGTGTCGCGCCGATAGTCGACCGCGTGGCGCGCCTTCGCCAGCGCGACTTCGACGCTCGAAGGGGGCGTGCCGTCCATGCGTTGCAGCAGCAGCGGGCGCCCGGCGTCGTCGACGACCGCGATGGTCACGCGCAGCCGCTGGCGCAGCGCTTCGGCTTCCGCCGCGGCGAGCACGGCCTTCGCCCCCGCGAGGTTGAGCGCGGCGCGCGCCGCGACCAGGGGGGGAGGCGGGGCCGCGCGCGGCGCCGGGACGAGGACGGCCAGCGCGGCGCCGAGCAGGGCGGCGGATCGGAAAATGGGCATGCGGTCCTCGGATTCGTCGGGAGGGGCGGTCAGAACAGCAGGTTCACCATCGCCACGCTGACCGCGGTGTAGATCAGCGACAGCGGCGCGCCGATCTTCCACAGCTCCTTGCCGGTGTAGCCGGCCGGGCCGGTGATCATCGAGATCACCGGGTTGGACGCGGTCATGAAGTTGTTCGAGGCCGACAGCGCCACGATCAGCGCGAACGCGGTCGGGTTGCCGCCGGCGGCCAGGGCCAGGTTGATCGCCAGCGGCACCACCACGATGGTCGCGCCGACGTGGCTGATCACCAGCGAGAACGCGGTGGTCAGCAGGCCGAGCAGGATCTCCAGCAGCCAGATCGGCGTGCCCTGCGGCAGGCGCTCGATGGTGTGGCCGGCCACCCAGGCGGCCGCGCCGCTGGAGTCCATCGCCCAGCCCAGCGGGATCAGGCAGGCCATGGTGAACACGGTCTTCCAGTTGATCGCCGCGTACGCCTCGTCGATGTGCAGCACGCCGGCGATCAGCATGCCGGCCACGCCGGTCATCAGCGCCAGCGACACCGGCAGGCGCGAGGACAGCGCCAGCAGCATCGCCACGGCGAAGATCGCCATCGCGATCTTGAACTTGTGCGGGCGCTGCTCGCCCTTGGGGTAGTCGGTGACCACCACCAGGTCCTTGCTCGCCGCGGCCTCGGCCAGGTCGGTCCAGATGCTGTGGAACACCAGCATGTCGCCGGCGCGCAGGGCCACGTCGCGCACGTTCTCGCGCAGCACGGTCTTGTCGCGGTTGATCGCCAGCAGGTTCAGGCCGAGCTGGCGGCGCAGCTGCAGGTCGCGGCCGGTCTTGCCGATGAACTTCGAGGTCGCCGGCACCACCGCCTCGGAGATGCCGGCGCGGCTCGGGTTGAACAGGTCGCCGAAATGCCGCAGGCGCGAGCTCATGCGCAGGAAATGGTTCTGCGCGTAGTCGGAGACCTGCTGGCGCGGCCCCATCGCCCCGAGCACGCTGCCGACCCAGATGCGGGTGTCCGCCGGCGGCGCCAGGCGCGCCTCGCCGTCGCTCTTCAGCGCCAGCAGCAGCGGCGCGCCGCGCAGCGACTCGGCCTCGCCCAGCGACATGCCGACCAGCGGGCTGTCGGCGGTGACGGTGAGCTCGTAGACGTCGCCGTCGATGCCGTAGGCCTTGGCGAAATAGCTCTGCGTGCGCGCCGGCGTCACGCCCTTGCCGTCCTCGTCGCGCAGGCGCTTGTCGCCGAAGAAGTGGAAGTAGGCCAGCGACGCGGCGAGCAGCGCCAGGCCGATCGGCAGCGGCGCGAACATCTTCAGCGGCTCCAGCGTGGCCGCGCCGGAGGGCAGGTTGGCGTTGGCCGCGATCAGCAGGTCGTTGAGGAGGATCAGCGGCGAGTTGCCGACCATCGTCAGCGCGCCGCCCATCACGATCGCCGCGGCGATCGGCAGCAGCAGCCGCGGCAGGGTCACGCCGGTGCGCGAGGACAGGCGCGAGGCCACGGGCATGTACAGCGCCATGACCGACGGGTTCTGCATGATCGAGGAATTGATCCCGGCCACCGCGCTGGTCAGCAGCAGCAGCCGCTGCTCGACCCCGCGCGCGCGGCGCAGCAGCCAGCCGGCCAGGCGGTTGAGCGCGCCGGTGCGGTCCAGCCCGGCGCCGAGGATCATGGTCGCGATGATGCTGAGCACCGCGTGGCCGGAGAAGCCGTTGAACAGCTCGTCCGGCTCGACCAGGCCGGACAGGCCGAGCAGCACCAGCACCACCAGCGCGACCACGTCGGCGCGGATGCGCTCGAACAGGAACATCACCATCGTGAAGCCCACCAGCCCGAGAACGAGCTTCATGTCGGTGGTGAGCGTCAGCGCGGTGTCCATCAGGCGCGTGGTTCGTGATGCGGGATTCGCGATTCGCGGCGGCAGGCGCACCGGCCTGCGGGGCGGCAGGCCGGAGTCGGCTCAAGGGGGCGGACGATCACCAATCTCGAATCCCGGATCACGGAGTTCTGTCGTAGAGGAGATCCCAGACGCCGTGGCCCAGCTTCAGGCCGCGGCTTTCGAAGTGGGTCTGCGGGCGCCACTCCGGCCGCGGCACCGCGCCGCGCGGGCCGGCGCGGTTGGCCAGCCCGGGCGTGGCGTCGAGCACGTCCCACATCTGCTCGGCATAGTCCCGCCAATCGGTGGCCAGGTGCAAGCGCCCGCCCGGGGCCAGTTTGGCGGCGACCAGCCGGGCGAACTCGGGCTGGACCAGGCGGCGCTTGTGGTGGCGCTTCTTGTGCCAGGGGTCGGGGAAGTAGATGCGGATCTCGTCGAGGGCGGCGTCGGCGATCTCGTGGCGCAGCACCTCGACGGCGTCGTGCCGGTACACGCGCACGTTGTCGCTGCCGTCGGCGGCCAGGCCGTTGAGCAGGCGGCCGACGCCCGGCGCGTGGACCTCGACCCCGATCAGGTCGCGCGCCTGGTCGCGCTGCGCGGCGTAGCGCAGCGCCTCGCCGTTGCCGAAGCCGATCTCGAGCACGCGCGGCGCCCGGCGGCCGAACACGGCGTCGAAGTCGCGCGGCTCGCCCCGGTAATCCAGCCCGTAGCGCGGCCACAGTTCGTCGAACGCGCGCTGCTGCGCCTCGGTGAAGCGGCCCTGGCGCAGCACGAAGCTGCGCACCTGGCGGCGGCCTTCCTCGACGGTGAAGGGCTTGGGGGGATGGGCTTCCTTCATCGTCCGCTCACCCCCGTTCCGTCGAGAGCGGCATCGCGACCGGCCTGCCGGCCGCCGCTCCCGCGCGATCGGAGCGCTGCGGCGACCGGCCCTCCCGCTTGCCGGAGAGGGCGAGCGCGCCCGACCCGTGAGGCAGCCTCATCCGATCAACCCGTCGACCGGCGAGGACGCGCTGGCGTAGCGCTTGCGCGGGATGCGGCCGGCGCGGAACGCGGCGCGGCCGGCCTCGACCGCCAGCCTCATCGCGTGCGCCATCCGCACCGGATCGCGCGCGCCGGCGATCGCGGTGTTCATCAGCACGCCGTCGCAGCCCAGCTCCATCGCGATCGCCGCGTCGGAGGCGGTGCCGACGCCGGCGTCGACGATGATCGGCACCTTGGCGTTCTCGACGATCTCCAGCAGGTTGTACTTGTTCTGCACGCCCAGGCCCGAGCCGATGGGCGCCGCCAGCGGCATCACCGCGACGCAGCCGATCTGCTCCAGGCGCTTGGCCAGGATCGGGTCGTCGGAGGTGTAGACCATGACCTCGAAGCCGTCCTTGACCAGCCGCTCGGCGGCGTCCAGCGTCTGCACCACGTCGGGGTACAGGGTCTTCTGGTCGCCCAGCACCTCCAGCTTGACCAGGTTGTGGCCGTCGAGCAGCTCGCGCGCGAGGCGGCAGGTGCGCAGCGCGTCCTCGGCGGTGTAGCAGCCGGCGGTGTTGGGCAGGATGGTGTAGCGGTCCGGCGGCAGCACGTCGAGCAGGTTCGGCTCGCCCGGGTTCTGGCCGATGTTGCTGCGGCGGATCGCGACGGTGACGATCTGCGCGCCGGCGGCCTCGGTGGCCAGGCGGGTCTGCTCGAGGTCGGCGAACTTGCCGGTGCCGGTCAGCAGGCGGGAGGAGTAGGGCTTGCCGGCGATGACGAGCGCGTCGTCGGCCGGCGCGAGAGCGGTCAGGGACGTCATCGCTACATGGTACCAGCGCGCCGGCCGGAACCGCGGCGAACGCGCCTTTTTTCGCCCGCGTCGCGTCGCTCAGCCGCCGCCGAGCGCGTGCACGATCTCGATCCGGTCGCCGGCGGCGAGCACGTGCTCGCCGTGGCGGCTGCGCGGCACGATCGCGCCGTTCACCTCGACCGCCACGCGGCGCTCGCCCAGGCCTTCCAGCTGCAGCAGCTGCAGCACGGTGATGTCCGCCGCGACCGCGCGCGGCTCGCCGTTGAGTACGATGTCCATGCGCGCATTGTCGCGCGCGCGCCGCGGCGCGGCCAGCGCGCTTTGCCGCAGTGCGGCTTGAGCGGGCGCGGCGGCCATGCTTCGATGCGCCTCCATCCGCGGGCGTATGCCCGGCCGGACCCGGACCACACGATCACATCAGGGACCTTCATGACCAAGCCTGTCCGCACCTTGCTGGCCGCCGCGCTCGCGCTGGCGACCGCGCCGGCCTTCGCCCAGACCTATTCGCAGACGATCTTCTTCGGCGACAGCCTGACCGACTCGGGCTACTTCCGCCCGGTGCTGGTCGCGGCGAACCCGTCGGCGGCGATCCTCGGCCGCTTCACCACTAACCCGGGCCTGGTCTGGGCCGAGTACCTCGCGGGCCGCTACGGCACCGACGCGACCAGCGTCAACCAGGGCGGCAGCAACTACGCCATCGGCGGCGCGCTGGTCGCCACCGACCGGCCGGGGCTGCTGCCGACCCTGTCGCTGCGCACGCAGATCGGCAACCACCTCGCCGCCAACGGCGGGCGCGCCGACGCCCATGCGCTGTACACCGTCTGGGGCGGCGCCAACGACCTGTTCGCGGCGGCCGCCAATCCGGCCCAGGCGCAGGCCATCGTCGGCGCCGCGGTGACGGCCCAGGTGGGCAACGTGATGACCCTGCAGAATGCCGGCGCGCGCTACGTGCTGGTGCCGAACATCCCGGACCTGGGCATCACCCCGCAGTTCCGCGCGCAGGGCGCGGCCGCGCAGGCGCAGGGCACGGCCCTGGCCACCGCCTACAACGACGCGCTGTTCGGCGGCCTGGCCGCGGCCGGTGCGCGCGTCATCCCGCTGGACACCTTCCACCTGCTGCAGGAAATCGCCGCCGATCCGGCGCCCTACGGCATCGTCAACGTCACCGGCACCGCCTGCCAGCCGCAGGTCACCGCGCAGTCGCTGACCTGCAACCCGGCCACCTATGCCGCGCCGAACGCGCCGGACACCTACCTGTTCGCCGACGGCGTGCACCCCTCGTCCAAGGCGCATGCGGTGATGGCCGACTACGCGGTGTCGGTCCTCGAGGCGCCGCGGCAGCTCGCGGTGCTGCCGCACTCGGCGGCCACGGTCGGGCGCGCGCGCGCCGACCGCGTCGCCGCGCAGCTGCAGGCGCGGCCGGAAGGCGCCGGTGCGCGCTGGTGGGCCGACGTCCGCGGCGACTCGCAGCGCTACGGCGACGGCGACCTCTACGACGGCATGGGGCCGACGTTGAGCTTCGGCGTCGACTGGGCCAGCGGCCGCCTGGTGTACGGCGGCTTCGTCGGCTACGGCCGGCAGAAGCTCGACTGGGGCCGCAACGGCGGCGAGTTCGACCAGGACGACACCAGCCTCGGCGGCTACCTGGGCTGGTCCGGCGGCGCCGCCTGGGTCGACGCCCAGCTCAGCTACACCCGGCTCGGCTTCGACGTGGAGCGCCGCGTCGTGCTCGGCCCGACCTCGCGCACCCACCGCGGCTCGCCGGACGGCAGCAACCTGTCGGCGGCGGTCAACGCCGGCTGGAACTTCGGCGAAGGCGCGCTGCGCCATGGCCCGGTGGTCGGCCTGCTGTCGCAGCGCATCGAGGTCGACGGCTACGCCGAGGACAGCGCCGAATCGACCGCGCTGGCGTTCCCGAAGCAGGAGTTCGATTCGCTCATCGGCAGCGTCGGCTGGCAGGTGGACTATGCGCACGGCGCGCATCTGCGCCCGTACGCCAAGCTGACCTACGACCACGAGTTCGAGGACGGCGAGGACCAGGCCTACGCGCAGCTGCGCTCGGTGCCCGGCCTGGCGCCGTACGCCGTGCCGGGGCTGGAGTTCGACCGCGACTACGGCACGCTCAGCTTCGGCGCGCGCAGCACGCTGTTCGGGCTGAACGCCGACGTCGGCACCCGCGTCACCGTCGGCCAGAAGGGCGGCAACGACGCGACGGTGTACCTGAGCCTGGGCGGCAGCTTCTGAGCGAAGCGCCTCCCGGCTCGCGGGCGCCCGGCGCCCGTCCCCGCGGACGCAGGGGCGGGCGTTGAACGGAGCGTCGCGACCCGCCAGGACGCCGTCCCGCCGATGGGCGCGGCGCCGGGGCGGCCTCGCCCGCCGCGCCGTCGACGCGTTGCCAATCCGCCGCGGCCCGGCATAGACTTCGCCGCAGCGCGGGTGTAGTTCAATGGTAGAACTGCAGCTTCCCAAGCTGCTAACGTGGGTTCGATTCCCATCACCCGCTCCACACGCCCGTAACGGCGGCCCACGCACAGTGGCCGCCGTTTTTTCGTGCCGCAGCCGCGCGTCGGCGGCGGGCTGGACCGGCCGAAAGTGAGAAGGCGATGGCGAGGATCGTGCTCGGTTGGCGGGAATGGGTGGCGCTTCCCGATCTCGGCATCGCCGCGGCGCGGGCCAAGATCGACAGCGGCGCGCGCAGTTCGGCGCTGCACGTGGACCGGCAGTGGCGTTTCGTCGAGGCCGGCGCGCCCTGGGTCGGCTTCAGCATCCGCCCGGACCTGGCCGGCGGCGAGGCGATCGAGGTGGCGGCGCCGGTGTACGACGAGCGCGAGGTCACCGACTCCGGCGGCCGCCGGACCCGGCGCGTGTTCCTGCGCACCCGGCTGCGGCTGGCCGGGGTCGAACGCGAAATCGAAATAAACCTGACCGATCGTGGCGGCATGCGCTTCCCGATGCTGCTCGGGCGGACCGCGATGGCGCGGCTGTTCACGGTCGACCCGGCGCGCTCGTTCATGCACGGCCGGCCCGGGCCGGCGGGGCGGGGCACGCGCATCGTCCACGACGGCGCCCGCGCGCGCTTGGCCCCTCCGTCCTTCCTTTCCCGCCGAAGTCCCCCATGAAACTCGCGATCCTTTCGCGCAACAGCAAGCTGTATTCGACCCGGCGCCTGGTCGAGGCCGCGCGCGAGCTGGGCCACAGCGTGCGCGTGCTCGACCCGCTGCGCTGCTACCTGCGCATCGCCAGCGACGGGTTCAGCCTGCACTACAAGGGCCGGCCAATCGCCGGCTATCACGCGGTGATCCCGCGCATCGGCGCCTCGGTCACCCGCTACGGCACCGCGGTGCTGCGCCAGTTCGAGCTGATGGGCACCTCGACGCCGAACTCCTCCGACGCGATCCTGCGCGCGCGCGACAAGCTGCGCTGCCACCAGCTGCTGGCCGCCGCCGGCATCGGCATGCCGACCACGGTGTTCGGCGACAACCCCGACGACACCCACGACCTGCTGTCGATGCTCGGGCCGCCGCCGCACGTGATCAAGCTCAACGAGGGCACCCAGGGCGCCGGGGTGATGCTGACCGAGAAGCTTTCGGCCTCGCGCGGGGTGATCGAGGCGCTGCGCGGGTTGTACGCGAACTTCCTGGTCCAGGAGTTCGTCGCCGAGGCCAAGGGCGCCGACCTGCGCTGCTTCGTGGTCGGCGGCAAGGTGGTGGCGGCGATGAAGCGGCAGGCGCCGAAGGGCGACTTCCGCTCCAACCTGCACCGCGGCGGCACCGCCAAGGGCGTGAAGCCGACCGCGGCCGAGCAGGACGTGGCGATCCGCGCCGCGCGCGTGCTGGGCCTGGGCATCGCCGGCGTCGATCTGATCCGCTCCGCGCGCGGGCCGCTGGTGCTGGAGGTCAACGCCTCGCCCGGGCTGGAGGGCATCGAGGAGGCCACCGGGGCCGACGTGGCCGGGGAGATCGTCCGCTACGTCGCCGTCCGGCAGCGCCGCGCCGAGCAGCAGCGGATCGCGCGGGAAAAGTGAATTATCGGAAGTTGGCCGAAGTTCGGCGCATTTGCGACGAAGATGGCGCCGTTCTGCGCACGAGGTCACGGGCTTCCGGCTCGCCGCCCGACCCCCGTTTAACGGGCCCTTAATCGGCGGGGGCGTAGCGTTGTCCGGGCCGCAGCACTGCCGCAATCCACGTCAGCGATCTGGACCAAGCAGGTTACGGTAATCGGGGCAATACCTTTTTGGCCCAGGCGCGGCGGCACCGCCCTGGGCTTTTGTTTGCCCGCGTCCCGCCGGCGCCGCATCCACGGGCGGTGAGCGGCGCGGGCTTGGCGCTCTGGCAGAATCCGGGCGATTCGCGCCGGAACCGCGCCCGCGGCGGCGCGGTCGAACCCCCACCCGCTTTCAGGAAGACTCCATGCGCATCCTCGTGATCGAAGACAACCAGGACATCGCGGCCAACCTCGGCGACTTTCTCGAGGACCGCGGCCACACGGTGGACTTCGCCGCCGACGGCATCACCGGCCTGCACCTGGCGGTGGTCCACGACTTCGACGCGATCGTGCTCGACCTGAACCTGCCCGGGCTGGACGGCCTGGAGGTCTGCCGCAAGCTGCGCAACGAAGCGCGCAAGCAGACCCCGGTGCTGATGCTGACCGCGCGCGACAGCCTGGACAACAAGCTGGCCGGGTTCGATTCCGGGGCCGACGACTACCTGATCAAGCCGTTCGCGCTGCAGGAGGTCGAGGTGCGGCTGAACGCGCTCGCCCGTCGCGGCCGCGGCGTGCAGACCCGGGTGCTGAACGTCGCCGACCTGGAGTACAACCTCGACACCCTGGAAGTGCGGCGCCAGGGCAAGCTGCTGCAGCTGAACCCGACGGCGCTGAAGATCCTGCAGGCGCTGATGGAGGCCTCGCCCGCCGTGGTCACCCGCCAGGAGCTCGAGACCCGGGTCTGGGGCGAGGAGCTGCCCGATTCCGACAGCCTGCGCGTGCACATCCACGGCCTGCGCGCGGTGCTGGACAAGCCCTTCGACGTGCCGCTGATCCAGACCCGCCATGGCATCGGCTACCGCATCGCCGCGCCCGAGAGCAGCAACGGATAACCGCTTGGCGACCGCCGACGAACCCGCCGCTCCGGCGCGGCGCCGGAGCCGCAAGCGCTTCCGGCGCCGGCTGCGCAGCCGCATCATCCTCGCCTTCGTCCTGCTCGGCTTCGGCCTGACCGCGCTGTTCGCGTGGGCGACCAACTGGACCCGCAACCGCGTGGAGAACCAGTTGGTCGAGGACATGATGAACCGCAACATCGAGCAGGCCGCGCGCCAGTTCGAGCTCGACCCGGACAATCTCGAGTTCGCGGTCGACCAGATCCGTGCGTTCGTCTATACGCCGGACAAGTTCGAGATGGTCCGGATCAACCGGCCCGAGTGGTACCGGCTTCCCGACGGCATCCACGGCATCGTCGGCACCGACGAGCAAGGCAAGCCGCTCAACTACAAGCTGGCCGTGCGCAAGACGCCCCGTGCCTGGTTTTTCCTCGCCTACGACATGTCCCAGACCTCCCGGGGCGAGGCGCAGTTCCAGCGCGCGATCTACGCCTCGGTGGTCGTGTTCACCCTGCTGTCGCTGCTGGTCGGCTGGTGGTCGGCGTCGCGGGTGATGAGCCCCGTCACCGAGCTGGCCAACCGGCTCAAGCGGTCCGGGCGCAGCGCCGAGCCGGAGAACCTGGCCGCGCACTTCCCCGACGACGAGGTCGGCCAGCTCGCCGAGGCGCTGGACGACTACGCCGCGCGCCTGACCGAGGTCGTGCAGCGCGACCGCGAGTTCAACGCCGACGTCAGCCACGAGTTGCGCACCCCGCTGGCGGTGATCAAGGGCGCGGTCGAGCTGCTGCTGTCGCGCCCGGACCTGGACGAGAAGACCCGCAACCGCCTGCTGCGGATCAAGCGCGCGGAGCAGCAGTGCACCGACCTGATCAGCGCGCTGCTGCTGCTGTCGCGCAACGAGCGCGGGCACGGCTCCAGCGACGTGGCCAAGGTCGCCGAGCAACTGCTGGACGCGCACCGCGCCCAGCTCGGCGGCAAACCGCTGGAGCTGTGGATCGAAGGCGAGCGCGGCCTGGTGGTCGACGCGCCCGAGGCGGCGATCGCGGTGGCGCTGGGCAACCTGGTCGGCAACGCGGTCAAGTACACGCCGCAGGGCGAGGTGGTGGTGCGCCTGCATCCGACCTCGGTCGAGGTGATCGACTCCGGCCCCGGCCTCAGCGCCGAGGACGCGGCCAAGCTGTTCCAGCGCGGCTACCGCGGCACCCATGCCGGCCATTCGCAGGGCGGCGGCATCGGCCTGTCGATCGTGCGCCGGTTGTGCGACCTGTACGGCTGGGACGTGCACGTGCGCCCGGGCGAGGCCCGGGGCGTGGTCGCCACGCTGCGCTTCGACGCGCGGCCGGGCAACGTGCAGCATGCCGGGCAGGCGCCAGGCGGGTGAAACGAGGAGCGGGGAGTAGGGGCTCTTCTCCGCCCCAAGCGGCCCGGATCGGTCGTGCCGACAGGAAGCGGGGAGCGAAGAACGCGAATCGGGGGAAGAGAGAAGAGGGGCTTCTCTCGCCCCTCCACCAGCTCCGCGCTTCACAGGCCCGGATCAGCCTGCCGGCGTAAGACGGAGCCAGGAACGGGGACAAAGACGGGCTTTTCTCATTCCCGTTCCTCCCCGTTCGTGCCTCGCTTCAAAGCGGCTCCAGCCAGCCGTACCGGTCCGGCGTGCGGCCATCGAACAGGCCGAAGAACAGCTCCTGGATGCGGCGCGTCACCGGGCCCGGCCTGCCCTCGCCGACCTGGCGGCCGTCGACCGACCGGATCGGGGTGATCTCCGCGGCGGTGCCGCACATGAACAGCTCGTCGCACAGGTAGAGGTATTCGCGCGGCAGGTCGCGCTCGACCACGGCGATGCCGGCATCGCGGGCCAGGGTGATGATCGAGTTGCGGGTGATGCCGTTGAGCAGCGCCGCCGACACCGGGGTGGTGTGCAGCACGCCGTCAAACACCAGGAACAGGTTCTCGCCGGCGCCCTCGCTGAGCAGGCCGGTCGCGGCCAGGGCGATGCCCTCGCCGAAGCCGAGCCGGCGCGCCTCGCGCGCGACCAGCTGCCCGGACAGGTAGTTGCCGCCGGCCTTGGCCCCGGCCGGGATGGTGTTGGGGGCGAAGCGCTGCCAGCTCGACACGCAGGCGTCGATGCCGCTCTCGACCACGCTGGCGCCGAGGTACTGGCCCATCCGCCAGGTGGCGACCGCAACCTCGGTCGGCGTGTCCGCGGCCAGGCCGAAGCCGCCCAGGCCGCGATACGCCACCGGGCGCAGGTAGTCGGTGGCGTTGCCGTTGGCCACGATCACCTCGCGGCAGGCCTGGTTGATCTGCTCCAGCGAGTACGGCATCGGCATGTCGTAGATCTTGGCCGAGGCGAACAGGCGCTTGTTGTGGTCGGTCAGGCGGAAGATCGCCGGCCCGTTCGCGGTCTGGTAGCAGCGGATGCCCTCGAACACCGACGAGCCGTAATGCAGCGCGTGCGACATCACGTGGGTGGTGGCCTCGGCCCACGGCTTGATGCGGCCGTTGTGCCAGATCCATTCGGGGTACTGCAGGCTCATCGCGGTCTCGCGGCGGACGGAAGGAACGCTAGTTTAAACGGGGCGCGGCGCGCGCCCGCATGCCGCGGCCGGTCCCGGCAGCGGGTCCTCGCGCTCCCGCTCGCGAAGGCGAGGGGCGGGAAGCGCGCGGCAGGCGGGTGAGTAGGGACGCATAAGGAGCTTGGCAAGCGGGTGAGCCGCCTCCGGCGATTCCGGCGAGGCTTCGGGCGCGATGCGCGGACGCGGTGTGCATCGGCCCGGCGGGGCCTGCCACGGGCTGCCGGCAAGCCGGCGGCAGGGCTGGCGATGGAACCACGTTCGAACGCGGCAGAGGCGGCCATTGCGTTGGCCCGCGCCCTTGCCGGGCCTCTCCCGCAAGCGGGAGAGGGAATGGAATGGGAGAGGAGGCAGGCGGGAAGCAGGCGCGCGGGAACAGACGGAAAAGAGCGCGCGCCGGCAGCGCAACCCTGCATGCCTGCGAGCGACCCCGCGCTGCTTTCGCAACCCTCTTTACGTTTGCGGGGCGGGAGCGGCGCGCTTACGCGCCGCTGCGCGTCCTCGCGCCCTGCGAGCGCCGGGGTGCGGGTTGGGCGTCCCGGTCCCGCGCTAGAACCGCACCCACCAGCAGCCGAAGTGGCGGCGCAAGGCGAACACGGTGCGGCTCGGGGTGACACCGTCGCCGAGGGTTTGCTCGAGGCGCAGCGCCACCGGCGCGGCCGCGCGCGCCGGCGGGTGCGGCTCCTCCAGGCCCGTGTCCGGATCGAGATCGGTGTCGGCGTCCCCGCCGGCGCCGCCGAGCGTGCGCCATTCGCCCGGCGGCGGCTCGGGGGCGGCGGGCAGCACCGGCACGATCGCGACCAGCGGCCGGCGCACCAGCGCATCCAGCCGTTCCATGATCGCGTAGGCGGCGCTGCCGGACATGCCGGCCCAGTGGTAGACGGCGGCGAGGCGATTGGGATCGCGCCCGTCGAAGGCGGTGGCGATCTCGCCGGTCAGTGCTTCCAGGGTCCGCGCGCAGCCGCCGCGCGGCGCACGCGCGGCATCGGCCGCCGGCGGGCGGCGGTCGACGCCGCCGAGCTCCTCGCAGCGGCGATCGGTGAACACCGCCTCGCCGTCCGGGCCGGTGCAGCGCCGGATCTGCTGCGCCCAGGCAGGCGCGGCGGCGAAGGCAAGGGCGAAGGCGGGGGCGAGCAGCGCGAGCGACGGGCGAGGCATGCGCCACAGCCTAGCCGCGCGCGCCTGCGGCGAACAGGCCGGCGTGCGCGTTCAGAACTCGACGAAGTAACAGCCGGAATGCCGGCGCACGTCGAAGTCGACCACGGTCGGCACGTTCCCGTCGCCGAGCGTCAGCTGCAGGATGCCGGCGTCCGTGGCCGCGAAGGGACCGATGCGCGCGTCGACGTAGTCGGCGTGCAGCAGCGGCTTGCCGGCCAGGCGCTGCAGCCGCGCCAGCACCCGCTGGCCCTGGCGGTGGTCGAGGCCGGTCCAGTGGTAGCTCTCGGCGACGCGGTTGACGTCGCCGAGCATCAGCGCGCCTTGCAGGTTCAGCGTCAGCTGCCGCGGCGTGCGCGCGCAACCCGCGGCGGGGGAGCGCGTCATGTGCGACAAGGCGGCGAGCTGCTCCGCCTCGCCCGCGCGCGCGAGCAGGCCGCTGCCGGCGAGGCCGCCTTCGCCGGCAGCGCGTGCGTTCTCGCGCGCCAGCCGCTCCAGCAGCTCGCCGCGGATCGGCTCGGCGCGCGCACCGAGCGCGGCGCAGGCGGTATCGGTGTAGATCGTGGCGCCGTCGCCGCCGCGGCAGCGCTGGATGCCGAGCGAGGCGGCCTGCGCCGATGCGGCGATGCACAGCGCGAGCACGGCGAGAAGACGCATGGGCGAGCGCGCGTTGGAACCTGCGCGCATGCTCGGCGGCGGCCGGTGGACGGCGCGTGCGCACGCGCGCGTTCACCTTGAACGCCGGCGAAACGGCCGCGCACGCGCGGCCGTGCCCGCGCTCAGTCGAGGCGGGCGAGCACCGCCAGCGTCGGTCGCGACAGATTGAGCGTGTAGAAGTGCAGCGCCGGCGCGCCGCCGTCGATCAGGCGCTGGCACAGGTTCGCGACCAGGTCGGCGGCGAACTCGCGGATCGCCCCGGCGTCGTCGCCGAAGGCCTGCATGCGCTTGCCGATCCAGCGCGGGATCTCGGCGCCGCAGGTCTCGGAGAAGCGGCGCAACTGGGTGAAGTTCGCGATCGGCATGATCCCGGGCACGATCGGGACCGCCACGCCGAGCCGGCGCGCGTCGTCGACGAAGCGGAAATAGGCGTCGGCGTTGTAGAAGTACTGGGTGATCGCGCCGTCGGCGCCGGCGTCGACCTTGGCCTTGAAGTGGCGCAGGTCGGCGAGCGCGTCGTCCGCCTGCGGGTGGCATTCCGGGTAGCAGCCGACCTCGATGTGGAAATGGCCGTCGTGCTCGCGGCGGATGAATTCCACCAGTTCCGAGGCGTAGCGGAAGTCGCCGGTGTGGCCCATGCCCGAGGGCAGGTCGCCGCGCAGGGCGACGATGCGGCGGCAGCCCATGGCGCGGTAGCGTCGCAGCAGCTCGGCCAGCTCGGCGCGGGTGCCGCCGACGCAGGACAGGTGCGGGGCGGCGTCGAAGCCGTGCGCGCGGTGCAGGTGCCCGACCGTCTCGGGGGTGTAGCTCAGGGTCGAGCCGCCCGCGCCGAAGGTGCAGGACACGTACTCCGGTCGCCGCGGCTTGAGCCGGGCCGCGGTCTTGTCCAGTTGTGCGCGCTGTTCCTCGGTCTTGGGCGGGTAGAACTCGAAGCTGATCGGGACGCGGGGCATCGCGGCGGCCGGTGTGGACAGGCCTGGAAGTCTATCGCTTCATCTTGATCGATGAAAACGGATCTTCGCGCGGGCAGGGCGGGCGCCGCTCGCGGCCGCCGGAGCGCCGCCCGCGGCGCGCCTGGGCCGTTTCTCACCCGCCGCACCACGACGGGTGCCGGCGCGGCGAAGCTGTCTTGCCCCGTCCTTGGAGACTCCCCATGCGTATGCGTGTCCGCTCCCTCCGTTTCGGCCTGGCCCTGGCTGCCGCCTCCCTGTTCGCCGCCGCGGCCGCCGAGGCCGCGCCCGAGCGCTTCCGCGACCTGCAAGTCGAAGTGATCGGCGAGGGCCGGCCGGTGGTGATGATCCCCGGACTCAACAGCGCCGCCGGCGTCTGGGATGAAACCTGCGCGGCCCTGCAAGCCAGCCGGGTGCAGTGCCACATCGTGCAACTGCCCGGCTTCGCCGGCCTGGAGCCGGTCGCGACCGACGCATTCCTGCCGGCGATGCGCGACCGGCTGCTCGCCTACCTGCGCGAGCGCCGGCTGCAGCGGCCGGTGGTGGTCGGCCACAGCCTCGGCGGCTTCCTGGCCCTGCAGATGGCGATTGCCTCGCCGCAGGCGATCGAGCGGCTGGTGATCGTCGATTCGTTGCCGTTCATGCCGGCCGGGATCAACCCGCAGGCGACGGTGGAGAACAGCAGGCCCGTCGCCGAGCAGCTGCGCCAGACCCTGCTGCACGGCGACCGCGACTCGGCGCAGTACCGGCAGATGATGTCGGTGTTCTCGCGCTCGCCGGAGCGGGTCGACACCATCGTCGCCTGGGGCCGGGCGAGCGACCGCGAGACCGGCGCCAAGGCGATGTACGAGCTGATGACCACCGACCTGCGCGCGCAGCTGGGCGCGATCAGGACGCCGACCCTGGTGCTGGCCTCGTGGGCCGGCTACGCCCACTACGGAGTGACCGAGGAGATGAGCCGGGCGATGTTGCGCCGCCAGTATGCCGGGCTCGACGGCGTGCGCATCGAGCTCAGCCGCGATGGCTTCCATTTCCTGATGTGGGATGATCCGCAGTGGCTGCAGGCGCAGGTGCGCGAATTCATCGCCGCGGCGGATGAGCGCGACGGTGGCGCGCGCGCCGAGGGCCGCTAGCGCCGCCGCAGACGATCGCCGCCCCGACCGGATCGCTCCATGACGCGTGCCGACCTCCGTTTCGCCGTGCTCAACCTGCTGCCGGCCGCCGGCTACGCCGGATTCACCTGGTTCACCTTCCTGGGCGCCGGCGCGGCCGGCGCGGAGCGGGTCGCGATCTGGCTGGCGGCCGCGCTCGGCGCCGGCCTGTGGCTGGCCAGCGGTGCGCTGCGCCTGCTGGCCCTGCGCCGGCGTTGGTTCGCGCTGAGCCCGGCCGCGCTGCTGGTACGGCTGGCGGCGGGCCTGGCGCTCGGCGCCTTCCTGCTGCAATTGATGGCGCGCGGGGTGCTGGTCGGCGCCGATGCGGCGGGCTTCCTCGACTTGCCCCGTGGCGACGATTACGGGCCGCGCGAGATGCTCGCCTACACCCTGCAGGTGTCGGTGTTCCTCGGCCTCTGGCTGGCGCTGTGGAGCGGCTGGCACCTGCTCCGGCACCGGCGCGAAAGCGAGCTGGCCCGGCTGCGCGCCGAATCGCAGCGCAGCGCGTTGGAGCTGGACGCCCTGCGCGCACGGCTGAATCCGCACTTCGTGTTCAATGCGCTCAACAACCTGCGGGCGCTGATCAACGAGGACACCGCGCGGGCCCGGGAAGTGGTCACCCGGTTGTCGAACATCCTGCGCCACTCGCTGGAGCACAGCCAGCGCGAGTCGGCCACCCTGCGCGAGGAGCTGGCCGTGGTCGACGACTATCTGGCGGTCGAGCGCGTCCACTACGAAGAGCGCCTGCGCGTGCACTGCGATGTCGCCGGCGACGCCCTGGACGCGCAATTGCCGCCGATGCTGCTGCAGTTGCTGGTCGAGAACGCGATCAAGCACGGCATCGCCTGCACGCCGGGCGGCGGCGAGCTGGGGGTGGCCGCCTGGCGCGAGGGCGACAGGCTGGCGGTCGAGGTCAGCAACCCCGGCCGGCTCGGCGCCGCGACGCCCGGCCACGGCGTGGGGCTCGCCTACCTGCGCGCGCGCCTGGCGCGCGAACCGGGCCACCGCTTCGAACTGCGGCAGAACGGGCCGCGCGTGCTGGCCCGGCTGGAGATCGCGCAATGAGCGAGGTCCTGCGCGTGCTGATCGTCGACGACACCCGGCTGGCGCGACGGGAACTGCGCACGCTGCTGGCCGAGCTGGACCGGGTCGAATGCGTCGGCGAGGCCGACGACGTGCCGGCGGCGCGGGCGGCGATCGAGCGCTGGCGCCCCGACCTGGTGCTGCTCGACATCCAGATGCCGTCCGGCACGGGCTTCGACGTGCTCGACGGCCTGGACGCCGCGCCGATGGTGGTATTCACCACCGCCTACGACCGGTATGCGGTGCGGGCGTTCGAGGCCAACGCGCTCGACTACCTGGTCAAGCCGGTGGTGCCCGAACGCCTCGCCGCGGCGGTGGCCCGCGCCCGCGCCCGCCGCGCCGCGGCGGCGTCGGCCGCGCCCGCGCCGCGCGGCACGCTGGGCCGCGACGACCAGGTGTTCCTGCGCGAGGGCGAACGTTGCTGGTTCGTCGCCCTGCGCGAGATCAGCCGGATCGTGGTGGACGGCAACTACGCGCGGGTCTGGTTCCGCGGCGAAAGCGCGCTGTTGCCGCGCAGCCTGAGCGCGCTGGAAGCGCGCCTGGACCCGGCGCTGTTCTTCCGCGCCAACCGCAACACGCTGGTGAACCTGCGCATGGTCGAACGCATCGAGCTGGCGGTCGGCGACGGCTACGAGCTCACCCTGAAGGACGGCAGCCTGGTCGAGGTGTCGCGGCGGCAGGCGCGGGAGTTGAGGGAGCGGCTCGCCCTGTGAATCCGCGCGGGCGGTCCTGCCGGCCTGCGGCGGGTGCCGGCACGGACGCCCCCGGCGCCCGGCCCGCGCGCGGGCGAAACGAAGAACGGGCGCCTTCCGGCGCCCGTTCGGTTTCCTCCAAGGGGGACTGCCCGCTCAGTAGCGGTAGTGCTCCGGCTTGTACGGCCCCTCCACCGGCACGCCGAGGTAGGCGGCCTGGTCCGGGGTGAGCTGGGTCAGCTTCACGCCGATCTTCTCCAGATGCAGGCGCGCGACTTCCTCGTCCAGCTTCTTCGGCAGGATGTAGACCTTGGCCTCGTACTTGTCGCGGTTGGCCCACAGGTCCATCTGCGCCAGGGTCTGGTTCGAGAACGAGTTCGACATCACGAAGCTCGGGTGGCCGGTGGCGCAGCCCAGGTTCACCAGGCGGCCCTCGGCGAGCAGGAAGATCGAGCGGCCGTCGGGGAAGGTGTACTTGTCCACCTGCGGCTTGATGTTGAGCCGGGTGGCGCCGGAGGCGTTGAGCCGGTCGACCTGGATCTCGTTGTCGAAATGGCCGATGTTGCAGACGATGGCCTGGTCCTTCATCCGCTGCATGTGCTCGAGCGTGATCACGTCCTTGTTGCCGGTGCAGGTGACGTAGATGTCGGCGCGGCCGAGCGTGCTCTCGACGGTGTTGACCTCGAAGCCCTCCATCGCCGCCTGCAGGGCGTTGATCGGGTCGATCTCGGTGACCACCACGCGCGCGCCGTAGGCGCGCAGCGAGTGCGCCGAGCCCTTGCCGACGTCGCCGTAGCCGCACACCACCGCGACCTTGCCCGCCAGCATCACGTCCATCGCGCGCTTGAGCCCGTCGGCCAGCGACTCGCGGCAGCCGTACAGGTTGTCGAACTTGCTCTTGGTGACCGAGTCGTTGACGTTGATCGCCGGCACCAGCAGCTTGCCGGCCTCGGCCAGCTGGTAGAGGCGGTGCACGCCGGTGGTGGTCTCCTCCGAGACGCCCTTCCACTCCTTGACCACCTCGCCCCAGAAACCCGGGCGCTCGGCGTGGACGCGCTTGAGCAGGTCCTTGATCACCTGCTCCTCGTGGCTGGAGGAGGGGGTGTCCACCCAGTCCGAGCCGTTCTCCAGCTCGTAGCCCTTGTGGATCAGCAGGGTCACGTCGCCGCCGTCGTCGACGACCAGCTGCGGGCCCTTGCCGCCGGGGAAGCTGATCGCGGCCAGGGTGCAGTCCCAGTACTCCTCGAGCGTCTCCCCCTTCCAGGCGAACACCGGCGTGCCGGCGGCGGCGATCGCCGCGGCGGCGTGGTCCTGGGTCGAGAAGATGTTGCAGCTGGCCCAGCGCACGTCGGCGCCCAGGTCCTTCAGCGTCTCGATCAGCACCGCGGTCTGGATGGTCATGTGCAGCGAGCCGGTCACGCGCACGCCGGCGAGCGGCTTGGCCGGCGCGTACTTGCGGCGGATCGCCATCAGGCCGGGCATCTCGTGCTCGGCGATGTCGATCTCCTTGCGGCCCCAGTCGGCCAGGGAGAGGTCGGCGATCTTGTAATCGCCCGCGGTGGAAAACGTCTTGGCGACGGCGTTCATGGCGTTTGTGCTCCGGTTTCTTTGAGGCCTCCCCCGCGACGGGAGAGGCGGTTGAGGACGAACCGGGCGCCGTTGTGGCTTGGCCGAGCCTGGCCGGCGGAGAGTCTCCGGCGGTCGCAGCGCCCCTCGGCTGAGCGCTCCATTGTAGCGGCGCCGGTGGGCGAGGGGCGGGCGGCGGCTTTACGCGGCCTCGACGCGGCTGAACGCGGCGGCCGCGTGGCACGCCTCTTGAAACCCGCCGCGCCTGCCCCTAAGCGAAGAGCGCAGCCGCGGGCGACGCGCTCCGCGGAGCGGTCGCGGGGAAACGCGGTCGTGCACGCGCTCTTCAAAACCGCCGGCGCATACTCAGCGCTCGCTCCGCAACTCCGCATCCGTCCGCGTTGCGCCGCACGCGCGCCGCGCCGGCGGCTCGCGCCCGCGGCGATTCCACGGTTCACGAGGAGGAGCTCGACATGAGGCAGTTGACCCCACGCTATCGGGATCGCGCCTTCGCGACCCGCGCGGAACGCCAGCCGTTCACCAGCCTGCAGCGGCAGATGGACCGCTGGTTCGACGAGATGATGCGCCAGTTCGACCGGCCGCTGTCGCGCTTCGGCGGCTTCTTCGACCGCGAGATGGATTGGCCCAGCGTCGAGCTGAGCGAGACCGACCGCGAGGTGGTGCTGACCGCCGAGCTGCCGGGCCTGAGCGAGAACGACGTCGAGGTGCTGCACGAGGGCGATTCGCTGGTGCTGCGCGGCGAGCGCCGCGACTCGCGCGAGGACGCCGGCCGCCGTTACAGCGAGTACTACTACGGCCGTTTCGAGCGGCGCGTGCCGCTGGACGTCGACGTCGACTGGGAGCAGGTGCGGGCCGAGTTCCGCAACGGCCTGTTGACCGTGACCCTGCCCAGGAACCCGCGCGCGCAGACCGGCCGGCGCATCCCGATCACCCGGGCCGAGTGAGGCCGCAGCAGCCCTGGAGACGCGGTATGCGCATCGCCCACATCGCCCCGTTGTACGAGTCCGTGCCGCCGCGCCTGTACGGCGGCACCGAACGCATCGTCGCCTACCTGGCGGACGCGCAGGTCGACCTCGGCCACGACGTCACCGTGTTCGCCAGCGGCGACAGCGCCACGCGCGCGCGCCTGGTCCCTTCGCGCGAATGCGCGATCCGCCTCGATCCGGAACCGCTCAAGTCCGACGTCGCCGCGCACCTGGCGATGCTGCACGAGGTCCGCCGCCGCGCGAGCGAGTTCGACGTGCTGCATTTCCACGTCGACCTGTTGCACTTCCCGATGTTCGAGGACATCGCCGAGCGCACCCTGACCACGCTGCACGGCCGCCTCGACCTGGCCGACCTCACCGAAACCTACCGCCGCTGGCCGCGCTACCCGCTGGTGTCGATCTCCGACCAGCAGCGCCTGCCGCTGCGCTTCGCCAAGTGGATCGGCACGGTGCACCACGGCCTGCCCAAGGACCTGCTGGCGCCGGTGCCGTCGCCCAGCGATGGCTACCTGGCCTTCCTCGGCCGCATCTCGCCGGAGAAACGCCCCGACCGCGCGATCGCCATCGCGCGCGACGCCGGCGTGCCGCTGCGCGTCGCCGCCAAGGTCGACGTGGCCGACCGGGTGTACTACCACGACCGGATCGAGCCGATGCTGGACGGCAGCGGCGTGACCTTCATCGGCGAGATCGGCGAGGCCGACAAGCGCGGCTTCCTCGGCAACGCGCGCGCGCTGCTGTTCCCGATCGACTGGCCGGAGCCGTTCGGCCTGGTGATGATCGAGGCGATGGCCTGCGGCACGCCGGTGATCGCCTGGAACCGCGGCTCGGTGCGCGAGGTCATCGACCACGGCGTGACCGGCTTCATCGTCGAGTCGCACGAGCAGGCGGTGGAGGCGGTGAAGCGGCTGCCGGAGCTGGACCGCGCCGAGATCCGGCGCGTGTTCGAGCGGCGCTTCTCGGCGTCGGTGATGGCGCAGCGCTACCTCGACCTGTACCGGCGCCTGGCCGGCGCGTCGTCGCCGCCGGAGCGGAACCTGGCCCGCATCGCCTGAGCACGCGGGTCCGCCACGCATGCCGACCACGATTCCGGGCGCCAGCCAAGCCAGCTATTCGCTCAAGGACGGCGACACCTTCTTGGTCTGCGACGCGCTGGGCGACATCAGCGGCGAGGGCGACGGGCTGTTCCACGAGGGCACCCGCACGCTCTCGCGGCTGCGCCTGCGGCTGGACGGCGACTCGCCGACCCTGCTCAGCGCCGCGATCGCGCAGGACAAGGTGCTGTTCAACGCGCACCTGACCAACCGGCCGCTGCCGCCGATCGGCGGCAACCCGGCGGCGCAGGGCGTGATCCACATCGAGCGCACGCGCTTCCTCTGGAAGGGACGCCTGTACGAGAGCATCGCCTGCACGAACTACGCCGAGAACGACGTGTTCGTGCCGCTGCAGATCGAATTCGGCGCCGACTTCCGCGACCTGTTCGAAGTGCGCGGGCTGGAGCGCGCCGCGCGCGGCCGCTTCCCGCCGGCGGAGTTCGACACCGATGCCGTGGTGCTGCGCTACGACGGCCTGGACGGCGTCGCGCGCAGCACCACGATCGCGTTCTCGGAGGCGCCGACCGCGCTGACCGAGAACGCGGTGCGCTTCGAGCGCTGGCTGCCGCCGCGGCGCCAGTTCGAGTTGTACCTGGAGATCGGCGCCGAGCTGCAGCGGCCCGGCCGCGAGCGTTTCCGCACCGCGGCGATCCGGGCCCGGCGCGCGCTGCGCGCGCGCCGCCGCTCCGGCGCGCGATTGCGCGGCGGCGGCCTGCTGTTCGACGCATGGCTGGAGCGGTCGCGCATCGACATCGCCCTGCTCGCCAGCGACCTGCCGTCGGGCCCGTACCCCTACGCCGGCATCCCCTGGTTCTCGACGCCGTTCGGGCGCGACGCGGTGATCACCGCGCTGCAGACCCTGTGGATCGACCCGGCGCTGGCGCGCGGCGTGCTGGCGTTCCTCGCCGAGCGCCAGGCGCGCGAGGAGTCCGCGTTCCGGGATTCCGCGCCGGGCAAGATCATGCACGAGGCGCGCAAGGGCGAGATGGCGGCGCTCGGCGAGGTGCCGTTCGGGCTGTACTACGGCGGCGTCGACACCACGCCGCTGTTCGTGCTGCTGGCCGGCGAGTACTTCACGCGCGACGGCGACCGCGCCTTCCTCGACGCGCTGTGGCCGGCGCTGCTCGAGGCCACCGCCTGGATCGAGCGCAACTGCGACGCCGACGCGGACGGCCTGCTCAGCTATGCGCGCGGGGAGGCCACCGGCCTGGCCAACCAAGGCTGGAAGGACAGCGACGACTCGGTGTTCCACGAGGATGGCCGCATGCCGGTGGGGCCGATCGCGCTGGTCGAGGTGCAGGGCTACGCGTTCGCCGCGCTGCAGGCGATGGCCGAACTGTCGCGGTTGCGCGGCGACCTGGAGGGCGCGTTGCGCTGGCGCGCGCGCGCCGAACGCATCCGCACCGTGGTCGAGGCCCGCTTCTGGGACGAGGCGCTCGATTTCTACGCGCTGGCCCGCGACGGCGAAGGGCGGATGTGCCGGGTGCGCGCCTCCAATCCGGGGCACCTGCTGTACGTCGGCCTGCCCGACCCGAACCGCGCGCAGCGGGTGATCGCGCACCTGTGCTCGCCGGCGTTCGACAACGGCTGGGGCGTGCGCACGCTGGCCTCGGACCAGCCGCGCTACAACCCGATGTCCTACCACAACGGCTCGGTGTGGCCGCACGACGTGGCGTTGTGCGCGGCGGGCATGGCCCGTTACGGCGCGCGCCGCCAGGCGATGCGCCTGCTCGGCGAGGTGTTCGAGGCCGCGACCCACTTCGGCATGCGCCTGCCGGAACTGTTCTGCGGCTTTCCGCGGATGACCGGCGAGCCGCCGATCGCGTATCCGGTGGCCTGCCTGCCGCAGGCCTGGTCGGCCGGTTCGGTGTTCATGCTGCTGCAGGCCTGCCTGGGCCTGCGGGTGGACGCCTGGCGCGGCGAGATCACGGTCGACCACCCGCACCTGCCCTGGGGCGTGGACCGCCTGCGGGTGGAGCGGCTGGACGTGGGCGGTACCCGCGTCGACCTGATGTTCGAACGCGTCGGCGACCACGTGCTGGCCGCACGCGTCGGCGGCGCCCGCGACGTGGCGGTGACGGTGCGGATGTAGCGGCGCTTCCCGCTGCCGGGAAGAGAGTCCCGGCGCGGCCGCCGCGGTGAGAGCGAGGGCGGCGCGAATCCGCCGGCGCCGTCGCATCCGCGGCGGGCCGCCGGAGCTCCGCCGCCGCTTCGCGCCGGCCCGGAACCGCAGCGACGGACGCGCCAACGGAAACGGGCCGCGATGCGGCCCGTTCCATTCCTGCACGCGTTCCCCTCGGCGGGGCGGCGCTTACTTCTTCAGGCCGGCGTCCCTGCGCAGCTCCTCGGCCTTGTCGGTCTTCTCCCAGGAGAACGCGGTGGCGGTCTGCTTCTTGCCGGCGGCGTCGACGTAGGACACGTCCTTCGGCTTGCGGCCGAAATGGCCGTAGGCGGCGGTGTCCTGGTAGATCGGATGGATCAGGTCGAGCATCTTGACGATCCCGTACGGGCGCAGGTCGAAGTGCTTGCGGATCAGCTTCTCGATCTTCTCGTCCGGGATCTTGCCGGTGCCGAAGGTGGTGACCGAGATCGAGGTCGGCTCGGCCACGCCGATCGCGTAGCTGACCTGCACTTCGCACTTGTCGGCCAGGCCGGCGGCGACGATGTTCTTGGCGACGTAGCGCGCGGCGTACGCGGCCGAGCGGTCGACCTTGGACGGGTCCTTGCCGGAGAAGGCGCCGCCGCCGTGGCGGGCCATGCCGCCGTAGGTGTCGACGATGATCTTGCGGCCGGTCAGGCCGCAGTCGCCCACCGGGCCGCCGATCACGAAGATGCCGGTCGGGTTGATGTGCACCTTGTTCTTCGGCAGCGACTCCAGCCACTTCTTCGGCAGCACCGGGCGCAGGATGTGTTCGTACACGCCCTCGACCAGGTCCTTGTGCTTGATGCCCGGGTCGTGCTGGGTGGACAGCACCACGGCGTCGAGGCCGACCACCTTGTGCTCGCCGTCGTAGCGCAGGGTCACCTGGCTCTTCGCGTCCGGGCGCAGCCACGGCAGCGGCGAGTTCTTCTTCTTGCGGATCTTGGCCTGCTGCTCGACCAGGCGATGGCTGTAGTAGATCGGCGCGGGCATGAACTCCGGCGCCTCGTTGCAGGCGTAGCCGAACATCAGGCCCTGGTCGCCGGCGCCCTGTTCCTCCGGCTTCTTGCGGTCCACGCCCGCGGCGATGTCCGGCGACTGCTTGCCGAGCATGTTGATGATCGCGCAGGTGTGGCCGTCGAAGCCGACGTTGGAGTTGTCGTAGCCGATCTCGTTGATGATGCGGCGCGCCAGCGCCTCGATGTCGACCCACGCGGTGGTGGTGACCTCGCCGGCGACGATGGCGGCACCGGTCTTCACCAGCGTCTCGCAGGCCACGCGCGCGCGCTTGTCCTGGGCCAGGATGGCGTCGAGGACGGCGTCGGAGATCTGGTCGGCGATCTTGTCCGGATGGCCTTCGGACACCGATTCGGAGGTGAACAGGTAGCTGGACATCGAGGCTTTATCCTCGTATTCGGATGAAAGGATGGCGGCGCATGATACAGCCTCGGCCGCGTCGGCGCATTCTGCGTCATCCGCCGCCGGCCCGGGGTTAGCCCGCGTTTAACGAACCGCGCCGGCCCTTCCTCGCCACGGCTTCCCGCCGGCGGGCGCGGTTCGTACGGAAAGGCGAGGCGGGCGATGCCTCGCGCGTCCCCGGCCGTCTGCGGATCGCATCCGCCAATCCGCCATCGGTGGCGGATGCCCGGGCGCTTGTCACGCCGCTGTCGCCATCCGGACAACTCGCTGTCGCCGGCGCGGCGCAGGCTGCGCGCCGAGACGATCCCTGCCGGGGCGCCCCGCGAAGCCCGCATGCTGCAGTTCGAACACCGCCTGCAAGAGCGCTTTCCGCAATGGTTCCGCGGCCGCCGCGCCGCGCTGGCGCGGCCGCTGCTGCGCACGATCGGGCGCTGGTCGCGGCTGGACGAGGTCGAGCAGTTCCTGCGCGACAACGGCCACCTGCGCGACTTCGCCTTCGTCGGCGCGGCGCTGGACCACCTGCAGGTGCGCTACCTGGCCGAGCCGGAGGAAGTCCGCCGGATTCCCGAGCGCGGCCGCCTGCTGATCGTCGCCAACCATCCTTCCGGCGCGCTCGACGCGCTGGCGCTGCTCGACCTGGTCGGCAGGGTGCGGCCGGACGTGAAGATCGTCGCCAACGACCTGCTCTGCGCGCTGCAGCCGCTGTCGGGCCTGCTGCTGCCGGTGCGCATCCTCGGCGGGCGCCCGGGCGCCGACAGCCTGCAGGCGATCGAGGCGGCGTTGCGCGCCGAGCAATGCGTGATCGTGTTCCCCGCCGGCGAGGTCGCGCGCTTCGGCCTGCGCGGCGTCACCGACGGACGCTGGCGGCGCGGCTTCCTGCGTTTCGCGCGCACGACCGGCGCGCCGGTGCTGCCGGTGCGGATCGAGGCGCGCAATTCGGCGCTGTTCTACGGCGCCTCGGCGCTGTTCAAGCCGGCCGGCACCGCGCTGCTGGCGCGCGAGATGTTCGCCCGCCGCGCGCGCCGGCTGGCGCTGCGCATCGGCCGGCCGCTGACCCTGCCCGCGCGGGGCGACGCGCGCGCGCTGCTGCGCGCGGTGCGGCGCGAGCTGTACGCGATCGGCACGCCGCGCGAGCGCGCGCACGGGCCGGAGGCGCTGGTCGAGGCGGTCGACCCGGCGGACGTGCGCGCCGGGGTCGAAGGCATGGAACTGCTCGGCCGCACCTTCGACGGCAAGCAGATCCGCGTCGGCCGGTTGCCGACCGGATCGCCGCTGCTGCGCGAGATCGGCCGCCTGCGCGAGCTGACCTTCCGCGCGGTCGGCGAGGGCACCGGCCAGCGCCTGGACGTGGACGTGTACGACGCCTGGTACGAGCACATCGTGCTGTGGGACGAGGACGCGGCCCGGATCGCCGGCGCCTACCGCATCGCCCGCGGCGCGCGGGTGCTGGCCGAGCGCGGGCTCGGCGGGCTCTACACCGCCTCGCTGTTCCGCTACGCCGACGATGCGATCCCGCGCATCGCCGCCGGCATGGAGCTGGGCCGCAGCTTCGTCGCGCCGGAGTACTGGGGCAGCCGCAGCATCGACTACCTGTGGCAGGGCATCGGCGCCTACCTGCGCCGGCATCCGGGCGTGCGCTACCTGTTCGGGCCGGTGTCGATCAGCGCCGCGCTGCCGGCGGAGGCGCGCGAGCAGATCGTCGCCTACTACCAGCGCTACTACGGCAGCGCCGAGGCCTGCGCGCAGTCGCGGCGGCCGTTCGCCTACCGCGCCGCGCCGCCGCGGTTCGACGCGCTCGACGCCGCCACCGCCTTCCGGGTGCTGAAGAACAACCTCGACGCGCTAGGGGCGAGCCTGCCGATGCTGTACAAGCAGTACACCGAACTGTGCGAGCCGGGCGGCGCGCGCTTCCTCGCCTTCGGCGTCGATCCGGACTTCAGCGACGCGGTGGACGGCCTGATCGAGGTCGATCTGCACCGGCTGCGGCCGAGGAAGCGCGAGCGCTATCTCGGCGCCGCGGCGGCCGCCGAGGTGGCGGCGTGATCGCCGCCCTCGCTCGCGCGGCGGGCAGGGGCGGCGCGACGCGGAGCGTCTTCGTCCCCGCGAAGCCGGGCGGCGGGCCCGCGCGCCGCTCCGGCGCGCGCCGGAGCGCGGCGGAGATCGCGCCGCACCGCCGCGCGGTGTTTCTGTCCGACGTGCATCTCGGCTCCAAGCACTGCCATGCCGCCGAACTGGCCGAGTTCCTCGCCGGCCTGCGCTGCGACCGCCTGTACCTGGTCGGCGACATCGTCGACCTGTGGTGGATGGCGCAGCGGCGCGCGCGCTGGAGCGCGGCGCACAACCGGGTGGTCGAGGCGCTGCACGCGTTGCGCCGCGCCGGCACCGAGATCGTCTACGTGCCCGGCAACCACGACCGCCCGATCCGGCGCTTCTGCGGCCTGGCGCTGCCGCGCATGCGCGTGCGCCGGCGCCTGGTGCACGCCACCGCCGACGGCCGCCGCCTGCTGGTGGTGCACGGCGACGACTACGACGCGGTCACCCATTTCGGCGGCCTGCAGGAGCGGCTCGGCGACTGGCTGTACTACCGCATCCTCAGTGGCAACCGCCTGCTGAACCACGCCCGCCGCGCCTGCGGCCTGCGCTACTGGTCGCTGGCCGAGTTCCTCAAGCGGCGCAGCGGCGCCGCCGAGCGCTACATCGCCCGCTTCGTCCAGGCCGGGCTGGACGACGCGCGCCGGCGCGGCCTGGATGGCATCGTCTGCGGCCACATCCACCGCGCCGCGCTGTGCGAGCGCGAGGGCCTGATCTACGCCAACGACGGCGACTGGGTCGAAAGCCTGACCGCCTTGGCCGAGGATCCGGACGGCACCCTGCGCCTGCTCGCCCACACCGGCGAAACGCTGGCCGAACTGCCGGCGCGGGCGGCGTCCGGCCCGGCCGCGCCCCGCGCGCTGCCGCACGCGGCCTGAGACGCGCACCGCGCCGCCATCGCGGCGGGCGCGCGAGGCGGCATGGCCGGCGGCCCGGCGCTTCCGGGTATTCCGGCCCGCGACCCGGGCTGCTAGCTTCCGCACATGGACTCGTTGACCCAGATCGTGCTCGGCGCGGCCGTGGCCGCCGTCATCGCCCCGCCGCAACACCGCCGCGCCGCGCTGCTCGCCGGCGCCGCGCTCGGCACCCTGCCGGACCTCGACGTGCTGCCGGTCAACCTGATCACCGACGACCCGGTCGCGCGCATGACCTGGCACCGCGGCGTCAGCCATTCATTGCTGGTGCTGCCGTTCGTGGCCTGGGCGGTCTGGGCCTGGTGCCGCTCGCGCGGCGGCCGCGTCGCGCAGGCGCCGCGGCGCTGGTTCTGGGCGATCCAGCTGGCGCTGCTGACCCACCCGCTGCTGGACGCGTTCACCGTCTACGGCACCCAGTTGCTGTGGCCGTTGCCGTTCCGGCCGGCGATGTGGTCGAGCGTGTTCATCATCGACCCGCTGTACACGATATGGCTGCTGTTCGGCTGCGCGGCGGCCTGGTTCGCGCGCGCGCGGCCGTGGGCGCAGAAGGCGCTGGTGCTCGCGCTGGCCCTGAGCACGTCGTACCTGGGGCTGTCGCTGCTGGCGAAGGCGAAGATCGAGCGCGACGCCGAGGCCGCGCTCGCCGAACTGAACCTCGCCGACGCGCCGCGCTTCTCGGTGCCGATGCCGTTCAACATCCTGCTCTGGCGGGTGGTGGCGATGACGCCGGACGGCTTCGTCGAGGGCGAGCGCTCGCTGGCCGCGGACCGGGGGCCGATGCGCTTCCGCGCCTACCGCTCGGACGTGCGCGCGCTGGCGCAGGTGTTCGACTATCCGAGCGTGCAGCGCCTGCACTGGTTCAACCGCGGCTTCATGAAGGCCGAGGCGCGCGACGGCGCGCTGGTGCTGTCGGACCTGCGCATGGGCGCCGAGCCGGACTACAGCTTCCGTTTCGCCGTGGCCGAGCGCGACGGCGAGGGCTGGCGCGAGATCCCGCCCCGGCAGCTGCAGTGGCCGTGGCAGGCCGGCCGCCGGCTCGGCGCGATGTGGCGGCGCATCTGGCACGAACCCGCGGAGGCGCCGGCGCGGGAGGCGGTGGCCGCGGACCTGTCGCGCGTGCCCGCGGGCGCCCGCGCCGGCGCCGGCGCGCAGCGGTGAGCGCGCCCCCGCCGATGCCGGCGCCGGGGGATGCCGCGCCCGCGGCGGCGGCGCCGCTGATCGAGCTCGACCGCGCCACCGTGCTGCGCGGCGAGGTGCGCGCGCTGCACGAGCTGTCGTTGCGCATCGGGCTGGGCCAGCACACCGCGATCCTCGGCGCCAACGGCAGCGGCAAGTCGACCTTCGTCAAGCTGATCACGCGCGAGTTGTACCCGCTGGCCCGCGAAGGCGAGACGCCCGTGCGGGTGCTGGGCCAGGGCCTGTGGGACGTGGCGCGGCTGCGCTCGCAGCTCGGCATCGTCAGCGGCGACCTCGGCCTGGACCTGCGGCAGATGGCCGGCCTGGACGCGGAAAGCGCGGTGCTGACCGGCTTCTTCGCCAGCCTGGCGCTGGAGCAAGTGGCCGATGCGGGCATGCGCGAACGCGCGCGCGCCGCGCTGGCGCAGGTCGACGCGCTGGCCCTGCGCGGGCGCCGCTACGCCGAGCTGTCGACCGGCGAGGCACGGCGCGTGCTGGTCGCCCGTGCGCTGGTGCACCGCCCGCGCGCGCTGCTGCTGGACGAACCCACCGCCGGGCTCGATCCGGTCGCGCGCCGGCGCCTGCTCCGGACGCTGGGCGGGCTGGCGCGGCAGGGCATCACCCTGCTGCTGGTGACCCACCACATCGAGGAGATCGTGCCGGAGATCGGGCGGGTGGTCCTGCTGCGCGCCGGGCGCGTGCTCGCCGACGGCGCGCCCGAAGCCGTGCTCACCGCCGAACTGCTCGGCGCCGCGTACGGCGGCCGCGTGGACGTGCGGCGCGAGGGCGGGCGCTATGCGCTGGCCGCGATCTAGCCGGCTCCGCGGCCGCGGTTCCGGCCGATCGGTCCTGTTCCGCGGTCAATACACCGTCGCCCGCGCCTGCACGAAGGCGTAGAAGAACACCGCGTTCGGGTCGTTCTGCACCGTCTGCATCTCGCGGTGCATGCCGTCGACGGTGGCGCGGTCGACCTTGCCGGCCTCGATCAGCTGGTCGGCGGCGGACATCAGCAGCTCCTCCCAGAACGCGATCATCTGCTTGCGCCGCGCCGGCTCGCGGTTGTCGAAGTGGAAGGTCTTGATTTCGGTGGCGACGTCGCGGTAGCCGTTGGCCAGCAGCAGGTTGCCGAGCTTGGCGCCGATGAACGGGTCGCCGCCCATGTCGATCTGGTAGTCGTTGAACGCCATCCAGTAGCGCCAGGTGTTCGGCGAGTACGGGTCCAGCAGGAACGAGGCGTTCATCACCTCGGTCACGTAGATCGCCGAGCCCGGCGCGAGCACGCGCCGCACTTCGCTCAGCACCCGCGCCGGCGAGGGCACGTGCTCCAGCACCCAGCACAGGAACGCGGCGTCGAAGCTGCGCGCCTCGAACGGCAGGTCGGTGGCGTCCGCCTGCTGCAGCGCGTAGCGGCCGTCGAACCAGGGCATCGCGCCGAGGTTGCGGCGGGCCGCCTCGATCTGCTTCTCGTGCAGGTCGACGCAGGTGACGTGCAGCTCCGGGAAGCGGCGCAGCAGGATCTCGGTCTGCGCGCCGACGCCGCTGCCGACCTCGAGCAGGCGCTTGGCGCCGCCGTAGTCGATGTTGCGGAAGATCGTCGATTCGGCGATGCGCGCCTGCTTGACCAGGCGCGCCTGCTCGGTCTGCGAAAAACCGTGCAGGTAGGGGAAGTCGCAGGTCGGGTTGGCTTCGTTCATGCCCGAGGCATCGGTCCCGCGGTCGGCTTTTTCAAGGGCGGCGGCCGCCCGCCCGCCGCGCCGGCTGACCGCCGGTCACGCCGCGGCCGGCAGCGCCGGCGCCACCCCGGCGATCAGGGCGTCGAAGTAGTCGCGGGTCAGGCGCAGCTGCGCCTCGGCGGTCTCGGCGCGGTTGGCCACGGCGCGGAAGGCGGCGTTCTCCGGCCGGTCCTTGGCGTACCAGCCCAGGTGCTTGCGGGCGATGCGCACGCCGGCCTGCTCGCCGTAGAACGCGTGCAGCTGCTCGAGGTGGCCGAGCAGGAGGTCGCGCACTTCGGTCAGCGGCGGCTCCGGCAGCCGCTCGCCGGTGGCGAGGTAGTGCGCGATCTCGCGGAAGATCCAAGGCCGGCCCTGCGCGGCGCGGCCGACCAGCACGCCGTCGCAGCCGGTGTGGGCCAACACCTGCGCCGCCTTCTGCGGCGAATCGATGTCGCCGTTGGCCAGCACCGGGATCGACAGCGCCGCCTTGACCTCGGCGATGGTGTCGTATTCGGCCTGGCCGGCGTAGTGCTGGTCGCGGGTGCGGCCGTGGATCGCCAGCGCGGCGATGCCCGCGCCCTCGGCGATGCGGGCGATCCGCAGCGCGTTGCGCTGGTCCGCGGCCCAGCCGGTGCGGATCTTCAGCGTCACCGGCACCTCGACCGCGCCGACCACCGCCTCGAGGATGCGCGCCACCAGCGCCTCGTCGCGCATCAGCGCCGAACCGGCCCAGGCGTTGCAGACCTTCTTCGCCGGGCAGCCCATGTTGATGTCGATGATCTGCGCGCCGTGGGCGACGTTGTGGCGCGCGGCCTCGGCCATGACCTGGGGCACGGTGCCGGCGATCTGCACGCTGACCGGCGCCGGTTCGCCCTCGTGGTCCATGCGGTGGCGCGACTTCGCGGTGTTCCAGAAGCGCGGATCGGACGTGGTCATCTCCGAGACGCACAGCCCCGCGCCCAGGCGCTTGCACAGCATGCGGAACGGCTTGTCGGTGACCCCGGCCATCGGCGCGAGGATCACGTTGGGAGCGATGATGTGGGAGCCGATGCGCAGCATGGGCGACGATGCGCTGCGAGGGGAGCCGCGATTCTACCGCAGGGCCTTTCGCAGCCCGGATGCGGCCGGCCGAAGCGTGCCCGGGCGGCCCTGGGGTGGCGGTGTAACGCGCCCGGCGTCCGGGCCGGGGAAGGCGATTGCGCGGTGCGGTCGGCCTGGACCAGGCCGAGGGCTGGCCGAGCGCCGGCGAGTGCCGCGGGGAAGAGGCCTCGATCGAAGCAAGCGCCGGCCCTCGGCCCGCCGGTACTCGCGTTCAGCGATGCCCGCGGCGCCGGCGCCAGAACAGGAAGCCGGTGACCAGCAGGAAGCTCGGCAGCAGCCCGGCCAGCGCGGTGATCCACTTCATCGCCGGCCCGCCGACCGCGCCGATGTGCAGCGGGTAGATCGCGTCGCTGGCGCGCGACCCCAGGCCGTTGCGCGTCGCATCGTAGACCTGCAGCACGCCGCGGCCGTCGGCGGCGATCGCGACCTGGCTGCGGCCGACCGGGTGCCATTCGCCTTCCGCGCGGACGCGGAAGTTCACCGCGCCGCTGCCGGCCTTGGGCACCGAAACCCGGCTCAGGCGCGCGGCGGGCAGGCCGCGTTCGGCCCGGGCGAGGACCTCCGGCCACGCGATCGCATCCCCGCCTTGCGCCTGCGCGGGCGCAGGCACCGGGCTGCCGCCGAACGCCGAGGTCAGCGCGGCGCGGAAGCCGGCCGAGTAGATCATGCCGACGCCGGTCAGCGTCGCCAGCAGCAGCAGCGGCAACAGGAGCACGCCGCTGCTGCGATGCCAGGTGAGCCAGCGCCGCACGGGCGGCCCGGCGTGCAGCTTGAGCTGGGCCAGCAGGCGCCCGCGCTTGGGCCACCACAGGTACAGGCCGGTGGCCAGCAGGCCCAGCGCGCACCAGCCGGCGAGGCCGAGGATCCCTTCGCCGGTTTCGCCCCCGAGCAGGCGGGTGTGCAGGTCGCGCAGCCACAGCAGCGCGTCGTCGCGGGTGGTGCGGTACAGCAGCAGTGCGCCGTCCTCGGGCGCGAACAAGGCGCGGCTGCCGTCCTCGAAATAGCCCTGCCAGACCGGCAGTTCCGCCTGCGGCAGATCGAGCGAGCGCAGGCCCTGCGGCGCCCAGCGCTCGACCAGTCCCGCCAGCACCGCGGCGTCCGCGACCGGCGCATGCTGCGCCAGCTGCGGATGGCGCAGGCGCAGCAGGTCGCTGTGGAACACCAGCACCGTGCCGCTCAGCGATACCAGCGCGAACAGCGTGCCGACGCTCAGGCCCGCCCACAGGTGCAGCCAGGACAGCGCCGCGCGCAGGCGCCGACCCAGGCCGGGGCTCGCGGCGTCGGCGTCGGCGCGCGGCATCGGGCTCAGAACCGGTGCGACCAGCTGGCGCTCAGCACGCGGCCGCGGCCGGAGAAGTAATCGTCGTCCGCGCCCACCGTCTGCGAGTAGTAGGTGATGTACTGCTCGTCGAGCAGGTTCTCGATGCCGAGGTTCAGGCGGCCCACGGGCAGCGCGACGGACGCCTGCAGGTCGACGGTGGTGTAGCCGTCGAAACGGACGTCGCCGCCGGTGCGGCTACGGAACGTGCGGCCGAAGGCGCGGCTGGCCTGCAGCCGGGTCGAGACGGCGTCGCTCCAGCGCTGCTCCCAGAACGCGATCGCGCGGTCCGGGCTGATGTTGTTGCCCTGCAGGTCGCTGTCGACGCGGCCGTCGGCGTTGGTGTCGTAGCGGCCGTCGGTCTGCGCGTAGGCCACGCCGATCCGCGCCGCTTCGGTGACGCGCAGGGCGACGTTCGCCTCGATGCCGTCGATCTCGGTCTTCTGCCGGCTGACGTTGTAGCTGTCGGTGGCCGGATCGTAGACCAGCACCGAGCCCAGGTCCGAATCCGACCAGTACGCGGCCAGGTGCGCGTTCCAGCGGCCGTCGTCGTAGTCCAGGCCGATCTCGCGGTTGTCGGCCACCACCGGCTGCAGGTCCACCAGGTTGTCGACCCGCTGGCCCGGGCGGTTGATCGCGCGCAGCACCCGGCCGATGTCGGCGACGGTGTAGCCCTCCGAATAGGAGGCGTACAGCTTGAGGCTGCCGGTGACGTCCCAGACCGCGCCGAAGTTGGGCAGGGTCTCCTCGGTGGTCGGCTTGCCGCCTTCGACGGACCGGCTGCCGTAGGTCGGCAGCGTGGTGTAGTCGTCGACCTCCAGCTCGCCGCGCTCGTAGCGCAGGCCGCCGGTGAGCAGGACCGGGCCGACGCGGTATTCGGCCTGCAGCAGCGGCGAGTACGAGGTGTAGGTGGTGACCGGCACCCAGTTTAGGCCGCTGACCAGCAGCTCCTGGTAGGTCTCGTCGCGCTGCACGTCCAGTCCCAGGGTGAGGCGCAGCGGCAGGCCGGCGATGTCGCCGCGCGACCAGGTGAACTTGCCGCCGAGCTTCTCCGACACGTTCTGCGACTGGTCGTCCCACACGCCGGTGCCCGGGCCCCAGAAGTCGGTCCAGCGGCTGGAACCGTAGCGGCCCTCGAAGTCGGCCCAGTACAGCTGCGCCTGCAGGAACCCGCCCGCCAGCGCCTTGTCGGTGTAGTCCAGCGACAGCGTGGTCGAGAGGTTGCGCGGCGGCGCCAGCGACGGCCGGCCCTCGATCGAGGTCGCCGGGAGGCCAGCGTCCTTGTCGCCGAACACCGCGGTATAGTCGCCGTCGCCCTCGAGCTCGTAGCGGCTGGCGGTGAGCTGCAGGCGGCGGCGCTCGTCGAACGTCCAGCCGGCCTTGGCGAACAGGTTGCTCGCGGCCGAGTCCATCAGGTCGCCCTGGACGTTGCTGACCGCGATCGGCCGGCCTTCGCCGTCGTAGTACAGGCCCTCCTTCGCGTACGACGCGCCGCCGACGAAATCGAACGCGCCCTGCTTGACACCGTACAGCCAGGAACCGCGGTAGCCGGCGCCGTCGTCGCGGCGCGGCAGTGCGCTGCTGGCGCCGACGGCCACTTCGTTGAAACGGCCGTCGCCCTTCGGCGCGCGCTTGGTGATGATGTTGATGATGCCGCCGGACGCGCCCAGGCCCTGCAGCGCGTTGGCGCCGTGGATCACCTCGATGCGTTCGACCATCGCCGGGTCGATGGTGTGGGCGTCGCGCGAGCCGTCGCGCAGCGGCGTCGACTGCGGCACGCCGTCGATCATGTACAGCGGCTGGCGGCCGCGCACCGATTCGCCGGCGCTCGACAGCTTCTGCCGCGACGGCGCGAACGCCGGGATCAGGTTGGCCAGCACCTGCGACAGGTCCTGGGTCAGGGCGAGCTGCTGCTCGAGCTGGACCCGGTCGATGAGGGTGATGGTGTTCGGCAGGGCGGCTTCGGAATCCGGGATCCGGCTGGTGCTCGCCGAGACGGTGACGCGGTCGAGGTCGGTGGCCTCGTCGGCGTGGACGGGCAGGGCGGAGGCGGCCAGCAGGGCGCTGGCGAGCAGGGTGCGGCGCGGCATTGCGGATTCCGGGCGGAAAGTCGGCCGGCCATGTTAATGCGAACCATTCTCAAGAGGAAGCGGCCGCATGCCGGCCGCGGCGCAGGCCCGTCGCCGCATCGGCGGAAGCGCGGCGCGTCCCGCGCGAACGGTGGAAGTGCCGCCGATCCCGGCGCCGACGAGCGCGAGCGTGGGCCTCAGCCGCCGAAGCGCGCCCGCACCTCGGCGTCGCGCGGCATCGCCGCCGCGGCGCCGGGGCGTTCGGTCGAAAGACCGGCATAACGGTTGGCGTAGCGCACGTGCTCGACGAACGCGGCATGCGGCCGCAACGCGAGCGATGCGGCGAGCGCGCCGTTGAAGGCGTCGCCGGCGCCGGTGGTGTCGACCGCGCGCACCGGTGCGGCCGGCACCCGGTAGCGCGCGTGCGCGTCGCCGCGCAGGCAGACGCCGGCATGGGACACGAAGCATCCCTGCGCGCCGAGCGTGACCACGACGGTGCCGTGCGGCAGCAGGCGGCGGCAGTGCGCATGCAGCGCGTCGTCGTCCAGCTGCCCCAGCGCCTCGGCGGCCACCGCTTCGCCGGCATGGCGCCGCAGCTGCGCGGCGAACTCGCTCTCGTTCGGGGTGACGATGTCGGCCAGCGCCAGCAGCGACGCGGGCGCGAGGGCGTCGGCCGGCGCCGGGTTGAGCAGGGTCGTGGCGCCGGCGGCGCGGGCGAGGCGGAACGCCGTTTCCACCGCGGCGACGGGCGACTCCAGTTGCGCCAGCACCGCGCCCGCGGCGGCGACCGCATCGCCCTGGCCTTCGACGAAGGCGGGCGACAGCTCGGCGTTCGCGCCGGGGCCGATCACGATGCTGTTGCGGCCGTCGCCGCCGACGTAGATCCCGGCGGTGCCGGTCGGCGCGCGGCCGGGCAGGTCGCGCAGGTCGATGCCGTCCGCCGTCGCCAGGGCGCGGGCGAGCTGTCCCCCGGCGTCCTCGCCGAGCGCGCAGACGAACGCGGTCGCGGCGCCCGCGCGGGCCGCGGCAGTGGCCTGGTTGAAGCCCTTGCCGCCGGGACCGGTGCGGTATTCGCCGCTCAGCGTCTCGCCCGGCCGCGGCAGCTCGGCCACGCGCCAGACGTGGTCGACGTTGAAGGATCCGACGACGACGACCCGGCCCATGGCTCAGGCGAACGAAGTGAGCACGCCGGCGATGGTCGCGGTCATGAAGGTCGCGATCGAGCCGCCGAGCACCGCGCGCAGGCCGAAGCGCGCCAGGTCCTGGCGCCGGTCGGGCGCCAGCCCGCCGATGCCGCCGATCTGGATCGCGATCGAACTGAAGTTGGCGAAGCCGCACAACGCGTAGGTCGCGATCAGCCTGCCCTGCTCGGTGAGGGCGACGCCCGGCACCTTGCCGTTGACGATGTCGGCCAGCTGCAGGTACGCGACGAACTCGTTGATCACCACCTTCTGCCCGATCAGGCTGCCGACCACGGTCGCGTCCTGCCACGGCGTGCCGATCACCCAGGCGATCGGCGCGAGCAGGTAGCCGAAGATCGTCGACAGGCTGGTCGGCTTGCCGAGGGCCGCGGCCAGGCCGGTGGCTTCGCCCAGCCAGGTCAGCGGCCAGTTGATCAGCGCGATCAGGGCGATGAAGGCGAGCAGCATCGCGCCGATGTTCAGCGCCAGGCGCAGGCCGTCGCCGGCGCCGGCGGCGGCGGCGTCGATCACGTTGGCGGTGGTCTTCTCCACCTCCATCTTGACCGTGCCGCGGGTCAGCGGCTCGCCGGTCTCGGGCACCAGCACCTTGGCGATCACCAGCGTGGCCGGCGCGGCCATGATCGAGGCCGCCAGCAGGTGCTTGGCGTAGAACGCCTGCTGCGCGGGATCACCGCCGCCGAGCATGCCCACGTAGGCGGCGAGCACGCCGCCGGCGATGTGGGCCATGCCGCCGATCATCATCGTGATCAGCTCCGACTCGGTCATCTTCGGGATGTACGGCCGCACCGTCAGCGGCGCCTCGGTCTGGCCGATGAACACGCTGGCGCAGACGCTGGTGGTCTCGGCGCCGGACACCCGCATCACCTTGGTGATCACCCAGGCCATGCCGCGCACCACCGCCTGCATCACGCCGAGGTGGTAGAGCACGCCCATCAGCGCGGCGAAGAAGATGATCGTCGGCAGCACCTGGAACGCGAAGATGAAGCCGTAGGTCGAGGTGTCCATCAGGTTGCCGAAGATGAACTTCGAGCCTTCGTCGACGAACCCGAGCACGCGCACGAAGCCGCGGCCGATCGCGTCGAACACGTCCTTGCCGCCCGGCACCAGCAGCACCAGCGCGGCGAAGGCGACCTGCAGGACCACGCCGGTGGCCACCAGCTTCCAGTCCACGCGGCGCTTGTTGTTGGAAAACAGCCAGGCGATGCCGATCAGCACCGCCAGTCCGAACAGGCCGAAGGCCACCCGGGCAATCGCTTCCACTCAGTTCCCCCCAGCGACCGGCGCAGCGGCCACGGAAATGTCGTTCAGTTTCGCGGCGGCATCGCCGCCCGCGGCGCAGGCTAGTTTACGCGCGCGGGCGGGGCAAGCCGGCGCCGCGGAGCTCAGGCGTCGCGCGCGACCACCCGGTTGCGGCCGTGGAGCTTGGCATGCTGCAGGCGGTCGCCGGCGCGGCGCAACAGGCGCGGCAGGTCGTCGCCGTCGTGCGGGTAGCTGGCCAGGCCGGCGCTGAAGCTCAGCGGCCACGGGTCCGCGCCGCGTTCGGGCTCGAACGGGCGCTCGCCGACCGCGCGCCGGATCGCATCGACGCGCTCCCAGGCCGTGCCCAGCGGCTTGCGCAGCAGCAGCACGAACTCGGCGCCGTGCAGGCGCACCGGCCATTCGCCGGGCTCCGCCAGTTCGCGCAGTACGGACGCCGCGTGGCGCAGTGCGCGGTCGCCGGCGTGGTGGCCGTGACGGTCGTTGATGCGCTTGAAGTGGTCCAGGTCGATCAGCGCCACGGTGAGGCTGTCGCCCTCGCGGCGCACGCTGTCGAACAGGCGCGGGGCGCGGTACTGCAGCCAGGCCCGGTTCGGCAGCCGGGTGAGGCCGTCGGTGCCGGACAGTTCGATCAGCCGCTGCATGCGGTACACCACCATCGCCACGATCAGCGTGACCATCGCCAGCAACAGCAGGCGCTGGCCCTGGCCGGCCGGGGTGACGGCGCCATAGTCGGCCGACAGCAGCCGCTCCGGCGACGGCACCAGCGCGAACACGGCCAGCACCAGCAGCCCGTACTGGACGATCGCCAGCGCGCCCGCGAACAGGGTCACGCGGCCGTCGCTGCGCAGCGCGGTCAGCAGGATCGCGAGCACGTAGCCGCACCAGACGATCAGGCTATTGAGCCCGGCCGGTACGTGGTACAGCGCCAGTACGATCAGCACCAGCGTGGTGGCGCCGACGTCGAAGGCCGAGGTCGCGTACGGCAGCCAGCGGAACTGGCGCTTGCGCCGCGCCAGCGCCAGCCAGAGCAGGGCGAAGGCGTTGACGAACACCGCGCCGCCGAGGCCGATCATGGTCTCCTGCACGCCGCCGCCGCCCAGCGCGTTCACCAGCGGCAAGGCCAGCAGCAGCGCGGCCAGCACCTGGCGCAGCCGCGCCACCACCAGCTCGCCGCCGGCGCCGGTCTCCAGCATCACTTCGTCCGGGCGCGCCAGCAGCGCGCGCGCCACGTCCAGCGCCGAACGCGCCGCGGCGCGCAGCCAGCGTCCCCGCACTCCTGGCCGGTCCCCGTCCACGCCGGTCGAGCATAGCGCGCGCGGACGCGCGGCTCAGCCCAGCCCGCGCCAGGCCACCCACAGCGCCAGGGCGAGGAACAGCGCTGCCGCGGCCAGGCGCGCCGCCTTCAGCGGCAGGCGTTCGGCAAGCCGGCTGCCGAGCAGCACGATCGGCACGTTCGCCAGCAGCATGCCCACCGTGGTGCCGACCACCACCTCCCACAGCGGCGCGAGCCGGGCGGCGAGCAGCACGGTCGCGACCTGGGTCTTGTCGCCGATCTCGGCCAGGAAGAACGCCACCGTCGTGGCCGCGAACGCATGCCAGGCGCCGTGCCCGGCCGCGCGCCCGGCCAGCGCCTCGTCCGCGTCGAGCTTGTCCGGCTTCAGGGTCCACAGCGCCACCGCGAGGAAGCTGGCGGCGACGATCCAGCGCAGCGCTTCCGGGCGCAGCCAATGCGCGACCCAGGCGCCGAGCCAACCGGCCAGGGCGTGATTCAGCAGGGTGGCGAGGAGGATGCCGGCGACGATCGGCAACGGCCGGCGGAAGCGCGCGGCCAGCAGCAGCGCCAGCAGCTGGGTCTTGTCGCCGATCTCGGCGAGCGCGACGGTGCCGGTCGAGACCAGCGCGGCGGAAAAGGGGAACGGCTCCATGGCGACTCCGGGGCCGGGCATTCGCGCGAGGCGAAGGCAAACGCCGCGCGGCCCGGCCCGGGTTGCGCGCGACGCCTGCCTTCGGTCTTGCCCGCGGCGCGTCGACGATGCGGCGGCCGTTCCTGCGCCATGGCCTGCCGGCCAAGTGTGTTGACGCAGAGGCCCGGTACGCGCTGCGCGCCGGGCGGGCTACTCCCCGGAGGAGGAAGTGCGCGCATTGTAGCGTCCCGCGGCGTGAACCGCACGCGGCTTACACTGGAATGGGTGCGGCGCTTCCGCCGTCCTGCCGTCGTCCCCGCAAAGGCGCAGTCGGCCTTGGCCGTCGCCGCGGAAGCCGCCGGATTCCCCGCCTTCGCGGGATTGGCAGGAATGACGCGAATTCGTCCGCTGCCGATGTCCCCACCTCCACGGAGCCCCGCCATGCAATACCGCCGCCTCGGTTCCTCCGGCCTGCAACTGTCCGCCCTGTCCTTCGGCGCCTGGCTGACCTTCGGCGCCCAGATCGGCCGCTCCACCGCGCGCGAACTGGTCGCCGCGGCCTGGGACCACGGCATCAACTTCTTCGATAACGCCGAGGGCTACGCCAACGGCGAGGCCGAGCGGGTGATGGGCGACGTGATCGCCGACCTGCGCCTGCCGCGCGACGGCTTCTGCGTGTCGAGCAAGGTGTTCTTCGGCGCCGCCGAGAGCCCGCGCCCGACCCAGCGCGGGCTGTCGCGCAAACACGTGACCGACGCCTGCCACGCCGCGCTGAAGCGCCTGCGGGTGGACTACCTCGACCTGTACTTCTGCCACCGGCCGGACCCGGACACGCCGGTCGAGGAAACCGTGTGGGCGATGGACGCCCTGGTGCGCCAGGGCAAGGTGCTGTACTGGGGCACCTCGGAATGGCCGGCGGCGCTGATCCGCGAGGCGCACAAGGTCGCCCGCGCCGCGCATCTGCACGCGCCGAGCATGGAGCAGCCGCAATACAACCTGCTGCATCGCGAGCGCGTCGAGCTCGAGTACGCGCCGCTGTACGCCGAGTTCGGCATGGGCACGACGGTGTGGTCGCCGCTGGCGTCCGGCTTGCTCACCGGCAAGTACAACGCCGGCGTGCCGGAGCAGAGCAGGCTCGGCCAGGAACAGCTGCAGTGGCTGGCGCGCAACGTGCTCGGCGAGCAGCAGCGGGTCGAGCGCGCGCGCCGCTTCGTCGCGGTCGCGCAGGAACTGGACGCGGCCCCGGCGCCGCTGGCGATCGCCTGGTGCCTGCGCAACCCGCATGTGTCGAGCGTGATCCTCGGCGCCAGCCGGCCCGAGCAGTTGCTGCAGAACCTGCAGGCATTGGAGCTGGCCGAACGCCTGGGCGAGGGCGAATGGCAGCGGGTCGAGGCGGCGCTCGGCTGAGCGCCGCGGCCCGCATCGCGCAGCGGGCGGTCGTGCCGCTGCGGCGGTTCCCGGACGGCGCGGACGGACCCGGCGCTGCGACCGGAGAGCGGTGCGCCCGGCGGAAGGCCACCGCCGCGCGCAGGTGAGCCCGGTTGACTCACAAATGAGAATGATTATCATCACTGGCGATCCCTCGAGCGAGCCACGACCATGTCCCTGCGCACCCCGACGTTGCACCTGAAGCCGCGCGCCGAACGCCCCGTGCTCCCGATCGCCCTGTCTTCCGCCGCCGCTGCGCCGGGCGCCTGCGTCGACAGCGAGGCGCTGCTGCGCGGCAGCCGCGAAGTGCTGATCCGCCACGGCGGCGAGATCTACCGCCTGCGCCACACCCGCAACGACAAGCTGATCCTGACCAAGTAGCGCGCGCCGCGCTGCATCCCGCGTTGCGCCGGGCGCCGCGCCGGCGGGCGCACGCGTCTGCGTTCTCCTCTCTCCAGGCCCGCAAGCCCGCCGTCCCGAACGGCTGCCAGCCCGCCTCGGCCCTTCTTTCGTCCGAGTCCGTGCATGCCTCCCGTTCCCACCGTTCTTGCCGTTGCCTTGGCGCTGGCCCTGCCGGTCGCCGCCGTCGCCGATGAGGGCGACGCCTCCGCCGCTTCGACCGTGGCCGCCGCCGGCGTCAGCGAGTTCGACCGCATCGTCGTCACCGCCACCCGCACCGAGCGCGCGCTCGCCGACGTGCCCGCGGTGGTCACCGCGATCGACCGCGCACGGATGGATCGCGAGCTCGCCCAGGATCTGCGCCAGCTGTTCCGCTACGAGCCCGGCATCACCGTCACGTCCGGCGTCGGCCGCTTCGGCCTGGGCGACATCCGCATCCGCGGGCTCGGCGGCAACCGCGTGCGCATCGAGACCGACGGCATCGCCGTTTCCGACGCGTTCGCGATCGGCAGCTTCTCGAACGCCAACCGCAACTTCGTCGACCTGGACACGCTCAAGGCGGTGGAGGTGGTGCGCGGGCCGAGCAGCGCGCTGTACGGCTCCGATGCGCTCGGCGGCGTGGTCGCCTTCGTCACCAAGGACCCGTCGGACTATCTGGCGCCGGGCAAGGACGCCCACTTCGGCCTGAAGGCCGGATACCTGGGCGAGAACGACGGCCTGTTCGCCGGCGCCACCGCGGCGTTCGGCGGCGAACGCTGGTCGGGCCTGGTCGCGGTGAGCCACCGCCAGGGGCGGGAGCGCGAGAACCGGGGCGGGAACCGCAGCGCCGGCGCGGCGCGCACCGCGCCCAACCCGCAGGAGAGCGACGGCCGCGGCCTGCTCGGCAAACTGGTGTTCGCGCCGGACGCGGACCAGCGCTTCAAGCTCACCGTGGAGGGCACCGAGGACAGCGTCGACACCGACGTGCTCAGCGCCCTGGGCGATGTGTCCATGGCCGCGGGCGCGCCGCCGAGCGCGCGGGTGCTCGCGCAGACCGGCGACGATCACCAGACCCGCGCGCGGGTGGCGTTCGCGCACGAGCTGGATGCGCTCGACGCCGCCCTGGCCGGCGCGCTGCGGTGGCAGGTGTATCGCCAGGACAGCGAGACCACCCAGCGCACCCGCGAGCGCCGCGTCACCCTGGCCGGCGGCCGCGAGCTCAACCCGACCCTGCGCGAGCGCGAGTTCAACTTCGACCAGCGCCTGTACGGCCTGGAGGCGGTGGCGCACAAGACCTTGCAGGCAAGCGCGGTCGAGCACGCCTTCACCTACGGCCTGGAGCTGACCCGCACCGAGACCCGGCAGAAGCGCGACGGCCGCGCCGTCAACCTGGCCACCGGCGCGGTCAGCAGCACGATCCTGCCCGACACCTTCCCGGTGCGCGACTTCCCGGTGAGCGAGACCACCCAGGCGGCGCTGTACCTGCAGGACGAGATCGCCTTCGCCGGCGGCGCGTTCCGGCTGGTGCCGGGCCTGCGCGTGGACCGCTACGAGCTCGAACCCGAGCTCGACCCGGTCTTCGCCACCGACAACCCGGGCGTGGCGGTGACGCCGCTGCGCGAGACCCGGGTCTCGCCGAAGCTCGGCGCGGTATGGCATTTCGCGCCGGACTGGTCGCTGTTCGGCGGCTACCAGCGCGGCTTCCGCGCGCCGCCGTACAACGACGTCAATCTCGGCTTCACCAACCTGCAGTTCGGCTACACCGCGATCCCGAACCCGGACCTGAAGCCGGAAACCAGCGACGGGGTCGAGCTCGGCGTCCGCTTCGCCGGCGACGCGGCGCACGCGGAGGCCTCCGCCTACTACAACCGCTACGACGACTTCATCGAATCGCAGCGGCTGGTCGGCGTCGACCAGCGCGGGCTGATGGTGTTCCAGTCGCAGAACGTCCAGAACGCCGAGATCCACGGCGTCGAGGCGCGCGGCGGCGTCGAGCTCGGCCGGCTGGCGCCGGCGCTGGACGGCTGGTCGCTGCGCGCCGCCGCGGCCTGGTCGAAGGGCGAGAACCGCGACACCGGCGCGCCGCTGGCGTCGATCGACCCGTTGCGCGCGACGCTCGGCCTGGCCTACGACCGCGACGCCTGGGGCGTGGAGCTGGTCGGCCGCTTCGCCGCGCGCCAGGACGAGCTGCCCGCGTCCGGGCAGTTCGAGATTCCGGGCTACGGCGTGCTCGACCTGCTCGCGCACTGGAACTTCGCGCCGGGCGCGACCGTCGACGCCGGCGTGTTCAACCTCGGCGACCGCAAGTACTGGGACGCCGGCGACGTGCCGAGCGGCGTGCCGGCCACGAGCGCCGTGCTCGACCGCTACACCAGCCCCGGCCGCACCTTCGGCGTCAGCGTGGCGCTGAACTGGTGAGCGCGCGCCGCCGCCGACCTCCTTTCCGAACGTCCATCCAGAGCCCGCCATGAACCCGAGCCCGCCGATCCTGCTCCTGTCCCTCGCCGCCGCCGGCCTGCCGGCCTTCGCCGCCGAACCGGCCGCCGACCTCGCGCGCGACCGCGCCTCGATCCTCGCCATGCGCGGCGAGTACGCGGTCGACTTCGCCTTCGACGAGACCGTGCTGCTGCAACCCGGCTACGAGCGCCGTCCGGCGCAGCGCAGCGGCGGCGACGAGACGGTGATCGTGGTGGAGGACGGGCCGGCCCGGATCGTGCTGCAGCACATCCTGGTGGACCCGGAGAGCGGCCACGTGACCAAGCACTGGCGCCAGGACTGGACCTACGAGGCGCCGAGCCGGTTCGAGTTCGCCGAGGACCAGACCTGGCGCGTGCGCCCGCTCCCGGCGGAGCAGACCCGCGGCGCGTGGACGCAATGCGTGTACGAGGTCAGCGACGCGCCGCGCTACTGCGGCACCGGCCGATGGACCTACGACAACGGCATCGCCACCTGGACCAGCGATCCGAGCTGGCGCCCGCTGCCGCGGCGCGAGTACACCAAGCGCGACGACTACAACGCGATCCGCGCGGTCAATCGCCACACCATCACCCCGGACGGCTGGACCCACGAGCAGTTCAACACCAAGGTGCTGCGCAAGCCGGACGGCGCGCAGGTGGAGCTGGCGCGCGAGTTCGGCTTCAACGACTACCGCAGGACGCGGGACGTCGACTTCGCCCCGGCCTACCGCTATTGGGAGGCCACCCGCGACTACTGGGCCGGGATCCGCGCGCGCTGGGCCGCGTACCTGGAGCGGCCGCCGGGCCTGCGCCTGAAGACCAAGGTCGACGGCATGGCGATGATCGTGCCGCTGTTCGAGCAGGCCGGGGCGCTGGAGAAGGGCGGCCGCGCCGACGAGGCGAAGGTCGACGCGGTGTTCGCCCAGTGGGTCGAGCGCGCGCCGGCGCCGGCGGCGGGCGGGCGCTGAGCGGGCTGGACTCCACCGGCCGGAGGGCCCGCGGCGGTCCGCTGCGGCGCCGGCGAGGCGCCGAGCGCGCCCCGGACCTGCGCGGCCTCAGATCGAAATCGCCACGCCGTCGCCGGGCGGCGCCTGGGGCGGTGCCGGCGGCGCGGGAGGATTGGGCGGCTCCGGCGCGGCGGCCGGCGGCGCGGGCGGTGCCGGTGGCGCGGGCGGCGCCGGCGGCAGCAGCAGCGGCCGGCCCTTGGGCACGGTGAGGCGCGCGCTCGCGGGCTTGCGGTCGCGCAGATAGTCGACGGTCACCTGGCTCTCGGCCGGCTTGGCGCGCAACCGGGCCATCGCCTCGCGCGGCGAGCTCACCGGCTCGCCGTCGATCTTGCGGATCACGTCGCCCGCCTGCAGCCCTTTCAGGTCGGGCCCGGTGCTGAGCACCAGCACCCCGCGGTCGGTGCCGAAGTAGCGGCCGAGCTGCGCGTCCACCGCGGCCAGGTTGAGGCCGTTCCAGCGCAGCGCATCGGTCAGTGCCGGCAGCCGGCAGCCGTCGCCGGAGCAGGCCAGCGCCGGGGCCAGGCGGCGCAGCTCCTCGCGCACCTGCGGATCGACCAGCGGCGCGAGCTCGAAGGCATCGCCGCTGATGTCGAGGCTGCCGTCGGGCGTGCCGATCACGTGGACGTGGCCGCGTGGGCGCGGCGCCGGCCGGCCATCGCGGATCACCAGCGCGCGTTCGCCGATCTGCGGTTTGACTTCGACCCGGGCCGCGCGCCCGTCGCGCTGGTAGCTCAGCGCGACCGGCCGGTCGGGCTTCAGGTCCTTGAGCAGCGCGCGCGCCTGCTCGACCCGCGCGACCGGATCGGCTTCGGTGAGCGTCCTGCCGGCGATCGCGGTCACGCGGTCGCCGCTGCGCAGGCCGGCCTTGGCCGCGCCGCCATCGGGCGTGACCGCGGCGATGCGCACGCCGCCGGCGGGGTCCGGCGCCAGCACCACGCCGAGCACCGGACGCGGCTGGAACCGGCGTTCGATCACCAGGTCGGGCGCGCCCGCCACGCCGAGCTCGCGCGACAGCTCGGCCACGCGCTTGGCGGCGCGGTCGAGCTCGGCGCGCGCGGCGTCCAGTTCGCGGCGCTTGGCCGCGTCGTCCTGGGCGGCGTGGACGTCGGCGGCACCGGCCAGCAGCAGGCCGACGGTGGCGGCGAGGAGAGCGGGTTTGAGCGAGCGGAACGTCATGGCGGTCGTCACCTGGGGGCAAGGGGGGGACATCAGTCGACGGCGACCAGGGCGCCGTCGTAGCGCTCGCCGCGTGCGGCCAGCCAGCGTTGGGTGGTCTCGATCGCGGCCAGTTCGCGCAGCGCCGACACGCGCTGGCGCCACAGCGCGTCGCGCGCCTGCGCATCCAGCCGGGGCTGCGACAGGGCCGCGTCGATCGCGCCGACGCGCGCGCCCAGCGCGTCGCTGAGCGCAGCGTCGCGGGCGGACATCACGCGTTCGTCGCGGGCGAGGGCGATCAGCGCCTCCAGCCGCGCCGATTCGGCCTGCAGCTCGCGCAGCGCTCCCGCGTCGGCGTTCCCGGGCGCGGCGGCCGCCACTGCGCGTTCGCCGGCGGAGGCGGCGGCGGCCGGCCCGGGCATCTCCGTGCCGGCGTCCCCGCCCGGCGCGCTCCGCGCCGCGGGCACCGCGGCGAGTCGCTCCGTTGCGGCGTCGGCGCGCACGGGGACAGGCGCCGCGGCGCGGCCCGGCGCGAGCGCCGCCGGCGGCTGGCGCGACGACGCGGCCGAAGCGGCGTCGGGCGCCGCGCGCGGGACCGCCGCCACCGGCGCGGCGTCCTCGCCCGCGGGCGGCGCCTGGCGTTGCAGCCGCAACGGCAGCAGCGCCGCGCAGGCGACCGTCGCCGCGGCGGCCAGCCACAGCAGGGGGCGCCGGCGCCGCGCCGTGGCCGCCCGCGCCTGCAGCGCGCGCGCCACCTGCGGCCAGCGGTCGGCCGGCGGCGCTTCCAGCGGCAGCGCGGCGAAGGCCTCGCGCCAGCCCTCAGGCGGATCGTGTCGGGGGGTCAGGTCAGGCATGGGCCGTCTCCGGCTCGAGCAGCCGGCGCAGGCGGCGGCCGCCGCGCGCCAGCTGGGATTTGGAGAAGCTCGGGGTGCGCTGCATCAGCGCGGCGATCTCCTCGTGGGTGTAGCCCTCGGCGTGGTACAGCCAGAGCACGCTGCGGGTGGCCGCCGGCAGCTGCGCCAGCGCGCGCGCCAGCGCCGCGGCATCCGCGGCCGCGGCCGGCAGGGGCCCGGCGTCGGCCGCGGCGAAGTCCTCGTCCAGCGGCAGCTCGTGTTCGTGCCGGCGCCGGCTGCGCAGGCGCATCAGCGCCTCGTTGATCGCGATCTGCCGCAGCCAGCCCCAGAACGGTCCGCCGCCCTCGCCGCCGCGGTAGTCGCCGATCTTGGCCAGCACCTTGAGCATGGTGTCCTGCAGCACGTCGGCGGCCTCGTCGCGCGCGCCGCCGAGCAGGCGCAGCGCCAGGGTGAACACCGGCCGCTCGAAACGCCGGTAGATCTGCTCGAACGCCGCCGCCTCGCCGGCGCGGGCGCGCGCCAGCAGCGCCTCGGGGACGTCGATCGCGAAGCTCGAACGCACCGCCGCGGCGGCCTCCGCCGGGGCGGGCAGGGGCGGCTCGGGCGTCGGGTCGGGGCGCGGTGACGGCGGCATGTCGATGATCTGGATGCGGCAGCGGGCCGGACCGTCGCAGCGCCGGCCGCGTCCGCCTTCGGCCTATACTCGCGCCAACGACAGGGAGGGACATCCATGGAATCGATTCTGGCTATCGTGCTGCTGGCCGCGGCGGTGATCATCCTGTTCAAGGCGGTGCGGATGGTGCCGCAGGGCTACGAATGGACGGTCGAGCGCTTCGGCAAGTACACCCACACCATGGGCCCGGGGCTGCATTTCCTGGTGCCGGTCTACCAGGCCGTCGGCCGCAAGATCAACATGATGGAGCAGGTGATGGACGTGCCCAGCCAGGACGTCATCACCAAGGACAACGCCGTGGTCAAGGTGGACGGCGTGGTCTACTTCCAGGTGCTGGACGCGGCCAAGGCCGCCTACGAGGTCGCGCAGCTGGAGATCGCGATCCTCAACCTGGTGATGACCAACATCCGCACCGCGATCGGCTCGATGGACCTGGACGAGTCGCTGTCCAAGCGCGACGAGATCAACGCCAAGGTGCTGACCGCGGTGGACCAGGCCACGCATCCGTGGGGCGTGAAGGTCAACCGCATCGAGCTGAAGGACATCCAGCCGCCGCGCGACCTGGTCGATTCGATGGCGCGGCAGATGAAGGCCGAGCGCGAGAAGCGCGCCAACATCCTCGAGGCCGAGGGGCATCGCCAGTCGGAAATCCTGCGCGCGGAGGGCGAGAAGCAGGCGGCGATCCTCGAGGCCGAGGGCAAGCGCGAGGCGGCGTTCCGCGAGGCCGAGGCGCGCGAGCGCCTGGCCGAGGCCGAGGCCAAGGCGACCCAGCTGGTATCCGAGGCGATCGCCTCGGGCAACGTGCAGGCGATCAACTACTTCGTCGCGCAGAAGTACATCGAGGCGTTCAAGGCCCTGGCCGAGGCGCCGAACCAGAAGTTCGTGATGATGCCGATGGAGTCGGCCGGGGTGATCGGCTCGCTCGCCGGCATCGCCGAGCTGGCCAGGGACGCGCTGGAACGGCAGCAGGGCGGGCGCGCCGCGCCGCCGGCGCCGCGCGGGGGCTGAGCCATGCAGTGGAGCTGGGAATCGGTCGCCTGGGCGGCGGTCGCGCTGCTGCTGTTCGCCGCCGAGGCGCTGGCGCCGGGCGCGTTCATGCTCTGGCTCGGCTTCGCCGCGGCCGCGGTGTTCGCGCTGGTGCTGCTGTTTCCCGGCCTGTCGATTCTGGCCCAGGTGGCCGCGTTCGTGGCGCTGAGCTTCGTCTCGATCCAGGTCTACCGCACCTGGTTCCGCGGCCGCGGGCGGCAGACCGATCGGCCATTGCTCAACCGCCGCGCCGAGGCGCTGGTCGGGCGGGTGGTGCCGCTGGAGCGGGCGATCGTCGACGGCCGCGGCCGGGTGCAGATCGCCGACGCCTACTGGGACGTGACCGGGCCGGAATTGCCGGCCGGCGCCGCGGTGCGGGTGGTCGCGGTCGAGGGTATGGTTCTGCGGGTCGAAGCGGCGCGTTGACGGAGGCGAGCGGATGGGCGGACGCGGAGCGGCGGCGGTGTTGGCGGCGATCGCGGCGGCGTTCTGCCCGACCGCGTTCGCCGGTGCCGCGCCGCCCAAGGCCGAGGCGCTGATCGGCCGCACCGTGCCGCCGTTTCCGCCGGAGCTGCCGGACCTGGGCGGCAGTTGCTTCTCCGCGCCGGCGGGCGCGAGCGCCGATCCGGCGGCCTCGGCGATCTGCGCCTACGCGTTCTCCGCGCACGGGCCGGACTGGCCGCGGCTCAGCCACGTGCTGGTGCTCAAGGCGATCGGCCACGAAGGCAACCAGACCCAGTGGCGCGTGCTCGACGTGCTCGAACGCCCGACGCAGCCGCCCGGGCGCATGCTCGCCTTCCACGGCTGCCTGCGCGACGGCCGCGACGCTCCGGCGCTGCTCGCCTGGGTCGATGCGGAAGGCGAGGGCGAGTGGTACGAGCCCGTGTACCGCGCCTGGGAATTCGACTTCGCCCGCGAGCGCCTGCGCGAGATCCCGCCCGCGGGCGTGCGCTGCGTCAACGAGGGCCACGGCTACGACGGCTGAGCCCGCACGCGCCCGACCGCGCGACGCGGCAGGAACGTTCCCGGCCTCGCGGGCTCCGCGCGCGCTTGCCGCGCAGCGCGGAGGCCGCGCCGGTGGCGCCCGCCGCGCCGTGGGATAATCGCCGGCTCATTCCCAGCATCGCGGCCGCGACATGACCCAGAAGAAGACCATCCTCAACGACACCCACCGCGCGCTCGGCGCCAAGATGGTCGACTTCGGCGGCTGGGACATGCCGATCCACTACGGCTCGCAGATCGAGGAGCACCACCAGGTGCGCGGCGACGCCGGCATGTTCGACGTCAGCCACATGACCGTGGTCGACCTGCACGGCGCGCGCGTGCGCGAGTTCCTGCGGATGCTGGTGGCCAACTCGGTGGACAAGCTCAAGGCGCCGGGCAAGGCGCTGTACACCTGCATGCTCAACGCCCACGGCGGGGTGATCGACGACCTGATCGTCTACTACCTCGACGAAGCCTTCTTCCGCCTGGTGGTCAACGCCGCCACCCGCGACAAGGACCTGGAGTGGATCGGCGGCCAGGCGCAGGGTTTCGGCGTCGAGGTCCGCGAGCGCCCGGACTACGCGATGGTCGCGGTGCAGGGGCCGAACGCGCGCGCCAAGACGATCGGCCTGCTCGATCCGGCCGAGCGCGAGCGCATCGGCAAGCTCGGCCGCTTCGCCGCCACCGAGGCGCGCACCGCCGACGGCGCGACGGTGTTCGTCGCCCGCACCGGCTACACCGGCGAGGACGGCTTCGAGGTGATGGTGCCGGAGCCGGCGGCGGTGGCGTTCTGGAACGCGCTGCTGGCGGCGGGCGTGAAGCCCTGCGGCCTCGGCGCGCGCGACACGCTGCGCCTGGAGGCCGGCATGAACCTCTACGGCCAGGACATGGACGAGACCGTCACCCCATACGAGGCGGCGCTCGGCTGGACCGTCGCCCTCGACGCCGGCCGCGACTTCGTCGGCCGCGCCGCGCTCGAGAAGCAGCAGGCCGAGGGCGTGCCGCGGCAGACGATCGGGCTGGTGATGGACGAGAAGGGCGTGCTGCGCCATGGCCAGAAGGTGCTGACCCCGCACGGCGAGGGCGAGATCCTCTCGGGTACCTTCTCGCCGACCCTGGGCAAGGCGATCGCGCTGGCGCGGGTGCCGGCCGGGGAGCTCGCGTTCGGCGCCGGCGGCGGCGTGCGCGTCGACATCCGCGGCAAGGAGATGCCGGTGCGGGTGGTGAAGTTCCCGTTCGTGCGCGAAGGCCGGGCGCAGGACGGCGTGCTCGTTTGAGCGGGAGCGGCGCCTCGCCATGAAAACCGTCGACTACTACTTCAGCCTGATCTCGCCGTACTCCTACCTGGGCCATGCCGCCGTGCTCGACGTCGCGCGCGAGACCGGCGCGCGGCTCGTCTACCGGCCGGTGAGGATCTTCGAGCTGTTCGACGCCAACGGCGGCCTGCCGCTGGCCAAGCGCGCGCCGGCGCGGCAGCGCTATCGCCTGGTGGAACTGCAGCGCTGGCGCGAGTGGCGCGGCCTGCCGCTGAACCTGGCGCCGAAGTTCTATCCGGTCGACATCGCCCTGGCCGACCGCTGCGCGATCGCGCTGGCAGAGGCCGGCGCCGACCCGGCCGGCTACATGGACGCGGCGTTCCGCGCGCTGTGGGCGGAGGATCGCGACCTGGCCGACCCGGCCGAGCTGGCGCGCCTGCTCGCCGCACAGGGCGCCGACGCGGAGGCGGTGCTGGCCGCGGCGCGAACCGACGCGATCGAGGCGATCTACCGCGGCAACACCGAGCGGGCGATCGCCGCCGACCTGCCGGGCCTGCCCGGGTACGTGCTCGAGGGCGAACCGTTCTGGGGCCAGGACCGGATCGACATGCTGCACGCCGCGCTGCGCAGCGGCCGCGCGCCGTACCGCGCCGCGCAATAGACGCGCGGCGTTCGCAAGCGCCGCCGCCGCCGCTTACACTAGGCGCCGTTCCTGCCGCCCCCGCACCGTTTCGAGGCCAGCCATGCAAGAAATCCCCGGCGATCTGAAATTCCTCAAGTCCCACGAGTGGGTCCGCGTCGATGGCGACGGTAAGGTCACCGTCGGCATCTCCGACCATGCCCAGGAGCAGCTCGGCGACCTGGTCTACGTCGAACTGCCGGAGGTCGGGCAGAGGATCGAGGCGGGCAACGCCTGCGCCACGGTCGAATCGGTGAAGGCCGCATCCGACGTGTACGCGCCGGTGTCGGGAACGGTGCTGGCGGTGAACTCGGCACTGGCGGACAAGCCGGAGACGATCAACGAGGACGCCTACGGCGAAGGCTGGCTGTTCACCCTGCAGATCGACGACGCCGACCAGTTCAAGGAACAGCTCGACGAGCTGCTCGATCCGGACGATTACGCGGAGCTGCTCGAGGACGAGGACCACTGATCCCCTCCGCGCCGGCCCGCCGCCGGCCGCTGTGCACACGACCGGCCGCCTCGCGCGGCCGGTGTTTTTTTGTGCGGCCGGCACGCCGGCGGGAACGAGGGAGGCGCGGGCGGCGCTTGCGCGATCGCGCCGAACGGCCGGCGCGCCCGACCGGAACGCGCCGCTGGCCGACGCGGTCGTGGCGATCGGCCGGAACGGGCATGCGCGTCGCGTCCGACCGCAGGCACGCCGGCTCCCCGCGCGACCGCGTCCTGGCGCCGGCCGAAGGCGGCACCGGTATTGCGGGTGCGCGAAACCCGCCGGTTTGCGAGGGAATTCCACCGGTGCGGAGCGGCGCGGCGGCGGACGTCGTTCGGGCCGCCCACGCGCCGGCGGCCTGTCTCGTCGATCGGCGTGAAGAGCACGTCGATGCCGACGTCGAAGGCAATGCCGCGCGAGCGACGCCGCAATGGGCGCGCCGCGTCGATCTCTGCGGCGGCGCGCGCGCCGCGAAGGGCGGCGAACCGACCGACGCCGACGCGCTCGCTCGACGCGTTTCCGGTCGGGCGACCGGGCGGAGAAGTTCGCGCAGTTTTCGCGCAAACCGGCTTGTGCGACGCGAAAGGCGGCGCCTTCGGCGATCGCTTCGCGCGATCCGTCAGCCGCCGTTGCGGAGCGTCCGAAGGCGCATTCGATGCCGCCGTTCGCGGCCGCGCCATGCGTCGCCGCGCCGCTGCGCGCGCGACGGAAACGGCCAAAAACAAGCGGTTTTTTTTCACGCGCTGATTTCCGGCCGATGCGCGCGGGGCGATGCGCGCGCGCGTCGACGCGGCGCGCGCGGGGCGAAGACCGGTGCCGGTGCGCCGCCGCCGCGGCAAGGAAATCGGCGCACGGTTGTTGACAGTCGAAAAAACCGTGATTAGGTTTCGCCCAGCAGACGTTTCCTGCGGAAGCGAGTGAGTACGACCAACGCGACAACTCGCGGCACAACACGGACCTCCGCCCTGGCAGTCGTAACGGTGGACGCAGGATTCGTTTCCCCCGCGAAAACGCGCTCCGCCCCGACGTCGCTTCCGACGTCGTCGCCTTTTTCATTCCGCCTCGTCCGGTCCGATCCCGTCGCCGCCGGCCGACGCGCCGTGCCCGCTTCGCCGCGGGCCGTCCCCATCCGTTCCGGTGCGCCTGGCGCGCCGGCGGCTGCTCGCGGGTCCGACTCCCGCGGCCCTGTTCGCACTGGGCTCTATACCTGCAACAACCCTGATCGATCGCTGATCAACCACTGACGAGGAGCCATACCATGGCCGTTAAGAAAGCTGCGAAGAAGAAGCCCGCCGCCAAGAAGGCGACGAAGAAGGTAGCCAAGAAGTCGGCCGCCAAGAAGGCGACCAAGAAGACCGCGAAGAAGGCCGCGGCCAAGAAGACCGCGAAGAAGGCGGCGAAGAAGACCGCGCGTCGCCCGGCGAAGAAGACCGCCAAGAAGGCGACCAAGAAGACCGCGAAGAAGGCGGCCACCAAGAAGACCGCGAAGAAGGCGGCCACCAAGAAGACCGCGAAGAAGGCGGCCAAGAAGAGCGGCGCGAAGAAGGCCGCCAAGAAGACCGCGAAGAAGGCCTCCGCCAAGAAGCCGGCCGCCCGCAAGAAGGCCGCCAAGAAGCCGGCCGTGACCACGATGCCGGCCACCCCGGCGCCGATGATCTAATAACGACCCCGATTAGCCGTAATCCGACTCTCTCCCCGCGGCCCAGGCGGGGGGAGAGTTTTTTTTATGGGCCTGCGCCGTCCGCAGCCGCCGGGCAGGCGCGTGAAGCGAGAGCGTCCGGTGCCGGGCGCAAGGCCGGCTGGCCCTGCGGTGGGCGTTGCATGCGGTGCGGCCTGCGTCGACCGCCGCCGGGCAGGCGGGGCCATCGCGAACAGCTTGCGACGCGTGGATCGCGGCCCGCCATCCCGCGCCTCGTCGAACCTGGATGCGCGACCCTCTCGGCCGCGAGCCCGGTCGCGGGTCAGCGCCGGCGGGCCGCCGTGCACCCGCACCCGGTTTGGCCAGCGCCGGCCACGGCGTCGGGGCCCGCGTCGGCGCGGGCCGTCGGCAGGCACGGCCGGGGCGAAGACCGCCCGCGCGCGTGGCGCTGCGGCCGATTCCCGGACGCGCCGAGCGGCGGAGCGGCCAGGGAGCGGGGGCGGCCGCGCCGGCGAACGCCGCGAACCCGGCCGGCGCGCAACGCGAGGCCCGCAGCATCCGCTTCCGCGTTCGCCTGCAAGCGCGACGACGCGGGCGCGAGCGTGCGGACGCGCATCGCGCGGGCGTGATGCGGAGGTTCGCCGGCGCGACGGAGCGCCCGGGACGCGCTCAGTTGGGCGCGGCGGTCGACGCCGAGGCGGCGCTGCCGGGGGCGGCAGGTGCAGTGGGCTTGGACTGCGACGCCTCGACGAAGTAGGTCGGGCTCTCGAACTCCTCGTCCAGCCAGCGCTGCGCCGGCAGGCCGAGCGCGCGGTCGAGCATCGTCGGCAGCAGCCCGGACGGCAACGCGCTCTCGCTGTTCCACATCAGGGCGACGCCGAAGTCCAGGTCCGGCAGCATCGCGATCATCCCGCGGTAGCCCTGCACCGCGCCGCCGTGGAAGACCAGCCGGTGCCCGGCGTAGTCGTACACGCGCCAGCCCAGCGCATAGCCGGCCGACTGCAGCCGCTGGCGGCGCCAGGAGGAACCGCGGATCTCGCTCGGCGTGTCGACCAGCGGCTGGTGCAGGGTCGCCAGCAGCGGCGCCGGCAGCACGTCGGGGCGGTGGCCGGTATGCGCGATCAGCCACTGCGCCATGTCGCTGGCGCTGGCGTTGACCCCGGCCGCCGGCAGCACCTGGTAGTAGGTCGCCTTCGGCATCACCGAGACCCAGCCGCCGCGCCCGCGCACGTGCGGCCGCGCCCAGCTCGGACTGGCCTGGATGCCTTCCAGGCCGAGGCTGGCGTCGTTCATGCCGAGCGGCTTGAGCAGCCGGCGCTGGACTTCCTCGGCGTAGAAGTCGCCGGTGGCGGCGAACACCACGTCGCCGATCAGGCTGAAGGCGACGTTCTGGTAGCCGTAGCAGGTGCCGGGCAGGCACCGCAGCGGCGCGTAGGCCATCTTCTGGGTCAGCGTGCGGTAGTCGACGTATTGCTCCAGGTCGCGGTCGAACGCGTTGTGGGTCAGGCCGACGCGGTGGCTGAGCACGTCGGCGACCGTGAGGCGGCGCGCCGCGTCCGGGTCGCTGAGGCGGAAGTTCGGCAGATACTGGCTGAGCTTGCTGTCCCAGCGCAGGCTGCCGTCGTTGACCAGCAGCCCGGTGAGGGTGCCGGCGAAGCTCTTCGACAGCGAGGCCAGGCGGAACACGGTGTGGGCGTCCACCGGCTGCCCCGCGCTGACGTCGGTGACTCCGTAGCCGCGCGCGCTGAGCACGCGGCCGTTGTGGACGATCGCCATCGCCAGGCCGGGCACGCGCTGCTCGGCGACCAGCGCCTGCGCCATCGCCTCGAACTGGCGGACGTCGAAGCTGCCCGGCAGCGGCGGCGCCGGCGGGCGCGCGGGCGCGGCCGGCGCGACGACGTCGGCGTGCGACCCCGGCGCGGCGTGCTGCGACGGGGTCCCGCGCAGCGAGGTCTGCGCGGTGGTGCCGAGCGTCATGGGCAGCAGGAACGCGATGGCGCTCAAACGGGAGACAATGCGTGACCGCCGCTTCGCGTCCGGTTTCATAGGTCGCAGCGCCTTGCAAGAGATGCAGAGAACGGGCCGATTCTAGCGCCGAATTCAAGAATTTGGGCAGATATCTCGTTCAGCTTGATGATTTGCTTGGAATTGTTGCCGCGGTCGCAGAACCCGGGCCGCACGCCTGCCGCGCTGCGTTGCCATGCGCGATCTCCGCGTCGGCCGGACGATGCGGCGCCGACGCAGGCCTCGTAGGGCTCCATCGGTCCGTTGCCGCGCAACGTCCGCGGAGCGATCCGCGCGCGTCCGCCGATCGTCGCCCGAGCCGGGCTCGAGCCCCGCCGCCGAGCGGGCGCGCTTTCCGGTCGTCGCGCCGAGAATGGATCGGCCCGCCTCGGAACCGCGTGAAAGCCGGCGCGCCGGGAGCACAGGGCGGGCCGGCTGCCACCGCCCACCGCCGCCGAAGCCGCCGTCCCCGGCCGCGAAGATCGCGCGCCTGCGATCCGCCACGAACTCCAGCGCCGGTGGCGCGGCCGCGCCCGAACCGACGCGTGCGTTCGAACGCGCGGGGCATTCGCGCATACGCGGCGGCCGCCGGCCGAAGACTGCAGCCGCGCGGTCCTCGAGCGAACCGTGCGGCGGCGGGCCACGGTCGCGACGTATACTGCGGCGCCGAACGGATCGGCGGCACGGGTGCGCGCGACCGTCGCCACGCCGGCACCAGGAAAACCGCGATGAGCGCCGCCGCAGATCCCCGCCTTCCCTGGCATCTCCGCTTCCGCGCCGCGCTGTCGGAATCGCCGGCGCTGTGGTGGTCGTTCCTGTACTTCTTCTGCCTGCTCAGCGGCTACTACGTGCTGCGCCCGGTGCGCGAGGCGATGGGCGCCTCCCACGACGTCGAGGCGGTGTTTCCGCCCGGGATGATCGCGTTCTTCGCCGCGCGCGGCCTGCCGCTGCAGGAGTTCACCCTGCAGGTGCTGTTCACCTGCACCTTCCTGATCATGGTGCTGCTGCAGCCGGTCTACGGGGCATTGGTCAGCCGCTATCCGCGGCGGGTGTTCCTGCCGGTCATCTACGGCTTCTTCATCGCCACCCTGCTGCTGTTCTACGTGCTGTTCGACAGCGGCGTGCCGGGTCGGGGCATGGCGTTCTTCCTCTGGATCACCGTGTTCAACCTGTTCGCGGTGGCGGTGTTCTGGAGCTTCATGGCCGACGTCTACGGCAACGCCGAGGCCCGCGCCTATTACGGCTACATCGGCGCGGCGGGCACCGTCGGCGCCTTCCTCGGCCCGATCCTGACCCGCAGCCTGGTCGAGCGGGTCGGCATCGCCCAGCTGATGCTGGTCTCGGCCGGCTTCCTCGGCGTGTGCATGGTCTGCATCCTGCGCCTGCGCGCCTGGGCGGTGCTGCGCGAGCGCGAGCGCCGGCTCGCCAGCGGCGAGGTGCCGATGGGCGGCGAGGTGCTGGCCGGCCTGAAGCTGATCGCCCGGGAGCCGCTGCTGCGCTGGCTCGCGGTGCTGGTGCTGCTGGGCGTCGGGGTCGGCACCCTGCTGTACAACGAGCAGGCCGCGATCGCGCGCCGGTTCTACCCCGACCCGGAGGCGCGCACCGCCTATTACGCGACGCTCGATCTGGCGGTGAACGCGCTGACCCTGGTCGTGCAGCTGTTCGTCACCCGCTGGCTGCTGTCGCGCTTCGGCATCGCCCCCGCGCTGCTGATTCCGGGCTTCGCGATCCTGCTCGGCTACGCGGCGCTGGCCGCCTCGCCGTTGCCGGCGATCGTCGCCGTCGTCCAGGTGGTCACCCGCTCCAGCGAGTTCTCGCTGGCCAAGCCGGCGCGCGAGACGATCTACACCCGCGTCGGGCGCGAGTGGCGCTACAAGGCCGGCGCCGCCATCGACACGGTGATCTACCGCGGCGGCGACCTGACCTTCGTCTGGCTGCACAAGCTGCTGTCGGGCCTCGGCTCGAAGGCGGTGTTCGGCGCCGGCGTGCTGCTCGCCGCCAGCCTGACCTTCGGCGCCTGGCGGTTGCTGCGCGAGGAACGGACGCTGCCGGCCGAACGCGGCGCCGACTGACGCCGCCGCGGGAGAGCCGGACGGCTCTCCCAATCCGGGAACCGCCGGCGGCGCACGGAAGCCGGGCACGCGGCCGAAGCATGGCATCGCGCCGCAATCTGCCACGACCCGCGTGCGCGGACTAGATCGCGCCCAGGGATGGACCTTCCCGAATCGGCGCGCGCGCACGCAAGCGGCGCGGTTGCGGCCCTGCCGCGATCGATGCGGCGGCGGGAACGCTGAGCCCACATCGTTGCGCCTTATCGCCGCACGCCGCCTTCCCTAGATTTGCTCGCCGTGCGGCTTCGGCCGCTGCTTCCTTCCACTGCGTTCCGCGGCGCGCCGGCGTCGCGGCGGCTCTGTTTTCGCGAGGTCGACAGGCATGCCTCTCTCGTTGCTTTTGCTGTCCGCTGCCGGTTTCACCGTGCTGACCACCGAATTCATCCTGGTCGGGCTGCTGCCGCCGCTGGCGCGCGACCTGGGCGTGAGCGTGTCCGCCGCGGGCCTGCTGGTCACGTTGTTCGGCCTGACCATCGCCGCGAGCGGGCCCTTCCTCACCGCGTACTTCTCCCGCTTCGAGCGCAAGCGGCTGTTCGTGGCCGTGCTGCTGGCGTTCGCCGCGGCCAACGCGCTCGCGGCGCTCGCCCCGAACATCGGCGTGATGGCGCTGGCGCGGCTGTTGCCGGCGCTCGGGGTGCCGGTGTTCTGGGCGCTGGCCAGCGAGACCGCGGTCGACCTCGCCGGGGAGGCGCGCGCCGGTCGCGCGATCTCGGTGATCTCCTTCGGCGTGATCTGCGCGACCGTGCTCGGCGTGCCGATCGGCACGCTGCTCGCCGACGCGTTCGGCTGGCGTGCGGCCTTCACCGCATTGGCGGCGATGTCCCTGGGCAAGGCCGCGCTGCTGCAGGCGTTCCTGCCGGACGTGCGCCCGCGCCAGGCGCCGGCGCCGCTGCGCGGGCAGTTGCGCGTGCTGCGCGAGGCGCGGGTGCTCGGCCACGTGCTGCTGTCGATCCTGCTGTTCACCGGCATGTTCACCGCCTACACCTACCTGGCCGACCTGCTCGAGCGCGGCGCCGGCTTCGACGGCGGCACGGTCGGATGGACGCTGATGGGCTTCGGCGCGGTAGGCCTGATCGGCAACGCGCTGGGCGGCCGCCTGGTCGACCGGCGGCCGCTCGGGGCGACCCTGCTGTTCGGCGCGCCGCTGGCCTTCGCCCTGTTGGCGACGGCGCCGGCGATCGGCTCGCTCCCGGCGCTGGCCGCGGTGCTGGCGCTGTGGGGCGTGACCCAGTCGGCGTTGTTCATCGTCAGCCACGTGCGGGTGATGAAGTCGGCGCCGGAAGCCCCCGCGTTCGCCGCGTCGCTGAACATCTCCGGCGCCAACCTCGGCATCGCCCTGGGCGCGGTCGCGGGCGGCCGGGTGATCGACGCCGTGGGCGTGGTCGGCGTCGGCTACGCCGCGGCGGCGATCGTCGCCGCCGCGATGGCGCTCGCGGCGGTCCTGGCGCTGGCCCCGGTCCGCGCCGCGCGGCCGCAGGCGGACGGCCGCGCGGCCTGAGCGCACCGCCTGCGTCCGGGCCCCACGACGGCCTGCGCGCTATGCCGCGGCCGCGGGCGCCGGGATGCCGATCCGGCCTCCGCGAGGACGCCTATTCCGGCGGGGCCGTCGGCCCCGCCACGCGGAGAAGCGCCATGAAGTCCCTGCGCCTGGTCCACGACGGCGGGAACCCGGGCTACGAGCCCGTTCCGGGGAACGAATCGGGAGGAACCGGGGACGGATGGCTTTCCCTCGTTCCTCTCACCCCTTCCTGGCCCCCCGGGCTTCGCGCTTGGGCGAGACCCACATCGCGATGCGGGCGCGGAACACGGCCTCGCCGCCCGGGTCGGTCACCGTCACCGCGACCGGCAGTTCGTAGCCGGACGCGGCTTCGACGACCGGCGCTTCGGGCTCGGCCACCGCATGCTGGGCGCCCACCGCCTTCTTCAGGTATTCGACGGCCATGCCTCTCGGGATCCAGCGCATCGTCGCGGGCAGGCTGGCGTCGGTCATCACCCCGGCGGCGAGCTCGGCCAGGTTGCACAGCGCGATCGCGTGCACGGTGCCGATGTGGTTGCGCACGCGCCGCCGGTCGCGGATGCGCACTTCGCATCGCCCCGGTTCCAGCGCGACGAAGCGCGGCGCGATCGTCGCGAAGTAGGGCGCCTTCAGGCACACCGCGCGCGAGAACAGCCAGCGCCCGCCGGGCCAGCGGCTCATCCGTCGGTACAGCGCGAGCACGTCGGCCATGATCGCCAGGCTCCGGGAACCAGGGGACGAGCGGAAAGCTCCCGCTCGTCCCTCTTCATCCGTTCCTCCGCTGGCCCCCTCAGGCCGCGGCGCGGTTGTCGATCTGCTCGCGGCGGTAGCCCGCCGAGCGCAGTTCCTCCGGATCGAAGTCGTCGACGCCGATCGCGTCGATCGTCATCTCGCGCAGTTCCTCCAGCTGCCTGCGCTCCTCGGCGGTGATCCAGCCTTCGCGCACGCCCTCGTCGAGCTGCTCGCCGAAGCTCAGCGCCTCGATGTCGCGGGTCTTGAGCGCCTTGAGGAACTTGCGTTCGACCGGCTCGGCCAGCACCACCTTCGGCAGGTAGCTGTTGATGCGCCCGGCCGGGTTGTTCGCGGTCGGCGTGGTGAACACGCCCGCGGCCAGGCGGTCGCGCGCTTCGTTCGGGGACATCAGCAAGCTGGCGATCTTGTGGCCCAAGCGGTCGCTCGGCGCCTGCGCGCGGCGGCCGAGCGGGAAGATCAGCGCCCACAGCAGCCAGCCGGCCGGGCGCACCGGGAAGTTGCGCAGCGCCGCGGACAGGGCGATCTCGGTGCGGTGGATGCTGTTGTGGAACGCCCAGGCCAGCAGCGGGCGGTCGGCTTCCGGCCGGCCCTCGTCCTCGTAGCGCTTGAGCATCGCGCTGGTCATGTACAGGTGGCTGAGCACGTCGCCCAGGCGGCCGGACAGCGATTCCTTGAACTTGAGCTTGCCGCCCAGCAGCAACATCGAGGTGTCGGCCATCAGCGCCAGCGCCGCGGAATAGCGGTTGAGCTTGCGGTAGAAGCGGCGGGTGTAGTCGTCGCCCGGGGCGGCGCCGAAGCGGGCGGCGGTCAGGCCGAACCACAGCGCGCGCACCGCGTTGGACAGGGCGAAGCCGATGTGGCCGAACAGGTTGCGGTCGAACTCGCGCAGGCGCTGGTCCGGGTCCGGCAGCGTCGCCGCGCGCATCTCCTTGAGCACCCACGGGTGGCACAGGATCGCGCCCTGGCCGAAGATCATCAGCGAGCGCGTCATGATGTTCGCGCCTTCCACCGTGATCATGATCGGCAGCGCCTGCCAGTTGCGCCCGGCGTAGTTCCTCGGGCCGAGGATGATGCCCTTGCCGCCGTGGATGTCCATCACGTCGGTGGCGACCTCGCGCGCCATCTCGGTGCAGTGGTACTTGGCGATGGTCGAGGGCACGGCCGGGTTCTCGCCGCGCGCCACCGCGGCGGCGGTGGCCTGGGCCAGCGCCGAGATCGCGTAGGCCTTGCCGCCGATCCGCGCCAGCGCCTCCTCCACGCCCTCGAAGCGGCCGACCGACAGGCCGAACTGCTTGCGGATGCGGGCGTAGGCGCCGGTGACGACGGCGCCGAGCTTGGCGCCGCCGCTGGCGGTGGAGGGCAGGGTGATCGAACGGCCGATCGACAGGCATTCGACCAGCATCTGCCAGCCCTTGCCGGCGTAGGCCTCGCCGCCGATCAGCTGGCTCAGCGGGATGAACACGTCCTTGCCGCGGATCGGGCCGTTCTGGAACGGCGAGTTCAGCGGGAAGTGGCGGCGGCCGATCTCCACGCCCGGGGTGTCGCGCGGCACCAGCGCCAGGGTGATGCCGATGTCGCGCTTGTCGCCGATCAGGCCGTCCGGGTCGTACATGCGGAAGGCCAGGCCGATCAGCGTCGCCACCGGCGCCAGGGTGATGTAGCGCTTCTCGAAGGTCAGGCGCACGCCGACCACGCGCGCGCCGTTCCACTCGCCCATGCAGACGATGCCGTAGTCCGGGATCGAGGTGGCGTCGGAGCCGGCCCAGGGACCGGTCAGCCCGAAGCAGGGGATCTCGCGGCCGTCGGCCAGGCGCGGCAGGTAGTGGTCCTTCTGCTCCTGGGTGCCGTAGTGCATCAGCAGCTCCGCCGGGCCGAGCGAGTTCGGCACGCCGACGGTGGAGCTGACCACGCTCGACACCGAGGCCAGCTTCTGGATCACCTTGTGGTTGGCGAGCGCCGAGAAGCCGAGCCCGCCGTACTCCTTCGGCACGATCATGCCGAAGAACTTGTTCTTCTTGATGAACTCCCAGACCTCCGGCGGCAGGTCGGCGCGGACGTGGGTGATGTCCCAGTCGTTGACCATCCGGCACAGCTCCTCGCAGGGACCGTCGAGGAAGGCCTGCTCCTCCGCGCTCAGCTGCGGCTTGGGCTGGTCGAGCAGCACCCGCCAGTCGGGCTTGCCGGAGAACAGCTCGCCCTCGAAGCCGACGGTGCCGGCCTCCAGCGCGGTGCGCTCGGTTTCCGACAGCGGCGGCAGGATCTTGGTGTAGAAGCCCAGCAGCGGCCGGGTGATGAACGGCAGGCGGATCTGCGGCAGCAGCAACGGCACCGCGATCAGCGCGGTGATCGCGCCGGCGACCAGCGTGGCCGCGCCGCTCGCGCCGAGCAGCCAGCAGGCGACTAGCACGGTCGCGGTCAGCGCCGCCCACACCGGCAGGCGCAGCCGGTGGTACGCGGCGATCGCGCCGACCAGCAGGAAGGCAAGGAAGGGAATCGCGATACTCATGGCGGCGCTCCGGGCGACGATGCGGCGATGTCGATTGACGGCGGGTTGAGGCGGGAAGCGTTACGGTGCGCATCGGCGCCGCGGCGGACGCCTCGAGCGAGCGCATCGGACGCTTGCCATACGCACGAGTATGGTAAGCTTCCGCGGCCGCTGTCAACCGCGGCGGCCCTACATACTGTCCCTGCCGGGGGCGTATGGATAAACTCGACGCCATGACCGCGCCCGCACACACCAAAACGGCCCGCAGCCCCTCGGAACGCAGCAGCCAGGAAAGCGGCGAGCGCCCGCCGGAACGGACCGGCCGCCTCAGCGCCGACGACTGGGCCCAGGCCGCGCTCGACCTGATCGCCGAGCAGGGCGTGGCCGCGGTCGCGGTGGAACCGCTGGCGCGGCGCCTGGGTGTGACCAAGGGCAGCTTCTACTGGCATTTCCCTTCGCGCGACGCGCTGCTGGTCGCGGCGCTGGAGCGCTGGGAGAAGAATGAGCAGGAAAACGTGTTCGGCCAGCTCGAGCCGATCCCCGACCCGCGCGAGCGCCTGCGCGCGCTGTTCACCCTGGTCGCGCACGAATACAAGTCGCACGTGATCTATTCCGAGCTGCTCAAGGCGCTCGACCATCCGGCGGTGCAGCCGGTGATCGGCCGCGTCTCGCAGCGGCGGCTCGACTATCTGACCGCGTCGTTCCGCCAGGCCGGCCTCAGCCGCACCGACGCCCAGCACCGCGCGCGCCTGCTCTACGCCGCCTATGTCGGCTTCCTGCAATTGAACCTGCAGCTGCACCAGGCGCGCATGCAGCACGACGAGTTCGAGGCCTATGTCGAGCACATGATGGCCACGCTCATTCCGTCATCCTGAATTCCCCCGTTTTCGACCCAGCGCTGCTGGAAGGACGTATTGCCCGTGAACGCGATCACCAAGGACGCATCGAAACCCGTCGCCGGCGCCGCAGGCAGCCGGCTGGCCGCGCTGAACGCCTGGGTCGCCGAGGTCGCCGCGCTGGCCCGCCCGGATGCGATCCACTGGTGCGACGGCAGCGACGCCGAGAACGCGGCGCTGGTCGCGCGGATGCAGGCGGACGGCACGCTGATCAAGCTGGACGAGAAGGCCCACCCGAACAGCTGGCTGCACCGCTCGCACCCGGACGACGTCGCCCGCGTCGAGCACCTGACCTTCGTCTGCACCCGCGAGCGCGACGACGCCGGCCCGAACAACCACTGGATGGCGCCGGCCGAGGCGCACGCGAAGATCGACGCGCTGTTCGACGGCTGCATGCGCGGCCGCACGATGTACGTGATTCCGTACTGCATGGGGCCGATCGACTCGCCGCTGTCGCGCTGCGGCGTGGAGATCACCGACTCGCCGTACGTGGTCGCGAACATGCGCATCATGACCCGCATGGGCGCGCCGGCGCTGGCGCGGATCGAGCGCGAGGGCCGCTTCGTGAAAGGCCTGCACTCGATCGGCGAGCTCGATCCCGAGCGCCGCTTCATCATGCATTTCCCGGAAGAGGCGACGATCAAGTCGTACGGCTCCGGCTACGGCGGCAACGCGCTGCTCGGCAAGAAGTGCCACGCGCTGCGCATCGCTTCCTGGCAGGCGCGCCAGGAGGGCTGGCTGGCCGAGCACATGCTGATCCTCGGCGTGGAGAACCCGCAGGGCGAGACCCACTACATCGCCGCCGCGTTCCCGTCCGCGTGCGGCAAGACCAACCTGGCGATGCTGATCCCGCCCGAGGGCTACCGCGCGCAGGGTTGGAAGGTGTGGACGGTCGGCGACGACATCTGCTGGATGCGTCCGGGCGCGGACGGCCGGCTGTACGCGATCAATCCGGAAGCCGGCTTCTTCGGCGTCGCGCCGGGGACTTCGGCGAAGTCGAACCCGAATGCGCTGGCGACGATCCAGCGCGACACCCTCTTCACCAACGTCGCCCTGACCGAGGACGGCCGGCCCTGGTGGGAAGGCCTGGACGACGGACGCACGCCGGCATTCGACTGGCGCGGCCGGCCGTTCGACCCGGGCAAGGGACCGGCGGCGCATCCGAACTCCCGCTTCACCGTCAGCGCCCAGCAGTGCCCGAGCTGGTCGCCGAAGGCCGAGGACCCGCAGGGCGTGCCGATCTCGGCGATCGTCTTCGGCGGCCGCCGGCCGTCGCTGGTGCCGCTGGTGTTCGAGGCCCGCGACTGGACCCACGGCGTGCTGGTCGGCGCCGCGATGGGCTCGGAGACCACCGCCGCCGCCACCGGCGCGGTCGGCGTGCTGCGCCGCGACCCGATGGCGATGAAGCCGTTCTGCGGCTACAACTTCGCCGACTACTTCGCGCATTGGCTGTCGTTCGACAAGCCCGGCGCGAGGCTGCCGAAGATCTTCCACGTCAACTGGTTCCGCAAGGGCGACGACGGCGGCTTCCTGTGGCCCGGATTCGGCGAGAACCTGCGCGTTCTGGAGTGGATGATCGGTCGCGTCGAGGGCAGGGCCGGCGCGGTGGAAACGCCGATCGGCCACCTGCCGCGGGCGAGCGACCTGAACCTCGACGGGGTCGAGCTGAGCGAGGAGGCGCGGGCCCGGCTGTTCGCGTTCGACCGCGCCGGCTGGCAGGCCGAGTTCGAGAGCATCGGCGCCTACCTGGACGAATACGGCCCGCGCATGCCGCAGGCGCTCAAGGACGAGCAGCGGCGTATCGCGCAGGCGCTGGGCGGCTGATCGCCGTCGCGAGGGCGAATTGAGCGCCGGCGCGTATTCCGTGGAGCGCGCCCTTTCGCTGCTGGCCGGCGGCAAGGCCGCCGAGGTCGAGCATATGGCCGCCGCGGTCCTGCGCGGCGGGCACGATCCGGTCTGGGCGACGGTGCTCGGGCTGAGCCTGGGCGCCCAGGGGCGGCATGCCGACGCGGCGGCGCTGTTCCGCGCGCTCGCCGAGCGGGAGCCGGCGGTCCCCGAGCACCGGATCAACCTGGGCAACGCGTATCTGCACCTGGGGGAGCCGGAGAACGCGCGTGCGAGTTTCGCCGCCGCCGAACGATCGGGCCTGGACGGGGTGGAGTTCCGCCTCGGTTACGGCCTGGCGCTGCTGGCCTGCGGCGCGCCGGAGCAGGCGCGCGTCCATCTGGCCGCGGCGTTTCGCCTGGGCCCTGCCGCGGACACCGCGTTGCCCTATGCGCAATGCCTGTGCGAGCTGGAGCGGTTCGACCAGGCGGCCAGGATCGTGGCGGGATTGCGGCCGGCGGCCTTGACGGCCCGCCAGCGCGAAGCCTTGGCCTGGGTGTACGCGCAGACCGGACAGGACCGGGCGGCCTGCGAGCTGTACCAGGCCCTTCTCGAGGCATGTCCCGACCGCGGCGATCTGCGCGTCGATTTCGCCCTGCTGCTCGAGCGCATCAACCGGCTGGAGGACGCGGAAACGCAGCTCGCGCACCCCAGCGTCCTTCACGGCCGGGCCAGCGCCACCCGCAGCCTGGCCTGCGCGCGCGTGGCGCGCCGGCGGCAGCGCTACGAAGAGGCCTCGGCCTGGCTGGAGCAGGGGCTGGCGCTCGGCCCAAACCCGGCATTGACCGCTGTCTTGAACTTCGAACTGGCCAAGGCGTACGAAGCGCAGCGCCGGGAGGATCGGGTCATGCGAGCGCTGCGGACGGCCCACGCGGCGTTGGACGAGGCGTTGAAGTCGAGATCGATCGCGCAGGCCGATCTGGGTTGGCTGGGCGAGCGATTGCAGCAACCCGCGCCGCGAGAATGGCGGCGCCCCTTCGCCGACGCCTCGCCGGCGGATCCCGTGTTCCTGGTGGGGTTCCCCCGTTCCGGGACCACGCTGCTGGAAAACGTGCTCGACAGCCACCCTGGTTTGGCGGCCCTGGACGAGTGGCCGGCGCTGGAAACCGCGATAGAGGCGCTGCGGCCGGTCGCGCGGCTCGCCGCGGCGGCGACGGCCGATGTCGTGTCCGCGCGGAAGCGGTACTGGGCCGAGGTCGCGCAGCGGATGCCCTTGGACCCCGCCGTGCGGCTGGTCGACAAGTACCCGCTCTATCTGACGCGCCTGCCGTACATCGCGCGGCTGTTTCCCGAGGCGAAGCTCGTGGTTCTGCTGCGCCATCCCTGCGACTGCGTGCTCAGCTGCTACATGCAGAGCTTCGGCGTCAACGGCGGCGCGGCCTCGTTCTCGAGCCTCGAGCGCGCCGCGGATACCTACGCGGCGGTGATGGCTTACTGGAACGAGCAGCGGCATCGCGTCGAACTGCCGGCGCACGTGCTGCGCTACGAAGACCTCGTCGCGGACTTCGACGGCGAGATCGCGCGGGTGCTGGCGTTCCTCGGCCTGGCCTGGGCCGAGGGCATGGGCCGCTATCGCACCGCGAAGGCCGAACGCGGCGAGCGGATCCGCACGCCGAGCTATCACCAGGTGGTCGAGCCGGTCCATCGCCACGCCAGCGAACGCTGGCGCCGCTACCGCGCCTATTTTTCGGAACGGACGTTGGAGACCCTGGCGCCGTTCGCGCGCGAATACGGCTATACGGTGGATTGAGCCAGCCGCGGGAAACGCAGGTAGGTCGACAGGATGTACTTGTCCTGGCGGGGCGAGGGCAGGCCTTGGTGCTGGTACATCCAATAGGGCGGGAACATCAGCAGCCGGCCCGCCTTGGGCGCGACGGTCAGGTCCAAGTGCGGAAAACGGGTGCCGCCCTCGACGTCGACGTCGTTGAGGTACCAGAGGAAGACCAGATAGCGGTCGCTGACGTCGTAGATCGAGTCGAAATGGAGCTGGAAGCTGTCGCCGTCCCGCGCCGAATAGCGCTTGAGGATCAGCGGGCTGAGCAGCGGGCTGTTCGGAACCGCGATCGGCAGCTGGACCGACCGGTTGTAGCGCTCCAGGGCGCTGTCGATGAGCCGGCGGAAGAACAGCATCGACGGGGGATCGAGCATGCGGCTCAGGTTGAGTTCGGTCCAGGCGCTGTCCTCCAGGCCGCCGCGCCGGTCGCGGCCGTTGCGGAAGTGGGCGGCCCGCTGCGACTCGAAGAACGCGATCAGCCGCGCGCAATGCTGCGACTCCAGGCTGTCGTCATACACGCGGATGTAGTGCTTCAGGTCCATGGGCGGATTGTGCACCCGTGGCAGCGGTCGTGCCTGGCCGCCGATGTGGCGGCCAGGCCCGTCGCCGGAAGGGCTGGGCGGGCGCCAAAAAAAGCCACGCGGCAAGGCCGCGTGGCGCAGGTGCGTTTCGATCGTTGTTGTTAGAAGCGAGCGGTGTAGCGCATCCAGAAGAAACGGCCGACCGCGTCGTAGGTGCGCATGTCGGTAGAGCCGTTGAAGCCCGAGTAGACCAGCGGCGCCAGGCGGTCGAACACGTTGCGCACGCCGAGCTCGACCCGGCTCTGCCAGGTCTCGTCGCCGAAGCGGTAGGCCACCTGGACGTCGGTCTTGGCCCAGGCGGGCACGGTGCGCCGGGTCACGTAGTTCGGGTCGTCCGGATCGCCGGTGTCGGCCGGGTTCTCGTCGACGTGGTGGACGTACCGAGTGGTGACGCTGGCGCTGAAATCGCCCTTGCTCCAGCGCAGGTCGTTGAGCGCGCGCCAGCGGGCGAAGTTGCCGAAGCCGTTGGTGGCGTTGTCCTGGAAGGTGCCGGCGAGGCCGTAGCTGCCGGGGAACACGCCGATGCGGGTGGTCGGATCGCCTTCGAGGAATTCGCCTTCGAACTCGGCCAGGTAGCTGGTGTCGAGGCTCCAGGTGAAGCGGCCCCAGCTGGTCTCGGGGAAGTTGTAGCGGAAGCCGACGTCCACGCCCTTGGCTTCGATCACGCCGAAGTTGCCGATCGGATTGACCATCGAGACGATGTCGCCGCGGGAGTCGCGGTTGATCTGATCGCAGAACCGGCCGAAATCAAAGCATTGGTTGATGACGGTCTGCTCGGGCACGATGGTGATGAAGTCCTCGATCTTGACCTTCCACAGGTCCACCGTCGTGCTGAATCCCTCGAGCCATGCCGGCGAATAGACGAAGCCGAGGGTCTGGACCTTCGCCTTTTCGGGGCCCAGATCGGGGTTGGACAGCTGGAACGACGTGGTCTGGTTGTTGCTCTGCTCGAACGAGCCGTCGGTCGGCACGTTCACGCAGGCTCCGGCCTGCGGGCTCCCGGGGGGCGCGCCGGTGAAGTCGTTGCACGGGTCGATGTAGGTCTGCGCGCTCGGCACCGTCGGCGAGAACAGCTCCGCCACCGTCGGCGCCCGGAACGGGTTGGCGTAGGTGGCGCGGACCAGCAGGTCGTCGATCGGCTTCCACTCCAGGCCGCCCTTGTAGCTGGTGTTCTCGCCGAAGTTGGAGTAGTCCGAATAGCGCACGCCCAGCGACAGGCTCAGCCGCTGCGCGAACGGCACGTCCGCCAGCAGCGGGATCAAGGCCTCGAGGTACGCCTCGGTGACGTCGAAGCGGCCGTTGATGTCGCCGAAGGTGCAGGCTTCCTGCGCGATCAGGCAAGTGGTCTCGCCCGGCGGAATGATGGTCAGGAAGTCGCTCGTCGAGGTCGCGCTTTCCCGGCGATGTTCGAGGCCGACCGCCAAGCCGAGCGGGCCGGCGGGCATGTCGAAAAGATCGCCCGTGGCGTTGACGCTGTAGACCTGCAGCTCGTTCTCGTTCTTGTTGATGATGGTCGGGTTGATCAGCCTGAGCGCTTCGAGTTGGGCCTGGCCTTCCGGCGTGCTCGGGTCCGGTGCCGGGCCGAAGAAGTTGACCGGCAAACAGCCCGGAATGGCGGTGGTGGGATCGCCCGGCGTCGAGACGCAGATCGGACTCCCGGTGGCGGGATCGATCATCGAGGGGCCGAGCGCGGCGGTCAGCGCCGGCGCGTAGAGGTAGCCGCTGACGGTCTGCGTCTGCGGGGTCCTGCCATAGGTGTAGTAGGCGTCCCAACTCCAGGAGCTGTCGCCGATGTCGCCCCGCAGACCCATCGTGAACTGGTAGGTGTCGGTCTCGAAGCTGGTCTGGCGGGTCGGGATGAACCCGCGCAGGCGCAGGCGCGCGTCGGTGATGTCCACGCCGAACGGGTTGTACATGCTGTCGGCGGAGATCGGCACGTTGTCCACGCCGGGACGGCCGTCGAACGGCAGCGGCGCGATCTGGAACTTGGATTGGGTCTTGTTCCATGCGCCGACGAGGAACGCCTCGGCGAAGTCGCCCAGGTCGTAGCTGCCGTTGACGAACAGCGACAGGTGTTCCTGCGGGGTGAGGTTGAGATTGCCGTCCGCCTGGAAGTTGTAGACGTCGACGAGCGGGTTGTAGCAGCGGAAGTCGCTGCCGCTCGCGCCGGACGTGCCCTCGCGGCGGGTGAGCACCACGTCGGCCTGGTTGCCGCAAGCCGGGTCGCTGAGGTCGGCGCCGGCCGCCGCGGCCGCGGCGCGCGGCAGGAGGTAATAGCCGGTCAGGATGCGGCTGGTGCCACCGATGGTCTGTTCGCCGTTGTAGAGCTGGAACGGCTGGCTGGAGAACGGACGATCCGCGGCTGCCACTTCGCCGATGTCGTCGTAGCTCGCCCCGAACATGATCCGGCCCTTCTCGCTCGAGGCGCCCCACATCGCTTCATAGCGGACCGTGTCGGCGTCGCCGCGCGAGGACACGCCGGTCATCGCGCTGACCTCGAGCCCCTCGAACTCCCGGCGCAGGATGAAGTTGACCACGCCGCCGATCGCGTCGGAGCCGTAGATGGCCGATGCGCCGTCCTTCAGCACCTCGACGCGTTCGACCAGCGCCATCGGGATCGAGTTGACGTCCACGGCGCTGCCGGCGTTGGCGACGGAGCCGATCCAGCGGCGGCCATCGACCAGCACCAGGGTGCGGTTGGGCCCCAGGCCGCGCAGATCCATCGTTGCCGCACCGCCGCCGCCGCCGTTGTTCACCTGGGGGTTGGTCGCCGCGCCGGCGACCGCCGGCGTGGTCTGCAGGAACTCGCCGATGGTCACGACGCCGGAAGCCTCGATGGCCTGGCGGTCGATGACGAATACCGGGCTGGCGGTCTCCGCATCCACGCGCTTGATGCGCGTGCCGGTAACCTCGACGCGGTCCAGGGTGGTCGCTTCTTCCTGTTGAGCTTCTTGCGCCAAGGCGGTGCTGGCCAGGACGCCGGCGCCCACGGCGATGGCGAGTTTGATCGCGTCGCGGAGCTGGGTGGTTTTCAGGGTCATCTCTCTCTCCAAGTCCGTAGTTACGGGAGGCGCTTCGCCGGCTGGCGCAAAGAAGTAGGCCTAAATCGGCAAAGTCCGGTCCGATGGTAGTCCTGTCCGCCCGACAATTAAAGTGTCGTTAACGATCTCTCGTGGCGGTGAGATGAACGCCCGGCGAAAACGGACACGGCCCCTTGCGGGGCCGTGTCTTTGTTGCGGTTTTTCACGAATCAGAAGCGCTGCGTGTACTTCATGTACAGGAAGCGGCCGATGTCGTACTCGCCGTTGAAGCTGAAGTTCGAGTTCGGCGCCGAGTACATGATGGCCGGCTGCTTGTCGAACACGTTGTTGGCGCCGATGGCGACGGTCGCGTTCCACGGCGCTTCCCAGCGGACCTGGATGTCGTTGAAGGTGTGCGAACCCACCTTGCGACGACGCTGCAGATAGCTGGCCGGTTCGCCGTTCGCCGTCAGCGCGCCGCTCGGAGCCCAACGGATCTCGTTGCACTCCAGGTGCGGCTCCGTCACGTTCGGCGCGCCGGCGCCGGTCGGGGTGAAGTAGGTGCAGGCCTCCTTCATGCCCGAGTAGTAGCGGGCCATCCAACTGATCCCGAACGCGCCCATCTCCCAGGTGAGGTTGAGATTGGAACGGATCCGGTGCGCTTGGTTGGCGCCGGCGACGCCCACCGACGAAACCGCGTACTGCGGCGTGTTGGTGGAGACGAAGTAGTCCTTCGCCGTGTACGTGCTGTTCGAACTGAGGCTGAACTCGCCCCAGTTCGCCGTGGTCCAGCGGTAGTTGATGTCGACGTCGAAGCCTTCGACCTTGCGGAAGCCGGCGTTGATGTTCGCGAAATTGATGAGCGGAATGCCGCCGTTGGTGAAGTCGCGGGAGAAGCCCGGTGCGCCGTTGACGGAGGGCACGCAACGCGAAGCGATGCCCAGCACGTAGCAGTCGTTGAGCATGTTGCTCGGCGTGTCGGCCACGATCGTGTCGCCGATGCGGATCTTCCACCAGTCGACGGCGATGCTGAAGCCTTCGAGGAAGCCCGGGCTCCAGACGGCGCCGATCGTATCGGACTTGGACAGTTCCGGCGTCAGGTTCGGGTTGGAGCCGCTGAGGAACGCGACCGGCGTCTGCGCCGGCGTTGTGCCCACCGGAGTGAAGCCCTGGCCGAGCTGGCGATAGGTGTCGCCCAGCGCGCCCAGCCCGCCGTTGCCGCCAACGCCGTTCACGCAGTTCTGGCGAACGGTCGAGCCTGGCGTGGACTGACCGCGCACGGTGTCGCAAGGATCCGTGTAGAACGCGAAGGTCTGCGAGGCGCCGCCGTACAGGTCGTTAATGGTCGGCGCGCGGAAGCCGTCGGCATGGGTGGCGCGGATCAGCAGCGAATCGAACGGCTTCCACTTCAGCGAGAACTTGTTGTTGGTGGTCTCGCCGAAGGTGTCGTAGTCCGAGAAGCGGCTGGCAATGTCGAGGGTCAGCTCCCGTGCGAACGCCATGTCGGCCAGGATCGGGATCTGCAGCTCCGCATAGACCTCGTTCACCTTGTAGCTGCCGCGGGTGGGGCCGGCCGCCAGGTTGGTCGAACCGCCGGTGACGGCCAGGGCGTCCGGCACGAACTCGCCTTCTTCCTTGCGGTTCTCGTAGCCGACCGCGAAGCCGAGGTCGCCGGCGGGCAGGCTGAACAGCGAGCCGCTCAGGTTGGCGGAGAACACCGTGGTGGAGGTCTCGCCGCGGTTGTGTTCTTCCTGGAACAGGAAGTCATGCAGGGCCTGGTTGCCGGTCAGGCTGCCGGGGCCGGCGACGCCGTAGCCGAGCAGCGGGTTCCACGGCACGCACTGCGAGAGCGGGATCGGGCTGGCGGCGGTGCCGCACTGCACCTGCCCCTGCGCGTTGAGGAACGAGGGGCCGACCGCCGCGCGGACGTTGGCGAGGTTCAGGTTGCCGATCGTCGACTGGGTCGAACGGTTCTTGTTGTGCAGGTAGGAGACGTCCCAGTCGAAGTAGCGGTCCGCCCATTCGAAGCTGCCCTCGAACGCGCCGAGGAAGCGGTAGGTGGTGAGCTCGCCCTCGGTGATGCGCGGCTGCTCCCAGGTGCGGCGCCACCACGTGTCGATGGGGGCGCCGGTCGGGTTGAAGTAGCTGTCCGCGGCCATCGGCGTGTTGAACGAGGCCGCCTGCATCGGGTAACCCGCGATCTGGCGCGTGGAGGAGCGATGGCTGTACAGCAGGTTGGTGCGGAAGCGCACGGCATCGGTGATGTCGTAGATGCCGTCGACGAACAGCGACTGGCGCTCGATCGGCGCGCGCAGCGACATCTGCACGTTCGAGTTCGCCTTGTGCAGCGGCGAACCCGCGGTGCAGGTGCCCGGGCCGGGGTTGGCGACGGTGTTCGGCGCGCAGGCGCCGGTGTTGAGGTCCTGGCGAATGTAGTCGGCCGGATTGCGCGGATCACCGCCGTCGCGCAGCACCAGGCGGCTGCCGGCCGGGTTCGGGTTGGTCGCGGTCGGCGTGCCGAACGCCGCCTGCGGGAACAGCGCGCGCTGCGCGTACCGTGGCTGGAAGCCGCCGCCCTCGTGCACCGCGGTCCAGTTGTCGTCGGGGTGCCGGTCGCTGCGCGGGAACTTGCTGTACGGACGGTCCTTGGCCCAGACTTCGTCTTCGTCCGCCCATTCCGCGGCCACGGTCACCGAACCACGGTCGCCGGTGAAGCCCATCACGAAGCTGCCGTTGGCGATGGTGCCGTCGCCTTCGCCGTACTGGCCGAAGTAGACGCCGGCCGACGCGCCTTCGTAGTTGGAACGGGTGATGATGTTGATCACGCCGGCGATGGCGTCGGAGCCGTAGATCGACGACGCGCCGTCCTTCAGCACTTCGATGCGCTCGACCGCGGCGGCGGGGATGGTCGAGATGTCGGCCAGTCCGGAGGTGGAGATGCCGAGGCGGCGGCCGTTGAGCAGCACCAGGGTGCGCGCCGCGCCCAGGTTGCGCATGCTGATGTAGGTGCCGCCGACGTTCTCGCCGGACGACAGCGGGGCGACCCGGCTGATCGGCGGCGTGCCGGTGGCCGAGATGTTCTGCAGGATGTCGCCGACCGACTGGAAGCCCTGCTTCTCGATGTCTTCGCGGGTGATCTGCAACACCGGCTGCGCGGTTTCCAGATCGACCTGGCGAATCCGGGTACCGGTCACCTCGATGCGGTCGAGGGTGGTCGTCTCCTGCTCGGCTTCCTGTGCGATGGCGGCGCCCGTTCCGACGGCAGCCGTGGCGCTCACGGCGAGGGCGAACGCGATCGCCTCGCGGAGCTGGGTGGTCTTCAAGCTCATCTCTCTCTCCAAAACTGTGGATCCCCAAGGGTTCCTCCGCCGGCGGAAGCCAAGTAGACGACCAAATTCGGCAAAGGCGAGGCCGATCCTACTCGGTGTTCTGGAAGAGTGAAAGAGTCGTTAACGACAAAAACGCGCCGAAACCGCCGCCGGCGTCCCGCTGCTGGAATGCGGTGGCGTATCGGGAAAGAGGGCGGGGGCGTGAACGGGGCCGGTACCGCGAAAGGTGGCGAAGGCCGGCCCGCCGGTCAGAGATCCTGCTCGTACCGCACGTACGGCACCGTACCTTCGTCCTTGTCGCCGCTGCTCGGCGAGAACGGGTTCTTGCCGCGGGTGACGACGTTCTCGGCGCCGACGGTGAGCTGACCGCTCCAGGGCGTGCGCCAGGTCAGGCCGACGCCCAGGCCCTCCCACTGGCCGGGCTCGCCCGGCGTATCGACCACGCGGCCGACGATGTTGGCGCCGAAGTTGCCGTAGCCGGCGCCGACGGTGATGCTCTTGCTGTTCCAGCGGTCCGCCAGGTCCGGGACCTCGCCCGCGGGAATCAGCCGCGCGCGCGCCCAGGTGCCGCCGATCGACACCGTGGCTTCGCGGCCGATGTTCTTCTGCCCGTAGACGGTCAGGGTGTTCTGGTCGACGCGGCTGGTGCGGCTGTTCGGGCTGAGCCAGGCCGGCAGGGTGTCGCGGCCGCTGGCCAAGGTGACGCCGACCTTGCCGCCGGCGCGGCTGAGGCTGGCGCCGAAGCCGGCCTGGCGGTTGGAGTCGCTGGCGTCGTTGTCGAGCGCGGCCAGCAGGCAGTGGTTGGCCAGGTTGCCGATCGCCCCGGCCAGGCCGGTCTTGCGATCGCAGACCAGCCCCAGGGTGTCGCCCGAATCCAGGCCGAAGGCGGCACTCAGGGTATTGCCGCCGACCTTCCAGCGCGCGCCGGCGACCGGACTGGTCGGCTCCAGCTGCAACAGGTACTCGAGCTTGCCGCTGCTCTGGTTCCAGACCGGCAGGTAGGTGGTTTCGGTCACGCCGGCCTGCGCGTGCGCGCCCGCGGCTGCGCCCAGGGCGAGCAGCAAAGCGAGCGGCAGTCGGAACAGGCGTGTGCGCATGGCGTGGTTACGACCGAGTAAAGGCGGCGAAGTTCCCGGGTCTGGCGGCCAGACCACTATACGGTGTTTATGTTTCTTTAACAATCGGTGCCCAGAGCCCTCCCCCGCGGCGCGCGCTACTGCAATCGCTCGGGCGCGGCCAGTTCGGCGGCCGGCTTGGCGAACAAGCTAGCGACTTCCCGGGCGTCGAAACGGTAACTGCGTCCGCAAAACTCGCAACGCACGACCGCTTCGCCGCCGGCCGCCGCCACCGCCGCGTCGGCCTCTTCCCGGCCCAGCGAGACCAGCATCACCTCGACCCGTTCGCGCGAGCACGAGCAGGCGAAGCGCAGCGGCCGCTCGCCCAGCACCCGGACGCCGTCCTCGTGGAACAGGCGCTGCAATACGTCCTCGGCGCGCCATTCCAGCAATTCGGACGTGTGCAGCGTGTCGAACAGGCTCCCGGCGCGGCGCCAGCCGTCCTCGTCGCCCTGGTCGCCGGGCAGCTTCTGCAACATCAGGCCGGCGGCGCGATCGGCGCCCGCGGCCAGCAGCAGCCGCGTGGGCAGTTGCTCGGACTGGCGGAAATAGTCCTCGAACGCGCCCGCGAGCGAGTCGGCCTCGAGGGCGACCAGGCCCTGGTAGCGGGTGGGTTCGCGGCCGGGGCCGCCGGGATTCTCGATGGTGATCGCGAGCACCGCGTCCGGGCCGAGTTCGCGCAGGTCGCGCGACACCGCGCCGGCGCCGTCCTCGGCCAGGCGGGCGATCCCGCGCAGGGTGCCGGCGGCGGTGCATTCGGCGAACAGGGTGCGCAGCGCGCCGTGCCCGCGCAGTTGGATCGACAGCCGGCCATCGACCTTGGCGTGCCCGGTGAAGAGCGCCGCCGCCGCCGCGGCCTCGCCCAGCAGTTCGGCGGCCGCCGGCGGGTACTCGGCGCGCTCGCGGATCTGGCGCCAGGTGTCGCCCAACCGCACCAGCACGCCGCGCACGCCGGCGCCTTCGATGAGGAAGCGGAGCAGGCGGTCGTCGGCATGCGGGGCGGTGTCGGTGGCGTCGGTCATGGTCGGCTCGGACGGCGGGCGGGCGCATCGCGGATAATGCGCGCGGCAGAGTGAAGCGGGGATAGCGCCTCAATGGGGACGGAGCGGCCGCGGTGCAAGAGACGATGACGTACCCCGGGCCGGCGCGGCGCCGGCGCGGGTGGCGCTGGCTGCTGCTTCCGCCTGCGCTGTTGCTGGCGGCGAGCGTGCTGCAGGTGGCGGTGCTGCGCTTTGTCGATCCGCCGTTCAGCGCCTTCATGCTGGCGCGCCAGCTGGAGGCCTGGGGCGAGGGCGACTGGCGCTTCCGCCTCGCCTACGACTGGCGCGACCTCGACCGGATCTCGCCGCAGTTGCCGGTCGCACTGGTCGCCGCCGAGGACCAGAACTTCGCCGAGCATTTCGGCTTCGACCTGGAGGCGATCGAGAAGGCGCGCAGGGCCAACGAACGCGGCCGCAAGCTGCGCGGCGGCAGCACGATCAGCCAGCAGACCGCGAAGAACCTGTTCCTGTGGAGCGGGCGCAGCTGGGTGCGCAAGGGCATCGAAGCCTGGTACACGCTGCTGATCGAGGCGCTGTGGCCGAAGCGGCGCATCATCGAGGTGTACGCCAACGTCGCCGAGTTCGGCGACGGCGTGTACGGGGCGCAGGCGGCGGCGCGTACCTACTTCCGCAAGGACGCCGCCCGCCTGAGCGCCGCCGAGGCGGCGCGCATGGCTGCGGTGCTGCCGAGCCCGCGCCGCTACAGCATCGCCCGGCCGGGCCCGTACGTGCAGCGGCGCACCCGGGCGATCCAGCGGCAGATGCGCTACATCGGCGGCAGCGCCTACCTGGAGCGGATCGAATAGCCGCGCGCGGCGACGCGGCAAGTCACGGCGCCGCAGCCGCGCGCCCGCGCTCGTACCAGCCGCGGCTGCGTTCGACCAGGCGCACGACCGACAGCATCACCGGCACCTCGATCAGCACGCCGACCACGGTCGCCAGGGCGGCGCCGGACTTCAGCCCGAACAGGCCGATCGCGGCGGCCACCGCCAGTTCGAAGAAGTTGCTGGCGCCGATCAACGCACTCGGCGCGGCCACGCAGTGGGCGACGCCGAGCCGGCGGTTGAGCCAGTAGGCCAGGCCGGCGTTGAAGTAGACCTGGATCAGGATCGGCACCGCCAGCAGCGCGATGACCCGCGGCCGTTCGACGATGACCTCGCCCTGGAAGCCGAACAGCAGCACCAGCGTGGCCAGCAGCGCCGCCAGCGCCACCGGCGCGAACCGCGCCAGCGCGGCATCGAGCAGGGCGGGCCCGCCGCGCGCGAGCAGGAGCCGGCGCAATGCCTGCGCGATCGCGATCGGCACGAGGATGTACAGCAGCACCGAAAGCAGCAGGGTGCGGTACGGAATCGCCACCTCGGACAGGCCCAGCAGCAGGCCGACGATCGGTGCGAACGCGACCAGCATGACCACGTCGTTGAGCGCGACCTGGGCCAGGGTGAAGTGCGGCTCGCCGCGGCACAGGCCGCTCCAGACGAACACCATCGCGGTGCACGGCGCGGCCGCGAGCAGGATCAGCCCGGCGACGTAGGACGGGACCTGCTCCGCCGGCAGCCACGGCCGGAACAGCACCGAGACGAACAGCCACGCCAGCAGCGCCATCGAGAACGGCTTGACCGCCCAGTTGACGAACACGGTCACGCCCGCGCCCTTCCAGTGCGCGCCGACTTCGCGCAGCGCGGCGAAGTCGATCTTCACCAGCATCGGCACGATCATCAGCCAGACCAGCCCCGCCACCGGCAGGTTGACCCGGGCGGCCTCGGCCGCGCCGAGCGCCGCGAACGCGTCCGGGAACGCCCGCCCCAGGGCGATGCCGGCGACGATGCACAGCGCCACCCACAGGCTCAGCCAGCGCTCGAAGAAGCCGATCCGGGCGGGCGCGGCGGCGACGGCGGACGCGCTCATGCCGGCGGCTCGCCGATCGCGCGGATGCGCTGCTGCGCGGCCAGGCGATCGAGCTTGTCCAGCGGCAGCGCCACCAGCAGTTCGACCCGGCGGCGCAGCGCGGCGAAGGCGGCGAAATAGGCCTGGCGGCGCGCGGCTTCGTCGCCTTCGACCGCGGCCGGGTCGTCCACGCCCCAGTGCGCCGTGACCGGACCGCCGGGCCAGACCGGGCAGGCTTCGCCGGCGGCGTCGTCGCACACCGTGATCACCAGGTCCATCCGCGTGGCATCGGGGCCGGCGAATTCGTCCCAGCTCTTGCTGCGCAGCCGGCGCGCGTCGTAGCCCAACTGCGCGGCGAGCTCGGCCGCCATCGGCTGCACCCGGCCGCTCGGCCGGCTGCCGGCGCTGTAGGCGCGGAAGCGGCCCTGGCCGAGCATCTCGAGCAGGGCTTCGGCCATCACGCTGCGCGCGGAATTGCCGGTGCACAGGAACAGCACGTTGTAGGTCTTGGCGGTGTCGGTCATGGCGAGGCTGGCGGACGGAACGAAGGCGGTATCCGGCGTGAAGCGCGAGCGCGCAAGCGCGGCGGGTGGCGTCGCCGGCGTGGAGCGGGCGCGAGGTCAGCCGCAACCGGCCGTCGGCGTGCGGCACGCGGTCGCCGCGGCGGCGGGCGGCGCGGCGGATGGGCCGCAGCAGGCCGCGGGCGCGGGATCGGCGTCCGGCGCGTGGTAGGTCGCGGCCTCGCCGTGGGTGTGGAAGGCTTCCCAGCGCAGGCCCTGCGGATCCTCGGCCCAGAACTTGTCCGAGCGCGCGTAGCAGCAGGTCGCCGCGCGTTCGGCGAGCGCCACCGCATCGGCGGCGCGCAGGCGTGCGCCGAGGGCGCCGAGCGCCTCGGCGCCGTTCGCCTGCAGGCCGAGGTGGGCAAGACCAACGGCGTCGTGCGCGTGGCTGGAGATCGCGAAGTTGAGCCCCGGATCGTCGAGCAGCCACTTGGCGTAGTCGGCCTTGCGCACGCTCGGCCCGGCGCCGAACAGGGTCGAGTAGAAGCGCACGTTGGCGTCGAGGTCGGCGACGCGGAGATGGACGTGGAAGCGATGCGCGGGCATGTCAGCAACTCCGGCGGCCGGTGGGGAGGGAGCCGGGCGGGCAGGGCGCGCCGCCGCAGCAGTTCTCGGTGAGGTAGGCGAGCAGGGCGTCCATGCGCGCGAAGTCGGCGCGCACCCGGATCGAGCGGCCTTCGCGCTCGTCCGCGACCAGGCCGGCGCCGCGCAGCACGTTCAGATGCGCGGTCAGGGTGGCCGGGGGCACGCCGACCCGTTCGCGCAGCTCGCCCACGGCCAGCCCCGCCGGGCCGGCCTGGACCAGGGCGCGGAAGGCGGCGAGGCGGTGCTCCTGGCCGAGGGCGCGCAGGGCGTCGAGGGCGTCTTCGGTCTTCATAATTCCATGTTTCCAGAAATATAGAATTACGGCAAGCGGACCGTGCGCAGCGGCTACCATCTGTCGATGCACAAGGAATGCCTCACCGTCGTCGTCGCCGCCTACAACGAGGCCGAGAGCCTGCCGTTGCTGCAGCCGCGCATCGCCGCCGCGCTGGAGGCGCTGCCCGACCTGGAGGCGCGCGTGCTGTACGTCGACGACGGCAGCACCGACGGCACCTGGGAGGTGCTGCGGCGGCTGGCGCGGGCCGACCCCCGCATCGCCCTGCTGCGGCTGTCGCGCAATTTCGGCAAGGAGCTGGCGCTGACCGCCGGGCTCGACCGGGTGGAAACGGGCGCGGCGGTGATCCTCGACGCCGATGGCCAGGATCCGCCGGAGCTGATCCCGCAGTTCGTCGCCAAATGGCGCGAGGGCCACGACGACGTTTACGGCACCCGCATCGAGCGCGAGGGCGAAGGCTGGGTCAAGCGCGCGACCGCGCATGCGTTCTACCGGGTGATCGGGCGGCTGTCGAAGACGCCGATCCCCGCCGACACCGGCGACTTCCGCCTGCTCTCGCCGCGCGCGCTGGCGGCGCTGCGCCAGTTGCGCGAGCGCCACCGCTTCATGAAGGGGCTGTTCGGCTGGGTCGGCTTCAACCGCGTGGCCATCCCCTACCATCGCCACCCGCGCGCGGCCGGGCGCAGCAAGTTCAACTTCTGGCGGCTGTGGAACTTCGCCCTGGAAGGCATCACCAGCTTCTCGACCGCGCCGCTGCGGCTGGCGACCTACCTCGGCCTGCTGACCGCGCTGACCGCCTTCGCCTACGGCGTGTGGGTGGTGGCGAAGGCGCTGCTGTGGGGCGACCCCGTCGCCGGCTGGCCGAGCCTGATGGCGGTGGTGCTGTTCCTCGGCGGCGTGCAGCTGATCGCGCTGGGCATGATCGGCGAATACCTGGGCCGGCTGTACGACGAGGCCAAGCAGCGGCCGCTGTATCTCGTCGACACCTGGCTGCCCGCGGCGGGAGTATCCTCGGGGTCCCCGGCAGCGGAAGGAGTGGTCCATGCGCACCGTGCGGCAACTGCTCGAAGCGAAAGCGTCTGAGGTCTACGCGATCGGTCCCGACGAGCCGGTCATCGAGGCGATCCGGCTGATGGCCGAGAAGCGCATCGGCGCGTTGCTGGTGATGCAGGAGGGGCGGCTGGCGGGGATCATGTCCGAGCGCGACTACGCGCGGAAGATCGTGCTGCAGGGGCGGTCCTCGTCGGACACGCCGGTGCGCACGATCATGACCCCGGAGGTGATCACGGTGGGCCTGGACGACACCGTCGACCACTGCATGCAGGTGGTGACCGAGCAGCGCATCCGCCATCTCCCGGTGATGCACCGCGGCGAGGTGATCGGCGTGGTGTCGATCGGCGACCTGGTCAAGGCGGTGATCGAGGACCAGCAGGTGGAGCTGGCGCAGTTGCAGCGCTACATCGCCAGCTGAGGCGCGTTCGCCGGCCGGTCCCGTCCCTGGTCGCGCCGGGCGGCCGGTCCGGCTCGCGGCCCGGCCGCAGGCCGCGCCGCGGATCACCGCGCATAGCGCCCGCCACAGGCGGCGTCCTGGCCGGGGCCGAGTTCCAGCGTCGCCAGCAGCGCGGCGGGCGGGGCGATGCTGCCGAGGCCGAGCGCGACCGCGCCGCGCAGGCCGAGCGCGCCCAGGTCCGGCCGCACCCGCGGCTTGGCGAAGGTGCCGTCGACGCGCAGCGGCGTGCGCAGCGCGAGCAGGCTGCGGTCCTTCGGCCGCGGGCGGATGGTGAGGTCGAGCGTCTCGTCGCGCAGGCCGATCGTGCCGGCGCCGATCAGGATGGTGTCGGTGCTGTCGAACGCCAGCGAGCGCGCGGTCATCGCGCCGTCGGCGACGGCGAAATCGGCGAACGCGCAGCGCACCGGGATCATCCGGTCGCCGGCGAGCTTGAACTTGAGGATCTCGGCCAGGTCGATGCCGGCCATCTCCATCAGCAGGTTGCTGATCCGGCCGGGGCCCATGCCGAGCGCGACCTCGCCGTCGCTGCTGCCGAGCATCGCCGCGATCGAGTTGCCGGTGCCGCGCAGGTCGACGCGGCCGCCGGCCTTGCCGACCGCGTTGCGCATCAGCTGCACCTGCGGCAGCAGCCGCGACAGGTCCATGCCGCGCGCCTCGGCCTGCACCGCGGTGCGGATCGGCGCGCCGCGCGCGTCCATCCGCACGGTGGAGCGCAGCCGCCCGCCGGCCACGCCGAAGTCCAGCGGGTCCAGCCGCAGCAGGCCGTTCTCCAGCAGCAGGTGCGCGTCCATGTCGTCCAGCGGCAGCTTCGGGGCCTGGATCCGCGCCGCGCGCAGGCGCACGTCGGCGTCCATCGCGCGCAGCTTCTCCAGTTCGTACGGCGTGTCCGGCAGCACGCGGCCGTCGCGGCGCTCGCGCGCGGCCGCGCTCGCGTCGTCGCCGACGTCGGGCGGCGCGCCGACCAGGCCGGCGAGGTCGTCGAAATCGAGCAGCCGCGAATGCAGGTCGGCGCGGAAGTACGGGCGCGCGCCGCCGGTCTCGATGCCGGCTTCGCCGGACAGGTCGCTGTCGCCGACCCGGCCGCGGAAGCCGGAATAGCGCCACAGCGTGTTCTCGCGGCGGAGGCGGCCGTCGAGCGCGTACCGCGGCGTCGGCGGCAGGGCCAGGCCGACCAGCGGATACAGCTCGGCCAGGTCCTGGCCGGACAGCGCGAATTGCAGATCGAAGTGGCGCAGGCGCAGCGGATCGAACAGCGTGCCGCGCGCGTGCGCCCGGGTGCGGCCGGCGCGGGCGCGCAGGTCGATGCGGTAGGGCGCGTCGGCATCGCGCAGGCCCAGCGGCGAGGCGGCGACGCCGCTCAGGCGGAACGCGCTGCCGCGCCAGAGCCCGCCGCCGGCGATCCGCACCGGCGCCGGGCCGCCGCGGACACGCTCGCTGGCCAGGCCGACGCGGATGTCGGTGCGCCGACGCGGGTCGACGAAACGCAGCCGGCCCTGGTCGACCCACAGGCTGCGCAGGCGCACGCGGCTTTCGCCGCCGCGCTCGCCGAACGCCCAATTGCCGGCGCCGCTGGCCGGGTCGATCTCGAGCAGCACGGTCGGCCGGCGCAGGCGCAACTCCGGCACCACCGCGCGCCCGCGCAGCAGGGCGCCCAGCTCGAGGCGCAGGTCGACGCGCTCGGCCGCGGCCATGGTCGGCTCGCGCGCCCAGGCGGCGTTGCCGAAGCGCACCCGTTCCGCCGAGATCCGCGGGGTCCAGCCGAGGTCGACGTCGAGATCGCCGCCGATGTCGAAGCTGCGTCCGGTGCTCGCGTGCACCGCGCGCTCCACCGGCCCGCGGAACCAGTTCCAGTCCCAGAGCGCGATCAGCACCGCGACCGCCACCAGCAGCAGCGCCAGCGCGGCCAGCCACGGATGGCGGCGGACGAAGCGCCGCGGCGGTCCGGCGGCGGAAGCGGGGCTGGCGTGGCGCGGCATGTCCGGCATGGGGTTCGGGGCCGTCGCCGCGCCGCCGGGGCACGACGGGAGGCACGGCCGGCGGGGTCGGCCCCCACCATCGTCCGCCGCCGGTCAAACGGCGGTGAATGCGTTGGGGCCGATTCAGGCCGGCAGCATCTGGGCCAGCACGGCGACGTAGTGGCAGGCGCTGCCGGCGACCACGAACAGGTGCCAGATCGCGTGCGAGTAGGGCAGCGACGGCCGGTGGTAGAACACCGTGCCGAGCGTGTAGAACACGCCGCCGGCGAGCAGCCAGCCGAAGGTCCAGCCGTCGAGCGCGTCGAGCAGCGGCTCGATCGCGACGACCACCAGCCAGCCCATCGCGATGTAGATCGCGGTGGACAGCCGCTTGAAGCGGCCGGTGAAGAACAGCTTGAACGCGACGCCGGCCAACGCCAGGGTCCAGATCGCGGCGAACAGGCCCCAGCCCCACGGCCCGCGCAGCCCGACCAGGGTGAACGGCGTGTAGGTGCCGGCGATCAGCAGGTAGATCGCGCAGTGGTCGCAGACTTTCAGCCGCGCCTTGGCGCGCGGGTGCGGCACCGCGTGATACAGGGTCGAAGCGAGGTAGAGCAGCAGCAGGCACAGCCCGAACACGATCGCCCCGGCCAGGCGCCAGCCGTCGCCCGAGCGGGCCGCCAGCGCGACCAGCACCGTCCCGCCGGCCAGCGCAGCGGCCGCACCGAGGCCGTGGGTGAGCGCGTTGGCGAACTCCTCGCGCGGCGACGCGCCGCCCGGGTGCGGCGGCGGCGCGGAGGAGGTCGCGAGCGAACGAGCGCTGTCCATACGGAACGGCATCGTAGCGCATCGATGGCGGGCGGCGGGCGGGCGCCCGACGGCACGGCGCCGACCGGATCGCGCGCGCTCGGCCGTGCCCTGCGCCGTGCGCCCGCAGGAGGCCGCTATCGGCCGAACAGTCCCAGCCACCAGGCCGCCCACGCGCCCAGCGCGGCGAGCTGCACGGCGACGATGGCCCAGAACGCGACGCGGAAGCCGCGCTTCTCGGTCTTGTGGCGGAACGCGCGCATCGCCAGCCAGGCGCCGGCGGAGCCGCCGACCGCGGCCAGGCCGAGCAGCGAGTTCTCCGGCACCCGCGCCGCGCCGCGGCGCGCCATCGCCTTGTCGTAGCCGTACACGGCGAAGGCCAGCACGTTGGCGACCAGCAGCCAGGCGAGGATCGCTTCCAGCATCAGGCGATCTCCACCGCGTGCGCGTGCTCGCGGGTGGCCAGGAAGCGCACCGCCGGCGCGCGTTCCTCGGCCAGTTGCAGGTTGACCCGGGTCGGGGCGAGGTAGACCAGCTCGCCGGCCGCATCGAGCGCGAGGTTCGGCGCGTGCTTGTCGCGGAACTCCTCGAGCTTCTTCGGATCGTCGCAGCGGATCCAGCGCGCGGTGGCCACCTGCACCGGCTCGAACGTCGCGTCGACGCCGTACTCGTCCTTCAGCCGGTAGGCGACCACGTCGAACTGCAGCACGCCGACCGCGCCGAGGATCAGGTCGTTGCTCATCAGCGGGCGGAAGAACTGGGTGGCGCCTTCCTCCGACAGCTGCGCCAGGCCCTTCTGCAGCTGCTTCAGCTTGAGCGGGTCGCGCAGGCGCGCGCGGCGGAACAGCTCCGGCGCGAAGTTGGGGATGCCGACGAAGCTCAGCGCCTCGCCCTCGGTGAAGCTGTCGCCGATCGAGATCGTGCCGTGGTTGTGGATGCCGATCACGTCGCCCGGGAACGCGCTCTCGGCGATCTCGCGGTCGGAGGCCATGAAGGTCAGCGCGTTGGCCAGCTTCAGCTCCTTGCCGCTGCGCACGTGGAAGGCCTTCATTCCCGCCTTGAACTCGCCGGAGCAGACGCGCATGAACGCCACCCGGTCGCGGTGCTGCGGATCCATGTTGGCCTGGATCTTGAACACGAAGCCGGTGAGCCTGTGTTCGGTCGGCTGCACCTCGCGGCCGGTGGTCGCGCGCGGCTTGGGCGCGGGCGCGTGCTCGACGAAGAAGTCCAGCAGCAGCTGCACGCCGAAGTTGTTCACCGCCGAGCCGAAGAACACCGGCGTCTGCCGGCCGCGCAGGTAGGCGTCCGGGTCGAACGGGTGCGAGGCGCCCTCGACCAGCTCCAGCTGCTCGCGCAACTCGGCCAGCGTCTGTTCGCCGATGCGTTCGGCCAGCGCCGGGTCGTCGATCGACGCGAAGATGGTCGAATCCTGCCGGGTGAAGTTGCGCCCGGGCTCGTACAGGTGCACCTCGCCGGTGAGCAGGTGGACCACGCCCTTGAGCCGCTGGCCCATGCCGATCGGCCAGGTGATCGGCGCGCACTGGATCTTCAGCACGCTCTCGACCTCGTCCAGCAGCTCGATCGGGTCCTTGCCTTCGCGGTCGAGCTTGTTGATGAAGGTCATGATCGGCGTGTCGCGCAGGCGGCACACCTCCATCAGCTTGATCGTGCGCTCCTCGACGCCCTTGGCGACGTCGATCACCATCAGCGCGGAGTCGACCGCGGTCAGCACGCGGTAGGTGTCCTCGCCGAAGTCGGCGTGGCCCGGGGTGTCGAGCAGGTTGACGATGCGGCCCTCGTACGGGAACTGCATCACCGAGCTGGTGACCGAGATGCCGCGCTCCTTCTCCAGCGCCATCCAGTCGGACGTCGCATGGCGCGCGGCCTTGCGGCCCTTCACCGAGCCGGCCATCTGGATCGCCCCGCCGAACAGCAGCAGCTTCTCGGTCAGCGTGGTCTTGCCCGCGTCGGGGTGCGAGATGATCGCGAAGGTGCGGCGGCGGGCGGCTTCGGTGGCGACGTCGGACATGGCGAGGGGCGCGCGGCGGCCGGACGGAAGGCCCGCGGGCGGGAGGCTTGGGGAAGCCGGGCATTATACCGCCTGCGCTGCGGCCGCCGTCCGCAGGCCCTGGCGTGGCCGGTGCGCACCGCCGCCGAGGCGCGGCGCCGGCGCCCTGGACCGGCGCGCCGACGCGCCGGGAGCGCACGAAGTGTGCGGCGCGCCGCAGTTCGTGCGTGCCGCGCCGGCCCGGGGCTAAAGCGCGGCCGGGCGCGGCCGCTATCGGCTCAGGAACCGTGGCTTTCCGGAGAGGTGGCAGTGCGCATCGTGATCGTGGGCGAGGACGTCGGCCAGGCCGGCGCGTTCGAGCAGGCCTTGGCCGATTTCGGCCTGGACTGGCAGGCGCAGTGGCTGGCCGATCCGGCGCAGGCGCTGAACCTGCCGGCCGACGCCGTCATCGACGTGTTCGTCGCCGGCATGCAGGCCGGCCCCTTGCCCGGCCCGGTGCTGCTGGCCCAGCTGGCGGCGCTGTACCCGCAGGCGGTGCGCGTGCTGCTGCTGGAGGACCGCGACGCCGCCCTGCTGCAGGGGCTGGATTGCGCGCACCGGCTGCTGTCGCGGCCGCTGCGGGCGGAGGAGCTGATCGAGGCGGTGGAGAGCGTCGCCGACCTGCGGCAGATGCTCGACGGCGACGAGCTCAAGCAGGCGATCGGCCGGATCGGCTCGCTGCCGCCGCCGCCGCGGCTGTACCTGGAGCTCACCCGGCTGCTGCGCGACCCGGACGCCAGCAACGCGGCGATCGCGCAGACCCTGTCGCAGGACCCGGCGATCGTCGCCAAGGTGCTGCGGCTGTGCAATTCGGCGTATTTCTCCGGCGGCCGCGAAACCACCGACATCCGCGCCGCGGTGACCCGGCTCGGCCACCAGGCGCTGCTGCGGCTGGTGCTGGCCAGCGAGACCTTCCACGCGCCGCAGTTCGGCGGCGGCGTCGACCGCGCGGCGATGCAGGACCGCGCGCTGCGCACCTCCAGGCTGGCGCGGCGGCTGCTCGCCGGCCCCAGCGCCGAACTGGCCGCGACCGCGGGGCTGCTGGCCGAGGTCGGCCGGCTGCTGCCGGGCGTCGCGGCGCAGGAGGGCGATGCCGGGCCGCACTACGCCGAAGCGGGCGCGTACCTGCTCGGCCTGTGGGGCTTGCCGATGCCGATCGTCGAGGGCGTCGCCTACCACCACCGCCCGGCGCGGCTGCGCTCGACCGGCTTCTGGGTCGCCGGCGCGGTGCACGTCGCCGCGGCGCTGGTCGCCGGCACGCCGGTGGACGAGGCCTACCTGCGCTCGGTCGGCATGATCGACCGCCTGCCGCAGTGGCGCGACATGGTGGAGCCGCCGGCGCAGGAAGCCGCCTGAAGGAGCGGGCGGCGAGGAGCGAGGGCCACGGGGCATCACCCCGTCTCCCGTTGCCGACGCCCCGTTTCCCGCTCAGCGTCCGCCGGCGATCCGCAGCGGCCCGCGCGGGCCGGCCATCCGGAACGGGACCGACTCCAGGCGCATGCCGCGGTTGACCTGCACCGCGAAATGCAGGTGCGGGCCGGTGCTGAAGCCGGTGTTGCCGGACAGGCCGATCTGCTGGCCGGCGCGCACGCGCTGGCCGACCCGCACCAGCACGCCGTTGTCGGCGTTGAGGTGGGCGTACAGGGCCATGCTGCCGTCGTCGTGCAGGATGCGCACGAAGTTGGCGCGGCCGCCGTAGCGCTCGCGGTTGAGCCCGGCCTGGTCGAAGTCGGATTCGACCTGCATCACCGTGCCCTCGCGCGCGGCCAGCACCGGCGTGCCGACCGCCGCGGCGAAGTCCACCGCGTAGCGGTTCTGCGGATCGGCGTGGCTGAAATGGCCGCCGTAGCCCTGGTCGATGCGGAAGTCCGCCTGCCGCAGCGGCAGCAGGTACTCGACGTCGCGCGCGCGCGCGGCCGGGTCGCCGGGGGTGCCGGTCAGCGCCAGTTCGAAGTCGCCGCCGCTGTCCGGATCGGCCAGGCCCAGCACCGCGACCAGCGCGCTGCCGCGTGCCGGCACGGTGGCGCGCGCCGGCAGGCTCGGGCGCGAGGCGAAGTTGTGGCTGCGGGCGAAGCCGAGTTCGACCTCGACCGGCCCGGCGAGGCGGTTGTCGGCCCAGGCCAGGTAGCGTTCGCCGTCCTGCTCCAGGCGCAGCCGCGCGATCGCGCCGGGCTCGGCCTGCACCGGGATCGCCTGCACCGCGGCCGGCGGCGCGTCGGGCACGTGGTCGCCGTAATGGGTGACGCCGTTGCGGTCGGTCCAGCGGTAGACCTTGGCCGCGCCGGCGGCGGACGCGGCCGTCGCCAGCGCCGCCCCGAGCGTCCAGGCGAAAGTGCGTGCGCGCATGGGCTTCAGTCGAGGCAGCCGGGCGGCAGGTCCAGCACGCGCGCGACTTCGGCCAGGTCGAACGCGGCCACGGCATGGTCGTCGTGCACCGCGAACAGCGCGCCGAACGGGAAGGCCGCGGTCGCCGCGGCGTGCACGGCGATGGCGCCGGTGCCGGCGACGGTTTCGCCGCGGAAGCCGCCGCGCGGCGCCAGCGCGGCGCGGTCGAACAGGCGGAACCCGGTGCGCGCGGCGCGGCGCTCGGCCGCGATCCAGTAGCCGCTCCCGTCCGGGCAGGCCCACAGCGCCAGGCCCGCGGCCGCGCCGTCCAGAGCCGGCGCCGCGCCGCGCGCGTCGCCGCCATCGAAGCGGTAGGCGCGCAGGGCGGTGCCGTGCGCGCCCGCGTCGGCGAGCAGCAGGCGTCCGGACGCATCGTCGCCGGCGATCGCCGCGGCGCCGCGCAGCGCCGCGGTCCCGCGGTCGCCGAACGCGCCGAGGTGGCGCGCGCGCGCGCGGCCGTCCTCGTCGAAGCCGAGCACGTAGCGGTGCACGCGGCGACCGGGCCCGGCCTCCGGCGCGTCGGCGTCGACGACGTAGACCCGCAGTTCGTCCGGCGCGGTCTCGTCGACCCAGAGCGCATCCGGGGCGTGCAGCTCGGCCTCGCCGAAGCTGCCGAGCGGGGCGAAGTCCGGCAGGCCCAGCACCTGCACGCGGCGGTTGCCGCGCTCGGCCACGAACAGGCGCTCGCCGAACGCCGCCACGCCTGCCGGACGCAGGAACCGGCCCGGCCCCCGGCCGCGCGCGCCGACCGTGCGCAGGCGCGCGCCGCTGTCGGCATCGAACACGAGCAGGCGGTCGGCCGCCGGCGCGGCGGCGATCAGCCAGGCGCCGCCGTCCTCGGCCGGCCAGGTCGCGAGCGCGCCGAGCGCCTCCGGCTGCGCCGCGGACACGTAGCGCTCGAGCACCTCGCGCGGGCCGTCCGCGGAAGGCGCAGGCGGGGCGGGCGGCGCGCTGGTGCAGGCCGGGAGCACGGCCGCGAGCAGCGAAACGGCGAAGGCGCGCAGGGTCATGGGCGGGAGTTTATGCGATGCGCTCCGCGGGTCCTTTCCCGCGGACGCGGCGAGGCGACGCCGGTCGCGTGCGCGCCGCGGCCGCTCCGCGCGACGCAAGCGCCGAAATAATAAATCGCTATATGCGGATGAAGCGATTGACATCGGTCGCGGCCGCCGGCAGACTGGCCGCATCCATCGAGACCGGCTGAGGGACAGGCCCTACGAAGCCGGGGCAACCCAGCGACGCGGCATGCGAGTGCCGCGGAGCGAAGGTGCCAATTCCTGCGACGGGCTTCGGCCGGTCGGAAGATGGTTGCGTTGCGCATTCCTCCTCCCCGGCGCGGGAGTGCGCTCGGCGACTCGCAGGCTCGATGGCCCCGTCACACCGGATGCCCACGATGAGCCTCGCCAACGCCGCTACCCCTGCCGAATTCGCCGCACCGCGCGACGCCCTCGCGCCCGCCGCCGCCGCACTCGCCGCTTCCGGCCCCGCCGCGTTCCGCGCCCGGCGCGGCGAGCTCGAACTCGAACTCGCGCTGCGCCATGCCGGCCGCCGCACGCTGCGCCTGCGCTACGAGATCCTCGGCGAGGCGCGCCTGCCGGCGATCTTCGTCGCCGGCGGCATCTCCGCGCACCGGCACCTGGCCGCGAGCGCGGCGTTCCCGGAACCCGGCTGGTGGCCGCAGCAGGTCGGCGCCGGCCGCGCGCTCGATCCGCGCCGCCACCGGCTGATCGCGTTCGACTGGCTGGGCGCCGACGGCGCGCTGGACGCGCCGCTGGACCCGGCCGACCAGGCCGACGCGATCGCCGCGCTGCTGGATGTGCTCGGCGTCGCCGGACTGGACGCCTTCGTCGGCTGCTCCTACGGCGCGATGGTGGGGCTGCAGTTCGCCGCGCGCCACGGCCGCCGCCTGCGCCAGCTGGTCGCGATCAGCGGCGCGCACCGCGCCCATCCCTACGCCAGCGCCTGGCGCGCGCTGCAGCGGCGCGCGGTCGCGCTCGGCGCGCTGCAGTGCGACGAGACCCACGGCCTGGCGCTGGCGCGGCAGCTGGCGATCCTCAGCTACCGCACCCCGGAAGAGTTCGCCGAGCGCTTCGGCGCCGCCCGGGTCAGCGACGGCCGGGTGCGGGTCGGCGCCGAGGACTACCTCGACCACTGCGGCGCGCGCTACGTCGAGCGCACTTCGCCCACCGCCTACCTGCGCCTGTCCGAATCGATCGACCTGCAGGACGTCGACCCGGGCGCGATCCGCCTGCCGGTCACCGTGGTGACCGTGGCCGAGGACCGCCTGGTGCCGCCGAGCGAGGCCTACGACCTGGTCGAACGCCTGCGCGGCGAGACCCGCCTGCGCGTGCTGCGCTCGCTGTACGGCCACGACGCCTTCCTCAAGGAGGAGCAGGCGATCGCCGCGGTGCTCGGGGAAGCGCTGGACGACTGTACGGAGGCGGCGGCATGAGCCGGCGCAAGCCCTGCACCGCGGCGGTCCGCGCCGGCATCGACCGCGACGCCGCGTTCGGCGCGGTCACCCCGCCGATCGTGCTGTCGTCGAACTTCAGCTTCGCCGGCTTCGAGCAGAAGCGGCAGTACGACTACACCCGCAGCGGCAATCCCACCCGCGACCTGCTCGGCGAGGCGCTCGCCGAACTGGAAGGCGGCGCCGGCGGCGTGGTCACCGCCACCGGCATGGCCGCGATCGCCCTGGTGTTGAATGCGCTGCTCGAGCCGGGCCGGCGCCTGCTGGTGCCGCACGACTGCTACGGCGGCAGCTGGCGCCTGTTCAACGCGCTGGCGAGGAAGCACGCGTTCGAGCTGGTCACCGCCGACCTCACCGATCCGCGCGCGCTGACCGAGGCGCTGGCGGCCGCGCCGGCGGTGGTGTGGATCGAAACCCCGTCCAACCCGCTGCTGCGCATCACCGACCTGCGCTTCGTGATCGAGGCCGCGCACGCGAAGGGCGCGCTCGCGGTGGTCGACAACACCTTCCTGTCGCCGGCGCTGCAGCGGCCGATCGAGTTCGGCGCCGACGTCGTCGTGCATTCGACCACCAAGTACGTCAACGGCCACAGCGACGTGGTCGGCGGCGCGGTGGTCGCGCGCGATGCGCGGCATCACGAACAACTGGTCTGGTGGGCCAACGCGCTCGGCCTGACCGGCTCGCCGTTCGACAGTTTTCTCACTTTGCGGGGGCTGCGCACGCTGGATGCGCGGCTGCGCGTGCACCAGGAGAACGCGCGGGCGCTGGCGGCGTTGCTCGACGCGCATCCGGCGGTGCGCGCGGTGCACTACCCGGGGCTGGCCTCGCACCCGGGCCATGCGCTGGCGGCGCGCCAGCAGCACGGCTTCGGCGCGATGCTCAGCGTCGAGCTGGACGGCGGCGTGCCGGCGGTGCGCGCGTTCCTCGACGGGCTGCAGTGCTTCACCCTGGCCGAATCGCTGGGCGGGGTGGAGAGCCTGGTCGCGCACCCGGCCAGCATGACCCACGCGGCGATGCCGGCCGAAGCGCGCGCCGCGGCGGGCATCGGCGACGGGTTGCTGCGGCTGTCGGTCGGCATCGAACACGTCGACGACCTGGTCGCCGACATCGAGGCGGCGCTGGCGCGCGCGGAACGCGCGACCGCGGTCGCGGCCGAGGCGGGCAAACGATGAGCGCGGCGGCGGCCGATCCCGCGCTCGCATCCCCACCGCGGCCCGCGCCGCAGGCGGCGCCGGCGCGCGTGGCCCTGCTCGGCACCGGCACCGTGGGCAAGGCCGTGCTGGCGCGGCTGGCCGGCTGGCGCGGCACGCCGCTCGGCGAGCGCCTGAGCCTGGTGCACGTGGCCAATTCGCGCCACGCCGCCGGCGAGCGCGCCGGGCTGGGCGCGGAAGAGGCGTCGCGGCGCCTGGTGCTGGCGCCGCAGCCGAGCCGGCTGGAGGCGGTGGCCGAGGCGCTGCAGGGAAGCGGCGCGCGCATCGTGATCGACGCCACCGCCAGCGAAGCGGTGGCCGACTGCCATCCGCGCTGGCTGGCCCAAGGCATCCACGTGGTCACCGCGTGCAAGATCGGCCAGGGCACGAGCCTGGCGCGCTGGCGCGAGATCCGCCGCGCCGCCGCCGCGGGCGGCGCGGGCTACGGCGACAGCGCCACGGTCGGCGCCGGCCTGCCGTTGCTGCGCAGCCTGCGCGAACTGCGCGCCGGCGGCGACCGCATCCACGCCATCGCCGGCGTGCTCTCCGGCTCGCTGGCGTGGCTGTTCCATCGCTACGACGGCATGCGCCCGTTCTCGGCGCTGCTGCGGCAGGCGCGCGATGCCGGCTACACCGAACCCGACCCGCGCGACGACCTGTCCGGCGAGGACGTGCGGCGCAAGCTGCTGATCCTGGCGCGCGCGGCGGGCCACGAGCTGGAAAGCGGCGAGGTCGAGGTCGCCTCGCTGGTGCCGCCGGAGTTGGCGATCCTGTCGCGCGAGGCGCTCGACGCCGCCTTGCCCGCGCTCGACGCGCCGCTGCGCGAGCGCTATGCCGATGCCTACAAGCACGGCGGGAAGCTGCGCTTCGTCGCGCGTTTCGAGCACGGCCGCGCCCGCGTGGGGCTCGAAACGCTGCCGCCGGAGCACCCGCTGGCCGGCGGCGCCGGCACCGACAACCGCGTCGCGATCTGGTCCGACCGCTACCGCGAGCAGCCGCTGGCCATCCAGGGCCCCGGCGCCGGCGCCGAGGTCACCGCCGCGGCGTTGCTCGACGACGCGCTGCGCCTGGCCCGGCGCTGATTCCCGCAGCGGGATTTCGAAGAACCTTCATTTTCGCGCGCCGGCGCGGCTCGCTACCATCCTCGGCCTGCTCGCACCGGGCCGGACGAGGTGAGTGGTGGAGACCGAAGGCGCTCTGCGCGTGCTGCTGCTGGAAGACGACGCGACGCTGCGCCAGCGCGTCCTGTTGCCCGGGCTCGCCAACTTCGGCTTCGCCGCGTTCGGCGTGGAAACCGCGGCCGCGTTGCGCGAACGGCTGAAACAGGGCGAGTTCGACGTCGTCGTGCTCGATGTCGGCCTGCCCGACGGCAACGGCTTCGACATCGCCTGCGAAATCCACGCGGCGCGGCCGGATCTCGGCATCGTCATGCTGACCGGGCGCGGCGAGACGCCCGATCGCGTGCGCGGCCTCAGCGTCGGCGCCGATGCCTACCTGGCCAAGCCGGTCGAGATCGAGTTGCTGGCGGCGACGCTGCACAGCCTGGCGCGGCGCCTGCGCGGCGCCGCGCCCGCGGCCGGGCCCCAGGGCTGGCACCTGGGCGGCAATGGCTGGTGCCTGGTGTCCCCGGCCGGCCGCACCGTGGCCTTGACCCGGACCGAGCGACGCGTGGTGGAACGCCTGGTCCGTACCCCGGGGCAACTGGTCATGCGCGACCAGCTGATCGCGGCGCTGACCGACGACGTGTTCGATTTCGATCCCCACCGGCTCGACTCGCTGCTCTACCGCCTGCGCCGCAAGGTCGCCGATGCCTGCGGCGAGCCCTTGCCGCTGGTCGCGGTGCATGGCCAGGGGTACGTGCTCGGGGAGGCGCGCTGAGGCCTTTCGCCTTCCGGCCCACGCCTCCCGCCGGCGGGCGGGGCCCGGGGCGGTCGCTCCAGCGCCAGGCCCCTCACCTGCCCGCGGCAAGGGGCTCGGGCGAGGGCAACCAGACCATGACCGTCGTCCCTTGCCCCGGCGCGCTGTCGACCTGGATGTCGCCTCCCAGTGTCTTGACCAGGTCGTGCACCACCGACAACCCGAGGCCGGTGCCCACCGCGGCGGGCTTGGTGCTGAAGAACGGCTCGAAGACGCGGCGCCGCACGTCCTCGCCCATGCCGCAACCGCTGTCGCTCAGCGCGATCCGGACCATGCCGCCGGCCGCCGCCGAGACGCCGGCGCGGAAGCGGCCGCCGTCGGGCATCGCGTCGCGCGCATTGGCGGCGATGTTGAGGACCATCAGCTCGAACTCGCTGCGGTCCAGCCGCACGTCGAGCGGCGCGGTATCGCCCGGCGCCGGCAACTCCAGGGCGACCGAGGGCGGGAACAGCTGGCGCAACAGCGGCTTGAGGTCGGCCAGCGCCGACGCCGCGTCGAAGGTCTCGATCCGCAACGCGTCGTTCCGGCTGAAGCCGAGCAGCTTGCGGGTGAGCGCGATCCCGCGGCCGGCCGCTTCTTCCACCCCCTCCAGCGCGTCGACCAGCAAGGCGACGCGCCGGGCATCGTCGCCGGCGTCGAGCGCGCCATGCCGCTGCGCGGCGAATCCCTGGATCACGCCGAGGATGTTGTTGAAGTCGTGGGCCACGCCGTTGGCCAGGCGCCCGCTCGCCTCCAGCTTCTGCGCGTGGACCAGCTGCGATTGCGCGCGTTCGCGCTCGGCCATCTGGCGCTGCAGTTCGCGGCCGCGCGCGTTGGATTCGGCCAGGCTCTCGCGCAGCGCGGCGATCGTGCGGTCCAGGACGATCGCGATGATGAGGTAGCTCACCGCCACCGCCGGCGCGTTGTTGAGCGCGCGGCGTATCCACTGCGGCCCCTGCGCGGTGTTGTGCGCATCGGTGATGAAGCCGATGCCGAACACGGCCATCACCAGCGCATACACCATCCACAGCGCGCGCCGGCCGAGCACCAGGCCGCCGATCGCCAGGACCAGGATCATGGGCGTCTGGTCGATCAGTTGCGCCTGCGTGCCGAGCTTGTGGTAGGCCAAGGCCATCGACGCCAGCAGCGCGCCGAGGAACAGCTTGATCGCCGGGCGGAAATGCCCGCACCGGATCATCGCGACGCTGGCCAGGGCGAGCGCGGCGGTGGCCATGTCCAGCGCCAGAACGATGCCCCAGCCCGGCGGGATCGATCGCGACGACAGGTGCCAGGCCCAGCTGCAAGGCAGGGCGATGCCGTAGAAAAACAACAGCAACTGCATCACCGGCGCATTGCGGCGATCCACGTCGTCGCTGACCGGTGCGTCGCGAAGCCAGGTTTCGATCGTCTTCAACATGCGTGGCGTGCGTCCGGGGCCGTGGGCGAGGCGGGCGTCCGCCCTTCGCTCCCGCGGCGGTCCGGACCGGGTGGCACAGGCGCCTGGCGTCGGTCCTCGCGGCATGCGGGCTCGGGAGCCGGGCCCTCGCGGTGAGTTTCCGGTGAGTTTCCGGTGAGAGGCGCGAGCGTGACAAGCCTCGCGGCCGCCGCTTACGGTCGGGATCAACCGCGCACCGTTCCAGGGGTATCCGCCGCGGTCGGGGAAGTCTGCCCCGGGACACAAGCAATTCCATCCGATGCGATGCAGCGGCAGCGGCCGGCTCCGGTCGTTCCGGGCCGGTGGGCGTCGTTTCGCTTTCAGAAACGCGAGTGAGTTGGAGAGGTTCGATGAACAAGATTTTCAGCCGTGTGTGGAGCCACGCCAAGCAGACCGTGGTGGTCGCCTCGGAGCTTGCCTCGGCACGGGGCAAGAAGCGCGCGCGCCGCCGCGCCTCGGCGGCGGCGCTGGGGGTCGTCCCGCTCGCCTGCGGCCTGATGGCGGCGCCGCCGCTGCACGCACAGCAGCTCACCATCGAACGCGAGGGTGAGGCCTGCACCGTGCATGACGGCGAATCGACCCGGCCGATCGACTGCGCCGTGTTCGAGCAGGCCAGCGGCGGCATTGGCACCCGCGCGGTGACCGGCGACGGCTATTTCCTCGCCGACGGCGCCGGCGACGGCAGCGATGCGCCGGTCGTGGCGGGCGAGGGGGCATTGGCCGCGGGCCGCGGCAGCAACGCGGCCGGCAACGCCGCCACCGCGATAGGCTCCGAGGCCATCGCCCATGGCATCGGCGCGAGCGCGTTCGGCCAGGGCGCGGCGGCCTTCGGCGACGCGACCGTGGCCATCGGTCAGAGCGCGAAGGTCTTCGGCACGGATGCCTTCATCAACGGCCTGGGCAATATCGCGATCGGCGCCTCGTCCCTGGTCGAAGCCGAGCAGGCCGCCACCGCGATCGGCGCGGCCAGCGAGGTCTACGGCACCGGCGCGACGGCGGTGGGCGCCAGCGCCAGCGCCTACGGCAACGGCAGCCTGGTCGGCGGCTTCGGCGCGATCGCCGGCATGAACGGCGAGGCCGGCGTCGCCCTGGGCGCCCATTCCATCGTGGCCAGCCCGTTCGGCGTGGCTCTGGGCGGCGAGGCCTTCGCACTGGGCGAGGGCGCGATGAGCCTGGGCGGTTGGAGCTGGGCGGATGGCGACCATGCGCTCGCTTCCGGCTACTACTCGACCGCGATCGGCACGGGCAGCGTCGCGCTCGGCGGTGGTGCCGGCGTCGACCTGGACGGCGACGGCGCGCTCGGCCCGGGCGAGGCCACATTCGCCCGCGGTCAGCACGCGACCGCGCTGGGCTACCGGGCGGCCGCGGCCGGCGACGGCGCGGTGGCGCTGGGCGGCCAGGCGCAGGCCCTGGCGACGAATGCCACCGCCGCGGGCGCCATGAGCATCGCCGCGGGCGAGAACAGCACCGCCACCGGCGCCGACAGCGTCGCCAACGGGGTGGAAAGCAGCGCCTACGGCTACCAGAGCCACGCCGACGCCGACCACGCGACGGCCGTGGGCAGCGGCAGCCTGGCGCTGGGCCAGGGAGCGACCGCGCTGGGCGCCGGCACCAACGCGTTGGGCGCGCAGGCCACCGCGATCGGTTACGGCAGCCTGGCCGCGGGCGACGGCAGTACCGCCATCGGCAACGCGGCCCAGGCCAGCGGCGTGTCCAGCCTCGCGCTCGGCAACAACGTCAGCGCCCTTTCGAACGGCGCACTGGTTTTCGGCACGTTGAGCCGGGTCGGCAGCGATGCCGACGGCGGCATCGCCATGGGCCTGCTGGCCTCGGTCGGCAACGGCGCGTTGCAGTCGATCGCGATCGGCAGCTTCTCCGGCGTCCGGGCCGGGGCGCAGAACTCGATCGCGCTGGGGGTCTACTCCGCCGTGGCGGGCGATTTCTCGATGGCGATCGGCGGCACCTACGCCGGCCTGGTCGACTCCGAGATCATCTTCAAGAGCACCTACGTCGAAGGCACCGGCGCGATGGGCCTGGGCGCCGCCGCCGAAGCGAGGGGCGACCACAGCGCCGCGATCGGCACGCTCAGCGCGGCCACCGCCGAAGGCGCGGTGGCGCTGGGCTTCCGCTCGGTGGCGGACCGCGAGAACACCGTCTCGGTCGGAGCCGCCGGCAGAGAACGGCAGATCACCAACGTCGCCGCCGGTACCGAGGCCACCGATGCGGTCAACAAGGCGCAGCTGGACGCGGTCACCGGCTACGCCGATGCGGACGGCGCGGGCGACGGCAGCGACTACGCCGTCGCCGCCGGCGAGCACGCCACGGCGGCCGGCGCCAACAGCGTCGCCAACGGCGTGGAAAGCAGCGCCTACGGTTTCCAGAGCGCTGCCGAGGGCGACCACGCGACGGCGGTCGGCGGCAGCAGCCTCGCGCTGGGCGCCGGCGCGTCGGCGTTCGGCGCCGGCGCCAACGCGCTGGGCGAGCGCAGCCTCGCCAGCGGTTACGGCAGCGTGGCCGCGGGCAACGCCTCGGTGGCGAACGGCGAAGGCAGCCAGGCGCTGGCCGGGGACGCGATCGCGATCGGCCGCAACGGCCTGGCCCAGGGCGTGGCCGGGGTCGCGGTCGGCGCCGACAGCGCGGCCAGCAGCTACGGCACCGCCACCGGCGCGCTGAGCAACGCCGCCGGCTGGGCCAGCTCGGCCTACGGCGTGAATGCGCAGGCGCTCGGCGACTTCGCGTTGGCGATCGGCAATGACGCGCGCGCCGCAGGCGAATACTCGATCGCCATCGGCGTCCAGACCAACCCGTGGGACACCGGCGGTCACCGCAGCATCGCCCTGGGCGGCATGGCGGGTGCGTACGCCCAGGATGCGGTGTCGATCGGCACGCTGACCTCGGCCGGCGGCCCCAGTGCGGTGGCGGTGGGGACGACGATGCATTGCACCGGCTTCATGTGCCTCGAACGCAACACCGGCGCATGGGGCGCCAACAGCACCGCGATCGGCGCGGGCGCCAGCGCCCAGCTGGACTACAGCACGGCGGCGGGCGCCGGGGCGCAGGCCAACGAGGCCTACAGCACCGCGCTGGGTGCCTATGCCAATGCGTCGGGCGCGGAGGCGGTCGCGCTCGGCGCGCGCGCCGCCGTCTGGAGCGCCAACTCGGTGGCCTTGGGCGCCGATTCGGTGGCCGACCGCGACAACACCGTATCGGTCGGCAACGGCTGGGGCCTCAACCGGCAGATCACCCACGTCGCCGACGGCACCGAGGCGACCGACGCGGTCAACAAGCGGCAACTCGATGCGGCGATCGCCGGCGTCGGCGGCGAGGTGGGCGATCTCGACGCCGCCGCGGTGAAGTACGACGACGCCGGCACCAAGGAGGCGATCACCCTCGGCGGCGGCGAAGGCACCACGATCGGCAACCTCAAGGCCGGCACGCGGGCCGACCAGGCAGCCAACGTCGGGCAACTGTCGTCGGTCGCCTCCGCGCTGGGCGGCGGCAGCGCGATGGGGGCGGACGGGATGTGGAACGCGCCGAGCTACCTGATCCAGGGCGGCAAGTACGGCAACGTCGGCGACGCGCTCGGTGCGCTGGACAGCGCGTTGACCGGCCTGACCGGCCGCGTGGACGCGCTCGAGGCGGCGGGCGGCAACGGCCCCGGCGGCGGGCCGCCGATGGGCGGTGGCGACGGACTCGCGATCGGCGAAGGCAGCGTCGCCGCCGATGCGCGCGACACCGCGATCGGCAACGGGGCGGTGGTCGGCGCCGACGGCAGCACCGCGGTCGGCAACAACAGCGCGGTCGGCACCGCCGCGACCAACGCCGTCGCGGTGGGCGCCGACAGCCACGTGGCCGCGGCCTCCGGCACCGCGATCGGCCAGGGCGCCGCGGTCACCGCCGAGGGCGCGGTGGCGATCGGCCAGGGCTCGGTCGCGAACGAGGCGAACACGGTCTCGGTCGGCAGCGCCGGCAACGAGCGTCGCGTGAGCCACGTCGCCGCCGGCACCGCGGCGACCGACGCCGCCAACGTCGGCCAGATGCAGGCCGGCGACGCGGCGACGCTGGCCTCGGCCCACGCCTACACCGATACCACCGCGACGCAGACGTTGAACCGGGCGAACGCCTACACGGACAGCCGCTACCAGGCGTTGGCCGACGAGTTCACCGGCCTGCGCGACGAAATCGGCGTCCGCCTGGGCAAGCAGGACGAGCGCATCGACCGCCAGGGCGCGATGAGCGCGGCAATGATGAACATGTCGATCAACGCCGCCAATTCGCGCAGTCCGCGCGGCCGCATCGCCGTGGGCGCCGGCTGGCAGAACGGCGAGAGCGCGCTGTCCGTGGGGTACTCGAAGTCGGTCGGCGATCGCGCCTCCCTGAGCATCGGCGGTGCGTTCAGCAGCGACGAGCGTTCGGCGGGCATCGGCTTCGGCATCGACCTGTAACCGTCATCGCGCCATCCGCGCGCGGCGGGATCCGGCGGCCCGTTTCGGCGCCGCCGGGGTCCCGGCGCGGGAATGGCCACTGGAAAGTTCGCGAAAGGCGTCGGGCGCTGCATCCCCCGATGCGGCCCCGGCGCCTTTCGCTCCACCACCGATCCTCGGGGAGTAGAAGCACAATGAAGAAGAGCACGCGCATTCTCTGCACCGGCACGCTGACCACCGCGGTGATCGCCGCGCTGTCCGCTTTTGCCGCCACCGCCGATCGCGGCGTCCCGCCGGCGACGACCGGCGTCCGGGCGAGCGCCGGCACGGCGGCGGGCGCAGCCCCGGCCGGCCGCAAGGTCATGCCCGCCCCCTTGGCGAAGCAGGCCAGCTTCGACCGCTTCATCGTCAAGTACCGCAGCGGCGCCGTCGCCGCGCGCAGTCCGGATGCGCTGCTGGCGGCGGTGAACGCCGCCGCGACGCGCGCCGGCGTGGCCGGCCTTGCGCTCCAGCCCGACGGCAGCCGTGCCGTGCTGGGCGTGCAGCACGTGCGCCGTCTGGGCGTCGGCGCCGATCTGGTGCGCCTGTCGCGCAAGCTGGGCCCAACCGAGGCCGACGCCCTGTTGGCCCAGCTGCGCGCCGACCCGAGCGTCGAATACGCGCAACCGGATTACATCAAGCAGCCGCTCGACTTCGCTCCCAACGACCCCCTCTACGGCGCCCAGTGGCACTACCGCGACTCCGCGACCGGCATCCGGGCCCCGGCCGCGTGGGACGTCGCGACGGGCGAGGGCGTGGTCGTGGCGGTGCTCGATACCGGCTACCTGGACCATGCGGATCTCGACGCCAACGTCGTCCCCGGCTATGACTTCATCGCCGACGCGGCGGTCGCCAACGACGGCGACGGCCGCGATGCCGACGCCCACGACCCGGGCGACTGGCGCGGCAGTTCGCCGAGCTCGTTCCACGGCACGCATGTCGCCGGCACCGTCGCGGCGGTGACCGACAACGCCCTCGGCGTGGCCGGCGTGGCGTTCAACGCCAAGGTGCAGCCGGTGCGCGTGCTCGGCACCGGCGGCGGCTACACCTCCGACATCGCCGACGCCATCGTGTGGGCCTCGGGCGGCAGCGTCGACGGCGTGCCGGACAACGCCACTCCGGCCGAAGTGATCAACATGAGCCTCGGCGGCTACGGGCCCTGCAGCAGCGACGCGGTCACCCAGAACGCCATCGACAGCGCGGTCGGCCGCGGCACGATCGTGGTCGTCGCGGCCGGCAACGACGGCGACGACGCCTCGTACTACTCGCCGGCCAGCTGCAGGAACGTCATCACCGTGGGCGCCAGCGGCGTCGACGGCGCGCGTTCGTACTATTCCAACTTCGGTCCCTACGTCGCCATTTCGGCGCCGGGCGGCAACGCCACCAGCGTTTCCGATCCGGACGACCGCTGGATCTGGTCGCTGGGCAATGCCGGCACCCAAGCGCCGGTCGCCAGCCCGGAGGGCGACCGCTACGTCGGCATGATCGGCACCTCGATGGCCAGCCCGCACGTCGCCGGCGTGGTCGCGCTGATGCAGAGCGCGGCGGTCGCCGCGGGCAAACCCGCGCTGACTTCGGCGCAGGTGAAGTCGATCCTGCGTGCCACGGCCACGCCGTGGACGGTGGCGCCGCCGCCGGGCCAGGCGCAGGGCCCCGGCATCGTCGATGCCGCCGCCGCCGTCCACGCCGCCACCCAGGACATCCCGGCCGACCCGGGCAGCCCGATCGACAACCGCATGCCGCAGCCCGGCCTGGCCGGCGCCCCCGGCGACGCGCTGTTGTTCAGGGTCGTCGTGCCGGCCGGCAAGACCAGCCTGAACCTGCGCACCTACGGCGGCAGCGGCGACGTCTCCCTGTACACCGCGTTCGAGCGCACGCCGACCACGGCCGACTACGACCGCAAATCGGCCAAGCCCGGCAACAGCGAAGCGGTGGTGATCCGCGCCCCCGCCGCAGGCACGTACTACCTGCTGGTGGTGGGCGAGACGGCATTCGCCGACGTGTCGGTGCTGGCCGTCTACTGACGCGCGCCCCCTCGGGCCCGTGCGCCGGTCCCTCTCCCGCCCGGGGAGAGGGGCCCTTCGCGCGTCGACCCGTGCGGGTGCGGGCTCCGGACGTCAGCGCGTCGCCAACGCTTCCAGCAACGCCGCGTTGAACCGCTCCGGCGCCTCCACCTGCGGCGAGTGGCCGAGGTCGGCGAATTCGACCAGCCGGGCGTCCGGGATCGCCGCGGCCGTGCGCTTGCCGAGCTGCGGGTACTGGCCCAGCCGGGCCCGCACCTCCGCCGGCGCGGTGTCGCCGCGGACCACGGTGCGGTCGCGCTGGCCGATCAGCAGGGTGGTCGGCACGCGCAGGCGCGGGAATTCGTAGAGCACCGGCTGCGAGAACACCATGTCCGAGGTCAGCGCACTGGTCCAGGCCACGCGCTCGCGGCCCGGCCCGGCGTACAGGCCCGCGAGCATCCGCGCCCAGCGGTCGTATTCGGGCTTCCATTGGCCGTCGTAGTAGCTGTTCTGCTGGTATCTGCGGATCGATGCGTAGTCGGTCTTCAGCTCGCGCGCATAGTTGTCGTCGATGCTGATCCACGGCACGCCTTCGGCCTGCCAGTCCTCCAGTCCGATGGGATTGACCAGCAGCAGTTGCGCGGTGGCCTGCGGGTACATCAGCGCGTAGCGCGTGGCCAGCATGCCGCCCATCGAATGGCCGACGACGTGCGCGCGCTCGATGCCGAGCGAGCGCAACAGGCCATGCGTGTTCGCGGCCAGCTGGTGCAGGCTGAACTGGTAACGCTCGGGCTTGCTGGACTTGCAGAAGCCGACCTGGTCCGGCGCGATCACCCGGTAGCCGGCCTCGCGCAGCGCGGCGATCGTCGCCTCCCAGGTCGCCGCGCAGAAGTTCTTGCCGTGCAGCAGCACCACGGTCTCGCCGTTCGGCCGCTGCGGGCGCACGTCGAGGTAGGCCATCTGCAGCGGCTGGCCCTGCGATTGGAAGCGATGGCGCTGCACCGGATACGGGTAGTCGAAGCCTTCCAGTTCCAGGCCGTAGCGCGCGGACGCAGGCTCGGCGGCGCGCGCGGTGGGCAGCGCGAGGAGAAGGATCGAGGCGAGAAGCGTGAGGCGCATCGTCAGGCTCCGTTGCAGGGTGGGGCGGCTACGATAGCGGCGCGACCGTGACGGCGCGGCGGCGCGCGCGCGGCCCTCCCGCTTGCCGCCAGATCGCGCAAGCGCAGGCCGTGCGCGGCGGCGGTGCGGCTCCGCGCGTGGCGGGGCGCGTCCAGGCGGGCGCAAGGGCCGCCGCGTTCAGCACTCGATGACGTTGACCGCCAGGCCGCCGCGCGAGGTTTCCTTGTACTTGTCCTGCATGTCGCGGCCGGTGTCGCGCATGGTCTTGATGACCTTGTCGAGCGAGACCTTGTGCTTGCCGTCGCCGCGCATCGCCATGCGGCTGGCGTTGATCGCCTTGACCGCGCCCATCGCGTTGCGCTCGATGCAGGGGATCTGCACCAGGCCGCCGATCGGGTCGCAGGTCAGCCCCAGGTTGTGCTCCATGCCGATCTCGGCGGCGTTCTCGACCTGGCTGGGGCTGCCGCCGAGCGCGGCGGTGAGGCCGGCCGCGGCCATCGAACAGGCCACCCCGACCTCGCCCTGGCAGCCGACCTCGGCGCCGGAGATGCTGGCGTTTTCCTTGTAGAGGATGCCCACCGCCGCGGCGGTGAGCAGGAAGTCGCGCACGCCCTGGCGGTTGGCGCCGGCGATGAAGCGGTCGTAATAGTGGAGTACCGCGGGGATGATGCCCGCGGCGCCGTTGGTCGGCGCGGTGACCACGCGGCCGCCGGCGGCGTTCTCCTCGTTCACCGCCAGCGCGTACAGGTTGACCCAGTCGAGCGTGGTCAGCGGGTCGCGCATCGCCGCTTCCGGGCGCGCCGCCAGTTCCGCGTACAGCGCCGGCGCGCGCCGCGCCACGTGCAGGCCGCCGGGCAGGGTGCCCTTCTCGCGGATGCCGCGCGCGACGCAGGCCTGCATCGCCTCCCAGATCTCGTCCAGCCCGGCGTCGATCTGCTCGCGCGAGCGCCAGACCTGCTCGTTGGCGTACATCAGCGCGGCGATGCTCAGGCCGGTGCGCGCGCACTGCGCCAGCAGCTCGTCGCCGCTGTGGAACGGGTAGGGCAGCTCGGTGGTGTCGGCGACGATGCGGTCTTCCGCGGCCTCGTCCTGGTTGACCACGAAGCCGCCGCCGACCGAGTAGTAGTCGCGCGTGGCGATCGCCTCGCCGGCGGCGTCGAACGCGGTGAAGCGCATGCCGTTGGTGTGGAACGGCAGCTTCTGGCGCTTGTTCATGATCAGGTCGTGCTTCTCGTCGAAGCCAACCTCGTGGCGGCCGAGCAGGCGGATGCGCTTGCTGCCGCGGATGCGCTCCAGCGCGGCCGGGATGATGTCCGGGTCGATCTGGTTCGGCAGGTGCCCCTCCAGGCCCATCAGCACCGCCTTGTCGGTGCCGTGGCCGCGCCCGGTGAGCGCCAGCGAGCCGAACACCTCGGCGCGCACGCGCGCGGTGCGCTCCAGGTCGCCGTTCTCCAGCAGCCAGCGCTGGACGAAGCGCGCGGCCGCGCGCATCGGCCCGACGGTATGCGAGGAGCTCGGCCCGATGCCGATCTTGAACAGGTCGAAACTGCTGACGGCCACTGGCCACTCCACGGAGCTGGGGCCCGCCTGCGGCGGGCGATCCGGCTATTCTACGCCGCCCCTCGCCGCCGCCCGTCCGTACCAGGCCGCATCGCCATGCCCGAATCCGCCTCCGCATCGACGCCCGTTTCCGCGCCGGCGCTGGTCCTGTTCCAGCGCGACGACTGCCACCTGTGCGACCTGGCGCTGGACGTGCTGGCGGCCGCGCGCGCGCCGGCGTTCGAAAGCGTGTTCGTCGACGGCGACGACGCGCTGGAGGCGCGCTACGGCGCCCGCGTGCCGGTGCTGCGCGACGCGCGCCGCGGCGCCGAGCTGGACTGGCCGTTCGACGCGGGCGCGGTGCGGCGGTTCCTGGCCGAGTGAGGCGCGGGGGCTGCCCCCCACCCTTCTCGCGCGAGCGGGAGAGGGGCTTCGGCGGCGCGCCGTGACGTGTCTGCCTTCCTGGCCTTCGCCGCTCTCCCCGCTTGCAGGGGCGAGGCCCCGCCCGGCTACTTGGCCGGCGCGAACACCACCTTGGTGCTGACCGCCACTTCGTTCGGGATCAGGCCGGTATCGGCCCAGTCGCCGCCGCCGACGCCGAATTCCAGGCGTTTCACCGTCGCCTGGCCGGTCAGCACCGGCTGCGCGCCGGGCGTCCAGGCGAAGGTCAGGGTGACCGGCTTGCTCACCCCGCGCAGGGTCAGGGTGCCGTCGGCGGCGTAGCGGTTGCCGCCCAGGCTGCGGAACCTGCGGGCGCTGTAGCGCGCCTGCGGGAACTTGGCCACGTCGAAGAACGAGGCTCCCTTGAGCTCGCCGTCGCGGTCGCCGTTGTTCGTGGTGACGCCGGCCAGGGGAATGGTCACGTCGAGCCTGGCGCCGGCCAACTGCTTCGGGTCGAAGCTGAAGCGGGTGGTGAAGCCCGCGAAGCGGCCGGTGAACGCCTCGCCCTCGTACTTGCTGGCGAAGGTCAGGGTGGAGCCCGGCGCCTGCACGTAGTCGGCGGCGAGCGCGGGCGCGGCGGCGAACGCGAGCAGGGCGGCGAGCGGAACGGTTCGGAACGGCATCAGCGGATCTCCGCGGCGGGGGTGGAGGACGGGGACGCGGCGCCGCGCCCCGGCAGCATGCGCGCCAGGGTGGCGTCGCGCTGGAACAGGTGGTGGTAGAACGCGGCCGCGGCGTGCACCGCGACCAGCGCGATCAGGATCCAGAACAGCCATTCGTGCGCGTCGCGCACCAGCGGCTGCAGTTCCTGGCTCGGCGCGGCGAGCTTGGGCACCTTGAACAGGCCGAACCAGCGCAGCGGGCGCAGGCCGCTGACCGAGTCGTAGGCCCAGCCCGACAGCGGCACCGCGAACACCAGCAGGTACAGCAGCGCATGGGTCGCAGAGGCGGCCCGCGCCTGCCAGCGCGGCGTGCCGGGGACCGGCCGCGGCGCGCCCGCGTACGCGCGCCAGGCCAGGCGCAGCGCCGCCAGCGCGAGCACGCTCAGGCCGAGCGACTTGTGCAGGTCGTAGACCCAGAACCAGCGCGGCGACCTGGGCAGCTCGACCATCACCAGGCCGAGCACGCCCAGCCCCAGGATCAGCACCACGCTCAGCCAGTGCAGCAGCTGGCTCACCGCGCCCCAGCGTTCGGGCGTGTTCTTCAGCATCATCGGGTCGGCTCCGGTTCGGGTTCTGCGGGGGGCTCGGCGGCCGGCGCCGCCGGCCGCGGCTCGGGCGTGGGCGCCGCCGCGCCGGCGGCGGCGTCGTCCGCGCGCATGCGCACCGCCTCGGCCTCGATGCGCAGCTCGACGCGGTCGCCGATCACGTTCTTCCAGGCGTCGATGCCGAACGCCGCGCGGCTCAGGGTGGCGGTGGCGGAGAAGCCGGCGGTGCGGCGGAACGGCGGCAGCGGGTGGCGCTTGAGCGCATTGAGGGTCACGTCCAGGCACAGCGGTCCGGTGGCGCCGCGCAGGGTGAGCTCGCCGCAAACGCGCGCCCGTCCGGCGTCGACCGGTTCGACTTGCCTGGACACGAAGCGCGCCTGTGGATGGCGCTTCGCGTCCAGCAGCGCGGGCGCGAGCGCCGCGCGGTTCCAATGCTCGTCGCCCAGGTCGAGGCGCTGCAGCGGCACGCTCACCTCCAGCCGCGCGCTGCGCCAGTCCTGTGGATCGAACCAGAGCGTGCCGGCGCTGCCGCTGACGGTGCCGAGCGCGCGCGAGAAACCGGCGTGGTCGACCGCGAACAGCACCCGCGTGTGCACCGGGTCGAGCGCGTAGGGTTGCGGCCCGGCGGCGAACGCGGGCCACGGCAGCGCGGCGGCGAGCAGGGCGGCGGCGAAACGCAAGGGCATGCAACGGCTCCGGTGCGGGCGAACCCGGCCGGGCCCGCCGTGCCGAACGGCCGCGCGCGGCGCGTTCGGATCTTCGGGGGATTCTAGGCCCAGGCCCGCGGACGGCGGGCGCGCCCGGCCGCGACGGATCGTTGCGGTCGTGGGTCCCGGGCTTGATGCGCCGGCGCGCTTGGCCGAGTCTAGCGGCCACGGCCGAGGGGAGCCGCCGGCCCCGCGAGGGACGGCGGAAGGCGCGTCGTGGATCCGGGTACGAGCCGCGGGCGCGCAGGCCGGAAGCAAAGCGAAGCGAGGGAGAGGGCGATGCGGGCGAGCGGAAGGAAGCGCGGTGCGGCGCGCGCGTGGGCGCGTCGAATCGGCGCGGGACTGGCGCTGCTGGCGGCGTCGGTGGCGCCGGCCGTGGCCGGGCTGCCGGAGACGCCGCGCCCGCGCCAGCTGACCGTGGCCGACGGCCTGCCGTCGAACCGCATCAACGGCATCGCCGAGGACCGCAGCGGCTACCTGTGGATCGCCACCAGCGACGGCCTGGCGCGCTACGACGGCCTCGGCTTCCGCGTCTGGCGCGCCGAGAACGGCCTGCGCGACAGTTTCGTCTGGTACGTGCACGTCGATGCCCGCAACCGCGTATGGGTCGGCACCAACGACGCCGGCCTGGCCGTGCTCGACCCGGAGCGCAAGCGGTTCCGCTTCTACGACCGCCGCAACACGCCGGCGATGGACAGCGACACGGTGTGGACGATCGCCTCGACGTCCGACGGCGCGCTCTGGTACGGCACCGACGCCGGCGGGCTGTACCGGCTCGATCCGGACGGCCGGGTCGCGCGCTTCGCGCCCCGGCAGGGCGATCCGCGCAGCCTCCCCGGCGGCGGCGTGGTCCAGCTCGAGACCGCGGCCGACGGCAGCCTGTGGGTCGGCACCAAGAACGGCGTCGCGCGCTGGACGGGGCGCGATTTCGAGCGCCTGCCCGATGCGGCGCTGCCCTCGCCGATCATCAACGGCATCACCGCCGAGGACGACGGCACGCTCTGGTTCGGCACGCCGCGCGGCGTCGGCGTGCGCCGCCCCAACGGCAGCGTCTCGGCCGCGCCGTGGGCGGAACTCGGCATCGCCGATCCGATCCTGCACGTGCTGCTGCGCGACCGCAGCGGCCTGTACTGGTTCGACGTGCCGCAGGGGCTGGGCTACGACAACGGCGGCGCGCTCGGCGTGGTGCCGCTGTACAGCGAGAGCGCGCAGGGCCTGGTGCGGCCGTCCTGGGTCGGCGCCTACCAGGACCACGAGGGCGGCCTGTGGTTCGCCAGCTACACCAACGGGTTGTGGTACCTGCCGGCGAACTGGCGCCAGTTCGCGGTGCTGTCGCGGCGCATCGGCGACCCGGCCTCGCTCGGCAACGCCAAGCTCAGCGGCATCGCGCCGGCCGCGGACGGCGGCATGTGGCTGGTGGGCAGCGGCGGCGTGCTCGACCGGCTCGATCCCGAAACCGGCGCGGTGCGCCACGTCGCGCGCGATCTCGGCGACGGCCTGGTGCTGAAGTCGGTGATGGAGGACGCGGCCGGCGCGGTCTGGGTCAGCTTCCCGGGCGGGCTGGCCCGGGTCGAGCCGCACAGCGGCCGGTTCCGCCGCTGGCTGCACGACGACCCGGACGATCCCGCGCTCGCCGGTACCGAGACCTGGCTGGCGCAGAGCGGCGACGGCACGGTCTGGCTGGTCGACGACCAGTCGATCGTGCAGGCGCGCGAGCCCGACGGCCGCGTGCGCGCGACCCTGCGCCCCGGCGAGGACGGCGGCCTGGCGAGGGATGCGGTGGTGCGCGAAATCGGCCGCGGCCCGGACGGCGCGCTGTGGGTCGCCACTTCGCGCGGCCTGTCGATGTGGAACGCCGGCGCGCGCCGGTTCGAGCCGGTGCCCGGCGCCGACGCGCGCGACGTGTACGGCTTCGCGATCGCCGGCGAGCGCGTCTGGCTGGCGCGGTTCGGCGCGCTCGAGGCCTACCGCTGGGACGGCGCCGCGCTGCAGCCGGAAGGCCTCGGCCTGGACACCCGCCACGGCATGCCGCTGATCGCGCCCAACGGGCTGACGGTCGATGCGGCGGGCACCGTGTGGATGAGCAGCGTGCGCGGCCTGATCCGCGCCGATCCTGCCGCCGGCACGGTGCGCGTGTACGGCGTGCACGACGGCCTGCCGAGCCAGGAATTCGAGACCCCGCCGGTGGCGCGCCCCGGCGACGGCCGCATCCTGGTCGGCAGCCCGGAGGGCCTGGTGATGTTCGACCCGTCGCTGGTGCGCCCGACCACGCAGGCGCCGCCGCTGATCGTCGAGAGCATCGACGTGCGCCGCGGCGAACGCCGGGCCGCGTTCCCGGCCGAGCGGCCGTTCCGGGTCGGCCCGGGCGACCGCGACCTGCGCATCGTGGCCCGCCTGCTCTCGTTCAACGACGCGCGCAACCACGTCTACCGTTTCCGCCTGAGCGGCTACGACACCGGCTGGGTCGAGACCGGCGCCAGCGGCGAGCGCGTGTTCTCGCGCCTGGAGCCCGGCGAGTACCTGCTGCGCATCGCCGCGCGCACCGCCGACAACGTCTGGTCGGCCGAGCGCAGCGTGCGCTTCGTGGTGGCGCCGCCGTGGTGGCGCACCTGGCCGGCGATCGTCGGCCTCGCCGGTCTGGTCGCGCTCGCGCTGTGGTGGCTGGCCGACGCCTACCGGCGGCGGCTGAAGCGCCGCCACGCCTGGCAGATGGCGCAGCACGAGCGCGAGCTGGCCAAGCAGGCCTCGCTGGCCAAGACCCGGTTCCTGGCCACGCTCGGCCACGAGGTGCGCACGCCGATGACCGGCGTGCTCGGCATGAGCGAGCTGCTGCTGGACACGCCGCTGCAGCCGCAGCAGCGCAGCTACGTCGAATCGATCCGGCGCGCCGGCCAGCACCTGCTGCGGCTGGTCAACGACGCGCTCGACCTGGCGCGGATCGAGTCCGGCAAGCTCGACCTGGCCGAGCAGCCGTTCGACCTGCGCGCGCTGGTGGACGAAGCCGCGGGGCTGATGGCGCCGCTGGCGCGGCGGCGCGGGCTGGATTTCGTTATCGAGATCGCGCCGGACGCGCCGCGCGGGCTGCTCGGCGACGGCAGCCGGGTGTGCCAGATCCTGCTCAACCTGCTCGGCAATGCGATCAAGTTCACCGAGGCCGGTTCGGTGTCGCTGCGGGTGTCCGCGCTGGCGCCGGAGGGTGTGCGGCTGGAGATCGCCGACACCGGCCCCGGGCTCAACGAGGAGCAGAAGGCGCGGCTGTTCCGCCGCTTCGAGCAGGCCGAAGGCGCGCGCACCGCGGCGCGCTACGGCGGCAGCGGCCTGGGGCTGGCGATCTGCCAGGAACTGGCCGCGGCGATGGGCGGCCGCATCCGCGTGGAGAGCGCGCCGGGCGAGGGCGCGCGCTTCATCGTCGAGCTGCCGCTGGCCGCGGCGCCGGTGCCGCAGGCGCCGGCGGAGACGCGCTGGCCGGCGCGGCGGCGCGCGCTGTCGCTGCTGCTGGTCGAGGACGACCCGACCGTCGCCGAGGTGGTGGCCGGCCTGCTGCGCGCGCAGGGCCATCGCGTCACCCACGCGCCGCACGGCCTGGCGGCGCTGGCCGAGGCGGCGAACGCGCGCTTCGACGCCGCCCTGCTCGACCTGGACCTGCCGGGCTTCGACGGCCTGGAACTGGCGCGGCAACTGCAGGCGCAGGGTTTCGCCGCGCCGCTGCTGGCGATCACCGCGCGCGCCGACGCCGAGGCCGAACCGCAGGCGATGGCCGCCGGTTTCCGCGGCTTCGTGCGCAAGCCGGTGACCAGCGCGATGCTGGCGGGGTTCCTCGAGGCGACGGTCGGCGTCGAGGCGGACGCCGAGTGAGGGGAACGCGTGGTTGGGGAACGAAGAACGGGCGGGCCCGCCGGTTCCTCGCTCCCGGCGCCGCGTTGCTAGTTCCTCGCGCTCGACTCGTGCACCGCCGCGACCAGCGCGGCGACGTGCTCGGGCGCCATGTCCGGCGACAGGCCGTGGCCGAGGTTGAACACGTGGCCTTCGCGCGAGCCGCCGTTGCCGGCGGCGTAGGCGTCGAGCACGCGCCCGGCCTCGCGCCGGATCGCCTCCGGCTGCGCGTACAGCACCGCCGGGTCGAGGTTGCCCTGCAGCGCGACCCGGCCGCCGGTGCGGCGCGCGGCCTCGCCCAGGTCCACGGTCCAGTCCACGCCGACCGCCTCGGCGCCGCTCGCCGCCAGTTCCTCCAGGTAGGGGCCGTTGCCCTTGCCGAACAGGATCAGCGGCACGCGTTCCTCGCCGCGCGGCAGTTCGGCGGCGATGCGCGCCAGGTAGCGCAGGGAGAACTCGCGGTACATCGCCGGGCCGAGCACGCCGCCCCAGGTGTCGAACACCTGCAGCGCCTGCGCGCCGGCGCGGCGCTGCGCGTCGAGGTAGGCGATCGTCGCGTCGGTGACCACGCCGAGCAGCCGGTGCAGCGCCTGCGGGTCGTCCAGCGCTAGCGACTTGATCCGCGCGTAGTTTTCGCTGGCGCCGCCCTCCACCATGTAGCAGGCGACGGTCCACGGGCTGCCGGCGAAGCCGATCAGCGGCACCGCGCCGTCCAGCTCGCGGCGGATCGTGCGCACCGCGTCGGTGACGTAGCGCAGCTGGCGCTCCACGTCGGGCACCGCCAGCCGCCCGATGTCGGCGCGGCTGCGCACCGGGCGCTCGAACTTGGGCCCTTCGCCTTCGACGAAGTACAGCCCCAGGCCCATCGCGTCCGGCACGGTGAGGATGTCGGAGAACAGGATCGCCGCGTCGAGCGGGAAGCGGCGCAGCGGCTGCAGGGTCACCTCGCAGGCCAGTTCCGGGTTCTTGGCCATCGCCAGGAAGCTGCCGGCCTTGGCGCGGGTGGCGCGGTACTCGGGCAGGTAGCGGCCGGCCTGGCGCATCAGCCAGATCGGGGTGCGGTCCACCGGTTCGCGGCGCAGGGCACGGAGGAAGCGGTCGTTCTTGAGCGGAGCAGGCGTCATTCGGTCACCAGGAGATCGCGTGCGGGCGCGGCCGCGCACGGGCGGAAGCGGTCCCTCGCGGCGCGTGGGACGACGGAGGCTCATTTCGGCAGGTCGGTACCCTGCGCGAACACCAGCTGGAACCCGCGCTTGAGCTGCTGGTCGCGGGCCTGTTCGAGTGCGGCCAGGGCGCTGGCCTGGTCGAGGAACTGCTCGCGCCGCAACGTCGTGCGGCCGCCGATCTGGCCGCTCTCGCGCACCAGCGTCCAGCCGCCGAGCAGGTCGGGCTGCAGCATCAGTTGCACGAAGCGCGGGGCTTCGTGGCCTTGCGGCCGTTGTTGCAGGAGCAGTCGCATGAGGCGGCCATTGTAGCCGTTGCCGCCGCCGCGCCGCGGTCAGCCCTGCAGCACCGCCAGCACCGCGTCTTCGGGCACGCCGGACACGATCCGCGCCTCGCCGACCCCGTCCCACAGGATGAAGCGCAGCCCGGCGGCTTCGGCCTTCTTGTCCAGGCGCATGCGCGCCAGCAGCGCCTGCGGGTCCAGGCCCGCGGGCAGGTCGGTCGGCAGGCCGAGACGCGCCAGCAGCGCCCGCAGCCGCTGCGCGTCCGCCTCGCTGCCGCGGCCCAGCGCCGCCGACAGGCGCGCCGCCAGGACCATGCCCACCGCCACCGCTTCGCCGTGGTTGAGCGCCCGGCTGCCGGCGCCGGCGTAGCCCTGCTCGGCTTCGATCGCATGGCCGAAGGTGTGGCCGAAGTTGAGCAGCGCGCGGTCGCCGTGCTCGTAGGGGTCGCGCGCGACCACCTCGGCCTTGTAGCGGCACGAGCGCGCGATCGCCTCGCTCAGCGCGGCGTCGTCGCCGCGCAGCAGCGCCTGCGCGTGATGCTCGAGCCAGTCGAGGAACGAGGCCTCGAAGATCGCGCCGTACTTCACCACCTCGGCCAGGCCGGCGCGGCGCTCGCGCTCGGGCAGGGTGCGCAGGGTCGCGGTGTCGGCGATCACCGCGCGCGGCGGGTGGAACGCGCCGACCAGGTTCTTGCCCTGCGGCAGGTCGACGCCGGTCTTGCCGCCGACCGAGGAGTCGACCATCGCCAGCAGCGTGGTCGGCAGCTGCAGCACGTCGATGCCGCGCATCCAGCAGGCCGCGGCGAAGCCGGCGAGGTCGCCGACCACGCCGCCGCCGAGCGCGACCACGGCGGCGTCGCGGGTCGCGCCGAGCGCGGCCAGCGCATCGAGGCATTCGAGGAAGCGGGCGAGGGTCTTCTCGCGCTCACCGGCCGGAATCACGAAGCGGGCGACCTGCACGCCGGGCCGCGCGGTGCGCAGGGTCGCCTCCACCCGGTCGGCGTAGAGCGGCGCGACGTGGGCGTCGCTGACGATCAGCGCGTGGCGGCCGCGCAGTTCGCGGGCGAAGCGCGGGGCGTCGTCGAGCAGGCCGGGGCCGATCGCGATGTCGTAGTGGCCGGCCTCGCCGCCGACCCTGACCGTGTGCAGTGTGCTCATGCCGATTGTCCGTCCTCGTGCGCTGCGCGCTCGCGCGTGCGCGCCAGTGTGGGGCGCCGCCAGTGAAGCTCGAGCAGGCGCGCCAGCCGCGCCGCGGCCTCGGCGGCGCTGCCGTCGCCGGTATCGAAGCCGAGGTCGGCGACCTCGGCGTACAGCGGCGCGCGCGTCGCCGCCAGTTCGCGCAGCACCTGCTCGCGGTCGCCGCGCGCCAGCAGCGGGCGGCTGCGGTCGTGCGCCAGCCGGCGCAGCTGGCGTTCGACGTCGACCTGCAGGTGCACGACGAAGCCCCCCGCGCGCAACCGCGCGCGGTTGCCCGCGTCCAGCACCACGCCGCCGCCGGTGGCCAGCACCAGGCCGTCCTGCGCCAGCGCCTCGGCCAGCGCGGCCCGTTCGCGCGCGCGGAAGCCGGCCTCGCCCTCGTGGGCGAAGATGGTCGGGATGTCGGCGCCGGCGCGGCGTTCGATCTCGCGGTCCAGATCGAGCGCGCGCAGTCCGTAGCGCTCGGCCAGCCGGCGCCCGATGCAGGATTTGCCGGCGCCCATCGGGCCCACCAGGATCAGGTTGGCGGCGGGGTTCATGCGCCGATTGTAGGCGCTGCCGCCGCGGCCGGCGCTGCGCGCGGTGGGCCTTACCGCAGCGGCCGCCGCCGGGCGTCGAGCGCCACGGTCCAGTCGGCGATCCCCGGCAGCGCGTGCAGCGCCTGGCGGCTGACCCGCTCGAACAGCTGGACGAAGCGCCCGACCTGCGCGCGCGTCATCGCCGTGCGCCGCGGCCGGGCCGCCTGCAGCGCGCGCTCCTGCTGCCAGCGCCATTCCGGCACGCACGCGAAGCCGGGCGGGCGCAGGAACAGCAGCCGGTCCAGGCGCGCCCACAGCGGCGGGTAGTCGCGGCCCAGGGCCTGGTTGCAATGGCGGCGCCAGGCGCCGTCCGGGTCCTCGTCGCGCTCGAGCGGATTGAGCGGCTCGCACAGGTCCGCCGGCGCCTGCGGCGGCGTCTTCAGGAACCAGCCCTCGAACAGCAGCAGATCCGCCGCGCCGACCCGCGGCCAGCGCGAAGGCGGCAGGCGCGTGTCGGCGAGCTTGTCGAAGCGCGGCACGCGCGCCGGCCGGCCGGCGCGCAGCGCGTCGAGCGTTTCGCAGGCCAGCGCGACCTCGTGCGTGCCCGGCGGCCCGCGCGTGGCCAGCAGCGGATGTACCGAGCGCGCCAGGCGCCGGCGCTCGCGCCGGCCGAGGTAGAAGTCGTCCACCGACAGTGCCGCCGCGCGCAGCCCGCGCGCGCGGGCCAGGGCCGCGACCTGGGCCGCGAGCGTGGACTTGCCCGAGCCCTGCAACCCGGCGATCGCGTACACGCGCGCGCCGTGCGCCAGGGCGTCTTCGAGCACGCGGGCGACGAAGGCGTCGTCGAAGCGGGTCGGGGCGGCGTCCACGAGCGGCGATGCTCGCACCATCGCCGTCGCGGCGAAAGCGAGCCGGGTGCGAAGCGGCAGGCCGCCGGAAGGCGCATGTCGCAGGCGCTGCGGCCGGGCCGGTGCGCGAGGCGTGCGTCGGAAGGCCCGCGAAGCCGCGCTCCGTCATGGGCGTTGTTCGCGCGCCCTCCGACGCGCGCCCGGACGGGGCTGCCGCGGCCGAAAGCGCCGGGTCGGGGGATGCGGCGGCCGCGGCAGCGGGCGACAATGGCGCGATGGACACGCCCGCCCTGCTCGACGAAGCCCTCGCCACCTTCGACCGCCTGTTCCGCGAGGCGGTGCGGGCCGGCGAGCCCGATCCGACCGCGATGACCGTGGCCACCGCCGGGCTGGACGCGCGGCCGTCGGCGCGCACCGTGCTGCTCAAGGCGCACGACGCGCGCGGCTTCGTGTTCTACACTCATCTCGACGGGCGCAAGGGGCGCGAGTTGCAGGCCAACCCGCAGGCCGCGCTGCTGTTCCACTGGCCGCGGGTGCGCGCGGGCGTGCAGGTGCGGATCGAGGGCGGCGTGGGCACGGTGTCCGACGCCGAGGCCGACGCCTACTTCGCCAGTCGGCCGCGCGGCAGCCAACTCGGCGCCTGGGCGTCGCGGCAGTCCGAGACGCTGGAGTCGCGCGAGGCGTTCGAACGGCGCTACGCCCAGGCCGAACGCGAGTTCGACGGCCGCGAGGTGCCGCGCCCGCCGCGCTGGACCGGGTTCCGCGTGCGCCCGGAACGGATCGAGTTCTGGTACGGCGCGCAGTTCCGCCTGCACGAGCGCTGGCTGTACGAGGCGGATGCCGCCGGCGAATGGTCGAAGCGGATGCTGTATCCGTGAGCGCGGGCTGGCGCATCCGCCGCGCCGGCCCCGGCGACGCCGAACCCTGGGCGGCGCTGCGCCACGCGCTGTGGCCCGATGCGGACCCGGGCGAATTGCGCGAGGAATTGCCTGCGCTGCTGCAGGACCCGCGTGCGGCCGCGTTCGTCGCCGTGGATGCGGACGGCGGGCGCCTGCTGGGCTTCGCCGAGGCGACGCTGCGCGCCGACTACGTCAACGGCACCGAATCCTCGCCGGTCGGCTTCCTCGAGGCCTGGTACGTGGCCGGCGATGCGCGCGGCCGCGGCATCGGCCGTGCGCTGGTCGAGGCGGTGGCCGAGTGGACCCGCGCCCGGGGCTGCACCGAGCTGGCCTCCGACAGCGCGCTCGACGACGGCGCCGCCCATCGCGCGCACCGCGGTTGCGGCTTCGAGGAGACCGAGCGCGTGGTGTATTTCCGCCGGCGCCTGGACTGAGCCGCGGCGCCCGCCGCGGCGCGCATGACACAATCGGCGGATGGGACCGCAACGCATCGTCTGCCTGACCGAGGAGCCGACCGAGGTGCTGTACGCGCTCGGCGCGCAGGACCGCATCGTCGGCATCAGCGGCTTCACCGTGCGCCCGCCGCGCGCGCGCAAGGAGAAGCCCAAGGTCAGCGCCTTCACCAGCGCGAAGATCGACGAGATCCTGCGGCTGCAGCCGGACTTCGTGGTCGGCTTCTCCGACATCCAGGCCGGGATCGCGTCCGAGCTGGTCCGCCGCGGCGTCGAGGTGTGGATCAGCAACCACCGCAGCGTGGCCGGGATCCTCGACTACGTGCGCCGGCTCGGCGCGCTGGTCGGCGCGGCGGCGGCGGCCGACGCCTACGCCGATACCCTGCAGCGCGGCCTCGACGCGATCGCGCGCGAGGCCGCGGCGTTGCCGCGCCGGCCCCGGGTCTACTTCGAGGAGTGGGACGAGCCGCCGATCACCGGCATCCGCTGGGTCGCCGAGCTGGTCCGCATCGCCGGCGGCGACGACGTGTTCCCCGAGCGCGCGGCCGAACCCTTGGCGAAGCGCCGCATCCTCGAGGACCCCGACGAAGTGGTCCGCCGCGCGCCGGACATCATCCTCGGTTCCTGGTGCGGCAAGAAGTTCCGGCCGGAGAGGGTCGCCGCGCGTCCCGGCTGGGACGCGATCCCCGCGGTGCGCGACGGCCAGCTGCACGAGATCAAGTCGCCGATCATCCTGCAGCCCGGGCCGGCGGCGCTGACCGAGGGCGTGGCCGAGATCGCGAGGATCGTGCGCGCCTGGGCCGGACGGTGAGGCCGTTCACGTTCGGTTGGCCGGCGGATACCCTATCTTGACCGCCTTTCCGCCAGAGGATGCCCGTATGTTGCGCGAGTCGATGATCGCCCTTGCCCTGGTTCCGGCCCTGGTCGCGGTGCCCGCCGCGAGCGCGCGGGCGGGCGTGATCAGCACCCAGCAGGCGCTGTCCGCCGAGATGCGCCAGGCCAAGGAGACCCAGGTCCGCGCCGCGCTCGCGCGCGAGGACGTGCGCCAGGCGATGCTGCAGCTGGGCGTGAACCCGGCCGATGCCGACGCCCGCATCGCCTCGCTCAGCGACGCCGAACTGCTGCAGCTGGAAGGCCAGGTCGACCGCCTGCCCGCCGGCGGCGGCGTGCTCGCGGTGATCGGCGTGGTGTTCGTGGTGCTGCTGATCCTGGAGCTGGTGGGCGTCACCAACATCTTCAACAAGGTGTGAGAACGCGCAGGGGGCTGCGCGCGGCGGGGGCGATCCTCGCCGCCGCGCTGCTGGCGGGCTGCGCGATCAACCCGGCGTTGCGCGTGGCCGAGGCGGTGCCCGCCGCCGGCGTCGACCTGACCGGGCGGGTGCCGTTCCATCCGCAGACCGAATACCAGTGCGGGCCGGCGGCCCTGGCCACCGTGCTCGGCGCCAGCGGCGTGGCGGTTTCGCCGGCGCAGCTGGCGCCGCAGGTCTACCTGCCCGGACGCGAGGGCAGCCTGCAGCTGGAATTGGTCGGCGCCACGCGCCGCGCCGGGCGCATCCCGTACCCGATCGCGCCCGAGCCGCAGGCGCTGTTCGCGGAACTGCAGGCGGGCCGGCCGGTGCTGGTGCTGCAGAACCTGCTGGTGCGCACCGTGCCGCGCTGGCACTACGCGGTGGTCGTCGGCGCCGATCCGGCGCGCAACCGCGTGGTGCTCAACAGCGGCGAGCGCCGCGGCCTGCGCATGCGCGCGCCGACCTTCCTGCGCACTTGGGACTGGGCCGGGCGCTGGGGCCTGGTGGCGTTGCGCCCCGGCGAGTTGCCGGCGCACGCCGAGCCGCGCACGTACCTGGCCGCGGTGGCCGATTTCGAGGCGGTGGCGGGCGCGCCGGCGGCGTTGCCGGCCTATCGCGCCGCGCTGCAGCGCTGGCCCGAGGAGCCGCGCGTCCACCTCGCGCTCGGCAACCAGGCCTACGCCGCGGGCGACCGCGTCGCCGCCGCGCGCCATTACCGCGACGGCCTCGCGCATGCGCCGGGCGACCCGGTGCTCGGCAACAACTACGCCTCGGTGCTGGGCGAGCTCGGCTGCAAGCGCGAGGCCGCCGCCGCGCTGCAGGCGGTGCGCGACCCGGACGGCCGCTGGCGCGACGCGCTGCGGCGGACCCGGCGCGAGATCGACGCCGCCCGCGCCGCGCGCGGCGCCCCGTGCGCGGGGTTGGCGCCCGCCGCGCGCTAGCGGCGCCCCGCCGGGCGGCTCAGAAATTGCGCTGGAACCCGAAGCGCTCGCGGCGCTGCGGCGTGGCCACGGTGACCTCGAGGCGATAGCTGTCGCGCGGCGCGACCTCGAAGGTGCCGATGTGGTCGACGTACGCGCCCGAGCGCACCGGGCGCATCGCGATCGCCTGCCGCCGCCCCTGCAGGTCCACCGCGACCGCCGAGACCTCGCCGGCGGCGGTGGTTTCCTCGTGTCCGGCGACCCGGCGCAGCGCGACCATCAGCAGCGCGCGGTCGTCGCGGCGCCGTACCGCGTAGTCGCGCGCGACCGCCTCGCCCAGCGCCAGCGTCGGCAGTGCGTTGTAGTGCACGCGCAGGTCGCCGAAGTCGGCCTGCGCCGGGGCCGGCGGCACGAACTGCGCCGGCCGCGGCGCCTCCGCGGCGGTGCAGGCGGCGAGCAGGAGCGCGAGCGGCAAGGCGTGGAGCTTCATCGGCGGTAGCGGTCGGTTCGGGATCGGCGAAGGGCGGATCAGTCGTTCGCGGCGGACAGTTCCCGGCCGCGCGCGGCGGCGGCGGCGATCGCCTGCGCGACCAGCTCGCGGAACCCGCCGGCCTCGAAGGTTTCGATCGCGGCCTGGGTGGTGCCGCCCGGGGACGTGACCCGCGCGCGCAGGGCGTCGGCCGGTTCCTCCTGGCGCGCCAACATGGTCGCCGCGCCGAGCAGGGTCTGGGTCACCAGCGCGCGCGCGGCGTCCGCCGGCAGGCCCTGGGCGACGCCCGCGGCCTGCATCGCCTCGGCGAGCAGGAACACGTAGGCGGGGCCGCTGCCGGACACCGCGGTCACCGCATCCATCAGCCCCTCGTCGGCGATCGCCACGGTCGGCCCCGCCGCCTGCAGCAGCGCCTCCGCCTGCGCGCGCTGCTCGGCGGAGACGCGCGCGTTCGCGTACACGCCGGTGACGCCGGCGCCGAGCAGCGCCGGCGTGTTCGGCATCGCCCGCACCAGCGGCAGCGCGGCGCCGAGCCAGCGTTCCAGCTGCGCCGCGGTGATGCCGGCGGCGATCGAGATCGCCAGCGGCTGCCGTGCCTGCGCCAGCGGCGCCAGCTCGGCGCAGACCGCGCGCATCACCTGCGGCTTGACCGCGAGCACCCACAGCGATGCGTCCTGCGCGGCCTCGGTGGCGGTGGCGAAGCCGCGCACGCCGAAATCGCGCGCCAGCGCCTCGCGCAACGCGGCCACCGGTTCGGCCACGTTGATCCGCGCGCCGTCGAGGCCGCGCGCGACCAGCCCGCCGACCAGGCTGCGCGCCATGTTGCCGCCGCCGACGAAGGCGATGCGGCCGGGGGGAGCGACGGAGGACGGGGAGTTCGACATGGGCGCCTGCGGCTCGGGTTTTTCGCCAGGACAGGATAGCAATCGCGCCGCCCGCGCCCGCCGGGCTACGGCGCCGGATCGCCCGCGCCCGGCTCGCGCCGCCGGCGCGGCCCGAACAGCGCGGTGCCGATCCGCACCATCGTCGCGCCCTCGGCGATCGCCAGCGCGTAGTCGTCGCTCATGCCCATCGACAGCGTGTCGGCCCGCGGATGCGCCTCGCGCAGCGCGTCGAACAACGCGCGCATGCGGCGGAACGCGTCGCGGCGGCGCTCCGGCTGCGGGTGCGGCGCCGGGATCGCCATCAGCCCGCGCAGGCGCAGCGACGGCGCGGCGGCGACCGCCGCGGCCAGCGCCGGCACCTCCTCCGGGCGGCAGCCGTGCTTGCTGGCCTCGTCGTCGATGTTGACCTGGATCAGCACGTTCAGCGGCCGCGCCGGGTCGCGATGGCGCGCGAGCGCCGGCACCAGCTTGGGCCGGTCCACGGTCTGCACCCAGTCGAACAGCGCCGCCGCGTCCCGGGCCTTGTTCGACTGCAGGTGGCCGATCAGGTGCCACTCCAGGTCCAGCCCGGCCAGCGCGGCGCGCTTGGCCGCCGCCTCCTGGACGTAGTTCTCGCCGAACGCGCGCTGCCCGGCGGCGGCCAGTTCCGCGACGGCCGTCGCAGGCTGGGTCTTGGCCACGGCCAGCAGGCGCGGCGCCGGCCGCCCCGCCGCGGCGGCCGCGTTCCCGATCCGGTGCAGGGTCTCCCGCAGCACGTCTGCGCGCACGTCTCAATTCCCGTCGAAAAAGCTGGAAAGGGGGCAAGGGGAGGGGGCTATACTGCCGCGCAGGGGCCATTCCATCCAGTTTTCCGTTCCAGCAGTGCGGGGGAGCACGCATGGATATCGCCGAACTTCTGGCGTTCTCGGTCAAGAACAAAGCATCCGACCTGCACCTGTCGGCCGGCCTGCCGCCGATGATCCGCGTGGACGGCGACGTGCGCCGGATCAACATCCCGGCGCTGGACCACAAGCAGGTGCACGCGCTGGTGTACGACATCATGTCGGACAAGCAGCGCCGCGACTACGAAGAGTTCCTCGAGGTCGACTTCTCGTTCGAGATCCCGGGGCTGGCGCGCTTCCGCGTCAACGCGTTCAACCAGAACCGCGGCGCCGGCGCGGTGTTCCGCACCATTCCGTCGGAAGTGCTCAGCCTGGACGACCTGGGCTGCCCGCCGATCTTCCGCGAGCTGATCCAGCAGCCGCAGGGCCTGATCCTGGTGACCGGGCCGACCGGCTCGGGCAAGTCGACCACGCTGGCGGCGATGATCGACCACATCAACAAGAACGAGTACGGGCACATCCTCACCATCGAGGACCCGATCGAGTTCGTCCACACCTCGCAGAAGTGCCTGATCAACCAGCGCGAGGTGCACCGCGACACGCACGGCTTCAACGAGGCGCTGCGCTCGGCGCTGCGCGAGGACCCGGACTACATCCTGGTCGGCGAGCTGCGCGACCTGGAGACCATCCGCCTGGCGCTGACCGCCGCGGAAACCGGCCACCTGGTGTTCGGCACCCTGCACACCAGCTCGGCGGCGAAGACGGTGGACCGCATCATCGACGTGTTCCCGGCCGGCGAGAAGCCGATGGTGCGCTCGATGCTGTCCGAATCGCTGCGCGCGGTGATCTCGCAGGCGCTGCTGAAGAAGGTGGGCGGCGGCCGCACCGCGGCGTGGGAGATCATGGTCGGCATCCCGGCGATCCGCAACCTGATCCGCGAGGACAAGGTCGCGCAGATGTACTCGGCGATCCAGACCGGCCAGCAGTACGGAATGATGACCCTGGACCAGCACCTGCAGGACCTGGTCAAGCGCGGCCTGATCCTGCGCCCGCAGGCGAAGGAATACGCCAAGGACAAGCGCCTGTTCGAGTGACCGGCTTCGACCTACCGTTCAGGGCCGTGCAGCCGACGGCCGAGGAGTAGCTCATGAACACCCCCAGCAACGGCACCGGCGTCAGCGGTGGCCTCGACTTCACCTCGTTCCTCAAGCTGATGGCGCACCAGAAGGCGTCGGACCTGTTCATCACCGCCGGCATGCCGCCGTCGATGAAGGTCAACGGCAAGATCGCGCCGATCACGCAGGCGCCGCTGACGCCGCAGCAGAGCCGCGACCTGGTGCTCAACGTGATGACGCCGAGCCAGCGCGAGGAGTTCGAGAAGACCCACGAGTGCAACTTCGCCATCGGCGTGGCCGGGGTGGGCCGCTTCCGCGTGTCGTGCTTCTACCAGCGCAACCAGGTCGGCATGGTGCTGCGCCGCATCGAGACGCGCATCCCGACGGTCGAGGAACTGAACCTGCCGCCGATCATCAAGACGCTGGCGATGACCAAGCGCGGCATCATCATCTTCGTCGGCGCCACCGGCACCGGCAAGTCGACCTCGCTGGCGGCGATGATCGGCTACCGCAACCAGAACTCGACCGGCCACATCATCACCATCGAGGACCCGATCGAGTTCGTGCACAAGCACGAGGGCTGCATCATCACCCAGCGCGAGGTCGGCATCGACACCGAGAGCTGGGAGGCGGCGCTGAAGAACACCCTGCGCCAGGCGCCGGACGTGATCATGATCGGCGAGGTGCGCACCCGCGAGGGCATGGACCACGCCATCGCCTTCGCCGAGACGGGCCACCTGGTACTGTGCACCCTGCACGCGAACAACGCCAACCAGGCGCTGGACCGCATCATCAACTTCTTCCCGGAAGACCGCCGCCAGCAGCTGCTGATGGACCTGTCGCTGAACCTGAAGGCGATCGTGGCCCAGCAGCTGATCCCGACGCCCGACGGCAAGGCCCGGCGCGTGGCGATGGAGATCCTGCTCGGCACCCCGCTGGTGCAGGACTACATCCGCGATGGCGAGATCCACAAGCTCAAGGAAGTGATGAAGGAATCCGTGCAGCTGGGCATGAAGACCTTCGACCAGTCGCTGTTCGAGCTGTACCAGGCCGGCGAGATCAGCTACGAGGACGCGCTGCGCTACGCCGACTCGCAGAACGAAGTGCGCCTGCGCATCAAGCTGGCGCAGGGCGGCGACGCCAAGACCCTGGCGGCGGGCCTGGACGGCGTCGAGGTCGCGGAGCTGCGCTGACCGCGCCGGCCTGTCCCGCCCCGCGGGGAGGCGCGCTCAGGCGCCCCGCCGCCACGGCGGGTCGAGCGCGAGGATCCGCGCGTACGCCGGGCAGGTCTCGCGGTGCGCGCCGGGCAGGTAGCCCAGGCTCATCAGGAACTCGCCGACGATCTCGCCGCCGGTGAAGCGGAACGTGCGCTTGAACAGCTTCACCCACGAGGCCTTGTCGCGGCGGCGGCCGGCCTCGTCGGCCATGTTCGCGTCCAGCCATCGCGCGAAGCCGCCGTGCGAGTCGCGCAGGGCGCGGATCGCCTGGGCGTTGTGGATCGCGGCGTCGACCTTGAGCCGGTTGCGGACGACGCCGGGGTCGGCGAGCAGGCGCGCGCGGTCGGCCTCGCCGTAGCCCGCGACCGCGTCCACGTCGAAGCCGTGGTAGGCGCGGCGGAAGCCCTCGCGCTTGCGCAGCATCGTCTCCCAGCTCAGCCCGGCCTGGTTGATCTCCAGCACCAGGCGCTCGAACAGCGCGCGCTCCTCGCGCGCCGGGAAGCCGTACTCGTGGTCGTGGTAGGGGCCGTGCAGGGGATGGCCGGGGGCGTAGTCGCAGTAGCGGGGCATCGGGGCGGATCGCGTGGAGGGACCGTGGCGCCTCCAGCCTACGGGAGGGCGGGGCGGTCGGGCAGGGCCCTTCGCGCCGGACGCCCGCGTCGGAAGCCGGCGCCGCGCCCGGCGTGCCCGGGCGATGGGACGACAAACGGTCCGGCCCGGTCCCGCTCGGCCGGCGACGCACGGGGAGGCCGGCCGCGGTGGCGCATGCGCGCCGGCCGGCGCACCGCGCGACCGCGCGGGCAGCGGTCAGCGCCGCTCCGCCGCGTACTCGCCCAGCCCCAGCGTCGCGAGGCCCTGCTCGAAGCGGAGGTCGATCGGGATCTTCGCCGCCTTCAGCGTGGCCAGGTCGGCGGCCAGCGACGCCGGCACCGCGCCGAGGGATTCGCTCATGCGCCGCGCCTCCTCGTAGTCGCCGTCGCCCTGCACGGTCAGCAGCTTGGCGCCGAGCTCGCGGGCGGCGCTGCGCATCTTCCCCAGGTCGACGCGATAGCGGCCGTCGGCGTCGCGGACGAAGGCGCCGCGCCGGGCGAAGTAGTTGAAGCGCAGCATGTTGGCCTTGCCGTGGGCGTCGGACGCGCCGAAACGCACCGAGCGCAGGATGCCGGCGAGGAAGGTCACGTAGTGGTCCATCAGCTTGGCCTTGTCCAGCTCGCCCTGTGCGCTCAGCGCGTCGATCATGTACAGGCCGAGCACGTCGGCCTTGCCTTCCTCGAGGCTGGAGGCGTACTCCTTCAGCGCTTCGTCGACGGTGCCGCGCCCGTCCACGGTCTTCTTGATGCCCAGGCCGTGGGCGACCTCGTGGAACATCGTGTTGGCGAAGAACGCGTCGAAGGTGACGTGGCGCAGCTGGTCGCGGGCGATCAGGCGCTGCGCGATCGGCATCAGGATCGCGTCGAACTTCGCCTGCATCACGTTCTCCAGCTGCAGGCGGCGGGTGCCCTTGCGCAGCTGCACGTCCTCGTCGTTGGGCAGGTTGATGGCGATGGTCTTGGCGCCGGCGTTGGCGTCGCCGGCGTAGAACACCGCGCGGTAGGCGTTCAGATCGGCGTTCGCGCCCGGGCGCTCGGCCTTGTACTTGGCCGGCACCGGCAGGCCCTGCTGCAGCGCCGGCAGGAACTCGGCGAAGCGCGCCAGCTTCTCGCTCCATGCCTGGTCCTTGATCAGCACCAGCCCCTCGTACGCGGCCTTGTAGCCGTACAGGCGGTCGTCGTAGACCTCGATCGGCCCGATCACCACGTCGACCGGGTTGGTCTTCATGTCCATCCAGGCCAGGTCGCTGGCGCGGTAGTCGTCGCTGAGCAGGGCGTCGGCGCGCATCCGCAGGTAGGCGGCGAACGCGGCGTCGTCGCTGAAGCCGGCGGCCTCGCGCAGCAGCGCGGCGGCGCGTTCGAGCTGCGGCCGGTAGGCCTCGCGGTAGGGGACCGTCACCAGGCGGCCGGCCTCGCGCCGCAGCAGGGTGTAGGGCGAGGTCTTGTCCGGCAGCGGCGACGCCTCGAACTCCTCCTTGCTCATGTCGACCGGGTAGAACGCCGCGCCCGGCGGACGCGGGCCGACGTCGGGCAGCATCGGCGCGTCCTCGTTGAGCCGGTCCCAGGGGCCGTAGTTGATCTCGATCAACGTGCGCGCCGCCGCGTTCGGCGCGCGCGCCAGCAGTTCGGCGCGATCGCCGTTCCAGGACTGCCGCCAGAAGATCTCGTTGGTCACGTCGCAGGCCTGGATCAGTAGCGCGATCATGCGCCGGCCGCGCGCGTCGAAGCGCGACAGGTCGGCGCGCAGCGGCACGGTGGCGTAGTCGTGGGCGTGCGCGGCGGCGTAGTCGGCCGGGCTCTGCGGCGCGGAGGTGGTGGCCGTCGCGGTCGCCGCGGGGCCCGGCTCCCGCGCGCACGCCGCGAGCGCGGCGAGCAGGCAAGCGGCGCCCAGCAGGCGGAGCGGCGAAAAGCGCGGCGTGGGCATGGCGGCCTCGCGGGTCGGCGGCCCCCCATCGTACGCCCGTGCGGGCGCGTCGCGCGACAGAGGCGGCCGTGCGCGCGCACGGGCTAGAATGCGGCCCATGTCCGCGACTCCCACGCCCCTCGCCAACCAGTTGCTGATCGCGCTGCCCGCGCTGGCCGGCTCCAGCTTCGCCCGCAGCGTCGCGCTGATCTGCCAGCACGACGCCGACGGCGCGATGGGCATCGTCGTCAACCGGCCGTCCGAGTACACGCTCGGCGACGTGCTCGGGCAGATGGGCGTGGAGGGCGGCGACGACGCGCTGCGCGCGCAGGTGGTGCTGGCCGGCGGGCCGGTGCATCCGGAGCGCGGCTTCGTGATCCACGACGGCGGCCTGCGCTGGGATTCGACCCTGGCGATCGCCGACGACCTGTTCCTGACCACCTCGCGCGACATCCTCGAGGCGATGGCGCGCGGCGAGGGCCCGGCCAACGCGCTGGTCGCGCTGGGTTGCGCCGGCTGGGGCGCGGGCCAGCTCGAGCAGGAACTGACCGAGAACGACTGGCTGACCGCGCCGGCCGACGCCGAGCTGCTGTTCCGCCTGCCGCTGGAAGCGCGCTGGCACGCCGCCGCCGGGCGCATCGGCGTCGACTTCGCGCATCTGGCCGACTACGCCGGACACGCGTGATGACGCCGTCCGAGCCGCCCTTGCCTGCGCAGGGACCGGGCAGGATCCGGCGCGACGGCACCGTGCTCGGCTTCGACGTCGGCGCGCGCCGCATCGGCGTCGCGGTCGGCAGCGCGTTCGGCCACGGCGCGCGCGCGCTGGCGGTGATCGACGTGCACGCGCACGGCCCCGACTGGGCGTTGCTCGACCGCCTGCGCAAGGAGTGGCGCCCGGACGGCCTGATCGTCGGCGACCCGATGAGCCTGGAGGGCGGCGACCAGCCCGCGCGCCGCCGCGCGCACGCCTTCGCCCGCGCGCTGCACGCGCGCTACGGCCTGCCGGTGGCGCTGGTGGACGAGCGCGCCAGCTCGATCGAGGCCGCGCACCGCTTCGCCGCCGACCGCGCGCAAGGCCGCAAGCGGCGCCGCGACGCCGAGGCGCTGGACGCGGTCGCCGCGGCGGTGATCATCGAACGCTGGCTGCAGTCGCCGGACGACGCCCTCGACCTCTCCCAACTCGACGCCCGGCCCGCGCCGCCCCCGACCGCATGAATCCGCCGCAACCGCACGACCTGCCGCACCTGCTCACCCTCGAAGGCCTGCCCCGCGCGACCCTGGACGCGCTGCTGATCCGCGCCCAGTCCTTCGCCGACGGCCACTACGACCGCCGCGCGCTGGACGCGGTCGCGGTGTGCACGCTGTTCTTCGAGCCGTCCACCCGCACCCGCATGAGTTTCTCCCTCGCCGCGCAGCGGCTGGGCGCGGACGTGCTCAACTTCGACGCCTCGACCTCGTCCACCCGCAAGGGCGAGACCGCGCTGGACACGTTCAAGAACCTGGAGGCGATGGGCGTGCGCGGCTTCGTGGTGCGCCACTCGCAGGACGGCGCGGTCGCCGCGCTGGCCGGGCACGCCAATCCGGGCACGGTGCTGGTCAACGCCGGCGACGGCCGCAGCGCGCACCCGACCCAGGGCCTGCTCGACATGCTCACCCTGCGCCAGGCCAAGGGCGCGGACTTCTCGAGGCTGACCGTGCTGATCGTCGGCGACGTGAAGCACTCGCGGGTGGCGCGCTCGGACCTGCACGCGCTGCGCGCGCTCGGCGCGGGCACGGTCCGCGTCTGCGGCCCGGCCGCGCTGCTGCCGGGCGAGGACGTGCTGCGCGGTTGCGAGGTGTCCCACGACCTCGATGCCGCGCTCGAGGGCGTGGATGCGGTGATGATGCTGCGGCTGCAACGCGAGCGCATGGAGGAAGGCCTGGTCGGCTCGCTGGAGGACTACCATCGCGGCTACGGCCTGACCGCGGCGCGCCTGCGCCGCGCCGCGCCCGACGCGGTGGTGATGCATCCCGGGCCGATCAACCGCGGCGTGGAGATCACCGACGAGGTCGCCGACGGCCCGCAGTCGCTGATCCTGCGCCAGGTCGCCAACGGCGTGGCGGTGCGGATGGCGGTGCTGGAGGCGCTGCTGAAGGGCTGAGGCTGCTTCCGCGCCGGGGCTTGCGCATAATCGCGCCATTCCCCCGCGGAGCCGCCCGATGTCGCCGGTCCTGCGTTCGACCGTATTCGTGCCGCTGTTCGCGGCGCTCGCCCTGTGCGCTCCCTTCGCGCTGCACGCCGCCGGCGGCGAGGCCGCGCCCGCGCCGAAGGTGCAGCGCGGCGCCGACGCGCGCACCGAACGTGTCGCGATGGAGGCCTGGAGGCGCTTCCTCGCCGCCTGGGACAGCGGCGACTGGCAGCCGTTCCTGGCGATGACCACCGACGACTTCCAGTTCCAGTTCCCGGCCGGCCCGCAGGCCGGCCGCCGCGACGGCGCGGCTGGCAAGGCCGCGCTGCTGGCCTGGATCGGATCCAACCGCGGCGTGCGGATCGCCGGGCGCGCGCTGGACGTGACCATCGCCGGCGACACCGCGGTGTTCGAGAGCTACGGCGAAAGCGTCCCGGCCGAGGCCTACCGCAACTTCGAGGCGATCGTGTTCGTGGTCGAGGGCGACAGGATCCGCGCGATGCGCGAGTACTGGGGCCTGGCCGATCCGTCGCCGGCCAACGCCGCGCGGCCGGCGCGCGATCCGGCCGCGCCGGCGCCGAAGCCGGACTAGGCGCCGCGGCGCGGCCGCTCAGCGCCGCCGCTGCGCGAACGCCCAGCGCCACAGTTCCGGCGTGGCGTAGGCGGCGTCCCAGGCGTCGTGGCCGAGGTCGGGGAATTCAGTGTAGCGCACGTCGGCGCCGACGCGGCGCAGGGCCTCGGCCAGGTGCCGCGACTGGTCGGGGGTGACGACCTCGTCGCGGGCGCCGTGGAACAGCCAGATCGGCACAGGCTGCAGCTTCAGGGCGGCGGCGGCGAACGGGTCCGGCGCCGTCGCCACCGCGGCGACGAACAGCGGCTCGGGGACGTTCGGCTGGGTGATGCCGCCGCAGACCGGCGCCAGGGCGGCGAAGCGCTGCGGCTGCATCAGCGCCAGCTCGATCACGCCGTAGCCGCCGCGGGAGATGCCGGTCAGCACGACCCGTTCCGGGTCGCCGCCGAATTCGGCCAGGCTGGCGTCGAGCGCGGCCAGCGCCATGCGCGCGGTGGCGCCGGTCCAGGACTCGCCGCGCGGCGACTGCGGGAACACCACGATCGCCGGGAAGTCGGCGGAATGGCGGCGCACGTAGGGGCCGAGGCCGACCTCGGCCTGGCGCACGTTGTCGTCGCCGCGCTCGCCCGAGCCGTGCAGGAACAGCACCACCGGCGGCCGCCGGCCGCCGGCCTGCAGGGTCGGCACGAACACCCGGTAGCGGTGGAGGCGGCCGTCCAGCCGCAGTTCGCGCTCGACGAAGCCGCCCGCAGCCTCGCGCCGCGGCGCGTGCACGCAGGCGGCGGTCGTCGCCAATACGAGGACCAGGAGCAAGGCGCGCAGCGGGCGCGCGTGGCGGGATCGCGGAAGCGGCGGGAGCATGGGGCGGTTCGCTGCGGAGGGACGCGCCCCATCATTCCGCTGCCGCCGGCCGCGCGCAACGCGCCGCCGGCGCGCGGCGCGGCCGCCGGAACGCTGCCGGCGCGCGGCGGAAAGCCCGCGAACCGAGCGGATCGCGCGGAGCGGCTTCGTGCGCCGCCGGCGCGCGCCTCCGCGACGCTCCCTTGTTTCGGGAAAAGGCGGCCGCGCTCGCTGCGGGGAGCTCACCGCAACAGGAACAGCGTGGCCAGGCCGAGGAAGGTGAAGAAGCCCATCACGTCGGTGACCGTGGTCAGGAAGATGCTGCTGGCCAGGGCCGGATCGAAGCCCGCGCGCTTGAGCGCCAGCGGCACCAGCACCCCGGCCAGCGCGGCGAACAGCAGGTTCAACGTCAGCGCCACCGCGATCACCAGCGACAGGCCGACGTTGTGGAACCACAGCAGCACGATGCCGGCGAGCACCGTGCCCAGGGCGAGGCCGTTGAGCAGCGCCACCCGCGCCTCCTTCCACAGCAGGATGCGCGCGTTCGACGCGCCGACCTGGCCGAGCGCGAGGCCGCGCACCATCAGCGCCAGCACCTGGGTGCCGGCATTGCCGCCCATGCCGGCGACGATCGGCATCAGCACCGCCAGCGCGACCAGCTTGTCGATGGTGCCCTCGAACTGGCCGACCACGCTGGCGGCGAGGAACGCGGTGGCGAGGTTGATCGACAGCCAGATCAGGCGCCGCCGGGTGGCGCGCCACACCGGGCTGAACAGATCCTCGTCCTCGTCCAGGCCGGCCGCGCCGAGCGCCTGGTGCTCGGCCTGCTCGCGGATGATGTCGACCACGTCGTCGATGGTGATGCGCCCGAGCAGGATGTTGTTCTCGTCGACCACCGGCGCGCTGAGCCAGTCGTGGTCGGAGAACTTGCGCGCCACCTCGGCGGCGGACTCGGACACGTCGATCGCCGGCTGCTCGCCGTCGATCAGCTGGTTGATCGGCGTGGCCGGCTCGTGGGTCAGCAGCGCGGCCAGGGCGATGCGGCCGAGGTACTGGTGGCGGCGGCTGACCACGTACAGGTGGTCGGTGTGCTCGGGCAGCTCGCCGCGCAGGCGCAGGTAGCGCAGCACCACGTCGACGGTGGTGTCGGCGCGCACCGTCACCACGTCGGGGTTCATCAGGCGCCCGGCGGTGTCCTCCGGATACGACAGGACCTGCTCCAGCCGCTCGCGGTTCTCGCGGTCCATCGACTTGAGCACTTCGTCGATGACCGTGTCCGGCAGGTCCTCGACCAGGTCGGCGAGGTCGTCAATGTCGAGGTCCTCGACCGCGGCGACGATCTCGTCCGGGTCCATCTCGGCGAGCAGGCTCTCGCGCACCTCGTCGCCGACGTGCACCAGCACCTCGCCGTCGTCCTCGGCGTCGACCAGCCCCCAGACCACCGTGCGCTTGGCCGGCGGCAGCGATTCGAGCAGGTTGCCGATCTCGGCGGGGGAGAGGGTGTTGACCAGGCGCCGCACCGGCCCGAGGCGGCCGCTGTCCAGCGCGTCCGAAAGCAGGCGCAGCTGGCGCGCGGTCTTGTCGTGGCGGACGGCTTCGGCCATGCGGTGGTTCCCGGCTTCTCTCGAAGCGTGGTCGAGTCGGCCACGGGGGCGCGACGAGGTCAGGCGTTCATGCGCGCATTATCCTCCCGGAACCCGACGCTGCCCACCCCCTGCGCGTCCGCGCGCCGCGCTCGCGTCGCTTGCGCGAACCGGCGCGGTCCGGTTCGGCTGCGGGCGTTCCGCGCGGGCCGGACACCGGCGCGTTCGTTCCCTTCGATCCGGGCGCCGAAGACGCCTGCAAGCGACGACGGCCGAGCAAGAGGGCAAGCAGGGGCGCCGCGTTTCTTTCGGCCGTGCTCAGCACGGCATGTTCGCGCCGATCCAGGCTTCGATCGCCGCGCGGTCGCGCGCGCGCAGCAGCGCGGGCGCCTGCGCGCGCAGCGCGTCGAGGTCGCAGGCGCGGATGGTGCGGCGCACTTCCAGCAGGGTGGCCGGGTGCAGGCTGAACTCGCACAGGCCCAGCGCCAGCAGCAGCGGGGCGAAGTGCGGGTCGCCGGCCATTTCCCCGCACACCGCGACCGGCTTGCCGGCGCGCTGGCCCAGGCGGATCACGTAGCGCAGCACCCGCAGCACCGCCGGATGCAGCGGCGAGTACAGGTCCGACAGCGCCTCGTTGCCGCGGTCCACCGCGAGCAGGTACTGGACCAGGTCGTTGGTGCCGATCGAGAGAAAGTCGACGTCGTCGATGAAGCCGGGCAGGGCGATGGCCGCGGCCGGCACTTCGATCATCGCGCCCAGCGGCACGCGCTCGGCGACTTCGTGCCCCTGCGCGCGCAACTCGCCGGCGACGCGGTCGAGCGCCGCGCGCACGCGCAGGATCTCCTCGCGCGCGCAGATCATCGGCAACAGGATGCGCACCGGGCCGTAGCCGGAGGCGCGCACCAGCGCGCGCAGCTGCGCGTCGAGCAGCCCGTCGCGCGCCAGCGACAGGCGCACGCCGCGCAGGCCGAGCGCGGGGTTGGGCTCGGCGCGCACGCTCAGGCCGGCGCGGTCGGCCTTGTCCGCGCCGAGGTCGAGGGTGCGGATCGTCACCGCGCGGCCGGTCATGCCGAGCACGACGTCGCGGTAGGCGCGGAACTGCTCTTCCTCGTCCGGCGGCGCCTGCCGCTGCAGGAACAGGAACTCGGTGCGGTACAGGCCGATGCCGGCCGCGCCGAGCGCGTGCGCCTCGGCCACGTCGGCGCGCGACTCGGCGTTGGCGAACAGGCGGATGTCGACGCCGTCGACGGTGCGGGTGGGCTCGCGGCGCAGGCGGTACAGCTGCTTGCGTTCGCGCGCCAGCTCGCGCACCCGCGCGCGGTGCGCGCGCAGGTCCTCGGCGTCCGGCTCCAGGATCACCCGGCCGCCGCCGCCGTCGACCGCGAGCACGTCGCCGTCGTTGACCCGCTGCAGCAGGGTCGGCGGCAGGCCGGTCACCAGCGGCAGGTGCAGGCTGCGGGCGAGGATGGCGGTGTGCGAGAGCACGCTGCCGGCGGTGGTGGCGATCGCCATCACGCCCTGCGCCTGCAGCTGCGCCAGCTCGGCCGGCGCGACGTTGTCGGTGACCAGGATCTCGCCGGCCACGCCCGCGGGCCGCGCCTCGTCGCGGTGCAGCGCGGCGTGGATGCGGCCGATCACCTGGTCGATGTCGTCGACCCGGCTGCGGAAGTACGGATCGTCCAGGGTCTCGAACACCGCGGCGATGCGGTCGCGCTGCAGGCGCAGCGCGTAGTCGGCGCTGCAGCGGCCGTTGCGGATCAGCTCGTCCAGCCCCTGCAGCAGCTCGGGGTCGTCGAGCAGCAGGCTGTGCAGGTCGAGGAACTCGCCGACCTCGTGCGCGAGCGCGCCGTGCAGGCGCTCGCGCAGCGCGTGCATCTCGGCGCGCACGCCGGCGACGGCGGCGTGCAGGCGGCCCAGCTCGGCCTCGACCGCGGATTCGGGGATGTGCTCCTCGACGACCTCGAGTGCGTGCGGCAGGCGGACCCGGGCCCGACCCAGCGCACTGCCGCGCGAAGCGCCGTGGCCGACGAATTCCTGCCTCATGCCCGCCTCAACCGTCTTCGTCGAAGCGGCGCTCGAACAACGCCGCCACCGCTTCGACCGCGGTGGCCTCGTCCTCGCCCTCGGCGCGCACGCGCACCTGGGTGCCCTGGCCGGCGGCGAGCAGCATCACGCCCATGATGCTCTTGGCGTTGACCTCGCGGCCCTTGGCGGTGAGGGTGACGCTGCAGCGGAACGGCGCCAGCACCTGGACCAGCTTGGCGGTCGCCCGCGCGTGCAGGCCGAGGCGATTGGTCACGGTCAGTTCGCGTTCGATCATCGCCGGGTCCTCGGGGCCGTCCGCAGGGGCTGCATCGTCCAGGGTCGCATGGGGCGCGCTCGCATCGGCGTCAGGCCTCGTCCAGCACCACGCCGTTGCGGGCGCCGGCGGCGGCGATCGCCGGCAGCTCCTCCAGCGGCAGCTCGGCGTAGTTCATCACCCGCAGCAGCATCGGCAGGTTCAGCGCGGAAACCCGGCGCACCGGCGTGCCGAGCCGGGCCAGGCGCGCGGCGAGGTTGCTCGGCGACGCGCCGTACAGGTCGGTCAGCAGCAGCACGCCGTCGCCGTCGTCCACGCGGCGCAGCGCGGCGCTGGCTTGCGCCAGCAGCGCGTCCGGATCGCCGCCGAACGGCACTTCCAGCGCCTCGGCGCGCAACGGCAGCGCGCCGAGCAGGCGCCGCGCGACGCCGAGCAGCGCGTTGCCGATGCCTTCGTGGGTGACGAGGAGGATGCCGACGGCCATGGCGCCAACTTAACAGAGCGGCATGACCGCCCGAAAGCGCCGCCGCCGTGCCGCGCATGCGAAACGGCCCGCGACGGGCGCGGGCCGTTGGGGGACGCCGGTCGGATTCAGCGCGCCGGCGGCGTGGTCTGGTCGCTCGGCGGGTTCTGGTCGCCGGTGGGCGGCGTGGTCGGCGTCTGCGTGCCCTCGGTCGGGGGCGGGGCGCCGGTTTCGGGCGGGGTGGTCGTGTCGGTGGGCGGCGTCGTGGTGTCCGTCGGCGGCGTGGTGGTATCCGCTGGCGGCGTGGTGGTGTCCGCCGGTGGCGTCGTGGTGTCGGCCGGCGGCGCGGTGTCGGCCGGCGGGTTGTCGGCGTCGCGGTTGCAGCCGGCCACGGCCATCAGCGTCAATGCGGCGAGCACGGCCGCGCGAAGGGGAGCGGTAGTCATCGTTCTGTCTCCTCGAGAGTGGGGGCGACTCAGTCCTCGCGGTCGTCGCCGTGGTACAGCGCGTATTCGGCTTGCGAGAGCTGCCCGTCGCCGTCCTGGTCGATGCGGACGAAATCGCGGCTGGTGGCGGCGTCCAGCACCGCCTCGTCGTGGCTGAGCATGCCGTCGCCGTTGCGGTCCAGGCCGCGGAACCCAGGCGCGGGCGCCGGGGACGGCCCGCGTTCCGCCGGCGGCTGGTTCGGCGGCGGCGGTTGCGCGCTCTGCGCCGCGGCCAGGGCCGGCGAAGCCGCCAACAGCAGGCTCAGCAACGCGAGCGCGGGGGCAAGGGTCGCAGGGGTCATGGCATTCTCCCGGCTGGAAGGGCGCCGCCGGAGCGCGGCCCCGACGGTTCGCGTCCACGGTAGCGGCCCGGACGCAAGCGCCGTGCAGGCGTGGCGAGAAAATCTCGTAAGGACGGGAGCGCGCCGGGGCGAAGTCAGGCCCTGTTTAGGCGGCAGGCAGCCGCGATCCGGCCCGCGCGCGCTCGCGGCGGGGATCGTGCGCGGGCGCGCCGTTCAGTCCAGTTCGCGATGGTGCACCGCGACCTCGTCCCAGCCTTGGGCGCGGGCGTGCGCGGCGAGGCGCTCGGCCAGGTACACCGACCGGTGCCGGCCGCCGGTGCAGCCGAAGGCGATGGTGGCGTAGCTGCGGGTGCTGTCGGTGTGCAGGCGCGGCAGCCAGGTGTCGAGGAACCGGGCGATCTGCGCGACGAAGGTCTGCACGTCCGCCTGCTCGTCGAGGTATTCGCGCACCGCGGTGTCGCGCCCGGACAGCGGCCGCAGCACCGGGTCCCAGTGCGGGTTCGGCAACGCCCGTGCGTCGAAGACGAAGTCCGCGTCGGCGGGCACGCCGCGGCGGTAGGCGAACGATTCAAACAGCAGCGACATGCCGGCGTCGCCGCCGATCCCGAAATCGGTGATCACCAGCCTGCGCAGCTGGTGCACGTTGAGCGCGCTGGTGTCGACCACCGCGTCGGCGAGCTGGCGCAAGGGCTTGAGCACCTGCCGCTCGAGCGAGATCGCGTCCGCCAGCGCCAGGCCGAGATGGCTGAGCGGGTGGCGACGGCGGGTGTCGGCGTAGCGGCGCAGCAGCACGTCGTCGCCGGCGTCGAAGAACACCAGGCGCGGGTCCGGACCGAGCGCGCCCACCGCCGACAGCCACTCCGGCAGGCTGGCCAAGTCGCTGTGGCGGTTGCGCACGTCGATGCCGACGGCGAGCTTGGCGGGCGCGTCGTCGCCCCGGATCACGCTGCGCACGAATTGCGGCAGCAGGTCGGCGGGCAGGTTGTCGACGCAGTAGTAGCCCAGGTCCTCGAACGTCTTCAGCGCGACCGACTTGCCGGAGCCGGACATGCCGCTGACGATGACCAGGGCGGGGACGGGGGCTTCGCTCACGAGTCGCCGCGCTCCAGGAAGTTGCTGTGCCGGGCGATGAACGCCGCGGCCGGGTCCAGGCCCTTCATGCGCAGGCTGTGCAGGCGCGTGGCGGCCTCGGTGAGCACGGCCAGGTTGCGGCCGGGCATCACCGGCAGGGTGATCATCGGCACGTCCAGGTCGAGCACGCGGCGCACGCCGCTGTCGCCGATCAGGCGCTCGATGCCCATCGGCTTGGGCTCGCTCATCGGCTTGGCCAGGTGCACGATCAGGCGCAGGTACTTGTTGTTCTTGACCGCGGTGTCGCCGAACATCTGCCGGATGTTGAGCACGCCCAGGCCGCGCACCTCGAGCAGGTCCTGCAGCATCTCCGGGCAGGTCCCGTCGAGCACGTCCGGCGCGATCTGGGTGAATTCCGGCGCGTCGTCGGCGACCAGGCGGTGGCCGCGGGTCACCAGCTCCAGCGCCAGCTCGCTCTTGCCCGAGCCGGACTCGCCGGTGATCAGCACGCCGATCGAGTAGATCTCCATGAACACCCCGTGCAGGGTCACCCGCGGCGCCAGCGCGCGCGCGAGGTGGTACTGCAGCAGGTTGAGCAGCTCGTGGCCGCGGCGCGGCGAGGCCCACAGCGGCGTCTCGCTCTCCTCGGCGGCGATGCGCAGGTCCTCGGGGCAGGTCTGGTCCTTGCTCACCACCAGGGCGAGAGGACGGAACTGGATGATCTTCTCGATCGTCTCCCAGCGCGCGCGCGCGTCGAGGGCGTCGAGCCAGGCCAGTTCCTCGGTGCCGAGGATCTGCACCTTGTTCGGATAGATGATGTTGAGGTAGCCCGCCAGCGAAGGCCGCCGCGCCACCGTCTCCACCGCCTCGAGCACGCGCCGTTCGCCGCGCTGGCCGGCGAGCCAGCGCAGGCCCAGGCGCTCGCGCTGCTGTTCGAACAGCTCGCCGGCGCTGATGCTGGCGGTCATGCGCCCTTCGGACGCGGGGACGATTGGGGTCATCGGGAAAGGGGAGACGCAGGTGGGAGCCGCCGCACGGCGCGGCGCGAACGCATCGCGCTTCGCCGTGCCGGCGGTGCGGGCGCGCGAGCGGCGGTCAGCCGAGGCCGCCGTTGCGCAGCGCGCTCTCGCCGCGGTGGCGGTCGATTTGCTTCTTGTGGTGGTCCTTCAGCAGGCGGTCGAGCTTGTCGGCGAGCAGGTCGATCGCCGCGTACATGTCCTTGCCGACGGCGTCGGCGTGCAGCGTGCGGCCGGCGACGCTGACGGTCGCCTTGGCGCAGTGATCGGGCTTCTCCACGCTGAGCTGGGCGCGCACGTCCAGGGGCCGGTCGTAATGCCGCTGCAGGCGGGCCAACCGGGTCTCGACGTAATCGCGCAGGGCGGGGGTGACGTCGATCTGCTGGCCGTAGGTTTCGATACGCATCGGAGACCTCCTTTACGTCGCGACGGAATCACAGGATCGCATGCCTGCCGCGCGGCGCAAGGGGGTGCCGGCGGCCGCCGCCGGACGGCGTTCAACCGATCCGGATGCGGTCCTGCGAGGACGGGATGCTCATCGCCTCGCGGTACTTGGCGACGGTGCGGCGCGCCACCGGGACGCCGGTCGCCTTCAGCGTCTCGGCCAGGCGCGCGTCGGACAGCGGCTTGCGCGGGTTCTCGGATTCGATCAGGCGGCGGATCATCGCCTGGATCGCGGTGCTGGAGGCCTCGCCGCCGGCGCCGGTCTCGATGCCGGAGGCGAAGAACGCGCGCAGCGGGATGGTGCCGCGCGGGGTGCGCGCGTACTTGCGCGCGATCGCGCGCGAAACGGTGGATTCGTGCAGGCCCACCTCGGCCGCGACCTCGCGCAGGGTCAGCGGGCGCAGCGCGCTGTCGCCGAACTCGAGGAACGCGGCCTGCTGCCGGATCAGGCAGCGCGCGACCTTGAGCAGGGTCTCGCCGCGCGCCTCCAGGCTCTTCAGCAGCCAGCGCGCCTCCTGCAGGTGGCCGCGCAGGTAGCTGGCGTCGGCGGCGCTGGCGCGCTGGATCATGCTCTCGTAGCCGCGGTGGATGGTCACCCGCGGGCGCATGCCCTCGGCCAACGTGACCCGCCATTGCCCGTGCTGGCGCCAGATCACCACGTCCGGCGCCACGTAGGTGTCGGAGGCGACCGCGCCGACCTGCGAGCCGGGGCGCGGGTCGAGCGAGCGCAACAGCTGCACCGCGGTCTCGACCTCCGCCGCGTCGCGGCGCAGTTCCGCGGCCAGCCCGGCCACGCCGATCTTCGGCAGCCGCTCCAGCGGCCCGCTCGCCAGTTGCCAGGCCAGCGCGCGGCCGGGGGTGTCCTCGGCGTACTGTTCCAGCTGCAGGCGCAGGCACTCGCCGAGGTCGCGCGCGCCGACGCCGACCGGGTCGAAGCGCTGGACCTGGCGCAGCACCGCCACGATCTCGTCCTGCCCGACCGCGAATTCGTCGCGCAGCGCGGCGGCGATGGAATCCAGCGGTTCGCGCAGGTAGCCGTCGTCGTCGATCGCCTCGATCACCGCGACGCCGATGCGGCGGTCGCGCGGCGAAAGGTGGCTCAGGTGCAGTTGCCAGAGCAGGTGGTCGTGCAGGGTCTCGGCCTCGGCGACCTGCTCCGCGAGCGGCACGTCGTCGTCGCGCTCGCCGCCGCCGCCGCGCTCGGCCCAGGCCTCGCCCTCCATCGCCCAGTCCGGCTCCGGCGGCTCCGCCGCTTCGGCCTCGGCGCCCGGGGCCTCGGCATCGCGCTCCAGTTCGAGCGCGCTCTCGGTCCAGTCGAGCAGTGGGTTGGTTTCCACCGCCTGCACCAGTTCGGCTTCCAGTTCGACCGCGGACAGCTGCAGCAGGCGGATCGCCTGACGCAACTGCGGCGTCATCACCAACTGTTGACCGAGCGTGGCTTGCAGGCGGGGTTTCATCATCGCGACACACGACCTCGAACGGTCGACGGCCGCCGCGATGCTCGGCCGGCCCTGCCTTCGCTGAACCGGGGGCTACAACCGGAAGGTTTCGCCCAGATAGACGCGACGGACGTCGGGATTGGCGAGCAGCGCATCGGGAGCTCCCTGAGCGAGCACGCCGCCCTCGTTGAGAATATACGCCCGATCGCAGATCCCCAAGGTTTCGCGGACGTTATGGTCCGTGATCAAGACCCCGATTCCGCGATTCTTGAGGTGGCGCACGATGCGCTGGATCTCGCCGACCGAGATCGGGTCGACGCCGGCGAACGGTTCGTCGAGCAGCATCAGCCGCGGCTTCGCCGCCAACGCGCGTGCGATCTCCACCCGGCGGCGCTCGCCACCGGACAGGCTGGCGCCGATCTGGTCGGCGACGTGGGTCACCTGCAGCTCGTCGAGCAGGTTGGCCAGCTCGCGCTCGCGGCCGTCGCGGTCGAGATCGTCGCGCAGCTCCAGCACCAGGCGGATGTTGTCGGCGACGCTGAGCTTGCGGAACACCGACGGCTCCTGGGGCAGGTAGCCGACGCCGTACTTGGCGCGCACGTACATCGGCTCGGCGGTGATGTCCTTGCCGTCGAGCACGATCTGCCCGGCGTCCGCCGGCACCAGCCCGACGATCATGTAGAAGCAGGTGGTCTTGCCGGCGCCGTTGGGGCCGAGCAGGCCGACCACTTCGCCGGCGTCCAGCGTCAGGCCGAAGTTCTTCACCACCTCGCGCGCGCGGTAGGCCTTGCGCAGCCCCTGGGCGACCAGCATCAGCCGCCCCCCTGCTGCTGGGAGTTCTTCGGGTTCAGGCGCATCTTGACCCGGCCGCCGCCCTGGCCGCCGCTCTGCACCTGGCCGGTCTTCATGTTGTAGACGATGCGGTCGCTGGCGATGTTGCCCGACGGCTGCTCGACGAAGGCGTTGCCGGTCAGCACCACGGTTTCGCGGGTCACGTCGTAGTCCACCTGCGACGCGCGCGCCTTGAACTGCGAACCGTCGTCCAGCTCCTGGTTCATCGTCGCCGGCGCGCCCGTGAGCTTGACCGTCTGGATCTCGCCGTTGCTGCGGCGGACGTCGGCGGTGGCGGCGCGGATGTTCAGCGTGCCCTGCACGATGTTCACGTTGCCGCGGAACGTGCACGGCGCGTTGTCGTTGATCGAACAGTCGGTGCTGTCGGCGTCCAGGTCCATCGGCTGGTTGCGGTCGGAGGACTTGGCCAGCGCCGCGGCGGGGAGCAAAGCGCCGAGGCAGAGCGCCAGCAGCTTAGCGGGCAGTGCGTTCATAGCGGACTTTGACCTCGGCGAGATGGATCCGTTTGCTCTCGAGATCGGCCTCGAGGCGGCGGCCGTTCAGTATAAGGCCGGGCTGAGTGACGGTCGTCGGCACGCCCGAGGTGGCGCGCTTGGCCTGCGGGAATACGTTCAGTTGCTCGGTGGCGATGCGGATCGGCCGGCCCTCGGCGTCGACGCTCTCGGCGCGCACCGCGCCGCGCAGGCGCAGCTCCTCGTTGTCGGCGCTGACCCAGCCGCTGCGCGAGCGCACTTCCCAGGCGCCGCCGTTGCCGCCGGGCCGCGGCGGGATCAGGAACAGCGGCGTGGCGATGGCCATCGTCTTCACCTGTGGGTCGCGCTCGAGCAGCGGCGCGCGCAGGGTGAAGGACTCGCGGCCCTGCTTGTCGAGCACGACCAGCTCGAAGTCGTGCAGCACGTAATCGGGCCGCTGCACCGCCTCGGCGCGGCCGGCGTCGCGCTCGCGCTGCGACCACAGCGCCCAGCCGCTCAGCGCGGCGCCGACCAGCAGCAGCGCCGTCGCCAGCGCGCGCCAGTTCATGCTTTGCCCTCGATGCGCATGCCCTCGACGCGGCTCAACTCGTCGAGCAGCGGCTCGGCGCGGCCTTGCGCCACCAGCAGCAAGTCGCACAGCTCCCGCGCGGCGCCCTGGCCGGCGCGCGCCGAGGTGCGCCAGTGCGCGCGCTCGGCGACCCACGGGTGCGCGCTGGCCGGCGCCACCGCCAGGCCGACGCGCAGCATGACCCGCAGGTCCGGCAGGTCGTCGCCCATGAACGCCACCTCGTCCGGCGCCAGGCCCAGGCGCGCGGCGATGTCGAGCACGCACGCGTACTTGTCCGCGACTGCGGTGTGGATCTCGGTCAGCCCGAGCTCGGCGCCGCGGTGCTCGGCGATGCGGCTCGGCCGCGCGGTGACGAAGGCCACCGCCAGGCCGGCCTTGCGCAGCAGCACCAGGCCTTGGCCGTCGTGGACGTGGAAGGCCTTGAGCTCGCGGCCCTCGCCGTCGAAGTAGAGCCGCCCGTCGGTCAAGGTGCCGTCGACGTCGAAGCACGCCAGGCGGATGCGCGCGGCGCGTTCGCGGACTTCGACGGGATAGCGGGCGGGGGCGGAGGAGGGCATCGGTGGAGGGCGGTTGTCGATCGGTCGTTCGTTCTCGATGGCGGTTGCCGGTGGCGGCGCGGCGTGCGAGGGCCGCGCGGCGATTTACACCACCCGGGCGCGCAACAGGTCATGAATGTTGAGCGCGCCCACCACGCGGCGCTCGCCGTCCACCACGATCAGGCCGCTGATCTTGTGCGCCTCCATCAGCTGCGCCGCCTCCACCGCCAGCGCGTCCGCGCCGATGGTCTTGGGCGAGCGGGTCATCACCTCGGCGATGCGCGTGCCGCGCAGGTCGACGCGGGCGTCGTCCAGCGTGCGGCGCAGGTCGCCGTCGGTGTACAGGCCGAGCAGGCGGTCGTCGTCGTCGACCACCGCGGTCATGCCCAGGCGCTTGGCGCTCATCTCCACCAGCGCCTCGCTGATGCTGGCGTCGGCGTGCACGCGCGGGACGTCGTCGCCGCCGTGCATCACGTCGGCGATGTGCAACAGCAGGCGCCGGCCGAGCGCGCCGGCCGGGTGCGAGCGCGCGAAGTCGTCGGCGGTGAAGCCGCGCGCTTCGAGCAGCGCGACCGCGAGCGCGTCGCCCATCGCCAGCGAGGCGGTGGTGCTGGAGGTCGGCGCCAGCGCCAGCGGGCAGGCCTCCGCCGGCACGCTGACGTCCAGGTGCACGTCCGCCTCGCGCGCCAGCGACGAACCGGGCCGGCCGGTCATCGCGATCAGCCTGTTGCCCTGGCGCTTGAGCACCGGCAGCAGCATCAGCACCTCGTCGCTCTCGCCGGAGTAGGACAGCGCGAGCACCACGTCGGCGTCGGTGATCATGCCCAGGTCGCCGTGGCCGGCCTCGCCCGGGTGGACGTAGAACGCCGGCGTGCCGGTCGAGGCGAGGGTGGCGGCGATCTTGCGCGCGACGTGGCCGGACTTGCCCATGCCGGTGCAGACCACGCGGCCTCGCGTCTCCAGCATCAGCCGGCAGGCGGCGGAGAAGTCGCCGTCGATGCGCGCGGCGACCGCGGCCAAGGCCTGCGCTTCGATCTCGAACACGCGGCGGCCGCTTTCGGCCAGGCCGGCCGGCGCGCCGGGAGAGGAGGGGGCGGTTGCCATTTCGGAGCGCGGTCCTTTCCGCTACGCTAACCGACCAATTCTATGCGGTTCGTCCGCCGAACGCCCGCCCGGCGCGGGCTTCCGTTCACCAATGGCCGGCGCGCGGCAGGCGCCGCCGGCCGCCTGCAGCTCCGAGGCCGTCCGTGACTCCCGAAACCATCCGCCAGCTGATCGAGCAAGGCCTGCCCGGCGCGCGCGCCGAGGTGCGCGGCGACGACGGCGTGCACTTCGAGGCCACGGTGGTGGCCGAAGCGTTCCGCGGCAAGCTGCCGCTCGCGCGCCACCGCCTGGTCTACGCCACGCTGGGCGGGCGCATGGGCGGCGAGATCCACGCGCTGGCGCTGAAGACGCTGACGCCGGAAGAGGCGGCCCGCTCGCCGTGAGCCGCCGGCGCGCCTGCCGCCCGGCGCGCGGCGGCGCCTTCGAGCCAGGGCAGGGACGCTAAATTCCCGCGTTCGCGGCAATCGCGGGCGGAAACGCGGCTAGGCTTGCCGCGGCGGCTTTCGACCCCATCCCATCGCGAATCCATCCCATGCAGAAAATCGTTGTCGAAGGCGGCGCCGCGCTCAACGGCGAGGTGCGCATCTCCGGGGCCAAGAACGCGGTGCTGCCGATCCTGTGCGCGACCCTGCTCGCGGACGCGCCGGTGACGATCGGCAACGTGCCGCACCTGCACGACGTGATCACCACGCTCAAGCTGCTGGGCGAACTCGGCGCCGGCATCAGCGTCGACGAGGGCACGCTGGCCAGGGGCCGCACCATCGTGGTCGACCCGAGCACCGTGCACAGCCAGGTCGCGCCGTACGAGCTGGTCAAGACCATGCGCGCCTCGGTGCTGGTGCTGGGGCCGCTGCTGGCCAAGTACGGCCAGGCCGAGGTCTCGCTGCCGGGCGGCTGCGCGATCGGCTCGCGCCCGGTCGACCAGCACATCAAGGGCCTGCAGGCGCTGGGCGCGGAGATCGCGGTCGAGAACGGCTACATCAAGGCCCACCGCAACGGCCGCCTGCGCGGTGCGCGCTTCGTGTTCGACGTGGTCACCGTCACCGGCACCGAGAACGTGCTGATGGCGGCCGTGCTGGCCGAAGGCACCACGATCCTCGAGAACGCGGCGATGGAGCCGGAGGTGGTCGACCTGGCCGACTGCCTCAACGCGCTCGGCGCGCGCATCGAGAACGCCGGCAGCGGCCGCATCGTGGTGCACGGGGTCGAGCGCCTGCACGGCGGCCACCACTCGGTGCTGCCGGACCGGATCGAGACCGGCACCTTCCTGGTCGCGGCGGCGATGACCGGCGGCCGCATCGTCGCCCGCTGCGCGCGGCCGGACACGCTGGACGCGGTGCTGGACAAGCTGCAGCAGGCCGGGGCGGAGCTGGGCATCGACGGCGACAGCATCGCCCTGGACATGCGCGGGCGCCGCCCGCGCGCGGTCGACCTGACCACCGCGCCGCATCCGGCGTTCCCGACCGACATGCAGGCGCAGTTCATGGCGTTGAACGCGATCGCCGACGGCGTCGGAGTGATCAACGAGACCATCTTCGAGAACCGCTTCATGCACGTGAACGAGCTGCTGCGGCTCGGCGCGGACATCCGCGTCGAAGGCCACACCGCGATCGTGCGCGGCGTGCCCCGGCTCAGCGGCGCGCCGGTGATGGCGACCGACCTGCGCGCCTCGGCGTCGCTGGTGCTGGCCGGCCTGGTCGCGCAGGGCACCACCACGATCGACCGCATCTACCACCTCGACCGCGGCTACGAGAACATCGAGGAGAAGCTGTCGGCGCTGGGCGCGAAGATCCGGCGGATCGGGTGAGCGCGGCGATGGCCCGGTTCTCCCTCGCCTCGATCTCGCCGCGCCGCCGCGCGCTCTACGCCTTGGTGCTGGCGCTGCTGGCTGCGGTCGCGTGGCTGCACTTCACCGGCTCCGCGGCGACCCACGGCACCGCCGCCGAGGACATGGACTGGAACGGCGACGGCGTCGTCGGCCAGGGCGAAATCCTGCAGAGCCTGTACGCGGTGACGGTGCGCACGACCCGCGAAGGCCGCCGCGAATGCCATACCTATGCCTGGCGCAGCGGCGGCAAAACCATCCGCGTCGACTGCCGCACCACGGTGGCGCAGGCGCCGCCTCCGGCGCGCTGAGGGGCCCTTGCCGCCTTGCCGCGGAGGCGCGCGGCTTGCGCGGATGCGCGCCGGTGGCGACGCATCGTGGCATTCAGGCGCGAAGTCCGTGCGCGCTGGCGCAGCCGCGCGGGCCCGGGCCTGCCGGGTTTCCTGCCCTGTCCGCGCCCGGCCCCCGCGGTAAATGCAGCTCCGGCATCGCCGGGGCGGCGCCTCAGCGCACCGCCGTCACCCGCAGGTCGATCGCGTCCTGGCCGTTGTCGCGTTGCAGGATGCGCGCGGGCACCGGCATGCCGTCGACCACCCAGGCGATGATCTGCTTGTCGCCCTGGTTGCCGACCACCTTGGTTGCCTGCACGGTCTTGCCGCCGACGCTGATCGACTCCTTGCCGGCGACCTCGTAGCGCAGCTGCTTGACCCGGCCGTCCTCGACCATGCGGTACTGCAGCGGCTTGCCGGCATGCACGTCGCGGACGATCGCCAGGTTCACCAGCAGCGCGTCCAGGTCGCCCGGCTGCAGCGGCAGCGGACCGGCGCGGTCCGGCTTGACGTCGCCGCTCCAGCTGGCGACGCCGCGCGACCAGTCGTAGGCCGCGGTCTTGTTCTGGCGCTTGGTCAGGACCTTGGAGCTGTCGTTGCCGGACAGCGGGCGCCATTGCCCGCCCTTGTCCTCGAACACGGTGGATTGCTTGAGCTCGGCCAGGGGGCTGGTCACCGCGAGGGTGTAGGTCCAGCGGTTGCCGTCGGCCTGGGCCAGGGTCATGCGGCCGTTGCCCTGCATGCCCATGTAGCTGGCCTGGTAGTCGGCGGTGAACGGCTTGAGCGCCAGCGCCGGCGCGCTGGCCAGCATCAGCAGCGCGGCCGCGGCCGCGACGCGCAGGCGGGGGAAAGAACGCTGTCGTGCCATCAGGGGGCTCCCTTGTAATCGACCAGGCGCAGGTCGAACGTGTCCTTGCCATCGTCGCGCTGCAGGATCCGCACCGGCGTGGGCACGCCGTCGACCACCCACACCACCGTCTCCTCGGCGCCGCCCTGCATGCGGCTGACGCGCATGGCGTTGAAGCCCATGCCGTCGACCACCACGCCCTCCAGTTCCGGCGCGACCGTGTAATGGTGGTCGCGGGCGCGGCCGTTGTCGACGAAGCGGTAGCGCAGCTGCTTGCCCGGCTGCGCGTCGCGGACGATGGCCAGGTTGATCAGCAGGCCGCTCATGTCGCCGTCCTGCAGCGGCACCGGCGCGCGGCGGGTCTTCTTGACGTCGCCGCTCCAGCGCGCGGTACGCGAGGACCAATCGTAGACGCCCTCGATCTTCCGCCCCATGAACACGGCCTTGCGCACGGTGGTCTGGGTCAGCGGGCGGTAAGCCTCGCCGACCACCTCGAAGCTCGTGCTCTGCTGCGCGTTCACGCCGGCCAGGCCGAACAGGCCGGTGGTGCCGCGCATGCCCAGATCGACGCGCCAGCGGTTCTCGCCTTCGCGCGCGACCTGCATGGTCGCCTCGCCGAGCGGCTCGCCGCCGCGCAGCACCTGGTAGTTGGCGACGAACGGCTCCAGTGCCCGCGCCGGGCCGGTGCAGGCGGCGCCGAGCAGGAGCATCGCAACGAACGAAACGAGCTTTCTCATCGATCCTCGAGCCCCGGCGCGGATCCGTCGCTAGACCGGCACGCCGTCCGGCAGGCGCAGAACACCGGCGGAATCTAAGCGCAGCGGCGTAAACACGGGCTGACCGTCGAGCAGGGCGACGCCGTCGCCCTCGGCCAGCCGCCCCGCGACCGCCAGGCGCAGCGTCGCCACCAGCAGCGGATGCTCCGCCGCCAGCACGCGCGCGGCCAGGGTTTCGGCGTCGTCGCCCGGCCGCACCGGCACCGCCGCCTGCGCGACCACCGCGCCGGCGTCGAGCTCGGGGCTGACGAAATGGACGCTGGCGCCGTGTTCGCGCTCGCCGTCGGCGAGCGCGCGCGCATGCGTGCGCAGGCCGCGGTACTTCGGCAGCAGCGACGGGTGGATGTTGAGCAGGCGCCCGCGCAGCGCGTCGATGAAGGCCGGACCGAGGATGCGCATGTAGCCGGCGCAGACCACCCAGTGCGGCCGCCGCTGCGCCAGCGCCGCCGCCAGTTCGGCGTCGAAGGCTTCGCGGCTGGCGAACGCGCGCGCGTCGCGGCTCCAGCGCAGCGGCTCGGGCACCCGCCGCAGCGCGGCCGCGTCGGGGCGGTCGGAGAACACGCCGACCAGCTCGGCGTCGAGCGCGCCAGTGGCGATCGCGTCGAGCAGCGCCTGCAGGTTGCTGCCGCGGCCCGAGGCGAGCACCGCGATCCGGGACGGGCGCGCCCCGGCGGGGGGCATCGGAACGCCGGACAAGCGCGCTCAGCCGATGCGGACGCGGTCGGCGCCGGAGGCCTGGACCACCTGGCCGATCGGCCGATGCGGAAGGCCCAGGCGGTCGAGGTCGGCCGCGACCGCGGCGACGTCGCCCGGCGCCACCACCAGCACGAAGCCGATGCCGCAATTGAAGGTGCGCCACATCTCCTCGCGCGGCACCGCGCCCTCGCGCTGCAGCCAGTCGAACACCGGCGGCAGCACGATCGCGGAGGCCTCGATGTCCAGGCCCAGGCCTTCCGGGATCACCCGGACGATGTTCTCGGTCAGGCCGCCGCCGGTGATGTGCGCCATCGCGTGCAGGTCGTGCCTGGCCAGCAGTTCCAGCACCGGCTTCACGTACAGCCGGGTGGGCTCCATCAGCGCGTCGACCAGGCGCACGCCGCCGAGGTCGAGCTCGGCCGGGCGCCCGGCGCGCTCGTAGATCTTGCGCACCAGCGAATAGCCGTTCGAGTGCGGCCCGCTGGACGCCAGGCCGACCAGCACGTCGCCGGCGCGCACCTTGCCGCCGTCGAGCAGCCTGGACTTCTCCACCGCGGCGACGCAGAAGCCGGCCAGGTCGTACTCGCCGGGCGGGTACATGTCCGGCATCTCGGCGGTCTCGCCGCCGATCAAGGCGCAGCCGGACAGCTCGCAGCCCTTGGCGATGCCGCCGACCACCGCGACCGTGGTGTCGACGTCGAGCTTGCCGGTGGCGAAGTAGTCGAGGAAGAACAGCGGCTCGGCGCCCTGCACCAGCACGTCGTTCACGCACATCGCGACGAGGTCGATGCCGATGGTGTCGTGGCGGTTCAGCTGCTGCGCCAGCTTGAGCTTGGTGCCCACGCCGTCGGTGCCGGACACCAGCACCGGCTCGCGGTACTTGCCCGACAGATCGAACAGCGCGCCGAAGCCGCCCAGGCCGCCCATCACCTCCGGCCGGAAGCTGCGGCGGACCAGCGGCTTGATGCGTTCGACGACCTCGTTGCCCGCGTCGATGTCGACGCCGGCATCGCGGTAGGTGAGGGGAGTGGGCTGGGTCACGGCGGCCTCGGCGGTCGCGAAAAGGCAAGGCCGGCGATTTTATCAGCCGCGTGGCCCCGGCCGCGCCGGCGGGCGGATGCGGCTCAGGCGTCTTCGTCCGGATGCGCCTTCCAGTAGCCGGTGGCGCGCAGCCAGTCCTTGGGCACGCCGCGCTCCTCGGCGAGGAACCGGCGCATCGCGCGGGCGCGGCGCGATTCGGCGGCGATCCAGTAGAACGCGTCGCCCGGGGGCGCGGGCAGCGCGCGCAGCGCCTGCTCCAGCAGCCCCGGCGCGGCCGGGTCGCGGCCGTCGCGCGCCAGCCAGGTCACCTCGACCCGGGCGGCGGAGGCCAGCGGCTGGCGGTCGGCCTCCCCGGGGATCTCGACGAGCGCCCACGCCCGCGCCCGCGGCGGCAGCTCCTCCAGCCAGCGGCCGATCGCCGGCAGCGCGGTCTCGTCGCCGGCCAGCACGTAGCCGTCGAAGTCGTCGGCCACCACGAACGAACCGCGCGGCCCGCCCAGCGCCAGGCGCTGGCCCGGTGTGGCGGCGGCGGCCCAGTTCGCGGCCGGGCCTTCGCCGTGCAGCACGAAGTCGATCGCCAGCTCGTTGCGCGCCGGGTCGTAGCGGCGCGGGGTGTAGTCGCGCAGCGGCGAGGGCTCGCGGCCGGGCGGGAACACCGGCCCCTGCGGCCCCGGGGTCGGCGCCACCAGCTCGCCTTCGCGGTTGGGGAAACACAGCTTGACGTGGTCGTCCGGCGCGGCGCTGAGGAAGCCGCGCAGCTCTTCGCCGCCGAACACCACCCGCCGCATGTGCGGCGTGAGCGGTTCGACGCGCAGCACCTCGACGGTGCGGAAGACGACGGGATGGCGCAGCACGCGGTGGGCATGCGTGTTCATGGGAGACTCCAGTGGCGGCGGCCGCGTCGGGCGGCCGCCGCGGGACGGCCGGCGCGGAGCCGACGGCGGCGGGCGCGTCCGTCGGCGCGCGCCGGATAGGGCGCGGGAGGGTTCGAAAGGCGGCGGGTCGGCCCGGCCCGGCGCGGCGGCCGGCGGCACGCCGCAGGTGCGGTGCGTGCCGTGCCGCGGCTCACCCGTCGCGGCGGCCGCCGGCGATCTCGGCGGCGGCGCGCTCCAGGATCGCCGCCACGCGTTGCGCCTCGCCCTTGCTCCAGTCGGCGGAACGCATCAGCAGGGCATGCTTGAGCGCGTGCATGGCCTTGCGCACCGTCGGCGGCGCCGATCGCTTCGCCGCCAGCCGCGCGCTGTGCTCGGCGCGCGCGGTGGCCGCTTCCACCGCCGGGCGGTTCTCGTCGAGAAAGGCGCGGCCCGCGTCGGTGATGGCGTACAGCTTGCGGCCGCCCGCCTCGGCCTGCGCCTGCGCGTAACCCAGCTCCTCGAGCATCGTCAGGGTCGGGTAGATCGCGCCCGGACTGGGCGAATAGTGGCCATGGAACATGTCCTCGATGATCCGGATCAGCTCGTAGCCGTGGCGCGGCTGCTGCTCGATCAGCGCCAGCAGCAGCAGCTTGAGGTCGCCGTGGCCGAGCATCCGGCCGCCGCCGGGGCGGCCGCCGCCGCGCAGGCCCTCCCAGTCGGCGAACACGTCGCCGCCGTGCCGGTCGAAGGGGCCGCGGCCCGCGGCGTGGAACTCGGGCCCGCCGAACGAAGGGTGCCAGGCGGCGCGGCGGGCGTGGCGCAGGGCGCGGAGCAAGGCATGGTATCCGTGCATGGTCTTCGATATATCGAATTGGGATGGTTACGATATATCGAAGTTATGTCGAAAACAAGGGTGGGCGATCCGGCGCGCGGCGGCGCGTGCGCGGCATCGCCCTGGCGGCGGCTCGCGGGCGCCGCAGCGACGCGGCCGCGGTGGCGCGGCGAGCGCCGCGAATGGACGCGCCGTCGCCCGTACGGCACCATTTCGGTTCATTGCGCACCGAAGGACGGCGATGGTTCGGGCAATCCGCACGAGAATCCGGGCTTGGGGCCTGCTGGCCCTGCTGCTGGCGGCGAGCTTCGCCGTCCAGGCCCAGCGCGTCGAAGGCGACCGCGCCCGCGCCGAAGGCGTCTACGCCGCCGAGGTGCCGGTCAACGGCCAGGGCGAGTCCGAACGCAACGGCGCGTTCGCGCGCGGCCTGGCCCAGGTGCTGAGCAAGCTGTCGGGCGACCGCGCGGTCGCGTCGCGCCCGGGCGTCGGCCAGGAGCTGCGCAAGGCCCGGGACTACGTCGAGCGCTACGACTATCGCCAGGACGAGGGCGTGTCGGCGACCGGCGCGCCGAGCTTCCGCACCACGCTGGTGGTGCAGTACGAGCAGGAGAAGGTCGACGACCTGGTCGCCACCCTCGGCATCCCGGTGTGGCCGCAGCCGCGGCCCAAGCCGGTGCTGTGGCTGGCGATCGACGATGGCAGCGGCCCGCGCCTGGTCGGCGTCGGCCAAGTCAATGCGGCGCGGCCGGTGCTGAACCGTGCCGTCGAGCGCGGCTACAAGCTCGGCCTGCCCGCTGGCAACGCCGCCGAACAGGCGGTGGTCGGCGCGATCTGGCGCGGCGACAGCGCCGCGGTCGCGCGCGCATCGGCGCGCTACAGCCCGCCGATGCAGCTGATCGGCAAGCTCTACCGCGACGCCAAGGCGGGCTGGAAGGCGGACTGGATCTTCGTCGACAACGGCAAGGTGCTGTCGAGCTGGTCGCAGACCGGCAGCGACGCGCGCCAGGTGATGGCCACCGGCGCCGACGGCGCCGCCGACGCGCTGATGAAGCGCTACGCCAAGGCCGCCGCCGCCGGCCCGGCCGGCGTCTACCGCATCGCCTTCACCGGCCTGCGCGGCGGCGAGGACTACATCCGCCTGGCCGGCTACCTGCAGAAGCTGTCGGTGGTGCGCCGGATCACCCCGGTGCGGGCCACCGCGCAGAACGTGGAGCTGGACCTGGACCTGGTCAGCGGCCTGCCCGGCCTGGAGCGGGCGACCCGCGACGACGGCGTGATCGCGCCGCTGGAAGGGCTGGAAGGCCAGCCGCCGGTCTACGTGCTGCGCTGAGGAACGCACCGGATGCCCTTGCCCTCTTCGTCGGACGAAATCGCGCTGTTCCTGCGGCGCCTGCAATGGGCGGCGCTCGGCCTCGGCGCCTGCTGGCTGCTGTGGCTGCTGGCGCCGATCCTGACCCCGTTCGTGGTCGCGCTGCTGCTGGGCTGGCTCGGCGACCCGCTGGTCGATCGGCTGGAGCGCCGCGGCTATTCGCGCAACCTCGCGGTGAGCCTGGTGTTCGCGCTGATGGTGCTGCTTCTGTTGCTGGCGCTGCTGATCCTGGTGCCGCTGATCCAGCGCCAGATCGCGACCCTGATCGCCTCGCTGCCGCGCTACCGCGACTGGCTGCTGCTGACCGCGCTGCCCTGGGTGGAGGCGCGCACCGGCTACGAGATCAGCGACTGGCTGGACCTCGAGCACCTGCTGCAGCTGGTGCGCGACAACTGGGACAGCGCCGGCGGCTTCGCCACCACGCTGCTGGGCTACCTGTCGCGCTCCAGCTTCGCGGTGATCGGCCTGGTCGCGAACATCGCCCTGCTGCCGGTGATCACCTTCTTCTTCCTGCGCGACTGGGACCTGATCGTGGAGCGGGTCGCCGCGCTGATCCCGCGCGACCACCTCGACACGGTCGGCCGCCTGGCGCGGGAGTCCAGCGACGTGCTCGGCGCATTCCTGCGCGGACAGTTCCTGGTGATGATCGTGCTCGGCGTGCTGTACGGGCTCGGCCTGTGGGGCGTGGGGCTGGACCTGGGCATCCTGATCGGCCTGATCGCCGGCCTGTTGACCTTCGTGCCGTACCTGGGGCCAGCCAGCGGCATCGTCCTCGGCGTGATCGCGGCGCTGGTGCAGTACGGCGACTGGCAGCACGTCGCCGGGGTGCTGGTGGTGTTCGGCATCGGCCAGGTGATCGAGAGCTACTTCCTGACGCCGAAGCTGGTCGGCGACCGCATCGGCCTGCATCCGGTGGCGGTGATCTTCGCCGTGCTCGCCGGCGGCCAGCTGTTCGGCTTCCTCGGCATGCTGCTGGCGTTGCCGGTGGCGGCGGTGGCCAACGTGCTGCTGCGCTACGCGCAGGAGCGCTACACCCATAGCCGGCTCTACGTGGGCGACCATCCCACCATCGAGCTTCCCGGCGGCGCGATCGAGCCCCCGCCCGCGGAGCCGCGCCAGCAGTGAGCGTGCCGCAGTTGCCGTTGTCGCTGCGCTATCCGCCGGATCAGCGCCTGGATACCTACGTCGCCGCACCGGCGGGCGCGCTGGCGCAGCTGCGCGCGCTGGCGGAGGGCGCAGGGCCCGGCTTCGGCGGGCTGTACCTGGCCGGGCCGTCCGGGGTCGGCAAGACCCACCTGCTGCTGGCGGCCTGCGCCGCGGCCGAGACCGCGGGCCGGCGCGCCGCCTATCTGCCGCTGGCGGCGGCGGCCGGCCGCTTGCGCGACGCGCTCGAGGCGCTGGAAGGCAACGACCTGCTGGCGCTGGACGGGCTGGAGGCGGCCGCCGGCGTGCGCGAAGACGAGGTCGCGCTGTTCGACGCGCACAACCGCGCCCGCGCCGCCGGCGCCAGCCTGGTCTACGCCGCGCGCGACATTCCCGACGCGCTCGGCCTCGGCCTGGCCGACCTGCGCTCGCGCCTGGGCCAGTGCGCGCGCATCGTCCTGGCGCCGCTCGACGACGACGCCCGGCGCGAGGTGCTGCGCCAGCGCGCGCAGCGCCGCGGCCTGGTGCTGGAGGACGCCGCGCTGGACTGGCTGCTGCGGCGGGTGGGGCGCGACCTGGGCGGCCTCACCGCGTTGCTCGACCGCCTCGACCGCGCCTCGCTCGCGGCGCAGCGCCGCGTCACCGTGCCGTTCCTGCGCCAGACCCTGGGCGGCGCGGGCGAGTAGCGCGCTCAGCCCGGAAGGTGGAAGCGCGCCTCCTGGGTCCGGCCGCCGTAGCCGTAGGCGGCCGCGCGCACGTCCTGCACGTAGATGTAGCTCTCCTCGTGCAGGTCGCCGAGCAGGCGCGCGAAGCCGTCGAAGGCCTCGCGGATGTACCGCGCCTTCTGCTCCTTGGTGTTGGTCCGCGGCCTGTTGCAGCGAGCGCCGGTAGCACGACGCCCGCCGCTCCGCCTCCCCGCCGTGGCCGCCGCGCCCAACGGGACCGACGGTGTGGATCACGTGGCGCGCCGATAGCCGCCGGTGAGCTTGGCCTCGCCGGTGGCGCAGCCGCCGAGCGTGCGGCACGCCTCCAGCAGCCGCGGGCCGGCGGCGCGGTGGATCGCGCCGGCGACGCCGCCGCCGCCGAGCAGCGATGGCTGGGCGGCGTTGACGATGGCGTCCACCGCCCGCGTGGTGATGTCGCCCCGCAGGGCGCTCAGCGCGGCCTGCCGCGCCGGCGGCTCACCCGCGGTCGTCGCGGGTCCAGACGCCGGTCTCGTCGACCTTGACCGGGAACTTGACCACGGGCTCGTAGGCCGGCGCGCACAGCGGGCGCCCGTCGCGGACGTCGAACTTGGCGCCGTGCAGCACGCACTCGATCGTCGCCGCCTCGGCGTCGAAGGCGCCGGCCGAGAGTTCGAAGTCCTCGTGCGAGCACTTGTCCTCCAGCGCGTAGTAGTCGCCGTCGTAGTTCAGCACCAGGATCGGCGTGTCGCCGTCCCAGGCCACGGTGGATTCGCCGGGCAGCAACTGCGAGGTGGCGCAGACGAAGACCCAGTCGCCCATGTCGGATGCTCCTGAAGAGGATCGAGCGGAGAGGAACGGAAAACGAGCGAAGCCGTTCTCCGGGTTGCGCCGTGCGCTGCCTTCGTCGGCTCCCGGGGACTCAGAACCGCTTCTCCAGCACTTCGAAGCGCAGGTCGTCGCGCTTGGGCAGGCCGAAGCGCGTGTCGCCGTAGGGGAACGGCTTCTTGATGCCGGTGCGGCGGTAGCCGCGGCGCTCGTAGAACGCGATCAGCTCCTCGCGCACGTCGATCACGGTCATGCGCATCGCCTGCAGGTTCCAGGCCTCGCGCGCCAGGCGTTCGGCCTCGGCGAGGACCTGCTTGCCGACGCCGCCGCCCTGGCGGTCCGGCCGCACCGAGAACATGCCGAAGTAGCCGGCGCCGTCCTCCACCGCGACGTGGGCGCAGGCCAGCAGCTCGGGCGCGCCGGCGCCGTCGGCGGCCTCGGCGAGCAGGATCACGCTGTGCGGCCGGGCGAGGCAGGCGGCGATGTCGTCCGGCCCGGTGCGGCGGCCGTCGAGCAGATCGGCCTCGGTGGTCCAACCGGCGCGGCTGGCCTCGCCGCGGTAGGCCGATTCGACCAGCGCGACCAGGGCGTCGGTGTCGGCGGGGGTGGCGTGGCGGAAGCGCAGGGACGGGGCGGTCATGGAAGCGACGGGCCGGAAGCGGGGAATGGCGAGCGGGGCGGGCAGGGGCGGAAGCCGGAGTGCGGATTCTGCGCTTTTCCCCGCCCGCTTCTCCATCAGGCCAGCAGGCGGCGCACCTTGCGCAGCGCCGCCACGAAGGCGTCGATCTCCTCGTGCGTGTTGTAGAACGCCAGCGAGGCGCGGCAGGTGGCGGGCACGCCGAAGTGCTGCATCAGCGGGTGCGCGCAATGGTGGCCGGAGCGGATCGCCACGCCCTCGAGGTCGAGCAGGGTGGCCAGGTCGTGCGCATGCGCGCCCTCGACCAGGAAGCTGACCACCGCCGCCTTCTCACGCGGCGCGCCGAACACGCGCACGCCCTCGACCGCGGCCAGGGCCTCGTTGAAGTGCGCCAGCAGCTCGCGCTCGCGCGCCTCGACGTGGGCCATGCCGAGCGCCGAGAGATAGTCGACCGCGGCGCCGAGGCCGACGAAGCCGGCGATGTTCGGCGTGCCGGCCTCGAACTTGTGCGGCGGCTCGTTGTAGACGGTGCCCTCGAAGCGCACCTCCTTGATCATCTCGCCGCCGCCGAGGAACGGCGGCATGGCCGCCAGGTGCTCGCGCCGGGCCCACAGCGCGCCGGTGCCGGTGGGCCCGCACATCTTGTGGCCGGTGATCGCGTAGAAGTCGCAGCCGATCGCGGCCACGTCGAGCGCGCGATGCGGCGCCGCCTGCGAGCCGTCCACCACTGTGACGATGCCGCGCCGGCGCGCCTCGCGGCAGATCTCGCGCACCGGGTTGACGGTGCCGAGCACGTTCGACACGTGCGCGACCGCGAGCAGCCTCACCTCGGGGGTGAGCAGCGCGTACAGGCGCTCCAGGTCGAGGTCGCCGCGCTCGTCCAGCTCGGCGACCTTGAGCGTCGCGCCGGTGCGCTCGGCGACCAGCTGCCAGGGCACGATGTTGGCGTGGTGCTCCATCCGGCTGACCACGATCGCGTCGCCGGGCCGCAGCCGCGGCAGCGCCCACGAATAGGCGACCAGGTTCAGCGCGAAGGTGGTGCCGCTGCACAGCACCAGTTCGTCGGCGCGCACGTTGAGGAAGCGCGCGAGCTTGGCCCGCGCGGCCTCGTAGGCCTCGGTGGCCTCGGTGCCGAGGGCGTGCACCGCGCGGCTGACGTTGGCGTTGTGGCGGCGGTAGAAGTCGTCGACCGCTTCGATCACGGCCTCGGGTTTCTGCCCGGTGTTGGCGGAGTCGAAGTAGACCAGCGGCTTGCCGTGGACCTCGCGGGTCAGCAGCGGGAAGTCGGCGCGGACCCGCGCCCAGTCGACGGCGGTGGCGTCGGTGACGGCGTTCATGCGGCCTCCAGGCGCGCCAGCGCCGCGTCCAGGCGCGCGCCGAGCGCTTCGCGCAGCGTGTCGTGCTCGAACACCGCCAGGGTCTCGCGGCAGAACGCCGCGGTCATCAGCGCGCGCGCCTGTTCGGCGGGGATGCCGCGGCTGCGCAGGTAGAACATCGCGGTCGGGTCGAGCTGGCCGACGGTGGCGCCGTGCGCGGCCTGGACCTCGTCGGCGTGGATCTCCAGCACCGGCTGGGTGTCGATCTCGGCGCCGGCGCCGAGCAGCAGGTTCTTGTTCGACAGCGCCGCGACCACGCCATCGGCGCCTTCGCGGATCAGGATGCCGCCGTGGAAGGCGGCCTTGGCGCGGCCGGCGCCGAGCCCGCGCCAGACCAGCTCGCAGGCGCTGCCGCGGCCGGCATGGTCGATGCCCAGACGGGTGTCGAGGTGGCGCTTGCCGGCGGCGAGCAGCACGCCGTTGGCGTGCAGGCGCGCGCCTTCGCCGTGCAGGGCGACGTTGAGTTCGTGCCGCGACAGGCCGGCGCCGAGCTCCAGGTCGAGGCGGCGGTACTCGGCCTCGCGCGCCAGCACCGCGTCGGTGCGCGCGAACAGGCTGGCGCCGTCGCTTTCGTCCTGCAGCCGCGCGTGCCGCAAGACGGCGCGCGGGCCGAGGTGCACGTGCATCACCGCATTGGCCAGGTGGCCGTGCGCGCCGCTGCCGGGCTGGTGCTCGACCACGCACAGCGACGCCTCCTCGCGCAGGTCGATCAGGTGGCGCAGATGCCAGGCCTGGTCGTGCGCGGCGCCGGCGGCGCCGACGAACACCAGGTGGATCGGCGCCTGCGAGCGCGCGCCCGGTTCGGCGCGCAGCACCACGCCCTCGGCGGCGAGCGCGGCGTTGAGGCGGGCGAAGACTTCCTCGGCACGATCGTAGCGGCGGGCGAGGAAATTGGCCTCGCGCGCGTCGCCTTCGGCCAGCACCTGCGACAGCGGCCGCAGCGACACGCCGTCGGGCAGGCCGGAAAGGTCGCTGTGCGCCGCATCGTAGCGGCCGTTGACGAACACCAGGCGCGGGCGCGGGACCGCCTCCAGCAGCGCGGCGTCGAACGCCACGGGCCCGGCCGCGGCCGGGGCGAACGCGCGGCGTTCGAGCGCGCGCAGCGGCGTGTACTTCCAGGCTTCGGCCCGGGCGTGCGGCAGGCCGTCGCGCAGCGCCGCCTCGAGCGCGGCGCCGCGGCTCTCGCCCAATCCGGCGGCCTCGCGCATGGGCAAGGCATCGAAGGCCGCGACGAAGGAGTCGAGCAGCGCGCTCATCGGGCCGTCGCCTCCGGCACCACGCGTTCGCGGATCCAGGCGTAGCCGTGCTGCTCCAGCGCCAGCGCCAGCTCCGGCCCGCCGGTCTCGGCGATGCGGCCGTCCGCCAGCACGTGCACCACGTCCGGGCGGATGTAGTCGAGCAGGCGCTGGTAATGGGTGATCACCAGGAACGCGCGCTCCGGCGAGCGCAGCGCGTTGACGCCGTCGGCCACCGCCTTGAGCGCGTCGATGTCGAGGCCGGAGTCGGTCTCGTCGAGGATCGCCAGCTTCGGTTCCAGCAGGGCCAGCTGGAAGATCTCGTTGCGCTTCTTCTCGCCGCCGCTGAAGCCTTCGTTGACGCCGCGGTGCAGCAGCTCGTCCTTCAGGTGCAGCACGGCCAGCTTCTCGCGCACCAGCTTGAGGAACTGCATCGAGTCCAGTTCCGGTTCGCCGCGCGCCTTGCGCTGGGCGTTCAACGCCGCGCGCAGGAAGTAGGTGTTGTTGACGCCGGGGATCTCGACCGGGTACTGGAACGCCAGGAACACGCCGGCGGCGGCGCGCTCCTCCGGTTCCAGCGCGAGCAGGTCGCGGCCGTCGAATTCGATCGAGCCGGCCGTGACCTCGTAGCCTTCGCGCCCGGCGAGCACGTTGCCGAGCGTGGACTTGCCGGCGCCGTTGGGGCCCATCACCGCGTGCACCTGGCCGGGCCGCAGTTCCAGCGAGAGGCCCTTGAGGATCTCCTTGCCGGCGACGGAGACGTGGAGGTTGTCGATCTTGAGCATGTTGGCGATGTCGGATGCGCCGCCGGATCAGCGGCAGGGAATGGGGGAGGCGACGGTTTCGTTCGCGCTCCGCAGCGAACGGAGCAGCACGCGGCCGCCTTCGCGGGCGAACGCGGCTTCCTCGCTCAGCGCCAGCCGCAGGCAGGGGCTGCCCGGCTCGGTTCCGTCGAGGGTCCGCTCCAGCGTGGAGAACAGCCGCGCCGGGCGGCCGGCGCCGGCCGGGACGAACGCACGCACTTGGCGCCGCTGGCGCAGCCCCACCGCGCGCGCGTCCTGCAACATGGCCTGGGCGTCGAACCGCGCGCCCTCGAGCAGGGCGCGGCGTTCGTCGGCCGGGAAAGCGTCCGCGCCCATCGCCTCGACGAGCGCGGGGTTGCGGGCAACGTGCTCGAAGTCCGCTGCCAGCAATCGCCCGGCGTCGTCGTAACGGCGCTCGTTGACGGCGCGGTCGAAGGCTTCCAGGACGGCGCGGGCCTCCGCCTCCGTGGGCGGTGCGGCGGCGGCGCCGAGCGCCAGTACGAGCGCGAGCGCGACCATCAGCCCACCGAGCCTTCCAGCGAGACTTCCAGCAGCTTCTTGGCTTCCACCGCGAACTCCATCGGCAGCTCGCGGAACACCGACTTGCAGAAGCCGTCGACGATCATCGACACCGCGTCCTCCTCGCCGATGCCGCGGCTGCGGCAATAGAACAGCTGGTCCTCGCTGATCTTCGAGGTCGTCGCCTCGTGCTCGACGGTGGCGTCCGGGCGCTTGACCTCGATGTACGGGAAGGTGTGCGCGCCGCACTTCTTGCCGATCAGCAGCGAATCGCACTGGGTGTGGTTGCGCGCGCCCTCGGCGTTCTTCTCCACCCGCACCAGGCCGCGGTAGGTGTTCTGGCCGCGGCCGGCGCTGATGCCCTTGCTGACGATCTTGCTCTTGGTGCGCTTGCCGACGTGGATCATCTTGGTGCCGGTGTCGGCCTGCTGGCGGTGGTGGGTGAGCGCGACCGAGTAGAACTCGCCGACCGAGTCGTCGCCCAGCAGCACGCAGGACGGGTACTTCCAGGTGATCGCCGAGCCGGTCTCGACCTGGGTCCAGCTGATCTTGCTGCGCGCGCCGCGGCATTCGCCGCGCTTGGTGACGAAGTTGTAGATGCCGCCGCGGCCTTCCTCGTCGCCGGGGTACCAGTTCTGCACCGTGGAGTACTTGATCTCGGCGTCGTCGAGCGCGACCAGCTCGACCACCGCGGCGTGCAGCTGGTTCTCGTCGCGCATCGGCGCGGTGCAGCCCTCGAGGTAGGAGACGTAGCTGCCTTCCTCGGCGACGATCAGGGTGCGCTCGAACTGGCCGGTCTCGCTGGCGTTGATGCGGAAGTAGGTGGACAGCTCCATCGGGCAGCGCACGCCCTTGGGGATGTAGACGAAGCTGCCGTCGGAGAACACCGCCGAGTTCAGCGCGGCGAAGTAGTTGTCGCCGACCGGCACCACGCTGCCCAGGTACTTGCGGACCAGCTCGGGATGCTCGCGGATGGCCTCGCTCATCGAGCAGAAGATCACGCCCTTCTCGGCCAGTTCCTTGCGGAAGGTGGTGCCGACCGAGACCGAGTCGAACACCGCGTCGACGGCGACGCCGGCCAGCCTGGCGCGCTCGTGCAGCGGCACGCCGAGCTTCTCGTAGGTGTCGAGCAGTTCCTTGGGCACCTCGTCCAGCGACTGGTACTTCGGCCCCTTGGGCGCGGAGTAGTAGCTGATCGCCTGGAAGTCGATCGGCGCGATGTCGAGCTTGGCCCAGTGCGGCACCGGCATGGTCAGCCAGTGGCGGTAGGCGTCCAGCCGCCACTGGGTCATCCACTCCGGTTCGTTCTTCTTCGCCGACAGCGCGCGGATGACGTCCTCGTCCAGGCCCGGCGGCAGGCTGTCGGACTCGATCTGGGTGACGAAGCCGGCCGCGTACTGGCGGCCGAGCCGCTCGTGGATCTCGCGGTTCTGCAGCGGGGCGGGGGTCAGGGTTTCGGTGGCCATGGGGGCTGCCTAGGGGTCATGCGTTGGCCAGGCGGACGTCGATGCGCCTGGCCGGTGCGGGTGGAGGCGGCGGCGCGAGCATCTGCGCGAGGGTCACCCCGCGCAGCGCGTCGATCACCACGTCGTTGATCCGGCGCCAGTTGGCGCGCACGCCGCAGGAGCGTTCCAGGCCGCAGTTGCCGGCGTGGACGCTGCATTCGGTCATCCCGAGCGGGCCTTCCATCGCCTCGACGATCTCGAGCAGGCCGATGCTCGCGGCCGGCCGCGCCAGGCGATAGCCGCCGTTGGCGCCGCGGAAGCCCTCGACCAGGCCGGCCTGGGCCAGGGGCTTGAGCACCTTGGCCACGGTGGGCGGCTCCAGGCCGGCGCGCTCGGCCAGCTCCGGCGCGCTGAGCACGGCGTCCGGCGCGCGCTCGGCCTGGGCGGCGAGCACGGTGAGGACGACGGTGGCGTAGTCGGTGAGCTTGGTGACGCGGAGCATTCGGGGTGGCCGAACAGGAGGGGCCGGGTAATCCGTACCGGAATTGTACGGTTTTGGCCGGGCGCGGCCAAGCGCGGTCCCGCGCGGCGTTCAGGCCCCGCTCGCTGCCGGCGCGCCTTCGCCCGCCTTGCGCAGGCGAGGGCGCAGCGGGGGCGGCGGTGCGAACGCAGCGTTCCGCGCGTGCCGGTGCCCTGCGGACCGCGCACCGCCGCTCGTGCGCCCCCGCCGGAGGGGGCGCGTCGATGGCGGCTTCGCCCCGATCCGGCCAGAATGGCCGTTCGTCCCCCGCACGGAACCCCGCATGCCCCGCAAGATCGTCGCCCGCCGCTCCGCCATCCACGGCAACGGCGTCTTCGCCGTCGCCCCGATCGCCAAAGGCGAACGCATCGTCGAGTACAAGGGGCTGCGCCGCACCCACGCCGAAGTGGACGCCGACGACACCGGCGACATCGAGTCCGGCCACACCTTCCTGTTCACGCTCAACGACGAGTACGTGATCGACGCCAACTACGAGGGCAACATCGCGCGCTGGATCAACCACAGCTGCGACCCGAACTGCGAGGCGGTGCTGGAAGAGGACGACGGCGACGACCGCCGCCGGGACCGGGTGTTCATCGAGGCGATCCGCGACATCGCGCCCGGCGAGGAGCTGTCCTACAACTACGGCATCACCCTGGAGGAGCGGCACACGCCGGAGTTGAAGCGGATCTGGGCCTGCCGCTGCGGCGCGCCGGACTGCACCGGCACCATGCTGCAGCCCAAGCGCAAGCGCGCCGGCGGCCGCGGCAAGAAGAAGGGCCGCGGCAAGGCCGGGCGCTGACCGCGGGATCCCGCGCCCGCGGGAGCGCGGCGGGCCGGGAGCGCGTACCAACGGCCGATGGCGCGTCGGCGGCGCCGGGGCGACACTGCGCCCCGAGGCGCGCCCGCAACGTGTCGCGCCGCCCCCTCATGCGCAGGAGCCTTCCATGACCTCGATCCAGGGCAAGTCCGCCATCGTCACCGGCGCCGCCAGCGGCATCGGCCGGGAAATCGCCTTCGAGCTGGCGCGCGCCGGCGCCGCGGTCGCGATCGCCGACCTCGACGCCGCCGGCGCCCAGGCGGTCGCGGGCGAGATCGCCGCCGGCGGCGGCCGCGCCCTGGCGCTGGCCATGGACGTCACCGACGAGGCGGCGGTCGAAGCGGGCGTCGAGCGCGCGGCCGCCGAGTTCGGCGGCGTCGACATCCTGGTCTCCAACGCCGGCATCCAGATCGTGAATCCGATCGAGCAGTTCGCCTTCGCCGACTGGAAGAGGATGCTGGCGATCCACCTCGACGGCGCGTTCCTGACCACCAAGGCGGTGCTGCCGCACATGTACCGCGATGAGGGCGGCCGCAGCCGTGGCGGCACGGTGATCTACATGGGCTCGGTGCATTCGCACCTGGCCTCGCCGCTGAAGTCGGCCTACGTCACCGCCAAGCACGGCCTGCTCGGCCTGGCCCGGACCCTGGCCAAGGAGGGCGGCCGCCGCGGCGTGCGCAGCCACGTGGTCTGCCCCGGCTTCGTGCGCACCCCGCTGGTGGACAAGCAGATCCCCGAGCAGGCGCGCGAGCTGGGCATCAGCGAAGAGGAAGTGGTGAGCCGGGTGATGCTCGGCCATACCGTCGACGGCGTCTTCACCACGGTCGAGGACGTGGCCCGCACCGTGCGCTTCCTGTGCGAGTTCCCGAGCGCGGCGCTGACCGGCCAGAGCATCGTGGTCAGCCACGGCTGGCACATGCAATGAGCCGCTGAGCTGCTTGCGATGCGCGCGGCGGGCGCCGGGTTGAAATGACTTCCGCCAGTCGTGGCGGCCGGCCCGTGCGACTAGCCTGCGCTTCGCTCGAGCGATGCCGCTGGAGCGTCCAATCCGGGAGCCCCGATGCGCGCACCGCTCTTCCTCGCGATTCTGGCTAGCCTGGCGGCGCCGGCGGCGGCCGTCGAGATCGATGGCCGCGTCGATCCGTCCGAATGGCGGGGGGCGCGCCGCGTCGCCGACTTCCGCAAGGTCCAGCCGCTCAACGGGGAGCCGGGATCGCTGCCGACCGAAGCCTGGGTGCTGGCGACGCCGGAAGGCCTGGCGATCGCGTTCCGCAACGTCCAGCCGCCGCAGGTGCCGCGCACCCGGCAGAAGGTGCAGCGCGACTTCGAGGACCAGGTCGACCGGGTCAACCTGATGATCGATTTCGACGGCGACGGCCGCACCGGCTACAACTTCACCGTGGCCTCCACCGGCGGCGTCGCCGATGCGGTGATCAGCAACGAGAACCAGTTCAACGACGACTGGGACGGCAGCTGGCGCCATGCCGTGGCCGAGGACGCCGACGGCTGGTCGGCGGAGATGCTGATCCCGTGGCACATCGCGCCGATGCGCGAGGGGCGCGACGGCACGCGCACGGTGCGGCTGTACCTGGACCGGGTGATCGGCTCCAGCGGCGAGCGCATGGCCTGGCCGGTGGCCAGCTTCGAGCGGCCGCGCTTCCTGTCCGAGTTCGCGCCGGTGGAGATGCCGCAGTACAGCCAGTCGCTGCTGGCGTTCACGCCGTACGCCTCGGGCCTGTACGACCACGTGCGCGGCGACGGCGAGTTCGACGGCGGCGTCGACGTGTTCTGGAAGCCGAACGGCCAGTTCCAGCTGTCCGCCACGGTCAACCCGGACTTCGGCCAGGTCGAGAGCGACGACCTGGTGGTCAACTTCAGCGCCACCGAGACCTTCATCAGCGACAAGCGGCCGTTCTTCACCGAGAACCAGGGCATCTTCGAGTTCACCACGCCGTCGGACTACAGCCAGTTGCTGTACACCCGCCGCGTCGGCGGCCCGGCGGACGACGGCCGCGGCGCCGGCGACATCACCGCGGCGCTCAAGCTCAACGGCAACTTCGGCGCCACCAAGTACGGCCTGTTCGCGGCCGAGGAGGCGGACGAGGTGGGGCGCTCGTTCTACGCGCTGCGGCTGGTGCGCGACTTCAGCGAGCAGAACCTCGGGCTGATGATGACCCGGGTCGAGCGGCCCCATCTGGACCGCGAAGCCAGCGTGTTCGGCGTCGACCACAACTGGCGGCCGACGCCGCGCTGGAACGTGCGCACGCGCCTGGTCGGCAGCCGCATCGAGCAGGCGGGCGGGACGGTCGACGACAGCGGCGCGACGGTCTGGGCCGACTACGAGATGGACCGCGGCTGGCGCCAGCAGTGGATCGCGATGCACTTCGGCAACCACCTGCAGCTCAACGACGCCGGTTACCTCTCGCGCAACAGCACCAACTACCTGCACTGGCAGGTGCAGCGCCGCTTCACCGACTTGCCGGCGGGCTCGCGCTACGCCTCCAAGGACTGGCGCGGGCGGATCAGCACCAACCGCAACGACCGCGGCGAGAAGCTCAACGACCAGCTGCGCATCAGCCGCGAGAGCCGGCTGCGCGACGGCAGCTACGAGTACGCCCAGATCAACCTCAACAGCGCCGGCGTCGACGACCTGCTCACCCGCGGCCACGGTTCGCTGCGCAAGCCCGCCAACTTCGCCGCCTACGCCGAGTTCGAGCGGCCGCGCAAGGGCGACTGGGCGCACTACGCCGAGGCCGAACTGCTCAGCGGCGGCCTGGCCGGCAACGACAAGATCGGCTACAGCCTGCGCTACCGCGCGACCTACTTCCTCAGCGACGCCTTCAGCGTCTACGCCGGCTTCTACGCCGACCTCAACCCGGACTGGCTGGTCTGGCAGCGCGAGAACCTGATCGGCAGCTTCCGCGGCCGCGAGCTGGACCTGGACGCCGGGCTGGACTGGATCATGGACGACCGCCAGGAATTGCGGATCAAGCTGCAGGCGATCGGCCTGGACGCGCAGGTGCGGCGTGCCTACCGCGTCGACGCCGGCGGCCGCGCGGTGCCCTCGGACGAGCCGGTGGGCGACTTCGGCGTGCGCAACCTCGGCTTCCAGGTCCGCTATCGCTACGAGCTGGCGCCGCTGTCGTACCTGTACGTGGTGTACGGGCGCGGCGGCTACGAACAGGACACGTTCGGCGAGGACGCCGGCCGCCGCCTGCGCGACAGCTTCGACCTGCGCGACGACGAGCAGCTGCTGGTCAAGCTGAGCTACCGCTTCGAGCGGTGAGGCTCACGGCCGCCACGCCTGCGGCTCGAGGATCTCGAACAGGCCCTGGCGCCGCACCCGCCGCGCCAGGCGCAGCAGCGCGGCGTCGCGGCTGAGCAGCCAGCGCGCGCCCGCGGCCTGGGCCAGGCGCAGGAACTTCTGGTCGTCCGGGTCGGCGCAGCGCGGCAGCGGCGCGGCGGGCGCGGCATCGGTGTCGAGGCAGCGCATCCGCGCGTCGAACCGCGCCTGCGCCGCCGCGCGCGCGGCCGGGTCCAGCCGCAGTTTCGGGTAGCCGAGCACCCGTCGCCATTCGGCGCGGCACTCGGCGTCGGTGACCGCGACCGCCGCGCCGGCCGCGAGCGCCGCATGCAGGTGCGCGAGCCGCGGGTCGGCGAACACGAACAGGTCCAGGCAGACGTTGGTGTCGAGCACCAGCCGCGGTGCGGCGGAGGCCTCGGCCGGCCCCGCGTCGGCGGCGGGCGGGCCGGGCAGGGCGCGCGCGGTCACCGGCTCACGGCCGCACTTCGCGCAGGTCGGCCGAGCCGATGCGCCAGGCGCGCTGCTCCGGCGTGGCGCCGTCCACCACCGCGCGGCGCAGGGTGTACGCGCCGACGAAGCGGTGCCGGCCGCCGTCGCGATGGGTGGCGGTCAGCGCCACCGGCACTTCGATGTGGCGCTGGCCGGCGCCGGCGTCGACCGGCCCCGGCGCCATCACCTCCACCTCCACCGAAACGGTGTCGGCAAAGCCCTGGGCGAACTGCTCCAGCGTCCGGTCGCTGGCGCGGCCGCCGTCCGACCACAGCGCATAGGCGCGGGCGTAGTCGCCACGGTCGATCGCGGCGTAGTAGTCGCGCACCACCTGGACGGCGTCCTCGGGCGTCGGTTCGGCCGCCGCCGGCGCGGGCGGGCCGGCGGCCGGCGGCTGGGCCGCATCGGCGGGGCCGCTCCGGTCGCCCAGGGCATCCAGCGCCAGCGCCGGATCCGGCTGCGGCGGTCCCACCGGGCCGGGGCCGGGGCGATCGGGCATGCCGGTCACGCCCTGGCCGGGCGCACCCGCGGGAGCGGGCAGGGACGGCTCGCCGGACCCGGCCGCGGCCGAACGCGCGGGGTCGGCGTCGTCGCGGCAGGCGGCCAGGAACGCGGCGGCGAGAAGCGGCAGGAGCGAAAGGCGGTGCAAGGACACGGGGGCGTCGGCGAACGGAGGGACGGGAGACAGACCGGCGCGGGCGGATTCAGTTCCGCTGTTGCAGGGCCAGGCGCAGGCCGAGGCCGACGAACAGCGCGCCGGTCAGGCGCCGGGTCCAGGGCCCCGCGCCGCCGCGCAGTCGGCGGCCGAATCGCCCCACCGCGAAGCTCAGCGCCAAGTCGTTGCACAGCCCGACCAGCGCCAGCAGCGCGCCGAGCACCAGGAACTGCAGCCAGACCAGCCCGCGCTCGGGATGCACGAACTGCGGCAGGAAGGCGAGGAAGAACAGCGCCACCTTCGGATTGAGCAGGCCGGTCAGGACCGAGCGCAGGTACACGCCGCGCGCGCCGGCCGCGGCCGGGTCCGCTTCCGCGGCGGGCGCATGGCCGCTGCGCCAGGCCTTGACGCCGAGCCAGACCAGGTAGGCGGCGCCGGCGTACTTGACGGTCTCGAACGCCAGCGCCGAGGTCGCCAGCACCGCCGACAGGCCCAGGCCCGCGGCCACCGCGTGCAGCAGGGTCGCGGTCTCCAGCCCGAGCCCGGCGCGCGCGCCGCGCCCGGGGCCGCCCGCCAGTGCCTGGGCCACGATCCATGCCGTCCCGGGGCCGGGCATCAGCACCAGCACGGTCGCGGCGGCGAGATAGGCGAGCAGGGTGGCGGGCTCGAACAGCGGCATGGCGGCATTCGCGGGAAAGCGACAGTGTGCCCGAGGCGGCGGCGGAGCGCCGCGCCGGAGCTGCGCGAAGGGCGGCGCGGGTACGTCCAGGGCCCCACGGGTCGGCCCGGACGATACCCGCGCCGCGGAAAACGCGGTGCGAAGCCGCCGGCATGGCCCCGCCGCGCGGCGGGGCGCGGCCGGGGCAGCGAACGGCCGATGCTAGCGCGTCGCGGCGGCGCGCGGGCGGCGATCCGACCGGCGGCGCGGCGAGCGGGCGGCATCGCCGGCGCGCGCCGGCGCCGCCGGTTCCGGTTCGCCGGCCGGGGCCGACCCGGGCTCGCGGCCGGCCGGCGGCAACGGCAACGGCGCGGGCGCGCGCAGGCCGGTCGCGTAGCGGGCGTAGTCGCGGTACAGCGTGGCGACGGTCGGGGTGCCGTCCAGGTCGTGACGCGGGCGGCCGCGGCGCGGCTTGAGCACGGCGAACCAACGGTGCGCGCCGGTCGCGTCGGCATCGGTGAGCGGCCGGCCGGCGCCGTCGGTGGCGATCATCGACAAGGTCACCGCGTGGTTGACGTTGCCGCCGATCGCGTACAGCCGGCGCTGCGCCGGCGCGGTCTTCACCACCAGGTCGCAATGCAGCGCGGTCGATCCGGCATCGCCGCGGCGGACGTCGTCGAGCGAGGCCAGCCGGCCGTCGGCGCGCGCGGTGCACAGCAGGTCGCCGGGCGCGGGCACGGCCTCGGCCAGGGCGTAGGCGAGGTAGGCATGCTCGCCGTCCTCGCCGTCGCGGGCGCGCACCGCGGCGCGGACGTAGTCGTAGTGCGCGCCGCTGCGGCGGAACTGCGCCGGCGTCAGCCCGGCCTCGCAGGCCAGCCAGGACACGAACGCCGCCGACCACGGCATCGCCCAGCCGGTCTCGCGCCAGCCGTACTCGACGAGGCTCTGCACCCGCAACGCCTCCTCGCTGCCGGTCGCGGCCCAATAGCCGGCGATGGTTGCGCGCACGGCGGCGTCGTCCTCCATCAGCCCGAGCCGCGGCGCGTGGCGCAGCACGCGATGGCCCAGCGAGGCGTTGCGGCGCGGCGGCACGATCTCGTACGGGTCCGGCGGCGCGGTCCGGCGCGGGACCAGGCTGGCGTGGTCGAGCGAAAGGTCGAGCACGGGGAGGCCGAAATGCGCCCATTCCGCCGCGGCCAGGTCGATCATCCGGGTGACCGGGTCCGGGCCCGCGGGCAGCGACGGACAGGCGGCGTTCGCGATGCGGTAGCCGGCGGCGCGCGCCGGCGCGTAGCTGCCGTCGGCCTGGCGGCGATACAGCGGCTCCAGTTGCCCGGGGCCGGTGCGCACCCGCATCGGCGGCGCGCTTTCCCCGCCCAGGTACTCCACCCGCCAGGCCGGGTCCGGGAAGCCGGGCGGGCGCGGGAACGTGGGCACCGCCCGGCTGGCGCCGGGTGCCTGCGCCCAGGCCGGTGCCACGGTGGCGGCCGCGATCGCCGCAAGGAGTGCCAGAACGCCGCCGCCCACCGCTCGGTACCGCATACGCGTGTCCTTCGCCGCCGAACCGCCGACAGCTTGGCCCGGAACCGGTGAAGTCCGCATCCACCCCTCGCTCCGGCGGAGCGAGGCATTGCAGCGATGGCGCGGCCCGGATCGGCGGATGCGGGATCTTCCGTCGTGCGCAAGCGCCGCGACACCCGCGCCCGCGGATCGTTCTGTGCGCGGCACCGCTCCATCCGCGTACGGGGCGTCAATCCTCCTCGGGCCTGGGCTTGTACGCCTCGACCAGCTTCTGCTGCACCTGCGGCGGCACCGGCTCGTAATGGCTGAAGTCGAGCGAGTAGCGGCCGCGCCCGGCGGTGATCGACTTGAGCTCGGCGGCGTAGCCTTCCAGCTCCGAAAGCGGCACCTGCGCCTTGATCACGATCTCGCCGCCGCGGACGCTGTCGGTGCCGTTGATGCGCGCGCGCTTGGCCGCCAGGCCGCCGCTGATGTCGCCCATGTGCTGCTCCGGCGCGCTGACCTCGAGGTCGACGATCGGCTCCAGTACCTGCGGCCTGGCCTTGGCGATCGCATCGAGGAAGGCCTTCCTGCCGGCGGTGACGAAGGCGACTTCCTTGCTGTCGACCGGGTGGTGCTTGCCGTCGTAGACGATCACCCGCACGTCCTGCATCGGGTAACCCGCGACCGCGCCGCTGCCGAGCACCTGGCGCACGCCCTTCTCCACCGCCGGCATGAACTGGCCGGGGATGGTGCCGCCCTTGACCTCGTCGACGAACTCGAACCCGCCGCCGCGCGGCAACGGTTCGATGCGCAGGAACACCTCGCCGAACTGGCCGGCGCCGCCGGTCTGCTTCTTGTGCCGGTGATGGCCCTCGGCCTTGGCGCTGACGGTTTCGCGGTAGGCGATGCGCGGCGGCCGCGACCTCACCTCCACGCCGTAGCGGTCGCGCAGGCGCTCGAGGTTGATGCGCAGGTGCAGGTCGGACAGGCCGCGCACCACGGTCTCGTTGGTCTCGGTCTGGTGCTCGACCGCGAAGCACGGGTCCTCCTCGGCCAGCTTGTGCAGCGCGGCGGCGAGCTTCTGCTCCTGGCCCTTGCTCGCCGCCTCCACCGCCAGGCCGAACATCGGCTTGGGGAAATCCAGCGGCGCCAGGTGGATGTGGTCCTCGTCGTGGCTGTCGTGCAGCACCGCGTCGAAATGCAGTTCCTCGACCTTGGCCACCGCGGCGATGTCGCCGGGCAGCGCGCAGTCGATCTCGACGTGGTCCTTGCCCTTGAGCTTGAACAGGTGCCCGACCTTGAACGGCTTCCTGCCGTCGTCGACGAACAGCGCGGTGTCCTTGCGAATCGTGCCCTGGTAGACGCGGAACACGCCGAGCTTGCCGACGAAGGGGTCGTTGACGATCTTGAACACGTCGGCGATCACGTGCGCCTTCGGGTCCGGCACCGCTTCGATCGGCCGCGCGTCGGCGCCGCGGCCCTTGCGGAACGGCGGCGGGTTGGCCTCGGCCGGGTTCGGGAACCACTGCTCGGCCACGTCCAGCAGCTCGCGCACGCCCACGCCGCTGCGCGCCGAACAGAACAGCACCGGGACCAGGTGGCCCTCGCGCAGGCATTGCTCGAAGGCGTCGTGCAGCTCCTCGCCGGCGAGGCCGTCCTCGCCGAGGTCCAGGTAGTGCTCCATCACCGTCTCGTTGATCTCGACGATCTGGTCGATGATCCGGCGATGCCAGTCGGCGACGGGCCCGAAGTCGCTGTCGCCGCCGCCGCCGCGGAGGCAGTCGACCACGCGCTTGCCGCCGTCGGCGGGCAGGTTCAACGGCAGGCATTCCGGGCCGAAGGTCTCGCGCAGGGCCTCGAGCAGCTGCGCGTTGGCGGCGCCGTCGTGGTCGATCTTGTTCACCACCAGGGCCCGGCACAGGCCGCGCGCCTTGGCGTATTCCATCATCCGGCGGGTGCCGTATTCGACCCCGCCGTCGGCGTCGACCACGATCGCCACCGTCTCCACCGCCGCCAGCGCCGCCAGCGCCGGGCCGCGGAAGTCGGGATAGCCGGGCGTGTCGATCAGGTTCACGTGGATGCCGGCGTGGTCGACGCCGGCGATGGCGATGTCGATCGAGTGGCCGCGCTGTTTCTCGATCGGGTCGAAGTCGGACACGGTGCTGCCGCGCTCGATGCTGCCTGCCGTCTGGATCGCGCCGCCGGCGTGCAGCAGGGCTTCGAACAGGGTGGTTTTGCCGGCGCCGGGGTGGCCTGCCAAGGCCACGTTGCGGATCTGCTGTGTGCTGTAGGACATGACCCTTCCTCCCTGCCTGCCTCTTTGCGGGAAGTCCGGCCGGGCGGCCGGGCTCGACGGAGAGAACCGCGCGATCGGGGAGCGCGACCGAGGCGGCCGGGCCCACGGGGACCGCGTGCGTCATGGCTGTCCGCGCTTCGCGCCGGAGCGCGGCGCTCGGCGGGCGGTCATGGCGAAAGCCGGCCCGGAGGCCGGACGGCAAGGCTCGCGCCGCGCGCCGGGTGGGGTCAAGTGCGGCCGCGGCCGGCCTCGCCGCGCCGGCTCGCCCGCGCATGCCGCGCTAACGCCGCGGCGTTACCCTGTGCGTCCCTCACACCAACGGAGTCCGCACATGGGCATCACGCGTCGCGCCACCGCGCGCTGGGAAGGCGATCTGAAAAGCGGCAAGGGCGAGCTGAGCACCCCGCAGAGCGGCCTGCTCGACGGCACCCGCTACGGCTTCAACAGCCGCTTCGGCGACGAGAAGGGCACCAATCCCGAGGAGTTGATCGCCGCGGCCCATGCGGGCTGCTTCGCGATGGCGCTGTCGGCCAAGCTGGGCGAGGCCGGGCACCCGCCGCGCCGGATCGATGCGCGCGCCGAGGTCGAACTGTCGATGGAGGGCGGGCCGGCGATCTCGCGGATCCGGTTGCGGGTCGAGGCCGACGTGCCGGGGCTGGAGGCGTCGCGGTTCCAGCCCATCGCCGAGGACGCCAAGGCCAATTGCCCGATTTCCAAGGCGCTGAAGGCGGTGCCGATCGAACTCGAAGCCACCCTGGCCGGGTGAGCGCGGGCGCGGCGCGCGTGCGCCATGCGCTGCTGGTGCACGGCGCCGGCGGCGGCGGCTGGGAATGGGCGCTGTGGCGCGCCGCGTTCGCCGCGCGCGGCATCGAGACCGCGGCGCCGGACCTGGTGCCGGCGCCGCACGGCCTGGCGGCGACGACATTCGACGATTACCGCGGGCAAGTGCGCGCGGCCTTGGAAACCCTGCCCCGGCCGCGTGCGCTGGCGGGCGCCAGCCTCGGCGGCCTGCTGGCGGCCGCGTGCGCGGACGGCGCCGACGCGCTGGTGCTGGTCAACCCGTTGCCGCCGGCGCCGTGGGCGCGACGGCTGCCGCCGCGCGACTGGCCCGACGTGGTGCCCTGGGGGCGCGATGCGCGGCTGGCCTCGACCCGGCATGCGCTCGCCGATGCCGATCCGGCCACCGCATTGTGCGCGGCGCGGCGCTGGCGCGACGAGTCCGGCGCCGTGCTGCGCGCGGCCGCGATCGGCGTCGCGGCGCCGCCGCCGCGCTGTCCGCTGCTGTGCATCGCCTCGCGCGAGGACGGGGACGTGCCGCCGCCGCTGACCGCCGAGCTCGCCGCGGCCTGGGGCGGCACGCTGTGGCAGGCCGATTCGCCGAGCCACGTCGGCCCGTTGCTCGGCACCGGCGCCGCCGCGCTGGCGTTGCGCGTCGCGCAGTGGCTGGCCGCCTGCCGTCAGGCCGGGGTCGCCTCGAACCGGTAAGCGTTTCCGGCGCCGGAGTTCAGCGCCGGTTGCTGGATCGGCCCCGACGATCCGCTCCACCGCCCTTCGGCCGGAGCCCGCCATGAACCGCCCGCTCGCCTGCACCCTCGTCCTTGCTCTGGCCGCCGCCGGTGCCGCGTCGGCGCAGTCGCGCTACGACCCGGTCCCTTCGTACTCCGGCGGCTACCAGAGCGACTACGCGCGGGTGGTGCGGGTCGACCCGGTGTTCGAGCGTTACGCCGACAGCGGCGCGGTGCGCTGCTACGAGCGGCCGACCTATGTCGGCGGCGACGGCTACCGGCGCGACGACGGCCGTTACGACCCCTACGGCGCGCCGCGCAGCGGCGGCAGCGAGACCGGGCGCACCGTCGCCACCGTGGTGGGCGGCATCGTCGGTGCGGTGGTCGGCAGCCAGGTCGGCGGCGGCAGCGCGCGCTACGCCACCTCGGCGATCGGCTCGATGGTCGGCGGCATGGCCGGCCGGCAGATCTACGAACAGAGCCAGCGCGACCGGGTCGGCTCGGTGCGGGTCTGCGATCCGGAGCCGGCCGGCGGTTACCCCGCCGGCGAGCGCGGCGTCGATGCCTACGACGTCACTTACGAATACGCCGGCCGCACCTACCTCACCCGCATGGACCGCCACCCCGGCGACCGCATCCGGGTGCGGGTGGACGTGCGCCCGGACGAATAGAAGCGTGGCGGCCGCGGATCGCGGACGAACGCGGATGAGACCTGGGCCCGGTGCGCGGGCGGCGATGCGTTCGGGGAAGGGCGGGCGCCCCGGCGTCGCCCGCCATCCCGCGCAGAAGTCCGGCGCCTTGGCTTTCGCTGGCTCGAGGCCACCGGTTCCGCCTTCGCGGATCGGCTGTGGCCGGGCTGCCATTTCGCTCCGCGTTCATCCGCGGCATAGCGTGCCGACGGGCGCCCGCCGCACGGCCGCGGCGCGCCATTACGCCCAGTCGATCGTGCCGCGCACCACGTGGCAGACGCGGCCGCCCGACCAGACCTCGCCGTCGGCATCCACCTGCAACTGCAGGCGCGCGTCGAAGCCGACCTCGCGGCCCTGGCTGACGACATAGCGGCCGTCGCGGCCGGGCAGGGCGCGGTTGTGGTGCAGCCAGGCGGCGAGGGTGGCGTTGGCCGCGCCCGAGGCGGCGTCCTCGAAGCGCGCCGGCGCGCCGACGAAGGCGCGCACGACCAGGTCGTAGCCGGCCCCGGCCCGCGCGCGCGCGAACGCGCACAGGCCCATGCTCTCGCTGGCCTCGGCCAGCGCCGCGATCGCCTCCCAGTCCGGCGTCGCCGCGCGCAGCGCGGCCTCGTCGGCGAGCTCGGCCAGCCACCAGCGGCGGCCGCCGTCCATCAGCGCCGGCGGCAGCGCGCCCAGCGCGAGGCCGCGCAGCGCGGACGCCAGCCGCGGGTCGCCGCCGGCGGCGACTTCGACCACGCGCGCGCGCGGCGTGCGCACCGCGATCGTGCGCTGCGCGCCGTCGCCGTGCACCGCCAGCGGCAGCACGCCGGCCAGGCCTTCCTGCCAGAGCAGGCCGTCGCGCGGCGCGGCCAGGCCGGCATCGAGCACCGCCTGCGCGGTGCCGACGCTGGGATGGCCGGCGAACGGCACCTCGCGGCGAGGGCTGAACATGCGCACGCGGTAGTGGGCGCCGGGCGCGGCCGGCGGGAACACGAAGGTGGTCTCCGGCAGCCGGGTCCAGCGCGCGATCGCCTGCATCTGCGCGTCGCCCAACCCCTCAGCGTCGAGCACCACGGCCAGCGGATTGCCGGCGCCGGGCCGGTCGGCGAATACGTCCAGTTGCAGGTAGCGGCGCTGGGTCATGCGGGCGGGGTCCGGGGCGATATTTCGACTAGAATTGCGGACCTTTGCGGCCGCGCGGGGCGCGCCATTCTAGGCCTTCGCCGGCGGCGCCGGCGCGCATGGTTCCAGAAGCGATCGTTATACCCGACGGACCGCTCGTTCTCTCCCTTCAACTCCACAATCACTCGCTCGTTCATCAGAGGAAGCTGCGGTGGCGGAAGCAAATCGCTGGGTCGTACTCAAGTTCGGCGGCACGTCGGTGTCCCGCCGGACCCGCTGGGACACGATCGGACGCCTGGCTTCCAAACGCATGGCCGAGGACGGCGCCCGGGTGCTGGTGGTGGTGTCGGCGCTCTCGGGCGTGACCAACGAACTGCAGGCGATCGCCGATGGCGAAGGCATCCACGCGCGGATCGCCGCGCTGGTCGAGCGCCACCGCGCGTTCTGCGCCGAGCTCGATCTCGACCCGGATGCGGTGCTCGGCCCGCGCCTGGCCGCGTTGCGCGCGCTGGGCGAGGATCCGCGCGCGGCGCGGCGGCCGCTCGACTGGCAGGCCGAAGTGCTGGCGCAGGGCGAGCTGCTCTCGTCCGCGCTCGGCTGCGCCTACCTGCGCGCGCAGGGCCTGGATTTCGGCTGGTGCGACGCGCGCGACTGGCTCGACGCGGCGTCGCTGCCGAACGCCAGCGCCTGGGCGCAGCGGCTGTCGGTGAACTGCCACCTCGACGGCAAGGGGTTCGCCGCGCGCTTCGCCGCGCAACCGGCGCCGCTGCTGATCACCCAGGGCTTCATCGCCCGCCATTTCGACGGCGGCACCGCGATCCTAGGCCGCGGCGGTTCCGACACGTCGGCGGCGTACTTCGGCGCGCTGCTGAAGGCGCAGCGGGTGGAGATCTGGACCGACGTGCCGGGCATGTTCAGCGCCAACCCGCGCGAGGTGCCGGACGCGCGCCTGCTGACCCGGCTGCACTACGCCGAGGCGCAGGAAATCGCCACCACCGGCGCCAAGGTGCTGCATCCGCGCTCGATCGCGCCGTGCCGCGACGCCGGCGTGCCGATGGCGATCCTCGACACCGAGCGCCCCGACCTGCCGGGCACGCGCATCGACGCCGCCGCCGCGGCCGTGCCCGGGGTCAAGGCGATCAGCCGCCGCAACGGCATCGTGCTGGTGTCGATGGAGAGCATCGGCATGTGGCAGCAGGTCGGCTTCCTCGCCGACGTGTTCGAACGCTTCAAGCGCCACGGCCTGTCGATCGACCTGATCGGCTCCTCGGAGACCAACGTCACCGTGTCGCTGGACCCGAGCGAGAACCTGGTCACCACCAACGTGCTGGAGACGCTGTCGGCGGACTTGGCCGAGATCTGCCGGGTCAAGGTGATCGCCCCGTGCGCCGCGATCACCCTGGTCGGGCGCGGCATGCGCTCGCTGCTGCACCGGCTGTCGAACGTGTGGGCGACGTTCGGGCGCGAGCGCGTGCACCTGATCTCGCAGTCGTCTAACGACCTCAACCTCACCTTCGTCATCGACGAGAACGAGGCCGACGGCCTGTTGCCGCACCTGCACGCCGAGCTGATCCGTTCGCGCGCGATGCCGGTGCGCGACGCCGGCGTGTTCGGGCCGAGCTGGCGCGAGATCGCGCACGGCGCGCCGCGGCGCGCGCCGGCGTGGTGGCGCGGCAAGCGCGAGGCGCTGCTGGCGCAGGCGCGGTCGGGCACGCCGCGCTACGTCTACGACCTGGCCACCGTGCGCGAGCGCGCCCGCGACCTGCTCGACTCGCCGGCGGACCGCTGCTTCTACGCGATCAAGGCCAACGCGCACCCGGCGATCCTGCGCACGCTGGCGGGCGAGGGCTTCGGCCTGGAATGCGTGTCGCTGGCCGAGGTCGAGCGCGTGTTCGCCGCGCTGCCGGACTTCGACCCGCAGCGGGTGCTGTTCACGCCGAGCTTCGCGCCGCGGCGCGAGTACGAGGCCGCGTTCGCGCGCGGGGTGGTGGTCACCGTCGACAATGTCGAGGCGCTGCAGCGCTGGCCGGAGGCGTTCCGCGGCCGCGCGATCTGGCTGCGGGTCGATCTCGGCCACGGCGAAGGCCACCACGAGAAGGTCAAGACCGGCGGCAGCGCGGCCAAGTTCGGCCTGCCGATGACCCGCTTCGACGCCTTCGTCGAGCAGGCGCGCCGGCTCGGCGTGCGCATCGTCGGCCTGCATGCGCACCTCGGTAGCGGGATCGAGGATCCGCGGCATTGGCGCGGCGTGTACGCGCAGCTGGCCGGGCTCGCGGACGGCATCGGCACGGTCGAGAGCATCGACATCGGCGGCGGCCTGCCGATCCCGTACGCGCCGGAGGCGCCGCAGTTCGACCTGGCGCTGTGGCGGCAGGGCCTGGCCGAGATCAAGGCGGCGTACCCGCGCTACGGCCTGGTGATCGAACCCGGCCGTTATCTCGTCGCCGAAAGCGGCGTGCTGCTGCTGACCGCGACGCAGACGGTGGAGAAGGACGGGGTGCGCCGGGTCGGCTGCGACGGCGGCATGAACGCGCTGATGCGGCCGGCGATGTACGAGGCCTACCACGGCATCTTCAACCTGAGCCGGCTGGACGACGCGGACGCCGCGGCCTTCGACGTGGTCGGGCCGATCTGCGAGAGCAGCGACGTGCTCGGCCGCGATCGCCCGCTGCCGCGCGCGACCGCCGAAGGCGACACGATTCTGGTCGCCGACGCCGGCGCCTACGGCATGGCGATGGCCAACACCTACAACCTGCGCGCGCTGCCGGCCGAAGACGTGATCGAATGAGCGCCATGAAGCGGGCCCTCGCCCGCGTTGCCGCGCAGCGCCCCCACCCCTGGCGGGCCGAGACCCGCCCCATGCGACCGACGAAATGAGCGACTGGAAATTCGAACGCGACCGGATCCGCAGCTTCCGCTTCGTGCGTTGCGGCTTCGACGCCGAGCGCGGCGTGGCCGAGCTGGTCTATGCCTTCGACGACGGCCCCGAGCTGGTCGAGACGGTGACGGTGCCGGGCGCGCCGTTCTTCCGGGGCGACGCCGCGCGCGACGGCGCGCGACGGACCGCGGTCGAGCGCGCGCTGCGGCTGCTGCACCTGATCGCCGGCGTCAGCTACTACAAGGCGGCGGTGCCGGAGGAGATCCGGATCGAGTCCTACGCGATCGACGCCAACACCGCGGCGCTGCTCGAAACCCTCTACGTCAACGGCCTGGGCGAGTTCGCCTACCGCAACGGCCTGGACCTGCACGGGCGCATCCGCTTCCCGCACGGCGCGGCCGCACCCGCGGCCGCCCCGGCGCTGGGCCTGCGCGCGCAGGCGCTGGTCGCGATCGGCGGCGGCAAGGACTCGCTGGTCAGCATCGAAGCGTTGCGCGCGCTGGGGGCGGAACAGACCGTCGCCTGGATCGGTGGCTCGCAGCTGATCCGCGCCTGCGCCGAGCGCACCGGGCTGCCGACGTTGAACATCGGCCGGCAGCTCGCGCCGCAGCTGTTCGACTACAACCGCGAGGGCGCGTGGAACGGCCATATCCCGGTGACGGTGCTGAACTCGGCGATCCTGGTGCTGGCGGCGCTGCTGCACGGGGTCGACCAGGTCGTGTTCTCGAACGAGCGCTCGGCCAGCTACGGCAGCCTGATCGAAGGCGCGGGCGAGGTGAACCACCAGTGGTCCAAGGGCTGGGCCTGCGAGCGGGCGTTCGGCGAGTACGTGCAGCGCCATGTCGCCGCGGACCTGCGCTACTACTCGCTGCTGCGCCCGCTCAGCGAACTGGCGGTGGCGCGGCAATTCGCCAGAACCGACCGCTACGACGCGCATTTCTCCAGCTGCAACCGCAATTTCCACATCCTCGGCGAGCGCCCGGCCAACCGCTGGTGCGGCGTGTGCCCGAAGTGCCATTTCGTGTTCCTGGCGCTGGCGCCGTTCATGCCCAAGCCGCGTCTGGTGGGCATCTTCGGCCGCAACCTGCTTGACGACCCGGCGCAGACCGGCGGCTTCGACGCGCTGCTCGAGTATCGCAACCACAAGCCGTTCGAGTGCGTGGGCGAGGGCCGCGAGTCGCGCGCGGCGATGGCGGCGCTGGCGGAGCGGCCGGAATGGCGCGAGGACGCGCTGGTCGAACGCTTCGCCCGCGAGATCCGGCCGCAGCTGGATGCGGACGAACTGCGCCTGGAGCCGCTGCTCGCGCTCGACGGGGAGCACCGCATCCCGCCCGCGCTGTGGGAGCGCCTGCGTGCGCATTTCGCAGCTTGACGGCCGCCGCGTCGCGTTGTGGGGCTGGGGGCGCGAGGGTCGCGCCGCCCACCGCGCGATCCGCGCGCGCCTGCCGGCGCTGCCGCTGACGCTGTTCTGCAGCGCCGAGGAGGCGGTCGACGCGGCTGCGCTCGGCGATGCGCTGCTGCGCGTCGAAAGCGCGGCGGATGCGGAGCGCCTGGCCGCGTTCGAGATCGTGGTGAAGTCGCCCGGCATCAGCCCGTACAAGCCCGAGGCGCAGGCCGCCGCCGCGTGCGGCACGCGCTTCGTCGGCGGCACCGCGCTGTGGTTCGCCGAGCACGCGGGGCGGGACGGGATCGTGGCCGGCTCGCTGTGCGTGACCGGCACCAAGGGCAAGAGCACCACCACCGCGCTGCTGGCCCACCTGCTGCGCGCGGGCGGGCATCGCGCCGCGCTGGCCGGCAACATCGGCCTGCCGCTGCTGGAGCTGCTCGATCCGCAGCCGGCGCCGGAGTGCTGGGCGATCGAGCTGTCCAGCTACCAGACCGGCGACGTCGCCGGCAGCGGCGCGCGGCCGCAGGTCGCGGTCGCGCTCAACCTCTTTCCCGAGCACCTGGACTGGCACGGCTCGCACGAGCGCTACGTCGCCGACAAGCTGCGCCTGCTGACCGAGGCGCGGCCGCGCCTCGCCGTGCTCAACGCCGCCGACCCGGTCCTGGCCGCGCTCGCGCTGCCGGACAGCGAGGTGCGCTGGTTCGGACGCGAGGACGGCTGGCACCTGCGCGGCGACGCGCTGCATCGCGGCGACGCCTTCGTGATGGACACCGGCGCCCTGCCGCTGCCCGGGCGGCACAACCGCGGCAACCTGTGCGCGGTGCTGACCGCGCTCGAGGCCATCGGCGTGGACGCGGCGGCGCTGGCGCCGCATGCGGCCTCGTTCCGGCCGCTGCCGCACCGCCTGCAGACGCTGGGCGCGCGCGCCGGCCTGGTCTACGTCAACGATTCCATCAGCACCACGCCGCACGCCAGCCTGGCCGCGCTGGACTGCTTCCGCGGCCGCCGCGTCGCGCTGCTGCTCGGCGGCCACGACCGCGGCCTGCCGTGGGACGAGTTCGCCGCGGCGATGCGCACGCGCGCGCCGGAAGCGGTGATCACGCTCGGCCAGAACGGCCCGCGCATCCACGCGTTGCTGGCGCCGGTGGCGGCGCAGGCCGGCTTCCGCCTCGAGGCCGCCGCGGACCTGGCCGATGCGGTGGCGCGGGCGCGGCGCGCGCTCGGCGACCACGGCGTGGTGCTGCTTTCGCCCGGCGCGCCGAGCTTCGGCGCCTACCGCGACTACGTCGCCCGCGGCCGCCATTTCGCCGAACTGGCGGGCTTCGATCCCGAGGCGATCAGCTCGATTCCGGGCCTGGGCGTCGCCTGACCGACGCCGGCCTCGCTCGATCCGGCGCCGCGCCGATGCGTCATGGGGGGCGATCCTCTGCCAGGCGCCACAGGCCAGGGGCCATGGGGCTGGGCGGCGGCGACATGGATGCCGCGAAGCGCCCGCATGGGCGCGTTTTGCGACGTCGCGCCAGGGCGGCGTCGCGGCCGCCTCGCTCCGATCATCTCCGGCGCGGCATCCCCGGTTGCGGCCGCCCGGCGCGAGCGAATGCCCGGGGAAGCTTGGCGACATGCGCTTGCCGGAACGACGCGCTAGGCTCCGCAACCGAACCCCGTCCCGGAGAACCGCCATGCGCCGTCTCGCCGCCGTCCTCGCGTTGTCCCTGTGCACCCTGCCGGCGTTCGCCGCGATGCAGGCCCGGCCGGTGGAGTGGAGCGTGGGCGAACAACGCTTCCAAGGCATGCTGGTCTACGACGATGCCGGCCCGGCCAAGCGCCCCGGCCTGCTGATGGTGCCGAACTGGAAGGGCGTGACCGACGCCGCGGTGGCCAAGGCCGGGCGGATCGCCGGGCGTGACTACGTGGTCCTGGTCGCCGACGTGTACGGCAAAGGCGTGCGCCCCGGGAACGACGACGAGGCGCGCGCCCAGGTCGGGAAGGTCTACGCCGACGGCGGCACCACCCTGCGCGCCCGCGTCGCCGAGGCCCTGGCCGCGCTGAAGGCGCAGGCCGGCGAGGCGCCGCTCGACCCGGCGCGGATCGGCGCGCTCGGCTTCTGCTTCGGCGGCTCGTCGGTGCTGGAGCTGGCGCGCAGCGGCGCCGAACTGGCCGGCGCCGTCAGCTTCCACGGCGGCCTCAAGGCCTACCTGCCGACCGCCGGCGAGCGGATCCGGGCCCCGTTGCTGGTGCTGAACGGCGCCGCCGACACCTCGGTGCCGGCCGAGGACATCCACGCATTCGAGCGGGAAATGGACGCCGCCGGCGCCGACTGGCAGTTCGTGAACTTCGGCGGCGCGCGCCACTGCTTCGCCGAGGAGGAAAACGCGGGCAACCCGCCGGAGAGCAACTGTCGCTACGACGAGCGCGCGGCGCGGCGTGCGATGGCGATGATGCGCGCGTTCTTCGCCGAGCGCTTCGCCGCGCGTTGAGCGCCGCCGCGGCGGCCTCCCGCTTCGCGGCGGCGCGCGAGGGGCTGCCGATCCTCGCGGGCGCGGCGGGCGGCCGCCGTCAGTGGTCGCGGCTGACCGCGTACCTCGCCAGGCCGCGCAGGGCGGCGACGTAATCGTTGCCGTCGAGCCCGGCCAGCGCGCGCTCGGCGGCCTGCGCGTACTCGCCGGCGCGGCGGCGGCTGTAGTCGAGGCCGCCGGTGGCGTGGATCGCCGCGAGCACGTCCGCCATCGCGCCGGTATCGCCCTGCTCGATCGCGCCGCGCAGGCGCGTGCGCGTGGCCTCGTCGCTGCGCGCGATCGCATGGATCAGCGGCAGCGTGGCCTTGCCCTCGGCGAGGTCGTCGCCCAGGTTCTTGCCGAGCGTCTGCGCGTCCGACGCGTAGTCGAGCACGTCGTCGGCGATCTGGAACGCGTAGCCGAGATTGAGGCCGTAGTCGTGCAGCGCATCGCAGGTCGCGGCGTCGGCGCCGGCGAGCAATGCGCCCAGGCGGGTCGCGGCGGCGAACAGCACCGCGGTCTTGCGCTCGATCACGCGCAGGTAGGCGGCCTCGTCCGTGTCCGGGTTGCGCACGTGCAGCAGCTGCAGCACCTCGCCCTCGGCGATCAGGTTGGTGGTGTCGGCGAGGATCTGCATCACCTCCATCCGCTCCAGTTCCACCATCAGCTGGAAGCTGCGCGAGTACAGGAAATCGCCGACCAGCACGCTGGCGGCGTTGCCCCAGACCGCATTGGCGGTGCGGCGGCCGCGGCGCAGGTCGGATTCGTCGACCACGTCGTCGTGGAGCAGGGTCGCGGTATGGATGAATTCGATCACCGCCGCGAGCTGGTGCGCGTCGGCGCCGATGCCCTTCCCGCGCGGCGCGAGCGCGCCGGCGGCGAGCAGCAGCAGCATCGGCCGCAGACGCTTGCCGCCGGCGCCGACGATGTACTCGGCGATCTGGTTGATCAGCACCACGTCGGAGGCCAGCCGGCGCCGGATCAGCGCGTCGACCGCCGCCATGTCGTCCCGGGTCAGGGCCTGGATCGCGGCCAGGTCGGGAACGGGCAGGGCGGAGGCGCTCGAATGCATTGGACGGGCCGGGGCGGTGGGGGCCCGAATTATACGGGGCGGGTGCGCCGGCGTTCAGAAAAGCCCTACGCGCACGCGCGCGCCCGGCCGATGGCGGACCGCCCCGGCTATACTGCACCGTCGGTCGCCAGGCCCACGGCGACGAACTGAAGGACACGCACCCCATGGCACGCGGCATCAACAAGGTGATCCTGGTCGGCAACCTCGGCGACGATCCCGAAACCAAATACACCCAGGGCGGCATGGCCGTGACCACGATCCGCCTGGCCACCACCAGCGTGCGCAAGGACCGCGACGGCAACACCCAGGAGCGCACCGAGTGGCACCGGGTCAAGCTGTTCGGCAAGCTCGGCGAGATCGCCGGCGAATACCTGCGCAAGGGGCGCCAGGTCTACATCGAGGGCTCGATCCGCTACGACAAGTTCACCGGCCAGGACGGGCAGGAGCGCTACATCACCGAGATCGTGGCCGACGAGATGCAGATGCTCGGCGGCCCGGGCGGCGAGGGCGCCGGCCGCGGCGGCGAATATCGCAGCGAGCGCCCGGCGCGCGCGCCGGCGCGCCAGGATGCGGCGCCGCCGCGTCGCGAGGCGCCGCCGGCCAAGTCGGCCGCGTTCGACGACTTCGCCGACGACGACATCCCGTTCTGATCCGAAGCGATAACCGATGCCGCGAGTCGGCAAACGCTTTCATGGCAAGGAGTTGAATTCAGTGCCCACCTGGCTAGTCACCGGCGGCGCCGGCTTCATCGGCGGGAATTTCGTCCTCGACGCGGTCCGGCGCGGGGTCCGCGTGATCAATCTGGACGCGCTCACCTACGCCGGCAATCTCGACACCCTGCGCGAGGTCCACGATGCGCCCGGGCACGTGTTCGTGCAGGGCGACATCGGCGATGCGGCGCTGGTGGAGAGCCTGCTGCGGGAGCATCGTCCCGACGCGGTGATCAACTTCGCCGCCGAGAGCCATGTCGATCGCTCGATCGACGGCCCGGCCGCATTCGTGTGCACCAACGTGGTCGGCACGCTGAATCTGCTGGAGAAGGTGCGCGACTACTGGAAGTCGCGCGACGATGCGGGCCGCGCGGCGTTCCGCTTCCTGCACGTGTCCACCGACGAGGTCTACGGCAGCCTGGGCGAGAGCGGCAAGTTCACCGAGACCACGCCGTACGCGCCCAACTCGCCGTACTCGGCGTCGAAGGCCGCCTCCGACCACCTGGTCCGCGCCTTCCACCACACCTACGGCCTGCCGACCCTGACCACCAACTGCTCCAACAACTACGGGCCGTACCAGTTCCCGGAGAAGTTGATCCCGCTGGTCATCGCCAAGGCGCTGGCCGGCGAGCCGTTGCCGGTCTACGGCGACGGCCGGAACGTCCGCGACTGGCTGTACGTCGGCGACCATTGCGAGGCGATCCGGCGCGTGCTCGAGGGCGGCCGGGTCGGCGAGACCTACAACGTCGGCGGCGACGCCGAGCGGGAGAACATCGAGGTGGTCCGCACGATCTGCCGGCTGCTCGACGCGCGGCGCCCGCGGGCCGACGGCCGCGCGCGCGAGTCGCTGATCGCGTTCGTCGCCGACCGGCCGGGCCACGACCGACGCTACGCCATCGACGCCTCCAAGCTCAAGCGCGAGCTCGGCTGGGCACCGTCGGTGACCTTCGAGGAGGGCATCGCGCGCACCGTCGACTGGTACCTGGATCACCAGGATTGGGTGCGGCGCGTCCTCGACGGCAGCTATCGCCTGGAACGCATCGGCCAGGCTGCCTGAGGTCGCCGCATGGATCGCAAGGGCATCGTTCTTGCCGGCGGCTCCGGCACCCGGCTGTATCCGATCACGCAGGGCGTCAGCAAGCAGCTGCTGCCGGTCTACGACAAGCCGATGATCTACTACCCGCTCAGCGTGCTGATGCTGGCGGGCATCCGCGAGGTGCTGGTGATCAACACCCCGCACGAGCAGGCGCTGTTCAAGGCCTTGCTCGGCGACGGTTCGCAGTGGGGCATGCGCATCGAGTACGCGGCCCAGCCCAGCCCGGACGGGCTGGCGCAGGCGTACCTGATCGGCCGCGATTTCGTCTCCGGCCAGCCCAGCTGCCTGGTGCTCGGCGACAACATCTTCCACGGCCCGGGGCTGACTGCGATGCTCAGGCGCGCCGCCGAGCGCGAACACGGCGCCACCGTGTTCGGCTACTGGGTCAAGGACCCGGAGCGCTACGGCGTGGCCGAGTTCGATCACCAAGGCAAGGTGATCGGACTGGAGGAAAAGCCGGCGCAGCCACGCTCGAACTACGCGGTCACCGGCCTGTACTTCTACGACGGCCGGGCCAGCGACTTCGCCGCCGAATTGAAGCCGTCCGCGCGCGGCGAGCTGGAGATCACCGATCTCAACCGCCGCTACCTGGAGGAGGGCACGCTGCACCTGGAGCGGCTCGGCCGCGGCTACGCCTGGCTCGACACCGGCACCCATCAATCGCTGCTGGAAGCGTCCAACTACATCGAGACGATCGAGGCGCGGCAGGGGCTGCGCGTGTGCTGCCCCGAGGAGATCGCCTGGAACAACGGCTGGATCGACGATGCGCAGCTCGCCGCGTTGGCCGGACCGCTGGCCAAGAGCGGTTACGGCCAGTACCTGCTGAGCCTGGCCGAACGGGGACACGTGCCGTGAAAGTGATCGAGACCGATCTGCCCGGCTGCGTGGTGATCGAGCCGCGCGTGTTCGGCGACGACCGCGGCTTCTTCTTCGAGTCCTTCAACCACGACAAGCTGGCGGCGCACGGCCTGCAGCCGCCCCGGTTCGTGCAGGGCAACGTGTCGTCGTCGCGGCGCGGGGTGCTGCGCGGCCTGCACTACCAGTGGCCGAAGCCGCAGGGCAAGTACGTGTCGGTGGTCGAGGGCGAAGTGTGGGACGTGGCGGTCGACATCCGCCGCGGATCGCCGCATTTCGGCCGCTGGACCGCGGTACTGCTCAGCGCCGAGAACAAGCGCCACTTCTGGATTCCGGAAGGCTTCGCCCACGGCTTCGTGGCGCTCAGCGAACGCGCGGTGTTCACCTACCTGTGCACCGCGACCTACGACGCGCAGGCGGACGCCGGCATCCGCTGGAACGATGCCCGCCTCGCGATCGATTGGCCGCTCAGCGAGCTGACGCTGTCGGACAAGGACGCGCACGCGCCGTTCCTGGACGAGATCCCCGAGGAGCGGCTGCCGGTGTACGCGCCATGAGGCTGCTGGTCGTCGGCGGCAACGGCCAGGTGGGCCACGCGTTGCTGCGCAGCCTGGCTCCGCTCGGCGAGGTGGTCGCGACCACCCGCGGCGGCCACCTGCCGGACGGCGCCGCCTGCGAAGCCCTAGACCTGGGCGACCCGGACGCGGTCGCCCCGTTGCTGGCCCGGGTCGCTCCGGACGCGGTGGTCAACGCCGCCGCGTACACCGCGGTCGACCGTGCCGAGGACGAACCCGAGGCCGCGTTCCGGATCAATGCCGAGGCGCCGGGTCGGATCGCGCAGGCCTGCGCCGCACGCGGGATTCCGCTGTTGCATTACTCGACCGACTACGTGTTCGACGGCCGCGGCGCCCGGCCGTACCGCGAAGACGACCCGACCGCGCCACTCGGCGTCTACGGTGCGAGCAAGCGCGCCGGCGAGGAGGCGGTCCGCGCCAGCGGCGCACGGCACCTGATCCTGCGCACCGCCTGGGTGTACGGCCTGTACGGCCACAATTTCCTGCGCACCATGCTGCGGCTGGGCGCCGAGCGCGGGGAGTTGCGCGTGGTCGCCGACCAGCGCGGCTGCCCGACGCCGGCGTGGCTGATCGCCGACGTGACCGCGGCGATCCTGAGGCGCGGGATCGGCGAGCCGGCGACGCGCCATCTCGCCGCCGCCGGCGAAACCACCTGGCACGGCTTCGCCGACGCGATCTTCGACGAGGCGGTCCGGGCGGGGCGTCTCGAGCGCAGGCCGAAACTGGTGCCGATCGCCACGGCGGATTACCCCACCCGCGCCGTACGCCCGGCGTACTCGGTGCTCGATACGCATCGCCTGCGCCAGGAATACGGACTCGACCTGCCGGACTGGCGGGCCGCGTTGCGGACCACCTTCGCGGCGGCGGAGTGAGCGCGAGCAGGCAGCCGCACGCCCTTGCTGCCTTCGGGCGGCTATTGCGCTAGGCTGCGCCGACCGGTCCGGGGGGGCGGCATCAGGGGACTCCAGGGAGAGCCGAATGAGAGGGATCGCAGTGCTCGCGGCGCTGTTCGCGCTGCTGCCGGCCTTGCCGGCCATGGCCGTCGACGTCAAGGCCTACGCGCGCAAGGATCAATTCACCGACATCAAGATCTCGCCGGGCGGCGAATACCTCGCGGCGACCGTGCCGTTGGAGGACCGCACCGTCCTGGCCGTCCTCGACCGCGCCACGCGCAAGCTCACGGGTACGTTCAGTCTGCACAGGAACACCCACGTGAGCGATTTCCACTGGGTGGGCCCGCAGCGCCTGGTCATTGGCCTGGCGGAGAAGTTCGGCTCGCTGGAAACGCCGCAACGGACCGGCGAGCTGTTCGCGGTGAACGCCGACGGCAGCCGGGCCGAGATGCTGGCCGGGTTCCGCGTCGAGGGAAGTGGCGGCACGGGCACCCATATCGCCCCGAAGAAGGACAGTCACCGCATCGCGGCGTTCCTGGTCGACAGCGTGCCCGGCGACGGTCGTACCGCGCTGGTCTCGGTGCAGTCGTACTCGGCCGAGCCCTACACCAGCGTCGAGAGCATCGATCTGTTCACCGGCCGGCGCCAGCGCGTCGCGAGCGCGCCGGTGCGCCGCGCGAGCTTCTACACCGACAACCGCGGCCGGGTCCGCTTCGCCGCCGGAGCGGACAGCGACAACGTCCGCAAGCTCTACTACCGCAAGGACGACGATGCGGACTGGGAACTGCTCGTTTCCGACGACGCCAGCGGCCGCTTCGAGTACCCGATCGGCTTCTCCGCGGACGACAGCGTCGTCTACCTGCGCTCGGAGCAGCCCGACGGGCCGGACGCGGTCGTCGCCCTCGACCTCGCCACCCGTCAGCGAACCCAGGTGTTGCGCGACGACGACGTCGATCCGGCGAACATCGACTACGCCTACTACAACCCGACGAACGTGATCTACCGCCCGGGGACGCGGGTGCCTGTGGGCGTGTTCTTCATGGACGGCAAGCCGCGGATCGCGTTCTTCGACGAGAAGGCGCCCGAGGCGCGTCTCTATCGCAGCCTCGAGGCGGCGTTCCCCGGGCAGGCGGTCGAGATCACCTCGCAGACCGCCGACGGGCGCCTCGCGTTGGTGAAGGTGTCCTCCGATCGCAATCCCGGCGATTTCTACCTGTTCGATACGGCGGCCAAGAAAGCGGACTATCTGCTCTCGCGACGCGAGTGGTTCGACCCGGCGCGGCAGGCGGAGGTACGGCCGATCCGCTTGACCGCGCGCGACGGCCTGCCGCTCCATGGTTACCTGACCTTGCCGCCGGGCGGCGGCGGCAAGGGGCTGCCGATGGTGGTGATGCCGCACGGCGGTCCGTTCGGCGCCCAGGACGTGTGGGGCTTCGATGGCGACGCCCAGATGCTGGCCGAGGCAGGTTACGCCGTGTTGCAGCTGAACTTCCGCGGCTCCGGCGGTTACGGTCGCGCGTTCCGCATCGCCGGCGCGCGCGAGTGGGGCGGCAAGATGCAGGACGACCTGACCGACGCCACCCGCTGGGCGATCGGGCAGGGCATCGCCGACCGCAACCGGATCTGCCTGTACGGGGCCAGTTACGGCGCCTACGCCTCGCTGATGGGGCTGGCCAAGGAACCTGGGCTCTACAAGTGCGCGGCCGGCTACGTCGGCGTCTACGATCTGCCGAAGATGGTCGCCGAGGACGCGCGCACGGGCCGCCGCCTGAGCAACTGGTCGCGGGAATGGGTCGGCGACAAGCCCGAGGTCCTTGCCGCGAATTCGCCGAACCGTATCGCCGAGCGGATCGAGGCGCCCGTGTTCCTGGCCGCCGGCGGCCAGGACCCCTTCGCGCCCATCGAACATTCCAGGCTGATGGAGCAGGCGCTGCGCAAGGCCGGCGTGCCGGTGGAGACGCTCTACTTCGACACCGAGGGGCACGGCTTCTATGTCGAGGCCCACCGCGAGGCGTTCTACGCCCGGCTGCTGGCGTTCCTGTCGCGCCACCTGGGCGGCAAGGTGGCCACGACCGGCGGCGGCGGGAACGCGAAGTAGCCCGCGCGACGAGCGCCGGCGGTTCGTTGCCGGCGTTCCGGCCGGCCCGGCCGGCGCGCGATGACGCACCGCAACGCGACGGATGCGTACGGCGAGCCGCCAGATCGCGCTTTTACATCGCGGCCCGGCGGATGCGATGATCGCCGGTCGCTGGAAACCGTGGAGCCGCCGATGGCCTCGCCCGCTACGCCGCAATTGACCGTCCGAGCCGTGCTGCTGGCCATCGTGCTGGCGGTGATCCTGTCCGCCGCCAACGCCTACCTGGGGCTGTTCGCCGGGCTCACCATCGCCACCGCGATCCCGGCGGCGGTCGTGTCGATGGGGGTGCTGCGGCTGCTCGGCGGCGGCACCATCCTCGAGAACAACATCGTCCAGACCGGCGCCTCGGCCGGTTCGTCGATCGCCGCCGGCGTGATCTTCACCATCCCGGCGCTGGTGATCATGGGCTTCTGGCCCGACTTCAAGTACTGGTGGGTGCTCGGCATCGCCGGCCTCGGCGGCCTGCTCGGCGTGCTGTTCTCGGTGCCGCTGCGGCGCTCGATGATCGTCGAGGAGCCGCTGCCGTTCCCCGAGGGCAAGGCCGCGGCGGAAGTGCTCAAGGCCGGCGAGAACCCCGGCCCGGGCCTGAAGATCCTCGGCCTGTCCGCGGGCATCGGCGCGCTGGTCAAGCTGGCGGCGGAAAGCGGGCTGCGGATGATTCCCGACAATGCCGCCGGCGCCGGCTTCTTCGGCAAGTACCTGGGCTACATGGGGACCGGCCTGTCGCCGGCGCTGCTCGGCGTGGGCTACATCGTCGGCCTGAACATCGGCATCGTGGTGCTTTCCGGCAGCATCCTCGCGTACAACATCGCGATCCCGCTGTACCACGCCTTCTTCCTGCACACCGATCCCGCGCTGGCGGCGGACGTCGCCGGCAAGACCGCGATGGAGGCCGCCGGCATCATCCGCGGCGCGAAGATCCGCTACCTCGGCGTCGGTGCGATGCTGATCGGCGGCATCTGGACGCTGTTCTCGTTGCGCAAGTCGCTGCTGTCGGGCGTGAAGAGCGGGATAGCGGCGGCACGCAAAGGCGCCGGCGCCAATCTGGCGGAAACCGAGCGCGACCTGCCGATGAAGTGGATGCTGATCGCGCTGGTGCTGTTCGTCCTGCCGCTGCTGGCGCTGTACCAGGCCATCGTCGGCAATTGGGGCGTGAGCATCCCGATGACGATCATCATGATCGTCGCCGGCTTCCTGTTCGTGTCGGTGTCGGCGTACCTGGCCGGCCTCGTCGGCTCGTCGAACAACCCGGTGTCCGGCATCACCATCGCGACCATCCTGTTCGCCTCGGTGGTGCTGATGCTGCTGCTCGGCAGCGATTCCAAGATCGGCGCCGTCGCCGCGATCATGATCGGTGCGGTGGTGTGCTGCGCGGCGGCGGTCGGCGGCGACAACCTGCAAGACCTGAAGGCGGGCTACCTGGTCGGCGCGACGCCGTGGAAGCAGCAGCTGATGCTCGGCATCGGCGCTTTCTCGTGCGCGCTGATCATGGCCCCTGTGCTCAACCTGCTCGCGCAGGCCTACGGCATCGGCGACCCCACGCGCCCCGGTTCGCTGCAGGCGCCGCAGGCCACGCTGATGGCCTCGGTGGCGCAGGGCATGTTCGGCGGCCACCTGCCGTGGGACATGATTATCGCCGGTGCGGTGATCGGCGCCGTCGTGATCGCCATCGACAGCTGGCTGAAGGCGCGCGGCTCGCACTTCCGCGTGCCGGTGCTGGCGGCCGCGATCGGCATCTATCTGCCGCTGGAGCTGATGGTGCCGATCTTCCTCGGCGGCCTGCTGGCGTATTTCGTCGAGCGCCGCCATGGCGTCGTCGGTGCCGACGAGAGCGTGCGCGACCGCGTGCATCGCCCCGGCGTGCTGTTCTCCGCGGGCTTGATCACCGGCGAGGCGCTGATGGGCATCCTGATCGCAATCCCTATCGTGGTGAGCGAACGCGCCGACGTTCTCGCGCTGCCGGAACAGTTCCACTTCGGCCAGTTCGTCGGCCTGGTCGTGCTCGCCGTCGTCGGCTGGCTGATCTACCGCACCGGCGCCAAGGCCCACCCGCAGGTCTGACCGGGACGCCCGCGCTCGCCGGGGTCCATCTTATCTACGTACAACGGAAATCCCACTCGCCATGATCTTCCATCGTGCCCTGCTGCCCCTCGTCCTGGCGTCGTTGCTGCCGACCTCGGCGCTGGCCGCGCGCGGCTTCGAAGCGCGCGATCTCGCCACGCTCGACCGCGTCTCCTCGCCGACGCTGTCGCCGGACGGGCGCAAGGTCGTGTTCGCCAAGCGCACGGTCGACCTCGCCGCCAACAAGGCCACCACGTCGCTCTGGATCGAGGACCTGTTCGCGCGCGACGCGGCGCCGCCGGTACGGCTGACCCCGGAAGGCTGGAGCGTCAATTCGCCGAGCTTCTCGCCCGACGGCGGCACCGTGTACTTCCTCAGCGCCAAGTCCGGCAGCTCGCAGCTGTACGCGATGCCCACCGCCGGCGGCACGCCGACGCAGTTGACCGACTTCCCGGTGGACGTCGGCAGCTACAAGCTGTCCCCGGACGGCACGCGCATCGCGTTCCACGCCGAGGTCTTCCCCGACTGCGCCGGCGACCTGGCCTGCAGCAAGCGCAGGCTCGAGGAGCGCGGCCAGCGCAAGAGCAGTGGCGTGCTGTTCGAGCGCGTGTTCATCCGCCACTGGGATGCCTGGAACGACGGCCGCCTGAATCGCCTGTTCGTCGCCACGCTGCCCGGCAGCGGCCGCAACGGCGAAGCCAAGCCCGTCGCCGCGGCCACCCTGGTCGGCGCCGACGTGATCGGCGACGTGCCGTCCAAGCCGTTCGGCGACGCCAGCGAATACACCTGGGCGCCGGACGGCCGCAGCCTGGTGTTCAGCGCGCGCCTGGCCGACGCCAAGGAACCGACCTCGACCAACTTCGACCTGTACCAGGCGGCCGCGGACGGCCGCGGCGCGGCGAAGAACCTCACCGCCGACAACCCGGCCTGGGACACCGGCGCGACCTTCGCCGCGGATGGCAAGACCCTGTACTACCGCGCGATGAAGCGGCCCGGCTTCGAGGCCGACCGCTTCGCCCTGATCGCGCTCGACCTGGCCAGCGGCCAGCGCCGCGAAATCGCGCCGAACTGGGACCGCTCGGCCGAAACCATCGTGCTCAGCGCCGACGGCAGGACGCTCTACACCACCGCCACCGACCTCGGCGAGCACCCGCTGTTCGCGGTCGACGTCGCCAGCGGCGCGGTGAGGAAGGCGGTGGGCGAGGGCAGCGTGTCCGCGTTCGACCTGGCCGGCCCGACCCTGGTGCTGACCCGCAACACGCTGAAGACCGGCGACGTGCTCTACGCCACCAGCGCGGACGCCAGCGCCCCGCTGCGCGCGATCACGCCGGCGACGGGCGAGGTGCTGAAGGACGTCGCGTTCGGCGACTTCGAGCAGTTCAGCTTCAAGGGCTGGAACGGCGACACCGTGTACGGCTACGTGGTCAAGCCGTGGAACTACGCCGAGGGCCGGAAGTACCCGGTCGCGTTCCTGATCCACGGCGGCCCGCAGGGCAGCTTCGGCAACGGCTGGAGCTACCGCTGGAACCCGCAGACCTACGCGGGCCAGGGCTACGCGGTGGTGATGATCGACTTCCACGGCTCCACCGGCTACGGCCAGGCCTTCACCGACGCGATCAGCCAGCACTGGGGCGACCGCCCGCTGGAGGACCTGCAGAAGGGCTGGGCGGCGGCGCAGAAGCGCTACCGCTTCCTCGACGGCGACAAGGCCTGCGCGCTCGGCGCCAGCTACGGCGGGTTCATGGTCAACTGGATCGCCGGCAACTGGAACGCGCCGTGGAAGTGCCTGGTCAGCCACGACGGCGTGTTCGACCAGCGGATGATGGGCTACGCCACCGAGGAGCTGTGGTTCACCGAGTGGGAGAACGGCGGCACGCCGTTCGACAAGCCGGCGAACTACGAGAAGTTCAACCCGGTCAACCATGTCGACCGATGGCGCGTGCCGATGCTGGTGATCCACGGCCAGCAGGACTTCCGCATTCCCGTCGAGCAGGGCATCGGCGTGTTCACCGCGCTGCAGCGCCGCGGCATCGAGTCGCAGTTCCTGTACTTCCCGGACGAGAACCACTGGGTGCTCAAGCCGCAGAACAGCGTGCAGTGGCACGACACGGTCAACGCCTGGCTGAAGAAGCACATCGGCCCGTGAGCCCGGCCGGCCGCGCCCGGCGAAGGGCGCGGCCGTTTTCCTCCGCTTTCCGACCGAGTCGCCGATGGCCGCCGCCGCTGATCCCGCCGCTTCCACCGCGCTGATCACCAACGACATCGTGGTGCTCGGCCTGATCGCCGCCACGCTCGGCGTGGTGTTCTGGACCTCGTCGCTGGCGGCGTTCCGCAAGTTCTACGCGGTCGTGCCGGCGCTGCTGCTGTGCTACCTGATCCCGGGGCTGTTCAACACCTTCGGGCTCATCGACGGCGAGAACAGCCGGCTCTACAACCCGGTCGCCAGCCGCGTGCTGCTGCCGGCGGCGCTGGTGCTGCTGACGCTCTCGATCGACCTGAAGGCGGTGCTGCGGCTGGGGCCGAAGCTGGTGGCGATGTACGCCACCGCCTCGCTCAGCGTGGTGGCGGGCGGCATCCTCGCCTTCCTGCTGTTCCAGGCGGTGCATCCGGAGACCGTTGCCGGCGACACCTGGGCCGGCATGACCGCGCTGGCGGGCAGCTGGACCGGCGGCGGCGCCAACATGCTGGCGATGAAGGAGATCTTCCAGGTCGACGCGACCACGTTCGGCCAGTTCGCCGTGGTCGACGTCGGCGTGGGCTACGTGTGGATGGCGGTGCTGATCTTCCTCGCCGGACGCGCTGCGGCGATCGACGCGCGCAGCGGCGCCGACACGCGCGCCATCGACGAACTCCAGCGGAAGCTGGCCGCGTTCAAGGCCCAGCACAGCCGCGTCGCCAGCCTGGGCGACCTGATGGTCATCGTCGGGCTCGCCTTCGGTACGGTCGGCCTGGCGCATGCGCTGGCCGCGCCGCTGTCGGCCTGGTTCGGCGCCCACGTGGGCTGGGCGCGCACGGTCAGCCTGCACGAGCCTTTCGTGTGGGTGGTGCTGATCTGCACCTTCGTCGGCCTGGGCCTGAGCTTCACCCGGGCGCGCACGCTGGAGGGTGCGGGCGCGTCCAACGTCGGCACGCTGCTGCTGTACTTCCTGATCGCCAGCATCGGCATGCAGATGGACATCGTCGCGCTGTTCGACCGGCCCTGGCTGTACCTGCTGGGCCTGGTCTGGCTGGCGATCCACGTCCTGCTGCTGTGGCTGGTCGGCAAGCTGCTGCGCGTGCCGTTCTTCTATTTCGCGATCGGCTCGCAGAGCAACATCGGCGGGCCGGCCTCGGCGCCGGTGGTGGCGTCGGCGTTCCATCCCTCGCTGGCGCCGGTCGGCGCGCTGCTGGGCACGCTCGGCTACGCGACCGGCACCGGCCTGGCGTACCTGATGGGGCTGATCCTGCGCGCGCTGGCGCGCTGAGCAGGCCAGCTCGCGTATCCCGCCCGCGGCTTCCGCGGGCGATGATCGAGGTGGCGCGTCCCCGGCGCCGTGTGCGCCGCACAAGCGAACGGCCACGGCGCCTGCGGGCCGCGGATCAGGCCCGCGATCGCGTCGCGGCACGGCGGATGAAGCATTCCGCGATCGACCGTACCGGCGAGCGAACGGGCGGCGATCGCCGGACCCCCGGGGCGCGTGGCGGGAACGCGGATGCCGCCGCCGCGCATGCGTGCAAGCCGACAAAAAAGGCGCCATCCGCGGATGGCGCCCGTCTCGTTGGCCCGATGCGGCCGCGGCTCAGCAACAGCGGCTGCGCCCCTTGCCGTAGCGCGCGTCCATGCGCTCGCGGAAGAACTCTTCGCGGCTCATCGGCGCAAGCCCCGGATGCGTGCGGCGCACGTGCTCGACATAGACGTCGTAGTCCGGGATCCCGATCGCCAGGCGCGCGGTCTGGCAGCTCGCGCGCCACCAGCGCGCGAGCAGGTCCAGCGCCAGGCGGCCGAGGTCAGCGGGCGACCGCATCGAGCGCGACATAGTCGGTCTCCTTCGCCGTCGGCGCGTGGCTGCGGCGGGCGGCGAGCGCGGCGCGCAGGCCGAAGAACACCGTCGCCAGCACCACCAGCACGAACAGCGCGCACAGGGCGGCATCGAGGTAGTTGTTGAAGATCACCCGCGACATGTCCTCCATCGACTTGGCCGGCGCCAGCACCTCGCCGCGGGCGGCGGCGTCGGCGAACTTGCGCGCGTTGGCGATGAAGCCGATCTTCGGATCCGGGTGGAACAGCTTCTGCCAGCCCGCCGTGAGCGTGCAGATCAGCAGCCACGCGGTCGGGATCAGCGGGATCCACAGGTACTTCTCGCGCTTCATCTTCACCATCACCACGCTGCAGAACACCAGCGCGATGCCCGCCAGCATCTGGTTGGCGATGCCGAACAGCGGCCACAGCGTGTTGATGCCGCCCAGCGGGTCGACCACGCCCTGGTAGAGGAAGTAGCCCCACAACGCCACCGCGATCGCGGTGCAGGCCACGTTCGCGGCCCAGCTCTCGGTGCGCTGGAACGGCGGGTAGGCCAGGCCGACCAGCTCCTGGATCATGAAGCGGGCCACGCGCGTGCCGGCATCGACCGTGGTCAGGATGAACAGCGCCTCGAACAGGATCGCGTAGTGGTACCAGAAGGCCATCATGCCTTCGCCCGGGACCAGCCCGTGCAGGATCTGGGCCATGCCCACGGCCAGCGTCGGCGCGCCGCCGGTGCGCGACAGGATGGTGCTTTCGCCGATCTCCTTCGCGGTCGCGGTCAGCACGTCGGGCGTGAGCACGAAGCCCCAGTTCGAGATCGCGGCCGCCGCCGACTCGGGCGTGGTGCCGATCAGCGCGGCCGGCGCGTTCATCGCGAAGTACACGCCCGGCTGCAGCACGCAGGCGGCGATCAGCGCCATCACCGCGACGAAGGCCTCCATCAGCATGCCGCCGTAGCCGACCATCGGAATGTCGCGTTCGTTCGACACCATCTTCGGCGTGGTGCCCGAGCTGATCAGCGCGTGGAACCCGGACACCGCGCCGCAGGCGATGGTGATGAACAGGAACGGGAACAGCTTGCCCGAGAACACCGGGCCGGTGCCGTCGACGAACCGGGTGATGGCCGGCATCTGCAGGTCGGGCATCGCGATGACGATGGCCACCGCGAGGATCAGCACGGTGCCGATCTTGAGGAAGGTGGACAGGTAGTCGCGCGGCGCCAGCAGGAACCACACCGGCAGTACCGAGGCGACGAAGCCGTAGCCGATCATCAGCCAGGCGAGCGTGGTGCCCTTGAGGTGGAAGGCCGGGCCCCAGGCCGGGTCGGCCGCGACCTTGCCGCCCAGCCAGATCGCCAGCAGCAGCAGGACGAACCCGATCACCGAGACCTCGAGGATCCGTCCCGGGCGGAAGTAGCGCAGGTACAGGCCCATCAGGATCGCGATCGGGATGGTCATCGCCACCGTGAACGTGCCCCAGGGGCTTTCCGCCAGCGCCTTGACCACCACCAGCGCCAGCACCGCCAGCAGGATCACCATGATCATCAGGATGCCGATCATCGAGATCACGCCGGCGGACGGGCCCATCTCGGCGCGGATCATCTCGCCGAGCGAGCGGCCGTCGCGGCGGGTGGAGAAGAACAGCACCAGCATGTCCTGCACCGCGCCGGCCAGGACCACGCCGAACAGGATCCACAGCGTGCCGGGCAGATAGCCCATCTGCGCGGCCAGCACCGGGCCGACCAGCGGGCCGGCGCCGGCGATCGCGGCGAAGTGGTGGCCGAACACGATGCTCTTGGCGGTCGGCACGTAGTCCAGGCCGTCGTTGCGCCGCCACGCCGGGGTGGCCCGGGTGGCGTCCACCATCAGCGCGTTGCGCGCGATGTACAGGCCGTAGAACCGGTAGGCGATGGTGAACACGGATACCGCCGCGACCACCAGCCACATCGCGCTGATGGTCTCGCCGCGGTGCAGGGCGACGGTGCCGAGGCAGAAGGCGGCCAGCACCGCGAGCGCGGCCCAGCCGAGCCAGGAAAAAGCTTTCATGACGACTCTCCGGAAGAGACCGTCGAAGGGTCGCGCCTGCGGGGCAGGCGGTCAATGCGCGGCGCGCCATGCCGGCTGCTACTTTGGTCTAAGCCCCGTGAAACCGCCGCGGCAAGCGCCCCGGATCGCCGGTCACAGCCACTTCGCGCGGCGCAGAAACCCGTACAGCACCGCGCACACCAGCGCGGTCGCGCCGATCATCACCGGATAGGCGTAGCGCCCGTGCAGCTCGGGCATGTGCTCGAAGTTCATGCCGTACCAGCTGGCGATCAGGGTCGGGGCGGCCAGCAGCGCGGCCCAGCCGGCCAGGCGCTTGACCACCTCGCCCTGGTGGATGGTCACCAGCGACAGGTTCACGCTCATCGCCGCGGTCAGCATCTCGCGCAGGGTGTCGGTGGTCTCGTTGATCCGCACCACGTGGTCGAGCACGTCGCGGAAATACAGCCGGCTTTCCTCGTCGATCAGGCCGCCGCGCGGCCGCGCCAGCTGGCCGAGGATGTCCTGCAGCGGCGTCACCGCCATGCGCAGGCGGGTCAGTTCGCGCTTGAGGTCGTACAGCTGCCTGACCGTGTCGCGGCGGAATTCCTCGGCGAACACGTCCTGCTCCAGCTCGTTCAGGTCCTGGCTGAACTCCTGCACGATCGGCAGGAAGTTGTCGACGATCAGGTCCAGCACCATGTACAGCGCGGCGCCGGGGCCGGGATGCTCGAGCTCGGGCGCCTCGCGCTCGAAGCGGGCGCGCGCCGGCGCGTAGCTGGTCGACGCACCGTGGCGCACCGTGACCAGGTAGCGCGGCCCGACGAAGACGTGGGTCTCGCCGAAACGGATGTGGCTGTCCACGCTCTGCGCGGTGTGCACGACGACGAACAGCGAATTGCCGTACGCCTCGAGCTTGGGCCGCTGGTGCGCGTTGCGCGCGTCCTCGACCGCCAGGTCGTGCAGGCCGAACTCCTCCTGCAGCTTGGCCAGGATGCCCTCGTCCGGCTCGTACAGGCCGACCCAGACGAAGCTGCCGTCGTCGACCGCGAGCACGTCGCTGATCGCGTCGATGCCGATGTCGCGGCGCGTGCCGTCGCGGCCGTACGCGGCGCAGTTGACCACGCATTGGGGCAGGGTGGGATCCTTCATGGCCGGCATCGTGCCCCGGCGCAGCGGGGGCGGCAAGCCTGCCGGCGTGCGCGCGGCTCGGGCACTTCCGGCCGAACGCGCCGGTGGCGGATCGGCGGCGTGGCCGTGCCGCGCGGCCGAGCCTGCTCGTCGGCCTGCGCGCCTGCTCGGTGTCCGCGCGCGTCCGCGGCCGGACCCGGGTCTGCACGCTGGACGGAGAGGCTCAGCGCCTGCGCAACCCCAGCCACAGGCCGACGTGCAGCGGCAGCAGCAGCGCGATCCAGTGCGCGTTGCGCTGCGGGTAGATCGGCAGCCAGTAGAAGAACAGCGACAGCGCGGCGACCGCCGCGACCAGCCCGAGCATGCGACCGAACCAGGGACCCGGCGCCCGCCCGCGCAGCATCGTCCAGCCGCCCGGCAGCGCCAGCCAGCACAGCGGGCTCAGCAGCAGCAGGTTGCGGTTCGCCCAGCCGTAGCGGTGCTCGGTGCCGAACCAGATGAACAGCATCAGCGCGCCGGCGACCCCGGCCAGGCTCCAGAACGGCAGCGCCAGGCCCGCCACGACCCGCGGCCGGCGCGCGCCGAGCCAGGCCGCGCCGAGCCCGAGCGCGAGCCCGGCGAGCAGCCATGCGCTCCAGCGCACCGGCCAGTCGCGCGGCTCCGGCGGCAGCCGGTGCGGCAGCACGTCCTGCTCGGCCGCCACCAGCGGGCGGCCTTCGCCGTTGCGGCTCTCGCGCAGTGCCGCGGCCAGGCGCATCGGCACGAAGGCCTCGCTCCACAACGGCAGCGGCCGGTCCGCGGCGGGCCCGAGGCCGAGATCGAAGCCCAGCCACATCCACGGCGCCGGCGAGGCCAGCCGCACCGCCTCGCTGCGGTAGGTGCTGCCGTGCGAGCGGCCTTCCAGCTGCCGGCGCAGGCCGCCGCCGAGCGCGCGGTCGAGCGCGTCGCGCACGCGCGTGGAGCAGTTGTCGTCGAAGTACTGGTAGCCGTAGAAGGCGTTGTCCGGCTTGGCGTTCTCCGCCAGCGCCGCGGCCAGGCCGCGCGCCTGCGCCTCGTCGAGGTCCAGCCACTGGATCGCCACGCCGCGGCCTTCGTCGCGGTACTGCACCAGATCCTGCTCCAGCGGCAGCGCGGCGAGGCGGTAGCGCATGTCGCCGCGGACGAAGCGGGCGACGAAGTCCGGCTCGCCCGGATCGAAGAAACCGAAGTTGTACGAAACGGCCTGGCCGCTGCCCGGATCGAGCACGACCAGCGCGTTGTGGCCGAAGCGCTCCCAGAAGATCTCGCCCGGCTGCATCGTCGCCACGCCGATCCGCGGCGCGGCGGCGAACGCGGGTGCGGCGAGCAGGGCCAGCGCCAGCCACAGCAGGCGGGGCCAAGCGGCAAGCCGCGCGGGCCGCCGGCCCCGTCCCGGCGCAGCGTTCCGCGCCGCGGCGCGGCGCGACGCCGCCTCAGGCGCCACCGAGCACACCCACGTGGAAGGCATGCACGCGGCGGGCATCGGCGCCGGAGACGCGGAACACGAAGCGGCCCAGGGTCAGCTCCTCGCCCTGCTCGGGCAGGTGGCCGATCGCGGCCGTGACCAGCCCGCCGATGGTGTCGTACTCGTCGTCGTCGAAGTCGGCGCCGAAACGCTCGTTGAAGTCTGCGATCGGGGTCAGCGCGTCGACCACGAACTGGCCGTCGGCCTGCGCCGCGATCAACGCGTTCGGGTCCTCGGCGTCGTCGTGCTCGTCGTCGATGTCGCCGACGATCTGCTCGAGCACGTCCTCGATCGTGACCAGGCCGGCGACGCCGCCGTGTTCGTCGATCACGATCGCCATGTGGTTGCGCGACTGGCGGAACTCGCGCAGCAGCACGTTCAGGCGCTTGGATTCGGGGATCAGCACCGCCGGACGCAGCAGCGCATGGATGGTGGCCGGGCCGTTGTCGGCGACCACGCCGCGCAGCAGGTCCTTCGCCAGCAGGATGCCGAGGATCTCGTCCTTGTCCTCGCCGTGCACCGGGAAGCGGGAATGGCCGGACTCGACCACGCGCTTCATCAGGTCCAGCAGCGGCGCATCGGCCGGCAGCGAGACCATCTGCGCGCGCGGCACCATCACGTCGCCGACGGTCAGGTCGGAGACGGCGATCGCGCCTTCCATCATCCGCAGCGTGTCGGCGGCGATCAGGCCGTCGGCGTGGGCGTCGCGCAGCAGTTCGACCAGGTCTTCGCGGCTCGTCGGCTCGCCGGACAGGGCCGAGCTGAGGCGTTCGAGCCAGGAGCGCCGTTTCTCGGGTTCCGGCGCGTGGTTGCTACTACTGTCGTCCTCGGACATTCGTGTTCAAAAAAGGCGCCCGGTGGGGATGGGGCGTCCGGGCCAAGTCTAGCGCGGAAGGGCGCGGGCTGCTCGCGGGCCGGCCGCGCGCGCCGGATGGGGCGCCGGGGCGATGCGGGGGCGCGTGCGATCGGCCGGGTCGGAATAGGCCCGAGGCCCGATGCGGCAAAATCCGAGCCCGCGGCGCGGCGGAGCGCGCCTGGCCGCCGGACCGGCCCGCGGCCAGACTCGTGCCGCCGCCCCCGGGCGGCGAGCCACGATGTCACTTCAAGGAGGAATCCGATGCGTCCATTCGCTTTCGCCCTCGCCGCGGCCGCGTTGAGCCTGGCCGCCGCCGTCCCGGCCGCCGCCGCGCCCGCCCGGGTCGCGCAGGCCGGGCCTTACGTCGATATGTCGGCCTACGTCAGCGGCGACGCCCAGATCGACGCCTGGTACGGCGGCCGCGTGCGGCTGCAGCGGGATTTCGACGCGATCTGCGGCGACACCTTCTGCGAGGGCGACTACAGCAACATCCAGCCGCTGCGTTTCGTCTGCTCGGTGCACCAGGCCAGCGGCCGCCTGGGTGGTTGCGTGTGGACCTTCGCGGCCAGCGACGAGGCCGTCGATCCGCGCACCGGCGCGATCGCGGTGCGGCCGCAGGTATGGCGCTGCCCGGTGCCGCTGGCGCCGCGCACCACCGCCGAGGCGCTGCTCGCGGTGCTGGCCGCCGAATCGCCGCTGTACGCGCCGCTGCCGGGCACGGACCGCTCGATCTACGACGGCCTGATCGATTGTCTGTAGCGCTTCGCAGCGGGGCCGGCGTTCCGACGACGGCGCGTGCCCCGGCGCGCCGGCCCCCTCCGGTTCCATCGGAAGGGGGGAACGTGCCGGTCGGCTGCGCCGCCGGGGCGAGCGCCACGGCTCGCGGATGCGCGCGCCCGGCAAGTCGGACCGCGCCTCGCCGCGCGCGATCCGGCTTGCGCCGAAGCGTCGGCCTGGTATCGCTTTCCGTGCCCGATCGGTGGCCGCCGGCCCCGGACGAAATTCCGCAGGCGAAGGCCCGCTGCGCGCGGAGGCGGCGGCGCGGACAGTCGCCGTGGCGCGGTCAGCGGCGCCAGGCGCTGCTCTAGAGCCGGTACGGATCCCCGATGCCCAGCCCGGCGAGGATCTCGCGCTCGAGCTGCTCCATGCACTCGGCTTCGCGCTCGTCCTCGTGGTCCCAGCCCAGCAGGTGCAGCACGCCGTGCACGGTGAGATGGGCGTAGTGCGCGGCCAGGGGCTTCTTCTGCTCCTTGGCCTCGCGCGCGACCACCGGCGCGCAGATCACCAGATCGCCGAGCAGCGGCATGCGCACGCCCTCCGGCAGGCCTTCCGGCAGCTCGGCCGGGAAGCTCAGCACGTTGGTCGCGTAGTCCTTGCCGCGGTAGTGGTGGTTCAGCGCACGCCCTTCCTTGGCGCCGACGATGCGGATCGCCAGGTCGGCCTCGCGGATGCGCCCGGCGAGCGCGGCGGCGACCCACTTGCGGAAGCTGAGCGGCGAGGGAATGCCGGCGCGTGGCACCGCATAGCTGATCGCGACGTCGAGACGGACGGGCCCCCGGGTCATGCGCGCGCTCAGCCCGTGCGCCCGGACGCGGCGTCGGTCGCATCGCGCGCGTCGTAGGCGTCGACGATGCGCGCGACCAGCGGGTGGCGCACCACGTCGCGCGCCTCGAAGAAGGTGAAGCTGATGCCGTTGACCCCGCGCAGCACGTCGAGCGCGTCGCGCAGCCCGGACTTCTGGTGCCGCGGCAGGTCGATCTGGGTCAGGTCGCCGGTCACCACGGCGGTGCTGCCGAACCCGATCCGGGTCAGGAACATCTTCATCTGCTCGATCGTGGTGTTCTGCGCCTCGTCGAGGATGACGAAGGCGTCGTTAAGCGTGCGTCCGCGCATGTACGCCAGCGGCGCGACCTCGATGACGTTCTTCTCCAGCAGCTTGACCACCTTCTCCACGCCGAGCATCTCGTACAGGGCGTCGTACAGCGGACGCAGGTAGGGATCGACCTTCTGGGTCAGGTCGCCGGGCAGGAAGCCGAGCTTCTCGCCGGCCTCCACCGCCGGCCGGACGAGCACCAGCCGCTGCACCCGCGATTCGTTCAGCGCCTCCACCGCGCTGGCGACGGCGAGGAAGGTCTTGCCGGTGCCGGCCGGGCCGATGCCGAAGTTGATGTCGTGGGTGGCGATGGCGTGCAGGTACTTGGCCTGGTTGCCGCCGCGGCCGCGGATGGTGCCGCGCTTGACCCGGATCGCGACCTCCTGCGGCTCGATGTCGTCCGCGACGGTGCGGTCCGCGTCGGCTTCGGTCAGGCGCAGGTGGATGTCGGGTTCGCTCAGCGTTTCCTCGCCGGCATCGCGCCACAGTTCGCGCAGCAGCGTCTCGGCCTTGGTCACCGCGGCCTCCGGGCCGGCGACGCGGAACACGTTGCCGCGATTGGCGATTTCCACGCCCAGGCGCAGTTCGATCAGGCGCAGGTGGGCGTCGAAGGGACCGCTGAGGTTGGCCAGGCGCTCGCTCTCGGCCGGTTCCAGGGCGAATTCGGAGGTGGTCAGGGCAGGCATGGGGGAGTCGTAGGTGCGGCTTGTCCGCGCCGCAGAAGCGGAAGCTTGCGCCGCGGCGGGGATTTTCGCAAAAGCGGCGTCAGCGCCGGGTGCGGCCGCGGCGCAGCGCGCGGAAGGTCAACGGCAAGCCGAGCGCGAGCAGGCCCAGCGAGCCGTACAACCACAGCCGGGTCGGCGCATCGGCCAGGAAATCGGCATCGCGCAGCGCGCGGGCCAGCACCCGCAGCAGGCCGAGCACGGCGAGGCCGCAGAACCACAGCCCGAGCGCGGCGCGGCGCAAAAGCCCGGAGGGTGTGGCAGGGGGCGAGGCGGGATGCGGCTCCATACGCGGGCAAGGCAGGCCGAAACCGCCACCTTACCGCGGCCGGCGCGATCCGCGAACCCGCAATGCGCGCCGGCCGCGGCCAGTGCCGGGGTGGCCCGAGGAGCGTGGGCCCGTGCGACGGATCCGCGCACTTCGCGCGAGCCCGCATCGGCATGCGGGCGCGGTCGATCCGGGACGCGCGGGCCGCCGTTCCCGTGCGCGATGGCGGACGCCGTTCGCACGCCCTTGCGGAGCATCTGGCGATCGGCGGCATCCGCGCGGGCGCCGTTCGCCGGCCGGGGCGAGAGGCCGGATGCGGGTGGCCGTGCGGAGCGATGCGCCTGAGGCAGGGGCGCGCGAGCCGGCCGACACCCGCACCGCACCCGGCACCCGGCACCCGGCACCCGCGCCACGTACTGCCCGTCCTCCGCGGCGCCTCGCCGCCGGCGCTGCCGTTCGTCGGCCGATACTTGTTTCTAATTAATCGTTGAATTAAATATCGCGGCATGAGCACGCCTTCCTCCAAGGCCAAGCCCCGGGCACGCCAGCAGGCCGCGCGGCGCGCCCCGGGCCGTCCCGCTGCCGCCGGCCATCCGCAGTTGCGCGAGCGCCTGCTAGACGCGGCCATCGCCTGCTACGTGCGCCAGGGCATCGCCGCCACCGCGCTGCGCGCGATCGCCGCCGAAGCCGGGGTCAATCCGGCGCTGGCGCACTATTACTTCGGCGACAAGACGCAGTTGCGCGACGCGGCGATCGCCGAGCGGATCCTGCCGGTGTTCGAGCGGCTGCGCGAACTCCTGCTGCGCGAGACCGACATCGCCGGGCTGGTCGCCGCATTCGTGCAGGGCGTGGGCCGCATCGTCGCCGAGCATCCGTGGCTGCCGCCGTTGTGGGTGCGCGAGGTGCTGTGCGAGGGCGGGGCGTTGCGCGACCTGCTGTTCGAGCGGATCGGCCCGCAACTGCCGCAGCTGATGGCGCGGCGCTTCGCCGAGGCGCAGGCGCGCGGCGAGCTCAACGAGGATCTCGACCCGCGCCTGCTGATGGTGTCGCTGGTCGGGCTGACCCTGTTCCCGGCCGCCGGCGCGCCGATCTGGCGGCGCCTGTTCCAGGCCGACGATCTCGACTTCGATGCGCTGCGCCGGCACACGCTGGCGCTGCTCGACCGCGGCCTCGGCTGCGGCTGACAGGAGACTCCGCCGATGCCACGCCGCACCGCACCTGCCGCCTGCCCCATCCCGCGTCGCCCGCTGGCCTGGCTGGCCGCGCTGCTGCTGGCCGGCTGCAGCGACGCGCCGCCGCAGGCGCTCGGCACCCTGGAGTGGGACCGCATCGCCCTGCCGGCGCCGGCGGCGGAGAAGATCGTCCGCGTCGACGTGCGCGAAGGCCAGCGCGTCGCGGCCGGCGCGCGCCTGCTGCAGCTGGAGCCGATCCGCACCGAGGCCGAACTGCAGGCGTTGCGCGCGCGGGCGCAGCAGGCGGGCGAAGCCCTCGCCGAGTTGCGCGCCGGCCCGCGCACCGAGCAGCTCGCCCAGGCGCGGGCGAACCTCGCCGCGCTGCAGGCGCAGGCCGCCGACGCGCAGGGCTACTACGCGCGCCTGCAGCCGCTCGGGCGGCAGCGCCTGGTCGCCGCATCCGACGTCGACCGCGCCCGCGCCGCCGCCGAGAACGCGCAGGGGCAGGTGCGCGCCGCGCGCGCGGCGTTGCTGGAACTGGAGCGCGGCACCCGTCCCGAGCAGATCGCGCAGGGCGAAGCGGCGCTGGCCGCGGCGCGCGCGCAGGCCGCGGCGCAGACCGCCACCCTGGAGAAGCTGGACGTGACCGCGCCGCGCGCCGGGGTGGTCGACAGCCTGCCGTACCGCCTCGGCGACCAGGCCCCGGTCGGCGCGCCGCTGGCGATCCTGCTGGTCGGCGAGGCGCCGTACGCGCGGGTCTACGTGCCCGAGCCGATCCGCGCGAACGTGCGCGTCGGCCAGGCCGCGCGGATCCACGTCGACGGCCGCGAGGGCGCGCTGCGCGGGCGCGTGCGCACGATCCGCAGCGAGCCCAGCTTCACCCCGTACTACGCGCTGACCGGCGACGACGCGGCGCGGCTGAGCTACCTGGCCGAGATCGAGCTGACCGACGAGGCCGCGCGCGACCTGCCGGCGGGCCTGCCGGTGCGGGTGGAGTTCCCGCGGTGAGCGCGGACGTCGCGATCCGCGCCCGCGGCCTGAGCAAGCGCTTCGGCGCGCTGGTCGCGGTCGACCGCGTCGACCTGACCGTGCCGCGCGCCCACGTCTACGGCTTCCTCGGCCCGAACGGCTCCGGCAAGTCGACCACGATCCGCATGCTGTGCGGGCTGCTCACGCCGAGCGAGGGCGAGATCGAAGTGCTCGGCCTGCGCGTGCCCGAGCAGGCCGAGGCGCTGCGCCGCCGGATCGGCTACATGACCCAGAAGTTCTCGCTGTTCGAGGACCTGTCGGTGCGCGAGAACCTGGAGTTCCTGGCCGCGGTGCAGGACATTCCCAAGGCGCAGGCGGCGGCGCGGATCGACGAGCTGCTCGCGCAATACCGCTTCGGGGACCGGCAGAAGCAGCTCGCCGGCACGATGAGCGGCGGCCAGAAGCAGCGCCTGGCCCTGGCCGGCGCGGTGATCCACCGGCCGGAACTGCTGTTCCTCGACGAGCCCACCAGCGCGGTCGACCCGGAGTCGCGCCGCGACTTCTGGGAGACGCTGTTCGACCTGGCCGACGCCGGCACCACGATCCTGGTGTCGACCCATTACATGGACGAGGCCGAGCGTTGCCACCGCATCGCCATCCTCGACCGCGGCGCGCTGGTCGCCGACGGCACCCCGGCCGAGTTGACCGGCGCGCTGCGCGGCCGCACCGCCGAGGTCCGCGCCGCGCAGCCGCGTCGCGCGCAGCACGCGCTGTCCGGGGTGCCGGGCGTGCTCAGCGTCGCCCAGATCGGCAACAGCCTGCGCGTGCTCGCCACGGCCGACGGCGACGTCGCCGGGCGCCTGCGCCGCGCGCTGCGCGAGGCCGGCCTGGACGGCGAGGTCGAGGCCGCGCCGCCGAACCTCGAGGACGTGTTCGTGTCCGCCACGCAGGGGCGCGCGCCGGCCCGGGAGCGCGCCGCATGAGCGGCCGGCGCCTGCTCGCGATCGTGGTCAAGGAACTGCGCCAGCTGCGCCGCGACCGGATCAGCCTGGCGATGATCCTCGGCATCCCGATCATGCAGCTGGTGCTGTTCGGCTATGCCATCAACCTCAACCTGCGCGGCCTGCCGGCGGCGATCGCCGACGAGGCCGGCAGCGCCGGCTCGCGCGCGCTGGTGATGGACATGCTCGCCACCGGGGTGATCGAGCCGGTCGCCCAGGCGCGCAGCCCGCAGGAGCTGATGGACCTGCTGCGCGCCGGCAAGATCGGCGTCGGCGTGGCGATCCCACGCGATTTCGAGCGACGCCGCCACGAGGGTCGCGAGGCGGTGCAGGTGCTGGTCGACGGCAGCGACACGGTGGTGCAGAGCGCGGCCATGCAGCTGGCGCAGGTGCCGCTGGATCCGGTCCTGCCGGGCAGCGCGCGGCCGCGGCAGATCGGCGGCGGCCGGATCGCCGTGGTCGCGTTCTACAACCCGGAACGGCGTTCGCCGGTGAACATCGTGCCGGGGCTGATCGGCGTGATCCTGACCATGACCATGGTGATGTTCACCGCCGTGGCGATCGTGCGCGAACGCGAGCGCGGCAACATGGAGCTGCTGATCGCCACCCCGGTCAGCCGCGCCGAGCTGATGATCGGCAAGGTGCTGCCGTACGCCGGCATCGGCCTGGTCCAGACCACGGTGATCCTGCTGCTGGGCATGTGGCTGTTCCAGGTGCCGATCCGCGGCGGCGTGCTCGACGTCTACCTGGCGGCGATCCTGCTGATCCTGGCGAACCTGACCCTGGGCCTGCTGATCTCGACCAAGGCGCAGTCGCAGTTCCAGGCGATGCAGATGACGTTCTTCGTGTTCCTGCCGTCGATCCTGCTGTCGGGCTTCATGTTCCCGTTCGCCGGCATGCCGAAGCCCGTGCAATGGCTGGCCGAGGCGCTGCCGCTCACGCATTTCCTGCGCCTGGTGCGCGGCATCATGCTGCGCGGCGCCGGACTGCTGGAGCTGTGGCCGGACGTGCTCGCGCTGCTGGCGTTCACCGCGGCGATGATGAGCCTGGCGATCCTGCGTTTCCGCAAGCGGCTGGATTGACGCCGCCGCGCTTGCGTCCGCGCCCCGGCTGCGCAAAAGTCGCCGGATTCGGACACGAGCGGAGGGGCGGATGCGCGGATTCGGACGGGCGCTGGCGGGCGCGCTGCTGGGCCTGCTGGCCGGGGCGGCGTCGGCGGAAGTGACGGTGCTCAGCGCCGCGCGCATCCACACCATGGATCCGGCGCGGCCGCAGGCCCGGGCCATGGCCTACGACGAAGACGGCCGCATCCTCGCGCTCGGCGAGCCCGACGAACTGCGGCGCCGCTATCCGCGCGCGCGCCGGCTCGACGCCGGTGCGTCCACGGTGATCCCGGGCCTGATCGACGCGCATGGGCACGTGTCCGGGCTCGGGCTGGCCCACCTGAGCGCCGACCTGGTGGGCGCCCGCGGCAAGGACGAGGTGCTGCAACGCCTGCGCGAGTTCGCCGCGGCGCTGCCCGGCGACGCCTGGCTGATCGGCCGCGGTTGGGACCAGAACGACTGGCCGGACAAGCGCTTCCCGACCGCGGCCGATCTCGACGCGGCGTTCCCCGGGCGCCCGGTCTGGCTGGAGCGCATCGACGGCCACGCCGGCTGGGCCAACAGCGCGGCGATGCGCGCGGTCCGGCGCGACCTCGCCGGCGACTGGCAGCCCGACGGCGGCCGCATCGAGCGCAACGCGAACGGCGAGCCCACCGGCATCTTCATCGATGCCGCGATGGCGCTGATCGACCAGGCGCGCCCGCCGCTCGACGAGGCCACCGCCGAACGCGCGCTGGTGCTCGGCATGCAGGAGGCGGTCGCGCACGGCCTCACCGGTGTCCACGACGCCGGCATCAACCTCGCCGAGCTGCAGCGCTACCGCCGCCTCGCCGACCGCCACGCGCTGCCGCTGCGCGTCACCGCGATGGCCGCGGGCGACGGCGATGCGCTCGCGTTCCTGTGCGAGCACGGCCTCTACCGCCATCCCGGCGGCCGCCTGCAGATGCGCACCGTCAAGGTGTACGCCGACGGCGCGCTCGGCAGCCGCGGCGCCGCGCTGCTGGCCGACTACAGCGACGATCCCGGCAACCGCGGGCTGATGCTGAGCCCGCCCGCGGAGTTGCGCCGCATCGCCGCCAAGGCCAAGGGCTGCGGCGTGCAGGTGGCGACCCATGCGATCGGCGACCGCGGCAACCACGAGGTGCTCGACGCCTACGCGCAGGCGCTCGGCGCCGACGCCGGCGGCGACCACCGCTGGCGCATCGAGCACGCCCAGGTGCTGTCGCCGCGGGACCTGGGCCGGCTCGCGCAGCTGCGCGTGATCGCCTCGATGCAGCCGACCCACGCCACCAGCGACATGCCCTGGGCCGAACAGCGGCTGGGGCCGGAACGGATCGTCGGCGCCTACGCCTGGCGCCAACTGCGCGACAGCGGCGCGCGGCTGGCGCTGGGGTCGGACTTCCCGGTCGAATCGGTGGACCCGCGCCTGGGCCTGTACGCCGCGGTCGCCCGCGCCGACGCCGGGGGCCGGCCCGCCGGCGGCTGGATGCCGCAGGAGAAGCTCACCGCGTTCGAGGCCCTGCGCGGATTCACGCTCGATGCCGCGTATGCGGGGTTCTCGGAGAACGAGGTGGGCAGCCTCGCGCCGGGCAAGCGCGCGGACTTCGTGCTGCTGAAGGAGGATCCCTTGGCGGTGGCGCCGGAACGGCTGCGCACGCTCACCGTGCAGGCGACCTACCTCGACGGCAAGCCGGTGTACCCAGCACGGTGACCGCCGCGGCGGCGCCTTCGCGCCGCCGGCACCGGAGCCCGGCGCCCGCCGTCAGGCCGCGTCCGCGGTGAGCACGCGCCCGCGCAGCGAGTTCGCCAGCGCCTCGGTGATCACCACGTCGACGAACTGGCCCACCAGGCGCGGATGGCCGGGGAAGTTCACCGAGCGCATGTTCTCGGTCTTGCCGGTCAGTTCGTCCGGGTTCCTCTTCGACGGCCCCTCGACCAGCACCTTCTGCACGCTGCCGACCATCGCCTCGCCGATCCGCCGCGCGTTGGCGTTGATCGCCGCCTGCAGGCGCGCCAGGCGCGCGTGCTTCTCCTCGCTGGAGACGTCGTCGGGCAGGTCCGCGGCCGGCGTGCCCGGGCGGCGCGAATAGATGAAGGAGAACGACTGGTCGAAGCCCACGTCCTCGATCAGCTTCATGGTCTTCTCGAAGTCCGCCTCGGTCTCGCCGGGGAAGCCGACGATGAAGTCCGAGGACAGCGAGATGTCCGGGCGCACCGCGCGCAGCTTGCGCACCTTCTGCTTGAACTCCAGCGCGGTGTAGCCGCGCTTCATCGCGGCGAGGATGCGGTCGCTGCCGGACTGCACCGGCAGGTGCAGGTAGTTGGCCAGCTTGGGCACGTCGCGGTAGGCCTCGACCAGCGAGTCGGAGAACTCCAGCGGGTGCGAGGTGGTGAAGCGGATGCGGCCGATGCCGTCGATCTCGGCGATCGCCCGGATCAGCAGCGCCAGGTCGGCGATCTCGCCGGTGGGCCGGCCGTCGTCGCCCAGGATCGGGCCGCGGTAGGCGTTGACGTTCTGGCCGAGCAGGGTGACCTCGCGCACGCCCTGCGCGGCCAGGTCGGCGACCTCGACCAGCACGTCCTCGAACGGCCGGCTGATCTCCTCGCCGCGGGTGTAGGGCACCACGCAGAAGCTGCAGTACTTGCTGCAGCCCTCCATGATCGAGACGAACGCGCTCGGCCCCTCGGCGCGCGGCTCGGGCAGGCGGTCGAACTTCTCGATCTCGGGGAAGCTGATGTCGACCTGTGGCAGGCCGGTCTCGCGCTTGGCGCGGATCAGTTCCGGCAGGCGGTGCAGCGTCTGCGGCCCGAACACCAGGTCGACGTAGGGCGCGCGCTTGACGATCGCCTCGCCTTCCTGGGAAGCGACGCAGCCGCCCACGCCGATCAGCACCGGCCGCTCGCCCTGCTTGAGCTGCTTCCAGCGGCCGAGCAGGCTGAACACCTTGTCCTGGGCCTTCTCGCGGATCGAGCAGGTGTTGACCAGGACCACGTCGGCTTCGGCCGGGTCGTCGGTCAGTTCCATGCCCTCGGCGGCGGCGAGCACGTCGGCCATCTTGGCCGAGTCGTACTCGTTCATCTGGCAGCCGTGGGTCTCGATGAAGAGCTTCGGGGTCCGCGCCGGGGCGGCGGCGGTGTCGGCGCGCGCGGGCGCGGCCGGGGAGGCGGTGTCGGTCATGGGCGATCCGGGGCGGGCGGCGGTTAATCCGGGCCGGAAAAGGCCATAGTCTAGCGCGCCCGCGGCCGGCCCCGGGCGGCGGTCACGTTTTTCGATCCGTAGCCGGTTCAAGCACTTGGCAACGGCGCCGGGACGGTGGAGACTGCCGCGCATGAGGGGGGCCGCATCGGCGTTGGGGATCGTCTGCCTGTTGGCCGCGGCGCCGGCCGCGGCCGGCACGCTGTACCGTTGCGAAGGCGCCGACGGCGTGCGCAGCTACGTCAGCAAGCGCGTGGCCGGGGCCGCGTGCACGGTGATCAGCCAGGACCGCGGCGGCCGCCGCGCCTCCGCGCCGAAGCCAGAACCGGCCGCGCCCGAAGCCAGGGCGATGGGCGCGGTGAGCCCGGCCACCGCGACCGCCACCGTGGCCGCCTCGGTCGCGCCCGCCCCCGCGCTGGCCACCGGGGCGGTGCCGACGTCCGCGCCGCCGCCCGCGCCGGCCCGTGCCGGGGCGTTGCCGACCCGGCGGGTGCAGGGCCAGATCTACTCCTATATCAAGGACGGCGTCCGCCACTACACCAGCCAGCCCCCGCGCGGCCTGGCCAACGCCACCGCGGTGCGGACCATCCGCTACAGCTTCATCGAGACCTGCTACGCCTGCGCCGCCCGGCCGGGCGTGGACTTCGGCCGCGTGCGCCTGAACACCGACGCCTACCGCGACGAGATCGCCGCCGCCGCGCGCCGGTTCGGGGTCGACGAGGCCATCGTCCGCGCCATCATCCACGCCGAGTCCGCCTACAACCCCAACGCGCTGTCGCGCGCCGGCGCGCAGGGGCTGATGCAGCTGATGCCGGCCACCGCGCGCCGGTTCGGGGTGGGCAACCCGTTCGACGCGGCCCAGAACATCCAGGGCGGGGTGCAGTACCTGGCCTGGCTGCTGAAGCGCTACAACAACGACCTGACCCTGGCCGCGGCCGGCTACAACGCAGGCGAGGGCGCCGTCGACAAGTACGGCGGGGTGCCGCCGTATGCGGAAACCCAGCGCTACGTGCAGCGGGTCGCGGTCCTGGCCGAGCGCTACCGCAGCGCCGTGGCCGTGCTGCGTTGAGCCGCGGTCCGGCGCGGCGCGCGGCCGATTGTCCTGCCATTCACGCTTCCGCTACACTTCCGTGTCTTTTGAGCCGCGAGCCGTCGCCAGTGGCGCTGGCGTCGCGGCGTAACTTCCGATCAGCTTTGCGGAGTGCCGGATGGCCAACCAAGGGGTCAACGATCCTGTCAACCTGGGCCGCCGCCGGTTCCTGACTGCGACCACTGCGGTGGTCGGCGCGGTCGGGGCCGGGTTCGTGGCGGTGCCGTTCATCAAGTCCTGGAACCCGAGCACCCGAGCCAAGCTGGCCGGCGCCCCGGTGACCGCGGACATCAGCGCGCTCGGCGAGAACCAGCGCCTGATCCTGGAATGGCGCGGCCAGCCGATCTGGATCGTCAAGCGTTCCAAGGCCGTCCTCGACGCGCTGCCCACCCTCGACGGCGAGCTGCGCGATCCCAAGTCCGAGAACAAGGACCAGCAGCCGGCCTACATCAAAGGCGAGTTCCGCTCGCTCAAGCCGGAGATCTCGGTCCTGGTCGGCCTGTGCACCCACCTGGGCTGCTCGCCGGAGATGAAGGCCGAGATCCGCCCGGAACCGTTCGACCCGAACTGGAAGGGCGGCTATTTCTGCCCCTGCCACAAGTCGCGCTTCGACATGGCCGGGCGCGTGTTCCAGGGCGTGCCGGCGCCGTCCAACCTGCTCGTGCCGCCGCACCACTACGCCGACGACAACACCATCGTGATCGGCGTCGATCCGCAAGGGGCTGCGTAAACCATGGCGAACATCTTCACCCGCGCCGCCACCGGCGTAATGGATTGGGTCAACGAGCGCGCGCCCGGCCTGATGCCGGTGTACCGCAAGCACATGAGCGAGTACTACGCGCCGAAGAACTTCAACGTCTGGTACTACTTCGGCTCGCTCGCCCTGCTGGTGCTGGTCAACCAGATCCTGACCGGCATCTTCCTGACGATGCACTTCAAGCCGTCCGCGGCGGAGGCGTTCTCGTCGGTCGAATACATCATGCGCGACGTGGAGTGGGGCTGGCTGATCCGCTACATGCATTCCACCGGCGCGTCGATGTTCTTCATCGTCGTCTACCTGCACATGTTCCGCGGCCTGATGTACGGCTCGTACCAGAAGCCGCGCGAGCTGGTGTGGATCCTCGGCATGCTGATCTACCTGGTGCTGATGGCCGAGGCCTTCATGGGCTACGTGCTGCCGTGGGGCCAGATGTCGTTCTGGGGCGCCAAGGTGATCATCTCGCTGTTCGGCGCGATCCCGGTGATCGGCAACGGCCTGACCGAGTGGATCATGGGCGACTACCTGCCCGGCGACGCCACCCTCAACCGCTTCTTCGCCCTGCACGTGATCGCGCTGCCGCTGGTGCTGCTGCTGCTGGTCGTGCTGCACCTGGGCGCGCTGCACGAGGTCGGCTCCAACAACCCGGACGGCGTCGAGATCAAGAAGGGCCCGAAGGGCAACCGCTGGAACCCGGCCAAGCCGGCCGACGGCATCCCGTTCCACCCGTACTACACGGTCAAGGACCTGGTCGGCGTCGGCTTCTTCCTGATCCTGTTCGCGTTCGTGATCTTCTTCGCCCCGGCGTTCGGCGGCTGGTTCCTCGAGCACGACAACTTCACCGAGGCCAACCGCCTGGTGACGCCGGAGCACATCAAGCCGGTGTGGTACTACACCCCGTACTACGCGATGCTGCGCGTGGTGCCGAACAAGCTCGGCGGCGTGATCGTGATGTTCTCGGCGATCCTGATCCTGTTCTTCGTCCCCTGGCTGGACAAGTGCAAGGTCAAGTCGGTCCGCTACCGCGGCTGGATCTCGAAGGTGATGCTGGCGATCCTGGCGGTCAGCTTCGTCTGGCTCGGCAAGATCGGCGCCGGCCCGGGCACCGACATCGTCGAGACCTACATCGGCCGCGTGCTGACCTTCCTGTACTTCGCGTTCTTCATCACCATGCCGGTCTGGAGCAAGCTCGACAAGACCAAGCCGGTGCCGGAACGAGTGACGATGCATGATTGAGCTTGGGGAAAACCACGTCGTGAAGAAGCTCGCCACTTTCGCAGCCGGGTTGCTGATCTCCTTCGGCGCGCTCGCCGCCGAGGGCGGCCAGCTGCTGCAGGCCGGCACCGACCTCGGCGACCGCGCCTCGCTGCAGCGCGGCGCCAAGCTGTACATGAACTACTGCTCCGGCTGCCATTCGCTGAAGTACCTGCGCTATTCGCGCATGGCCGAGGACCTGGGCCTGACCGAGGAAGAGGTGATGAACAACCTCAACTTCACCGGCGCCAAGTTCGGCGAACAGATCCAGGTCAGCCTGCCCGCCGACCATGCCACCCAGTGGTTCGGCAAGATGCCGCCCGACCTCAGCCTGATCGCGCGCGTGCGCGGCAGCGACTGGATCTACACCTACCTGAAGTCGTTCTATCTCGACGAGTCGCGTCCGCTGGGCTGGAACAACAAGCTGTTCCCGAACGCGTCGATGCCGAACCCGCTGTGGGAACTGCAGGGCCTGCAGCACGCGGAATTCGGCGAGGTCGACAAGGCCACCGGCGAGCGCCCGGTGGTGGGCCTGAAGGTCACCCAGCCCGGCGCGCTCGACGGCGAGGCCTTCAACCAGGCCGTGCGCGACATCACCGCATTCCTCGAGTACGCCGGCGAACCCGCCGCGCTCAAGCGTCAGAGCCTGGGCGTGTGGGTGATTCTGTTCCTCGCGGCGTTCACGTTCCTCGCCTATCTGCTCAAGCTCGAGTACTGGCGCGACGTGGACAAGCACTGACGCCGGCACGCGGGGGCCGCGCACGAGGCGCGGGTCCCGCGGGCGCCGGTGACCAGGCGCGGCTTGGGGGCCGTGACGACCGCCCACACGGGGTGGACGGCGTCTTGCGACCGGCGGATTCCGGGCGCGGGAGAGCTCGATGATGGCGGCGAGTCCACGTATGCGTAATGCTCTGACGCTGTTTTCTTCTACCGACTGTGTCCTGTGCCACCGCGTGCGTCTGGTGCTCGCGGCCAAGGGCGTGACCTACGACCTGGTTCCGGTGGATCCGCAGAACCCGCCCGAGGACTTGGTCGATCTCAACCCGTACCACTCGGTGCCGACCCTGGTGGAGCGCGACCTGGTGCTGTACGCGGCCAGCGTGGTCAGCGAATACCTCGATGAGCGCTATCCGCACCCGCCGCTGATGCCGGTCGATCCGCTGTCGCGCGCGCGCCTGCGCCTGGCGATGCTGCGCCTGGAGCACGACTGGGTGCCGCAAGTGCAGGCGATCCAGCTCGGCAACAAGGCCCAGGCCGAAGCCGGGCGCAAGCGGCTGAAGGAACTGCTGACGGCATCGGTGCCGCTGTTCAAGGCCAGCAAGTTCTTCCTCAATCCGGAGATGAGCCTGGCCGACTGCGCGATGGCGCCGATCATTTGGCGCCTGGATGCGCTCGGCGTCGGCCTGCCCAAGGACGGCAAGGCGATCGAGGACTACGGCAACCGCATCTTCCGCAACCCGGGCTTCGCCCGCAGCCTGACCGAGCAGGAGCGCAAGCTGCGCGAACTGCCCCAGTAACGCGCAGGCCGGCGCGGTCCCGGCGCGACGGCCCGAGGCGACGCGCACGGCCGCCCCTCTCCCGTTTGCGGGAGAGAATGAAGACGGGCCCTTCGTCCGCACTCCCACGGACTCCACGTTCCGCTGGCGCGCGGACGCCCGCGGCGGTGGCGCATCCGGGCGACGAAGCGATCGTGGGCCTGCACACCCGGCGGCCCTGCGATCCCGCAGCCGGCGCACCCCGCGGTGGCGGCCCCGATCGCGTCCCGCCCAGGCGCCTCGCCTGTTCGCCCACGCTGTCCTGTCCGCCCGCGCGCATCCGATGAAAGAGCCGTCCCGCTGCGCCCGCGTGCCCGCATTCGCGTTGCGTCCGCAGGCGGATTGATACACTGCACACATGAGCGAAGACAGCCCGCAGATGACCAGCCACCGCCCGTATCTGCTGCGGGCGCTGTACGAGTGGATCGTCGACAATGGCATGACCCCGCATCTGCTGGTGGACGCGACCCGCGCCGGGGTGCAGGTGCCGACGCACGCGGTCAAGGACGGCAAGGTCGTGCTCAACGTCGCCGAGCGCGCCGTGTCGCGGCTGGAGATGGACAACGACGCGATCCGCTTCAGCGCGCGCTTCGGCGGCGTCAGCCATCCGGTTTCGGTGCCGGTGCCGGCGGTACTGGCGATCTACGCGCGCGAGACGGGGCAGGGCATGTTCTTCCCTGAGGAAGCGGGCGAGGAGGGGGCGGAGGCGTCGGAGCAGAACGAGCGCGACGACGCCACGCCGCCGACCCTGAGCGCGGTGCCGAGCGAGCCCTCGCCGGACGGCGACGGCGACGGCCCGAGCGCGCCTTCGCCGCGGCGCGGCGGGCACCTGCGCGTGGTCAAGTGATCCGCAGGGCGCGCCCCGCCTGAGGCCACGTCGAGAGGCCCCCGGGTACCGCCATCGTCCGCCGCTGCGCGTTCGCGTTGCGTCGTCCGCGTAGCGAGCTTGCTTCCGCGCGCGCCGTCGCCCGGTCGCGCCGGCTGCGCGGCTTCGAGGAATGCCGGCACGAGCCCGCGGGCGGTCGCGGCGCATGCATCATCCGACGGCGCCCGCTTTGAAAGCCGCAGTGCCAGGCTCCGGCGGTCCGGCGAGTCGGAGAGGGCGCAAGTGCCGGGCGGCGCCGGGAGCCGCGATGGGCGCGGAAGCTTCAGTGCAGCGGCGTGGGCTCGCGCGCCACCGGCCCGCTGAACGCGACCAGCCGGTCGCCGCGCAGCACCAGCCGGCCGACGTGGCGGTCCTGGCCGTCCATCGAATAGTCGAAGCGGAACGTGCGCTCGAAGCCGAGCCAACCGCTGTCGTGCCGGCACAGGCGGATCCCCACCGCGTGCACGCTCTGGTCGAGCCACTGCACGCCGGCGGCGCGGCAGGCGTCGCGCCCGACGGCTTCGGCGCGCTCGGCGGCAGCGCGGCCCGCGCTCCAGAATGCGAACGCCATCGCAGCCACGATCATCAGAATCAGTAAAGTCGGCATGCCATTAATGTGGCGCCGCGCCGCCGGGCGCGCAAGCGCGGCGGCAACGCCGCCGCGTCCATCGGGCATGCGCTTTCAGGGGGAGCGGGTCCGCGTGAAATTGGTGTTTCCGGGGGGCGAGCACCCGCAGGTCCTGCTCAGCCAGGGCGTCAACCGGATCGGTTCGGATCCGCAATCCACCATCGTGATCGACCGGCCCGGCGTGCGGCCGCAGCACTGCCGCCTGCACGTGACCGACCAGGGCGTGGTGCTGGAGGTGCCCTTCGACGCCGCCGTGGGCGTCAACGGGCAGCGCGTCGCCGGGCTGATCGCGCTGCGGCCCGGCGACCGCGTCGAGCTCGACGGGGTGCAGGCGCAATTGGCCTCGCTCGAATCCACGCCCGCGTTGCACCGAGGCTTCGCCAGCGGCGCGCTCGCGCCGGCCAACGACGACCCGGGCGTGACCGCGGTGCGGCCGGTGCTGCCCCGCTATGTGCTGCGCGGCGTGTCGCCGCAGGTCGCCGGGCGCAGCGAGCCGGTGTTCGGCATCGTCACGCTCGGCCGCGGCGCCGAATGCGCGCTGCGCTTCGACGCGCCGGGCCTGTCGCGGCTGCATGCCCGCCTGGTCCCCGGCGAGCACGGGCTGCAGGTCGAGGACCTGGGCTCGCGCAACGGCAGTTTCGTCAACGGCCAGCGGGTGGGGCGGCGGGAGGCCCGGATCGGCGACGAGCTGCGCTTCGGCGAACTGAGCTTCCGCCTGGTTTCCGCCGCCGCGCCGACCGAAGTCAGGGCCGAGCGCGCGGTCGGCGCGGCCCCGAGGCGCGCGCAGCCGGCGCCCTGGCCGTGGATCGCCGGCATCGCGGCGCTGGCGCTGCTGATCGCGACGATGCTGGCGCTCTGAGCCCGCGCCGCTCGGCCAGGGATTCGTGCGGCTGCGCCCCGGCTATGCGGCCGGCCCCTCGCGGCGTGCGGTGCATCGGCATGGCCGCTCGGCTGGACGCGCGGCTTCGCTCCGGTTGTTCCCCGTCATCGGGCGGGACAAGGGCGGATGCGCATCCGCGTGCGTCGGCGCAAAAACCGCGGCGAGAAAACCGGTCGCGGGTTCAGCGCGGCGCGTCGCCGGGCGGCGGCCCGAGCTTGAGCGACAGGTCGATCGCGCGCACGTGCTTGGTCAGGCCGCCGATCGAGATGCAGTCGACGCCGTCCTCGGCGATCGCGCGCACGCCGGCCAGGTCGACGCCGCCGGACACCTCGAGCGGAATGCGGCCCGAATACGGCGGGGCGTGGGCGACGCGCACCGCCTCGCGGCGGGTCGCCGCGTCGAAGTCGTCGATGAGGACGCGTTCGCAGCCCTCGTCCAGCGCTTCCTCGAGCTGCGCCAGGGTTTCGACTTCGACGATCAGCGGCAAGGCCGGGTGCATCGCGCGCGCGGCGCGGATCGCGGTGCGCAGCGATCCGGCGGCGCGGACGTGGTTTTCCTTCAGCATCACCGCGTCGAACAGGCCGATGCGGTGGTTGACGCCGCCGCCCACCCGCACCGCGTACTTCTGCGCCAAGCGCAGGCCGGGCAGGGTCTTGCGCGTGTCGAGGATCTTCGCGCCGGTGCCGCGCACGGCTTCGACGTAGGCGGCGGTGACGGTGGCGGTGCCCGACAGCGTCTGCAGGAAGTTGAGCGAGGCGCGCTCGGCGCCGACCAGGGCGCGGGCGCGGCCGCGCAGGGTGGCCAGCACCGTGCCCCTGGCGGCGCGCTCGCCTTCGCGCACGTGCCAGTCGATGCGGACCTGCGGGTCGAGCGCGCGGTGGCAGGCGTCGAACCACGGCCGGCCGCAGATCACCGCGTCTTCCTTGCACAGCAGGTAGGCGTCGTCGGCGACGTCGGGCAGCAGCATCGCGGTGACGTCGCCGCTGCCGAGGTCCTCGGCCAGGGCGCGGGCCACGTCGGCCTCGACCGCGGCATGCGGCGGCGCGAACGGGAGCGCGTCGGCCGCGCCGCTCATGCGCCGGGGAAGCCGTCGAGCTGCGCCGTGGCGATGGCCTCCTCGGCCAGCAGCACCGGGATGCCGTCGTCGACGCGGTAGACCGTCTTGCGGTCGCGGGTGACCAGCGCCTCGCGCACCGGATCGCCCTGCGGGCTGCCGTCGCCGCGACGCACCGCGCCGGCCGCGATCGCCCGGTTCAGGGCCTGCAGCCCGCGGTCGTCCAGCAGCTGCAGCGGCTGGCGGGTGACGGGGCAGACGAGCAGGTCGAGCAGCTTGCGGTCCATACGGTGCGGTGCCGGCGCGGCGGGAGAGGACGTTAGAATACGTCTTTGACCGGGGTCGACCAATGTCCGCAACCGCAATGCTCTCGCCCGACGCCGCTCCGCTGGTGGGCATCGTGATGGGCTCGCGCTCCGACTGGGAGACGATGCAGCACGCCGCCGCCCGGCTCGAGGCGCTGGGCGTGCCGCACGAGGTGCGGGTGGTATCGGCGCACCGCACGCCCGACCTGCTGTTCGCCTACGCCGAGCAGGCGCGCGGGCGCGGCCTGCGCGCGATCATCGCCGGCGCCGGCGGCGCCGCCCACCTGCCGGGCATGCTGGCCGCCAAGACCGCGGTGCCGGTGCTGGGCGTGCCGGTGCAGAGCAAGGCGCTGAACGGCCTGGATTCGCTGCTGTCGATCGTGCAGATGCCGGCCGGCGTGCCGGTCGCGACCTTCGCCATCGGCAACGCCGGCGCCGCGAACGCCGCCTTGTTCGCCGCGGCGTTGCTGGCGCCGGAACATCCGGCGATCGCCCGCGCGCTGGACGAATTCCGCACCCGCCAGACCGACGAGGTGCTGGCCAACGGCGATCCGCGCCAATGACCACGGTGGGCATTCTCGGCGGCGGGCAGCTGGCCCGCATGCTCGCGCTTTCCGGCGCGCCGCTCGGGCTGCGCTTCCTGGTGATGGACAACGTCGCCGACGCCTGCGCCGGCCAGTTCGCGCCGATGGTGGTCGGCGACTACCGCGACGAGGCGGCGCTGGCGGAGTTCGCCTCGCGCGTCGACGTGGCCACCTTCGATTTCGAGAACGTGCCGGCCGAGTCGGCGCAATGGCTGGCCGAGCGCGTGCCGGTGTTCCCGAACCCGCGCGCGCTGGCCACCGCGCAGGACCGCCTGGCCGAGAAGACGCTGTTCCGCGAGCTCGGCATCCCGGTGCCGCCGTTCGCCGCCGTCGAGACCCGCGAGGAGCTCGCCGCCGCGCTGGCCGCGATCGGCGCGCCCTGCATCCTCAAGACCCGTCGGCTCGGCTACGACGGCAAGGGCCAGTTCCGGATCAGGACGCCGGCCGACGCGGACGCGGCCTGGGAGGCGCTCGGTGCGCAGGCCGCCACGGTCGGGCTGATCCTGGAGGGCTTCGTCGCGTTCGAGCGCGAGCTGAGCGTGGTCGCCGCGCGAGGCCGCGACGGCGAATTCCGCCCGTGGCCGCTGACCGAGAACTGGCACGTCGACGGCGTGCTGTCCGTCAGCCTGGCGCCGGCCCGCGCCGACGCCGCGCTGGTCGAGCGCGCGTACGCGCACGCGCGGCGCCTGGCCGAGGCGCTGGACTACGTCGGCGTGTTCGCGCTCGAGCTGTTCTGCCGCGACGGCGAGCTGCTCGCCAACGAGTTGGCGCCGCGCGTGCACAACTCCGGCCACTGGACCATCGAAGGCAGCGAGACCAGCCAGTTCCAGAACCATCTGCGCGCGGTGCTCGGCCTGCCGCTGGGCGACACCCGCATGCTCGGCCGCGCCTGCATGCTCAACTGGATCGGCGCGATGCCGGACGCGGCGCCGGTGCTGGCCGAACCGGGCGGCCACTGGCACGACTACGGCAAGCCGCCGCGCGCCGGGCGCAAGGTCGGCCATGCGACGCTGCGCGCCGATTCGGCCGGGGCGCTCGCCGCCGCGCTGGAGCGCGTCGGCCGGGCGCTCGGCCGCGAGGCGCAAGTCGCCCCGGCGGTGTCGCGGCTGCGCGAATGACGCGCGAAGCCGCCCCGGCTGCGGCGCCGATCGACGTCGCCACCCGCGAGACCGCCGATTTCCTCGCCTCGTCGCTGCCGCCGGGCGCGCGCGTGCTGGAAGTCGGCTGCGGCGAAGGCCACGTCGCCGCCGAGCTGCAGCGGCGCGGCTTCGCGCCCATCGCGCTGGACGCCGACCCGGCCGCGGTCGCCGCCGCACGCGCGCTCGGCGCGGACGCGCGCACGGCGCGCTGGCCGGAGTGCGACGTCGACGCCGCCGATGCGGTCGCGTTCACCCGTTCGCTGCACCACCTGCCGTCGCTCGACGAAGCGCTGCTCGCGGCCCGCCGCCGCCTGCCTGCGGGCGCGCCGATCCTGGTCGAGGACTTCGCCCCGGAAGCGCTCGACGCGGCGACGCTCGGCTGGTTCGCCGCCCGCCTGCGTTCGCCGCGCGCGCAGGCGCTGCTCCGCCCGCGGCAGGGCGGCGTGGTCGCGAAGCTGCGGCGCGGCGATCCGTTCGCCGCCTGGCTCGAGGATCGCCGGCGCCATCGCGTCCACCCGCTCGCGGCCATGGCCGGGGCGATGGCGCGGCACACCGCCGGCCTGGCGGTGACGGCCGCACCGTACTTCTACCGCTACCTGATTCCGGCGCTGCCGGCCACGCCGGAAGCCGCGGCGTTCGTCGCCGACGAGCTGGAAGAGGAGCGGCGGCGGATCGCCGCGGGCGCGATCGTGCCGCTCGGGCGCCGCCTGGCCGGCCGCGTACGCTGAGCCTGCGGCAAAAGAAAACGGCCGGGATGGCCCCGGCCGTCCTCGGGCTGCGTCCGCCCCGCGCGGGACGGACGGGCCGTCACTTCATCTGCGAAGCGACGAAGTCCCAGTTGACCAGGTTCCAGAACGCCTCGACGTACTTGGCGCGGGCGTTGCGGTAGTCGATGTAGTAGGCGTGCTCCCACACGTCGCAGGTCAGCAGCGCCTTGTCCTCGCCGGTCAGCGGGGTGTTGGCGTTGGAGGTGCTGACCAGGGCGAGCGCGCCGTCCGGGCGCTGCACCAGCCAGGCCCAGCCGGAGCCGAAGGTCTTCAGCGCGACGTCGGTGAACTGCTTCTTGAACTCGTCGAAGCTGCCGAACGCCTTGGCGATGCCGTCGGCCAGCTTGCCGGCGGGCTCGCCGCCGCCCTTGGGCGACAGGCAGTTCCAGTAGAACGTGTGGTTCCAGACCTGCGCGGCGTTGTTGAACATGCCGCCCTGCGACTTGCGGATGATCTCCTCCAGCGGCATCGATTCGAACTCGGTGCCCTTGATCATGCCGTTGAGGTTGTCGACGTAGGTCTTGTGGTGCTTGCCGTGGTGGTAGTCGAGGGTCTCGGCGGAGATGTGCGGTTCCAGCGCGGTGCGGTCGTAGGGCAGGGGAGGCAGTTCGATGGCCATTGCGGGCTCCTGGGGCTGGCGAAGTGAAAGCCGCGGCGCTCCGGGACCGGACGCGCCCGCGGCGCTGGAAGGATTACAATGACGCATTGTAGCCCCACGTTCCGTTGTCGTGCCGTGGCCTCGTCGTCAACGGGCGCGCAACGCACCATCGCAGGAGAGTCGCCCATGTCCGTCATGGAACGGATCCAGGCCGAAGTCGAAAGCCACCCGATCGTCCTTTTCATGAAAGGGACGCCGCAGTTCCCGATGTGCGGCTTTTCCAGCCGCGCGGTGCAGGCGCTGAAGGCGGCCGGCGCGACCGAGCTGCACACGATCAACGTGCTCGAGGATCCGGAGATCCGCGCCAACCTGCCGCGCTATTCGAACTGGCCCACGTTCCCGCAGCTCTTCATCAACGGCGAGTTGATCGGCGGTTGCGACATTACGCTGGAGCTGTTCGAGTCCGGCGAACTGGCGCGGATGATCAGCGAGACCCAGCGCCAGTGAGCGCGGCGGAGGCCGGACAACCGGGCGCGCTCGCCGGCCGGGTGGTGCTGGTCGCCGGCGCGCACGGCGGCCTCGGCGCCGCCGCCGCGCAGGCCAGCGCGCGCGCCGGCGCGACCGTGGTCCTGCTCGGCCGCAAGGTGCCGAAGTTGAACCGCGTCTACGACGCCGTCGCCCAGGCCGGACCGGAGCCGCTGCTGTATCCGCTGGACCTGGAGGGCGCCTCGCCCGAGGACTACGCGGAGATGGCCGAGCGGATCGAGCGCGAGCTCGGCCGCCTCGACGGCGTGCTGCACTGCGCCGCCGATTTCCCCGGGCTGACGCCGCTGGCGCGCACCGACCCGGCGGCGTTCGCGCGCGCGATCCACGTCAACCTGACCGCCCCCTGGTGGCTGTCGCAGGCCTGCCTGCCGTTGCTGGGCCGGGCCGGGGACGCGGCGCTGGTGTTCGTCCTCGACGATCCGGCGCGGGTCGGGCAGGCCTACTGGGGCGGTTACGGCGTGGCCAAGCACGGCCTCGCCGGGCTGGTCGGCATCCTCCACGAGGAACTCCGCAACGGCCCGGTGCGCGTCGCCGGGCTGCAGCCCGGTCCGATGCGCACCGCGTTGCGGGCGCGCGCGTACGTCGAGGACGCCGACCGCGCCGCGCGCGACCCGGCCGACTACGCCGAAGCCTGCGTGACCCTGCTGTCGCCCGCCGGCGCCGCCCACCGCGGGCGGATCTGGGCGCCCTGAATTACCCTTGGCCGCGCGCGGGTGGCGGGCCCTCTCGCCGCCCGGCGCGCCGTACCGCCTTCGACCGTCCCGCGTGCGGGCGGAGGCGTTCCTCTCCGTCCGCTGGCGAACACCGGCCACGAGTCCCGCATGACCATCGCCTCCGCCGCCCTGCTGCTGTTCCTGATCCTCGACCCGCTCGGCAACGTGCCGGTGTTCCTGAGCCTGCTGCGCGGCCTGCCGCCGCAGCGGCAGCGGATCGTGCTGGCGCGCGAGCTGCTGATCGCCCTGGCCGTGCTGATGCTGTTCCTGTGGGGCGGCAAGTACGCGCTGGAACTGATGCATCTGCGCCAGGAGTCGGTCTCCATCGCCGGCGGCATCGTCCTGTTCCTGATCGGCATCCGCATGATCTTCCCGCCGCCGGAAGGGCTGATGGGCGAGATCCCCGACGGCGAGCCGTTCATCGTGCCGATGGCGATCCCGCTGGTTGCCGGGCCGTCCGGGATGGCCGCGGTGATGCTGATGGGCAGCAACGACCCGGACCGGCTGGGCGACTGGAGCCTGGCCCTGCTGATCGCCTGGGGCGCCACCGCGGCGATCCTGTTCTCCGCCACCCTGCTGTACAAGCTGCTCGGGCGCCGCGCCCTGACCGCGATCGAGCGGCTGATGGGCATGCTGCTGGTGGCCATCTCGGTGCAGATGTTCCTCGACGGGCTGGGCACCTACCTGCAGATCGCGCCGCCTTGACCCTTCTTGGCGGCTCGCGCGGGCAGCGCCCGCGTTTTTGACCGCGGTCACGGCCCTGTCATACAGCCCCTCTAGCCTGTTAAACTGCTGTTAACCCGTCGGGGCCGCCCTGCCGGGTCGGGGCTCACATCACGGTATTCGACTATCCGCACCGGCGCACCGCGGCGCGCCCGGTCGCGACCGCCACGTTTTCATGTCACCCGAGGCCATCGTAATGACCCATCCGAACCGCGTCCGCATGTCCAAGCTCACGCTTGGCCTGCTCGCCGCCCTCGCCACCGCTCCCGTTTTCGCGCAGACCACCTCCGCCGGCGTCGGCGGCATGGTGACCGGCGCGGATGGCCAGCCCGTCGCCGGCGCCGAAGTGACCATCACCCACGTCGAGTCCGGCACGGTCAGCCGCGCCACGACCGATGCGAGCGGCCGCTATGTCGCGCGCGGCCTGCGCGTGGGCGGCCCGTACCAGATCACCATCACCAAGCCGGGCGCCGGCACCAAGACCGAAGACGGCGTCTACCTCGATCTCAACTCGACCAACACCGTCAACGCCGCCCTGACCGGTGACGTGACCACCCTCGAATCGGTCACCGCGGTCGCGATGGGCGGCTCGGAGGTGTTCAGCGCGACCAAGATGGGCACCGGCACCAACATCAGCCGCCAGACCATCGAAGCGCTGCCGACCAACAGCGGCAACATCCAGGACTACATGCGCCTGGATCCGCGCGTGGCGTTCGTCAACCGCGCCGAGGGCAGCATCACCGCCGGCGGCCAGAACCCGCGCTACAACGCCATCCGCATCGACGGCGTGTCCGCCAGCGACACCTTCGGCCTGGAAGGCAACAACATGCCGACGCGCCGCCAGCCGGTGTCGATGGAAGCCATCGAGGCCATCAACATCGATCTGGCCAACTACGACGTGACCATCAGCGGCGCCACCGGCGCCGTGGTCGACGCCGTCACCAAGTCGGGCACCAACGAGTTCCACGGCTCGGTCTACGGCTACTACCGCGACGGCGACTGGTTCGGCGACGATCCGGAAGGTGCGCCGTTCAACGGCTTCACCAAGGAGGAGACCTACGGCGCGACCTTCGGCGGCCCGCTGGTCAAGGACAAGCTGTTCTTCTTCGCCAACTACGAGAAGTTCAAGCAGGCCGCGCCGGGCGCGGACGTGGCCAGCAGCCCGCTGGGGCTCGGCCGCATTCCGATGGGCGACGTCGCGCGGGCGCAGGCCGCGGCGGCCGCCGGCAACGGCGTGATCGCCGGCTTCGACGCCGGCGGCCTGGAGAGCAATGGCGACACCGATCTCGAGGAGTACGCGCTCAAGATCGACTGGAACATCAGCGACAACCATCGCGCCGACTTCCGCTACAGCAAGCTGGAGCAGAGCAAGCTTCGCCTGAACGGCTTCGGCAGCGGCAGCACCGGTTCCGCGTCGCTGAGCTCGTACTGGTTCCAGCACGACAAGACCGTCGAGAGCTACGTCGCCCAGCTGTTCAGCGACTGGACCGACGTGTTCTCCACCGAGTTCAAGGTCGCGTACCGCGATTACTCGGCGATCCGCAACACCACGACCGAGGGCACGCCGGCGGTGCAGATCGCCTACGGCGCGCCGAACGCGAACGGCGTGGGCCAGAGCCCGTATCTGTACTTCGGCACCGAGGTGAACTCCCAGTACAACGACCTGTTCACCAAGACCTGGAACTACTACGGCGCCGGCATCCTCAACCTCGGCGACCACGAGCTGAAGTTCGGCGTCGACTACGCGACCAACGAGATCTTCAACCTCTACGCGCCCTACGTCGACGGTTACTACACCTTCAACAGCATCCAGGATTACATCGACGGCAACTGGGCCTATCGTCAGTTCCGTACGCCGGTCGGAGGTGACGTCAACAACATGGCCTCCGACTACACCTACAAGTCGATGGGCGTGTTCCTGCAGGATCAGTGGTTCGTCAACAACAACCTGACCCTGACCTTCGGCGTGCGCGGCGACCGCTTCAAGACCGACAGGGACCCCGCCCACAACGCCTTGGCCCAGCAGGTCTACGGCTACGACAACAGCGATGTCGGCGGCGACAAGTGGCTGTGGCAGCCGCGCTTCGGCTTCAACTACACCTTCGACAGCGAGCGCCCCACCCAGCTGCGCGGCGGCTTCGGCCTGTTCCAGGGCGAGTCGCCGCAGGTGTGGCTGAGCAACGCCTACAACACGACCGGCCTGAACTACACCCAGCTGGAGCAGTGGGCCGACGGTTCCAGCGCCTCCGGCTCGCGCCAGAACGTCAACTTCGTCGCGCCGGACTTCGAAGTGCCGTCGGTGTGGAAGGCGAACCTGGCGTTCGACCACGAACTGCCGTGGTACGGCCTGGTCGGTTCGGCCGAGCTGTTGCTGACCAACGTCAAGAATGGCCTGTACTACCGGCGCCTCGACATCGGCGCGCCGAACACCGCGGCGCAGGTCGGCCCGAGCGCCGGTCAGGACGGTCGCCTGCTGTATTGGCAGAACTCCAATAGCTTCAGGACGGCGCGCGCCAACCGCGATGCGCGCTTCGGCGACGTGCTGCTGCTGGACACGACCAACAAGGGCGAGACGCAGCAACTCACGGTCAGCCTGAGCAAGCCGTGGAGCGCCGAGAGCGACTGGTCCTGGTCGCTGGGCTACACCTACACCCATGCGACGGAAGTCAGCGGCCTGACCAGCTCGACCGCGACCTCGGGCTGGAACTACAACTACGTGTTCCAGGCCAACGAGGAGGTCGCGAACACCGCGCGCTACGAGATCAAGGACCGCATCAGCGGCACCTTGAACTGGAAGCACAAGTTCTTCGGCGACTACGCCACCAGCGTCGGCCTGTTCTACGAAGGCCGCAGCGGACGTCCGTTCAGCTATCTCTACTCGAACGACGTCAACGGCGACAGCCGCGTCAACGACCTGTTCTACGTGCCGGCCGGCCCGGGCGACGTGCTGTTCAGCGGCGGCGCGCAGATGGAACAGGCGTTCTTCGACTGGCTGGCCAAGAACCCGGACCTGGCCCGTTACGCCGGCCAAGCGGCCCCGGCCAATGCCGGCCGCGCGGGCTGGGTGAACACCTTCGACATCCGCATCAGCCAGGAACTGCCGGGCTTCTTCCAGGGCCACAAGTCGGAGATCTGGCTCGACATCATCAACGTCGGCAACCTGCTGAACAAGGATTGGGGCCACATCTACGACTACGGCTTCTTCGCCGACATGACCGTGCTGAACGCGGTCGGCATCGACCCGGCCACCGGCAAGTACATCTACAACTTCGATCCGACGAGGGTCGAACGCCCCGCGGTCGCCAACGGCGACGCCGACGGCTTCAACCAGGGCGTCTCGCAGTGGTCGCTGCAGGTCGGCTTCCGCTACAAGTTCTGATCCTGCGGAACGAGCAGTCCGAGAACGGCCGGGGCGACCCGGCCGTTTTTTTTGGGGCGGCACCGCGCTAGAGTCGCCCGACGCATACGGGAACAAGACAGGAAGAGAACGCTACATGACCGCCCCCCACATTCCGGCGCTGCCGACGGTCGACGCCCACATCTACCCGCGCGGCGGGCTCGACGTGCTCTCGCGCGACGAGGTCGCGCGGCTGCGCGACGTCTCCACCGGGATGCACGACCTGTTGCGCCGCTGCGCGCTGGCGGTGCTGACCAGCGGCAGCACCTCGGACGACCCGCGCGCCGCGCAGGAGCTCTACCCGCATTTCGACATCCAGGTATCGCAGCAGGACCGGGGCATGCGCATCGACCTGGCCAACGCGCCGGCGATGGCGTTCGTCGACGGCGAGATCATCCGCGGCGTCGCCGAGCTGCTGTTCGCGGTGGTGCGCGACCTGGCGTACACGACGATCGAACTCGGCGCCGATTGCGGCCGCGACCTGTCCAGCAGCGACGGCATCACCGACGCCGTGTTCGGCCTGCTGCGCAACGCGCGCCTGCTGCATCCGGCCGACCCGAACCTGGTGGTCTGCTGGGGCGGCCACTCGATCTCGCGGGACGAGTACGTCTACACCAAGCAGGTGGGCTACGAGCTCGGCCTGCGCGGCCTCGACATCTGCACCGGCTGCGGCCCGGGGGCGATGAAGGGCCCGATGAAGGGCGCCACCATCGCCCACGCCAAGCAGCGCCGCCATCGCACCCGCTACATCGGCATCACCGAGCCCGGCATCATCGCCGCGGAATCGCCGAACCCGATCGTCAACCACCTGGTGATCATGCCGGACATCGAGAAGCGGCTGGAGGCGTTCGTCCGCCTCGGCCACGGCATCATCGTGTTCCCGGGCGGCGTCGGTACCGCGGAGGAGATCCTCTATCTGCTGGGCATCCTGCTGCGCGAGGAGAACGCGCAGGTGCCGTTCCCGCTGATCTTCACCGGCCCGACCGCGGCCGCGCCGTACTTCGAGCAGATCGACAAGTTCCTGCGCCTGACGCTGGGCGAGGCGGCGACCTCGCGCTACGAGATCGTGATCGCCGATCCGGAGAAGGTCGCCAAGCTCATGGCCTCGGGCATCCGGCGGGTGCGCGAGTACCGCATCCAGCACAAGGACTCGTTCTTCTTCAACTGGTCGTTGCACATTCCGCTGGACTTCCAGCGTCCGTTCGCGCCGACCCACGAGGCCATGGCGACGCTGGACCTGCGCCCCGGGCGCAAGCCGCACGAGCTCGCCGCCGACCTGCGGCGCGCGTTTTCCGGCATCGTCGCCGGCAACGTCAAGGAAGAGGGCATGCGCCGGATCGAGGCGCACGGCCCGTTCGAGATCCACGGCGACCCGGAGATGATGCGTTCGCTCGACGGGCTGTTGCGCGCGTTCGTCGAGCAGCGGCGGATGAAGATCGCGGGCGAATACCGGCCCTGCTACCGCGTGGTCGCCTGACCGGGGCCGGGGGTGCGGCGCCCGGTGCCGCGCCGCCAGAAAAGCGCGCTGGCGCGGCAGTTGCAGCGATGCGGCGCAGGCGCCGGCGGCGATGGGGCGGAGCGCGCCGTCCGCCCCTTCCTTCATGGATCCCCGACGACGGCCTCGCCGCGCACCGGCAGCCGCACCGTCGCGATGAAGCGCCGGCCCTCGCGCTGGGTCAGCACGCTGCCGCGGCCGCCGGTCAGCGCCTCGATCCGCACCTGCGAGGCATTCAGGCCCACCTGATGCCCCAGGCTGGCCTCGCTGCCGCTCGACGGCAGCGGGTTGGCGATGCGCACGATGACCGTGCCCGGCGTCGCGGTGACCGCGATCTCGATCTCCCCGCCCTCGGGGCGGCGTTCGATGCCGTGCCGGATCGCGTTTTCCACCAGCGGCTGGATCGACAGGGCCGGCACCGACACCCGCGGGATCTCGCGCGGCAGCTTCCAGGCGACCTGCAGCCGATCGCCGAAGCGCAACGCCTCGATCTCCAGATAACGGCGCGCCAGCGCCAGCTCGTCCTCGAGCGAAATGTCGTGCGGGCCGGCCAGCGCCGCGCGGAACAGATCCGCCAGGTCGAGCAGCAACCGCTCCACCTCCTCCGGCCGCCGGCGCACCAGCGCCGCACCGGTGTTGAGCGTGTTGAAGAGGAAGTGGGGGCGGATGCGGGCCTGCAATGCCTCCAGCTCGGACTGCTTGGCGCGCAGGGCGAGCTGGCGCGCGCGCCAGTAGTTCTGGAAGGCGGCGATGCCCAACAGGCCGATGGCCGACACCAGCGCACTCAGGCGGAGAACGAAGGTGAGCCAATCGTCGTCGCCGACCAGGGGGGTGCTGCCCAGGAAGAGCCATGCCGCGGTGCCGACGATCCAAGCGCCGAGCAGCAGCAGCACCAGCGCGATATAGGCAATCCGCTGGGGGCGGATTCTGGACAGCGGACGTCGAAGCAGGTACAGCCCGCCCAAGGCGAAGAGCGCAACCCACTGGATGGCGAGGGACGCCAGGCCGAATAACACCCAGTGCCCCCGCTCGACGCCCGGCGCCAACGCGAGCATGGCCGCGAGGGCCTCGCCCGTCAGCAGGACCCAGACGATTACGGGGGCCTGCCATAGCGCGTCGAGCGGACTCGCATTGTGATCGGATTCACTCATCGGCCCGGAGGGTGTCTGCGGAGGTTGAAACTTCGGCTTGGTCGAGGGGTCGCCGCTGGTTCCCCGGCCGAGTCCGTTCATCGGCGCCGGGCTGGATGCCCGAACCCCTTTGGCTTAAGGTGCCTGCGTATCTTGGGGGATAGGCAATGTCCACACCAGAAGACCTGCGGCGAAGCGGGCGCCGGCGTTCGCCGGTCCGCAGCGGGCCCGCTGGATTCACGCTGGTCGAATTGATGATCGCGCTCGCGGTGCTCGCAATCCTGATGATGATTGCTGCGCCGAGCTTCGAGATGGTTCGGAACTCCAGCAGGCTTGCGGCGCAGGCCAACGAACTGGTCAGCGCGATCCAGTTGGCGCGTAGCGAAGCGGTGAGGCGCGGACAACGCGTCGTCATGTGCCGTAGCGAGAACGGCAACGCCTGTGCCGGCGCCGGCGGGAACTGGGCGGGTTGGCTGGTCTTTGCCGACGCGAATGGCAACGGCAGTGTCGATGCGGGAGAAGAGCTGCTGCGGGTCGGGGACGTCAGGGCTCCGGTAACCGTCGCGGCTACGGATGGCTCGATCGTCTTCCGCCCGGATGGCTTTGCTCGTGAAGGCAATCTGCTGGCCGCGGCCACGATCGCGGTATGCGTCGCCACCACCCGGCCGGCCGACAACCGGCGGCTGGTGACCATCAGGTCCGGCAGCCGGGTGGCCGTGCAGACGGGTAACGGCAACGGCGCTTGTCCGGCGCCATGAGCCGGAGGGAATACATCATGCGGAAAGTCTTCTCTGGTCCCGGGCGGCTGGCCGGCGCTAGCTTGCTGGAGGTTCTGATTGCCGTGCTCGTGCTCGCGGTTGGCCTGCTGGGCGTTGCGGCACTACAGGCCGGCGCGTTGCGGAACAATCAGAGCGCCTATGAACGCAGCGAGGCGGTAATACAGAGCTACGCGATCCTGGATGTGATGCGTGCCAATCGCGATGCGGCGCTGGCCGGAAACTACAACCTCGCGGAGTGGACTTGCGCTCCACCGGCAGGCGGCGCGCGCGCCGACGTCGAGCGGCAAGCGTGGATCCAGAACATACGCAATTCGATGGGCAGCTCGGCTTGCGTGAGCATCTCTTGCGGGAACAACGGTTGCACGGTCGGCGTCCGATGGGACGATTCGCGCGGCAGCGGCGATCGTCAGCAGCTACAGACCTACTCGATCAAGACGAGCACCCGGCTATGAGCGTTTCCATGTCCCGTCGCGCGGCCGGCTTCAGCCTCGTCGAGCTGATGATCGCCCTCTTGATAGGTCTCATCGTGGTGGGCGGCGCCGTCAGCTTGTTCATCACCAACCGGCAGACTTCGCGCACCACTGAGAACCTCAGCCGAATGCAGGAGAACGCCCGCGTGGCCTTCGAAATGATGTCGCGCGACATCCGCGAGGCGGCCGGCACGCCTTGCGCCAAGAATATCCCCGTGGCCAACGTGGTGAACAACAGTACCGCGCCGGCGAATTGGTGGGCCAATTGGGGCGATGGCATTCTCGGCTACGACGACAACCAACCGTTCCCCAACGCGCCGTTCGGCAGCGGCGATGCCCAGCGCGTAGCAGGCACCGACGCGATCGAGATCAAGTCCGGTTCGGCGACGCCGGGCGTGACGGTAGTGGCCCACAATCCGAGCTCCGCGGAGTTCCACCTCAACACGAACCAGCACCATCTCGAAGACGGCGACGTGGTGATGGTGTGCGACTACGTGCAGGCGGCAATCACCCAGATCACGAACTCCAGCAGTTCCAACAGCAACGTCGTGCATAACCCGGGGAACACGGTTTCGCCCGGGAACTGCACCAAGGGGCTCGGCTACCCTCCGTTGTGCAGCAGCACCAACGGTACTCCCTACACCTACAAGCCGAACTCGTTGGTCGTGAAACTGAGTGCCGCACGTTGGTATGTCGGCAATAACGACCGCAACGGGCGATCGCTGTATCGGGCCGATCGCAACGGCGGCCAAGAGGTTGCCGACGGCATCAGCAATCTGCAGCTGCGCTATCTCGCCGGGGATCAGTACCTGCCGGCGAGCAGCCCTCTGGTTGCATGGAAGGACGTGACCGCGGTGGAGGTCGCGCTTGACGTCGTAAGCGGGGAGCGGGTGGGGTCGGATGGACAACCGCTCACGCGCAGGTTGACCCATGTGGTCGCTCTGAGGAATCGCGCTCCATGAGCCATATGCCCACCTTGGATCGGGACCAGCGGGGCGCCGCGCTGGTCGTCGCCCTGATTCTGTTGTTGATCATGACCGTGCTTGGATTGGTCGTACTCCGCACCACGCAACTGGAGGAGCGCATGAGCGCCAATCTGTACGCGCGCAGCTTGGCGTTCCAGGCGGCCGAGGCCGCGTTGCGGGAAGCCGAGTCTTTGCTCGCCGGCGCACCGCCCGCGTTCGACGATGCGTGCACCAACGGCTTCTGCAGCACGCCCGTCGCCGCGGACAACAAACCTGAAAGGTGGCTCGATCCCGGCTTCAACGCGTGGCGCCCCGCGACTGCGTCGCTTCAAGGCATCCAGGGCCGCCCGGAATTCTTCATCGAGTACATGGGCAAGCATCCGGCATGGCCCGGCTGCGACCAGGCGGTGCCGATAGAGCCGACTTGCCTTCGCCCCCGTTATCGCATAACGGCGAGAAGCGGCGACGGTCCCGCTTCGGTGCTGTTGCAAAGCAACTACATGACCCCTTGAGCGAGAGCCCCCATGTTGCCGTTCCGTAGCATGACCCTTCATCCTCGTTCCGGACGTCAGGGCCTGGCTTTGATCGCGGCAGCCTTTGCCGCCACGCTGCTCGCGTTGCCGGTGAACGCGGCGGTGGAGTTCCCTCAGATCCCGTTGCAATCGGGCGTGCTGGTGCCGCCTAACATCATGTTCACCCTCGACGACTCGGGCTCGATGCAGTTCGAGATCACCCCCGAGCAGAACAAGGCGCCCCGGGGAGAAAGCACCGACAGCAATCGCTCCCCGAACTTCGTCTTCCCGCGCACGAGCGACGATATCTACGGCGCAGACAACCTGCCCAACCGCGTCGTGACCGTGGTCGACAACGACTGGTTCAACCGGTTCTCGCGGTCGCCCGACCATAACGCGTCCTACTACAACCCCGCCACGCGTTATCTGCCATGGGCCCGTTGGGACGGGACCTTGTTTCCGAATGCCAACCCCTCTTGCGCGCTCAATAACCCCGTGGACCCGGGCAAGGGCTGCCGCAACCTGACGGCGAGCCTGACCGAGTCGGCCATCTGGTACAGCTACTCGAACAACGGCCGTACGCCGGGAAGCGGCAATGGAAGTGCGACATCGGCGACTTACTGGCCCGCTCGCTATTATCTGATGGACCAGTGCACGAACCGCGAGAATCCGGGGTGCTACACCAGGGTGGAGATCCGCCCCAACCGCAGCTACCCCAAGGCGGGTGGCCGGACGGACTGTGCCGGCAGCACTTGCAGTTACCAGGAAGAAATCCAGAATTTCGCGAATTGGTACCAGTACTACCGGTCGCGCGTCTTGACCGCCCGGGCCGGCATCGGTCGCGCCTTTGTTGATCAGCGGGACAACGTGCGCGTGGGCTTCGCGACCATCAACTCCGGCGGACGAAACATCGATGGCGTCAACACGAGCAAGATCCGCAGCGGTGTGCGCGCCTTCGATGATGCCCAGAAGCGCAACTTCTTCGACCTGCTTTATTCGGTGAGCATCAGCGGCGGCACGCCTCTGCGCGAAACGGCCCAGGTCGTCGGCAACTACTTCAGGCGGTCCGATTCTCTCGGGCCCTGGTCGGACACCCCGGGCAGCGCCTCGGCGCAGCCGCAGGTCAGCTGCCGCGCCAACTACCACATCCTGATGACGGATGGATATTGGAACGGGAACGCGGGCGTGTCCGGAAACGTCGACAACACGACGGGGCCCGAGCACGTCCGTTCCAATACCAACGAAACCTACCGGTACACCCCGAGAGCTCCTTTCTCGGACGGCTATTCCGGGACGTTGGCCGACAACGCCTTCTATTATTGGGTCAATGATCTGCGCCCCGATCTGCCCAACAACGTAAGCGTCAGCGACAGCAACCCGGCGTTCTGGCAGCACCTGGTGACGTTCGGCGTAGGCCTGGGCCTGACGACCAACGTGGACCCGGACGATGCGTTCGCCGCGATCAGAACCGGCGCGCAGGTCACCTACACCGGCGTCTACGGGGAAGGGCAGCGGAGTGGTTGGCCGCAGCCCGGTACCGCCCCCGCAGGTGGCGATTCCGCATACAACGTGGACGACTTGTTGCATGCCGCGGTCAACTCGCGTGGCGGTTTCTTCAGCGCCAAGGAGCCGGACGCCTTCGCCAGCGGCATGAAGAGCGTCTTGGCCCGCATCAACGAGCGCACGGCCTCGGCCTCCAGCGTTGCCACCAACAGTGCTTCCATCCTGGCCGGCACGAAGCTGTACCAGGCCAAGTACGTCTCCGGGGTCTGGACCGGCGAAGTGGTCGCCTACCCTGTGACCGCGGAGCGGGGCGTGGATACGTCGGTGGAATCGTGGCGCGCATCCTCGGGCATTCCGACGGAGGTGAGCCAGCGGAAGGTCTATACCTGGAACGGCTCCTCCGGCGTGGCCTTTGCATGGAATAATTTGACCGCCTCGCAGAAGGCTGCCTTGGGGAGCGAGGCGATATTCAACTACCTCAAGGGCGAACGTAGCGGGGAGCGGCAGAACAGCGTCAGCGGCACCTTCCGCGACCGTCGTCATCTGCTGGGCGACATCGTCAACTCGTCGCCGGCTTACGTGGCCGATACCGAGACCCTTTACGTAGGCGCCAACGACGGGATGTTGCATGCTTTCTCGACGCGCGACGGCAGGGAGCTTTTTGCCTACGTGCCCGGCAACATCAATTGGGGCAACTTCAAGACGCTCAGCGATCCCGAGTACAGCCACCAGTACTTCGTCGACGGCGAGATCGCGGTGTCCACGCGCGAGCAGACCCCCAACCGGAACATCCTCGTGGGCGCACTTGGCCGTGGGGGCAAGGCGCTCTATGCCCTGGACGTGACCGACCCGTCGGCCTTCTCGTCCAGCAAGGTGCTCTGGGAGTTTACGGACGCGGATCTCGGCAACGTACTGAGCCGGCCGGTCATCACGAAGGTCGAAACGGGTGCAGGCCAGGTGCCGGCCGTCATTGTCGGCAATGGATACAACAGCGCGACGCAGCGCGCGTTTCTGTTCGTCATCAATCTGGAAACCGGCGCGCTGATCAAGAAGATCGACACCAAGGCGGGCTCCGCTACGCAGGATAACGGCTTGGCCGGCCCCAAGGGGTGGGACGTGGACCGCGATGGCGACGTCGATTTCGTATATGCAGGGGACCTGCTGGGCAACGTGTGGAAGTTCGATCTGAGCGCCAGCAACGCGAACTCCTGGGACGTCGCGTTCAAGCAGGGGCAAACGGTATATCCCCTGTTTACCGCCCGGAACGCCTCCGGCGGAGCGCAGCCCATCACCGGTGGCATCGCGATCGGCATCGATCCCTCCACCTACAAGAGGTGGGTGTTCTTCGGCACCGGCCGGTACATCACCGCCGGGGACCCGGGCGACCGCAGCGTGCAGACCTGGTATGGGCTCATCGACGACAACGCGCGGATCGGCTCCCGCGCTGACCTGAAGCAGCGCAAGATCGCGGTCGTTGCCGCGAACGGGGACCGGGCATTCGAGAAGGCGGTGCCTGGCGATATGGCGCAAAAGAAGGGATGGTATCTGGATTTTGTGAACCCGCCCTACGATCCCGCCGCTGCGGTCGGTGAACGGGTGGTATCCGACTCCTATCTGATAGGCAGTACGTTGAACGTCAACAGCATCGTGCCTTCAAGTGATCCATGCGGCGTGGGTGGAAGCGGCTATATCAATGCCGTCAATGCCTACACCGGTGCCGCGACCGAGATTGTCTACTTCGATGCCGATGGCAACGGCGTTTTCGACGACTACATTTCCCACACGTCGAACGGCCAAACCGTGCGAACGCCGACGGGTTCGCTGCGCACCGACAACATGGTGTCCCAGGGAACTCTGGTGTCGGACCCGGGGTCGACGACGGGCTACATCGCTTCGGGCACCTCGAGCGGCGGAGTCGAGGATCCGGGAGTCAACCTCAGCAACTTCCAGGGCCGCATTTCCTGGCGCGAGATCGTGAGGGACTAAGAATGAACCGTTCAATCCGACGCCGGGCGAGCCGAAGGAATGCCCACGCGCAGGGCTTCACGTTGATAGAGCTCATGATCGTGGTGGCCGTGATTGCGATCTGGCCACGATCGCTTATCCGAGCTATCGGGAGCACGTCGTAAAGTCACGCCGGGCAGCGGCGCAGAGCTGCCTGCAGGAAGCGGCGCAGTTCATGGAGCGCTACTACACGACCAATCTGAAGTACGTGGATGCTTCGAACAATTCGCCGGCGTTGCCGAACATGCAATGCCGTACCGATCTGTCGAACTTCTACAACATCAGGGTGGCTGCAGCGGACGCGAAGAGTTATCGCCTGGAGGCCGCCCCCGAAGGCGGACAGCAGGATCCCAAGTGTGGAACGCTGAGCGTGACCCAGACCGGGGTCAAGGGCGCCACCGGCAGCGCAGGCGTGGCCCAGTGCTGGTGACGCGGGACAGGCTGGGGCGAAAGAACAAAGGGCAGCGATCTCTCGCTGCCCTTTGCTCATGATCTGGCGCCCGAAGTTGGACTCGAACCAACGACCCCCTGATTAACAGACGGCACGAATAGGCTTTGCCGTGACTTGATTCCTTGGGCAAAAACAGGCTTACGCCGTTGATTTCGCACGACATTATGGCGGTGAGTCTGAGGGTTTGAGCTTGCGCAGCTTTGCGCTGTTGTGCGCAAAAACCGTGTTCAGACGGTGTCGCAAACGTCGAGGAATCCAACCCATGAAAGCAAAGATCACTCAGGCGCTCGTCGAGCGGGCGCCGACGGTGGAGCGTGGCCGCACGGTCCTGTATGCCGATCCCGAACTGCGGGGTTTCTACCTGATCGTGTCCAACACCAAGCGCTCCTACTACACGCAAAGCTTGGTGCGCGGGCGGCAGGTGCGCACCAAGATCGGGGAGCACCCCGCGCTAGCAGCGAAGGATGCGAGGGCGCTTGCTGCCAAGACGCTGGTCGCCATGCGCGCGGGCGTCAATCCGACCGAAGAGCGCAGGAAGGCACGGGCGCGGGGCATGACACTACAGCAGGCGCTGGACCTGCATATCGCGGCAAAGAAGCTGTCGGCGAAGACGGTCGAGGGATATCGTTACAACTGTGGTCAGTACCTGTCCGACTGGCTAGACACGCCACTGGCCGAACTCGGTGCGGATCGTGCTGGCGTGCGTGAGCGCCATGCGCGCATCACCAAAAAGAACGGCGCTACTACCGCCGACGCGGTGTTTCGCATCTTCCGCGCCGTGTACAACCGCGGTCTGCGTGAGCATCCCGACCTGCCCGCCAACCCGGCGATGAATGTGGACTTCCATGGCCAGAAGCGCAGGAAGGTGGACGTCGAGGCAGATCGCCTGAAGGCGTGGGGCAAGGCAGTGCTGGGCCTGTCACCCGTCAGACGAGACCTCAACCTGTTCATGATGCTGTCGGGGATGCGGCGCACAGCTGCCTGCGAGTCCAAGATGGAGCACGTCAGCGAGGAAGGTAACGCCCTGCACGTTCCCTCGCCCAAGGGTGGTTCCGCCCGTGCCTTCGACCTGCCATTGTCATCTGCGCTGTCTGACTTAGTTGCCCACAGGGTTGCCGCCAATCCCGAGATGAACCGCCGGAGCCCGTGGCTGTTTCCTTCGGACAGCAAGAGTGGGCACGTCGCCGAGGTGCAGCAGCCCGAGTTGGATGGCTTGACGGGGCATGCGCTGCGTCACGCCTATGCCTCTCTGGCTTTGCAGGCAGGTGTCCCATTGCTGGAGCTGAAGTTCCTGCTGAACCACAGCGCCTCCAGCGGGGGCGTAACCATGGGATACCTGCACCCTTCGCTCGACCACCTGCGCGAACACCAGGAGAAGGCTTCCTTCTACATCCTCGACGCGCTGGGCCTGATTCACGAACCCGGATCGTGGCCGCCACGGCTCAAGGAATAGCCACGCGGTCTCACCAGGTGGACCGTGTCGCTTCCGGGAGCTTCGGCCTTGGCGCTGACAGCCCGAGGCCATTCGGACGCGGCACGGAGCCACCTGGTCACTCTGGCAAGACAATGGTTTCCTTGGCTTTGGTTAGCAAGTAATATCGAGCCAATCCCGGTCAGCGATTGACCCGGGGGATCGTCGGCAATTGCTATGGCGATCAGAAGTGCTATCGGTGGCAAGAACAGCCGAGCCCCCCTCCGAATGACAACGGGTGGACAAGGGGCCTATCTGCGGCGAAGGGCTGCGGAGTCTCCAGTGACATGTCGTCGCTGCGAGAACGGCTGACGAGGAGACCACCGTGGCCAATTCACACGAGCCGAAGAGGCTCAATCCCCAAGAACTATCTGAACTGCATGCCCTGCCGGATGACGCAGTCGTCACCAGCATCGAGGCTGCTGCCTTCCTGCGCCTGACACCGCGCACTCTGGCCTGGACTCGCAGCCAGCGTCCCGAAAGCCATCCGCCGCACTTGGTGGTCGGCTCGCGCACGATCCGATACCGAATGGGCGACCTGCGGGCCCACATGAAGCGCCGTGGCGCTGATATGGAGGGCTGACCATGGACATGGAAGAAAACGCCCGCGGGCAAGGCGGGCGCAAGGGTATGACTGACCAAGAGGCGGAGCTGTCCAGGGCTCACGGGAACAATGATGCCGCCGATTCACTCGCACTGAAGCCACTGTTCGCGCCCATGCGGGCCTACGTCGAGGCAGGGCATTGCCTCATCCTCCTGCATCGCGGCGACAAGCGGCCGATTTCAACGGGCTGGACGCGCACCCAGACCGACCCCGCCGAAGTATTGGCGCACGCGGAACGCGAAGGGCTGAACGTGGGCGTCCGCCTGCGCCCAATTGACCTCGTCATCGATGCCGACCCGCGCAACTACCCTGCAGGTCGCGATAGCCTGGCCGAACTGGCCAGCGACATTGGCCTGGACTTGGATGCGTGCCCGCACGTCATCACTGGCGGGGGTGGCCACCACTATCACCTGCGCAAGCCTGCAGACATGCCCATCCTTGGCACGTTGGCAAAGTATCCAGGTGTCGAGTTCAAAACTGCAGGCCAGCAGGTGGTCGCGGCAGGTTCCGTGCACCCCAATGGTAAGCGCTATGAGTCCGAGTTCTTCCTGGTCGGCCTAGATGAAACGCCGCAGGCGCCAGATTCGCTCTTGGAGCTGATCCGCAGGCCCGAACTGCAGCAGGGGGCGGATGCAGAACTGTGGGGCGAACTCACCCCAGAGATGCTTGCCTCTACCCTTGAATATCTCGACCCAGGCAACTTCCGCGAACACGACGAATGGCTCAGCCTGATGATGGCATGTCATCACGCCACTGCTGGTGAGGGGCGCGAGCAGTTCATCGACTGGAGTACCGACGACCCCGAGTACGCGGACCATCGCCACATCATCGGGCGCCGCTGGGATTCACTGCATTCGGCAGGGCGCGCAGGAAAGCCGATCACCGTGAAGTATCTGCACAAGGTGGTGCAGGCCGCAGGTGGGACCGTGCCCCATTCAGCCCCAGAAGAGGACTTCGACATTGTGCCGTTCGAGGGCGAGCAGTTGCCTGCGATGAGGCGCACTGACGCCGGCAAGATCGTCAGCAACTTCCCGAACTGCCTGAAGCTGATGCGCCATATCCGCGACCAGCTTGGCTTGGCATATGACGAGTTTGGCGGGTCAACGCATCTCACGGCACCGGAGTTGCCATGGACAGTGGACGTGGGCCGCAGACTGGACGATGACGTGGTGCGTCGCATCCGACAGTATTTCGTCGAGGCTACTGACGCAAACTGGACCAAGGACGACGTCCTGGAGGCAGCGCTCACCATTGCTCGCGAGAACACCGTGCATCCAGTCCGCGACTACCTGGATGGCTTGACCTGGGATGGCGTGCCCCGCATCGACAAGCTGCTGGTGACGTATGCAGGCGCGATGGACAATGCCTATGTTCGCGCCATCGGTGCCAAGACCATGATTGCTGGCGTGAGGCGCGTTCGACAGCCTGGTTGCAAGTTCGACAATGTCATCGTTCTGGAAGGAAGCCAGGGCAGTGGCAAGAGCTCTTTCGTCAAGCTGTTGTCGCCGCACGTCGAGTGGTTCTCGGACTCACCCATCGGCAACACAGAGTCAAAGGATGCACCCCTGTCATTGCAGGGACGCTGGATCATCGAACTGGGGGAGATGTCCGTCCTGTCCAAGTCAGGCGTCGAGGCACTCAAGGCGTTCGTGTCGAGCAGTATCGACCATGTCCGTCGCCCGTATGGTCGCATGCATGAAGAACTGCGGCGTCAGTGCATCTTCATCGGCACCACCAACCAAGCAACGTACCTGAAGGACCAGACAGGCAACAGGCGCTTCTGGCCCGTGAAGGTCGGCGTTATCGACCTGGATGCCTTGGTAGCTGATCGCGACCAGCTCTGGGCAGAAGCTGCTACCAGGGAGGCAGAGGGCGAATCGCTATTCCTGCCGCAGGAACTGTGGGAAATGGCAGCCGTCGAGCAGGAGGGACGCGTTGCCGAAGACCCGTGGGCTGACATCTTGCGCGCCTATGTTGATCGCAAGGTCGTCTGGACTGACGATGAAAACTACAAGGAAGTCCAGCCGATGGATCGCGTGCACACCAGCATGCTCCTGAGCGAAGCGCTACAGATTCGCCCAGGTGATCAGCGTCCTGAGCACACGCAGCGCCTGAAGATCGTCATGGAGAAGCACTTGGGCTGGGAGCACAAGAACAACGTGCGCGTTGGACATGAAGGAAAGCAGGGACGCGGCTACGTGAGGCCATGACGTGAGGCTGGGTGCTGCCCTGGCTGCTGACCCCCAGTAGCCATGGGCAGCGCCCGAAAGCCTTGTGCTGCAAGACTCGTTGCTCTGTTGCTCTTGTTGCTCTTGTTTAATTAAGACCTGAAAACACAAAAGCCCTGGCCAGATTCAGGATCAAGGTCCAGATAGCTCTGGCAGTTAAAGCAAATCGAGCGCAGCAGCAGCAACGAAGCAACAAGCCTGGCAGCACAAGGCTTTCGGGCCATCAGATGCGGCAGCAAGGGAGTGCACCAGGCATCGGAAAGGCGAGTGCCTGGCCGAATGTGGCAGGCGTGACACCAATTCAGGGAATGCGTCGAATTGTCGTCCAACTGCGCGCCAGACCTCTCCCTCGCGCGCGTGGACTCTGACCATCTAATCGGGGTTCGGGTGGCCCATGCATCCCAAGCGATTGATCGGCTTGCATAAGTGCTGGCGTGCCTCGCGCGCATGACACGGCACGATCAAGCTCAACACCACCTTTCGGAAGTTGGCCATGGCCACGAAGAAGTTCACCCCCGAGGTGCAGGAGGTCTTTCTCCAGATTCTGGAGGACACAGCTTCGCCGAAACAGGCGGCTCAGGTGTGCGGCATCTCCAGGCGCCTCGCGTTCGAGTACAAGCAGAACGACCTGGATTTCAGGCGTCGCTGGGAACAGTCCATCCAGATCGCGATGGACGCCCTTCTGGAAGAAGCATATCGGCGCGCTGTTGTCGGCGTGGATGAGCCAGTCATCTACCAAGGCCAGGTCTCAACAGAACGCGACCCACACACAGGCGAACAGCGCGCGCTCACAGTGAAGAAGCACAGTGATCGTCTGCTGGAAGTGATGCTCAAGTTCCACTACGGCGACGAGATGGCCGAACGCCTGCGCGTCAAAGTTGAAGACACGGGCCTGTCAGCAGATGGGCTGCTGCGGATGCCTGCCACTGAGCGTGCGCAGCTTGTCGCCCTGCTGGGTAAGTACAACGCTAACAAGGAGCAAGACGATGAGTGAGAACCTAAGCGTGGCCGAGGTGGTGCAGTGCGCGGCCCAGATCGACGCCATGCTGGACGCGATTAACGACACCTCGCCCGATGCGGTCCAGGCGATTGGCGGGCGCGACGCCCTGGCCCGCCGCAGCGAGATGACCTGCCTCGGGCCGGTGCCTCGCCTTGACCAGGGCGAGTGGGAGCGCATGTCGCTGGAGTACGAGGCGCGGCGCGAGCATGGCAGCGTCAACCGGGGGCACTAACGGGCAGCCGGTCGCCGTCGAGGTGGGCGGGGTGCGGTACCCCTCCGCGAGGTCGGCCGCGGCAGCCGTGGGGATCGGGTACAGCGCCGTGACGGCGCGATGCCACGACCCCAGGAACCCGAACTACCGATGGCTCGGCGCCACGCCGGGCAGGCGCGAGCTGAGGCCCGAGGACAGGCGCATCGCCAGGGCACTGGTCGAGCCAGCCCGCTGGCCCTGCGACGGCGGCAGACGGCGCGCCGAGGTGCTGGACCTCAACGAGGGGCCACCCAAGGTGGTGCGCCGTATCGGCTGGCTCCGCCGCATGTGCTGCGCCCGCTTCACCTTCTCCGACGACGTGGTGCGCGTGCGCATGTGCGAGGAGTGCGGCGGCCTGGGCAGCGCGCCAGCCAAGGACGCCTAGCCTGGACTCCTTACTTGAACCCCGCCTTGCGGAGCATGTCCTTGAGCTGCTTCTCAACGGCGATCTTGGCCTGCGAGGTCGCCTGCCGCATCACGTTGCCATAAGTGCCGCTCGCTCCGCACCTGGAGCACTTGATGGTGTCCGATGCCTTCGGGTTCTTGGGCATCTCGAACTTGTCACTTCCACAAGAGCATTTGACGCCGATTTGAGTGGTGCTCATTGCAGGGTCCTGTGTAGGGTCGGCAACGGAATGTTGCAGGTGCAGTGAAGCGCGACACCGTCGCAAATCCTGCGACGACTTCAGCCCTCTGACATTCCATCAGTGGGCGGCGCGACGCCAAACCCATGAATCACAAGCCGCAGTGACGGCGGCAGCTTCGAGGGAAACACGTCCGGGAAACGATGGCGTTCGCGCCCAACGCTCCGCGACACATTGAACGCATCCGGTCAGCGCATTGGCGCGCAGACCACCCCACGGCTGGGGATGCGCTCGTGACAGGCGACCGGAGGACCACAACCCACCGGAGCACACGAGCAATGAAGATCGAACTCAGCGGCACCCCCCTCCTCAGCACCCAGCAGATCGGCGAGCTCGCCTCGACCTTGGACCTGCTGCACAAGCGCACCCTCGCCGCGATCGAGCGGCTGAACAAGGACATCGCGACCCGCAAGCAGCAGATCGCCGCGCGCTGGAAGAGCGCCCCCGGCATCGGCATGGCCGACGTGGCGCGCTTCGCCGAGCACGAGGCGCTCGCCAGCGTCCGCGAGATCAAGGACAACTCCAAGGCCGAGCTGGACAAGATCATGAAGGAGGCCGGCGCGCCGCACGCGCAGCTGGTCGCCCAGCGCCAGTTCTACGACTCCCCGGCCAAGGTCCTGGCCCGCGCCGCCTTGGGTGACCCCAGGCGCACCGAGTACCTCCAGCAGCTCCAGCACGCCGGCCCCGCCGAGCTCGGCCACATGGCCCAGGTCGCCGTCGGCACGCGCAACGTCGCCCTGGCCTCCGCCGTGCTGTCCCTGATCGACCGCCTGCCCACCAAGGACCGCCCCGTCGGCCCGGTGGAGCTGGCGACGGCGATGAAGCAGGACGACTTCCTCAAGGTGCAGGAGTACATCAAGCTGGGCGACGCGCGCCTCCAGGGCATCCTGGTCGCGATCCGCGCCTGGCACGCCGGCAGGTCGAACCCGCTCGGCTCGGTGCAGCTCGCCATGCGCGAGCGGGAGATCGACCACGACCTGATCGGGGGCGACGGCGATGACTGACCGACGCGCCCACTACCCACCGTGCCACCCGGCGATGCTGGCACTCGCCGCCCTGGTCGCGGCGATCCAGCACGGGTGCGACCCGTTCCCCGAGCTCGAGGCCGCCGCCGCCCGCAACGGCGTGGCCGTCGGCTCCGAGGAGTTCGACGAGGCCGCGGCCCTGGCCGGGCAGCCCTACTGTCGCGCGCTGGACCTGTACGTGGACCGCGAGACCAAGCGCAGGGCGGACGCCCTGGGGCCGGGGATGGCGCACCTGGCCTTCCTCCCTGCCTGACCCGAGCAAACCCGGCCGGGTTGGTTAGGTGCGCAGAGGGCAACGGGTGGCCCGGCCGTGTTTCGGAGGGGATGTCGTCACGGCATCCCTTTTTTTTCTCATGCGCTTGTGGACCGCCGCGCGCCGACGGGCGATCGGTGGCTGAATGGCCGCAGCCGTGCAAAAATCCCAAAGGGGTTTCAGTCGCAACGACTGACACGAAGGGGGTGCAGGATGCAGATCGTCGAGCAATACGAGGAGCCCGGCGTGGGCATCCTACTGAAGTACAAAGGGCCGTCCGTAGATGATGGTTCAATGGACGTGTACGCTGCCGCTGCAAACATGGTGGCGTTCTCTGACTACGTTGTCGCTGCCACCAGGCAATTGTATGGCGACGTAGAGGTAAAGGCCGAAGTCAAAGCCTTTCAGCATGGTTCGTTCGAGACCGACCTGATATTCCACGTTGTCGGTCTGGGCGCTACCGTACTCACGACCACTCCCGATGTGCGAAGCGTACTGACAGCAGTGAAGGAGTCGGTAAATCTCTTCAAGTTCTTGAAGGGCCAGCCTCCGCAGAAGGTTGAGCACACCGACCAAAGCAACAACGTCACCGTGACCAACGTCAACGGGAACGTCATCATCGTGCAGACTGAATCATTGAATCTAACGATGGATGAGAAGGCGGGAAAGGCCGCCGCGCAGTTCGTCGGGCAAGCTCTATCCAAGCCGGGCGTTGACAAGATTGAGATTCAGTCGGAGGGGCAGCAGATTGCAGTTGCTACCCAAGAAGAGGCGCCATTCTTCCATGCGATCGTGGATGAAACGCCCGTCGTGGAGCAGACCATCCAGATGGGACTCACGATCCAGGAGCCGAGTTTCAAAGATGGTAGCGGCCACAAGTGGACGATGTGGGACGGCGAGGCATCGCTTCAGTATGCGATGGAAGACGAGACGTTCATTGCCCGCATCGACAATGGCGAAGCCTTCCGCAAGGGGGATGTGCTCATCTGCGACGTCCGGTTCACGCAGACGCGGGCTGGCTCCAAGCTCAAGATTCAGCGCACCATTATCAAAGTTCATGACCACAGGGACGGCTACGAACAGGTGGAGTTCGACCTCGGGAATCGTGACGAATAGTGCCGACGTTGCCGTGCCGTGTTTGTAGAAGGGCCCGCAATAAGCGGGCCTTTCCAATTCATCCTCTTAGGCGTAAGCGCCTACTGATTCAATGCAGGAGAGTCAGGGCGTGCTGGCGAGCTTGTCGATGCCTGTAAGCACACCCGGAGCAATCCGCTCGAACTGCCATTTAGGAAGCTCCTGCTGATCAGTCTGAAGTTCTTTCACATGTGCTTTCAGGTCTTCAGCGGAAACGCCGCCGAGGATCTTGCTTACCTCACGATAATAGGAGGCCGAGCGAGACCTGGCGAAGATTTCCATCGGGCCGTAGGAACGAGTAGCGTAAACAAGCGTCTCAGGCCACCAGCGAACATAGTAGTCATCATTGAGGGTGGCCCTGAGGTAGAGCACGAAGTCCGCCTGCAGTAGCCACTTGAAGTCGAACCCCGAGGAGTCTGCTCTTTGCTTCAGCAGGTCGGCGCGACTTGATAGCCGGCCCAGTTTTTTGTCCCGCCCTTGGAATGACTCCATGTATTCACGGAACTCGGAAAAAGTGGCGGTCGCATCCCTTCCGCGATTCGCGTTCGAACTCACGTAATAGGGTGTCGCCAACAGCCTGTCGGAAAACGCAAATCTCTCATAGCGGATAAGTATCGCGATCGCGTACAGGTAGAGCTCATGGACGATGAACTTGAAGTTGTCGAAGTCCCACGAATGTTGAGAGCTCATGTTCTCGGGACGATCAAGGTACGGCAGTAGCTGCTCGAAGAACCGATGCAGCTTCTTCTGCATGTCGTCGTTCGCGGCGTACTGCGCAATCGCGAGCATCACCTGGACGAACTCGTTCTTGTATGGAGTGAACTCATCGATGCTGTCGGCGACCTGCTCATCCGCCTCCTTCGAGTTATCGAGGGTGATCCTGAATCGCTCCATGTTCTCGGCAAAGGTCGTCAGGTACTCATCCACAGCGCCTTCAACGAAGGGCCTTCCGTTCTTCAGGGCATCCAACGCGCGCCGAAAAGATACGGAGGTTCCAAGAGACTTCGCCGGCTCCTCGTCCAGAAAGGTGGGCGGCTTCCCTACTTCCGGCTTGACGTGCAGGGGTTTGTCAAAGACCCATCGGACAAGTCGCTCGAACTCGGATGCGTAGTTCTCGGGCGAGCTAAGGTCGATGTAAATACGGCCCTTGTAATAGGTCGGCAGGTAGGGCTTCCCTTCCTCGTCACGCTCGGGAAGAACTGCCACAAACTTATTCTGATCCTGCTTCTCGTAGACCTCCCTTGAGATGATCTGCGTTTCTGTACCGACGCCGCTGACACGCCCATCGGCCTTCTCTGCGTACTTCCTGTCGGAGATAACAGCGACCTTCGCAATGGTCGGATCGGTGACCATCTTCTCCATGAAGGCAATTGAATCGTGTCCTTCCTTTAGCTCCCATTTGTCCAGAATTACGTCGATTCCGGATTCCATGAGCCTCGTGGCGAGGTCAACAACCCAAAGTTCATGCTCTTGGGAAGACCAGCTATATGAGATGAAAAGACGCGGTGCTGTCACTAAGTATCCCCTTGATTGCAGAGGGTCACGAGGACCCGCCAATGCCCTTTGTGCCAATGCAGAAGATTACCTGTTTGACGTCTCACTTTCTGAGAAAAATGGTCCTGCGAGGGGGCTCCCGGATCGAGGGAACCGCGACCTAATGCCTATGTGCCCACCAACACGTAGGAGAACACCATGAAGCTGGAAGAGATGCCCACCAAGGAACTCTTGGCCCTGTACAACCGCGTCGCCGACAAGCCGGCGGGCCCCAAGACCTTCGCGACGCGCGCGAAGCTCGTCGCACGGATCGAGCAGGTCGCGGCCGACAAGAACATCGACCTGGCCTCGCTCGGTCAGCCCAGGAGGCCCAAGGCGACCATGCAGCGCGCAGAGCCGAAGGCCGAGGCCACCGAAGCGCCGGATGCGACCGAGAAGAAGCCGCGCGGCCTCGGTGTCGGCGCGCTCGCCCGCGCGATCCTGATGGACCCAGCGGGCTTCCCGCACGCGCTGGTGGCCGACATGGTCAACGCGCAGATCGAGGGCGCGGCGGCGACGGCCAAGTCGGTACGCTGGTATGCCAACGACATGCGCAAGAAGGGCGTCGAGGTGCCGCCCCGTCAGAAGCACCACCCGGCCGACATGGACGAGGAGCAGTCGGCCGAGGCGCTTTCCACCGTTCGGGTGGTCGAGCCAGCGCCGTCCGACGGCTGACGCCTATCTACTGTCGTGCACGAGAAAGGGGCACCTTGGGTGCCCCTTCTTTTTAGTACCTTGTGCACCATCGCACCCCACCTGTGGATTAGCCCTGATCCACTGAGGCTAGGAAGCGCTTGAGCGCGTGGTACGCCTTGCTGTCGGTCTGCCCGTCGATGACGGCGTCCTCGACGTATCCCCCGGTGGTCTGCACCCTCAACCACGTCCGCTGCGAGGCGGCGATCTTGCGGATGAGGTCGAGCGGCACGAGGAACCCCTTGCGAGACTCCTGTGTCGCTGCGCCGAACTCATTGAAGTTGGTGAAGGGCTGCATGGTCGAGAGGTCGTAGGTCTGCCCGTCGATATTGAGCGATGCGCCAGAAATGCCCTTGATATCGTTGAAGAGATAGACGACCAGGACCGACTCGGTCGGATTCTTGGAGGTCCACTGCGCACCTAGGCCAGTGCAGCGCATCGACTTGCAAGCATTGCCGTGACCGTTGATGGTCACGACCCTTGCGCCGTCGAATCCGCTGCGGGTGACGCTGGCACCGCTGCCCGCCGTGGTTGAGCACCCGGTGAGCATGGCGAAGAACAGGAAGGCCAGAAGTCTCATGTATGTCCCCTTGATGTTGTCGGCTTGGAATAGTCTATTTTGGACTAATCCAACACGGACTCTAGCGTGCGGTGAACTTCATGTCACCGCGCGATGGCCCAATCGACCCACAACCGCGATTACCAACTCCTACTGGCCGTCCTGAAGGCGGCCCGTAAGCGGGTGGGCGTGACGCAGATCAAGCTGGCCGAGCGCTTGGGCAACACGCAGACCTTCGTGTCCAAGTGCGAGCGAGGGGAGCGGCGCATCGACGCCGTTGAGCTGGTGGAGTTTGCCGAGGCCATGGGCGTCGCCCCGCAGGAACTGCTGGGCGAGTACCTGGAGCAGCGTGGACGTGCGACGTCGCCGAAGACGCGGAAGGGATCCAAGCAGCGCGGGTGACGCTTCTGTGTTGCTTTCGTGTTTTCAGCAACCCACAAAAGACAAAGGCCGCGACGATGCGCGGCCTAAGTCCTTGATTTTCTTGGCGCCCGAAGTTGGACTCGAACCAACGACCCCCTGATTAACAGTCAAGTGCTCTAACCGGCTGAGCTATTCGGGCGGGGAAGGGAATTGTAAGGCCTCGGTCGCCGGGGTCAAGCCTCGGCGCGGCGACGCGACGGCGCGTCCTGGCCGCGTGAGCGGCGAAGCTGGTGCCCCTGCGACACCCGGGCGCGGGCGCGGAGGATGCGTCCCCGCCGCGGCGGCGCGGAAGCGTTCACGCAGGCCGGCGGTCCGGGCGGGCCCGGCCTCGAGTGGGAGCGCACGGCGTGCGCTCGCAGGGCAGGACGCCGGCGGCGCGGCCGGCGACCCCATGGCGCCCGTAGCGCGGGATCACGGGACATAGCGGCAGGGTTGCGTCGCGGCATGGCGCTCGGAGCGGGTCCGCCCTGCGCCGTTGACGGCGACGCGGCCGATCTCGGTACCGTCCTCGCGGCTGCAGATCCACAGGCTGAGATTGCTGCCGTGGCTGAAGCCCGTGGGTTGGTAGCGGATCCAGTGGCGGCCCGCGGTGCTGCGCAAGGCCAGGCCGCGATCGTCGAGGCTGCCCCGCTGCAGGATGCGGTCCGGCGCGGCCGGCTGCGCGGCGCGGGCCGGGTCGAGGAAGGCGATCCAGCCGTCCTCCCAGATCAGGTCCTTGCGGCAGCGTTCGCCGTCGCGGCTGGGGCAGACCGTTACCGGCATGCCATGGCTGACCGCCGCCAGGCGCGCGCCTGCGAGCGAGGCGGTGAGGGCATGGTAGGCGGCGCCGATCCGCGCTTGCCGGCGCAGATGGGCGAAACTCGGCACGGCCAGCGACAGAAGCACGGCCAGGACCGCCAGGGCGGTCAGCAGTTCGATCAGGGTGACGCCGGCATTGCGCTCGTTCATGCGGGCGATTCCGTTCGCGGGAGGTCGTCGCCAGGCGGTCTCGTTCGGCCGGCCTTCAGGATCGGGCGGTCGGGGCGAGCGCGGGATCGGCGCGCCGCCGATCCGGGGGTAGGAAAACTCCGCCTTCGCCCCCATCCAGACAGGCCCGCTACACTGCAGGTTTCCCTTCCAGGCCGCGCCGATGAACGACAGCCACCATCCCGCCGGCTTCCAGCTGGTAGCGCCGTACTCGCCGGCCGGCGACCAGCCGGGCGCGATCGAAAAGCTGGTCGAAGGTTTCGAGAGCGGCCTGGCGGCGCAGACCCTGCTCGGCGTGACCGGCTCGGGCAAGACCTACACCATCGCCAACGTGGTCCAGGCGGTGCAGAAGCCGACCCTGGTCATGGCGCACAACAAGACCCTGGCCGCGCAGCTGTACGGCGAGTTCAAGGCCTTCTTCCCGCACAACGCGGTCGAGTACTTCGTCAGCTACTACGACTACTACCAGCCGGAAGCCTACGTCCCCTCGAGCGACACCTACATCGAGAAGGACAGCTCGGTGAACGAGCACATCGAGCAGATGCGACTGTCGGCGACCAAGGCGCTGCTGGAGCGGCGCGACGCGCTGATCGTATGCACGGTCTCGGCGATCTACGGCCTGGGCGATCCGGGCGAATACTTCAAAATGGTGCTGCACCTGGTCCGCGGCGAGCGGATCGACCAGCGCGAGCTGATCCGCCGCCTGACCGAGATGCAGTACACCCGCAACGACACCGAGCTGCGCCGCGCCACCTACCGCGTGCGCGGCGAAGTGATCGACGTGCATCCCGCCGAGAGCGATGCCGAGGCGCTGCGGGTGGAGCTGTTCGACGGCGAGATCGAGAACCTGACCCTGTTCGACCCGCTCACCGGCGAGACGCTGCGCCGGGTGCCGCGCTACACCATCTACCCGGGCTCGCACTACGTCACCACCCGTCGCACGGTGCTGGACGCGATCGAGACGATCAAGGCCGAGCTGCGCGAACGGCTGGAGCAGTTGTACGCGCAGAACAAGCTGGTCGAGGCGCAGCGCCTGGCGCAGCGCACCCAGTTCGACCTGGAGATGCTGGCCGAAGTCGGCTACTGCAACGGCATCGAGAACTACAGCCGCCACCTGACCGGGCACATGCCCGGCGAGCCGCCGCCGTGCCTGTTCGACTACCTGCCGCCGGACGCGCTGCTGGTGGTCGACGAGTCGCACGTGACCATCCCGCAGATCGGCGCCATGTACAAGGGCGACCGTTCGCGCAAGGAGACGCTGGTGGAGTTCGGCTTCCGCCTGCCGTCGGCGCTGGACAACCGGCCGCTGCGCTTCGAGGAATGGGAGGCCCGCTCGCCGCGCGCCATCTACGTGTCGGCCACGCCGGGCCCGTACGAACTGCGCAAGTCCGGCGACCAGGTCGTCGAGCTGGTGGTGCGGCCGACCGGCCTGGTCGATCCGGAGGTCGAGGTGCGCCCGGTGGCGACCCAGGTCGACGACGTGCTAGGCGAGATCCGCGAGCGCGTGGCGATGGGCGATCGGGTCCTGATCACCACCCTGACCAAGCGCATGGCCGAGAACCTGACCGAGTACCTGGGCGAGCACGGCGTCAAGGTGCGCTACCTGCACTCGGACGTGGACACGGTCGAGCGCGTGGAGATCATCCGCGACCTGCGCCTGGGCAAGTTCGACGTGCTGGTGGGCATCAACCTGCTGCGCGAAGGCCTGGACATGCCGGAGGTGTCGCTGGTGGCGATCCTCGACGCGGACAAGGAAGGCTTCCTGCGTTCGGCGGGCTCGCTGATCCAGACCATCGGCCGCGCCGCGCGCAACGTGCGCGGCAAGGCCATCCTGTACGCCGACACCATCACCAAGTCGATGCGCGCGGCGATCGACGAGACCGACCGGCGCCGGCAGAGGCAGGTCGAATACAACCGCGAGCACGGCATCACCCCGCGCTCGGTGGCCAAGGCGGTCGTCGACATCATGGAAGGCGCGCGCGCGGAGCCGGGCGAGGTCGCGCGCGGCCGCGGCAAGGCGCGCAAGGCGGCCGAGCCGGCTGCCGAGTACGCCGCGCTCGGCCCGGCCCAGCTGGCGGCCAGGATCAAGGAACTGGAACAGCGCATGTACCAGCATGCGCGCGACCTGGAGTTCGAGCAGGCGGCGGCGGTGCGCGACGAGCTGCAGCGGCTCAAGGAACGCAGCTTCGCCGGCCTGGTCTAGGGCGGGCGCGCCGAGGCGCCGAGGGCCGGCGCGGGAGGCGGCATGCCTCCCCGTCCGGCCGTGCCCAAGGGCGGCCTATTGCCCGGATCGCCCCGCCCGGGCTACACTGCGCGCCCCTTGCTGGAGCGCCCGCGGCACCCCGTCGGCCCTGGGAAGGGCGACAGGACGGCCGCGACGGGCCGGCTCCGGATTACGGGCGGTTAGCTCAGCGGTAGAGCACTACCTTGACATGGTAGGGGTCACAGGTTCGAACCCTGTACCGCCCACCACCTAGTGGTCGAGAACGGCGCGCCTCCGGACGCGCCGTTTTTCGTTTCCATGGCCATCGGCCGCGCCGCGATGTGCGTCGTTCGGCGTCCCTGCGCTCGAGCTCAACGGTACGCAGTGGCGGTAGCCATCTCGTCGTCTTGGGGCGTGTCGGGCCGCCGGTGCCGCTCGGCCGGCCAGAGCCCGTCCTTCGGTGCTCGCCCGCCGCGCGGTCCGTGAGCGAAGAGCGCGCGCCTTCGAATGCCGCGAAGGCAGCAAGCGACGACGTCGCAACCGGCGCGGTGGCCGCTCTCGGCGCCGCCGCTGCTGGCGGTTTACCGGCTGTCGCCCCTGGCGAAAGCGGCCGCGCAGGCTGTTCGGTCCCGGATCTCTCGACGTGCCCGCAGCGTGGACGCGCCGTGGGGCCGCAGGCATCGGCGCGTCGTCGCGATGCATCGTCACGGCGCATCGACATCGCGCATCCCGTCCCGGCCGCGAGCCGCAAGTCTTTCCGGGCGCTGCAAACGTTGCAAAGCATGAGGCGGCGGAAGACGCCTGCAATTGCTGCTTTCCGCGGCGAAAACCCGCGGCGCGCACGGCGTTGCGCGCGGGCCAGATTCATTGGCATCGAACTTGCTGCCGCAAGGGTACAAACCTCCTTGCGGCCGTTCGTCGCGGCCGCTCCCTCCACAGGAAAGGCGCGATATGGACGGGACACTCAACGGCAACAAGAAAAGAAAAATCGCTCGGCGCGTGCTGGTTTCCGGCGGCGCCGGATTCCTCGGCGCTCACCTGTGCGCGCGGCTGGTCGAGGACGGCTGCCACGTCGTCGCGCTGGACAATCTCGCGACCGGCAGCATCGACAACCTGACGCCGCTGCTCGGCCATCCCCACTTCCGCTTCGTTCGCCACGACATCGTCGATCCGCTCGACGCGCGTGCCGGGTTGCAGGCCGAGCGCATCTTCAACCTGGCCTGCTGCGCATCGCCGGCGCAGTACCAGATCGATCCGGTCAAGACCCTGCGCACCTGCGTGGACGGCGCGCTCAACATGCTCAAGCTGGCGCAGGCCTGCGGCGCGCGCATCTTCCAGGCCTCGACCAGCGAGGTCTACGGCGAGCCGGAGCAGCATCCGCAGAAGGAAGGCTACCGCGGCGCGGTCAGCACGGTCGGTCCGCGCGCCTGCTACGACGAGGGCAAGCGCTGCGCCGAGACCCTGTTCTTCGACTACCACCGCCTTCACAGCACCGACATCAAGGTCGCGCGCATCTTCAACACCTACGGGCCGATGATGCAGCTCGACGACGGCCGCGTGGTGTCGAACCTGATCGTGCAGGCGCTGAGGAACGAACCGATGACGATCCACGGCGACGGCAGCCAGACCCGCTCGTTCTGCTACGTCGACGACCTGATCGAGGGCATCGTGCGCCTGATGGACGCGCCGGCCGAGTTCACCGGCCCGGTCAACCTGGGCAATCCGACCGAAGTGACGGTGCTGGAGCTCGCGCGCCGGATCATCGACATTACCGGCTCGCGTTCGCGCCTGGTGCATCGGCCGATGCCGACGGACGATCCGACGCGGCGCTGCCCGGACATCGCGCTGGCGCGGCGCGCGCTCGACTGGGAGCCCCGGGTTTCCCTCGACGAGGGCTTGCGCCGGACGGTGGCATGGTTCGAACGCCGCCTGATGAGCGGCACCCTGATGAGCGGCGCGCCGGTGCGCGAACTGGAGGTCGGTCGTGGAGCGGCATAACGGAAACGGCAATGGCCACGGCAATGGCCATGGCCTGGGGCGCGGCGCCGGCCGGCGCGTGCTGATCACCGGCGGCGCCGGTTTCGTCGGCTCGCACCTGGCCGACGAACTGCTCGCGCACGGCTACCGGGTGCGCGCGCTGGACAACCTGTCCGAGCAGGTGCACGGCCCGGACATCGCCCGGCCGGCCTACCTGAGCGAGGACGTCGAGCTGATGCGCGGCGACGTGCGCGACGCGGCGGCGGTGAAGCGCGCGCTGCAGGGCGTCGACGCGGTGTTCCACTTCGCCGCCGCGGTCGGCGTCGGCCAAAGCATGTACGAGATCGAGCGCTACACCGACGTCAACAACCGCGGTACCGCGGTGCTGCTGGAGGCGTTGACCGCCGCTCCGGTGGAGCGGCTGGTGGTCGCCTCGAGCATGAGCGTCTACGGCGAAGGCCTGTATTGCGACCCGGACGGGAACCCGGTCAGCCCGCCGCCGCGCTCGCCGGAGCAGCTCGGCCGCGGCGACTGGGAGCTGTACTCGCACGGCCGCCGCCTGCGGCCGATGCCGACCCCGGAGGCCAAGCCGGTCGTGCCGTCGTCGGTGTACGCGTTGTCCAAGCTCGACCAGGAGCTGATGTGCCTCATGGTCGGCCAGGCCTACGGTATCCCGACCACCGCGCTGCGCTTCTTCAACATCTACGGGCCGCGCCAGGCGCTGTCCAACCCGTACACCGGCGTGCTGGCGATCTTCGCTGCCCGCTACCTCAACCGGCGCCCGCCGCTGGTGTTCGAGGACGGGCGCCAGCGCCGCGACTTCGTCAGCGTGCACGACGTGGCGCGCGCCTGCCGGTTGGCGCTGGAGACGCCGCAGGCGGCCGGCCAGGCCTTCAACGTCGGCAGCGGCCGTTCGATCAGCGTGCTCGAGGTCGCCGAGCAGATGGCGCAGGCGCTCGGGATCGAGGACCTGCCGCCGGAGATCACCGGCAAGTACCGCGCCGGCGACATCCGCCACTGCTACGCCGACATTTCGCTCGCCCAGCAGGTGCTCGGCTACCGTCCGCAGGTCACGCTGAGCGACGGGCTCGAGGAGCTGGTGGACTGGATCGTCGGCCAGAACGCCTACGATCGCGTCGAGGCCGCGGCCCAGGAGCTGGCACGGCGAGGGCTGCAGCGATGAGCGCCGGCGCACGCAGGCGCGTCGCGCCCCTGGCGCCGGCCGGGGAGGGCACGGCGCTGATCACCGGCGGTGCCGGCTTCGTCGGCACCAACCTGGCCGCCCGGCTGCTGAGCGAGGGGCGGCGCGTGCTGGTCTACGACAACCTGTCGCGGCCCGGCGTCGAGGAAAACCTGCGCTGGCTGCGCGCCCAGCACGGCGAGCGGCTGCAGGTCGCGATCGCCGACGTGCGCGACGCCCAGGCGCTGCGCGAGGCGGCGGCCGAGGCGACGCAGGTGTTCCATCTCGCCGCTCAGGTCGCGGTGACCTCGAGCCTGGACGATCCGGAGCACGACTTCGAAGTCAACCTGCGCGGCACCTTCAACCTGATCGAAGCGGTGCGGCGCTCGCGGCGCGCGCCGTCGCTGCTGTTCACCTCGACCAACAAGGTGTACGGCGCGCTGGCCGACATCGCGCTGGAGGCCACGGCGACCCGCTACCAGCCGCGCGATCCCGCGCTGCGCGAGCGCGGTGTCGGCGAGTCGCGGCCGCTGGACTTCCACAGCCCCTACGGCTGCTCCAAGGGCGGCGCGGACCAGTACGTGCTCGACTACGCGCGCAGCTACGGCGTGCGCGCGGCGGTATTCCGCATGAGCTGCATCTACGGCCCGCACCAGTTCGGCACCGAGGACCAGGGCTGGGTCGCGCATTTCCTGATCCGCGCGCTCGAGCAGCGGCCGATCACGCTGTACGGCGATGGCCTGCAGGTGCGCGACATCCTCTACGTCGACGACCTGGTCGAGGCGATGCTGCGCTGCCAGCGGCGCATGCCGGACTTGGCCGGCCGCGCGTTCAACATCGGCGGCGGCCCGGGCAACACGGTCAGCCTGGTCGAACTGCTGCAGCGCATCGCCGCGTTGACCGGGCGCATGCCGGACGTCGAGCGCGCCGGCTGGCGCACCGGCGACCAGCGCTACTACGTGTCCGACACCCGTGCCTTCGCCGAAGCCGCCGGTTGGGCGCCGCAGGTCGCCGCGGCGGACGGCATCGCCCGCCTCTACCGGTGGCTGCGCGCGCACCGCTCGCGGGAGGCGGCGCCGGCGCCGCGGCAGGTCGCGGAAGCAACGCGGAGCCACGTCGCATGAGTGCGATGCGCGCGGCAGTGTTCTGCGGCGATGGCCGCATCGAGGTGCAACGCCGGCCGCGCCCCCGGCCGGCCGCGGGGCAAGTCGGCGTGCGCCTGCACGGCAGCGGCGTGTGCGCGTCCAACCTGCCGGTGTGGGCGGGCAAGCCGTGGTTCCGGTATCCGCTCGCGCCCGGGGCGCCGGGCCACGAGGGCTGGGGCGAGATCGCCGAAGTCGGCGACGGCGTCGGGCAATGGCGCGTCGGCGACCGGGTCGCGCTGCTGTCGGGCCATGCCTACGCCGAATACGACGTCGCCGACGGCGACGCGCTGGTGCTGCTGCCGCCGTCGCTCGGCGAGCGGCCGCTGCCCGGCGAACCGCTGGCCTGCGCGATGAACATCTTCCGCCGCAGCGACATCCGCGCGGGGCAGAAGGTGGCGATCGTCGGCGTCGGCTTCATCGGCGCGCTGCTGATCCAGCTGATCCGCGATGCCGGCGCCGAAGCGGTGGCGCTGTCGCGGCGCCCGTTCGCGCTGGAAGTGGCGCGGCGGTGCGGCGCCAGCGAGGCGATCGCCACCGGGGACATGCACGCCGCCGTTGGCCAGGCGCGCGAGATCAGCGGCGGCACCGGCTACGCGCGGGTGATCGAGGCGGCCGGCGAGCAGGCCACGCTGGACATCGCCAGCGCGATCAGCGCCGAGGGCGGGCGGCTGGTCATCGCCGGCTACCACCAGGACGGCCCGCGCCAGGTCGACATGCAGCAGTGGAACTGGCGCGGCCTCGACGTGATCAACGCCCACGAACGCGACCCGCAGGTGGCGCTGGATGGCCTGCGCGAGGCGATCGCCGCGGTGGCCGGGGGGCGGCTCGACCCGTTCCCGCTGCTGACCCACGACTACCCGCTGGAGCGCCTGGCGGATGCGTTCGCGGCGATGCAGCAGCGACCCGACGGCTTCCTGAAGGCGACGGTGCGGCCATGAGCGCGCAATTGAAAGCGGCGCCGCCGCGACCGAGGGCCGCGCGTCCGCGGTTGGGTTTCCTGGGGGTCGGCTGGATCGGCGGCCAGCGCATGCGCGTGCTGGCCGAGAGCGGCCTGGCCGAGGTGGTCGCGATCGCCGATGCGCACCGCGACAACGCACTGGCGGCGCGCGCCTGCGTGCCGCAGGCGGAGCTCGCGGCGGGCCTCGACGCGCTGCTCGCGCGCGACGACCTCGACGGGCTGGTCATCGCCACGCCGAGCGGCGCCCACGCCGGGCAGGCGATCGCCGCCCTCGAGCGCGGCCTGGCGGTGTTCTGCCAGAAGCCGCTGGCGCGCACCGCCGCCGAGGCGGCCCAGGTGGTGGCGGCGGCGCGGCGCGCCGACCGCCTGCTCGAGGTCGATTTCAGCTACCGCCACGTCGCCGGCGTGGCCGGGTTGCGCGAACTGGTGCGCGGCGGCGCGCTCGGCGAGCTGTACGCGGTGGACCTCACGTTCCACAACGCCTACGGGCCCGACAAGCCGTGGTTCTACGACCTGGCCCAGTCCGGCGGCGGTTGCGTGATGGACCTGGGCATCCATCTGATCGACCTCGCGGCCTGGGCCACGGGGGAGGAGGCCGCCGAGGCGCCGAGCGCGCAGCTGTACGCGCAGGGCGCTCCGCTGCCGCGGCCGATCGACCGGGTCGAAGACTATGCCTGCGCGCAGTGGCGCCTGCGGGGCGGCGCCAGCGTGCGCATGGCCTGTTCGTGGCGCCTGCCGGCCGGATGCGACGCGGTCATCGAGGCGGCGTTCTACGGCACCCGCGGCGGCGCCGCGCTGCGCAACGTCGGCGGCTCGTTCTACGACTTCACCGTCGATCGCTTCGACGGCACCCGGCGCGAGCGCCTGGCCGGGCCGCCGGACGCCTGGGGCGGCCGCGCGCTGGTGGCGTGGGCCCGGCGGCTGGGCGAAGGCGCGCGGTTCGATCCCGCCGCCGACGCACTGGTCGGGACCGCCCGCCTGGTGGACGCGATCTATGGGCGCTGAGCGCTACCGGGTGCTGATGACCGCCGACACGGTCGGCGGCGTGTGGGACTACGCGCTGGAGCTGGCGCGCGCGCTGGGCGCGCGAGGCGACGAGGTCGCGCTGGCGACGATGGGCGGCGAGCCCAGCCGCGCCCAGCGCCGCGACGCCGACGCGATCCCCGGCCTGCAGCTGTACCCCGGCCGCTACCGGCTGATGTGGATGGAGAACCCGTGGGACGACGTCGAGGCGGCGGGCGATTGGCTGCTCGACCTCGCCGAGCGCCTGCGTCCCGACGTGGTCCACCTCAACGACTACGCGCATGGCGACCTGCCGTGGCCGGCGCCGGTGCTCGTCGTCGGGCACTCCTGCGTGCTGTCGTGGTGGCGCGCGGTGCATCGCGGGGACGCGCCGGCGGACTGGGCGCGCTACCGCGAACGCGTCGCGCGCGGCCTGCGCGGCGCCGGCCTGGTGGCGGCGCCGACCCGCGCCATGTTGGCGGCCCTGGAGCGCCACTACGGCGCATTGCCGCGGGCGCGGGTCGTCGCCAACGGCCGCCGCATCGCCGCGTCGCCCGTCGCCGCGCGCGCGCCGCTGATCCTCGCCGCCGGTCGGCTGTGGGACCGGGGCAAGAACCTCGCCGCGCTGGCCGCGGTCGCGCCGCAGCTGGCGTGGCCGGTGTGCGTGGCCGGTGAGGACCGCCATCCCGACGGCGGGCGCGCCGAGCTGCGCGGCGTGCGCCTGCTCGGCCGGCTGCCGTCGACGGACCTGCACGCGTGGATGGCGTCGGCGTCCATCTACGCGCTGCCCGCCCGCTACGAACCGTTCGGCCTGTCGGCGCTGGAGGCGGCGCAAGCCGGATGCGCGTTGGTGCTGGGCGACATCCCCAGCCTGCGCGAAGTCTGGGGCGAGGCAGCGTCGTACGTCGCCCCGGACGACACCGGCGCGCTGCGCCGCGCGCTGCAGCGGCTGATCGACGACCCGCCGCTGCTGGCCCGGCACGCCGCGCGCGCGCGGCAATGCGCCGCGCGCTACACGCCCGAGGCGATGGCCGGTGCTTACCGCCGCTGCTACGCCGAGCTGGTCGCCGGCGCGCGGCCGCGGCCGCCGGTCTCCGCCGCGCTGTCCCTGGGAGCCGCGCCATGAAGTTCGTGCTGTTCTATCACTCGCTGGTTTCGGACTGGAACCACGGCAACGCCCATTTCCTGCGCGGCGTGGCCGCCGAGCTGCTCGCGCGCGGCCACGAAGTCGAGGTGTACGAGCCCGCGCAGGGGTGGAGCCTGGGCCAACTGCGCCAGGCCTACGGCGAGGCGCCGGTGGAGGAGTTCGGCCGGCGTTTCCCGAAGCTGCGCAGCCGTTTCTACGACCCGGCGACGCTGGACCTGGACGAGGCGCTCGACGGCGCTGACGTGGCGCTGGTGCACGAATGGAGCGAGCCGGACCTGGTCGCGCGCGTCGGCCGGCATGCGCCGCGCGGCTGCCGCCTGCTGTTCCACGACACCCACCACCGCTCGGCCACCGCGCCGCAGGAAATGGCGCGCTACGACCTGAGCCGCTACCACGGCGTGCTCGCGTTCGGCGAAGCGATCCGCCGCCGCTACCTCGAACAGGGCTGGTGCGCGCGCGCCTGGACCTGGCACGAGGCGGCCGATACGCGCGTGTTCCGCCCGCTGCCGCCGGCGCCGCGGCGCGGCGACCTGGTGTGGATCGGCAACTGGGGCGACGACGAGCGCACCCGGGAGCTGAGCGAGTTCCTGCTCGACCCGGTGCGGCGGCTCGGCCTGTCCGCGCGCGTGCACGGCGTGCGCTATCCGGAGGCGGCGCGTGCGCGCCTGGCCGGGGCCGGCATCGAATACCGCGACTGGCTGCCGAACTGGCGCGTGCCGGAGACCTTCGCCCAGTTCCGCGTTACCGTGCACGTGCCGCGGCGGCCGTACGTGCAGGCGCTGCCCGGCATCCCGACCATCCGCGTGTTCGAGGCGCTGGCCTGCGGTATCCCGCTGGTCTGCGCGCCGTGGCCGGACGAGGAGGGGCTGTTCGCGCCCGGCCGCGACTACCTGGTCGCCGAAGATGGCGCGGCGATGCAGCGCCACCTGCGCGACCTGCTGCACGACCGCGCCCGCGCCGCCGAGCAGGCCGCGCACGGCCTGCGCACGATCCGCGCCCGCCACACCTGCGCGCACCGCGTCGACCAGCTGCTGGCCATCCTGGCCGAGCTCGGCGCGCGCCCCGCAACCCCCGTGAGGAGCCTGAGCCATGCCTGAGTCCCTGCGCATCGCGTTCTTCGGGTCGAGCCTGCTGTCCGCGTACTGGAACGGCGCGGCGACCTACTACCGCGGCTTGATCCGCGCGCTGCACCGGCGCGGCCACCGCATCACGTTCTACGAGCCGGACGCGTTCGACCGGCAGAGCCATCGCGACCTGGATCCGCCGGATTGGGCCGAGGTCGTGGTCTATCCCGGCGAGGACGAGAGCGGCGCGCTGCGCGCGCTGGAGCAGGCGCGCGGCGCCGACGTCGTGGTCAAGGCCAGCGGCGTGGGCGTGTTCGATGCGCTGCTGGAGCGCGAGGTGCTGCAGCTGCGCTCGCCGCGCACCACGGTGGTGTTCTGGGACGTGGACGCGCCGGCGACGCTGGAGCGGGTCGCCGCCGACCGCGCCGACCCGTTCCGCAAGCTGATCCCCGGTTACGACCTGGTCCTGACCTACGGCGGCGGCCCGCGCGTGGTCGACGCCTATCGCGGCCTGGGCGCGCGCGACTGCGTGCCGGTGTACAACGCGCTCGACCCGGATACCCACTATCCGGTGGCCGCGGACCCGCGCTTCGCCGCGGACCTGGGCTTCCTCGGCAACCGCCTGCCGGATCGCGAGGCGCGGGTGGGCCGCTATTTCTTCGACGCCGCGCGCCGCGCGCCGACGCAGCGCTTCCTGCTCGGCGGCGCCGGCTGGGAGGACCCGCTGCCGGCGAACGTGGCCCGGCTCGGCCACGTCTCCACCCGCGACCACAACGCGTTCAACTGCAGCGTGCGCATGGTGCTCAACGTCAACCGCGACAGCATGGCGCGGTTCGGCTGGTCGCCGCCGACGCGGGTGTTCGAGGCGGCCGGCGCCGGCGCCTGCCTGATCGTCGACGCCTGGGCCGGGATCGAGGCCTTCCTCGAACCGGGCAAGGAAGTGCTGGTCGCCGACGACGGCGCGCAGGTCGCCGAGTACCTGGGCCTGATCGACGCCGCGCTGGCGCGCAGGATCGGCGAGCGCGCGCGCCGGCGCCTGCTGGCCGAGCACACCTACGACCATCGCGCGGCCCAGGTCGAGGACCTGCTGCTGGCGCGCGAAAAGGCGGTGGCCTGATGAGCGCGCCTCTCGACATCGTCGTCCTCGGGCTGTCCCTGCGCTCGTCCTGGGGCAACGGCCATGCCACGACCTACCGCGCCCTGATCGAGGCGCTGGGCGAGCGCGGCCATCGCGTGCTGTTCCTGGAACGCGACATGCCGTGGTACGCGCAGAACCAGGACGCGCCCGACAGCCTGCCCGGCCGCCTGGAGGTGTACGCGAGCCTCGACGAGCTCGACGACCGCCATGCCGACGCGGTCGCGCAGGCCGACCTGGTGATCGTCGGCTCGTACGTGCCGGACGGCATCGCCGTCGGCGAGTGGGCCCAGTCGGTCGCGCGCGGCGTGGTCGCGTTCTACGACATCGACACCCCGGTGACGCTGGCGCGGCTGGCGCGCGAGGACTGCGAATACCTGCATCCGCGGCTGATCCCCGGCTACGCGCTGTACCTGTCGTTCACCGGCGGGCCTACGCTGCAGAAGCTGGAGCGCGAGTACCGGGCGCCGCTGGCCCGGCCGCTGTACTGCTCGGCCGACCCGCGCCGCTACGGCCCCTCGCCGGAGAACGTCCGCTTCGACCTCGGCTACATGGGCACCTACAGCGACGACCGCCAGCCGGGCCTGGAGCGCCTGCTGTTCGAGCCGGCGCGCGCGTGGAGCGCGGGGTATTTCGTCGTCGCCGGCCCGCAGTACCCGGCCGGGGTGCGTTGGCCGCCCAACGTGCACCGCATCGAGCACCTCGCGCCCGACAAGCATCGCCGCTTCTACAACGAGCAGCGCTTCACCCTCAACCTGACCCGCGCCGACATGGTCGCCGCCGGCTGGTCGCCGAGCGTGCGCCTGTTCGAGGCCGCGGCTTGCGCCACGCCGATCATCTCGGACGCCTGGCCCGGCCTGGAGGCGTTCTTCGTGCCGGGGCAGGAGATCCTGATCGCCCGCTCCGGCAGCGACGTGGTGCGCTGGATCCGCGACATGCCGGAGGCGCGCCGGCGCCGGATCGGCGAGGCCGCGCGGCACCGGGTGCTCAACGAACACACCGCCGCCCACCGCGCGCAGGCGCTGGAGCGGTACTTCGCCGAAGCCGCCGCGCAGCGGCGCCGAACGCGCGTCCCCGCGCGCGCGGGCCGCGACCGCGGCGAGGCCGGTGCGGCGCCGGTGGCGTCCGGCGCCTGAGCGCCGAGACCTCACGCCCAAGGAGACCTGCCATGGCAGCCAGACACGAAGCCAAGATCACCACCGACCACGACGAGATCCGCCGCTGGGCCGAGGAGCGCAACGGCCGCCCGGCGACCGTGCGCGACACCGGCGAGGCCGGCGAGGCCGGCGTGCTGCGGATCCTGTTCCGCGACGACGAATCGCTCGAGCCGATCGGCTGGGACGAATTCTTCGAGAAGTTCGAGGAGGAGAAGCTCGCCTTCCTGTACCAGGAAGAGACCCGCGAAGGCCAGACCAGCCGCTTCTTCAAGCTGGTCGAGCGCGACCGCGAGTAGGGCTGCGCCATGGCGGTCGCATCGATGCGTGAGGACGCCGGCCTGCGCGAGCAGATCCGCGCGCTGGCGCCCTGGTTCCACAACCTGCACCTGCCGGGCGGCGTGCAGACCGCGCCGGACCACCCGCTCGGCGATTTCCCGAGCTTCAAGTGGGCGCAGATCGCGCCGCACTTGCCCGACGACCTGAGCGGCTGGACCGCGCTGGACATCGGCTGCAACGCCGGCTTCTACAGCTTCGAGCTGGCCCGGCGCGGCGCGGCGGTGACCGCGGTGGACGTCGACCCGCACTACCTGCGCCAGGCGCGCTGGGCCGCGGAGCGGCTGGGGCTGGGCGAGCGCATCGCCTTCCGGCGCATGCAGATCTACGACCTGGTCCGCGAGCCGCAGCGCTACGACCTGGTCTGGTTCATGGGCGTGCTCTACCACCTGCGCCATCCGCTGCTGGCGCTGGACATCGTCCGCCGCAAGACCCGGCGGCTGATGGTGCTGCAGGCGCTGACCGCGCCGGGCGAGGAGAGCGCCGAGACGCCGCCGGACCTGCCGATCGACGCGCGCGAGCGCCTGCGCGACCCGGCCTGGCCGACGATGGCGTTCATCGAACGGCGCCTGGCCGGCGACCCGACCAACTGGTGGGCGCCGACCCACGCCTGCCTGGAGGCGATGCTGCGCAGCGCCGGCTTCGAAATCCGCGCCCGCATCGCCCACGAGACCTACCTCTGCGCGCCCGGGGAGCCGGCGGAAGGCATGGCCGGCGCGATCGAGGCGGAACTGCGGGCCGCCACCGGCACCTGAGCCGACGGCTGCGGCGGCCGGCGGCGTGGCGCGCAGGGCGGGAACGGGCGCGGGGGCACGAGGCAGGCAGCGGGCCGAGGGCCGGCGGCCGTTTTCCGGGGAACGCGGCCCGGCCGGTTGACGCGCCGCCGCCCGCCTCCACTATCATGCGGGTCGCCGCGGCGCTTCCGGACCGCGGCCCCAACGAAGGTGGCCCGCGCCAACGCGCCGGCCGAGCGTGCGACATGGACACTACCCGCGCCCAACGCTGATCCCGTCCGAGGCCTTCGACCGCAGGCGCCTCGACGGCGCCGTTTTTGTATCCGCATTCCCGGCGCGGACGGCCGGTGCGGTGTTCCGCCCCGTTCCGGGCCGCCCCGCCGCCGCGCTCCGCGCCCCAAGCTACCGACCATGATCGCCATTACCCTTCCCGACGGCAGCCGCCGCGAATTCGAACAGCCCGTCTCCGTCGCCGAGGTCGCCGCCTCGATCGGCCCCGGCCTGGCCAAGGCCGCCCTGGCCGGCAAGGTCGACGGCAGGCTGGTCGACACCAGCCACCGCATCGAGCGCGACGCCGCGCTCGAGATCGTCACCGACAAGCACCCCGACGCGCTCGAGGTGCTGCGCCACTCCACCGCCCACCTGCTGGCGCAGGCGGTGCAGCGCCTGTACCCTGGCGCGCAGGTCACCATCGGCCCGGTGATCGACAACGGCTTCTACTACGACTTCGCCTACGAGCGTCCGTTCACGCCGGAGGACCTGCCGGCGATCGAGGCGGAGATGCAGAAGATCGTCAAGGAGGCGTTGCCGGTCAGCCGCAGCGTCAAGTCGCGCGACGAGGCGATCGCCTTCTTCAAGGGCCTGGGCGAGCACTACAAGGCCGAGATCATCGAGTCGATCCCGGCCGGCGAGGAACTGTCGCTGTACAGCCAGGGCGAGTTCACCGACCTGTGCCGCGGCCCGCACGTGCCCAGCACCGACAAGCTGCGCGCGTTCAAGCTGATGAAGGTCGCCGGCGCCTATTGGCGCGGCGACGCCAACAACCAGATGCTCAGCCGCATCTACGGCACGGCCTGGCTGAACGACAAGGACCTCAAGGCCTACCTGCACCAGCTGGAAGAGGCCGAGAAGCGCGACCACCGCAAGATCGCCAAGCAGCAGGACCTGTTCCACCTGCAGGAGGAAGCGCCCGGCCTGGTGTTCTGGCATCCGAAGGGCTGGTCGATCTGGCAGGTGGTCGAGCAGTACATGCGCCGCGTGTACCGCGACTCCGGCTACCAGGAGGTGCGCTGCCCGCAGATCCTGGACGTGTCGCTGTGGCAGAAGTCCGGCCACTGGGACAACTACAAGGACAACATGTTCTTCACCGAGTCGGAGAAGCGCACCTACGCGGTCAAGCCGATGAACTGCCCCGGCCACGTGCAGGTGTTCAACCAGGGCCTGCACAGCTACCGCGACCTGCCGATCCGCTACGGCGAGTTCGGCGCCTGCCACCGCAACGAGCCCTCCGGCGCGCTGCACGGCATCCTGCGGGTGCGCGGCTTCACCCAGGACGACGGCCACATCTTCTGCACCGAGGCGCAGATCGAGGCCGAGGTCGCCGCCTTCCACCGCCAGGCGCTGAAGGTCTACGCCGACTTCGGCTTCTCCGACATCCAGATCAAGATCGCCCTGCGCCCGGACAAGCGCCTGGGCGACGACGCCACCTGGGACAAGGCCGAGGAGGCGCTGCGTTCGGCGCTGCGCCAGGCCGGGGTGGAGTGGGAGGAGCTGCCCGGCGAGGGCGCCTTCTACGGCCCCAAGATCGAGTACCACCTCAAGGACGCGATCGGCCGGACCTGGCAGCTGGGCACGATGCAGGTCGACTTCATGATGCCCGGCCGCCTCGGCGCCGAGTACGTCGACGAGCACAGCCAGCGCCGCCACCCGGTCATGCTGCACCGCGCGATCGTCGGCTCGATGGAGCGCTTCATCGGCATCCTGATCGAGCACTATGCCGGCCAGCTGCCGGCGTGGCTGGCCCCGGTCCAGGCGGTGGCGATGAACATCACCGACGCCCAGGCCGATTATGTGGAGGAGGTCCGGAAAACCCTTGCAAATCAAGGCTTCCGGGTCCAATCCGATTTGCGCAACGAAAAGATCGGCTATAAGATTCGCGAGCACACGCTGCAGCGCGTGCCGTACCTGCTGGTGGTCGGAGACCGCGAGAAGGAGAACGGCACCGTCGCCGTGCGTACGCGGGGGGGAGAGGACCTGGGTTCGATGACCGTGGCCGATTTCGCCTCGCGTTTGCGCACCGAGGGCGTACATTAAGCCCCGCAGCCGCGCATACCCCGGCCGCCCCGGCGGCCGGCGCCTTCCACACCGGAGATCGCAACATCAGTACCCCCGAGAAGCCGAACCGCAAGAACCAGGAAATCCGCGTCCCCCGCGTCCGCGTCATCGGCAGCGATGGCGAGATGGTCGGGGTGCTGTCGCGGGACGAAGCCCTGCGCATGGCCGAGGACGAGGGCCTCGACCTGGTCGAGATCCAGCCGAACGCCGATCCGCCGGTGTGCCGGATCATGGATTACGGCAAGTTCAAGTTCGAGCAGCAGAAGAAGGCTGCCGCGGCCAAGAAGAAGACCAAGCAGGTCGAGATCAAGGAGCTGAAGTTCCGGCCGGTGACCGACGAGGGCGACTACCAGATCAAGCTGCGCAACATGCGCCGCTTCCTGGAGGAAGGCGACAAGGTCAAGGTCAACATCCGCTTCCGCGGCCGCGAGATGAGCCACCAGGAGCTGGGCCGGGCGATGGCCGAGCGGATCGAGGCCGACCTCGGCGAGGACGTGGTGATCGAGTCCCGGCCGCGCCTCGAAGGGCGGCAGATGGTGATGATGATCGCGCCGAAGAAGAAGTAGGCCCCGGCCGGCCGCTCGCGGCCGCCGCCGCCCGCTTCTCCGTGGAGCCGGGCCGGCTGAGGAAAGGCGCCGCCCGGCGCCTTTCGCTTTTTCCGGGCCGCTCGCGCGCCGCGCGTTCGGTCGATCGGCCGCACCGGGGCGGGCGGCGCCGGTGAGCGACGGCAGAGGAAGGCCTGGGCCAGCGCGGGCGGCGCCCGGGTGCTGCTCCGGGTCCGATCCGGCGGGGCGGCCGCCATCCTGCTGATTCGCAAAGAAAACATTTGCAACCCCGGGCGCGGCCCCGCATAATGTGCGGCCCGGTTCGCCGGGAGCGCCGCGCGCGGCGCGCAGGACCCGTCGCCGATCCGCCGGATCGCGCGGCCGACAAGCCGGCAAGGGCAGGACGGAAAGCGTGGCGCAGCCACCGCCCGGGCCAGTGACCCACCTCCGAAAGGACATCGCAATGCCCAAGATCAAGACCAATCGGGCGGCGGCCAAGCGCTTCCGGAAGACCGCTTCCGGCAAGTACAAGTGCGGCCACGCCAACAAGAGCCACATCCTCACCAAGAAGGCGACCAAGCGGAAGCGCAACCTGCGGCAGACGAACCACGTTCGTGCCGAGGACGCCGGCCGCCTGGACCGCATGCTGCCGTATCTCTGAGGAGGGCTGAACCATGGCACGAGTCAAGCGCGGCGTTACCGCCCGTCGCCGTCACAAGAAAATCCTGAAGCAGGCCAAGGGCTACTACCACGCCCGCCGCAAGGTCTTCCGCGTCGCCAAGCAGGCGGTGACCAAGGCCCTGCAGTACGCCTACATCGGCCGCAAGCAGAAGAAGCGCCAGTTCCGTTCGCTGTGGATCACCCGCATCAACGCGGCGGCCCGCATGAACGGCCTGAGCTACAGCCGATTCATGAACGGCCTGCTCAAGGCCGGCATCACCCTCGACCGCAAGGTGCTGGCGGACATCGCCGTGCACGACGCGAAGGGTTTTGCGGCTCTGGCAGAGAAGGCGAAGAGCGCGCTCTGAGTGCGGTTCCTTCCGCGGGAAGCACGCGCATGCCGGCGCGGGCGTCCCGCAGGGACGTCACATGCATGGGGAAGGGCGCGAGTCCTTCCCCATGTTGCGTTTTGGGGTTCGTCTCCCGCGGCGTGGCGGGAGCGCGGCGCGGCGGGTAAGCCGCGGCGACCCGGGCAGGCCCCTGCCGCTCGCGGGGCGACATCGAGGTGGGAATGAGCGACATCGAAGCATTGACGCGGCAGGCGCTCGCGGACATCGCCGCGGCGCGGAGCGCGGAAGCGGTCGAGGCCTTGCGGGTGGCCCTGCTCGGCAAGCACGGCAGCGTCACCGCCCAGCTCAAGCAGCTCGGCGCGTTGCCGCCGGAGCAGCGCAAGGGCGCCGGCGAGGCGATCAACCGCGCGCGCGATGCCTTGAGCGCCGCGCTGGCCGAGCGCAAGGGCGCGCTCGAGGCCGCCGCCCTCGAGGCGCGCTTGGCCGCGGAAACCCTCGACGTGACCCTGCCCGGCATCGACGCCGGCCGCGGCGGCCTGCATCCGGTCAGCCGCACGATGGAGCGCATCGCCGACATCTTCGGCCGGCTCGGCTTCGAGCTGAGCGACGGCCCGGAGATCGAGGACGACTGGCACAACTTCGAGGCGCTCAACTTCCCGCCGCATCACCCGGCGCGGGCGATGCACGACACGTTCTACTTCGGCGACGGCCGCCTGCTGCGCACCCACACCTCCGGGGTGCAGGTGCGCTACATGCTCGGGCACCAGCCGCCGCTGCGGATGATCGCGCTGGGCAAGGTGTACCGCTCGGATTCGGACCAGACCCACACGCCGATGTTCCACCAGTGCGAGGGCCTGCTGGTGGACGAGCGCGCGAGCTTCGCCGACCTCAAGGGCACGCTGGCCGAGTTCGTGCGTGCGTTCTTCGAGCGCGACTTCCAGATGCGCTTCCGCCCGAGCTACTTCCCCTTCACCGAGCCCTCGGCCGAGGTCGACATCGCCTGGCAGCAGCCGGACGGCGGCACGCGCTGGCTGGAAGTGCTCGGCTGCGGCATGGTCCACCCGAACGTGCTGCGCAACGTCGGCATCGACCCGGAGCGCTACACCGGCTACGCCTTCGGCCTGGGCGTGGAACGCTTCGCGATGCTGCGCTACGGCGTCGACGACCTGCGCAGCTTCTTCGACAACGACGTGCGCTTCCTCCGGCAGTTCGCCTGAGGGCAGGGATCCGGACCGCGAATGCGGGATCCGCCGGAGCGGATCCGCGGACGCCGCCCTTCCGGATCCCCCATCCACTCCAATCCCGGGTTTTCAGCATGAAATTCAGCGAAAACTGGCTGCGCCAGCACGTACCGACCGCCGCGAGCCGCGAGGAGCTCGCCGCCACGCTGACCGCGATCGGCCTGGAGGTGGAGGAGGTGACGCCGCTCGGAGACGCGCTCGACGGCGTGGTCGTCGCGCGGATCGTGAGCGCGCGCAAGCACCCGGAAGCGGACCGCCTGCAGGTGTGCGAGGTCGACACCGGCGCCGGCATCGTGCAGATCGTCTGCGGCGCGCCGAACGCGCGCGCCGGGCTGAAGGCGCCGCTGGCGCAGGTCGGCGCGGTGCTGCCCGGCGGGGTCGCGATCAAGGCGGCCAGGCTGCGCGGCGTGGAGTCGTTCGGCATGCTGTGCTCGGCCAAGGAGCTGGGCGTCGACCCGGACGCCTCGGGCCTGCTCGAGCTGCCGGCCGACGCGCCGGTGGGCGCGCCGTTGCGCGAATACCTCGGCCTGCCCGACGCGACCTTCGAACTCAAGCTGACGCCGAACCGCGCCGACTGCTTCGGCGTGCGCGGCATCGCCTACGACGTGGCCGCGGCCACCGGCTGCGCCGTGGCGCCGTTCGAGGCCGCGCCGGTCGCCGCGCGCAGCGAGGCGACGCTGCCGGTCGAGCTGCACGCCGGCGCCGACGCGCCGCGCTACTGCGGCCGGGTGATCGAAGGCGTGGACGCCGCCGCGCCGACGCCGGTGTGGATGGCCGAGCGCCTGCGCCGCAGCGGCATCCGCCCGATCTCGCTGCTGGTCGACGTGACCCAGTACGTGATGCTCGAGCTCGGCCAGCCGATGCATGCGTTCGACCGCGACACCCTGCGCGGCCCGGTCGGCGTGCGCCGCGCGCGCGCCGGCGAGGGCGTGCGGCTGCTCGACGGCCGCGACGCCGCGCTCGATCCCGAATTCCTGGTGATCACCGACGCCGACCGCGTCGTCGCCCTCGCCGGGCTGATGGGCGGCCACGACACCCGCGTCACCGAAGCCACCCGGAACGTGTTCCTCGAGGCCGCGCACTTCGCCCCGAGCGCGATCATCGGCCGCGGCCGCAGGCTCGGCCTGCACACCGATGCCGCGCACCGCTTCGAGCGCGGCGTCGATCCGGAGTTGCCGCGCATCGCGATCGAGTACGCGACCCGGCTGATCCTCGACGCCGCCGGCGGCACCCCCGGTCCGGTGGCCGAGGCCGCGCTGTCCGAGCACCTGCCGACGCCGCGGCCGATCCTGCTGCGCCGCGCGCGCCTGGCGCGGGTGCTCGGCATGCAGGTCGCCGACGCCGAGGTCGAGCGCATCCTGCGCGCGCTCGGGCTGGCCGTGGAGCCGGCCGCCGACGGCTGGCGCGCGACGCCGCCGACCCGCCGCTTCGACCTGGCGATCGAGGAGGACCTGATCGAGGAGATCGCCCGCATCCACGACTACGACGCGGTGCCGGCGACGCTGCCGGAAGGCGCCGCGCCGCTGGTCGCGCCGAGCGAGGCGCGCGTGGACGAGGCCAGCGTGCGCCGGCACCTGGCCAGCCGCGACTACCTGGAGGCGGTCAACTACGCCTTCGTCGATGCCGCGCTGCTGGGCCGCTGGGGTCTCGACGCGGGGGCGGTGCCGCTGGCCAACCCGCTCAGCGCCGAGCTGAGCACGATGCGCACCGCGCTGCTGCCCGGCCTGGTGGCCGCGCTCGGCCGCAACGCCGCGCGCCAGCAGGCACGGGTGCGGCTGTTCGAGCTCGGCAACGTGTTCGCCGCCGCGGGCGAGGGCGCCGCCCCGGCCGAGGCCGCGCGCATCGCCGCGGTCGCCTGCGGTCCGGCCCGGGCGGAGCAGTGGGGCGTGCCGGCGCGTCCAGTCGGCTTCCACGATCTCAAGGGCGACCTGGACAGCTTGGCCGCCGTGGCCGGCGCGCGCCTGGAATACCGGCCGGCGCAGGTCGGCTGGGCGCACCCGGGGCGCTGCGCGGAGGTGTTCCGCGACGGCGTGCGCCTGGGCTGGCTCGCGCAGCTGCACCCGCGCCTGCAGCAGGCGCTGGACCTCGACGTCGAGGTGGTGGGTTTCGAGCTCGATCTCGCCCCGTTGCTGGCGCGTCCGCTGCCGAAGGCGGCCGGTTTGTCGAAGTTCCCTTCGGTGCGCCGCGACCTGGCGGTGGTGGTGGCCGAGCCGGTGCCGTGGGCGGCGGTCGCCGCCAGCGTGCGCGCCGCCGCCGGGCCGGTCCTGCGCGACTTGGTGCTGTTCGACCGCTACCAGGGCAAGGGCGTCGAAAGCGGATTCAAGAGTCTGGCTATGGGCTTGATTCTGCAGGACGAATCCCGCACCCTGACCGACCGGGATGTCGACGGGACGGTCGCGGCGGTCACCGCCGCCCTGCAGCGCGACCACGGCGCTGCGATCCGCAGCTGAGGTTGTAAGGGGTACGCAAGATGGCACTGACCAAGGCCGAGATGGCCGAGCGGCTGTTCGACGAGGTCGGACTGAACAAGCGCGAGGCCAAGGAGTTCGTCGACGCGTTCTTCGACGCGCTGCGCGAGGCGCTCGAGCAGGGCCGCCAGGTCAAGCTGTCCGGCTTCGGCAACTTCGACCTGCGCCGCAAGAACCAGCGCCCCGGCCGCAACCCGAAGACCGGCGAGGAGATCCCGATCTCCGCGCGTACCGTGGTCACCTTCCGTCCGGGGCAGAAGCTGAAGGAACGCGTCGAGGCCTACACCGGCAGGAGCGAACATGCTTGATCCCGGCAGCAACCGCGAATTGCCGCCGATCCCGGCGAAGCGCTACTTCACCATCGGCGAGGTCAGCGAGCTGTGCGACGTCAAGCCGCACGTGCTGCGCTACTGGGAAACCGAGTTCCCGATGCTCAACCCGGTCAAGCGCCGCGGCAACCGCCGCTACTACCAGCGGCACGAGGTGCTGATGGTGCGGCAGATCCGCGGCCTGCTGTACGAACAGGGCTACACCATCGGCGGCGCGCGCCAGCGTCTGGAGGGCGAGGCGCAGAAGGAGGAGTCGGCGCTGAGCTCGCAGATCGTCCGCCAGGTGCGGATGGAACTGGAGGAAGTGCTGCAGCTGCTGCGGCGCTGAGCGCGGTCACCGCGCCACGGCCGGCGCGAGTGGGCTATACTGGCCGTCCGCCGTAGCGGCGGATGCGCACCATACACTCGGGGTATAGCGCAGCCTGGTAGCGCACCAGTCTGGGGGACTGGTGGTCGTCGGTTCGAATCCGGCTACCCCGACCAATCTCGCGAACGGCCGATCGTTTCCGATCGGCCGTTTTTCGTTTTTCGTTTATCGTTCGGCGCTGCGCGGATCAGTCCGTCGCGTCCCACAGCGCGCGATAGAAGCTGATGCGCTCCTCGTCGCGTTCGACCCCGTAGGCGGCGAAGAGCGCATCCTGCCAGCGGCGGTCGTCCTCGCCATCCGGCGGATAGTTCCAGTCCAGGCTCATGCTGGCGACGGCGAGGTCGGCCCAGCGGTCGGCGACGCCGAGCGAGCCCAGATCGACATGGCCCACCGGCTCGCCGTCCCCGCCCACGATCGTGTTGGGCGCGCAGGCGTCGCCGTGGCAGACCACGAGCCGGTCGGGCGGGGGCGCCGGCACGTCGACCGGCAACGGGCGGCCGCGGCAGCGCGCCTCGATCGACCAGTCGAACGGGCAGGCCTCGACCGGAAGCGCGTCGTGCAGCCGGCGCAGGCCGAGGCCGATCGCGCGCGCGGCGTCGAGCGGTCGCGCCAGCCAGCGCGGCGCGACCGCCGGTTCGCCCGGCAGCGCCGCCGTCACCAGCCATTGCCCGGCTTCGTCGGCGCCCCAGTCCAGCACCTGCGGGACCGCGTGCCAGCGCCGCGCCCATTGCAGGCGCGCGCGCTCGCGGTCGAGATCGAGGCCGGTGCCGTGCGGGTTCCACTTCGCGTAGCGCGCGCCGAGACGGAAGGTGATGCCGCCGCGCTCGTTGACCCAGACCGCCGTCGGCGTTTCGTCGCCGGCCAGGCGCCGCACCGCGGCCGGGACCGGCACCGGCCCGCGCGGGATTTCGGCCGGGCCCATCGGCTCTGCCGCTTTGTCCATGTCGTTGTCCATGCGCGCTCCTGGCGTGAAAGCGCGCGATTGTAGGCGCGCGCCGGAGCGCCATCCTGCGCCTTGCGCGCGTCGGCTGGGCGCATCCCTCTGTGCGTGCCGGGTCGTCTGCGGCCGGAGGGGCCGGTGGGGAGGGATCGGCAGGAGGCCTTCCCCGCTGCCGGCTGAACGCACGTCGCGGCGGTGCCGTGAGGCACTCCCCGGACGCTTGCCGATGCGGCGCAATGACGGCTTCGTCCGACAGGGAGTCTTGCCATGCGCAAGTGCGTCGTCGTTCTTTCGCTGTGTCTTCTGCTGGTCCCGGCCGCCGCCGCCTCGGCCACCGACGCGCCCATGCCGGGACCCGGCGCCGCGGACGCCGCGCCCGAGCCGCCGGTGCGCGACCTCGACGCGGTGGTGGTGAGCGGCGTGCAGCCCGGGCCCGGACTGTGGAAGGTGTCCGACGGCGAACGCGTGCTGTGGGTGCTCGGCACGGTCTCGCCGCTGCCTAAGGGCATCGAATGGGAAGCGCGCGACGTCGAGGCCGTGCTCGCCCAGGCCGACGAACTGATCTGGCCGCCGGCGCTGGCGTTCAACGCCGAAGTCGGCTTCTTCGGCGGCCTGCGGCTGCTCCCCAAGGTGCTGAAGGCGCGCAGGAACCCGGACGGCGCGACCCTGCGCGAGGTGTTGCCGCCGGACCTGTACGCGCGCTGGCAGCCGCTCAAGCGCAAGTATCTCGGCCGCGGCGACGGCGTCGAGGAGTGGCGGCCGCTGTTCGCGGCGATGGAGCTGTACCAGGAGGCGATCGAGGATGCCGGCCTGCGCCACGGCGTGGTCACGCCGGTGCTGGAACGCGCGGCCAAGCGGTACGACGTGACGCAGTCGCGGCCGCAGCTCAAGCTGGTCATCGCCGACCCGAAGGCGGCGCTGGACGAGTTCCGCGGCACCCGGCTCGACGACCTGGAGTGCTTCGACCGCACGCTGCGGCGGCTGGAAGGCGATCTCGACCTGATGCGGCAACGCGCCAACGCGTGGGCGGTCGGCGACGTCGGGACCCTGCGCGGCCTGCCGGACTACGATCCGCGCGAGACCTGCCTGCTCGCGACCCTGGAAACGCAGGTGGTGAAGAAGCGCGCGCCCGGCGACCTGAAAGCGCAGCTGCGCGCGCAGTGGCTGCAGGCGGCGGAGCGGGCGCTGGCGCACAACGCCGTCAGCTTCGCGGTGCTGCCGATGGGCGAGGTGTTGCGGCCGGACGGCTATCTCGCCGCGCTGCGGGCCAAGGGGTATGCGGTCGAGGAACCCTGAACGGCGCTCTCTTCCGGGGCCCTGCCGGCAGGCGGTCCACCGCCTCGTCGGAGGAGCCGGGACGAGGAAGCGGCGCCCGGCGGGGCACGCGGTCGCGAAAACGCGGATCCGGGCCGGCAGGATCCGGATCGACGCCCGCGCGCCGCTCGCGGGCAGAGGCCAACGCCTACGGTCCTTCGGCAGTGGGCGCCGCCGCCGCTCGAACGGGCGCTTCATCCGGGCGAAAAGCCGACCACGGCCGGCCCGGCAGGCTCATGCCGATACGCGCGTTTGCCCGTGCCGGCGCGCTCGTGGATGCGCTCCCCGACGGCATGCGCGAGCGTCGCCGTGCTGCCGAATGCGCGGTGGGACGGCTGCCGGCCGAGCTGCGGGCGCGCGGCTACGAGGCCGAGCCGGCGCAGGCCGCGGCCGAGGTCGCGGGCACCGCGGCCTGCGCGGCGTCCTGGCGCTGGCGCAGTTGGATCAGCACCGCGTGCAGCATCTCGGTCGACAGCCCGTGCAGGGTCAGGCGGAAGCCCGCGCGCAGGGTCGACATCGGCACCAGCGGGTGGCGGTTGTTGACCAGCACCAGGTGCGAATGCGCATCGAGCAGGGTCGCCGCGTACAGGCCGATGGTCTCGTCCAGCTGCAGCGAGTTGGTCGCGCGCCAGAAATCGCTGTCGGTGAGCAGCAGCTGGTAGATCGGCGTGAACAGTTCGATCGAGCTCTGCAGGTCGAGGAAGTTGCGGCGCCGCCGCGGCATGTCCTCCAGCCGCAGCGGCGGCTGCTCGATCATCGACAGGTCCGGTCGCTCGACCCGCTGCAGCTGCCGCCCGGATTCGCGCAGCGCCTGGTTGAGGCGGATCACGAAGTTGTACAGGTTGAGGTCGTGGACGAGGAACATCTCCTCGCGCACGTCGGCGATGCGCCGCGGCCGCAGCGGATGGGTCGGCACCTCGACCGGGGCGTTGGCGGCGATGAACTGCAGCACCTGCGAGCCGAGGTGGAAGTGGCGCAGGATCAGCCAGTTCGCCTCCGGGCGGATGAAGTTCTCCATACCCCAGGCCAGCAGCCGGTGCAGCGCGCGGGAGAACGCGACCTTGCGCGGGGTGAAGGTCTTCAGCACCTGGATCAGCACGATCAGGGTGCGCGCCAGCGGGCGCACGAACGGCAGCACGTACTGGCGCGAGCGCGAGCTGGAATCGGCCAGCCAGGCGCGCTTCACCGCTTCGTCCAGCGGCGTGCTGCGGTCCAGGTACAGCGCCAGCCAGGGGCTGGGGTCGCGCGGATCGTAGGGCTGGTCGAGGAAGTCGGGTTCGGGCTTCATCCGGGGCTCCGTTCGGGCAGCACGTGCTGGAACTGCATCAGATAGAGCTGGGCGACCTGGCGCGCGGTGTCGACGATGGCCTGCGCGCCGCGGCCGTCGGCGTCGTGGGCGAGCACGATCTCGACCGCGCGCAGCCAGCGCAGCAGGTGGTGTTCGTCGTTGGCGCCGTGGTAGTCGAGGAAGCGGAACGCGTCGGCGGGCAGGTCGAGGCGCGCCTTCATCAGCGGCAGCAGCGCCGGGATGATGCGCTGGCCGGTGCCTTCGATCACGTAGATCGCGCCGAGCAGGCCGATCGGGTTCGGCGTCGCCGCCAGCGCGTGAAGGTAGGCGTTCAGCGCCTCGCCGCCCGGGTTGCGGCGCAGCGCGTCGATGTCGGCGACCGTGCCGCCGGCCTTGCGGTAGTCGTCGAACAGGATCGCGTAGTCGTCCTGCTCGTCGCCGGCGTGGGTCTCGATCAGCCCGGCCAGGTCCCGATACGGCGCCCGCACCGAGGCGGCGCCCTCGCGCATCCACTTGCTGCCCTCGCGTACCTGCGGGATCCAGTGCTCCATCCAGCGCAGGTAGTCGGCGACGGCGAAGTCGCCGCCGCGCAGCTTGCGGATCAGCGGCGTGCGCCAGACCCGCGAGCGGTAGTCGTGCCAGATCGTGGCCAGCTCGCCGAGCAGGTGGCGCAGCGCGGCCGGCGCGTCGGCGGGATCGTGCGGCGGCGCGACCGCGTCGTCGTCCTCCTGCGGCGATGCGGCGACCGCCGGCGCGCGCGCGCCGGCGGCGGGGGCGTCGCCGGCCTCGACCTCGATCAGCGCGAAGGCGACGGTGAAGCGCCCCGACTCGGGGATGAAGCAGAGGATGCGTTCGCCCGCGCGCAGCTCGCGCGTGCGCAGGAACTCGTCGAGCATGATGAAGATCGACGCGGCGCCGGTGTTGCCGCGGCTGACCAGGTTGCTGTACCAGCGCTCGCGCGGGATCGCCAGGCCGGCCTTGCGCATCAGCTCGTCGATCGTCGGCGCGAAGCGCTCGGACGAGTAGTGGCAAAGGAAATGGTCGATCCGCGCCGGGTCGATCCAGCCGGCATGGGCGAGGCGCGCGTACTCGTGCACGCCGACGTCGAACAGGTGCGGCAGCAGGCGGATGTCCTGGCGCAGGAACAGCGCGCCGTCGGCCTCGGCGGCGTGCCAGGCGTCGTAGTCGAGGTGCGAGCGGCTGCGGTCGGGGCTCAGGCCCAGCTGCATGCAGACCGGATAGTCGCCGGCGAACGAGCGCTGGTGGACGAAGCGCAGGCGCAGCCGCAGCGGCGTCGCCGGCGCGTCGCCGGTCAGCATCAGCGCGCCGGCGCCGTCGGACAGCATCCAGCGCAGGAAATGCGCGTCGAAATCGGCGTCGTAGCCGCGCGCGGCGTAGCGCGAGCGCTTGAACAGCCGCGACGGCATCTCCGCGGCGGCGACCACGGCGCGCGCGTGCGCGCCCAGTTCGACCGCGGCGGCCGCGGCCTCCCAGGCGGCGACGCCGGAGGCGCAGATGCCGTGGCTGGACAGCACCTGCATCGGCGGCGCCGCCAGTTCGCCCTGGACCATGCTGGCGAAGCCGGGCATCAGCGCGTCGCCGCCGGAGGTGCCGCAGGCGAGCAGGCCGACCGCGTCGAGCGCGGTGCCGGTCGCGGCCAGGCAGTCGCGGATCGCCGCCGCGGCCATGCCGGCGCAGCTGTGCACGGTGCGGCCGTCGCGGTCGATCGCGTAGTGGCGGGTCAGGATGCCGTTCTCGGCCAGGATCTTGCGCTTGATCCGGCCGGAGAGGCGGTTCAACGGCGCGACGTAGGCGTCCATGGCCTCGCAGTCGACCGGGTCGCCGGGCAGGAAACGGCCGCTGCCGTGGATCCAGGTGCGCTCGAAACGGGTAGGCATCAGTTCTCCTTGAAGGCGGGGGCGGCGCCGCGTGCGCGCAGCGAGCGCGAGCGATGGCGCGGCAGGATCGGGCCGAGCACCAGCGTGCGCAGCACGTAGCCGGCGAGGCCAGGCTCGAGCAGGCGCGGGTCGATCGCGGCGCGGTAGCGCCGGTGCAGTTCCGGCAGCCGCGACCAGTGCGCGCGGCCGTGTTCGTGGTGGGCGGTGTGCAGGCCGATGTTGAACAGCAGCGGGTTGACCCAGCCGCCGAAGTTGCGCGCGTAGCCGTAGCGCGCGCCGTCGTCGGCGTGCGCGTGCTGCAGGTAGTTGGCGCCGAGCAGCCAGTGCAGGCCGAACAGCTGCGGCAGGATCACCAGCGCCAGCGCCTTGAACGGGTCGATCGCCAGCGCCGCCAGCCACGAAACCAGCCACAGCGCGTACTGCAGCAGGCACCAGCGGAACGCGCCCGGCGCGCGGCGGCGCAGCGCGGCCAGCCAGCGCAGGATCGCCGGGTACAGCACCGCCGCGGCCTGCAGCGGATGCAGCGCCCAGCCGAGCAGGTGGTTGTGGTCGCCGAAGCGCCAGGTGCGGGCGAGGTCGCCGGGGCCGTGGCGGTGACGGTGGTGGTTGCGGTTGTGCGCCGGGTGGAACACGCAGGTCGGATGGCCCTGCAGCGCGGTGATCCACAGGTCGGTGGCGCGGTTGAGCGCGCGCTTGCGCCACAGCGGCAGATGGGCGTGGTTGTGGTGGATCACGCTGACGCCGACGGCGAGGAACAGCATCGCCAGGTAGGCCGGCAGCGCGATGCCGTGGCGCCACTGCCACAGCATCAGTGCCGGCTGCAGCAGCAGGTAGGCCAGGCTCTGCAGGTCGCGGCGATGGCGCAGCGGCCCCAGGGCGGGATCGGCCGCGGCGGCGGTCGGTTCGCTCATGGGGCGCGCGTTCCGCCGGCGTCGTCCGCCGCCTCGGCTGCCGCGGTGCCGAGGCGGCGGTCGAGCCCGGGCAGCAGGAAGCCGTAATTGCCGTGATAGCGCGCATGGTGCAGCTGGTGGCGATCGGCGGCCGCGGGCCAGCCGCGCCGCGGCGGCGCGGCCAGGGTGTAGTTGCTGTGGCCGAGCGCGTTGAGCGCGATGCTCAGCACCGGCAGGCTGGCCAGGGCGGCGAAGCTGAAGTCGTGCAGCAGCATCGGCAGCAGCGGCACGCTGCCGAGCATCAGCGCCTCGACCGGATGGAAGGCGTAGGTGGAGAACGGCGTCGGCGTGCGCGAGCGGTGGTGCAGGGCGTGGAAGCGGCGCAGCGGGCGCGTGTGCAGCAGGCGGTGGTGGAGATAGAAGTGCAGCTCGTTCCACAGGAACAGCGCGACGATCTCGGCCAGCACCCGCGGCGGCGACGGCTCCGCGGCGAATCGCGCCCAGCCCAGCCGCAGCAGCGCCCACGGCACCACCAGGCCGAGGCCGAACACCAGGACCGAGCCGCAGGAGGCGAGCAGTTCGCGGCGCAGCTGGCCCGGCGGCAGCGGGCGCGGGTCGAGCGGATGGCCGATGCCGAGCGCCGGCAGCACACGCCGGGTCAGCAGCCAGACCGCGCCGCCGAAGCCGAAGTAGAGCGCGGCGAAGAAGGCGACGCCTATCGCCATGACCGGTACCGCGCCGAGTGCGGCAAATCCCTCGCCCATTCCTGTTCCCTTGTCGTCCTGTGCCGGCGTCCGGTCCTGGAGCCTAGCGTGCCGCGCTCAGTGGCGTCGGCTGCCCGGATCGCGTGAGCGCGTCGTCGGCCAGTGCGGGCCAGCGGCGCAACACCGCCGCGCGGATGCCGGCCACGTCGAGCCCGGCCTCGGCCAGCAGTTCCTCGCGGCTGGCGTGCTGCTGGAACGCGTCCGGCAGCCCCAGGTGCAGGATCGGCAAGGTCACGCCCTCGGCGGCCAGCAGTTCGGCCACACCCGAGCCGGCGCCGCCGGCGACGACGTTGTCCTCGAGGGTGACGAAGCCCTCGTGGCGGCGGGCCAGTTCCAGGATCAGCGCGCGGTCCAGCGGCTTGACGAAGCGCATGTTGACCACGGTCAGGCCGAGTTCCTCGCCGACCCGCTCCGCCGCCGGCACGATCGCGCCGAACGCGAGCAGGGCGAGGCACGCGCCTTCGCGGCGCAGCTGCGCCTTGCCGATCGGCAGCGTCTCGAGCGTCGGCTGCACCGGCACGCCGGGCCCGCCGCCGCGCGGGTAGCGCACCGCCGCGGGGCCGGGATAGCGGTGGCCGGTGCTGAGCATCCTGCGGCACTCGTCCTCGTCGGCCGGCGCCATCACCACCATGTTCGGGACGCAGCGCAGGTAGCTCAGGTCGAGGTTGCCGGCGTGGGTCGCGCCGTCGGGGCCGACCACGCCGCCGCGGTCGATGGCGAACAGCACGTCCAGGTTCTGGATCGCCACGTCGTGCACCAGCTGGTCGTAGCCGCGCTGCAGGAACGTCGAGTAGATCGCGCACACCGGCTTGGCGCCCTCGCAGGCCATGCCGGCGGCGAGGGTCACCGCGTGCTGCTCGGCGATGGCGACGTCGAAGTAGCGCTCCGGGTATTCCCTGCTGAAGCGCACCAGGCCGGAGCCCTCGCGCATCGCCGGGGTGATGCCCATCAGCTTCGGGTCGGCCGCGGCCATGTCGCACAGCCAGTCGCCGAACACGTCGGTGTAGGTCAGCTTCTTCGCGCCGGGCTTGCCGACCACGCCCTGGGCCGGGTCGAACGGCCCGACCGCGTGGTAGCCGATCTGGTCGCCCTCGGCGAGCTCGTAGCCCTTGCCCTTGGTGGTGATGATGTGCAGCAGCTGCGGCCCCTTCAGGCCCTTGAGCGTCTTCAGCGTGCCGACCAGCGCGTCGATGTCGTGGCCGTCGATCGGGCCGGTGTAGTGGAAGCCGAGTTCCTCGAAGAAGGTGGACGGCACGAACATGCCCTTCCAGTGCTCCTCCCAGCGGCGCACGAACTTGGCCGGGCCGCGGTGCTTGTCGCCGAGCAGCTTCTTGCCGCCCTCGCGCAGCGCGTTGAGCGTGCGGCTGCCGGTGAGCCGGCCGAGCATGCGGGTGACGCCGCCGACGTTCTCCGAGATCGACATCTGGTTGTCGTTGAGGATCACCAGCAGGTTCGGCTCGAGGCCGCCCGGTTCCTCGCCCATGCCGCCGGCGTGCGCCAGCGCCTCGAAGGCCATGCCCGCGGTCATCGCGCCGTCGCCGATCACCGCGACCACCTTGCGCTCGTCGCCGGCGCGCTGCAGCGCGATCGCCATGCCGAGCGCGGCCGAGATCGAGGTGGAGGAATGGCCGACCCCGAAGGTGTCGTACTCGGATTCCTCGCGCTTCGGGAACGGCGCCACGCCGCCCTTCTGCTTGACGGTGTGGATGGCGTCGCGGCGGCCGGTGAGGATCTTGTGCGGGTAGGTCTGGTGGCCCACGTCCCAGACCAGGCGATCGACCGGGGTATCGAACAGCCAGTGCAGGGCCACGGTCAGTTCGATCACGCCCAGGCCGGCGCCGAAATGGCCGCCGACCTTGGCCACCTGTTCGATCAGGTAGGCGCGCAGCTCGTCGGCGATCGGGCGCAGCTCCTCCTGCGGGAACCGGCGCAGATCGGCGGGGAACTGGATGCGCGACAGGCGCGGATAGCGTTGGGGGTCGATCATCGCGACGGCATCGGGGGCAAGTCGGACATTGTCCCGCCGCCGTCCGGGAGGGGCAAGGCGCGGCCGCGGCGCCGGCCGCTGCGGAGCGCGCCACGGGGGCGGTGCGGCGATGCGTCAAATCGCGTGCGCGCCGCGGCGATGCGGTTGCGCGCGGCGCGCAAACGGTGTCAGGCGTGGCGCGGCCTCGGCGGGCGGGCCGCCAAGGCCGCGGCAGGTGCCGTCAGCGGCCGCGCAGGCGGCCGAACAGGCCGGGCTTCGGCGGCTCCGCCGGCTCCGGCTCGCGCTCGGCCTCGGCGTGGCCGCTGGCCAGATGGGCGTTGACGAAGTCCGCGACCTCGGCCAGCGCGACGCCAGCGGCCTCGGCGATCTCCGGCAGGGTGGCCGGCCCCTTCATCATCGCCGTGGCGATGCGGAAATGCTTGGGGAATTCGCGCTCGGTCTGCGGCCACTTGACCATGCGGTAGCGCGCCTGCGGGTCGTGTTCCGGCGCCAGCTGGCCGCGGCCGGCGAGCAGGTGGCCGAACCAGACCAGCCGGGTCAGCGGCATGGCGGTGCCGAGGGCGGCGGTGGCGGCGCTCCAGGCGGCGGCGTCGAGCGGCTCGAAGTCGGCGCGCTCGAACTCGGCCTCGAACCGGCCGGCGAGCGGCTTCAGTGCCGCCGGGCCGTAGTACTCGCGCAGGTCGGCGTCGATCAGCAGGGTCTCGCCGCCGCCGCCGAGGCGCAGCCGGCCCTGCAGGCGGCCCGGCGCCAGCCAGTCGAGCAGGCGGCGGCCTTCGCGCACCGGAACGTCCGCGGTCCGCGGCGGCCCGGCCGTGGCCGGGCCTTCGGGCTCGGCCGGGGCGGGGCCCGGCGCCGCTTCCAGCGGGATGTCCACGGCGCTGTCCAGCACCGGCGCCGGCTCGCGTGGCGCGGGTTCTTGTCGGGCGGCTGCCGGCATCGGCGTGGGCGCGGGCGCCGGTGCCGCGGGCGCGACCCCGGCCTGGGCCGCGATCCCGCCCAGCAGCGCCGCCAGGCTGGCGGCGTCGAACGGCTGGGCCAGGCGGTGGTCGGCCTGGCTGCGCTGGGCCGCGGTCAACGCGATCACCTGCTTGCCGGCGGCGTGCAGGCGCAGCCAGCTCATCGGCCCGTACATGCTGTCCATGTCGACGACGACGTAGTCGGCCTCGCTGTCCGGCGCCAGCCGCCAGATCCCGCCGAGGCGGGCGTTGGCGCTGTCGAAGGCCGCGCGCAGCGCGGTTTCGGTGGCCGGATCCATGCCGGTGAGGCCGAGGGTCAAGGGCATCGTACGGTCCGGGTGTCGTGTGGCGTGGTGGGCGAGTGTTACGGACGCCACCACCGCCGTCAACGCGCCTGCCGCGTCGGTTCCGGGCGATTCGCGGCAGTCTTTCCGGGGCGGCGCCGCCGGCGCGGGCGCGGCCCCGCGCGCGGTCGCGATGCGGTCAGCCGCTGGCGCGGAGCTCAGCTGGCCAGCTTGGACTTCTTCGGCAGCTGGCTCTTCAGGAACGCCATCTGGTCGGCGAGGATGTTGCGGTTGGACAGGATCAGGTGCTCGATCCAGCTCGGCCGGTACGGCACCGCCAGCAGCGGCATGCCGGCCTGCTGCGGAGTGCGGTTGCCCTTGCGCGAGTTGCAGTGGAAGCAGGCGGCGACCACGTTCTCCCAGACGTCGCGGCCGCCCTTCGACACCGGCAGCACGTGGTCGCGGGTGAGCTGCGCGCGGCTGAAGGCGCCGCCGCAGTAGAGGCACAGGTAACCGTCGCGGGCGAACAGCGCGGCGTTGGTCAGCGCCGGAGTGGGCTCGGCATGGGCGCGGGCGTGACCGCGCGCGGCGACGATCGGGTGCAGCTCGATCACGCTCTGCTCGCCGGTCAGGCGGCTGGTGCCGCCGTGCACCGTCAGGCAGGGATCGCCGAGGGTCCAGGCGACCGCGCCGCGCGCGTACAGGCAGGCCGCGTCCTGCCAGCTGATCCAGTCCAGGGCGCGGCCGTGCGCGTCGAGCGAGAGCAGCCGCACCGCATCGAGGCGGCTGGGGAGGCGGCGGGGAGCCGCGATGGGGACGAAGCCCGGATCCGGTTCGGTTCCGGCGCGGACCAGGCGCAGCGTCGCTCTGTCGGTCTCCATCGGGCCACCAGCTTATACGCTATCGGTGACAGTTTGTGTATCCGCACCCGGGCGGGCTCCGCCCTGCGCGATCTGCAAGCACGTCCGCACCGCTCGCCGCTCGGGGGCCGGCGCGGGAGACGGGAGCGCTGCGGCATCTCGGCGGCCGGCAAGGCCACGCTGCGACAGCCGCAGCGGCCGCGGGAGGGCAGGGCGCAGCCGCCGCGTTGCGACGGGCTCGATGGGCCCGTTGCACTCGTCCCGTCCCGCGTTCGCGTCGCGCCCACGGGACGGGAGGGCGGTCGCGCGGAAGCCATCGCACCGGCTCCGGCGCGGCGACGCCGCGACGTTTCAGCCGTCGAGTTCGGGCAAGGCCGCAAGCCCGCTCTCGATCGCCGCCGCATGCGCGAGGGTGCGCGGCAGCACGCGCGCGAAGTAGAAGCGCGCGGTGGCGCGCTTGTCGTCCTTCAGCGCCTGCGAGCCGCGCGCTTCGGCCGCGGCCACGCTGCGCGCCCAGCAATACGCCAGCGCGACGTAGCCCGAATACAGCAGGTAGTCGTAGGCCGCCGCGCCGATCTCCTCGGCGTTGCCGGCGGCGCGGGCGACGATGCGCTGCGTCAGGTGCTGCCATTCGGCCGCCTTGGCGCGCAGCGGGCCGACGAACTCGGCGAGCGCGGCGTTGCCGGCGTGCGCGTCGCAGAACGCTTCGATCCGCGCCAGCAGCACCCGCAGCCCGGCGCCCTGCAGCTGCACGATCTTGCGCCCGAGCAGGTCCAGCGCCTGGATGCCGGTGGTGCCTTCGTACAGGGTGGTGATGCGCGCGTCGCGGGCGAGCTGCTCCATGCCGTGCTCGGCGATGTAGCCGTGGCCGCCGAAGCACTGCAGCGCGTGGTAGGTGCACTCCACGCCCCATTCGGTCAGGCAGGCCTTGACGATCGGCGTGAGCAGGCCGAGCAGCGCCTCGGCCTGTTCGCGCTCGGCGGCGTCCGGCGCATGCGCGGCGATGTCGACCTGCAGGCCGGCGTCGTAGCCGAGCACGCGCCCGCCCTCGACCAGCGCCTTGCAGGTCAGCAGCATGCGGCGCACGTCCGGGTGCACGACGATCGGGTCGGCCGGCTTGTCCGGATATCGCGGCCCGGACGGCGCGCGCATCTGCAGCCGTTCGCGCGCGTAGCGCAGCGCGTTCTGCAGCGCGCGGTCGGACAGCCCCAGGCCTTGCAGCCCGACCGCAAGCCGGGCGGTGTTCATCATGGTGAACATCGCCGCCAGGCCTTTGTGCGGCTGGCCGACCCGCCAGCCCTGCGCGCCGTCGAAGTTCATCACGCACGTGGCCGAGCCGTGGATGCCCATCTTGTGCTCGAGGCTGCCGCAGCGCACCGCGTTGCGCTCGCCCGGGGCGCCGTCGCGGCCGACCTTCACCTTCGGCACCACGAACAGCGAGATGCCGCGGCTGCCGGCCGGCGCGTCGGGCAGCCGCGCCAGCACCAGGTGGACGATGTTGTCGGTGAAGTCGTGCTCGCCGGCGGTGATGAAGATCTTGGTGCCGGTGATCGCGTAGCTGCCGTCGGCCTGCGGCTCGGCGCGGGTCTTGAGCAGGCCGAGGTCGCTGCCGCAGTGCGGCTCGGTCAGGCACATGGTGCCGGTCCAGCGGCCTTCGACCAGCGGCTTGAGGAAGGCTTCCCGCTGCCACGGCTCGCCGTGGTGCAGCAGCGCTTCGGTGGCGCCGTGCGAGAGCAGCGGGAAGTTGCCCCAGGACAGGTTGGCGGCGTCGATCATTTCCTTCAGCGGCACGCCGAGCGCATGCGGCAGGCCCTGGCCGCCGAACTCCACCGGTGCGGTCAGCGCCGGCCAGCCGCCTTCGACGTACTGCGCGTACGCCTGTTTGAACCCGGCCGGCGTGGTCACCGCGCCCGTGTCGCGGTCGAGGGCGCACCCTTCGCGGTCGCCGACCGCATTGAGCGGGGCGAGCACCGTCTCGGCGAAGCGCGCGCCCTCCTCGAGCACCGCGTCGAGCACGTCGCGGGTCGCGTCGGCGAAGCCGAGGCGCTCGAAGGTGCGCCCGGCGTCGAGCACGTCGAACAGGGCGAAACGCATGTCGGCCAGAGGGGCTTGGTAGGCGCTCATCGGATCGGCTCCGGAATTCGTGGTTCGAGCAAACGCTTGTTTGGTTCCGCGGCGCGGCGCGCCGGCCGCGGCGCACGGCAGGGAAGGTTCGGTCAGCGCATCACGCCGGGCAGCCCGGGCGCGGGGCTCAGGGCGCTGTTGCGCTCGATCTCGAAGCTGCGCGGCTTGGCTTCTTCGGGCGTGGCGTCGACGCTGCCGGCGAGCGTGTAGTTCACGCTGCGGCCGGCGGCGAGCGCGTCGGCGACCGCGAGCTTGGCCGCGAGCTGCGGCGCGAACACCACCGTGACCACATCGGCCGATTCCGGCGCGACCGACAGCGCCGGCTGCGCGGCCAGGCGGCCGGCGTCGGCGTCGCCGATGCGCAACGCCAGGTCGATGCGGTCGAAGCGCATCGGGACGCTGCTGAAGTTCTCGATGCGCAGTTCGGTGGACCAGCGGCCGTCGGCCTGCACGGTGAGCTGCTGGATGCGCGCGGAGGGTTCGGACACGCGCCGCACCGGACCGCTGGCGCAGGCCGCCAGCAGCACGGCGCACAGCGCCCATGCCGTCCAACGCAGAAGCCGCATCGCTTTCATTCCGTCGCTCCTCGGGGACACCGGAGCGCGAGCATACTACGGCGCATGGGCAGCGCTGCGGCGCCCGCGCCGGGTCGGCGGAAGCCGGCCGCGGACCCGGGCACGGCGACAGGCCGGGTCCGCGCGCAGGCCGCCGGCGGCTTCGGCGGGTGGGGCGCGTCGGGGGTCCGAACCGAAGGCGTGTGCGGCCGATGCGCCGAGGGACAGCGCGCGTCGGTCGGGGAAGGACGAAACGTCCGGGCGCCGCGATACACGGCGGATAGGGCGGCGTTGCCGCGGCCTGGCGCGCCCGGCGCACGGCGCGATGAAGCCAGGCGGGCGGCATCGGTGGCGACCGCAGCGCCGGCATGCGCCCGTGGGCGGCTGCCGAATGGCGGGGCGCGCGTCGCGGTGCACGCGCGCCGCGAGGCCTCAGGCGGTGGCCGGTGCGAACGCGTGGGCGAGCAGCGCCAGCGCGGCGGCGCTGGTCCAGGCCGCGAGGTAGCGCGGCAACGCCGCGTGCAGGCGCTGGCGCCGCGAGGTCGCGATGCGCGCGCCGGCGCGGCGCGGGCGCACGGGGGCCGGCCGCGCGCAGCGTTCTTCGGTGATGGCCATCTCGCGCGCCCCTGCGCGCTGATTCCGTTGTCCCCCGGCAGGCCGGCCGCCGTGTCGGCGATGTCTCCGTGTCCCTTGCCGTTCGTTCTTCTTCCCTGCCGTGCCGCGTCCGTTCGCGCCCGCGTTCCCTGCCGTGGCGGCCGGCTGCCGAGGTGGGGGCAGGATCGGCGCATTTGCTGCCGGCGGAAATCGGCGGGCGCCGCGCCCGAGGGTAGGAATTTTCCTACCCCGGTTCCGTCGGGAGGATCCCGTGCGCTGTCCGGGGGATGAACGCGCACGGCCGGCGGTCAACGGCGGCGATGGGCGGGCGTTTCCTTCCGCGCAGGCGCCCTTCGCGCCGCTATCAGGAGAGACCCGATGAAACTGCACGTCCTCACCCTCGCCGCCGCGCTGGGCGCCACGCTCGCGGGGGCGGCCCTCGCCCGGCCCGATGCCGGGCAGCCGTGGCCGATGCGCCACCTCGACGCCAACGGCGACGGCGCGATCGATCGCAACGAGGCCGCCGCGCATCCGCGCCTGGCGGCGAAGTTCGACGGCCTGGACAAGAACCGCGACGGCAAGCTCGACGCGTCCGAGCGGCCCTCGCGCGCGTCCGGGCGCGGCCGCGGCCATCACGGGCCCGGCGACCGCCTGGTGCGCATCGCCGAAGCCGACCGCGACGGCGACGGCCGCATCGGCCGCAGCGAGGCCGCGGGGCTGAGGCGCATCGGCGGGCAGTTCGCGCAGATCGACCGCAACGGCGACGGCTACCTGGTGCGCAGCGAGTTGCAGGCCTACCACCAGCGCATGCGCGGCCAGCGCCAAGCCGAGTTCGCCCGGCGCGCCGAGCAGCGTTTTGCCGCCGCCGACCTCAACCGCGACGGCAGGCTGAGCAAGGTCGAGGTCGGCGAGAAGATGCCGCGGCTGGCCAAGGCCTTCGCCTTCCTCGACGAGGACCGCGACGGCTATCTGACCCGCCGGGATCTGGCGCCGCCGGCGCGTTGAGCCGCCGCTCTGCGTTCTTCCAACCGCGCCGCCCGCGGGCGCGGTTTCTTTTCGCGCTCGCGCGGCCGGGGTTACAGCCGCCCGGACTGCACCAGCGCGTAGGCGACCGCCGCCAGCGAGAACAGGGTGCTGAACCAGGTCGCCGGCGCGCCGCAGGTCAGCCGGTACGCGAGCGTGGGGTGCGGGCGGCCGGTGACGCGAGTCAGGCGTTCGAAGCAGGGCGCCATGACCCGCGGCAGCGTGTGCAGGTACATGCGGTGCAGCGTGCCTACGGCCAGCAGCGAGAACAACGCCAGCGGCAGCCAGCCACGCGTGGTCAGCGCCAGGACGAACACGCCGCCGACGAACAGCGACACCACCCCCAGCAGCCTGCGCGAGAACGCGAGGATCTCGGCGCGTTCCTCGCGGGTGCCGGCGAACCCGAGCAGGTAGCGGCAGCCGAGCCAGGTGCCGAGCATGCCGCCGGCCGCGCCGGCGAGCGCCCAGTCCAGGTGCGGCGCGGCGTCGAGCAGGTAGCCGGCGACCCCGCCCGCGGCGCCGCCGGTGACGCCCGCGGCGGCGCTGGTCGCGCCGATGCCGCCGCCGGCCAGCTTGCCCAGGCCGACGCCGGTGGCGCCCGCGCCCAGGCTGCCGATCACCACGGCGGCCGACGCGGCCGGGCTGGCCGCGCCGAGCGCGGTCGCGACCATCATCGTGAACGCCGCCGACGGCGCGGTTTCGCGCGCGAACGCGCCGAAGCGCGCCAGCAGCCCGGCGCGCACCGCGGCGCGGGCGCGCGACAGGCGCTTGCGGACCGCCGCGTCGTTCAGGCCGAGCAGCGCGGCGACCTGCTGCGAGCTCTGGCCCTCGCGGTAGTACAGCAGCAGCACTTCGCGGCTGTCGTCCGGCAGGGCGGAAATCAGCTCCTCGGCCGCGGCGCGGCGCTCGTCCTCGATCAGCCGCTCCAGCGCGGTCGGCTGCGGGTCGGCCGCGGCGGCGATCGCCTCGTCGGCCTCGGCCGCGCTCGCCGGCAGGCGGCGTTGCCGGCGCAGGTGGTCGCGGGCGAGGTTGCGGGTGATCTGGCGCAGCCAAGGCAGGAAACTGGCCGGGTTCTGCAACCGGCGCAGGTTCTGCCAGGCGGACAGGAACGCCTCCTGGGCGATGTCTTCGCTGGCCGGCACGTCGCGGACGATCGCCAGCGCCAGGCCGGTCACCGCGTTCTGGCAGGCGGCGACGATGCGCGCGTAGGCCTGGCGGTCGCCGCGCGCGGCGGCGGGCAGTTCGAGGCGGATCAGTCCTTCGACGGCTTCGGCGTTCATCGGTGCTCTTCCGGGGGCCCGCCCTCGAAGACGTCGCCCGCCGCCGAATGTGACCGGGACGAGGGCGGCAGGAAAGAGCGCCGGGCCGTCAAGGCCGCCGACCCGCCGCTCACCGGGCAGGCGCGAGGGGAGGCGAACGGCGCCGCCGGCGGCTCACATCGCCACGTGCTTGACCGTCCGCACCACCCGCCAGCCGTCCTCGGCCTCGACCACTTCGAGCACCTTGTAGCGGCCCGACATGCGGTGGTGGTAGGCGCTGTACTCGACGGTGCCGGCGATCGACTCGCCTTCGCCCTTGCGCGGGCGGAACGCGTGCACGTCGACGATCAGCGCCGGCTCGCCGCCGGCGCGAAGGCGGCTGCCGCGGTCCTCGTCCGGGTCGCGCACGCATTCGGACGCGGCGACCACGCGCTTGCGCGGTATCCGCATCGCCTCGACGAAGGCGCGGCCCGGGTCGCGGCCGTCGATCGCCAGGCACAGCGTGTCCAGCCGCGCCTGCGGCAGTTCCTGGCGCAGCACCGCCGCGGCCAGGGCCTGCGGCACCGCCGCCGCCGAGCCGTCGAGCGGGTGGGCCTTCAATGCCTCCGCGGCCGGGTCCTGGCGCAGCGCGCGCACGATCGCCAGGCCGCCGACCACGACGATGCCCGCCAGCAGGATCAGCTTGACCCGCAGCATGCGCCGCTGCGCGGCGTCGGCGGCCGCGTCCGCGGGACGCTCGCGGAAGCTGGGCACGAAGCTGTCGCCGCGGGTGGTCTCCAGCAGCCCGGCGTCGCGCAGGATCTCGCGCGCGCGCACCTGGTCGTCCGAGCGCACCACCCACACCGCCGGTTGCGGGCCGCCGGCCTCGCGGTAGCTGAAGGTGCCGCGGCGCCCGCCCTTGTAGGAACGGCCGTTGGTGATGCGCACCTCGATGCCGGCCTCGCGCAACAGCTCGGCGACCTTCTCGACGTTCTCCAGGCGCTGGCTGCTGAAGACCTGGCGCATCGCTCAGTCCTTGGCCGGCACGTGCGCGGCCGCGGCGGCGTCCTGCACCACGCGGATCAGGCCTTCCTGCGCGGTGCTGGCGACCAGGTGCCCGTCGCGGTCGAAGATCATGCCGCGCGCCAGGCCGCGGCTGCCCTGCGCGGTCGGGCTGTCGCTCGCGTACAGCAGCCACTCGTCGGCGCGGAACGGCCGGTGGAACCACAGCGCATGGTCGAGCGAGGCCATCTGCACGTTCGGCTGGTAGTAGCTGATGCCGTGCGGGAAGGTGGCGGTGCCGAGCAGGTGGAAGTCCGAGGCGTAGGCGAGCAGGGCGCGGTGCAGCTCCGGGGCGTCGCCGACGGGCTCGGTCAGGCGGAACCAGAACTGCTGGTAGGGCGGGCGCTTGGGCGGGTTGAGCTCGTCGCGCGGGTAGATGTGGCGGAACTCGAACGGCCCGGTGCGCGACAGCCAGCGCTGGATCTTGATCGGCAGCGTCTTCATCACGTGCTCGGGCACGGCCGGCTGCGGGTCGATGTCCTCGGGCTTGGGCACTTCCGGCATCGACAGCTGGTGCTCGGCGCCGGGCTCGTCACCGTGGAACGAGGCGGCCATGAAGAAGATCACCTGGCCGTGCTGGATCGCGGTGACCCGGCGCACCGAGAAGCTGCCGCCGTCGCGCGTGCGGTCGATCAGGTAGACGATCGGCGCGGCGATGTCGCCGGCGCGCAGGAAGTAGGCGTGCAGCGAATGCGCCGCGCGCGGCGCCTGCATCGTCGCCTGGGCCGCCGACAGCGCCTGGCCCAGCACCTGGCCGCCGAACACGTACTTGGTGCCGATGTCGCGGCTCTGGCCGCGGAACAGGTTGTCCTCGAGGCGTTCGAGCGAGAGCAGGTCGATCAGCTCGGCGACGGGGGAGGGCATGCGGGGCTCGGAAGTGGGGAGTCGATGCGGCGAAGTATAGACGGGCGGCTCGGGCGCCCATGCCGGTTTCCGCGGGGCATTCTTCCGCCGAAGGGGTCCCGCGCTCGCAGCCGGACGGACGGCGCGCGCAAGCGCCGCGGCGGTCAGCGCAGCCGTTCCAGCTCCACCGCGCGCAGCACCCGCTCCCACGGGAACAGCGGCCCCGGGTCGCGCTTGCGCGGCACCCGCACCGACGGATCGTCGCTGGCCGGCACGCGCTCGGTGTCGAGGTCCTCGTGCCCGGCGACCAGGCGCAGCGCCGGCAGCGTCGCGCGCAGGTGCCGCAGCAGCGCGACCAGGGCGTCGATCTGCGCGTCCGGGTAGGGCTCGTCCATCGCCTGGTGCGCGGCGGCCAGCCAGTGCGGGTAGCGGCCGCGGTTGACCAGCTCGATGCCGACCGAACGCGCGTTGTGCCCGCGCACGTGGTGGGCGACGCGCTCGAGCGCCACGTACTGGTGCACGGCCCCGTCGCGGTCGACGTAGTAGTGGCCGCTGTTGCCGGTGCCGCTGCCGTAGCGCACTTCCTCGCCGTAGCGCCGCGCGGTGGCCAGGTCCGGCAGTTCGGTGCAGTGGATCACCGCGAGGTCGATGCGGTCGAGCGCGCGCGCGTCCAGCCGCGCTTCGTACGGCAGCGGGTCGTGGACGATGCGCAAAGCCGAAGGCGCGGGCGACATGGGGGCGGATGCTACCATTCGCGCGCCGGGCCGGCGTCGACGCAGCGCGGCGGCGGCGCGGGCGACTCGCTTCCGCGCGGCCGCGGCCGAGCCGCGCTCCCTCCCCATCGTCCCGGAACCGCGATGAAACTGCCTCCCGCCGATTCCGAACTCGGCAAGCTGATGGCCACGCTGCCGCGGCCGGGCCGCGTCGAGTGGATCGGCCTGCGGCCGGCGCGCGGCGCGGCGATGGTCGAGGCCGAGCGCGCGCTCGCGCAGGCCGGCGCCGGCCTGGCCGGCGATCGCTACGCCGGCGGCAGCGGCAAGCGCGGCGTCACCCTGGTCCAGGCCGAGCATCTGCCGGCGATCGCCGCGCTGGCCGGGCGCGACGCGGTCGCGCCGGGGTTGTTGCGCCGGAACGTGGTGGTGTCCGGCCTGCCGCTGGCCGCGCTCAAGGGCCGCCGCTTCCGCATCGGCGAGGCGCTGCTGGAGGGCACCGGCGACTGCGACCCGTGCTCGCGCATGGAGGCCGCGCTCGGCCCCGGCGGCTACAACGCGATGCGCGGCCACGGCGGCCTGTGCGCGCGCATTCTCGAAGGCGGCGCGCTGCGCGTGGGCGACGCCGTGGTTCCCCTCCCCATCGACGGCGGCGCATGAGTTTCCGCGGACATTGCATCCTTTCCCACGGCTTCGAGAGCGGTCCCGACGCGGCCAAGGTCGCGGCGCTGGCCGACGTGGCCGAGCGCCTGGGCTGGAGCCACGAACGCCCCGACTACACCGACCTGGACGCCCGCCGCGAGGTCAGCGAACTGGGCGACGTGCACGCGCGCGTGCAGCGCCTGCTGGAACGCGCCCGCGCCGCCGCCGCGCGCGGGCCGCTGGTGCTGGCCGGCTCCAGCCTCGGCGCGTGGATCTCCGGCCGGGTCTCGCTGCAGGTGCCCGTGCGCGGCCTGTTCCTGATGGCACCGCCGGTGCGGATGGGCGACGCGCCGCCGCTGCAGGCGGCGCCGGTGCCGACGTCGGTGGTGCACGGCTGGGACGACGAACTGATCGCGGCGGCGGACGTGGTCGAATGGGCGCGGACGCGGCGCGCGCGGCTGCTGCTGGTGGACGACACGCACCGGCTGGCGAGCCACGTCGGCGCCAGCGCCGACGCGTTCGCGGCGCTGCTGGCGGCGCTGTGAACGCGGCCGTCCCATGCGTCCGGACCCCCGCGGCCGCGTCGTGCCGCGACCGCGCAACCGGCTTCGCGGTCCGCCGGCGCGGGGCGGCGCATGATGCCCGGTACCGGATCGAAGTGACCCGATGAGATTCTTCGCCAGCTGCGGCAAAGGCCTGGAATACCTGCTCGCCGACGAGCTGGCGGCGCTCGGCTGCGCGCGCGCGACCGCGGCGCTGGCCGGCGCCAACGCCGAGGGTACGCTGCGCGACGCGCAGCGCGCGGTGCTGTGGTCGCGCCTGGCCAGCCGCGTGCTGTGGCCGCTGGCCGAGTTCGACTGCCCGGACGAGCATGCGCTGTACGCCGGCGTCGCCGCGCTCGACTGGCCGGCGCACCTGCCCGACGGTGCCACGCTCGCGGTCGACGCGCACGTCTCCGGCGACGCGCTGACCCACGCGCGCTACGCCGCGCAGCGGGTCAAGGACGCGGTGGTCGACACGATGCGCGCGCGCACCGGCGCGCGGCCCGATGTCGACGTCGAAGCGCCGGACCTGCGCCTGAACCTGGTGGTGCGCAAGGGCCGGGCGGTGCTGTCGGTCGACCTCGGCGGCGGGCCGCTGCACCGGCGTGGCTGGCGTGCGATGCAGGGCGAGGCGCCGCTGAAGGAGAACCTGGCCGCCGCGGTGCTGCTGCGCGGGCGCTGGCCGCAGGTGTACGCCGAGGGCGGCGCGCTGCTCGATCCGATGTGCGGCAGCGGCACGCTGCCGATCGAAGCCGCGCTGATGGCCGCCGACGTCGCCCCCGGGCTGCTGCGTCACGGCGCCCGCCCGCCGACGCGGTGGCGCGGCTTCGACCGCGCCGGTTGGGACGCGCTGGTCGCGCAGGCCCGCGAACGCGAACGCGCGGGGCGGGCGGCGCTGCGGCCGGTGTTGTTCGGGCGCGACCTCGATCCGCACGCGGTGCGCGCCGCGCGCGAGAACGCGGCGCGCGCGGGCGTGGCGGACGCGATCGACTGGCAGGTCGGCGATGTCCGCGCGCTCGGGCCGTCGTTCCGGATTCCCCGCGAAGGCGAACACCCGGAGCCGGGCCCTGCGGCCGGCGAGGCCGCGCCCGCCGCTGCCCACGGCGCCGGGACCCTGGGCGGCGGCGCGCCGGCGCGCGGCCTGGTGGTCTGCAACCCGCCGTACGACGCGCGCCTGGCCGCCGATCCGGCGCTGTACCGCGCCCTCGGCGACGCGCTCCGCCGCGCCGTCCCCGGCTGGCGCGCCAGCGTGCTGTGCGGCGACGAGGCGCTGGCGCGCGCCACCGGCCTGCGCGCGCAGAAGGCCTACCCACTGTTCAACGGGGCGATCGAGTGCACCCTGATCGTGGCCGACCCGGTCGCGCCGGCGCCGCGCGAGCGCGCCGAAGCGGCGCCGGCGCTGAGCGAAGGCGCGCAGATGGCGGCCAACCGCCTGCGCAAGAACCTGCGCAAGCTCAAGGCCTGGCGCGAGCGCGAGGGGGTGACCTGCTTCCGCGCCTACGACGCCGACCTGCCCGAGTACGCCGCCGCGATCGACGTGTACGCCACCGACGAGCCCGGGCCGCAGACCTGGCTGCACGTGCAGGAATACGCCGCGCCGGCGGACATTCCCGAGGCGACCCAGCGCAAGCGCCGCAACGAGCTGCTGGCGGCCGCGCGCGAGGTGTTCGCGGTGCCGCGCGAGCGCGTCGCGCTGAAGACCCGGGTGCGCGCCAAGGGCGGCAGCAAGTACGGCCAGCTGGACTCGCGCGGCGAGCTGATCGCGGTGCGCGAGGGCGACGCGCGCCTGCGCGTGAACCTGTTCGACTACCTCGACACCGGCCTGTTCCTCGACCATCGGCCGATGCGCCTGCGCATCGCCGCGGAAGCGCACGACACGCGCTTCCTCAACCTGTTCTGCTACACCGGCGCGGCCACCGTGCACGCCGCGGTCGGGGGCGCGCGCCGCACCACCAGCGTCGACCTGTCCGCGACCTACCTGGAATGGTGCGCCGACAACCTGCGCGAGAACGGCATCGGCGGCACCCGCCACCGCCTGGTCCAGGCCGACGCGCTGGCCTGGCTGGAGGCGGACGACCAGGAGTACGACCTGATCTTCTGCGACCCGCCGACCTTCTCCAACTCCAAGCGCGCCGACGACTTCGACGTGCAGGCCGCGCACGTGCGCCTGCTGCGCGCGGCGGTGGCGCGGCTGGCGCCGGGCGGCACGCTGTACTTCTCCAACAATTACCGCCGCTTCCGCCTCGACGAGGCCGCCGTGGCGGCGTTCGCGCAGTGCGAGGAGATCACCCCGCAGACCATCCCGCCGGATTTCGCCCGCGACCCGCGCATCCACCGCTGCTGGCGCCTGCGCCGGCGCTGAGCGCGGCCGCGTCCGGTCGGCACGCTGCCGCGACCGGCCATGACGGATCGTTCCAGCGGTGCGCCTGGCGGCGCCAGGGCCGCGGACCGACATCCCCGCGAGCGCCACAGCCCGGAGACTCCCATGAACGAACCCACCTTCCGCGAAGAGCACGCCCGCGTCGACCGCACCCTCCGCGGCGTGCCGGCGTCCGACGGCGCCGGGGTCAAGCTGACCCGGGTGATCGGCACGCCGCAGCTGGACATGCTCGATCCCTTCCTGATGCTCGACGAGTTCGGCACCGACCGCGCCGAGGACTACCTGGCCGGCTTCCCCGACCATCCGCACCGCGGCTTCGAGACCGTCACCTACATGCTCGACGGGCGCATGCGCCACCGCGACAACCACGGCAACGAGGGCGTGCTGGTGCCCGGCAGCGTGCAATGGATGACCGCCGGGCGCGGCCTGGTGCATTCGGAGATGCCGGAACAGCAGGAAGGCCGCATGCGCGGCTTCCAGCTCTGGGTGAACCTGCCCGCGCGCGAGAAGATGACCGCGCCGCGCTACCAGGAGTTCGCGCCCGAGCGCATCCCGCGGCTGCAGCCGGCGCCCGGCGTGGCGGTCAAGGTGATCGCCGGGCGCGTGGACGGAACCGCGGGGCCGATCGAGCAGCCGGCGACCGCGCCGGTGTACCTCGACATCGCGCTCGAGCCAGGCAAGGAGTGGGCCTACGTCCTGCCCGAGGGCCACAACGCCTTCGCCTACGTGTTCGAGGGCGATGCCGCGATCGGCGCCGGCGACGCCGCGTGGGCGGTGCGCGCGCAGGAGCTGGCGGTGCTCGGCGGCGGGCCGCGGGTCCGCATCGCCGCCGGCGACCGCGGCGCGCGCGCGATCCTGGTCGCGGGCCGGCCGCTGCGCGAACCGGTGGCGCGCTACGGCCCGTTCGTGATGAACACCAAGCAGGAGCTGATGCAGGCCTTCGTCGACTACCAGGAAGGCCGTTTCTGAGCGCGGCGCACGGCCGCGGCGCCGCACGCGGATCCGGGCAAGCCGGAACGGCCTTGCGGCGACGGATCCGCGCGGACGAACGCCGCTGCGCGTCCCCGGCAAGTACGGGGCGGTCCCGCGGTGGGTGCGCGCGCCGCCGGATGCGGGGCGAAATTCGGTTCCGCGCCGCCCGCGGCGCGCAGGTCCACGGCAAGTAACGGATCCCGGCTTCGAGCCGGCAGCGAAGGGCGAGCGAACGGCTCGCCCGCATCGCCGCTCCCTCCGCATGGCGGAAGGGAGCGGCGAGCGACACGGTTACGCCGTGGTGTGCGGCTGCGCCGCGACCGCAGGGCTTTCCTCGCCCAGCCAGCGGTACAACAGTCCGCCGAGCGCGCCGCCGAGGAGCGGCGCCAGCCAGAACAGCCACAGCTGCGCGACCGCCGCATCGCCGGCGAACAGCGCCACGCCGGTCGAACGCGCCGGGTTCACCGAGGTGTTGGTGACCGGGATGCTGATCAGGTGGATCAGGGTGAGCGCCAGGCCGATCGCCAGCGGCGCGAACCCGGCCGGCGCGCGGCGGTGGGTGGCGCCGAGGATCACCACCAGGAACATCGCCGTCATCACCACCTCGCACAGGAACGCCGCCGCCAGCGAGTAGCCGCCCGGCGACATCGCGCCGTAACCGTTGCTGGCGAAGGCGCCGGCCGCGTTCGGATCGACCGCGAAGTCGCCGCGTCCGCTGGCGACCTGCCACAGGATGAAGCCGGCGAACAGCCCGCCGAGCACCTGGGCGACGATGTAGGGCAGCAGCTCGCGCGCGGGGAAGCGCCCGCCGGCCCACAGGCCGAAGCTGACCGCCGGGTTGAAGTGGCCGCCCGAAACGTGCCCGAGCGCGTAGGCGCCGGTGAGCACGGTGAGGCCGAACGCCAGCGATACCCCGAGCAGGCCGATGCCGAGCGGATTGCCGTCGCCGCCGAAGTTCGCGGCCAGCACCGCGCTGCCGCAGCCGCCCAACACCAGCCAGAACGTGCCGATGAACTCGGCGCCAAGACGCTTGATCATGCCCTTTCTCCCGTTTCCTTGAGTGATGGGCGACCGGGCGTCATGGGTCCGCGCCCGGGCGCGCCGTTGCGGTTTTCCGGCCCGGCGTTGGAGGCGGGCCGCGGCCATTAGGCGCGCGATGCGGCGCGGGCGCAAGCGCACGCCGCGCGCGGCCGGCGCCGCGCCGGGGCGAGCGAGCAAAGGCGGGCCTACTTGCTGCTCAGGCGCGTGGACGGCAGGCGCATCGATTGCGCCTGCTGCAACAGCGGTGCGAGCGCGTTCGGGTCCGGCGCCTGCAACCAGATGTGCACCGTGCGGCCGTCGTCCAGGCGCACCAAGGTCTCGCGCGCCTGCACGTCCGGCTTGCCGGCCAGCTCGGCGCGGTACCAGTAGATCTCCTGGCCGTCGATCACGCCCGGCTCGGCGCGATCGCCGCGCTTGGGCTCGAACGGCGTCTTCGCCGCGATGTACAACCCGAACGCCTCCGATCCGTCCGCGCGCAGGGCGCGGCAGAAGTCCGAGTCGGCCGTGCCCCGGTGTTCCCAGGTCAGGCCGCTGTCGGGCGGCAGTTGCGGGCATTTCCCCGGATCCTGGGCCGCCGCCGCGCCGATCCCCAGCGCGCCGGCGAGCAGGCCCAGGCACGACATACGCATTACGGTCGCTTTCACGACTATCCCCCTGCGGTCGGTGCCGAAGCGTGATGCACGGCCGACCTTAGAGCACTTTCGGGCTCTTGACAAATCGCGAAGCTTAATGGCCGGGCGCCGGGCTCAGCGTTCGGGCAGGGGGATGGACTCGTGGTCGCCGGGCACCGCGCCGAAGCGGCCTTCCTGCCAGTCGCGCTTGGCCTGCTCGATCCGCTCCCTGGAGCTGGACACGAAGTTCCACCACAGGTGGCGCGGGCCGTCGAGCGGTTCGCCGCCGAGCAGCATCGCCTTCAGCGGCGTGCGCGCGCGCAAACGGGGCCGCGCGCCCGGATCGAGCACGATCAGGTGGCGCGTCGGCAGGTCGGCGCCGTCGAGCTGCGCCTCGCCTTCCAGCAGGTACAACGCGCGCTCGGCGTGGGGGGCGTCGATCGCCAGTTCGGCCCCGGGCTCGAGGTCGATCGCCACGTACAGCGTGTCGGCGAACACCCGCACCGGCGACTCCTCGCCGTAGCCGCGGCCGGCGATCACCCGCAGCCAGGCGCCGGCGCGGCGTTGCTGCGGCAGGGTCGCGGCGGGGTGGTGGTGGAACGCCGGCGCGGTCTCCTCGTCGGCGCGCGGCAGGGCGACCCAGGTCTGCATGCCGTGCAGCGGGTGCTCGCCTGCCCGCAGCGCCGCCGGGGTGCGCTCGGAATGGGCGATGCCGCGGCCGGCCGTCATCCAGTTGACGTCGCCGGGGCTGATGTCCTGCAGGCTGCCGAGGCTGTCGCGGTGGGTGATCGTGCCCGACCACAGGAAGGTGACGGTGGCCAGGCCGATGTGCGGGTGCGGGCGCACGTCGATGCCGCGGCCGGGTTCGAACACCGCCGGCCCCATGTGGTCGACGAACACGAACGGGCCGACCGAGCGCGCCTGCAGGGCCGGCACCGCGCGCCGCACCTGGAACCCGCCCAGGTCGTGCACGCGCGGCGGAACGATGACGGTCATGGCGGCGGCTCCGGGTGGACGGCGCCAGCATCGCACAGGCCGCCGCGCACGGCCGCGGCCCGCTCGCAACGGCCTGTTGCGGTCCCGCAACCGCGGCGCCGCTCGCCCGGAACGGCGGTCGCGCCGCTGCGCCGGGCGTGGTCGGAGTCGGCCGTCGATACCGGCGCCGCGGCGCCGATCCGCGGCCGGGCCGCGCGGCCCGGCCGCGTCGGCCGCGTGGGTCGCGGGCAGGCAGGCCCGCATCGCGGAGCCGGATGCGGGCTCAGCGCCCGCTTGCGTCCCGTTCGACCCGCAGCGTCGCCGCGGGCTTCGGTCCGAATTCCAGCCGCAGCAGCGCGATCCTCCAGCCGGCGGCCGACGCGACCGGCGCGCGCGGCGTTTCCAGCGTCGCGTCGGCGTCGCCGCCGGCCCGCTCCAGGCGCAACGCGACCTGGGCCGAACCGGCGTGCACGCACTGCACCTGCGGCGGGCAGCGCGAATCCGCGCGGACGCCGAGATAGCGCAGCGCGGCCGTCGCATCGAGCCGGATGCGCTCCCCGGGCGCGAGGGTGAAGGTGCGGGGCGGGGCGGCAGGCGGCGGTTCCGGCGCGCGGTGCGCGGCGGCGCAGCCGGCGAGCGCGGCGGCAAGGGCGAGCGCGGGGGCGGCGAAGGGCGTCATGCGGGTGCGAACGCGGGGGGAACGGCGAGACTACGGCGCGCGCAGGGCGCGGTCACGCGCCGCGATCGCGCCGCGAGGCCAGCCGGTCGGCCAGCCGGGTCGGCTCGGGCAGGCGGTAGCGGGTGAGGCAGCGCAGCACCTGCTCGACCGCGCCCGGCAGCGACACGCGGTGTCCGGGCGAGACGATCAGCGGCCGGCAGCGCGGCTTGCTGCGCAAGGCCACGCCGATCGCCTCGCCGCGGTGCAGCAGCGGCGCCGCGTCGCCGCGCACCGGGCCGGGCTCGGCGTGTTCGCCGACCAGCACGCGCTTGGCCACGCCGATGCTGGGCAGGCCGGTGGCGACGCCGAAGTGCGCGGCGATGCCGAGCCGGCGCGGGTGGGCGATGCCGTGGCCGTCGACGAAGACCAGGTCCGGCGCGCGCGACAGCCGGGCCAAGGCGTCCAGCAGCGCCGGCAGTTCGCGGAAGCTGAGCAGGCCGGGAATGTACGGCATCCGCGTCGGCACGCGGGCGACGTGCGCCTCCAGCGGCTGCAGGCTGTCGGCGTCGAGCAGCACCGCGGCGGCACGGGTGGTCGCGCCGCCGTCCTCGAAGCCGACGTCGAAGCCCGCCAGCGTGCGCGGCGGCCGCGGGAACGCGTCGGCGAGCACCACCCGCCGCGCCAGCTCCACCTGCAGGGCGCGCGCGGCGGCGACGTCGCCGTTCCAGTCGGGCAGGGCGGGCGGCAGCGGCGGTCCGGCATTCATGCCGGCAGTATTCCATGCGGCCGTTGCGGGTGCGCGAAGCCGGTCGCGTCGAGGCGTCCTCACGGCGTCGTGCGCACAATCGGGCGACGGCGGAGACCGCCGGCCGACGGAGCCGCAATGAGGAAGAGACTGCGCATCGTGCTGGTCGTACTGCTGGCGTTGCCGCTGGCGGCGCTGCTGTCGGTGTACAGCTACGGGCGGTTCGCCGAGGGCGCGCGCGGCGCGCCGGCGTTCGCGCTGCCGGCGGAGCGGGTCGAAACGCCGCTGGACCGGGCGATCGCGCCGCTGGCCGCGGCGCATCCCGGCCGGAGCGGGCTGGCGTTGCTGGCGGACTACCGCGATGCCTTCGTCGTGCGCGCGTTGAGCGCGCGCGGCGCAGGACGCAGCCTCGACCTGCAGTACTACATCTGGCACCCGGACTTCACCGGCAGCCTGCTCGCCCACGAGTTGCTGCGCGCGGCCGACCGCGGGGTGCGCGTGCGCCTGCTGCTGGACGACCTCAACGCGCACCGCCAGGGCTCGATGCTGGCGGCGCTGGACCGGCACCCGCGCATCGAGGTGCGGCTGTTCAATCCCTCGCGCGCCAGCGAGCGCAGCCTGCAGCGCGGCGCGGAGCTGCTGCTGCGGATGTACAGCCTCAACCGCCGCATGCACAACAAGGCGTGGATCGCCGACGGCCGGCTGGCGATCGTCGGCGGCCGCAACATCGGCGACGAGTACTTCGGCGCCGCCAGCGACACCAACTTCCTCGACGCCGACCTGATCGCGCTGGGTCCGGCCGTCGACGAAAGCGTCGCGATCTTCGATGCGTTCTGGAACAGCCGCTCGGCGCTGCCGTTGCAGGCGCTGGCGGAAGGCGATGAAGCCGCGTTGCAGCGCCTGCGGCGCAGGGCCGAGGCCGACTACGCCTCGCCACGGGCGCGCGAGTACCTGCGGCGCCTGCGCCGCTCGCCCAGCGTGCGGATGCTGCTGCAGGGCAGCACCCTGCATTGGACCGGCGAGGCGCACGTGTACTCGGACCCGCCGGAGAAGGCCGAGGGCGCCCCGCGCGGGCGCTGGCTGGTCGACGCGCTGGTGCCGGCCATGGCCGGCGCCCGGCGCGAACTGCGCCTGATCTCGCCGTATTTCGTGCCCGGCGATGCCGGCGTGCGCTGGCTGGCCGGGTTGCGCGAGCGCGGCGTCGCGGTCGGGATCCTGACCAACTCGCTCGCCGCCACCGACGTGGCGGCGGTGCACGGCGGCTATGCGCCGTACCGCGAGCCGCTGCTGCGTGCCGGGGTCGCGCTGTACGAGATGAAGCCCCGCGACGGCCGCGGCGGAGGCAGCGGCTTCGGCTCGGGCAGCGGCGCCAGCCTGCACACCAAGGCGTTCACCGTGGACGACGAGTGGGGCTACGTCGGCTCGTTCAACCTCGATCCCCGTTCGATCAACCTCAACACCGAGATGGGCATCGTGTTCCGCGACGCGGCCTTGGCCGCCGAGCTGGAGCGGCTGTTCGCGGCCAAGATCGCGCCGCGCAGCAGCTACCGGGTCGAACTGCGCGGGGACGAGCTGCGCTGGATCGACGCCGCCGCCGATCCGCCGCGGGTGTGGACGCGCGAGCCCGAGGCCGGTTGGTTGCGCCGCGCGACGGCGACGGTTGTCGCCTGGCTGCCGGTCGAGTCGCAGCTCTGAGCGAAGCGCGCGGCCGAAAGCAAGGGCCTCCTTGCCGCGGACCGGCGCGGACCAGGCGAGGGAAAAGGTTGCGGCGCGGACCGCCTTGCCGGCTGCGCGGCCCGGCGCTTGGCCACGCCTGCCCGCGTCCGTCCGCGTGGCTCCGTGGCCAAGAGGGCGCACCTCCGCCCCGCCGCCACGGCGCGCTCATTCGTCGCGGGTTTCCTCGAGCACGGCGGCGCCGTCCGCGGCGACGCGCACACGCAGGCGGCGGCCGTACTCGGCCTCGCTCATCGGCGCGACCTCGCAGCGGCACAGCGCGGCGGCCAGCGCCGGCACGGTGTTGCTGTGGCCGACCACCAGCACGGTGCCGCCGGCGTGTGCGCGGCGCAGCTCGGCGGCGAACTCGCCGGGCGGGCGCTTGGCGTCGTAGCCGAGCACCGGCAGCCGGTGGCGCTGCGCGGCCGGCGCGGCGGTCTGCCGGGTGCGGCGGTAATCGGTGGCGTAGACGGCGCGCAACGGTGCGCGTTCGAGCCAACGCGCGAGGCGCGCGGCGCGGGCATGGCCGGCCTCGGTCAGCGGCGGATCGTCGCTGCCGTCGCGGGCCTTCTCCGCGTGGCGGACCAGCACGAAGGTGGTGGCCGGTGCGGCCGCGGCCGCATCGACGGCCTCCGGGCGCGCCGCGGTCGCGCAGCCGGTCGCCGCCAGCGCCAGCGCCGCCAGCCACGCGCGGGCGCGCGGACCCGGCTGCGCGTTCACTGCGGCCTCCCCAGCATCGTCAGCAGCCCGCGCGCGGCGTTGAGCCGCGCCGCCGCGTCCGGCAGCTCCAGCTTCAGCCGCAGCTTGTCCGGGCCGTCCATCTGGTAGCGCTTGGGCTGGCTCTGGATCAGCTGGATGATCGCCAGCGGGTCGACGTGGGGCTTGTCGACGAAATGCACGCGGCCGCCCGCATCGCCGAGGTCGAGCTTGCGGATGCCCAGCGCGGTGGCCTGCAGCTTGAGCTCGGCGACCGCGAACAGGTGCTTGGCCGGCTCCGGCAGCAGGCCGAAGCGGTCGATCATCTCCACCTGCAGCTCGCGCAGTTCCTCCACGCTGCGCGCGCCGCTGATCCGCTTGTACAGGGTCAGGCGGGTGTGCACGTCGGGCAGGTAGTCCTCGGGGATCAGCGCCGGCACCCGAAGTTCGACCTCGGCGCCGCGCGCCTCGTGCGCGTCGACGTCGGGCAGCTTGCCCTGCTTGATGCTGCGCACCGCGCGCTCGAGCAGCTCGGTGTAGAGGCTGAAGCCGACCTCGGCCATCTGCCCGCTCTGCTCCTCGCCCAGCAGCTCGCCGGCGCCGCGGATCTCCAGGTCGTGGGTGGCGAGGGTGAAGCCGGCGCCGAGCTCGTCCATCGCCGCGATCGCGTCCAGCCGCTTGCGCGCGTCCTCGGTGATCGCCTTGCGGTCCGGCACCACCAGGTAGGCGTAGGCGCGGTGGTGGGAGCGGCCGACGCGGCCGCGCAGCTGGTGCAGCTGGGCCAGGCCGAAGCGGTCGGCGCGGTGGATGATGATGGTGTTGGCGTTGGGGATGTCGATGCCCGACTCGATGATCGTGGTCGACAGCAGCACGTTGAAGCGCTGCTTGTGGAAGTCGACCATCACCCGCTCCAGTTCGCGCTCGGGCATCTGGCCGTGGGCGACGCCGATGCGCGCTTCCGGCACCAGCTCCTCGAGCTGGCGCTGCATGCGGCCGATGCTCTCGACGTCGTTGTGCAGGAAATAGACCTGGCCGCCGCGGCTGAGCTCGCGCTGGAACGCCTCGCGCAGCTGCATGTCGTCCCACGGCACCACGAAGGTCTGCACCGCCAGGCGGTGCGCCGGCGGGGTGGCGATGATCGACAGGTCGCGCAGCCCGGCCATCGCCATGTTCAGCGTGCGCGGGATCGGCGTCGCGGTCAGGGTCAGCAGGTGCACGTTCGCGCGCAGCGCCTTCAGCGCCTCCTTCTGGCGCACGCCGAAGCGCTGCTCCTCGTCGACGATCACCGCGCCCAGGTCCTTGAAGCGCACGTCCGGCTGCAGCAGGCGGTGGGTGCCGACGATCACGTCGATCTTGCCCTCGGCCAGCTTGGCCAGCTCGGCCTCGATCTCCTTCTTGGTCTTGAAGCGCGACAGCACCTCGACCCGGATCGGCCAGTCGGCGAAGCGGTCGCGGAAGTTGCGGTAGTGCTGCTCGGCCAGCAGCGTGGTCGGCACCAGCACGGCCACCTGCTTGCCGGCCATCGCGGTGACGAAGGCGGCGCGCACCGCGACCTCGGTCTTGCCGAAGCCGACGTCGCCGCAGACCACGCGGTCCATCGGCTGGCTGGAGGCCAGGTCGCGCAGCACCGCCTCGATCGCGGCGTGCTGGTCCGGCGTCTCCTCGAACGGGAACGCGGCCGCGAACGGCTCGTAGACGCTGCGGTCGATGTCGATGGCCAGCCCGGCGCGGGCCTGGCGCTTGGCCTGGATCTCCAGCAGCTCGGCGGCGACGTCGCGCACCTTCTCCGCGGCCTTGCGCTTGGCGCGCGTCCACTGTTCGCCGCCCAGCGAGTGCAGCGGCGCGGTCTCGTCGCTGGCGCCGGAGTAGCGGTTGATCAGGTGCAACTGCGCGACCGGCACGTACAGGCGGTCGCCCTTGGCGTACTCGATCTCCAGGTATTCGGCCGGCATGCCGCCGGCGTCGAGCGTGACCAGCCCGCGGTAGCGGCCGACGCCGTGGTCCTCGTGCACGATCGGCGCGCCCTCGCTGAGCTCGCCGAGGTCGCGGATGATCGCTTCCGGCTCGCGCCCGGCGCGGCGCCGGCGGCGCGGCTGGCCGGCGCGCTCGGGGAACAACTGGCGTTCGGTGAGTACGGCGATCGCCGGCTCGGTGAGGGCGAAACCGTCCTCCAGCGGCGCGACCGCGATCGCGAACTTCGCAAGCCCCGGCCTGAGCCCCTCTCCCGCTTGCGGGGGAGGGGTTGCCGCGAGGGCAGCTCCCGCGAACGCCTTCCAGTCCGGCAGCACGTCCGGCTGCAGGCCCGCGGCCTGCAGCAGCTCGAGCAGCGCCTCGCGCCGGCCCGGCGAGTCGGCGGCGACCAGCACCCGCCCCGGGTAGCTGGCCAGGAACGACTTCAGCGCCTCGGCCGGGGCCTGGTCCTTGGCCGCCAACGGCAGCGCGGGCGCCGGCTGGTCGCCGAGCGCGGCGGCGCGCTCGCGCTGCGGGTGGCCCTCGCCGCAGACCTCGATGCGGCCGCCGAGGTTGAGCTTCTCGCGCAAGGCCTGCGGGCTCAGGTACAGCGCGTCCGGCGGCAGCAGCGGCCGTTCCAGGTCGTGGCGGCGCTGCTCGTAGCGTTCGCCGGCGTGCGCCCAGAACTGCTCGGCGGCCTCCAGCGCGCCTTCGCCGAGCAGCGGCAGCGCGTTCGCGTCGAGGTAGTCGAACAGCGTCGAGGTGGCGTCGAAGAACAGCGGCAGGTAGTACTCGATGCCCGGCGGCGCCAGGCCGGCCTTGAGGTCCTGGTACAGCGCGCTGCGCCGGGTGTCGAGGTCGAAGCGCTCGCGCAGCGCGTCGAGCGCGCGCTTCAGCGCGGCCTCGTCCAGCGGCACCTCGCGGCCGGGCAGCAGCTTGACCGCCTCGATCCTGTCCAGCGAGCGCTGCGTCTCCGGGTCGAAGGCGCGGATGGTCTCGATCTCGTCGTCGAGCAGTTCCACCCGGAACGGCTGCTCGGCGCCCATCGGGTACACGTCGAGCAGGCCGCCGCGCACGGCGAAGTCGCCCGGGTCGAGCACCTGCGGCACGTGCCGGTAGCCGGCCGATTCCAGGCGCCGCTTCTCGGCGTCGAGGTCCAGGCGCTGGCCGACCCGCACGTCGAAGCTGCCGCCGACCACGTGCTTGAGCGGCGCCAGCCGTTGCAGCAGGGTCTGCACCGGCACCACGACGATGCCGCGCTCGAGCGTCGGCAGCCGATGCAGCGCGGCCAGGCGCTGGCTGACGATGTCCGGGTGCGGGCTGAAGACGTCGTAGGGCAGCGTTTCCCAGTCCGGGAACGGCAGCACCTCCAGCGCGGAGCCGGCGCCGAGCAGGGTGCGCAGGTCGGACTCGAGCTGGTGCGCGGCGTGGTTGTCGCGGGCGACCGCCAGCACCGGCGCGTGGTGCGCGGCCGCGGCCCGGGCGACGTGCAAGGCCAGCGCCGAGGGCGAGGCCGGCGCGCGCCACCAGGCGCGCAACTGGCCGGGGCGGGGTAGGGGCGGGGTCGGAACGGGGGAGTCGGGCATCTTCGGCACGGGACGCAAAACGCAGGCAGCGCCGGCGGCCCGGGGCCGCCAGCGCGAAGGAGCGCGCATTCTACGGGAGAGGGGCGGCGGCCCCGCTCGCGCGCCGCACACTGCGGGACGTGCCCCCGGGGGCCGGGCCGGGTAGCGGCCCGGGTCGGGCCGTGCGGCCGCGCACGGGCGGGCGATCGCCTACCCGCATACGGCCGCGATCCACGGCCTGGCCGGGAGCCGGGATCGAGACACGGGGGCTCGTTCACGGCCGGCCGTCCGGAACGCGCCAAGGCGTGCGGCTCGCCCATCGCCGGGCCTTCCGGGGCGGCGCATGGGGCAGCGGGGCAGGACGACGGCTAGGCGGCGGAGGCCGGGCCGACCTGGCGCCGACGCAGGTCCAGCACCACCCGGATCAGTCCGGGGGCGTCCTGTTGCTGCTCGCGCTCGAAGCCCAGCGACTGCGCCAGGGAGAGCATCGCGTGGTTGTGCTCGAGCACGTCGCCGTAGACCTTCTCCAGGCCCTTGCCGCGCGCCCACTTCACCAGCCGGGTCATCAGGTAGCGGCCCAGGCCCATGCCGGCGACGTAGCGGCTGACCAGGATCGCGAACTCGGCGTCGCGGCCGGTGCTGTCGACCGAGATCCGCGCCACCGCGCCCACCAGGGCCTCGCCCGGCGGCAGCGGCTCGGCCGCGACCAGGGCGAACTCGTTCTTCGGGTTGATCCGGGTCAGGCGCTCGGCCATCTCCGGGGTCATTTCCTTCATCGAGTAGAGGAAGCGCTGGCGGACCTCGTCCGGTTGCAGCAGGCCGAAGCTGGCGCGGATGGGCTCGGCGTCCTCCGGCCGGATGGGGCGGATCAGGACCTCCCGGCCATTGGGCAGACGCATGCGTTCGTGCCAGGGCGGGAGTCGTTCGCGCGCGGCCATGGCCCGATATTGGCACACTTGCTGCGTGGCCGCGTGTGAAGGCCGGCGCCGCCGGCCGCCGCGGCTCCGGGGTGAGGCGTGGACGAGGCGAAATCGCGCGCCTGGGTCGGTACCTGGCCCGGCGTCGAGGCGGGGATCAATGGGAGGACGACCTGGTCTTCACGGTCGCCGGCAAGATGTTCTGCTGTGCGTGCGCGGGCCGCGCGCCGGCCAGCTCGGCTTCAAGGTGGAAGACGGGCGTTTCCTCGAGTTGACCGGGCGCCCCGGCTTCGCCCCCGCCCCGTACCTGGCGCGCGCGCACTGGTGCTGCTGGCCGAACCGCGGCGGGTTGCCGGAAGAGGAACCGCGCGCGTTGCTGAGGCGCAGCTACGGCTGGTCCGCGCGCGCCTGCCGAACAAGACCCGGCGCGCGCTCGCCGACTGACGCATGTGCGACCGGGGTCGGTGCTAGACTCGCGCGCCGATCCCTCCTCATCTCGCACAAGGAAGACAGCATGGCCGGCGGCGGCGATTCGATTCGCGCGATCCTGTTCGCGTTGGGCGCCAACTTCGCGATCGCGGTGGCGAAAGGCGTGGCCGCGTTCTTCACCGGCTCCAGCGCGATGCTGGCGGAGACCGTGCACTCGCTGGCCGACTGCGGCAACCAGCTGCTGCTGCTGCTGGGCATCCGCCAGGCCAAGCAGCCGCCGTCGCCGGACTACCCGCTCGGCTACGGCAAGGCGATCTACTTCTGGTCGTTCCTGGTCGCGGTGATGCTGTTCACCGTCGGCGGCATGTTCTCGCTGTACGAGGGCATCCACAAGCTGCAGCATCCCGAGCCGCTGAAGCAGTGGTACTGGGCGGCCGGCGTGCTGGTGTTCGGCATCGTCGCCGAGGCGGTCTCGATGCGCGCCTGCCTGCAGGAGGTCAACAAGGCCCGCGGCGGGCGCAGCCTCTGGCAATGGTTCCGCGAGAGCCGCCAGGCCGAGCTGGTGGTGATCTTCGGCGAAGACCTCGCGGCGCTGCTGGGCCTGGTGTTCGCGCTGGTCGCGGTGCTGCTGGCGGTGGCCACGGGCAATCCGCTGTGGGACGCGATCGGCACCATCGCGATCGGCGCGCTGCTGATCGTGGTGGCGGTGTTCGTCGCCATCGAGGTCAAGGCGATGCTGATCGGGCAGAGCGTGGACCCGGCGCGGCAGCGGCAGATCCGCGACTTCCTCGAGGCGCGCCCGGAAGTGGAGCGGGTGATCAACCTCATCACCCTGCAGCTGGGCAACGAGGTGCTGGTGTCGGTGCACGCGCAGATGCGCGAGAGCCAGAGCGTGCCGCTGCTGTACGAGCAGATCAACTCGGTCGAGCGCGCGCTCAAGCAGGGCTTCCCGGAAGTGCGCTGGAGCTTCTTCGAGCCGGACCGCAAGCCGGCCTGACGCCGCCGGGCGCGGGCGGCCGGGCGGTGGCGCGAGGAGCGAAGCGCGCGGCGCCGGCGGCGCGGAAGGCGCGGACGAAGCGGGCAGGCCTGGCCGTCGCCGTTCCCGCCGGGCCCGGAGGCGCCAAATCGCCAGGCCCCGCTTGCGCGGGAATGGCCGCTTCGCCCCCGCCCCGGGCGAGGGCGCCGGGTCCGGCTCTCCGGACGCGGAAACGACGCGGCCGCAGCGCCTCGTCCGCGTCGCTGCGCGGGCCCGCGGCGCAGGCTTCCAGGACCGCCGCCTTGGCCGGCGATCTATTCCGGCGCGACCAGCCAGCGCACCTCGCCGCCGGCGCCGGGGCCTTCGCCCAGCACGCGTGCCAGCGCCGGCAGCGCCGCCCGCAGCGCGGCGTCGAACTGCCAGGGCGGGTTGAGCAGCAGCAGGCCGCTGCCGTTCATGCGCAACGGCGAATCGTCGGCGCGCACCAGCAGTTCGGCCACCAGCGCCGACTTCGCCGGCAGCGCCGCGGCGCGGCGATGGAACGGGCGCAGCGCGCGGCGCAGCTTGATCGGGTACCACACCGCGTAGACCGCCTGCGGCCAGCGCGCCAGGGCGTCGCGCAAGGCGCCGAGCACGGCGTCGAACTCGTCCAGCTGCGCTTCGTACGGCGGGTCGATCAGCACCAGGCCGCGCGCGTAGCGGGTCGCGCCGGTCCGCGGCGGCAGCAGCGCCTTCAGCGCGGCGTAACCGTCGCGTTCGTGCACCGCCATCCTCGGGTCGGCGGCGAAGTGCCGGCGCAGCACGTCGGCTTCCTCCGGGTGCAGCTCGCAGGCGGCGATGCGGTCCTGCTCGCGCAGCGCGTGCGCGAGCAGCCACGGCGAGCCCGGGTAGGCGGCGCGGCCATGCGCGAGGCGGCAGGCCCGCACCGCGTCCAGGTAGCGCCGCAGCAGCGGCTGCCGCGGCGCCTCGGCGAGCAGGCGGCCGATGCCGCCCTCGGCTTCGCCGGTGCGCCGCGCCGCGTCGGCGTCGAGCGCGTACAGGCCGCGGCCGGCATGGGTGTCGAGCGCGAACAGCGGCGCCGGCTTGGCCGTCAGCGCGTCGCACAGCGCCAGCAGGGCGACGTGCTTGAGCACGTCGGCGTGGTTGCCGGCGTGGAAGGCGTGACGGTAGTTCATCGGCGGCCCGGACTGGAGAAGGAAGGCCCGCCGCCCCGCGCGGGAGCCGCTCGCCGCACGGAGGCGGGAAGCGGCGCCCTACGCTCGGGCCGGCGGAGGCGGTAGATTCTCGCCGAATATCGAGTTCCGGACCGAGCCGGCCGTCCATGCGCATCCTCCTGGTCGAAGACGAGCCCGCGATCGCCGAGGTCGTGCTGCATGCCCTGCGCGCCGAAGGCTTCGAGGCCGAGCACTGCCTGACCGGCGGCGAGGCGCTGCGCCGCGCGCGCGAGCGCGCGTTCGACCTGGCGGTGCTCGACGTCGGCCTGCCGGACCTCGGCGGCTTCGCCCTGTGCCGCGAGCTGCGCCGCGGCCGCGACCTGCCGGTGATCTTCCTGACCGCGCACGACGCCGAGGCCGAGCGCCTCCTCGGCCTGGAGATCGGCGCCGACGACTACGTGACCAAGCCGTTCTCGCTGCGCGAGCTGGTGGCGCGGGTGCGGGTGGTGCTGCGGCGCGCGCAGGCCGGCTCCGGCGCGGCCGCCGCCGGTTTCGTCCACGACGCCGAGGGCCACCGCATCCGCTACCGCGGGCACGCGCTGGACCTGACCCGCTACGAGTACGGCCTGCTGGCCGCGCTGCTGCAACGCCCGGGCGCGGTGCTGACGCGCGCGCAGCTGATGGATCGGGTCTGGGGCGACGCGCTCGACAGCGGCGACCGCACCGTCGACACCCACGTCAAGACCCTGCGCGCCAAGCTGCGCGCGGTCGCCCCCGACGCCGACCCGATCCGCACCCATCGCGGGCTCGGCTACTCGCTGCAGGCCGACTGAGGCGCGCCGCGTGAAGATCGGCCTGCGCGTCTTCCTCGGCTATTTCCTGATCGTCGCCCTGGCGGGGCTGCTGCTGGCGCAGGTGTTCGTCGCCCAGGTCAAGCCGGGCGTGCGCCAGGCGATGGAGGACACGCTGGTGGACACCGCCAACGTGCTGGCGGAGCTGGCGCGCGACGACTTCCTCGCCGGCCGCATCGGCGACGGCGCGTTCGCGCGCAGCGTGCGCGACATGGCCCGGCGCGACTACGGCGCGCGGATCTGGGGCTTCCCCAAGCGCGCCTCGCAGTACCGCATCTACGTCACCGATGCGCGCGGCGTGGTCGTGTTCGACAGCGCGGGCCGCGACCTCGGCCGCGACTACTCGCGCTGGAACGACGTGTACCTGACCCTGCGCGGCCGCTACGGCGCGCGCTCGACGGCGAGCGATCCCTACGACCCGGACTCGACCGTGATGCACGTGGCCGCGCCGATCCGCGACGCGCGGGGACGGATCGTCGGTTCGCTCACGGTGGCCAAGCCGAACCGGGCGATCGCGCCGTTCATCGAGCGCAGCCAGCGGGTCGTGCTGCGCTGGGGCGCGGTGCTGCTGGGGGCGTCGCTGCTGGTGGGGCTGGTCGCCGCATGGTGGCTGTCGCGGCAGCTGGGCGCGCTGCGCCGCTACGCGCAGGCGGTGACCGCCGGCGGCCGCGCGAGCCTGCCGAGGGCGGCCGGCGAGTTCGGCGAGCTCGGGCGCGCGCTGGAGACCATGCGCACGCGGCTGGAGGGCAAGCAGTACGTCGAGCGCTACGTGCATGCGCTGACCCACGAGATGAAGAGCCCGCTGGCGGCGATCCGCGGCAGCGCCGAACTGCTCGAGGGGCCGCTGCCGGACGCCGACCGCGCCCGCTTCGCCGCCAGCGTGCGCGCGCAGAGCGAGCGGCTGGCGCAGATGATCGACAAACTGCTGGCGCTGGCCGCGGTCGAGCACCGCCAGCGCCTGGACGATCCGGAGCCGCTCGACCCGGCGGCGCTCGCGCGCGAGGCCGCCGAGCAGTGCGCGCCGCGGCTGGCGCGCGACGCGCTGGCGCTGCGCCTGGACCTGCCCGCGCACGCGCCGGCGGTGGCGGGCGACGCCTTCCTGCTGCGCCAGGCGCTGATCAACCTGCTGGACAACGCCGCCGATTTCTCGCCGCACGGCGGCGCGATCGAGCTGGCGCTGCGCTGCGCCGACGGCCTGGCGGTCTTCGAGGTGCGCGACCGCGGTACCGGCGTGCCCGACTACGCGCTGCCGCGCGCGTTCGAGCGCTTCTTCTCGCTGCCCCGGCCCGGCCGGGGCAGCCGCAGCAGCGGCCTGGGCCTGTGCTTCGTCGCCGAGGTCGCGGCGCTGCACGGCGGCGCGGCGGCGCTGGAGAACCGCGAAGGCGGCGGCGCGACGGCGCGGCTGAGCCTGCCTGCCGGGGAGAGATAGGAACGAGGGAAGGCGAGCGGGAAGCGATACCGTGGGGCCTAGGACCCGTTCCGGCTTCACCCTCGCTTCACCCGGCCGCCATCGCCGCTCCGCGGCTCCGGCCGATCCTGCGCCGCGTCCCGGTACGGAGCCGTCGCATGCGCCTGATCCTGAAGATGGGCCTGGTCTTCGCCATGACCCTGGCGATCCTGATTCCGCTGCTGCTGGTCCGCGGCGTGATCCACGACCGCCAGCGCTACCGCGCCGAGGCGGTGCAGGAGGTCGCCGCGCGCTATGCCGGCCCGCAGGGGCTGGCCGGGCCGGTGCTGGTGGTGCCCTACACCGAGACCGCCGAAGCGGAGGAGACCGACGCCTCGGGCGTCGCGCGCAAGGTGCGGCGCGAACGCACCCGCTACTGGACCTTCTTCCCGACCCGCCTCGACGTCGCCGGCCGGCTGCGGCCGGACACGCGCAAGCGCGGGCTGCACCAGGTGCGCGTGTTCGAATGGCAGGGCAAGGTGCGGGCGAGCTTCGAGGCGCCGATCCCGGACGAGGCCGACGCCGCGCCGGACCGCCGCATCGGCCGGCCGTGGCTGAGCTACGCGCTGGCCGACGTGCGCGGCCTGCGCGCGGCGCCGCAGCTGCGCATCGACGGCCGCGCCGTGCCGGTCGAGGAGGGCGTGGGCGGCCGCGACGCGCCCGGGCTGCACGTACGCCTGCCCGCGCCGGCGCGCGGGCAGGTGCTGCGCCTGCAGACCGAACTGGACCTGCCGCTCGGCGGCACCGAGTCGCTGGCGGTGGTGCCGCTGGGCAAGGACAACCGCATCGCGCTGGAATCGACATGGCCGCATCCCGGCTTCATCGGCGCCTCGCCGCGGCAGGACCTGGGCGACGACGGCTTCCGCGCCGACTGGCGGATCGCCTCGCTGGCCAGCAACGCCCAGCGCGGCTGGCTCGAGCGCGAGGGCCGCGGCCTGGCCGCCGACGCGGCGGCGACGCTGCGGGCGATGGACGCGGTCGGCGTCGAGCTGATCGACCCGGTCGACGTCTACACCCAGGCCGACCGCGCGACCAAGTACGGCCTGCTGTTCGTGCTGCTGACCTTCGTTAGCTTGTTCCTGTTCGAGCTGATCAAGCAGTTGCCGGTGCACCCGATCCAGTACGGCCTGGTCGGCCTGGCGCTGGCGATCTTCTTCCTGCTGCTGGTCGCGCTGAGCGAGCACGTCGCGTTCCCGTGGGCGTACCTGGCCGCGAGCGTCGCCTGCATCGGGTTGATCGGCTTCTACCTGAGCGCGGCGCTGCGCAGCGTCTGGCGCGGGCTGGGGTTCGCGGCGATGCTCGCGGTGCTGTACGCGGCGTTGTACGGGCTGCTGGTCTCCGAGGACAACGCGCTGGCGCTCGGCGCGGGCCTGCTGTTCCTGGTGCTGGCGGTGCTGATGGCCGTCACCCGGCGGGTCGACTGGTACCAGCTCGCCGGCGCGCGCCCGCCGGCGCGGGCTTGACCCGCGGGCGGCGCGGCCCGAACGCCGCGCCGCCGGTTCCGCTCCGCTAGGATGTGCGCATGAATTCCGCTCCTCCCGCCGCCGCGCCCGCGGCCGACGTGCGCTGCTTCGTCGGCGCGGCGATCGCCCCGTTTCTCGACGACCTGGCGCGGCTGCGCATCGCCGTGTTCCGCGACTGGCCCTACCTGTACGACGGCGACGCCGACTACGAAGCGCAGTACCTGCGCACCTACCTCCGATCGCCGCGCAGCATCGCGGTGCTGGCCTTCGACGGCGGGCGCGTGGTCGGCGCTTCCACCGGGCTGCCGCTGGCGGACGAGGACGAGGCCTTCCTCGCTCCCTTCGCGGACGGCGCGATCGATCCGAAGCAGGTGTTCTATTGCGGCGAGTCGGTGCTGCTGCCGCGGTACCGGGGGCGCGGCCTCGGCCACCGTTTCTTCGACGAACGCGAGGCGCATGCGCGGCGCCTGGGGGGCTACGCCTGGACCGCGTTCTGCGCGGTCGACCGCGACCCGGACGACCCGCGCCGGCCGGGATCGCACCGCGGCAACGAGGCGTTCTGGAACAAGCGCGGCTATCGCCCGCGCCCGGACCTGCGCGCGCGCCTGCCCTGGCGCGAGGTCGGCCGCGGCGAGGTCGAGCACAGCCTCACCTTCTGGCTGCGGCCGCTGGAGCGCGCCTGATGGAACGCACGCAAGCCGCAAGCGCGCTGACCGTCGCCGTCGCCAAGTACGCGGTGGGCGCGCCGTCCGATTTCGACGCCTTCGCGGCGAAGCAGGCGCACTGGCTCGACGAGGCCCGGGCGCTCGGCGCCGAGCTGGCGGTGCTGCCGGAATATCTGTCGCTGGAACTGGGCGCGACCTTCGAGCCGGCGGTGCGCGCCGACCTGCGCGCCTCGCTGGCGGCGACGCAGCGCTACCACCGCGACTGGCTGGCGCTGTTCTCGCGCCTGGCGCGCGAGCGCGCGCTGCACGTGGTGGCCGGGAGCTTCCTGCTCGACGTCGGCGGCGGCCGCTACCGCAACCGCAGCTACGCGTTCGCGCCGGACGGCAGCCACGTCTGGCAGGACAAGCTGCGCCTGACCGGCTTCGAGAAGGGCGCCGGGGTGATCGAGCCCGGCGACGCGCTGAAGGTGTTCGAGGTGGCCGGCGCCGACGGCGGCCGCGTGCGCTGCGCGTTGGCGGTCTGCTACGACTGCGAATTCCCGCTGCCGGTGCGCGCCCAGTGCGAGGCCGGCGCGCGGCTGCTGATCGTGCCCAGCTGCACCGACACCGCGGCCGGCGCGACCCGCGTGCGCGTGGGCTGCCTGGCGCGCGCGCTGGAGAACCGCTGCTTCGTCGCCCAGTCGGTCACCGCCGGGGAAGCGCCGTGGAGCCCGGCGCTGGACGTGAACACCGGCGAGGCGGCGCTGTTCGCGCCGATGGATGTGGGCCTGCCCGCCGATGGCGTGATCGCGCAGACGCAGGGCGAACGGCGCTGGGCGGTGGCGCGGCTGGACTTCGCCGCGCTCGAAGCCACCCGCGCCCAGGCGCAGGTCGCCAACGACCGCGACTGGGTCAGCCAGTACTTCCCCAGCGTGGCGCGGGCCAAGGTGGTGGGGTTCGGCAACGCGTGAGCGCGGCTCAGCCGAACAGCGACACACCCGGCACCAGCCACAGCGACAGCCCGGCCAGGCCGCTGCCGATCGCGGTCGCCGCCAGCACGTCGCTGGGGTAATGCAACCCCAGCACCACCCGCGAGGCGGCGACGCTGGCGGTGAACGGCACCAGCAGCCAGGCCAGGCCCGGGTAGTGCGCTATCGCCACCAGGCTGAAGGCGACCGCGTGCAGCGTGTGCCCCGACGGGAAGCTGAACTCGTCCAGCGGCGCGACCCAGGCATGGATGCGCGCGTCCGACGCGAACGGCCGCGGCCGCCGGGTCCAACGCTTGAGCCGCTTGTACAGCGCCAGCGCGATCGCGCCGGTCGCCGCCAGGTGCGCCGACGCGGCCAGGCCGTCGCGCCCGTCAGCCACGATCAACGCCGCCATCAGCGCGTACCAGAACACGCCGTCGCCGAGCCGGCTGACCGCGGCGAAGTACCAGCGCGGGCTGACCCGCGCGCCCCAGCGGTTGGCGCGCAGGCACCAGCCGGCGTCGTTGGCGGACAAGCGCTTGTACAGCGTCGGGCGGTTCATGGCAGCTCCTTTTGCGGCGTCGCCGCCGCGGCGTCCTTCTCGTCCCGTGCGGCGCGCGCCAGGCCGTGCAGCAGCGCGTCGAAATCGGCGCGACCTGCTCCGGCCGCAACGCCGCGACCGCGTCCCGCGCGGCCACACGCATCGCCGCGCGCGCGGCGGCGTCGCCGGCGATGCGCGCGCAGGCGGCGACGAACGCGGCCTCGTCGCCCGGCGCGACCGGCGCGCCGTGCGCGTCGCGCAGGTACTCGCGCGCGGCGCCGTAGTCGAAGGCGACGGTGGGCACGCCGCAGGCCATCGCCTCGAGCGTGACGTTGCCGAAGGTCTCGCTCAGGCTGGGGAACACGAACAGGTCGCCGCTGGCGAAGTGGCGCGCCAGCGCCTCGCCGCGCTGCACGCCGCAGAACACGAAGTCGGGGTTGTCGCGCTGCAGGCGCTCGCGCGCCGGGCCGTCGCCAACCCAGACGAAGCGCGCCTCCGGCCGCGCCGCCTGCAGCGCGCGGAACGCGCGCACCGCCAGTTCCAGGTTCTTTTCCGGCGCGATCCGGCCGACGTAGATCGCGACCAGCGCCTCGTCCTCCGCGCCCCACTGCCTGCGCAGCGCGGCGTCGCGCCGGCGCGGGTCGAACAGCGCGGTGTCGACCGCCCGCGGCAGCCGCACCACATTGTCGAAGCGCTGCGCGCGCAGGAACTCGGCCAGCTCGCGGGTCGGCACCAGGGTGGCGTCGGCGGCGTTGTGGAAGCGGCGCATCCAGGCCAGCGCCGTGGCGGCGAGGAAGCCCACGCCGTAGTCGCGCATGTACCGGTCGAAGCGGGTGTGGAAGCCGGTGGCGGCGGGAATCCCCAGCTGCCGCGCCGCGCGCAGCGCGGACCAGCCGAGCGGGCCTTCGGTGGCGACGTAGATCGCGTCGGGCCGGCGCGCGCGCCACAGCGCGCGCAACCGCCGCGTCGCCGGCAGGCCCACGCGCAGGCCGGGGTAGCGCGGCAACGGCGCGCCGCGCACCAGCACGCAGTCGGCGTCGCCCGCATCGCGCTCGCCCTGGCGCGGCCGCACCAGTTGCACCTCGTGGCCGCGCGCGCGCAGGCCCGCTTCCAGGCCCTGCACGGTCAGGGCCACGCCGTTGATCTCCGGCGGATAGGTCTCGGTGACGATGGCGTAGCGCATGCCGCGGCGTTCCCCGGGTTTGCACGATCCTCGCGGCGGGCGATGAAGCGTCGGTGGCAGCGCGATGACGAACGCATGACGCGCGCTGAAAACGATTACGCGGGATCGCGCGTGCGAAAAAGCGGGCGATAGCGCGCCGGCGTTAACACTCGCGTTCATACAATCGCGACTTTGCTGTCATATCCGAGGTGCGCGTGCGACGTCGCGAAGTGCTGTTGGCCGGCTCGTCCTGGCCGCTGCTGGCGCTGTTCGGCGCGGCGCGGTCGCGCGCGTCCGCCGCGGCGCGGCCGTTCGCCGGCGCGGAGCACGTGGCCGATCGCGCGCGCGCGCTGGCGGCGCGGCCCTACCGGCCGCCCTCCGCGCGGTTGCCGGCCTGGCTGCAGCAGCTGAGCTACGACGAGTACCGCGACATCCGCTTCGATCCGGCGCGGGCGCTGTGGCGCGGGCGCGGCCTGCCGTTCCAGGCGCAGTTCTTCCACCGCGGCTATTTCTTCCGCGAGCGGGTGGAACTGTACGAAGCCGCCGACGGAACGGCCGTGCCGCTGCGCTACGCGCCGGCGCAGTTCGAGTTCGACGGCCTGCCGCGGCCGGGCGACGAGGACCTCGGCTACGCCGGCTTCCGCCTGCACGCGCCGCTCAATCGCGCCGATCGCTACGACGAGCTCTGCGCGTTCCTCGGCGCGAGCTACTTCCGCGCCGTCGTCCGCGGCCTGGCCTACGGACTGTCCGCGCGCGGGCTGGCGTTGCGCACCGGCGACCCGGCCGGCGAAGAGTTCCCGGTGTTCCGCGCGTTCTGGCTGGAGCGGCCGGCGCCGGGCGCGGCCCAGGCGGTGGTGCACGCGCTGCTCGATGGGCCGAGCGCGGCCGGCGCGTTCCGCCTCGCGATCCGCCCGGGCGTGGAGACCACGTTCGACGTGAACGCGCGCCTGTTCCCGCGCGTGGAACTGCACGCGGTCGGCATCGCGCCGTTGACCAGCATGTTCCAGTTCGACGCCCACGACCGCGACGGCGTCGACGACTTCCGCGCCGCGGTGCACGATTCCGACGGCCTGGCCCTGCACACCGGCGCGGGCGAGCAGGTCTGGCGCCCGCTGCACAATCCTAGGACGCTGCAGGAAAGCGCCTTCGCCGGCCGCGCGCCGCGCGCGTTCGGCCTGATGCAGCGCAAGCGCGCCTTCGCCGACTACGCCGACAGCGAGGCCCAGTACGAGCGCCGCCCGAGCCTGTGGGTCGAGCCGCAGGGCGACTGGGGCGAGGGCGCGGTGCATCTGTTCGAGCTCCCGACCGCGGACGAATTCCACGACAACATCGTCGCGTTCTGGCGGCCGCGGGCCCCGCTTGCGGCCGGGCGCGAGCACCGCTTCGACTACCGCCTGCACTGGTGCGGCACGCACGCCTGGCGGCCGGAACTGGCGCGGGTGCGCGACACCCGCATCGGCGCCGGGTACCGGGGCACGCGGCGGGTGGTGATCGACTACGCCGGCGGCCGCCTGCCGCGCGAGGACGGCGCCGCGGTCCTCGCCGAAGTCGCCGCCGACCGCGGCCGCGCGCTGCACCCCGATGCCTACCCGCTGCGCGACGGCGGCTGGCGCCTGACCTTCGAACTCGATCCCGACGGCGCGCGCACGATCGAACTGCGCGCGCTCCTGCGCGACGCGGCCGGGCCGCTGAGCGAAACCTGGCTGTACCGGTGGACCGCATGAGCGTCATGACCGATTCCCTCGCCCTCGAACTGGCCCGCGCGGCCCCGTTGCTGCCGCCGGAGGCGCCGCTGGAGATGCCGATCCAGTCGCTCTCCGCCGGCCGCCTGCAGCGGCCGCGCCTGCCGACCACGCCTCGCGGCATGGCCTGGCGCCGGGCCGTCGTGATCGGCGGCGCCGGCCTGCTGACCCTGGTCGCCACGTACCAGATCTGGTGGGTGCTGCGCGGCGCCGGCACCGACGTGCTCGAGACGATCCTGCTGCTGCTGTTCGTGGCGCTGTTCGCATGGATCGCGCAGGCCTTCGTCAGCGCGGTGGCCGGCTTCTTCGTCATCGCGACCCGCCGGCCGGGGCGGCTCGGCCTGGACAACGACGCGCCGCTGCCGGTCGTGCGCAGCCGCACCGCGCTGCTGATGCCGACCTACAACGAGGATCCGGAGCGGCTGATGGCCGGGTTGCAGGCGATCTACGAATCGCTGCGCGCGACCGGGCAGCTGGACCGCTTCGACTTCTTCGTGCTCAGCGACACCACCCGGCCGGAGGTCCGCGCCCAGGAGATCGACGCCTTCGCCCGCCTGCGCGAGCGCACCGGCGACCGCGAGCGCCTGTTCTACCGCCTGCGCCGGGACAACCGCGAGCGCAAGGCCGGCAACATCGCCGAGTGGGTGCGCCGTTTCGGCGCCGCCTACCCGCACATGCTGATCCTCGACGCCGACAGCCTGATGACCGGCGAGACCATCGTCCGCCTGGCCGGAGCGATGGAGCGGAACGGGGACGTCGCCCTGATCCAGACCCTGCCGCTGATCGTCAACGGCACCACCCTGTTCGCGCGCATGCAGCAGTTCGCCAGCCGCGTGTACGGGCCGGTGATCGCGCACGGCATCGCCTGGTGGCACGGCGCGGAGAGCAACTACTGGGGCCACAACGCGATCATCCGCACCCGCGCGTTCGCGCAGTGCGCCGGCCTGCCGGAACTGCGCGGCTTCAAGCCGTTCGGCGGCACCGTGCTCAGCCACGACTTCGTCGAGGCGGCGCTGCTGCGCCGCGGCGGCTGGGCGCTGCACATGGCGCCGAACCTCGCCGGCAGCTACGAGGAAGGGCCGCCGTCGCTGACCGACATGCTGGTGCGCGACCGCCGCTGGTGCCAGGGCAACCTGCAGCACGGCGCGGTGCTGCCGTCCAGGGGCCTGCACTGGGTCAGCCGCTGGCACCTGGCGATGGGCATCGGCCATTACTTCACCTCGCCGATGTGGGCGATGCTGATGCTGGTCGGCCTCGCCATCCCGCTGCAGAAGGCCGGCTTGGCCTGGCAAAGCCTGTCGGTGCCCGAGTTCTCGCCGACCCGCTACTGGCGCGACCAGGACCCGGAGCGTTTCCTGTGGGTGTTCCTGATGACCATGGTGGTGCTGCTGGCGCCGAAGGTGCTCGGCTATCTCACGCTGTTCTTCGACCGCGCGGCGCGGCGCGGCTGCGGCGGCGCGCTGCGCGCGCTGGCGAGCATGGTGCTGGAGACGCTGCTGGCGGCGCTGATGGCGCCGATCACCATGTACGTGCAGTCGCGCGGCCTGGCCGAGGTGCTGGCCGGCAAGGACTCGGGCTGGGACGCGCAGCGCCGCGACGACGGTACCCTGCCGCTGTCGGCGCTGGTGCGGCGCTACGGCGGCATGGGCGTGCTCGGCGCGGCGGCGGGCGCCGCGGCGTACCTGATCTCGCCCTCGCTGGCGGCGTGGATGGCGCCGGTGATCGCCGGCCTGGTGCTGGCCATCCCGATCGTGGCGATCACCTCCGCGCGCCCGCCGGGGCAGTGGCTGCAGCGGATCGGCGTGTTCCTGATCCCCGAGGAGCGCGACCCGCCGCCGATTCTCGCCCGCGCCACCGAACTGCGCCGCGCGGCCAAGGGCCAGTAGCGCCCCTGGCCCTCCGCGCGGTGCGGGAGAGGCTGGCGCGGACAGGGCGATCGGGGCCCGGGGCGCGCCCCTGGGCCGCGGCGCGATGGCAGCGTCAGGCCAATTCGAACCCGAGCGCGATCCCCAGCCCGGCCATGTCCTCCGGCTCGCCCTCGAGATCGGCGCGCAGCAGCGGGCGCGTCTCCAGCCAGCGCCGCGACAGCGTCAAGGTGAGCTGTGCGTCGTCGGCGCGTGCCTCCAGCTGCGGGATCGGGTCGGCTTCGTGCGCGCGGTGCAGCAGCACCGCCAGACGCAGCAGCGCCGCGAGCCGGCGCGCCGGGGTGAGCAGCCGGTCGGGCAGGGCGTCGAACGCGGATTTCGGGATGCCGCGGCGGTGCGTGCGCACCAGCGCGGCGAGGAAGCGCTGCTGCTGCTGGGAGAAGCCTGCGATGTCGGAGTGCTCGACGACGTAGGCGCCGTGCACGTGGTACTGGCTGTGCGCGATCGCCAGGCCGAGCTCGTGCAGGCGCGCGGCGCGGCGCAGCATCAGCCGGTCGTCGTCGTCGAGCTGCCAGCTGCGCGCGACCTGGTCGAACAGGCGCAGCGCGGTCGCCTCGACGCGCTGCGCCTGGTTCTCGTCGATGCCGTAGCGCTGCATCAGCGCGGCCACCGAGACGTCGCGCGGGTCGTCGGCGCCGCCGCGGCCGATCATGTCGTAGAGGATGCCCTCGCGCATCGCCGCCTTGCTGACCATCATGCGGGTCAGGCCGAGCGCGTCGAACGCCGCCTCCAGGATCAGCACGCCGCCGGCGATCACCGGGCGGCGCTCGGCCGACAGCCCGGGCAGGTCGATCGCGTCGATGCGGTCGGCCTGCAGCAATCGGTCGCGCACCACCGGCAGCGCCTCGGCGGTGACCGCGCCCTTGGTCAGCTTCATCGCCGCGCAGATCTCGCCGATCGCCTTGTTGGTGCCGGACGAGCCCAGCGCCTCGTGCCAGCCCAGGCTGCGGTAGGTGGCGGCGAACTGCTGGAACTCGGCGGTGACCTCGGTCAGCGCCGCGCGCCATTTCTTCTTCGACAGCTTGCCGTTGTCGAAGAAGCGCCGGGTGGTGGCGATGCAGCCGACCTGCAGGCTCTCGCGCTCCAGCGCCTCGAAGCCGGTGCCGATGATGCATTCGGTCGAGCCGCCGCCGATGTCGATGACCAGGCGCCGCTCGCCCGGCTTGGACGGCTGCGCATGGGCCACGCCCAGGTAGATCAGGCGCGCCTCCTCGCGGCCGGACACCACCTCGATGGCGTGGCCGAGCGCGGCCTCCGCCGGGACCAGGAACGCCTGCGGGTCCGCCAGGCGGCGCACGGTGTTGGTCGCGATCGCGCGCACGCGCTGCGGCGGCACGTCGCGGATGCGCTGGCCGAAGCGCGCCAGGCAGTCGAGCGCGCGTTGGCGCGCCTCCGGCGCCAGGCCGCCCTTGCGGTCCAGGCCTTCGGCCATGCGCACGGTCTCGCGCAACCGGTCGACGATGCGCAGTTGGCCGAGCACGTAGCGCGCGACCACCATGTGGAAGCTGTTGGAACCGATGTCGACGGCGGCCAGCAGGTCGCCGTCGACGAGCGGCAGCCTGCCGGTGGGGAAGGCGTCAGTCATGGGGCGCAATCATCCCCGTTCAGGCGCCGTCGCGTCCATCGCTCCGATCACAGGTACGCCGTCGCAGGTGCCGGTCAGCCGCAGATCTGCGACAGCAGCGTGGCCTGCGCCGAATGCGGCGGCTCGTCCGCCTGCGGGGCCAGGCGCTCGTAGCTGCCGTCGGCACGCAGCGCCCACGCGGTGCAGTTGTCGGCCAGGTAATTGGCCAGCGCCTCGTCGTAGACGCGGCGGGCCAGCTCCGGGTCGAGGACCGGGAAGCCGGTCTCGATCCGCCGCAGCAGGTTGCGCTCCAGCCAGTCGGCGCTGGAGCAGAACAGGTCGGGCGCGCCGTCGTTGGCGAACCAGTACACGCGATGGTGCTCGAGGAAGCGGCCGACGATGGAGCGCACGCGGATGTTCTCGGACACGCCGGGAATGCCCGGGCGCAGGGTGCAGGCGCCGCGCACGATCAGATCGATCCTCACCCCGGCCTGGGACGCCTGGTACAGCGCCCGCACCACCTGCGGTTCGTTCAGCGCGTTCATCTTGGCGATGATCCGCGCCGGCTTGCCCGCCCTGGCGTGCTTGGTCTCGCGGTCGATGCGCTTGAGCACGCCAGCGTGCAGGGTGAACGGCGACTGCAGCAGGCGCTTGAGCTTGATCGCCGGCGCCAGGCCCGACAGTTGCTGGAAGATCTGGTGCACGTCGTTGCCGATGTCCGGGTCGGCGGTGATCAGGCCGAAGTCGGTGTACACCCGGGCCGTGCCGCTGTGGTAGTTGCCGGTGCCCAGGTGCACGTAGCGGCGCAGCTGCCGGCCCTCGCGGCGGACGATCAGCAGCATCTTGGCGTGGGTCTTGTAGCCGACCACGCCGTACACCACCTGCACGCCGGCGTCCTGCAGGCGGTCGGCGAGGCCGAGGTTGGCCTCCTCGTCGAAACGCGCGCGCAGTTCCACCACCACGGTCACGTCCTTGCCGTTGCGCGCCGCCTGCACCAGGTGGTCGACGATCGGCGAGTCCTTGCCGGTGCGGTACAGCGTCTGCTTGATCGCCAGCACGTTCGGGTCCTCGGCGGCCTGCTTGAGCAGCTCCAGCACCGGCGTGAACGCCTCGAACGGATGGTGCAGCAGCACGTCGCCGGCGGCGACGCGCTCGAACATGCCCTCGACGCCGGGCAGCAGGCGCGGCTGGAACGGCGGGAACTTCAGCTCCGGCCGCTGCACCAGGTCGTAGACCTGGATCACCCGGTTGAGGTTGACCGGGCCGTTGATCCGGTACACCGCGTTCTCGCCCAGGTCGAAGTTCTCCAGCAGCGTGCGCACGATCTCGTCGGGGCATTGCTCGGCGATCTCCAGCCGCACCGCGCGCAGGTAGCCGCGCCCGACCAGCTCGTCGCGCAGCGCCAGGGCCAGGTTCTCGACCTCGTCCTCGTCGACGATCAGCTCGGAGTTGCGGGTCACGCGGAACTGGTACGCGCCCTTGACCTGCATGCCGGGGAACAGGTCGTCGACGAACGCCGACAGCACCGCCGACAGGAACACGAAGTCGTGCGCGCCGCCGGACACTTCCTCCGGGATCTGGATGATGCGCGGCAGCGAGCGCGGCGCGCGCACGACCGCCAGGTGCCCCTCGCGGCCGAACGCGTCCTTGCCCTTGAGCACGACGACGATGTTCAGCGACTTGTTGAGGATCTTCGGGAACGGATGCGCCGGGTCCAGGCCGAGCGGCGACAGCACCGGCATGATCTCGTCGCGGAAGTAGTCGCGCAGCCAGCGGGTCTGCTTCTCGTCCCAGGCGTCGCGGCCGAGCACGCGCACGCCGGCTTCCCACAGCGCCGGGCGCAGCACCCGGTTCCAGCATTCGTACTGGGCCTGGACCAGCTCGGCGGCGCGCTCGTGGATGCGCGCGAGCACCGTCGCCGGCGAAAGCCCGTCCGGGCCGGGCGCGAAGCCCAGGTCCTGGGCGTGGCGCAGGGTGCCGGCGCGGATCTCGAAGAACTCGTCGAGGTTGGTGCAGGAGATGCACAGGTAGCGCAGGCGTTCCAGCAGCGGCACCTGCGGGTCCTGCGCCTGGGCCAGGACGCGGAAGTTGAAGTCCAGCTGCGACAGCTCGCGGTTGAAATACAGCGCGGGATCGCGCAGCGGATCGGAGGAGTCGAGGAAGGACGGCTCGGCGGCGGCGTTCATGGCAGGGCTTCGGCAGGTGACAGCGCGAACTCGTCGCGCGGGCGCACGCGTTCGGCGCCGAAATGGCAGGAGAAGGTGCTGCCGCGGCCGACCTCGCTGGCGATGCCGAGCCGCGCCTGGTGCAGGTTCAGCACGTGCTTGACGATCGACAGGCCCAGGCCGGTGCCGCCGCTCTCGCGCGAGCGGCTGTTGGACACGCGGTAGAAGCGCTCGGTGATGCGCGGCAGGTGCGCGGCGGGAATGCCGTAGCCGCTGTCGGCGACCTCCAGCGCCGCGCCGCCGCCGGGCTCGCGATGGAAGCGGATCCGGATCGAGCCGCCGGCCGGCGTGTAGCGCACCGCGTTGCTGACCAGGTTGGAGAACGCGCTGTGCAGTTCCTTGTTCGAGCCCCACAGGTCGACGCCGGCGCTGTCCTCGACCGCGATCTCGTGCCGGCCCTGGCTCAGCGCCTGCGCCTCGCGCCGCAGCGTCGCCAGCATCGGCGCCATCGCCACGGTCTCCTCGGGCAGGCTGTCCTGCGATTCCAGCCGCGACAGGGTCAGCAGGTCCTCGACCAGCTGGGTCATCCGCTGCGACTGGCGCTGCATCTCGGCCAGCATCGGCGCCCAGTCCGGGTGTTCTTCCGGATCGAGCATGTCGAGATAGCCGTGCACCACGGTCAGCGGCGTGCGCAGCTCGTGCGAGACGTTGGCGACGAAGTCGCGGCGCATCTGTTCCAGGTGTAGCAGGCGGCTGACGTCGCGCGCGATCAGCAGCCACAGGTTCTCGGAATAGGGGATCAGGCGCAGGCTCAGCGTCGCGCCCGGGGTCCACGGCGAGGCCACCTCCAGCGCCTCGGCGTTGCGCCCCGCGGCCAGCCAGTGCGACAGGGTCAGCGGCTGCAGGCGCTGCGCCAGCGGCGCGCCGAGGTCGCGCGGGTAGCGCAGGCCGAACAGGGTGGCCGCCGCTTCGTTGAACCACTGGATGCGCTGGCTGTTGCGCTCGACCACCACGATCGCGTCGGGCAGGGCCGCCGCGGCGGCGCGGTAGGCGCGCAGCATCTCGATCAGCCGCTTCTTGCGCGCGCGCATTTCCGACTGGCTGCGGTAGAGCAGGCGATCGAGCTCGTTCCAGACGCCCTCGCTGCGCGGCGGGGCGAGGCGCTGGCGCGCGGTCAGGCGCAGCAGCACCCGGCGCAGGCGCCAGTAGTGCCAGGCCACCACGCCGAGCGCGGCGAGGGTGATCGCCGGCCACGGCCGGCCGATCGCCAGCCCGAGCGCGGCCGACGCCAACAGGATCAGGACCAGCTGGCCGAGGGTGCGGAACCAGGCGGAGCGCGCGCGCGGGGGCATGATCAGTAAAGAGTGGAGAGGAACGGGGAGCGAGTCAAAGCCGGCTCCCCGTTCGACGCTCTCCACCCGCCCCTCAGGCTTCCACCGCGGCGGAGAAGCGGTAGCCGGCACCGCGCACGGTCTGCACCATGCCGTCGAGGTGGTGCGGCTCGAGGGTCTTGCGCAGGCGGCGGATGTGCACGTCGACGGTGCGCTCCTCGACGTAGACGCTGCCGCCCCACACGTGGTCGAGCAGCTGGGTGCGCGAGTACACGCGCTCCGGGTGGGTCATGAAGAAGTGCAGCAGGCGGTATTCGGTCGGGCCGATCTGCACCGGCTGCTCGCCGCCATCGCCGCTGGCGAACACGCGGTGCGCGGCGCCGTCGATGCGCAACGGCCCCACCGCGACGCTGCCGTCCTCGTCGTCCTCGCGCGAGCGGCGCAGCACGGCGCGGATACGCGCCAGCAGCTCGCGCGCGGAGAACGGCTTGACCACGTAGTCGTCGACCCCGGCCTCCAGGCCGCCGACGCGGTCGTTCTCCTCGCCGCGCGCGGTCAGCATGATGATCGGGATCTCGCGGGTCAGCTGCTCCTTGCGCCAGCGCCGGGCCAGTTCAAGGCCGCTGGTGCCGGGCAGCATCCAGTCCAGCAGGATCAGGTCGGGGACGCGGTCGGCGATGGCGGCCTGGGCCTCGCGCGCGTCGGCGGCGTGGACCGGCTCGTACTCGCCCTTGCGCAGGGCGAAGGACACCATCTCGCGGATCGCGGGTTCGTCTTCGACTATCAGGATGCGCTTCTGCACGCGGGCACCGGGGCGGAGGCTGGGGGAAGCCGCACCAGTACACTACCGTTTTGTGACCGACCGATGACAGCGTCATCCGTGCCGTGGCGGCGCCGGGGGCCCGGCTGCGGGCCGCCGCAGGTGCGGTTCAGCGCCGCCCCAGATCCTCGTCGCGGATGCCCTGGCGCTTCAGTTCCAGGACGGTGGGCGTGATCGCGGCGATCCGCGCCTCGATCCGGGCGCGGGCGTAGTAGTCCAGGTCCGGGCGCCGCTTGAGCGTGTTGAGCTGGACCAGGGCCTGCTCGGGACGGCCGTTCAGGTAGGCGGCCTCGGCGTAGGCCTCGCCGGCGCGGATCGGGTCGCCGGCGATCTCGCAGGCGCGCGCGAACAGCTTCTGGAAGGTCGCGTCCTGGCCCGAGCGGCCCAGCAGCGGTCGCAGGATCGCCTGCGCGCGGCGGCCGGCCTCGGGCGTGGCCCGCTCGTTGAGCACGCTGGCGTAGGTCAGCGCCACCGCGCGATTGCCGGGGTTCTGCCGCAGCAAGGCCTCGAAGCGCGCGTCGGCGGCGTCGGCCTTGCCGGTGCGCGCCTCGGCCTCGGCCACGGCCAGCCCCAGCCACAGGTCGCCGGGGCGGCGCTGCAGCAACTCGGCCAGGCTTTGCGCCGCGGCCGCGGCCTGGTTGGCGCGCAGCCTGGCTAGTGCCAGGCCGTAGCGCTGCGCCTCGTCGAGCGCGCCCGCACGGGCCAGGCGCTCGTACTCGCGCACCGCCTCCTGCGGCGTGTCCGCGCTGAGCACACGCAGTCGCTCGCGCGCGAAGTCGAAGCGGCCGGTGCCGCCCTTCGGCGCGGCGGCGGCCGCGGCGACGCTGATGCCCTTGGGAAGCAGCGGATTGATCGCCCCCTCGTCGGCGAAGCTGGGCGGCTGCGGCGGCTGCTCGCGGCGGCATTCCACCGGCCCCTGCGGGTCGCGCACGCAGACCTCGGCCGCGCCCTGCGCCGCGCGGCGGATCTGCTCGGCGCGCTGCTTGGCCTCGGTGATGCGCAGGGTGGTGACCGGGTGGGTCATCAGCCAGTCCGGCGATTCGCCCCAGTAATTGGCCGCATTGCTGCGCGAGCGCGCCTGCAGCACCGCGAAGAAGTCCGCCATCGCGACCGGGTCGTAGCCCGCGCGCGACAGGGTCTGGATGCCGAGGCGGTCGGCCTCGGACTCGTTGGAACGGGTGTAGTCGATCTGCCGCTGCTGCATCAGGCCCATCGCGCCGACCATGGCCGCCTGCGCGGCGTCGTCGGAGGAGTTGCCGCCGGAGGCCTGCGCCGCGGCGATCGCGCCGAGCATCGCCAGCAGGATCGGCAACTGGTCCCGCTGCGCGCGCTCGACCCCGCGCAGCACGTGCTGCTGGGTCACGTGGGCGATCTCGTGCGAGAGCACGCCGGCGACTTCGTCCTCGCGGTCCGCGGCCAGGACCAGCCCGGAGTTGACGCCGATGTAGCCGCCGAGGGTGGCGAAGGCGTTGATCTGCCGCTCCTTCAGCAGGAAGAAGGTGAACGGCTGCTTGGGCCGGTCGCTGTTCGCGGCCAGGCGCGAGCCCATCGCGTCGAGCCAGCCGTCGAGCAGCGGGTCCTCGAGCAGGTAGTCGTAATGGCGCAGCTGCGCCAGCATCATCGCGCCGTACTCCTCTTGCTGCTTGGGCGTGAGCAGCTCGCCGGCCGAGGAGCCGATGTCCGGCAGCTCCTGCGCCGGTGCGCAGAGGCCGGCGAGGGCGAGGGTCAGGGCGGCGGAAAGCAGGATGCGGCGCAAGCGGGGCCTCGATGCGGCTCGGTAGCGCCGGCAGGATGGGGCCGGGCGCCGGCGATGGGATGAATCCGGGTTTAACCCGCCCCGGCTTCGCGCGCAACGTTTCGCAGCGTTCCGCGCGCGGGCTGGAAAAGCCGCCGGCGCGAGCCCATATTCGACCACAGCCCCCGCCGAGAGTTCAGGAGCACCGCTTGAGCAGCCCCCCCTCCGCCGCGCCGGAGATCGTGATCTATACCACCGCGATCTGCCCGTACTGCGTGGCCGCCAAGAATTTCCTCCGCAGCAAGGGCCGGACCTGGACCGAGATCCGCGTCGACCTCGACCCGGCCGAGCGCGAACGCATGGTCCAGCGCGCGCGCCGCACCAGCGTGCCGCAGATCTTCGTCGGCGACGTCCACGTCGGCGGCTACGACGACATGATGGCGCTGCACCGCGCCGGCCGCCTGGAGCCGCTGCTGGAAGGAGCCGCGGCATGAGCGGCGCCGAGCAGCCGGGCGGCGACCGCGTCGCCGAGTTCGCCGAATTCCGCCGGCGCATGAACGAGCGCATCCTGGCCGAGCCGAACCAGGTCGTGCGCCGCTTCTTCGCCCTGGACACCCAGACCTACCAGGCCGGCGCGCTGGACGTGAAGACCAAGGAGCTGCTCGGCCTGGTCGCCTCGCTGGTGCTGCGCTGCGACGACTGCATCAGCTACCACGTCGACCAGTGCCGCAAGGCCGGGGTGAACCGCGCCGAGTTCTTCGAGGCGTTCTCCGTGGGCCTGGTCGTGGGCGGTTCGATCGTCATCCCGCACCTGCGCCGCGCGGTCGACTTCCTCGACCGGCTGGAGCAGGGCGAAGCCGCGAGCCCGGCCGAGCACGGGCACGGCTGAGCCGACGCGGCGCGTTCAATGTCCCAGGTCGCGCTGCGCCGGTGGTTGCCCCTTGCGGCAAGCGGCGGCGGGGCTGGCCGCTTCCGTCGGCGCAGGCCCGGCGCAACGCGCACAGGGAACGCACAGGGAGCGGATGCGCGCCGCCCCCCGCATCCGGCCATGTCGCGCTGGACGCGGCCCTTGCCGCGGTCCCGGCGCGCCATGCGACGCGGGCCCGGCCGCGGGCGCGCGGCGCCCGCATCGTCGGCCACCCGACGATCGTTGCATCTGAAAACACTCGCCGTCTCGGGCATAATTCCGCGGCTCGACCCTTCGGCGCCGTATCCCCCCGACAGGCGCCCCCAGCCGGAAGAAAACCCCTATGACGCAGACGATTACGGTCATCCGTGGCGATGGCATCGGCCCGGAAATCATGGACGCCACCCTGGGCGTGCTCGACACGATGAACCTCGGCCTGCAGTACGAGTTCGCCGATGCGGGGCTGGTCGCGCTGGAGAAGCACGGCGAGCTGCTGCCCGCGGCCACCCTGGATTCGATCCGCAAGAACCGCATCGCGCTGAAGTCGCCGCTGACCACGCCGGTGGGCGAGGGCTTTTCCTCGATCAACGTCGAGCTGCGCAAGCGCTTCGACCTGTACGCCAACGTGCGCCCGGCCAAGTCGTTCCCGAACACCAAGTCGCGCTTCCCGTCGGGCGTGGACCTGATCACCGTGCGCGAGAACACCGAGGGCGCCTACATCGGCGAAGGCCAGCAGCTGAGCGAGGACGGCGAAACCGCCGTGCTCACGCAGAAGGTCACCCGCCGCGGCTCCGAGCGCATCGTCCGCTACGCCTTCGAGCTGGCCCGCAGGACCGGCCGCAAGAAGGTCACAGTGGTGCACAAGGCCAACATCCTCAAGTCGACCTCGGGCCTGTTCCTGAAGACCGCGCGCGCGGTGGCGGCGGAGTACCCGGACATCGAGTGCAACGAGATGATCGTCGACAATACCTGCATGCAGCTGGTGATGAAGCCGGAGCAGTTCGACATCATCGTCACCACCAACCTGTTCGGCGACATCATCTCCGACCTGTGCGCCGGCCTCGTCGGCGGCCTCGGCCTGGCGCCGGGCGCCAACATCGGCACCGACGCGGCGATCTTCGAAGCCGTGCACGGCTCCGCGCCGGACATCGCCGGCAAGGGCATCGCCAACCCGTGCGCGCTGCTGCTCGGCGCCGCGCAGATGCTCGACCACCTGGCGCTGCCGGAGCAGGCCACGCGCCTGCGCACGGCCATCGTCGCCACGCTGGAAGCCAAGGATTCGCTGACGCCGGACCTCGGCGGCAGCGGCACCACCCAGTCGTTCGCCAAGGCGATCGCCGGCCGGCTCTGAGCCGCCGCGGCGGTTCGGCTTCACGCGACGGGGCGCTTCGGCGCCCCGTCGGCGTTTCCGGCGGCCGGATCGCGGACCGTGCCGCCACGCGGCGACCGCGGGCGCGGCATGGCCGATCGGAGCGGGCCTCGTGCGCCGCCGCGGGGCCGCCGGCTCTGCCGCGGCGCACGCGACAGCGTTCCGCCGGCCCGCTCGACAAAGCCCTTGCTGCACTGCAGAATCCGTCGATTCTTCCTTTCATTCGGATAGAAAGATGAATGACTCGGCGGCCGCCGCGGCCGGGAACGTGGCTCCCAGCGCGCTGGCGCTGACCCCGTTGCTGCTGTTCCTGGCGCTGTTCTTCGGCGCCGGGCTGTATTTCACCGCGCACGGCGAGGCGATGGGCTTCTACCAGCTGCGCGCGCCGGTGGCGATCCTGCCGGCGCTGGCGCTGGGCGCGTGGCTGGCGCGCCGCGCCGGCGTGCCGCCATTGCCGACCCTGCTGGCCGGCATGGGCCATCCGAACGTGATGCTGATGTGCCTGGTGTTCCTGCTCGCCGGCGCGTTCGCCACGGTGTCCAAGGCGATCGGGGCCGTCGACGCGGTGGTCGCGCTGGGCCTGGGCAGCCTGCCGCCGGGGCTGATCCTGCCGGGGCTGTTCCTGGTGGCCAGCTTCATCTCGCTGGCGATCGGCACCTCGATGGGGACGATCGCGGCGGTGGTGCCGATTGCCCTCGGCGTCGCCGATGCCGCCGGCCTGGACCAGGCGCTGGTGCTGGGCGCGGTGGTCGGCGGGGCGATGTTCGGCGACAACCTGTCGGTGATCTCCGACACCACCATCGCCGCGACCCGCAGCCAGGGGTGCCGGATGCGCGACAAGTTCCGCGAGAATTTCAAGATCGCCTTGCCGGCGGCGCTGGCGACGGTGGCGGCGCTGGCGTGGCTGGGCGAAAGCGCGCCGGTGGCGCCGCCGGAAGAGGGCGCCAGCGCCTGGCTGGCGCTGCCGTACGTGGTGGTCCTGGTGCTGGCGCTGGTCGGCCTGGACGTGGTCCTGGTGCTCGGCATCGGCCTGGCGCTGGCCGGCGTCTCCGGCCTGCTGCTGGGCGAGGCCTACGATCCGGCCAGCTTCGCCGCCGACATCTACAACGGCTTCGACAGCATGGTCGAGATCACCCTGCTGTCGCTGCTGATCGGCGGCCTGGCGGGGCTGATCCGGGCCACCGGCGGGCTGGACTGGCTGGCGAAGGCGATCGCGCGCTTCGCCGGCGAGCACGCCGGCCGCCGCGCCGGCGAGTTCAGCATCGCCGCGCTTTCCGCGGGCAGCGATGCGCTGACCGCGAACAACACCGTCGCTATCCTGGTCAGCGGCGACCTGGCGCGCGACATCGCGCAGCGCCACGGCATCGCCCCGCGGCGCAGCGCCAGCCTGCTCGACATCTTCTCGTGCGTGGTGCAGGGGCTCCTGCCGTACGGCGCGCAGGTGCTGCTCGCGGCGTCCCTCGCCGGGCTGTCGCCGCTGGCGATCGCCGGCAAGGTCTACTACTGCTGGGCGCTCGGCCTGGCCGCGATCGCGTTCGTTCTGTTGCCGGCGCGCGGCGCGCGGGCCGGGCGCGCCGATTGAGGAACCCCGGAACGGAAAAGGGCGCCCGCGGCGCCCTTTCCGATGCGCGCCGGGGCGGCCGGCGTCAGTCGCGCGACTGCAGCTTCGCGAGCAGGCGCAGGAACTCGACGTACAGCCACACCAGGGTGACCATCAGCCCGAACGCGGCGTACCACTCCATGTACTTGGGCGCGCCCTGCTCGGCGCCGCTTTCGATGAAGTCGAAGTCGAGCACCAGGTTCAGCGCGGCGATCACGACGACGAACAGGCTGAAGCCGATGCCGATCAGCCCCGATTCGTGGATGAACGGCACGCGGACGTCGAACAGCCCGAGCACGATCGTGACCAGGTAGACCAGGGCGATGCCGCCGGTGGCGGCGGCGACGCCGAGCTTGAAGTTCTCGGTCGCGCGGACCAGCCCGGAGCGGTAGGCCAGCAGCAGCGCGAACAGCGTGCCGAAGGTCAGCATCACCGCCTGCATCACGATGCCGGGATAGCGGTGCTCGAACATCGCCGAGACCGCGCCCAGGAAGAAGCCCTCCAGCAGCGCGTACAACGGCGCGGTGACCGCCGACCAGGCGGGCTTGAACGCGGTGACCAGCGCCAGCACCAGGCCGCCGATCATGCCGCCCCACAGGTACGGCCCGGCACCGACCGCGCCCGCCTCCGTGAAGCTGACCTGGTTCCAGGCGAAGGCGGCGGTCAGCACGCACAGCAACAGCAGCAGGCCGGTCTTGTTGACCGCGCCGGCGAGCGTCATCGCCCCGCCGTCGCGGCGCACCACCGTGCCGCTGGCGAGATCGAGGAAAGTGGATTCCTTCAGTACCGGGTTGCCGCTGCGCATGTTCGCTCCTTGGTGGTTCCCCCTGGGATTGCGCCGTGAGGATACCGCAAGCGCCTTGCAGGAAATGGCAAAGGAGCCCGAGCGGCCGTGCGCCGGGCGCGGATCGCGCGCCGCAAGTCGCCGGCGCGAGTCGCGTCCGGCGAGCCAGGCGCCGCGTGCGCGCAGGCCGGGCACGCGGCGCGGTCGGCGCGTCGTTGCGCGTTGACAGCGAGGCTGCCGCCGACCAAACTATCCGGCCTTTCGTGGCTTTGGCGCGCGGAAGTCCCGGTCTCGGGGTATAGCTCAGCCTGGTAGAGCGCCAGCTTTGGGAGCTGGATGTCGTGGGTTCGAATCCCTCTGCCCCGACCAGAGTTCCGCCCGGCTGGGGCAGTGCCAACGGTGCGTCGGTTAAGATGTCCGAGTCGGCGCCCGTAGCTCAACCGGATAGAGCACCGGCCTTCTAAGCCGGTGGTTGCAGGTTCGAGTCCTGCCGGGCGCGCCAACGCGACGAAGAAGCTTTACGGTGGCTGTAGCTCAGTTGGTTAGAGTACTGGATTGTGATTCCAGTTGTCGGGGGTTCGAGTCCCCTCAGCCACCCCAAACCTGTTGCGAAACCGGCGCATGGATTGCTATAGTTTCGCTCCTGACGTACGGGCCGTTAGCTCAGTTGGTAGAGCAGTTGACTCTTAATCAATAGGTCCTAGGTTCGAATCCTAGACGGCCCACCAAACCGAAGAAGCACCTGGCCCGCCAGGTGCTTTTTTCTTGTCCGGGCACCGGCCTAGAATCGCGCATCGGATGCCGCGGAGCCGCGGCCGCGCGAAAGTGGCGGAATTGGTAGACGCCCTGGATTTAGGTTCCAGTGCCGCAAGGCGTGCGGGTTCGAGTCCCGCCTTTCGCACCACCGTCCCCGCCCCGATGCCGGCGCGCCGATACGGCGCATGGCCGCTCCCGGCCTGCGGCGCGCTTCCGGCCCCCGCCGCTGCGCGCGCTGGCGGCGGCGTCCGTAATCGGCGAAACTACCCAGTTCCGCAGGCCGGCGACGCTCCGGCGCGCCCGCGGTGCGGGCGGACCAGTCAACACAACATCGTGCCGCGGCGGCCGCCGCGGCGGCAGGAGTGGATATGCAAGTTTCGGTCGAATCGCTCGGCGCCCTCGAACGGCGCATGACCTTCAGCCTTCCGGCGGAGCGCCTGGAGGCCCAGGTCGGCGGCCGCCTGCGCGAGATCGCGCGGGGCGCCAAGATCAAGGGGTTCCGCCCGGGCAAGGTGCCGGCCAAGGTGATCGAGCAGCGGTTCGGCGCGCAGGTGCGCGCGGAGGTGCTCGACGGCCTGCTGCGCGAGAGCTTCGGCAACGCGGTGCGCGAGAACGCGCTGCAGATCGCCGGCAGCCCGCGCATCGAGCCGGCGGGCGAGGGCGGGCTGTCGTACGTGGCGACCTTCGAGGTCGTGCCGGATTTCGGCGAGATCGACGTCTCCAAGCTGCAGGTGGTGCGCCACACCGCCGAGGTCACCGAGGCCGACATCGATGCGATGATCGAGAACCTGCGCCTGCAGCGGCGCACCTGGAACCCGGTCGAGCGCGCCGCCGCGGTCGGCGACGCGGTCGAGCTCGAGACCTGGTCGGAGGTCGAGGGCGAGCGCCTGCCGGCCGAGGGCGTCGAGCGTGGCGCCACCGTGATCGGGTCGGGCGCGATGTTCCCGGCGATCGAGGCGGCGCTGACCGGCATGGCCGCCGGCGAGGAGAAGGCCATCGAGGTCGAGTTCCCCGCCGACTGGCGCGTGCCGCAGTTCGCCGGCAAGAAGGTGCTGGTGCACCTGAAGGCGACCAAGGTGTCCGAACCGGTGCTGCCCGAGGTCGACGCGGCGTTCATCAAGAGCTTCGGCGTGAAGAGCGGCGAGCTCGAGCAGTTCCGCGCCGACATCCGCACCAACCTGCAGCGCGAGCTCAAGGGCGCGCTGATGACCCGCCTGCGCCGCGAGGTCGGCGAGCAGCTGATCGCCGCCTACGCGCACGTCGAGATGCCGCCGAAGCTGGTCGAGAACGAGGCCCGCGACATGGCCCGCCAGACCATCGAGCAGGCCCGCCGCCAGGGGCGCCAGATCGGCGAGATCCCCGCCGACGCGCACCTGCCGTTCATGGACGCCGCGCGCAAGCGCGTGCTGGTCGGCCTGCTGGTGGGCGAGATCGCCCGCCGCAACGAGCTCAAGCTGGAGCCGCGCCGCCTCACCGAGACCCTGAACCTGATCGCCTCGACCTACGAGGAGCCGGAGCAGGTGATCGAGCTGTACCGCAACGATCCGCAGCTGATGGCCGGCCTGCAGGCGCGGGTGATGGAGGAGCAGGTGATCGACTGGATCGCCGAGCGCGCCCAGCACACCGAACAGCCGCTGTCGTTCAACGAAGCGATCCGGGTGTAAGGTCGAGGGCGGAACGGCGCGGGCGCTTGCAGGAACGGGCAAGCGGCAGCGGGCGGCCGGCGCGAATGCCGGGCGCCCGCGCAACGCCCGCCGCTCCGGCCACTTGCGCTCCGCCCCGGATGCCCCCAACTTGCGAACGCCCCAGCCCCACAGACCAGGTGCCGCCCGCATGGACAATCTCACCAAAGCCCTGAACCTCGTGCCGATGGTGGTCGAGCAGACCAGCCGGGGCGAGCGCGCCTACGACATCTACTCGCGCCTGCTGAAGGAGCGGGTGATCTTCCTGGTCGGCCCTATCGACGACCACGTCGCCAACGTGATCGTCGCGCAGATGCTGTTCCTCGAGGCCGAGAACCCCGAGAAGGACATCAATCTGTACATCAACTCGCCGGGCGGCATCGTCACCGCCGGCCTGGCGATCTACGACACCATGCAGTACATCAAGCCGGACGTGAGCACCATCTGCGTCGGCCAGGCGGCCTCGATGGGCGCGCTGCTGCTGGCCGCGGGCGCCCAGGGCAAGCGCCTGGCGCTGCCGAACTCGCGGGTGATGATCCACCAGCCGCTCGGCGGCTTCCAGGGCCAGGCCACCGACATCGACATCCACGCCCGCGAGATCCTGACCCTGCGTCAGCGCCTCAACGAGATCCTCGCCCGCCACACCGGGCAGGCGCTGGAGACGATCGCCCGCGACACCGAGCGAGACAACTTCAAGGGCGCCGAGGCGGCGCGCGAGTACGGCCTGGTCGACCAGGTGCTCGAGCGCCGTCCGGAAGAGACGATCCAGCCGACCTGAACGCGTTCCGAAAAGACTTCCTGGTCAAATCATTGATCCGGCGGCGATTCCGGGCACCCTCCGGCCTGCGGGGCAGGCCGGAGCGCTGTGTTATTCTCGGGCCGCACCGCTGAACGCGTCCGGCTCGGGCGGGTTCAAGACATGAGCACCATTTGGGCACAAGCATGAGCGACGACCGACAGGGCCGCAGCACCGGCGACAGCAACAAGATTCTCTACTGCTCGTTCTGCGGGAAAAGCCAGCACGAAGTCCGCAAGCTGATCGCGGGCCCGAGCGTATTCATCTGCGACGAATGCGTCGAGCTGTGCAACGACATCATCCGCGAGGAGCTGGAGGAGAAGGCGCAGGCTTCGCGCAGCCACCTGCCCAAGCCCAAGGAGATCCTCGAGGTCCTGGACCAGTACGTGATCGGCCAGCAGCGCGCCAAGCGCACGCTCGCCGTGGCGGTGTACAACCACTACAAGCGGATCGAGAGCCGGCAGAAGAACGACGACGTCGAGCTGGCCAAGTCGAACATCCTGCTGGTCGGCCCGACCGGCTCGGGCAAGACGCTGCTGGCGGAGACGCTGGCGCGCCTGCTCAACGTGCCGTTCACGATCGCCGACGCCACCACGCTGACCGAAGCCGGCTACGTCGGCGAGGACGTGGAGAACATCATCCAGAAGCTGCTGCAGAAGTGCGACTACGACGTCGAGAAGGCGCAGCAGGGCATCGTCTACATCGACGAGATCGACAAGATCTCGCGCAAGAGCGACAACCCGTCGATCACCCGCGACGTGTCCGGCGAAGGCGTGCAGCAGGCGCTGCTGAAGCTGATCGAGGGCACGGTGGCCTCGGTGCCGCCGCAGGGCGGGCGCAAGCATCCGCAGCAGGAGTTCCTGCAGGTCGACACCCGCAACATCCTGTTCATCGTCGGCGGCGCGTTCGCCGGCCTGGACAAGATCATCCAGCAGCGTTCGACCGAAGCCGGCGGCATCGGCTTCGGCGCCAAGGTCAAGAGCGCGCAGCGCAAGACCGACGTCGGCAAGATCCTGGCCGAGGTGGAGCCTGAGGACCTGATCAAGTTCGGCCTGATCCCCGAGTTCGTCGGCCGCCTGCCGGTGGTCGCCACGCTCGAGGAGCTGGACGAGGCGGCGCTGGTGAAGATCCTGACCGAGCCGAAGAACGCGATCACCAAGCAGTTCAAGAAACTGTTCGAGATGGAGGGCGTGGAACTGGAGTTCCGCCCCGACGCGCTGACCGCGATCGCGCGCAAGGCGCTCAAGCGCAAGACCGGCGCCCGCGGCCTGCGCACCATCGTCGAGGCGGTGCTGCTGGACACCATGTACGAGCTGCCTTCGCTGGAGAACGTGAGCAAGGTGGTGGTGGACGAGTCGGTGATCGAGCACAAGAGCGAGCCGTACCTGATCTACCAGACCCCGCCCGCCCCGAAGGTCGCCTCGGCCGACTGAGCCGACCCGGCAGTCCGTCACGCTTCGGCCTAAGTGGCTGAAGCGCAAGCGCTTAATGAACGTTTAGCGGCCCGCCTCGCGCGGGCCGCTTGCATCTTGTCGCGCAGGTCCCCATAACCGTCGCCAGGGCCCCGCGCCGGGCCGACGCCTTCGGACCCGCGCGCGGTCCGCACCCCGCTTCACCGGAGTTCCCCATGACCCAATCCACCGAACGCGAGACGCTGGCCCTGCCGGTTCTGCCGCTGCGCGACGTCGTCGTCTTCCCGCACATGGTCATCCCGCTGTTCGTCGGCCGCGAGAAGTCGATCCGCGCCCTGGACCTGGCCATGGAGGCGGACAAGCGGATCCTGCTGGTCGCGCAGAAGTCGGCCGAGACCGACGACCCGCGCGCGGCCGATCTCTACAACGTCGGCACGCTCGCCCAGGTGCTGCAGTTGCTCAAGTTGCCGGACGGCACGATCAAGGTGCTGGTCGAGGGCGTCGCGCGCGTGCGCGTGCGCGACGTGGCCGAGCGCGACGGCGCCCTGGCCGGGCGCGCGGAGGTGCTCGAGCCCGAGCTCGACCGCGAGGAGCGCGAGATCGAGGCGATCGCGCGCTCGCTGATGGGCCTGTTCGAACAGTACGTCAAGACCAACCGCAAGCTGCCGCCGGAGCTGATGCAGACGCTCGCCGGCATCGACGACCCGGGGCGCCTCGCCGACACCATCGCCGCGCACCTGGGGGTGCGCCTGGTCGACAAGCAGAAGCTGCTGGAGCTCAACGGCGTCGGCGCCCGCCTGGAGCTGCTGGTCGGCCTGGTCGACGGCGAGATCGACGTGCAGCAGCTGGAGAAGCGCATCCGCGGCCGGGTCAAGTCGCAGATGGAGAAGAGCCAGCGCGAGTACTACCTCAACGAGCAGATGAAGGCGATCCAGAAGGAGCTCGGTGAGATCGACGACTCGCCCAACGACATCGAGGAGCTGACCCGCAAGATCGCCGAGGCGGGCATGCCCAAGGCGGTGGAGGCCAAGGCCAAGGCCGAGCTCAACAAGCTCAAGCAGATGTCGCCGATGTCGGCCGAGGCCGCCGTGGTGCGCAACTATCTCGACTGGCTGCTCGGGGTGCCGTGGAAGAAGCGCACCAAGGTGCGCAAGGACCTCAAGGCCGCGCAGGACGTGCTCGACGCCGACCACTTCGGCCTGGAGAAGGTCAAGGAGCGGATCCTCGAATACCTCGCGGTGCAGTCGCGGGTGAACAAGATGCGCGGCCCGATCCTGTGCTTGGTCGGCCCGCCGGGCGTGGGCAAGACCTCGCTCGGGCAGTCGATCGCCAAGGCCACCAACCGCAAGTTCGTGCGCATGTCGCTCGGCGGCGTGCGCGACGAGGCCGAGATCCGCGGCCATCGCCGCACCTACGTCGGCTCGATGCCGGGCCGGATCGTGCAGAACCTCAACAAGGCCGGTTCCAAGAACCCGCTGTTCGTGCTCGACGAGATCGACAAGATGTCGATGGACTTCCGCGGCGACCCGTCCTCGGCGCTGCTTGAGGTGCTCGATCCCGAGCAGAACAGCGCGTTCAACGACCACTACCTCGAGGTCGACCTCGACCTGTCCGAGGTGATGTTCGTCGCCACCTCCAATTCGCTGAACATCCCCGGCCCGCTGCTGGACCGCATGGAAGTGATCCGCATCCCCGGCTACACCGAGGAGGAGAAGCTCAACATCGCGATGCGCTACCTGCTGCCGAAGCAGATCAAGGCCAACGGCCTGAAGCCGGAGGAACTGAAGGTGGCCGAAGGCGCGGTGCGCGACATCGTGCGCTTCTACACCCGCGAGTCGGGCGTGCGCAGCCTCGAGCGCGAGATCGCCAAGATCTGCCGCAAGGTGGTCAAGGAGCTGGCCATGGCCGGCCCGCGCAACCGCAAGGGCGCGGTCAACGTCACCTCGAAGAACCTCGACAAGTACCTGGGCGTGCGCCGCTACGACTTCGGCCGGGCCGAGGAGCAGAACGAGGTCGGCCTGGTCACCGGCCTGGCCTGGACCGAGGTCGGCGGCGACCTGCTGCAGGTCGAGGCCACGCTGGTGCCCGGCAAGGGCCAGCTGCTGCTGACCGGCCAGCTCGGCGACGTGATGAAGGAATCGGCGTCGGCGGCGCTGTCCGTGGTGCGCGCGCGCACCGAGCAGCTCGGCATCGACCTGGACTTCCTGCAGAAGCACGACGTGCACGTGCACGTGCCGGAAGGCGCCACGCCCAAGGACGGCCCGAGCGCGGGCATCGCGATGGCGACCGCGCTGGTGTCCATCCTGACCAGGAACCCGGTCAAGGCGGACGTGGCGATGACCGGCGAGATCACCCTGCGCGGCCGCGTGCTGCCGATCGGCGGGCTCAAGGAGAAGCTGCTGGCGGCGCTGCGCGGCGGCATCCGCACCGTGGTCATTCCGGAAGAGAACCGCAAGGACCTGGCCGACCTGCCCAAGAGCGTGACCCAGGGCCTGAAGATCGTGACCGCGAAGTGGATCGACGAGGTGCTCGACATCGCCCTGGAGCGACCGCTGACGCCCGCCGCGTCCTCGCAGCAGAACGAAGGCGAGGTGACGGTGCGCGAAGGCGCGCAGGCCGTCGCGCAGGCCGGAGTCAAGCACTGACGGCGCGGTCGGTCGCGGGCGAGCGCGAAGGCGCTGCAAGGCCCGTCGTTGCAGGCTTTCGCGCTTGCAGCCCCCAAATACCGCTGGTATAACGACGGCGACCGCGCGGAACCCCTGAAAATCAGGGCTCCGCGCGGATAGTCGATCGGAAGGGGGCTGCCGCGCGCTGGTTCTCCACCGGTTATCAAACATGCGGCAACAATCCGCACAGGGAGTCAAATCGAATGAATAAGGCTGAGTTTGTTGGTGCCGTCGCCGAGGCCGCCGAGCTGTCCAAGACCGACGCCGCCAACGCGGTCGACGCCGTGATCAGCGTGATCACCAAGGCGCTGAAGAAGGGCGACTCGGTGACGCTGGTCGGCTTCGGCACCTTCGAGGTGCGCAAGCGCGCCGCCCGCCAGGGCCGCAACCCCAAGACCGGCGAGACCATCAAGATCAAGGCCTCGAAGAACCCGTCGTTCAAGGCTGGCAAGGCGCTGAAGGATGCCGTAAACTAACGCCCGCCGCCGACGCCCCGGCGTCGGCACCGCAAAGCGGGTGCTTAGCTCAGCGGTAGAGCGTCTCCCTTACAAGGAGAGGGTCGGGGGTTCGAAACCCTCAGCACCCACCAGATTCAGGTCCCTCTACCAGAGCCCGTACGCTGCGGCGTGCGGACGTTCCGAAGAGACCGGACGAGGTTTCGCGGAAGCGCAAGTGGGTTTCGAAGTGCGGAGTGGTAGTTCAGTCGGTTAGAATGCTGGCCTGTCACGCCGGAGGTCGCGGGTTCGAGTCCCGTCCACTCCGCCAGTAACGCCAAGGGCGCCGGAAACGGCGCCTTTGTTTTCGACGGTCGCGCCGTCGCGCCGCAGCGCGCGCCGGATGCGAGGCGCCGAAGGCGCAAGCAGCGGTTGTGCAAGTACGAAAACGGAGCGGTAGTTCAGTCGGTTAGAATGCTGGCCTGTCACGCCGGAGGTCGCGGGTTCGAGTCCCGTCCGCTCCGCCACTGTTCGAGAGCCCGCCGCAAGGCGGGCTTTTTTGTGGCCGGCGCGGCGCGCGCGTCCCGGCGGCGTCGCGCGAGGCGGCGGCGGAATGCCCGCGATCGCTTGCGTCGCTCCCGGGCCGCCTGGTGGCGTGAAGATCCAGCCGCGGCCCGGAAACCGGGACGCGACGCCGGGATCCCGGAACCCGGCGGCGCCCGCGGAAAGCGCGAGAATCGGCGTGGCGGCGAATCGCACCGGGCGGAAACGTCATCGTGCCGAATGCGGGGCCATGCCGGCGTGGTTTTTCGCAGTGCAGCATGTCCTTCCCGCGATCGCTGGTAGAGTTGTCCCGTCTCCCGGACCCGCCCGATCGCGAACCGCCACGATGAACCCGAGTGCCGCCCTCACCAGCGAGCCTTTTTTTTGCGGCTCGACTGTTAGCGCTACCATTGCGTTTCCGGGAGCGCGCGCATGAGCCTGGTCGTCGGCCTGGACGTCGGCACGCAGAGCGTCAAGCTGCTGGCCTACGACGCGGATGCGGCGCAGGTGGCCGCGCTGCACGGTCAGCCGCTGGAGCTGGTCGCGCGCGACGACGGCACGCGCGAACAGGAAGCGCAGTGGTGGATCGAGGCGATCCGCGCCTGTTTCGCCCGGCTCGATCCGGCGCTGCGCGCGCGTGTGACCGCGATCGGCGTGTCCGGGCAACAGCACGGCTTCGTGCCGCTGGACGCGGCCGGGCGGGTGCTGGCGCCGGTGAAGCTGTGGTGCGACACCAGCACCCAGCGCGAATGCGACGAGATCATGCAGGCGCTGGGCGGCGAATCCGCCTGCGTCGAAGCGGCGGGCAATCCGATCCTCGCCGGTTACACCGCGTCGAAGCTGGCCTGGCTGCGCAAGCATAGGCCCGAGGCGTACCGCGGCCTCGCCACCGTGCTGCTGCCGCACGACTACGTGAACTTCTGGCTGACCGGCGAACGCTGGATGGAGTGCGGCGACGCCTCCGGTACCGGTTGGTTCGACGTGCGCCGCCGTGCCTGGTCGCCGCAGGTGCTGCGCGCGATCGATCCCGAGCGCGACCTGGGCCGCTGCCTGCCGCCGCTGGCGGACGCGGGCGCGACGTTCCCGCTGGCGCCCGCGATCGCCGACGAACTCGGCTTGCCGCGCACGGTGCGGGTGTCGGTCGGCGGCGGCGACAACATGATGGCGGCGATCGGCACCGGCAACGTCGTGCCGGGGCGGCTGACGATGAGCCTGGGCACGTCGGGCACGCTGTTCGCGTTCGCCGACCGGCCGGTGGTCGACCCGCAGGCCGGCTGGGCCGCGTTCTGCGCCTCTTCCGACGGCTGGCTGCCGCTGATCTGCACGATGAACTGCACGGTGGCGACCGAGCTCGCGGCGCGGCTGTTCGGCCTCAAGGCGCAGGACGCCGAGGCGCTGCTCGCGCAGACCGCGCCGGGCGCCGGTGGCGTGCTGCTGCTGCCGTTCTTCAACGGCGAGCGCACGCCGAACCTGCCCGGGGGCCGCGGCGCGCTGTTCGGGCTCGACCCGTTGAACACGGCGCCGGCCAACGTCTACCGCGCGGCGATGGAAGGCGCCACCTACAGCCTGCGCCACGGCTACGACGCGTTCGTCGCGGCCGGCCTGCGCTTCGAACGGATCTGCCTGACCGGCGGCGGCAGCAACAGCCCGGCGTGGCGGCAGATGGTCGCCGACGTGTTCGAGCTTCCGGTCGAAGTGCCGGAGCAGAGCGAGGGTGCCGCCTTCGGCGCCGCGCTGCAGGCGCTGTGGGCATCGCAGCGCGCGCGCGGCGGCGCGAGCCTCGCCGAGCTGGCGCAGGCGCACGTGCGCATGCGCGCCGACCGCGCGGCGGCGCCGGATCCGGAGCGCGCCGCCGCCTACCGCATCCACTATCGGCGTTTCCTGCGCCACCTCGATGCCGTCCGTCCGCTCTACGCGGCCTGACCGGCGCCCCCACTGAGCCATCGAAAAAGAGACCGCAATGAGCCAGAACTACTTCATCGGCGCGAAGGAATACTTCCCCGGCATCGGCCGGATCCCGTTCGAGGGGCGCGACTCGGACAACCCGCTCGCGTTCAAGGTCTACGACGCGAACCGGAGGATCGGCGACAAGACGATGGCCGAGCACCTGCGCTTCGCGGTGTGTTACTGGCATACGTTCACCAACGCCGGCCACGACCCGTTCGGCCCGGGCACCCGGCGTTTCCCCTGGGAGGCGGGTTCGCCGATGAAGACCTGCGAGGCCAAGGTCGACGCCGCGTTCGAGTTCTTCACCAAGCTGGGCGTGCCGTACTACTGCTTCCACGACGTCGACCTGGCGCCGGACGCCGACGACATCGGCGAGTACGAGAAGAACCTCAAGCGCATGGTGGCGCTGGCCAAGGAGCGCCAGCAGGCCACCGGGGTGAAGCTGCTGTGGGGCACGGCGAACCTGTTCTCGCACCCGCGCTACATGAACGGCGCGGCGACCAACCCCGACTTCGCGGTGGTGGCGCGCGCGGCGGTGCAGGTGAAGGCGGCGCTGGAAGCGACGGTGGAGCTGGGCGGCGAGCACTACGTGTTCTGGGGCGGCCGCGAAGGCTACGCCAGCCTGCACAACACCGACATGAAGCGCGAGCTGGCGCATTTCGCGCGCTTCCTGACGATGGCGCGCGACTACGGCCGCAGCATCGGCTTCAAGGGCTATTACCTGATCGAGCCCAAGCCGATGGAGCCGATGAAGCACCAGTACGACTTCGACAGCGCCACCGTCGCCGGCTTCCTCAAGGCGCACGGCCTCGAGAAGGACTTCAAGCTCAACATCGAGGCCAACCACGCCACGCTGTCGGGCCATACCTTCGAGCACGACCTGCAGGTCGCCTCCGACCACGGCCTGCTGGGCAGCATCGACGCCAACCGCGGCAACCCGCAGAACGGCTGGGACACCGACCAGTTCCCGACCGACCTCTACGACACCGTCGGCGCGATGATGGTGGTGCTGCGCCAGGGCGGCCTGGTCGGCGGCCTGAACTTCGACGCCAAGCCGCGCCGCGAGTCCACCGACATGGAGGACCTGTTCCTCGCCCACATCGGCGGCATGGACGCGTTCGCCCGCGGCCTGGAAGTGGCGCACGCCCTGCTCAACGATTCGCCGTGGGAACAGTGGCGCAAGCAGCGCTACGCCAGCTTCGACAGCGGCGCGGGCAAGGATTTCGCCGACGGCAAGCTGTCGCTGGCCGACCTGCATGCGCTGGCGCTGCGAAACGGCGAGCCGAAGCAGATCAGCGGCAAGCAGGAGCGCTACGAGAACCTGCTCAACCAGTACCTGCTGCGTTGATGCGGCGAGGCCGGGGCGCGGAGCGCCGCGCTCCCGGCGGCCTCATCTGGCGGCGGCCGGCGGCGCGACCGAATCGCGCCTGATCAACTGATGCGCCACGACATGATCGACCACCACCCGAGTCTCGCGATCCTTGCGCCGGATGTTGCGCAGCAGGATGTCGATCGCGGCATCGGCCATCGAGGCGATCGGCTGGCGGATCGTGGTGAGCTCGGGCCAGACGGTCGTCGCCGCGGAGGTGTCGTCGAAGCCGACCACCGACAGGTCACCGGGCACGTCGAGCCCGCGGCGGTGCGCCACCGAGACCACGGCTGCGGCCATGTCGTCGTTGGCGGCGACGATCGCGGTCGGCGCCTGGCGGCGGGCGAGCAGCTTCTCCGCGGCCTCGAGCCCGGAGCGGTAGGTGAAGTAGCCCTGCTGCGCGAGGACGTTGTCCGGGGCGATGCCGGCTTCGCGCAGCGCCGCCTGGAACCCTTCGAAGCGGCGCGCGCTCGCGGTCTGGTTCGGGTGGCCCTTGATGTAGCCGATGCGCTGGTGGCCCAGGCCGATCAGGTGCTCGGTGATCTCGCGGCTGGCCTTGAAGTCGTCGATGCGCACGTGCGAGATGGACTCGTCGAAGCGGCCCGATGCGAGCGCCACGACCGGGATGCCGTCGCCGACCAGTTCCGAGATCACCGCCTTGGATTCGCACAGCGGCGGCGGCAGCACCACGCCGGCCACGCTCTTGGCCAGCGCGCGCGCGGCGCCGCGTTCGGCCTTGGCGTCGAGGTTCTCCCAGGAATCGATGACCAGCTGCGCGCCGGTGCGGGCGGTGCCGCGCAGCGCGCCGACCAGCAATTCGCTCAGGTAGGCCGAGCTCGGGTTGGTGTAGATCAGGGCGATGCGTGTGCCCTGCGCCGCGGCCAGCGCGCGCGCCGCGAGGTTCGGCGTGTAGCCCAGTTCGCGCACCGCGCGCATCACGCGCTCGCGGGTGGACTCGCGGACGTTGCCGTTGCCGTTGACCACGCGCGACACGGTCATCGGCGACACGTTGGCCAGCGTGGCCACTTCGTGGATGGTGACGGCCTGGCCCTTGCGGCCGGTGGATTTCCTGGTTGGGGTCATGGTCCGTTCCTGGATCAGTCAGCGGCCGCGGGCGCGGAGCGCGATCGGAGCATGATGCGCGCTTTCTCCGGCCGGATAAAAACCGCTCGCTTCATGTTAACGGTAACAGTCCCGGCCGGCGAACCCGCTGCCGGCCGGCGGAGGGGTGGATGAAGGGGATCGGCGGACCGGGCGCGGCGCGCGCCCGCAAGGGCTTCGATTGGCGCCGCGCGGTCGCCGGCATCTGCTTGCTGGCGGCAGCGCTCGGGTGCGGAGCGGCGCAGGCCGAGGACGGCTACGAGCTGTGGCTGCGCTACCGGCCGATCGAGGCCGCGCGCGCGGACGGGTACCGCGCGTTCGCCACGCAGCTGCTGGCCGGCGCGGCGACGCCGACGCAGGCCGCGACCCGCGAGGAACTGCAGCGCGGCCTGAGGGGGCTGCTCGGCGCGGCGCCGCCGCTGGCGGAACGGGTCACGCGCGACGGCGCGCTGGTCGTCGGCACGCCGGCCTCGTCGCCGACGATCGCGGGGCTGCGCCTGGACACCGAAGGCCTGGGCCGCGAGGGCTACCTGATCCGCAGCGTCGTCGTCGATGGCCGCAAGGCGACCGTCGTCGCCGCGAACGACGACGCCGGCGCGCTGTACGGGGCGTTCCATTTCCTGCGCCTGCTGCAGACCCGCCAGCCGCTCGACCGCCTCGACCTGCGCGAGGTCCCGCGCCTGAAGCTGCGCGTGCTCAACCACTGGGACAACCTGGACCGCCACGTCGAGCGCGGCTACGCCGGCGAATCGATCTGGGACTGGCACAAGCTGCCGGACTGGCGCGACCCGCGCTACGTCGACTACGCCCGCGCCAACGCCTCCATCGGCATCAACGGCACGGTGCTCAACAACGTCAATTCCAACGCGCTGATCCTCACGCCGATGTACCTGGAAAAGGTGAAGGCGTTGGCCGACGTGTTCCGCCCGTACGGCATCCGCGTGTACCTGTCCGCGCGCTTCTCGGCGCCGCGGGAGATCGGCGGCCTGGGCACCGCCGACCCGCTCGACCCGCGCGTGCGCGCCTGGTGGAAGGCCAAGGCCGACGAGATCTACCGCCACGTGCCCGACTTCGGCGGCTTCCTGGTCAAGGCCAATTCGGAAGGGCAGCCGGGGCCGCAGGACTATGGCCGCAGCCACGCCGACGGCGCCAACATGCTCGCCGACGCGGTGGCGCCGCACGGCGGCGTGGTGATGTGGCGGGCCTTCGTCTATTCGCACGAGACGCCGGACGACCGCGCCAAGCAGGCCTATGCCGAGTTCGTGCCGCTCGACGGCCGCTTCCGCCCGAACGTGATGGTGCAGGTCAAGAACGGCGCGATCGACTTCCAGCCGCGCGAACCGTTCCACCCGCTGTTCGGCGCGATGCCGAAGACGCCGCTGATGATGGAGTTCCAGATCACCAAGGAGTACCTCGGCTTCGCCACGCACCTGGTCTACCTCGGCCCGCTGTTCGAGGAGACGCTGCGCGCGGACACGAAGGCGAAGGGCGAGGGCTCGACGGTGGCCCGGGTGATCGACGGCTCGCTGCACGCCGACACGCTGCAGGACCCGCTCACCGGCATGGCCGGCGTGGCCAACATCGGCGCCGACCGCAACTGGAGCGGCTCGCACTTCGACCAGGCCAACTGGTACGCCTACGGGCGGCTGGCCTGGAACCCCGACGCCTCGTCGAAGGCGATCGCCGAGGACTGGGTGCGGATGACCTTCTCCAACGATCCGCGCTTCGTCGCGCCGGCGGTCGGCATGATGGTGGCCTCGCGCGAGGCGGTGGTCGACTACATGACCCCGCTCGGCCTGCATCACCTGATGGGGCGGGGCCATCACTACGGGCCCGGGCCCTGGGTCGACGGCGGCCCGCGCGCGGACTGGACCTCGGTGTACTACCACCGCGCCACCCGCGAGGGGATCGGCTTCGACCGCAGCGCCAGCGGCAGCAACGCGGTGGCGCAGTACGCGCCGGCGGTGGCCGCGGAGTTCGGCGACATCGCGCGCGTGCCGGAGCCGTTCCTGCTCTGGTTCCACCACGTGCCCTGGGACCACCGCATGCGCTCCGGGCGCACGTTGTGGCACGAACTGGTGCACCGCTACACCCGCGGCGTGGACGAGGTGAAGAAGATGCGCGCGGCCTGGGACGGGCTCGCGCCCTACGTCGATGCCGAGCGCCATCGCCAGGTCGCCGCGTTCCTGGCGATCCAGGAGAAGGAGGCGCAGTGGTGGCGCGACGCCAGCCTCGCGTACTGGCAGAGCCTCAACGGCCGCGCGCTGCCGCCGGGCTACGCGCCGCCGCCGAAGCCGCTGCGGTACTACCAGTCGCTGGAGTTTCCGTACGCCCCGGGGAATGGCTGATGAGCCGCAGTTCGAGCGCGTTTTCGCATCCGCATCCGTGGCGCCGCGCCGCCTGGGCGCTGCTGGCGCTGTGGCTCGGCGTTGCGGCGCCGGCCGGGGCCGCCGAACCGGCCGCGCCGCTGCTGCACGCGATGTTCCAGGACCATGCGGTGCTGCAGCGCGACCGGCCGATCCGCGTCTGGGGCCGCGCCGCGCCGGGCGAGGAGGTGCGGGTCGCGCTCGCGGGCCGGCGCGCCCGCGCCCGTGCCGCCGCCGACGGCCGTTGGGAGGCGACGCTGCCGGCGCTGCCCGCCGGCGGGCCGCACACGCTGACCGCGAGCGCGGGCGACGCGACGCAGACCGTCGCCGACGTGCTGGTCGGCGACGTATGGCTGTGCTCGGGGCAGTCGAACATGGAGCTGCAGGTGTGGCGCACGCTCGATGCGCGCGCCGAGATCGCCGGCGCCGCGAACGAGCGCATCCGCCTGTTCGCCGTGCCGCAGGAAGGCAGCGCGACGCCGCGCGAGGATTTCGCCGCGCCGGTGCGATGGCGGACGACCACCCCGGACTCGGTGCGCGACTTCTCCGCGGCCTGCTATTACTTCGCCCGCGAGCTGCAGAAGACGGTGGACGTGCCGATGGGGCTGATCGCCGCGGCCTGGGGCGGCTCCCGCATCCAGGCCTGGACCAGCGGCGAGGCGCTGCGCGCGACCGGCCTGTACGACGCCGAGCTCGATGTGCTCGCGCGCTACGCCGGGGATCCGGTCGACGCGGTCGGCCGTTGGGGCGAGGTCTGGGCGGACTGGTGGCGCGCGCAAGCTCCGGCGGGCGACGAGCCGTGGGATCCGGGCTACAGGCCCGGCCCGGGCTGGCGCGCCGCGCCGCGCGCGCTCGGCGCCTGGGAGCGCTGGGGCGTGCCGGAGCTGGCCGACTTCAACGGCATGCTCTGGTACCGCGCCACGGTGGCGCTGAGCGCGCAACAGGCCGGGCAGAAGGCGGTGCTGGCGCTGGGCGGCGCCGACGAGATCGACATGACCTGGGTCAACGGCCGCGGCGTCGGCAGCGCCTACGGCGGCGCGCCGCGCGAATACCCGCTGCCCGACGGCGTGTTGAAGCCGGGCGAGAACGTCGTCGCCGTCAACGTGCTCGACACCTACCGCGACGGCGGGCTCAGCGGCCCCGTGCCGGCGCTGCGCTTCGCCGACGGTTCCCGCGTGCCGATCGAACGCTGGCAGTACCGCATCGTGCCGAAGCAGACCGCGTCGCCGCCGCGCGCGCCGTGGCAGACCGCGGCGGGGCTGTCGACGCTGTACAACGGCATGATCGCGCCGCTCAGCCGCTACGGCCTGCGCGGCGTGGCCTGGTACCAGGGCGAGTCCAACACCTTCGAGGCCGGGCGCTATCGCGATCTGCTGCGCGCGTTCCGCGACGACTGGCGCTCGCGCTTCGGCGACGGCCTGCCGCTGCTGATCGTGCAGCTGGCGAACTACGGCGCGGCGCCGACCCGGCCGGGCGAGAGCGAGTGGGCGCAGCTGCGCGAGGTGCAGCGCCAGGTCGCGGGCGAGGATCCGCGCACCGGCCTGGCGGTGGCGATCGACATCGGCGAGCGCTACGACATCCACCCGAGCAACAAGCAGGAAGTCGGCCGGCGCCTGGCCCGCGCGGCGCGGCGCGTCGCTTACGGCGAACGGCTCCCGGCCTCGGGCCCGGTGCCGCTCTCGGCTCGGCGCGAGGGCGAGGCGGTGGCGGTGCGCTTCGGCGACGTCGACGGCGGCCTGGTCGCCTACGGCGCCGACGGTCCGGTCGGCTTCGCGCTGTGCGGCGCGCGGGCCGGGTCCTGCCGCTACGCCCAGGCCGAGATCCGCGGCGACACCGTGCTGCTGCGCGCGCCGGTGGCCGACCCCACGCGCGTGCGCTACGGCTGGGCGGACAGCCCGGTCGTCACCCTGTTCGACGGCGCGGGCCTGCCCGCCGGGCCGTTCGAGATTCCCGTCCAGTAAGCCTTCGCCGAGCCTCCAGTCCATGAGCACGCAACCCGCCACCGAAACCCCCGCCCGAGGTTCCGCGCGCGAGCGCGAGATCGTCGACGCGAAAGTGATCGTCACCTGCCCGGGGCGCAACTTCGTCACCCTGAAGATCGTCACGCGCTCCGGCGTGTACGGGCTGGGCGACGCCACGCTCAACGGCCGCGAGCTGGCGGTGGCCTCCTACCTGCAGGACCACGTCGTGCCGAACCTGATCGGCCGCGACGCCGGGCGCATCGAAGACACGTTCCAGTTCCTGTACCGCGGCGCGTACTGGCGGCGCGGCCCGGTGACCATGACCGCGATCGCGGCGGTGGACGTGGCGCTGTGGGACATCCTCGGCAAGATGGCCGGGCTGCCGATCTACCAACTGCTCGGCGGCCGCTCGCGGGAGGGCGCGCTGGTCTACGGCCACGCCAACGGCCGCGACATCGCCGAGGCGTCCGACGCCGTGGGCCGCTTCATCGAGCAGGGCTTCATCGCCGTGCGCGCGCAGTGCGGCGTGCCCGGCGTGAAGAAGGCCTACGGCATCTCGGCCGGCAAGGCCTACGAGCCGGCCGAGAGCGAGTTGCCCGTCGAGACCGTGTGGAACACACCGCGCTATCTCGAGGTGGTGCCGAAGCTGTTCGAGCAGCTGCGCCGCGACCACGGCGACCGGGTCGAGCTGCTGCACGACGTGCACCATCGCCTGACGCCCGTCGAGGCCGCGCGCCTGGCCCGCGACCTGGAGCCCTACCGCCTGTTCTGGCTGGAGGACGCCACGCCGGCCGAGAACCAGAAGTCGTTCGAGCTGATCCGCAAGCACTCGGTCACCCCGCTGGCGGTGGGCGAGGTGTTCAACTCGATCTGGGACTGCAAGCACCTGATCGAGAACCAGCTGATCGACTACATCCGGACCACGATCGTGCACGGCGGCGGCATCACCCACGTGCGCCGCATCGCCGATTTCGCCGCGCTGCATTCGGTGCGCACCGGCTTCCACGGCGCGACGGACGTTTCGCCGGTGACCATGGGCGCGGCGCTGCACTTCGACACCTGGGTGCCGAACTTCGGCATCCAGGAGTGGATGTTCCATACCGACGAGACCGACGCGGTCTTCCCGCACGACTACGCCTTCCGCGCCGGCCGCCTGCACGTGGGCGACACTCCCGGCCACGGCGTGGACATCGACGAGAAGCTGGCGGCGAAGTACCCGTACTCGCCCAGGCAATTGCCGATCGCGCGCCTGGAAGACGGCGCGATGTGGGACTGGTGACCGCCATGCGGGCGCGGATCGGGACGGCGGTGCGGGCGCTGGCGTTGGCCGCGCTGGCGGCGCCCGCGCTGGCGCAGGCGCCGCAGCGGGCGGAGACGCCGCAGCAGGCGCCCGCGCCGGTGCGCTTCGACTGGTTCGAGTACACCGGCCGCGATGCGGCGTTCGAGGCGCCGCTGCCGCCAGGGCACTACCGCAATCCCATCCTGGCCGGCTACCACCCGGACCCGAGCATCGTCCGCGCGAACGGCCGCTACTACCTGGTCAACTCCAGCTTCACCCACTACCCGGGCATCCCGGTGTTCGAGAGCGCCGACCTGGTGCACTGGAAACCGATCGGCCACGTGATCGACCGGCCGGGCATGGTGGACTTCGACGGCTTGCGCGTCTCGCGCGGCATCTTCGCGCCGACGATCGAATACCACGACGGCACCTTCTACGTGACCACGACCGCGGTGGACAGCGGCGGCAACTTCTACGTCACCGCGAAGGATCCCGCCGGCCCGTGGTCGGACCCGGTGTGGCTGCCGAGCATCGGCGGCATCGACCCTTCGCTGTTCTTCGACGACGACGGCAAGGTCTACATCGTCAACAACGACGCGCCCGAGGGCCAGCCGCGCTACGAGGGCCACCGCGCCATCTGGATGCAGCAGCTGGACCTGGCGCAGCGCAAGCCGGTGGGGCCGCGCCGGGTGCTGCTGGACGGCGGCATGGACCCCGCGTCCAAGCCGATCTGGATCGAAGGCCCGCACCTGTACAAGCGCGACGGCTGGTACTACCTGGTCTGCGCCGAGGGCGGCACCTCGGTGAACCATTCCCAGGTGGTCGCGCGCAGCCGCGACATCTGGGGGCCCTACCGGCCGTACGCCGGCAATCCGATCCTGACCCAGCGCGACCTGCCCGCCGACCGGCCTGCGCCGATCGCCAATGCCGGCCATGCCGACCTGGTCGAGGGACCGGACGGCAGCGGGTGGGCGGTGTTCCTGGCCAGCCGCCTGTACGACGGCAAGCACTACAACACCGGGCGCGAGACCTACCTGCTGCCGGTGCAGTGGAAGGACGGCTGGCCGGTGGTCCTGGCCCACGGGCGGGCGATCCCGCAGGTCGCGCCGGCGCCGTCGTTCATGCGCGGCGAGGCGACGCAGGCGCCGCTGAGCGGCAACTTCACCTGGCGCGACGAGTTCGACGGCGCGGCGCTCGACCCGGCCTGGCTGCACGTGCGCGTGCCGAAGACGCGCTGGGCCGACCTCGCGTCCGCGCCCGGCAAGCTGGCGATCCATCCGCTCGCCGAAGGCCTGGACACGCTGCGCAATCCCTCGTTCCTGGCGCGGCGCCAGCAGCATCTGGCCTTCGAGGCCAGCACCGCGATGGAGCTGCCCGGCGACGGCGTCGCCGCGGGCCTGGCGGCGTTCCAGAACGAGCGCTACTGGTATTTCCTCGGCGCGCGCCGCCGCGGCGACGGGGTCGAACTGTTCCTCGAGAAGCGCGCGGGCGATGCGCCGGCCCGGGTGGTCGCCACGCGCTCGCTCCCGGCCCGCGGGGCGTTGGCGCTGAAGATCGCCGGCGACGGCGGCGACTATTCCTTCGCCTACGACGCCGGCGACGGCTGGCGATGGCTGCTGCGCGGCGACGACGCCCGCATCCTCAGCACCGAGGTCGCCGGCGGCTTCGTCGGCGCGGTGATCGGGCCTTACGCCCGCGACGAACGCAAGCGCTGATCCGCAAGGGAGGAGGGCACCATGCAAGCTAGGCGCGCCCATGTCGATCCGACTCCGCCCAGCTGCCGCGCGCGAACGCGCGCGCTGGCGCGCTGGTGCCTGGCCGCGTTGCTGGCTTCGGCGCCCGCCTGGCAGGCGCTGGCCGCGCAGGCCACGCAGCCGTGGCTGGACCGCTCGCGCAGCTTCGAGGAGCGCGCGGCCGCGTTGGTGGAGCGGATGACGCTGGAGGAGAAGGCCGCGCAGATGCGGAACGCGGCGCCAGCGATCGAGCGCCTCGGCGTCCCCGCCTACGACTGGTGGAACGAGGCGCTGCACGGCGTGGCGCGCGCCGGCGGCGCGACGGTGTTCCCGCAGGCCATCGGCCTGGCCGCGACTTTCGACGTGCCGCTGATGGACGAGATCTCGCGCGTGATCAGCGACGAGGCACGCGCCAAGCACCACGAGTTCCTGCGCAACGGCCAGCATGGCCGTTACCAGGGCCTGACCTTCTGGTCGCCGAACATCAACATCTTCCGCGACCCGCGCTGGGGCCGCGGCCAGGAGACCTACGGCGAGGACCCGTTCCTCACCGCGCGCATGGGCGTGGCCTTCGTGCGCGGGTTGCAGGGCGACGGCCCGGGCGCGGACGCGCCGGCGAACCCGCGCGGCGAGCGGTACCGCAAGCTCGACGCCACCGCCAAGCACTTCGCGGTGCACAGCGGCCCCGAGGCCGACCGCCACCATTTCGACGTGCACCCGAGCCGGCGCGACCTGTACGAGACCTACCTGCCCGCGTTCGAAGCGCTGGTGAAGGAAGGCCAGGTCGCCGCGGTGATGGGCGCCTACAACCGCGTCTACGGCGAATCGGCCAGCGCCAGCCGGTTCCTGCTGCGCGACGTGCTGCGCCGCGACTGGGGGTTCCAGGGCTACGTGGTCTCCGACTGCTGGGCCATCGTCGATGTCTGGAAGCACCACAAGATCGTCGCCACCCGCGAGGAGGCCGCCGCGCTGGCGGTGAAGAACGGCACCGAACTGGAATGCGGCGAGGAGTACTCCATCTTGCCCAACGCGGTGAAGCTGGGCCTGATCTCCGAAGCCGAGATCGACGACGCGGTCACGCGCCTGTTCGCCGCGCGCATGCGCCTGGGCATGTTCGACCCGCCCGGCCAGCTGCGCTGGGCGCAGATCCCGTATTCGGTGAACCAGGCGCCGCAGCACGACGCGCTGGCGCGCAAGGCCGCGCAGGAGTCGATCGTGCTGTTGAAGAACGACGGCCTGCTGCCGTTGTCGAAGGACATCAAGCGCATCGCGGTGATCGGCCCCACCGCCGACGACACCATGGCCCTGCTGGGCAACTACTACGGCACGCCGGCCGATCCGGTCACCGTGCTGCGCGGCATCCGCGAGGCGCTGCCGCAGGCCGAAGTGCTGTACGCACGCGGCGCGGACCTGGTCGAAGGCCGCGAGGATCCGGCCGCGGCGCCGCTGATCGAACCGCAATACCTGCGCCCGGCGCCCGGTTCCAGCGAGCGCGGCCTGCGCGGCGAATACTTCCGCAACCGCGACCTGTCCGGCCCACCGGCGCTGGTGCGCGTGGATGCGCAGATCGGCTTCCGCTGGGACCGTGGTTCACCGACCGACAACCTGATGGCGCGCGGGGAGGTCGGCCCGCGCGAGGCCATCCCCAACGACGGCTTCAGCATCCGCTGGAGCGGCCAGCTGCTGCCGCCGGTGAGCGGCACCTACCGCATCGAGGCCGCGGCCAACGACGGCTTCCGCCTGTACCTTGACGGAAAACTGTTGCTGGACCGCTGGCAGCCCAGCGAGCGCCTGCGCGCGGACAGCGTCAGTCTGCAGCTGGAAGGCGGCCGCGCCTACGACATCCGCCTGGAGATGTACGAAGCCGACCGCGACGCCGCCGTGCGCCTGGCCTGGGAACTGCCCGGCGCCAAGCCGCCGTTCGAAGCCGCGCTGGAAGCGGCGCGCCAGGCCGAAGTGGTCGTGTTCGTCGGCGGCCTGACCGGCGACGTCGAAGGCGAGGAGATGACGGTGAACTACCCGGGCTTCGCCGGCGGCGACCGCACCGATATCCGCCTGCCGGCCACCCAGCGCAAGCTGCTCGAAGCCCTGCACGCGACCGGCAAGCCGGTGGTGCTGGTGCTGACCACCGGCTCGGCGCTGGCGGTCGATTGGGCGAAGCAGAACCTGCCCGCGATCCTGGTGGCCTGGTATCCGGGCCAGCGCGGCGGCAACGCGGTCGCCGACGTGCTGTTCGGCGACGTGAGTCCGGCCGGCCGCCTGCCGGTCACCTTCTACCAGGCGGACGAGAAGCTGCCGGCGTTCGACGACTATGCGATGCGCGGACGCACCTATCGCTACTTCGGCGGCGAGCCGCTGTATCCGTTCGGCCATGGGCTGTCGTACACGCGCTTCGGCTACTCCGGGCTGAAGCTCGACCGCGAACGGCTCGGCGCGCAGGACACGCTGCGCGTCTCGGTCACCGTGAGGAACGAGGGCGCGCGCGCCGGCGACGAAGTGGTGCAGCTCTACCTGGCGCCGCTCGAGCCCCGGCGCGAGCGTGCGCTGAAGGAGCTGCGTGGCTTCCAGCGCGTGCACCTGCGGCCGGGCGAGGCGCGCGAGCTGAGCTTCGAGATGAAGCCGGAAACCGACCTGCGCGTCTACGACGACGCGGCCGGCGGCTACACGGTCGACCCGGGCCGCTACGAGGTGCGGGTCGGCGCCTCGAGCGCGGACATCCGCCTGAGCCGGCGTTTCGCCGTCGCGGAGGAGCACTGACCGCGCCGCCCTCCGCCGTTTCCGCGAAGGCGGGAACGTCGGCGTCTCGAGCACGAGGACGCCAAGGGGATCCCCGCCCAGGTCTCGGAACGGCGCCCCGCCAACGCCCGGTGCAAGCCCCACTCGCGAACCGAAGAAAGACGATGACAGATCCCGCCCCGGCCGCGCTTCCGCGCCTGAACGACCTCGCCCTGGCCTCGCTGCCCGCCCGCGTCGCCCGGCCGGCCTACGACCGCAGCCGCACCCGCATCGGCATCGTCCACCTCGGCGCCGGGGCGTTCCATCGCGCGCACCAGGCGGTGTACGTGGACGAGCTGCTTGCCGACGACCCGGACTGGGCGATCTGCGCCGTGTCGCTGCACAGCCCCGGCGTGCGCGACGCGCTGCGGCCCCAGGACGGCCTGTACGCGCTGGCGCTGCTCGGCGAGGAAACGGAACTGCGCGTGATTGGCGCGATCCGCGAGGTGCTGTTCGCGCGCGAGCAGCGCGAAGCGGTACTGGCGCGCCTGGCCGATCCGGCGGTGCGGCTGGTCACGCTGACGATCACCGAGAAGGGCTATTGCCTGGCCGGCGACGGCCTGGACTTCGCCCATCCGGAGGTCGTCCGCGACCTGGCGCAGCCCGAAGCGCCGAGCGGCGCCATCGGCCATATCGTCGCCGGCCTGCGCGCGCGCCATCGGCAGGGCCTCGAGCCCTACACCGTGCTCAGCTGCGACAACCTGGCCGACAACGGCGGCAAGCTGCGCCGGGCCGTGCTGCAATACGCCCGCCGCATCGACGCGGCGCTCGCCGACTGGATCGAGCGCGAAGTCGCGTTCCCGCGCTCGATGGTCGACAGCATCACGCCGGCGACCGACGACGCCCTGCGCGAGTGCGTGGCCGCGCAACTGGGCTGCCGCGACGCCTGGCCGGTGCAGCGCGAGCCGTACGCGCAGTGGGTGATCGAGGATGACTTCCGCAACGGACGTCCCGCGTTCGAGCGCGCCGGCGCGACGATCAGCGACGACATCGCCGGCTACGACCGCGCCAAGCTGCGCCTGCTCAACGCGCCGCATTCGACGCTGGCCTACCTCGGTGCGCTGCTGGGCCTGGAGACGGTGGCCGAGGCGATGGCGCATCCGCCGCTGGCCGGCTTCGTCGAGCGACTGATGCGCGGGCACATCGCCCCCCATCTCGCGGCGCCGCGCGGCTTCGACGCCCAGGCCTACGCGGGCGCGATCCTGCTGCGCTTCCGCAACCCGGCGATCCGCCACCGCCTGCTGCAGATCGCCCAGGACGGCTCGCAGAAGATCCCCGTACGCCTGCTCGGCACCATCGCCGACGCGCTCGCCGCCGGCCGCCCGGTCGAGCCGCTGTGCCTGCCGGTGGCGGCGTGGCTGCACTTCGTGCGCCGCCAGGCGCAGGCCGGCATCGCCCTGGCCGATCCGCTCGCCCCCGCGCTGTCGGCCATCGGCCGCGCCGCCACCGGCGAAGCCGCGGGCGACGTGCCGGCGTTCCTGGCCCTGGACGCCGTGTTCGCGCCGCTGTCGTCGGACGCGCGGTTCGCGCAGGCGCTGCGCATCGCCTATGCCGCGCTCGGCGACGGCGGCGCCGCGGCGGTGGAGCGGGCGCTCGCCGCTTCCGCCGCGGCGCAGTAGCGCCGGCCCGGCGCGCCGTCCAGGCCGTGGTCAGTGACGCGCCGCGCCGTCCGCCGAGGTCGCGTCGAGCGGGCGCACGGCGAAACGGACTTCCGTCGTGCCCGCACGGGCGAAGACGAGCCTCATCGCGACCTCCTCGCCGGCGGCGAACCGCCGCCGGGGACCGATCAGCATCAGGTGGTACCCGCCCGGCTTGAGCTCCACCGTCGCGCCGGCGGGCAGCGCCAGCCCGCCGGCGAGCGGGCGCATGCGCATCACGCCGCGGTCCATGACGACTTCGTGGATCTCGACCCGTTCCGCCTCCGCGCTCGAAACCGAGAGCAGGCGGTCCGCGGCGTCCCCGGTGTTGCGCAGGGCCATGAACCCGCCCGCGGCAGGGGCATGGGGCGCCATCGCGCGCACCCACGGCCGTGCGACCTCGATCGCGCCGACGGCCTGGTGCGGTTCGCGATGGCAGCCGGCGAGCGTGGCGATCGCGATGGCGGCCCACAGGGCGGCGCCAAGTGCGTGCTTCATGTCGGTTCTCCTGGCGATTCCTCTGGATGATGTCGGCATGGCGGCTCCTCAGAACCGCAAGCGCACTCCGGCGTACACCGAGCGCGGCTCGCCGGCCTGCAGGAGGGCGTCGCCGGCGGCCGCCCGGTCACGCACGTTCAACACGCCGACGTAGGCCTCGTCGAACAGGTTCCTCACCTCGCCGAACACCGACCAGCGCCCGCGCTCGAGGCCGGCGCGCAGGCCAAGCAGCCGGTGCGGGCCGACGCGGTAGGCGTTGGCGAAATCGGCGTACCGCGCGCCCACCAGGTCGAACGTCGGCCCGGCGAAGAAGCCGCCGGCGCTGCGGAGCATCAGTTCGCCGCGCACCGCGTACTTCGGCGCCCCGGGCAGATCGTTATCGCCGTAGAAGGGATCGTCCTCGAACGCGAACGCGTTGTACGTCGCGCCGAGCAGCGGTTCGAGACGGTACCCGTCGCCGAGCGGGAAGCTCGCGCCCACGAGCGCTTCGAGGCCGGCATGGACCGTGCGGCCGACGTTGGTCGACAGGCTCGTGCCGGGCGCGGCGGGATCGTCGACGGACAGGATCTCGTCGCGGATGCGCGCGTGGTACACCGAGACGTCCCAGCGCCAGCCGGGTCGGCCGGCGAGCGCGGCGGTACTGCCGCGCAGGCCCGCCTCGACCACGGTGCCGCGCATCGCGTCCAGCGTGCGGCCGTCGGCGCGCACGTCGTCCTCCAGTTCGAACGTGGTCGGGGCCTCGTAAAGCCGGCTGATGCTGGCGAACGCTTCGCTGCCGGGGCGCAGCGCGTAGATCGCGCCGAGGCGCGGATTGAACGCGGCGTAGTCGTCGCGCGGATGGCGCAGGGCGCCGTCGGCCAGGCGGGTCGTGCGCACGTCGCGGCCGGCCAGGACGCCTTGCGCGCCGTACACCAGGGTCCAATCGGGCGCGAACCTCCAGCGGTCCACCAGGAACACTTCGACGCTGTCGGACCGGTTGTCGACGGCCTCGGTCCGGCCGTTGCGGCGGCCGGCGAGATTGCGGAAGTTGCCGCCGCGCTCGCGCGTGTCGGCGAGGTTGACGCCGGCCAGCACGTCGTGGTCGCCGGTGCGGACGTTGTAGCGGAGCATGCCGCCGAGCGTGCGCTGCCCGGTGTTCTTGAGCAGGCTGAAGACTTCCACCGGCGGATTGGGGCCGGCGCCGTCGAAGTCGACCATGACCCGGTCGACGATCGGGTGGTAGAGGTCCTGGTCCTCGTAGGACAGGCCGAACTCGAGACGGCTGTCGCCGTCGAGGACCCACGTGCCCTTGGCGGCCAGGCGGTCGGTGCGCACGTTCAACTGGAAGTTGCCGGTGATCGCGGCGGGCTGGGCCTGCATCGGGTCGGCGTCGAACTGCGCGCGGGTCAACGGCCCGGCCAGCTGCTCGTCGTTGTCGATGTGGGTGGCGAACAGCCGCAGGTCGAAACGATCCGAGACGCGCCAGCCTGCGTTCGCGTACAGGCCGACGCGGTCCTGTCGGCTGTGCGCGCGGTAGCCGTCGCGGCCCAGCGCTTCCAGCGTCACCAGCCCGTCGAAGTCGCCGGCGGCGCCGCCGGCGGTCAGCCGGCCGCCGAGCCGGCCATGGCTGCCGCCGTGGACGAAGACCTGCATCGGCGGGCTGTTGCGCGCGGTCGGCGAGAGGAAATCGATCGCGCCGCCGAGATTGCTGGCGCCGTAGGTCAGCGCGTTGGCGCCGCGCGCCACCACGACCTCGCGCGCTGCGAGCGGATCCGGGAAGCGATTGTGGTTGCTGCCGTCGGCCGTGGTGACCGGAAGACCGTCCTGGAACAGCTTGATGCCGTTGCTGTCGTACTGGGTGGCGTCGAGGTTGGAGCCGCGGCTGGAGATGAAGATCGCATCGCCGCCGGTTCCGCTGACGGCCCAGACGCCGGGCACGTAGCGCAGGGCGTCCGCCATCTGCACGACGGCGCGTTCGTGGAAGGCGTCGCCGTCGACGATGCTGACGCCGCCGGGCGTGAGCGAGCGTTCGGCTTCGGCCGCCGCCGGCCTGGCCGAGCGGACCTGGATCGTGTCCAGCGTCGTCGCGTCGGGCGGCGCCGCGGCGTGGACGGCAAGGGGCGAACAGGCCGTGGCGACGGCCACGGCCCAGCGCGACGCGCGCGGCATCGCGATCGAAAGGATCGACATGGGAACACTCCGGAAAGCAGTGAACGCGCGCGGCGGTGACGCCGCGCGCGGAACGTGGGACCGGCTTTCGGAGTCAGCGAGGCGGGCCTTGCGAGCCCAGTGCCGGAACGGGCGGCGCGAGCGGCGGCGCGGCGGCGACGCGGACCGACCACGGCGCGAGCGGCGCCGGCCCCAGCAGCAGCTGCGGCACGGACGCGCTCGTCAGGCTCGACAGCAGCGGGCAATAGGCGCAGTCGTGGCGCGCATGGCCGTCGTGCGGCGCGGGCGCTTCGCCGGGCTCGTCCGGCGTCGGCACGGCCATGTGCGGCCTGTGGTGCGCATGCCCGGCGCCGGCCATTCCCGCCAGGTGCAAGCCGTGCTCGGCCCGGGCCATGCCCGGCATGGAGCCGGCGGCCGGCGCGTGCGCGGCGCCTAGCCTCTCCGACGGCAGGGCGAAGCCGCTGCCGAATTGCCGGCCCACGGTCGGCATCGCGACCAGCAGCAGCATCGCCACGAGGGCGAGGCAGGCCAGGGCGCGGGAGCAGGCACGGGACACCGGCGCATTATCCCAGGCCGACGTCGCACCGGGGTGAGCCGCGCCGGCGCGCGCGGCGGCGATGCGGCGGGCAGGCCGGCATTCCTCGCGCCGGGCAGCCGGCGGGGGCGTCGGGCCCGCCGGCAGGTGGAGGAGGCGCTAGTGCGCCAGCTTCAGCGTGGCCACGCCGGCGACGATCAGCGCGACGCCGAGATAGCGCGCGAACGATGCCGGGTCGCCGTAGTAGAGAACGCCGACCAGGAAGGTGCCGGCGGCGCCGATCCCGGTCCACACCGCGTACGCGGTGCCGATCGGGATCGTCCGCTGCGCCATCCAGAGCAGCAGTCCGCTCAGGCCCATGAAGAAGACCGCCACCGCCACGCCCGGCCAGCGCGTCGCCGGGGCCTGGGCCATCTTGAGGCCGATCGGCCAGCCGATCTCGAAAAGACCGGCCAGTACGAGATAGATCCAACTCATTTTCGTCTCCAGTGCGGGGAATCGAGGCAAGCGCGCACGCGGCGCTATGCGCGGCTCTTGCCGGCACGCGGGCCGCCGCCGGCCCTGGCTTTCCTTTCGCGCTCCGGGAGCAGCCCGGCGATGTCGTCGAAGTGCCGCTCCCATTCGCGCCGCGTCATCGAGACGAGCCCGAAGTGCCGCAGGAAGAACAGTCCTTCGGTCGCCAGGAAGGCCAGCCGCGCCCGGACGGCTTCCGGTCCGTCCAGCGCCTTCAGGTCGCCGAAGCGCTCGGCGTACCAGTCGCGCGCCCACGCCAGGTTGTCCGGGGACTGCAGAAGGGCCGCGAGCAGCGCGGCGGCCCGGGCGTTCGCCGCGTCGTCGGCCTCGGCGGTGCTCCGCACGTGGGCGCGCACCCGGTCGCGCGCGGTCGAACCGGGGCCGGAAAGGCGTGCGACGTCCGCGTCGTACAGCGCGCCCCAGCGCCGCAGCAGCGCCTCGATCAGCGCTTCCTTGCTGGCGAAGCACGACTGGATGCCGCCCTTGGTGACGCCGGCCGCCGCCGCCACGGACTCGAAGGTCAGCCCGGCGGCGCCCGTTTCGGCGATCACGGCCTCGGCGGCTTCCAGCACCTTGTCGCGGTCGATGGTCTTGCGGCGGCCCATGTCCGGTTCCAGTACGCTCGTATTGGTATCGTAAACGAATACGCTCGTACTCGAAACAAGCCGGCGCCGCCGGGTGGATGCGCGCGCCGCTGGCCGGGGCCGTCAATCGTCGCGGGCCTCGGGCGCATTGACCGCCCGCTGGGCGGCGAACGCGCGCCGGTACGCGGGTCGCGCTTCGCCGCGGGCGACGTAGGCGCTCAGGCCGGGAAACTCGTCCAGGATGCCGGAGGGCCTCAGCCGCAGGAGCACCGACACCCTCATCAGGTTGCCCGCGCCGAACGCGCCCTCCAGCCAGTCCGCGTCGCCCAGGCGGGCCGAGAGTTGGCCGAGCCGGCGGCGAATCCGGTCCGCGACCAGCGGCAGGCGTTCCCGGGCCCAGGGTTTGTCGCCTTCCTCGAACTTGGCGACGATGAGATCGAGGATCGGCGGTTCCACGGTATCGAGCGCCGCGAACATCCGGGCGATCGCGCGCGCCCGCGCGTGGGCGTCGTCCGGCAGCAGGCCCGGATGGCGTTGGGCGAGATGCAGGACGATCGCCCCGGTTTCGAACAGGACGAGATCGCCCTGCTCGAAGGTCGGAATCTGGCCGAAGGGATGCAGCGCAGATGCGCGGGTTCCTTCATCGCGCGGAACGGAACGAGGCGGACCGCGTACGGCTGGCCCACCTCTTCCAGCGCCCAGCGCACCCGCGTGTCGCGCGCCAGCCGCATGCCGCCGTCGGGCGACCGTTCGAACGCGGTGATGGTGATCGTCATCGTCCTGCTCCTGGTGGCGGATGCGGGTCGCCCGTCTTCATCAGGGCGATGAACGGCCGGCGCGAATTCGACGCGGGCGGTCGCTACGCGGTCGAGCGCCGGGCGCAGGGCGGAAGCCGGAGGGGGCCGGGCGCGGGCTTGTGCACGGCGAGTCGGAAGGCGCGCGTCCGCACGATGGTCGGACGGCGCGGCGACGGCGGCCGACACGCGCCCTCTCGCGCAGGCGGGCACTCGGCTCAGCCGGTCGCAACGACGAACCTCGCCCCCGGCTCGCAGCCCGGGTCCAGCGCGATCGTCCATCCATGCGCCAGGCAGATCTCCAGGCAGATCGCCAGGCCCAGGCCGGCGCCTTCGCCGTCCCGGGACCCGCCGCGCCAGAAGCGTTCGAACAGTTTTGGCCGATCCGCGGGCGCAACCCCGGGGCCGAGGTCCTGCACGGCGAAGCCGTCCGGCCGCACCTCCACCCGCACCGCGCTGCCAGGCGGGGCGTGGTGGATGGCGTTCTCCAGCAGGTTCTTGGCCAACACGAACACGGCGGACGGGTCGGCCTCGACGGTAGTGCCCTCGTCGGCGCGGGCGTCCAGTTCGATGGCCACGCCATGCCGTTCCGCGAGGCGACCGAGGTAGTCCGCCGCATCCGCAAGCACGGGCCTCAGTTGCAGCGGGGCGAAGACATAGTTGTGCCCTTCGCTGACCTCGGCCAGGTGCAGCAGCTGGTTGACCTGGCGCGCCATCACCGCGGTGTCGCGCAGCAGGAGCCGAGGGTCGGCGGCGCCGCCGAGTTCGATCTCGGCCTGCAGCAGCGCCAGCGGGGTCTTCAGTTCGTGGGCGGCGGCGGCCAGGAACTCCTGCTGCACGCGGTAGCCGTTCTCCAGCCGCGCCAGGGCGGCGTTGAAGGCGTCGATCAGCGGCGCGATCTCGCCGGGCACGTCGCCGCGGTGCAGGCGCATGGCGAGGTTGCGCGGGCCTATCCCGACGGCGACCTCGGACGCGCGACGGATCGGCCGCACCGTGCGCCGTATGGTGACGTACACCGCCACGCCGAAGACGAGCAGCGCCAGCGCCCCGGTGACCGCGCCGGCTCTCAGGTACAGCTTGCTGGCGTACGAGTCGAGCATGGTGACGAGGCGGCGGCTTTGCGCGACCTGGATCTCGTAGTCGCGGCCCGCATGCGCGACCGTCGCGCGCGCGACCTGCAGGACGATCCCATCGGCGCCTTCCTGCACGGCGCGGATGCGCGGGCCCGCCGCCGTGCCGGCCAGCGCGTCCAGGGCGGGGCCGGGGCGGCTCTGGGCCAGCACGTTCCCCTCGGCGTCGAGGACGCGATAGGCCGCGTCGCCGGGGAGACCGTCGTAGAAGTTGGCTTGCTCCGGATGCAGCTCGATGCGCATGCGCCCGGCGCGATCCACGCGCATGCCGTCGCGCACGTTCCGGATGTCTGCGTCCAACTCGGCACGCAGCAGCGCGGCGGTCGAGTGCGGGTACACCAGCGCGATCATCACCGCGGCCGCGGCGCCGGTGGCCAGCAGCATCGCCACCACCGTGGCCAGAATCAGCCGGCCGGCCAGGCTATGGGGCAGGATCGGCATGGCGCAGCGCGAATCCCTGGTGACGGACGTTGACCACGGACAGCGCGGAGCCGACCGCGTCCAGCTTGCGCCGCAGGCGGTGCAGGGCGACGTCCAGCGCGTTGGGGGTGACGGCGTCGCTGACGCCCCAGGCGGCGGCCTCCAGGGTCGTGCGGCGGACGACCTCGCCGGCCGCGCGCACCAGGCAGATGAGGATCTGCAGTTCGGCCGGCGCCAAGGCCGCGCTCCGGCCGCCGCAGGCCACCGAGGCGCCCTCGGGGACGACCACCAGATCGCCGTGGGCCGGGTGCAGTGCGCGCACCTCCAACGGCCGCCGCATCAGTGCCCGCACGCGGGCGACCAGCTCTTCCATGGCGAAGGGCTTGGGCAGGTAGTCGTCGGCCCCGGCCTCCAACCCGGCGACGCGGTCGTGCAGCGCGTCGCGCGCGGTCAGCATCAGGCACGGCAACCGATGGCCGGCGGCGCGCAGGCGTTGCACCAGTTCCAGGCCGTCACCGTCGGACAGGCCGCGATCCACCACCGCCAGCGCATAGTCGCCGTGGCTCAGGCCATGCCAGGCGGTGGCCTGGCTGGGAAACACGTCCACCGCCACGCCGGCTGCCGCCAACCCGCGTTGCACGAGCGATGCCAGACGCTGGTGGTCTTCGATCAGGGCGATGCGTTGGGAGAGGCGGGCGGTCTGCGGCACGGGGAGACGATCGGAAGTCAGAAACCGCGGGCGAGGCCGATGCTCAGGGCGGCCTCGCCGTCGGTGCCGGCTTCGATCAGCGGGCTGTCGCCGATCTCGCCGGGCAGGAACTCGTACTTCACCGCGCCGATCATGCGCCATTTCCGGCCGAGCGGGTGGGAGAAGCCGAGGCTCGCCCGGGGGATCAGCGTCGATCCCGGACGATAGGCGGGCGCGCCGAGGGCCGCTTCCTCGTCGAGGGTGCCGTAGTAGTAGTCGGCCATGTCCTTCGACATCCAGCGCACCCCGGCGCCGGGGACGACGGTGGTCCGGCCCCAATGCAGCGCGTAGCCGTAGTCGAGCGACAGCTCGTAGCCGCCGCTGGCGTCGGCCACGTCCGCCAGCGCCTCGAACTTGAGCTCGCCGGCGCGGCCGCGCCAGCGTGCGGACAGGCCGACGTCCAGCCCGTCGTCGCGGTCCTGGAGCCAATCGGGATCCAGGCCGTTGGCCAGTAGTTCCCGGCGGCCGAGGTCGTCGATGTCGAAACCGTCGAAGCGGCCGGACACGACCGCCTCCAGCCGGAACGCCTCGCCCTCGAACAGATGGAACCCGCCGGTCACGCCACGCCAGAAAAAACGCTCGCCTTCGTAATTGACCAGCGGCAGGGGGAGGGTGCGGGTGCCCTCGCCGGCGTAGGCGCTGTCCTTGACCCGGGCCCCGATGCCGAGGCTCCAGCGGTCGTCGTTGGGGTCCGCATTGGCCGGCAAATCGCCGGTGCTGGACTGGGCGGAGGCAAGCGTGGGGAACAGCAGGCAGACGACGAGGGCGTGGCGGAGCATCGGGGGGTGGCCTCGGAGGGGACGCGGCGCAGTGTCGGCGGCGCCGACTTACGCGCGACTTACGGCGCCCGGGAGCGCGCGTCACCCGGTACACGGGCGGATCGCCGTTCCTCTGCGCACGCCGGTGCGTGCCGGCCCCGTCCTCGCCCCGGAGCCAAACGTGGGCGTCGGCCGCCGCGCGCGGTGAGCGGCCCGCCGCCGGCCTCCCGACATGCAGCGCCCACGGCGGCTCGCGGCGCCCCGGCGCACCGACGCGCCGGCCTGCTTCGACGCGGGGGGCGCGCATGCGCCGCGGCCGCTCGCGCCAAGGCGGGCTCGCCGCGATCATCGTGGCGCGCTCAGGGCGCCGGCGCGCGGAAACCCGGCCCCGCGACCGTCACGCGCACGCGGGCGACGAAATGGTCGGAGGTCATGTACAACGAGCGGCCGTCGTCGCCGAACGCGCAGTTCGACACCGCGGTGCCGGTCTCGATACGGCCCAGGCGCCGGCCGTCCGGCGCGAACACCAGGACGCCGCCGGGACCGGTGGCGAACAGGGTGCCGTCGCTCGCCACCGCCATGCCGTCGGGCAGGCCGGGCGCGCCCTGCGCGACGAGGTCCGAGGCGTCCGCGAACACGCGCCGGCCGGCCACCTCGCCGCGTTCGTCCAGCGCGTAGGCGATCCAGAGCGGATGCGCAGGATCGGAGTTGGCCACGTACAGCGTGCGTTCGTCCGGTGACAGCGCGATGCCGTTCGGATAACGCAGGCGATCGTCGAGCAGCCGCACGCGGCCGTCCGGATCGAGGCGGTAGACGCCGTTGAAGCGCAGCTCCTTGGCCGGCGAATCGTCGATGCCAGTCAGTCCGTACGGCGGATCGGTGAAGAAGACGGTGCCGTCGCGACGGCGGACCAGGTCGTTCGGGCTGTTGAAGCGGCGCCCTTGGTAATGCGTCGCCAGCGGCGTCTTCTTCTTGGTCGCCAGGTCGAGCCGCGCGACCAGGCGCGAGCCCGAATCGGCCAGCAGCACGGTGCCGCCCGGTTCGGGGTGGAGGCCGTTGGCGCCCGGTTCGCGCAGCGCGTCCAGCGGCGGGCCGGCGTAGCCGGACGGCTCGAGGAACACCGACAGGCCTTCGCGCGGCGACCAGCGGTACAGCCTGTTCTCCGGCACGTCGGTGAACAGCAGGTGGCCGCCGTCGCTGCCGGCGATCCACGCCGGCCCCTCGGCCCAGGTGAAGCCCTCCGCGACCGGCTCGACGCGCGCGTCGGCCGGCACGATGCGCCGGAACGCCGCCTCGAGCGTGGCATCGAACGCGGCGGTGCGGCCGACCGCGGGACGCGTCGGCATGTCCGCGACCGGCGCGCAGGCGCAGAGCAGGCCCCACGCGAGCGCAAGGCCGGGCAGGCGGCCGCTCCGGATACCGGGCCCGCGGACGCCGGGCGAAGCGAAGCGCCGGGCACCGGCCTCCGGCAAGGGGGGACCCACCGCCGCGCTCGGCGCGGGGCGGGAAGCGTCAGCGGCGTCGGGCGTCTTCATGCGGCACCTGCAGCACCGCGTCCAGCGCCGGCTTCGGCCGGCGCGCGCGGTCGAACAGCAGCGGATGGTTGGTGCGGTTCGGGATCGGGTAGTCGTTCTTCCACGACATGCCGTCGTGCACGCCCCACAGGGTGACGCGTGCGATCTTGTCGCGCTTGCGGTGGAACAGGCGGAACAGCTCGGCGTAGCGCTCGGTCAGGCGCCGCTGCACCTCGGCCGGCAGGCCGTGCGGGTACGGGTCGAGGTAGCGCTCGAACTCGGGCAGCTGGAACTGCGGATGCAACAGGCCGGTGCCGATCACCTGGCCCTCGCGGGTCAGCGGCAGCACGTCGATGTCCAGCTCGGTGATCATCACCTTCAGGCCCAGGGCGGCGTAGGCGTCGATCGCCGCCTCGATGTCCTCCAGGCTCGGGTAGTTCAGGCCCCAGTGCGCCTGGATGCCGATGCCGTCGATGCGCACGCCGTTGGCCTGCAGCATCTTCGCCATCCGCACGATGCCGTCGCGCTTGGCCGGGCGCTCGGCGTTGAAGTCGTTGTAGTACAGCTCGGCGTCGGGCGCGTAGCGCGCGGCGAACTCGAAGGCCTTGCGCACCACCCGGTCGCCGTCGCCGACCGCCTTCACCCAGGCGGTGTCGGTGCGGTAGCGGCCGTCCTCGCCGAGGATCTCGTTGACCACGTCCCAGGCCTGCACGCGGCCGCGGTAACGCCCGGCCACCTTCTCGATGTAGCGGCGCATCGCCTCGATCTGCGCCTGCGGCGTGTTCGGCTCGCCGTTCGCACCGGTGAAGAAGAACGCCGGCGTCTGGTTGTGCCAGACCAGGGTGTGGCCGACGACGAACATGCCGTGCCTGCGGCCGAATTCGACGAAGGCGTCGGCCTGGGCGAAGTCCCACACGCCGGGCCGCGGGTTCACGACTTCCGCCTTCATCGCGTTCTCGGCGGTGACCGCGTTGAAGTGCCTGGCCACCAGCGCCTGCGAGGCGGCGTCGCGCCCGGAGACGATGTCGTCGTTGACCGCGACGCCGAGCAGGAAGTCGTCGGCGTAGGCGGCCTTCAGCGCCGCGGCCGCCTGTGCCCGCACGGGCACGGGCGGCGCGGCGGCGGCGAGCAGCGCGGCGGCGAGCGCAAAGGCTTTCGGCAGGAGGCGGGTCATGGCGTCGGCGTGGTGGAGTGTCGGATGGCGTTCGGGACCGGATCGGGCCGCGCGGGCCGGACGGCGATCCTGCGCCGGCCCGGCGGCGGCTGGAACCGGCCCTACAGCTTGTAGGCGTTCTTGGGCAGGCGGTAGGCGAGGTCCACGGCGACCTCGGCCGCCTCGTCCTCGTCCAGCCGGTGCTCGGCGACCAGCTTGGCCAGCACCGCGCAGTCGATGCGGCGGGCGACGTCGTGGCGCGCGGGGATCGACAGGAAGGCGCGGGTGTCGTCGTTGAAGCCGACGGTGTTGTAGAAGCCCGCCGTGCTCAGGGTCTGCTCGCGGAAGCGCCACATGCCTTCGGGCGCGTCGTGGAACCACCAGGCCGGGCCGAGGAACAGGCAAGGGTAGTGGCCGGCCATCGGCCCCAGTTCGCGCGAATAGGTGCTCTCGTCCAGCGTGAACAGGATGAAGCGGAAACCGGGTTCGTTGCCGAAGCGGTCCAGCAGCGGCTTGAGCGCGTGCACGTACTCGGTGACCAGCGGCAGGTCGGCGCCGACGTTGCGGCCGTAGCGCCGGAACAGCCAGGGGTTGTGGTTGCGGTGGCAGCCCGGGTGCAGCTGCATCACCAGGCCGTCGTCCAGGCTCATCGCCGCCATCTCGGTCAGCACCTGGCCGCGGAACAGCGCGGCCTCGCGCGCGCTGAAGTCGCCGCGCAGGATCTTCTCGAACAGCCTCCGCGCCTCGGCGTCCGACAGGTCCGCGGTCAGCGCGGTCTCGTGGCCGTGGTCGGTCGAGGTCGCGCCCATCTGCTTGAAGAAGGCGCGGCGGTTGCGGTGCGCGCGCAGGTAGCCGTCCCAGCCGTGCACGTCCTCGCCGGTGATTTCGCCGAAGCGCTGCAGCGCGTCGCGGAAGGCTTCGTGTTCGGGGTCGACCACCTCGTCCGGGCGGTAGGCGGTGACGACGCGGCCGTTCCAGCCGCTGTCGCGGATCGCCTGGTGGTGCGCGAGCGGGTCGAGCGGGCCCTCGGTGGTGGCGATCACCTCGATGCCGAAGCGTTCGAACAGCGCGCGCGGCCGGAACGCCGGCGTCTGCAGCGCTTCGGTGATGGCGTCGTAATAGAGGTCGGCGCTGCGCTCGTCCAGGCGCACGCGCAGGCCGAACACGTCGTGGAAGACGTGGTTCAGCCACAGCATCGACGGCGTGCCGCGGAACAGGTGGAAGTGGCGGGCGAACACGCGCCAGGCCTCGCGCGGGTCGACCGGCGCCCGCGAGCCGTCGCGGCGCGGGATGCCCAGCGCGTCCAGCGGCACGCCCTGGCTGTAGAGCATCCGGAACACGTAGTGGTCGGGCACCAGCAGCAGCTCGGTCGCGTTGGCGAACGGCGCGTCGGTGGCGAACCAGGCCGGGTCGGTGTGGCCGTGCGGGCTGACGATCGGCAGCGCCGCCACCTGCGCGTACAGGCGCCGGGCGATCGCGCGCTGGCTCGGGTCGGACGGGAACAGGCGATCTTCGTGCAGCGTCAGGGGTTTGGGGGACGTGGTCATGCCGGGGCTACCGCCGGGAAGGTTCAGGAAACGAGTGCGTCATTCCCGCACGAGCGGGGCTTGCGGGCCGCGCAGCGCGGGCCCAGGCCGTCGAACCGCCTCCGTGCGGTCTTCCGCGATCCTCGCAAACGCGCAGGGAGGAGCGGGTCATCGCCGCAGGCTCTCCGGCGGACCGAGGTAGGAGGGCCGCAGCGGCTCGCGCACGACCTCGATGCGCTGGAACGCCACGCCGGGATCCACGCGCCACAGCTTGAGCGTCCGTGCGCCGGCGCGCACGCGGTGGCGCGACACGGCGACGTGGACGCTGTCGCTGACCGCCCGTTCCCAGGCGCGGAAGTCCGCGTGGCCGGGGGTCGGATCCAGCTTCATGGCGACCATCTGCGGCGCCTCGTCGTCGATCGAGACGGCGTAGCGCAGGCCCTCGCCGCCGCGGAAGTCGAGGCTGGGCGAGAGCGTCACCCGCACCTCGACTTCGCCCGGCGCGTGCAGCCACAGCGGGTATTCCAGGCGCGCGCCGTCGCCGCCCGGTTCCTGCGGCGGCGCGGTCGCGGGCAGCGCGACCACCGCCGACAGCGTGCGGCCGAGATGGGGGATCGTGCGCCAGGCCAGGCCCGGCGGCGCGAGCGCGCGGGCGTAGTGCCCGGCCTCGATGGCGATGTGGCCCTCGCTTTCGACGAAGCCGCTGGCGCGCTCCAGGTCCGCCGGCACGTGCACCGGCACGTCCACGCGCACCTCGGTGCGGTCGCCGCCGAGCAGGAACACGCTGGCGCGGTGCCGGCCGGGCGGCAACCGGCGCCAGTCGACGTCCACGCGCAGGGTTTGCTCGTCGCGCACCTCGCCGGCCGTGGACGACAGCTTCAGCCACGGCTGCGAGGCGTGGGCGGTGTACGACACCGGCGCGCGGCCGCGGTTGAACAGCACGATCCGGCGCGAAGTCGCGGCGACCGGATCCATCGTAGGCAACCGCGCCCGTTCCAGCAGCACCGGCCAGCCGCGCTCGTCGCCTTCGACGGCCACGCCGAGCACGCCCCGGTCGGGCACGTCCACCCGCGCCAGCGGCGGCAGGACGTTGCGCTCCGGCTGTTGCCAGTGGGTGTAGCCGATCCGCGGCTGCGACATCATGTGCGGCCACTTGCCGCCGGCGATGCCCTGCTCGTAGAGGCGCTGCAGTTCGGCGTCGCGGGCGAACAGCCGCTGCACCTCGTCCGCCCAGGAATTGGTCGAGGCCCGCCGCTGCGCCGCGTACGCGCGGTTGCGGGCGAGGGCGACGTAGAGCCTGTTGAGATTGCCGCTGGCGAGGATCGGGTACTCGACCAGCTGGAAATAGGCGTCGTGCCACGCCCGCGGCAGCCGCGCCTTCACCTCCAGCGCGCGCCCGGCCAGCGCCTCCCACCCGGCGACCACGCGTTCGGCCTCGTCGAAGTTCGCCAGGCTCCAGGTGTCGGCCGACAGCAGCTCCGGCTTGCGGCGCGCGTTGTATTGGGTGTAGCGGGTCAGCAGTTCGCCGATCTCGGCGGCCTGGGCAGGGCCGAACTGCTCGGCCGCCCACCGCGCGGGGTAGTCCCGCAACCGCTCCAGCGTCATCGCCTCCGGATTCCAGGCCTGGTCGAGGAAGAACGCGATCGGGAACTCCATCGGCTTGAGGTCGCCGACGTTGACGATCCACAGCCGGTCCGCGCCGTAGGCCCAGGCCAGGCCCATCTGCTCCCAGACGCGCTCGATCTGGGTGGTGTTCAGCCACTTGTAGTTGCGCGGACCGCCGACGTAGTCGAAGTGGTAATAGACGCCGTAGCCGCCGGTTCGCGGCCGGTCGCCGAGCCTCGGCAGCCGGCGGATGTTGCCCCAATTGTCGTCGGCGAACAGCAGCGTGACGTCGTCGGGCACGCGCATGCCGGCGTCGAAGTAGTCCTGCACCTCCTTGTACAGGGCCCACACCTGCGGCGTGCGTTCGGCCGGCCGGCCGGTCACGTCCGCGACGATGCGGCGCTGGTCGGCGACGATGCGCTCGAGCAGGCCGATCGCGGTGTCCTCCGCCATCGGCTCGTCGCCGTCGCCGCGCATCCCGAGGGTGACCACGCTCTCGTAGCCGTTCATGCGCTCGATGCCTTCGCGCCAGAACCGCTGCAGCGCGGCGGCGTTCTTCGCGTAGTCCCACGGCCCCTTGCCGTAGCGCTCCCATTCCACGTGGGCGCGCATCATCGGTTCATGGTGCGTGGTGCCGATGACGACGCCGTACTCGTCGGCGAGCTTCGGGTTCAGCGGATCGTCGTCGTGGAAGGCGCGGCCCCACATCGCCGGCCAGAGGTAGTTGCCCTTCAGGCGCAGGATCAGCTCGAACACGTGCTCGTAGAAGCGGTGGTTCGGGCCGCCGAACTTCGCCTTCATCCAGCCGCCGAGCGCGGGGTCCTCGTCGTTGAGGAAGATGCCGCGGTAGCGCACCCTCGGCGCATCGACGAAGCGGCCGGGGGCGACGTGGAGCGCGTCGCGCCTGGCCACCGGGACGTCGGCCCACCAATGCCAGGGCGAGACGCCGATGCGCCGCGACAGCTCGTACAGGCCGAAGACCGTGCCGCGCTTGTCGCCGCCGGCGATCAGCAGGGCGCGGTCGATGCCGGGCAGCGGGCGCTCGATCACCTGCAGCAGGTGCGCCTCCCAGCGGCCGGCCACGTCGCCGGTTTCGAGGCCGCGCTCGCGCACGATGCGGTCCACCAGCGCGCTGTGGCCGAGGGTGCCGGCGATGATCGCGGTGCGGCCCGCGGCGCCGGGTTCGTGGACCAGCGCGGCGTCGCGGCCGGCCACTTTCGACAGGTCGTCGCGCAGCTCGCGCGCGGCGCGCAGCACGCCGGGATGGTCGCCCTCCGCCACGAGGATCGAGACGGGGCCGCGTGCGTCGATCAGCGGCAGCGCGCGGGCGACCGCGCGTTCGCAGACCGCGGCCGGCGCGGCGCAGCCGGTCCCCGCATGCAGCGGCGCCGCGGTCGTCAGGAGGAGCAGGGCGAGCAGGGGTGCGATGCGCATGTCGTGGTTCCGGATGGGGGGTTCGACCGCGGAGGGAGCGTGTCCGGTCCTTGCGGGCTGGGGACAACCGGCCGCTGCGAACGGCTCGCGCCCCGCGCCCCGGCCTCGCCGCGGCAAGCGGCGCGCGTCCCTCCGTCTCCGGTGGGGGGGCGCTTGCTATCGCGGCGCCGGGCCGTTCACGCCGCGCACGTAGCCGCGCAGCCAGGCCATCGCCGGGCGTTCGCTGCCGTCCTTGCGGATCAGATAGGCGCGTTCCTTGTCGCGCCACAGGCCGGGGCGGAACCCCCACAAGGTGATGCCGGCGACGGCCGGGTGTTCCCAGAACACCGGGAACACGCGCTGGTAGTCGCGCAGCTGCTGCGCGTCGGTGAGGCCGTCGATGTCCAGTTCGGTCACGTAGATCGGCAGCCCGGTCTCGGCCAGCAGGTCGAGGCTGGCCTGGTGCACCGACATCGGCACGTCCGGCGTCGTGGCGAAGGCGTGGCCCTGCACGCCGATGCCGTCGACCAGGTTCTCCTTGCGCAGCAGGTCGATGATCCCGCGGTAGCGCTTCGCGTCGGCCGGCGTGTTGGTGATGCTGTAGTCGTTGATCAGCAGCTTGGACTTCGGGAAATGGCGCCGGGCCATGCGGAACGACTCGAGGATCCAGTCCCAGCCGGTGGCGCCGGCGCCGCCGAGCGCTTCGACGTAGTGGCCGCCGCCTTCGTCGTCCTTGGTCGGCGGATCGTGCAGCGGCTCGTTGACGACCTCGACGAAGTCGAGCTCGGGATAGCGCGCGGCCACCGCCGCGAACCATTCCTCGATCTCCTCGCGCTGCTCCGCCGGCGGCAGCGCCTCGATCCACTCCGGCTGCTGGTTGCCCCAGACCATCACGTGCATCTGGAACGGGAAGCCGTGCTGTTTGGCGAAGCGATAGGCGGCGTCGAGGCCGCTCCAGTCCATCACGTCGCGGACCTTCTCGACCTCGCCCCACTTGCCGGCGTTCTCGGGCGTGACCTTGTTCCAGTAGCTGGCGAAGCCCTCGACCTGCGACGGGCCGTGGATGCCGCCGAGGAACTTCTTCTGCCCGGCGGCCAACGGCGCGCCCTGCGCCTGCGACTGCAGCGGCAGCGCGGCGAGCGCCGCGGCCAGGACCGTATGCATGACTTTCATCCATTCCCCTCCGGACGGTTCGCGATCAGACGTCGTGCGGTTTTTCTTCGAGCCGCGCCGGCTGCAGCCGCGGCACCAGCAGGTGCACGACGAGCAGCGCGAGCAGGTAGGCGATGCCGGCGATCAGGAACACGCGCGCGTAGCTGCCGGTGGATTCGAGCTGGGCGCCGGTGAACAGCGACATCGCCATGCCGCCGACCGCGCCGGCGAAGCCGCCGATGCCGACCACCGAGGCCACCGCATGGCGCGGGAACATGTCCGACGGCAGGGTGAACACGTTGGCCGACCAGCCCTGGTGGCCGGCCATCGCCAGGCCGATCAGCGCCACTGCCAGCCACAGGTTGTCGATCTGCGTGACCAGCGCCACGGGGGCCACGCACAACGCGCAGGCGAGCATCGCCCCCTTGCGCGCGCGGTTGACGTTCCAGCCCCGCTTCAGGAGGCGCCCGGCCAGCCAGCCGCCGGCGACGCTGCCGACATCGGCCATCAGGTAGACCACGATCATCGGCGGGCCGATCTTGGCCAGCGACAGCTCGTATTCCGAGGCCAGGAACTTGCCGAGCCAGAACAGGAACAGCCACCACACCGGATCGGTGATGAACTTGGCCGCGACGAAGGCCCAGGCCTGGCGGTGGCGCAGCAACCGGCGCCACGGCAGTCTGGCGGTCGGCTCGGGCGGATCGCTGCGGATGTGGGCGAGCTCCGCGGGCGACAGCTTCGGTTGCTCCTCCGGCGTGCGGTAGGTGAGCAGCCAGGTGACCAGCCAGGCCACGCTGAGCACGCCGGTGCACAGGAACGCCGCCTGCCAGCCCCAGGCGGCGGCGACGATCGGCACCAGCAGCGGCGCCAGCACCGCGCCGATGTTGGAGCCGGCGTTGAAGATGCCCACCGCGAGCGCGCGCTCGCGGCGCGGGAACCACTCGGCGACGGTCTTGATCGCGGCCGGGAAGTTGCCCGCCTCGCCGAGCCCGAGCATGAAGCGGGCGAAGGCGAAACCGAGCACGCTCGCGGCCAACGCATGGCCCATCGCCGCGAGGCTCCACACGCCGATCGCGATCGCGTAGCCGATGCGCGTGCCGAGCCGGTCGATCACCGCGCCGGCGCAGAGCAGGCCGATCGCGTACGCCGCCTGGAACGCGGTGACGATGTAGCCGTACTCGATCTCGTTCCAGCCGATCTCGTCCTGCAGGAATGGCGCGAGCACGCCGAGCACCTGGCGGTCGACGTAGTTGATCGTCGTCGCCGCCAGCAGCATCGCGCACACGCGCCAGCGGTACTTGCCGATCCTTGTGGCCAGCGCGGCAGCAGCGGAAAGGGGCGCGGCGTCGTTCATGCGTGGGCTCGCTCCGGGTTGTTGCGCTGCGGAATGACCGCGCTTGTGTTACCGCTATCATTAGCACAGGCGAAACCGGGAAAGCCACCGCGCATGGGCGAATCGATGTTGCGCCGCAACAGCCTTGAATTCAGATGCGCGGCATACTCGCGCGGCCCCGCCGGCGTCCGGCGGACGCGGGCCTCGTGCGGCGCCGCGTTACGCCTATGAATGGTAGCGCTACCTTCGCGGACGGAGCCGCTGCGGCAGTGGAGTGTCGCGAACGCAGTACCTAGCCGGTGGGCGCGCGGCCATCGCGTCGGAGAACGCGGGCCGTGTGCCGCACCAGAACGCATCGAAAGCACATCGAGAGAACGGGAGGGGGTATGGTTCAGTTCCGCAGTGCAAGAACCGCGTTGTCGCGTGCCTTGGGTCTGGCTCTGCTCGGCATGGCGAGCGGGTCCGTGCTCGCCCAGGCGCAGGCGACGCGGCAAGAGCCGCAGCCGGCGCCGACGCCGGCGCAAACCCAAGCGCAGGCGCAGGCCGCCGCCGACGAGGCGACCAACCTCGACGCCGTGGTCGTGACCGGCTTCCGCCGCAGCCTGGAGTACTCGACCCAGGCCAAGCGCGACGCCACCGGCTTCACCGACGCGATCTTCGCCGAGGACATCGGCAAGTTCCCGGACCTCAACATCGCCGAATCGCTGAATCGCATCCCGGGCATCCAGCTCAGCCGCGACGTCAACGGCGAAGGCCTCAACGTCGCCATCCGCGGCCTGCCCAACAGCTTCACCAAGACCACGATCAACGGCGCCTCGGTCGCCACCGCCTCGATCGGCCTGGACGCGACCAACCAGAACCGCGAAGTCGACCTCAACCTGTTCCCGACCGAGTTCTTCACCCAACTCACCGTGAACAAGTCGCCCAAGGCCAGCCTGCTCGAAGGCGGCGTGTCGGGCGTGATCGACATGCGCAACGCCCGCCCGTTCGACAACCCGGGCACCCATTTCACCTACCAGCTGCAGGGCGAATACAACGACGTCAGCGAGAAGACCAGCCCGCGCGGCTCGTTCATCGGCAGCTGGACCAACGACGCGGGCACCTTCGGCGTGCTCGCCGGCGTCGCTTCGGTGAAGGGGCGGATCGGCGTGGAGGGCTACGAGACCATCGGCTGGACCAACCCCAACCTGACCAACGCGCAGTGCGGCAACGGCGGCGCGGCGGGCGGTTTCCCGGCGCTCGGCACGCCTTGCAACATGTACGGCGGCAACGGCTGGCGCATTCCGGACACGGTGCCGAACAACGCCTCCACCGTCGCCGCCGGCCTGACCCCGGGCCAGGCCATCGACCGCGACTGGCTGCTGGCCAACAATCCGGGCCTGAGCATCGAGCAGATCGGAGAGGCGCTGATCCCGCGCCTGGGCCGCCCGCTGCACATGTCCGGCGACCGCGACCGCGACGCCTTCCTGGCCTCGCTGGAATGGCGGCCGAACGACGCCATGCACTTCTACATGGACGTGCTGTACTCCGAAGCGCACCGCACCAACGACCGCATCGACGTGAACCTGATCGGCCGCAACGGCGGCATGATCCCGATCGACATGCAGGTCGACGCGAACAACGTGGTCACCAGCGCCACCTTCGCCAACGCGCAGTTCTTCCTCGAGGCGCGTCCCTACGTCGAGGACGTGAAGTACTGGTCGGTCAATCCGGGCGCGACCTTCTGGTTCGGCGACGAAGGCCAGGTCAAGCTCGACGTGCAGGCCAACGTCAGCCGCAGCTGGATGTTCCGCGAGTCGCCGACGATCGGGTTCAACTCGCCGTTCACCACGCTGCAGTACCGCAACGACGGCGACCTGCCGGCCTGGACCACGGACATCGACCTCAACGATCCGAACGCCGGCTGGACCTGGACCGGCGGCCGCCTGTGGGTGCAGAACGAGAAGCGCGTGACCGAGACCGGCGGCGCCCGCGCCGACCTGCAGTTCGGCGACGACGCGAACAACGTCAAGGTCGGCGTGGCCTGGGACCGCAACTTCCGCCGCATCCAGGGCTTCGGCGATACCGGCACCAATTGGCAGCCGTATGCGCTGTCGCAGGTGCCGGAGGCGGCCCTGGCGCAGTACATCCTGCCCGGCCCCGCCGGCTTCGTGACCGTCGACTTCGACCGTTTCATGGCCGATACCAACTACGCCCAGTACCGCGATGCCGCGGCGGAAGCCGACGGCCCGAACACCGGCGGTTCGACCGGCGGCTTCGAGGAGAAGAGCCTCGCCGGCTACATCGAATTCAACGGCGCCATGGACGTCCTGGATCGCCCGCTGCGGTTCAATGCCGGCATCCGCTACTTCAAGACCGACCAGGCCATCAGCGGCCGCGTCGGCCTGCCGGGCCAGAAGGTCTGGGAAACCCGCGAGAGCGACTACGACGACTACCTGCCGTCGTTCAGCGCGGCGTGGGACGTCGCCGACGACGTGGTGCTGCGCATGTCCGGCTCGCGCACCATGACGCGCCCGAATCCGAGCAACCTGCTGCCGGGCGACTACTTCACCGACATCTCCGCGCAGAACTACAACCGCGGCAATCCGGACCTGGTGCCGTACACGTCGACCAACTTCGACCTGGGCGGCGAGTGGTACACCGGCGACGAAGGTTTCGTCGGACTGACCTACTTCAACAAGCAGGTCGAGGGCTACACCTACCAGCAGGTCACCACCGTGCCGTTCGCCTCGCTGGGCGTGCCGTTCGACAGCCTGGTCGCCGATCAGCAGCGGGCGATCAACAGCCGCGGCGGCCCGGGCGCGGCGACGGTGAACGTGCAGCAGCAGGTCAACGCCGACGCCGAACTCGAGATCCGCGGCTGGGAGCTGATCTGGGTGCAGCCGCTGGATGTCGTGTTCGACGGCCTGGGCTTCATGGCCAACTACACCAAGATCGACATCGAAGCCACCGGCCGCGACGCCCGGGCGCTGTCCGGCAACGTCTACGGCATCGCGCCGACGATGTGGAACGCCACCGCGTACTGGGAGAACGACGTGGCCTCGGTGCGGCTGTCCTACAACTGGGCGGAGGGCGCCTACGGCACCGGCCCGAACCAGCAGGGTATCACCTACGCGCAGATCGTCGGCGAGGATCGCGGCCAGTTCGACCTGTCGGCCAGCTACACGCTGTCGTCGCTGCCCACCCGGCCGCAGATCACGCTCAACGTCATCAACCTGACCGGCGAGGAGCGGCGTTCGAACTTCTGGTGGCCCAACGCCGTCAACGACCTGTACGACCCGGGCCGCACCGTGATGCTCGGCATCCGCGGTTCGTTCTGACCCGCCGCCCGCGGCCCGCCCGGCGCATCGACGCCGGGCGGGCCGCGCCGTATACAAGACGCTCCCAACGCAGAACCGGCGGCCCATGAACCGAACCCAGGACTCCCTCTCCGTCACCGAAAAGCTCGGCTACAGCCTGGGCGACTTGGCGGCGAACCTGATCTTCCAGACCTTGGTCACGTTCCTGGCGTTCTTCTACACGGACGTCTACCGCATTCCGGCCGCGACCGCGGCCAAGATCATCTTCGTGGTCGGCCTGCTGGGCGCGTTCGTGTTCACGCCGCTGGTCGCGGTGCTGGCCGACCGCACCCACACCCGCTGGGGCAAGTTCCGGCCGTGGATCCTGTGGACCGCGGTGCCGTTCGGCGTGCTCTCGCTGCTGGCCTTCAGCACGCCGGACCTGGGGCAGGGCGGCAAGGTCGCGTACGCGCTGGCCACCTACACATTGCTGGTGCTGGTCTACGCCGCCAACAACCTGCCGTACTCGGCGTTGAGCGGGGTGATCACCGGCAACATGGCCCAGCGCAACAGCCTGTCGGCCTACCGCTTCGTCGCGGTGATGGTCGCGCAGTTCATCATCCAGGTGCTGCTGCTGCCCCTGGTGCTGATCCTGGGCGAGGGCGATCGCGTGCAGGGGTTCCACAACGCGATGCTGCTGTTCGCGATCGCCGGCACGGTGTTCTTCCTGGTCACCTTCCTCACCACCCGCGAGCGGGTGGTGCCGGCGCCGGAGCAGAAGTCCAGCATCCGCCAGGACCTGGCCGACCTGGTGCGCAACCGCCCCTGGTCGCTGATGCTGCTGGCGACGGTGCTGGTGTTCGTCACCCTGGCGCTGAAGGGTGGCATGTACGTGTACTACTTCAAGTACTACATGGACGAGGCCGCGCTGGCGGCGCTGCTGGAGGACATCGGCTTCAACCGCTTCATCGGCGGGCTGAACGCGGCGCTGACCGGCATGGGCCTGACCGGATTCCAGTGGCCTAAGGACGCGCCCACCTCGGCGCTGAGCCTGTTCAACGCCGGCGGCATCATTCTGATGATCGCCGGCATCGGCTTCTCCAAGCCGCTGGCGGACCGCTTCGGCAAGCGCAACGTGTTCGGCGCCTTCCTGTTCCTGTCCACGCTGTGCATGCTGGCGTTCTGGTTCTTCCCGCCGCAGGCGGCGGGCTGGGCGATGCTCGCGCAGGTGCTGCACGGCTTCCTGTACGGCGTGACCATCCCGCTGCTGTGGGCGATGGTCGCCGACGTCGCCGACTATTCGGAATGGCGGAATCGCCGCCGTGCCACCGCGATCATCTTCTCCGCCATCCTGTGCGGCCTGAAGGTGGGCCTGAGCGTGGGCGGCGCGCTGGTCGCCGGCATCCTGGCCCATTACGGCTACGACGCCGACCAGGCCGCGCAGTCGCCCGCGACCGTCGACGGCATCCGCATGGCGGTGAGCGTGTACGCCTCGTTGCCGTTCCTGGCCTGCGTGGCGCTGCTGTTCTTCTACGAGATCGACAAGGCGATGGAAACGCGCATCGAGCGCGAACTGGCGGCGCGCCGCGCCGGCCAGCCGGGTTGACCCACTCCCGCAGGACGCAATCCGCATGACCGACTACACCGACGACGAGCTGAAGGCGCTGGCCGCCCGGGCCATCTCCCAGCCCCTGGTCACCCACATCTACACCGCCGATCCGTCCGCGCACGTGTTCGAGGGCAGGCTGTACGTCTATCCCTCGCACGACATCGACGCCGGCATTCCGTTCGACGACGAGGGCTCGCACTTCGGCATGGAGGACTACCACGTGCTGCGCATGGACTCGCCGGAGGGCGAGGCGGTGGACTGCGGCGTGGCCCTGCACGTCCGCGACGTGCCCTGGGCCGAGCGGCAGATGTGGGCGCCCGATGCGGCGACCCGGGACGGCCGGTACTACCTCTACTTCCCGGCCAAGCGCGCCGACGGCCTGTTCCAGATCGGCGTGGCCGTGGGCGAGCGGCCCGAAGGCCCGTTCGCGCCCGAGCCGGAACCGATCGCCGGCAGCTATTCGATCGACCCGGCGGTGTTCCGCGACGACGACGGCGAGCACTACATGTACTTCGGCGGCCTCTGGGGCGGGCAGCTGCAGAAGTACCGCGACAACGCCTACGATGCGGCCCACGCCGAGCCGGCCGGCGACGCGCCGGCGCTGGGCCCGCGGGTGGCGCGGCTGGCCGCGGACATGAAGCGGTTCGCCGAGGCGCCGCGCGAGGTGGCGATCCTCGACGAACACGGCGTGCCGCTGCGCGCCGGCGACCACGCGCGCCGCTACTTCGAAGGGCCGTGGATGCACCAATACCGCGGCAAGTACTACCTGTCGTACTCGACCGGCAACACGCACTACCTGTGCTACGCCACCGGCGACAGTCCCTACGGCCCGTTCGTGTACCAGGGGCGCATCCTGGAGCCGGTGGTGGGCTGGACCACGCACCATTCCATCGTCGAGTTCGGCGGCAAGTGGTGGCTGTACTACCACGACGCCCTCCTTTCCGGCGGCGTCACCCACCTGCGTTCGGTGAAGGTGACCGAGCTGCGCTACGACGGCGACGGCCGGATCCTCACGATCCATCCCTATGGCGGCTGAGCGGGCGGCGGCCGTGCTCGCCAGCGACCCGCTGCCGCCCGGGGCGTTGTTGACCCTCGCCGACGGCGCGCTGGAGGTCGAGGTCGCGCCCGGCGCGGGCGGCCGCATCGCGCAGATCCGCCACCGCGGCGAGGCGCAACTGGTCGGCCACGGTCCGGCGCACGCGGCGGCGATCGCCTGGGGTTGCTTCCCGATGGCGCCGTGGGCCGGGCGCCTGCGCGGCGGCCGCTTCGCCTTCGAAGGGCGCGAGTACCGCCTGCCGGCCAACCTCGGCGAGCACGCGATCCATGGCGCCGCGTTCGTGCTGCCGTGGCGGGTCGAGGCGCATTCGCCGCGCCACGCCGAGCTTTCGCTGCGACTGCCGGAGGATGCGCGCTGGCCGTTCGGCGGCGTGTGCCGGCAGCGCATCGAACTCGCCGGCGAGCGCCTGGAACTGCGGCTGTCGGTGACCGCGGGCGCACGCGCGATGCCGGCGGCGATCGGCTGGCATCCCTGGTTCCTCAAGCCCGACCGGCTCGAATTCGCGCCGGACCGGATGTACCCGCGCGACGCGCTCGGCATCGCCGTGGGCCCGCCCGGGGAGCCGAAGCCCGGGCCCTGGGACGACTGCTTCGTCAACCAGCGCCCGGTGGTCCTGCACCGCGGCGCCCGCCGCCTCCGCCTGACCTCCGACTGCACGCGCTGGGTGGTCTTCGACGAGCCTGCGCACAGCACCTGCGTCGAGCCGCAGACCGGGCCGCCGGACGCGTTCAACCTGGAACCGGCGCCGCTGGCGCCGGGCGCGACCCGCACCGCCTGGTTCCGGCTCGAATGGCGCTGAGGGCCCCGCTCGCTCGACGGGGGGCGAGCGCGGCCCTTACACTGCGCGGCTGACCGCTTCGACGCACCCGGCTCATGCTGCAAAAACTCCGCGACAAGACCTCCGGCTGGATCGCCACGGTGATCCTGGGGTTGCTGATCATCCCGTTCGCCCTGGTGGGCGTGCAGGACTACCTGACCCAGCGCAGCGACACCTCGGTCGCGGTGATCGACGCGCCGCCGGCCTGGTGGCCCTCGGCCCCATCCTGGTGGCCGGTCTCGGTGTTCTGGGACCACGAGAAGATCAGCGTCGACGAGTTCCGCAACCGCTTCGAGCAGGAGCGCCAGCGCATGCGCGCGCAGCAGGGCGAGGGCTTCGACCCGCGCGCGTTCGAGAGCGTCGAGAACAAGCGCGCGGTCCTCGACCAGCTGATCGCCGCGCGGGTGCAGAAGATCGCCGCCGAGCGCGAGGGCATCGCGGTGAGCGACGAGCTGCTGCGCAAGACCCTCCAGGAGATCCCGGCGTTCCAGGTCGAGGGCAAGTTCGACCTCAACCGCTACCGTCTGGCGCTGGCCTCGCAGGTGCCGCCGCAGACCGAGCGCCAGTTCGAGCAGACCGTGCGCGAGGGCCTGCAGCAGTCGCTGGTGGCGATCGGCGTGGGCGAAAGCGGCTTCGTCGCGCCCGGCGAGCTGGACCGGCTGATCCGCCTGATGGGCGAGACCCGCGACGTCGGCCTGCTGACCCTGCCGCCGCCGGTGCCCGACGCGGCCGCGCCGGGCGAGGACGAGATCAAGCGCTGGTACCAGGCCCACCTGGGCGAGTACCGCGCGCCGGAGACGGTGTCGATCGAGTACGTGGAGATCGTCGGCGCCGCGCTGCCGGCGCCGCCGGCGCCGGACGAGGCCACCCTGCGCCGCCGCTACGAGCAGGAGCGCAGCCGTTTCGTCGAGCCCGAGCAGCGGCTGGCCTCGCACATCCTGGTGCGGGTGGACGAAGGCGCCGACGCCGCGGCGCAGAAGGCCGCGGAGCAGAAGGCGGCGAAGCTCGCCGAGCAGGCGCGCGCGCCGGGCGCCGACTTCGCCGCGCTGGCGCGCGCCAACAGCGACGACACCGGCTCCAAGGACGCCGGCGGCGACCTGGGCTGGGTCAGCAAGGGGATGATGGTCGGCGCGTTCGAGGACGCGCTGTTCGCGATGCGGCCGGGCGAGGTCAGCAAGCCGGTCAAGAGCGAGTTCGGCTGGCACGTGATCCAGTTGCGCGAGGTCAAGGCCGGCGCGCAGGAGAGCTTCGAGCAGGCGCGCGAGGCGCTGGCGCGCGAGCAGGTCGAGGCCGATCGCGAGCGCGCCGCCAGCGAGCTCGCCAGCCGCCTGGTCGATCTGACCCTGAAGAACCCGACCGCGCTGGCGCCGGCCGCGCGCGAGGTGGGCCTGCCGTTGCAGAAGCTGGGGCCGTTCTCGCGCGGCGCGGCGACCGGCATCGCCGCCAATCCGGCGGTGCAGCGCGCCGCGTTCTCGGAAACGCTGATCCAGGACCGCACCGTCAGCGACCCGATCGAGATCGCCCCGGGCCATACCGTGCTGATCCGCGTCACCGACCACGCGCCCGAGCGCGCGCTGCCGCTGGCCCAGGTGCGCGAGCGGGTGGTCGCGGCGATCCGCGCCGACCGCGCCGCCCAGGCGGCGCGGAAGGAGGCCGACGCGCTGCTGGCGCGGCTCCGGGCCGGCGAGACCCTGGAGGCGGTCGCGGCTTCGAAGCAACTGCCGCCGCCGCAGACCGTGCCGGGCGTGCCGCGCGGCATGCCGCTGCCGGACCCGGCCGTGTCCGAGGCGATGTTCGCGGTGCCGGCGCCGGCCGAGGGCAAGCCGTCCTACGGCAAGGCCGTGCTGGAGGACGGCCGCGCGGTGCTGTTCGCGGTGACCAAGGTGACCCCGGGCGACGCGGCGACGATGCCGCCCGGGCAGCGCGAGATGCTGCAGCAGCAGCTGGCCCAGATCCGCGGCGGCGACGACGTCCAGGCGCTGGTCGATGCGCTGCGCAAGCGGGTCACGGTCCACGTCAACGAGCGCAACCTCTGACCCGGCGGCCCGTGCCGCCGCGTCGGCGCATGCCCGCGGATGGGAAAAGGCCCGGCGATGCCGGGCCTTTTCGTTTGCGCGCGGCGCGCGGGCTTACTCGCCGGCGTCGATGCCGGTCATGCCGAGGATGTTGTAGCCGGCGTCCACGTAGGTGACCTCGCCGGTGATGCCGGCGGCCAGGTCGGAGCACAGGAACGCGGCGGCGTTGCCGACGTCCTCGATGGTCACGCTGCGGCGCAGCGGCGCGTACTGCTCGACGTGGCCGAGGATCTTGCGGAAGCCGGCGATGCCGGACGCGGCGAGGGTGCGGATCGGGCCGGCCGAGATCGCGTTGACGCGGATGCCTTCCGGGCCGAGGTTCAGCGCGAGGTAGCGCACCGAGGCCTCGAGGCTGGCCTTGGCCACGCCCATCACGTTGTAGTTGGCCAGCGCGCGCTCGGCGCCGAGATAGCTCAGCGTCAGGATCGCGCCCTTGCGGCCCTGCATCAGCGGGCGCGCGGCCTTGGCCAGCGCCGAAAGCGAGTAGGCCGAGACGTCGTGGGCGATGCGGAAGCTTTCCCGGCTCAGGCCGTCGAGGAACTGGCCGGCGATGGCCTCGCGCGGGGCGAACGCGATGGCGTGCACCAGGATGTCGAAGCCGTCGCCCCAGCGCTGCCCGAGCTGCTCGAAGCAGGCGTCGATCTGGGCGTCGTCGGCCACGTCCAGCGGCAGCACGATGTCGCTGCCGTATTCCTGCGCCGCGGCCTCGACGCGCGTCCTGAGCTTGTCGTTCTGGTAGGTGAACGCGAGCTGCGCGCCTTCGCGGTGCATCGCCTCGGCGATGCCGCTGGCGATCGAGCGCTCGCTGGCGATGCCGGTGATCAGGGCGCGCTTGCCTTGCAGAAAACCCATGGTTGTTCCTTCTGTCTGGAGCTGGCATTCCCGGCGCGGGCCGGGCAGGGCGGCCGCGGCGCGGCCGGAAAAGGGGCTAGTTTGCCTCGCGCGCCGGGTGCGGGCTACTCGCCGCCGACCGCGGCGCCGAGCGGATCGATGTCGAGCACCCGCCCGGGGCGCAGCACGCTGTCCGGGCGCAGGCCGTTGCGTTCGAGCAGGTCGGCCAGGCGGATGCCGTAGCGGCGGGCGATGCTCCAGGCGCTGTCGCCGCGGGCGACGGTGTGGCGGCGCGGCGTTTCCGGCGGCGGGGACGAGGCGATCGGGTTCGCCGCGGGCGGCGGCGCGGCGGCCTGGGCGGCTTCCTCCGCGGCCGGCGCGACCAGGGCGGCGTCCGCCGCCGGCGCCGCCACCGCGAGCAGCCGCGCCGGGCGGCCATCGCCGCGGCGGAGGCGGCCCTGCGCGAACGCCGGGTTGAGCCGGCGCAGCTGGGCGGGGTCGCCGCCGGTGCGCTCGGCCCATTGCTCGATCCGCTCCACGTCCGCCGGCACCGTCACCGCCTGCAGCCGCGGCACCGGCCGGTCGAGGGCGCGCATCCACTCCTCGCGGTCGTCGGCCTGCGCCATCAGGCACGACAGCGCGTGCAGCTTGCGCACGTAGGCCTGGGTGATCGGCGACAGCCCCGGCAGCCTCTCCGGCGCGGCGTCGCGCGCCTGCTGACCGCCGCGCTGCAGCGCCGCCAGGATCCGGTACTCGCCGGCGTTGTAGGCCATCGCCGCCAGGCGCCAGTCGCCGGCGAACATGCCGTACAGGGTCTTGAGGTAGCGCACCGCGGCCTCGGTCGAGTCCACCGGCGAAAGACGGCCGTCGTAGCCGTCGCGCACCGGCACGCCGTGGTCGCGCGCGGTCATCGCGATCATCTGCCACAGCCCCGCCGGGCCGCTGGCGCTGCGGGCGCCGGGACGGTAGCCGCTCTCGACGAACGGGATCAGCGCGAACTCGGTGGGGAGGTGCGCTTCGCGCAAGGCGTCGACCACGTAGCCGAACAGCGGCAGCACGTCGTCGTCGCGCGCGGCCAGGCGCTCGGGGGCTTGGGCGAAGTGCCGCCGCCAGCGCGGGCCGGTGTCGGCGGCCGCGCATTCCGGATCGGCCAGGCCCTCGCGGAAGCGTTGGTAGATCTCGCGGCCGTTGCGGGCGGCGGGCGAGGCCGGGGGCGGCGCGGCATCGGCTTCGGCCGGGGGCGCGCCTGCCACCGGGGCCGCGGTCGGCGGGGCGGCGATCTCGACCGGCGCGACCCCGCCGGCAGGCGACGCGCCAAGGGCCTGTGCCGGCCCCGCCAGCGGCGCGCAGGCCAGCGCGAACCCGGCGATCAGGCGCCGGCGCCGTGGCGCCGCCCTCACGCGGCGAACCCGTCCTTCCAGCGCCGCAGTTCGGCGAAGGCCTCGGCGTCGTCGGCCGGCGTGCGGCCGAGCCGCTCGGCCAGGCGCGCGCGCACGCCGGCCTGGCCGACGCGCAGGAACGGGTTGGCGGCGCACTCCTCGGCGAGGGTACTGGGCAGGGTCGGTCGTCCGTCGGCGCGCATGGCTCGGGCCTCCTCGAGACGGCGCCGCAGCGCCGGGTTGTCGGGTTCTACCACGCCGGCGAAGGCGGCGTTGGCGACGGTGTACTCGTGTCCGCAACAGACCCGGGTGTCGCCGGGCAGGGCGGTCAGGCGGGCAAGCGAGGCGTGCATCTGCGCCGGGCTGCCCTCGAACAGGCGCCCGCAGCCCAGGCTGAACAGGGTGTCGCCGCAGAACAGCACGCCCTCGCCGTAATAGGCGACGTGGCTGCGGGTATGCCCGGGCACCGCCAGGACTTCGAGGCGCCAGCCGGCCAGTTCCAAGCGCTCGCCGTCGCCCACCCGCCGGGTCGCGGTGGCGATGCGCTCGTCGCCGGGGGCGATCACCGGCAGGTCCGGCCAGCGTTCCCGCAGCGCCGGCACCCCGCCGATGTGATCGTGATGGTGGTGGGTGAGCAGGATCGCGGCCGGGCGCAGCCCCGCCGCGGCCGCCGCCAGCACCGGCCCGGCCTCGCCCGGGTCGACGATCAGCGCGCGCGCGCCGGCCTCGTCGGACAGGATCCAGATGTAGTTGTCGCTCAGGACGGGCAGAGCCTGCAGGCGCATGCGACCTCCGCGGTTGCCCGGATGATGCCGGGCTGACGCACAATCGTGGCTGGACAGGGGGTCCGCCCCCGGAGGCCGCGAACCATGCCCGCCCGCTCCCCGCCCCGTCAACCCGCGCCCGCGCCGCCCGGGGCCCTGGCCTGGTACGCCAGCGAGGCGGGCCAGGGGGTGCTCGCGGTCGAGGAGCGGGCGATGGCACGGGTGCTGGCCGGCTGCCCGGCGTTGCCCTGGCTGTGGCTGGGGGTGCCCGGGGCGGTGGCCCCCGAGGCCACGGTCCGTCGCGGCGTGCGCCTGTGCCGCACCCCGGGCGGCTTGTTCGACGGCACCGTGCGCTGTGGCCTGCCGCTGCCGCTGGCCAGCGAATCGATGTGCGCGGTGCTGCTGCAGCACGCGCTGGACGACACCGCGGCGATCGGCCCGCTGCTGGACGAATGCGCCCGCGTGCTCGCGCCCGGCGGGGTGCTGTGGCTGGCGGCGCTGAACCCGTGGAGCCCCTACCGCGCGCGCTGGGCGCGCAGCGGCCTGCGCGCGCGCGACCCGGGGCGCTGGCAGGCGGCGCTGCGCCGGGCCGGCTTCGCGGTCGACACGGTCGGCGTGCAGTGGCTGGGCCCGCATTGGCGCGTCGCCCATGGCGAGGTCGGGATCGGCGCCGCCGACCGCCTGCGCGCCGGCATCGCCCTCACCGTGAGCAAGCGCGTGCACGCGCCGATCCCGCCGACGCCGGTGCCGGCGCTGCTGCGCTGGCAGGGCGCGCCGGCGGGCGGACGCGGCGCGCGGCGCGCGCGTGAGGCGATAATGCGGCGATGACGACAGACAATCTGAAGCGGGTCGAGGCCCATACCGACGGCGCCTGCCTCGGCAACCCGGGCCCCGGCGGCTGGGCCGCGCTGCTGCGCTACCGCGGCCGCGAGCGCGAGCTGGTCGGCGGCGAGTCGGCCACCACCAACAACCGCATGGAGCTGATGGCGGCGATCGCGGCGCTGGAGACGCTCAGCGAGCCGTGCGAGGTCGCGCTGTACACCGACTCGCAGTACGTGCGCCAGGGCATCACCGAGTGGATCGGCAACTGGGTCCGGCGCGGCTGGAAGACCGCCGGCGGCGAGGCGGTGAAGAACCGCGACCTGTGGGAGCGCCTGCATGCCGCCAACCTGCGCCACCGGGTCGAATGGCATTGGGTCAAGGGCCACAACGGCGACCCCGACAACGAGCGCGTCGACGCGCTCGCCCGCGCCCAGGCGCAGCAGTTCCGCGCCGCCGCCGCCCCCGTGCGCTGAGCGTGCGAGAATGCGCCGATGCGGCAGATCGTCCTCGACACCGAAACCACCGGCCTGAGCTGGGAACGCGGCAACCGCGTGGTCGAAATCGGCTGCGTGGAGTACCTGGAGCGCCGCCCCACCGGGCGCACCTTCCACGTCTATCTCAAGCCGGACTGCGAGTTCGAGCAGGGCGCGCAGGAGGTCACCGGCCTGACCCTGGAGTTCCTGGCCGACAAGCCGCGCTTCGAGGAAGTCGTCGACGAGTTCCTCGCCTTCATCGACGGCGCCGAGCTGATCATCCACAACGCCGCGTTCGACATCGGCTTCCTCGATCACGAGCTGCGCCGGCTCGGCCCGCAGTACGGCTGCATCGCCGACCGCTGCCGGATCGAGGACACCCTGCTGCTGGCGAGGCAGCGCTTCCCCGGCCAGCGCAACTCGCTGGACGCGCTGTGCAAGCGCCTGGGCGTGGACAACTCGCACCGCCAGCTGCACGGCGCGCTGCTCGACGCGCAGCTGTTGGCCGACGTCTACATCGCCCTGACCTCCGGCCAGGAGGAGATCGGCTTCGCGATCGACACGGGCGCGGAGGAGGTCGAGGCCGTGGCCTACCGAGTCGACGTCCGCGCCCCGCGCCCGCGCGTGCGGGCCGAGGCCGAGGAACTGGCCGCGCACCACGCCCGCCTGGAGAAGCTGCGCAAGAAGGCCGGCGGCGCCTGCGTCTGGGACCGGTACCTGGCGCCCGAAGCCGAAGCGGAGCCGGGCGCGGCGCTGGCCCTGGCCTGACGCCGCGCGCTTGCGGGCCTCACCCCCGACCCCTCTTCCGCAAGCGGGAGAGGAGCCCCCGCGACGCTGGACGCGAACAAGCCCTCTCCCGCTTGCCGCGAGGGGGCTCCCGCGACGCGCTGATGCCCACAAGCGCCTCTCCCGCTTGCGGGAGAGGGGCGAGGGCAAGGGCCAAGCAAGTTCCGCGCGCTCAGTGATTGCGCACCAGGATCACGGTCACGTTGTCCGATCCGCCGCCGTCCAGCGCCGCCGCGACCAGGGTGTCGACGCACTCCTGCGCGCTGCAGTCGCTCTGCGCCAGCACCTTGGCGATGCTGCGGTCGTCGACTTCCTCGGTGAGGCCGTCGCTGCACAGCAGCAGCTGCATGCCGGGGCGCAGCTCCCCGGTCATGGTCTCGACGTTCAGGTTGCGCGGGTCGGTCACGCCCAGCGCCTGGGTGACGACATTGCGATGCGGGTGGCTGCGCGCCTGCTCGTGGGTGATCGCGCCGTTGGCGATCAGCTCCTGCACGTAGCTGTGGTCCTGCGACAGCTGCGCCAGCTGGCCGTCGCGCCACAGGTAGACCCGGCTGTCGCCCACCCAGGCCACCTCGAAGCGGTTGCCGGCGATGCGCGCGGCGACCACGGTGGTGCCCATCGGCAGCGCGTCGTTGCGGCGGCGCGAGGTGCGGATGATCTCCTCGTCGGCGATCCGGATCGCCTGCGCCAGCGGCGTGCCGTCGCGGACCTCGCGCACGATGCTGTCGCGCGCCAGCGCGCTGGCGACCTCGCCGTACTCGTGGCCGCCCATGCCGTCGGCCACCAGCCACAGGCCCAGTTCGCTGTCGCCGTAGTAGGTGTCTTCGTTGAGTTCCCGGCGCAGGCCGACGTGCGAAAGATGTCCGAATTCGATCATGCGTCGGTCAGGCCGCTGCGCTCGTGATGCCGTCGAGCCGAATAACGGAATCATCGGGGCCGGGCGGCCGCGAGGCAAGCCGCGGATTCACGAAAGACGAAACGCCCCGCGAGGGGGCGTTTCGCGTATCTGGCGGAGAGGGGGGGATTCGAACCCCCGAGGCGCTATAAACGCCTGCCTGATTTCGAGTCAGGTACATTCAACCACTCTGCCACCTCTCCGGGTGCAGCGAGCCGGTAATGATACGGACCCGGCGCCGGCGCGGCAAGGCGCCAGCCGGGCCGCGGCGCCGGCGGCTACACTGTCGCCCCCGACTGAACGGCCGCATCCTCCATGTCCGAAATCCTGGTCCCGGTGTCCTTCGGCGAGTTGCTCGACAAGATCGCGATCCTGCAGATCAAGTCCGAGCGCATGACCGACGAGGCCAAGCTGGCCAACGTGCGCAACGAACTGTCCGCGCTGGAGCGGACCTGGATGGCGCATCCGGCCGCCGGCGGCGACGTCACCCGCCTGCGCGCCGAGCTGAAGGCGGTCAACGAGCGGCTGTGGGACATCGAGGACGCGATCCGCCTCAAGGAGAAGGCGCAGGCCTTCGACGAGGAGTTCGTGCGCCTGGCGCGCAGCGTCTACTTCGAGAACGACGAGCGCGCGCGGATCAAGAAGGAGATCAACCTGGCGCTGGGCTCGACCTACGTCGAGGAGAAGTCGTACCAGGACTACAAGACCGGCGCGGCGCCGTAACCGCCGCGCGCGTCCTGCCCGGATTGCCGGCCCGGAGGCATCGCCCGCGCGCAGGCCCTTCCCGCGCCTCGCCGCCACCGCGCTCGCGCGGGTGCTTGCACGCCCGTCCCCGTGCGGGTGAGCCGGCTGCCGGCGCAGCGCGGTCGCGTGCAGGGGGCCGCGCCGCGGTGGGCGCCGCGCGCTGCCGTCCGGAACGATCGAGTAGGCCCGTCGTTCCGCGCTTCGCGGCGGCCGGGAGCGGCTTCGGGTGCGGCCGCCGCCTTCGCCTCAGCGCGCCAGCGCGTAGGCCGCCACCGCGAACGCCAGCAGCGCGGCGGTGACGGCGACCACGGCGAACGTCTGCAGCCGGTGCAGGCGCCGGTCCTGTTCGGCCTGGCTGCGGCGCAGCTCCGCCAGCGTGGCCTCGAGCTGCTGCGCGCCCTGCTTGAGCGCCGCCAGGGTCTGCTCCATCTCCGCGGCCAGGGCGCGGATCGCCTGGTCGTTGCGGTCGACCGCGTCCTGCAGCTCGCGGATCTGCTCCGGCACCTTGGACGGTTCCCGGCTGCGGGTGAACATCGGGCGCGCGGCGCGGATCAGCTCCGGCAGCAGCGGCGCCACCACGGTGAACCATGCGGCCATCACGGCCTCCTGTGATCCTGGGAGGGATAGTCGCTGCGATAGCGCTCGAACGCGGCCACCGCGTCCTCGACCGTGACCAGGTCCATCACGCCCTCGTGCTCGATCTTCGTGCCCCACTTCAGCTCGGCCGCGGGCTTGCCGCGGAACTTGCGCGCGGCGTCGTCGTAGCGGTCGACGCAGTAGCGGCGGTCGCTGTAGGGCCCGCTGCGGGCCGGGTTGCTGGCCGCGTGCAGGCCCAGCACCTTGGTGCCCATCGCGTTGGCGATGTGCATCGGGCCGGAATCCGGCGTCATCAGCAGCTGGCCGCGCTCGAGCAGCGCCGGCAGTTGCTTGAGCGTGTCCTTGCCGACCAGGTCGAGCACGCCGGAGGACGGCGCCGGCGTACGCATCGCCGCGAGGATCGCGTCGGCGGTGCGCCGCTCCAGCTCGCTGCGGCCGCCGCACAGCACCACCCGCCAGCCGCGCGACAGCGCGTGGTCGGCGACGGCGGCGTAGCGCTCCGCGCGCCAGTTGCGCAGCGCGTGGCTGGAGCAGGGCGAGATCAGCAGGGTCGGCGTGCCGTCCTCGGGCCACTGCGCGCGCGCCCATTCGCGCGCCTCGGCGGGCACCGGCAGATCCCAGCGCACCTCGGCCTGGGCGAGGCCGAGCGGCTCGCAGAAGCTGCCGATCGCCTCGAGCACGTGGATGCCGGGACGGTCGGGGATGCGCTCGTTGACGAACAGGCCGTGCAGGTCCTTCGAGCGCGCGCGGTCGTAGCCGATCCGCCGCCGCGCCGGCACGAACGCCGACAGCAGGTTGGCGCGCGCCGCCACCTGCATCTGCAGCAGGGCGTCGAAGCGCGGCGCCGGGCCGAGCCGCTCGCGCAGCGCCTGCCGCGCCGCGCGCATGCCGGCGAGGCCGCCGGCCTTGTCGTACTCGACGAACTCGACGCCCTCCAGGCCGGCGAGCAGGCGGTGCTCGGCCTTGCCGATCAGCCAGACCAGCCGCGCCTGCGGCCAGGCGCGGCGCAGGGTGCGCACCAGCGGCACCACGTGGGTGACGTCGCCGAGGGCGGACAGGCGCAGCAGGCAGATCGAGGCGGGCGCGGCAGGCACGTGGTTGCTAGACTCGGAGGGATGACGGGCTTCGATGCTGCCGAGGAGTTGACGCCGTTCCGCGACGACAGCGGCTTCGGTGCGATTCTGTTCGACCGCACCCGCGTGCGGCAAGCGAGCCCGGCGTGGTTCTCGCCGGGCTTCTGGGATGCGCGCGCGCGGCCGGTGGACAGCGGCGGCCGCGGCGGCGCCTGGTTCGTCGACGCGCCGTTCGGGCCGGCGCTGCTGCGGCGCTACCTGCGTGGCGGCCTGGCCGCGCGCTTCAGCCGCGACCGCTACTGGTGGCACGGCGCCGCGCGCACGCGCAGCTTCGCCGAGTTCCGCCTGACCCGGGCGATGGCGGAGAAGGGCGTGCCGGTGCCGCGGCCGATCGCCGCCTGCTACCGGCGCGAAGGCCCGTTCTACCGCGCCGCGATCCTGCTCGAACGCCTCGACGACGTGCGTTCCTTCGCCGACCGCGTCGCGGTGGCCGGCGACGGCGCGCCGTGGGAGGAAGCCGGCCGGCTGATCGCGCGCGCGCATCGCGCCGGGCTCGACCATGCCGACCTCAACGCGCACAACCTGCTGTTCGACAGCGCCGGCCGCGGCTGGGTGATCGACCTGGACCGCGGCCGCGAGCGCATTCCCGCGACCGGCTGGCGCGAACGCAACCTGGCCCGGCTGCGGCGCTCGCTGCTGAAGCTGCGCGGCGCGCGCAGCGCGGAGCAGGTCGCGCGCGATTTCGCCCGCCTGCGCGCGGCCTACGACCGGGCCTGGGAACGAGGCTACTGAGATGGCCTGGCATCTGCGCCTGCACGGCGTCGGCAACGCGTCCGCGGTCGAGCTCGGTTCGGCGATGGCGACCATCGAGCGCGACGGCCGGCCCTGGCTGACCATCGACTGCGGCGGCGAGGGCCTGACCGCGTTCCTGGCGCACTACGGCGCGCCGCCGCCGGCGCTGTTCGTCACCCACACCCATCTCGACCACGTGGCCGGCTTCGAACGGTTGTTCGTGGCGAACTACTTCGACGCCGCGCGGCGCGGCCGCACCCGCCTGTACGTCCCGGCCAAGCTGGTGCCGCTGCTGCACCAGCGCGTGGCCGACTATCCCAACGTGCTGGCCGAGGGCGGGGCGAACTTCTGGGACGCGTTCCAGCTGGTCCCGGTCGGCGAGGCGTTCTGGCACGACGGCCTGCGCCTGGAGACGTTCCCGGTGCGCCACCATTGGCCCGAGACCGCGTACGGCCTGCGCCTGCGCGGCAGCGTGGTCTGGACCGGCGACACCCGGCCGATCCCGGAGATGCTGGCGCGCCACGCCGACGCCGGCGAGCTGATCGCGCACGACTGCGCGCTGCACGGCAACCCTTCGCACAGCGGCATCGACGATCTGGAGCGCGAATACCCGCGCGCGCTGTTGGCGCGCTGCCTGCTCTATCACTACGCCAGCGCCGCGGACGGGGAGGCGTTGGCCGCGCGCGGCCATCGCGTGGCCCGCCCGGGCGAGCTCGTCGCGTTGAACGAACCGACGGCGGAGCGGTCCGAACCGGCATGACCGCGCTGTCCGCCGTCCCCGCGCTCGCCCCGCGCGACCGCTTCGGCCGGCCGATCCGCGACCTGCGCCTGTCGGTGATCGAGGCCTGCAACTTCCGCTGCCCGTACTGCATGCCGGCCGAGCGCGTGCCCGACGGCTACGGCTTCGACCGCGCGAGCCGGCTGTCGTTCGACGAGATCGAAACGCTGGTGCGCGGCTTCGCCGCGCTGGGCGTGCGCAAGCTGCGCCTGACCGGCGGCGAGCCGCTGCTGCGGCGGAACCTGCCGCAGCTGGTCGCGCGCCTGGCGCGGATCGAAGCGCTGGAGGACATCGCCCTGACCACCAACGGCGCGCTGCTGGCGCCGCAGGCGCGCGCGCTGCGCGACGCCGGGCTGCACCGGATCACGGTCAGCCTGGACGCGCTCGATCCGCAGCGCTTCCGCGCGATGAGCGGCGGGCGCGGCGAGATCGCCGACGTGCTGGCCGGCATCGCCGCCGCGGAAGCGGCCGGCTTCGGCGCGCTCAAGCTGAACTGCGTGGTCGAGCGCGGGGCCAACGACGACCAGGTGCTGCCGCTGGTCGAGCGTTTCCGCGGCACGCCGCACGTGTTGCGCTTCATCGAATACATGGACGTGGGCACCTGCAACGGCTGGCGCCGCGGGCGGGTGGTGCCCTCGGCCGAACTGCGCGACCGCATCGCCGCGCGCTGGCCGCTGCGCCCGCTCGGTCCCCACTACCGCGGCGAGGTCGCGTCGCGCTACGCGTTCGAAGACGGCCAGGGCGAGATCGGCTTCGTCAGTTCGGTCAGCGCGCCGTTCTGCGGCGATTGCCATCGTGCGCGGGTGTCGGCGGACGGCCGCCTCTACACCTGCCTGTTCGCCGGCGAAGGCCACGATCTTCGCGCCGCGCTGGCCGAAGGCGAGGCCGCGTTGCGCGAGCGCGTCGCCCGGCTCTGGCAGGCGCGCGGCGACCGCTACAGCGAACTGCGCGGCACGCCGGCGGCGCCGCGCCGGCGCGTCGAGATGTTCCTGGTCGGCGGCTGAGCCGGCCGGGCGCGTGCGCGGCGCTCCGGCCGGGGCGAGGTCTTTCCGGCGGCGGATTCGCGCGGACGAAAGGATCCGAGCAGAAGCGGCATGACGGATGCGGCGCGTCGCGGGTGCGCGGCCAACCGGCAATGGAAAATCGCCGATCCGCGCCGATCCGCGTGTCCACCGGCCAAATGCAAGACCGCCACGGGACGGCATTCCCGGCCGCGCGAGGCTAAGCTTGGCGGCCGGAGGGCCTTCGTGAAGCGCAGCCGCACACCCGCATTGACCCATCTCGATCCGCACGGCCGCCCGGCGATGGTCGACGTCTCGGCCAAGCCGGCGAGCGCGCGCGCGGCGTCGGCCGAATGCCGGGTGCGCTTCCCCGCCGAGGTCGCGCGGCAATTGCGCGCTTCCGGGTTAAAAAGCGCCAAGGGCGGCATCGCCGAGACCGCGATCGTCGCCGGCACGATGGCGGTCAAGCGCACCCACGAGCTGATCCCGTTCTGCCATCCGCTGCCGATCGACGGCTGCCGGATCGCGGTCGAGTGGGCCGGCGAGAACGTGCTGCGGATCGAATGCACGGTGAAGACCGTGCACCGCACCGGCGTGGAGATGGAGGCGCTGACCGGCGCGACCGTCGCGGCCCTGACCGTGTACGACATGTGCAAGGCCTTGTCGCACCGCATCGTGCTCGGCCCGGCGAAGCTGCTGGCCAAGCGCGGCGGCCGCCGCGACGTCGGCGGGGAGGTCGGATGACGGCCCGGGCCAAGGTGCTGTACTTCGCCAGCCTGCGCGACGCGGCCGGGATGGCCGAGGAAACCGTCGAACCCGCTGGCGATCTGCGGGCCTTGTACGAAGCGCTGCGCGCGCGCCACGGCTTCACCCTGCCGCCGGAACGCCTGCGCGTGGCCGTCGACGGCGCCTTCGCCCGCTGGAACGACCCGGTCCGGGAAGGCACCGAAATCGCCTTCATCCCCCCGGTGAGCGGGGGGTGAGCGTGCGCGGCCGATGCCCTATCGGCATCGGTCGCGCATGCGAACGCCCGGCCATGGCTGGCCGGGCCGGGCGTTCCGGAGCCGGCGCGGTGGCGCCCGGGACGGCGGCAGCGACCTTCGAGATGCGAGGCGATGCCCCATCGGCATCGCGCGCGGCGGCGAGCGCCCGGCCACGGATGGCCGGGCCGGGCGGTCCGGAGCCGGCCCGGCTGCGCCCGGGAGGGCGACAGCGACCTTCGGGATGCGAGGCCATGCCCTTCGGCATCGGTCGCGCATTCGATCCGCCCGCCTCATGCAAGCACGCGGCCTTCGCCTGGGCCGCACGGCGCGGCGCCGGCGGTTGCCGCGAACCGCCGTCCACCCGGCCTGCGAGCGCGCCGCCCGTTCCCCTGTCGCCGCAGCCTGCGTACACGGCGCCGCCGCCGCGGTGCGACAATCGCCGGATGAAGCGCTTCGCCCTCTCGGAGACCCCGTTCGACACCGCCGCGCTGCGCGCGCAGCTGCTCGACGACCGCGTCGGCGGTTACGCCAGCTTCGAAGGCTGGGTGCGCGACCACAACCAAGGGCGCGCGGTGCGCACCCTGCGCTACGAGGCCTACGCCGCGCTGGCCGAGACCGAGGGCGAGCGCGTGCTGGCCGAGGCGCTGGAGAAGTTCGACGTCCTCGACGCGCGCTGCGTGCATCGCGTCGGCGACCTGGCGATCGGCGAGCTCGCGGTGTGGGTCGGCGTCGCCGCCGCGCACCGCGACGCCGCATTCGCGGCTTGCCGCTACGTCATCGACGAGATCAAGGCGCGCGTACCGATCTGGAAGCACGAGCGCTACGCCGACGGCGACGCCGGCTGGCTGCATCCCGAAACGAACGCAGGAGAGCCGCGATGAACCTGAGATCCGTCTGCCTGCTGTCGCTGGCGCTGCTGGCGCCGGCGGCCGGCGCCGCCGAGTTGCTGGTGGGCAACAAGTCCGGCGACAGCGTGTGGCGGCTGTCGACCGAGGACGGGCGCAAGCGCGGCGAGTTCGCGGTGGGCCCGGCGCCGCACGAGATCGCGGTCTCGTCCGACGGTGCCCTGGCGCTGGTCAGCAACTACGGCGGCGCGACGCCGGGCCGCACGCTGAGCGTGCTCGACCTGCGCGCCGGCAAGCTCCTGCGCGTCATCGACCTGGGCGAGCACGGCCGCCCGCACGGGCTGCGCTTCCTCCCCGGCGACCGCCGCGCGGTGGCGACCACGGAGGCCTCGGGCCGCCTGGTGCTGGTGGACATCGCCGCGGGCAAGGTGGAGGACGCGATCGCGCTGGGGCCGGGCCGCGGCCACATGGTCGCGTTGTCCGCCGACGGCCGGACCGCCTACGTCACCAAGATCGATGCGGGCACGCTGAGCCGGGTCGATCTCGAGGCCCGGCGCAAGAGCGGCGAGCGCGCCGCCGGCGCCGGCGCCGAGGGCGTGGCGGTGCACCCGCGCAGCGGCGAGGTGTGGGTCAGCAATCGCGAGGCCGGCACCGTCACCGTGCACGACCCGGACACGCTGGAGATCCGCGCTACGATCCCGAGCCCCGGCTTCCCGATCCGGGTAACGTTCACGCCCGACGGCCGCCACGCGCTGGTCACCAATGCGCGCGCGGCGACCCTCGGCGTGATCGACGCCGCCGCCAGGCGTTCGCTGCACGCGATCGCGCTGGCGAAGCCGGGCGTCGAGTACCGGGAGACGCTGCTCGGCCGCGCCGCGTTGCCGATCGGCGTGACCGCCGATCCGGCCAGGCCGCGGGTGTACGTCGCGATCAGCGGCGGCGACGAGATCGCGGTGATCGACACGACGCGCTGGACGGTGGCCGAGCGCTGGGCGAGCGGGCGCGAGCCCGATGCCTTGGGCATCGTGGCGCGTTGAGCCGGACGGAGCCCGCCGCCGCGCGATGGGCGGCGATCGGATCGCTGGCCCGGCCGCTGCCCGATCCGCGCATCGCCCTCCCGACAGCGGGAACGAAGGCGGTTGCCGACTTCACAGGGGCGGGGCATGAAGCGCGCCGCGGGCGCCCGCGCCGGGGGCGGGGGCGGGAAGGGCACGAAGAACCGACGCCCGCCGATGCGGCGTTCCGCGGGCCGGAAGGGCGATGACCCCGCCGGCTGGCCTCGGCGCCCGCATCGATCGATACCGTTGCTGCCTTCCGGCCCTGGCGGGGTTTTCGACCTAGCGTCGCGAGGGGCCGACGGGGCCACCATAGAGACGGGTGCTATCGAGAAGGAAAACCCGCACCTGGCGATGCGGGTTTTCCGGAAATCTGGCGGAGAGAGCGGGATTCGAACCCGCGAAGCGGGGTTTAGCCGCTTACACACTTTCCAGGCGTGCTCCTTCAACCACTCGGACATCTCTCCGCACCTGGTACCGCGCTCCCGAGTGCGGCGTCCGGCCGTTTCGGGACATTGGATTCTAACTGCGCGGCGGTAGCGGAACAAGCGCGCGCGGCCGGCGCGGGCGGGCGTGGCACACTATGGCCTTCCTCCTCGCACGTGCCGGCGCCCGCGCCCGGCCATCCCGAAGGCCGCATGTCCTATCTCGTCCTCGCCCGCAAATGGCGCCCCAAGCGCTTCGCCGAACTGGTCGGGCAGGAGCACGTGGTGCGCGCGCTGACCAATGCGCTCGATTCGGGGCGCGTTCACCATGCGTTCCTGTTCACCGGCACCCGCGGCGTCGGCAAGACCACGATCGCGCGCATCTTCGCCAAGTCGCTGAACTGCGAGCGCGGCACGTCCGCCGAGCCCTGCGGCGAGTGCAACGCCTGCCGCGACATCGACGCGGGGCGCTTCATCGACCTGCTCGAGATCGACGCCGCCAGCAACACCGGCGTCGACGACGTGCGCGAGGTGATCGACAACGCGCAGTACATGCCCAGCCGCGGCCGGGTGAAGGTGTACCTGATCGACGAGGTGCACATGCTGTCCAAGTCGGCCTTCAACGCGCTGCTGAAGACGCTGGAGGAGCCGCCCGGGCACGTGAAGTTCCTGCTCGCGACCACCGACCCGCAGAAGCTGCCGGTGACGGTGCTGTCGCGCTGCCTGCAGTTCAACCTCAAGCGCCTGGACGAGCAGCAGATCCAGGGGCAGATGACGCGCATCCTCGAGGCCGAGGGCATCGCCGCCGAGCCCGGCGCGATCCGCCAGCTGGCCAAGGCCGCGGACGGGAGCCTGCGCGACGGCCTGTCGCTGCTCGACCAGGCGATCGCCTACACCGGCGGCCGGCTCGAGGACGCGGCGGTGGCGGCGATGCTCGGCACGGTGGACCGCACCCGCGTCGGCGCGCTGCTGGACGCATTGGCGCAGGGCGAGGGCGCGCGCCTGCTGGCCGAGATCGAGGCGCTGGCCGAGTTCTCGCCGGACTGGGACAGCGTGCTCGAGGCCTGCGGCGAGGCGTTGCACCGGATCCAGGTGCGGCAACTGGTGCCCGAGGCGCAGATCGAGAGCGACGGCGTCGACGTGGACGCGCTCGCGGCGCGGTTGCGGCCCGAAGTGGTGCAGCTGTGGTACCAGATGGCGCTGGCCGGCCGGCGCGAGCTGCCGCTGGCGCCGAGCCCGCGCGCCGGCTTCGAGATGACCCTGCTGCGCATGCTCGCGTTCCGGCCGGGCGAAGCCGAGGGCGCGCGCGTCGGCTCCGCGGCATCGCGCGAGGCGGCCGCCCCGTCCCCGCGACCGGCCGCCGCGGCGCCGGCGCGCGAGCGCCCGGCGCCGCCAAGCCCGTCCGTCGAGGAGGCGCCGGGCGAGCACGCGGCCGCGCCGCCGCCCAGGTCCGCGGCGCCGCCTGCGTCCGCGCCGCGCCACGATCCACCGCCGGCTGCGCCCGAGCGCGCGCGCGAATCCGCGCCGGCGATCGAGCTTGCGGCCGAGCCTTCCCGCGCCGCCGCGGCGCCGGCGGCGACCGACGCCGGCATCGCCGATGCCGAGGCCTGGCATGCGTTGGTCCTGGCCAGCGGCCTGAAGGGCCCGGCGCGCGAGTTGGCGGAGCACGCGCTCTTCGTCGGCTACGAGGCCGGCGTGCTGCGCCTGGCGCTGTCGCCCGCGGACGAGCTGCTGAACACGCCGATGTCGACCAGGCTGCTCGGCGAGGCGCTCGGCCGGGCGCTCGGCGCGCCGCCGCAGATCCGCTTCGAGATCGCGGCCGGACCGGCGGCGGTTGCGGGCGAGTCGCTGCGCGAACGCAACGCGCGCGCGCGCGACGCGCGCCAGGCGGCGGCCGAGGCCGCGTTCATGGGCGATCCGGACGTGCAGCGCCTGATCGCCCAGCACGGGGCGCGGATCGTCCCCGATTCGATCCGCCCGTTCGACGACTGATTCCCTACCAAGCGAGAAACGACATGCGTGGAAACATCGCCCAGCTGATGCAGCAGGCGCAGCGGATGCAGGAGAACATGCAGCGCGTGCAGGAGGAGCTCGCCAGGCTCGAGGTGACCGGCAGCGCCGGCGCCGGCATGGTCAGCGTGACCCTGACCGGGCGCATGGAGTGCCGCAAGGTGCGCGTCGATCCGAGCGTGCTGAGCGACCCGGAGATGGCCGAGGACCTGATCGCCGCCGCGTTCAACGACGCCGTCAACAAGGTCAACGCCGAGTCGCAGGCGAAGATGGCCGCCGCGACCGCCGGCATGCCGCTGCCGCCGGGCATGAAGATGCCGTTCTGAACCGATCGCCCGTCGCTCCGCGACGGCGGGAACCCCGCGGCCGCAGCGCCGCCGGGCTTCCGCCCGCGCGGGACGGCGGCGCCCGATGCCGATGTCGTCCCTGCTCGAACAATTGATCGACGCGTTGCGCGTGCTGCCCGGCGTCGGCCAGAAATCCGCGCAACGCATGGCCTACCACGTGCTCGAGCGCGACCGCGCCGGCGGCGCGCGCCTGGCGGCGGCGCTGGCGTCTGCGGTGGAGCGCGTGGGCCATTGCGTGCGCTGCCGCGACTTCAGCGAGACCGAGGTCTGCGCGACCTGCGCCAGCGCCGGCCGCGACGCGCACCAGCTGTGCGTGGTCGAGTCGCCGGCCGACCGCCTCGCGATCGAACAGGCCACCGGCTACCGCGGCCTGTACTTCGTGCTGCAGGGCCGGCTGTCGCCCTTGGATGGCGTCGGCCCGCGCGAGCTCGGCCTGGACACGCTGGCCGCGCGCCTGGCCGAGGGCGAGGTGCAGGAGCTGATCGTCGCCACCAACCCCACCGTCGAAGGCGAGGCCACCGCGCACTACCTGGCGCAGCTGGCGCGCCAGCACAAGGTGCGGCCGAGCCGGCTCGCGCACGGCGTGCCGCTGGGCGGCGAGCTGGAATACGTCGACCGCGGCACCCTGTCGCACGCGTTCGGCTCGCGCAGCGAGATGGAGTGAGGCCGGGATCCGCGGCCGGCGACCCGAGGTCCGCAAACGCGCGATCCGCGCACGGCCTGGTTGCCAGCGCCATCGCCGGGCGCTCGCCGCAGGGCTTCCGCCGAACCCGCGAAGGCGGCAGTATCCGAGTCCGCACCCGAACCCCGAGCCGGCCATGACCGACACCATCTTCCACAAGATCATCCGCCGCGAGATCCCTGCCGACGTGGTCTACGAGGACGAGCACCTGATCGCGTTCCGCGACATCGCGCCGCAGGCGCCGGTGCACGTGCTGTTCGTGCCGAAGACCTCGATCGCCACGCTCAACGACCTGCGCGCCGACCAGGCCGAGATCGTCGGCCGCCTGGCCCACGCCGCGGCCGAGTACGCCAAGCGCGAAGGCTTCGCCGAGGACGGCTACCGCGTGGTGATCAACTGCAACGGCCACGGCGGCCAGACCGTGTACCAGCTGCACCTGCACCTGCTCGCCGGCGCGCCGCTGGGACGATTCGGCGCCGGCCGCGAGGCGTGACGGCAGGGCGGATCGCGCCCACGAAAAAGCCCGCCGCGCGGCGGGCTTTTTCATGCGCGGAACGCGGGCCGGTCACCACCAGCCCCAGCCCCACCACGGCCACGGATGCGGCGGGTAGTTGTTGTAGATCACGTCGACGGTCTCGCGCTGCGGCCACAGGTAGACCACGTCGGCGTCGACCACCGGGAAGCGGTAGTCGTAGCCGCCGATCTTGCGGGTCTCGTAGCCGGACACGCGGCCGACGAAGGTGACTTCGCGGTTCTTCTCGAACACCGCCGGGTCGTAGAAGCCGGTGCGGCAGGCGAGGAAGCGGCCGCCGGTGTCGTCGCTGCCCCAGGACGGGCGGCCGGTCGTGCCGAGGTTGGTCGAGATCATCTCGAAGCAGGTGCGGTTGCTCTGCGGTTCGACCTGGACGATGCGGCCGCCCCAGCGCACGGCGGCGCCGGTGCTGTCGTTGGCGGCGGCGTCGCGCGGGGTGATCGAGGCGAACTCGCCCTGCAGCGGCTTGGGCTGGGTGGCGCAGGCGGCGAGCAGGACCGCGCTGGCGGCGAGTACGGCGAGACGGGCGTTCATCTGCGTTCTCCTGGAGGCGTCGCACGACCGGGGCCCTGCGACGCGGACGGGGCGGGGGTCGGGCGATGCCGGCGCAGGGCCTGGGCCAGCGCGCGGGCGGTGCGTCCCCCCGGTTCGCCGACAGCGTAGCGCCATTCGCTGAAACGGTGGCTGAGTTCGCGCAGGGCGGGGCCCAGGTCGGGCCGCGCCGCGGCCACCCGGGCGGCCCAGGCTCCCGCCGGCTCGTGCGGTTCGCGCTCCAGGCCGAGCCGCCGGTAGCGGCGGCCGAGCGCATGCCAGGCGCGCAGCACCGGGTCGCGTTCGCGCTCCCCGCGCGCGCTCAGCCATAGCATCCACGCCAGGGCGAGCGCGGCGCAGGCCGCGAACAGCAGCACCAGGTGCGCGCCGTCCAGGCGCTGCACGCCCAGCCCGCTGAGCAGGCGTTCCTGGCGACGCGCGTCGAAGCCGAGGACGAAGTCGTTCCAGCCGCGCCGCAGCCAGTCGCCGACGTCGACCAGCGAGCGCGCGCCGCCGCCGAGGCCCCCGAGCAGGCCGTCGGCGCCGGGCAGGCGGTCCCCGATGGTGTCGTAGATGCGTTCCGGGGCGACCGCCGCGGTCGGGTCGACCCGCACCCAGCCGCGCCCGCGCAGCCAGACTTCGGTCCAGGCATGCGCGTCGGAACGGCGCACCAGCCAGTAGTCGCCGATCGGATTGCGGTAGCCCCCGGCATAGCCGGTGACCACGCGCGCGGGCACGCCGGCGGCCCGCATCAGCACCGCGAAGGCCGAGCTGAAGTGCTCGCAGAAGCCGGCCCGGGTATCGAACAGGAACTCGTCGACCGCATGCCGGCCGGGCAGCGGCGTCTCCAGGGTGTAGGCGAAGTCGCGGCGGATCCAGGCGAGCGCACGGCGCACCACCGCGGCGTCGTCGCCGCCGGCCTCGGCGCGCCATTGCCGGCCCAGCGCCACGGTACGCGGGTTGTAGCCCTCGGGCAGTCGCAGCGCGAGCGCGCGCAGCGCGCGCGGCAGGTGCGGCTGGTGGTGCCGCGGCGCGGCCGAGCGCAGCCGCCAGCGGCTCACCGAGGTCTGCGGCCGCAGCGCCTGCAGGCCATGGTCCGGCGCCAGCGTGGCCCCGTCCGGCGCGGCCAGGGGCAGGTCGAGCGCGACCAGTTGGCGGCGGTCGGTCGGCTCCAGCTCGATCTCGTAGTCCCAGTGCGGCGGCCCGGCATCGAACGGCGCCGGCGCGATCCCCGGCGGCCAGCGCAGCTGCCACCAGGTGCGGCCGTCGAAGTCCCACAGCACCGGCCCGCGCCAGTACAGCTGCTGGCGCGCCGGGACGGGGCCGAAGAAGCGGGCCCGCAGCGCCGGGCGCTCGTCGCCGATCAGGTCCAGCCATTGCCCGGGGCTCATCCGGTCCGAGAGGCCGGGCCGCGCCAGCGCACGCTCCGGGATGCCCCACAGCGGCGCGCCCAGGCGCGGCACCAGCCAGAACGTCGCCAGCGCCAGCGGCAGGCCGACCGCCAGCAGGCGGCCGGTCGCCGCCAGCCGCCGCCACAGCGGCGGCGCGGGGTCGGGGGCGCCCGCTTCCAGGTCGGCCAGACGCTGCAGCGTCGCCAGCGCGAGCAGCGCCGCGAGCAGGCCGAGCAGCAGCGACAGCGGCCCTTGGTCGAGCAGGAAGGTCGCGAACGGCGCGAACAGGGCGAAGCCGACCAGGCTGCGCGCATCGCGCAGGGTGAAGGTTTCCGCCGGCTTGAGCGCGATCATCGCCGCCAGCAACGCGCAGCCGGTGTCGCGGCCGAGCGAGAAGCGGCTGGACGCGAGCACCAGGCCGACCAGCGCCAGCGCCAGCAGCAGGCGCAGCGCGCCGGGCAGCGGCCGCCGCCAGGTCAGCAGCGCGACGGCGACGGCGGTGGCGCCGAGGCCGCCCTGCAACGCGCCGGGCAACTGCAGCAGCAGCGGCAGCAGCGCGGCCGCCGCGGTCAGCAGGGTGGCCCGCCTTGCGGCCGGGTCCAGCGGCAGCGGGCGCGCGCTAGGCATACGGCATCAGCGCCAGCGCGCGCAGGCAGGCGTGGCGGTGCTGGGCGCCCTGGCCCGGGCCGAGCGCGGGCTGGTTCGGCAGGTGCAGGCGGTAGCGGCGGCCGTCGCGCTCGGCCTCGTCGACCCAGCGCGCCAGGCGGGCGATGCGCGCCTCGTGGTCGAGGCCGCGCAGTTCGCGCCAGTCGAGCACGACCTCGGCGCCCTGCGGCTGTTCGTATTCGCGCACCAGCAGATGGTCGCGGCGCGCCGAAGGCTTCCAGGCGATCGCGCGTCGCGCGTCGCCGGCGCGGTAGTTGCGCAGGTGGTGGACGTCGTCGCCGCTGGGATGCAGGCGCGCCTGCACGCGGTCGCCGCGGCCGCCCGGCAGCGGCGGCCCGTGCGCCTCCGGCGCCGGGTACACCAGCAACGGCTGCTGCGGCCAGACGTACGCCCAGGCGCGTGCCAGGCCGAGCGGCCGCGTGGTCGACACGCGCAACCGCGGCAGGTCGTACCAACCGCGTCGCTGCGTCGGCAGCGCCAGCTCGCAGTCGCCGCGGCCGTGCTCCAGGTTCAGCACCGCCGGCGCGACCGCGGCGTCCCCGTCGCAGCCGAGGGCGCCGTCGTCGTCCACGCGCAGGCCGCGGCGCGCGCGCCCCGGCGCGGCCTGCGCATGCACGCGCACCCGCAGCGGCCGCCCCGCGGCAACCGGCTCCGCATCGATCGCGCTCACCGCCAGCCCCGACAACTGCAACTGCGCCGCGACCAGGCTGGCCAGGCCGGCGCCGCCGAGCAGCAGGCCGAGCAGCAGCGCCGGGTTGTTGTTGTAGTTGAGCGCGCCGCCGAGCATCGCCAGCAGCAGCGCGGCGTAGAACAGGCCGAAGCGGGTCGGCAGCACGTAGATGCGGCGGCGGTGGAACGCGGCCGGCAGCGGCTCCGGCTCGCGGGGCCGGGCCCAGGTCGACGCGAATTCGCGCAGGCGTTGCGGCACCGGGCTCCCTTTCAGTCGACCGGCACCGCGTGCAGGATCGCCTTGGCCAGCGCCGCGTCCTGGCCGGCGTCGGCCTCGGCGACCAGCCGGTGCGCCGCCACCGCCGGGAACAGCGCCTGCACGTCCTCCGGCAGCACGTGCCGGCGCCCGAGCAGCAGCGCGTACGCGCGCGCCGCGCGCAGCAGGGCCAGGCCGGCGCGCGGCGACAGGCCGACGCGCACGCCCGGGTGGCGCCGGCTGCGCGCCAGCAGCGCCTGCACGTAGCCGACCAGCGCCTCGCTGGCATGCACCTCGCGCACCGCGCGTTGCAGCGCCAGCACGTCGTCGCTGCCCAGCAGCGGCAGCGCGCGCGCGATCAGGTCGCGGCGGTCCGCGCCGGCGAGCAGGTCGCGCTCGGCGCTCTCGCTCGGGTAGCCCAGCGAGAGGCGGAGCAGGAAGCGGTCCAACTGCGAGTCCGGCAGCGGATAGGTGCCGGACAGGTCGACCGGGTTCTGCGTGGCGATCACGAAGAACGGTTCCGGCAACGCGTGGCTGGCGCCGTCGACGGTGACCTGGTGCTCGGCCATCGCCTCCAGCAGCGCGCTCTGGGTGCGCGGCGGCGCGCGGTTGATCTCGTCGGCCAGCAGCACTTGGGCGAACACCGGGCCCGGGTGGAAGCGGAACTCGCGCGTGGCCGGGTCGAACACCGACACGCCGACCACGTCCGCCGGCAGCAGGTCGGAAGTGAACTGCACGCGCTGGAACTCCAGCCCGAGCGTCGCCGCCAGCGCGTGCGCGAGCGTGGTCTTGCCCAGCCCCGGCAGGTCCTCGATCAGCAGGTGGCCGCCGGCGAGCAGCGCGACGAACGCCAGCCGCACCTCGTGCGGTTTGCCCAATACCAACCCGTTGACCTGCTGTTGCGCGCGCTCGAGGGCCTGGCGCTGGGCATCGGTTAGCATGGGGGCCATCGGAAGGGGTGCCGCCATCGTGCGTGTTCTCCTGATCGGGCCCCGCGCCGCGCGTCGGGGCCGTGCCGTCCGGACCCGTCCCGGCATCCGCGCCTTGCGCCGAATCGCGCCTCGCGCAGGCAAGGGCGCGCGAGGCCCGGAGTTTAGCGAGGACACGAGGCGATGAGGGACGAAACGCGCGCGCGCCGCGCCTATTGGGTGCTGTGGGTCGCAATCCTGCTGCTCAAGCTGGCCGTGGCCGCGCGCCTGCCGCTGTTCGTCGACGAGGCGTTCTACTGGCAGGAAGGCCGTCACCTGGCCGCGGCCTATTCCGACCTGCCGGGGCTGACCGCCTGGCTGACCCGGCTCGGCGTCGCGCTCGGCGGCGAGCACGCCCTGGCGCTGCGCCTGCCGTTCCTGCTGATCGCCGCGGCGGTGCCGTGGCTGGTGGTGGCGATCGCCGCGCGCGAATACGGCGCCACCGCCGGCTGGCAGGCCGGCGGCTTGGCGCTGCTGCTGCCGCTGGCGGGCACGCTCGGCCTGCTCGCGCTGCCGGACGCGGCGATGGCGCTGGCCACGCTGCTGTGCCTGGATGCCGGCGCGCGCCTGCTGCGGGGCGTCGACGCCGCCGCGGCGCTGGAGCTGGCGTTCGGCCTCGCGCTGGGCGCGCTGTGCCACTACCGCTTCATCGCGGTGATCGGCGTCGGCGGCATCGTCCTGCTGCTGCTGCCGGAAGGGCGGCGCCTGCTGCGCGACGTGCGCGTGCTGGTGGCGGTCGCGATCGGTGCCTCGGCCTGGGCGCCGCTGGTGGCGTGGAACTTCGACAACGCCGACGCCGGGCTGCGCTTCCAGCTGATCGACCGGCACCCGTGGGCGTTCCATTTCGACGGCGCGCTGTTCCTGGCGATCCAGGGCGCGCTGGTCACGCCGCTGCTGTTCGCCGCGCTGGCCTGGGCCGCCTGGCGCGGCCTGCGCAGCCCGCTGCTGGTGTCGCGCTTCTTCGCCCTGTTCGGCGCGCTGGTCGTGCTCGGCTTCTTCGTGCTCGGGTTCTTCGCCGACACCGAGCGGGTCAGCTTCCACTGGCCGTTGCCAGGCTACCTGGCGCTGCTGCCGCTGCTGCCCAACGCGTTGGCGGCCTGGCCGCGCGCCTGGCGGCGCGCGACCTGGGGGCTGGCCGGCGCCGGCCTGGCGGCGTCGCTGGGCTATTACGTCGCGGTGTCGTCGCCGCACCTGCGCGAGCGCGCCTCGACCGAGAAGTGGTACCCGGCGAACTTCGCCGGCTGGGACCGGCTGGCCGAAGCGGTGCGCGCGGAGCTTGCGGCGATGCCGCCCGGCACGCGCATCGTCGCCGACAACTTCAAGCTCGGCGCCGAGCTCGGCTTCGCCCTCGGCGACCCGCGCATCCCGGTGCTCGACCATCCGCTCAACCACAAGCACGGCCGCGCGCCGCAGCTGCGCCTGTGGGGCCTGCACAGCGCCGGCCGCGCGGACTGGGGCGAGGCGCCGGTGCTGCTGGTGGTCAGCGCCACCGAGGTGCCGTTCAAGCACCTGCTGCGGCGCTACCACGCGCTGTGCGCGATGGTCGGCCCGCTGCCGCCGCCGCGGCGCGTGCTCAACGTCGATCATGGCCGGCAGCGGTTCCTGCTGTTCGCGCTCGAAGGCCCGCGCCGCGAGGGGCCGTGCGCGGCCCCGGCCATCGCCTGGATCGACGAGCCGGTTTCGGCTGCGCGCGTCGGCCGCCGCTTCGCCGTGCGCGGCTGGGCGTTCAAGGACGGCGCCGGCCTGGCCGCGGTCGAGATCACGCTCGACGGCGACGTCGTCGCCACGGCGCGCTACGGCCGCGACTTCCCCGGCCTGCAGCGGGTCTGGACGGAAACCAACGATCCGCAGCATCCCAAGGTCGGCTTCGACGCCGAGGTCGACCTCGCCGGCCGCACCGACGTGGCGCCGGGGCGGCACTGGCTGGGCCTGCGCCTGCACGGGCGCGACGGCAGCGTCGAGGCCTGGAGCGAGCAACCGCTCGAGCTCGGACGCGAATGAGCGCGCTCGCGCCGGGGACTGCCGAGCGCCAAGGCCCCGGGGGATCGCTACGACAGCCGCGACCCGCGCCGCGCCGTCGGCCAGGTGCGCGATGGACTCGTCCGCACGCGCCTTGCGCGCGGCCCCGCGCATTTCCTCCTCGGTCGCGCCGGCGCGGCGCTTGGCGCGCCACGTTCGGCGCGGACGCGCGATGCGTGGTCGCAGCGCGATGCCCGGCGGCGCGGCCGGCGGCTTTCGGGCTAGGGCAGGGTGTAGCCCGCCTCGCGCAGCAAGCGGGCGGTGGCGATCAGCGGCAGGCCGATCAGCGCGGTCGGATCGCGGCTCTCGATGGCCTCGAACAGGGCGATGCCCAGGCCTTCGGCCTTGAAGCCGCCGGCGCAGTCGAACGGCTGCTCGGCGTCGACGTAGCGCTCGATCTCCTCCGCGCCCAGCGCGCGGAAGCGCACCTCGGTGGTGTCCAGCGCCTGCAGCGCCGGGCCGTCGTGGCGCAGCAGGCACAGCCCGGTGTGGAAGCGCGCGCTGCGGCCGGCCATGGCGCGCAGCTGCGCGATCGCCCGCGCGCGGTCGCCGGGCTTGCCGATCGGCCGGCCGTCGAACTCGGCGACCTGGTCGGAGCCGATCACCCACGCCTCCGGGTAGTCGGCCGCCACCGCCGCGGCCTTGGTCCGCGCCAGGCGCCGCGCCAGCTCGAGCGGCGTCTCGCCCGGCCGCGGGGTCTCGTCCGCGTCCGGGCGCACGGTGGTGAACGGCAGGCGCAGCCGGGCCAGCAGTTCGCGGCGGTAGGGCGAGGTCGAGGCCAGGATCAGCGGGCTCATGCGGGCTCCCCGGGACGGATCAGGTGCCGCTCATCGACGCGCGCGCCGCGGCGACGCGCGCGAGCTGCTGTTCGATCCGCCCGCGCGCCTGGTCGATCGAGCGCCGCACCCGCGCGAGCTGGGCCAGGCTGGCCTCGCCGCCGTGGTCGCGCAGCCACAGGCGCTGGCGCAGCATCTCGCGCATCGCCTCGGCCACCGGATCGCCGGCACCGGGGCCGGTCACCGCCTCGATCTCGGCGCGGGCGGCGCGCAGGCGTGCCTCGAGCGCGTCGGCGGCGTCGAGCACCTCGCGCAGCGCGCGCTGGCGCCGGGCCGGCCGGCGCAGGATCGCGTAGGCCAGGGCCGCGAGCGCAAGCACGGCGGGCAGCGAGAGCAGGGCGGCGGTCACGGGGGCGGTCCGTACGGGCAGGAGCCGCAGTCTGAACCGCCGCCGTGCGCGCGGCAAATTTCCCCGTCGCGCCGTGGGCTTAGCCCGCCCGGGTTTGACAGGCCCGGGGGGCGGCCCTACCATTTCGTGTCTTATGTCGGCGAACCTGCCCGAGTTGCTGGATGCTTGGCGCATGGTGGCGGCGCGGCGCGGCGTGGAAGGCCGCTTGCCGTTGTCGGCGCTGACCCGGCTGCGGGAGAGCCTGGTCGATACCGAAGGCGAGGTGCGCTTCGCGCTCGATTTCGACCGCGATGCGTTGCAGGTGCCTTACGTCGAGCTGCGCATCGAGACCGAGCTGCCGCTGGAATGCCAGCGCAGCCTGGAGCGCTTCCTGCTGCCGGTGAAGATCGTGCAGCGGCTCGGCCTGATCCGCGACGAGGCGGAAGAGGCCTCGCTGCCGCCGGGCTACGAGCCGCTGCTGGTGCCGGAGGACGGCCAGCTGCGCGCCGCCGACCTGGTCGAGGACGAGCTGATCCTCGCCGTGCCGGTGGTGCCGGTGGCGCCGGGCTCGCAGGCGGTCGAGCGCGAATGGAAGGCCGACCAGGCCGAAGCCGGGCGCGCCCATCCGTTCGCGGCGCTGGCGCAGTTGAAGAAAAAATCGGGCGACTGATCCAGCGGTCGCCCGGCGTTTGGGTTCTTATCGTTTTCTTGGAGCAAGACCATGGCTGTCCAGAAGTCCCGCGTCACCCCGTCCAAGCGCGGCATGCGCCGTTCGCACGATGCGCTGAGCGCCAAGCAGCTGGCCACCGACCCGACCACGGGCGAGACCCACCTGCGCCATCACGTCACCGCCGACGGCTACTACCGCGGCAAGAAGGTGATCGACACCAAGTCCAAGATCGTCGACGAAGAGTAATCTTCGTCCCCGCCGCGCCGCGCGGCCGCCGCAGGCGTCGCGCGCGAAGCCGTCGTCGATCCGCTCCGCGGCCCACGGGCGCGCGGAGTCCGCTTGGCAGGCCGCGGCGGATTCCTCCGCCAGCCCGGCTGGCGGGCCCCGGCTACGGCTGCGCAGCGGAGTGGTGATGACCGAGACGATTTACGCCCGCATCGCGGGCACCGGCAGCTATCTGCCGCCCAAGGTGCTGACCAACGACGACCTCGCCAAGTTCGTCGATACCAGCGACGAGTGGATCGCCACGCGTACCGGCATCCGCGAGCGCCACGTGGTCGAGGACGAGACCACCAGCGACCTGGCGTTCCATGCCGCCACCCGCGCGCTCGAAGCCGCCGGCGTCGCCGCCGGCGAGCTCGACCTGATCGTGGTCGGCACGACCACGCCCGACCTGATCTTCCCCTCGACCGCCTGCCTGCTGCAGGCGCGGCTCGGCGCCGAGGGCTGCGGCGCGTTCGACGTCAACGCGGCCTGCTCCGGCTTCCTCTACGCGCTCAGCGTCGCGGACAAGTTCATCCGCGCCGGCGCGGCCAAGACCGTGCTGGTGGTCGGTTCGGAGACGCTGACCAAGATGCTTGACTGGGGCGACCGCTCCACCTGCGTGCTGTTCGGCGACGGCGCCGGCGCGGTGGTGCTCAAGGCCGACCGCGAGACCGGCATCCTCAGCACCCATCTGCACGCCGACGGCGCCAAGAAGGAACTGCTGTGGAACCCGGTCGGCGTGTCCGCCGGCTTCAAGCCGGACGAGCCGAACGCCGGCGTGCGCGTGCTGATGACCGGCAACGAGGTGTTCAAGCACGCGGTCAAGGCGCTGGACTCGGTGGTCGAGGAGACCCTCGAAGCCAACGGCCTCGATCGCCACGACATCGACTGGCTGATCCCGCACCAGGCCAACCTGCGGATCATCGAGGCCACGGCCAAGCGCCTGGACATGCCGATGGACCGGGTGATCGTCACGGTCGACAAGCACGGCAACACCTCCTCGGGCTCGGTGCCGCTGGCGCTGGACGAAGCGGTGCGCTCGGGCAAGGTCCAGCGCGGCCAGCTGCTGCTGCTGGAGGCCTTCGGCGGCGGCTTCACCTGGGGATCGGCGCTGCTGCGCTACTGAGCGCCGCCCGCATTTCGACGCGACGCCTCCGCCCTTGCCGGCGGGGGCGTTTTCGTATCCGGTCGGCGCGCACGTTGCTCCGGCGCCGCGATCGCCGTTTCGCGAGAGGAGGATTGCGTCGCGCCCGGATCAGGCGCCTCGCAGCGCGGCGCTCGCCCGTGCGGCTGAAGTCGCAAGACGTTCGATCCGGCGCGCCGCACGCCGCACGCTTCACGCGGCACATACGTGGCGGTACAGACGCGGCGCAGCAAACGCCCGTATCATGCGCACCTCTTTTCGCAGAGGGTCTCGCGTGACCGGTCCTTCCTCCATCCAGGCGCGGCTGGCGTTCGTTTTCCCGGGCCAGGGCTCGCAGTCGCTCGGCATGCTCGCCGACCTGGCCGCGGCGCATCCCTCGGTGCGCGAGACCTTCGCCGAAGCCAGCGAGGGCGCCGGCGTCGATCTGTGGACGCTGAGCCAGGAAGGCCCGGAAGAGAAGCTCAACAGCACCGAGTTCACCCAGCCGGCGCTGCTCGCCGCGGGGATCGCGGTGTGGCGGCTGTGGCGCGAGCGCGGCGGCGCGGTGCCGGCGGCGCTGGCCGGGCACAGCCTCGGCGAGTACACCGCGCTGGTCGCATCCGGCGCCCTGTCGCTGGGCGAGGGCGCGCGCCTGGTGCGGCTGCGCGGGCAGCTGATGCAGCAGGCCGCGCCGGCCGGCAGCGGGGCGATGGCGGCGGTGCTCGGCGCCGAGGACGCGCTGGTCGAATCGGTGTGCGGGGAGGTGTCCGGCGGCGAAGCGGTGGTGCCGGCCAACTACAATTCGCCGGGCCAGATCGTGATCGGCGGCCACGCCGCCGCGGTCGACAAGGCGCTGACCCTGCTCGCCGAGCGCGGCGTGCGCAAGGCGGTGAAGCTTGCGGTCAGCGTGCCGTCGCACACGCCGCTGATGCGCGACGCGGCCGAGCGCCTGGCCGAGGCCTTGGCCGGCGCGCAATGGCAGGCGCCGGGGATCCCGGTGGTGCAGAACGTCGACGCCGGCGTGCATGCCGGCGAGGCGATCCGCGACGCGCTGGTGCGCCAGCTGTACCTGCCGGTGCAGTGGACCGGCTGCGTGCGCGCGCTGGCGGCGCGCGGAATCGAGCGGGTGGCCGAATGCGGCCCCGGCAAGGTGCTCGCCGGTCTGGTCAAGCGCATCGACAAGAACCTCGACGCGCGCGCCCTGGGCACGCCGGCCGAGTTCGACGCCGCGCTGGCCGAATGGCGGTGAGCCCGCCTGCCGCCTGAGGCGCGGCGGCCACGCGGACCTGCGGGCGCCGTACGCGCGCGATCACGCGATAATCCGCGCCGACCGCACCGCATGCGGCGCACGAACGCCCCCTGGAGACAGACATGACCCCGACATTGCAAGGCGAAATCGCGCTGGTCACCGGCGCCAGCCGCGGCATCGGCGCGGCGATCGCCGACGAACTGGCCGCGCAGGGCGCGACCGTGATCGGCACCGCCACTTCCGAGTCCGGCGCCCAGGCCATCGGCGAGCGCCTGCGCGCGCACGGCGGCCACGGCCGCGTGCTCGACGTCGCCGACGGCGCCGCGGTCGAGGCGCTGATCGACTCGATCGGCAAGGAGATCGGCCCGATCTCGATCCTGGTCAACAACGCCGGCATCACCCGCGACAACCTGCTGATGCGGATGAAGGACGAGGACTGGCAGGCGATCCTCGACACCAACCTGACCAGCGTCTACCGCACCAGCAAGGCGGTGATGCGCCCGATGATGAAGGCGCGCAAGGGCCGCATCGTCAACATCGCCTCGGTGATCGGCGTGACCGGCAACGCCGGCCAGGCCAACTATGCCGCGGCCAAGGCCGGCATCATCGCCTTCAGCAAGTCGCTGGCGAAGGAAATCGGTTCGCGCGGCGTCACCGTCAACGTGGTCGCGCCCGGTTTCATCGACACCGACATGACCCGCTCGCTGCCCGAGGACGCGAAGAACGCGATGCTCGGCCAGATCGCGCTCGGCCGCTTCGGCGAGCCGGCCGACGTGGCCCGTGCGGTCGCGTTCCTGGCCGGCCCGGGCGGCGCCTACATCACTGGCGAGACCCTGCACGTCAACGGCGGCATGTACATGCCCTGACGCCGGCGAAATTCGGCCGCTAAGCGGTTGAACGAAAAGGGCTTTCGCGCACGCTCGCGATCGCCCGCGATTCCATTAGACTATTCCGTCGAACATCCCGTCCCGGGAGGAGTGAGAACCCCATGAGCGACATCGAAAATCGCGTCAAGAAGATTGTGATCGAACAGCTTGGCGTTGACGCAGCACAAGTCACCAACAACGCTTCGTTCGTCGACGACCTCGGCGCGGACTCGCTCGACACCGTCGAGCTGGTGATGGCGCTCGAAGAAGAGTTCGAGTGCGAGATCCCGGACGAAGAGGCCGAGAAGATCACCACCGTGCAGCAGGCCATCGACTACGTCAAAGCGAACGTCAAGCAGTAAGTTCGTTCCTGGACGGAACCGCGGCCGCCCGCGGCCGGGTCTTCCCGTCCTCCGCAACGAAGGCGCGGCCGCCGCGGCCGCCGCCTTCGGAACGGGGCCGGCGCCCGCTCGGGCCCCGGTCTCCGGTAAAACCGACCGGGGCCGCTCTGCGGCCCCGCGTCGTATCGACCGGCCGATGCGCCGGCGCTGTGTCCGCAGAGGGAGTGCCTTATGTCCAAACGTCGCGTCGTCGTCACCGGCCTCGGGATCGTCTCGCCGCTCGGCAACGATCTGGCCAGCACCTGGGACGGCATCGTCAACGGCCGCTCCGGCATCGGGCCGATCACCCTTTTCGACGCCTCCGGCTTCACCACCCGCATCGCCGGCGAGGTGCGCGACTTCGACGTCACCCGCTGGGTGAACCCGAAGGACGCGAAGAAGATGGATCCGTTCATCCACTACGGCGTCGCCGCTTCGCTGATGGCGATGGAGGACGCCGGCCTGACCGTGGAGGAGTCCAACGCCGAGCGCATCGGCGCGCTAATCGGCTCGGGCATCGGCGGCATCCTCGGCATCGAGGAGCAGACCGTGAAGTACCACGAGGGCGGCCCGCGCAAGATCTCGCCGTTCTACGTGCCCAGCACCATCATCAACATGCTGCCCGGCCAGGTCTCGCTGCTGACCGGCATCAAGGGCCCCAACTTCTCCGCGGTGTCCGCCTGCGCCACGTCGAACCACTCGATCGGCATGGCGATGCGCATGATCCAGTACGGCGACGCCGACGTGATGATCGCAGGCGGCGCCGAGCGCGGTTCCTCGCCGACCTCGGTCGGCGGCTTCTGCTCGATGAAGGCGATGTCCACGCGCAACGACGAGCCGGCCAAGGCCTCGCGCCCGTGGGACAAGGACCGCGACGGCTTCGTCCTCGGCGACGGCGCCGGCATCCTGGTGCTGGAAGAGTACGAGCACGCCAAGGCGCGCGGCGCGCGCATCTACTGCGAGCTGGCCGGCTTCGGCGCCTCGTCCGACGCGTTCCACATGACCGCGCCGAGCGAGAACGGCGAGGGCCCGGCGCGCTGCATGGCCGCGGCGTTCAAGGATGCCGGCATCAACCCGGACCAGGTCGGCTACCTCAACGCGCACGGCACCTCCACGCCGCTGGGCGACGTGGCCGAGACGCTGGCGATCAAGCGCGCGCTCGGCGACCACGCCTACAAGACCATGGTCAGCTCGACCAAGTCGATGACCGGGCACCTGCTCGGCGCGGCCGGCGGCGCCGAGGCGATCTTCTCGGTGCTGACGCTGCACCACGGCATCATCCCGCCGACCATCAACCTGGACGAACCGGGCGAGGGCTGCGACCTCGACTACGTGCCGAACGTCGCCCGCGAGGCGCAGGTGGACGTGGCGGTGTCGAATGGCTTCGGTTTCGGCGGCACCAACGGCACGCTGGTGTTCAGGCGGATCTGAGGCCGGCTGCCGCGGTACCCGCGATCCCCGCCGCGGCGGGGATCGCCGTTTTCGCCAGGCGCGAGGCCGCCGCGGCACGGTCGACATGAGGCTCCCCCTTTGCCGCGGCCGGCGCGACGCGGCCGCCACTCCCACGACTGGACCACGGCCGCATGCTCCTGACCCGCGCCCTGCCGGCTCCGCTCGATCCGCTCGCGCTGCACCGGCTGGCGCCACGGCGCTATCCGCTGCTGCTCGAGTCCAGCGCGCACGGCACCGCCCAGGGCCGCTGGGACCTGCTGCTCGCCGCATCGGGCGAAGCGCTGCGCCTCGGCGCGGACGGCGCGGTATGCGACCGCGACGGACGCGTCGTCGGCGGCGATTTCTTCGCCGCGCTGGACGAAGCCTGGCGAGCGGCGCGGATCGCGCGCGACGAGCCGCGCTGGCCGTTCCGCGGCGGCTGGGCGCTGCTGCTGGGCTACGAGGCGGCGGCGCAGGTCGAGCCGGTGCTGCGCCTGCCGCGCGCGCCGGGCGCCTTGCCGGCGGCGCTCGCGTTGCGCTGCCCGGCCGCGCTGTTGCGCGACCGCGCCCGCGGCGATTGCGTGGCGATCGCCGAACCGGAACATGCGGCGCTGCTCGAGGGGCTGCTCGCCGACGCGTCGGTGGCCGCGCGCCTGCCGCCGCTGCCGGCGTGGACGCCGCCGGAGGCGATCGAGGAGGACGAGCCGCGGCGCTTCGTCGACGGCGTGGCCCGGGTGCTCGACTATCTCGCCGCCGGCGACGTGTTCCAGGTCAATCTCTCGCGCGGCTGGCGCGCGCGCTTCGAGGCGCCCGCGGATCCGGCCGCGCTGTTCCAGCGCCTGCGCGAGAACAATCCGGCGCCGTTCGCCGGCGTGTTCGCGGGCGAGGGCTGGGCGGTGGTCAGTGCGTCGCCGGAGCGGCTGGTGTCGGTGCGCGGCGAACGGGTGGAGACGCGGCCGATCGCCGGCACCCGCGCGCGCCTGCCCGGCGACGACGAGGCGGCGCGCGTCCGCGAGCTGGTCGGCCATCCGAAGGAACGCGCCGAGCACGTGATGCTGATCGACCTGGAGCGCAACGACCTCGGCCGCGTCTGCGCGCCGGGCAGCGTCGAGGTCGACGAGCTGATGACCGTGGAGAGCTATGCGCACGTGCACCACATCGTCAGCAACGTGCGCGGCCTCCTGCGCGCGGACGCGACGCCGGGGCAGGTGATCCGCGCGGTGTTTCCCGGCGGCACCATCACCGGCTGCCCGAAGGTGCGGTGCATGCAGATCATCGCCGAGCTGGAGGGCGTCGGCCGCGGCGCCTACACCGGGGCGATGGGCTGGCTGGGCCGCGACGGCGACCTCGACCTCAACATCCTGATCCGCAGCGCCGAGCTCGAAGGCGATGCGCTGCGCTTCCGCACCGGCGCCGGCATCGTGATCGACTCCGATCCGCGGCGCGAGCTCGAGGAGACCCGGGCCAAGGCGCGAGGGATGTTGCGGGCGCTGGGGGTGGAGTGACTTCCCGCCGTGGATCGATGCGGATACGCGGATCGGAGAGCGCGCGCATTTCCGCTTCCGGCGCGAGCACGAGCTTCGTGCCATGCGGCGCCCGGACGCGGCGGGGCGGGGCGTTGCGCGACGCGCTGCAAGTACATCCATGCAGGCCCTTCGGCGGCGTCCATGCCGCCGAACCCCGCGCGAGGCGATGTCGCGCCGCCCGCGGGCGGGGGCGGGCGGTCGAAGTGGATGCCGCCCGACGCCGCGGTCACGGGGCCGCTTCCGGCCCGCGCACATCCGCGTCAACTCGTGGCAAAAGGAATCCCATGACCCCGTCCCCGACCACGCTGATCTTCCGCGGCGACCGCCGCGTCGACGCCCCCGGCACCGACGACCGCGGGCTGGCCTACGGCGATGGCCTGTTCGAGACCATGCGCGCGCATCGCGGCGCGCTGCCGTGGTGGCCCGCGCACTGGGCGCGGCTGGCGCGCGGCGCGGACGCATTGCGCCTGCCGCTGCCGGCGCAGGCGCAGGTGCGGGAGGAAGCGGCGCGCCTGCTCGCCGGCGGCGACGGCGTGCTCAAGCTGGTCGTCACCCGCGGCGGCGGCGGCCGCGGCTACGCGCCGCCGGCGCCGGCGACGCCGACCTGGATCCTCTCCCGGCATCCGCTGCCGCCGCCTCCGCCGCGCGAGGGCCTGGCGCTGCGCTGGTGCGAGACCCGCCTGGCGACGCAGCCGGCGCTGGCCGGCCTGAAGCACTGCAACCGCCTCGAACAGGTGCTGGCGCGCGGCGAATGGGACGACCCGGGGATCCATGAAGGCCTGATGCGCAGCGTCGAGGGCGACGCGGTCTGCGCGACCGCGGCCAACCTGTTCGCGCTGCGCGACGGCGCCTGGCGGACGCCGCGGCTGGACCGCTGCGGCGTGGCCGGCGTCTGCCGCGCCTGGGTCCTCGAGGCCGTGCAGGCGCGGGAGGCGCGCCTGGGCGCCGACGAGGTCGAGACCGCCGAGGCGGTTTTCCTGTGCAATGCGGTGCGCGGTATCCTGCCCGTCGCGCGGCTCGGGCCGCGCGCCTGGTCGCCGCACCCGCAGGTGGCCGAGCTGCAGCGGCGCCTGGCCGCCGCGCATCCCGGATTCGCCACGGAGGTCTCGTGAGTCGCAAACGCCTGCGCCGTTTCGGCGGCTTTCTCGCGCTCGTGCTGCTGGCGGCGGCGCTCGCCGGCGGCTGGCTGTGGCAGCGCTACGCCCGTTTCGCGGACGGCCCGCTGCACGGCGTGCGCGCCGGGCAGACGCTGGCGGTCGAGCGCGGCGACAGCCTGCCGGCGGTGGTGCGCCGCCTGCGCGCGGCCGGCGTCGAGACCGGCGAGATGCTCGAATGGCGCGCGCTGGCGCGGCAACTGAAGGTGGACGGGCGCCTGCAGGTCGGCGAGTACGCGCTCGCGCCGGGCATCTCGCCGCGCGAACTGCTGCTGGCCATGCGCGACGGCAAGGTGATCCGCCACCGCTTCACCATCGTCGAGGGCTGGAACATCCGCGAGCTGCGCGCGGCCCTGGCCCGCGCCACGCCGCTGCGGCAGGAGACCGCCGGCCTCGACGACGCCGCGCTGATGAAGGCGCTCGGCCGGCCCGGCACGCACCCGGAAGGGCGCTTCCTGCCCGAGACCTATCTCTACACCCGCGGCGACAGCGACCTCGACCTGCTGCGGCGCGCGCAGGCGGCGATGGACCGGGCGCTCGACGCCGCCTGGCGCGGGCGCGCGCCCGACGCGCCGCTGAAATCGCCCGAGGAACTGCTGATCCTGGCCTCGATCGTCGAGAAGGAGACCGGCATCGCCGAGGAGCGGCCGCGCATCGCCGGGGTGTTCGCGCGCCGGCTCAGGCTCGGCATGCGCCTGCAGACCGACCCGACCGTGATCTACGGCCTCGGCAGCGCCTACGACGGCAACATCCGCAAGCGCGACCTGCTCGCGGATACCCCGTACAACACCTACGTCCGCGCCGGCCTGCCGCCGACGCCGATCGCGATGCCCGGCGCGGACGCGCTGCGCGCGGCGGCGCGGCCGGCGCCGGGCGAGGAGCTGTACTTCGTCGCGGTCGGCGACGGCAGCGGCCGGCACCTGTTCGCCGAGACCTTGGCCGAACACCAGGCCAACGTGCGCGCCTACCTGCAGCGCTACCGGCTCGGCCGTGCCGGGCAGGGCGCGGCGCCGGCGGCGCAGGAGGCGCGATGAGCCTGCGCGCGTGGCCGCGCTTCGTCACCCTCGAGGGCGGCGAAGGCGCCGGCAAGTCGACCGTGCTCGCCGCGCTGCGCGAGGAACTGGCGGCGCGCGGCTTCGAGGCGGTGTGCACGCGCGAGCCCGGCGGCACGCCGCTGGCCGAACGGATCCGCGAGCTCCTGCTGGACCCGCGGCACGAACCGCCGTCGGCGGAGGCCGAACTGCTGCTGATGTTCGCCGCCCGCGCCCAGCACGTGCGCGAGACGATCCTGCCGGCGTTGCGGCGCGGCGCCTGGGTGATCAGCGACCGCTTCACCGACGCCAGCTACGCCTACCAGGGCGCGGCGCGCGGCGGCGACCCGGCGTTCATCGCCGAGCTGGAGCGGCGCGCGGTCGGGATCGTGCCGGCCCTGACCCTGCTGCTCGACGTGCCGGTCGCGCTCGGGCTGCAGCGCGCGCGCGGCCGCGGCGCGGCGGCGGACCGGATCGAGGCCGAGCGCGAGGAGTTCTTCGAACGCGTGCGCGCCGGCTATCTCGAGCGCGCGCGCGGCGAGCCGCGGCGCTTCCGCACCATCGACGCGACGCAGCCGGCGGACGCCGTCGCGGCCGAAGCGCTGGCGCACCTGCGCCGGCAGATCGAGGCGGCCGCATGACCGTGTCCGTGGCGCGGGTCCCGGCGCGCGGGCAGCGGGCGCGGGCGGACACGGCGGCGCTCCGGCCCTTCCTGCGCCGCCCGCCGGTTTCGGTTTCGCCGTGCCTCGCGGGCGGCACCCGCACCGCTCCGTCCTTCGTCCGCATCGAGCGCGCATGAGCCCCGCCGACCACGCCTTCGCCCCCTGGCAGCAGCGCGTCTACGCGCAGGCCGCGGCCGCGCTCGACGCCGGCCGGCTCGCCCACGGCCTGCTGTTCTGCGGCCCCGCGCAGCTGGGCAAGCGCGCGCTGGCCCAGCGCCTGGCACGGCGCGTGCTGTGCCCGCAGCGCGGCGCCGACGGCGAGCCGTGCGGGCATTGCCGCAGTTGCCAGCTGTTCGCCGCCGGCACCCATCCGGACTTCCGCACGGTCTCGTTCGTGCCGAACAAGGAAGGCACGCGGCTGCGCACCGAGATCGTGATCGAGCAGATCCGCCAGCTTTCCGAACAGCTCGCGCTGACGCCGCAGTACGGCGGCGCGCAGGTCGCGATCATCGACCCGGCCGACGCGATCAACCACGCCGCCTGCAACGCGTTGCTGAAGACCCTCGAAGAGCCGGTGCCGGGCCGCTACCTGTGGCTGGTCAGCGCGCATCCGGCGCGGTTGCCGGCGACGATCCGCAGCCGCTGCCAGCGCTACGAACTGCGCCTGCCGCCGCGCGCCGAGGCGCTGGCCTGGCTGCAGGCGCAGGGCCATGCGCCGTCCGTCGCGAACGAGGCGCTGGACGCCGCGCGCGGCCATCCCGGCCTCGCCCACGAATGGCTGCAGGGCGACGGCCTGGCGCTGCGCCGCGAGGTCGCGGGCGATCTCGCCCGGCTCGGCCGCGGCGAGCTGGCGCCGGTCGAGGCCGCGCAGCGCTGGGCCGGCGACGACCGCGCCGAACTGCGCCTGCGCCACGCCGCCGACCTCGCCCTGCAGCAAGCCGCCGGCTTGACCGACCCGGCGCGAACGCGCAGTCTGGCGGCCTGGTTCGAACGGGCGAACCGCACGCGCGATCTGCTGCGCACCACGGTGCGCGCCGATCTGGCGGTCGCCGAACTGTTGCTGGCTTGGCGCGCCCTGGACGGGCGCGCGGGCGACGAGGGGCGGAAACGATGAGCGGCACGACCGGCGCGGGGGGCGCGCGGCAGGGCATCCTGTCGCTGGCGATCAAGGACAAGGCGCAGCTGTACGCCGCCTACATGCCGTTCCTGAAGCAGGGCGGCATCTTCGTGCCGACGCCCAAGCGCTATTTCCTCGGCGACGAGGTGTTCGTGCTGCTTACCTTGCCCGAATCGCAGGAACGCCTGCCGGTCGCCGGCAAGGTGGTCTGGGTGACCCCGGTCGGTGCGCAGGGCAATCGCCCCGCCGGGATCGGCGTGCAGTTCGCCGACACGCCCGAGGGCGAGGCGATCAAGGGCAAGATCGAGGCCCTGCTGGCCGGCTCGCTCACCGCGGAACGGTCAACGCATACGATGTAGCGCGGTGGCGCCGTTCCGCAGATCGCGGCGGGCTGCGCAGGGACGCGGCGGGACGGCAGGCCAGGGGCGACGCCAAGGCAATGGAACTGGCCGCATCAGGCGCCGACCGGTCCGTGGCCGAGCTGCCGCCCCAGGCCGCGCTACAGGTGCGGCTGCGGCAGCGGATGCGCGAACGTACGCCGGCGCGAGCTGGCCGGGCGGCGCGGCCAGCTCGCGGCCGCTCGTCGGAACGTCCGCCTCGGCGCGGGGCGGTCGGCGTTGCGATCCGGGCTGCGCGACCTCGAACTCCACCTCGCGGAGCCGCCGCGAACCGCGCATGCGGAAGGCGTCCGCCCTGTTCGTGCCGGCGCTCCTGACCTTGCCCGACGACCTGATCGCGGGATGGCTCGCATCGTTACGGCGAACGCGCATTTGCCCGCGAAGCCATCCCGCGGTTTCCGACGCGGGCGCGTCGCGCGTCCACGCTCGCGCGTGTCGCGGCGCGGGAACGCAGCCCCGCGGGCCGGATTGGGCGCCCGGGAGCGCCGCGGCCCCCGTCGCTGCGGTTCGTCACCGCGTGCGATCGATCGAACCCGCGCGCGCCCATGCGCGGCGTCGAGCGCGGGCATCGAGGCGCCTGTGCGCGGCACGTATCCGCCTCGGAACACCGCAAGCTTGGCGCTGGCGTCTTCGCTCGAGCGCCGAAGCCGCTGCCGCGCATCCTCCGGAGAGGGGCGCCGGCGCATCGATGCGGCGCGACCGCATTTGCGCGCACAAGCGCAGCCGCGGCGACGGTGTCCCGGCGCAGCCGGCTGCGGCCGCAAAGGCCGGGACGCGAATCAGCCGCGCAGCGCCGGGTTGTCCCAGCCGGGGCGCGGCGCGAAACGGTCGCCGTAACGGGCGTGCAGCTGTTGCAGGCGCGCCAGCAGCGCGTCGGCGCCGGTCTCGCGCACGTACTGGATCGGGCCGCCGCGGAACGGCGCGAAGCCGGTGCCGAAGATCACGCCGGCGTCGAGCAGGTCGGCGTCGGCGACCACGCCGTCGTGCAGGCACGCCACCGCTTCGTTGAGCAGCGGCAGGATCAGGCGATCTTCCAGGTCCGACGGCATCCGGTAATCCTTGGGCAACTGCGGCTTGACCGGCTTGCCGTTCTCCCATTTGTACAGGCCCTGGCCGTCCTTCTTGCCGCGCTGGCCGGGCTCCGGCGGGGCGGACAGCGACTGGGGAATCGGCAGGCCGAGGAAGGGCGCCAGCTCCGCGCCGACGCCCGCCGCCACGTCCAGGCCGACCGTGTCGATCAGCTCGATCGGCCCCATCGGCATGCCGAACTTCAGCGCCGCCTTGTCGATCGCCGCCCCCGGGATGCCTTCGGCGAACGCGGTCGCCGCCTCCAGCAGGTAGGGGAACAGCACCCGGTTGACCAGGAAGCCCGGGGTGCCGGCGACCGGCACCGGCAGCTTGTCGATGGCCTTGCAGAACGCCGCCAGGCGCTGCTCGGTCTGCGCCGCGACCTGGTCGTGGCGGATGATCTCGACCAGCGGCATCAGCGCGACCGGATTGAAGTAGTGCAGGCCGGCGAACCGGTCCGGCCGGGCGATGTGCTCGCGCAGCTCGCTCAGCGGGATCGACGAGGTGTTGGTGGTCAGCAGCGCGTCCGCCTTCATCCGCGGCTCGACCGCCGCGTACAGCTCGCGCTTGGCCTCCGCTTTCTCGATGATCGCCTCGATCACCAGGTCGGCCTCGGCGACGCCGTCGCCGGCGAGGTCGCCCTTCAGCCGCGCCGCCGTCTCGGCGCGCCTGGCCTCATCCTTCACCTTCTTCTCGAACAGCGCCTTCGCGCGCTCCAGCGCGGCGTCGATGAAGCGTTGCTCGCGGTCCTGCAGGGTCACCTCGAAGCCCTTGTACGCCGACCAGGCCGCGATGTCGCCGCCCATGACGCCGGCGCCGACCACGTGCACGCGGCGCACGCCGTGCTCCTTGCCGCCCAGGCCCTTCAGCCGCTCCTGCAGGAAGAACACCCGGATCAGGTTGCGCGCGGTCGGGGTGGAGGCCAGCCTGACCACCGACTTGCGCTCGGCCGCGAGCAGCGCCTGGATGCCGCCGCCGCTGTTGGCCCAGGTGTCGATCAGCGCGTACGGCGCCGGGTAGTGCTCCTTGCGCGCCTTGCGCGCGACCTGCTTGGCCAGCATCGGCGCGAGCAGCTTGCGCGCCGGCCAGGTGTTGGTGGCCCAGCCGAGGAAGCGCTGCTTGAACGGCCGCGCCGCGCCGCGCAGGGCGTAGGCGGCGGCGACGTCGACCAGGGTCGAGGCATCGGTGACCTTGTCGACCAGGCCGGCCGCGCGCGCGGCCGACGCCGACAGCGAGCGCCCGGTGAGCATCAGGTCGAACGCGGCCGGGGCGCCGATCAGGCGCGGCAGGCGCACGCTGCCGCCCCAGCCCGGATAGATGCCGAGCTTCACTTCCGGCAGGCCGATCCGGGTCGAAGGATCGTTGCTGGCGACGCGGTGGCGGCAGGCCAGGGCGATCTCGGTGCCGCCGCCCATGCAGAAGCCGTGGATCGCGGCCACGGTCGGGCAGGGCAGTTCCGCCAGGCGCTGGAAGGTCTGCTGGCCGCGGCGGATCGCGTCGCCGACCGTGCCCATGGCGTCGAAGCTCTGGAACTCCTTGATGTCGGCGCCGGCGATGAAGCCGTTCGGCTTGGCCGAGCGCAGCACCACGCCCCGGGGCGGATCCAGCGCCAGCCGTTCGAGCAAGGCGTCCAGTTCGATCAGCACGTCCTGGGCGAAGGTGTTGACCGGCGCGCCGGCGCGGTCGAACGACAGCACCAGGACGCCGTCGGCGCGCAGTTCGGTCTGCCAGTGCTGGAAACGGAGACCGTCGAGGCCAGCGATCATTCGGCACCATCCGTTCAGGTATGGGAGGCCGTTATCATCCCGAGGATGTTTCGCCGCAGTCAAATGCGCGCTTGATTTCCGGCGCTCGCGGCGGGCGGGACTTCGGCGCTTGCGGCGGTCGCGTCCGACCCCATTAATGATCGTGATTGAACTTTCGCCCGGCAGGGCGGTCACAGCGTTCGGCCACGGCCGAGCTGATCAGGAGCCCGGCCCTGTATGGCCGAAACATTGCCCAAAGACGTGGAGTTGGACCAGGAGCTGGTCAGGCGTGTCCAGCGCGGCGACAGCGCGGCCTTCGATGCCTTGGTGCGCAAGTACCAGCATCGGATCGCCGGGCTGATCGGGCGCTACATTCCGGACTGGAGCGAATGCCAGGACGTCGCGCAGGAAACCTTCATCCGCGCCTACCGGGCGCTGCCGAACTTCCGCGGCGACGCCCAGTTCTATACGTGGTTGCACCGGATCGCCGTGAACACCGCCAAGAACCATCTGGTCGCGCAGAACCGCCGCCCGCCGGCGGACGACATCGACGCCGGCGAGGCCGAGCACTTCGACGTCGGCGCGCGCCTGCGCGACACCGACACGCCGGAACATGAACTGCTGCGGCAGGAGATCGAACTCACCGTGATGCGCGTGGTCGAATCGCTGCCGGAGGAACTGCGGGCCGCGATCACCCTGCGCGAGGTGGACGGCCTGAGCTACGAGGAGATCGCGCAAAAGATGGGGTGCCCGATCGGCACCGTCCGCTCGCGCATCTTCCGGGCGCGCGAAGCGATCGACGCCGAGCTGCGCCCCCTGCTGGACCACGATCCGAACGACACCGCCAAGCGATGACCGCCGACATCCGATCCCACGACGACGACCGCGAAACCCTCAGTGCGTTGTTCGACGGCGAACTGCAGGGCGACGCCGCGCGCTTCGCGCTCAGGCGCCTGGGCCACGACGAGCAGTGGCGCCGCGCCTGCGGCCGCTGGCAGCTGTACGGCGACGTGCTGCGCGGCCAGGCCGCCGCGCTCGCGCCGGGCGGCTTCGCCGAGCGCGTCGCCGCCGCCATCGCCGAGGACGGGCGCTCCGAGCAGGCGCGGGCCGCGACCGGCACCGGCGGCGCGCTCGGCCGACGCGCCTGGATCGGCGGCGCGCTCGCCGCATCGGTCGCCGTCGCGGCGCTGTTCGTGAGCCGGCCGCTGTCGCAGGACGCCGGGCCGGCGGCGCCCGCGTCGACGCCGGTGGCGAGCGCGAGGCCGGCGCCCGCGGAGCCTACGCCGGCTCCGGCGGCCACGTCCGCCCCGGCCCCGCGGGTACCTGCGGCCGAGCTCGCGTTGGGCGCGGTCGCCGCGGCCGAAGCGCCGCGCCGCGCGCTGGAGCGTCGCAACGGCAAGGCGCGCGCCGGCGACGAGGCCGGTGCGCGCGCCGCGCGGCGGAGCGCGGCCGAACGCGCCGCCGCGCCGCCGGTGCTGGTCGCGGGCGCGGAGCCCATGCCATCCGGCGCGCGGGCGGGCGATCCGTTCCTGCCGCCCGCGCACGAGGCGACGCCGCGGCCGTGGCCGCGCGCGGTGCTGCCGCAGTACTCCTCGGGCGGCGAATTCAACGCCCGCTACGGCGACGGCGCGCAGCCTTCGTTCTATCCGTTCGAGCCGGTGCCGGCGCCGCCGCCCGGCGCACGCCTCCCGTCCGAGCCCACGGCGCCGCGGCCCTGACGCCGCGGTCGCGCTCCCACCGGATCCGCAGCGGCCGGCGCGCCGGCCGCACGGCCCCCTTGAACCCGTTTCCGAGGCAATCGTCCCCGAGGCCGCCCCGATGAACCGTCCGTTTCGTTCCCTAGCCCTGGCCGGCGCGATCGTCGCGCTGTTGCCGACCGCGTGCTCCGCGCAGCCGCCGTCGACGCCGATCGCGCCGCCGCCTGCCGCGACCCCGGCGCCGCCGCTGGTCAGCGGCTTGCCCGACTTCACCGCGCTGGTGCAGCGGGTCGGCCCGGCGGTGGTCAACATCCGCGCCGAGGTGGCGCCGCGCCGCGCCCGCGGCGGCATGCCGGACGCGGACATCCCCGAGATCTTCCGCCGCTTCTTCGGCGACGACCTGCCGTTCCCGGGGCCGATGCCGCCGGGGCCGGGCGGCGGCGGCGTCTCGCTCGGCAGCGGCTTCCTGATTTCCGACGACGGCTACGTGCTGACCAACCACCACGTGGTCGAAGGCGCGGACAAGGTCAAGGTGCTGCTGTCCGACCGGCGCGAGTTCGAGGCCAAGGTGATCGGCACCGACGAGCAGTCCGACGTCGCCCTGCTCAAGATCGACGCCAAGGGCCTGCCGTTCCTGCGCGCGGCGCGCGCGGACTCGACCAAGCCGGGCCAGTGGGTGATCGCGATCGGCTCGCCGTTCGGCCTCGACCACTCGGTCACCGCCGGCATCGTCAGCGCGGTCGGGCGCAGCAATCCGTACGCGAACCAGCAGTACGTGCCCTTCATCCAGACCGACGTGGCGATCAACCGCGGCAACTCCGGCGGCCCGCTGCTCAACACCGGCGGCGAGGTGGTCGGCATCAACTCGCAGATCTTCAGCAACTCCGGCGGCTACATGGGCGTGAGCTTCGCCATCCCGATCGACGTGGCGATGAACGCGGCCGAGCAGCTGCGCGCCAAGGGCCGGGTCAGCCGCGGCATGCTCGGCGTGACGGTGGAGCAGATCGACGGGCAGAAGGCGCGCGGCTTCGGCCTGCCCGACACCCGCGGCGCGCTGGTCAACCAGGTCGCGCCGGGCAGCGCGGCGGACAAGGCCGGGCTGGAGCCGGGCGACGTGATCCGCGCGGTCGACGGCCGCCCGGTCGACACCAACGCCGACCTGCCGCCGCTGATCGGCGGCAAGGCGCCGGGCACCCAGGTGCGCCTCTCGGTGTTCCGCAACGGCCGCACGATCGAGGTCCCGGTGGTGTTGGACGAGCTCGAAGGCGGGGCCGTCGCCACGGCTGCGGACGGCGCGGACCAGCCGGCGCGCGGCGGCGCCGCGGCGCCGGCCAACCCGTTCGGCCTGGCGCTGCAGGACCTGAGCGCCGAGCAGCGCCAGCGCCTGAACCTGCGCAGGGACGAGGGCGTGCTGGTCGCCGGCGTGCGCGGCGACGCCGCGGCCGAGGCCGGCCTGCGGCCAGGCGACGTGGTGCTGTCGGTCGGGCGCAAGTCGGTGGGGTCCGCCGCCGCGCTCGGCCGCGAGCTGGCGGCGGCCAAGCCCGGCGACACGGTGATGCTGCTGATCCGCCGCGGCAACCTGACCCAGTACAAGGCGGTCACCGTTCCCGAGCGGGACTGAGCCGGCCGCCCGCGCCGCGGCACCGGCCGCGGCGCGCGCCGCTCGCGTCGCCGTGCGGAACGCCGGACGCGGACGCGCGCCTCGTCCCCTTCGTTCGCGCCTCCGCCGTCGCGGCCGGCCCGGCACCGGGCCGGCGGCCACGGTCCCGGCGCAGGCCTGTGCGATAATTCCACGTTCTCTCCGGTTTCCGCAGGCCGCGCGCCGCTCCCATGCAGCAGATCCGCAACTTCTCGATCATCGCCCACGTCGACCACGGCAAGTCGACGCTCGCCGACCGCATCATCCAGATCTGCGGCGGCCTGGAGGCGCGCGAGATGGAGGCGCAGGTGCTCGACTCCAATCCGATCGAGCGCGAGCGCGGCATCACCATCAAGGCGCAGTCGGTCTCGCTGCCGTACAAGGCGCGCGACGGCCGGGTCTACCACCTCAACTTCATCGACACGCCCGGCCACGTCGACTTCAGCTACGAGGTCAGCCGCTCGCTGGCCGCCTGCGAGGGCGCGCTGCTGGTGGTCGACGCCGCCCAGGGCGTGGAGGCGCAGTCGGTGGCCAACTGCTACACCGCGGTGGAGCAGGGCCTGGAAGTCGTGCCGGTGCTCAACAAGATCGACCTGCCCACGGCCGACATCGAGCGCGCCAAGGGCGAGATCGAGGCGGTGATCGGCATCGACGCGTCCGACGCGGTGGCGATCAGCGCCAAGACCGGCCTCAACGTGGTCGAGGTGCTCGAGGCCATCGTCCACCGCATCCCACCGCCCAAGCCGCGCGACACCGACAAGCTGCAGGCGCTGATCATCGACTCCTGGTTCGACAACTACCTGGGCGTGGTCTCGCTGGTGCGGGTGATGCAGGGCGAGATCAAGCCGGGCGACAAGCTGCTGGTGATGTCGACCGGCCGCACCCACCAGGTCGACCAGGTCGGCGTGTTCACGCCCAAGCGCAAGGTCCTGGACCGGCTCGGCGCGGGCGAGGTCGGCTGGGTCACCGCGTCGATCAAGGACGTGCACGGCGCGCCGGTCGGCGACACCCTGACCCTGGCCAACGATCCCGCGCCCAAGCCGCTGCCCGGCTTCCAGGAAATGCAGCCGCGCGTGTTCGCCGGCCTGTTCCCGGTCGACGCGGAGGACTACCCGGACCTGCGCGAGGCGCTGGAGAAGCTGCGCCTCAACGACGCCGCGCTGCGCTTCGAGCCGGAGAGCTCCGAGGCGATGGGCTTCGGCTTCCGCTGCGGCTTCCTCGGCATGCTGCACATGGAGATCGTGCAGGAACGGCTGGAGCGCGAATACGACCTCAACCTGATCACCACCGCGCCCACGGTCATCTACGAGGTGCTCAAGACCGACGGCACCCTCGTGCCGATGGACAACCCGGCCAAGCTGCCGCCGGTGAACCAGATCGAGGAGATCCGCGAACCGATCATCCGCGCCAACATCCTCACCCCGCCCGACTACGTCGGCAACGTGATCACGCTGTGCGAGGAGAAGCGCGGCGTGCAGATCGGCATCACCTACATGGGCGGGCAGGTGCAGATCAGCTACGAGCTGCCGATGGCCGAGGTGGTGCTGGATTTCTTCGACAAGCTCAAGTCGGTCAGCCGCGGCTACGCCTCGCTGGACTACCACTTCCTGCGCTTCGAGCCGGGCCCGTTCGTGCGCGTGGATACGCTGATCAACGGCGACAAGGTCGACGCGCTGTCGATCATCTGCCACCGCAGCCACGCCGACCGCCGCGGCCGCGAGCTGTGCGAGAAGATGAAGGACCTGATCCCGCGGCAGATGTTCGACGTGGCGATCCAGGCCGCGATCGGCTCGCAGATCATCGCCCGCACCACGGTCAAGGCGCTGCGCAAGAACGTGCTGGCCAAGTGCTACGGCGGCGACGTCACCCGCAAGAAGAAGCTGCTGGAGAAGCAGAAGGAAGGCAAGAAGCGGATGAAGCAGGTCGGCCGCGTCGAGATCCCGCAGGAGGCCTTCCTCGCGGTGCTGCAGGTGGACAACAAGTGAGGCCGGGCGCCGGGGCGGGCAGGGCGCCGGAGCGCGGCCGCGGCCGGTTCCGCGCGCGTCTTCCCGGTCGGCCTGGCCGACCGATCGCGCAATGACGCGCGGCGGTTCCCCGGCTATGCTCGGCCCGGCCGGTTCGCCGGGGAGCGACCCGCCGGCCCGCGGTCCGTGCGAACCGCGCCTCCCGAATCCCGAACCCCGGCTCCAAAGGAGCGTGCATGCGTTGGTTTGAAATCGCCCTGGTCGTCCTGACCCTGTTCACCGGCCTGGTCTGGCTGCTCGACAAGCTGGTCCTCGCCAAGCGCCGCGCCGCCCGCCAGGGGCTGCTGGAAGAGGGCAGGGAGCCGGTGGTCGTCGACTACTCCAAGGCGTTCTTCCCGGTGCTGGCGGTGGTGCTGATCCTGCGCAGCTTCGTCGCCGAACCGTTCCGGATCCCGTCCAATTCGATGATGCCGACGCTGTTGACCGGCGACTTCATCCTGGTCAACAAATTCGCCTACGGCCTGCGCCTGCCGATCACCAACAAGAAGTTCGTCGCCCTCGGCGAGCCGCAGCGCGGCGACGTGGTCGTGTTCCGGCCGCCGCACCACCCCGACCAGGACTGGATCAAGCGCGTGATCGGCCTGCCCGGCGACCGCATCGGCTACCACGACAATCAGGTGACGGTGAACGGCCGCCCGCTGGCCTACCGGTCGATCGGGGTGTACCAGGGGCGCGGCAACGGCGCGGAGATGACCGGCGCCGAGGAACTGCGCGAAAACCTGCTCGGCCGCGAGCACGACGTCCTGGAGCGCACCGACCTGCCGTTCCTGGACCAGGGCGAGGGCGACTGGGTGGTGCCGCCGGGGCATTATTTCGTGATGGGCGACAACCGCGACAACAGCGAGGACAGCCGATACTGGGGCTTCCTGCCGGAACAGAACCTGCGCGGCAAGGCGTTCCTGATCTGGATGAACTTCGACGGCGGGGACGTAGACTTCTCGCGCATCGGCAACCGGATTCCGTAATCGGCGCGGCCGTCGCGGGGAGCGGCGGGCGCGATCACACCAAGGGGAGTTGGCGACATGAAGCGTACGCAGAGCGGCATGACCCTGATCGGGTTCATCCTGGTGCTGGCCGTGGTCGGCGTGTTCATCTACATGGGGATGAAGCTGATCCCGATGTATTCGGAGTACTTCGCGGTCAAGCAGGCGCTGAAGGAGCTGTCGAAGGAGGCCGGGATCACCCAGCAGGATCCGGCCAAGATCAAGGACCTATTCTTCCGCCGCCTGTACATCAGCTACGCGGAGAACGTGAAGTCCGAGAACGTGAAGATCGCGCGCAAGGACGCCGGCTACGTGATGACGGTGGACTACGAAGTGCGCCGGCCGCTGATCGCCAACATCGACGTGGTCGGCCATTTCCAGGCGACGCAGGACCTGCGCCGCGACGGCTTTGAGTGAGCGCATCGGCCACCGTTTCGCGGATCGCGAGCTGCTGCAGCGGGCGCTGACCCACCGCAGCGCCGGCGCGCCGCACAACGAGCGCCTGGAATTCCTCGGCGACGCACTGGTCAACCTGATCGTCGCCGAGGCGCTGTACCGGCACTGGCCCAGCGCCGACGAGGGCGCGCTGACCCGCGCCCGCGCCGAGCTGGTGCGCGAGTCGGCGCTGGCGCCGATCGCGCGCCGGCTGGAATTGGGCGACCACCTGACCCTGGGGCCGGGCGAGATGAAGTCCGGCGGGCATCGCCGCGATTCGATCCTGGCCGACGCGCTGGAGGCGGTGGTCGCGGCGGTCTACCTCGACGCCGGCTTCGAGACCTGCCGGGCGGTGGTGCTGCCCTGGTTCGAGGAGGCGATCGCCGCGTTGCCGCCGCCGCACAAGGTCGGCAAGGACGCCAAGACGAGGTTGCAGGAATGGCTGCAGGCGCGGCAGAAGCCGCTGCCGACCTACGCCCTGCTGGCCGAGAGCGGCGAGGAGCACGCCAAGCGTTTCCACGTCAGCTGCACGCTGTCCCAGCCGCCGCTGGCGACCGAGGGCGTCGCCGGTTCGCGTCGCGCCGCCGAGCAGATCGCCGCCGAGGCGGCGCTGGAGCGGCTGCAGGCGCGGGACTGACCCGGGTCGAGCGGAGCCGGCCCTCGTATCGCTACCGGAGCGGCGGACTCGCTGAATTTCGCCGCCTCTGCGGACTGCCTTCCTGTCGCAGCGCTTCCGCTGCGCGGCCGCCAGTGGAGTTTCCGGGCTGCCCATGCCTCCGGCTGCTTCCCAGCGAGATTGGGACGCGAAGACGGGTCCGCAGAGCGAAGGCGGCGATCCGCGATCCCGCGCCTCCGCTCCCGGCACTACAATCCACGCGATGAACGCATCCGCCTACCGCGCCGGCCACGTCGCCGTGATCGGCCGACCCAACGTCGGCAAGTCGACCCTGGTCAACGCCCTGGTCGGCGCCAAGATCAGCATCACCTCGGCGCGCCCGCAGACCACCCGCCATCGCCTGCTCGGCATCGCCACCTTCCCGGAGGGGCAGCTGGTGCTGGTCGATACGCCGGGCCTGCACCGCGACCAGGGCAAGTCCACCGCCACCGCGATGCACCGCTGGATGAACCGCGCCGCGCGCGGCGCCCTGGAGGGCGTGGACGCGGCGATGCTGGTGGTGCGCGCCGGCCACTGGGACGAGGCCGACGCCTTCGCCTACGACGTGCTGCGCGGCGCCGGCCTGCCGGTGGTGCTGGTGGTCAACCAGGTCGACCGGGTCAAGGACAAGGCGGCATTGCTGCCGTACCTGGCCCAGGTCAGCGAAGGCCGCGAGTTCGCCGCGGTGCATCCGGTCTCCGCGCTCAAGCGCAAGGGCCTGGAGGCGCTGGTCAAGGATGTGCTGGCGCTGCTGCCCGGGCAGCAGCCGCTCTACGGCGAGGACGAGATCACCGACAAGAGCCAGCGCTTCCTCGCCGGCGAGATGGTGCGCGAACAGCTGATGCGCCAGCTCGGCGAGGAACTGCCGTACGCGACCACGGTCGAGATCGAGCGCTTCGAGACGGACGGCGCGCTGCTGCGCATCGGCGCGGTGATCTGGGTCGAGCGCGACGGCCAGAAGGCCATCGTGATCGGCAAGGGCGGCGAGCGCCTGCGCGAGATCGGCGCCCGCGCCCGCCAGCAGATGGAGAAGCTGTTCGGCAGCAAGGTGTTCCTGCAGACCTGGGTGCGCGTGCGCGAAGGCTGGAGCGACGACGAGGCGGCGCTGCGCGCGTTCGGCTACCACGATTGAGCAGGCGGGTGCGAGCGGGGAGGAACGAGTGGAACCGCCCGTGCCGCCGCCTCCGCGCGCTCCTGTTGACTCGTTCCTCCTGACCAGGCCTGGCCCATGCGCTACAGCGCCGAACCCGCCTTCGTCCTGCACGCGCGGCCCTGGCGCGAGACCAGCCTGCTGGTCGAGGTGCTGACCGCGGAGCACGGCCGGCTCGGGCTGGTCGCGCGCGGCGTGCAGGGGCCGAAGCGGCACGCGCTGCGCGCCGCGTTGCAGCCGCTGCAGGCGATCCGCTTCGATGCGGTGCAGACCGGCGAGCTGGCGCGCCTGATCCAGGCCGAGGCCACCGACGCCGCGCCACGCCTGGCCGGCGAGGCGATGCTGGCCGGCTTCTACCTCAACGAGCTCACCTTGCGCCTGGCGCCGCGCCACGACCCCTCGCCCGAGCTGTACGCCGCCTACGCGCGGGCCCGCGCGCGCCTGGGGGCGGGCGAGCCGCTGGGCTGGACCCTGCGCCGCTACGAGCGCGACCTGCTCGACGCGCTCGGCGTCGGCTTCGACTGGGCCCACGACGGCGACGGCGAGCCGATCGACCCGGCGGCGCGCTATCGCCTCGATCCCGAGCACGGCCCACGCCGCCTGCTCAGCGACCGCGGCCATGACGACCGCCGCGGCGCCGCGACCGGCCGCGCGCTGCTCGCCCTGGCCGAGGACCGCGCGCCCGCCGCCGAGGACCTGCCCGGGCTGCGCCGCAGCCTGCGCGTGGTGCTGGCGCATCATCTGGGGCCGCGCGGGCTGAAGTCGTGGGAGATGCTCGGCGAGCTCAAGCGTTACGCGGCCGCGCCGGACGACGCGGGCGAAACGCGGTAACGCGTCCGCGTCGGCCGTGCCCAGGCAGTCGGCGAGCCCCGGGCACGGCCTCGTTCGGGCCGCCTGCGGCGGTGCCGGATCGCGGCGCAGCCCCGGGCACGGCGCGCTGCTCCGGGCTCGCCGGCATCGGCTTCCGCCCCGCGCGGCAGTAGAATCGGGATCATCACGACACGCGGTAAGCAGGCATGAAACTCTGGTCGCTGCTCGGCAACAGTCAGAAGCTCGACGGCGGGGCCATGTTCGGCAACGCGCCGCGGGCGATGTGGGCGAAGTGGATGGCGCCGGACGAGCGCAACCGCATCGACCTGGCCTGCCGCGCGCTGCTGGCCACCCCGCTGGCGGGCAAGACCGTGCTGTTCGAGACCGGCATCGGCGCGTTCTTCGAGCCCAAGCTGCGCGAGCGCTACGGCGTGAACGAAGACCGCCACGTCCTGCTCGACTCGCTGGCCGCGGCCGGCTTCGCCCCGGAGGACATCGACGCGGTGGTGCTCTCGCACCTGCACTTCGACCACGCCGGCGGCCTGCTCGCGCCGTGGCAGGAGGGGCAGCCGCCGCGGCTGCTGTTCCCGAACGCCACCTACCTGGTCGGGCGGCGGCACTGGGAGCGCGCCCGCGCGCCGCACCCGCGCGACCGCGCCAGCTTCATCCCCGAACTGCCCGGCCTGCTCGAGGCCAGCGGCCGGCTCGAACTGGTCGAGGGCGAGCATTCGCAGGCGCTGGGCCGCAGCGTGCGTTTCCACTACAGCGACGGCCACACGCCGGGGCTGATGCTGGCGGAGATCGTCGGCCCCGAGAGCGTGGACGGCCGCGCGCACGGCGGCGTGGTGTTCTGCTCCGACCTGGTCCCCGGCCGGCCGTGGGTGCACGTGCCGATCACCATGGGCTACGACCGCAACGCCGAGCTGCTGATCGACGAGAAGCAGGCGTTCCTGGCCGACAAGCTGGAACGCAACGTGCATCTGTTCTTCACCCACGACCCGCACTGCGCGCTGGCGCAGGTGGTGCGCGACGAGAGGGGCCGCTACGCCACCGCGCACGAAGTGCCGGCGCTGCACGCGAGGGCGCTGGCCGCATGAGCCGCCGCGCGGCCTGGCTGACGGGCCTCTTGTTGCTGCCGACGCTCGCCGCCGCCGCGGCGCGGGAGGCGGCGGACGCGGCGGCGCCGTTGCCGCCGCCGCAGCCGGGCGCGGCGCCGCGCGACCCGGACTTCGGCGTGCGCAGCCGCCAGTTCGGCCTCGAGCGCCAGGTCGAGATGTTCCAATGGCGCGCGGCGGACGGCGGCTACGCGCGGGTCTGGAACGCCGCGCCGATCGATTCGTCGGGCTTCGCGCCCGGCCACGCGAACCCGCCGCGGCTGCCGCTGGAGAACCGCCGCTGGTGGGCCGAGGACGCGACCCTCGACGGCAGGCCGATCGACCGCGAGGTGCTGCAGGTGCTGGGGCAGTGGCGTACGTTCCGGCCGAACTTCTCGCGCCTGCCGGCGAACCTCGCCGCATCGTTCCAGCCCGAGGGCGACGGGCTGACCAGCGCCGAGAATCCGCTCGAGCCGCGCATCGGCGATCTGCGCATCCGCTGGCGCGAGCTGCGCCTGCCGGCGCTGGACGGCAAGGTGGAGCTGCGCGAGGGGCGTTGGCGCCTGGCGGTGCCGCCCGAGCGCGCGGCGCAGCAGGCGGCGCGCGCGGGCGAGGCCGTCGAACTGCCGGTGCGCGAGGAGGCGCGGCTGCTGCCGTGGCTGCTCGGCGGCGGCGTGGCCATGCTGGCCCTGCTGGCGGTGCTGCTCAGGCGCTGGCGGCGCCGCAGACGCTGAATCCAACAGCCTTCGCCGCCGGCCGGGGCGCGCAGAGCATCGCGCTCCCTCGGCCGTTGCCCGCCAGCGCTTCGCGGTGCGTGTCGCGGCCTGGGGAAGGTGAACGATCGCCGCCATCCCCGTGAAAGCGGAATGCTGTGCCTTCCCACAAGCCGGGACGCCCGTTTCCGCTTGCGCGGGAATGGCGAGCGGAGTGGAGTCACCGGGCCTTTCCCCGGACGAAAACGGGCACGGGCGCCTGCTTTCGCCGGAAGCGAGCGCCTCGGGTCAGGCCTCGTGGCGGGTGCCGAAGATCTTGTCGCCGGCGTCGCCCAGCCCGGGCAGGATGTAGCCGACCTCGTTGAGCCGTTCGTCGACCGCGGCGGTGTAGACCTCGACGTCCGGATGCCGCGCCCCGAGCGCGCGCAGCCCCTCCGGCGCGGCGACCAGGAACAGGCCCTTGATGCGCCGGCAGCCGGCGGCCTTGAGCATGTCCACGGTCGCGACCAGGGTGCCGCCGGTGGCGAGCATCGGGTCGAGCACGATCGCGGTGCGCTCGTCCATGCGCCCGGTCAGCTTCTCGTAGTAGCCCACCGGCTGCAGGGTCTTCTCGTCGCGCTGCAGCCCGACCACGCCGACCTTGGCCGCGGGGATCAGGTCCAGCACGCCCGGCAGCATGCCCAGGCCGGCGCGCAGGATCGGCACCAGCGTCACCTTCGCGCCCTTGATCCGGCGCGTGGCCACCGGGCCGGCCCAGCCTTCGACCACGACCTCCTCGGTCTCCAGGTCGGCGGTGGCCTCGTAAGTGAGCAGGGTGGCGACCTCGGAGGCGAGCTCGCGGAAGCTCTTGGTGCTGTTGTCGGCGCGGCGCATCAGGCCCAGCTTGTGCTGGACCAGCGGGTGGCGGACTTCGACGATCTTCATGCGCGGTTCCACGGTGCGACCTGCCGAAGTCTGGGGCAAACCCGGCCGCCCGTGGAAGCGGGGGCGAGAAAGCCGGCTCGCGCCAGGCTTCCCCGAGCCCCGCGGTCGCGGCCGCCGTGGGTGGCCGCCGCCGGCGTGCGAGGCGCCGTGGTCATCCCGGGGAAGGCGCGCGCGATGCTGCGCGCGACCGCACCGAGGCGTTCTTCCGCGTCCGCAAGGGCCTGCCGCGCGGACGCGATCCGGTCGGGTTGGCCGGCTGGAGCGATGCGGCGCGCGGCGCGGGCGCCGATCCGCGCGCCCCACGCCGCGCTTCGCCGCGCGCGAGGCGGCCGGCAAGCGCGACGACGGACGGCGGGGACCGGCGCGGGCTCGCGGAGGCCCGCCGCCGCCCGGGGTCAGGCCGCCGCGGCCTGCTGCGCGCGCGGGCCTTCGCGCAGCGCGCGCCCGACCATCGACACCAGCAGGTCGAGTTCCTCGCCGGTGATGCCGAAGGTCGGGGTGAAGCGCAGCGAGTTGGCGCCGCCGTGGATCACGCCGATGCCGTGCTCGCGCAGCCACTCCTCGGTCGAACCCGCGCCGTAGCACTTGTACTGCGGCGACAGTTCGCAGGAGAACAGCAGGCCGGTGCCCTGGACCTTGACGATCGCGCCGCCGAGCTCGGCCTTGAGCTGCTCCAGCTTCTCCAGCGCCTCCTGGCCGCGCGCGCGGATGTTCTCGCGCACCGCCGGCGTGACCATCTCCAGCACCGCGCAGGCGACGTCGAGCGCGCGCGGGTTGCTGGTCATGGTGTTGCCGTACAGGCCCTTCTTGTACAGCGCGGCCGCGCCGGCGCTCACCGCCAGCACCGACAGCGGGTACTGGCCGGCGTTGAGCGCCTTCGAGTAGGTCTCCATGTCGGGCGCGTCGACGCGCTCGAAGCCCGGGTAGTCGACGATCGACAGCACGCCGTGCGCGCGCAGGCCGGCCTGGATCGAATCGACCAGCAGCAGCGCGCCATGGGCGCGGGTCAGCTCGCGCGCGGCGGCGTAGAACTCGACCGGCACGCCGCGGCCCGGATCGCCTTCGCCCATCACCGGCTCGAGGAACATCGCCTCGATGAACCAGCCGCGGGCGTCGGCGTCGGCGAAGGCCTGCTTCAGCGCGTCGATGTCGTACGGCGCCACGGCCAGCACGCTGTCCTCGCCGCGGAAGCTGGCCAGGTGCTGCAGGTAGGTCTTGCGGGTGGAGTCCGAGTACAGCGCCGGGCGCTCGGTGCGGCCGTGGAAGCTGCCCTTGACCACCAGGCGCTTGATCGTGCGGCCGGCATGGCGGGCGCCCGGGTCGGTCATCAGCTTGGCGTTGGCGTCGACGATGCGCGAGGCCAGCGAGACCGCCTCCGAGCCCGAGTTCAGGCACAGGAACTTCTCGTACGGGCAGCCGCCGCGGGACAGGCCGACCGCCGCGCGCAGCGCGCGCGCGAAGCGCAGCTGCGACAGCGACGGGGTCATGATGTTGGCCATCGCCTGCGGCCGGGCCAGCGCCGCCAGCACCGGCTTGGGGGCGTGGCCGAAGCCGAGCATGCCGTAGCCGCCGGAGTCGTGCACCACCGCGCCTTTCAGCGTCACCACCCAGGGGCCGCGCGCGGCCAGGGCGACGTAGGGGTTGACCGCGTCGTCCGGGTAGAAGTTGACGTAGCCGGCCTGCACCGCCTGGACCTGGGCGTCCTCGTCGAGGTCGAGCAGGTCGGCGAAGTCGTCCTTCAGCCGCCGGTATTCCTGTTCGGCGGCCTCGATCGCCTCGATCAGTTCGGCGTGGGTGGCGGCGAAACGGGCGATGGTGGCGTCGTCCAGGCCCTGGGTGCGGCGACGGCCCCGATGGGCGCGCAGGGGGGCGAGTCGGTCGATGACGGCCATGGGTCCTCCGGATTGAAAACGCGATCGTCCTATTATCGGGATTGGAACGTCGATCGACAGTGGCGATTTGTACGAAATACCGGATAATTTCGTCTTTCCGACGAACCGGGTGCGCAGGATGAAGATCACGGAGGCCGACCAGCAGCTGCTCTCGGTGCTGCGCGAGAACGCCCGCGCGTCCACCGCGGAGATCGCCCGGCGCTTGCGGCTGTCGCGCACCACCGTGCACAGCCGGATCGAGCGGCTGGAGCGCGAAGGGGTGATCGCCGGCTACACCGTGCGCGTGCACGACGAGGCCGAGCGCGGCCATATCCGCGCCCACATCATGGTGACCGTGCTGCCCAAGCAGATGCCCGCGGTGGTCGCCGCGCTGCACGCGATGCCGGAGGTGCGCGCGCTGCATTCGGTCAGCGGCCCCTTCGACCTGGTCGCACTCGGGGTCACGCCCTCGGTGGAGGCGATGGACGAGCTGACCGACCGCATCGGCGCGATCGACGGCGTCGAGCGCACCACCTCGGCGATCATCCTGTCGGCCAAGTTCGAGCGCTAGGCGTGCGCCCGCGGGGGCGGGCGGCGAACGTTCTACAATGTCCGGTCCTGCGCCCGTCCCCGTTTCCCCCTTGAAGAAATCCGACTTCCACTACGACCTGCCGCCGGAACTGATCGCGCAGGAGCCGTTGCCCGAACGCTCGGCCAGCCGCCTGCTGGTGGTGCCGCCGGCGCCGGCGCCGTTCCAGGACCGGGTGTTCCGCGAACTGCCCGAACTGCTGCAGCCGGGCGACCTGCTGGTGTTCAACGACACCCGGGTGATCCCGGCGCGGCTGTACGGGCACAAGAGCACCGGCGGCCGGGTCGAGATCCTGATCGAGCGCCTGCTCGGCGACGGCGAGGCGCGCGCCCAGCTGGGCGTGAGCAAGTCGCCCAGGCCCGGCGCGCGCGTCGCGCTGGACGCCGGCGGCGAGGCCGAGGTGCTGGGCCGCGACGGCGAGTTCTACCGGTTGCGCTTCCACGTCGCCGAACCGCTGGAGCAATGGCTGCAGCGCGCCGGCGAGTTGCCGCTGCCGCCGTACATCCAGCGCACGCCGGGCGCGGGCGACGCCGAGCGCTACCAGACCGTGTTCGCGCGCGAGGCCGGCGCGGTCGCCGCGCCGACCGCGGGGCTGCACTTCGACGAGCCGCTGCTGCAGGCGTTGAACGCGCGCGGCGTGCAGTTCGGCCACGTCACCCTGCACGTCGGCGCCGGCACGTTCCAGCCGGTGCGGGCCGACGACCTGTCGCAGCACGTGATGCACAGCGAGTGGCTCAACGTCGGCGCCGGCCTGGTCGAGCAGATCCGCCGCACCCGCGCGGCGGGCGGGCGGGTGATCGCGGTCGGCACCACGGTGGTGCGCGCGCTGGAAAGCGCGGCGAAGGACGGCGCGCTGCGGCCCTACGCCGGCGAGACGCGGCTGTTCATCCTGCCCGGCTACCGGATCCGCTCGGTCGACGCGCTGATCACCAACTTCCACCTGCCCGAAAGCACGCTGCTGATGCTGGTCTCCGCCTTCGCCGGCAAGCCGCGCGTGTTCGAGGCCTACGCGCACGCGATCGCGCAGCGCTACCGCTTCTTCTCCTACGGCGACGCGATGCTGCTGTTCCCGCGGGAGGAGGGGCGCGCATGAGCCGGATGTCGTTCGAGCTGCTGCGCACCGACGGCGCCGCGCGGCGCGGCCGCCTGACCTTCCCGCGCGGCACGGTGGAGACGCCGGCGTTCATGCCGGTCGGCACGTACGGCTCGGTCAAGGGCGTGCTGCCCGCGCAGGTCCGCGAGCTGGGCGCGCAGATGATCCTCGGCAACACCTTCCACCTGTTCCTGCGCCCGGGCCTGGACGTGATCGGCGACCACGGCGGCCTGCACGGCTTCGCCCGCTGGGACGGGCCGATCCTCACCGACTCCGGCGGCTTCCAGGTGTTCTCGCTGGCGCACCGGCGCAAGATCACCGAGCAGGGCGTGACCTTCGCCGCGCCGACCGACGGCAGCAAGGTGTTCCTCGGCCCGGAGGAGAGCATGCGCATCCAGAAGGTGCTCGACTCGGACGTGGTGATGATCTTCGACGAGTGCACGCCGTACCCCGCCTCCGAGGAGGTCGCGCGCAAGTCGATGGAACTGAGCCTGCGCTGGGCCGAGCGCAGCAAGCGCGCGCACGAGGGCAACGACGCGGCGCTGTTCGGCATCGTCCAGGGCGGCGTCCACCACGAGCTGCGCACGCGCTCGGCGCAGGGACTGAAGGCGATCGGCTTCGACGGCTACGCGATCGGCGGGCTGGCGGTCGGCGAGCCGGAGGCCGAGCGCAACGCGATGCTCGAGCACACCTGCCCGCAACTGCCGGAGGACCGGCCGCGCTACCTGATGGGCGTCGGCCGGCCCGAGGACCTGGTGGAAGGCGTGGCGCGCGGCATCGACATGTTCGATTGCGTGATGCCGACCCGCAACGCGCGCAACGGCCACTACTTCACCGCCGCCGGCACGGTGCGGGTGCGCAACGCCAAGTACGAGCGCGACCTGCGCCCGATCGAGGAGGGCTGCGACTGCGTCGCCTGCGCCGGCGGCTTCAGCCGCGCCTACCTGCGCCACCTGGACCGCTGCAACGAGATGCTGGCGCCGATGCTCGGCACCCTGCACAACCTGCGCTACTACCAGCGGCTGATGGCGCAGATGCGCGAGGCGATCGCGCAGGGAACTTTCGCCGCCTTCCGCGAGTCCTTCCACGCCGCGCGGCGGGGCTGACCCCCGGCTCGCGCCGCTCGCGCTGCCGGGCTCCGCCGGCCTTCGCGAGGGGGCTTTCCCGGCCGCGGCCGACCCGCGGGGCGCCCGCGCACGCGGCGCGGAGGCGGGGAAGGCGCGCCCGGGCAGGGCTCGCCTGCGCGGCCCGGCGATCGGTGGTCGACGCCGCGGGCCGGCGGCCGGCCGTGGCATAATCCCCCGCTATTTTCGACAGGACATCCGTCATGAATCTGCTCGACCTCGTGATTTCCCCGGCCTACGCCCAGGCCGCCGGCCAGGCCCAGCCGGGCGGCTTCGGCATGTCCCTGCTGTTCCCGATCCTGCTGATCGCGGTCATGTACTTCCTGATGATCCGCCCGCAGATGAAGCGGCAGAAGGAACACCGGGCGATGCTGGAGAAGCTGTCCAAGGGCGACGAGGTGCTGACCAACGGCGGCATCGCCGGCGTGGTCGCCGAGATCGGCGAGAACTTCATCCTCGTGGAGATCGCCGACAACGTGCGCATCCGCGTGCAGAAGGGAGCGATCGCCAACGTGCTGCCCAAGGGCACCTTGAAGTCGGCCTGAGCGGCCGCCACGCCACACGATGCAAACGGCGGCAGGAATGCCGCCGCAGGGGTCTTCGATGCTGACTTACGCGCGCTGGAAATACTTCGTCATCCTGCTCGTCCTGCTGCTCAGCGCGCTGTACGCGCTGCCGAACGTCTTCCCGCAGGACCCGTCGGTGCAGGTCACCGCCAACCGCGGTGCCGGTGTGGACGAGGCGCTGCGTAAGCGGGTCGGCGACCTGCTCGGCCAGGCCAAGGTGGCGCCCAAGGCCGTCGAGTTCGACGACGGCAACCTGCTGGTGCGCCTGCGCGACCCCGACCAGCAGGTCAGGGCCGCCGACGCGCTGCGCGACGCGCTCGGCAGCGACTACGTGGTGGCGCTGAACCTCGCCTCGACCGTGCCGGACTGGCTGGAGAAGATCGGCGCCAAGCCGATGCTGCTCGGCCTGGACCTGCAGGGCGGCGTGCATTTCCTGATGCAGGTGGACCAGAAGGCGGCGCTCGACAAGCGCCTGGACACGATGGCCGAGGACGTGCGCGTGGCGCTGCGCGACGGCCGCGTGCGCTACGAATCGGTCGAGCGCCGCGCCGACGACTCGGTGGTCGTCGCCCTGGCTTCGGCGGGCGACGCCGCCAAGGCGCGCCAGCTGATCGCCGCCGGCCAGCCGACGCTGCAGCAGGAAGCGCAGGGCGCCACCATCGTCCTGCGCATCCCCGAGGCCGAGCTGCAGCGCGTCGCGGTCGACGCGATCGAGCAGAACGTCGGCACCCTGCGCAACCGCATCAATGCGCTGGGCGTGGCCGAGCCGATCATCCAGCGCCAGGGCAGCGACCGCGTGGTGGTGCAGCTGCCGGGCGTGCAGGACACCGCCCAGGCCAAGCGCATCCTCGGCGCCACCGCGACGCTGGAGTACCGCGGCGTGGTCGACGGCAACGCCTACGACGCCGTGGCCACCGGCAACGTCCCGCCGGAAGCGCGGGTGTACTACCGCAAGGAGCTGGGGCCGGACGGCAAGCCGATCCCGATCCTGCTCAGCAAGCGCGTGATCGCCTCGGGCGACCAGCTGGTGGGCGCGACCTCGGGCAAGGATCCGCAGACCGGCACGCCTTCGGTGTCCGTGCGCCTGAACGGCGTCGGCGGCCAGCGCATGTTCGACTTCACCAGCCAGAACGTCGGCAAGCCGATGGCGGTGGTGTACATCGAGCGCATCCCGGAAGTGCGCACGGTGGACGGCAAGGAGGTCCGCAGCACCCGGGTCAGCGAGGAAGTGATCTCGGTCGCCACGATCAACGGCGTGTTCGGCAAGGAGTTCCAGACCACCGGCCTGAACAGCTCCAAGGAGGCCGCCGACCTGGCGCTGCTGCTGCGCTCGGGCTCGCTCGCCGCGCCGATGGACTTCATCGAGGAGCGGATCGTCGGGCCGAGCCTGGGCCGCGAGAACGTCGAGCGCGGCCTGACCGCGGTGATGTACTCGTTCGCGTTCGCGCTGCTGTTCTTCCTGATCTACTACCGCATGTTCGGCGTGATCACCTGCCTGGCGCTGATGCTGAACCTGCTGATGCTGGTGGCGGTGATGTCGCTGTTCGGCGCCACCCTGACCCTGCCGGGCCTGGCGGGCATCGCCCTGACGGTGGGCATGTCGGTGGACGCCAACGTGCTGATCAACGAACGCATCCGCGAGGAACTGCGCGCCGGGGTACCGCCGCAAGCGGCGATCGCCGCCGGCTACGACAAGGCCTCCGGCACCATCGCCGACGCCAACCTGACCGCGATCCTCGCCGGCATCGCCCTGTTCGCGTTCGGCACCGGCCCGGTCAAGGGCTTCGCGGTGTCGCTGATCGTCGGCATCGTGACCTCGATGTACACCGCAGTCGGCGTATCGCGCGCCATCGCCACGCTGATCTACGGCGGCCGGCGCAAGCTCAAGTCGATCTGGATCTGACGGGAGGCCCACCATGAAACCGTTGAACGTCTTCCCGTACGACAGCAACTTCGATTTCCTGCGCCTGCGCTGGGTGTCGCTGGCGGTCGCCGTGGCGATGCTGCTGGTCGCGGTCGGCGCGATGGTCGGCAAGGGCTTCAACTTCGCCCTGGATTTCACCGGCGGCACCGTGGCCGAGCTGCGCTTCGAGCGACCGGTCGACGTCGACGAGGTGCGCGAGCGCCTCGCCGCCGCCGGCTACGACAACGCCCAGGTGCAGACGTTCGGCTCCGGCAACGACCTGCTGATCCGCCTGCAGCCCAAGCCCGGCGCCGGCTCGGACACCGGCGCCGAGGTGCAGCGCGCGCTGGCGTTCGAAGGCAACCCGGGCCGGGTGCTGCGCAGCGAGTACGTCGGCCCGCAGGTCGGCAAGGACCTGGCGCTGAACGGCCTGTGGGCGCTGATCTTCGTGGTCGTCGGCTTCCTGATCTACATCTCGTTCCGCTTCGAGAAGAAGTTCGCGATCGCCGCGGTGCTGACCACCCTGCACGACGTGGTGGTGGTGGCCGGCTGGTTCGCGCTGAGCGGGCACGAGTTCGACCTGACCGTGCTGGCCGGCGTGCTGTCGGTGATGGGCTACTCGATCAACGACACCATCGTGGTGTTCGACCGCGTGCGCGACAACTTCCGCACGATGCGCGCGAGCCCGGAGGAGGTCCTGAACAAGTCGATCAACCAGACCCTGTCGCGCACGGTGATCACCTCGGTGGTGGCCTTCCTGACCGTGCTGGCGCTGTACCTGTACGGCGGCGGTTCGCTGCAGGGCATGGCCGAGTCGCAGATGATCGGCATCGTCATCGGCACCCTGTCGTCGATCTTCATCGCCTGCCCGCTGCTGACCCTGGGCTTCCTCAAGGTCACCAAGCAGGACCTGATGCCCAAGGCCCGCGACGAGGCGGCGCTGGCGCGGCGGCCGTAGGCGCCCGCCCGCGCAGCCGCGAAAAAGGCCGCATCCGCGGCCTTTTTCGTGCGGCGCCTCCGGCCGCGTATCTGCGCGGACAAGCGGGAAAGGCGAGGCGACCAGGCGCGGGTCGTGGGCGCGCCGCGACCCGGCCGACACGAGGAAGGCTGCAACCGCGCCTCGCCGGGTGAATCCGCGGCTTGGGAACGACGTTCTCAGTCGAACGCCGCGGCGTACCCGGTATCGACGATCCGGCGCTGCAGCACGTCGCACAGCTTGATGTTGCCGGCGACGACCTGGCGGGTCTGGGCGCCGGTCGCGTCGACCGGGCCGACCGGGCGGTTGCGGAAGTCGCACACCTTGCCGCCGGCCTCGCGCACCAGCAGCATGCCGGCGGCGATGTCCCAGGCCTTCACCCCGGCCTCGAAGTAGGCGTCGGCGCGGCCGCAGGCGACGTAGGCGAGGTCGAGCGCGGCCGAGCCGGTGCGGCGGATGTCCTCGGCCTCGTGCAGCAGCGATTGCACGCATTTCAGGTGCGCGTCGATGCGGCCGCGCTCGCGCGGCGGGAAGCCGGTGAAGACCATCGCCCCGTCCAGGTCCTTGCGCTCGGCGACGCGGATGCGGCGCTCGTTGAGCGTGGCGCCGCTGCCGCGGCTGGCGGTGAACAGGTCGTTGCGCAGCGGATCGAAGATCACCCCGTGCAGCGGCTCGCCGTTCTCGACCAGGGCGATCGAGACGCAGAAGTGCGGAATCCCGTGCAGGTAGTTGCTGGTGCCATCGAGCGGGTCGATCACCCAGGTGAAGCGGCCCTTGCCGCTGAGGCCGCTTTCCTCGCCGAGAATGGCGTAGTCGGGCGTGGCCCGGCGCAGCTCCTTGACGATCTCCGCCTCGGCCAGGCCGTCGACCTCGCTGGCGTAGTCCATCCGCGCCTTCTCGACGATGTTGAGCGCGTCGAGCTTGTTCATGTGCCGCAGCAGCACGTTGCCGGCGGCGCGGGCGGCCTTGACCATGAGGTTGACGGCGGGTTTCTGCATGGCGAAGGCCTCCTGCGGACGAGGTCGGGAACGGCTGGCGGGCTGAAAGAGCGATGCCGGCGCGAAAGCCGGGCCGCGGAGTTTACCATTGCCCGCCATGAGCACCGAGCCCGATCCGTCTTTCCACGCGAATTCCGCCGCGCGCCTGCGCATCGTCCTGGTCGGCACCCAGCACCCCGGCAACATGGGCTCGGCGGCGCGGGCGCTGAAGACCATGGGCCTGGCCCGGCTGGTGCTCGTCGCGCCGGAGAAGGCCCCGGACGCCGACGCCTACGCCCTGGCCGCCGGCGCCGACGACGTGCTCGCCGCGGCGACGCGGTGCGCCAGCCTGGCCGAGGCGGTGGCCGATTGCCGCCTGGTCCTGGGCTGCACCGCGCGCAGCCGGCGGGTGGCGCTGGAGGAGCTGATGCCGCGCGAGGCGGCGGCGCGCGCGGTCGCCGCGGCCGGCGGGGGTGCCGAGGTCGCGCTGGTGTTCGGCCGGGAGCGCACCGGCCTCACCAACGACGAGCTGCAGCTGTGCCACGCGGCGGTGCACATTCCGGCCAATCCCGAGTACAGCTCGCTCAACCTCGCCGCGGCGGTGCAGGTGGTGTGCTACGAGCTGCGCCTGGCGCTGCTGGCGCAGGCGCCGCGCGCGGGGGACGAGGAGGCGCGGGGGGACCCGCCGGCGACGCACGCGGAACTGGAAGGCTTCTTCGCCCAGCTCGCCGACACCCTGGACGCGATCGATTTCCACAAGGGCCGCACGCCGGAGACGGCGATGCGCAAGCTGCGCCGGCTGTTCCTGCGCGCGCAGCTGGACTCGCGCGAGGTGCGGATCCTGCGCGGGATCCTCGCCGACGCCCAGCGCATGGCGATGCTGGCGGGCCAGGCGCCGGCCGCCCCCTCGGCGAAACCGGCGCCCGGGCAAGGCTAGGGCGCCTCGGCGCAGGATTGCGCCGCACCGGCGATCCGTGCCGATTCCGGCGCGCGCGGGTTTCGATTAGGCTGCGCGAGGCCCTTCCACGGACCTGCTGCTTGACCCAGCGCCTGCGTCGTTTCGTCCTGCCGTTGCGGCTCGCGTTCGCGGCCCGGGCGATGGTTCCCTTCCCGTCCCCACACGCCGGCCCCGGGCCGACGCCGGGCTGTTGCCGCGGCGGTATCGGGGCCGGTTGCGTCCGGTTCCATTCGCCGCGCCGGCCCGCGGCCGCGCGGCGGCAGGCCGCCCGCCCGCGCCGGGGCCGCCCCGCCGGCAGGGCCGGGACGTCCGCCAGGACCGTGCCGCGGCGACGCGCCGGCGATCCCGCCCGGGCGCGGGCGGGGGCGGCCGAATGAGGTGGCGGTTCGGGTTGCAGGCCCGTTTCCTGGCGATGATGGCGGCGGCGACGCTGGCGATGCTCGCCCTGTTCGCGGTGCTGCTGCACCGGCAGGCGCAGATGCAGCGCGAGGTCGAGCGGATCGGCCGCGACACCCTCGACGCTTCGCTGGCGCAGGCGCTGCGACGCCAGGGCGAGGGCGAGGCGAGGCAGCTGGCCGAATCGCTGGCCGAGCCGCTGTACCACGTCGACCTGGCCGCGATCGGCACGATCGCCCGCGCGACCCTGCACGAGCCCGGGGTGCGCCATCTGCTGGTCTACGATGCCGCCGGCAACCTGATCCACGACGGGCGCCCGGATCCCGGCCGCGGCGGGGACGGGCAGGGCTCGCTGGCGGCGCGCGCGCTGGCCGCGCGCGGGCTGCTGGTGCAGCAGGAGGGATCGCTGCTGGACGTGGCGATGCCGGTCGCGATCGGGCGCGAGCGCATCGGCAGCGTGCGCGTCGGCTACGACCTGGGCGCGATGCACGCGGCGCGCGACCACGCCCTCGCCGGCCTGCACCGGCGGCTGGACGATCTCGCCCGCCGCCACTTGCTGGTCATGGCGTTGCTCGGCGCCGCATTGCTGGCGCTGGGCGCGGCGATGCTGTGGATGTTGCAGCGCTTCGTGGTGCAGCCGATCCGGCGCCTGGCCGAGTCGGCCCGCGCGATCGAGGGCGGCCGTTTCGAGCTCCCCGCGCTGCCGGCCAGCGCGCGCAACGACGAGCTCGGCGACCTGGTGCGCGCCTTCGGCCGGATGAGCCGCAGCCTGGCCCGGCACGACCGCGACATCCGCCGCATGGCCTATACCGACGCGCTCACCGGCCTCGCCAACCGGCTCGCGTTCCGCGAACGCCTCGACGCCGAGCTGGCGACGGCGCGGGATGCCGGCCGGCCGGTGGCGCTGCTGTTCGCGGACATCGACGATTTCAAGCGCATCAACGACACCTACGGCCACGACGCCGGCGACGAGGCGCTGCTGGAGTGCGCGCAGCGCATCCACGCCGAAGTCGAGCGGCGCTGCGGCGAGCGCGCGCTGCTGGCGCGCTTCGGCGGCGACGAGTTCGTGATCCTGGTCCCGGCCGGCGCCGGCGCGGACATGCGCGCCCATGCCAGCTCGCTGGCGCAGGCGCTGGTCGGGACGGTGGCGCGGCCGATCCTGCTGCGCGAGCGCGAGGTGTTCCTCAGCGCCTCGGTCGGCCTCACCCTGTTCCCGGACGATGCCGGCGACGCCACCGCCCTGATCAAGAACGGCGACATCGCGATGTACCAGGCCAAGGTCGCCGGCAAGAACTGCTTCCGCTTCTACAGCCGGGCCATGGACCGCGCCGTGGAGCGGCGCGTGCATCTGGAGCACGAGTTGCGCGGCGCCTGGGAGCGCGGCGAGCTGAGCCTGGTCTACCAGCCGGTGTTCCGCGTCGCCGACCGCGCGCTGGTCGGCGCCGAGGCGCTGTTGCGATGGCGGCATCCGCAGCGCGGCGCGATCGCGCCGTCGGTGTTCATCGACGTCGCCGAGCAGAGCGGGCTGATCGAAACCCTGGGGCCGCAGGTGCTGGGCGCCGCCTGCGCCGACGCGGCGCTCTGGCAGGCGCGCGCGGGCGCGCCGGCGCCGTTCGTCGCGGTCAACCTCTCGCCGCGGCAACTGCGCAGCGGCGACCTGCCGGCGGTGGTGGCGGACTGCCTGCAGCGCAGCGGCCTGCGCCCCGAGCGGCTGCATCTGGAACTCACCGAGACCGCGGTCATGGGCGACGAGGCCAGCGCCGGCCGCCTGCTGTCGCAACTGCGCGCGTCGGGAGTGAAGGTGTGGCTGGACGACTTCGGCACCGGCTTCTCGGGGCTCAGCCATCTGCGGCGGGTGCCGGTGGACGGGGTCAAGATCGACCGCAGCTTCGTCGCCGACATCCTGCGCGACCCGGACGACCTGGCGTTGACCACCGCGATCATCGCGATGGCGCATTCGCTGGGCATGACCGTGGTCGCCGAGGGCGTGGAGAAGGAAGGCCAGTACGCGCTGCTGCGCGAGCGCGGCTGCAACCTGGCGCAGGGCTACTGGCTCGGGCATCCGCTGCCGGCGCAGGAGTTCGCGCGCTTGCTGGGCTGACTTCCGCCGCCCGCCGGCCGGATTCAAGGCGCGAGAAGACGCGGGCTCAGAACAGCAGGTCGATCCACCGCGCCGCCATCGCCGCCAGGTTGCCGGACAGCACGCCGAACACCGCGACCGCGACGGTGCCGGCGACCCAGGCGGCGCCCAGCAGCCAGCCGTCGCGCTCCAGCAGGGCCAGCGCGAACAGCAGCAGCAGGCCGCCGAACAGATAGTTGGTCAGCGGGATCGGCAGCGACAGCAGCAGGCCCAGCAGCACCAGCAGCGCGCCGGTGAACGCATCGGCGAGCCGGTTGTCGAGCAGCGCCGTCGCGCGCGGCCGCACCACTTTCTCCAGCCGCGCCAGCCAGGGCGCCAGCAGGTCGCGGAAGCGCGCCATCGAGCGCCGGTGCGGGCCGCGGCGGGCGACGAAACCCGGCAGCCAGGGCTGCTGCAGGCCGATCAGCAGTTGCACGCCGATCAGGATCGCCAGCGGCCCGCCGATCGCCCCGCCCAGGCCCGGAATCGGGATGAACGCCGGAATCGTCGAGACGAACAGCAGCATGCCGAACGAGCGCTCGCCGAGGCCGTGGAACAGGTCGCCCAGGCGCAGCGCCTCGTCCGGATCGCCGCGGGCGATGTCGTCGAGCAGGGCGCGGGTGCCGGTCTCGCGGTCGCGCGCGTCGGGGGCGGCGCCTGGCGTCATTCGCGCTCCGTTCCGTCGGCGTCCTCGTCCGGCTCCTCGCGCCGCTGCAGCAATAGCTTGTCGATGCGCGGCCCGTCCAGGTCGACCACCTCGATCCGCCAACCGTCCCATTCGAACGCCTCGCCGACGTAGGGGATGCGGCCGAAGCGGGCGATGACCATGCCCGCGGCGGTGTGGAAATCGTGCTCGTCCTCGCCGGGCAGGCGGCCGCCGCCGGTCAGCTCGCGCAGGTCCTCGACCGGCAGCGCGCCGTCGAGCAGGAACGAGCCGTCCTCGCGTTCGACCACCGGCGCGCGGTCGGCGTCGGCCTCGGCCGACTGGATCCGCCCGACCACCGCGTCCATCAGGTCGGCCACGGTGACCAGCCCGACGATGTCGCCGTACTCGTCGACCACCAGCGCCAGCGACTGCTGCTCCTCGCGGAAGATCTCCAGCAGCTTCATCGCATGGGTGGATTCGGACACGAACAGCGGCTCGCGCAACTGCTTGAACAGGTCCGGCGCGCTCTCGTCGAGGCGGTCGAGCAGCGACTTGACCTCGAGGATGCCCAGCACCTCGGCGTCGTTGCCGCGATAGACCGGGTAGCGCGAGAACGGCGTCTGCCGCATCGTCGCCAGGTTCTCGGCGAAGTCGGCGTCGGCGTCGAGCCAGGCGATGCGGGTGCGCGGCGTCATCAGGCTTTCGGCGGTGCGGTCGCCGAGCCCGAGCACGCGATGCATCATCTTGCGCTCGTCGGCGTCGATCACGCCCTGCTCGTGGCTTTCGCTGACCAGCAGGCGGATCTCCTCTTCGGTGACCGCCGAGCCGCTCGGCTGGTGCACGCGCAGCAGCCGCAGCAGCCCGCGGATGCTGGCGCTGAGCAGCAGCACCGCCGGCTTGGCCGCGCGCGACAGCCCGTGCATCGGCAGGGCGACGAAGCCGGCCAGACGCTCCGGCGCCAGCAGCGCCAGGCGCTTGGGCAGCAACTCGCCGAAGACGATGCTCAGGTAGGTGATCAGGCCGACCGCCAGGATCAAGCCGATGGTGTCGGCGTACTCGGCCAGCGCCGGCACGGTCGCGGCCAGCCAGCGGCCGAGCGAACCGCCGATGGCGTCGCCGCCGAACACGCCGGTGAGCACGCCGATCAGGGTGATGCCGACCTGCACCGTGGACAGGAAATTCTCCGGGTGCTCGGCCAGCTCCAGCGCCTTGCGCGCGCCGCGGCTGGTCGGGGCGAGTTGCTTCAGGCGCTGCCGGCGGGCGGTGACCACCGACATCTCCGACAGGGCGAAGAAGGCGTTGAAGGCGATCAGCACCAGGACGACGATGAGCTCGAGCATGGGTCCTACCTCCGTCCGCCCGGATAGGGCGGTCGCCGCCGGGGCGGCGCGGTCGCGGGCAGGGGTCGTCGGTCGTCGTCCATGGGTGAAGGAATGGGGGGCGGAGCCGCAGTGGATGGTAGCAGGAGGACGAAATTCAACCCCGTGAAGGCGCGCGCGATTGTCCTCGAACCGTCATAATTCGCCCGGCAGACCCAAGCGCCGGGTTCCCCGGCCCCACGAGGCCCCTCACGCATGTTCTCCCTGCAAACGATCTTCGGCCAAGGCAAGCAGTTCTACACGCTGCTGGAGGAGGCCGCCGTGGCCGCCCACGACAGCACCAAGGCCCTGCACACCATGCTCAAGGACGCCGACCGCCAGCCGGCGCTGGACGCGTTCAAGCTCGCCCGCCAGCGCGAGCGCGAGGCCTCGGACAAGATCAGCCACGAGCTGGTCAACAGCTTCATCACCCCGATCGAGCGCGAGGACATCGAGGCGTTGGCCTCGGCCCTGTACAAGATCCCCAAGCAGGTCGAGAAATTCGCCGACCGCTACTCGCTCGCGACCCGCCACCTGGAGCACATCGACTTCGCCCCGCGCGCGGCCATGCTCGAGCAGGCCGCCGGCGTGGTGGTGCAGATGGTGCGCCAGCTGCGCCACCTCAAGCTGGAGCCGATGAAGGCGCTGAACGACCAGCTGCGGGCGATCGAGAACGAGGCCGACCGGCTGATGCTCGAGTTGTACCGCGACATCTACTCCGGGCGCCTGGACAACCTGCAGATGTTCCTGCTCAAGGAGTTCTTCGAGATCCTCGAGAAGGCCATCGACCGCTGCCGCGAGGCCGGCGTGGTCGCCTACGAAATCGTGCTGAAGAACTCCTGATGGGCGCGCTCCGCATGACCGTGCACGCATCCGCTCCGGCCCGGCGGGCGCCGCTCGCGCCGACGTCCACGGGCGTTCCCGCCGCGCCCCCCGGTCCGCCGCCGCGCGGCGAGCGCGCCTGCGCGGGGGAAGGGGGGCGCCGATGCTGACGCTCGTCCTGGTGGTGGTGCTCGCGGCGCTGGTCTTCGAGTACATCAACGGCTTCCACGACACCGCCAACTCGATCGCGACCGTGGTCGCGACCAAGGTGCTGTCGCCGATGCAGGCGGTGGCGCTGGCGGCGATCATGAACCTGGTCGGTGCGCTGTGGGGCACCGCGGTGGCCAAGACGATCGCTTCGGGCCTGCTCGACACCGGCGTGGTCGAGGTCACCTCGCAGCTGATCCTGTGCGCGCTGCTGGGCGGCATCGTCTGGAACCTGATCACCTGGTGGCTGGGCCTGCCGTCCTCGTCCTCGCACGCGCTGATCGGCGGCCTGTGCGGCGCCGCGCTGGCCGAGGCGATGAACGACTTCGATGCGGTGATCTGGTCGCAGCCGGCCGACCCCTGGTACAAGAGCGCGGGCGTGCTGTGGAAGGTGATCGTGCCGATGGTGTCCTCGCCCGTGCTCGGTTTCGCCGCCGGCTTCGTGGTGATGGGCGTGCTGTTCGGGGTCATCTCGCTGATGGCGCGCAGCGGCGGCGTGCTGGCGCGGATCGCGCGGCCGCGCTGGGTCAACGGCGTGTTCGGCAAGGCGCAGCTGCTCAGCGCCGCCGGCATGGGCTTCGCCCACGGCCTCAACGACGCGCAGAAGACCATGGGCATCATCGCCTTGACCCTGGTCAGCGCGCAGGCGGCGGGCACGCTCGACGACCTGCCGCCGTGGCTGGCGTTCCTGCATCCGTCGCAGGCCGCGCTGGAGAACAACGACATCGACACCTGGATCAAGCTGACCTGCGCGGTGGTGATGGCCGCAGGCACGGCGGCCGGCGGCTGGCGCATCATCAAGACGCTCGGCCACAAGCTGGTGAAGCTGCACCCGATCCACGGCTTCGCCGCCGAAACCAGCGCCGCGTCGGTGATCACGCTGGCGTCCTCGCTCGGCATTCCGGTCTCGACCACCCACAACATCTCGGCCGCGATCATGGGCGTGGGCACCGCCAAGCGCTTCAACGCGATCAAGTGGACGGTGGTGGAGCGGATGATCTGGGCCTGGATCCTGACCATCCCGGCCGCGGGCGGCATCGCCTATCTGTGCTTCCGGGCGATGGCGGCGCTGGGCTGGGCCTGAATCGGGAACGGGCGAAGAGCACGGGGAACGGGAGAAAAGCCCTCGTTCCCGGGAAGGGCTGGCGCCGCCGGAGCGCGGCCGCGAGGCGCGGGAGCGCGCCACGCGCGAGCCGGGGATGTCTCCCGTGCCCCGTTCCTCTGGATGGGTCGCTCAGAACAGGTCGCCGCCGGCGGACAGCATCCGTTCCATCCGATCGCCGACGCCGCCGATCTCCAGCACCAGGCGGTCGACTTCGGCCGCGTCCAGGCCGTCGTAGGGGCGGTTCTCGCACAATTGCAGGTGCGGCACGCCGTCGAGGTCGCCGATGGCGAGGTAGCCGACGCGGCTCTGCCAGTTGAACGCCAGCGCGCGCTTCGCGTCCAGGCCAGTGATCGGCGCGATCGCGGTGCTGACGCGCAGGTACGGGCGGCCGTCGTCGTCGTCCAGTTCGGACAGGAAGATCGCCTGGTGGCGGGTGCCGTTGTCCAGCGACAGCTCGATGCAGACCACGTCCTCGTCGTGCTCGGTCATGCGGTAGCCGGAAGCCTTCAGGTGGCGATGGATGGCGGCGAAGTTGCGCACGGCGGGACTCCGAGTGGCTCGGCCGCTATGCTACCGCGGCCATGGTTCAGGACGACGTGACCCGCCGCATCCTCGCCGCGATCCGCGCGATCCCGCGCGGCGAAGTCGCCGGCTACGGCGAAGTCGCGCGCCGCGCCGGCCTGCCCGGCCGCGCGCGCCTGGTCGCGCGCCTGCTCAGCGGCAACGACGACCCGCGCCTGCCCTGGCATCGCGTGCTGCGCTCGGACGGGCGCATCGCGTTCCCGGAGGGTTCGCGCGGCTATCGCGAACAGAGCCAGCGCCTGCGCGCGGAGGGCGTGCGGGTCGAGAACGGGCGCGTGCTCGGCCGGCGGCCGGCGGCGACGCTGGACGAACAGATCTGGGGCGCGCCGGCGCCGGAGCGCGCGCCGAGCGCCAAGCCCGAAGCCGCGCGCCGGCGCGCCGCGCGCGACAAGCGCTCCTGACCGCCGGCACGTTCCGTTCGCGTCCCCGGGGCGGGCGCGTCGGGCGCAACGGCCGATCGCCATCGCGCAAGCGGAGTGAAGTGGCCGCGGCCGCGAGCGGCTACCATGTGCGCAGCACGAGGAGCCGCGATGTTCTCCAACCTTCCCCCCGTCACCAAGGCCCTGCTGATCGCCAACGGCCTGGTGTTCGCGCTGCAGCTGATCCTGGGCGACTACGCGCTGGCGCAGTTCATGCTGTGGCCGCCGGGCGACGACTACGCCCGGTTCGGCTTCATGCCCTGGCAGCTGCTCAGCTACGGCTTCATGCACGGCAGCGCCGCGCATCTGATCTTCAACATGCTGGCCTTGCTGATGTTCGGCGCGCCGCTGGAGCACGTGTGGGGCCAGCGCCGCTACCTGACCTACTACCTGGTCTGCGTGGCCGGCGCCGGGCTGTGCCAGATCGCGGTCGGCGCGTGGACCCTGGCCCAGGGCGGCGAGGCCTACCCGACCGTCGGCGCGTCCGGCGGCATCTTCGGCCTGTTGCTGGCCTACGGCATGCTGTTCCCGAACCAGCGCGTGATGCTGCTGATCCCGCCGATCCCGATGAAGGCGCGCACGCTGGTGCTGGTGTACGGCGCGCTGGAGCTGCTGATGGGCATCACCAACACGATGCCCGGCGTGGCCCACTTCGCGCACCTGGGCGGCATGCTGTTCGGCTGGCTGCTGATCCGCTACTGGCGCGGGCAGCCGCCGTTCGGCCGACGCGGGCCGCCGCGGATGCGGGCGGTGCGCTGAGTCAGGCGGGCACGGCGCGGGTATCCGCGCCGCGCTCGTTTCCGCGGCGCCCCGCTCAGGGGAACAGCACCACCGGCTCCTTCGCCTGCATCGCGTTGCCGGCCTTGCAGCCGAAGGCCTCGCCGAAGCCGGCCATGTTGAGCAGCGGGCCGTTGGTGCGCCACTGGCCCGGTGCGTGCACGCTGGTGGCGGCGCGCTGGCGGGCGGCCTCCTCGCTGAGCTGCTGCGGCCACAGCGAGGCCCAGCCCTTGTAGAAGTCCTGGTCGGCGTTCCTCGCCGGGGCCGGCTGGAGCTTGCGGTAGGCGGCCCAGGCCAGTTCGACGCCGGCGAGATCGGCCACCGCCTCGTCGCGCACCTGCGGGCCGTTGACCTTGGCGCCCTTCAGCCCCGGGTAGTCGAAGCCCGCGTACGCGGCGGCGATGCGGTCGGCGACGCCGTTCCAGGCCGCGACCTCGGCCGGCGTCCACCAGTCGCGCAGCTGCTGCTTGGCGTCGACCATGCGGCCGCGGTTGTCGAAGCCGTGGCTGAGTTCGTGGCCGACCAGGGCGCCGAACGTGCCGTACTGCCAGGCCGCGCTCTTGCCCGTGTCCAGCACCGGCGGCTGCAGCATCGCCGCGGTGACGATCAGGCGGTTCTGGGCGATGTCGTAGGCCAGCGCCGGCTCCTGCGGCAGCACGTCCCAGCGCCGGTCGGCGTTGCCGCGGCCGATCCGCTTCATCTCCTCGCGGTGGCGCCAGGTCGAGGCGATCAGCATGTTGCTGCCGAAGCTGCCGCGGCCCATCGGCTGCACGCTGTAGTCGAGGTCGCGCCGCGGGGTGCCGACCTCGATCGCGAGCTTGGCGAGCTTGGCCTGGGCCTCGGCCTTGGCCGCGGGCGACAGGCGCGCGTCGCGCTCGAGCGCGGCGCCGAGCGCGTCGCGCACCTGCACCGCGATTTCTTCGGCGCGCCGGTCGGTGGCCGCGGGCAGGTAGCGCGCGGCGTACTCGCGGCCGAGCATCGGCCCGGCGGCGAGGGTGATCGCGTCGAGCACCGCCTGGCGCCGCTCCGGCGGCGCGCCCAGGCCCTGCAGCACGCGGCCGCGGAAGTCGAAGTGCGCGTCGCGGAACGGCTTGGCCAGGTACGGCGCCATCGCGTCGCCGACGCGCCAGCGCAGGTAGGCCTGCCACTGCGCCGGCTTGAGGCTGCCGACCAGGCCGTCGAGGGTGGCGAACAGCTGCGGGTTGGCCATCGACACGGTGTCATCGCTGACGCCCTGCGCCTTCAGGAACTCGGCGAGCTGCAGGCGCTTGTAGCGCTTGGCCAGCGAAGCGGTCGCGACCGGGGCGTAGTTGGCGCGCGGATCGCGCAGGTCGAGCAGGCCCTTGGAGGCGCGCGCGATCCGCGTCTCCAGGTCGATCACCCGCTTGGCGTCGTCCGCCAGCCGCGCCTGCGGCGTGCCGGTGAGGGCGAGGATCTTCTGCACGTATTCGGTATAGCGCGCCATCAGCGCGCGGGTGTCGGCGTCGTCGCGGGTGTAGTAGGCCGGGTCCGGCAGGCCGAGGCCGCCCTGGGCGAAGTAGCCGATGTGGCGGTCGAGGTCGTCCAGGTCGATGTCGGCGCTGAAGTTGAACGCGACCGGGATGCCGACCTGGTGCAGCGCGGCGATCGCCGGCGGGACGTCCTTGGCCTTCCTGATCGCGTCGATGCGGCCCAGCAGCGGCGCGATCGGCTGCGCGCCGTCGCGCTCGACCGCGGCTTCGTCCAGGCCGCTGGCCCAGAAGTCGCCGAGCAGCTTCTGCACGTTGTTCTGCGGCGCGTTCATCGCCGTGTCGAGCAGTTCGAACTGCTGCCGTCGCACCTGCGCGCCGAGCTGCTCCAGCGCCGAGACCGACGCGGTGCCGGCCGGCAGCGGGTTGGCCTTCAGCCAGGCGGCGTTGGCGCTGGCGTAGAAGTCGCTGCAGGCGCTCGGCGCGGCCGCGGCCTTGGGCGCGGCGCGCTTCTTCTTGGCGGCGTCGGCGGACGGCATGGCGGCGAGGCCGGCGATCAGGCCGAAGGCGAGGGCGCAGGCGAGCGGGCGTAGGGTCATCGCGGAGTTCCGTGGCGAGGCGAGTTCACGAGGGCGCGAGTTTAGCAGCGGGGTCGCGCGGCGAGCGCGCGCGGCGCGGCGCGCGCGGCCGCTTCGTTCAGGGCGTCGGCCGCGCAAAAGCGAAGGCCCGGCGTGCGCCGGGCCTTCGTCGGTCGGGCAGGCCGATGCCGGCCCCTCCTCCTCCGCCGTGCCTCCCCGCGTGCGGGAGAGGCGGCGGCGTCACCAGATCACGACCTGCTTGTCGCCCTCGCGCACCATCGGCTGGCCCGGCTTGCACGAGAACGCCGCGGCGAACGCCGGCAGGTTCGAGGGCGCGCCGATCGCGCGGAAGTTGGCCGGCGCGTGCGGGTCGGTGGTGAGGCGCACGGCGAGCTCCTGCGGGGTGAAGTTGCGGCGCCACACCGTCGCCCAGTTCATGAAGAAGCGCTGGTCGCGGGTCAGGCCGTCGATCATCGGATCGGGCTGGCCCCCGGTGGCCTTCTTCATCGCGTCGTAGGCGGTGGCCAGGCCGCCCAGGTCGGCGATGTTCTCGCCCAGGGTCAGCTTGCCGTTGACGCGCTTGCCCGGCATCGCCTCGTAGCCGTCGAACTGCGCCACCAGCTTGCCGGTGCGCTCGGCGAACCCCTTGGCGTCGGCCGCGGTCCACCAGTTCTCGAAGTTGCCGGTGGCGCCGAAGCGGCTGCCCTGGTCGTCGTAGCCGTGGGTCATCTCGTGGCCGATCACCGCGCCGATGCCGCCGTAGTTCAGCGGATCGTCGGCGTTCGGATCGAAGAACGGCGGCTGCAGGATCGCCGCCGGGAACACGATCTCGTTCTGCAGCGGGTTGTAGTAGGCGTTGACCATCTGCGGCGGCATGCCCCACTCGGTCTTGTCCACCGGCTTGCCGATCTTCGACAGCTGCCACTTGTAGTTGAACTCGTTGGCAGCGAGCACGTTGCCGATGTAGCTGTCGCGCGAGGTCCGCAGGCCGCTCCAGTCGCGCCACTTGTCCGGGTAGCCGATCTTCGGGGTGAAGCTGGCCCACTTCTCCATGGCCTTCTTCTTGGTCTCGTCGCTCATCCAGGCCAGGTTCTCGATGCGCGTCTTCAGCGCCTCGGACAGGTTCTTGACCAGGGTCTGCATCCGCGCCTTCGCTTCGGGCGAGAACGCGACCTTGACGTACAGCTGGCCCATCGCCTCGCCGGCCTCGTTCTCGATCGTGTCGAGCACGCGCTTGCCGCGCTCCTTCAGCTCCTTCTGCCCGCGCAGGGTCTTGCTGTAGAAGTCGAAGTGCTCCTGCACGAAGGCGTCGGCCAGGTACGGCGAGGCCTGGTCGACGGTGTGGAAGCGCAGGTAGGCCTGCCAGGTCGGGGCCGGCACCTCGGCCAGCATCCTGCTGACTTCCTGGTGGAAGGCCGGGATCGCCAGCGAGAACATCTGCGGCGTGGCCACGCCCTGGGACTCGAAGAACTTGGTCCAGGGGAAGTTCGGGGTGAGCTTGTCGGCTTCGGCCGGGCTGACCGGGTTGTAGTACAGCGAGACGTCGCGCGAGAGTTCCTCGCTCGACTTGGACACCTTGGCCAGGCGGGTCTCGAACGCGACCACGTCCTTGGCCTGCTTGGCCGCGTCGGCGGCCGGCACGCCGGACAGCTCCAGCACCTTGGCCACGTGCCGCTCGTAGGCGGCGAGCTTGTCCTTCTTGTCGGCGTCGAAGTAGTAGCCCTTGTCCGGCAGGCCGAGGCCGCCCTGCGAGGCGTAGGCGATGTTCATCGACGAGTTCTTGAAGTCGGCCTCGGCGCCGAAGCCGAACAGGAAGTTCTCGCCCTTGGCCGCGCTGGCGCGCAGGTACTCGGCGATCTTCTCCGGCGCGTCGAGCGCGGCGATCGCGTCGAGGTGGCCCTGCAGCGGCGCTATGCCCTGCTGGTTGATCTTGGCCGCGTCCATGCCGGTGGCCCAGAAGTCGCCGACGATCTTGGCCACGCCGCTGGCGCCGGCGTCGGCCGCGGCCTGCTCGGCGAGCTGGCGCTGGACCGCGGTGGAACGCTCGTCGAGCATCTCGAACGCGCCCCAGGAGGTGCGGTCGCCCGGGATCTCGTTCGCCGCCAGCCACTTGCCGTTGACGAAGCCGCCGAAATCGGTGCACGGGTCCTTGCGGGTGTCGAGGTCGCCGACGTCGAAGCGGTTCACGCCCGGCAGCTTGCTTTCGTCGAGCGGGTAGGCCGGCACTTCGGCCTTGGCCTGCGGCGCGGCGCCGGCGTCGGCGGCGGGGGCAGGCTCTTGCTTCTTGCACGCGGCCAGCGATGCGGCGACGGCGAGGGACAGCAGCAGGACTTGGGGTTTCTTCAGGCTCACAGCGGACTCCGGCCGGGAAGGCATAGGTCATGGACGAACGCCCCGGAAGCGGGGCATCGGCCGACATTAGACCCGATCGGCCCGGCCGGCGGGTGTCGAAGGTCACGTCGGCGCCGCCGCGGCGGGCGGGCCGGCACGGCGCGTGCTACGTTCGCCGCTCGCCACAGCGGAGAGGCGGGATGCGCGTGCGTTTCCACGGCGCGGCCGGCGAGGTCACCGGCTCGCTGCACGAGGTCGAGGCGGCGGGCCGGCGCCTGCTGCTGGACTGCGGGATGATCCAGGGCAGCCCGGAGGCCGAGCGGCGCAACCTCGACCCCTTCCCGTTCGAACCGGGTGGGCTCGACGCGCTGGTGATCAGCCACGCGCACATCGACCACGTCGGCCGCGTGCCGCTGCTGGTGCGGCGCGGCTTCCGCGGCCCGATCTACGCCCAGCGCGCCACCGCCGAACTGATGCCGGTGATGCTGCTGGACGCGGCCTCGATCGCGCAGGGCGAAGCCGAGCGCGCCAACCGCCATCGCCGCGGCGGCGAACCGCCGGCGCAGCCGCTCTACACCGCCGAGGACGTGCACGCGGCGATGGCGCAGGTGCGGCCGCTGCCGTACGACGCGCGCACCGAGGCCGTGCCGGGCGTGGAGATCGCCTTCCGCGATGCCGGGCACATCCTCGGCTCCTCCAGCGTGGAACTGTGGGCGGAGGGGCGCAAGCTGGCGTTCTCCGGCGATCTCGGCCCCGCGGGCACGCCGATCCTGCGCGACCCGGCCCGGATCGACCGCGCCGACCTGGTGCTGATGGAGTCGACCTACGGCGACCGCCTGCACCGCGACCGCGGCGAGACCATCCGCGAGCTCGGCGGCATCCTCGCCCGGGCGTGGGAGGAGGGCGGCACGGTGCTGATCCCGGCGTTCGCGGTCGGCCGCAGCCAGGAACTGCTGTACTGGTTCGCGCGCCACTGGGACGAGTGGGGCCTGGCGCGCTGGCGGATCTTCCTCGACAGCCCGATGGCGACCCAGGTGACCGCGATTTACGACCGCCACGCCGACCTGTTCGACGCCGACGCGCAGCGCGTGTGGCGCGACCGGCCGCATCCGTTCCGGCTGCCGAACCTGCATTTCACCGAGTCGCGCGGGGACTCGATGGCGATCAACCGGATCGAGCGCGGAGCGATAGTCATTGCCGGCTCCGGCATGGCCAATGCCGGCCGCATCCTGCACCACCTGCGCCACCGCCTCGAACGCCGCGAGACCCACGTGGTGTTCGTCGGCTACCAGGCCGAAGGCACGCTGGGGCGGCGCCTGGTCGACGGCGCGCGCTGGGTGCGGATCCACGGCCGCGACGTGCGCGCCGCCGCGCAGCGGCATACCGTCGGCGGGCTGTCGGCGCACACCGACCAGCGCGGGCTGCTCGACTGGTACGGCGCGATCGCCGGCCACCCGCCGCTGGCGCTGGTGCACGGCGAGGACCGCGCGCGCGAGGCGCTGGCCGGCGAGATCGGCGAACGCTTCGGCGTGCGCGCCGTCCTGGCGCGGCCGGGCACGGTGCTGGAGGTCTGAGCCGCGAGGATGAACGCCGCCGCCGCGCGGCGCTGGCCCCGGCCGGCGCTTTCGCGTACAGTGCCGCCTGTTCAGCGCACGGCTGCCTCCCCGCAAGGGGGACGTTTTCCCAAGGTTGCCCGCCGTCCCGCCGCTCCCCGCGGCCCCGCCGAACGGCGGGCAGACGGCCTTATCCCGCACGTCTTTCGTCGCGCAGACACGGCCCGGAGCGTCCGCGGCCGTCACATTCGATCACTCGCAGCGCGGTTGAGGGAACGCTGGAGTCATCGCGCGGTCGCGCGGCGCCACGGCGCCGTCGCCGCGGAGACACGGAGTTTCCGACATGACGTTCCAATCGCTGGGTCTGGCGTCCGCACTGCTGCGCGCGCTGGAAGAACAGGGCTATTCCGCGCCGACGCCGATCCAGGCCGAAGCCATTCCGCTCGCGCTGGCGGGCCACGACCTGCTCGGCGGCGCGCAGACCGGCACCGGCAAGACCGCCGCGTTCGGCCTGCCGCTGCTGCACCGCCTGGCCCAGGGGGCGGCGGCGAAGGGCTACCGCCGGCCGCGCGCGCTGGTGCTGGTGCCCACGCGCGAGCTGGCGGTGCAGGTCGCCGACAGCCTGCGCGGCTACGGCAAGCATCTGCGCCTCACCGTCGGCACCATCTTCGGCGGCGCCGGCATGGGCCCGCAGGTGGAGATGTTCCGCCGCGGCGTCGACGTGCTGGTGGCCACGCCGGGCCGCCTGATCGACCATCTCGAGCGCGGCAGCGCCAAGCTCGACGAGATCTCGCTGCTGGTGCTCGACGAGGCCGACCGCATGCTCGACATGGGCTTCCTGCCGGCGGTCAAGCGCATCCTCGGCCGGTTGCCGCGCGAGCGGCAGACGCTGCTGTTCTCGGCGACGTTCGAGGCGCAGCTCAAGCAACTGGCGCTGGAGTTCATGCGCGAGCCGAAGCAGGTGCAGGTGGCGGCGCAGAACGCGATCGCGCGGACCATCGCCCACCGCGTGCATCCGGTGGACTCGGCGCGCAAGCGCGAGCTGCTGGTGGAGATCCTCGCCGGCCGCCACACCGACCAGGCGATCGTGTTCGGCCGCACCAAGCACGGCTGCAACCGGCTCGCCGAACAGCTCGAGGACGCCGGCCTGAGGGCGGTCGCGATCCACGGCAACAAGAGCCAGGCGCAGCGGCAGAAGGCGCTCAACGCGTTCAAGGGCGGGCAGGCGCGCGTGCTGGTGGCCACCGACGTCGCGGCGCGCGGGCTGGACATCCCGAACCTGCCGCTGGTGATCAACTACGACCTGCCGATGGTGGCCGAGGACTACGTGCACCGCATCGGCCGCACCGGCCGCAACGGCGCCAGCGGCGAGGCGCTGTCGCTGGTCGCGCCGGACGAGGGCGGGCTGCTGCGGCAGATCCAGCGGCTGCTGAAGGCCGAGCTGGAACTGGTCGAGGTCGAGGGCTACGCGCCGTCGCGGCCGATCCAGTTCAATGCGCCGCTGCCGAACCCGCGCCAGGCCAACCGCGGCCCGCGCCGGCCGTCGCAGCGCCCGCACGGCAAGCCGGAAGCGCGCCATGCGCACGCCGGCCCCAAGCAGCACCGCGGCGGCGCCCGCGACGGGCGCGGCGCCCGCAGCGGCGCGCGCGGCTGAGGCGCGCCGCCTCCGGTCCCGGGACGGCGCCGCGCGCCGTCCTTCGGCGGCGGCGTCCGCTCACAGCGCCGGGTAAGCGGCGTAGGTGTCGCGGCCGGCTTCCTTGGCCCGGTACAGCGCCTGGTCGGCGCGGTCGAACAGCGTGCGCGGCAGGGTGGCCGCGTCGGGAACGCAGGACTGCAGGCCGATGCTGACGCTGGCGCGGACCGCGTCGCCCGGGCCGTAGCGCAGGTCGAGTTCGCGCACCTCGGCCAGGACCGCTTCGGCCACCCGCAGCGCCCCGGCCAACGGCGTGTCGGGCAGGATCAGCGCGAACTCGTCGCCGCCGAAGCGCGCGGCCAGGTCGCGCGGGCGCCGGGCGTGGGCGCGGATCGAACGCGCGACCATGACCAGCAGGCGGTCGCCGGCGCGGTGGCCCTGGCTGTCGTTGTAGGTCTTGAAGTGGTCGACGTCGATCAGCAGCAGCGACAACGGCGTGCGGTTGCGCCGCGCGCTGGCCAGCTCGCGTTCCAGCGCGAGATCGAACCGGCGCCGGTTCGGCAGGTGGGTGAGCGTGTCCAGGTGGGCCTGGCGCCGCCACAGGCGCAGATGGCTCACCGTCCACGCCAGCACGACCAGGCCGATCGCGACGACCGTCGCCGCCGGCGCGAACCACAGCGACGCCAGCCGCAACAGCAGGGCGCTGCCGGCCAGCGCGACCAGCGCGCCGAGCGCGCCGGCCAGCAGCGGCCGGGCGAGGCCGGGGGCCAGCAGGTACCAGGTGGCGACCAGCACGATCGCGGCGCCCAGCGCCGCCTGCCACAGCGGCGCCAGCGGCACGATCGCGCGGCCGTGCAGCAGCATCTCCACGACGTTGGCCTGGTACTCGGCGCCGGTCATGCGCTCGGCGGACATCGGGGTCAGGAAGGTCGGCGCCAGCCCGGTGGCGGTGACGCCGACCACGGTCCAGCGCCCGCGCAGCAGCCGGTCCGGCACTTCGCCGGCGAGCACCGCGGCGGCGGACACCTGCGGGAAGCTGCCCGGCGGGCCGGCGTAGCGGATCCGCACGTAGCGGTCGCGGACCCACTGGTAGGGCGAGCCGGCCTGCTCCGCGGGCCGGCGCAGCCCGGGCAGTTCCTGCGGCCGCGCCGCCGGATCGAGCCGCAGCAGCGCCAGCGCCAGCGCCGGCCAATGCGCGTCGCCGACGCCCGCGTGCAGGTACAGGCCGCGCACCGCGCCCTCGGCGTCGAGCTCGACATCGGTGTGGCCGAGCGCCGGCGCCGCGGCGGCGAGGGTCGGCGTCGGCAGCACCTCGACCGGCGGCCCGTTCGGGTGCAGCGGCGCCGGGAACACCGGCAGCGCGATGCGGCCGCCGCGGCGCAGGGCCGCGGCGAGGGCGAGGTCGCGCTCGGGGCCGTTGCGGTCCGGCTCGGCCAGGATCAGGTCGAGGGCGACGCCGCGCACCCCGGCCTCGCCCAGGCGGTCGAGCAGGCGCGCGTGCAGGTCGCGTGGCCAGGGCCATTGGCCCAGTTCGGCCAGGCTGCGGTCGTCGATCGCGACCACCACCACGTCCTCGTCGGGCGGTTGCGGCCAGGTCGCCAGGTGCAGGTCGTAGAGCCGGTCGTCGAGGCGGGCGCCGACGCCGTAGAGGCCGAACAGCGCCGCCAGGCCGGCCATCAGGACGGCGGTGAGCGCGCGACGCAGCCGGGGCGAGGCCCTGTCGATCACAAGGCCAGCAACAGCAGCGCGGCCGCGCCGGCGCCGTAACACAGCCGGCAGGGGAAGCGCAGCTCCTGCACCGGGCCGTACGGCGCGGCGTAGCCGTCGTCGTCGACGGTCTGCACCCGGATGTACCAGCGGCCGCCGAGCGGACGCTCGAGTTCCACTTGCGGCCGGTCGACGACCTGGTCGAACAGCGGCGCGGCGAAGTCCGGGCGCCTGGCGACCTGCACGCGATGGCGCTGCCCGGGCTCGCCCGCCTGCCAGCGCAGGACCACGCGGCCGGCGCGCGCCTGTTCGCTCTCCAGGCCCGGGTCGGGCGGCGCGTCGCTGACCTCGAACGCCAATGCCTCGCCGAACGGGCCGGTGCGGCCCTCGCCGTCGCGCGAGGCCAGGCGCCAGTAGTAGCGGCCCGGCGCCAACGCCTGCTCCGGCCGGAAGCGCTCGCGGCGCGCCTGGCTCTCCAGCAGCGGCTGGTCGAAGTCCGGATCGCGCGCGATCTGGATCAGGGTGCCCGAGGCGTCCTCGCTGCGGGTCCACTCGAAACGCGGCCGCGGCTGGTGCACGCGTTCGCCGGCGCGCGGACGCACGGTCAGCGGCGGCAGCGGCTTGTCGCTGACCGCGATGGTCCGCTCGGCGTCGCGCCCCTCGAGGCCGTTGCCGGCGATGCCGCGCAGCAGCACGCGGTGGCGGCCGCCGGGCAGGGCGTCGATGCGCAGCTCGGTGGCCTCGGTCACGGCCGAGTACAGCTGCACCTCGGGCGCGTCCGCGCGCACCACCTCGACGCGGTACGCGCGGGCGCCGTCGAGCGGCGCCCAGCGCAGCGTCAGCGGCAGCGTCTGCAGGCGCGAGCCGGCTTCATCGAGCGCCGGCGCCGGCAGCAGCGCCAGCGCCGCCGGCGCGCCATCCCGGCCGACCACGGTGCCGAAGCCGGGCCGCAGCAGCACGCCGCGGCGGTCGTCGGCCACCTGCACCTGGCCTTCCAGCACCTCGGCGGTGTCGGGCGCGTCGCCGGCGCCGGCGCCGACGCGGAAGCGGGTGCCGCGCACGCTGGTGGTCGCCGACGGGGTGGCGATGATGTAGCGCGAGGCCGGCCCCTGGGCCGGCGTCACCCTGTTCGCCGCGCGCCCGCGCTGCAGGCGCATGCGCGTGTCGACCATGCCGGTGGCGGCGTAGACGCTGAGCCGGTCGAATTCGACCCGGCTGCCGCCGTCCACGGTCAGGCGCGAGCCGTCGGCGAACTCGATGGTGGCGCTGGCGTCGGCCCCGGTCTCGAGCCAGCCGCCCACGCCCAGGCGCAGGTCCTCGACCGCGTCCGCCGGCCGTGCGCCGGCCGCGGCCTGGGCCCGGACCTGGCCGCGCAACGCGATCACGCGCGCGCGTACCGGTTCCACGCGCAGCCAAGCGACGGGGAAGCGCAGCAGCATGCCCGGCGGCAGCCGGTACGGGTCCTGCACGGCGTTGTGCGCCTGCAGCCGGCGCCAGTCGATCCCCGGCTTGAGATGGCGCAGGCCGAGGTCCCACAGGTTGTCGCCCGGGCGCACGCGGTACATCCAGTCCTGCGCCGCGGCGGCGGGCGCGAGCAGCAGCGCGGCCAGCAGCGCGAACGGCAGGAACGGGGAGAGGCGGCGGAAGCGAAGCGGTGGCGAAGCGCGGGGGGGCCGGAGCGCGGCGGCGTTGGACATTCGTCTTCCGTGTCGGGCAGCGGGAGGCGCCGAGTGCGACGGCGGTCACTCTATTATGCCGGCTGCGCCGGGTCGCCGCCGATGTGCGGTTTTTGTCCGATGCCCGGCCCCGCCGGCGGCGGGGGCGAAGGCGGGCCGCGCGAGGCGGCAGTGGCGGCGGGCCGAAGCCGGCGCGCGGCTCCGGCCCGCCTTGCGGGCGGCCGGCTCAGCCCGGCCGCTTGGCCGCGATCCAGCGGTCGATCTTGCCCTCCAGCACGTCCAGCGGCACCGCGCCGTCCTTCAGCACCTCGGCGTGGAACTCGCGCACGTCGAACTTCGGCCCCAGCGCCTGCTCCGCCCGGGCGCGCAGTTCCTTGATCTTCAGCTCGCCGATCTTGTACGCCAGCGCCTGGCCCGGCCAGGCGATGTAGCGTTCCGCCTCGGCCACGGCGGTGGTGTCGCTGACCGCCGAGTTCTGCTTCATGTACTCGATCACCTGCTCGCGGCTCCAGCCCTTGCTGTGCAGGCCGGTGTCGGTGACCAGGCGGATCGCGCGCCACAGCTCGTTCTGCAGGTAGCCGAAGTAGCTGTACGGGTCGGTGTACACGCCCAGCGACTTGCCCAGCGACTCGGCGTACAGGCCCCAGCCTTCGGCGAACGCGCTCTGGATGCTCCAGCGGCGGAACGCCGGCATGTCCTTCAGCTCGATCTGCAACGCGATCTGGAAGTGGTGGCCGGGGATCGCCTCGTGCAGGTACAGGTCCTCGGCGTCCCAGATCTTGCGGCTGGGCAGGTCGTAGGTGTTGACGTAGAAGATGCCCGGCCGGGTGCCGTCCTCGCTCGGCGGGTAGTACTGGCCGCCGGCGGCGGACTTGGCGCGGAACGGCTCGACCGGGCGGATCTCGAACGGCGACTTCGGGACCAGCGAGAACTGCTCGGGGATCTTGCGGTTGACCTTGTCTTCCAGCGCGCGGTAGTACTTCAGCAGTTCGTCTTCGCTCTTGAACTCGAACTTCCTGTCGGTCTGCACGTAGTCGAAGAACTCCTGCAGCGTGCCCTTGAAGCCCACCTGTTCCATCACCTTGCGCATCTCGCCGTGGATGCGCTCGACCTCGCGCAGGCCGATGTCGTGGATCTGCGCCGGGGTCAGGTCGGTGGTGGTGCTCTGCTTGGCGTTGAACGCGTACCACGCGGCGCCGTTGGGCAGCTTGTCGAGGCCGACGGTGTCGCGGGTCTTGGGCAGGTACTCGTCGGCGATGAAGGCGCGCAGCTTGCGGTACGCCGGCATCAGCTGCTCGGCGATCAGCTTGCGGTAGGCCTCGGCCAGGCGCTGCTTGTCGGCGTCGGAGAAGTCCTTCGGGAAGTTCTGGACCGGCCCCCAGAACAGCGTGTCCTCGGGCTTGTCCTTGATCAGCGCGTCCAGTTGCGGCACCACCTTCTCCATCAGCACGCGCGGCTGCACCACGCCGGCGGCGATGCCCTGCTTCATGTTGCCGATCTCGGTGTCGAACAGCACCGGGATGCGGGCGGCGCGCTTGAGCCAGTTGTCGTAGTCCTGCACGGTCTTGAACGGCTGCGCGCCGTTGCCGGAGCCGAACTGCACGGCCAGGCTGGCGGTGCTGTCCATCTGGTTGACCGGCAGCATCCAGCCCGGGAACTCGAACGAGGCGATCGCGTCGCGCGCGTCCTTGGTGAAGATGTTGTAGTTCAGCAGGTCCTGGCCGGTGAGGCCGTCGGCGCCGACGGCTTCGACCTTGGCCAGCCAGTCCTGGTGGAACTTCCTCAGCTCGTCGCGGTACTGCTGCGAGCCGAAGTCGGGCAGCTCGGCGTTGTAGCGGGCGTCGCCGGTGAACGTGGCCAGCACCGGGTTGAGCTTCAGGTACGCCTCCCAGTAGTCGGCGTAGATCTTGTTCAACTGGGCGGCCTTGGCGGCGGCGTCCTGCGCCGGCGCGGCCGCGGCCGGCTTGGCGGCGTTGTCGGGCGCGGCTTCGCGTTGGCAGCCGGACACCGCGGCGACCGCGGCGGCGACGGCGAGGCTGAGCACGATGGGGCGCAGGGTGGTGCAAAGCTTCACGGGAAAACCTCCTGGTGAGGGCCGCCGCGGCGGCCGCTGGGTTCGGTGAGCGTATACGCAAAAGCGCGGCGCGCAGGGCTCAGCCCTGCTGCGCGGCGATCCAACGGTCGATCTTGCCTTCCAGCACGTCCAGCGGCACCGCGCCGTCCTTCAGCACCTCGGCGTGGAACGCGCGCACGTCGAACTTCGGGCCGAGCGCCTTCTCGGCACGCGCGCGCAGTTCCTTGATCTTCAGTTCGCCGATCTTGTACGCCAGCGCCTGCCCGGGGATGGCCATGTAGCGTTCGGCCTCGGCGGTGGCCTGGGTCTGGCTCTCGGCGGAGTTGTCGAGCATGTAGCGGATGACCTGCTCGCGGGTCCAGCCCTTGCTGTGCAGGCCGGTGTCCACCACCAGGCGGATCGCGCGCCACAGCTCGTTCTGCAGGTAGCCGAAGTAGTTGTACGGATCGGTGTACACGCCCAGGTCCTTGCCGAGCGACTCGGCGTACAGGCCCCAGCCCTCGGTGAAGGCGGTGGCGCCGCCGAAGCGGCGGAACTTCGGCAGGTCCTTGAGCTCGATCTGCAGCGCCAGCTGGAAGTGATGGCCGGGGATCGCCTCGTGCAGGTACAGGTCCTCGGCGTCCCAGGTCTTGCGGCTGGGCAGGTCGTAGGTGTTGACGTAGAAGATGCCCGGGCGCGAACCGTCCTCGCTCGGGCGCATGTACGAGCCGCCGGCCGCCGACTGGGCGCGGAACGGCTCCACCGCGCGGATCTCGAACGCGGTCTTGGGCACCAGCGAGAACTGCTCGGGAATCTTCCGGTTGATCTTGGCTTCCAGCCCGCGGTAGTGCGCCAGCAGCGCCTCCTCGTTTTCGAAGTTGAAGCGCGGGTCGGTCTGCATGAACTTGAAGAACTCCTGCAGCGAGCCCTGGAAGCCCACCTGCTCCATGACCTTGCGCATCTCGCCGTGGATGCGCTCGACCTCGCGCAGGCCGACGTCGTGGATCTGCGCCGGGCTCAGGTCGGTGGTGGTGCGGCTGCGCACGTTGTAGGCGTACCAGGCGGCGCCGTCGGGCAGGGCGTCCAGGCCGGAGCTGGCGCGCGCGTGCGGCAGGTATTCGTCGGCGACGAAGGCGCGCAGCTTGCGGTACGCCGGCATCAGCCGTTCGGCGATCAGCTTGCGGTAGGCCTCGGCCAGGCGCTGCCGGTCGGCGTCGGTGAAGTCCTTCGGGAAGTTCTTGACCGGCCCCCAGAACAGCGTGTCCTCGGGCTTGTCCTTGATGACCGCGTCGAGCTGCGGGATCACCTTGAGCATCAGCGCGCGCGGCTGCACCACGCCGGCCTTTATGCCCTCGCGCGAGTTGGCGATCGCCTGGTCGAACAGCACCGGCACCTGCGCGGCGCGCGCGAGCCAGTCGTCGTAGTCGCGCACGGTCTTGAACGGCTGCGCGCCGGTGCCGGAGCCCAGCTGCACGAACGAGGCGGCGAGGTTGTAGAACTGGTTGATCGGCTGCATCCAGCCGGGGAAACGCTCGCCTTCCAGGTCCTGGCGCAGTTCGCGCACGAAGATCTGGTAGCTGAGCAGGTCCTGGCCCTGCAGGCCGTCGGCGCCGATCGCCTCGGCCGCCTCCAGCCAGCGCCGGTCGAATTCGCGCACGCGCCGGCGGTGCTCGGCCGAGAGCGTGTTCGGCAGCCGGTCGTTGTAGCGCGGGTCGCCCTGGAAGGTGGCCTGCAGCGGGTTCAGCTCCAGCAGTTCCTCCCAGTACTGCTCGTAGAGCGCGTTGAGGCGGGCGGCCTTGGCCGGTTGCGCCGCGGCGGCCGTCGGGGCGTCGGCGGCGAGCCCGGGCAGGGCCGCGCCGGCCGCGGCGAGCGCGAGCGCGGCGCAGAGCGGGAGGCGGAGGGCGGAAACGCGGAAGGGCTGGCGCATGGGCATCCGGGACGGTGGCGTCGAGTCCGCAAGGCTCGCCCGCCACCGTCGCCCCGGCATGGGCCGGAGGTCATGCACCGCGTGCGCTATTCGTCGGCTTCGGGCAGGGGCAGCCGGGTCACGTAGAAGTCGCTGGGGCGGCCGACGTCGCGGGCGTAGAACAGCAGGTCGCGCTCCCACAGCACGGTCGGGTGGAACTCGTCCCAGGCCGTGTTGACGCACGGGCCGAGGTTGCGCGCCGCGCCGAACCCGTCGCGGCGCAGCCGGCTGACGTACAGGTCGCCCCAGCCGTGGCCCAGGTCGGGCAGGGCGTCGTTGGGGAAATCCAGCCGGGTGAACACCAGGGTGCGACCGTCCGGCGAGATCTCCGGGTTGAACTCCCAGCGCTGCGCGCTGTTGACGCCGGGGCCGAGCTTCTCGGCCGGGCCGTAGCGGCCGTCGCGCAGGCGCCGGCTGCGGTAGATGTTCCACTCGCCTTCGCGGTCGCTGCCGAAATACAGGGTGCCGTGGCGATCGGTACTCGCATACAGTTCGTCGCCGGCGCTGTTGACCGCGTCGCCCAGGTACGCCGGCTGGCTCCAGCCGCGCGCGGTGCGCCGCACCTGCCACAGGTCCATCTTGCCGGCGCTGCCGTCGGGGCGCGGCCGCTCCGAGGAGAACACGACGACGCGGCCGTCCGGGGAGACGTACGGGTCCATGTCGCTGTGGAGGCCGGAGAACGGCGCGACCTCCGGCTCGCCCCAGCCCCAGGGCGAGCGGCGCGAGGTGAGGATGGTGGCGCGCTCGCGGGTGCCGGGCCACCAGCCGGCGGTGGTCGACCAGTACGCGCGCTGGCGGCTGGGCGTGAAGCTGAGGCGCCATTCCCAACGCTCGGTGGACAGGGTGCCTTCGGCGTACTTGTGCACCGGCGGGCATTGCCCGTCGGCGGACGCCGGCCCGGCGAGCGCCGCGGCGGCCAGCGCGAGGACCAGCGACGTGGGGGAGGGCAGGATCGGCATGGCGCGTCTCCGTGTGGGTGGCCGCACTCTGCATCGCCGAGTGCCGGCCATGGCGGCCCGCGGGGACGAATGCCGGCGGTTGCGGGACGGATCCCGGAGAAGCGATTGCAAGCGCGCCCGCGCCGCACTAGCGTCCGCGGCATGTCCGCGCGACCGCTGCTGCTGTGCGTCCTGGTGCTGCTCTGGTGGACCTTGAACGGTCTGGTCTGGACCGGCCAGGTGGTGACCATGGGCGAGGCCACCGGCCAGCCGGTGGCGCTGGAACGCGCGCTGCGCATGCAGCTCGCCAGCGCCTGGCTGTGGGCGCCGCTGACGCTGGCGCTGTTCTGGTGCGTGCGGCGCTGGCCGGTGGAGCCGGGGCGGGTCCTGCGCGCGCTGGCGGCGCACGGGCTCGCGGTGGCCGCGGTGATCGTGCTGCGCGCGCTGGCGGTACGGCTGCTCAACGACGCCGTGGGCTGGTATCCGGCGCTGCCGCCGTTCCCCGACGTCCTGGCCGCCAGCGTGCTCAACAACCTGCTGATGGGCTGGCTGATCGTCGGCGTCGCCCACGCCTGGGTGTACGCCGGGCGTGCGCGGCGGCGCGAGCGCGAGGCGATCGAACTGGGCGCGCGCCTGACCGAGGCCAGGCTGCAGGCGCTTTCGGCGCAGCTCAACCCGCATTTCCTGTTCAACGCGCTCAACTCGATCGCCGAGACCGTGCACCGCGACCCCGAGGCCGCCGACCGGATGCTGGTCGACCTCGGCGCGATGCTGCGGCACAGCCTGGATACCTCGCGGCGCCAGCTCGTCGCGCTGCGCGAGGAACTGGCCGCGCTCGACCACTACATCGGGATCGAGCGCGCGCGCCTGGGGGAGCGCCTGCAGGTGCAGTGGACGATCGACTCGGACCTGCTCGACGCCGGCGTGCCGCCGCTGCTGCTGCAGCCGCTGGTCGAGAACGCGATCCGCCATGCGGTCGCGGCCCGCGGCGACGCCGGCGCGATCTGCGTACGCGCCGCGCGCGCAGGCGGCCGGCTGGTATTGGAGGTGCTCGACGACGGCGCCCACGCGCCGGCGCCCCGGGGCACGGGCGTGGGCCTGAGCAACACGCGCGCGCGGCTGCAATGCCTGTACGGCGACGATCACCAGCTGGTGATCGCGCCTCGCCGCGGCGGCGGCACGCGGGTGTGGCTGAGCGTGCCGTGCCGTACGGTCGGGGCCGCGGCGTGAACCGCGCGCTGCGCGCGCTGGTGGTCGACGACGAGGCGTTGTCGCGCGCGCGCCTGCGCCGGCTGCTCGGGCGCGAGCCCGGCGTGGAAGTGCTCGAGGAATGCGCCGACGGCGACGCGGCGCTCGCCGCGATCCGCCGCCTGCAACCGGACGTGGTGTTCCTCGACGTACGCATGCCGGCGCTGGGCGGCTTCGGGGTGCTCGGCGCGCTGCTGCCGGAGCGGCGCCCGCAGGTGGTGTTCGTCACCGCCTATGCCGACCACGCGCTGCGCGCGTTCGAGGTCGGCGCCGTCGACTACCTGCTCAAGCCGTATTCGGCCGAGCGCCTGCAGGCGGCGCTGGCGCGGGTGCGCGGCCTGCGCGCGGCCGGGCGCGCGCAGGCGGCGGCCGACGGCTACGCGCAGCGGCTGGCGGTCCCGGTCGGGCCGCGGCTGCAGTTGGTGGAGGTGGACGCGATCGACTGCATCCTGGCCCGCGCCAACTACGTGGAGCTGTGCGTGGGCGAGCGCCGCCACCTGCTGCGCGAGACCATGGCCGCGCTGGAGCGGCGCCTGGATCCGCAGCGCTTCGTGCGCATCCACCGCTCGCGGATCGTCCGCATCGAGGCGGTGCGCGACGTCGAGACGCTGGAGGAAGGCCGCTACCTGCTGCGCCTGGCCGGCGGCCTGCGCGTGGCCAGCAGCACCGGCTACCGGCCGCGGCTGCAGGCGGCGTTGGGGCTGCGCGGCGGCGGATGAGCGCGGCGGCCCGCGGCGGCGCCGTCGGCGCGCGGAGCCGATCCGCTCAGCTCGCCGCCGCCTCGCGCAGCGCGCGGGCGCGCTCGGCGCCGAGATAGCGGGTGATCCCGGCGCGGACCAGGTAGATCAGCGGAATCAGCGCGATCGCCGCCAGCATCTTGTAGGCGTAGTTGACGGTGCTCACCGCCAGGAACAGCGAGGTCGGCCACTTCTGCGGGCCGAGCACGAAGGCGATGTACAGCACCACGAAGCTGTCGACCAGCTGCGACACCGCGGTCGAGCCGGTCGCGCGCAGCCACACCCACTTCTCGCCGGTGGCGTTGCGGATGCGGTGGAACACCGCCACGTCGATCAGCTGCCCGATCACGAACGCCACCAGCGAGCCGGCGATGGTCCACAGGCCCTGGCCGAACACCGCGGCGAAGGCGGCCTGGTAGTCGTCCACGCCCTGCGGCCGCGCGGCCCCCACCCACCAGCCCGCCGGCGCCAGCGCGATCGCCGCGAACGCGAACGCGAAGCCGTACACGATCAGCCCGGCGGCCAGCCACGAGATCGTGCGCACCCCGCGGCGGCCGAAGAACTCGTTGATCACGTCGGTCATCAGGAACACCACCGGCCACAGCAGGGTGCCGGCGGTGAAGCTGAGCGAGCCGCTCTGGCCGAACAGGTTCCACTGCAGCGGGGCGATGCCGAGGGTGTCCTCGAGCGCGAAGATCTTGACCCCGATGAACTCGGCCAGCACCGCGTTGACGCAGAAGAACGCGCCGAGAACGATGAACAGCCGGACCGCGCGGTCGTCGAGCGGACGCGCGACGGGGGCCCTCGGGACGGCGGTTGGCGAAGGTGCGGGGGCCGGGACGGATGCGTTCACGGGGCGGGGCGGGCGGGAGTGGAGGGGCGCGAGTCGGGAGGCACGGAAAGCGAGAAACGGGACGCGGGCGGTGGGCGGATGCGGCGGCACTCGGTCCTCGTCGCTCCTCCTCCGTGCCTCCTCACCGTTCCGCCGGCGGCGAGAACGGAATCGTCTCCGGCGAAACCGCGCCGCCGGAGATGATGAAGCTCATCGCCTGGTCCACCGTCCAGTCGGTCGGCGTGATCTTTTCCACCGGCACGATCTCCAGATAGCCCGAGGTCGGGTTCGGCGTCGTCGGCACGTACACCGCGGCGAGCTCGCGGCCGCTGCCGTGCTCGCGGATCACCCGGGTGACGAAGCCGATCGACTTCATCTCGGTGTGCGGGAAGTCGATCAGCACCACCCGCTGGGTGCCGTCCGGCTTGGTCTGCAGGATGTCGAGCAGCTGCCGCGCGCTGCCGTAGATGGTGCTGGCCAGCGGGATGCGCTGCACCAGTGCCTCGAACCAGCGCAGCATGCGCTGGCCGATCACCCGCCGCGCCATCACCCCGGACAGCAGGATCACTCCCAGGGTCGCCAGCAGCGCGAGCAACGTGCGCACCCACGGCTGCGCCAGCCAGGACAGCGACTCCGGCGAGGCCGCCGCCAGGCTCTGCAGCAGCGGCGCGACGAACGGCTGGCCGATGTCGGACAGCAGCACGAACACGAACTTGACCACCACCCAGGTCAGCCAGATCGGCAACAGGGTCAGCAGGCCGGTGAGGAACAGCCGCTGCAGGCGGGCGGAGACGGGGGGCGGGGCGTCGGGCATCCGGCGATTGTAGGCGATCGGCCGCCGCGGCCTTCGCCTCGCGGAGCGAAGGCAACGAGCGGCCGAGCGGGCGCTTCCCAAGCGCGGCGCCCGCCGGTGGTTCAGCGTTCGCGGATCAGCCGGAAGCCGACGTCGTCGTAGCCGCGGCCGGCGGCGAGCGCGCGGGCCGCCTGGCGGCTGCGCCAGGAAGCGCCGACCACCTGGCGCTGCCGGCAGTCGCGGCCGCAGTCGCGCAGCCACATCGACAATGCACGCGCGCCGGTCTCGGCCGGCAGCTGCCGCGCCTCCTCCAGGCTCGGCAGCCGGTAGTCGCGGCCGGTCTGCGCGCTGTACCACTGCGCGTAGGCCTGCGCGTCCTCCGCCGACACGCACACCACCGGCTCGTCCTCGCCCTGCGGGAAGCCCGGCGATTGCCAGTCGCGCGGATCGAGCACGCGCAGCAGCGACGCCCGTTCGCGGCACAGCGCCGGCTTGCGGCCGTGGGCCGCGGCGAAGCGGGCGTACTCGCGGCGGCTGACCGGGCGCGCGCTGAGCGCGACGCTGGCGCGCGCATTGCTGTGCGTGCCGGCGAGGTCGGCGCCGCCGAGCGCGCGCGCGCTTGCGCCGGCGGGAATCGCCCGCGCCTGCGCAGCCAGGCGCGCCGCCGTGGCCTGGGGCAGGCCGAACTCCCGGGCCAGCGCGGCCGCCTTCTCCGCCTCCGCCGGGTCGCGGCGCTCGCGCGCCGCGTCGACGCGCCGCTGCAGCGCCTCGGCGGCGAGCTCGCGCAGCCGCCGCTGCGCCGGCGAATCGGCGGTGCCGGTCTGCTGGCCGAGCGCGGTCGTGTGCACGAGCAGCTCGCGCGCGCGCTGGTCGCGGCCTTCGCGCAGGTGACGGCCGACCTGTTCGGCGAGCGCGCCGGTCAGGGCGTCGACCACGGCGCCGAGCTCGGGATTGGCGCTGTCGTCGTGCCAGGCCAGCAGGACGCGGTCGTAGGCGTTGTCCCCGCCCGGGCCGGTGAGGCGGCCTTCGGCGATCAGGCGCTTGGCCTCGACCAGCGCGTTCTGCACCGGCGCCTCGGGCAGCGGCTGCAGCATCGCGTCGGTCGGGTCGGCGCCGGCGCCGGCGGCGGGCGCGGCCGTGTTCGCCGGCGCGGGCGGGGCGCGGAAGAAGCCGTCGCCGGCGGCGTCGCGGCCGACGCCGAACGCCACCGCGACCAGCGCGATCGCCGCCGCGCCCAGGCCCGCCCACAGCGGCTTGGCCCAGCGCCGGTCCGGCAGCCACCGCCGCGCCGCCTCGAGCGCGCCGCTCCAGGGGCGGCGGTCGCGCACGCGCTCGATCGCCGCGGCCATCTCCTTCGCGCTCTGGAAGCGCTGCTCCGGCGACTTGGCCAGCGCGCGGTGCATGAAGCGCTGCCAGTGGCGCAGGTGCGGCGGCAGCCGCGGGATCGGATCCTGCGCGTGCATCACCGCCATCGACAGCGCGTCGCCGGCCTGGTACGGCAGCTGGCCGGCGAGCATCTCCCAGAACAGCACGCCGAGGCTGTAGAGGTCGGCGCGGCCGTCCACGTCCTCGCCGCGCGCCTGCTCCGGCGCCATGTAGGCGGTGCTGCCGACCGCGAGGCCGGCGGCGGTCACGCGCGGGCCGAAGCCGCGGCGCAGGGCGATGCCGAAGTCGGCCAGCAGCGGCCGCTCGGAGTCGTCGAACAGGACGTTCTCGGCCTTGACGTCGCGGTGCACCACGCCGTGCGCGTGGGCGTAGTCCAGCGCCGACAGCAGGGTCAGCGCGATCTCGATCGCGCGCGGCTCGTCGCGGCTCAGGTCGCGCTGGCCGAGGTGGCCCCGCGGCAGGTACGGCATCGCGTAGTAGGGCAGGCCGTCGCGGGTGCGGCCGACCTCGTGGATGCCGACGATGTTCGGATGCTCCAGCCGCGCGATCGTGCGCGCCTCGTTCTCGAACCGGCGCCGGCTGACCTCGTCCGCCAGCGCCACCGGCAGCATCACCTTGATCGCGACCTCGCGCGACAGCGCCAACTGCTCGCCGAGGTACACCGTCGACATGCCGCCGTGGTTGATCACCTTGCGCAGGCGATATCCGGCGATCTCCGGCAGTGCGGCGTTGTCGGCGTTGGAGCCAGGCCCGTGCATCGCGTCCCCCTGTTGCGGAGCGCAGCATAGCGTTCCCGCGGACGCTTGCTCACTACACCGCCATCACATCTGCGCGACATCGCTGACTGCGGGTGACGCGCAGCGGCAGATAGTGGCGGAGCGCGCCGGAATCAGCGCGCCGCGGCCTCGGCGCCGCCGCGGTACGCCGGCTTGCGACGCACGTACAGCTGCTTGCGCACGCGCGCGACCACGTCGCCGGCGCGGTCGACGACCGCGGTGTCGAACCACCGCAGCACCTTGCCGCCGCCGGCCGCGGCGGCGCGCAGCTCGCCGAGGGTGGCTTCCTCGAGCGCGAACTCCGCCTGCACGGTGCCGCGGCCGGGCTTGACGAACTCGATCTCGCCGGCCTTGTCCCAGACGAAGTACTCGCGGCCGAGCGCCTGCATCACCAGCAGCATCCAGAACGGATCGGTCATCGCGAACAGGCTGCCGCCGAAGTGGGTGCCGACGTAATTGCGGTTCCACGGCCGCATCCGCAGCTCCACGCGCGCGTAGCGGTAGTCGTCGGCGAGCGCGGCGACGCGGATGCCGCTGCACAGGAACGGCGGCCAGAGGTTCAGGCCATGGCGCAGGACGCGGGCTTTCATGCGGGGGCGGGAGCGGGAGGAGGGGCTCAGCTTGCCATACGCATGCGTATCGTTGAAGCGGCGGGCGCAGGGACGAACCGGGGAGGACGGGGAGGCCGGGGCCCTGCCGGCCGCGGCGGCCCCGCTGTTCCTCGTTTCTCCTTGATCCGGACCTCGCCGTCAGAACAGCAGCGACGACATCTTGCGCCGGTAGCGCCCGACCAGGTCCTCGTCCTCGACCACCCGGAACGCGTCGATCAGCGCCTTGCGCGGCAAGCCCTCGGCGTAGTTGCGGTCGCGCCGCAGCATCTCGAGGAACTGCTCCAGGCCGGCCTCGGAGTGGCCGCCGACGATGCGGTGGGCGCCGAGCAGGTGGCGCGCGCGCAGGTCGTCGGGGTCGCGGGCGATCGCCGCCTCCAGCACCTCCACCGGCGGCGCGTCCTTGAGCAGCGCCGCGAAGCCGAGGCGGGCGCGGGCGCGCAGGGCGCGATCGTCGGTGGCGAGATTGGCCGGCAACGCGTCGAGGATCTGCTCGGCCTCGTGCGCGCCGCCGGTGCGCAGCAGGGCCACGGCGAGGTCGAGCTTGAGCTCGTCGTTGTCCGGCTCCGTCTCCACCGCGCGGCGCAGGCGCATCACCTCGGCGTGCGGATCGGCCGGCGGCGCGGCCACCTCCTCGACGGGCGCCTCGGCCTCGGCCGGCTCGATGCCGTGGTGGCGCAGGAACTCGCGCAGCTGGCCCTCCGGCAGCGCGCCCGGGAAGCCGTCGACGATCTGCCCGCCCTTGACCAGGAACACGGTGGGCACCGACCGGATCTGGAACGCGCCGGACAGCTGCGGTTCCTTGTCCACGTCGACCTTGGCCAGGACGAAGGCGCCGTTGTAATCGGCCGCCAGCTTCTCGAGGATCGGCCCCAGGGTCTTGCACGGCCCGCACCAGGTCGCCCAGAAGTCGATCAGCACCGGGGTCTGCAGCGACTTCTGCAGCACTTCGGTCTCGAAGTTGTCGGCGGTGGCATCGAAGACGTGGGGATTGGCGGCGGTCATCGGCGGACTCGTTTCGGCGGGGATGCGGGCTAGATGGGGGCGGGGGAGGCGAGGGCAAGCGCCGCCGCCGTCGCGCACGCTAGCATGGCGCGATGCAACGCCCGATCGTCCACCCGGACCGCTTCGACCGCTACGCCGCACCCGCCGCCGCGGCGCTGTGCCTGGCCGCCGCGCTCGGGTTCGGCGCCGCCTTCGCCGAATACTCGCACCTGCGGCACCCGCTGGCCTTGCTCGGCGCGCGCGGGGTTCCGCGCGCGCTGGCGTTCGACCTGCTGGCGTTCGCGCTGCCGGGCGCGGTCGCCGCGGTCGTGGCGTTGCGCCTGCGCGAGCGGCTGCCGGGGGACGCGGGCTATCCGGCCCGGCTCGGTACCTGGCTGCTGGCGATCTCGGCGCTGGCCTGGGCCGCGCAGGGGCTGCTGCCGCTGGACCCGTACGACCTCGACGGCGCGGCGGGGCAACGCCACGCGGCGGCATGGATGCTCTGGTGGCTGGCGTTCGTGCCGGCGGCGTGGCTGCTGGCGTGGGGCCTGCGCCGCTGCGCGGGATGGCGCGCCGTCGCGCTCAGCCTGTCGGCCGCGGGGGCGGCGGCGGTGGCGCTCAACGCGGTGCCGTCGGCCTGGCTGCCGGGGCCGGCGGCGCAGCGCCTGGTGGCGCTGCTGTGGTGGGGCTGCCTGATCGCGGTGTCGCGGCGCCGTTGACGCCCCGCCTTGCTCCCGCGGGGAAGGCGGGGCGGGCGGGCATGCCGCGCCGCGCCGCGCGATCGCCTCAGGGCCGCTTGTAGATCCGCCCGTCCTTCATCACGAATGCGACCTCGAGCACACGGGCGATGTCGGCCACCGGGTCGCCCGGCACCGCGACGACGTCGGCGCGCTTGCCGGCTTCGATCACGCCCTGGTCGTCCACGCCGAGCACCTCGGCGGCGCGGATCGTCGCCGCCTGCAGCGCCGCCGCCGCGGGGATGCCCGCCTCGACCATGTAGACGAACTCGCGCGCGTTGTCGCCGTGCGGGCCCACGCCCATGTCGGTGCCGAAGGCGATCTTCACCCCGTGCTGGTACGCGCGTGCGGCGGTGTCCTGGATCAGCGCGCCGATGCGCTGCGCCTTGGGCCGCACCACTTCCGGGAAGTAACCGTCGATCTTGGCCTTGTCGGCGACGAAGCGGCCGGCGTAGATGGTCGGCACGTACCAGGTGCCGTGCTGCTTCATCAGCCGCATCACCTCGTCGCTCATGTAGGTGCCGTGTTCGATGCTGGTCACGCCGCCGAGCACCGCGCGCCTCATGCCTTCCTCGCCGTGGGCGTGGGCCGCGACCTTGTAGCCGTAGTCCTTCGCGGTCTCGACCACCGCCTTGACCTCGTCGACGGTGAACTGCGGCGCATCGCCGGACTTGGCGTACGACAGCACGCCGCCGGTCGCGGTGATCTTGATCACGTCGCTGCCGTCCTTGTAGCGCTGGCGCACCGCCTGGCGGGCGTCGTCGACCGAGTTGATCACGCCCTCGGTCGGGCCGGGCGGGCCGATCAGGTGCGAGAGCATGTCGTTCCAGCCGTTGGTCGGGTCGGCATGGCCGCCGGTGGTGGCGATCGACTTGCCCGCGGCCCAGATGCGCGGGCCGTCGACCAGGCCCTGGTTGATCGCGTCGCGCAGGTGCGGGGCGATCTCGCCGCCGAGGTCGCGCACGCTGGTGAAGCCGGCCAGCAGCGTCTTCTTCGCGTAGCCGACGGAGCGGAACGCGAAGTCGACCTCGTCGAGGCGGAATCCTTCCGAATAGCTCTGCGGGCCGGACTGGCTGCCCAGGTGCACGTGCAGGTCGGTCCAGCCGGGCGTGCAGGTGTGCCCGCCGAGGTCGACCGTCTCCCGCCCGGCCGCCGCCTCGGCCGCGGTGCCGGCGACGACGCCTTCGATCTTGCCGTCGCGCACCAGCACGGTGTGCGGGCCGAGCACCTTGCCGCTGCGGGCGTCGAACAGCTTGCCGCAACGCAGGGCCACCGGTGCGTCGGCGGCGAACACGGGCGAGGCGGCGAGGGCCGCGGCCAGGGCGAGGGCGAGTCGGGTCATGCGGGCGGTCCGTACGGAAGGATCGGCCGATTCTAGGCGTGCCCGCGGCCGCGAACAGTGCCATGCGTGGCCCCCGGCACCGGCGGCGCCGGCGCTTCAGGTGCGGACGGCGGGCGGCGCCTGCGCTTCGCGTTGCAGCGCGGCCGCCTCGACCACCCGGTCGCGGCCGGCCGCCTTGGCGCGGTACAGTGCGGCGTCGGCGCATTCGATCAGCGCCGCGGGGGCGTCGCCATCGCCCGGGAACACGGCCACGCCGAGCGAGGCGGTGGTCGGCCCGAGGGTCCGGCGCAGGTGCAGCACGGTGGTCGCGGCGATCGCCCGGCGGATCTCCTCGGCGCGCTGCAGCGCCTCGGCGCGGCCGGTTTCCGGCAACACGATCGCGAACTCCTCGCCGCCGTAGCGGCAGGCGATGTCCTCGCCGCGGACCAGCGCCTGCAGGGTCTGGCCGATCCGCGCCAGCAGCGCGTCGCCGGCGGTGTGGCCGTGCTGGTCGTTGAAGCGCTTGAAGTGGTCGACGTCGAGCATGATCACCGACAGCGGCAGCCCGCGCCGCTCGCACCGCAGCAGTTCGCGCTGCAGGTTCTCCTCGAGATAGCGGCGGTTGAACAGCCCGGTGAGGGCGTCGCGCAGCGACTGCACGCGCAGCGTCTCGCGCAGCTGCAGGTTGAGCATGGCCAGGCTGAGCTGTTCGCCGACCGATTCCGCCACCGCCGCCTCGATCCCGCACTGCGCCGGGCCGCTGAGATAGAGCAGGCCGAGCGAGGTGCCCTGGGCCATCAGCGGCACGCACAGGCTCCAGGCGTCGTCCGCCTCGCCGGCCGGCGCCAGGTGCCGGCAGCGGACGTGGCCGGCGCCGGGGCCGCTGTGGTGCGGCTGGCCACGGCGCAGCGCCCAGCAGCTGTCCGGGTGCAACGGGTCGTCGCTGGGCACCACCTCGGCGCCGAACCGCGCCGCGGTTTCGGCCTGGTTCTGCGAGGCCCGCAGCACGTAGCAGCGGCCGCCGGCGCCGGGCAGCAGCTCGGTCAGGGTGCGCACCGTGACCGCCATCGCCTCGTCCAGGGTCTGGCTGCTCTGCAGCAGGCCGGCGTAGACGCCGAGCAGGCGCCGCTGCTCGGACAGGCGGCCGCGCTGCTCCAGCGACTCGGCCAGCTCGCGCAGGGTCTTGCGCGCCTCGCGCTCCAGCGCGGCGCTGCGGCGGTTCTCGCGCGCCAGCCCCCACATCAACGCGCCGAGCAGCACCAGCGGCAGGACGATGCCGGCGACCACGATCGCGGTCAGCAGGTTGGCCTGCTCGGCGGCGGCGGCGTTGCGCTGGCGCAGCAGTTCGCGCTCCTCGATCAGGATCTCGTCGGTCAGCGCGTTGATCCGCTGCATCAGCTCGTAGCCGCCGCCGAACACGGTCAGGCGCGCGTTGGCGTCGGCCTGCACGGGCGCTTCGACCAGCCGCTGCAGCGAGCGCAGGCGTTGCGCCGCCAGGCCCTGCAGGCGGCGCGAACGCTCGTTCTGGGCCGGGTTGTCGCGGGTCAGCGCGACCAGTTCCGCCGCATGCGCGTGCACCTGCGGCGTGGTGGCCATGAACTGCGCCACGTCGGCGCTGCGGTTGCTCAGGCGGAAGCCGCGCGCGTCGGACTCGACCGAGCGCACCGCCGAGCGCACCGCCTCCGCCGCGGCCATCACCTGGTAGCTGTGCTCGACGCGATCGGTCTTGCGGGTGAACTCGCGGATGCTCAGCACCATCGCCAGGCCCACCGCGCCCAACAGCGCCACCGCCAGCACGAACGCCGGCAGGCGGAAGCGGCTGAGGTTGGCGAGGTGGGGCATGGGGCCGGGCCGGGCCTGGGGACGTGCCCTATTGTGCCCGCGCCGGGCGGCATTGCGCCGGGGCCGCGCGCATGGCGGCCGATGCTGCGCTGCGGTAGGCTTGTCGGCCTTTTCCGCACGCTCCGCCATCGTCCGTGTCCATCGAAGCCGCCGCCGCCGCCGAATCCCAGGCGTACGATCCGCAGTCCGTCGAAGCCGCCGCCCAGCGCTTCTGGGAGACGACCCGCGCCTACGAGGTCGGCGAGGACTCGGCCAAGCCCAAGTACTACTGCCTGTCGATGCTGCCGTACCCGTCGGGGGCGCTGCACATGGGCCACGTGCGCAACTACACCATCGGCGACGTGATCAGCCGCTACAAGCGCATGACCGGGCACAACGTGCTGCAGCCGATGGGCTGGGACGCGTTCGGCCTGCCGGCCGAGAACGCCGCGATCAAGAACAGGACCGCGCCGGCCAAGTGGACCTACGCCAACATCGCGCACATGAAGGCGCAGCTGAAGCAGCTGGGCTACGCGATCGACTGGTCGCGCGAGTTCGCCACCTGCACCCCGGACTACTACGTGCACGAGCAGCGCATGTTCGTGCGGCTGATGAAGCGGGGTCTGGCCTACCGCAAGAACGCGGTGGTCAACTGGGACCCGGTCGACCAGACCGTGCTGGCCAACGAGCAGGTGATCGACGGCCGCGGCTGGCGCACCGGCGCGCTGGTGGAGAAGCGCGAGATCCCGCAGTGGTTCCTGAAGATCACCGCCTACGCGCAGGAGCTGCTGGACGGCCTGGACCGGCTGCCGGGCTGGCCGGAGGCGGTCAAGACCATGCAGCGCAACTGGATCGGCCGCAGCGAGGGCCTGGAGATCCGCTTCGACGTGGTCGACGGCGACGGCCGCCCGGTCGCCTTGCCCGGCAACAGCGGGCTGACCGTCTTCACCACCCGCCCCGACACGCTGATGGGCGTGACCTTCGTGTCGATCGCCGCCGAGCATCCGCTGGCGCAGCACGCGGCCCGCGGCGACGAGGAACTGGCCGCGTTCATCGCCGACCTGAAGAAGGGCGGGGTGTCGGAAGCCGAGCTGGAGACCCAGGAGAAGCGCGGCCGCGACACCGGCCTGCGCGCGATCCACCCGATCACCGGCGAGCCGGTGCCGGTGTACGTCGCCAACTTCGTGCTGATGGGCTACGGCACCGGCGCGGTGATGGCGGTGCCGGGCCACGACCAGCGCGACTGGGAATTCGCGAAGAAGTACAACCTGCCGGTCAAGATGGTGATTGTGCCGGCGCCGGTGCGCGACGCGCTGGCCGAGATCGGCCAGCACCTGGCCCGCCACGACGACCCGATGCGCAGCGCGCTGGGCGAGGCCGGCGCCGTCGACGTCTACGACACCACCGCCGCGGTGCAGGTGGTCGAGGAGTTCCGCCAGCGCATCGAGGAGGCCGGGGCCTACACCGAGCGCGGCTGGCTGGTGAATTCCGGCGAGTTCGACGGCCTGGACTTCCAGCAGGCGTTCGACGCGCTGGCCGCGCGCTTCGAGGCCGAGGGCCGCGGCCAGCGCCGGGTCAACTACCGCCTGCGCGACTGGGGCGTGAGCCGGCAACGCTACTGGGGCTGCCCGATCCCGGTGATCCTGTGCCCGAAGTGCGGCGACGTGCCGGTGCCGGAGGACCAGCTGCCGGTGCTGCTGCCCGAGGACGTCGAGTTCAGCGGCGTGGCCTCGCCGATCAAGAGCAACCCGGAATGGCGCAAGACCACCTGCCCGCAGTGCGGCGGCGCGGCCGAGCGCGAGACCGACACCTTCGACACCTTCATGGAGTCGAGCTGGTACATGCACCGCTACACCAGCCCCGGTGCGGGGACGATGGTCGATGCGCGCGCCGACTACTGGATGCCGATCGACCAGTACATCGGCGGCATCGAGCACGCGATCCTGCACCTGCTGTACTTCCGCTTCTACCACAAGCTGATGCGCGACCAGGGCCTGGTCGGCAGCGACGAGCCGGTGCGCAACCTGCTGACCCAGGGCATGGTGATCGCCGAGACCTTCTACCGGGAAAACCCGGACGGTTCGAAGGACTGGATCAACCCGGCCGAGGTCGATGTCGTCCGCGACGACAAGGGCCGCATCGTCGGCGCGACCTTGAAGGCCGACGGCCGGCCGGTGGTGATCGGCGGCACCGAGAAGATGTCGAAGTCGAAGAACAACGGCGTCGACCCGCAGGCGATGGTCGCCAAGTACGGCGCCGACACGGTGCGCCTGTTCTCGATGTTCGCCGCGCCGCCGGAACAGTCGCTGGAGTGGAACGAGGCCGGCGTCGAGGGCATGGCGCGGTTCCTGCGCCGGTTCTGGCGCGAGGTCGCCTCGCACGCGGCGCAGCCGGCGCCCGCGCCGTTGGAGCCGGCGGCGCTGGACGCGGCGCAGAAGACCCTGCGCCGGCAGCTGCACGAGACCATCCAGAAGGTCGGCGACGACTACGGCCGCCGGCACAGCTTCAACACCGCGATCGCCGCGCTGATGGAGCTGCTGAACCACGTGTCGAAGTTCGACGATGCCAGCGAGCAGGGCCGCGCGGTGCGCCACGAGGCGCTGTCGGCGATGGTGCTGATGCTCAACCCGGTGACCCCGCACGTGTGCCACGCCTTGTGGCAGGCGCTGGGCCATCCGGAGACGCTGCTGGAGGACGTGCCGTTCCCGCAGCCCGACCCGGCCGCGCTGGTGCGCGATTCGGTCACGGTGGCGGTGCAGGTCAACGGCAAGCTGCGCGGCACCATCGAGCTGCCGGTCGATGCCACCAAGGAGGACGCCGAGCGCCTGGCCATGGCCGAGCCGAACGTGGCCCAGTTCCTGGCCGGCCTGACCGTGCGCAAGGTGATCGTGGTGCCGGGCAAGATCGTCAACATCGTCGCCGGCTGACCGGCCGCCGGCCGCCGGCCTTCAGCGTCGGCCGGCTTGCTCTCCTGCTGTAACCGCCCCGGCGGACCTGGGGACGGCCCCGCTGCGCGCATGCCGGACGTGGAGCGGCGCGTTCGCGAACGGCGGCTTCCGCCGTGCCGGAACGGCGACGGCCGCGCCCCGAAGCGCTGCGCTTTCGCTGGGCCGCGGCCGAGTACCTGTCCAGGCGCGCGTCGGCCGGCCCGCGACGCAAGCGAACGACGCGGAGCGACTTCGCGGGGCGGCCGACGCGCGCCCTTCGCCACCGCACGCGGCGCCGCTCGCCACCCGGCGCCCGCGCCACAGCCCGGGCGGCACTGCGCAATGCCAGGCGGCGAGGGCACCGGCCGACGCCGGCCCCTCGGCTCTCAGTGCCCGCCCGCCGCCGCTCCGCCCGCCGCCTTGGCCGCGAACGGCGGCTTGGCGATCCAGACGAACGCGATCACCAGCAGGAAGATGATGCCGAGCAGGTGGAAGATCTCGTTGAAGCCGATCTGCGCCGCCTGCTGCGAGATCATCCGCTCCAGCACCATCGCCCCGCGCTGCGGATCGCCCTGGCCCAGCGTCGCCACGGTCTGCTGCATCGCCGGGTCGTAGGCGCCGATGTGCTCGATCAGCTGCGCGTGGTGGACCGTGCTGCGCTGGTTCCAGGCCCAGGTGGTGAGCGACGCGGCGAAGCTGCCGCCCAGCGTGCGCACGAACGTGGCCAGGCCGGAGCCGGCGGCGATCTCGTGCGGCTCCAGGTCCGACAGCAGGATGGTCAGCACCGGCATGAAGAACAGCGCCACGCCCAGCCCCTGCCACAGTTGCACCTCGGCGACGCGGCCGAAGTCCACGTCGAGGTTGAAGCCGGAACGGTAGAAGCTGGTGCCGGCCATCACCAGGAAGGCGAAGCTGGCCAGCACGCGCAGGTCGAAGCGCGAGGCGTACTTGCCGACCAGAGGCGTCAGCAGCACCGGCAGGATGCCGATCGGCGCGCTGGCGAAGCCGGCCCAGATCGGCGTGTAGCCGAGGTTGCGCTGCAGCCACAGCGGCACCAGCAGGCCGACGCTGAAGAACGCCGAATAGGCCATCACCATCGCCAGCGTGCCGCTGGTGAAGTTGCGGTGGCGGAACAGCCGCAGGTTGACGATCGGGTCCTTCTCGGTCAGCTCCCAGATCACGAACACCGCCAGCGCGATCGCCGCGACGATGGTCAGCCAGACGATCTTGGTCGAATTGAACCAGTCCTCGTCGTTGCCCAGGTCGAGCACGATCTGCAGCGCGCCGACGCCGAGCACCAGGGTGGCCAGGCCGATGTAGTCCATCTTCGGCCGCTCCAGCCGTTCCGGCCGCCCGCGCAGCTGCCGGCCCACCACCAGGCTGGCGAAGATGCCGATCGGCACGTTGATGAAGAAGATCCACTCCCAGCTGTAGTTGTCGGTGATCCAGCCGCCGAGGATCGGCCCGGCGATCGGCGCCACCACCGTCACCATCGCCAGCAGCGCCAGCGCCTGCCCGCGCTTGTGCGGCGGGTAGATCGAGATCAGCAGCGCCTGGGTGACCGGGTACATCGGCCCGGCGACGAACCCCTGCAGCGCGCGCGCCGCGACCAGCAGGCCCATGCTGTTGGCCAGGCCGCACAGCAGCGAGGCGATCACGAACGCCATCGTCGCCCAGGTGAACAGCTTGAGCTCGCCGAAGCGGCGGGTGAGGAAGCCGGTCAACGGCAGCGCGATCGCGTTGCTCACCGCGAACGAGGTGATCACCCAGGTCGCCTGGTTGGCGCTGGCGCCGAGATTGCCGGAGATGGTCGGCAGCGAGACGTTGGCGATCGTGGTGTCGAGCACCTGCATGAACGACGCCAGCGCCAGCCCGACCGTAGTCAGGGCCAGGTTGGGCGGGCGGAAGCCGGCCTGCGCTGCGGGGGGGCTGTTGGGGGACGAGGCCATGGTCGTTGTCGGGTTCGCGGGCGGAGCGGAGCGCGTCGCTGCGCGCCGGGGTATCGGGTTCGCCGCCGCGCCGGGGCGGGGGCGGGCGGCGTCGGGTTCGTCGGAAAGCCGCCGGACCCGCCTGCGCGCAAGGGCATCGCAGGCGGGAAGCGTCCGCCGTCAGGCGCCGCGCGCCGGACGGCGGCCGGCCGGCTCAGCCGTGCCGCGCCCCCGGCAGGTTCTCGCGGATCACCTTGTCGATCAGCGCATTGGCGTCGGCCAGCTGCTTGTCGTAGGCGGAGGTCGCGAACAGCGGCTCGGCCTGCTTGCGCGGCGCGGCGAGCACCGGGCCGTCCTGGCGCACGTCGACGTCCACGCGCATGCTCAGGCCCAGGCGCAGCGGATGCTCGGCCAGCTGCTTGGGATCGAGCTCGATCCGCACCGGCACGCGCTGCACGATCTTGATCCAGTTGCCGCTGGCGTTCTGCGGCGGCAGCAGCGAGAACGCGCTGCCGGTGCCCATGCCCAGGCTGGCCACCTTGCCGGTGTATTCGACCGCGCCGCCGTACAGGTCGGCGCGCACCTCGACCGGCTGGCCGATGCGCATCTTCGCCAGCTGCGTCTCCTTGAAGTTGGCCTCGACCCAGACCTGCTCCAGCGGCACGATCGTCATCAGCGTGGCGCCCGGCTGCACGCGCTGGCCGAGCTGCACCTGGCGCTTGGCGACGTAGCCGGACACCGGCGCGACGATCGCGGTGCGCTGCAGGTTCAGGTAGGCCTGGCGCAGCTGCGCGGCGGCGGCGGCGACCTGCGGCTGGTCGGCGACGGTGGTGGCGTCGATCAGGGCGCGGTTGCGCGCGAGGTTGTCGTTCGCGGCGCGCAGCCCGGCCTCGAGCGCGGCCAGTTCGTTGCGCGCGTGCGCCAGTTCCTCGGCCGAGACCGCGCCGCTGGCGACCAGGCCTTCGCGGCGCTTGAGGTCGGCGCGGGCGCGTTCGACCGCGACGCGCTGCGCGGCGAGGTCGGCGTTGCCGGCGTCGACCGCCTTGAACAGGCCGCGCACCTGGCGCACGGTGTTGGCCAGGTTGGCCACCGCCTGGTCGTAGGCGACCTGGGCGTCGTTCGGATCCAGGCGCACCAGCACCTGGCCGGCCTCGACCTTCATGCCGTCGTCGGCGTCGATGCCGACCACGGTGCCGACGGTCTGCGGCACGATGCTGACCACGTTGCCCTGCACGTAGGCGTCGTCGGTGTCCTCGTGCCAGCGGCCGACCAGCAGGTACCAGCCGCCCCAGCCGAGACCGGCGAGGACGATGGCGGCGGCGAGGATCGCCAGCGCCTGCTTGCGCTTGCCGCCGCCCTGCGGCGCGGCACGGGTTGCGTTCGGATTGGGTTCGGTGGTCATGGCGTGGGGGCCTTGGCGAGATCGGATGCGGAGTCGGTATCGGGAGCGGACAGGACCAGGCCGCCGCCGAGCGCGCGGTCCAGGTCGATCGATGCGGCCAGGCGCTGCGCGCGCAGCGCGGTCAGCTGGCGGTCGGCCTCGAGCAGCGGACGCTGCGCGGCGAGCACGTCGAGCTGGGTGCCCAGTCCGGCGCGGTAGCGCGTGGCGGCGATGTCCCAGGCGCGCTGCGCGGCGTCGCGCGCCTGCGTCGCCGAGGCGATCTGGGCGTCGAGCGAGCGCGCGGCGGCGAGCGCGTCGACGACTTCGCGCAACGCATCGACCAGGGCCTGGTTGTACGCGGCCACGGCGAGGTCGTAGTCGGCGTCGCTGCCGGCCAGCTGGCTGCGCAGGCGGCCGCCGTCGAAGATCGGCAGGCTCAGCGCGGGGCCGCCCTGCAGCAGCGCCGCGTCGCGGCCGAACAGGTCGCCCAGGCTGCCGGCGCCGGCGACCAGGCCGGCGATCGCGCTCAGGTTGACGCTCGGATAGAACGCGGCCTTGCTCGCGGCGATGCCGTGCTGCGCGGCCTGCACGCGCCAGCGCGCGGCGACCACGTCGGGTCGATGGCCGAGCAGCTCGCTCGGCAGCACCGCCGGCACCTGCGGCGTGGGCGCCTTCAGCAGGGCCGGGCGGGCGATGTCGAGGCCGCGGTCCGGGCCGCGGCCGAGCAGGGCGGCCAGCGCGGTGCGTGCGACCTCGATCTCGTGGTCGGCGGCCTGCACCTGCTGCTCCGCGCCGGCGAGCGCGCTTTCGGCCTGGCGGATCTGCAGTTCGTTGTCGAGCCCGGCGCGCACCCGCTGGCGGCCGAGCTCGAGCAGGCGCGCGGCGCGGTCGCGTTCGGCCGTGGCCACGTCGCGGGCCTCGTAGGCCTGGGCCAGGGCCACGTAGGTGCGGGCGACGCCGGCCGACAGGGTCAGGCGCGCGGCCTGGGCGTCGACCTCCGCGGCGCGGGCCTGGCCCAACGCCGCCTGCCAGCGGGCGCGGTCGCCGCCCCACAGGTCGAAGTGGTACTTGAGGCTGAGGCTGAGCATGGCGACGCCGCTGTAGCGGCCGCCGAGCGGTTCGGGAGCCACGGTTTCGGGCAGGCGCAAGCCGGAGTACTGCGCGCCGCCGGTGACGCTGGGCTTGCGCGCGGCGTCGGCGAGGCCGGCCTGGGCGACCGCCTGGCGCAGGCGTGCGTCGGCCGCGTCCAGGCCCGGCGTGCCGGCCAGGGCCTCGCGGATCAGCGCGTCGAGTTGCGGATCGCCGAGCGCGGTCCACCAGTCCTGCCGCGGGAAGGCGGCGTCGGACGCGGCAGCCGCGCCGACGCTGCGCTCGCTGGCGAGCCGGTCGGGGTCGAGCGGCCGGCCCTGCGGCGCCAGGCCGTGGGTGCTGGCGCAGCCGGCCAGCAGCAGGGCCGCGGCGAGAGCGGACAAAAGCGGCATCGGCCCGCGGCGCGGGCGTGGCGACGGAATGGGGCGCATGAGTCAGGACCCGGTCGGGGAGAGGTTGTCGCGCACCTGCTCGAGCAGGCGCAGCAGGTGTTCGCGTTCGGCGTCGCTCAGGCCGGCGAGCGCGCGTTCGCGCACGCGCTGGCCGCACTGGCTCACGTCCTGCCACATCTTCCGGCCGGCTTCGGTCAGGCGGATGTGCAGCGCGCGGCGGTCGGCGGGGTCGGCGGAGCGGGCGACGATGCCGCGGGCCTCGAGCTTGTCGAGCAGCCGGGTCATCGCGCCGGGATTGAGCTCGGCGTGGCGGGCCAGGTCGGTCACCCCGGCCTGGCCGCCGGCGAGCACCTTGAGCACGACGTACTGGCTCATGGTCAGGTCGTGCCCGGCGGCGGCGAGCTCCTCTTCCATCCGCGTCCACATGCCGTCCCGGATCTGCCGGAACAGCAGGCCCAGGGTCGAACCGCTGCAAGGGAGCGACGAGGCGTTCATGGCCGGCTATTTTCTAGCCGGCGCAATATTTGTCAATGCAAATATTGTTCTAGCAACTGAACAGGGTATTCCTTGGAACCCAAAAGGAGCTCGCCCCCGTCAGCCCGCCCGGCCGAGCACCAGCTCCAGCACGAACTTGCTGCCGAAGAAGGCCAGCACCAGCAGCGCCATCGCCGCCAGGGTCCAGCGCACCGCCACCGCGCCGCGCCAGCCGTAACGCCAGCGCCCCAGCAGCAGCGCGCCGAACGCGAGCCACGACAGCACGCTGAGCACGGTCTTGTGCACCAGGTGCTGGGCCAGCAGGTTCTCCACGAACAGCACGCCGGTCAGCAGGGTCGCGGTCAGCAGGGCGAAGCCGACCGCGATGGTGCGGAACAGCAGGGTCTCCAGCTCGATCAACGGCGGCAGCGCGCGCAGCCAGCGGTGGAACTCGCGCCGGCGCAGGGCGCGCTCCTGCAGCCACAGCAGCACCGCGAGCAGCGCGGCGACGGCGAGCGTGGCGTAGGCGAGCAGGGCGAGCCAGGCGTGCAGTTGCAGGCGCCAGTCCAGCGTGGCGGCGGCGACGTGGCCCTGGAGCTGGTAGCCGAGCAGGGTCGCCGCGGCGAGCGGAAACACGATCACGCCGAGCGCGGCCATGCGCCCGATGCTGCCGACCAGCGCGGTCAGCACGGCCATGCCCAGGCCCACCAGCGACAACGCGGCGAAGAAGTGCAGGTCGGCGCCGCCGGCCTGGCGCCAGGCGAGCAGATGCGCGAGCGCGTGCAGCGCCACCGCCGCGACCGCCGCCGGCGTCCAGACGCGCGAGGCGCCGCGTTCGCCGTCGCGCGCCAGCGCCGAGGCCAGCAGGCCGGCGGCCAGCAGATAGGCCACGATCGAGATGAGAACGATTGTCATCGGCGAAGCATAAGCCACCCGGTCGCGGATGCGGGCGCCGCTGCATCGATCCGGGGGCGTGGCGCTTCCCGGTCGCCTGCATGGGCGCGGGATCGTCGTGGCGGGGACTGCGCTCGCGTGGAGGTGGACTCGCCCCCCGGTTTCGTGCGTGGGCGCGTCGCCGGGGCACGAGTGCGTGAATCGGGACCTTTCGCGCCTCCGTGCCGTCGAAGGCGTCCGTCCCCGGCTGCGCGGGTGCTGGCGAGGCGGCGGGCGAGTGCCCGGGGGCCGCAAGCGGCCAGCGCCGGTGCGCGCCCGTTCGGGCGGCCGCCGGGGCCGGGCCGCTATAATTCGCGCCTCTTTTCGTTTCGGCCGCAGATCGCAATGTTCGAATCCCTGACCCAGCGCCTGTCCGGCACCATCGAGCGCCTGCGCGGCCGCGGCCGGCTGACCGAGGAGAACATCCGCGAGTCGCTGCGCGAGGTGCGCATCGCCCTGCTCGAGGCCGACGTCGCCCTGCCGGTGGTGCAGGCGCTGATCGAGCGGATCAAGGTGCGCGCGGTCGGCCAGGAAGTGCTGAAGTCGCTGACCCCGGGCCAGGCGCTGATCAAGGTCGTGCGCGACGAGCTGACCGCGGTGATGGGCGCGCAGGCGGCCGACCTGAACCTCAACGTGCCGGCGCCGGCGGTGATCCTGATGGCCGGCCTGCAGGGCGCCGGCAAGACCACCACCGTCGGCAAGCTCGCCAAGCACCTGAAGGAGAAGCGCAAGAAGAAGGTGATGGTGGTGTCGGCGGACGTCTACCGCCCCGCCGCGATCGAACAGCTGAAGACCCTGGCGCAGCAGGTCGACGTGCTGTTCTTCCCCTCCGACGCCTCGCAGAAGCCCGAAGCCATCGTCAAGGCGGCGATCGACGACGCCCGCAGGTCCTACGTCGACGTGCTGCTGGTCGACACCGCCGGCCGCACCTCGATCGACGCGGCGATGATGGCCGAGATCAAGGCGCTGCACGCCGCGGTCGATCCGGTCGAGACGCTGTTCGTGGTCGACTCGATGACCGGCCAGGACGCGGCCACCACCGCCAAGCACTTCAGCGAGGCGCTGCCGCTGACCGGCGTGGTGCTGACCAAGACCGACGGCGACGCCCGCGGCGGCGCGGCGCTGTCCGTGCGCTACATCACCGGCCGGCCGATCAAGTTCATCGGCACCGGCGAGAAGCCCGACGGCCTGGACGTGTTCCACCCGGACCGCATCGCCAGCCGCATCCTCGACATGGGCGACGTGCTGTCGCTGGTCGAGCAGGTCGAGCAGCAGGTCGACAAGGACAAGGCGCAGAAGCTGGCCGAGAAGGTCGCCAAAGGCAAGAAGTTCGACCTCAACGACATGAAGGACCAGCTCGAGCAGATGCAGAACATGGGCGGCCTGCACGGGCTGATGGACAAGCTGCCCGGCATCGGCCAGGTGCCCGAGCACCTGAAGAACCAGATCACCGGCAAGGAAGTGCCGCAGATGATCGCCATCATCAACTCGATGACCAGGAAGGAGCGGCGCAACCCGGCGCTGCTCAACGGCAGCCGCCGCGCCCGCATCGCCAAGGGCGCCGGCCTGACCCCGGCGGACGTGAACAAGCTGATGAAGCAGTATCAGCAGATGGAAAAGATGATGAGCAAGCTGTCCGCCGGCGGCATGAAGGGGCTGATGCGCGGCATGCGCGGAATGATGGGCGGCCGCGGGCCGCTGCCGTTCCGCTGAGCCGCGCCGGCGCACGCGGACGTGTTCTGGATCCTCGGCGGCGTCGCCGTGCTGGTCGCGAGCCGGCTGGCCTCCGGCGCCTGGGTGCTGCCGCTCGCGTTCGCGATCTGGATCGGCCTGGTGCTGCTGATGGCGCTGGCGGGCGCGCTGCTCCCGACACGGAAGCCGGTGCGCGCCGCAGCGGCGCCGTCGCCGCCCTGGACCGCCCGGGGCGGGGCCGCCGAGCCGCTCGCGGAGCCTCAAGCGAGGCTGCTGCCGCCGGTCACCGGGATCGCGCCGGCGCAGGCGCCGTTGCCGCACCCGGAACCGGACGGCCACGCCTGGTACCGGCTGCTGGACGAGACCGGCATCCACTTCAACGAACGCTGGCCGCGCGCCGACATCTGTTCCACGCGCGAATTCTTCCTGCGCAAGGGCGACCGCCTGCTGCTGCGGTACGTTCCGGCCGGGACCTCCGACCGCGACTGGTATTGCGACATCCACGGCCGCTGGCGTGGCGGCGAACTGCCGCTGCAGCGGTTCCGGGTCGAAGCGGAGCGGCCGCACCGCCTGGCCATTCCCGAGGACGGGCTCTACGAGATCGGCATCGCACAGGGCGCGCCGGACGGCTCCGCGCAGGGAACGGTCTCGATCTGGCTGGAGGCCGATTCCCCGGACCGGCTTGCGCTCGGCTGCGAACCGCAGTGCGAGAGCCGGGCGAACTGGCGGCGGGTCGACGGCGAATGGCGGGTCGAGATCGAGCACGAGGCCCATGCGCTGGACCGGGCCAAGATGCCGGTCGCCGAGGTGCACGCGGTGCCGGCCGGCGCCGTCGTGCTGTTCGATCCGCAGGTGCAGGCCTGGGACGAGACGTCGATCGCCGATCCGCACCTCGACTGGGAACGCGACCGGCGCCATCTGTACCGCCATTACCTGCAGCTCAGCCGCGGCGACGTGGTGGCGGTGGAGTACGCCTGGCAGGCGTCCCGTTTCGGCGCGGAATTCGCGGTTCCCGGCGGCACCGGCCTCAGCGACGGCCAACTCGAGCTGAGCCAGTTCGTGCGCGGGCCGACCGTGCTGCAGGCGCACAGCGGCTGGGACGGCGGCGAAGCCGGGTGCCGGCGCGTGGTCCTGGCGACGGTGCCCGACAGCGGCTTCTACCAGGTCGATCTGAGCCTGAGCGGGCCGGCGTCGTGGCGCGGCCGGCCGTCCGCCGACTTCGTGCAGCTGCGCGTCTGGGGCGCGCTGCTGCGCCGCCCGCAGGCGGTGCGCGACTTCGCCCTGGTCCATGGCCGGGTGCACGACTGGTATCGCCGCCTGCTGCCGCTGCCGCGCGAACTGGAGCGCGGGCCGGCCGGGGAAGGCCGGCGCGCCTCCTGACACCCGGCGCGCCCGCCCGCGCGGCCGCGGGGCAGCCGACCGTTCGGCGGAAACATCGGCCGTCGCGCTTGCAGGGCCCTGGCGGGCTCTTTATCGTCGGTTCATCGCGCACGCTCGGCGCGATGCCTGGGGCGGCGGAACGCCGGCGCAGGCGAACAGGGGGAGAGCGCGGTAGCCGCTTTTCCGTCCGGCTCCCGCCGGAACCGCTCGTTCGCTCGCGCAACAGGAGGGATTCTGATGTACGCAGGCAGAAAGACCGGCGTCGCGCTCGCCGCGGCGCTGCTGATCGCGCTCTCCGGCGCCACCGCGCAATCCTCGCCCGCCGATGACGGCCCGCCGCCGGCGGCCGCGGCGTCGTCCGACCGCGACCCGAACGCCGCCCGGCCCTACATCATCGGCTTCGCCGAGCCGGCGCTGGCCCGTTACCGCGGCGAACGCCCCGGCCTGGCCGCGCCCGCGCGCACCGGCGGCGCCGGCGAAGGCGGGCGGGTCGACGTGGCCAGCGCGTCCGCGCGCGCCTACGTCGCCGACCTGGCGGCGCGCCAGCGCGACCACGAGGCGCGCATCGGCAGCGCGATCGGGCGCCCGCTGAACGTGCGCCTGCGCATGCAGCACGCGTTCAACGGCGTGATCGCCGACCTCACCCCGATCGAGGCGGAGGAGCTGGCGCGGCTGCCCGAAGTCGCCTTGATCGAGGGCTACCGCGAGTACGAGCTCGACACCGACGTCGGTCCGCGTTTCATCGGCGCGGACGAGGTATGGGAGGAGGGAACCGGCCTGCCGCCGGGCCTGATCGACGACGGCCGGCGCCGCCAGCACCGGCGCGGCGCGCTCGGCGAGGGCGTGGTGGTCGGCGTCATCGATTCGGGCATCAACTTCGGCAGTCCCTCCTTCGCGGCGGTCGGCGGCGACGGCTACCGGCACCGGAATCCGCTCGGCAGCGGCAACCATCTGGGCACCTGCGCGCCCGGCGGCGTCGACGCGGGGCGCTGCAACGACAAGCTGATCGGCGGCTACGACTTCGTCTGCGGCGCGCCGGCCAACCTGTGCGGCGTGGCCGGCCTGCGCGAGGAGCCCGGCTTCGGTGACAGCAACGGCCACGGCAGCCACACCGCCTCCACCGCCGCCGGCAACGTCCGCACCGCGACCCTGCGCGGCGTGCAGCGGCGCATCTCCGGCGTCGCCCCGCACGCCAACCTGATCGCCTACGACGTCTGCTACACCGAGATCGCGACCGACCGCGGCCTGTGCCCGAACGTGTCCTCGGTGGCGGCGGTCAACCAGGCGATGGCCGACGGCGTCGACGTGATCAACTTCTCGATCGGCGGCGGCACCAGCCCGTGGAGCGAGGCGGTGTCGCAGGCCTTCCTGGCCGCGACCGACGCCGGCATTTTCGTCGCCGCCTCGGCCGGCAATTCCGGCCCGGCCTCCGGCACGCTCGGCCACGTCGAGCCGTGGGTCGCGACCGCCGGCGCGCTGCAGCACGGGCGCGGCGGCTTCGATTTCCTGCTCGCCGTCACCGGCCCGGGCACGCCTCCGGCGAACCTGCAGGACATCGCCCTCGCGCCCGGCAGCGGCGGCATCGAGCACGCCGCGGACATTCCCGGGACCACGCCGCTCAGGGCCAGCGCCGGCATCGACACCGCCAGCGACGGCTGCGCCGCGTACCCGCCCGGCGCGTTCCAGGGCGCGATCGCGCTGGTCCGCCGCGGCACCTGCAACTTCTCGGTCAAGGCGAACAACGCGGCGGCGGCCGGCGCGATCGCGGTGGTCATCGCGAACAACCAGCCCGGCGTGACCACGCCCTCGGTCCCGGGCACCACCGTGCCGGTGTTCCTGGTCGCCCAGGGCGACGGCGATGCGCTGCGCGACTTCGCCCAGGCCCATGCCGAGGCGACCGCGGCGATCCCGTTCCCGGCCACCGTCCGGCCGAACACGCCCGACCAGATGGGCGACTTCAGCTCGCGCGGGCCGACCGCCTACGACCTGGTCAAGCCCGACGTGGCCGCGCCCGGCGTCGCCGTGCTGGCGGCCTCGGCGGGCGACACCATCGCCGGCCACGAGGACCTGGTCGAGCTGCTGAACGGCACCTCGATGGCGTCGCCGCACGTCGCCGGCGCCGCCGCATTGCTGCGCCAGCTGCATCCGTCCTGGAGCGCCGCGGAGATCAAGTCGGCGCTGATGATGACCGCGAAGGAGCGCGTGCTGAAGGAGGACGGCGCCACTCCGGCGGACCCGTTCGCGCGCGGCGCCGGCCGGATCCGCGTCGACCTGGCGGCGCGCGCCGGCCTGGTGATGGACGAGACCACCGAGAACTTCCTGGCCGCCGATCCCGCCGCGGGCGGGCAGGTGCATGCGCTCAACCTGCCCAGCCTGGGCAATGCGCGCTGCATCGAGCGCTGCCGTTTCGAGCGCACCTTCCGCGGCACCCGCCGGCCGGTCGCGTTCTGGCTCGCGCGGCTGGAGGGCGTGCGCGGCACGGTGTCGCCGGCGGTGTTCGCGGTTGGCGCCGGGCAGCGCGTGAAGCTGAAGATCGAGGTCGACACCCGGCGGCTGCCCGCCGACGGCCGCTGGCATTTCGGCCGGGTGGAACTGAAGCCGCTCGGCGGGTTCCGTTCGCCTGAACTGCACCTGCCGGTCGCGGTGGCGGTGCCGGAGCCGGCGATCGTGGTCGCGCCGGACGCCGGGATCGAGCTGACCCTGGCCGCCGGCCAGAGCGGCCAGGCGCAGCTGAGCGTCGGCAACGGCGGCGGTGGCGTCCTGCAGTTCCGCCGCGACGACTCCCGGCCGGTCGGCGCCATGCTGCACGCCTCGACCAACGACGGCGTCACCGTCGGCACCCGCGCCACCTTCTACACCGACCAGAACACCGGCAGCTACGCCGCCGACGACTTCGACGTCGAAGAACCGGTCACGCTGAACTTCCTTTCCGCGAACGGCTTCACCCCGTCGGGGAACCCGGTGGCGTCGATCGCGCAAAGCGTGACCTGGGCGGTGTTCCCCGACGCCGGCGGCGTGCCGGCCGGCAATCCGCAGACCTCGCGTGAGCGCGCGGTGTGGAGCTATACCAGCGCGCCCAACGGACCGGGCATGGGCTCGCCGAACAACTGGCTGATGTTCGATCCGGTGCTCGCCGGGCAGCAGGTGCGCTTGCAGCCGGGCAAGTACTGGATGACGGTGCACATCGACGCCACGTTCGCGAACCGCTGGGCGTGGTACCAGTCGAACCAGGCCGCGGGGCTGCCGCCGCTGGCGGTGCTGCCGGCGAGTTCCGCCGCCTGGTCGCCGATCGGCAGCCCCGGCCTCGCGTTCGAGGTGAGCGGCTTGGTGGCCTGCGGCGCGCCCTGGCTGACCGCGGTGACCCCGGCGTCCGGCACCGCCCAGGGCGCCGCGGCGCAGACGTTGACGGTGGCGGTCAGCGCCGCCGGCCTGGCGCCGGGCCGGTATCGCGGCCGCGTCTGCCTCGCCAGCAACGACCCGAACCAGCCGCTGCTCGGCGTGCCGGTGCGGTTGACGGTCACCCCCTGACTGCGAAGGCGCGTCCCGCCGGCCGGCGGGACGCGGGGCGACACGGCAGCGGCGCCGCCACCGGCGCCGTTCCCGCTCGGGCGGGGCTGGGGTGGAGAAGGCAGGCGCGACCGGATGACGAAGCCCGGGCTGCGCGCGGCCAGGACGCCCATCGCGGACGGTGCAGGTTTCCTTCGCCCGATCAATGGCCTACAATAACCGGCTTACCCGGTCATTCCGACCGCTGGGCAACACAGGAACCGCAATGGTCAAGATCCGTCTGGCGCGTGGTGGCGCCAAGAAGCGTCCGTTCTACCACATCGTCGTCACCGACAGCCGCAGCGCACGCGACGGCCGCAACATCGAGCGCGTCGGCTACTACAACCCGGTCGCCCAGGGCGCCGAGAAGCGTGTGGAACTGAACGTCGAGCGCGTCCAGCATTGGATCGCCAACGGTGCGCAGCTGACCGACAAGGTCGCCGCGCTGTACAAGGAAGCGGCCAGGTCCGCCGCGGCCGCGGCCTGATCCCCAGGCCGCGCGTGCTCCGCGCGGCCGGTTTCGCCTCATGACCGAATCCGAGCGCCGCATCCTGTTGGGCAGGGTGACCGGCGCTTTCGGCGTTCGCGGCGAGGTCAAGCTCGAGTCCTGGACCGAGCCGCGCACCGCGATCTTCCGCTACCAGCCGTGGTGCCTGCGCGACGCGCGCGGCGGCGAGCGCGAGCTGCGCGGAGTGCGCGGCCGCGACGGCGGCAAGCACCTGGTCGCGCACTTCCCCGGGGTGGCGGACCGCGACGCCGCCGAGGCGCTGCGCGGCACCGAGATCCACGTGCCGCGCTCGGCGCTGCCGCCGCCGAAGCCGGGCGAGTACTACTGGGTCGACCTGGAAGGGCTGCGCGTGCGCAACCGCGAGGGCGCCGACCTGGGCACGGTTTCGCACTTGTTCGCCACGGGCGCGAACGACGTGCTGGTCGCGCACGACGGCGAGCGCGAGCGGATGATCCCGTTCGTGCAGCCGCAATACGTCGTCGCGGTCGACTTCGACGCCGGCGTGATCACGGTCGACTGGGACCCCGACTTCTGACGAGCCCCGCGGTTTTCGCCGCGCCGGGCGCAAGAATCGCGCCTTCGCGCGTCGCGGCGTACCGCGGCCGCATCGCGCCGCCGCCGCGCCTGCGTCCCGCGCCAGGAGGGCGCCGCGTCGGCGCGCAAGTCCGGCGCGGCGATCGCTTTCGCGCGGCGCGACGACATCCTTAAGCTGCCCTCCGAACCCGCCGCCCGAGCCTGCCCCATGCGCATCGACGTCATCAGCCTGTTTCCCGAGTTCGTCGGCCAATGCGCCGCGTTCGGCGTGGTCGGCCGGGCGCGCGAGCGCGGGCTGCTCGCGCTGCACGGCTGGAACCCGCGCGACCATGCCGAGGGCAACTACCGCCGCGTGGACGACCGCCCGTTCGGCGGCGGGCCGGGCATGGTGATGCTGATCGATCCGCTGCGCGGCGCGCTGCGCGCCGCGCGTGCGGCCGACCCGGCGCCGGCGCGCACGATCTACCTGAGCCCCCAGGGGGCGCCGCTGACCCAGGCCAAGGTGCGCGAACTGGCCGGGCGCGAACGGCTGATCCTGCTCTGCGGCCGCTACGAAGGCGTCGACGAGCGCCTGCTGCGCGCCGAGGTCGACGAGGAGCTGTCGATCGGCGACTACGTGCTGTCCGGCGGCGAACTGGCCGCGGCGGTGGTGATCGACGCGGTCGCGCGGTTGCAGGAGGGGGCGCTGAACGACGCCGAGTCCGCGGCCCAGGACAGTTTCGAGGACGGGCTGCTCGACTGCCCGCACTACACCCGCCCGGTCGAGCACGAGCTGGGCCGGGTGCCGGAAGTGCTGCTGTCCGGCGACCACGCCCGCATCGCCCGCTGGCGGCGGATGCAGGCCCTGGGCCGGACCTGGCAGCGGCGACCGGAGCTGCTCGACGAGGCCGCCCTGTCGGAGGCCGATCGGCGCCTGCTCGACGAATACCGCGCGGCGCGGGCGGGCGAGGACTAGCCGGCGAGGACCCGCGGTCTCGGCCGGCCGCGAGATTCCGACGGCGGGGGCCGTGCGCGGAAGCGCAGGGCGGCTAGCCATGGCCGTGAAAAGCCCGCTATAATGCGCGACTTATTCAGCTCCGCCCATGCCACGACGCGGGTCCACGTGCACTCGCGCTACAACGACTCCAACAGGCCAGACCATGAACAAGCCCTCCATCCACACGCTGGTGCAGAACTTCGAAGCCGAGCAGATCCAGCGCAAGCTGCCGGACTTCAGCCAGGGCGACACCGTCGTCGTCAACGTCAAGGTCAAGGAAGGTAACCGCGAGCGCGTGCAGGCGTACGAGGGCGTGGTCATCGCGATCAAGAACGCCGGCCTGAACTCCTCGTTCACCGTGCGCAAGATCTCGCACGGCTACGGCGTCGAGCGCGTGTTCCAGACCCACAGCGCGACCATCGCCTCGGTCGAAGTGAAGCGCCGCGGCAAGGTCCGCGCCGGCAAGCTGTACTACCTGCGCGGCCTGGAAGGCAAGAAGGCGCGCATCAAGGAAGACCTGTCCGCCTACTCCAAGTCGGAGTAAGGCCGGAGCGCTTCGGCGCGATCCGCGCGGACGGCCGCCTCGGCGGCCGTTCGCGCTTCTGCGGCCGCGCGGCAGGCGAGGCAGAATGGCCGGATGTCCCGGAGCCCGGAGCCGCCGATGAAGCCCGTACCGAAAGCCGCCGCGATGCTGCTGCCCCTGGCGCTGGCGGCGTGCGCCGGCCTGTGGCCAGTCGCCGATGCGGATCACGTGGCCTATCCTTACCCGTGGTGCGCCGAGCAGGAGCGCGAGGCGGCTTCGCTGCCGCGGCCCGAAGGCGCGGCAGCGCGGCAGCTGCAGCGCGACGCCTACGTGTCCAAGGCCTGCCAGGAGGCCACCGACCGCGCGCACGAACTGCGCGTCCGCCTCGAACCTCAGCGACGTCCCGAACCCGCACCGCCGCCCGGCGGCCGATGACCGTGTCCGCAAGCCTCCCCGATTCCTCCCCGCGCGATTCGGTGCGCCTCGATGCCTGGCTGTGGGCGGCGCGCTTCTTCAAGACCCGGGCGCTGGCCAAGCAGGCGATCGAAACCGGCAAGGTCGAGGTCGCCGGCCAGCGCGCCAAGCCCTCGCGCGCGGTGCGCGTGGGCGACGCTTTGCGCGTGGTGCGCGGCGAGGACGTGTTCGAGATCGAGGTGCGCGGGCTCGACGACGTACGCGGGCCGGCCAAGGTCGCGCAGACGTTGTACGCCGAAAGCGAGGCGTCGCGCCAGGCGCGCGAGCAGGCCCGCGCCCTGCGCGCGGCCGAGCGCAACGGCTACCAGGCCCCCGCCAGCAAGCCGGACAAGCGCGCGCGCCGGCTGATCCGCGCGCTGGGCGACATCGACGCGCTCTGAGGCGCGCGCTCCGGTGCGCCCATGATCGGCGGTCGGCGTGCGGCGGTTGCGCGCCCACTCGGCCGCGGGCGCATCGCGCCAGCGCCTGTCCGCGAACGCCCCGTCCGCGGATGCGCGCTGCGCCGCCCGTTTCGTTCGCGGGTCCTACCGTCCGGGCGCGGCGGCGTTCGCAACGGGCGAGCCGAGCGGCACCGCTCGCGGACCCGCCAGCGGCCGAAAGCCGCGGGCCGGCCGAGGCGCCCTTCGCGCTCGCGTCGCATTGCGGGAACGCGCGCGAGGTGCCGGCGGCCGCCGCGTTCCGGTCCGGAAAGCGCGGCGGCTTCGTGCGGTCAGCGCCGTCCGCCGAGCAGCGAACCGGCCAGGCCGAGCAGGTCGGACACGTCGGTATCGCCGTCGCCGTCGCGGTCGAGCACCGCGCCGAGCAGGCCGCCGCCGACGCCGCCCTGCTGGGCGATGCGGCTGCGTTCCTGGCCCAGCACCTGACCGAGCAGGTTGGGCGAGGCCTGCGCCGGCGCGCCGTTGCCGCCGAACATGCGCTTGGCGAGGAAGGCCAGCACGATCGGCGCCAGCATCTTCATCAGGTCGCCGGCCCGGTCGCCGCCGAGGCCGGTGGCCGCGCCCAGGCCCTGCGCGGCGGTCTGCTCGCGCGCGCCGAAGATATGGCCGAGGATCTGGCCGCCCTGGCCGCCGCCGCCGAGCACGGTGCCGAGCACCGAGCCCAGGTCGGCGCCGGCATGGTCGCGCTGCAGCGCCCCGAACAGCGCCTCCGCACCCTGCGGCTGGCCGGCATTGCGGCCCAGCGCGCCGAGCAGCAGCGGCAGTGCGGCGGAGACGGCGCCGGCGGCCTGCTCCGGCGGCAGGCCGAGGCGACCGCCGATTTCGGCAAGCGGCTGTCCTTGCAACTGGGCGAACAACTCTTCGGTCAGCGAGGCGTTCATGGCGGTCCATTCATGTCGGGGAACCCGATCCTAACCCCGTTCGGGCGCCGCGGCATGACCGTTCGGCCGCGGGCCCGCTCCACGTTGCGCTCGCCGCCGCAGGCCGGCGCGGGCGGACGGCGTGGCGCGCAAGGCGCGTGTCCGTGCCTGCGCGGAAGAAAAGGCCCGGCGAGCGCGCCGGGCCACGCCGCCGTCAGGCGCCGACCTCCACGGGCCGGTCGGTCGCGCTGCTGCCCTTGAGGCGATCGTCCGCCGGTTCCAGCCCGAGCGCGCGCGCCACGCCGGCGCCGTACGCCGGGTCGCACTTGGCGAACAGCGCGATCTGGCGGCGCTGGATCGCCTCCGGCACCCCCTGCATCGCGGCGGCGATGTTGGCGAACAGGCGCTGCTTCTGCGCCTCGTCGAACAGGCGGAACAGGTTGCCCGGCTGGGTGAAGTCGTCATTGCCGTCGCGATGGCTGTAGCGGTCGGCGTCGCCGTGCAGCGGCAGCGGCGGTTCGGCGAAGCGCTTGTCCTCGCGCGGCCCGCCGAACGAGTTGGGCTCGTAGTACGCGTCCGGGTTGCCGCTGTCGTTGCGGAAGAAGCGCATCGCGCCGTCCTTGTGGTAGTGGTGCACCGGGCAACGCGGCGCGTTCACCGGCAGCGCCTCGTAGTGGGTGCCCAGGCGGTAGCGGTGCGCGTCGGCGTAGCTGAAAACGCGCGCCTGCAGCATCTTGTCCGGCGAGAAGCCGATGCCGGGGACGATGTTCGACGGCGAGAACGCCGCCTGCTCGATTTCGGCGAAGTAGTTGTCCGGATTGCGGTTCAACTCGAGCACGCCGACGTCGATCGGCGGGAAGTCGGCGTGCGGCCAGACCTTGGTCAGGTCGAACGGGTTCCAGCCGGTGCGCGCCGACCATTCGTCGGCCTGCGCTTCGGTCATCACCTGCACCTGCATCTTCCAGCGCGGGTAGTCGCCCTTCTCGATCGCCGCGTACAGGTCTTCCTGGGTCGACTCGCGACTGCGGCCGATCACCCGCGCCGCTTCGTCGTTGGTCCAGTGGCGGTGGCCCTGCAGGGTCTTGAAGTGGAACTTCACCCAGACCCGCTCGCCGGCGTCGTTGATCAGGCTGTAGGTGTGCGAGCCGTAGCCGTTGATGTGGCGCACGTCGGTCGGCAGGCCGCGGTCGGAGAACAGGATCGTCACCTGGTGAAGCGATTCCGGCGACAGCGACCAGAAGTCCCACATCGCGGTCGGCGAGCGCAGGTTGCTGCGCGGGTGCCGCTTCTGGGTGTGGATGAAGTCGGGGAATTTCAGCGGGTCGCGGATGAAGAACACCGGCGTGTTGTTGCCGACCAGGTCCCAGTTGCCTTCCGGGGTGTAGAACTTGACCGCGAAGCCGCGCACGTCGCGCTCGGCGTCGGCGGCGCCGAGTTCGCCGGCGACGGTGGAAAAGCGCAGCAGCAGGTCGGTCTTGGCGCCCGGCTGCAGCGCCTTGGCCTTGGTGTAGCGGGAGATGTCGCCGGTGACGGTGAGGCTGCCGTAGGCGCCCCAGCCCTTGGCGTGGACCACGCGCTCGGGAACGCGCTCGCGGTTCTGGTGGGCGAGCTTCTCGATCAACTGGTAATCCTGCAGCAGCAGCGGCCCGCGCGGGCCGGCGCTGAGCGAGTTCTGGTTGTCGGCGATCGGATTGCCGGCGCTGGTGGTGAGAAGGGCGGGGGGCTTCGGCTGGCTCATGGCGAGGTCCTTTCACAAAGGGTCCACGCACCTTAGTGGCCCCGCCGAGCCAAATGAAATCGATTGTTCCGAGGGTTCCGATAGCTTTTATCTATATATGAACCCAATGGATCTGTGTCCAGCGATTGAGGCTGCCGATGGCGCGCCGTCTTCCCGCCACCGGCGCCGTGGTCCAGCGCCGGTCCGAACAAGCCTCAAAGCAGCGCCCGGAGCCGATACAGGGCTTCCAGCGCCTGCTTCGGGGTCAGTTCGTCCGGGTCGATCGCCGCCAGCGCGTCCAGCGCGGCCGAGGAGGGCGCGAACAGCCCGAATTGCTGCGGCCTGTCCAGCGCCGGCTGCGCGAACGAGGGCTTGGGCGCGTCGCGGCCCTGCTGCTCCAGTTCGGCCAGGCGGCTGCGCGCGGTCTGGATCACCGCCTTGGGCAGGCCCGCCAGCGCGGCCACCTGCAGGCCGAAGCTGCGGTCCGCCGGACCGTCCTTGACCGCGTGCATGAACACCAGCCGGTCGCCGTGCTCGACCGCGTCCAGGTGCACGTTGGCGATGCCGCTGCCCGGCTCGGCCAACGCGGTCAGTTCGAAATAATGCGTGGCGAACAGGGTGAAGGCGCGGTTGTGCTGGGCCAGGTGGCGTGCGCAGGCCTCGGCCAGCGCCAAGCCGTCGTAGGTCGAGGTGCCGCGGCCGATCTCGTCCATCAGCACCAGCGACTGCGCGGTGGCGTGGTGCAGGATGTAGCTGGTCTCGCTCATCTCGACCATGAAGGTCGACTGCCCGCGGGCGAGGTCGTCGCCGGCGCCGATGCGGGTCAGGATGCGGTCGATCGGACCGATCGCCGCGCGCGCGGCCGGCACGAAGCTGCCGATGTGGGCGAGCAGCACGATCAGCGCGTTCTGGCGCATGAAGGTGCTCTTGCCGCCCATGTTCGGGCCGGTGATCACCAGCATGCGCCGGTCCTCGTCGAGGACCAGGTCGTTCGGCTCGAACGGCTCCTCGCGCACCGCCTCGACCACCGGATGGCGGCCGCGCTCGATCCGCAGCCCCGGCGCTTCGGCCAGTTCCGGCGCGGTCCAGTCCAGGGTCTGCGCGCGCTCGGCGAAGCAGGCCAGCACGTCGAGCTCGGACAGCGCCGCGGCGCAGCGCTTGAGCGGCTCCAGCCGCTCGTTCAGCGCGTCCAGCAGCTGTTCGTACAGCAGCCGTTCGCGCGCCAGCGCGCGTTCGCGCGCCGACAGCACCTTGTCCTCGAACCGCTTGAGCTCCTCGGTGATGTAGCGCTCGGCGCCGGTCAGGGTCTGCCGGCGCGTGTAGTGGGCCGGGGCCTTGTCGGCCTGCGCCTTGCTGATCTCGATGTAGTAGCCGTGCACGCGGTTGTAGCCGACCTTCAGGGTCGGGATGCCGGTGGCGGCCTTCTCGCGCGCCTCCAGGTCGATCAGGAACTGGTCGGCGTTCGTGGACAGCCGGCGCAGCTCGTCGAGTTCGGCGTCGTAGCCTTCCGCGAACACGCCGCCGTCGCGCGCCAGCACCGGCGGCTGGGCGACGATCGCCGACTTCAGCAGGTGCGCGTGCGCGTCGTGCTCGCCGAGCTCGGCGGCCAGCTCGCGCAGCCGCGGCGAGTCCAGCGGAGCGAGCACGGCGCGCACGTCCGGCAGCAGGCCGAGGCCGTCGCGCAACGTGGACAGGTCGCGCGGGCGCGCGCTGCGCAGGGCGACGCGGGCGAGGATGCGTTCGAGGTCGCCGAGCGCGCGGAACCCCTCGCGCAAGGCCTCGAACGCGCGCGATTCGATCAGCGTCGCCACCGCCTGGTGGCGCAGGCGCAAGGTCGCGCGGTCGCGCAGCGGGCGGTGCAGCCAGCGCCGCAGCAGGCGCCCGCCCATCGGCGTCACCGTGCTGTCGAGCACCCCGAGCAGGGTGTGGCGGTGGTCGCCGTCGACGCGGGTGTCGAGCTCGAGATGGCGGCGCGTGGCGGCGTTCATCGCGATCGCGCCGTCGCCGGATTCGACCGCGATCGAGGTCAGGTGCGGCAGCCGCTGCTTCTGCGTCTCCTCGACGTAGCCGAGCAGCGCGGCCGCCGCGGCCGCCGCCAGCGGCCGATCCTCCAGGCCGAAGCCGGACAGGTCGTGCAGCGCGAAGAAGCGCAGCAGCTGGCGGCGCCCGCTGTCGGGATCGAACAGCCACGGCGCGCGCCGGCGCAGGCCGCTGCGTTCGAGCACGCAGCCGGGCCAGCCGTCCTCGTCGGCGATCAGCACCTCGGCCGGCTCCAGCCGCGCCAGCTCGGCCTCGAGCGCGTCCTCGTTGCCGACCTCGTTGACCAGGAAGCGGCCGCCGGCGAGGTCGGCCCAGGCCAGGCCGAAACCCGACCTGCCGCGCGCGATCGCCAGCAGCAGGGTGTCGCGGCGTTCGTTGAGCAGGGCCTCGTCGGTGACCGTGCCCGGGGTGACGATGCGCACCACCTTGCGTTCGACGATGCCCTTGGCCAGCGCCGGGTCGCCGATCTGCTCGCAGATCGCCACCGATTCGCCCAGCGCGACCAGCCGCGCCAGGTAGCTCTCGGCGGAATGGTGCGGCACGCCGGCCATCGGGATCGGCTGCCCGGCGGACTGGCCGCGCTGGGTCAGGGTGATGTCCAGCAGCCGCGCGGCCTTGCGCGCGTCGTCGTAGAACAGCTCGTAGAAATCGCCCATGCGGAAGAACAGCAGCACGTCCGGATGCTCCGCCTTGGCGGCGAAATACTGCTTCATCAGCGGCGTGTGCTCTTGCGGCCGGTCGGCTGGGCTCATGGATCGCGAATGGAAGAGGGGCGGGCCGGCGCGGCCGGCGTGCGAAGGTGCAAAGGCTAGCAGCCGCGGGCGGCGTTGCGCGCCATTGCCCTGGCGCCCGGTTTGTGATTCGGATGGCCGTTCCTGCCGACCATGCCCGACCCGCCGAATGCCCGGCCGCTTCGGCGCCGGCCCGACGCCGCAGCCATGCGAGCGGAAGCGGACGTCGCGGACGCGGTCGCGGCGAACCGCGTGGCACGGCGCGGCCGCTCACCGCCGTCGACGCATCGCTGCCGGCGCACCGGCGCAGGCTCGGGTGGCACAGCTTCGGCGCCGCCTGCCTGCGGCGCGCCGCGTGCGGCTCGCTGCGGGCCTACACGCTTGCGTGAAGGCCCGTACAGGCACCTGCCTTATAGTCGAGGCGTCGTTGCCATTCACAAGGCCTTATGTCCGCGATCGTCAGCCCGGAAGACCGTGACAGCGGCTCGATCGAAACCTTGAACGGGCTCGAGGCGCTCGCCCATGCCGAGCAGGCGGTGCTCGATGCGATCCCGGCCGCGGTCTACGTCTGCGACGCCGAGGGCATGATCCTCCGGTTCAACCGCCACGCCGTGCGCCTGTGGGGGCGCACGCCGAAGACCGGCGACCGCTGCGAGCGCTTCTGCGGCGCGTTGCGGTTGTACCTGCCCGACGGCACCCACCTGCCGCACGACCGCACGCCGATGGCGCATGCGCTGCTCACCGGCGAGCCGGCCTACGGCCAGGAGGTGGCGGTCGAGCGTCCCGACGGGAGCCGCCGCATCGTACTGGTCGACATCGAAGCCCTCCGCGACGAGGCGGGGCGGATCACCGGCGCGATCAACTGCTTCCGCGACATCACCGAGCGCAAGCGCGCCGAGGAGCAGGTGCTGCGCCACCGGCGCGACCTCGAGGACTTCTTCGAGAACGGCGCGGTGGGGCTGCACGTGGTCGCCGCGGACGGCACCATCGTGCGCGCGAACCAGGCCGAGCTCGACATGCTCGGCTACGCTCCCGAGGAGTACATCGGCCGCCGGATCACCGATTTCCACGTCGACGGGCCGGTGATCGAGGACATCCTCCGCCGCCTCAGGTCCGGCGAGAGGATCGACAAGCGCACCGCGCGCCTGCGCGCCAGGGACGGCTCGATCAAGCACGTGCAGATCACGTCGAACGCGCATTTCCGCGAAGGCGAGCTCGCCCATACGCGCTGCTTCACGATCGACGTCACCGAGCAGCACGCCGCCTACGAGGCCTTGCGCGAGAGCGAGCGCCAGCTGCGCGATATCCTCAACGCCATGCCCGCGGCCGTGTACATGACCGACGCCGAGGGCCGGATCACCTTCTACAACGAGGCGGCGGTGGCCTTCTCCGGCCGCCGGCCGCAGCTGGGCAGCGACGAGTGGTGCGTGTCGTGGAAGCTGTACGAGACCGACGGCACGCCGCTGCCGCACGACCGCTGCCCGATGGCGGTGGCGCTGCGGGAGCAACGCGAGATCCGCGGCGCCGAGGCGATCGCCGAGCGCCCGGACGGCACGCGCGTGCCGTTCATCCCGTTCCCGACGCCACTGCGCGACGAGAACGGGCAGGTGGTCGGCGCGGTCAACATGCTGGTCGACATCACCCAGCGCAAGCAGGCCGAGGAGCAGCAGCTGGCGCTGATCAACGAGCTCAACCACCGGGTCAAGAACACCCTGGCCGCGGTGCAGTCGATCGCGCTGCAGACCTTCCGCGCCTCGCCCGATCCGCAGGACTTCATCGACAAGTTCCAGGGGCGGCTGCTGGCGTTGAGCCACGCGCACGACCTGCTGACCCGCCGCAGCTGGACCCGCCTGGGCCTGAGCGAACTGCTCGACGCCGAACTGGCGCCGTACGCGCAGGCCGGCGAGCCGCGCGTGCTGCGCGACGGCCACGACATCGCGCTGTCGCCGCGGCTGGCGCTGACCCTGGTCATGGCCCTGCACGAACTGACGACCAACGCGGCCAAGTACGGCGCCCTCTCGCGCGAGAGCGGGCGCGTCGCGCTGACCTGGCGGCTCGAAGGGGAGGGCGGCGGGCACCGCCTTCGGCTCGAATGGCGCGAGAGCGGCGGCCCGCCCGTCGCCGAGCCGGCGAAGCGCGGCTTCGGCACGCGCTTCATCGAGCGCAGCATCGTCCGCGACCTGGGCGGTCGCGTCCATCTCGCTTTCGATGCCGGCGGAGTGAACTGCCTCATCGACGTACCCTACGCATGAGGCCTTCATGAAACCGTCCGGCTCCCCGCGCGTGCTGATCGTCGAAGACGAGAGCCTGCTGGCGATGATGCTCGAGGACATGCTGAGCGATCTCGGCTGGGAGGTGGCCGCGAACGTGGCGTCGGTGCCCGAGGCGCTGCAGGCGATCGAGCGCGGCGGGTTCGACCTGGCGCTGCTCGACGTCAACATCGCCGGGCGGGAGGTCTTCCCCGTGGCCGACGCGCTGCAGGCGCGCGGCGTGCCGCTGGTGTTCATCACCGGCTACGGCGAGCACGGCATCCGCGAGGACCTGCGCGGCTATCCGGTGGTGGAAAAGCCGTTCCACTCCGCGCAACTGGTCCGGACCCTGCACGCGGCGGCGTTCGCGGGCGGCGAACGCCGCGCCGACTGCCGCGATCTGTCGATCTGAGTTGCACGGATGCGGCGACGGATGCCGCATGGCCGCGCCGGACGCATTGGCCGCGCCGCCGCGCCGCGGCCGACGACCGTGGCACGCGCCGGCCGGCCCGCTATAGTGCGCGGATGCGAACCGACGTCTCCGATGCCGCGCTGCGCCGCCTGGCCGAACAGGTCGGCGAAGCCGCGCGCGCCCACCGCCATACCCTGGTCACCGCCGAGAGCTGCACCGGCGGCTGGATCGCCAAGACCATCACCGACATTCCCGGCTCCTCGGCCTGGTTCGAGTGCGGCATGGTCGCCTACGGCTACGAGGCCAAGCAGGCGCTGCTGGCCGTGCGCCCGCAGACGCTGGAGCAGCACGGCGCGGTCAGCCGCGAGACGGTGATCGAGATGGTCTCCGGCGCACTGGTCCACTCCGGGGCGACTCTCGCCGTCGCCGTGACCGGCATCGCCGGCCCCGGCGGCGGCACCGAGGAGAAACCGGTCGGCACCGTCTGGCTGGCCTGGAAGCGCCGCGGCGGCTATCCCACCGCCGTCACCTTCCACTTCGACGGCGACCGCGAGCAGGTCCGGCGGCAGACCGTCGCCGCGGCCCTGCACGGGCTGTTGGACCTCATGGCCTGAGGAACGGGGCGGGAACGGGCGTCGGGGTCGCTCCGGCAAAGCCTGGGCGCCTCGTCCCGGGTGCCTCTTCCTTTTTCTCGCCGGCGGTTGACAACCGCCGCTTTGTTAGTAGCATTGCTACTAATGGACATCTCCGATACCCAACGCGCCATCCTCGCCCTGATCGCCGAGCGGATCGAGGCCGAGGGCGTGCCGCCGTCGCAGACCGAGATCGCGCGGGCGATGGGCTTTTCCAGCGTCCGCGCGGCCCAGTACCACCTCGAGGCGCTGGAGCAGGCCGGGGCGATCCAGCGCATGCCGGGCCGTGCCCGCGGCATCCGCCTGTGCGTGGCCCCTGGGGCGTTGCCGGGCGATGGCGCCGGAGCCTCCCCGGCGCCTGCGTCCGACGAGGCCGGGCTGCGCCTGCCGGTGCTGGGCCAGGTCGCGGCCGGCCGGCCGATCGGCGCCGACATCGGCAGCGAGGACTACGTCCTGCTCGACCGCGTGCTGTTCTCGCCGACGCCCGACTACCTGCTCAAGGTCAAGGGCGATTCGATGCGCGACGAAGGCATCTTCGACGGCGACCTGATCGGCGTGCACCGCACCCGCGACGCGCGCTCGGGCCAGATCGTGGTCGCGCGCATCGACGACGAGATCACCGTCAAGCTGCTGAAGATCGGCAAGGACCGGATCCGCCTGTTGCCGCGCAATCCCGACTACGCGCCGATCGAGGTCGAGCCCGGTCAGGATTTCGCGATCGAAGGCCTGTACTGTGGCCTGGTGAGGCCGAACCGGTGAGCCCTGCTGCTCATCGCGGCGTTCGCCGGCGCCGCGACGCGGCGTTTTCCGACGCCCGCATCGGCGGGTCGCCTGCGGCGAGCGCCGGCGGCATCGGATTAATGTCCCGCCTGCGGCGCGCCGGCGTCTCAACCCGTGCGAACCATGCCCGCTAGATTGCCTTCCAACCCGCACACGACCCCGAGGATTCCAACGATGGACGAGAACAAGAAGCGCGCCCTTTCGGCCGCCCTGGGCCAGATCGAGAAGCAGTTCGGCAAAGGCTCGGTGATGCGCATGGGCGATCGCACGATCGAGGCCGCCGAGGCGGTGCCGACCGGCTCGCTGATGCTCGACATCGCCCTCGGCATCGGCGGCCTGCCCAAGGGCCGCGTGGTCGAGATCTATGGCCCCGAGTCCTCGGGCAAGACCACCCTGACCCTGCAGGCCATCGCCCAGTGCCAGAAGCAGGGCGGCACCTGCGCCTTCATCGACGCCGAGCATGCGCTCGACCCGATCTACGCCGCCAAGCTCGGCGTCAACGTCGACGACCTGTTGCTCAGCCAGCCGGACACCGGCGAGCAGGCGCTGGAGATCGCCGACATGCTGGTGCGCTCGGGCGCGATCGACCTGGTCGTGGTCGACTCGGTCGCCGCGCTGACGCCCAAGGCGGAAATCGAAGGCGAGATGGGCGACCAGCTGCCGGGCCTGCAGGCGCGCCTGATGAGCCAGGCGCTGCGCAAGCTGACCGGCAACATCAAGCGTTCCAACTGCCTGGTGATCTTCATCAACCAGCTGCGCATGAAGATCGGCGTGATGATGCCGGGCCAGAGCCCGGAGACCACCACCGGCGGCAACGCGCTGAAGTTCTACGCCTCGGTGCGCCTGGACATCCGCCGCATCGGCTCGATCAAGAAGGGCGACGAGATCATCGGCAACCAGACCCGGATCAAGGTGGTCAAGAACAAGCTGGCGCCGCCGTTCAAGCAGGTCGTCACCGAGATCCTCTACGGCGAGGGCATTTCGCGCGAGGGCGAATTGATCGACATGGGCGTGGAGGCCAAGCTGGTCGAGAAGTCCGGCGCCTGGTACGCCTACGACGGCGAGCGCATCGGCCAGGGCAAGGAGAACGCCCGCCAGTACCTGAAGGAGAACCCGCAGCTGGCGGCCAAGCTCGAGGCCGCGCTGCGCGAAAAGTACGTCCCGGCCGAGGCCTCGCGCGAGGTCGACGAAATCGAGGACGTGGACGCTTGACGGCGTCTTGACGGGCGATGCGCGAGGAGGAGCCGCATGAAGCCGGCGCCGGCGCCGGCGAGCCGCCGCGCCGGCGCAAGCCGCGCGAGCAGACCCCGGTACAGCGGGCGCTGGGGCTGCTGGTCCGGCGCGAGCACTCGCGGCGCGAGCTGACCCGCAAATTGCAGGCGCGCGGCCTGGACCCGGCCGCCGCCTCCGCCGCGGTGGAGACCTTGGCCGGGCAGGGCTGGCAGGACGACGCGCGCTTCGCCGAAAGCCTGGTGCGCAGCCGCGCCGGGGCCGGCTACGGCCCGGTGCGGATCCGGGCCGAGTTGCGCACCCACGGCATCGACGGCGAGGCCCTGAGCCGGGCCCTGGCGAGCTTCGAGGGCGATTGGAGCGAGAACGCCCGCGATCTGGTCCGGCGCCGCTTCGGCCCGGCGCTGGCCGACGATCCGGCGCTGCAGCGCAAAGCGGCCGACTTCCTGCTGCGGCGCGGCTTCGATGCCGCCAGCGTCCGCGCCGCGACGCGCTGCGACTTCGACGACGAGCTCGGCTGAAGCCGTTCATCCAGGGCGCGGGCGCGACAGCCGGGCCACCGCAGCCAACCAGGGGATCGCCCGGGCTTCGTGCGGCCGGCCGGATCGGCAGGTCCTCCGGCGGTCTGCACGAGCCGTGGCGTCCCTGCTACGCTAGGCGGCTTTCGGGTCCTGGGTTGCCTGCTCCAGTCGAAGCCCCCATGCATGCGGGGCGGGACCGGCCGCATCAGTCCGGCCCCGGTGCCCTCATTCCGCGCCCGAGCATGAAGACCACCACCGAAATCCGTCGCGATTTCCTCGAATTCTTCCGTGGCAAAGGCCACACCATCGTGCCGTCCGCGCCGCTGGTGCCGGCCAACGACCCGACGTTGCTGTTCACCAACTCGGGCATGGTCCAGTTCAAGAACGTGTTTCTCGGCAGCGAGAAGCCGGGCTACGTGCGCGCGGCCGACGTGCAGCGCTGCCTGCGCGCCGGCGGCAAGCACAACGACCTGGATTCGGTCGGCTACACCGCGCGCCACCACACCTTCTTCGAGATGCTCGGCAACTGGTCGTTCGGCGACTACTTCAAGGAAGACGCGATCGCCTGGGCCTGGGAGTTGCTGACTGGCGTCTGGAAGCTCGACCCGGACCGCCTCACCATCACCGTCTACCACACGGACGACGAGGCCTACGGCATCTGGCTGAACAAGATCGGCGTGCCCGCCGAGCGCATCATCCGCATCGGCGACAACAAGGGCGCGCCGTACGCCTCGGACAACTTCTGGCAGATGGCCGATACCGGCCCCTGCGGGCCCTGCACCGAGATCTTCTACGACCACGGCGCGCACATCCCGGGCGGCCCGCCCGGCTCGCCGGACGAGGACGGCGACCGCTTCATCGAGATCTGGAACCTGGTGTTCATGCAGTTCGACCGCCAGCCCGACGGCACCCTGGTGCCGCTGCCGGCCCCGTGCGTCGACACCGGCATGGGCCTGGAGCGCCTGGCCGCGGTGCTGCAGGGCGTGCACGGCAACTACGAGATCGACCTGTTCCGGCACCTGATCGCCAAAGCAGCCGAATTCACCGGCACCGCCGACCTGGGCAACAAGTCGCTGCGGGTGATCGCCGACCACATCCGCGCCTGCGCGTTCCTGGTCGTCGACGGCGTGTTGCCGGGCAACGAGGGCCGCGGCTACGTGCTGCGCCGGATCATCCGCCGCGCGCTGCGCCACGGCTGGATGCTGGGGCAGAAGGGGCCGTTCTTCCATCGCATGGTCGCGCCGCTGATCGAGGCGATGGGCGAGGCCTATCCCGAGCTGCCGGCCAAGCGCGAGTTCGTGGAGCGCGCGCTGCTGGCCGAGGAGGAACGCTTCGCCGAAACACTCGACGCCGGCATGCGCATCTTCGACGAGGTCGCGGCGCGCTCAAGCGGCGGCGTCATCCCCGGCGCCGACGCGTTCCGGCTGTACGACACCTACGGCTTCCCGGTCGACCTGACCGCCGACATCGCCCGCGAACGCGGCCTGACGGTGGACATGGCCGGCTTCGAGGCGGCGATGGAGCAGCAGCGCGAGACCGCGCGCGCCGCCGGCAAGTTCGGCAATGCCGCGACGATGCCGGCGGAGCTCGCCGCGCAACTGCCGGCGACGCGCTTCCTCGGCTACGAGCGGCTCGCCGCCGACGATCTGCAGGTGCTGGCGTTGCTGAAGGACGGCCGTCCCGTCGAGCGCATCGGGGCCGGCGAGGAGGCGGTGGTGATCCTCGACGCCACGCCGTTCTACGCCGAAAGCGGCGGCCAGGTCGGCGACACCGGCGATCTGGAGGCGGGCGCCGCGCGCTTCGCGGTGCGCGATACGCAGAAGTTCGCCGGCCAGTTCCATGGCCATGTCGGCACGCTCGCCGCCGGCACGCTGGCGCGCGGCGATCGCGTGCGCGCGACGGTCGACCAGGTCCGCCGCGCCGCCACCGTGCTCAACCACTCGGCCACGCACCTGCTGCACGCGGCGCTGCGCGCGGTGCTCGGCGACCACGTGACCCAGAAGGGCTCGCTGGTGGCGCCGGACCGGCTGCGCTTCGACTTCGCCCATTTCGCGCCGCTGTCGGCGCCGGAACTGGCCGAGATCGAGCGTCGCGTGAACGCGGACATCCGCGCCAACCACGAGGCCGAAGTCCACCACATGGGCATGCAGGAGGCGCTGGACTTCGGCGCCCTGGCCCTGTTCGGCGAGAAGTACGGCGAGCGGGTGCGGGTGCTGCGGATGGGCTCGGCCTCGACCGAATTGTGCGGCGGCACCCACGTTTCGCGCACCGGTGACATCGGCCTGTTTAAGATCGTGTCCGAAGGCGGCGTCTCGGCCGGCGTGCGCCGGATCGAGGCGCTGACCGGCCAAGCCGCGCTGGACCATATCGCCGAGGAGGAACGCCGCCTCGGCGAAGCGGCGCGTCTGCTCGGCGGTAACGCCGCGGACGTGGCCGACAAGCTCCGGGCGCTGCTCGAGAAGCAGAAGCGGCTCGAGCGCGAACTGGACGCCTTCAAGGCCAAGGCCGCCTCCGGCGCGACCGCGGATCTCGCCGCCTCGGCGGTGCGGGTCGGCGCGGTCAAGGTGGTGGCGACCCGCCTGGAAGGGTTCGACGCCAAGGCGTTGCGCGAGGCGGTGGACCGTCTCAAGCAGCAACTCGGCGATGCCGTCATCGTGCTGGCCGGCGCCCAACAGGGCAAGGCGGCGCTGGTGGCCGGCGTGAACGGAAGCGCAGCGGGCAAGGTGAAGGCGGGGGAACTTCTCGCCCACGTTGCCGGCCAGATCAATGGCAAGGGAGGCGGTCGCGCCGACATGGCACAAGGCGGCGGCGACGACGGCCCGGCCCTGAGCCAGGCCCTGGCCGGGGTCCCCGGTTGGGTTGAACGGATGCTTATCTGAAGGGAAGACGGCGGGCGGCTTGCGGTTGCGGCCTGCGCTGGCCGCTCGCTAAGATGGCCCACGTTTTTGTGTTCGAAAACCTCAGGCGCTCCCGGGAGCGTCCCCATGCCGGTTCCGTGGCCGGCCATAGGAGATGTTAGATGCTAATCCTGACGCGTCGCGTCGGTGAAACCCTGATGATCGGCGACTCGGTGACCGTCACCGTGCTCGGCGTCAAGGGCAACCAGGTGCGTATCGGAATCACCGCACCGAAAGATGTCGCTGTGCACCGCGAAGAGATCTATCAACGCATCCAGCGCGGCGAAGGCCCCGGCGAAGGCTCCAACAAGAACAACGCGGCCGGCTGACGAAGAGGAAATCGTTTGCCGTCGGCGACGCGAGCCATTATCCTGTGCGCCCGCGTCGCCAGCAGTTCCGCGGAGACTTGCCCGAGAGGCCGAAGGGGCTCCCCTGCTAAGGGAGTATGGGGCCAAAAGCTCCATCGAGGGTTCGAATCCCTCAGTCTCCGCCAGTTTCGCCGTGTCGCGTCCATTCCGATCCTCGCGAACCTCGCCTTGGCGCGGCAGCCGAAGGCAAAGGTCGTCCTCTTTCGGAGCGGGCGGGCGGATCGCCTCCGGGCGGCCGCGGCCGGCGGGCGCATGCGCAAGCAGGCGTCGCGGCAGGCGGGAAACCCCGGAAAATGTTTGACGAATCCGAAAGCACTCGTCATAATTTTCCAACTACGCGCCCGTAGCTCAGCTGGATAGAGCACCAGGCTACGAACTTGGTGGTCGGGAGTTCGAATCTCTCCGGGCGCGCCACTACACCGCAGAAGGCCGGCGAATGCAGATTCGCCGGCCTTTTGTTTTTTCCCGTACCTCGCTTCGCACGCCGGCGAGCCGTCGCATGGCGCCGCGTGTCGGTGCCCCGGTGGATCGGCGCGTCGCCCGCGCCGCATCGCGACGTCGTCGTGCATCGGCCGCCGCGGACGGCAAGCACGTCGCGCGGCGCAAGCGAAGCGGCCTCACGCAGGCGCTTCGCGGGACCGCGATCCGCGACGCGGCCGTCCACGGCCGCGCCATCTCGCACGCGGGCTCGCCCGGCGCGCCGGACGTGCGGCCGCATGCGTGCATCGGTCGCTCGAAGCCGTCGCTCCGGTTGCGCAGGTCCAGAGACGGGGAAGGGGCCCGCGCCTCCGCACGAGGTTCCATTGCGCTCCAGGCCCGCCGCTTCTCCGGCAACCGGGCGTCGTGCCCGCATGCGACGGAGACGAACAATGTGGAGCCAACGCCGGGGCGTCATGCCCGGATTGCCATGTCGTGCGCGCATCGAAGCGGCGCCCCGCCTGCGCTCGCGCTTGGCACCGTGGCAGCCGGCCGATCCGGTGCCGGGCGGGAGCCATGCGGCCCGCGCCGGCGGGCTTGCATTTCAGTCGAGCGGGTGCAGCAGCCGCTCGGCCACCGCCTGCGGCCGCCGCATCCATGCATAGTGGTCGGCGTGCGCGCCGAGTGCGGCGGCGTCGAGCGCATCGACGCGCTGCGGCGCGCGCGGCAACTTGGCCAGCAGGAAACGCAACGAGGATTCCGGCGCCAGCCAATCCTGGGCGAGGACGACCGCGTGTACCGGCGTCGCCACCTCGGCCAGCGCCGCTTCCAGGTCGCGCCGCAGCCCGGCGGCGGCGTAGCGGCCGGTCAGCCCGCTGCGGCTCCAGTCCCGGATCAAGCCGCGCGCTTCGCGCCCGCCGAAACCGATGCGGCGCCCGGGCAGGGCGCCGTTGCGTTCGGCCAGCCAGCGCAGCAGGCGATAGGCCAGCGGCAGCCACCAGCGCGTGCGCGGCGGGAACGCACGCCAGTACGGCGCGCCGCTTCCGACCAGCCACAGCGCCTGCGCCGCATCCGGCGCCAGCGCCCGCCGGCAGCAGGCCAGCTGGCCGCCGAGGCTGTGGCCGCCGGCGATGCGCGGCACGCCCGGCACCGCCCGTGCGACCAGCGCCTCGCTCGCCGGCAGATCGAGCTCGAGCAGTTCGCGGTAGCCCCAGTCGTGGCGCCGGTCCGCGCGCAGCCCGCTGGACCCGTGGCCGCGCCATTCGTGCACGAACACGGCCACGCCGCGCGCGGCCAGCGCCTCGGCGAACGGCAGGTAGTGGCGCGCGGCCACGCCCATCGCCGGCAGCCACAGCAGGCTCGCGCGCGGTCCGGGGGGAATCCGCGCGAGCAATCGCCAGCGATGGCCATCGGCGGCTTGCGCTTCGAGCTCGCGCGCGGCGATCTCAGCCATGCGGCGCCGCTCCGAAATGGTCCAGCACCGCGACGTCGCCGCGCCCCGGCCGGTAGCCGCCGCGCAGGGCCGCATGCACGTAGTCGGCCGCCGCGCGGCAACTGTCGGCCAGGCCCAGGCCGCGGCACAGGTTCGCGGCCACGGCGGAGGCGAGGGTGCAGCCGGTGCCGTGGCCTTCGACGTGCAGGCGCGGATGGGCGAAGGCCAGGACCTCGCCGCCGGCGGAGAACAGGTCGGTGACCTCGCCGCCGCCGGGCAGGTGGCCGCCCTTGAGCAGCACGCCGCGCGCGCCGAGCCGATGCAGGCCGGCCAGCGCGGCGCGCATCGCTTCGGCGTCCCCGATCGGCTCGCCGAGCAGCAGCGCCGCCTCCGGCAGGTTGGGCGTGATCAGCGTGGCGAGCGGGAGCAGGCGCCCGCGCAGCGCGTCGAGCGCGTCCGCGGCGAGCAGGCGGGCGCCCGACGTCGCCACCATCACCGGGTCGAGCACGACGTGCGCCGGGCGATGACGTTCCAGCGCCTCGGCGACGGCGGCGATCACCCGCGCATCGGCGAGCATGCCCAGCTTGACCGCGCCGATCGCGAAATCCTCGAAGCAGGCGTCGATCTGCGCGCGCAGGAAGCCGACGTCCGGCACGTGCACGGCGCTCACGCCGCGGGTGTGCTGCGCGGTCAACGCCGCGATCGCGGAGAGGCCGTGCACGCGGTGCGCGGCGAAGGTCTTGAGGTCGGCCTGGATGCCGGCGCCGCCGCCCGAGTCGGAGCCGGCGATGGTCAGGGCGCAAAGATCGGCGATGGGTTCGGTCATCGCCACAGTGTGCCTGCGGGAGGCCGCGCGCGCGAGCCGGGCCTATGCGCTTGCCCGGCAGGCGCGAACCCGTCGCACGCGCACGCAACGCGCGGCCCGCTGCGTCGCACGCGGGGCGAGTGCCCGCGCCGTCCGGGCGGCGCGGAATCGCGCGGCGCCTACAGCACCTCGGACGCGAAGTCGGCCAGGCGCGAGCGCTCGCCGCGGCGCAGGGTGACGTGCGCGCTGTGCTCCCAGCTCTTGAAGCGGTCCACCGCGTAGGTCAGGCCCGAGGTCGTCTCGGTGAGGTACGGCGTGTCGATCTGCTCGACGTTGCCCAGGCAGACGATCTTGGTGCCGGGGCCGGCGCGGGTGATCAGCGTCTTCATCTGCTTGGGCGTGAGGTTCTGCGCCTCGTCGAGGATCAGCCAGCGGTTGAGGAAGGTGCGCCCGCGCATGAAGTTCAGCGAGCGGATCTTGATCCGGCTGGCGAGCAGGTCGTTGGTCGCCGCGCGGCCCCAGCTGCCGCCTTCCTGGTTGTGCGTGAGCACCTCGAGGTTGTCGGTGAGCGCGCCCATCCACGGCGTCATCTTTTCTTCTTCGGTGCCGGGCAGGAAGCCGATGTCCTCGCCGACGCTGACCGTGGCGCGGGTCATGATGATCTCGCGGTAGCGCTGCTGGTCCATGGTCTGGGCCAGGCCGGCGGCCAGGGCGAGCAGGGTCTTGCCGGTGCCGGCGGTGCCGAGCAGGGTGACGAAGTCGATCTCCGGGTCCATCAGCGCGTTCAGCGCGAAGTTCTGCTCGCGGTTGCGCGCGCTGATGCCCCAGACCGCGTGCTGATGGTGGCGGTAGTCGTCGACGATCTGCAGCGTCACCTTGCTTTCGCCGATGCGCGCCACCTTGAGCTCGGACTCCTCGTCGCCCGGCAGGTACAGGAACTGGTTCGGGTGCCAGTCGTCGTCCTCGCGGCGGGCGATCTCGTAATAGGTGCGGCCCTTCTCGGTCCAGGACTTGAGGTCCTTGCCGTAGCGCTGCCAGAAGTCCTCCGGCAGCGCGGTGGCGCCGGTGTAGAGCAGGCTGAAGTCGTCCAGCGCGCGGTCGTTCTCGTAGTCCTCCGACACGATGCCGGCGATCGAGGCCTTGATCCGCAGGTTGATGTCCTTGGACACCAGCACCACCGGCACGGCCGGCTCGGCTTCCTTCAGCGCCAGCACCGCGCCGAGGATCTGGTTGTCGGGGATCACCGCACCGAAGCGCTTGCCGGAGTCGAAGTCGCGGGTCTGGAAGCGCAGCTTGCCGATGCTCTGCGCGCCGCGCAGCTGCAGGCCCTGCGGGCGGTTGAGGGCGATCCCGGAGTGGATCTTGTCGCTGCCCTCGGCCTCGATCAGCTCGTTGAGGAAGCGGCTGACCTGGCGCGCGTTGCGGCTGGCCTCGGAGGTGCCCTTCTTGGCATTGTCGAGCTCCTCGATCACCTGCATCGGCAGGTAGACGTCGTGTTCCTCGAACTTGAACAGCGCGGTCGGGTCGTGCATCAGGACGTTGGTGTCGAGCACGTAGATCCGCTTGCTTCTGGTCATCGACTGCTCCGATGCGGGGATGGAAAGGCGTGCGGCGCAGCCGCGCGCGGGGTGGGGAACGGGCACGGCAGCGCCGCCGTGGCCCGCGGGGCGGGACGGCGGCGGCGAGGGCGGGCGGGGTGGGTCACTGCGTCTGCGCGGCCTTGAGCGCGTCGAGCACGGCCTGGGCGTGGCCCGGCACCTTGACCGGGCGCCAGGCCTGGAAAACGACACCGTTCGGATCGATCAGGAAGGTGCTGCGCTCGATGCCGACGTACTCGCGGCCGTAGAGCTTCTTCGGCTTGATCACGCCGAAGGCATCGCACACCGCGCCGTCGCCGTCGCTGACCAGGTCGAACGCGAAGCCCTGCTTGGCGCAGAAGTTCTGGTGGCTCTTCAGCGAATCGCGCGAGACGCCGAGCACGGCCGCGCCGAGCTTCCTGAACTTCGGCAGCAGCGCATTGAAGTCCAGGCCTTCGGTGGTGCACCCGGGCGTGTTGTCCTTCGGATAGAAGTACAGCACCAGCCATCGGCCGCGGTAGTCCGACAACCGGGCGGTGGCGCCGCTGGACAGGGCCAGGGGCAGGTCGGGGATCTTGTCGCCTACGTCGAGCATGTTCGGGATTAGCGATCGGGGATCCGGGTTGGAGAGGAGTGCCCTTCGGTATTCGTCGCCGGGTGCCGGCTCACGAGGGGGCGCGCGCCGTTTTCCACGAATCCCGAGTCTCCGGTCCCGCCGTTCAGAACTTCATCGGGTCCATGATCGCGTCGAGGTTGAGGTGATCGCAGAACTCGAGGAAATCGTCGCGCAGCGCGGCGATGTGCATCGTCGCCGGCACGCCGATGGTGATCTGCGCCGAGAACATGTCCGCGCCGGTCTGCATCGCGCGGTAGCGCGAGCAGTGCAGCGATTCGATGGTGATGCCCTGGCGGTCGAAGAAGTCGGCGAGCTGGAACAGGATGCCGGGCTTGTCCGAGGCGACCACCTCGACCACGTACGGCAGCAGGTTCGATTGCAGGGGCTTGGGCCCGGTGCGGTACCAGACCAGCTTCAGGCCCTCCTCGCGCTCGAGACGGGTCAGCATCGCCTCCAGCTTGGCCACCGCGTCCCAGGAGCCGACCGCGAGCGCGGTCACCGAGACGTCGCGGCCCACCGTGGACAGGCGCGCGTCCACCAGGTTGCAGCCGGAATCGGCGATCCGCCGCGTCACCGCCAGCAGCGGCGACTCCGGATGCGTCGTATAGGCGTTGATCAGGAGGTAGTTTTCGTTCGGCGACGGCCGGGAAGCGGGATCAGTCAAGGCGGCGCCTGCTCGGGAGCTCGTGCTCGGATTTACTGAACGGCGGCCCGCGAACGGGCCGCGACCGATCGGCAGCATACTTGCCCGCGGTTTGCGCCCGCAAGTAACTTATGCGCAAGGGTACGGTCGTCCCCACCGCGAATCCCGTGCGCCCCGCGTGGGCGCAACCCACCTCCTTCCCGTTGGCTACCACCTTGCGACTTACTGGCAGCATCACCGCGCTGGCGACGCCGTTCGACGCGGCCGGCGAACTCGATCTGGACGCCTGGCGGCGCCTGCTGGCGCTGCAGCTCGAGGGCGGCACCGAAGCCCTGGTCGTGGCCGGCTCCACCGGCGAAGCCGCGGCCCTGCTCGAACCCGAGTTCGACACCCTGCTGCGCAGCGCGGTGGAGTACGTCGCCGGGCGCGTGCCGGTGCTGGTCGGCACCGGCCTGTCGAACACCGCCAAGACGGTGGAGCTGACCCGCCGCGCCGCCGCGCTCGGCGCCGACGCCGCGCTGGTGGTGACGCCGCCGTACGTGCGCCCGACCCAGGCCGGCCTGATCGCGCACTATCGCGCCATCGCCGACGACGGCGCGCTGCCGCTCGTGCTCTACAACGTGCCGGGCCGCACCGGCTGCGACCTGCTGCCGGACACCGTGGCCGAGCTGTGCCGCCACCCGCGCATCGTCGGCATCAAGGAGGCGCGCAACGAACCGGAGCGGATCGCGGCCCTGGTGGCGCTGCGCGACGGCGACTTCGCGGTGCTCAGCGGCGACGACCCGACCGCGTGCCGGGCGATGCTGGCCGGCGCCGACGGCGTGATCTCGGTGGCCTCGAACGTGCTGCCGCGCGCGTTCCGCCGCCTCGCCGACCTGGCGAGGGCCGGCGCGCGCGCGGAGGCCGAGGCCTGGGATGCGCGCATGCGCGTGGCCTACGATTTCCTCGGCATCGAGCCGAACCCGATCCCGGTGAAGGCGCTGCTGACCCGCCAGGGGATCGGCCATGGCTTGCGCCTGCCGCTGCTGCCGTTGTCGGCGGCCCATGCCGACACCGCCGCCTCGATCGCCGCATTGGCGAGCGAGCTCGAACACGCCTGCCGCGACGCGGTCGCGGCCTGACCCGCAGGAGAACCCCATGCGTCATTCCGTTTCGCCGTTCCGCGCCGCCGTGACCGTTCTGCTGCTGGCCGGCGTCGTCGCCGGCAGCGGTTGCAGCTGGTTCCGCAAGGGCAACAAGCTCTACGCGGAAAGCCCGGAGATGCGTCCGCTGGAAGTGCCGCCGGACCTCGACCGGCCGACGACTTCCGGCGCGGTCGACGTGCCGGCGCCGCGTGCGGGCGCCCAAGGCGGCGCGGCTGCCGGCGCCGCCGGTTTCGCCGTCGCCGGCAGCCGCGAGGAGGTGTTCGCCAAGGTCGGCGAAGCGCTGGCGGCCGTGGAGGGCGCCACCGTCTCCAGCCGCGCCGAGGCGCTCGGCGTCTACGACGTCAACTACCGGGGCAGCAACTTCCTGGTGCGCGTGAGCGCGACCGACGGCGGCGCGCAGGTGTCCGCGGTGGATCCGCGCGGCCAGCCGGCCGCGGGCGACGCGCCGAAGCAACTGATCGACGCGTTGCGCACCGCGCTGGGCGGACGCTGAGACGAGGCCCGTGCGCGGGGATTCCGCGCCCGGACGCGACGGAACGGGCGCTTCGGCGCCCGTTTTCCGTTTCGGGGCGGGGCGTAGACGGCGGCGGCCGCAGCCTTCGCTTCGGGACGTGGCGCATCGCGGGCTCGTGCGCGGCCCACGTCGGCCGATCGCCGGCCGATCATCTGCATGTCCCGCACGCTGCGGCCGGCTGCCCGCGGCGCTGACGGTGATGCAATCCTGCACGCCGCGAGCGGGGCCATCCCGCGAAGCGCGGCCGTTCGGGCCTTGCCGTTCGGACGGGAAGAACGCCGCGTCCGGTCATGCCCGGCCGGGGCGGATGCCCAGGCGCGAGCGGAACCGCCGGCGCCCCAGCCGCCGGCAGGCGCCGTCAGCGCTCGAGCAGGTCGAGCTTGCCCGGCTTGCCTTCCCATTCCTTGGCGTCGGGCAGGGGATCCTTGCGCGCGGTGATCACCGGCCATGCTTTCGCCAGCTCGGCATTGAGCGCGACGAACGCTTCCTGCCCGGCCGGCACGTCGTCCTCGGGATAGATCGCGTTGATCGGGCACTCCGGCTCGCACAGCGTGCAGTCGATGCACTCGTCCGGGTCGATCACCAGGAAGTTCGGGCCTTCGTGGAAACAGTCGACCGGGCACACCTCGACGCAGTCGGTGTACTTGCACTTGATGCAGTTCTCGGTGACGACGAAGGGCATGGGCGATGATCCGTGGTGAAGACGCGGCGGCGCCGCGCGGCAAGTGTAGCCACTCGCGGCCGCGCGCCCCAATGCGGCGCGCGGCCGCCAATGCAGAAGGCCCGCGCATCGCTGCGCGGGCCTTCGGTTGGGTCGGGCCGCGGTGCGGACCGTGCGAGCGACTCGCGAGTATGGCGCTCCCTACGGGATTCGAACCCGTGTTTTAGCCTTGAGAGGGCCACGTCCTAGGCCTCTAGACGAAGGGAGCGGTGAAGCGTTTGAACCCCGCGCCGGCTCTCAACGCGACGCGGCTTGCTAGTATATGTGGCCTCCCATGGCCTCGGCAATGGGCTCCTTCCCTTCAGGAACGCGGCCACGCCCGCTCGATGCAAGCCCAGACCCCCAGTTCCCCCCTGTCCGCCTCGCTGCGGATCATCCCGCGCGACCAGCACACCGTCTCGCGCCGCGACATCAGCCCCAATGCGCTGCGGGTGCTCTACCGCCTGCGCGAGAACGGCTTCGGCGCCTATCTGGTCGGCGGCGCGGTGCGCGACCTGCTGATCGGCGGCCACCCGAAGGATTTCGACGTCGCCACCGACGCCACGCCGGAGCAGGTCAAGGCGCTGTTCCGCAACTGCCGCCTGATCGGCCGCCGCTTCCGCCTGGCCCACGTGGTGTACGGCCGCGAGATCATCGAGGTCGCCACGTTCCGCGCCAACCGCGACGACGGCAGCGGCGAGCGCGAGATCCACGACGGCGGCCTGCTGCTGCGCGACAACGTCTACGGCACGATCGAGGAGGACGCGGTGCGCCGCGACTTCACCGCCAACGCGCTGTACTACGCGATCGAGGACTTCTCGGTGCGCGACTACGTCGGCGGCTTCGAGGACGTGCAGAACCGGGTGCTGCGCCTGATCGGCGACCCGGAGACGCGCTACCGCGAAGACCCGGTGCGGATGCTGCGCGCGGTACGGCTGGCGGCGAAGCTCGGCTTCACCATCGAGCCTTCGACCGCGGCGCCGATCCCGCACCTGGCCAAGCTGCTGGCCGAGGCGGCGCCGGCGCGGCTGTTCGAGGAGTGCCTGAAGCTGTTCCTGTCCGGCCATGCCGAGCAGAGCTTCCTCGGCCTCGAGCGGCATGGCCTGCTGCCGGTGCTGTTGCCGGAGTCCGCCGCGGCGCTCGCCGCCAACCGCAGCGGCGCGCTGCGGCGCATGCTGCTGCAGGGGCTGCGCAACACCGACGCGCGCGTGGCCGCGGACGAGCCGGTGTCGCCCTCGTTCCTGTTCGCGCTGCTGCTGTGGCCGGCCTACTGCCGCAGCCTGATCGCGCTGCAGAACCAGGGCGTGCACGCCGCCGAGGCGCAGCGCCGCGCCGCCGACCGGGTCACCGTGCACCAGCTCGAGACCATCGCCCTGCCGCGCCGCTTCTCGCTGCCGATGCAGGAAATCTGGCTGCTGCAGCCGCGCTTCGCCCAGCGCCAGCGCAAGCGCGTGTTCCGCCTGCTCGCGCATCCGCGCTTCCGCGCCGCCTTCGACTTCCTCGCCCTGCGCCTGGTCGCGTCGGAGGAGCATGCCGCCGACGTGGCGTTCTGGCGCGAGGCGCAGGAGAAGCCGGGCGAGACGCTGGCGGCGCAGCTGGACGCGCAACAACAGCGCAGCGACGACGGCGGCGAGGAGGGCGAGGCGCCGCGCAAGCGCCGGCGCCGCCGGCGCAAGCCGGCCGCCGCCCAGGGCGAATGAGCGCGATCGCCTACGTCGGCCTGGGCAGCAACCTCGGCGACAGCGCCACGATCCTGCGCGGCGCGTTCGCGGCGCTCGCCGCGCTCGAGCGCACCCGCCTGGTGCGCGCCTCCGGCCTGTACCGCACGCCGGCCTGGGGCCTGACCGCGCAGCCGGACTTCCTCAACGCCGCGGCGATGCTGGAAACGGAACTGGCGCCGCCGGTGCTGCTGCAGGCGTTGCTGGCGATCGAACGCGGGGCCGGGCGCGTGCGCCGTGCCGACGGGGGCGACCGCTGGGGCCCGCGCACGCTCGACCTCGACCTGCTGCTGTACGGCCAGGCACGCATCGACGAGCCCGGGTTGCGCGTGCCGCATCCGCATCTGCACGAGCGCGCGTTCGCGCTGGTGCCGTTGCTGGAGATCGCGCCCGACGTCGTCATTCCCGGGGTCGGCCCCGGCCGCGGCGCGCTGGCGAGGATGGAAACCGCCGACGTGCAGGCGGTAACGTATGCCGCTCCCCCCGCCGACGCCTGACGCCGCCGTACCGCGTCCGAGGCGCATCCGAGGTCCCATGTACAGCGGAACTCCCGACGACAAGCCCTGGACCGTGCCGGCCCTGCTCGAGGCCAAGCGCGCCGGCCGCAAGCTGGCGATGCTGACCTGCTACGACGCCGGCTTCGCCCGCGCCTTCGACGCCGCCGGCATCGACCTGATCCTGGTCGGGGACTCGCTCGGCATGGTGGTGCAGGGCCGCGACAGCACGCTGCCGGTCACCGTCGCCGACATGGCCTACCACACCGCCTGCGTCGCGCGCGGGCTGCGCCGCGCGCTGCTGCTGGCCGACCTGCCGTTCCAGGCCGACGCCACGCCGGAGCGCGCGCTCGACGCCTCGACCGCGCTGCTGCAGGCCGGCGCGGCGATGGTCAAGCTGGAAGGCGCGGGGCCCAAGCTGGAGACGATCCGCTTCCTCGCCGAACGCGAGATCCCGGTGTGCGCGCACCTGGGGTTGACCCCGCAGTCGGTGCTGCGGCTGGGCGGCTACAAGGTGCAGGGACGCGAGGAGGCCGCCGCCGCCAAGCTGCGCGCGGACGCGCGCGCGGTCGCCGAGGCCGGGGCGTCGCTGCTGGTGCTGGAGTGCGTGCCGGGCGCGCTCGCCGCGGCGATCACCGCCGACCTGCCGATCCCCACCATCGGCATCGGCGCCGGCCCGCACTGCGACGGCCAGGTGCTGGTGCTGCACGACATGCTCGGCCTGAACACCGGCCACCGCCGGCCGCGCTTCGTCAAGGATTTCCTCGCCGAGGGCGGCTCCGTCGCCGGCGCCGCCCGCGCCTACGCCGAGGCGGTGCGCGAAGGGCGCTTCCCCGATGCCGCGCACTCGTACGAGTGAGCGAGTCGCCAACACACACCATCCCATGCTCGAAACGATCACCGACCTCTCCGCGCTGCGCGCGCGCATCGACGGCTGGAGGCGCGCCGGCCTGCGCGTCGGCTTCGTGCCGACCATGGGCAATCTGCACGACGGGCACTACTCGCTGGTGCGGCTGGCGCGCGAGCGCGCCGATCGCGTGGTCGCCAGCGTGTTCGTCAATCCGACCCAGTTCGGCCCGAACGAGGACTTCGCCCGGTATCCGCGCACGCCCGAGGCCGACGCGCGCGGCCTGGACGCGGCCGGCTGCGACCTGCTGTGGCTGCCGTCGGTGGAGACGATGTATCCGTACGGCGTCGAGTCCACGGTGCGCGTGCGCGTTCCGGGGGTGACCGAGGTGCTCGAGGGCGCGCACCGGCCCGGCCATTTCGACGGCGTCGCCACCGTGGTCGCGCGCCTGCTCAACCAGGTGCGGCCGGACGTGGCGGTGTTCGGGCGCAAGGACTACCAGCAGCTGGCGGTGGTGCGCTACCTGGTGCGCGACCTGGCGTTCCCGGTCGAGCTGCTCGGGGCGCAGATCGTGCGCGAGGCCGACGGCCTGGCGATGAGCTCGCGCAACCAGTACCTCTCGGCCGAGGAGCGCCCGCGCGCGGCCGAGATCCACCGCTGCCTGCAGGCGATGCGCGAGGCGGTGCTGGCGGGCGCGCCGCGCGCGCAGGTCGAGGACGAGGCGCTGCGGCGCCTGGCCGCGGCGGGGTTCGAGCCCGACTACGCGGTGGTGCGCCGCGACGATCTCACCGAGCCCGCCGACGGCGAGCCGGGCGCGCGCGTGGCGCTCGTCGCCGCGCGGCTCGGCCGCACCCGGCTGATCGACAACCTCGAGTTCGCGGTGGGCTGAACCGACGCCAGGGGCCGCCGTCACCGCCACCGCAGGACGGCCGATGGGAGCGGTTCCACGGCATTGATACCGCGCCAGGCGCCCCAATCCACGCCATACCCGCCCATGTTGCGCCGCGCCATGCGCTGCTAGACTTGCACGACTCGCAGCCCGCCGCGCGGCCGGAGCCTCCCCATGCAACTGAACGTCCTCAAGGCCAAGATCCATCGCGCCACCGTGACCCATGCCGAGCTGCACTACGAGGGCTCGTGCGCGATCGACGGGCGCCTGCTCGACATCTCCGGCATCCGCGAGTACGAGCAGATCCACATCTACAACGTCAACAACGGCGCCCGCTTCGTCACCTATGCGATCCGCGGCGAGGAAGGCAGCGGCGTGATCTCGGTCAACGGCGCCGCCGCGCACTGCGCGCAGCCGGGCGACCTGGTGATCATCTGCGCCTACGGCGTGTGCGACGAGGCCGAGGCGGCCAAGCACAAGCCGACCCTGGTCTACGTGGACCGCCACAACGCGCTGACCCATACCAACCGTTCGATGCCGGCCCAGGCCGCCTGAACCGACCGATGAGCCCCGACGCCCGTCTGAGCACGATCCGCGCCCAGGCCGGGCGCCTCGCCGACACCTCCCTGCAGGCGCTGCTCGCCGCCGATCCGGCGCGGGCGCGGGATTTCGCCCTGCAGGTCGGGCCGATCTACGCCAACTTCGCCCGCCAGCGCTACGACCGCGAGGCGCTGGCGGCGCTGTTCGCGCTGGCCGAACGGGCCGGCGCCCACGAGCGCCTGCGCGCGCTGTTCGACGGCGAGAAGATCAACCTGACCGAGGGGCGCTCGGTGCTGCACACCGCGCTGCGCAGCGACCTGTCGGCCGCGCCGGTCGCGCGCGAAGCGCACGCGCAGGCGCTGCAGGCGCGCACGCGGATGCGCGCGCTGGCGGGCGCGCTGACGGCGAGCGACATCACCGACGTCGTGAGCGTGGGCATCGGCGGTTCCGACCTCGGCCCGCGCCTGGCAGTGGACGCGCTGCGCGCGCCGCAGCCGGGCCGGCTGCGCGTGCATTTCCTGTCGAACGTCGACGGCCACGCCGCGCAGCGGGTGCTCGCCGGGCTGGATCCGCGCCGCACCGCCGCGGTGCTGATCTCGAAGACCTTCGGCACCCAGGAGACGCTGCTCAACGGCGCGATCCTGCGCGACTGGCTGGGCGGCACCGAGCGCCTGTACGCGGTTTCGGCCAACGTGCAGCGCGCGGCGGAGAGCTTCGCGATCCCGCCCGAGCGCATCCTGCCGATGTGGGACTGGGTCGGCGGCCGCTACTCGCTGTGGTCGGCGGTCGGCTTCCCGGTCGCGCTGGCGCTCGGCATGGACGCGTTCGAGGCGATGCTGGCCGGCGCGGCGGAGATGGACGCGCACGTGCTGCGCACGCCGCTGCCGCAGAACCTCGCCGCCTGGCATGCGTTGACCGCGGTCTGGAACCGCAACGGCCTCGGCTACGCCACCCAGGCCGTGCACGCCTACGACGAGCGCCTGAAGCTGCTGTCGAACTACCTGCAGCAGCTGGTGATGGAAAGCCTGGGCAAGTCGGTGCGCACCGACGGCACGCCGGTCGACGTCGAGACCGTGCCGGTGTGGTGGGGCGGCGCCGGCACCGATACCCAGCACAGCTTCTTCCAGGCGCTGCACCAGGGCACTTCGATCGTGCCGTCCGACTTCATCGGCGTGGTTCGCAACGATTCGCCCTACGTCGACAACCACCGCGCGCTGCATGCCAACCTGCTGGCGCAGACCGAGGCCTTCGCCCACGGCCAGGCCAGCGACGACCCGCACCGCGCCTACGCCGGCAACCGCCCGAGCACCACGATCCTGCTCGACGCCCTGACCCCGCGCTCGTTCGGTGCGCTGCTGGCGCTGTACGAGCACAGCGTCTACCTGCAGTCGGTGGTCTGGGGCATCAACGCCTTCGACCAGTTCGGGGTCGAGCTCGGCAAGCAGGTCGCCAACCGCCTGCTGCCGGCGCTGGCGGGGCAGGCCGAGGCGGACGATCCGGTCACGCGCGAGCTGCTGCTGCGTTTGCGCGGGTAGTCCCGTTCCGCCGCGACGGTCTTGCGAGGTTCGGCGCGGAAAGCGGCCGGGTGCGGTACGCGGTCGAGCGGCCGTGCCGCCGTTCGGGTGTGCTGCCCCCGGGGTGAGTGAGCGCCTGTCGCGTCGGCGGCTGCGATTGCCGGGGCATGCCACTGCCTGCGCAGCGGCGGGGCCCGTTCTCGGCCCGCGCTCGGCCTGACGGCGGCATCGCTCTTCCCTCGGTCGGGCATCCTGCTCCCGACTCGGGCGCCGGCCATCCGTGGCCGGCTTGCCGCGATGCCGCCGCCCGTCCGGCCGCTCGGATGGGGCGCCGCCGGTCGGGAGAAGCGCGAAGCGGGATTCCGGACAGCGTGCGTGGAGGCGGAGCCGAGCCGCCGGTTTGCCTGCAGGGGCGAAGGCGCGGATAGCCGGCCGCGGTGGCGCGGCCGGGCAGTCCGAGTGTTCGGGAATGGCGAACGGTAAGCTGGTGCGGACGCGCCTCGAGCTAGGCAAAGCCGCGATAGATCACCCGGCCCCGTGCCGCCGCAGCGCCCACTCGACGTGCTCGCGTACCAGCGGCGAAGGATGTGCGGCGCGCGAACGCAGCGCGGCGACCACCTCCGGCGTGCTCGGCGCGTTGCCCAGGGCGACGGCGATGTTGCGCAACCAGCGCTCGTAGCCGCTGCGGCGGATCGCCGAACCCTCGGTGCGCTGCAGGAACTCCTCCTCGCTCCAGGCGAACAGCTGCGCCAGCGACGCCCTGTCGAGGTCGTTGCGGGCGCGGAAATCCGGCTCGTCGGTGCGTTGGGCGAATTTGTTCCAGGGGCAGACCAGCTGGCAATCGTCGCAGCCGAAGATGCGGTTGCCGATCGGCGCGCGCAGCTCTTCCGGGATCGGCCCTGCGTGCTCGATGGTGAGGTAGGCGATGCAGCGGCGCGCGTCGAGCCGGTACGGCGCGACGATGGCCCGGGTCGGGCAGACATCGATGCAGCGGCGGCAGGTGCCGCAGTGCGCGGTCGCCGGCGCGTCCACCGGCAGCGGCAGGTCGACGTAGATCTCGCCGAGGAAGAAGAACGAGCCGCCGTCCCGGTCGATCAGGCAGGTGTTCTTGCCGATCCAGCCCAGCCCGGCGTTGCGCGCCAGCGCGCGCTCCAGCACCGGCGCCGAATCGACGAACACGCGGTGGCCGAACGGGCCGACCTCCTCGGCGATGCGGTCCGCCAGCCGCTGCAGGCGCTGGCGCATCAGCTTGTGGTAGTCGCGGCCGAGCGCGTAGCGGGCGACGTAGGCGCGCTCGCCGTCTTCCAGCGTGGCCCAGGCCTCGTCGGCGTCGCGGCCGTAGTCGAGGCCGACCGAGATCACCCGGATCGTGCCCGGATGCAGCGCCTGCGGACGCGCGCGCAGGTCGCCGTGGCGCGCCATCCATTCCATCGAGCCGTACAGCCCCTGCGCCAGCCAGTCGCGCAGGTGCGCCTCGTCCTCGCCCAGTTCGACGCCGGCGATGCCGCAGCGCTGGAAGCCGAACTCGGCGGCGAGCGCGCGGATGCGCCGCGCCAGGGCGGCGTGGTCGGGAGTCGGGGCGGAAGCGGCGGCGGGGTTCACGAGGCCTCAAGTATAGAATCCGCCCATGTCCGCCCCGACCGAGCCGTTCGCTTCCGCGCTCTACGATGCCGCCGCGCTGCGCCGGATCGAGGCCTGGGCGGAGGCCGCCTACGGCGACGCGTTCGAACTGATGCGCCGCGCCGGCCGGGCGGCCTGGCAGGAACTGCTGCGGCACTGGCCGCAGGCGCAGCGCATCGTGGTGGCCTGCGGGCCCGGCAACAACGGCGGCGACGGCTGCGTGCTGGCGCGGCATGCGCAGGAATCCGGCCGGCAGGTGGCCGTGGTGCACGCGCCGGGGCTCGCGCCGCGCGGCGAGCTGGCCCGGCGCGCCGCGCGCGAGTTCGTCGCCGCCGGCGGGGACATCCGCGAGTTCGCCGGCGCCCTGGAGGCGGCCGACGTCGTCGTCGATGCGGTGTTCGGCATCGGCCTGGACCGGACGCCGGATGCGGCGGCGCAGGCGTTGCTCGCCGCGATCAATGCCCAAGGGGCGCCGGTCCTGGCGCTGGACGCGCCCAGCGGGGTCGACGCCCAGCGCGGCTGTGCCTATCCGGGCGCGGTGGCCGCCACCCGCACGCTCGAGTTCATCGCGCCCAAGGCGGGCCTGCGCACCGGCGCGGCGCTGGACCACGCCGGCGTGTGCGCGCTGGCGCCGCTGACGCTGCCGGGCGAGGCCTTCGCCGGCGTCGCGCCCTGCGCCGAGCGGCTGAGCGCGCTGGACCTGCCGCGTTGGCTGGGCCCGCGCCGGCGCGACAGCCACAAGGGCGCGCACGGCCGCGTGCTGTGCATCGGCGGCGACCACGGCAGCGGCGGCGCGATCGCGCTGTGCGCGGAGGCCGCGCTGCGCTGCGGCGCCGGCCTGGTCGAGGTCGCCACGCGCGAGCGCCACGTCGCCGCGCTGCTGGCGCGCCTGCCCGAGGCGATGGTCGACGCCGTCGAGGACGCCGACGCGCTGGCCGACAGACTCGCGCGCGCCGGCATGGTCGCGCTGGGCCCCGGCCTGGGGCGCGCGCGCTGGGGCGAGGCGCTGTTCGCGCGCGCCCTGGCCAGCGGCCGGCCGCTGCTGCTCGACGCGGATGCGTTGAACCTGCTCGCCGCGCGGCCGCTGGCGCTGCCGGCCGACACGGTGCTCACCCCGCACCCGGGCGAGGCCGCGCGCCTGCTCGGCAGCGACACGGCGCAGGTGCAGCGCGATCGCTTCGGCGCCGCGCGCGCGCTGTGCGAGCGCTACGCCTGCGTGGTCGTGCTGAAGGGCGCCGGCACCGTGGTGGCGGCGCCGCACGAAATGGCGCGGGTGATCGCCGCGGGCAACCCGGGCATGGCCACCGGCGGCATGGGCGACGTGCTCAGCGGCGCGATCGCGGCGCTGCGCGCGCAGGGCCTGGCCGCGTTCGATGCCGCCGCGTGCGGGGCGCTGCTGCACGCGGTCGCCGGCGACGGCGCCGCGCACGCGGGCGGCGAGCGTGGCCTGCTGCCGAGCGACCTGATGCCGTGGCTGCGCCGTTTCGCCAATCCGGAGATGCCGCGATGAACCCCCGCACCTTGCATCTGCGCGATGCCGACGCGACCGACGCGCTCGGCGCCGCGCTCGCACGCACCCGGCCGCCCCGCGCCGTGGTGCACCTGCGCGGCGATCTCGGCGCAGGCAAGTCGACCCTGGCGCGCGCGTTGCTGCGGGCGCTGGGCGTGCGCGGCGCGATCCGCAGCCCGACCTACACGTTGGTCGAGCGCTATCCGCTCGGCGACGGCGGCGAGGCCTGGCACCTGGACCTGTACCGGATCGCCGATCCCGGCGAGCTGGAATTCCTCGGCCTGGACGGCGACGAAGCGCGGCTGTGGCTGGTCGAGTGGCCCGAGCGCGGCGCCGGCCTGCTGCCCGCGCCGGACCTGCGGATCGAGTTGGCGATCGACGGCGCCGGTCGCAGCGCCGTGCTGCAGCCGGCTACGGCCACGGGCCGGGCCTGGCTCGAGCGGCTGGGGGAGACCCGGGAAGTTGCGGCCGATTCCTGAACCGATCCGCAGGAAGTCGCTCCAGGCCTCGGATTCGTAAGGAAAAAGCGCTTGCAAATTCCTTGGCGCGGTGCTTGACTACCGCGCATGCGCGTCAATGCCGCCACCGTTCAGAAATGTCTGCTCGGCATCGCGCTGCTCGCGGCGTTGCTTTGGAACCTGGCGCATGCGGCTGAAATCAAGCACTTGCAGCTGAGCAGCGGGGCCACCGGCACCCGTGCCGAGCTGCTCCTGGGCGCCGACGCGGAGTACCGGGTGCTCAGCCTGAAAGGGCCGGACAGGCTGGTGGTGGATCTGCCGGCCTCGACGGTCGCCAAGGGATTCCGCGCGCCGGCAGGTGCCGGCGTGGTCAAGTCGGTGCGTACCGGCCAGCCCGAGCCGGGCACCGCGCGCATCGTGTTCGACCTGGCCCAGCCCGTCGCCGTGCTCAAACCGCGCATCGAACCCGGCGCGAACGGGCCCAAGCTGGTGCTGGAATGGCCGGGCGACGGCGAGGGCGCCTCCGCCGCGGCCGCGAACGCGGCGAAGCCGCCGGTGCCGGCGGCGCAGAGTCCCGCCATCGAAGCGCCCGCTCCGGCGGTCGCCACCGCGCCGGCCCCCGCGCCGCCGCCGGTCGACCCGGCCGCCGCTTCCGCCGCGACCACGCGGCTGATTTCCGAGATCGTCGCCCGCAACGAGCGCGAGGCGGCCCAGGCCGCGGCGGCGGCCGCGCCGCCACCGGCAAACGCCGCCGCGGTCCCGGCAGCGCCGTCCGCCGCCGTGCCCGCGGCGAGTTCGACGGCCCCGAATGCCGCGGCGGCGAGCGCACAGGCGCCGGTGGCGACCACGGTCGCGACCGGCATTCCCACCCGCATCGCCACCGGCGTGCCGACCCGCGTCGCGACCGGCAGCCCCATGCCGGCGCCGGCCACGGCGGCCGCCGACACGCCGCCGCCGACCGCCGCCGCGCCGGTCAAGACGCTGAAGGACGTGATGCGCGGGCGCGGCATGCGGCCGCTGGTCATCGCGATCGACGCCGGCCACGGCGGCCAGGACCCGGGCGCGATCGGCCCTTCCGGCAAGCGCGAGAAGGACGTGACCCTGGCGATCGCGCGCGAGCTGGCGCGCCAGGTCAACGCCACGCCCGGCCTCAAGGCGTACCTGACCCGCGACACCGACGTGTTCATCCCGTTGAACCGGCGCGCGCAACTGGCCCGCCAGGCCAAGGCCGACATGTTCATCTCGATCCACGCCGACGCGGCCGAGAACCGCAACGCGCGCGGCTCGTCGGTGTACGTGCTCTCGCTGAAGGGGGCCTCGTCGCAGCGCGCGCGCTGGCTGGCGGACAAGGAGAACGCCTCCGACCTGATCGGCGGCGTGCGCCTGCAGGAAACCAACAGCACCCTGGCCTCGGTGCTGCTCGACCTGACCCAGAGCGGGCACATGAAGGCTTCCGAGGACGCGGCCGAACACGTGCTCGACGGGCTCAAGCGCGTCGGGCGCAACCACAAGCCGAACATCGAGCGCGCCAACTTCGCCGTGCTGCGCACCTCGGACATGCCGGCGATGCTGGTCGAGACCGCCTTCATCTCCAATCCGGACGAAGAGAAGCGCCTGACCGACCCGGCGCACCAGCGCGCGCTGGCCGCGGCGGTGCTGGACGGCATCGACACCTACTTCACCCGGCAGCCGCCGCCCGGCACGCTGTACGCGGCCCGCTCCGAAGCGCAGTACGCCGCCGCCGCCGGCGCGGGCGGCGGCAGCCCGTAACCCTCTCCGACGCCGCAGCTCTCGTCTCGCCTGGCGACTCCCGCGAGCGGAGCGGCGCTTCGGCCCTTCGCTCGCGGCGGCCGCGACTTGCGCCCGGCCGTCCCGCGCAGCGGAACGATCCAGCCCTGCCAGGACACGGGCATGCCGCCGGCAAGGCGGTTCATCGGCGCTCGCGATGGGCGCATCGAGCGCGGCCGCCGATCGAATCCAGGCTCCCACCGCAGGTCGCACGGCTTCTCCCGCTGGAAGCGGCGCAACATCCCGCGGCCGTTCCGGCGCGTGCGTAGCACCGCCGCACCGGCTCGCGTCCATGGCGGCGTGGCGATCGCTGCCGCCGTCCTTCTCCGCAGCCGGGAGTCGGGGCGCGGCGACTCGGCTATCATCCCCGCATCCCCCGACTCCGCACTCCGCGCCGCCCAGGCCGTGACCATCCGCCAGCTTCCCGACACCCTCGTCAACCAGATCGCCGCCGGCGAAGTCATCGAACGCCCGGCGTCGGTGGTGAAGGAACTGGTCGAGAACGCGCTCGACGCCGGCGCGCGGCGCATCGACATCGACCTGGAGGAGGGCGGCGTGCGCCTGATCCGGGTGCGCGACGACGGCGGCGGCATCGAGCCGGACGAACTGCCGCTGGCGGTATCGCGCCACGCGACCAGCAAGATCGCCTCGCTCGACGACCTCGAAGGCGTGGCCACGCTCGGTTTCCGCGGCGAGGCGTTGCCGTCGATCGCCTCGGTCAGCCGCTTCGCGCTGATCTCGCGCCGCGCCGGCGGCGGGCACGCGGCGATGCTCGAGGTGGACGGCGGCCGCGTCGGTACGGTGGTGCCGAAGGCGCATCCGCCGGGCACCACGGTCGAGGTGCGCGACCTGTTCTTCAACGTGCCGGCGCGGCGCAAGTTCCTGAAAGCCGAGCGCACCGAGCTCGGCCACATCGAGGAATGGCTGCGCCAGCTGGCCTTGGCCCGGCCCGACGTCGAGCTGCGCGTGTCGCACAACGGCAAGCCGTCGCGGCGCTGGAAGGGCGAGGGCGATCTGCTCTCGGAAGTGCGCCTGCACGAGGCCCTGGGCGAGGAGTTCGCGCGCAACGCGCTGCGCGTCGACCACCACGGCCCGGCGCCCGCCGCCGGTGCCGCGCAGGGGCTGCGCCTGCACGGCTGGATCGCGCAACCCAGCTACAACCGCGCCAGCGCCGACCAGCAGTACCTGTACGTCAACGGCCGGGCGGTGCGCGACCGCAGCATCGCGCATGCGGTCAAGCAGGCCTATGCCGACGTGCTGTTCCACGGCCGCCAACCGGCCTACGTGCTGTTCCTCGAGCTCGACCCGCGCCGCGTCGACGTCAACGTGCACCCGGCCAAGCACGAGGTGCGCTTCCGCGACGCGCGGCTGATCCACGATTTCGTCTACCGAACCCTGGAGCAGGCGCTGGCCGAGACCCGCGCCGGCGCCGCGGTCGGCGTCGCCGCGCCGGCGCAGGCGCCGATGCAGGCCGTCGCCGGCGCTGCCTCCGCAGCCGCGCCGGCGTACCGCTGGGGCGCGCCGCAGGCGCCGCTCGGGCTGCAGGTCGCCGAGGCGCGCGCCGGCTATGCCGCGCTGTACGGTCCGGCGGCGGTCGCGGCCGCGCCGCAGCCCACGCCGGCGTTGCCGGCGAACGAGGACCCGAGCCTGCCGCCGCTGGGCTACGCGATCGCCCAGCTGCACGGCATCTACATCCTGGCCGAGAGCGCCGACGGCCTGATCGTGGTCGACATGCACGCCGCGCATGAGCGCATCCAGTACGAGAAGCTCAAGGCCGCGCACGACGGCGAGGGTTTGCGCAGCCAGCCGCTGCTGGTGCCGGCGACATTGGCGGTGTCCGAGCGCGAGGCCGAGGCCGCCGAGCGCGAGGCGGACACGCTGGCCGCGCTCGGCTTCGAGGTCACCCGCAGCGGCCCGCAGTCGCTGACCCTGCGCAGCGTGCCGGCGTTGCTCGCCCATGGCGACGTCGAGGCGCTGCTGCGCGACGTGCTCGCCGACCTGCGCGAGCACGGCGAATCGCGCCGGGTCGCCGCGGCCCGGGACGAGCTGCTGGCGACCATGGCCTGCCACGGCGCGGTGCGTGCGAACCGCCGTCTCACTTTGCCCGAGATGAACGCCTTGCTGCGCGAGATGGAGGCGACCGAACGTTCCGGGCAGTGCAATCATGGGCGCCCGACCTGGGCGCGATTCAGCCTGGCGGAGATCGACCGCTGGTTCCTGCGGGGGCGTTGATGACCATGAGGACTGCGTGGCTGGCGTTGGCCTTGGCGCTGGTTCTGGGCGCGTGCGGCGGGGAGCGCGGGGCGAACGGCGCCGCGGGTGCGCCGGCGGCGCCGGCCGACGCCGAGTTCCAGCGCGAATTGCGCCTGTGGCGCGAGCAGCGCCTGGCCGACCTGACCCGGGCCGACGGCTGGACCAGCCTGGTCGGCCTGCACTGGATCGACCCCGGCGCGCACTACATCGGCAGCGGCCGCCGCAACGGCATCCGCCTGGCGGCGGGGCCGGAGCATTTCGGCATGATCGACCTGAAGAGCGGACGCCTGCGCTTCGTGCCCGAACGCGGCGTCGCGATCACCCTCGACGGCGAACCGCTGCGCGGCGAGGCGATCCTGCGCGCCGACGACGCACCGACCGGGCCGAGCGTGCTCGGCTTCGACGACGGCAAGGGCCAGGCGATGGTGATCAAGCGCGGCGACCGCTACGCGCTGCGGGTCAAGCATGCCGATGCGCCCACCCGCACCGGCTTCCGCGGCCTGGAATACTGGCCGGCCTCGCGCGACTGGCGCGTCGAGGCGCGTTTCGTGCCGCACCCGCCCGGCAAGACCCTGCCGATCGCCAACATCGTCGGCACCGTCGACGAGGTGCCGAACCCGGGCGCGCTCGAGTTCCAGCGCGACGGCAGGACCTATCGGCTCGAAGCGCTGGACGAAGGCGATGACCGGCTGTTCCTGGTGTTCGCCGACCGCACCAGCGGCCATGGCAGCTACCCGGCGGGGCGCTTCCTCGACGCGCCGCTGCCGGGCCCCACCGGCCGCGTCGTGCTCGACTTCAACCAGGCCTACAATCCGCCGTGCGCGTTCACGCCGTTCGCCACCTGCCCGCTGCCGCCGCCGGAGAACCGGCTCGACCTGGCGGTGGCCGCCGGCGAGAAGACCTACGCGCATTCCGCCCCTTGACCGCTCCGACCCGAAACCAGGACCCGACCCGATGCTGCGATTGAAGACGCTATGCGCGCTGCTGCTGGCCCTGGCCGGCCTGGGGTCGGTGGCGCTGGCGGTGGAGCAGGGCGCGGCCGCGCCGCCGGGCGCGCCGGCGGCGTCGCCGCCGAAGCCGCTGCTGTGGAAGGTGTCCGACGCCGACAACGCGATCTACCTGCTCGGCTCGTTCCACCTGCTCAAGCCGGAGGACTATCCGCTCTCGCCCGACATCGATGCGGCCTTCACCGAGGCGTCCAAGGTCGTGTTCGAGGTGCCGCCGGAACAGATGCTGGACCCGGCGACCGGACAGAAATTCCTCGCCGCCGCCGGCTATGCCGACGGCCGCAGCCTGAGCCAAGTGCTGCCGGCGGACCTGCGCGAGAAGTTCGCCCGCATCCTGGCCCAGCGCGGCGCCACCCTCGCGCAGTTCGACGGCTACGAGCCCTGGTTCGTGAACCTCTCGCTGCTGATCGGCGTGTCGCAGCAGATGGGCTTCCGCGCCGAGCAGGGACTGGACCAGTTCCTGATGCAGCAGGCGCTGGCGGCGAAGAAGCCGACCGCGGGCCTGGAGACGATCGACGACCAGTTGCGCGTGCTCGACGCCTCGCCGATGGAGGAGCAGATCGCCGGCCTGCGCGAGTTCCTCGACAAGCCGCTGGAAATGCCCGGCAAGCTGGCCGAGCTGCACGGAGCCTGGCGCGAGGGGGACGTCGCCAGGCTCGACGCGCTCAGCCGCGAGGAGATGCGCGGCAAGACGCCGCAGACCTACCGCCTGGTCAACGTCGAGCGCAACGACGCATGGTTGCCGCAGTTGCAGCGCATGCTCGACGGGGTCGCGGGCGAGCAGGCGCTGGTGGTGGTGGGCGCGCTGCACCTGCTCGGCGAGGACGGCCTGGTCGAGAAGCTGCGCGGCAAGGGCTACGCCGTCGAGCGGATTTGTTCCGCCTGCGCGCCGGCGGCGAACGACGCGCAGTTCGCGCGCTAGCGCTTTCGCCTTGCCTTTGACCGCCCGGTGCCGTGCGTAGCGGCGCTTGGTGGTGCGCCGCACCTTCGCTCCACGGGCGCTTTTGGGGTTCCGCTCGCTAAGTGAACGGCGGAAGCCTTCGCCCCTGCCGAAACGAGCGAACGCGGCGCCGCCGTGCGTTCCGTTCCCCCGGTTCGACGGCGCCGGAGCGCTACGGCGCCACCAGCACGATGCAGTCGACCGGGCATGCCGGCACGCACAGCTCGCAGCCGGTGCACAACGGCTCGATCACCGTGTGCATGTGCTTGGCGCCGCCGACGATCGCGTCCACCGGGCAGGCCTGGATGCACTTGGTGCAGCCGATGCAGTCGGCCTCGACGATCAGCGCGACCTGCGGCGGCTTGTGCTCGCCGCGGCCGCGGTCGTAGGGGCGGGGCGCCACGCCCAGCGCCTTGGCCAGCGCGCGCGCGCCGGCATCGCCGCCGGGCGGGCAGCGGTCGACGTCGGCCTCGCCGCGCGCCATCGCCTCGGCGTACGGCCGGCAGCCGGCGAAGCCGCACTGGCCGCACTGGGTCTGCGGCAGCAGGCGATCGAGGCGTTCGACGAGGTCTGCGGGGTCGTTCATCGGATGCGCTTGCCGGCGTACCAGCGCTCGTGCGCCCGCGCCAGCATCGGCTTGTCCTCGCGGCTGTCGCCGTAGGCATGGATGCGTTCGTAGCGCGACAGATCGTAGCGCGCGCGGATTTCCTGCGCCTTGTGCGGGCCGATGTCGCGTTCCAGATAGCGGCCGGTCAGGCGGTCGCCGCTGCTTTCGAGGCGGTTGCAGATCAACGACAGGCCATGCCGTTCGCACCAGGGCCGCAGGTACAGGTCCAGCGAGCCGGAAATCAGCGCGACGTCATGGCCCTGCGGCTGGTGCCATTCGATCCGCTTCATCATTTCCGGGCGCAGCATCGCCGGCAGCAGGTCGCGCGCATAGGGCTCGCCATGAGCGGCGATCTCGGCGACGTCGCGGCCGGCGAAGGTCAGCCGGGTGACGCGCGCGCGGATGTCGCGCGCGGAGACGACCCCGGTCCGGTAGCCCAACAGCCACGGGGCGACCTTCCACTTCGCCGCCGCCAACTGCTCCGGCGTCGCTACCCGGCGCAGGAAGCGCGAGTAGGTGTCGCAGGTGGTGACGGTGTGGTCGAAGTCGAAGAAGGCGATCTGCATGAAGGTTTCGCTTGCGCCCCTTGGAAAAGGGGGCAGGCGTCCGCGCACCGGACGACGGGGGACTTGCGTGAACGTGCCGGAGAGCAAATCCCCTCGGTCCCCTTTTGCAAAGGGGGAAGAAAGCATCAGCGCACCGGCATGCCCGGCTGCGCGCCGGCGTCGGCGTCGAGCAGGAACAGGCTGCCGCCGTCGAAGCCGGCCGAGAGGATCATGCCCTCGCTGACGCCGAAGCGCATCTTGCGCGGCGCCAGGTTGGCGATGAACACGACGTTGCGGCCGACCAGCTTTTCCGGCTCGGCGTAGGACGCGCGGATGCCGGAGAAGATCTGCCGCTTGCCCAGCTCGCCGGCGTCGAGTTCGAAGCGCAGCAGCTTGTCGGAACCCTCGACGAACCCGCAGGCCAGCACCTTGCCCACGCGCAGGTCGAGCTTGGCGAAATCGTCGATGCCGACGTAGGCGGGGGCTTCGGCAGCGGGCTGCGAGGGCTTTGCGGTTTCCGCCTGGGCGGAAGCGGTGGGCGCGGCGTCGGTGGGCTTCAGCGATTCCTTGGAGGCGTCGATCATCTTCTCGATCAGCTTGGGGTCGATGCGGGTGAACAGGGGCGCGTAGGGCTGGATGCGGTGGCCGAGCAGCGGCGCCGCCAGGTCATCCCAGCGCGTCACCGGCGCGGCCAGGAACGCCTCCGCCTGAGCGCTGGTGCGCGGCAGCACCGGCTTGAGCGCGGCGGCGAGCACGCGGAACAGGTTCAGCCCCTGCGTACACACCGCCTGCAGTTGCGCGTCCGCGCCGTCCTGTTTGGCCAGCACCCACGGCTTGTGCTCGTCGATGTACTTGTTGGCCTCGTCAGCCAGCGTCATTGCCAGGCGCACCGCAGTCGCCGCTTCGTTGCGCGCATAGGCCTGCGCGATCGGCGCCAGTTGCTCGACGAAGCGCGCGTACATCGCCGGCTCGGGCAGCTGCGCGGCTAGTTCGCCGCCGAAGCGCTTGTCGATGAAGCCGGCGCAGCGGCTGGCCAGGTTGACGAACTTGCCGACGATGTCGGCATTCACGCGGGCGACGAAATCGGCCAGGTTGAGGTCGAGGTCGTCGACGCCGCCGCCGGTCTTGGTCGCGAAGTAGTAGCGCAGCGCCTCCGGATCGAGGCCGGCGTCCAGGTAGGTGCGCGCCATCACGAAGGTGCCGCGCGACTTCGACATCTTGGCGCCGTCGACGGTCAGGTAGCCGTTGACGTGCAGCCGGGTCGGCACGCGGAAGCCGGCGCCGTGCAGCACCGCCGGCCAGAACAGGCCGTGGAAGTTGACGATGTCCTTGCCGATGAAGTGGTGCAGCTCGGCCGGGCTGTCGGGCTCCAGGTAGGAGGCGAAATCCAGGCCCTCGCGCTCGCACAGGGCCTGGAAGCTCGACAGGTAGCCGATCGGCGCGTCCAGCCAGACGTACAGGTACTTGCCCGGATGGCCGGGAATCTCGAAGCCGAAATAGGGCGCGTCGCGCGAGATGTCCCAGGCGCGCAGGCCGCCCTCCGCGTCCAGCCATTCCTGCAGCTTGGCCTTGACCCCCGGCACGGCGACGTCGCCGGCCAGCCACTCGCGCAGGAAGGCCTCGAACCGGCCCAGCTCGAAGAAGAAGTGCTCCGACTCGCGCAGTTCCGGCGGCGCGCCGCTGATCGCCGAGCGCGGCTCCTTCAACTCGGTCGGCGCGTAGGTGGCGCCGCAGACCTCGCAGTTGTCGCCATACTGGTCGGCGCTGCCGCAGTTGGGGCAGATGCCCTTGACGTAGCGGTCGGGCAGGAACATGCCCTTGACCGGGTCGTACAGCTGCGCGACCGAACGCCGGGCGATGTGGCCGTTGCGCTCCAGCCGACGGTAGAACTCCTCGGTCAGGGCGCGATTGCGCGCCGAGTGGGTCGAGTCGTAGTGGTCGAAGGCGATGCCGAAGTCGGCGAAGTCGCGCTCGTGGCCGGCCTGGATGCCGGCGATGAAGGCCTCGGGCGTGGTGCCGGCCTTCTCCGCGGCGAGCATGATCGGCGTGCCGTGGGTGTCGTCGGCGCAGACGTACCAGGTGCGGTGCCCGGCCATGCGCTGCGCGCGGCACCAGATGTCGGCCTGGGTGTAGCCGACCAGATGGCCGAGGTGCAGGGGGCCGTTGGCGTAGGGCAGGGCGCAGGTGACGACGAGCTCGCGGGACATGGGCGGCAGGGGAGAAAAAGGATCGGAATTATCGCATGCCGGCCGAGGCGCTCCGCCCGGAGGCGGGCCAGAAACACGAACGCCCCGGAACCGGGGCGTCGTATCCGCGCGGCCTGCGGCCGGACGTCAGTCGCGGCGGACCCAGGTCTGGGTCCGGCCGAGCAGGGAGAAACCGAGGAAGCCGCGCACCTCGAGCTTCTTGCCGTCCTCGATCGGCCGCACCTTGACCGAATAGACCTTGCCGCTGGCCGGGTCGAGGATCTGCCCGCCCTCCCAGCTGTCGCCCTTCTGCCGGACGCCCCACAGGATCACCATGCCCTTGACCGGCTTGCCCTTGCGCTCGCCGGTGCACTTGTCGCAGACCGGGTTCGGGCCGCGGTCCGACTGCAGGATCTCGGCGACCCGCCCGGCCAGCGTGCCGTCCTTGGCCTGGTAGATCTCGACCACGGACTTCGGCTTCTGGGTCTTGTCGTCGATCGTGGTCCAGCTGCCGACCGGACTGGCGCCCTGGGCGAAGGCGGCGAGCGGCAGGGCCAGCAACAGCAGGGCGAGTAGTTTCGTGCGCATGCGTTTCCTCTCCCGGGTGGATGAATGCCAGCGGGGCCTGCGTGTTATACCGCATTCGAGACGGGCCGCGTGGCGCATCGCAGCAGATCCCCGGTGCTTGCCCATGAACCAGTCAGGCATTACAGGCCCTTGCCGCCGCAGCCTTCGCGCAGGTAGTCGTCGATCAGCCGCAACTGCGTGGCGAATATCTCTCGCGTCCACGCAGGGCCGTGGCCATAGTCGGCGATCACGTGGAATTCCACCGGGCGCCCGGCGCTCTTGGCCTTGTCGACGAACCACTCCGACTGCTCCAGCGGCACAGTCTGATCCCGATCGCCGTGGAAGACCATCAACGGAATCTTCGTTTCCGCGGCAAGGGAGAGTGGACTTAGCCCCTTGACAGTATGGGCCTGCGCTTGCCGGAAGAAGGGATTCATGTAGAACCTTGCCCAGATCCGGTCAATGTCGGAGACGCCAGCACCTGCAATCGAACACTTGTAGAGATCATGCGGCCGGACGGAGGCGGCGAACGCCGCATAGCCGCCATACGAGAAGCCGAACATGGCAATTCGCCCTCTCTGCGCGATGCCCTGATCGATCAACCATCGGGCGCCGTCATCCTTGTCGTCCTGCATCTTCTGCCCCCATTCCTGGTCGCCGGCGAGCCAGAGCTTGCGGCCCCAGCCTTGCGATCCACGGAACTGCGGGCGCAGCACCGCCATGCAACGCGAGGCGAGCATGGGCGTCCACATCGATTCGTCGAAGGACATCGAGTCGCGGGCCCAAGGCCCGCCGTGCGGGTGCACGACGGCCGGCCACGGCCCCGGGCCGCAAAGTTCCGGGTTCGGGCGTGTCAGGAAGGCGGGAATGTCGAGTCCGTCGCGGGCCTTGTAGTGCACGAGCGCGGTCGTTCCGAGCGCGCGTGCATCGAGCTTGGGATAAGCGCGTGCCAGCAGGCTCAGGCTTCCGTTATGGAAAAGATGGTACTCGGGAGGGGTGGACGGGCCGTCGACGCGGATCAGGACGGTGGAGAGGTCCGGCGTGCGACCGATTATCGTGTAGTCCCTTTCGGCGGGGTAGCGTACTTCGACGCGTTGTCCCGTCGCAGGATCGACGAGTTCGACATCTTGCTGGGGAATGCGCAACGCTTGCCTGAGGCCAGCATCGAGCGCCCGCATTGCAGGGTCCGTCCATTGGACATCGTCTCCACGAGGCCCTTGGTAGACGACACCGATGAGCTTTCCGAGAGCACGGTCCGGCGCGTCCCGAAAACGATTGACGATGACATCGGCAGCATCGAAGAACTTATGCTCGAACAGAACTTCCTTCCGGGTGCGGCTCGGAATGTCGTATTCGAGGATGACGGCCTTGTCGCGGCCCTCATTGCTCAGGATGAATGCCGTATTGGGGTCTTCCGCGAAGCCTATCAAGGAAGTGACATCGCGGTTTTTGACGTGGGACCGGAAGTGCTCCTCCCAGTTGCCCGTGGCCGGATTGCGGAACTCGGCGGCGACGAACGCGCCCTGGCCGTCCACGTCGAGCTTGAGCCGGGCCCGAAGGTTGCCCGCCGCATCGGTCACATACCCGGAGACGTTCTCTTCGGAGCGCTGGATGCGCTCCGACTTGAAGGTGCGGACGTTGACCTTGTAAACGTCGCCTGATTCGCTGCCGACGTTGTTCACGACCAGGATGTGGTCGGGATCGTTGGGCAGAGAATCCAGCACCGTGGGACTGGTCCTTGCCTGCGCCAGCTGTTCGTCGCGACTGGCGGCGCGAGGCAAGGGAAGCGGGTCGTTCCACTTCTCGCCTTTCAAGTCGGTAATGACCAGTTTCGAGATGAACGTCTTGGTGACGCGATCCAGTCGCAGGTCATAGGGTTGCCACAGGTTCACCGCCAGGAGATCGTTCTTGATGAACGAGACGGCGGAGAACTTCATCTTTTGCGTGCCGATGATGGTCGGGGCTTGATCTAGTGCATCGGATCGCCATACCGCAATGACACGGTCCTCGCCGCGAGCCAGCAATGCGGCGACGTGCTTGCCGTCGGGTGAGAGCGTGAAACTCGAGTACTCGGGAAACGCGGCGAGCTGTTCTATGGTCGGGCGGGCTGGTGTGGTGGCGGCAAAGGACAGGATAGGTGCTGCGGCGAGCACCAAAGCCGTGATGATGCGATTCATGCGTCCGTTCCGTCTTTTCGTATGCGCGTGTCTGGCCAGCGGTTTCGCTGTATGCCAAGAAAGAGGCCACCGCCCGAAGGCGGTGGCCTGCTGAAAGGCGTCAGAACGACTTCGTTACGTTGACGAAGAACGTCCGGCCGAAGTAGTCGTAGCCGCTGTACAACAAGGCATTGCCGACCGTGTTGTAAATGCCTTGCGAGATCGTCGGCGGCTCCTTGTCGAACATGTTGCGGACGCCGGCCGTGACCGACCACTTGTCGCCGTTGTACTGCGCCGACACGCTCGAGAGGAAATAGTTCGGCGTGTAGATCTTGTACATCGACGTGCTCGGATTGAAGTCCAGGCCGGGATTCTCACGCGCGTAGTAGTCGTAGCTCGACATCCCGTCGATCCACTCCAGGCCGTAGCGCAGGCGCCAGTTCTTGACGGTGTACGACAGATCGAGGGTGCCGGTGTACTCCGGGCGCTGCAGCATGCCGTTGTAGTCGATCAACGGATCGTCCTGGAAGACCTTGCTGGACTGCTCCAGGAAGCGGGTCAGGAGCAATGTGGCACGGAATTCGCCCGGTCCGATGTCGCGTACGTAGCGGGTGGTGAAATCCAGGCCGCGGACGATGTCGGTCGAGATGTTGACGTAGCCGTTCAACACCGTCAGCTGGTTCGATCCGGGGTCGCGCGAAACGAGTCGGCAGAAGCCGGCGTCTTCAGCGAAGTCATTCCCCCCATAGCACAGCGACAGGATGTTCGCCGCACCCGCGCGGTCGACTCCGTTCTCGACCTCGATGTCGTAGTAGTCGACGGCAAAAGACAGGTCGCCGAAATTGTTGGAGAACTCCGGTTGGAACACCAGTCCGACGGTGAAGTTCTTCGAGGTCTCGGCCGACAGTCCGGTTTCGGCGCCGCCCAGCGTCACGACTTCAACCGATGTGGTCGCCGAGAAGTCCGGGGGCAGGCCCTCGGCGGCGCAGTTGACGTAGGTCGGCGTGTTCGGCTCGCGCTCCCCGTACTCGTTGCATGGATCGTTGGAACTGGCGAGGAAGCCGGTGGTCGCGCCCAGGAACTGTTCGAACAGCGCGGGTGCGCGGTACGAGGTGCCGTACGACGCTCGCAACGACATCCAACTCACCGGCGTCCACAGGGCGCCGATCTTGTATGTGGTGTCGCTGCCATAGGAGTCGTAATCCGTGTAGCGCCCGGATACGTTGAACGTGAGCTCTTCCGCGCCCCGCACTCCGGACAGCAGCGGGAATTCGACCTCCCCGTACACTTCCATGACCGAGTCCTTGCCGCGGGTGGGCGTGGACGAAGTCAGGTTGTAGAGATTGCTGTTGATCGAGTGGATGTTGGGCGTGTCGTCGATCTTCGCCTCGCGCCACTCCACGCCGAACGCACCTTGGACCGTGCCGCCGATCGGCATGTCGAACAGCGGGCCGTTCACATTGAAGTTGGCCGTGGTCTCCTCGTACAGCGTATTGCCGGTGACCGGCACGAAGACCCAGTCCTTCCAAGCGGACGGCATATCGCCGGCGATGGTGGCGGTGGTCAGCGCCGGAGCGGCGACGCAGCCGTTCGCGGCGTTGCGGCAGACGAAACCGCCGGCGCCATCCGACACCACGTCCAGGCTTTGCGCGAGCCGATCCGTCAGGAACGATTCGAAGGTGTAGTCCGCATCCGAGCGGGACTTCATCAGGCCGAACTCGTAGTTCCAGGAGGAGCCCAGCTTGCCGCGAATGCCTGCCAGTGCGCGCCAGAATTCGACGTCCTGCTTGCTGTGGTCGTTGCCGAAGCCGATGAAGGCGCGAACACCGACGTTCCGGCCGTTGGTCAGCTCGCTCGGTGCGGGGGAGAATACCGAGGTGGACAGGTTGGCGGGAATCAGCGGGCTGCCCACGGCGTAGTCGAGGCTCAGCTGACGGTAGCCGGTCTGGGACGACTTGCGCTTGTTGCCGAGCACCTCGTAGAAGACCTCGGCATCGCCCAGGGCGCCGATGTCGAATCCGCCCTGCAGATAGCCGGTATGGACAGTCACCGGCGAAATCAGCGATTCGTTCAGCATGTCGGGGTCGAACGTGTCGCGGCTGTCGTAGCTGACACCTTCGAAGCCGACCAGGCCCGTGGTGACCGCGGAATTGGGCCGCCAACGGTTGAAGCGCGTGCCGGTGGCGCCCGGACCGGCGACGCCGGTGCGAGTATTGGTGCCGATCGTGTTGATCGTGACGCCGCCCGCGTCGAGGTGCCAGCACTTCGGCCGGCCGGTCATCGGATCGATGTAGTCGCCGCTGCCCCAATAGTCACCAGCCTCGATGTCGCGCCACATCGTGGTCGGGCACCCTCCGGCCCAGTCGCGATCGCCGATGGTGAGTTCGTTGCGGCGGTAGTATTCGTACGACCCGGAAATGTGGGAGTTGTCCCCGGTCGAACCGAACATGATCGAGTAACGGCTGGAGTCGCCGCCACCGCCCTCGGTCGCGTTGTGTTGCGCCTCCATGGTGACGCCGTCGGCACGCTTGCGGGTGATGATGTTCACGACGCCTGCGACCGCGTCCGATCCGTAGATCGACGATGCGCCGTCCTTCAGGACCTCGATGCGATCGATCATGGAGTTGGGCAGCACGTTCAAGTCGGCGGAACCGACCGATCCGCGCGACCCCGCCGGAGATACGCGGCGGCCGTTGAGCAGAATGAGCGTCCGAGTTGCCCCCAGGCCGCGCAGCGACAAGGTGTTGGCGCCGGGTCCACCATCGGTGACATAGCCGCCGTAGGCATTGTTGATCTGCGAGGAACCGGCGGTCACGCTGGTGCTTTGCAGTACGCCGGTGGTCGAATCGAAGCCGGCAAGGGTCGTTTCCTCGCGCGTGATGACTTGCACGGGCGAAACCGAATTGAACACGTCCCTGCCGATGCGCGAGCCGGTGACGGTGACCGTATCCAGATCTTTCGCCTGGGACTGCTGTGTTTCTGCTGCCGGTTCCGCTTGTCCGGATTGCGTGCTGCTCGAATCCTGTGCGGCTGCCGTGATCGGCATCAGAAACGCGGTGAGGAGTGCTGCGCTCAAACGATTGCGCCGCAGGCGGCGCATGTGCGTTGCTGCCATCTAGAATCCCCCAAGTTGGCTTCGTTGCGGACAGAAGAAAAAGCAAGAGGCCCGGTCCCTGGGCCATGATGTGTCTGGTGTCAATCCCCCTTGACGGCCCGAACGTAACACGGAATTAACAGAGGTGAAAAGGCGTGACAACAATCGCCAAATCTGGCAAAGGCGGCTCGCGTGAGTGAGGCATTGCAGGCACGGGTGGCGGCGCTCGAGGCTCCGGAGCTCGGCGTTTCCCTGACCGAAGCCGGTGCCCGGATCAGGGCGGCCGTCAGCGACGGCCGCGCCGCGATCGAGGTGGTCCTGGGCTTCCCGGGCGACTGGCTGCGGCCCTGGCTGCAGGCGCAAGCCGAGCGGGCCGCCGCGGCCGAGGGCGCCTCCCTGGCGCGGCTGGAGCTGCATTCGCGTATCGCCGCGCATGCGGTGCAGCCGAACCTGACGCCGCTGCCGGCGGCGCGCAATCTGATCGCGGTCGGCTCGGGCAAGGGCGGCGTGGGCAAGTCGACGACCGCGGTGAACCTCGCCCTGGCGCTGGCGGCGGACGGCGCGCGCGTGGGCGTGCTCGACGCCGACATCTACGGGCCGAGCGTGCCGACCATGCTCGGTCTGGGCGGGCGCCCGGACAGCCCCGACGGCAAGACCATCGAGCCGATGCGCGCGCACGGCGTGGAGGCGATGTCGATCGGCCTGCTGGTCGAGCAGGACACGCCGATGATCTGGCGCGGGCCGATGGCGACCTCGGCGCTCACCCAACTGCTGAACGAGACGCGCTGGGGAGATCTGGACTACCTGGTCGTCGACCTGCCGCCCGGCACCGGCGACATCCAGCTGACGCTGGCGCAGAAGATCCCTGTCGCCGGCGCGGTGATCGTGACCACGCCGCAGGACGTGGCCACGCTGGACGCGCGCAAGGCGCTGAAGATGTTCGAGAAGGTGCAGGTGCCGGTGCTCGGCCTGGTCGAGAACATGGCGGTGCACGTGTGCTCCAACTGCGGCCATGCCGAGCACGTGTTCGGCGAAGGCGGCGGCCAGCGCATGGCCGCGCAGTACGGGGTGCCGTTGCTCGGCAGCCTGCCGCTGGAGATCGCGATCCGCGAGCAGGGCGACGCCGGCGTGCCGGTGGTCGCCGCCGCGCCGGACAGCGCCGCGGCGCGCGCCTACCGGAATACGGCGCGGCGGCTGGCGGTCGAGCTCGCGCGGCGGCCGCAGGTGGCCAGGCCGCTGGCGGTCACGCTGCGCTGACGCCGCCGAAGCGGTCGCGCGCCGGACGCGCGATCCGCGGGACCGGCGCGGCGGCCACGGCGCGATGGCGGAGGCAGGCAGGCGACGGACGTGGAGCGACGCGGGCCGGCCCGGCCGCGCCTGGGCTGGCCGGTCCGCCTGCCACGTGGGACACGGCGGCCCGGCCGTCCGGCGCCGAATCCGCTTAGAATCGCCGCTTCCCATTGCCCCGACGCCGCCGCATGAGCATCAAGTCCGACCGATGGATCCGCCGCATGGCCGAACGGCACGGCATGATCGAGCCGTTCGAGCCCGGCCAGGTCAAGACCGCCGCCGACGGCCACCGCATCGTCAGCTACGGCACCTCGAGCTACGGCTACGACGTGCGCTGCTCGCGCGAGTTCAAGGTGTTCACCAACATCAACTCGACCATCGTCGACCCGAAGAACTTCGACAGCGGCAGCTTCGTCGACATCGAGTCGGACGTGTGCATCATCCCGCCGAACAGTTTCGCGCTGGCGCGCACGGTCGAGTACTTCCGCATCCCGCGCGACGTGCTGGTGGTGTGCCTGGGCAAGAGCACCTACGCGCGTTGCGGCATCATCGTCAACGTCACGCCGCTGGAACCGGAGTGGGAAGGCCACGTGACCCTGGAGTTCAGCAACACCACGCCGCTGCCGGCGAAGATCTACGCCGGCGAGGGCGTGGCGCAGATGCTGTTCTTCCAGTCGGACGAGGTGTGCGAAACCTCGTACAAGGACCGCGGCGGCAAGTACCAGGGCCAGACCGGGGTGACGCTGCCGCGCACCTGAGCTTCGCGCGCCGCAGCCGGGGGCCGGCGGCGCGGAAGGAAGGCGAGGGGGAATTCGCCAACGGCCCTCGAATCCGAGCCACACAACCTTGGGGAGAAGCGAATGGAACAGCAAAACCCGTACCAGAGCCCGCAGACGCAGGTGCAGGACTACAGCGGCGACCTGCGGCTCGCCGGGCGCGGCAAGCGTCTCGGGGCCGCATTGCTGGATGCGGTGATCGCCATCGTCGTCATGCTGCCGATCATGTTCGCCGGCGGCTACTTCGCGACGATGTCGGACGGCGGGCCGGGGATCGGCGTGCAGTTGCTTTGGGGCGTGGTGGGCCTGGCGGTGTTCTTCGCCATCCAGTACGTGCCGCTGAAGAACAGCGGGCAGACCTGGGGCAAGAAGATCGTCGGCATCAGGATCGTCGACATGGAGGGCCGCCAGCCCGACCTGGGCGTGCTGCTCGGGCGCCGTTACCTGTTCGCCAACGGCATCGGCCTGGTGCCGCTCGTCGGCGGGCTGATCAGCCTGGTCAACGTGCTCTTCATCTTCCGCTCCGACCGCCGCTGCCTGCACGACGTGGTGGCGGATACGCAGGTCGTCGAAGCGGACTGACGCGGGGCCCGCGGCAGGCGCGAACGCGGGCCGGGCCTTGGGGTCCGGCCCGCGTTCGTTCAAGCCGGTGGCGAGTCAGTGCTCCGCGCCCGCGGCGAACCGGTGGTCCGCGCCGGTGGTCAGGGCCACGTCCAGCGCCAGCCGCAGGCCCTGCACGACGGTTTCGATCGGCAGGCTCGGCGCGCCCGGATGGCGCGCGGCCTGCGCCGGCGCGTAGGGGATGTGGACGAAGCCGCCGCGCACGCCGGGGCGCTCGCGCAGGGCGTGCATCAGGCCGTAGAACACGTGGTTGCAGACGTAGGTGCCGGCGGTCTGCGAGATCTCCGCGGGAACGCCGGCCGCGCGCAGCCCCGCCAGCATCGCCTTGATCGGCAGGCCGGTGAAATAGGCGGTGGGGCCGCCCGCGATCACCGGCGTGTCCACCGGCTGCGCGCCGGCATTGTCGGGGATGCGCGCGTCGTCCACGTTGATCGCGACGCGCTCCAGCGAGAGCTGCGCGCGCCCGCCGGCCTGGCCCACGCACAGGACCAGCGCCGGCCGCAGTTCGTCCAGCGCGGCCCACAGCGCCCGCAACGAAGCGCCGAACTCCACCGGCAGGCAGCGCGCCACGGCCCGGTGCCCGGCGATGCGCTCGCCGTCGAGCGCGCGCACCGCATCCCAGCTCGGGTTCACGCTTTCGCCGCCGAACGGGGCGAAGCCGGTCAGCAGCACGACGGGTTCGGCGAAGGCGCTCATCGGAACGCGAACCAGTACATCAGCAGCACGTTGCACAGCAGCAGGAGCGCGCCGGTGAGCCATTGCGCGCGGATCACCCCGTACGGGTCCTCGAGCTCCAGCAGCGCCGCCGGCACCAGGTTGAAGTTGGCCGCCATCGGCGTCATCAGCGTGCCGCAGTAGCCCGAGAGCATGCCGATCGCCGCCAGCGCCGCCGGCTCGGCGCCGTGCTGGCGCACCAGCAGGGGCAGGGCGATGCCGGCGGTCATCACCGGGAAGGCGGCGAAGGCGTTGCCCATGATGACGGTGAACAGCGCCATGCCCAGTGCGTAGGCGAGCACCACCGCGAACGGGTTCTCGACCGGGATCAGCGCCCGCACCACGCCGGCCACCGCCTGGCCGACGCCGCCCGCCTCGAACACGCTGCCGAGCGTGGCCAGCAGCAGCGGCAGCAGCGCGGCCCAGCCGATCGCGTCGACCAGGCGCCGCGACTGCTCGACCGCGCTCCACGGCGTCTGCCGGGTCAGCCGGCACGCGGCGGCGAGCGCGACCAGACAGGCGAGCGCCAGCGACACCAGGGTGACGTTGGCCGGATCCAGCAGCGGCGTGCCGCCGATGCGCAGGTGCTGGAGCCCGAGCGCCCCCAGCAGCGTCACCGCCGGGATCAGCAAGGCCGGCCGGAACAGCCGGTTGCCCAGGCGCCGCGCTTCGCTGCGCTTCTCCTCGGCGCCGCTTTCGTCGTAGCGGCCCATGCGCAGCCCGCCGAAACCGGCCAGCGCCGCGAGCAGCACCACCGCCGCGCCGACCAGGCGCGCCGGCAGCTGCTCGGCCGCGAACAGCAGCGCCGCGAGCAGTCCCCAAAACAGCGCGGTGGTGTGGCGCCGCGGGTTGCCGCGGTCGCGCAGGCCGCGCCAGGCCAGCGCCGCCAGGTAGGCGCCGAGCAGCCAGTAGACGAAGGCCAGCCCGATCACGCGCGGCTCACCCTTCGCGCCCGGCGGCTCGCGCCCGCGCCAGCCGGCGTTCGAACCGGAATACCCGGACCGCGTGGATCAGGAACGCGCAGATCGCGGTGGGGATGCCCCACAGCGCGATCTGCAGCGGCTCCAGGCGAATGCCGTGCTCGACGAAGAAGCCCTGGATCAGCAGCACCGCCCCGAACGCGATGAACACGTCCTCGCCGAAGAACAGGCCGACGTTGTCGGTGCCGGCGGCCATCGCGCGGATGCGCTGGCGCGCGGCGTCGTCGAGCGCGCCGTGGCGCAGTTCGGCCGCGGCCTCGGCCATCGGCGCGAGCAGCGGGCGCACGGTCTGCGGGTGCCCGCCGAGGCTGGTCAGCCCGAGCGACGCGGCCAGCTGGCGCATCGCCAGGTAGGCGACGAGCAGGCGGCCCAGGGTCGCCCCGCGCAGCCGCGCGACCCAGCGCTGCGCGTGTTCCTTCAGGCCGTGGCGTTCGAGCAGGCCGATCACCGGCAAAGTCAGCAGGAACAGCAACAGGTAGCGCTTCTCGGTGAAGGCGCGGCCGAGGATGTCGAGCACCTCGAGCGGCGACAGCCGCGCCGCCAGCCCGGTGACGAAGCCGGCGACCACCACCACCAGCGCCGGATTGAGCCGCAGCACGAAGCCGACGACGACCGCAGCGACCCCGAGCAACGGCCAGTAGTTCATGGCGCCGCTCCGAACGGCCTGACCGCCACGCCTTCGGCGTCCAGCGCCGCGCGCAGGGCGCGGGCGAACGCGGCGGCGTCGGGGCGGTCGCCGTGCAGGCACAACGTGTCGGCCCGCAGCGCGACCAGGCCGCCGTCGCCGGCGACGACCTCGCCGCGCGCGGCCAGGCGCCGGGCCTGCGCGATCGCCGCGTCCAGCGATTCCAGCACCGCGCCCGGCGCGCCCCGCGGGAGCAGGCGGCCGCGCCGGTCGTAGCCGCGCTCGGCGAACACCTCGTGCGCCACGCGCAGCCCGCGCGCCTCGCCGGCCTCGGCCAGGGCCGAGCCGGAAAGCGCGTACAGCGCGAGCGCCGGGTCGAACCCGGCGACCGCCGCGGCGATCGCGTCGGCGACGGCGCGGTCGTCGGCGGCCAGGTTGTACAGCGCGCCGTGCGGCTTGACGTGGGCCAGGCGCACGCCTTCCTCGTTCGCGACGGCCGCGAGCCGGGCGAGCTGGCGCCGCACCGCCGCGGCGATTTCCGCCGGCGGCAACGCCAGCGCGCGGCGGCCGAAGTGCGCGCGGTCCTCGAACGAGGGATGGGCGCCGGCGGCGACGCCGTGCGCGCGGCACAGGCGCAGGGTCGCGCGCATCGTCGCCTCGTCGCCGGCATGGCCGCCGCAGGCGATGCTCGCCGAGCTGATCGACGGCACGATCGCCGCATCGTCGCCGCAGCCTTCGCCGAGATCGCAGTTGAAGTCGATGCGCTTGTCCACGGCGGCCGCCCGCGGCCTCAGCCCCGCTTGAACAGCATGCCCAGGCCGACCGCGATCAGCAGCGCCGGCCACCAGGTCATCAGCAGCCGGCCCAGGCTCATGTCGGTGAAGCCCAGGTTGTTGAGCAGGAACAGCGTGCCGAGGACGACCAGCACCAGCGCGCCGACGATGTTGGATTTCATGGGGATCTCGCCAGAGAACGGAAAAGAGGAGACGCGGCCGGATGCGCGTCGAGCATGAGCGCGATTCTGGCGAGCCGTGCCCGCGCGGCGCAAGCCAGGCGCTGTGCGGTCGCCGCGTCGCAGGGCGCGAAGCGCAAGGTGCGGCCGGGCAGGACTTGCGCCAGGCGCGGCAGATGCGCGGCGATCACGTGGCCCAGGCGCGGGTAGCCGCCGACGGTCTGCGCATCGGCGAGCAGCACGATCGGCTGGCCGTCCGGCGGCAACTGCAGGGTGCCGGGCGCCACCGGTTCGGACACGCCGTCCGCCGCGTCCGCGCGCAACGGCTCGCCGCGCAGGCGCAGGCCCTGGCGGTTGCTGCCGGGATCGACCCGCCAGGCGCGCGCCGCCAGCGCGTGCGCGCACGGATGCGGCGAGGGGCGGTACAGGATCGGCGCGTCGGCATCGTCGCCGTGGCGCGGATCGACCCACCACGCCGGCGCGCGCGGCGCCGCGCAATCGAACGCATCGGCGTCGCCCAGCGGCAGCACGTCGCCGGCGCGCAGCGCGCGCCCGTGCGCGCCGCCGAAGCCGCCGCGCAGGTCGGTGCTGCGGCTGCCGAGCACGGCCGGCAGCGCGATGCCGCCGGACACCGCCAGCCAGGCGCGCGCGCCGCCGCGCACCGCGCCCAGGTGCAGGGTGCCGGCAGGCAGTTCCACCGGGCGGCCGCAGGGAACCGCGACACCGTCGAAGCGCGCCTCGACCCGTGCGCCGACCAGCGCGATCCGCGCCGGCGCGTCGAAGCGCAGCGTCGGCCCGCGCAGCGCGATTTCCAGCACCGCCGCATCGACGTCGTTGCCGGCCAGGCGATTGGCCAGGCGCGCGGCATCCGGATCGAGCGCGCCGGCGCACGCCACGCCGAGATGCCGCCAGCCCGTGCGCCCGCCGTCCTGCACGGTGGTTTGCAGACCGGGCGCCAGCACCTGCAGGGCGCGGCTCATCGCGCGGCTCCGTCGAAGCCCGCTTCCGCCGCACCGACCGCGACGAACCGCACCCGGTCGCCGGGTTGCAGCAGCGCCGGCGGCTCGCGCGCCGGATCGAACAGCGCGAGCGGCGTGCGGCCGAGGATGCGCCAGCCGCCCGGGCTCTCGCGCGGGTAGATGCCGCTCTGGGCGCCGCCGATCGCCACGCTGCCGGCGGCCACGCGCGTGCGCGGCGTCGCCAAGCGCGGCAGCGCGAGCGCGGGGTCGAGCCCGAGCAGGTAGGGAAAGCCCGGCGCGAAGCCGATCATCGCGACGACGTAGTCGCCGGCGGCGTGGCGCTCGGCCAGCTGCGCCGGCGCCAGGCCAAGCTCGGCGGCGGCGGCTTCGAGGTCCGGCCCGCAGTCGCCGCCGTACGCGACCGGGATCTCGACGATCCGCGCCGCCTCCGGCGCGCGCGTCGCCGGGGCGTGCGCATCCGCCAGGGCGAGCAATTCGGCGCGTACGCGTGCCGGGTCCGCCGCCGGGTCGAAGAACACGCCGAGGCTGGCGAACGCCGGCACCAGGTCGCGCAGCCATTCCGGCGCGGCCTGGCGCAGGCGCGCGGCGACGGCGTGCACGCGGGCGTTGAGGTGCGGGTCGAGGCGCGCGCCGAAGCGCAGCAGCCAAGCGTCGTCGGCCAGCGCTTCGATCCCGCAGTCGCCGGGCGCGCCGCTCACGAGGCCAATGCGGCGCGCAGGCGTTCGATCCGCTCGACCAGCGCCTCCGGCGTGTACGGCTGCGCCGCGGCCATGCCCCAGACCGGCTTGGGCCAGGCGATGTCGTCGCGGAAGCGGGCGATCACGTGCACGTGCAGCTGCGGCACCAGGTTGCCGAGCGCGGCGACGTTGAGCTTGTCCGGCCGGAACGCGGCGCGCAGCGCGCGCGAGGCGCGGGCGATCTCGCGGGTCAGTTCGGCCTGCTGCGCCTCGTCCAGGTCGATCAGTTCGACCGCGTTCCCGACCCGCGGCACCAGGATCAGCCACGGATGGTGCGCGTCGTCCATCAGGCGCAACTCGCTGAGCGCGAACTGGGCGACGGGATGGGTGTCCTCGGCCAGCTGCGGGTGCAGCTGCCAGCGCGCGTCCCGGTTCATCGCAGGCTCTCGGCGAGGAAATCGACGGTGCGGCGCCAGGCCAGCCCGGCGCTGGCCGGGTGATGGGCGTGGTTGTCGACGTCGCGGTTGAACGCGTGGCCGGCGCCGGGATAGACGTGGATGCGCGCGTTCGGCTGGCGCCGCCGGTGCGCCTCGATGTCCTCCGGCGGGATGCTCGGGTCCTCGGCGCCGAAGTGGAACAGCATCGGCGCGCGCAGCGGTTCGTCCAGGAACGGCATCGTGCGCGCGCCGTAATACGACACCGCCGGCAGGCCGAGGCGGGTATTGGCGAGGAAGGCCACACTGCCGCCCCAGCAGAACCCGACCGCGCCGACGCGCAGGCCTTCGCCGTGCTGGAGCAGGTCGGCGGCGGCCTTGACGATGTCGATCGCGCGGTCGAAGCCGAGCTGTTCGCGCAAGGCGCGGCCGCGTTCGGTGCCGGCCGCGTCGTAGCCCAACTCGACCCCGCGCGCGATCGGGTCGTACAGCGCCGGGGCGAGGGCGACGAAGCCGGCGTCGGCGAAGCGCTCGGCGACGGCGCGGATGTGCGGGTTCAGGCCGAAGATTTCCTGCAGCACGAGCACCGCGCCGCGCGACGGGCCGGCCGGGTCAGCGCGCCAGGCGCGGACCGGGCCGTGGGCGGTATCGAGGTCGAGCCAGTGGGGCATGGCGGCGTTCAGTTTCGGGGGAAGCGGGCCAGGTCGATTCTAGCCCCCGGCGTATAATCCGCGGCTTTCCGCCGTTCGGTCGCAGCGAGCTTTCCGCTCCCCGGCGAACGACAACAGGTCCCCAGCCGGGACGCACCGCAGCCTTCGCCATGCCCCTAGCCCATCCCAAAGTCGGTTTCGTCAGCCTCGGCTGCCCCAAGGCGCTGGTCGACTCCGAGCGCATCCTGACCCAGCTCAAGGTCGAGGGCTACGAGATCGTGCCCAGCTACGACGCGGCCGACGTGGTGGTGGTCAACACCTGCGGCTTCATCGATTCGGCCGTCGCCGAATCGCTGGACGCGATCGGCGAGGCGATGGCCGAGAACGGCAAGGTCATCGTCACCGGCTGCCTCGGCAAGAGGCCGGAGCAGATCCGCGAGGCGCATCCGGGCGTGCTGGCCATCAGCGGCCCGCAGGACTACGCCAGCGTGATGCGGGCGGTGCACGCGGCGCTGCCGCCCCGGCACGATCCGTTCCTGGATCTGGTGCCCCGTCGGTCCAACGAGGCGGACACGGACGCGGTCGGGGTCAAGCTGACCCCCAAGCACTACGCCTACCTGAAGATCTCCGAAGGCTGCAACCATCGCTGCAGCTTCTGCATCATCCCGTCGATGCGCGGCGACCTGGTCTCGCGGCCGGTCGACCAGGTGCTGCGCGAGGCGGAAAAGCTGGTCATGGGCGGGGTCAAGGAACTGCTGGTGATCTCGCAGGACACCTCCGCCTACGGCGTCGACCTGAAGTACGCCGAGCGCGAATGGCGCGGCCGCGCCTACGCCACGCGGATGAAGGCGCTGTGCGAGGGGCTGGGCGAGCTGGGCGTGTGGACGCGGCTGCACTACGTCTATCCGTACCCGCACGTGGACGACGTGGTGCCGCTGATGGCCGAGGGCAGGCTGCTGCCGTACCTGGACATTCCGTTCCAGCACGCCAGCCCGCGCATCCTGCGGCTGATGAAGCGGCCGGGCGCGGTGGACAAGGTGCTCGAGCGCATCCGCCGCTGGCGCGAGATCTGCCCCGAGATCGCGATCCGCTCCACCTTCATCGTCGGTTTCCCCGGCGAGACCGACGCCGAGTTCGAGGAATTGCTGGACTTCCTCGACGAGGCGCAGCTGGACCGCGTCGGCGCGTTCGCCTACTCGCCGGTGGAGGGCGCCAGCGCCAACGCGCTGCCCGATCCGGTGCCGGAGGCGGTCAAGCAGGAACGCTTGGCGCGCTTCATGGAGCGGCAGGCGGAGATCTCCGCCGCGAAGCTCGAGGCCAAGGTCGGGACGGTGCAGCGCTGCCTGGTGGACGCGATCGACGGCGAGCTGGCGCTCGCGCGCTCGCGCTTCGACGCGCCGGAGATCGACGGCCTGGTGCAGATCCAGAACGGCTTCGAGGCCGGCCTCAGGCCCGGCGAATTCGTCGACGTCGAGATCATGGGCAGCGACGAGCACGACCTGTACGGCGAGGTCGCGTTCGACGACTGAGCGTCGCGGCTCTCCTTGCCCTCACCCGGCCCTCTCCCGCTTGCGGGAGAGGGAATGGAGTCGCCGCGATGCGTCTCACCGCCACCCATGAACCCTTCTCCCGCAAGCGGGAGAGGGGCCGGGGATGAGGGGGAGGCATGCCCTAGCGGCCGTAACGGATGTCGACGATCGCGAACCGCGCCGGCCCCGCCGGCAGTACGACCTCGAACTCCTCGTCCAGGCGCTTCTTCAGCATCGCCCGCGCCAGCGGCGAATCGATGCTGATCCAGCCGGCCCTGGCGTCGGTCTCGTCCGGGCCGACGATGCGGTAGCGCTGGCAGTCGCCGCTGGCCAGGTTCTCGACCTCGACGGTGGCGCCGAAGAACACCGCCTCCGGATCGCTCGGCGCGCCCTCGACCACGCGCAGCGCCGGCAGGCGCTTGCTCAGGTAGCGCACGCGGCGGTCGATCTCGGCCAGCTGCTTCTTGCGGTAGGTGTACTCGGCGTTCTCCGAGCGGTCGCCCTCGGCCGCGGCCGCGGCCAGCGCCTTGACCACCTCCGGCCGCTTCACCCGCCACAGTTCGTCGAGCTCGGCCTTGAGCCGGTCGTGGCCTTCACGGGTGATCAGCGCGGTGCTTTTCTCGGGAGGGGGACGCCAGCGGCCCATGGGCGAGGAACGAGCGAAGAGGAACGAGATGGGGAAGCTTGTCGCCGCGGCGGCCGCCGGACTCGCCCGCACGATACGGGCTCGTTCCCCGACGCTCGCCCCGGGGTTTTCAGCGGCGGCCGCCGAACAGCCCGCCGAGCAGCCCGCGCACGATCTGCTGGCCGATGCGGCTGCCGACCGTGCGCGCGGTCTGCTTGGCCATGGCCTCGACCATGCCCTGGCGGCGCCCGGTGCCGAACACCGCGTCCTTGACCGCCTGGCCGAAGCCGCCGTCCTCGGCCTCGTCCTGCTCGCGGGTGCGCGCGGGCGGCGCCTTGGCCTGCGCGGCGGCGGTTTCGGCGCGCTTGGCGAGCAGCTCGGTGGCGGATTCGCGATCGATGCGCTCGTCGTACTTGTGCCCGACCGGGCTGCCGGCGCGGACCTGGGCGCGCTCGGCCTCGGTGATCGCGCCCATGCGGCAGCGCGGCGGCGCGATGAGCGTCTTCTCCACCGGCATCGGCACGCCCTTGTCCTGCAGGGTCGAGACCAGCGCCTCGCCGGTGCCGAGCTGGGAGATCGTCGCGGCCACGTCCAGCGCCGGGTTCGGCACGAAGGTCTGCGCCGCGGTCTTCACCGCTTTCTGGTCGCGCGGGGTGAAGGCGCGCAGCGCGTGCTGCACGCGGTTGCCGAGCTGGCCGAGGATCTCGTCCGGCACGTCGTCGGGGAACTGCGAGCAGAAGTACACGCCCACGCCCTTGGAGCGGATCAGCCGGACCACCTGCTCGACCCGCTGCTGCAGCGCCGGCGGCGCGTCGTCGAACAGCAGGTGCGCCTCGTCGAACACGAACACCAGCTTGGGCTTGTCCAGGTCGCCCACCTCCGGCAGGGTCTCGAACAGCTCCGACAGCAGCCAGAGCAGGAAGCTGCTGTACAGCCGCGGCTTCAGCACCAGCTGTTCGGAGGCGAGCACGTTGATCAGGCCGCGGCCGTCGGGCGCGGTGCGCATCAGGTCGGCCAGCTCCAGCGCCGGCTCGCCGAAGAACATCTCGCCGCCTTCCTGTTCCAGCCGCAGCAGCGCGCGCTGGATCGCGCCGATCGACTGCGCGCTGACCAGGCCGTAGCGGGTCGAGATGTCCTTGCGCTCCTCGGCCACCAGGCCGAGCAGGGCGCGCAGGTCCTCCAGGTCGAGCAGCAGCAGGCCACGGTCGTCGGCCAGCTTGAACACGATGTCGAGCACGCCGCCCTGGGTGTCGTTGAGTTCGAGGATGCGCGCCAGCAGGGTCGGGCCCATCTCGCTGACGGTGGTGCGCACCGGGTGGCCGAGCTTGCCGAACAGGTCCCAGAACACCACCGGGTTGGGCTCGAAGCGGTGGTCGGGGATGCCGATCTCGGCGACGCGCGCGGCCAGCTTGTCGCTGCCCGCGCCGGCCACCGCCAGCCCCGAGACGTCGCCCTTCACGTCGGCCAGGAACACCGGCACGCCAAGGCGCGAGAAGCCTTCGGCCAGAGTCATCAGGGTCACGGTCTTGCCGGTGCCGGTGGCGCCGGCGACCAGCCCGTGGCGGTTGCCGAAGCGCGGCTGCAGGAACACCGGGCCCCCGCCGGTCGGGGACGTGACGGCCTTGCCGAGGAGGATCGGGTCCATGAGCGCGCTTCCTTGAAAGAGGGGCCAGGGACGGGATTCTATGCCCGAATCGTGAACAGCGGCCGGCGCGATCGCAGTTGCCGCGGCGCGCGGCGCGGGGCTACTCTGCCGCTCCTGTTCGCCGCCGCGCCCGCCGCCGTCCATGCCCGCTTCCCCACGTGTCCCCGTCGCGCTGCTCGCGCTCGGCCTGGTTGTCTTTTCCCGCGACGCCGACGCGCTGTCCAAGAAGGACCAGGCCGCGGTGGAGGCGCTGAACCAGCGCATGCAGGCGGCGGAGAGCCGCTATCGCCGCGGCGTGGTGATGATCGGCAACGCCGATCCGGCCGGCCGCGCCGAAGTCGACGCCGCGCTGCAGGACATGGAAGACACGATGGCCGCCTGCGCCAAGCAGAAGGGCTGTTCGCCGACCACGCTGCTGGCCGCGTACAAGCGCCTGCTCAAGCAGAACGCCGACGCCGCCAGCGGCGAGGAACTGCCGGAGGACGAGGCCGCCGCGGACGCGGCCGCCCTGGCCGCCGACGTGCCGGAGGCGGCGCGCGCGGCGGCGCTGCTGGACGCCGACGGCCGCCGCTTCGTGGAGATGGTGAAGTACAACCCGGCGGTGCAGGCCGGCATCCGCCGCTGGCTCACCGACATGCGCCCGGCGCTGATGGACTCGTACGAGAACTACCAGTACATGCGCCAGCTGATGTGGCCGCAGTTCCAGCGCGCGGGCCTGCCGGAGGCGCTGCTGTTCGGCATCCTGGCCAAGGAATCCAACGGCCGCGTGCATTCGACCTCGCGCGCCGGCGCGGCCGGGCCGCTGCAGTTCATGTACGCCACGGGCAAGCGCTTCGGCCTGGGCGACGACGGCACCGGCTTCGACACCCGTTACGACCCGCGGCGCGCCGCCGAGGCGGCCGCCGAGTACCTCAACGAACGTCTCGGCCAGCTCAACCGCAGCATCGAGCTGTCGCTCGCCGCGTACAACGGCGGCGAGGGGCGCGCGCTGCGGGTGTACAACGGCAGCGGCGGGCGCGACTTCTGGGACGAGAGCGTCTACACGCAGTTCCCGGCCGAGACGCGCGACTACGTGCCGATGGTGATCGCCGCCGCCTGGCTGTTCCTGCACCCGAAGGAATACGGCCTGCGCTTCCCCAAGGTCGACGCGCGCCCGGCGCCGCTGCGCCTGAGCCGGCCGAGCTCGATCTACGAACTGACCATCTGCATGGGCAACGGCGACACCCGCGACGGCTACATGCGCGCGCTGCGCAACCTCAACCCGCGCTACCAGGCCGACGCCTGGCTGCCGGCCGGCACCGTGCTCAACGCCACCGCCAAGATGGTGGGCCTGTACGGGCGCTGGTGCGAGAAGGGGCCGCGCGCCGACCTGGCGCACACCCTGGTGACCAGCGACCCGACCCGGGCGATCGTGCGCACCGGCCCGGTCACGCCGGTGGCCCCGGATGCGGGCATCGCCGCCGCGCCGCCGGCGGACGCGGACACCGCGGGGGAGGCGGCCGCCGCGGCGGTGCCCAGGCCGGCGCGCCCGGCGTCCTACACCGTGCAGCGCGGCGAGACCCTGCCGGCGATCGCGCAGAAGTTCCAGTGCGACACCGGCGGCCTGGCCCGCGCCAACGGCCTCAAGGCCCCGCGCTTCGCGATCAGGGCCGGGCAGAAGCTCAAGCTGGAAGGCTGCGAGGGCTAGGCCGATCGCGCTTCGCCGCGGCCGTTCGCGCCCGGCCTCGTTCCGTCCCGCTCTTCGAGGGGCCCGCTTATGGCGAAGCGAGCAGCCCCAGCCGTTCGCCCAGGCGCACCGGGCTTTCGGCGGCGAGCGCCGGGTCCAGGGCGACCACGCCCGGCGGCAGCAGCACGATCACCGTCGAGCCGTAATTGAAGCGCGCCATCTCGGCGAAGCGCGCCAGGACGATGCCGGCGCCGCGATAGTCCTTGCGCACCACCGCGTCGGCGTAGCGCGGGATCTCCACGCCGCTCCAGACCGTCTCCACGCCCGAGACCAGCAGCGCGCCGACCATCACCACCGCCATCGGGCCGAAGTCGGTATCGAAGTGGCAGACCAGGCGTTCGTTGCGCGCGAACAGGCGCGGCACGCTGCGCACCGCGTCGGGGCCGACGCTGAACAGCCGGCCGGGCACGTGCACGGTTTCGCGCAGCGTTCCGGTCCAGGGCATGTGCACGCGGTGGTAGTCGCGCGGCGACAGGTACACGGTGGCGAACGAGCCGGCGCGGAACGGCGCGGCCGCGGCCTCGTCGGCGAGCAGTTCGGCGGCGGTGAAGCCCTGGCCCTTGGCCTGGAAGATGCGGCCGTCCGCGATCGGTCCGCATTGGCTGATGCGGCCGTCGGCCGGCATCAGCAGCGCGCGCGGGTCCGGGTCGGGCGTGCGCGCCCCCGGCCTGAGCGCGCGGGTGAAGAACGCGTTGAACGTCGGGTAGGCGCGCGGATCCGGTTCGGCCGCCTCGCTCAGGTCGACGCCGAAGCGGCGCACCACCGCGTCGATCAGCCACTGCTTCACCCGCGGAGAACGCGAATAGGCGAGCGAACGCGCCGCCGAGGACAGCAGCCGGTGCGGCAGGACATGGGTCAGCAGGGTGGTGGGGCTCATCGCGTCGTCGTCGTGGGGAGTTGGGGGCGCATTCCGCTCGGGGCGCCGGCGGCCGGATCGAGGTTCAGCGCGCCGTCCCGGATGCGGCGAGGGGCGGCGCCGCCCATGCGGAACGCGCGGACGCCTCGCGGCATGCGGGGAGGCTCAAGGCCGGGCGCGGGTCAGCGCCGCCAGGTCGGCGCCGATCGCCTCCGGGTCCAGCGGCGGCTGCACGATGCCGGCCATGCGCCCCTCGGAGTCGAGCACGGCCAGGGTCGCGCTGTGGTCGACGCTGTACTGGTCCGCGGGAGCGCCTTCCGGCGCCGGCACCTTGGCGAACACCAGGCTCAGCGACTTGGCGAAGTTCTCCAGCGCCGGAATGTCCGCGGTCGCCGCCAGGGTGTCCTTGTGGAAGGCGTGCGCGTACTCGCCGATGCGGTCGGGCGTGTCGCGTTCGGGGTCCACGGAGACGAACAGCACCCGCGGCCGGCTGGCTTCGGGGAGCGCGGCCCATTGTTTCTGCGCCCGCGCCAGCTCGGCCAGCGTGGTCGGGCAGACGTCGGGGCAGTGGGTGAAGCCGAGGAACACCACGGTCCAGTGGCCCTTCAGCTCGCCCGGCACCAGCGCGGTGCCGTCGGACTGGCGCAGCGAGAACGGCGGCAGTTCGCGCGGCGACGGGAACAGCCGCACCGCGCGGGTCTGCGGCAGCGAGGAGGCGGCCGGCGCGCCGAAATGGCGCTGCGCGGCCCACAGCCCCAAGGCGGCGGCGACGGCGACGGCGAACAGCGTGAGGACGGTGCGGTTGGACATGGCGCTTCCCGGAACGCGCCCGCGCGGCGCGGAGGCCATGATAACGGGCGGCCGCTATAATCGCCGGCCCTTCCCGCCCCGCGCCGCCATGACCGACTCCGTCTCCTTCGAGCAGGTCTCGATCGTCGACCTGATCCGCTACGGCGGCAGCCGCTTCAACGAGGCCGGGCTGACGTTCGGCCACAGCTACGACAACGCGCTCGACGAAGCGACCCAGCTGGTGCTGCACGCGCTGCACCTGCCGCACGACCTGAGCCCGGTGTACGGCAACGCGCGCGTCACCGCCGAGGAGCGGGCGCGGGTGCTGGCCCTGTTCGAGCGCCGCATCCGCGAGCGCGTCCCCGCCGCCTACCTGACCGGCGAGGCCTGGTTCGCCGGGCTCAGCTTCAAGAGCGACCGCCGCGCGCTGGTGCCGCGCTCGCCGATCGCCGAGCTGATCGTCGCCGGCTTCGAGCCCTGGCTGGGCGGGCGTGCGGTCGAGCGCGCGCTCGACCTGTGCACCGGCTCGGGCTGCATCGCCATCGCGATGGGCCACTACCATCCGCATTGGCAGGTGGTCGGCGCGGACATCGACGAGGCGGCGCTGTCGCTGGCGGAGGAGAACAAGGCGCGCCTGCACGCGGACAACGTCGAGCTGCGCAAGTCGGACCTGTTCGCCGGCCTGCGCGGCGAGGTGTTCGACCTGATCGTGACCAATCCGCCGTACGTCACCGACGCCGAGACCGACGCGCTGCCGAGGGAATACGCCCACGAGCCCGAGCGCGGCCTGCGCGCCGGCGCGGACGGCCTCGACCTGGCGCTGAGGATCCTGCGCGACGCGCCCGGGCACCTGGGCGAGCACGGCCTGCTGATCTGCGAGGTCGGCGAGGCCGAGCGCGCGCTGACCGCGCTGCTGCCGGAGCTGCCGCTGGCCTGGGTCGAGTTCAAGGTGGGGCAGATGGGCGTGTTCGTGGCCGAGCGCGCCGACCTGGTCGAGCATCACGCACGGATCAAGCAACTGGCCGACGCGCGGGGCTGAAGCCGCGCCGCCCCGCCGCGCCGGGCCGTCGCGGTCCTGCGCTTCGTTCCCGGCGCGGAACCCGTCGTTCCACATGGCTCCCGCTGCGTCGTTCCCGCGAAGGCGGGCGCGGACGTTGCCCTGCCCGGGGAAGGCGGGCACCGGCAACGCCGGGGCGCCAACGGTGCCTTCGGCGGCGGGCCGAGCGGTTCCAGCAGCAACCGATCCGGCTTGCTAGAGTTGCCGCTCCCTTCCACGAGTGCGCGCCCCAGGCGCGACGCGAACGTGTCCAGCAATACCTTCGGCAAGCTGTTTGCGGTGACCACCTTCGGCGAGAGCCACGGGCCGGCGATCGGTTGCGTGATCGACGGCTGCCCGCCCGGCATCGGGATCGCGCCGGAGGACTTCCGCCGCGACCTGGAGCGCCGCGCCACCGGCCGCACCCGCCACACCTCGCAGCGCCGCGAGGCCGACGAGGTGGAGATCCTCAGCGGCGTGTACGAAGGCCGCACCACCGGCACGCCGATCGGGCTGCTGATCCGCAACACCGACCCGCGCAGCAAGGACTACGCGAGGATCGCCGAGCAGTTCCGCCCCGGCCACGCCGACTACGCCTACTGGCAGAAGTACGGCATCCGCGACCCGCGCGGCGGCGGCCGCTCGTCCGCGCGCGAGACCACGATGCGGGTGGCCGCGGCGGTGATCGCCAAGAAATGGCTGGCCGAGAAGTTCGGCGTGCGCGTGCAAGGCTACCTGTCGCAGCTGGGCGGGATCGTGCCGCGCGGCATCGACCTGTCGGTGGTGGAGGACAACCCGTTCTTCTGGCCCGATGCGCAGCAGGTGGCCGAGCTGGAGCGGTACATGGACGCGCTGCGCAAGTCCGGCGATTCGGTCGGCGCGCGCGTGGACGTGGTCGCCACCGGCGTGCCGCCGGGCTGGGGCGAGCCGGTCTACGGCAAGCTCGACGGCGAGCTCGCCGCCGCCCTGATGAGCATCAACGCGGTCAAGGGCGTGGAGATCGGCGACGGCTTCGCCAGCGTCGCGCAGAAGGGCAGCGAGCACCGCGACCGCATGACCCCGCAGGGCTTCGCCAGCAACCACGCCGGCGGCGTGCTCGGCGGCATCAGCACCGGGCAGCCGCTGCGCTGCTCGGTGGCGTTCAAGCCCACCTCGAGCCTGCGCCTGCCGGTCGAGGGGCTGGACGTGCACGGCAACGTGGTGGACGTGGTCACCACCGGCCGCCACGACCCCTGCGTGGGCATCCGCGCCACGCCCATCTGCGAGGCGATGGTCGCGCTGGTGCTGATCGACCAGGCCCTGCGCCACCGCGCCCAGTGCGGCGACGTCGGCACGGTGGCGCCGCGCATCCCGGGGCAGATCCATGGCTGAGGCGCGACGGCGCGTCTGGGTCTCGCAGCCGCTGTTCGACGACATCGTCGCGCGGCTCGACGCCCATTTCGACGTGATCCGCACCGCGGCCGTCACCCGGCACAGCCCGCAGGCCATCGCCGCGGCGCTGGCCCGCGCCGACGGCGCGCTGGTGACGCTGAACGACGCGATCGGCGCGGCGGAAGTGGCCGGCGCGCCGCGCCTGCGCGCGATCGCCAACGTCGGGGTCGGCTACGACAACATCGACCTGGCGGCGATGACGCGCGCCGGCATCCTGGTCAGCAACACCCCGGACGTGCTCACCGAGACCACCGCGGACTTCGGCTTCGCGCTGATGCTGGCCGCGGCGCGCCGGATCGGCGAAGCCGAACGCTGGCTGCGCGCCGGGCACTGGCGGCAGTGGAGCTTCGACACGCTGCTCGGCGGCGACGTGCACGGCGCGACGCTCGGCATCCTCGGCATGGGCCGGATCGGCCAGGCGGTCGCGCGCCGGGCCGCGGGCTTCCGCATGCGCGTGCTGTACCACAACCGCCGGCGCCTGGCCGACGCGGTGGAGCGCGACTGCCGCGCCGAGTACGTCGGCTTCGACGACCTGCTGGCGCGCAGCGACCACCTGATCCTGGTGCTGCCGTACTCGCCGCAGGCGCGCCACCTGGTGGACGCCGCGGCGCTGGCGAAGATGAAGCCGGGCGCGACCCTGACCAACATCGCCCGCGGCGGGCTGGTCGACGAGGACGCGCTGGCCGATGCGCTCGCGGCCGGGCGCCTGGCCGCGGCGGCGCTGGACGTGTTCGAGGGCGAGCCGGCGGTCAATCCGCGCCTGCTGGCGCTGCCGAACCTGGTGCTCACCCCGCACATCGCCAGCGCCAGCCGGGCCACCCGGCGCGCGATGGTGGCGTTGGCGGTGGACAATCTGCTCGCGGCGCTCGGCTACGGCCCGGACGCCGGGAAGCCGCCGACGCCGCTGAACCCGGAGGCGCTGGCGGTCGGCTGAGCGCCGCTGCGCCGCCCCTTGCCCCCACCGCCATGGTCCGCCTCGTCCAGATCCGTTCCTACCAGCTCAAGCCCGGCGCGACGGCCGCATTCCACCGCGCTTTCGTGGAACGGGCGGTGCCGTTGCTGCGACAATGGGGCCATGAGGTGGTCGCGTTCGGGCCGTCGCCGCACCAGGCCGACACGTACTTCCTGGCCCGCGCCTACGCCGACCTCGACGAGCTGCAGCGACGCCAGGATGCGTTCTACGCCTCCGACGCCTGGCGCCGCGGCCCGCGCGAGGCCATCGTCGCGCTGATCGAGCAGTACCTGGACACCGTGCTGTGGCTCTCGCCCGAGGCGGTGGACGACCTGTGCCGGCGCAACGGCGCGGCCGCCGGCTGAGCTCCTCATCGCAACACCCGCCGGACATCGGTCCGGCGGCTCCTCCCACCAGAGCAGAAGGAACCAATGAACGCCAAGAGCTCCTGCAATGTTGCCATCGTCGGTGCCACCGGCGCGGTCGGCGAGACCATGCTGAAGATCCTCGCCGAGCGCAAATTCCCCATCGGCACGTTGCACGTGCTGGCCAGCGAGCGCTCGGCCGGCGGGAAGATCGAGTTCGGCGCGAAAAAACGGGTGGTGCAGGACCTGGCCGCGTTCGACCCGGCCGGCGTCGACATCGCGCTGTTCTCGGCCGGCGGCGGCGTGTCCAAGGAGTACGCGCCGAAGTTCGCGGCCGCCGGCGCGGTGGTGATCGACAACTCCTCGGCGTTCCGCTACGACGACGACGTGCCGCTGGTGGTGTCGGAGGTCAATCCGGAGCAGGCGAGGAACCGCCCGCGCGGGATCATCGCCAACCCGAACTGCTCGACCATGCAGATGCTGGTGGCGCTGGCGCCGATCCACCGCAAGGTCGGCATCGAGCGGATCAACGTCGCGACCTACCAGTCCGTCTCCGGCGCCGGCCGTTCGGCGCTGGAGGAGCTGGGCCGGCAGACCGCCGGCATCCTCAACTTCCAGGACCCGGACCCGAAGCGCTTCCCGGTGCAGATCGCGTTCAACCTGATCCCGCACATCGACGAGTTCCAGGACAACGGCTACACCAAGGAAGAGATGAAGCTGGTGTGGGAGACGCGCAAGATCCTCGGCGACGACTCGATCCAGGTGAACCCGACCGCGGTGCGGGTGCCGGTGTTCTACGGCCATTCCGAGGCGGTGAACGTGGAGACGCGGGAGAAGATCACCGCCGCGCAGGTGCGCGAGCTGCTGGCGAGCGCGCCGGGCGTGGAGGTCGTCGACGAGCCCAGGGCGGGCGGTTATCCGACGCCGGTCACCCACGCCTCGGGCAACGATCCGGTCTACGTCGGCCGCATCCGCGAGGACTACTCGCACCCGCGCGCGGTCAATCTGTGGATCGTCTCCGACAACATCCGCAAGGGCGCGGCGCTCAACGCGGTGCAGCTGGCGGAGCTGGTCTGGGCCGAGCGCACGGCCGGCTGAGCCGGCCGCGCGCCCTTGCGCGCAAAGACGGAGGGCGCGGCGGCGCTTGCGGCCGCCGCGCTCTTGCCCGCGCCGATCCGCGCCCGGCCCCGGGGAAAAACGCGGTTCCGCGACGGCCGCGCATTGCGCCGCGGCCCCGGCGACGGCTAGAGTCGCCGCCGGAGTGGAGGGATTGAACCGGTCGTGAAGCACTACGCGCGCACTGCACTGACGCTGGCGCTGGCCTTGGCCAGCGGCACCGCGGCCGCGCTCGGCCTCGGCCAGATCGAGGTCAAGTCCAAGCTCGGCGAGCCGTTCCTCGCCGAGATCCCGATCGTGTCCAACGATCCGAGCGAACTGGAGAACCTGCAGGCCGAACTGGCCTCGCCGGCGGTGTTCGCGCGCGTCGGCCTGCAGCCGCCGGCCGGCGTGGTCGCCGACCTGCAATTCGCGCCGGCGCTGGACGCGAGCGGCAAGCCGGTGATCCGCGTCAGCAGCCAGCGGCCCGTGGACCAGCCGCTGCTGACCTTCCTGGTCTCGGTGGACTGGGGCCAGGGGCGCCTGGTGCGCGAATACTCGGCGCTGGTGGATGCGCCGCGCACCGTCTCCGCGCCGCTGCAGCCGCCGGTGGACGAGGCTGTGGCGTCGGCCCCGAACGTGATCGAGCGCCCGCCGCTCGCGACGCCGGAGGCCGCACCGCCGCCCGAACCGGCGCCGGGCGCCGGAGCGGAAAGGCCCGATGCGCAGGCCATCGCCGCGCGTCCTGCCGCGCCCGCGCAGGCCGCGGTGGCGCCGCCGCCGCGCCGCGTCGCCGAACCCTCCGGTCCCGGCGAGGACTACACCGTGCGCCGCGGCGATACGCTGTCGACGATCGCCGCGCGCCTGCCGGGCGAGGGCGGCCACACGCTCGACCAGGCGATGATCGCGTTGCTGCGCGCGAACCCCGACGCTTTCATCGGCGGCAACATCAACCGGCTCAAGGCCGGCGCGGTGCTGCGCGTGCCGGCGCAGGCCGAACTGGCCTCGGTCGACGCGCAGCAGGCGCGGCAGCTGGTCGGCAGCCAGATCCGGCAGTGGCGCGAAGCGCGGCGCGCGGTGCCGCAGCCGGCGACCGACGCGGTCGCGCCCGGGCCGAGCGTGGCCGACGTCGCCGCCGCGTCGCGCAGCGCCGACGCGCGTTTGGAAATCGTCCCGCCCGGCGCCGCGCAGGCGGCGAAGGCGGGCACCCAGTCCGGCATCCAGGCCGGCGGCGAGGGCGACATGCTCCGACAGGAACTGCAACAGACCCGCGAAACCCTGGCCGCGCGCGACGCCGAGATCCAGGAACTGAAGAGCCGCATCGGCGAGCTCGAGCAATTGCAGCGCAAGCAGCAGGAACTGATCGCGCTGAAGGACAGCGAGCTGGCCGCGGCGCAGCAGCGCCTGGCGCAGCGCGAGAACGCGCAGGCCGGCGCCTCGCCGCTGCCCTGGCTGGGCGGCGGCGCCGTCCTCGCGCTGGCGCTGCTCGGCGGCTGGTGGCTGTCGCGCCGGCGCCCGGCGCGCCCGGTGTTCCGCGCGCCGATCGCGGCCGCCGAGCCCTCGCTCGCGGACGCCTTCGCGCCGGACTCGGCCGAACCCGCCGCGACGCCGGAGCCTGCGCCGCGCGCACCGGCCCGGCACGACGCCGCGCCGCCGGCGGAAGCGCCGGCGCAGCCGGTGGTGCTGTTCGCCGCCGCGGGCGAGGCGGCCCGCAGCGAACCGTCGCTGGCGCCGGTGCCCGGCCAGGAGCGCCTGGAGCTGGCCCGCGCCTATCTCGACCTCGGCGACCGCGACAGCGCCCGCCAGCTGCTGCACGAGGTCGCCGCCGAAGGCGACCAGGCCGCGCGCCAGCAGGCCGCGCGGATGCTGCAGGACCTGGGCTGAGCGTGCCTGCGACGGCCGTCGACGACGCGCCACGCGCGTACCGCTACGCCGCCGGCGTCGAATACGACGGCGGCGCGTTCTCCGGCTGGCAACGCCTGAGCAAGCACGGCGAGCCCGACCCGCCGGGCGAAGCCACGCTGCAGGGCGCGATCGAGGCGGCGCTGTCGTTCGTGGCCGGCGCGCCGATCGAGACCGTCTGCGCCGGCCGCACCGACGCCGGCGTGCACGCCGAGTGCCAGGTGATCCACTTCGACAGCCCGGTCGCGCGCGACCCGCGCGGCTGGGTGCTGGGCGCGACCGCGCAGCTGCCGCCGCAGGTCTGCCTGCGCTGGTGCCGGCCGGTGCCGCCCGGATTCCACGCCCGTTTCTCGGCCCGCGCCCGGCGCTACCGCTATCGCATCCTCAACCGGCCGGTGCGGCCGGCGCTGGGCCGGCAGTACCTGGCCTGGGAACGGCGGCCGCTGGACGCCGGGGCGATGCACCGCGCGGCGCAGGCGCTGCTGGGCGAGAACGACTTCTCCGCGTTCCGCACCGTGCACTGCCAGGCGCCGCACGCGCGCCGCGAACTGCAGGAGATTTCGGTCCGGCGCGCCGGCGAGGTCGTCGAGATCGAGGTCCAGGCCAACGCCTTTCTTCACCACATGGTGCGCAACATCGTCGGTAGTCTGTTGCTGGTCGGCCGTGGCGAACGGCCGGAGGCGTGGATCGGCGAACTGCTGGCCGGGCGCGACCGCACCGTGGCCGGGCCGACCGCGCCGGCCGCGGGCCTGACGTTTTTGGGGCCGCGCTATCCCGCCGAATGGCACCTGCCCGCGGAGGTCACGTTGTGAGCCGACTCCTGTTCCGCACCCGGATCAAGTTCTGCGGCATGACCCGCCCGGGCGACATCCGGCTGGCCTGCGAGCTGGGCGCGGACGCGATCGGGTTCGTGTTCGCGCCCGGCAGCCCGCGCCGGCTCGACCCGGAGGAAGCGCGGGCGATGCGCAACGCGCTGGCGCCGCTGGTCGACGCGGTGGCGTTGTTCATGGACAACCCGGCCGAGGAGGTCCGCGAGGTGGTGCGGCGGGTGCGTCCCAGCCTGCTGCAGTTCCACGGCAGCGAGGACGACGCGTTCTGCCGCGGCTTCGGCGTGCCGTACCTGAAGGCGGTGCCGATGGGCGACGATCCGCGCGCCTACACCGCGACCGCGCTGCAGCTGCGCTATCCGGGCGCGGCCGGCTTCCTGTTCGACAGCCACGTGCGCGGCGGTTCCGGCGGCAGCGGGCGCACCTTCGACTGGGCGCAGATCCCGTCCGGCCTGCACAAGCCGTTCGTGCTCGCCGGCGGCATCACCCCGGACAACGTGTTCGACGCGGTGCTCACCGTACAGCCCTGGGGCGTGGACGTGTCCAGCGGCATCGAGAGCGCGCCCGGCATCAAGGACGGCTACAAGATGCGCCGCTTCGTCGAGGAAGTGCGCCGGGCCGACTGCCACATCGGTTGAGCCGCGCCGCAAGCGCGACGGGACCTTGCCCGTCGCGGCCCTGCGGATCGTGGCGTCACGGCGACGGCGTCACGGCGCGTCCCCGGCCAGCGCCTCGCGCAGCCATGCGGCCAGCCGCGCCACGCGCGGGTCGCCGCGGCGCCGCGGCTCGCACAGGATCCAGCGGCCGGCGGTTTCCACGAAGCCCCAAGGGGCGTGCAGGCGCCCGGCGGCGAGGTCCTGCGCCACCAGCGGCTGCGGCGCGATCGCCACGCCGAGTCCCGCCACGGCGGCTTCGAGCAGGTAATAGAGATGGGCGAAGCCGGTGCCCAGGCGCAGCCGTCCCGTGGGCAGGCCGACGGCCGCCGCCCAGTCGGGCCAGGCCTGCGGCCGCGAGGCGGTGTGCAGCAGTTCGAAGTCGAGCAGCGCCCGCGGCGCGGCGGTGCGCAGGCGGTCGAATGCCGGGAAGCGCGGGCCCAGCACCGGGCCGATCCGCTCCGGTGCCAGCTCGTGTACCCGCCACTCGCGCGGCCAGGGCGGGGCGGCGATCAGCAGGGCCGCGTCGAGCCCGGTCAGCGCCGGGTCCGGCGCGGTTTCGCTGGCGGCCAGGTGCAGGCGCAGGTCCGGCAGTTCGCGGCCGAGCCGGTCCAGCCGCGGGATCATCCATCGCGCCAGCACGCTGCCCGGGCAGCCCAGCACCAGCGGCGCCTGCGCCGGCCGCCGGCGCAGCTCGGCCCAGGTCGCGCGCAGCGGCTCGAACGCCGTCTCGGCCGCCGCATGCAGGCGCCGCCCCGCCGGCGTCAGCGCCAGGCCGCGGCCCTGGCGGACGAACAGCGCCGTGCCCAGCGCCTCCTCCAGCGCCCGCAACTGCCGGCTCACTGCGCCGTGGGTGACGTGCAGCTCGGCCGCGGCGCGGCTCACGCCGTCCAGCCGCGCCACCGCCTCGAAGGCGCGCAGGGCGTTGAGCGGGGGCAGGTCGCGGCTCATGTGAGTTTTCCTGACGAACCAGGACGATTTTATGCGTTTTTGTGAGGGCTGGCCTGCGATAACCTGACGGTATCGCCGGCGTGTGCCGGCCCCGGTTCGCCGCGATGAACGCCCGCATCGAAGACTTCCACGCCTATCCCGACCCGTCCGGCCATTTCGGCCGCTATGGCGGCCGTTTCGTCGCCGAGACCCTGATCGGCCCGCTGCAGGAACTGGCCGCGGCCTACGACGCGGCGCGGGTCGACCCCGCGTTCGTCGCCGCGTTCGAGCGCGACCTCGCCCACTACGTCGGCCGCCCCAGCCCGATCTACGAAGCCTCGCGCCTCAGCCGCGAGGTCGGCGGCGCGCGCATCCTGCTCAAGCGCGAGGACCTGAACCACACCGGCGCGCACAAGATCAACAACACCATCGGCCAGGCGCTGCTGGCCAGCCGCATGGGCAAGAAGCGGATCATCGCCGAGACCGGCGCCGGCCAGCACGGCGTGGCCAGCGCCACGGTGGCGGCGCGGCTCGGGCTCGAGTGCGTGGTGTACATGGGCGCCACCGACATCGAGCGGCAGAAGATCAACGTCTACCGGATGAAGCTGCTCGGCGCGACCGTGGTGCCGGTCACCAGCGGCTCGGCCACGCTGAAGGACGCGCTCAACGAGGCGATGCGCGACTGGGTGACCCACGTCGCCGACACCTTCTACATCATCGGCACCGTCGCCGGGCCCGACCCGTACCCGCGCATGGTGCGCGACTTCAACGCCGTGGTCGGGCGCGAGGCGCGCGCGCAGATGCTGGCCGAGTACGGCCGCCTGCCGGACGCGGTGACCGCCTGCGTCGGCGGCGGCAGCAACGCGATCGGCATCTTCCATGCCTTCCTCAACGACCCCGGCGTGCGCCTGGTCGGCGCCGAGGCGGCGGGCGAGGGCGTCGCCAGCGGCCGCCACGCCGCGTCGCTCGCGGCCGGCCGCCCCGGCGTGCTGCACGGCAACCGCACCTACGTGCTGTGCGACGACGACGGCCAGATCGTGGAGACGCATTCGGTCTCGGCCGGCCTCGACTATCCCGGCGTCGGCCCCGAGCACGCTTTCCTCAAGGACGCCGGCCGCGCCGAATACGTCGGCGTCACCGACGAGCAGGCGCTGGCGGCGTTCCACCGCCTGACCCGCACCGAAGGCATCCTGCCGGCGCTCGAGTCCAGCCATGCGGTGGCGCAGGCGATCGAGCTCGCGCGCGGGCTGCCGAAGGACGCGATCGTGCTGTGCAACCTCTCCGGCCGCGGCGACAAGGACGTGCATACGGTGGCCGCGCGCGAAGGCCTGTCGCTGTGATGCGGGAGCCGAGGGAGGGAAGCGGGCAGCGGGAGGAAGGCGGCTCCCCCCTTTCCCGGACTCCCGCATCCATCCGATCCGCCGCTCCGCTTCTCTTCCCCCATTTCGTGCCTCTCGTGCCATGAGCCGAATCGATACCCGCTTCGCCGCGCTCCGTCGGCAGGGCCGCAAGGCGCTGATCCCCTTCGTCACCGCCGGCGACCCCGCGCTCGAGGCGACGGTGCCGGTGATGCACGCCCTGGTGGAGGCCGGCGCCGACGCGATCGAGCTGGGCGTGCCGTTTTCCGACCCGATGGCCGACGGGCCGACCATCCAGCGCAGCTCCGAGCGCGCGCTGGCGCGCGGCGCGGGCCTGCGCTTCGTGCTCGACGCGGTGCGCCGCTTCCGCGAGCGCGACGCGGACACGCCGGTGGTGCTGATGGGCTATCTCAACCCGGTCGAGATCCGCGGCGCCGCGCGTTTCGCCGCCGACGCAGCCGCGGCCGGCGTCGACGGCGCGCTGCTGGTGGACCTGCCGCCCGAAGAGGGCGGCGAGTTCCGCCAGGCCTTCGCCGCACAGGATCTCGCGCTGATCCTGCTGGCCTCGCCGACCACGCCGGAGGCGCGCCTGCAGGCGCTGTGCGACCAGGCGCAGGGCTATCTCTACTACGTCAGCTTCGCCGGCGTGACCGGCGCCGACCGCCTCGACGCCGGCGCCGCGGGCGAACGCCTGCAGGCGTTGCGCGCGCGCAGCCGCGCGCCGGTGGTGGCGGGCTTCGGCATCAAGGACGCGGCCTCGGCGGCGGCGATGGCGCGCCAGGCCGACGGCGTGGTGGTCGGCAGCGCCCTGGTGGCGGCGCTGGCCGGAGCCGCCGACCCGGTCGCCTGCGCGCGCGACTTCCTCGCTCCGCTGCGCGCCGCGCTGGACTCCCGTTCCTGACGCCCTGCGGTCCGCCGCCCTGCGCCGCAGCCGCGCGCGAGCCCTGCGTGCGGCTCGCCCCTGCGGATCGCAAACGGCGCCCCCCGCGGGAATCGCGGGCGCCGCGCCGGCACACCCTTCGCGGCGCCGCCGCTCCGGCGCACGCGCGCCCCTGCGCTAAACTGGCCCGCTCGGCCGGTTCCGCGGCCGCCTTCCAGCCTGAACGGGGATCGCCCAACGCATGTCCTGGCTCAAGAAACTGATGCCCTCCGGGATCCGCACCGAGACCGGCGCCGCCAAGCGCCGCAGCGTGCCGGAAGGGCTGTGGGAGAAGTGCGACCGCTGCGGCGCCGTGCTCTACCGCAAGGAGCTCGAGGAGAACCTCGAGGTCTGCCCGAAGTGCGACTTCCACATGCCGATCCGCGCCCGCGCCCGCCTGGCCGCGCTGCTCGATCCCGGCAGCGGCCGCGAGATCGCCGCCGAACTCGGCCCGACCGACGTGCTCAAGTTCAAGGACCAGAAGCGCTACGCCGACCGGATCAAGGCGGCGCAGAAGGCCACCGGCGAACGCGACGCGCTGATCGCGATGCAGGGCACGCTCAAGGGCCGGCCGCTGGTCGCCGCGGCGTTCGAATTCGCCTTCATGGGCGGCTCGATGGGCTCGGTGGTCGGCGAGCGCTTCGCCCGCGCCGCCGAGACCGCGATCGAACTGGGCTGCCCGTTCGTGTGCTTCTCCGCGACCGGCGGCGCGCGCATGCAGGAGAGCCTGTTCTCGCTGATGCAGATGGCCAAGACCTCGGCGGTGCTCGGGCGCATGCGCGCCAGGGGCCTGCCCTTCGTCTCGGTGATGACCCATCCGACCACCGGCGGCGTGTCGGCCTCGTTCGCGATGCTCGGCGATCTCAACCTGGCCGAGCCCGAGGCCCTGATCGGTTTCGCCGGCCCGCGCGTGATCGAGCAGACCGTGCGCGAGACGCTGCCGGAAGGCTTCCAGCGCTCGGAGTTCCTGCTCGAGCACGGCGCGCTCGACCAGATCTGCGACCGCCGCGAGCTGCGCGACCGCCTGGCCACGCTGCTGGCCTTGCTGATGCGCCAGCCGGCGCCGCAGGACGAAGCGGCGTGACGCGGGCAGGGGGGCGCAGCGGAATGCGCCAAGGCGGGATTGCGGCCGATCGCGAACGCTCCCCACGCTCCGCGTTCCGGTCCTTCCCGTCCCCACTTCCACGACACGACTCCATTCGATGACCCGTAAATACTTCGGCACCGACGGCATCCGCGGCCGCGTCGGCGAGGGCGCGATCTCGGCCGACTTCGTCCTCCGCCTCGGCAACGCCTACGGCCACGCGCTGCCGCGCCCGAGCTGGCGCAACCCGGTGGTGGTGATCGGCAAGGACACCCGCATCTCCAACTACATGTTCGAGGCCGCGCTCGAGGCCGGCCTGGTCGCCGCCGGCGTGGACGTGCAGCTGATGGGGCCGATGCCGACGCCCGCGGTCGCGCACCTGACCCGGTCGCTGCGCGCCGACGGCGGCATCGTGATCTCCGCCTCGCACAACCCGCACCACGACAACGGCATCAAGTTCTTCTCCGCCGACGGCGAGAAGCTCGACGACGCCACCGAGTTGGCGATCGAGGCGGCGCTGGAGCGGCCGTTCCGCACCGTGCCGTCCGAGCGCCTGGGCAAGGCGTTGCGCACCCGCGACGCGCTCGGCCGCTACATCGAGGCTTGCAAGAGCTCGGTGCCGAAGGGCTTCGACCTCGGCGGCCTGCGCATCGTCATGGATTGCGCCAACGGCGCCACCTACCAGCTCGGCCCGCTGGTGCTGGGCGAGCTCGGCGCGCGCGTCGACGCGATCGGCATCGAGCCCAACGGCGTCAACATCAACGACGGCGTCGGCTCCACCCACCCCGAAGCGCTGGCCGAGCGGGTCCGGGCCACCGGGGCCGACCTCGGCATCGCCTTCGACGGCGACGGCGACCGCGTGCTGTTCGTGGACGCGGAGGGCGAGGTGCGCGACGGCGACGACCTGCTGTACGTGCTCGCGACCGACTGGCAGGAAAGCGGCCGCCTGCGCGGCCCGGTGGTCGGCACGCTGATGACCAACTACGCGCTCGAGCGCGCGCTGCAGCAACGCGGGGTCGGATTCGTCCGCGCCAAGGTCGGCGACCGCTACGTGCACCAGCAGCTGACCGCCCACGGCGGCGTGCTCGGCGGCGAGGCCTCCGGCCACCTGCTGTGCCTGGACCGCACCAGCACCGGCGACGGCATCGTCAGCGCGCTGCAGGTGCTGGAGGTGCTGCAGCGGCGCGGGCGGTCGCTGCGCCAGGCGCTCGATGGCTTCCGCAAGGTGCCGCAGAAGACCGTCAACGTGCACTACCAGGCCGGCGCCGCGTTGCCGACCGAGGCCGAATCGGTGCAGGCCGCGCTGGCGCGCGCGCAGCAGGCGGTGGCCGGCCGCGGCCGCGCCTTCCTGCGCCCGTCCGGCACCGAGCCGGTGGTGCGGGTCACGGTCGAGGCCGACGATGCGGCGCTGATGCAGTCCACCCTCGACGCGCTCGCCGATGCGGTGCGCGCCGCGGCGGGGGCATGACGGGCCACCCCGCGCGCGCCCCGCTGGGTGCGGGCGCGCCGCAGGCGAAACCCCTCCCTGCGCCGCCTTCCGCCCGCTAACGAGCGACGACGCGGCGCAAGCGCCCGTTTGCCCCGCCCGGCGCCGGGGACGGCTCCGGACGACCCGGCCCCGCCGTCATGGCTGCGAACGCGGGGCTTTGCGCCTTCGGCGCCACAGCGCCTGAGGTTTCCAACGAAGTCACCGGCTCGCGGCTTTCGCAGGGTCGCGTTGCTCCTCGGAGCCTCCCTGGGCGCGGCCCGCCGCTCCGCCCTGGTAGCGCGTCAGCATTTCCCACGCGCTGGCGATCACCGCCGGATCCGGCCGGGCGTCGTCGATCGGCCGGTAATCCGGGCCGACCACGCTGGCCGAGCCGAAGCTGTCGAACAGGTAGGTGCGTCCGCCGTCGCGGATGCCGCGCTGCGACCAGCTCTCCACCAGCAGCGGCCGTCTTTGCGGCCCGGGGGCGAACAGATCGTGCCCGGTGCTGTAATCGCCGCTGTCGTTGGTGCAGCCGAAGGCGTGCCGCATCAGGGTCGGCACCAGGTCCTCGTGCGAGGTGATCCGCGCCACCGCCTGCGGCGGCCGGCCCGGCCAGCGCAGCACCAGCGGGGTGCGCAGCTGCCAGTCGGAGAAATTGCCGTTGTGGCCCCAGTAGTTCAGGCCCAGGTCGTTGAACTCCTCGCCGTGGTCGCCGGTGATCGCGACGATGGTGTCGTCCGCCAGCGCCGTCTCCTCCAGCGTGCGCAGCAGCATGCCGATCAGCTCGTCGCTGTAGCGCACCGCGGCGCGGTAGCGGTTGAACTCGGGCGTGGGGTCGTGTTCCGGGCCGAGCCTGAGGAAGTTCACTTCTTGCGCCATCGGCTGGAACGGCGCCGCGTAGCCCGGCGGCAGGTGGTAGGGCGCATGCGGCGAATCCAGGAACACGAAGCCGAAGAAACGGCGCTCGCGCGGCTGGCGATGCAGGTCCTGGCGCAGGCGGTCGATCACGTAGCGGTCGCGCAGCGCGCCGTTCGGGCCCTTGGGGGCGTTGACGATGCGGTCGCGCACCGCCGAGAACACGGTGCGGTCGAACTCCGGGCTGTACAGCGGCGCGCTGCCGTAGAGGCGCATGTCGTAGCCCGCCTGGCGCAGCCGGTCGATCAGCACCGGGCCGCGTTGTTCGGCCAGCATCGCGTGCCAGTACCCGCCGGGCAGGCCGTACATCAGCCCGAACAGGCCGAAGCGGGTGGCGTTGCCGGCGCTGTAGTGGCGGTCGAAGCGCCAGGCGTCCCGGGCATAGGCCCAGGTCAGCGGCATCGTCCGCGGCGCCAGCATGTCGTGGCGCAGCGATTCGACGACGACGATCAGCAGGTTGTACCGGGGACGGGCGGCGCACTGCAGCGGCCTCAGGGGGTAGCGCAGCGCGCCGCCGCCGACCTCCGGCGGGCGTTCGGCGGCGCCCGCGCCGGTCACGCCGAAGCGGTGCAGCGCGCGCTTGAGCGTGATCGGCTTGGCCCAGGGGATGTAGACCAGCTGGCGCAGCATCGCGCGCTCGCCGCGGGCGTCGTAGTAGGCGGCCATCGCCTGGCCGGCGACCATGATCGCCAGCGCGACCCAGCCGGCGCGCCGCACCGCGACCAGCCCCGGCCAGCGCCACAGCAGCCGCCAGCAGCCCCAGGCCAGGGCGATCTGCACCGCCAGCAGCGCCGCGCCCGCGGCGGCCAGCGTCGCCCACATCCGCGGCGAGAAGGTGACCTGTTCCTGCAGCGCGCCGCCGAACAGCATGTTCGCGACCATGCCGTTGAGGTGGAAGCGGTACAGCGCGAAGACCTTGCTGTCGGCCAGCAGCAGCGCCAGCCACAGGGTCTGCAGCAGCACCGCGACCACGGTCAGCCAGCGCGCGCTGCGCAGCACGCGGCCGACGATCCAGGCCGGCAGCCCGAGCAATCCGCCGAAGAACAGGAAGTGCCCGCTCATCGCCAGCCCCAGGAACAGCAGCGGGGCGGGGGCGCCGAGCTCCGCGAACGGGATGTTGCGGGCGGCGACCAGGATCGCGAGGACGACATTGGCCAGGGTGAAGCCGGTCAGCCAGGCCAGGGGCCGGCGCCGGTGCCCCGGACCGAGGAGGGCGGCATCCATGACTGCGTGCTTCGTATCGTGGGCCCGGGGCCGGGCTGCGGCCGTCATTATCCCGCAACAAAGCCCGCGACGGCACGGCGGCGCGGCGCCGGCGTATCATGTCCGGCTCGCCCGACGACCCGCCCGGACCGATTCGTGAGCCAGATCCCGACCCTCGACATCAGCCGCTTCGACCGCAGCCGCCCGGACGAAGAGCGCCGCGCCTTCGTCGCCGAACTGGGGGCGGCCTACCGCGAATGGGGGTTCGCCGGCATCCGCGGCCACGGCATCCCGGAGCGGCTGGTCGCCGACGCCTACGACGCGTTCCAGCGCTTCTTCGCCCTGCCGGACGGGGTCAAGCGCAAGTACCACGTGCCGGGCGGCGGCGGCGCGCGCGGCTACACGCCGTTCGGCATCGAAACCGCCAAGGGCGCGCAGCACTACGACCTGAAGGAGTTCTGGCACGTCGGCCGCGAGATCCCGCGCGACTCCAGGTACGCCGAGGCGATGCCGCCGAACCTGTGGCCGGAGGAGGTCCCCGGCTTCCGCGAGGCCGGCTACGCGCTGTACCAGGCGCTGGATCAGCTCGGCTCGCGGGTGCTCACCGCGCTGGCGCTGCACATCGGCCTGCCGGAGGACTGGTTCGCCGACAAGACCGACTCCGGCAATTCGATCCTGCGCCCGATCCACTACCCGCCGATCACCGCCGACGACATCCCCAACGTGCGCGCCGGCGCGCACGAGGACATCAACCTGATCACCCTGCTGGTCGGCGCCAGCGCCGAGGGCCTGGAGGTGCTGTCGCGCAAGGGCGAGTGGGTCCCGTTCACCGCCGATGCCGACACCATCGTGGTCAACATCGGCGACATGCTGCAGCGCCTGACCAACCACGTGTACCCCTCGACCACCCACCGCGTGGTCAACCCGAAGGGGCCGAAGGCGCGCGAGCCGCGCTACTCGGTGCCGTTCTTCCTGCATCCCAATCCGGATTTCCTGATCGACGTGCTGCCCTCCTGCGTCACCCCGGACAACCCGAAGCGCTATCCGGAGCCGATCACCGCGCAGGGCTACCTGGAAGAGCGGCTGCGCGAGATCAAGCTCAAGTAGGCGGGCCCGCTCTTGCCGCCCGCAGGGGCGGCTCGCGGTGCCGGCCGTTCGGCCCGGCCCGATCCCGTGCCTGCCGGTGCGCCGGGGGCGAGGCGCGCTCCCGTTCGTCGCGACGCCAAGGCCCGGACGGCGATGTCCGTTGCGCGCGCACGGCGGTCGCGCCGAACCGGCATCGCGGCCCTGCACGGATCGCGGTCGTCCGATACGCGGCGCCACCGATCCGCCCGCCGCCTCAGCAATCGATTCCCGCCTCCTGCAGCGCCTGGCGCCAGGCCGCCAGCTTGGCCGCGGGCGGCATGGCGGCGTTCGCCGGGCTGGTCGAAGGCAGGCGCCGGCAGCGCAGCGGGCGCTCGGCCAGGCTCGGTGCGTGCAGGCGCGCGAACGCGTCCGCGGCCTTGGCGCCGTTGAACAGCAGCGTGCCCACGCCCGGGTGGGCGGCGAGAAAACCGCGCAGGTCGTTGCCGCGCGCGTCTTCGGAGCGGATCGCCGCGTCCAGGCTGCCCGCCCGCCGGGCGCAGGCGAACACGTCCCAGAGCGCGATGCCGGCCGCGCCGAGCCGCCGCAGCCGCTCCGGATAGGGCCACTCCGGCCCCGCGCCGACCAGCTCGCCCATGAACCGCCAGAACAGGTTGCGCGGGTGCGCGTAGTACTGCGCCGCCTGCAGCGAGGCCGCGCCCGGCAGGCTGCCCAGGACCAGCACCCGCGCCCGCTTTGCCGCGACGGGCGGCAGGCCTTGCAGCAGCGGCAGCGATGCGGGAGGCGGCGCGGGCATGGCCGTATTCTGACCGCGCTGCGTTAAACTGCGCCGCGTTTCGCACCTTGGAGAGACCATGCGCCGCAGGATCGCCGCCGGGAACTGGAAGCTGCATGGCGACCGCAAGTTCGCCGTCGAGCTGCTGGAGGCGCTGCTCGCGCAGCCGGCGCCGGAGGCGGTCGAGCTGCTGATCCTGCCGCCGCTGCCGTACCTGGCCGAGCTGGTCGAGCGCTTCGGCGGCCGCGGCCTGCGCTTCGGCGCCCAGGACGTCAGCGCGAACGCGAAGGGCGCCTACACCGGCGAGGTGTCGGCGTCGATGCTGCGCGACGTCGGCGCGGCCTACGGCCTGGTCGGCCATTCCGAGCGCCGCCAGTACCACGGCGAGAGCAGCGAGCTGGTCGCGCGCAAGTTCCTCGCCTGCAAGGCGGCGGGCCTGACGCCGATCCTGTGCGTCGGCGAAAGCCTGAACGAGCGCGAGAACGGGCAAACCGAGTGGCGCATCGAGGAGCAGCTGGCCCCGGTGTTCGAACTCGGCGGCGAAGCCGCGTTCGAGGGCGCGGTGGTCGCCTACGAGCCGGTGTGGGCGATCGGCACCGGCCGCACCGCGACGCCGGAGCAGGCGCAGCAGGTGCACGCGTTCATCCGTAGCGAAATCGCCGCGCGCAATGCTAGAATCGCTGACTCGCTGCCGATCCTGTACGGCGGCAGCGTCAAGGCCGACAACGCCGCCGCGCTGTTCGCGCAGCCGGACGTCGACGGCGGCCTGGTCGGCGGCGCCTCGCTGGTCGCGGCCGACTTCCACGCCATCGCGCAAGCGGCGGCGCCCTGACCGAAGCCGCGCGCGGCCGACGTCGCCCCAACGAGCTCCAGGCGGAACCCGACGATGCTGTTGTTCCTCAACGTCATCTATGTGCTGATCGCGATCGCGATGGTTGCGCTGATCCTGATGCAGCGCGGCGCGGGCGCGCAGGCCGGCTCTGGCTTCGGCGGCGGCGCCTCGGCGACGGTGTTCGGCGCGCGCGGTTCGGCCAACTTCCTGTCCAAGGCGACCAAGTGGCTGGCGATCGCGTTCTTCGCGATCAGCCTGTTCATGGCCTGGCACGCCACGCGCGAGGCGCGCGGCCCGGCCGACGCCTCGCAGGGCGGCGTGATGTCGCAGGTGCCGGCGGCGCCGGCTGGGAATGCCGGCGGCGCGGCGGTGCCCCCGGTGCCGGCGCAGGCGCCGGCGGCGAACGCCACGGTGCCGGCCGCGCCGCAACAGGCGCCGGCCGCGCAGCCGCAGCAGGCGGCGCCGCAGCAACCGGCTTCGGGTAACTGAGCCGAAAGCGGTACCATTGGCTTCATCGGCCCGGCACGGATCGCCGGGTGCGGCCAGCGATGGCCGCGACCGCCGGCTGTACGGTCCGGCGCGTCAGAAGGACGGTTTGATTGCCCAGGTGGCGGAATTGGTAGACGCACTACCTTGAGGTGGTAGCGACGCAAGTCGTGGGGGTTCGAGTCCCCCCTTGGGCACCACTTAAAGCGAACGAGAGGGCAGGGTGTGGATGAGGGCGGCAGCTCTCCCCGTTCCCGCCCGCTTGCAGCCACAGAACGGAAGCGAGTCCGGAGCAGTGCGGCACAACTTGAGCGAAGGCCGGGATTTCCCGCTTTAACTCGTTTTCCCACTCCTCCTTGCTCGACATCCGGTCTCAAGCCGAGAGAACAACCGAGTGCTGGCCGAATATCTGCCGACCCTGCTGTTCCTGATCGTCGCCGGCGGCATCGGCGTCGCCCTGTTGGTGGTGGGCAAAGTGCTCGGCCCCCAGCGCCCGACCGTCGAGAAGCTGTCGCCGTACGAGTGCGGCTTCGAGGCGTTCGACGACGCGCGCATGCAGTTCGACGTGCGCTACTACCTCATCGCCATCCAGTTCATCATCTTCGACCTGGAAATCATCTTCATCGTGCCCTGGGCCACCGTGTTCCGCGAACTGGGCACGATCGGCCTGATCGAGATGGGCATCTTCGCCGGCATGCTGCTGCTCGGCTTCGTCTACGTTTGGAAGAAGGGAGCACTCGAATGGGAGTGATCCAGAGCGTTTCCGGACTGATGCACAACCCGCTGCCGGAAGGGCGGCTGGACGACATCCTGCGCCCCGAAGGCGACAACCCGCTGCTGCAGCAGGGCTACGTCACCACCAGCCTCGACGCGCTGTGGAACTGGGCGCGCACCGGCTCGATGTGGCCGATGACCTTCGGCCTGGCCTGCTGCGCGGTCGAGATGATGCACGCCGGCGCCGCGCGCCTGGACCTGGACCGCTACGGCGTGGTGTTCCGCCCCAGCCCGCGTCAGTCCGACGTGATGATCGTCGCCGGCACCCTGGTCAACAAGATGGCCCCGGCGCTGCGCAAGGTCTACGACCAGATGCCCGACCCGAAGTGGGTGATCTCGATGGGCAGCTGCGCCAACGGCGGCGGCTACTACCACTACTCGTATTCCGTGGTGCGCGGCTGCGACCGCATCGTGCCGGTCGACATCTACGTGCCGGGCTGCCCCCCGACCGCCGAAGCGCTGGTCTACGGCATCCTGCAGCTGCAAAAGAAGATCCGCCGCGGCACCAACTTCGGCGACCACAAGCAGGGCGTGCGCTGACATGACCGCGGAGACTGCACAGGCTTTCGCCGGGCGCCTGAGCGCGCGCTTCCCCGAGGCGGCGGTCGACGTCGTCGAGCCGCGCGGCGAGATCACCATCGAGGTCGCGCCGGCGCAGTGGCGCGCGGTCGCGCAGGCGCTGCGCGACGAGTTCGGCTTCGACCAGCTGATGGATCTCAGCGGCGTCGACTATCTCGGCTACGGCAGCGACGAGTGGGACACCGACGTGTCCTCCGAAGGCTATTCGCGCGGCGTCGAGGGCAAGGGCCCCGGCCGCTTCAAGTGGGGCGAGCGCCCCAACGGCGCGCCGGCGGCGCCCGAGCGCCGTTTCGCCGCCGTCGCGCACCTGCTGTCGGTGCAGCACAACCGCCGCCTGCGCCTGCGCGCCTTCGCGCCGGACGACGAGTTGCCGGTGGTGGACTCGCTGACGCCGGTGTGGCCGGGCGCGAACTGGTTCGAGCGCGAGGCGTTCGACCTGTACGGCATCGTGTTCGAGGGCCATCCGGACCTGCGCCGCATCCTGACCGACTACGGCTTCGTCGGCCATCCGTTCCGCAAGGACTTCCCGCTGATCGGCAACGTCGAGGTGCGCTACGACCCGGACAAGAAGCGGGTGGTGTACGAGCCGGTGACGATCGAGCCGCGCGTGCTGGTGCCGCGCGTGATCCGCGACGACGCCCGCTACGCGACCGCGCAGGGCGAGTCCGCCGAGGTGAAGAAGTGAGCGCCGTGTCCACGCCATTCCAGAGCACGTCCGGTCTCGGCAGCGGCGCCGAGATCCGCAACTACACCCTGAACTTCGGTCCGCAGCACCCCGCCGCGCACGGCGTGCTGCGCCTGATCCTGGAGATGGACGGCGAGGTCGTGCAGCGCGCCGACCCGCACGTCGGCCTGCTGCACCGCGGCACCGAGAAGCTGGCCGAGTCCAAGCCGTTCAACCAGTCGATCGGCTACATGGACCGGCTCGACTACGTCTCGATGATGTGCAACGAGCACGCCTACGTGCGCGCGATCGAGACCCTGCTGGGGATCCAGGCGCCGGAGCGCGCGCAGTGGATCCGGACGATGTTCGACGAGATCACCCGCATCCTGAACCACCTGATGTGGGTCGGCTCGAACGCGCTCGACCTGGGCGCGATGGCGGTGTTCCTGTACGCGTTCCGCGAGCGCGAGGAGCTGATGGACTGCTACGAGGCGGTCTCGGGCGCGCGCATGCACGCGGCCTACTACCGCCCCGGCGGCGTGTACCGCGACCTGCCGGACCGCATGCCCAAGTACAAGGAATCGCCGTGGCGCAAGGGCGCCAAGCTCAAGCGCTTCAACGAATGGCGCGAGGGCTCGCTGCTCGACTACCTGGACGCGTTCACCGACGATTTCCCCAAGCGCGTCGACGAATACGAGACGCTGCTGACCGAGAACCGCATCTGGAAGCAGCGCACCGTCGGCATCGGCGTGGTGACGCCGGAGCAGGCGCTGGCCTGGGGCATGAGCGGGCCGATGATCCGCGGTTCCGGCATCGCCTGGGACCTGCGCAAGAAGCAGCCGTACGCCAAGTACGACGCGGTCGACTTCGACATCCCGGTCGGCGTCAACGGCGACTGCTACGACCGCTATCTGGTCCGCATGGCCGAGATGCGCCAGTCCAACCGCATCATCAAGCAGTGCGTGAAGTGGCTGAAGGCCAATCCGGGCCCGGTCATGGTCGACAACTTCAAGGTCGCGCCGCCCAAGCGCGAGGAAATGAAGGACGACATGGAAGCCCTGATCCACCACTTCAAGCTGTTCACCGAGGGCTACTGCGTGCCCGCGGGCGAGACCTACGCCGCGGTCGAGGCGCCGAAGGGCGAGTTCGGCTGCTACCTGGTGTCCGACGGCGCCAACAAGCCGTTCCGCGTGAAGCTGCGCGCGCCGGGCTTCGCCCATCTTTCGTCGATGGACGAGATCGTCAAGGGCCACATGCTCGCCGACGTGGTGGCGATGATCGGCACCTACGACATCGTGTTCGGCGAGATCGACCGCTGATCCGGGCGGCCGTTTGAGGATTTGATCGAATGAAGGCGACCGGTAACTTCGAAGCCTGCCAGAACGTCGACCCGATGGTCGCGCTGTCCGACGCGACGCGCGCGCACATCGACCACTGGGTCGCCAAGTTCCCGCCGGACCGCAAGCGCTCGGCGGTGCTGCAGGGCCTGCACGCGGCGCAGGAGCAGAACGGCGGCTGGCTCAGCGACGAGCTGATCGCCGCGGTGGCCAAGTACCTCGGCATCCCGCCGGTGTGGGCGTACGAGGTCGCCAGCTTCTATTCGATGTTCGAGACCGAGAAGGTCGGCCGCAACAACGTCGCCTTCTGCACCAACATCAGCTGCTGGCTCAACGGCGCCGAGGAGCTGGTCGCGCATGCCGAGAAGAAGCTGGGCTGCAGGCTCGGCGAGTCCACCGCCGACGGCCGCGTCTACCTCAAGCGCGAGGAAGAGTGCCTGGCCGCGTGCTGCGGCGCGCCGGTGGTGGTGATCAACGGGCATTACTACGAGAAGCTCGACACGGCCAAGGTCGACGAGCTGCTCGACGGGCTGGAGTGAGGCAGCGGGCATGGCGCATCTGCACCACGATTACTCCAAGGGCTACGGTCCGGTCGGTCCGGTCCCGCAGGAGCACAACGTCGTCTACACGACGCTGCACTTCGAGACCCCCTGGGCCTACGAGAACTACCTCAAGACCGGCGGCTACAGCGCCTGGCGCAAGATCCTGACCGAGAGGATCCCGCCCGAGCAGGTCATCGAGATGGTCAAGCAGTCGGGCCTGCGCGGCCGCGGCGGCGCGGGCTTCCCGACCGGCCTGAAGTGGAGCTTCATGCCCAAGGGCTCGGGCACGCAGAAGTACATCCTGTGCAACTCGGACGAGTCCGAGCCGGGCACCGCCAAGGACCGCGACATCCTGCGCTTCAACCCGCACGCGGTGATCGAGGGCATGGCGATCGCCTGCTACGCGACCGGCTCGACCGTCGCCTACAACTACCTGCGCGGCGAGTTCCACCACGAGCCGTTCGAGCATTTCGAGCACGCGCTGAAGGAAGCCTATGAGCACGGCTGGCTGGGCAAGAACATCCTCGGCAGCGGCGTGGACGTGGACATCCACGCCGCCCTCGGCGCCGGCGCCTACATCTGCGGCGAAGAGACCGCGCTGATGGAATCGCTGGAAGGCAAGAAGGGCCAGCCGCGCTTCAAGCCGCCGTTCCCGGCCAACTTCGGCCTGTTCGGCAAGCCGACCACGATCAACAACACCGAGACCTACGCTTCGGTTCCGGCGATCGTGCGCAACGGGCCGGAGTGGTTCCTCAACCTCGGCAAGCCGAACAACGGCGGGCCGAAGATCTTCTCGGTGTCCGGCCACGTGCGCCGCCCCGGCAACTACGAGATCCGCCTGGGCACGCCGTTCAAGGACCTGCTGGAGATGGCCGGCGGCATGCGCGACGGCCGCAAGATCAAGGCGGTGATCCCGGGCGGCTCGTCGATGCCGGTGCTGCCGGGCGAGACGATGATGGGCCTGACGATGGACTACGACTCGATCCAGAAGGCCGGTTCCGGCCTCGGCTCGGGCGCGGTCATCGTCATGGACGACACCACCTGCATGGTCCGCGCCTGCCAGCGCATCGCCCGCTTCTACTTCAAGGAAAGCTGCGGCCAGTGCACGCCGTGCCGCGAGGGCACCGGCTGGATGTACCGCATGATCACCCGCATCGTCGAGAAGCAGGCCACGCTCGACGACCTGCACATGCTCCGCGCCGCCGCCGGCCAGATCGAAGGCCACACCATCTGCGCCTTCGGCGAGGCCGCGGCCTGGCCGGTGCAGGGCTTCCTGCGCCACTTCTGGAACGAGTTCGAGTACGCGATCGTGAACAAGCGTTTCCTGGTCGACGACCAGCGCGCCGGCACCGTGCGGGAGGCGGCATGAGCGCACAGCCCGTCAATCCGAACCTGCCGCCGGATCACGTCACCGTCTTCATCGACGACGTCGAGCTGGCCGCGCCCAAGGGCTCGATGATCATCCAGGCCGCCGACCGGGCCGGCATCCCGATCCCGCGCTTCTGCTACCACGACAAGCTGCCGATCGCGGCCAACTGCCGCATGTGCCTGGTCGAGGTGGAGAAGATGCCGAAGCCGTCGCCGGCCTGCGCCACCCCGGTGATGGACGGCATGCGCGTGCGCACGCGCAGCGATAAGGCGCTGAAGGCGCAGCGCAACGTGATGGAGTTCCTGCTGATCAACCATCCGCTCGACTGCCCGATCTGCGACCAGGGCGGCGAGTGCGAGCTGCAGGACCTGTCGCTCGGCTATGGCCGCTCCGTCAGCCGCTTCTCCGAGCGCAAGCGCGTGGTGCCGGACGAGGACATCGGCCCGCTGGTCGCCACCGAGATGACCCGCTGCATCCAGTGCACGCGCTGCGTGCGCTTCACCGCGGAGATCGCCGGCACCTACGAGCTGGGCGGCATGTACCGCGGCGAGAACCTGCAGATCGGCACCTACGACGGCAAGCCGCTGACCACCGAGCTGTCCGGCAACGTGATCGACGTCTGCCCGGTCGGCGCGCTGACCAACAAGGTGTTCCAGTTCAAGGCCCGCGCCTGGGAGCTGATCGCGCGCGAGTCGCTCGGCTACCACGACGCGCTGGGCAGCAACCTGTTCCTGCACGTGCGCCGCGGCGACGTGCTGCGCACCGTGCCGCGCGACAACGAAGCGGTCAACGAATGCTGGCTGTCGGACCGCGACCGCTATTCGCACCAGGGCCTGTACGCCGAGGACCGCGCGACCGTGCCGATGGTCAAGGACGGCGGCCAGTGGCGGGAAGTCACTTGGGGCGAGGCGCTGGCGCGCGCGGCGCAGATCCTGCGCGACAACGGCGCCGACAAGCTCGGCATCCTCGCCCATCCGGCGACCTCGAACGAGGAGGGCGCGCTGCTGGCCCGCCTGGCCGAGGCGCTGGGCACCGGCAACCTCGACCACCGCATCGGCCAGCTCGACCTGAGCGACGGCGCCGCGGCCGCGCCGTTCGCGCTGCCGGTCGCCGAGATCGAGCACTGCGACGCGATCGTCATCGTCGGTTCCAACCTGCGCCACGAAGTGCCGCTGCTGCACCAGCGCGTGCACAAGGCGAGCAAGCGCGGCGCGCGGATCTACGCGGTCAACCCGGTCGACTTCGACTTCACCTTCGCCCTGGCCGGCAAGCACATCGTTGCGCCGTCGCAACTCGCGGCCGCGCTGGGCGACGCGGCGCTGGCCGAGGCGGTCAAGGGCGCGAACCGCGCCGTCGTGATCGTCGGCGCGGTGGCCGAGAACGGGCCGCACGCCGCGGCGATCCGCCGGGCCGCCGCGGACCTCGCCGCCGCCACCGGCGCGGCGTTGAACCGCATCCCGCAGGGCGCCAACGCGCTCGGCCTGGGCGATTACGGCGTGCTGCCGTCCGGCCGCGACGCCCGGGCCATGCTCGCCGAACCGCGCCCGGCCTATGTGATCTACGGCATCGAGCCGGGCCTGGACTTCGCCGACACAGCGGCCGCGCTGAAGGCGCTGGGCGCGGCGCAGGTGGTGGCGTTCAGCCACTTCGCCTGCCGCTCGACCCGCGCCGTCGCCGACGTGATCCTGCCGATCGGCCTGCTGCCGGAGGTCGACGCCACCCTGACCAATCTCGACGGCCGCCAGCAGGGCGCGGTCGCCGGCGGCAAGCTGCCGGGCCAGGCGCGGCCGGGCTGGCGCGTGCTGCGCGCGCTCGCCGGCGAACTCGGCCTGCCGGGCTTCGAGTTCGTCGATCTGGAAGGCCTGCGCGCGGGCATGCGCATGCGCGAGGTCGCGGCGCGTCCGGGGACCGCGCCGGCGCTGCCGGGCGAGGGCCTGGAAGTGGCGGCCAGCCAGGCGATCTATCGCAGCGACGCGGTGGTGCGCCGCGCCGCCGCGCTGCAGGCGCATCCGCTCAACCGCGCGCCGCAGGCGGTGCTGCATCCGGACGACGCCGCCGCGCTCGGCCTGGGCGAGGGCGCCACCGGCAAGTTCGCCGCCGGTGCCGGCACCGCGACCCTGCCGGTCGCGCTCAGCGACAAGGTCGCGCCGGGCACGGTGTGGATCGAGACCGGCCACGGCGCGACGGCGCCGCTCGCCGCGGCCGGCCGCGTGCAGGCGGGGAGGGCCTGAGCCAGATGTTGACGACGACCGTGATCGATCCGTTCCGCGACTGGATGCTGTCCTTCGGCAACGCCGGCGCGGTGGCCTGGATCGTGCTCAAGATCCTCGCCATCGCCGTGCCGGTGATCGTCGCCGTGGCGTTCTACGTGGTGTGGGAGCGCAAGCTGATCGGCTGGATGCACGTGCGCCACGGGCCCATGTACGTCGGCCGCGGCGTGCTGCAGGCCTTCGCCGACGTGTTCAAGCTGCTGTTCAAGGAGGTCATCCAGCCTTCGCGCGCGCAGCCGTTCCTGTACAAGCTGGCGCCGCTGATCGCGCTGGCGCCGGCGTTCGCCGCCTGGGCGGTGGTGCCGTTCGACGCCCAGGTGGTGCTGTCCAACGCCAATGCCGGCCTGCTGTACCTGCTGGCGATGACCTCGATGGGCGTGTACGGCATCGTCCTGGCCGGCTGGGCCTCGAACTCGAAGTACGCCTTCCTCGGCGCGATGCGCGCGGCCGCGCAGGTGGTCTCGTACGAGATCGCGATGGGCTTCGCGATGGTCGGCGTCATGGTCGGCGCCGGCAGCCTCAACCTCAGCCAGATCGTGATGGCGCAGGCCGGCAATGCCGGCGCGCTGGAGTGGTTCTGGCTGCCGATGCTGCCGCTGTTCGTCGTCTACTTCATCTCCGGCGTCGCCGAGACCAACCGCGCGCCGTTCGACGTGGTCGAGGGCGAGTCGGAGATCGTGGCCGGCCACATGGTCGAGTATTCGGGTTCGGCGTTCGCGCTGTTCTTCCTCGCCGAATACGCGAACATGATCCTGATCAGCTTCCTGACCTCGATCTTCTTCCTCGGCGGCTGGCTGAGCCCGTTCCATGGCCTCGGCATCCCGCTGCTGTCGGTCGACGGCTGGTGGTGGCTGTTCGCCAAGGTGATCTTCTTCGCCAGCTGCTTCATCTGGTTCCGCGCCTCGTTCCCGCGCTACCGCTACGACCAGATCATGCGGCTGGGCTGGAAGGTGTTCATTCCGCTCACCATCGCCTGGATCTGCGTGGTCGCGCTGATGGCGTACTTCGGCGTCTTCGAGCCGGGCAAGTGAGGCAGGTAAAGGCATGAATCGCATCGTTTCCTACTTCAAGAGCCTGCTCCTGATCGAGCTGCTGCAGGGACTGGGGCTGACCCTGAAGTACCTGTTCCGGCCGAAGTACACGCTGATGTACCCGATGGAGAAGACGCCGCAGTCGCCGCGCTTCCGCGGCCTGCACGCGCTGCGCCGCTATCCGAACGGCGAGGAGCGCTGCATCGCCTGCAAGCTGTGCGAGGCGGTGTGCCCGGCGCTGGCGATCACCATCGACTCGGACAAGCGCGAGGACGGCACCCGCCGCACCACGCGCTACGACATCGACCTGTTCAAGTGCATCTTCTGCGGCTTCTGCGAGGAGTCGTGCCCGGTGGACTCGATCGTGGAGACCCATTTCCACGAGTACCACTTCGACAAGCGCGGTCAGAACATCGTCACCAAGCCGCAGCTGCTGGCGATCGGCGACCGTCTCGAGGCCGAGATCGCCGAGCGCCGCGCCGCCGACGCGCTCTACCGCTGAGAACGACGACATGGATCTCGCCTTGGTTGCCTTCCTCCTGTTCGCTGTCGTCGCCGCGGCCTCCGCCGTGGGCGTGATCAGCGTGCGCAATCCGGTCCACGCCGTGCTGCTGCTGGTGCTGACCTTCTTCTCGGTGGCCTGCACCTGGATCATCGCCGGCGCCGAGTTCCTCGGCGTGGCCCTGGTCCTGGTCTACGTCGGCGCGGTGATGGTGCTGCTGCTGTTCGTGGTGATGATGCTCGACATCGACGTGGCGCCGCTGCGCGAAGGCTACGTGCGCTACCTGCCGCTCGGCCTGCTGGTCGCGGTGGCGATGCTGGCCGAGATCCTGACCCTGATCGGGGTCAAGGCCGCCGCGGCGACGCCGTTCATCGACGACATCGCCGCCGGCGGCAACACCGCCTGGCTGGCGCGCGCGCTGTTCACCCGCTTCCTGCTGCCGTTCGAGGTCGCCGCGGTGATCCTGACCGTGGCGGTGATCGCGGCGGTGATGCTGACCCTGCGCCGCCGCCCGGGCGCCAAGCACCAGAACCCGGGCGAGCAGGCGCGCGTGCGCCCGCAGGACCGCCTGCGCATGGTCAAGATGGAGGCGGTCAAGCCGGTCGTGCCGGCGCCGGCCGACGCTCCGACGGAGGAGGGCAAGCCGTGAGCGAATTCTTCGGATCGGGCCTGGCGCTCGGCCACTACCTGGCGCTGGGCGCGGTGCTGTTCTGCATCAGCATCGCCGGCATCTTCCTCAACCGGAAGAACGTGATCGTGCTGCTGATGTCGCTGGAGCTGATGCTGCTGGCGGTGAACATCAACTTCGTCGCGTTCTCGCGCCAGCTGGCCGATCCGGCCGGCCAGGTGTTCGTGTTCTTCATCCTGACCGTGGCCGCGGCCGAGGCGGCGATCGGCCTGGCCATCCTGGTGACGCTGTTCCGCAACCGGCGCACGATCAACGTCGCCGAGATCGACACGATGAAGGGCTGAGGCCGGCCTGCTCGCGCGGCACCGCCGCGCGGCCGGCCGAACGCCCGGGCAGGAGGCCCGGGCCGGGCGATCCGAAGCCCGCCAGGCAGCCAGGAATGGCCGCCGCGACGCACAGGAACCGACCGCAACAAGCCGCCAGGAAGGCAGCCGCAACCCCGCAAGACCCGGAAGCAAGCGCCGCACGACGGAAGCAATGGAAACCAAGCCGTGATCTCCAAGAACGTTCTACTGCTGATCGTCCTCGCGCCCCTGGCGGGCGCGATCGTCGCCGGCCTGCTGCGCCGCCAGGTCGGCCGCGCCGGCGCGCACTGGGTCACCATCCTCGGCGTCGCCGTCAGCTGCGCGCTGTCGTGCCACGTGCTGTGGCAGCTGGTCGGGCAGGGCGCGGCGCCGTTCAACGAGAACGTCTACACCTGGTTCCAGGTCGGCGGGATCGAGGCCCACGTCGGCTTCATGGTCGACAAGCTGACCGCGATGATGATGGTGGTGGTCACTTTCGTCTCGCTGCTGGTGCACGTCTACACCATCGGCTACATGGCCGACGACCCGGGCTACCAGCGCTTCTTCAGCTACATCTCGCTGTTCACCTTCTCGATGCTCATGCTGGTCATGAGCAACAACTTCCTGCAGCTGTTCTTCGGCTGGGAGGCGGTGGGCCTGGTGTCGTACCTGCTGATCGGCTTCTGGTTCAAGCGGCCCACCGCGGTGTTCGCGAACCTCAAGGCGTTCCTGGTCAACCGCGTCGGCGACTTCGGCTTCCTGCTCGGCATCGCCGGCATCCTGCTGATGTTCGACTCGCTCGACTACGCCACCGTGTTCGCCAACGCGCCGACCATCGCCGGCGTCGGGGTGTCGATCATCGACGGCTACGAGTGGCAGGTCGCGACCGTCATCTGCATCTGCCTGTTCATCGGCGCGATGGGCAAGTCCGCGCAGGTGCCGTTGCACGTCTGGCTGCCCGACTCGATGGAAGGCCCGACCCCGATCTCGGCGCTGATCCACGCGGCGACGATGGTGACCGCCGGCATCTTCATGGTCGCGCGCATGTCGCCGCTGTTCGAGCTCAGCCAGACCGCGCTGAACTTCGTCCTGTTCGTCGGCGCGACCACGGCCTTCTTCACCGGCCTGATCGGCGTCGTCCAGAACGACATCAAGCGCGTGGTCGCCTATTCGACCCTGTCGCAGCTGGGCTACATGACCGTGGCGCTGGGCGTGTCGGCGTACTCGGCCGCGGTCTACCACCTGATGACCCACGCCTTCTTCAAGGCGCTGCTGTTCCTGGCCGCGGGCAGCGTGATCATCGGCATGCACCACGAGCAGGACATGCGCAAGATGGGCGGCCTGCGCAAGTACATGCCCGTCACCTACTGGACCAGCCTGATCGGCACCCTGGCCCTGGTCGGCACGCCGTTCTTCAGCGGCTTCTATTCCAAGGACACGATCATCGAAGCCGCCCACCACGCCGCCGAGCGCGCCGGCTGGATCGGCCAGTACGCCTACTGGGCGGTGCTGCTGGGCGCCTTCGTGACCGCGTTCTACAGCTTCCGCCTGCTGTACCTGACCTTCCACGGCAAGGAGCGCTTCCGCGACGCGCACGCCCACGAAGGCCACGCGCAGGCGCACGAATCGCACGCCCACGCCCAGCACGAGGCCGACGAGCGCGGCCACGCCGCGCACGGCAGCCACGACGACCATCATCATGGCCCGGTCGAGCCGCACGAGTCGCCGTGGGTGGTGACCGTGCCGCTGATCCTGCTGGCGATCCCGTCGATCCTGGTCGGCTTCTTCACCGCCGGGCCGATGCTGTTCGGCACCGACGCGATGGGCCATCACAAGCAGCTGCCGTTCTTCCTCGGCGCGATCGACCTCGCCGCGGCGCGCGACACCGTCGCCAACCTCGGCGCCGAGGTCTGGCACGGCCCGGTCCAGTTCGCGCTGCACGGGTTCCAGGCGCCGACGTTCTGGCTCGCCTTCGCCGGCTTCGCCCTGGCCACGGTGATGTACTCGTGGAAGCCGGAGCTGCCGGCCAAGGCCCGCCGTGCGTTCGCGTGGCCGGTGCGCGTGCTGGAGAACAAGTACGGCTTCGACAACCTCTGGATCGACGGCTTCGCCGGCGGCGGCCTGCTGCTGGGCAAGGCGTCGCGCGCGGTCGACAGCCACGTCATCGATGGCGTCGCCGTCAACGGCAGCGCGCGCGTGGTCGATTTCGTCGCCCGCCTCAGCCGCCGGGTCCAGTCCGGCTACCTCTATCACTATGCCTTCGCGATGATCCTCGGCCTGATCGCCCTGCTGGCCGTGCTGATCCGCTACTGGCGCTAATACGACAAGGACCCGCGACGTGAGCCCCGAGCCCTTGCAGAACATGCAGAGCACCTTCCCGCTGCTGAGCGTCCTGATCTGGCTGCCGATCGTCGGCGGCCTGGTTACCCTGGCGTTCGGCAACCAGCGCGCCGGCGCGGCGCGCTGGTTCGCCACCGCGGTGGCGATCCTGACCCTCGCCGTCAGCGTCCCGTTGCTGACCGGCTTCGACTACGCCACCGCGGCGATGCAGTTCGTCGAAGACAAGGCCTGGATCCCGGCGTACGACATCCGCTACCACCTCGGCGCGGACGGCATCTCGGTGGCGCTGATCGTGCTGACCACGCTGACCACGGTGCTGGCGATGATCGGCGCCTGGACCTCGATCGACAAACGCGTCAGCCAGTACTACGCGGCGTTCCTGATCCTCGAGGGCCTGATGGTCGGCGTGTTCGCGGCGCTCGACGCGGTGCTGTTCTACGTGTTCTTCGAGGGCATGCTGATCCCGATGTTCATCATCATCGGCGTCTGGGGCGGCCCGCGCCGGGTGTACGCGTCGATCAAGTTCTTCCTGTACACCTTCCTCGGCTCGCTGTTCATGCTGATCGGGCTGATCTACCTGTACCTGAAGGGCGGCAGCTGGCAGCTCGCGGACATGTACGCGCTGCCGCTGACGGCGACCGAGCAGATGTGGCTGTTCTTCGGCTTCCTGGTGGCGTTCGCGGTCAAGGTGCCGATGTTCCCGGTGCACACCTGGCTGCCGGACGCGCACGTGGAGGCGCCGACCGCCGGCTCGGTGATCCTGGCGGCGATCATGCTGAAGATCGGCGGCTACGGCTTCCTGCGCTTCGTCCTGCCGATCGTGCCGGACGCCGGCGCCGAATGGGCCTGGCTGGTGATCGCGCTGAGCCTGATCGCGGTGATCTACGTCGGCCTGGTCGCGCTGGCCCAGGACGACATGAAGAAGCTGATCGCGTACTCGTCCGTGTCGCACATGGGCTTCGTCACCCTGGGCACCTTCATCGCCTTCGGCCTGGTGCGCGACTACGGCAACACCGACGCCGCGCGCCTGGGCCTGCAGGGCGCGATGGTGCAGATGATCAGCCACGGCTTCGTGTCGGGCGCGATGTTCTCCTGCGTCGGCGTGCTCTACGACCGCATGCACACCCGCATGATCAAGGACTACGGCGGCGTCGCCAACGTGATGCCGTGGTTCGCCGCCTTCGTGGTGCTGTTCGCGATGGCCAACTCGGGCTTGCCGGGCACCTCCGGTTTCGTCGGCGAGTTCATGGTGATCCTCGCCAGCTTCCAGAAGCACCCGCTGATCGCCTTCGCCGCGGCCACCACGCTGATCATCGGCGCGGCCTACACGCTGTGGCTGGTCAAGCGCACGATCTGGGGCGAGGTCGGCAACGCCCACGTCGCCGAGCTGGAGGACATCAACCCGCGCGAGGCCTTCGTGCTGGGCGTGTTCGCCGCCGGCGTGCTGCTGCTGGGCGTCTGGCCCAAGCCGCTGACCGACCTGATGGAACCGTCGATCGCCCACCTGGCGACGCAGATCGCCTCGTCGAAGCTTTGAGGTTGTAGCGCATGATCATGCCCGTTCGCACCGCCGCCGACCTGATGCCGTTGCTGCCCGAGCTGACGGTGATCCTCGGCGCGTTCGCGCTGCTGATGCTCGACCTGTTCCTCGACGAGCGCCGCCGCGCGATCAGCAACCTGTTCGGCATCGCCGTGCTGGCGGCGGCCACCCTGATGATCGTCGCCGGCGTGGGCGGCCACGGCAGCGTGCTCGGCGACATGTTCGTGCGCGACGTCGCCGCCGACGTGACCAAGGCGGCGATCGGCGTGGTCGGCATCCTGTCGATGATCTACGCCTGGCCGTTCCTGCGCGCGCGCGGGCTGTACAAGGGCGAGGTCACGGTGCTGATGCTGTTCGCCACCGCCGGCATGATGCTGCTGGTGTCGGCCGGCAGCCTGGTGATGGTCTACCTCGGCCTGGAGATGCTGGCGCTGTGCTCGTACGCGCTGGTCGCCACCGACCGCGACAGCCCGGTCGGTTCGGAAGCGGCGATCAAGTACTTCGTCCTCGGCGCGCTGGCGTCGGGCCTGCTGCTGTACGGCATGTCGCTGATCTACGGCGCCACCGGCACGCTGCAGCTGGGCGAGATCGCCGCCGCCGCGGAAGCCAGTTCCTCGTCGCTGATGCTGATCACCGGCGTGGTGTTCGCGGTCGCCGGCATCGCGTTCAAGTTCGGCGCCGCGCCGTTCCACATGTGGCTGCCGGACGTCTACCACGGCGCGCCGACCCCGATCACGCTGTTCATCGGCTCGGCGCCGAAGCTGGCGACGTTCGGCATGGCCTATCGCCTGCTCGAGGTCGGCGCCGGCCCGTTCGAGGACCACTGGCGCCTGCTGCTGGCCGGCCTCGCGGTGCTGTCGCTGGCGTTCGGCAACCTCGGCGCGATGGTGCAGACCAACCTCAAGCGCCTGCTCGCGTACTCGACCATCTCGCACGTCGGCTTCCTGTTCATCGGCCTGGCCGGGGGCGGGCGCGAGGGCTTCGCCGCGGCGCTGTTCTACGCGATCAGCTACGCGCTGATGTCCGCCGCGGCGTTCGGCGCGATCGTGGTGCTGTCGCGCCGCGGCTTCGAGGCCGACCGGATCGACGACTACAAGGGCCTGAACGCGCGCAACCCGTGGATGGCCGGCCTGATCCTGTGCGTGATGGCCTCGCTCGCCGGCGTGCCGCCGTTCCTGGGCTTCTGGGCCAAGCTGGTGGTGCTGCGCGCCGCGTTGCAGGGCGACCTGCTGTGGCTGACCCTGGTGGGCGTGGTGTTCGCGGTGATCGGCGCGTTCTACTACCTGCGCGTGATCAAGGCGATGTACTTCGACGAGCCCGAAGGCGAACTGCCCGCGGCGTCCGGCGACGACCGCCCGCTGCGCATCGTGTTCGGCGTCAACGCGCTGGCGCTGCTGGCGCTGGGCCTGGCCTGGAACCCGCTGATGGCGTGGTGCCAGCGCGCGTTCGCCGGCTGAACCGTCCGGCGTCGCCGGCCCGGCGCAGGAAAAATTTCCTGAACCGGGCTTGCGCAGATTTTCGTCGGCCGTTATCATGGTCGGCCTGATGCGGGGTGGAGCAGTCTGGCAGCTCGTCGGGCTCATAACCCGAAGGTCGTAGGTTCAAATCCTACCCCCGCTACCAGCTTCGGCACGGACGAAGTCTCGTCCGCCCGGAAGCCCGAAAGGGCCCCGGAAAAGCCAAAGGCTTGGGCTGGCAACCGCGCTCTGCTCGCGCGGTTGCGCCGACATCCAGCTGTATGGACAAGGGGCCCGCCGGGCCCCTTGTCGTTTTTCGCGTCCGCGTTCGACGAAGCCTTCGCACGGATTCGGGTATGCGGCGCACCGTGGGAGATGCGCGTGACGGACAAAGCGGTCGAAATCGCCAACCTGCTCGCCCCGACCGTGGCCGCGATGGGCCTGGAGCTGCTGGGTGCGGAGTACCTGCCGGGCTCCGGCAGCGCGCTGCTGCGCCTGTACATCGACGTGCCGGCGCAGGACGGCGAGGCGCCGCGCGCGGTCACCGTCGAGGACTGCGAGGCGGTCAGCCGCGAGGTGTCGGCGCAGCTCGACGTCGAGGATCCGATCAGCGGCCAATACACCCTGGAAGTGTCCTCGCCCGGGTTGGACCGGCCCCTGTTCACGCCGGCGCAGTTCGCCCGCTTCGAGGGCGAGAGCGCCAAGATCGCGCTGAAGCTGCCGCAGGACGGCCGCCGCCGCTTCCAGGCGCGGATCGTGCGCGTGGCGGGCGACGAGGTGGTGCTCGCGCCCGAGGGCGGCGCGGAGCTGGCCGTGCCGTTCGACAACATCGACAAGGCGCGCCTGGTCCCCGACTGGGCCGCGCTGGGCCTGGCGCCCGGCCGCGCGGCGAAGAAGCCGGGCGGCGGCCGCAAGTCCAAGCGGGAGGCCGGCGATGGCGCATGATGCCGTCCGGGGCGCCCGCGGCGTTCGCGGCGGGAGCCGAAGTCGTTTCCGCAGCCCCTCTTGAGTCGAGCCGAGAGGAGCGGCCGGCCCGGAGGGGCCGGCAAGGGGAGGCGGGAGGGCGAGCTCCCGCAGCCGAAGCCGAATATCTCCAAGTTTCCAGGGTCTAACCGAATGAGCAAGGAACTGTTGCTGGTCGTCGATGCGGTCGCCAACGAGAAGGGCGTGCCGCGCGAAGTCATCTTCGAGGCCATCGAGGCCGCGCTGGCGTCCGCCGCCAAGAAGCGCTACCACGATCAGGACGTGCTGGTGCGCGTCGCGATCGACCGCAAGGACGGCAGCTACGAGACCTTCCGGCGCATGGAGGTGATCCCCGACGACGCGGTGATGGAGTCGCCGGACCGGCAGATCCGGCTGATGGACGCGGTCGACGAGGTCGAGGGCGTCGAAGTCGGCGATTACATCGAGGAGCAGATCGAGAACCCCGAGTTCGGCCGCATCGCCGCGCAGGCCGCCAAGCAGGTGATCGTGCAGCGCGTGCGCGAGGCCGAGCGCCAGCAGGTGGTGGACGCGTGGAAGGACCGCGTCGGCGAGCTCGTCACCGGCGTGGTCAAGCGCGTGGAGCGCGGCAACGTCTACGTCGACCTTGGCGGCAACGCCGAGGCGATCATCCCGAAGGACAAGGGCATCCCGCGCGACGTGCTGCGCACCGGCGACCGCGTGCGCGGCTACCTGTACGACGTGCGCAGCGAGCCGCGCGGCCCGCAGCTGTTCATCAGCCGCGCCGCGCCCGAGTTCATGATGGAGCTGTTCAAGCTCGAAGTGCCGGAAGTCGGCCAGGGCCTGGTGTCGATCAAGGCCTGCGCGCGCGACCCGGGCGACCGCGCCAAGATCGCCGTGGTCGCGCACGACAACCGCACCGACCCGATCGGCGCCTGCATCGGCATGCGCGGCTCGCGCGTGCAGGCGGTGTCCAACGAGCTGAACGGCGAGCGCGTCGACATCGTGCTGTGGTCGGACAACCCGGCCCAGCTCGTGATCAACGCGATGGCGCCGGCCGAGGTGCAGTCGATCATCGTCGACGAAGAGAAGCATTCGATGGACCTGGCCGTGGCCGAGGACCGCCTCGCCCAGGCGATCGGCAAGGGCGGCCAAAACGTGCGCCTGGCCAGCCGCCTGACCGGCTGGCAGCTCAACGTGATGACCGCCGACCAGGTGCAGGCCAAGAGCGAGGCCGAGCAGGCCGCCGCGCGCCAGCTGTTCATGGACAAGCTGGAGGTCGACGAGGAGATCGCCGGCATCCTGGTCTCGGAGGGCTTCAGCACGGTCGAGGAAATCGCCTACGTGCCGGTGGGCGAGCTGCTCGCGGTGGAGGGCTTCGACGAGGACATCGTCGAGGAGCTGCGCTCGCGCGCCCGCGACGCGCTGCTGAACGAGGCGCTGGCCGCCGAGGAGCAGCTCGAGGAGCACCAGCCCGCGGCCGACCTGCTCGAGCTGGACGGCATGGACGAGGCCACCGCCTACGCGCTCGCCGCGCGCGGCATCGTCACCCGCGACGACCTGGCCGACATGGCGACCGACGAGCTGGCCGAGATCGAAGGCATCGACGAGGCGCGCGCCGCGGCGCTGATCATGGAGGCGCGCAAGCACTGGTTCGAGTGACCAGGCGCGCGTAGGGCGGATCCGATCCGCCCGGTCTGGAACGCGGCGGGTCGATGCGCCCCGCCGCGCGCGAAGTGCGGCGGGTCGAGACCCGCCCTACAATCACCGCTTCGGGATTTCCCGCGGCGGAAAAAACGGAAACCGGAAACCGAATGTCGCAGCAAACCACCATCCGCAAGCTGGCCGAACTGGTGAACACGCCGGTCGAGAAGTTGCTGGAGCAGCTGGCCGAAGCCGGCATGAACTTCAGCGGCCCCGACCAGGTCGTGACCAGTATCGAGAAAGTCAAGCTGCTCGGCTTCCTCAAGCGCGCCCACGGCAAGTCCGACGCCGGCGAAGCCGTCGCCGCGCCGAAGAAGATCACGCTGAACCGCAGCCGCAAGCAGGAAATCACCGTCGGCGGCGGCAAGAACAAGACCACCGTCGACGTGGTGGTGCGCAAGAAGGTGACCCTGGTCAAGCCGACCGAGTCCGCGCCGCCGGCCGGCCTCGACGACGAACGCGCCGAGATCCTGCGCAAGCTGGAGGAATCCAAGCAGCGCAACCTCGAGGAGCAGCGCCGCCTGGCCGAGGAGGACCGTCGCCGCGCCGAGGAGGCCGAACGCGCCCGCCGCGAGGCCGAGGAGGCCGCGCGCCGCAAGGCCGAGGAAGAGGCGGCGCAGGCGGCCGTCGCGACCACCGCCGGCGGCGGCGAAGACGAAGCCGCCGCGCCGCGCAAGGCCGCCCACGCCAAGCCGGCCGCGCGCGAGCCGGCGCGCGCCGACGACCGCGCCGGGCGGCACAACAAGCCGCGCGGCTCGCACGCGATGGTCGCCGAGGTCGAGGACGACGACGCGGCCAACCGCTTCGCCGGCCAGTTGCACCTGAGCGCCAGCGATCGCGCGCGCCGCTCCAGCAGCGCGCGCGGCAAGGCCAAGCCGCGCCGCCAGGCCGAGCCGGTGCGCTCCGGCGGCGGCCAGCACGGCTTCTCCCGCCCGACCGCGCCGATCGTGCGCGAGGTCGCGATCGGCGACAGCATCACCGTCGCCGACCTGGCGCAGAAGCTCGCGCTCAAGGGCGGCGACGTGGTCAAGGCGCTGTTCAAGATGGGCGTGATGGCGACCATCAACCAGACCATCGACCACGACACCGCGGTGCTGGTGACCGAGGAGCTCGGCCACAAGGCGGTGCGCGCCGAAGAGGCGACCGCCGAGGACGCGCTGCTCGCCCACATCGAGGAAGTGCAGGGCGAGAAGGCGCCTCGGCCGCCGGTGGTCACCATCATGGGCCACGTCGACCACGGCAAGACCTCGCTGCTGGACTACATCCGCCGCACCAAGGTCGCCACCGGCGAGGCCGGCGGCATCACCCAGCACATCGGCGCCTACCACGTGGAAACGGCCAAGGGCGTGATCAGCTTCCTCGACACCCCGGGCCACGCCGCGTTCACGTCGATGCGCGCGCGCGGCGCCAAGCTCACCGACATCGTCGTGCTGGTGGTCGCCGCCGACGACGGCGTGATGCCGCAGACCAAGGAGGCGATCTCGCACGCGCGCGCCGCGGGCGTGCCGTTGATCGTGGCGATCAACAAGATCGACAAGTCCGACGCCGACCCGCTGCGGGTCAAGAACGAGCTGCTCGGCGAGCAGGTCGTGGCCGAGGAGTTCGGCGGCGAGACCCAGATGGTGGAGCTGTCGGCCAAGACCGGCCAGGGCGTCGACGACCTGCTCGACGCGATCCTGCTGCAGGCCGAGGTGCTCGAGCTCCGGGCCGTGCCGACCGGCCGCGCCACCGGCACGGTCATCGAGTCGGCCCTGGACAAGGGCCGCGGCCCGGTCGCGACCGTGCTGGTCCAGCAGGGCGAACTGAAGAAGGGCGACTACCTGGTGTGCGGCGTGCAGTACGGCCGCGTGCGCGCGCTGTTCGACGAGAACGGCAAGCAGGTCGACAAGGCCGGCCCGTCGATCCCGGTGCAGGTGCTCGGCCTGTCGGGCGTGCCCGACGCCGGCGACGACTTCGTCGTGGTCGAGGACGAGCGCCTGGCCAAGGACGTCGCCCAGCAGCGCGACGCCAAGCGCCGCGAGTCGCGCCTGGTCGCCCAGGCGGGCAACCGCATGGAAGACATCATGGCGCAGATGGGCAAGGGCGAAGGCCAGGCCACGCTGAACCTGGTGATCAAGGCCGACGTGCAGGGCTCGGTGGAGGCGCTGCGCCAGGCGCTGACCGCGCTGTCCAACGACCAGATCCGCATCAACGTGATCCACTCCGGCGTGGGCGGCATCACCGAATCGGACGCCAACGCCGCGGTCACCGCCAAGGCCACGATCATCGGCTTCAACGTCCGCGCCGACGCCGCCGCGCGCCGGATCATCGAGACCAACGGCGTGGACCTGCGCTATTTCTCGATCATCTACGACGTGATCGACCAGGTGAAGCAGGTGGCCTCGGGCATCCTCGGCGTGGAGATCCGCGAGGAGATCATCGGCATCGCCGAGGTCCGAGAGGTGTTCCGCAGCTCGAAGTTCGGCGCGGTCGCCGGCTGCATGGTGGTCGAGGGCGTGGTCAAGCGCCACAAGCCGATCCGCGTGCTGCGCGACAACGCGGTGATCTTCGAGGGCGAGCTGGAATCGCTGCGCCGCTTCAAGGAGAACGTCGACGAGGTGCGCAACGGCACCGAGTGCGGCATCGGCGTGAAGGCCTACAACGACGTCAAGCCGGGCGACCAGATCGAGTGCTTCGAGCGCGTCGAGGTCCAGCGGACGCTGTAAGGGCGAGGCGCCAGCGGAGGGGAGCGGGGCACGGCCGTGGCGCCCCGCGTCCGTTCCTCTCCGGCCCTCGGTTTCCATCGGTTTGTCGTTTTCCCAACGAGTCGCTCGCTCCATGCCCAAGACGTTCCACCGCACCGACCGCGTATCCGCCCAGCTCCGCCGCGAACTGGGCGCGCTGGTGCACGAGGCGGTGCGCGAGCACGGCCTGCCGTCGGTCAGCGTCTCGGACGTCGAGGTCACCCGCGACCTCGCCCACGCCAAGGTGTTCGTGACCGCGCTGCAGCCGGAACGCGCCGAGGAGGCGATCAAGGCGCTGCGCGAACTCTCGCGCGACCTGCGTTTCCAGCTCGGCCGCGCGATCCGGATGCGCCACGTGCCCGAGCTGCATTTCCACTACGACGACTCGGTCGACCGCGGCGAGCGCATCGACCGGCTGCTGCGCGACATCGACTGAGCCCGTGCGGGCCGCTACGCGCCGCCGCATGCGCGGCGGGCGCGGGCTTGCGCAGCGGCCGCCGGAGGCGCAAGTTCGGACGGCGCTCGCGGCCCGGGGCCGTCCGCGCGCAAGCGGGCAGGGTGGCGCCCGCATTCAGGGGGATCGACAAGGAGAGGGGAATGGCCGCACGCCCACAACGTTGCCGCAGCCGGGACCGGGCGCGTCCGGCGTTTCCGCACGCGGGTCCCGTCCGCGCATGAACAAGCCCAAAGCCCGCTTCCGCGCGCTCGACGGCATCCTGTTGCTGGACAAGCCGCCGGGCCTGAGCTCCAACCAGGCGCTGCAGCAGGTCCGGCACCTGTTCCGCGCCGAGAAGGGCGGGCACACCGGCAGCCTGGATCCGCTCGCGACCGGGCTGCTGCCGCTGTGCTTCGGCGAGGCGACCAAGATCGCGGGGTTGCTGCTGGGCGCGCGCAAGGCCTACGAGGCCGAGGCCGTGCTCGGGGTGGTCACCGACAGCGACGACGCCGACGGCGCGGTGCTGCGCGAGCGGCCGCTGCCGGCGCTCGACGAAGCCGCGATCGAGGCCGCGCTGGCGCCGCTGCGCGGCCCGATCCGCCAGCGCGCGCCGATCTATTCCGCGCTCAAGCAGGGCGGCGAGCCGCTCTATGCCAAGGCCCGCCGCGGCGAGCCGATCGAGGCGCCGGAGCGCGAGGTCGAGGTCCACCGGTTCGAGCTGCTCGGGCGCGACGGCCCGCGCCTGCGCCTGCACGTGGAATGCGGTTCCGGTACCTACGTGCGCAGCCTGGTGCGCGACCTCGGCGAGGCGCTGGGCTGCGGCGCCCACGTCGCCGCGCTGCGCCGGCTCTGGGTCGAGCCGTTCCTCCGGCCGCGCATGTACACGCTGGATGCGCTGCGCGGGCTGGCCGAGCGCGGCGAGGACGCCCTGGACGCGTGCCTGCTGCCGGTCGAGGCCGGGCTGGAGGCCTTCCCGCGCGTCGATCTGGATGCGGAGGGCGAGCGCCGGCTCGGTTTCGGCCAGAGCGTGGCGTGCGTAGCGGGCGCGGACGGGCCGGTCGCGGTGTTCGGCGCGACCGGCCGCTGCCTCGGCATCGCGCAGCGCCAGGGCGATCGCCTCGCGCCGCAGCGGCTGTTCCGCTGGGCGGTGAACGCGGGATGAGGACGGGGGGACGCGCCGCGGATGAGGCGGCCGAGCGCCCGTTCCGTGACCGGCCCGGCCGCGCCGAGGCGCGCGCCGGTCGCAATCGCCGGCCCCGGCTGGTACAATTCCGGCGCTCTCCGTCTTCGGAGAGGTACTTCCCTTCAAGCAAACGGCGAGCCAGGCGGTGCGTCGCGGCGGCAGAGGCCGCAGCCGGACGTTCCTGCGGGCCACGCATCTACGAGGCATCCATGTCCATCGACACCCAGAAGATCATCGAAGAACACAAGCGCGGCGCCAACGACACCGGCTCGCCGGAGGTCCAGGTCGCCCTGCTGACCGCGCGCATCGAGCAGCTGACCGGCCACTTCAAGGTCCACAAGCAGGACCACCACAGCCGGCGCGGCCTGCTGCAGATGGTCAACCGCCGTCGCAGCCTGCTCGACTACCTCAAGCGCAAGGACAACGAACGCTACAAGGCCCTGATCGAAAAACTGGGCCTGCGTCGATAAGCCCGACGACCGCCGCGGCGCAGCGATGCGCCGCGGTTCGTTTTTGCGCTCCACCCGAACAAGGCCGCGCGAGCGGCCGCACCGGCGGCGGCAGGGGCCGCGGCCGGAACGAATCGAAACGACAGGAATAGAACGAACGTGGCAAAAATCACCAAGACCTTCCAGTACGGCAGCCATAAGGTGACGCTGGAGACCGGCGAGATCGCCCGCCAGGCCGGCGGCGCGGTCATCGTCAATATGGACGACACCGTACTGCTGGTCACCGCCGTGGCCGCCAAGACCGCCCGCGAAGGCCAGGACTTCTTCCCGCTGACCGTCGACTACCAGGAGAAGTTCTACGCCGGCGGCCGCATCCCCGGCGGCTTCTTCAAGCGCGAAGGCCGCGCGACCGAGAAGGAGACGCTGACCGCGCGCCTGATCGACCGCCCGATCCGCCCGCTGTTCCCCGAGGACTTCAAGAACGAGGTCCAGATCATCGCCACGGTGCTGTCGCTGAACCCGGAAATCGACGGCGACATCCCGGCGATGATCGGCGCGTCCGCCGCGCTGGCCCTGACCGGCTGCCCGTTCCAGGGCCCGATCGGCGCCGCCAAGGTCGGCTACAAGAACGGCCAGTACATCCTCAACCCGACCACCAGCCAGCTGCTGGAGTCGGACCTCGAGCTGGTCGTCGCCGGCACCCGCAACGCGGTGCTGATGGTCGAGTCCGAGGCCAAGGTGCTGTCGGAAGAGGTGATGCTCGGCGCGGTGATGTTCGGCCATCGCGAACTGCAGAAGGTCATCGACGCGATCAACGAACTGGTCGCCGAGGCCGGCGCCCAGCCCTGGGATTGGACCCCGCCGGCCAAGAACGAGGCCCTGATCGCCGCGTTGAAGGAGTTCGTCGGCGGCCGCCTGGCCCAGGCCTACCAGATCCGCGACAAGCAGCAGCGCCGCGAGGCGATCGCCGCGATCCGCAAGGAGGCGGTGGAGGCGCTGACCCCGCGCGCCGAGGCCGAGGGCTGGAACCTGGCCGACCTCACCAAGGAGTTCGGCGAGCTCGAATACCGCACCCTGCGCGACGCCGTGCTCGACACCAAGGTCCGCATCGACGGCCGCGCGCTCGACACCGTGCGTCCGATCGCGGCGAAGGTGTCGGTGCTGCCGCGCACCCACGGCTCGGCGCTGTTCACCCGCGGCGAGACCCAGGCGCTGGTGGTGGCCACGCTCGGCACCGCGCGCGACGGCCAGATCATCGACGCGATTTCCGGCGAGTACAAAGAGAACTTCCTGTTCCACTACAACTTCCCGCCGTACTCGGTGGGCGAGGCCGGCCGCATGATGGGGCCGAAGCGGCGCGAGATCGGCCATGGCCGCCTGGCCAAGCGCGGCGTGCTCGCGGTGATGCCGAGCCTGGAGGAGTTCCCGTACACCATCCGCGTGGTCTCGGAAATCACCGAGTCGAACGGCTCCTCGTCGATGGCCTCGGTGTGCGGTTCCTCGCTGGCGCTGATGGACGCGGGCGTGCCGATCAAGGCGCCGGTCGCGGGCATCGCGATGGGCCTGGTGAAGGAAGACGACCGCTTCGTCGTGCTCAGCGACATCCTCGGCGACGAGGATCACCTGGGCGACATGGACTTCAAGGTCGCCGGCACCGCCGAAGGCGTGACCGCGCTGCAGATGGACATCAAGATCCAGGGCATCACCGAGGAAATCATGAAGACCGCGCTGGCCCAGGCCAAGGCCGGTCGCCTGCACATCCTCGGCGAGATGGCCAAGGCGATCACCGCGCCGCGCGGCGAGCTGTCCGAGTGGGCGCCGCGCCTGCTGACCATGAAGATCCATCCGGACAAGATCCGCGAAGTGATCGGCAAGGGCGGTTCGACCATCCAGGCGATCACCAAGGAGACCGGCACGCAGATCGACATCCAGGACGACGGCACCATCGTCATCGCCTCGGTCAACGCCGCCGCCGCGCAGGCCGCCAAGAGCCGCATCGAGCAGATCACCTCGGACGTCGAGCCGGGCCGGATCTACGAGGGCAAGGTGGTCAAGATCATGGACTTCGGCGCGTTCGTGACCATCCTGCCGGGCAAGGACGGCCTGGTGCACGTCTCGCAGATCTCCAGCGAGCGGGTGGAGAAGGTCTCCGACAAGCTCAAGGAAGGCGACACCGTCAAGGTCAAGGTGCTGGAAGTCGACAAGCAGGGCCGCATCCGCCTGTCGATGAAGGCGGTCGAGGAAGGCGAGGGCGTCACGGCCGACTGAGCCGCCGCGTTCTGTGCGCACGAAAAAAAGCGGGCTTCGGCCCGCTTTTTTCGTTTCGTTGCTTCCGCCGGACAGGTGGATCGAAGAGCAGGCCCGGCGATTTCGGCATGCCGGCTTGCGCCTCCAAAGCCGCGGTTTGTCCATGTGAGCGCCTCGGCCGATCCCTCGGCTGCCCGGGCCGGCTCCGGGCGAACAAGCATCCGACCGCTTCCCGGCCGCGGGCTCAACCGAACAGGTCGCTCTGCGGCGGCAACTCGTCCTCGCCGACGAAACCCGACAGGCCGACGCCGACCAGGCGATAGCGCGTGTGCGCATCGAGCGGCACGCGCTCGCGCAGGTCGCAGGCGATGCGCGCCAGCCGTTCCAGCGAATCCGGCGGCTCGGCCGGCGTCAGGCTGCGGGTCAGGATGCGGAAGTCCGCGGTCTTGAGCTTGAGCACCACGGTGCGCGCCACGCGCCGGCTGCGTTCGCGTTCGCGCAGGTAGCCGTTCCAGGTCTTCTCGCCGAGCCGGCGGATGTGCGGCTCCAGCTCGCCCAGCGGCAGATCGGTCTCGAACGTGTCCTCGCTGGAGATCTGCAGCGTCGGCCGTTCGCTCACCACCGGGTGGTCGTCGATGCCCAGCGACAGCTCGTGCAGGCGCCGGCCCCAGCGGCCGAAGCGCAGCTCCAGTTCCTCTTCGCCGAGCGAGCGCAGATCGGCCACCGTGCTCACGCCCAGTTCGGCCAGCCTGGCTTCCATCACCTTGCCCACGCCGGGCAGGCGCCCCACCGGCAACGGCGCGAGGAATTCCTGCACCCGGTGCGGGCGGATCACGAACAGTCCGTCCGGCTTGCGCCAGTCCGAGGCGATCTTCGCCAGGAACTTGTTCGGCGCCACGCCGGCCGAGGCGGTGAGCCGCAGTTCCCCGCGGATCGCGGCGCGGATCGCCTCCGCCACCGCGGTCGCGGTCGGCAGGTCGGACTTGGGCGCGGTGACGTCGAGGTAGGCCTCGTCCAGCGACAGCGGTTCGATCAGGTCGGTATGGCGGGCGAAGATCTCGCGCACCTGCCGCGACACCGCCTTGTAGCGGACGAAATCCGGCGGCACGAATACCGCCTGCGGGCACAGCCGCTCCGCGCGCACCGCCGGCATCGCCGAGCGCACCCCGAACCTGCGCGCCTCGTAGCTGGCCGCGCACACCACCGAGCGCGCGCCGCGCCAGGCGACCACGACCGGCCGCCCGCGCAGCGACGGATCGTCGCGCTGCTCCACCGACGCGTAGAACGCGTCCATGTCGACGTGGATGATCTTGCGAAGCGTGTCTGGCAACGGAGGAGCGCAGCCGGGCGTTAGTCAAAATGCTAATTCAGCCGCCCGGCCGGCGCCAGCGCGGACGCGCTCCACGGCGCCGCCGGCGGACGTGGGGCGTTTAGACAAAGCCTTGCGGACGGCTGGATAAGATGCGCCGCTTGCCCGCCCGCTCCGGAGCCCGCCTTGAACGACGTCACCCCGCCTCTGGCATCGCACGGCGAAAGCGACGCGCTCGCGTTCCTGTCGGGTGGCGGCGAGGTCGCATCGCTGATGCGCGCCATGGACTGGTCGAAGACGCCGCTGGGGCCGATGGCGGGCTGGCCGCAGAGTCTGCGCACCGCCGTCGCCATCCTCCTGCGCTCGCCGGTGCCGATCGTGCTGCTGTGGGGCGAGGACGGCGTGATGATCTACAACGACGCCTACTCGGTCTTCGCCGGCGCGCGCCATCCGCAGCTGCTCGGCTCCAAGGTACGCGAGGGCTGGGCGGAAATCGCCGACTTCAACGACCACGTGATGAAGGCGGGCCTGGCGGGGAAGCGGCTCGCCTATCGCGACCAGCACCTGGTGCTGTATCGCCACGGCGTCGCCGAGGACGTCTGGATGAATCTCGACTACAGCCCGGTACCGGACGAGAGCGGCCGGCCGGCCGGGGTGCTGGCGATCGTGTCCGAAACCACCGAGCGGGTGATCGGCGAGCGCCGCCTGCGCACCCTGCGCGAGCTCGGCCTGCGTACCGCCGGAGCGGATTCGGTGGAGGCGGTGTGCCGCGCCGCGGTCGATGCGCTGGCGGCGGCAAACCGCGCCGACCTGCCGTTCGCACTGATGTATCGCATCGACGGGGAGCGGCGCGCGCGCCTGGTCGCCGGCCATGGCGTCGAACCCGCGACGGGTCGCGCCGAAGTCGACCTGGGCAGCGGCGACGAGGCGCTGGCCCCGCTGGTCGCCGCCTGCGCGCGCCGCGCGCCGGCGGAAGGCCGCACCGCACCGTGGCTGGGCGCTGCGCCGGCGCCGGACCGCCTCGTCGCGTTGCCGATCGTCTCCGGCGACGACGTCGCCGCGCTGCTCGTCGTCGGCGCCGATCCGTTCCTCGCTTCGCGGCCCGGCTATCGCGACTTCCTCGACCTGGTCGCGGCGCAGATCGCGCGGGCGGCGACGAGCGCGCTCGCGCTGGAGGAGGAGCGCCGCCGTGCCGAGGCGCTGGCCGAGCTCGATCGCGCCAAGACCGGCTTCTTCGCCAACGTCAGCCACGAGTTCCGCACCCCGCTCACGCTGATGCTGGGGCCGCTGGAGGAGATGCTGGGCAGGCCGCAGGCTTCGTGCGACCCGGGCGACCGCGCGCTGCTCGAGGCCGCGCACCGCAACGGCCTGCGCCTGCTCAAGCTGGTCAACTCGCTGCTCGACTTCTCGCGGATCGAGGCGGGCCGCGCGCAGGCCAGCTACGAGCCCACCGACCTGGCCGCCTTCACCGCCGACCTGGCCAGCAACTTCCGCTCGCTGTGCGAGCGCGCCGGGCTGCGCCTCGTGGTCGATTGCCCACCGTTGCCGGCGCCGGTGCACGTCGACCGCGAGATGTGGGAGAAGATCGTCCTCAACCTCGTCTCCAACGCGTTCAAGTTCACGTTCGAGGGCGAGATCGCCATCGGGCTGGAAACGCGCGCCGACGCCGCCGTGCTGACGGTGCGCGACACCGGCACCGGCATCCCCGCGCACGAGTTGCCGCGGCTGTTCGAGCGCTTCCATCGCATCGAGGGGGCGCGGGGCCGCAGCTTCGAGGGCAGCGGGATCGGCCTGGCGCTGGTGCAGGAGCTGGTGCGGCTGCACGGCGGCGAGATCGACGCGACGAGCCAGGAAGGGCAGGGCAGCGCGTTCGCGGTGTCGATTCCGTTCGGCACGGCGCACCTGCCGCGCGAGCGCCTGCGACCGGCGCGCGCGCTCGCGCCCACTGCGATCCGCGCCCACGCCTACGTCGAGGAAGCCCGGCGCTGGCTGCCCGACGCGGCCGGCAGCGCGGCCGCGCAGAGCGTCGCCGATTCGCTGGCCGACATCCTCGCGCATGCGGGCGCGGAGCGCGCCCGGGTGCTGCTGGCCGACGACAACGCCGACATGCGCGACTACGTCCGCCGCCTGCTCGGCGCGCGCTACGAGGTCGAGGCGGTGGCCGACGGCGAGGCGGCGCTGGCGGCGGCACGGCGGCGCCGCCCCGACCTGGTGCTGACCGACGCGATGATGCCGGGACTGGACGGCTTCGGCCTGCTGCGCGCGCTGCGCGGCGACCCCGCGCTGAAGGACGTGCCCGTGGTGGTGCTGTCCGCGCGTGCCGGGGAGGAGGCGCGGGTCGAAGGCATGGAGGAAGGCGCCGACGACTACCTGACCAAGCCGTTCTCGGCGCGCGAGCTGAGCGCGCGCATCGATGGCCATCTCGCCCTGGCGCGGACCCGGCGCGAACGCGAGGCCGCGGTGAGGCGCCGCGCCGAACAGCTGCAGGCGCTGGCTTCGGCCTCGCTCACGATCGCCGCCGCGCCCACGCTGCAGGCGAAGCTCGACGCGGTGGCGCAGGCGGCGCGCACCATCGTCGGCGCGCGGCGCAGCGCGGTCAGCCTGGCGCCGTCCGATCCGCTCCTGCAGGCCGAAGGCTTCGCACCGGATGCGCGCGGCGAACACGATGCGGTGCGCGCCGATGCCGGTGCGTACGCCCTCGCCGGCGCGGTGGACGGGCCGGCGCATCCGCCCCGGGACGCCGCATCGGGAGGGACCGGCGCATCCGATGCGCTGGCCGGCGCGGCGGCGATGCCGGCGGGCGCCAGCGGCATGCCGGGCGCGGACGAGGCGCCGGGCCTCGGTGCCATCGCCGAGAGCGACTGGCTCGCCGCCCCGCTGCTGGCGTCCGACGGCCGCACCCTCGGCTTCGTCCGCCTCGCGGAGAAGACCGGCGGCGGCGCGTTCGACGCCGAGGACCGGGCCATCCTCGTGCAGTTGGCCCGTTTCGCCTCCAACGCGATCGAGCAGGCGCAGGCGGACGCCGCGCTGCGCGAACTGAACGAGACGCTCGAGGCGCGCGTGCGCCAGGCCGTGGCCGAGCGCGCCAGCGCCGAGGAGCAGCTGCGCCATGCGCAGAAGATGGAGGCGATCGGTCACCTGACCGGCGGCATCGCCCACGACTTCAACAACCTGCTCACCGTGGTGATCGGCAACATCGAGTCGATCCAGCGACACCTGGGCGCGGGCGCGCCGGAGCGCCTGCGGCGCTCGGCCGAGAATGCGATGCAGGGCGCGTTGCGCGCGGCGACCCTGACCCAACGCCTGCTCGCGTTCTCGCGCCGCCAGCCCCTCGAACCGAGGCCGACCGACCTGAACCGGCTCGTCTCCGGCATGTCCGAACTGCTGCGCCGCACCCTCGGCGAGGGCATCCAGGTGCGGACGTTGCTCGGAGACGGCCTGTGGCCGGTCGAGATCGATCCGAACCAGCTCGAAAGCGCGCTGCTCAATCTCGCCATCAACGCGCGCGACGCCATGCCGGACGGCGGCCGCCTGACCATCGCCACCGCCAACGCGGTGCTCGACGCGCCCGGCGCCGGCGAGGCCGACGCGCGGCCCGGCCGCTACGTCGTGGTGGCGGTGAGCGACACCGGCGTCGGCATGCCGAAGCACGTGTCCGAACGCGCGTTCGAGCCGTTCTTCACCACCAAGCCCACCGGCCACGGCACCGGGCTCGGCCTGTCGCAGGTCTACGGCTTCGTCAAGCAGTCCGGGGGGCACGTCAGCCTGTGCAGCGAGCCCGGCGCCGGCACGACGATCGAGATCTACCTGCCGTGCTTCTGCGGCGACGCCGAGCAGGAACCCTCGCCGGCGGCCGCCCCCGAGCCGCGCAAGGCGACGGTACTGGTGGTCGAGGACAACGACGGCGTGCGCGATTTCAGCGCCGAAACCCTGCGCGAGCTCGGCTACCGCGTGATCGAAGCCCGCGACGGCCCGATGGCGATGCGCCAGCTGGAGCTGTACGGCGGCAGCATCGACCTGCTGTTCACCGACGTCGGCCTGCCAGGCATGAACGGCGTCGAGCTGGCGGAGGAGGCGCGCAGGCGGCTGCCGGGGCTGAAGGTGCTTTTCACCACCGGCTACGGCGGCGACGCGATCGTCCGCGACGGCCGCCTGATCGCCGGCATCGAGATGATCGGCAAGCCCTTCACCTACGCCGAGCTGGCGGCGAAGGTGCACGCCATCGTCGCCGGCGAGGGCGGGCACGGCTGAGCCCCGTCGCGACGCCGCGGCGGGACCGGCGCCCATGCGCGGGGCCGCCATGCGATGGCTGAGCCCGGCAAGACATAGCGTTTCGATGCGGACCCATCCGCGCGCGACGGACAGTTCCGGCGAATTTGGACGGCAATGGGTGTCGGGGCGCGCCGCGGGGAAGCGGGCGTTCGTCGTATTCGTGGCCCGGGGTGAAGCGCATCACGGATCGTCGATCCGTCCCGCCGCTTCGCGACGAACGGAGCCTGCGGCCGGAAAAGCGGCGCACGTTTCCTTGACACGCCCCGGCGCGAATTCGATGCTGCGGGCGATGCCGTGACGGAAGCGCGCGATGCAGTGGGGGCAGGCGGGGGCGGATGTGGACGCAGGCGCGCACGACCATGCGCAGGCCGCCGTACCGTGGCACCGCAGCCTGCGCACGCGGATCGCGCTCTGGTTCGGCGCGCTGGCGGCGAGCCTGTTGGCGCTGGTGCTGATCGCGGCGTACCTGTCCGGCCGCCAGCAGCTGATCGGCGATGCCGTGGAGCGCATGCGCTTCGACGCGATCCGCAGCGCGGACCGGTTCAATGCGGCGGCGCGCGCGCTGCGCGTCACCGGCCAGGGCATCGCCGGGCTGGCGCTGGAGCCTTCGATCGACCGCGCGGCCGCGGTGCGCATGCTGCAGACGATGGTCGACAACGACGCCGCGGTGATCGGCGGGTTGCTGGTGCTCGAGCCCGGCGTGCTGCCGGACGGCGCGCCGTTGGCCTACCACGCCGGCGTGCCTTCGGCCGGCGTGCAGGACGTGGACCTCGTGGCCACCGGCTACGACGTGTTCGACAAGCCCTGGTACCGGCGCACCGTCGCCGGCCGCACGCCCTGGTGGTCCGAGCCGTACTTCAACGAGACCGCCGGCGGGCGCTGGATGACCACGCTGAACCTCCCGCTGCACGATCCCTACCGCGGCAGGAACATCGGCATGGTCAGCCTGGACGTGCCGATGGAGTACCTGGCGGGCCTGCTCGCGCCGACGAACGAGCCCGCAGGCGTGGAAGCCGCGCTGTACGCACCGGGCGGCATGATCGCGGTGCATCCGCAGCCCGGCGTGGCGCTGCGCTACGACATCGCCGGCTACGCCGCCGCGTTCGGCCGGCGCGAATTGCGCGAGGTGGCGCAGGCCCATCGCGCGCGGCGCGAATACCGCGGCGACGCCGGCGACGGCGGGCACCTGGTGCTGGTGCCGGCCGAGGGCGGCTGGAGCATCCAGTTGCGGGTGTCGGACGCGGTGGTGCTGGAGGCGCTCGGCCGGCATTTCCGCATGCTGCTCGGCGGCGGGCTGCTGGCGATGCTGGTGCTGGCGCTCGTGGTGATCCGCCTGAGCCGGCGGATCACCGACCCGCTGCGGACGCTGACCGGTGTCGCGCAGCGTTTCGCCGCCGGCGAGTTCGATTCGCCGCTGCCCGAATCCGCCCGCGGCGACGAGGTCGACGTGCTGGCGCACGCGCTCGACCGCGCCGGCGCGTCGATCAAGGCGCAGATGGCCGAGATCGAGACCATGGCGGCGGCGCGGCAGAAGCTGGACAGCGAACTGTCGATCGCCCGCGAGATCCAGCGCGCGATGCTGCCGGTGGCGCCTTCGTCGCTGCAGCACGGCTCGCGCAACCTGAAGGCGTTCGCCGCGTTGGAGCCGGCGAAGGCGGTGGGCGGCGACTTCTTCAACTTCTTCCAACGCGACCAGACCCTGTGGTTCGCGATCGGCGACGTCTCCGACAAGGGCATCCCGGCGGCGCTGTTCATGGCGCGCAGCCTCAGCATCCTCGAGACCGCGATCCACCGCGGCGGCGTCACCCCGGCGGATGCGCTGCGGGAAGCGGCCGAGCGGCTGGCGCGGAACAACGAGGCCTGCATGTTCGCCACCGTGCTGTGCGGCACGATCGACGTGGCCAGCGGCGCGATGACCGTCGCCAGCGCCGGCCACGACGCGCCGCTGCTGCGCGGCGCCGACGCGCGCGTGCGGCCGCTGCCGCTGGAATCCGGACCGCCGCTCGGCTTCGAGGTGGCGGCGGCCTACCCGCAGTGGCAGGGCCGCCTGGAACCCGGCGAGGCGTTGCTGGCTTACACCGACGGCATCACCGAGGCCTTCGACGCCGGGGACGAGGCCTTCGGCGAGGACCGCCTGTGCGAGGCCGCGGCAGGCGAGGGCGACGCCGCCGCGCTGTGCCGACGCGTGCTCGCGGCCGTGGCCGCGTTCGCGCGGCAGGCGCCGCAATCGGACGACATCACGGTGCTGGCGATCAGCATGGACCGCCTGCCGGTGCCGCAACCCGCCTGAGGAGACCATGCAGATCCGAATCACCGTGCCGAACGAGCTCGCGCGCCTGCGCGACCTCACCGCCGCGATCGACGCGGTGTTGGAAACCAATGCCGTGGCCCGCGAGGTGCGCGAGGACGTGCGGCTGATCGCCGAGGAGATCGTCGCCAACGCGATCGAGCACGGCGGCTGCGGCGCGCAGACCGAGATCATCGTCGAGATCACCGCGCGGGCGGACCGCCTCGTGATCGAGTTCCGCGACTCCGGCCGGCCGTTCGACCCCACCGCGGTCGAGGCGCCGAGGCTCGACGCCGACATCGAGGAGCGCGGCGTCGGCGGCCTCGGCCTGCACCTGGTGCGGGAACTGGCCGAAAGCCTCAGCTACCGCCGCGAAGACCCCTACAACGTGCTGCGCGTGACTGTGCGCGGCAGCGCCCGACCGACCGCCTGAAGGAGACCCCATGGGCCTGCACATCCATATCGACGAGCCGAAGGGCGACAGTCGCCGCGTGGCCTTGTCCGGCCGCCTCGACACGCATACCTACGGCGAACTCGACCGCCGCCTGGAACCGGTCCTGGCGTCCGACCTGCGCGCGCTGGTGCTGGACCTGGCCGACCTGGAGTACATCAGCTCCGCCGGCATCCGCTCGGTGTTCAAGGCGCGCAAGGCGATCGAGGGCCGCGGCGGCAGGGTGCTGGTGACCAACCTGCAGCCGCAGATCAAGAAGGTGTTCGACATCGTCAAGGCGGTGCCGCTGAACTCCATCTTCACCTCGGTCGAGGAAGCGGACCGCTACCTCGACGCGATGCAGAAGCGCGTGCTGGAGGAAGAGGACCGGCCGTAGCCGAACGCGCCTTCCGGAGCGTGCCTTCTGGTCAACGGGCGGGGCCCGCGCGCCGGAGGGCGGACAAGCGCCCGAGGCGCGTCGGCGGCCGCTCGTGCGCAGGCTCCGGCGACGCGGCCCGCTGCGCTCAGGCCAGTCCGGTGGCGTAGAACAGGCCGATCACGAAGAACACCGCCAACGTCTTGATCAGGGTGATCGCGAAGATGTCCTTGTAGGCCTGGCGATGGGTCAGGCCGGTGACCGCGAGCAGGGTGATCACCGCGCCGTTGTGCGGCAGGGTGTCCATGCCGCCCGAGGCCATCGCCGCGACGCGATGCAGCACCTCCATCGGGATGCCGGCGGCCTGGGCGTTGGCGATGAAGGTCTCGGCCATCGCCGCCAGGGCGATGCTCATGCCGCCGCTGGCCGATCCGGTGATGCCGGCCAGCGCGGTCACCGTCACCGCTTCGTTGACCAGCGGATCGGGGATCGCGCCCAGCGCGTCGGCGACGACGAGGAAGCCGGGCAGGGCGGCGATCACCGCACCGAAACCGTACTCGGAGGCGGTGTTCATCGCCGCCAGCAGGGCGCCGCCGATCGCGTTCCTGCTGCCCTCGGCGAAGCGTGCCAGCACCGGCCTCCAGGCGAAGGCGAGCACCGCGGCGATGCCGACCAGCAGCGCGCCGAGCACCGCCCAGATCGCCGCGACCTTCGCCACCTCCTGCACCACCGGCGCGGCGCCGCCGATCACCGCCGGGTCGAAGGCGTGGCTTTCGCCGTAGTAGCGCGGGATCCAAAGCGTGAGCAGCTTGTTCGCCACGCCCACCAGCAGCAGCGGCAGGAGCGCGATCGCCGGGTGCGGCAACCGGTCGTCGGCGAACGGCGCCGGCTCGTTGACCAGCGCGGTGCCGTAGCCCTCGCCGGCGCGCGCGGCGGCGCGGCGGCGCCAGTCGAGGTAAAGCAGGCCGAGGATCAGGATGAACACGCCGCCGAGCGTGCCCAGCCACGGCGCCGCCCAGGCGTCGGTGCCGAAGAACGAAGCCGGGATGATGTTCTGGATCTGCGGCGTGCCGGGCAGCGCGTCCATGGTGAAGGTGAAGGCGCCCAGCGCGATCGTGCCCGGGATCAGCCGCTTGGGGATGCCGCTCTGCCGGAACAGCTCGGCCGCGAACGGATAGACCGCGAACACCACCACGAACAGCGACACGCCGCCGTAGGTCAGCAACGCGCAGACGACCACGATCGACAGCATCGCCCGGCCGGCGCCGAACAGGCGGATCGTCGCTTTCACTATCGACTTGGAAAAGCCGGACAGCTCGATCAGCTTGCCGAACACCGCCCCGAGCAGGAACACGGGGAAGTACAGCTTGAGGAAGCCGACCATCCTGTCCATGAACAGCCCGGTGAACATGGGCGCCACCAGCGACGGGTCGGTCAGCAGCACCGCGCCCAGCGCCGCGACCGGCGCGAACAGGATCACGCTGTAGCCGCGGTAGGCCACGAACATCAGAAAGCACAGCGCGGCCAGCACGATCAGAAACGCCATTGCCCGTCCCCGGTTGAGAAAAGCGAGAGCCGTCGACCCCGCGGAGGCGGGACCCCGGCGACTTGGCGGCCAGGCCGCCGGTCGCGACGCCACGGGATTCCCGCCTTCGCGGGCCTGACGCATTGCGGTCGCGTCGGCGCCCGTGTTCGGCCGAGCCGCCGCGGCTTTCCGGAAGTCTCCGCGCCGCGCCGCCGCCGCGTGCATTGTCCGAAGGTACAGCAGCGGCCGCGGCGAGCCGGCGCCTAGTCTTGCGGCATGGCGGGGAGGGGCCCGTCGACCGGCAACGCCCGCGGCCCGGCCGCGGGCACCACGCGATTCGATTGGGGAGGAGCGCCGTCCATGATCCGCAAGACTCTGAGCATCGCCATCGCCTGCGCGCTGGTCGCGCCGGCGGCCTGGGCGCAGGACGCGCCCTCGGCGCAGGAAGCGCCCGCGCACCGCGAGGCGACCACGCTCGGCGGCGTCACCGTCACCGCCCGCAAGCGCGAGGAGACGCTGCAGGAAGTGCCGGTGGCGGTGACCGCGTTCACCCCGGAAGCGCTGGACCGGCTCAACGTCGAGGACCTGAGCGACCTCGACGCACAGGTGCCGAACCTGACGATCTACGCCGCGCGCGGCTCCAGCAGCACCATCACCGCGTACATCCGCGGCATCGGCCAGTCGGACCCGCTGTGGGGCGTGGACCCGGGCGTGGGCATCTACCTCGACGACGTCTACATCGCGAGGCCGCAGGGCGCGCTGCTGGACGTGTTCGACGTCGAGCGCGTGGAGGTGCTGCGTGGCCCGCAGGGCACGCTGTACGGCAAGAACACCATCGGCGGCGCGATCAAGTACATCTCGCGCGGGCTGCCGAACAGCTTCGACGGCTTCGCTTCGGTCACGGTGGGCAACTACGACCAGCTCGACGTGAAGGCCGCCGTCGGCGGGCCGCTCGGCGGCAGCGATGCGCTGCGCGGGCGCCTGTCCGTGGCCAGCCTCAATCGCGACGGCTTCGGCGACAACCTGTATTCCGGCCAGGACGTCAGCGACAAGGAGATCCTGGCCGTGCGCGGCCAGCTCGGCGCCTACGTCAGCGACGACCTCGACATCCAGTTCGCCTACGACTGGATGGACGACCAGTCCGGGGTGCGCGGCGCCCGGATGCTGGCGCCGAACCGTTTCGCGCCCGGCTTCGCGCCGCTGGATTCGCGCTACGACATCCGCAGCGGCATGCCCAACGTCAACGACACCGAGATGAAGGGCGCCTCGGCCACGGTCAACTGGGTTGCCAGCGAGGACTGGGCGTTCAAGTACGTCGTTGCCAAGCGCGAATCCGACACCGAGACCAACATCGACTTCGACACGCTGCCGAACAAGATCGCCGACGTGAAGGCGTTCTACCGCGACGAGCAGGTCAGCCACGAGCTGCAGGCCAACTACGACGGCGGCGGCCGCGCGCGCGGCGTGATCGGCGTGTACGCCTTCGACGGCGAGGCCGGCGGCCAGGTGCTGAACAACTTCTTCGATCTGTCCTTCGGCGATACCCAGGGCACGGTCTACACCGACAGCGTCGCGCTGTACGGCGACTGGACCTTCGACCTGACCGGCCGCCTCAAGCTCGACCTCGGCGCGCGCTACACCGACGAGAAGAAGCGCGCGGTGGTGCTCAACCGCTGCTACACCGACGCGACCTTCGCCACCCTCGCGCGGGCCTGCGCCGCCAACAACCCAACCCCGATCGCCGCCCGGTTCGACAAGCGCATCGGCTTCGAGAACACCTCACCCAAGGTCTCGCTGGACTACCAGATCACCCCGGACATCATGGTCTACGGCCTGGCCTCGCGCGGCTTCAAGTCCGGCGGCTACAACATCCGCGCCCAGGCCACCGCGGTGCCGCGCTCGGCCGAGCCGTTCGACGACGAGGTCGTGGACAGCTACGAGATCGGCGGCAAGATGGCCTTCCTGGACCAGACGCTGTTCCTCAACCTGGCCGCGTTCCACAACAAGTACAAGGACATCCAGCTGTCGGTGTTCACCGCCTACGACAGCAACGGCGACGGCGCCGACGACGCGTTCTTCGGCGACTTCACCAACGCCGGCGAGGGCACGGTGGACGGCGTCGAGGTCGAGTACCAGTGGATGCCGAGCCGGCGCTGGCTCATTTCCGGCAACCTGGCCTGGCTCGACGCCAAGTACGACGAGTTCATGTACGCGGGCGTCAACATCGCCGACGAGCAGGAATTCACCAACGCGCCCGACTTCTCCGGCGCGCTCAACGTCGAGTACCGCATGGACCTGGCCGGCGGCGGCGACCTCTCGGCGCGGGTCGGCTACAGCTACCAGAGCGAGGTGGTGGCAACCACCGAGATCGTGCGCAGCGGCGCGCAGCCGATCACCCAGGACGGCTACGGCCTGGTCAACGCCGGCGTCACCTGGCGCAGCGGCGGGCCGTGGTCGGTCTCGTTGCAGGGCACCAACCTGGCCGACGAGGAGTACCGGACCACCGGTTACAACCTGGTCTCCTCGCTCGGCGTGCTGACCGGCTTCTATGGCCCGCCGCGGCAGTACACGCTGTCGGTGCGCTACGACTTCTGAGTGCGGCGGGGTCGCTTCCGGCCCTCACCCGACCCTCTCCCACGCGCGGGAGAGGGCGCAATCCCCCCCTTCTGCGCACGCCGGAGAGGGAGGTACTCCCCGCCTCACTTGCGTAGAAGGGGGAGGCGGGAATCGCCCCTCTCCCGCTTGCGGGAGAGGGGTTGGGGTGCGGGCGAGACGCGCTATGCTCGCGCCGATGCACCCCGGCGCCCACCATGCTTAGCCTGACCGCGGTCGCGCTGGCGAGCCTGGCCTGGCTCGCGCTGATGTTCGCCACCGCGCTCTACGCCGAACGCCGCCCGGGCGTGCTGTCGCGGCACTGGCGGCACATCTACGCGCTGTCGCTGGCGGTGCACTGCACTTCCTGGACCTTCTACGGCACCGTCACCCAGGCCGCGCGCTACGGCTGGCCGCTGCCGCCCACCTTCCTCGGCGCGATCCTGCTGTACGCGCTGGCGGTCGGCTTCATGACCCGGCTGGTGCGGCTGTCGCGCGAGACCAACGCGACCTCGCTGGCCGACCTCATCGCCACGCGCCTGGGCAAGGACGCATGGCTGGCGGCCACGGTGACGCTGGTGGTGGCGCTCGGCCTGATCCCGTACATCGCCCTGCAGCTCAAGGCGGTGGCGATGAGCTTCGCGATGCTGACCGCGCGCTCGGCCGAGGCGGCGTCCTCGCCGGCCTGGCGCGACAGCGCGCTGTACGTCGCATTGGCGATGGCCACGTTCACGATCCTGTTCGGCACCCGCCGCGCCAGCGCCGCCGAGCACAACCGCGGCCTGGTGCTGGCGATGGCGTTCGAGTCGCTGTTCAAGCTGGCGGCGATGCTGGCGCTGGGCGCATTCGTCTGGTTCGGGCTCGGCGGGGCGCCGTGGCCCGCGCCGGCCGCCCCGCCGCCGGAGCCCGCGGGCGGCTTCGCCCCGCTGGTGCTGCTGGGCGCGCTGGCGATGTTCATCCTGCCGCACCAGTTCCATGTCGCCGTGGTCGAATGCCGCGACGAGCGCGACGTGCGCACCGCGCGCTGGCAGTTCCCGCTGTACCTGGCGCTGATCGCCTTGCCGGTGCTGCCGCTGGCGCAGGCGGGACAGGCGCTGCTCGCCGGCCACGTGCCGTCCGACCTGTACGTGCTGGCGTTGCCGTTGGCGCGCGGCCACGAGGGGCTGGCGCTGTTCGCGTTCCTGGGCGGACTGAGCGCGGCCACCGGCATGGTGGTGGTCAGCACCCTGACCCTGAGCCTGATGGTCGGCAACCACTGGTTCGCGCCGGGCCTGCTGCGCGGCGCGTGGTCGCGCGGCGGCCGCGGCGACCTGCGCGGCAGCGTGCTCGCGCTGCGCCGCGTCTGCATCCTCGCGATCATGCTGCTGGCCTGGGCCTACAGCCGGCTGATCGCCGGCAGCGCGGCGCTGGCCGACGTCGGCGCGGTGTCGTTCTCGGCGCTGGCGACGCTGGCCCCGGCGCTGTGCTTCGCGGTATGGCGGCCGTCGATTCCGCCGCGCGCGGCGGTGGTCGGCATTCTCGCCGGTTTCGCCGCCTGGGCCTGGGCGTTGCTGCTGCCGACCACGCTGGAAGTGCGCGGCGCGGCGCCGGCGTGGCTGCACGAGGGGCCGTTCGGTGTGCAATGGCTGGCGCCGGAGGCGCTGTTCGGGCTGACCGGCTGGAGCCGGCTCGGGCGCGCCGTCGGCGCCAGCCTGTTCGTCGGCACCGCCGCGACGGTGCTCGCCGCGCTGTTGCGGCGCGAGGCGCCGCGCCGGGCGCAGCGCGGCCTCGACGCGCGCGCGCTGCGCGACGCCGGCTTGCGCTTCCTGCCGCCGGAGCGGGTCGCGCAACTGCTGCAGGACGCGCCCGCGGACGGGCCGGTGCCGGCCGCGGTGGAGGCGCGGCTGGAACGCGAGCTGGCCGCGGTGCTGGGCTCGGCTTCGGCGCGGGTGCTGCTGGATGCGGCGCGCCGCGCGCCCGGGCGCGAGCTGGACACGATCGCGGCGATCGTCGGCGAGGCCTCGGCCGACCTGCGCTTCAACCAGCGCGTGCTCGAGGCCGCGCTGCAGAACATGAGCCAAGGCATCAGCGTGGTCGACGCCGACCTGCGCCTGGTCGCGTGGAACCGGCGCTACGCCGAACTGTTCGACTTCCCGCCCGAGCTGCTGCAGGTCGGGCGCCCGATCGCCGACCTGGCGCGCTGGGCGATGCAGCGCCTGCCGCTGCACGGCGACCTGGAGAAGGCCCTGCAGCGGCGCCTGGCGTTCATGCGCGCCGGCACGCCGCACCTGTCCGAGCGCGTGCTGCCCGACGGCAGCATCGTCGAGATCCGCGGCAACCCGATGCCGGGCGGCGGCTTCGTCGCCACCTTCACCGACGTCACCGCATTCCGCCGCGCCGAGGCCGGGCTGATCCAGGCCAACGAGACGCTGGAGCAGCGGGTGACGGCGCGGACCGCGGACCTGGAGGTGGCCAAGCGCGAGGCCGAGCGCGCCAACGAGGCCAAGAGCCGCTTCCTGGCCGCGATCGGGCACGACCTGATGCAGCCGCTGCATGCGGCGCAGCTGTTCGTCGACGCGCTGGCGCAGCAGGTGCGCGAGCCGGGGCAGCGCGAGACGGTCGCGCAGATCGTCGGCGCGTTGGATTCGACCCACGACCTGCTCGGGAGCCTGCTCGACATGTCGCGGCTGGAGGCGGGCGGGCTGGTGCCGCAGCCGCGCGAGTTCCCGCTGGCGGAAGTGCTGGAGCCGCTGGCCTCGGAGTTCGGCGCGATCGCCGCGGCGCGGGGGCTGCGCTTCCGCTTCGTCGGCTGCCGCGCCTGGACCCGCAGCGACCCGCAGCTGCTGCGCCGCGTGCTGCAGAACTTCCTCGCCAACGCGGTGCGCTACACCGAGCGCGGCCGCGTGCTGCTGGGCGTGCGCCGCGACGGCGGCGGCCTGCGCATCGAGGTCCACGACAGCGGCCCCGGCATCGCGCCGGAGCAGCGGGCGGCGATCTTCGAGGAGTTCCGCCGCGGCGAGAACGCGCCGGGGCAGGGCCTGGGCCTGGGACTGTGGATCGCCGACCGCATCGCGGCGCTGCTGCAGGCGCCGCTGTCGCTGCGCAGCCGCCCCGGCCGCGGCGCGGTGTTCGCGGTGCGGGTGCCGCTGCGCGAGCGGCGCGCGCCCGCGGCGCCCGCCGCCGTGCCCTCGGCGCCCGGCGTGCGCGTGCTGGTGGTCGACAACGACCGCGCCGCGCTCGCCGCGCTGGAAAAACTGCTGCGCGGCTGGGGCTACGACGTGGCGGCGGTGGCCGACCGCGCCGCCGCGTTCGCCGCCCAGCGCGAGCGCCCGGCCGCGCTGTGGCTGTTCGACTTCCATCTCGACGACGGTGACACCGGACTGGCGCTGGCCGCCGACCTGGCCGGCGGAGGCGAGGCGCCGCCAACCGTGATCCTCACCGCCGACGCCGATCTCGCGGTGCGCCGCGCGGTGCACGAGGCCGGGCTGACGCTGCTCGGCAAGCCGCTCAAGCCGCTGGCGCTGAAGTCGACCGTGGACCGCCTGCGCGCGGCGGAGCGGCGCCCGGTGGCGGGCTAGAGGGAAGCCGGGAATGCCGCGATCGCACGGGAAGGGATCGCGGCGCCGGCCGTTCGCGCCCGTGTCCTACCCGGCCGCGCCGGCCTTCGCCTCGACGTAGCGCCCGAAGCTGTCCAGGATCGATTGCCAGCCCTCGCGCTGCATCTCCGCCGGGTACACGTTCTCGGCGTCGAAGGTCACCCGCACGCGCACGCCCTGCGGGCTTTCGTCGAAGGTCACCTGCACGTCGCGGCCGTCGTCCATGCGGTACTCGATCAGGTCGCCGGGCACGACGCGGGTGTAGGTGCCCTCGAAATCGAAACCCTGGCTGCCGTCGCGCGCCTCCATGCGGGTGGAGAAGCGGCCGCCCTCGCGCAGGTCGACCGTGCTGCGCGGGCTGTGCCAGTCCTCGGAGGCGGTGTTCCAGCGGGTGATGTCCTCGGGGTTGCTGTAGGCGGACCAGACGGCATCGCGGCCGGCCTTGACGGTGCGTTCGACGGTGATCTTCATGGCGGTATCCTCTTTTTTCGATGGCGGGAAGCGAGGCCCGGAACGCGGTTCCGTTCGCGGCCTTCATCGACGCGACGAACCGGCGCGGCGGAAATCGACAACGCCGCAGCGTCAGGCGCCGAGCGCCCGCGCCGGGTCGCTCAGTTCCAGTTCGCGCAGCACCACGCTGGCCTGGGTGCGGTTGCGCACGCCCAGGCGCTCGAAGATCGCCGACAGGTGCGCCTTGACCGTGCGCTCCTGCACTTCCAGGCGGTCGGCGATCTGCTTGTTGAGCAGGCCCTGCGCGACCAGGGTGAGCACGCGGAACTGCTGCGGCGACAGGCTGGCCAGCCGCGCCGCCAGGTCGGCGTCGGCGCTGGCGCTCTGGGTGCGCGCCACGGCGGCGCGCAGCGAGGGCGGCAGCCACTGCTCGCAGGCCAGCACGGTGCGGATCGCCTCGCGCAGTTCGTCCAGGCCGGCGCTCTTGGGCAGGTAGCCGGCGGCGCCGTGGTCGAGCGCGCGCCGCACCACGCGCGGGTCGTCGTTGGCCGAGACCACGACCACCGCGACCCCGGGGTGCTGGGCACGGATCGCGGCCAGCCCGGCCAGGCCGTGGTTGCCGGGCATGTGCAGGTCGAGCAGGACCAGGTCCACCGACGGATCGGCGTCGAGCGCGGCGAGCACGTCGTCGAGCCGGCCGGCCTCGTCGATGCGCGCGTCCGGCACCGCCTCCAGCGCCGCCTGCCGCAGCGCGGCGCGGAACAGCGGGTGGTCGTCGGCGATCAGCAGGGTCGGCATGGCGCTAGCGTACCAAGCCGGCCGCGGCGGCCGCAGGCGACGTGTACCAAAGTACGATGGGCCCGCGCGCGCGCCTTGCTAGGCTGCGGCGATGAACAGGATCCCGCACCGCATCCCGCTGCTCGCCGCCGCCGCGTTCGCGCTGGCGGCCTGCGCCGGCCATGGCGTACGCAAGGGCCAGGAGGCGCCGATGTTCGCCGCAGAACGGGTCACCGAGCACCGCGACGGCGACGACCTGCTCAGCGCCGGCCTCGGCCTGGGCGGGCTGCGTTCGCCGGCGCCGCCGGCGTTCGCCGATCCCGAGCGGCCGACGCCGGCCGAGCTGCGCCGGCGCGCGGTCTGGAGCAACTGGCGCGGCATCGCCGACCTCGCCCCCGGCGGCGGCTACGGCGAGTTGTACGGCAGCGTCGCCGCCGTGCCCGGGCGCGAATACGCCGCCCTGGCGACGGTGCCGGGCGCGCGCCAGCCGCATCGGGTGCTGGTGCAGGTCCCGGACGGCTTCGACCTGGGCAAGCGCTGCGTGGTGGTGGCCGCTTCGTCCGGCTCGCGCGGCGTCTACGGGGCGATCGCGGTCGCCGGCGCCTGGGGCCTGCCGAAGGGCTGCGCCGTGGCCTACACCGACAAGGGCGCGGGTACCGACTACTTCGATCTCGACGCCGGCCTCGGCGTGACCGCGGACGGCCGCATCGCCGCGCCCGGCGCGATGCCGCTGGCGTTCGCGCCCGACGCGCCGGCCGGCGCGGCCGGGCGGCGCGGCATCGCATTCAAGCACGCGCATTCGCAGGACAACCCCGAGGCCGACTGGGGCCGGCACGTACGCCAGGCGGCGCAATACGCGCTGCACGCGCTGGACCGGGCCTTCCCGCAGGCGGCGCCGTTCACCTTCGCCGACACCCGGGTGATCGCGGTCGGCATCTCCAACGGCGGCGGCGCGGTGCTGCGCGCGGCCGAGCTGGAGGGCGACTGGCTCGACGCGGCGGTCGCCGGCGAGCCCAACGTCTACGTCGAAGGCGAGGGCGGGCGCGCGCTCTACGACTACGCCACCGAAGCGGCGCTGCTGATGCCGTGCGCGTTGCTGCGCGTGCCGGGCCTGCCGCAGCCGCCGGCGACCGCGCAGATGGCGCCGTTGTGGACCCGGCATTGCGCGGCGCTGAAGGCCGCCGGTCTGGTGGAGGGTGGCGACGCCGCGGCGCAGGCCGCATCGGCCCACGCGCGGCTGAAGGCGAGCGGCTGGCGCGACGAAGCGCTGCGCGCGGGCGCGGCGACGGTCGGTTTCGACATGTGGCGCGCGGTGACGGTGGCCTATGCCTCGGCCTACGGCCGCTATACCGCCGGCGCGCACCCCTGCGGCCACGGCTATGCCGCGCTCGACCCGAAGGGCGCGGCGCGGGCCGCGACCGCCGCCGAGCGCGCGGCCTGGTGGGCGGACGCCAGCGGCATTCCGCCGGGCAACGGCATCGGCCTGGTCGAACGCACGCCGGGCGACGCGTTCGCCGGCCTGCAATGCCTGCGCGCGTTGTGGCAGGGCGAAGGCGAGGACGCGCGGCGCGTGCGCCGTGGCGTGGCCGAGACCCGCGCCGCGCCGCCGCGCGCCGGGTTGCCGGTGGTGGTGATCCACGGCGACGACGACGGCCTGATCCCGCCGGCGTTCAGCAGTGCGCCGTACGTGCGCCGGGCGCAGGCCGCCGGGCGCGAGGTGCGCTACTGGCAGGTGCACAACGCCCAGCATTTCGACGCCTTCCTCGGCCTGCCGGACTACGGCGCGCGCTATGTGCCCTTGCTGCCGTACGTGTACGCCGCGCTGGACCGGGTCGAGGCGCACCTCGAACGCGGCGCGCCGCTGCCGGCCGACGCGATCGTCGACACCGTGCCGCGCGGCGCGGGCCGGCCGCTGCAGGCGGCGAATCTCGCGTTGCCCGCGCGTTGAGCGGCGGGAGCCGGCGGTCATCCCGCAGCAGGGCCTGCTTGTGCTTTTTCATCCGCGTGCCACGTCGCTTGCGCAGCCGGGCAGGCGCGACCTTCGGCGGCAGGGATGCCGCCGAAGCGCCTGCATGGACGTATTCACCGCGTGCCTGCCCCATGCCCCGGCTGCGCTCCGTGCCGACTTGCACAAGCAAAAAACAGGTCCCTCGTTGCGCCTCGGACGGCAGCCGAGGGGCCGCCGCACGACCGCCGCGTCTTCCGCCGGGGCGGCCCGCGGCGCGCCCGGGAAGCGGGAGTCGCACGGCGTGCACGCGGCGTGATCGCGGCCAGAGGCGCTGCGCATGCGCTTGCGGCGGCCGGCCCGCCTTGGCAGGCTTGCCGCCATCTCCCGCTTGCGAAGGCCGGCCCATGTCCAGCGAACGCCCCGCGCCGCGCCACTTCTCGATGCTGCGCCAGTTCCACCTGGCCGACTGGCTGACCCTGGCCAATGCGTTCTGCGGCACCGGCGCGATCTTCGCCGCGATGCGTTTCCTGCAGGAGGGCCGCGTGCGGGACCTGCTGGTGGGCATGGCGTTGATCCCGCTCGCGTTCGTGTTCGACGCGCTCGACGGCCGGGTCGCGCGCTGGCGCAAGTCGGCGTCCACGCTCGGGCGCGAGCTGGACTCGCTCGCCGACGTGATCTCCTTCGGCGTCGCGCCGGCCGCGCTCGGCTACGCCTGCGGGCTGCAGGGCGGCTGGGACTGGATCGTGCTGAGCTATTTCGTCGGTTGCGGCGTCAGCCGCCTGGCGCGCTACAACGTCACCGCCGAGCAGCTCGCCGGCGGCGGCGACAAGGTCAAGTACTTCGAAGGCACGCCGATCCCCACCAGCCTGGTGCTGGTGATCGTGCTCGCGATCGCCGCCGGGCAGGGGGCGACCGGGGCCGGCCTGTGGCTGGGCAGGGTCGAGCTCGGCCCCTGGCAGTTCCATCCGCTGGTGCTGATGTACGCGCTGTCGGGCTCGCTGATGATCAGCAAGACCCTGCGCATTCCCAAGCCCTGACCGCATCCGGCGCCGCGACGGCGCGCTCATGCGCGATTGCTATCATCGCTTGCAGCCGGAGGTGGACACGATGCAGGCTGGATTCGAGGACTTCGACGCGCTGGCGCGCCGCTACTGGAGCGCCTGGGGCGAGGCGCTGCGCGCCGCCGGCGCGCCCGCCGCCTCGCCCCCGGCGCCGGCGTTGCCGGGGTGGAACGAGGCGCTGGACTGGTGGTCGCGCCTGGCCAAGGGCGGACGCGGCGAACCGGACAACGTGCTCGACCGTTTCAATGCCCAGGCCGGCGCCTGGCTGGACCAGATGCAGCAGCTCGCCGCGCAGTTCGCCGGCCGCGACGCCGGCGCCGCCGAGATCGCCGCCGCCTGGCGCAAGATGTTGGGCGGCGACGTGGCCAGGCCGTTGCAGGACGCGTTCGCCGCCATGCACGGCGCCGGCGCGCAGGATCCGGCGCGCGGGACGGAGCCTTGGCTGGCGCTGCTGCAGCGTTGGCAGGAGGAAGGGCGCGGCTGGCTCGGCCTGCCGGCGTTCGGCCTCGGTCGCGAGCACCAGGAGCGCTGGCAGCGCCTCGCCCAGGCGCAGCTCGACGCCCAGGCGCAGGCGCAGGCCTACCACGCCCTGCTGGCCGAAGCCGGGCAGGACGCGTTCAAGCGTTTCGAGGGCCGGCTCGAGCAGCGCCAACGCGAAGGCCGCCCGCTGGCGTCCGCGCGCGAGCTGTTCGACCTGTGGGTGGACGCGGCCGAGGAGGCCTACGCCGAGATCGCGCTGTCGCCGCGTTTCCGCGACGCCTACGCGGCGCTGGTCAATTCGCAGATGAAGCTGCGCAAGGCCGCGCAGGCGGAGCTCGAGCAGGCCTGCTCGGCGCTCGGCCTGCCCACCCGCACCGAACTGGATTCGGCGCACCGCAAGATCGCCCAGCTCGAGCGCGAACTGCGCCGCCTGCGCGAGGCGCTGCAGGAAAGCCGGAACGCGCCCGCTAACACGGCGCCCGGGCCGGGCAAGCCGGTGCGCACCGCGACGCGCGCGTCCGCGCGCAAGCGCGCGCCCTCGCCGCGGAGCGAAGGCTGATGGACGAGAAGCGCACCGCAAGCCCGCTCGGCTTCACCCCGGACATGCTCGCGCAGGAGGCGCTGCAGTGGCAGGCCAAGCTGCGCGCCGGCCTGGAGACGCTGCGCCGGCTCGAGGACGTGCAGTACGGCGCGACCGAGCGCGAGGAGGTCTGGCGCGACGGCAAGGTGGTGCTGTACCGCTTCCGCGGCGAGCGCGCGCCGACCGCGAAGGTGCCGCTGCTGATCGTCTACGCGCTGGTCAACCGGCCGTACATGATCGACCTGCAGGCGGACAAGTCGATCGTGCGCGGCCTGCTCGAGCGCGGCGAGGACGTGTACGTGATCGACTGGGGCTACCCGGACCGCTCCGACCGCTTCCTCGAGCTGGAGGACTACATCCAGCGCTTCGTCGGCGGGGCGGTCGACCACCTGCGCCGCACGTACCGCCAGGAGGCGGTCAACCTGCTCGGCATCTGCCAGGGCGGCGCCTTCGCCCTGTGCTACGCGGCGCTGAACCCGGCCCGGGTGCGCAACCTGGTGACGATGGTCACGCCGGTGGACTTCCACACCGACGACAACATGCTGTCCAACTGGGCGCGCAACCTGGACGCCGACCTGTTCGTCGACGCGCTCGGCAACGTGCCGGCGGACGTGATGAACTGGTGCTACCTGATGCTCAAGCCGTGGCGGCTGATGGTGCACAAGTACGTCGGCCTGATCGACATCCTCGACGATCCGCGCGCGCTGGAGGACTTCCTGCGCATGGAGAAGTGGATCTTCGATTCGCCCGACCTCGCCGGCGAGGCCTTCCGCCAGTTCGTCAAGCAGTTCTACCAGGGCAACGGCTTCGTCGAAGGCGGCATCGAGATCGGCGGCCGCAGCGTCGACCTGAACTACGTCGGCATGCCGGTGCTGAACATCTACGCCGAGCAGGACCACCTGGTGCCGCCGGCCTCCTCGCGCGCGCTGGCCGACCTGGTCGGCAGCGAGGACTACAGCGAACTGTCGTTCCGCGGCGGCCACATCGGCATCTACGTCTCCGGCCGCGCCCAGCGCGAGGTGCCGGCGGCGATCCACGATTGGTTGGCCGGGCGCTCGCGCTGAGCCTGCGGTTCCCGTCGCCTGCGGCAGGCGGGCCGCAGGCATCGGGCGGATCGCCCTGGCCGGGGAGGGGGTCGGCCTCCGCGCCGGCGGGGATGGAGCGAGCCGTGCCGCCGGCGCCCCGAGGGCGCAGGCGCGCTCTTGGGAATGTTGCTTGCCGCCCTCTTCGCGAACTGCGGCCGGCACGATGGGCCCCGCTTGCGCGGGACGACGGGCGGGGCCGGCCGGGACCGGCGAGGATCCGGGCCGTCCCTCTCGCTCGCCGCGTCCGGCGCGCGTTACATTGGCCGGGTCGGATGCGGAGGTTTTCGATGTCGCTATCGTGGTCGACGCTGGTGCTCGCGCTGCTCGCCGCCGTCGCGGCCGGCCCCGTGCCCGCACGCGCCTGGGAAGCCGCGGCGCATGCCGAACTCGCCGATCCGGCCCGCTGGGAGCCCGACATCGTCGCGTTCGAGCGGGCCGACGCGGAGCGCCCGCCGGCGCCCGGCGGCGTGCTGTTCGTCGGCAGTTCCTCGATCCGGATGTGGCCGTCGCTCGCGACCGACTTCCCCGGCGTGGCCGCGCTCAACCGCGGCTTCGGCGGCTCGCGCGTGCGCGACGCGACCTACTACGCCGAGCGCATCGTCGCCCCGTACCGCCCGCGCGCGATCGTGTTCTACGCCGGCGACAACGACCTGGCGGAGGGGCGTACGCCGCGCCAGGTGCGCGACGACTTCGCCGCGTTCGTCGCCAAGACGCGCCGGCTCGCGCCGCGGGCGCGCATCGCCTTCGTCTCGATCAAGCCCAGCCCCTCGCGCGCGGCGCTGATGCCGGCCATGCGCCAGGCCAACGCGCTGGTGCGCGCCTGGGCCGAGCGCCAGGCCGACGTCGACTACCTCGACGTGTTCACGCCGATGCTGGACGCGCAGGGGCAGCCGCGGCGCGAGCTGTTCCTGGGCGACGAGCTGCACATGAACGAGTCCGGCTACGCGATCTGGAGCGCGGTGGTCCGGGCCTGGCTGGCCGGGCTGCCGCCACGCCGCTAGCGGCGCCGCGCGGGAGCCGCGGTACCCGGGCGCGGGAGGAACAACGGAATCGGAGGGTGCGATGCGGAAGCCCGGGCGGATCTTGCTGCTGCTCGCCGCGTGCGCGGCCGGCCCGGCGTGCGCGCAGAGCTCGACGCCGGCACCGGCCGCGCGCGAGATCGAGGCCCTGATCGCCGCGCTCGGCCGCTCGAACTGCGAATTCCAGCGCAATGGCCGCTGGCACGGCGCCGCCGAGGCACAGGCGCATCTGCGCCGCAAGTACGAGTGGCTGCGCAGGCGCGACCTAGCCGGCAGCGCCGAGCAGTTCATCGAGCGCGCCGGCAGCCGCAGCAGCACGACCGGGCAGCCGTACCGGGTGCGTTGCCCGGGGCAGCCGGAGACCGGCTCGGCGCAATGGCTGCGTGCGCGGCTGGCCGAGTCGCGGCACCCGGCGCGGTGAGCGCTTGGCATCGACCGCCGCCGCGCTAGACTGCCCGCGTGTCCCTGGACCGAGCCGCAATGAACGCTCCGCGTACGCTCTCCCGTTCCCGCCACGACCGCATGATCGCCGGCGTCGTCGGCGGCATCGCCCGGCGTTTCGGCTGGAACTCGACGCTGCTGCGCGTGCTGTACGTGATCGCCTCGATCGCCTCGGCCGCGTTTCCCGGCCTGCTGGTCTATCTGATCCTCTGGTTGCTGATTCCCGAAGGCGACTAGCGCGGCGCCGCCGGTCACATGCGGCAGCGTGCCGGCGCGGCGTAGGAGACGGCAGGCCGCATGGGCCGCGTCGACAGGCGCCGGTGTCGTGGGCCGAGGGGGCGCTGGATGCGCTCGCGAGGCGGCGCTTCGAAGCGGCCGCCCATCGAGGGAGAATCGAAGCAATGACGACGTCGCCGTGGCCGATGCGTGCGGTGCTCGCGCTGGGTGCGCTGTGGGCGTTGCCGAACACGCTGCTGGGCCTGCTGCTCGGCGCCGCCGGGCTGCTGCGGGGGGCGCGCTGCCGCTGGCGCCGGCGCGAGCTCGCGCTGGTGTTCCAGCGCTGGCCCTGGGGGCCGGGCGGGGCGATCACCTTCGGCAACGTCATCCTGCACACCGGCGACAGCCTGGACACGCCCTGCGCCACCTACGCGCACCGTGCCGGCCATTGCGAGGAGCCGGCGATCCTGCTGGCCGACCACGAGCGCGCGCATGTCTACCAGTACCTGGCGCTGGGCCCGCTGTTCCTGCCGCTGTACCTGCTGTGCGGCGGCATCAGCGTGCGCAACCGCTTCGAGCGCGCCGCCGACCGCTACGCGCGCACCGGCCGCGGCTGGTGGCCGTGGTCGCGCGATCCCGATGCGTTCCCGCCGTCGCCGGCGAGGCGCGGCTCGGGGCGGGGGTGAGCCCGCGACCGGCCCGGCCGCGGATGCGATCTGGTATCGATTGAAGGCGCGGACGGCAGCCACCGCTGCGGCCGTTCGGTGCGGCGACCGGCGCGTCGTTCCGCGAGCCGCCGTGGCGCGTCCGGAGACATAGGACCTCGCCGCAGGATGCGTCGGCTTCTTCCCGGCGCGGAGCGCGGATGGGCCGGGGCTACTGCGTCGCCACCGCCCGGCCCTCGCCGCGCCAGGCCTCGAAGCCGCCCGCCAGCGGCCGCACCCGCTTGAAGCCGCGCCGGGCCAGCTCGCGCGCCAGCACCGCGGCGGAGGCCTCGTTCGGGCAGTCGCAATAGACCACCACCTCCTCGCGCGGCGCCAGCGCCGCGTCCTCGATCGTGGCGACGAAGATCGCCCCCGGGATCCAGCCGGTGCGGGCGCGCTGGCTCGGCGCGCGCACGTCCAGGATCGCCGGCGCGGCGCCGCGCTCGATCAGCCCGTGCAGCTCCGCCGGGGTGATCCGCGCCATGCGCAGCTCGCGCAGGAACGCACGCCGGCGCCAGGCCTTCGCGACCACGAACGCGACGACCGCCGCCAGCAGCGCGAGCAGCCCGTAGCGGCCCAGCTCCTCCAGGGTCGACAGCACCTCGTTGACCGCCTCGTGGAACACCGCGCCGAGCGCGACCGCCACGCCCGCCCACAGCAGCGCGCCGAGCGTGTCGTACAGCAGGAAACGGCCGGGGCGGGTGCCGCTCTCGCCAGCGAGCACCGTGGCGACCGCGGCGAAGCCGGGCACGAACTTGGCGACGACCAGCGACGGCGCGCCCCAGCGCGCGTAGATGCCGCGCGTCGTCAGCACGCACGAATCCGGCGACAGCGACAGCCGGCACATCAGCCGCAGCAGCCGCGTGCCGAAGCGGCGACCGCCGAGGAACCACAGCCAATCGGCGCTCACCGCCGCCAGCGCCGCGACCAGCGCGATCGGCCAGGGGCTCTGGCCCTGGTCCACGGCGAGCGCGGCCGCGACCACGATCGGCGGATACGCCGGCACCGGCAGGCCGCCCTGGTCAAGCAGCACGGCCACGAACACGACCGGCAGGCCATAGGCGGCGAGAACGTGGAGCAGCAGGTCCATGGCGGCGCGCAGCGATCGGGCAGGGCCATGGTAGGTCCGCTCCGGCCGCCGACAATCGCGCGAACGCGCACCGATGCGTTGCGGCGGCGGTATGCGGCGGAGTTTTGGCAATCGAGAATCATTTGCGTTTGAGGGCGGAAGTTCCGATAATCGCGCCCCCGATCCACGCCCGGAACGCTCCATGCCCGCATCGAAACGCCGCCTCCTGACCTGGTCGCTGCTCGCGCCGAGCGCGCTGGCCGCGGCCGTCGCTCATGCCCAGTCCGCCGATCCGGAGGCCGAGCGCCGAGCCAAGGACCTGGACGGCGTGGTGGTGGTCGCCGAGCGCGCGATCACCGCGACCAAGACCGACACCGCCGTGGTCGACACCCCGCAGGCGATCAGCGTGGTCGCCGCCGACCTGTTCGCCGACCGCGGCGCGCTCAACCTGCAGGAGACGCTGCGCTACAGCGCGGGCGTCGCCGCCGAAGCCTACGGCCTGGACACGCGCTCGGACGCGATGCTGGTGCGCGGGCTGGCGCCGGTCGAATTCCACGACGGCATGCGCAAGGTCTACAACTACAGCCCGCTGCCGCGCGTGGAGGTGTATTCGCTGGACCGCGTCGAACTGCTGCGCGGCCCCTCGTCGGTGCTGTACGGGCAGGGCGCCAGCGGCGGCATCGTCAACAGCGTCAGCAAGCTGCCGCAACCGACCTTCCAGGGCGAGGTCGGCGCGCAGTTCGGCCGCTTCGACCGCAAGCAGCTGCAGTTCGACGTCACCGGCGCGCTGAACGAGGCCGGCACGGTCTACGGCCGGCTGGTTGGCGTCGGCCGCGACAGCGGCATGCAGACCGACGGGGTCTCGGACGACCGCCTGTTCCTGTCGCCGTCGATCACCTGGGACATCGGTACGGACACGCGCCTGACGCTGCTGGCGCTGTACCAGCGCGACCGCACCGCCTCCAGCCAGCAGTTCCTGCCGGTGGCGGCGACCCTGCAGGCGCCGCCCGGCCGCCGCCTCGACGCGTCCACCTTCCTCGGCGACGCGGACGTCGACAAGCTCGACGCGCGCCAGGCCAGCCTGACCGCGCTGTTCGAGCACCGCTTCGCCGATGCGCTGACCTGGCGCAGCAGCCTGCGCTACGTCGACGCCGGAACCACGTTCCAGGAGCTGTACCCCGACACCTACAGCAACCCGGCGGACCCGTTCATCGACGCCGGGGATCGCCTGCTCAACCGCATCTATTACGCGATCAAGCCGGACTTCCGCATCCTCACCAGCGACAACTCGCTGCAATGGGACGTCCGGACCGGCGTGTTCCGGCACAAGCTGCTGTTCGGCGTGGACTACAGCGACTTCCGCCAGCGCTCGTGGTCGGCCGGCTGCGACGCCACCGCCGATCCGGGCGTGTGCACCATCACGCCGATCGACATCTACGACCCGGTCTCCCGCGGCATCGTGCTGCCGGCGTACCAGCGCGACCCGAACCAACGCAACACCCAGGTGGGGCTGTACGCGCAGGACCAGATCGACTGGGGCGAGCGGCTGTCGCTGGTGCTGGGCCTGCGCCGCGACCGAGCGCGTTCCCGGACCCAAGGCTCGCCGGTGCAGACCGACGAGGCCACCACCTACCGCATCGGCGTGATCGGCGACGCCGGCGCCCATCTCTCCCCCTACGTCAGCTATTCCGAATCGTTCCTGCCGGTCGCCGGCCTGGACTTCTACAACAACGCGCTCCAGCCGCAGCGCGGGCGCCAGGTCGAGGCGGGCGTGAAGTGGAATCCGGCGCGCAACGCGCTGGTCACCGCCAACGTGTTCCGCATCGTCGAGACCAACCGGCCGACCAACGACCCGGACAATCCGGTCAACGTCGTCCAGACCGGCGAGCTGCGTTCGCGCGGCTTCGAGCTGGAAGCGGCCTACGCCTTCGGCCCGCAGATTGAGCTCACCGCCAGCTACGCCTACAACGACGCCGAGGTTACCCGCAGCAACTATCCGGCGGAGATCGGGGTGCAGTTGGGCGACGTGCCCAAGCACCTGGCCTCGCTGTGGGCGAGCAAGCGCTTCGAGCTGGGCGCGGCCGGGCTGCGCCTGGGCCTCGGCGGCCGCTACGTCGGCTCGACCCTGTCCACCGGCGCCGCGGGCTCGCTGCGCACGCCCAGCTACACCGTGGCCGACGCCCTGGCCGCGGTCGAATGGTCGCAGTGGTCGTTCGCGCTGAACGTGACCAACCTGTTCGACAAGGAGTACTTCGCGCCCTGCCGCGTGTTCGGCGACTGCTTCACCGGGCTCGGCCGCAACGTGGTGGGCACCGTCCGCTACCGCTTCTGAGGGACCCGGCGGCTGCGGCGGAGTTCGCAGGAAATCCGGGCCTTCCGCCACGAGAGGGGAAACCTCCTTCCCTCGCCGCGAGAGCAGATCCCCTCTCCCGCCGGCGGGAGAGGGGGCCGGGGTGGGGGAGGCTCAGCGCAAATCCACCCGCGCCCGCGTCCGTCCCCATGGTGCGCCGTCCGGCCCGTAGCGCTGCTCGACGAACACGATCGCCTCCGCATCGACCAGCACCACGCTACTGCAGCGCGTGCCGTAGACCGGATCGCGCACGAACGGGGGCGACAGGCGCCGTTCCAGGGCCAGGCCGACGCCGGTGTCGGGCAGCGCCTCGTCGGGCGCCGGCGTGGTGTCGGCCAGCGCCTCGAGCAGCGGCGCCAGCGCGGCATCGTCCGGGTCGCCCCCGGCGGGCGCCCGCGCCAGCCAAGCCGACAGCGCGGCGGTCGCGCGCGTGCTCTTCGGCCACGGCGCGTCGAAGGCGCCGTTGGACATCGCGTGCAACCCGGGCGCCACGTCGTGCCAATGGGCCTGCGGATGATTGCTGGCGAAGCCCAGCGCGTGCCCGTCCCACGCGAGCAGGTTGAAGCGGCCGTAGGCGCCGGCGCGCCCGACGAGCGCCTGCAGGAATCCCGGCGCGGTTTCGGCGCCGGCGGCGAAGCCCCGCACCAGTTCGCCGCGCGAACGCGTCCCGCTCTCGCCGCGTCCGGCGCGGACGTTGGTGAGCGCCGCCAGCCGGCCGCGGCGCGAGACCAGCAGCCAACCGCCGCCGGCGCGCAGGTCGCGGCCGCCGTACAGGTCGGGCGCGTCCGGGTCGAAGCCGGCCGCGGCGGTGGGGCGGTCGTGCGCCTCGTCGCGGTTGGCGATCAGCGCCAGGCGGTAGCGCGGGTGGACCTGCCAGGCGACGGCGATCAGGCACATGGGGACGGCATCCGGGTGGGTCAGAAAAATCCTACAAGCCCGTCGGTGCCTGGCCGACTGCGACCGGCGGCGGCGCCGGGCAGGCTAGGCGCATCGCCCATCGCCGGTGCGGACTGCGTCGGCCCAACTGCGTTCGGAGGGGGCCGGGCGCGATCGGAGAATGCCATGTATCGCGTCGAAGTTTCGCATCAGGACGGCGTCCGCCTGGCCCAGAGCATCGCCGAGACCGCGGTCGAGTACGGCACCGCCGAGGCGGCGCTGGCCGCGGTGCTGCCGCAAGCCAAGCGCCAGGCCGAGGACCTCGGCAGGGGGCTGTGGCTGCGCATCTACGACGAGCGTTCGCGCGTGGTGTTCGGCACCTTGCTGCCCTGAGGTCAGCCTCGGCGCTTCGGACGAGGGCGATGGCACGGCATCGTTTCGGCTCTCGCGTGCCGCGCCTGCGCATCGGCGGCTCCGCGCCGGGTGTCGGCGCACCGCGCGCCCGCGCTCGTGGGGGCGGCCACGCGCGGGCTAGAATTCCGGCCTGATCATTCGGGGGCGTGCGATGAGGGTCCTGGTCACCGGTACGTCCGGCCATCTCGGCGAGGCGCTCGCGCGCACGCTGCGCGATGCCGGGCGCGAGGTCGTCGGCCTCGACGTGCTGCCCGGCGCCTACACCAGCCATGTGGGCTCGATCGTCGACCGCGGCTTCGTCGCGCGCGCGATGCGCGGCGCGCAGGCCGTGTTCCATGCGGCGACGCTGCACAAGCCGCACATCGCCACGCACCGGCGCCAGGACTTCGTCGACGTCAACGTCACCGGCACGCTCAATCTGCTCGAGGAAGCGGCCGCGGCCGGGGTGCGCGCCTTCGTCTATACCAGCACCACCAGTGTGTTCGGCGACGCGCTGGTCCCGCCCGCCGGCGCGCCCGCCGCCTGGGTTACCGAGGACCTGGCGCCGGTGCCGAAGAACATCTACGGCGTCAGCAAGGCCGCGGCCGAGGACTTGTGCCAGCTGTTCCACCGCAACCAGCGCCTGGCCTGCATCGTCCTGCGCACGTCGCGCTTCTTCCCCGAGGAGGACGACGACCGCGGCGCGCGGGAGCGCTATGCCGACGCCAACCTCAAGCTCAACGAGTACCTGCACCGGCGCGTCGACATCGAAGACGTGGTCGAGGCCCATCTGCTCGCGGCCGAGCGCGCGCCGGCGCTGGGCTTCCGCCGCTACATCGTCAGCGCCACGACGCCGTTCCTGCCCGAGGACACGGCCGAATTGCGCGTCGACGCCGAACGGGTGGTGCGCCGGCGCGTGCCCGAATACGCCGAAGAATACGCGCGCCGCGGCTGGCGCCTGCCGCCGCGCCTGGACCGCGTGTACGTCAACGAGCGCGCCCGCCGCGAGCTCGGCTGGCGCCCGCGCTACGACTTCCGCCATCTGCTCGAGCGCCTGCGCTTGGGCGAGGACTACCGCAGCCCGCTGGCGCGGCAGGTCGGCGCCAAGGGCTACCACATCGAGCGCTTCGCCGACGGGCCGTATCCGGTCGAGTGCTGAGCCGCCAGGCAGCGGCGGCGTCGCGAACGTCGCCGGCGGCGCATCGCGTTGGAACGGGCGCGTGCCTCGGCACAACCGCGGAACTCCAGGCCGCGTCCGGCGGTGCCGATGGAGCGATGGAGGCACCGAACAGGCCGGGCGAAGAGCGCGCCGATCTTGTCGCGCGTGGCACGGGAGAGAGCTCCGGACGCCGGTCGCTGAAACCTCCGCCTGGGCGGCCGTATGGCGAGCTCATCGTGCCTCGCGATGCGTGCGACGGGTGGGGCGCACGGCCCCGCCGCGGGCTCATCCGGTCGCGGCAGGCGCCGGCCCCGGCCGCGCCTGCGCGCCGGTGCGCGCCGCGTCCGGCGAGGGATTCTGCAGCGGTGCCGCCTCGCGACTGTTCAGATACGCGTATGCGACCAGGGCGGCGAGCAGGATCGCGATCATCAGGATCACGATGTGGCGCGTTTTCATGGTCGCCTCAGCGCCGCTTGCGATCGCCGCGGTCGCCCTGGCCGGACGCGACTTCGGTCTTGGCGGCGCGGCGCCGGTCCTGGGCCAGGGAGCGGCCGAGATCGTCGGACTCGACGATCCGGCCCTTGTCGTCGCGGCGGATCAGCCGCTTGTCGCCGTTCGGCGCGATCAGTTCCCGCTTGCTCGATGCCATGGGGAGACTCCTTCGGCAGAGCCTCCATCGTCCGACGGACGCGGTGAACGCCGGGAGAAGCGACCCGGCGCAAGCCGCGCGAAAACGAAAGCCCGCGATCGCTCGCGGGCTTCGACGTCATGGTGCCGGAAGTGGGACTCGAACCCACACGCTTTTAAGGGCGGCGGATTTTGAGTCCGCTGCGTCTACCGATTCCGCCATTCCGGCGCGGGGCCCAGTATAGCGAAGCGGCGCGGCCGGGACAGCCGCGCGCGCTCACAGGCCGCCGTGGCGGGCCATCGCGGCGGCGAACACGAAGATCGCGGCGACCAGCAGCAGTTCGAAGCGGACCACGCCGCGCATCTTCGCGACCTCGGCGGCGTCGGGCAGGAAGCCGGGATTCGCCGCCAGCGCCTTGCGCCAGCGCAGGAAGCGCAGGGTCGGCAGGATCGACAGCAGGCCGACCAGCACGAACGCGCCGAGCTTGGCGTGGAACCACGGGTTGTGGGCGTAGAAGTCCCAGCCCTTGATGCCGAACAGCAGGCGCGAGGCGCCGACGACCAGCAGCAGCATCGCGCTCAGGCCGTAGCCCAGGTCGATTCCAGCCAGGCGCTGCATCGCGGCGCGGTCGAGCGCGCCGCGCAGCAGCACCGCCTCGGCCACCAGCATCGCGACCAGGCCGAAGAACAGCAGATGGTGCAGGGCGGCGAGGAGGAAGTCGGTCAGCATCGTCGCGGTTCCGTCGTGGAGGGTTGCGGCACGCTAAACCGCGGCCGTGCCGGGGCCAAGTGCCGGAATTCACCTCGCGCGCACGAGCGCCGCGCCGGCGCCGGAATCCGCGCTCCGGCGGCGCTTGCCCGTCCGGCCGCGCAGCCGCGGGCAAGCGCGGTTGCGGCACGTCGCTCCACCATGGCCGGGCGCGCCGACGCGCACCGGCTCGTTGGCGTAACCGCAGGGGCGGCCCGGCTTCGGCCGCGGCAAGGGCGGCGCACGGGCGATTCGCGTGCGGGGGCCGCTCAGCGTTCGGCGACCAGGAATAAGCGCCGGAACGGGAACAGCACGCGTCCGTCCGCCTGCGCCGGGTAGGCCTCGGCGAGGCGCGCGCGGTATTCGGCCAGGTAGGCCGCCCGTTCCTCGTCGCCGAGCGGCGCGAGGAACGGCCGCAGGCCGGTGCCCTGCACCCATTCGACGATGCCGTCGACGCCGTCGAGCACATGGCGGTAGGTCGTGTGCCACAGGTCGATACGGCGGCACAGCGGCGCCAGCGCGTCGTAGTAGCCGCCGGGTGCGGCCAGAACGTCGCGCGCGCCGGCGGCGCCGGCGAGCTTGCCGGCCCAGGGGCCGGCCGCGGCGGTGTCGCGCATCAGCCGGTGCGAGGGCGCGTCCAGGTTGTCGGGCATCTGCACGGCGAGCACGCCGCCGGCGGGCAGGGCCTCGACCAGGCGCCGCAGCACGGCGAGATGGTCCGGCACCCACTGGAACACGGCATTGGCGAACAGCAGGTCGGTGCCCGCCGGCGGCGCCCAGGCGGACAGGTCGGCCTGGACGAAGCCCACCCGCGGCAGCCGCTCGCGGGCCTGGCGCAGCATGTCCGGCGAGGCGTCGACGCCGAGGATCGCGGCTTCCGGGAAGCGCTCGGCCAGCAGCTCGGTCGAGTTGCCGGGGCCGCAGCCCAGGTCGGCGATGCGCCGGAACGGCCGCGGCGGCACCTGCGCGAGCAGGTCGCGCGCGGGGCGGGTGCGTTCCCGCTCGAACTTCAGGTATTGGCGCGCGTTCCAGTCGTGCATCGCGGTTCCTGTCCGCGGGGCTGGGCCGGCCGGGCCCGTGCCGGCGCAGCGGGGCGCCGCGCCGTCGCCGTGCACGGGCGGCGTGCCGCGACCGCGGCGCTCAGGCCGCGGCGTCGGTCCGCAGGGTTTTGGCGACGCGCGAGAACCACTCGCCCTCTTCGGGCAGGTACATCGAGCAGCACTCCATCGGCGCCTGGTAGATGTGCAGCGACACGGCGACGGCATCGTCGCTGGCGTTGCGGATGGTGTGGTACTCGTGCGGCGGGATCAGGCTGCCCGCGCTGCCCGGGCCGGCGTGCATGCCGCCGGCGGCGCGGAAGCGGAAGCGTTCGCCTTCGCGCTCGAGCAGCTCGTACTGGGTGATCTCCAGTTCGCCGTCCCACACGCCCTCCACGCACCACAGGCCGGCGTGGTCGTGCACCGGCGTGCCCTGGCCGGGGCCCCAGGTCATCGCCACCACGCTGTAGCCGTGCTCGGGGCTGCGGTACAGCTCGCGGCGGGCGTAGTGGTCGGCGATCGGCGCGTACACGCAGTCGGGCAGGCGCACGCTGCGGGTGCGGATCATCCCGCACAAGGCGCCGCGCAGGGCGGCGGTGACAGCGTGGCCGTCGCCGGCGGCGACCGCCTCGTCGAGCGCGGCGACCAGCCGGTCGCGATCCGGGAAAGCGGTGGGCGGAAGGGCGGCGACGGCGTTCATGCGGCCGATTCTACGCCGATCGTCGCAAAAGAAACCTTTTCCGAGCGACGCGCTACCAGCGGGCCCGGTAGCGCGCGCGCCGCATTGTGCGCTGCGACATCGCGTGTGCGATCGCCTGCACGAAACGCGCGCTCAGCCGCGCAGGTACTCGCCGGGCGAGCGCCCGACCAGGCGGCGGAAGTCGCGGATGAAATGCGCCTGGTCGAAATAGCCCAGTTCGAGCGCCAGCCGCGTCCCGTCGGCCGCGTCGCCGCAGGCCAGGCGCTCGAGCGCTTGGTGCAGGCGATAGCGCTGGATCACCCACTTGGGGCCGATGCCGACGTAATCGTTGAACAGGCGCTGCAGCGTGCGCGGGGCGGTGCCGAACGCCTCGGCGGCCTGTTCGACGCGCAGCAGGTCGCGCTCGCGCTCGATCCGCGCGACCAGTTCGGCGATGCGCTCCGCGACCGGGTCGGGCGGCGGGCGGATCGGCTCGAGGAAGCGCACCGCCGCCTGGACCTGCCGCGCGTCGTCCTCGCCCGCGGCGGCGAGGTCGCGCAGCAGCGCGGCGGGGTCGACGCCCAGCGCTTCCTCCAGCGGCAGGCTGCGGTCGCGCAAGGTCGAGACCGGTTTGCCGAGCAGGCCGCGGAACGCACCGGCGCGGAACTTGATGCCGAACACGCCGCCGCGCCCGCGCAGCTCCCGCACGAAGCGGCCGCGCTGCACACCGTACAGCCGCGCCTGGCCGCCCTCGACGACCAGGTGCACGTTCGGGTGCGGCAGGGTCTCGCGCGTCTGCGGCGGGTTGCCCTGCAGCTCCCAGCGAATGATCCAGAAGTGCTGGACCAGGCCGGCCAGCGCCGGCGGCGGGGCCAGGCGGGCGTGGTGGAAACGCCCCGGCGCCGGCCGGTGGCGCAGGATGCCGCGCGCGGGGCCGACCGTGCTCATGCGCGCCGCGCGCGGCGGGTTTTTCCAATCCGGCGCGTCGCGGATGTGTTCGAATGCGGGCACGTCCGCCGCCGAGGTGCCGCCAGGCCCGCCGCGTCCGCACGCCGCGGCGCGCTCGCCGCCTGGTTGCTCGCGGTTGCGTTCGCGCCGCTCGCGCGCGCCGGCGGCCGGATCGATGCCCAAGGAGCCCACCATGCGTCAGGTCAACGGAACGTTCGAGGTCAAGGTTACACCGCAGCAGCCCGACAACGCGCCGGCACAGGCGGCCGGCATCGGCCGCATGTCGCTGCAGAAGCGCTTCCACGGCCCGCTGCAGGCGACCGGCCAGGGGGAGATGCTGTACGCGGGCGACGGCACCACGTCCGGCGCCTACGTTGCGATCGAGAAGGTCGAAGGTACGCTCGATGGGCGCGAGGGCGGCTTCGCGCTGGTCCACCACGCGCTGATGAACCGCGGCAAGCCGGAGGCCTGGACGGTGACGGTGGTGCCGATTCGGGAACGGGCCAGCTCGCCGGCCTGTCGGGCGCGATGACGATCACCATCGCTGACGGCCCGCATTATTACGACTTCCGCTACGCGCTGGACGCCGCCGCGGCCGGGCGGGCGCCTTCGGACAAGTAGGCGCTTTCGCGGGCCGCGCTACAGCGAATCGAGGAAGCCGCGCACCGCCGGGCCGAAGCGGCCGATGTCGACCAGGAAGGCGTCGTGCCCCTGCGGCGAGTCCAGCGGCAGGAAGCGCGCGTCGGCGCCGCCGGCGCGCAGGCCCTCGGCGATCTCCTCCTGCTGCTGCAACGGGAACAGGATGTCGGTGTGCACGCCGATCGCCAGCGCCTTCTCGACCGGGATCGTCGCCAGGCCGGCGCGCACGTCGGCCTCGCCGTTGCCGCAGCGCCCGGCGCAGTATTCGCCGAGGTCGAACCAGTCCATCGAGCGGCTCAGGTACAGGTAGCAGTTCGGGTCGAAGCGGCGCACGAAGCGGCGGGCGTGGCCTTCGAGGTAGCTTTCGACCTCGAACTCCAGGCCGAACGGATCGTCGTCCGGGCGGCGGTCGGAATCCAGCCGCACCCGGCCGAAGCGGCCGTCCCACTCCAGCGCCGAACGGTAGGTGATCACGCCCAGCTTGCGCGCCATGCGCATGCCCGACTCGGGATAGCGCCGCTCGTCGTAGCGGCCGTGGTTCCAGTTCGGATCCAGCCGGATCGCCTCGCGCTGCAGCGAGCGGATCGCGATCGAGAACGGCAGCGCGCGGGCCGCGCCGGAGACGTTGATGTGGTGGCGGGCGAGCCCCGGATGGCGCAGCAGGAACGCGAGCGCGGTCATGCCGCCCATCGAATTGCCGATCACGCAGGCCAGCCGTTCGATGCCCAGCCCGCGCACCACGTGCGCGGCGGCGTCGGCGCCGTCCTCGACCGAGAGCTCCGGGAAATCCAGGCGGTACGGTTCGCCGGTGGCCGGGTTCGGCGACGCCGGACCGGTCGAGCCCTTGCAGCTGCCGAGCGAGTTCACGCAGATCACGAACCAGCGCGCGGTGTCGATCGGCTTGCCCGGGCCGAGCATCGGCTCCCACCAGCCGGGCTCCGGATTGGCCGGGCCGCTCGCCGCATGCGCGTCGGGCGAAAGCCCGGTGAGGATCAGGATCGCGTTGTCGCGCGCGGGCGAAAGCTCGCCCCAGGTCTCGTAGGCGATGCGCGCGCCGTGCAGCGCGCCGCCGCGCTTCATCGGGAACGGCGAGGGCAGCGGGAAGAAGCGGGTACCGGGCGGGATGAACTCGAACATAGGCGCCGGAGTGTAGCAACGCGCCCCGCGCTTGCCAGGCGCCGCGCGGAAAGGCGCATGCCGGCGAGCGCAACGCGTGGCCGCGCGCTCCCCGCGCGAGGGGGCGCGCGCATCACTCGACGACGCGGTCGATCCGCAGCGTGTACGCGGATTCGGCGCCGGGCTGCGCCGGCTGCGGTGCCGATTCGAGATCGCCGCGGCCGCGCTCGGCGGTGCCCGCCTGCGAGATGCGCGCCTGCAGCTGCACCTGGCGCAGCTGCGACAGTTTCAGCGTCGGCATCGGGCTGTCGCCATCGCCGAGTTCGACCGTGAGCGGGAAGCCGGTGGCGGGCAGGCGCTTGGCCGCCACCGGCATCGGCGGCCCGCCGGGCTGGCGGGCGAGCACGAACAGCGCGGCGTCGGCGCCGAGCCGGCCGCGCAGCTCCGGCGCGAGCTCGACGGTGACGCGCAGCAACGCCGGTGCGGCCTCCGCGGCCGCCGCCGCGGCGGGCGAGGCCGGCAGCGGCGGCAGGCCGGCATCGCGGCGCGCCGCGTCGATCTGCTGGCGCAGGCTGGATGCGGTGGCCGGGTCGGTCACGACGCCCAGCAGCGGCTCCCAGGTGCGCGCCGCCTCGGCGGGTTGCTGCGCCTGGCGCTGGGCGATGCCGAGGAACCAGCGCGCGCGCTGGTGCATCGGCTGCTGCTGCAGGGCGCGGCGCAGCATGGCCACGCCTTCCTCGTCGAAGCGCCGCTGCGGCGCGGCCAGGGCGCGCACTTCGGCGGCCTCGGCGAGCAGGTCGGGGTCGTCCGGCGCCAGCTTCAGCGCGCGCGCCAGCACATCGCGCGCGGCGTCGCCGCGGCCCTCGGCGAGATAGGCGCGGCCGAGCAGGCGCCAGCCTTCGATGCTGTTCGGCTCGCGCCGCAGCTGCGCTTCCAGTTGCGCGATCGCTTCGTCGAGCGTTTCCGGCGCCTTGCGCCGGGCCGGATCCAGCGCCTGCGGCGTGCCGATCGCGAAGTACAGCAGGCCCGCGGCGAGGGTGAGGCCGGCGACCGCGCCGAAGCCGGCGGCCGGCCGCGTGCGCCACAGCGGGCGCAGCACGTAGGCGAGCACGAGGACGGCCAGGGCGAGGCCGGCGAGAGCGAAGGCGGTCATCACCACTCCTGGTCCGGTTCGTCCGCCGGTGCGGGTTGCTGGCGGGCGTGCGCGGCGCGGCGGCGCACCGCCGCGACCACCCCCGCGCCGCCGGCCAGCAGCACCAGGGCCGGGCCGAACCACAGCAGCCAGGTCTTGGATTCGAGCTGCGGCCGGTACAGCACGAACTCGCCGTAGCGGGCGACGAGGAACGCCTCGATCTCGCGGTCGCTCTTGCCCTGCCGCATCAGGTCCAGCACTTCCCGGCGCAGGTCGACCGCGATCTGGGCGTTGGACTCGGCCAGCGACTGGTTCTGGCACATCACGCAGCGCAGTTCGGAGACCAGGGCGTGGAAGCGGCGTTCCTCGGCGGCGTCGCGGAACTGCGGGGGCGCGGCGTCGATCGCGGTCTGCGCGAGGGCCCAGGGCGCGGCGAGCAGCAGCGCGAGCAACCCGGCGCGCAGGCGCGCGGCCGGCGCGGCGCGGAACGGCAAGGGACGCGCACGGCCGGTCACAGCTTGCGCTCCCCGCCGCCGCGCTCGAGCTCCTCCAGCTTCGGCAGCAGTTCGTCGCGGATCACGTCGTCGGTCAGCGGGCCGACGTACTTCCAGCGCACGATGCCGGCGGCATCGACCAGGAAGGTCTCCGGCGCGCCGTAGATGCCCCAGTCGATCGCCGCCTGGCCGTCGTGGTCGACCAGCACCAGCCAGTAGGGATTGCCGAACCGCTCGAGCCAGCGCAGCGCGTCGGCGTGCTCGTCCTTCCAGTTGTAGCCGATCACGCGCAGGCGCTTGGTCTCGGCGAAGCGCGTCAGCACCGGGTGCTCGTCGCGGCAGGCCGGGCACCAGCTGCCCCAGACGTTGAGCAGGTAGGGCGCGCCGCGCAGCTCGTCCGAGGACACCAGCCGCCCCGGCTCGTGCAGCACCGGCAGCGAGAACGCCGGCGCCGGCTTGCCGATCAGCGGCGAGGGCAGGGCCGCGCGGTTCGGGTTGCGGCTCAGCCAGACGCCGGCGGCGAGCAGCGCGGCCAGGGCGGCGAACACCGCCAGCGGGATCCAACGCGACCGGGGGCTCATGCGGAATCTCCTTGCGCGCCGGGCGGAACGGGCGCGGCGGCGTCGCGCCGCGGGCGTTCGGCGGCGCCGGCCGGCTCGGCGCGGAAGCGCCGGTCGCCGGCGGCCACCAGCCCACCCAGCATCATCAGCAGCGCCCCCGCCCAGATCCAGCGCACGAACGGCTTGACGTGCACGCGCAGCGCCCAGGCGCCGCTGCCGAGCGGCTCGCCGAGGGCGACGTAGAGGTCGCGGGCCGGGCCGGGGTCGAGCGCCGCCTCGGTCATCACCTGGCCGCCGGCGTAGGTGCGTTTCTCCGGATGCAGCACCGTGAGCGGCGCGCCGTTCTCGAACACGGCGACGGTGCCGCGGTCGGCCTCGTAGTTGGGCCCCTGCGAATGCGCCGCGCCGTCGAAGCGGAATTCGTAGCGGCCCAGTTGCACCGTCTGCCCCGGCGCGAGGGCGACCTCGCGCTGCTGGTGCAGCGCTTCGGTCAGCAGGGCGCCGACCAGGAACACGGCGATGCCGAAATGCGCCAGGCTCATGCCGAGCATCTCCGCGGTGAGGCGGCGGCCGGCGCCGCGGTTGCGCAGCCGGGTCCAGAGGAAGCGCAGCGTGCCGGCGCCGACCCATACGGCGCCGAGTACGCCCGCGGCGACCTTCCAGGGCCCTTGCGGCGCGAGGAAGAACGCGGCCGCGGCGGCGGCCAGGGCCAGCCCCGCCCACGGCGCCAGCAGCGCCAGCGGCTTGGAGATCTGCTCGCGCTGCCAGCGGGTCAGCGGCCCGAGCGGCAGCAACGCCACCAGCGGCGCCATCAGCAGGGTGAACATCAGCGCGAAGTAGGGCGGCCCCACCGAGATCTTGCCCAGCTCCAGCGCGTCGGCGAGCAGCGGGTACAGCGTGCCGAGCAGGACCATCGCGCAGGCGCTGGTCAGCAGCAGGTTGTTGGCCAGCAGCAGGGTCTCGCGCGAGGCGGGCTCGAAATACTGCTTCGGATCCGGCTTGCCGGCGTCGTCCGCCGCCGGCGCGCGCAGCGCGTACAGCAGCAGCGAGCCGCCGATGACCAGGCCCAGGAACACCAGCACGAACAGGCCGCGGGTCGGGTCGGCGGCGAACGCGTGCACGCTGGTCAGCACCCCGGAGCGGACCAGGAAGGTGCCCAGCAGCGACAGCGAGAACGCGGCGATCGCCAGCAGCAGGGTCCAGCCGCGGAAGCTGCCGCGCTTTTCCGTCACCGCCTGCGAGTGCAGCAGCGCCGCGCCCGCCAGCCAGGGCATGAAGCTGGCGTTCTCGACCGGGTCCCAGAACCACCAGCCGCCCCAGCCCAGCTCGTAATACGCCCACCACGAGCCCAGCGCGATGCCGAGCGTCAGGAAGGCCCAGGCGATGTTGGTCCACGGCCGCGTCCAGCGCAGCCAGCGCGCGTCGATGCGGCCGTCGAGCAGCGCCGCGATCGCGAACGCGAACGGCACCGAGAAGCCGACGTAGCCGATGTACAGCATCGGCGGGTGCACGATCATGCCCGGGTCCTGCAGCAGCGGGTTCAGGTCGCGGCCCTCGGCCGCCGCCGGCAGCAGGCGCTGGAACGGGTTGCTGGTGAAGATCAGGAAGGCGAGGAAGCCGATCGCGACCACGCCCATCACCCCGAGCACGCGCGCGAGCACCGGCTCAGGCAGGCGTCGCGAGAAGCGCGCCACCGCCGCCGTCCACAGCGCCAGGATCAGCGCCCACAGCAGCAGCGAACCCTCGTGCGCGCCCCATACCGCGGTGTAGCGGTACACCAGCGGCAGCAGCGAGTTGCTGTTCTCGGCGACGTAGCGCAGGGAGAAGTCCTGGCCGACGAAGCCGCAGGTGAGGATCGCGAAGGCCAGCGCGACCAGCGCCAGCTGCGCGTACGCGGCCGGCCGCGCCACCGCCATCCACGCCGGGACCTGCTTCTGCGCGCCGGCCAGCGGCAGCGCCGCCTGCAGCACCGCCACCAGCAGCGCCAGGACCAGCGCGACCTGTCCGAGCTCAGCCCACATGCGTCGCGCTCCCGTTCTCCCGCTGGCGGAAGAGGCCGACATGCATCGGATACCCCCTCTCCCGCCTGCGGGACAGGGAAGGGGCGAGGGATGGGGCGCGCACGACGCTCAAGGCGCCGGCGCGATGCGGCGCGGTCCGCGCCCGGCCCAAGCCGCCCCCGCGAACGGGGGAGGGGACGATCGCAAGCGCGTCACTCATCGGCGCCGTCCGCCGGCACCTGCACGTCGTGCTTCCTGTGCGCCACGCCCATCTTGTCGGCGACTTCCTTCGGCATGTAGGTCTCGTCGTGCTTGGCCAGGATCTCTTCGGCGACGAACACGTCGCCCCGCATGCGGCCAGTGGCGACCACCGCCTGCTTCTCGCGGAACAGGTCGGGCAGGATGCCGGTGTAGACCACCGGCAGCTCGGCGTCGCCGTCGGTCACGCGGAAGCGCGCCTCCAGCGAGCCGGGCGGGCGCTGGAACGAACCGGCCGCGACCATGCCCCCGAGGCGGAAGCGCGCCTGCCCGCCGGCGACCAGCGCCCCGGCCTCGCCGCGCAGCACCTCGCCGGGCGTGTACAGGTAGGCGACGTTGCGCTGCAGGGCCAGCGCGACCAGCGCGACCGCGAGGCCGGCGGCGGCGACCAGGGCCAGCACCCACAGCAGGCGGCGGCGGCGGACGGGATTCATCGGGACAACTCGTTGGCGGCGTTCTTGGCGGGGCGCGCGGCCCCGCGGGCGGCGCGCAGGCGCGCCCCGCGCAGCTCGCGGCGGATCTGCAGGCGGGTGGCGAGGTAGTCCCAGCCCAGCACCAGCACGAATACCGCGTAGGCGGCGATCACGTAGTTCAGGTAGCTCATGCGCGCTTCTCCTGCGCGAGCTCGGCGACCCAGGCCTTGCCGGCCTCGCGGCGCAGGTTGTCGGCGCGGGCGCGGGCGAGCAGCGCGCCGACGAACCACAGCTTGGTGCCGGCGACCATCCACAGCAGCGGCGGCAGCATGCTCGGGTCCATGCTCGATTCGCCGAACACGCGGATGGTCTGGCCCTGGTGCAGCGAGTTCCACCACACCACCGAGTAGCGGATCACCGGCAGCAGGGCCACGCCGACGATCGCCAGCAGGCCGGCCGCGCGCGCCGCGGCGCGGCGGTCATCGATGGCGTGGTACAGGCCGATCACGCCCAGGTACAGGAACAGCAGGATCAGCTCGGTGGTCAGGCGCGGGTCCCAGTCCCACCAGGTGCCCCACATCGGCTTGCCCCAGATCGAGCCGGTGGCCAGGGTGATCACGGTGAAGGCGGCGCCGATCGGCGCGCAGGCCATCGCCAGGATCTCGCACAGCTTGATCCGCCAGACCAGCGCGATCGCCGCGTACAGCGCCATCAGCGCGAACACCGCCAGGCTCATCCAGGCGCTGGGCACGTGGATGTAGAGGATGCGGAAGCTGTCGCCCTGCTGGTAGTCGGCCGGCACCTGGAACAGCGCGCCGTACGCGCCGAGCGCCATCGCCAGCAGGCCCAGCCCGTGGCCCCACGGCGCCCAGCGCGCGGCGAAGCGGTCGAAGTAGGGCGGCGAACCGAGTTTGTGGAACCAGCGCAGGATCGGATTCATCGTTCACTAGCTCCCTCCCCCGCATGCGGGAGAGGGCCGGGGTGAGGGCGCGAGCGCCGGCTTGCTCTCAGTTCAAGGCGATGCGGATCGCCGCGGCGGCCGCCAGCGGCGCCAGCGCCAGCGCCGCGACCAGCCCGGCGCCGAGCAGGAGCAGCGCGCCGGCCGGATCCAGCCCCTGCGCCGCGGCGGCGACGCTGCCGGCCCCGAACACCAGCACCGGCACGTACAGCGGCAGCGCCAGCAAGGCGACCAGTATACCGGAGCGCCGCATCCCGACCGTCAGCGCGGCGACCACCGCGCCGATCAGGCTCAGCAGCGGCGTGCCCAGGGCCAGCGAGGCCAACAGCACCGGCAGCTGCGCCCTCGGCAGGTACAGCAGTTCGGCCAGGAACGGCGCGGCGACCAGCAGCGGCAGCGCGGTGGTGGCCCAGTGCATGAAGGTGCGCACCGCGACCAGCCAGGCCAGCGGCACCGGCGCCAGCATCCATTGCTCGAGGGAGCCGTCCTCGGCGTCGCCCCGGAACAGGCTGTCCAGCGACAGCAGCCCGGCCAGCAGCACCGCCAGCCACAGCACCGCGCCGGCCGCCTGGGCCAGCGCCTGCTTCTCGCGCCCCAGCGCCAACGCGAACAGCGCCACCACCAGCAGCGCGAACAGCGCCGGCTGCAGGGCGTCGCCGCGGCGGCGCCAGAGCAGGCGCAGGTCGCGCAGCAGCAGCGCCCGGGCGGCGCCGGACAGGGTCGGCACGAGCGCGCTCATGCCGCCTTCCCCATGGCGAGCGTCCGCGTCCGCACCGGCGGCGCGGCGTAGGCGCCGTGGGTGGTGACCAGCGCCGCGCCGCCGTCGCGCAGGTGCGCCTGGACCATGCGGTTGACCAGCTCGATGCCGTCGAGGTCGAGGTTGGCGTAGGGCTCGTCGAGCAGCCACAGCGGCGCCGGCGACATCCACAGCCGCGCCAGCGAGAGCCGCTTCTTCTGCCCGGCCGAGAGCTGGCGGGCCAGCGCGTCCTCGTACCCGGCCAGGCCGACCAGGGCCAGCGCGTTCTCCGCCAGCTGCGCGCGGCGGCGGCCCTGCAGGCCGCACAGGAAGGCCAGGTTCTCCAGCGCGCTCAGGTCGGCCTTCAGCCCGGGCAGATGGCCGAGATAGGCGATCGCGCGCGCGCGCCGCGCCGGATCGGCGGGGCGGCCGTCGATGTCGACCTCGCCCGCGTCGGCGCGCAGCAGCCCGGCCAGCACCCGCAGCAGGGTGGTCTTGCCGGCGCCGTTGTCGCCCTGGACCAGCAGCGCCTCGCCCGCGTCGACGGCGAAGTCGAGCGGGCCGAACACCGGTTCCTCGTTGCGGGCGAAGCGCAAGCCTCGGGCCGCGAGCAGCGGCGGGGCGGTTCGGTCGGGCGGGGTCATCGTTCGGGCGGCGGCGGCCAGCGGCCGCGGGGCGCCCATTCTATGTGAACTGGCGCCGCGCTTTTCCGCGGGAGGCGCGCGCGGCGGTCCGGCCGGGCGTCATCGCGGGCGCGGCGGGGCATGCGCGTTCCGCGCGTTCCGCGATCAGGCCCGGGCGCCGTCAGGACTCCGCGGCATGGGGCCGCCCGCGAGGCGCATGGACGTTCGTGCCGGGCATCGGCGGCGGCGCGCTCGCAACGGGATTCCCCGGCAAAGAGGCCCGCCGCGATGCCGGCCTCGCCGAACGCGCGAATCTACGGCGGGTCCAGCCATTCGACGTGGGGCAGCGCCGGCGCCGCCCGCGGGCGCGGCAGCAGCATGCGCAGGCGCACCGGCTCGCCCTGCGTCCAGTCGAGCACGCCGGCCTGACCGAATTCCTGCGCCAGCCGGATCAGCGCACCGGCGGGCAGGTCCGCCAGCAGCCAGCCCGGCTCGCGCCAATCCCCGCCCGGGTCCTGCGCCCAGGCCGGCTGGCGGTCCACGCCCAGTTCGTCCAGCCGCGCCCGCAGCAGCGCGTCGGCGGCCTGGTTGGCCGCCTCCGAATGCGGCTGCGAGGCCGGGTTCCAGGCGGTCAGGAAGGCGTAGCGGCGGCGCGGCCAATAGGCTTCGAGGTCGGCGGCCGGACGGCCGACCCGCAGCGGCAGCGCGTCGCCGTCGAGGCGCACGGCGTATTCGGCCGCCGCATAGGCGGCGGCGAGTTCGGCCGCGTCGACGAGTTGCAGCTCGCGCATGGACCCGAGTGTCGTCCCTGGCGCGGCCACATGCAAATGCGCGGCGGTGCGTCGCGATGAGCGATGGCCATGACGCGGCCGGCCCGGGCTCCGTACACTGCCGCTCTCCCCGCATTCCCCACGATCCTCGCGATGCCCCCCCAGACCCGGCTGCCCAAGGTCGGCACCACCATCTTCACCGTCATGTCGCAACTCGCGCTGGAACACGGCGCGGTCAACCTCGGCCAGGGCTTTCCGGATTTCGACGTACCCGAGCGCCTGGTCCGCGCGCTCGACCGGGCCATGCGCGAAGGCAGGAACCAGTACGCGCCGATGACCGGCGTGCCCGCGCTGCGCCAGGCCATCGCCGCCAAGACCGAGCGCTGCTACGGCTACCGGCCCGACCCGGACGCCGAGGTCACCGTGACCTCCGGCGCCAGCGAGGCGATCTTCGACGCGGTCGCGGCGGTCGTGCATCCGGGCGACGAGGTGATCGTGCTCGACCCGTGCTACGACTCCTACGAGCCGGCGATCGACCTGGCCGGCGGCCGCGCCGTGCACGTGCCGCTGGACCCGCGGACCTTCGCGCCGGACTGGGCCGCGGTGCGCGCCGCGGTCACCCCGCGCACGCGCCTGCTGATGGTCAACTCGCCGCACAACCCGTCCGGGGCGATGTTCGGCGCCGCGGACATCGCCGCCCTGGGCGCGCTGCTGGCCGACGCGCCGCAGGTGTACCTGCTCTCCGACGAGGTCTACGAGCACATCGTGTTCGACGGCCGCGTCCACGAATCGGCGCTGCGCCACCGGCGATTGCGCGAGCGCGCGTTCGTGGTCTCCAGCTTCGGCAAGACCTACCACTGCACCGGCTGGAAGGTCGGCTACTGCATCGCGCCGCCGGCGCTGTCGGCGGAGCTGCGCAAGGTCCACCAGTACAACACCTTCTGCACCTTCGCCCCGGCGCAGTGGGCGTTCGCCGAGATGATCGAGGCCGAACCGGAGCACTACGAGCGGCTCGGCGCGTTCTACCAGGCCAAGCGCGACCGCTTCCGCGAGCAGCTGCTCGGCACCAAGCTGAAGCCGCTGCCGGTGCCGGGCGGCTACTTCCAACTGGTCGACTACTCGGCGGTGAGCGAGCTGGACGACGCCGCGTTCTGCCGCTGGCTCACGGTCGAACACGGCGTCGCGGCGATCCCGCTGTCGCCGTTCTACGAGAACCCGCCGCCGGGGCAGCGCCTGGCGCGCCTGTGCTTCGCCAAGAACGAGGCGACCCTGGACGCGGCGATCGAGCGGCTGCGCAAGCTCTGATCGCCGCCGTCCGCGAAAGCGGGCGATCGGGCAAGACAAGCTGAAGACACCGGGCTCCCGCCTTCGCGGGAGCGACGAAGACCGCCTCGTGCGTTCACGCGAAACCCGCCACAATCCCGCCATGCACAACCTCCGCGTCTCCCTCGTCCAAGGCGACACCCGCTGGCACGACCCGGCCGGCAACCGCGACTACTACGGCCAGCTGATCGCGCCGCTGCACGGCACGACCGACCTGGTGATCCTGCCGGAGACCTTCACCAGCGGCTTCTCCAACGACGCGATCGGCAATGCCGAGACCATGGACGGGCCGACCGTGGCCTGGATGCGCGAGCAGGCGGCCCGGCTCGATGCGGCGGTGACCGGCAGCGTGCAGATCCGCACCGACGCCGGCGTGTTCAACCGCCTGCTGTTCGTCCAGCCCGACGGGGCGCTGCGCGCCTACGACAAGCGCCATCTCTTCCGCTATGCCCGCGAGCACGAGCGCTACGCCGCCGGCCGCCCGCGCCTGACCGTGGAATGGCGCGGCTGGCGGATCTGCCCGCTGGTCTGCTACGACCTGCGCTTCCCGGTGTTCTCGCGCAACCGCTACGACGTCGAGCGCCCGGGCGACCTCGACTACGACCTGGCGATCTACGTGGCCAACTGGCCGTCGGCGCGCAGTTACGCCTGGAAGACCCTGCTGCGCGCCCGCGCGATCGAGAACCTGTGCTACGTCGCCGCGGTCAACCGCGTGGGTACCGACGGCAACGGCCTGCACTACGCCGGCGACAGCGCGGTGCTGGATTTCCTCGGCCACCCGGCCAGCGAATGCACCGACGAGGAAGTGGTGGCGACCACGACGCTGCTCGCCGAGGAACTGCTCGCGCATCGCCGGCGCTTCCCGGCGATGCTCGACGCCGATGCGTTCGAACTGAAGGGCTGACCGCCGCAGGCGGAAAACGCAGGCGCAAGGGCGGAGCCGCCGCGCGCTTCGCACGGGCGCCGCGTCACCACGTCGGCTCGACACGGCCCGGCTACACTGGCCTCGGCCGCGCATGCGGCCCATTCCGAACGCCGGCGCGCCGCGCCGCTCGACCGACGCCGCCGGCCTCCCGTTCCTGGAGGCGGCCATGTCCATGTCCCGGCTCGAAGCGTTTCTCGACTCCCACCGGGTGGCGTACGACACCCTGACCCATCCGCGCGCGTTCACCGCCGAGGCCACCGCGTTCAGCGCGCGCATCGATCGCCACGAGATGGCCAAGACGGTGATGGTCAGGCTCGACGGCCGCCTGGCGATGGCGGTGCTGCCCGCGGACGAACGGCTGAGCCTGGCGCGCCTGCGCGAGGTCAGCGGCGCGAGCGAGGTCGGACTGGCGAGCGAGGCCGAGTTCCGCGACCGCTTCCCCGAGTGCGAGGTCGGTGCGATGCCGCCGTTCGGCAACCTGTATGGCATGGAGGTGTACGCGGCCGACAGCCTCGCCGACGAGGATGGGCAGATCGCCTTCAATGCCGGGACCCATCGCGAGCTGCTGCTGATGGAGTGGAGCGATTTCGAGCGCCTCGTCCATCCGTACGTGGCGAGCCTGAGCCGGCATTGAGGCGCGCGGCGGCGCGCATGCGCGCCCGCCCCGCCGGGGCGGAGCGGGCGTCCACCGGCCCGGTTTCGCGGCGCCATCCGCCGACGCGGCGGCAGCCGCCCGACGCGCGGCCGCCGACATCCGTGCACCCTGCGACGCGACGCTTTCTTTCGCATTCGTGAACGCCGGCATGCGAAAGCGTGTCTCCGGCCTGAACGCGCCGCCAAAGCGTGCGCGGCGGCGCTGTTTTCGCGCGTTCATCCAACGCCCGTTTAACAAGCGCTGTGCGATTGATACCCGCACCTTCACTCCATGAACCGATTGCACCTCGCGCCGCTGGCGCCGCTTCATTCCCAAAACGACGTTCACGGCCGCAGCGATCCCCCGGTCCTGCGCGTCCGCCGCGCGCATTCCCCCGTGCGCCGGTTTGGCTTCTTCCGAAGGAGATATCGATGCTTCTTTCCGTTCGCACCACCACCCTCGCTCTCGGCCTGGCCACGATCGCCCTCAGCGGCTGCAACCACTACGTCAAGCGCGAGGAGTTCGACGCCACCGTCGCCGACCTGCGCGCGACCGACCAGCGCCTGCAGTCCCAGCTCGACGCGCTGTCGCAGAAGCATGACGCGCTGGTGACCCAGCTCGCCGGGCGGGTGCGGGTCGAGACCGGCGCGCACTTCGCCACCGACGACGCCACCCTCAGCGAGCAGGACAAGCCGCTGCTCGACGACTTCGCCCGCGTCATCCGCAGCAACCATTCCGATGCGCTGATCACCGTCGAAGGCTTCGCCGACCCGTCCGGCCCGGCGGGCTACAACAAGCGCCTGGGCCTGCGCCGCGCCGAGGCGGTGCGCGACTACCTTGTCGCCAGCGGCGGCCTGGCCCCGGGCCAGGTGCGCGCGGTCAGCTACGGCGAGGACAAGAACCGCCTGGTGCGCCCGGGTGCGGTCGGCGACGCCGGCCGCGACAACCGCCGCGTCGCGCTGGTGGTCGACTATGCCGGCGTATCCGCTCCGGCGGCCAATCCCGCCGTCGATCCGGCGGACGGCACCGCCAAGCTGTAACGCACTTGGACGCGCGTCCGCCTGCCGGGCGGGCGTCCAAACCGGCTCGAGGCGCCACGGGGCGCCTCGAGCTTTTTTCTGCGCGGCCGTCGGCGGCCGCCGTCATCCGCCGCTGCGCTGGCCGCGGCCGCCGCCGGGCTGGCCGCCGGGACGCCCGCCGCCGCGCGAACCGCCGGGGCGCCCGCTCGGGCGGCCGCCGGGGCGGCCGTTCGGACGTGCGCCGCGCGGCTTGTCGCCGTACGGATTGAAGCCGCCCGGCGTGGCGTGGTCGGAGGGGAAGCTGGGCGCGCCGTACGGCCGCGCCGCGCGCTGGCCGCCCTTGCCCTGGCCCGGGCCGCGCGACGCCGCACCGGCGCCGGCGCCGCGGCCCTTGCCGTACGGCTTCTTGCCGCGCTGGTCCGGGTTGCGGTGGCCGCTCGGGCCGGTTTCCACGCCGTCGGGCACGTACCAGGTGCGGAACGCGGCCGGGTTGCCCTCCGGCAGCGGCTTCGGGCCCTTCTGCTTGCGCTGCTTGAACGGCTTCTGCGCCTGCTTGGCCGCGGCTTCGCCGCTGACGGTGAGGCCGCCGTGCGCCTTGCGGCCACGGCCGCGCTCGTCGCGCACGTGGTCGAAGCGGCGCAGTTCGCGGCCCTCGTCGGCGATGTTGTGGCCGTTGACGTAGCCCTGGGCGCGGCCCCGGCCGGTCAGGTCGATGGTGGCCTTGGTCGCCTTGCGCTGGCCGATCACCGGCTGCAGCGTCAGCGCCGACGGCGCGCCGTCCTCGAGCCCGACCTCGCGGCGCAGCGCCTCGACCTTGTCGCTGGGCAGTTCCTGCGACTGGCCGCGCAGCAGCTCGCGCGGCAACGCCACGGCGCCGTAGCGGATGCGCTTGAGCCGGCTCACCTGGCAGCCCTGCGATTCCCACAGCCGGCGCACCTCGCGGTTGCGGCCTTCCTTGACCACCACGCGGAACCAGTCGTGCGAGTCGCTGCCGCCGATGCGCTCGATCTCGTCGAACTTGGCCGGGCCGTCCTCGAGCGCGACGCCGCGGGCGAGGCGGTCGACGAGGTTGTCCGGCACCCGCTCCTGGCCTTCCGGCGGGCGCACGCGGCAGACGTACTCGCGTTCGATCTCGAACGAGGGATGCATCATCGCGTTGGCCAGCTCGCCGTCGGTGGTCAGCAGCAGCAGGCCGGTGGTGTTGATGTCGAGGCGGCCGACCGCGATCCAGCGCGCGCCCTTCAGCGCCGGCAGCGCCTCGAACACGGTCGGGCGGCCTTCCGGATCCTCGCGGGTGGTCACTTCGCCTTCGGGCTTGTTGTACATCAGCACGCGCGGCGGATCGGTCAGCGCGCTGGCGACGAACTGGCGGCCGTCGATCTCGATCTTGTCGCCGCTGCGGACGCTCATGCCGACCTGGGCGGTCTCGCCGTTGACCTTGACCAGGCCGTCGGCGATGCGCTGTTCCAGCGCGCGCCGCGAACCGAGCCCGGCCTGGGCCAGGACCTTGTGCAGGCGCTCTTCCAGGCGCGGCGCTTCGGCCGCGGCGTCGTTGCGTTTGAGGGTGAGCTTGCGGCTCTTGGCTTCAGTCATGTCTGTGTTGCTCCGACTCGGCCGTTGCGGCCGCGTCCATCTGTTCGGGAACGGTCGTCGTCTCGACGGCGGGGGTGTCTGCTTCGGGATCGTTCGCGTCCGCCGCGCGCTCGCCCGGCGCGGCTTCGGGGTCGCCATCGCTGGCGGATTCGGATGGCTCGGCCGGGAAGGCCTCGCCGGTGTCTTCGCTTTCGTTCTCGCCCGCGGCTTCGCCGGCCGCGGCCGCCGCGTCGGCCGCCCTGGCGCCCGGCGCGCGGCCGTCGTCCGCGGCCGCTTGCGCGCCGTCGTCGCCGGCGCCGGTGTCCTGGCCGGCGTCGATGCCGCCTGCGGCGATGCGCTCCTCCAGCGGCAGCTGCGGTTCCAGCTCGCCGATGTCCTTCAGCTCCGACAGCGGCGGCAGCTCGTCCAGGCGCTTGAGGCCGAAGTAGTCGAGGAAGGCCTTGGTGGTGCCGTACAGCGCGGGCTTGCCGGGCACGTCGCGGTGGCCGACCACGCGGATCCACTCGCGCTCCTCCAGCGCCTTGATGATGTTGCTGCTGACCGCGACGCCGCGGACCTGCTCGATCTCGCCGCGGGTGATCGGCTGGCGGTAGGCGATCAGCGCCAGGGTCTCGAGCGTGGCGCGGGTGTAGCGGGTCTGGCGCTCGGTCCACAGCCGCGCCACCCACGGGTGCACGTCGGCCTTGACCTGGAAGCGGAAGCCGGAGGCGACCTCGACCAGTTCGATGCCGCGCTCGGCGCAGCCTTCGCGCAGGGCCTCCAGCGCCTGCTCGACGCTGCCGGCCGGCGCCGGCTGCTCCTCGGGGAACAATGCGTGCAGTTGCGCCAGCGTCAGCGGCTGGTTGGCCGCGAGCAGGGCGGCTTCGACGATGCGGGTGATGAGTTGTTGATCCATGCGGACTCTGGCTTTCTCGCTTGTTTCCCCACGATGCCGCGCGGCGCCACCGCGTGCCTTCCGGGTCGTGCTGTTCGCGCGGCGGCGTTCCCGTTCGCCGCCGGCGAGGGCGGGTCAGGCCTGCGCGTCGTCGTTCGCCGCCGGCGCGTCGAACTCGCTGGACAGTTCGATCTCGGACGGGTCCTTGGCCACCGCCAGCGACTTCACGTAGATCGGCGCCAGCGGCGCTTCCTGGACGATCTCCACCAATTGCTCCTTGGCCAGGGTGAGCAGGCCGAGGAAGGTCACCACCACGCCCAGCTTGCCCTCCTCGGCGGCGAACAGCGCCTCGAAGCGGTGGAAGGCGCCGTCCTTCATCCGCTCCAGCAGCTCGCCCATGCGCTGGCGCACGCTCAGCGCGTCGCGCTTGATCGCGTGCTGGCTGAACAGTTCGGCGCGCTTGAGCACGTCGTGCAGCGCCAGCAGCATCTCCTTCAACTCCACCGGCGGCGGCAAGCGCACCGCGGCGCGGTCCGGCACGAAGGCCGCCACCGGCGCCGTGTCGCGCTCCAGCCGGGGCAGGGCGTCCAGGTCCTCGGCCGCCTTCTTGAACCGCTCGTACTCCTGCAGGCGGCGGACCAGCTCGGCGCGCGGGTCCTCCTCCTCGCCTTCCGCGGCCGCCGGCCGCGGCAGCAGCATGCGCGACTTGATCTCGGCCAGCATCGCGGCCATCACCAGGTACTCGGCCGCCAGCTCGAAGCGCATCTCGTGCATCGTCTGGATGTAGTCGATGTACTGGCGGGTGATCTCGGCGACCGGGATGTCGAGGATGTCCAGGTTCTGCCGGCGGATCAGGTACAACAGCAGGTCGAGCGGCCCCTCGAACGCCTCGAGGATCACTTCCAGCGCGTCGGGCGGGATGTACAGGTCCTGCGGGATCTGCAGCACCGGCTGGCCATGCACCACCGCCAGCGGCATTTCCTGCTGCTGCGGGTGCGCGGGGGCCGGGTTTTGCTCGCTCGCGTCGGCTGCGCGTTCTTCGGTCATTCGGAGCCGGCCCCTCCGGGCCTCGGCACTGCTATCGCTACGGTGCTGGCGGCCTGCGGGGCCGCCATCGGATGCAACGGACTGCTTGGATCTCGGCGCGGCGTCCGAACGGCTACGACCGGCGCGCCACGCGCGGGTGGCGGCACAGGGCGGCAGGGCTGCGGGCGCGGGCCACGGCAAGCAGCGACGCACGTGATGTGCTGGCGTGGCGACGGAGTGGGGAGCCTGTCGCGACGGGCCGCTGCGTCCGGCCTTTGGGCTGTGCGGCTAGGGTACGGGCTTGTCCCGGCCCTGTCCAGCGGCGGCGCGGAGCCCGCTGGCTACAATTCATTCGCGCGGATGGCCCGCGAGCACTGCAAGACAAGAAAGAAGAGGAGCGGACGCAGCGATGTGGTATCTGATCGAAGGCTACGACGGCGCCGACGCGCTGCCCAAGCGCCAGCAGGCGCGGCCGCAGCACCTGGCGCGGCTGCAGGCATTGCGCGAGCAGGGGCGCCTGCTGCTGGCGGGGCCGTGCCCGGCGATCGACGCCGAGGACCCGGGCCCGGCCGGGTTCAGCGGCAGCCTGATCGTGGCCGAATTCGAATCGCTCGACGCGGCCCGCGCCTGGGCCGAGGCCGATCCGTACGTCGCCGCCGGCGTGTACTCGCGGGTCGAGGTGCGTCCGTTCCGCAAGGTGCTGCCATGAGCGGCGGCCCGCTGCCGCGCGAGCGCCGCGTTGCCGCGATCGAGGATGCGCTGCGACGCGCGCTGGCGCCGGCTTCGCTCGATGTCGTGGACGAAAGCCACCGCCATGCCGGCCACGCCGGCGCCGCCGACGGACGCGGCCACTTCCGGGTCGAGATCGTCAGCGCCGCGTTCGCCGGGCTGGCGCCGCTGGCGCGGCACCGCGCGGTGTATGCCGCCCTGGGCGGGCTGATGCAGACCGACATCCATGCGCTGGCGATCCGCGCGCGCACCCCGGAGGAAGCGGGCGAGGGCGCGTGAGTCGCCGGCGAGGCGGGTTTGCTGCGCCGCCGCATTCCTTTTCTGCCGCGTTGCAGCATGATTCGCGGAGCGCGAACCAGCGCCCGCAGGGCTTTGCGCGCATCGCGAGCGCACGCTGCGATGCAAGATAACGTCGCCTTTACATCGGCGTTTGTAAACGATTACAGTGCGTTTCACCTCGTCAAGGGGGCTCGCCCGGCGTGGCCAACGTAACCATCAAAGACGTCGCACGCATGGCCCAGGTTTCGGTGGCGACGGTGTCCCGCGCGCTGAACGGCCATGGCAACGTCGCCGCCCCGGTGCGCGCGCGCGTGCTCGCCGCCGCGCGCGAGTTGCGCTACACCCCGCACGCCGCCGCGCGCAGCCTGAGCAGCCGCCGCACCCAGACCATCGGCGTGGTGCTGCCCGACCTGTACGGCGAGTTCTTCTCCGAACTGATCCGCGGCATCGACCAGGTCGCGCGCGAGCACGGCCTGCACCTGCTGGTGTCGAGCTACCACGGCGATCCGGACGAACAGAGCGCCGCGCTGGGCGCGATGCGCGGCCGGGTCGACGGGCTGCTGGCGATGGCGCCCTACGTCGGCGGCAGCGAGGCGATGCGCGCCGACCTCGACGCCGCGTTGCCGCGCGTGCTGATCAACAGCCGGCCCGCCGCGGACGAGCCGGTGGTCGGCGTCGACAACTACGGCGGCGCCGTGGCCATGGTCGGGCATCTGGTCGGCCAGGGGCATCGCCGCATCGCCTTCCTCTCGGGGCCGGAAGACAACTTCGACGCGCACGAACGCCTGCGCGGCTACCGCGATGCGATCGCGCGCCTGCTGCCGCAGTCGCAGCCGTGGGAGCTGCGGGGCGAATTCGACGAAGCCTCCGGGCATCGCGCCGGGCAGGCGCTGCTCGCCGCGGCGCCGCGTCCGGACGCGGTGTTCGCCGCCAACGACATGATGGCGCTGGGCTGCATGTTCGCCTTCGCCCAGGCCGGACTGCGCGTGCCGGCCGACATCGCCGTCGCCGGTTTCGACGACATTCCGTTGGCCGGTTACGTTCACCCGGGGCTGACCACGATCCGGGTCAACATCGCCGAACTCGGCGCGCGCGCCGCGCGCCTGCTCATCGCAAGGATCGCGGGCGAAGCGGCCGGGGGCTCCAGCCCGCTGGCCACGGAGCTCATCGTGCGCGCGTCCAGCGGCGCGCGCGGCGCATCGCCTTCCTGAAAACGCCCCTCGAGAGGGCCGCTCGTGTCGCTGCATGTAAACGATTCCAACCATAACCGTGCTTTTGGGAGAGAGGACAGCACCATGAAGTCGCAACCCCTGCAAAACCGCCGGCCCGTGCCGCGCCTGCTGGCATGCGCGCTGGCCAGTTGCCTCGCCATCGCCGCCCCCGCGGCGCTGGCGCAGAGCACGGCCGCGACCGTCCGCGGCCAGATCACGGTCGACTCGGCGCCGGCCGGCCAGGCCGACGTCACCGTCACCAACCTCGCCACCGGCCTCACCCGCAAGGTCCAGGCCAGCAACGGCAGCTACAACATCGGCGGCCTGCCGCCCGGCACCTACCGCATCGACGCGGTCGCCGACGGCCGCAGCACCTCGCGCACGGTCACGTTGCAGGTCGGCCAGACCGCGACGCTGAACCTCTCCGCCGGCGGCGTGCCGGAGACCGCGGCGCCGGGCGAGGCGACGGAGCTGGATGCGGTCACGGTCACTTCGGAGCTGCTGCCGGAAGTCAGGACGTCCGAGATCGCCACCTACATCAGCAACAAGCAGATCGAGGCGCTGCCGCAGGGTACCCGCAACTTCCTGGCGTTCGCCGACCTGGTGCCCGGCGTGATGTTCGAGAGAGGCACCGAAGGTTCGACCCGGATCCGCTCCGGCGCGTCGAACCCGAACGGCATCAACGTCTACATCGACGGCGTCGGCCAGAAGGACTACGTGCTGCGCGGCGGCATCAGCGGTCAGGACTCCAGCCGCGGCAACCCGTTCCCGCAGTCGGCGATCGGCGAGTACAAGGTCATCACCCAGAACTACAAGGCCGAGTTCGACCAGCTCAACAGCGCGGCGATCGTCGCCAGCACGCGCTCGGGCACCAACGAGTTCGAGGGCAGCTTCTTCTGGGACCACACCGCCACCGACTGGCGCACGCGCAGCGTGTTCGAGGAGCGTGCAGGCGAAAAGACCGAAACCAAGGAGACGCAGTACGGCGCGACCTTCGGCGGTCCGATCCTGCGCGACGTGGCGCACTTCTTCCTCGCCTACGAGGCCAAGGAGTACGAGTCGCCCAGGACGCTCGAGCCGGGCCGCGGCTTCCAGATCCCGGAGCTGCCGCCCGCGTTGCAGCAGGAGGCCGGCTCCGGGCTGTTCAGCGCGCCGTTCAAGGAAGACCTCTATTTCGCCAAGATCGACTGGCTGATCGGCGAGAACCATTACTTCGAGCTGAGCGGCAAGTACCGCGACGAGAGCGAGATCACCAACATCGGCGGGCAGAACCTGCCGAGCTACGGCACCGCCAAGCTCAACGAAGAGAAGCGCGGCGACCTGCGCTACCAGTACACCAACGGCCCGTGGCTGAACGACGCGCACCTCACCTTCGAGGATTCCAGCTACAACCCGAGCCCGAGCACCGCCGGCGTGGCGTACATCCTCAGCGACGGCACCAACTTCAACGACGTGATCGTCCGCACCGGCGCCGGCTCCGACTTCCAGGACAAGGGGCAGAAGGGCTGGGGGTTCCAGAACGACCTGACCTTCACCGGCTGGCAGGGCCACACGCTGAAGATGGGCGTGAAGTTCAAGGACGTGGACGTGCGCGCGAGCGAGCGCCAGCCCTATTACCCGCAGTTCACCTACGACATCAACGGCAGCTGGACCCGGCCGATCCACGTCAAGTTCGGCACCGTGCTGCCGGGCGTCGGCGACGGCAACGCCGAGTCGAGCAACAAGCAGTACGGCATCTACTTCCAGGACGACTGGGAAGTCAACGACAAGCTGACGCTCAATCTCGGCCTGCGCTACGACTACGAGGAGAGCCCGAGCTACCTGGACTACGTGACGCCGGCCGACGTCGCCGCTTCGCTGCGTTCCTCCACGGCGCTGAACAACCCGAATTCGGGCATCAACGTCGAGGACTACATCAGCACCGGCCACAACCGGAAGTCGTTCAAGGACGGCTGGCAGCCCCGCCTGGGCTTCTCCTACGACCTCAACGCCGACCAGGAGCACGTGGTCTACGGCGGCGTCGGCCGCGCGTACGACCGCAACCTGTTCGACTGGCTGCAGCTTGAGATCACCAAGTCGACGTTCCCGTCGGTGGACATCGACTTCATCCGCGAGGACGGCACCTGCCCGCGCGGGAACGACCCGACGATCCGCTGCATCGCCTGGGATCCTGCCTATTACGACCCGGCGGTGCTGGCCACGTTGGCGTCGACCACCGGCGAGGGGCGCGAGGTCTTCGTGCTCGACAACAATCTCAAGGTGCCCTACACGGACCAGTTCAGCCTGGGCATGCGCAACACCGTCGGCGAATGGCTCACGGACGCGACGCTGTCGTACGTCGAAGGGCACGACGGCTTCGCGTTCCTGCTCGGCAACCGCCGTCCGGACGGCACCTTCTTCGCCCCGGGCTTCCGCTGGGGGCAGCCGTGGGGGCAGGGGTTCCCGGGCTTCGGCAATCTGATCCTCGGCACCAACGGCCTGAAGACCCGCACCAGTTCGCTGTACCTGAAGGCGGAAAAGCCCTACACCGCCGAGTCGGGCTGGGGCGTCACCTTCGCCTACACCTACATGCGCGCCAAGGAGATGCGCGAATCGCCCGAGGCGTTCTCGCTCGACTACCCGACGCTCGAGGACTACGGCTGGAACAAGGCCGAGGTGCCCGAGCACCGCTTCGTGGCGACCGGCATCTACGACGGCCCGCTGGGCATGACGTTCTCCGGCAAGCTGACGCTGGCGTCGCAAGCGCCCCGTTACGCGACCAACTGCCTCGACGTCGACCGCCCGGACAACTGCTTCATCGACCAGTACAAGCCCAGCGGCACGTTCGGGTTCAAGCAGGTCGATCTGGCCGTGCAGAAGAACTTCGACACGGGCGCCGGGTTCGTCATGTGGGTGCGCGGCGACATCTTCAACGTGTTCGACTGGGCCAACTACATCGGCTACGACGATTGGTACGGCGGTTTCAACGATCCGAACGAGAACTTCGGGCGTCCGACGGTCCAGGCCCTGCCGACCCGCACCTTCAAGCTGTCCCTGGGCTTCAACTTCTGAGCCAGCGGCCGCCGGCCGTCGTTTTCCGACGGCCGGCGGCGACGCCTTCGTTTTCCGCTCATCGACAACGGTTGTAGTAATGCCGAATTCGTCCCGTCGCAATTGGTTGACCGCATCGCTGATTGCGATCGGCATGGTGATCGTCGCGGGCTGCCAGCAGCAGCCCGCGGGATCGACCACCTACCCGGTGGCGTCCGCGCCGCCGGTGCAGGTGGAGCCGCTCAAGCCGAGCAAGCCGGAACTGCCGCCGCTGTTCCGCGACATCGAGCGGCGCACGTTCCAGTTCTTCTGGGACACCACCAACGAGCGCAACGGCCTCACGCCCGACCGCTATCCCTCGCGGCCGTTCGCCAGCATCGCCTCGGTCGGCTTCGCGCTCACCGCGTACCCGATCGGCATCGAGAACGGCTGGATCAGCCGCAACCAGGCGGTGGACCGCACGCTGACCACGCTGCGCTTCTTCCGCGACCTGCCGCAGGGGCCGCAGGCCGCCGGCCGCGGCGGCTACCGCGGCTTCTACTACCACTTCCTCGACATGGACACCGGCCACCGCTTCGACAGCTGGGTGGAGCTGTCGAGCGTGGACACGGCGCTGCTGATGGGCGGCGTGCTGTTCGCGCAGTCGTACTACGACCGCGACGACCCGCGCGAGAAGGAGATCCGCGAGCTCGCCGACGAGCTCTACCGGCGCGTCGACTGGACCTGGCTGCAGCGCAACAAACCGCTGATCTCGATGGGCTGGTTCCCCGAGAGCGGCTTCATCCAGCACGACTGGATGGGCTACAACGAGGCCATGCTGCTGTACGTCCTGGCGCTGGGCTCGCCGACGCACCCGGTGGAGCCGGAGACCTGGCAGGTCTGGGCGCGCACCTACAACAACTCCTGGGGCGTGTTCCAGGGCGAGGAATACCTGGCCTTCGGCCCGCTGTTCGGCCACCAGTACAGCCACGTCTGGATCGACTTCCGCGGCATCCAGGACCAGTACATGCGCGAGCGCGGCATCGACTATTTCGAGAACAGCCGCCGCGCCGCCTACGCGCACCGCGCGTACGCGATCGCCAATCCGATGAAGTGGAAGGACTACGGCCCCGAGGTGTGGGGCCTGACCGCCAGCGACGGCCCGCAGCAGACGCTGCAGGAATACCGCGGCGAGCAGCGCCAGTTCCGCCACTACTCCGCGCGCGGCGTCGGCCTGGCCGACACCTTCGACGACGGCACCATCGCGCCCACCGCGGCGCTGGGCTCGCTGCCGTTCGCGCCGGAGATCGTCATCCCCTCCGCGCTGGAGATGCACAAGCGCTACGGCGAGTTCCTCTACTCCAGCTACGGCTTCCTCGACGCGTTCAACCCGAGCTTCGAGTACGACATCCCGCTCAAGACCGGCCGCATCGTGCCGGGCGAGGGCTGGGTGGCGAGCGACTACATCGGCATCGACCAGGGGCCGATCCTGACGATGATCGCCAACTACCGGAACGAGTTCGTCTGGAACGTGATGAAGCGCAACCCGTACATCCGCGCCGGACTGGAGCGCGCCGGGTTCCAGGGCGGCTGGCTGAGCCCCGGCGAGGCGGGCAAGGCGGAGCCGGCCAAGCCGCAGACGCCGGCGGGGAAGGACGCCGCCACCGCGCGCGCGCTCGGCGAGGCCGAATCGCGCGCGACCCGCGCCGCGCAGGCGCAACAGCAACAGGCGCAGCAGCAAGCGCAGCAGCAGAACCCGCAGCCGCAGCCGCAGCCTGCGCCGGCGCCGCAGCAGAAGCAGCCCGAGTCGCCGTGATCCCGATGCGGCTCGAGCGCAGGCCGGCTTCCTTCTCCGCTCCGCGCATCGAAGCGGGACGGGGCGCCGGCGCCGGGAAGGCGCTGCGGCGCGTCGCCGCGTTGCTCCTCGCGGGCCTGCTCGCGGCGTGCACCGGCCGCGCCGACGAGCGCGCCGTGGTGCGCTTCTGGGCGATGGGCTACGAGGGCGAGGTGGTGACCCGGCTGATTCCGGAGTTCGAGCGCCTGCACCCGGGCATCCGCGTCGAGGTGCAGCAGCTGCCGGTGACCGCCGCGCACGAGAAGCTGCTGACCGCGTTCGCCGGCGACGGCCTGCCGGACGTGTGCGCGCTGGGCAACACCTGGCTGGCCGAGTTCGTCGAGCTGGGCGCGCTGACGCCGCTGGAGCCGTACCTGGCACGTTCGCCCGCGCTGGACCCGGGCGACTACTTCCCCGGCCCGTGGCAGACCGGCGTGCTCGACGGCCATGTCTACGCGGTGCCGTGGTACGTGGAAACGCGGCTGCCGTTCTACCGCAAGGACATCCTCGCCGCGGCCGGGGTGGAGCGCTTGCCGCGCGACTGGCAGGAATGGCGCGCGGCGCTCGCCGCGGTCAAGCGCGAAGTCGGGCCGCAGCGCTACGCGATCCTGCTGCCGCTGAACGAGTACGAGCCGCTGCTGAACCTGGCGATCCAGCAGCCCGGGCCGCTGCTGCGCGACGGCGGCCGCTACGGCAATTTCCGCAGCGCCGGCTTCAAGCGCACGCTGGCGTTCTACAAGGAGATGTTCGACCGCGGGTGGGCGCCGCCGGTCAGCAACAACCAGATCTCCAACGTCTGGGACGAGTTCGGCCGCGGCTACTACGCGTTCTACGTCAACGGCCCCTGGAACATCGCCGAGTTCCGCAAGCGCCTGCCGCCCTCGCTGGCCGACGCCTGGGGCACGATGCCCCTGCCCGGGCCCGACGGGCCGGGCGCCTCGGTCGCCGGCGGCGCCAGCTTCGTGCTGTTCCGCGCCAGCCGGAACCGGGACGCGGCGTGGAAGCTGGTCGAGTTCCTGTCCGACCCGCAGGTGCAGATCCGCTTCCACGGCATGACCGGCAACCTGCCGCCGCGGCGCAGCGCCTGGGCGCGGAGCGGGGCGCTGGCGCAGGACCCGTACACGCGTCCGTTCCGCGACCAGCTCGAGCGCGCCAAGCCGGCGCCGAAGGTGCCGGAGTGGGAGCGCATCGCCCAGGAACTGCGCATCGTCGGCGAGCGGATGGTCGCCGGGCACCTGACGGTGGAGCAGGCCGCGGCCGAGCTCGACCGCCGCGCCGACGCGATCCTGGAGAAGCGGCGGTGGATGCTCGACCGCCCTGCGGCCGAGGCCGCGCCGGCCGCGGGAGGTGCGCGATGAAGCCCGCCACCGCCGGCTGGGTCTTCGCCGCGCCGGCGCTGATCGTGATCGCGCTGTTCTTCGGCCTGCCGGTGCTGGCGGCGTTCGCGCTGAGCCTGACCGACTTCGACATCTACGCATTGGCCGACATCGGCAACCTGCGCTTCGTCGGCCTGGGCAACTACCTGGCGCTGCTGCAGAACCCGCTGTTCTGGAAGGCGCTGGGCAACACCTTGTACTTCGTCGCCGTGGGCGTGCCGCTGTCGATCGCGGCCTCGCTGGGCGCGGCGCTGCTGCTGCACTCGCGGCTCGGCGCGTTCAAGCCGTTCTTCCGCACCGCGTTCTTCGCCCCGGTGGTGACCACCGTGGTCGCGGTGGCGGTGATCTGGCGCTACCTGTTCCACACCCGCTACGGCCTGGTGAACTGGGGCCTGTCCTCGCTCGGCGTCGATCCGGTCGACTGGCTCGGCGACCCGGCCTGGGCGATGCCGACCATCATCCTGTTCGCGGTGTGGAAGAACTTCGGCTACAACATGATCATCTTCCTCGCCGGCCTGCAGTCGATCCCCGAGGACCTGTACGAGGCCGCGCGCATCGACGGCGCCTCGCCGTGGCGCCAGTTCCGCCACGTCACCCTGCCGATGCTCGGGCCGGTGATGCTGATGGTCGCCATCCTCACCCTGTCGGGCTATTTCCAGCTGTTCGCCGAACCCTACGTGATCACCCAGGGCGGGCCGCTGCAGAGCACGGTCAGCGTGCTGTACCTGATGTACGAGGAGGGCTTCAAGTGGTGGAACCTGGGCAACGCCTCGGCCGTGGCCTTCCTGCTGTTCGCGCTGATGACCGCGGTGACCAGCGCGATGCTGTGGTACGCGCGGCGCAAGGGGGCGGAGTGAGACCGGCATGAACCCGCGCCTGGCCAGGGCCGTGGTCAACGGCCTGCTGATCGCGCTGGCGGCGCTGAGCCTGGCGCCGCTGCTGTGGATGCTCTCGGTCTCGTTCATGCAGCCGGGCGAGGCCAGCCATTTCCCGCCGCCGTTGCTGCCGTCGGACCCCACCGTGCACAACTACCGCGAGCTGTTCGCCCGCGCCGGCATGGGCCGCTACCTGCTCAACAGCTTCGCGATCGCCTCCACCGCCACGCTGATCGCGCTGCTGCTCAACACCCTGGCCGGGTACGCCTTCGCCAAGCTGCGCTTCGCCGGGCGCGAGCGCGTGTTCCGCACGCTGCTGGCGGCGCTGGTGATCCCGGCGCAGGTGACGATGATGCCGCTGTTCCTGATGCTCAAGCAGTTCGGCCTGGTGAACAGCTACGCCGGCGCGGTGGTGCCGCTGATGGCGAGCGTGTTTGGCGTGTTCCTGGTGCGGCAGTACGCGCGCTCGATCCCGGACGAGCTGCTGGAGGCCGCGCGCATCGACGGCGCCGGCGAAGCGCGGATCTTCTTCCAGATCGTGCTGCCGGTGCTGAAGCCGATCCTGGTCACGCTGGCGATCTTCGTCTTCCTCGGCTCGTGGAACGATTTCATGTGGCCGCTGATCGTGCTCAGCGACAAGGACCTGTACACCCTGCCGGTGGCGCTGGCGACCTTGTCGCGCGAGCACGTGCAGGACAACGAACTGATGATGGCCGGGTCCGTGGTCACGGTGCTGCCGGTGCTGCTGCTGTTCCTGTCGCTGCAGCGCTACTACCTGCAGGGGCTGCTGGTCGGCAGCGTGAAGGGCTGACGGCGCGGCCGCCGTCGAGGGCGGCCGCCGACCCGATCCTCGCCAAGGACCAGCGGCCCGCCCGTCGTTCCCCGCGGACGCGGGAATCCGGTGGCCTGGCGCGGCGCCGACCCGAGGGCGCGGAGCCGCCGGAGGGGCCGTCCTCCGGCAGCCCAGGAATCCCGCTGCCCGGGAACGACGGTCGAAGTCTTGCGAAGAAGAGGAGAGGCGAGTGCGCTGCGGTATCAGGTTCGGATTGCAGGCAAGCGGTGTGTCGATGTTCCCGATGCGGAGCCGGACGAAGCGGGCGGCGATCGCCGCCGCGCTCGTGGCCGGAACGATGCCGCTGTCCGCGGCGGCGCAAGCCCCGCGCGTGCTCGACGGCTTCGAAGACCCGGGCGCCTGGCGCCTGGTCACCTCCGACCAGGTCGGCGGCCGCCTGCGCGCGGTGCAGGGGCGCGACGGCAAGGCGCTGTGCCTGGACTACGACTTCAACGGCGTGTCCGGCTACGCCGGCCTGCGGCGCGAGCTGCCGGTCGAATACCCGGCCGACTACGAGTTCGCGTTCCAGCTGCGCGGCGATTCGCCGGCCAACGACCTGCAGTTCAAGGTCGCCGATGACAGCGGCGACAACGTCTGGTGGGTCAACCGCGTGTCGTACGCGTTCCCGCGCGAGTGGACGCCGGTCGTCTACAAGAAGCGCCACATCAGCCGCGCCTGGGGCCCGGCGCCCGACCCGACGCTGCGCCGCAGCCGCTCGCTGGAATTCACGGTTTACAACCGGGTCGGCGGCAAGGGCACGGTCTGCTTCGATACCTTGACCTTCCGCGCGCGGCCGGGGGAGGTCACGCCGCCGCCGCGGCCGGTCGCGCGCGCCAGCCAGGCGCTGGCCGGCGGCGCGGCCGCGTACGCGGTCGACGGCGACGCGGACACCGCCTGGCGCGCGAACGCGGGCGCCAGCCTGAGCCTGGACCTGGGCCGCCTGCGCGAGTTCGGCGGCGTGCGCCTGCATTGGCGCGAAGGCGAGGGCGCGGCGCGCTACCGCCTCGACCTGTCGGCCGACGGCCGCGACTGGCGCGAGGTCCGCGCGGTGGAGGCCGGCAACGGCGGCGAGGACCCGATCGCGCTGCCCGAATCCGAAGCGCGCTACTTGCGCCTGCGGCTGGAAGGCGAGCCGGGCCGCGCCTACGCGCTGGGCGAACTGACCGTCGAGCCGCTCGAGTTCGGCGCCACGCCCAACGACTTCGTCAAGGCGCTCGCCCGCGACGCGCGCCGCGGCGCGTTCCCGCGCGGCTTCCACGGCGAGCAGCCGTACTGGACCATCGTCGGCCTCGACGGCGGCATCGAGCAGGGGCTGATCGGCGAGGACGGCGCGGTCGAAGTGGGCAAGGGCGGTTTCAGCATCGAGCCGTTCGTGCGGATCGAGGACGGCGGCGACGCGAGGCTGGTCACCTGGGCCGACGCGGCCACGCGCCAGTCGCTGCAGGACGGCTACCTGCCGATCCCGAGCGTGCACTGGCAGCACCCCGACTTCGCCCTCGACGTGACCGCCTTCGCCCGCGGCACGCCGCAGCAGTCGCAACTGGTCGCGCGCTACCGCCTGCGCAACACCGGCGCGCGGCCGCGCGACTACACCCTGGCGCTGGCGGTGCGGCCGTTCCAGGTCAACCCGCCGAGCCAGTTCCTCAACACCGTCGGCGGCGTCAGCGAGATCCGCGAGCTGGCCATCGACGGCGCCACCGTCTCGGTGGACGGCCGCCCGCGCGTGTTCGCGAAGCAGGCACCGGAGCGGGCGTTCGCCACCCCGTTCGACGGCGGCTTGGACGTGACGCACCTGGCCGCGCGCGAGCTGCCAGCGCAGGCGCGCGTGCGCGACGCCACCGGCCTGGCCTCGGGCGCGCTGCTGTACCGCGTGCGCCTGGCGCCCGGCGAGTCGCGCGAGTTCGACCTGCTGGTGCCGCTGACCGGCGACCTGCCGTTCAAGCACCGCGACTGGGACGCCGCGGCCTGGCAGCGGGAGGTCGCCGCGCAGTGGCGCGACAAGCTCGACCGGGTGCGGCTGCGCGTGCCGGAGCCGGGCCGGCGCATCGTCGACACGCTGCGCACGAACCTGGCGCACATGCTGATCACCCGCATCGGCCCGCGCCTGCAGCCGGGCACGCGCTCGTATTCGCGCGCCTGGATCCGCGACGGCGCGATGATCGGCGAGGGCCTGCTGCGCATGGGCCGCGAGGACGTGGCCGAGGAATTCCTGCGCTGGTACGCGCCTTACCAGTTCGACAGCGGCAAGGTGCCGTGCTGCGTCGACGACCGCGGCAGCGACCCGGTGCCCGAGAACGACAGCCACGGCGAGCTGATCTTCACCGTCGCCGAGGTCTACCGCTACACCCGCGACCGCGCATTGCTGGAGGCGATGTGGCCGCACGTGGCCGGCGCGGTGCAGTACATGGACGAGCTGCGCCTGAGCGAGCGCACCGAGGAGAACCGCGCGCGCAACCCGGCGTTCTACGGCCTGATGCCGGCCTCGATCAGCCACGAGGGCTACTCGGCCAAGCCGATGCACTCGTACTGGGACAACTTCTGGGCGCTGCGCGGCTACAAGGACGCGGTGCGGATCGCGCAATGGCTGGGCCGCGAGGAAGAGGCCCAGCGCTTCGCCGCCTCGCGCGACCAGTTCCGCGCCGACCTGTACGCCTCGCTCGGCATCGCCACCCGGCAGCACGGCATCGACTTCCTGCCCGGCGCGGCGGAACTGGGCGACTTCGACGCCACCTCCACCACCATCGCGCTCGCCCCCGGCGGCGAACAGGGCCTGCTGCCGCAGGACCTGCTCGAGAACACCTTCGAGCGCTACTGGCGCGAGTTCGTGCAGCGCCGCGACGGCCGGCGCGAATGGAAGGACTACACGCCCTACGAGCTGCGCACCGTGGGCACCTTCGTGCGCCTGGGCTGGCGCGAGCGCGCGCACGAGGCGCTGGACTTCTTCTTCGCCGACCAGCAGCCGCGCGCCTGGAACCAGTGGGCCGAGGTGGTCTCGCGCACCCCGCGCAAGCCGTTCTTCGTCGGCGACCTGCCGCACGCCTGGGTGGAATCCGACTACGTCCGCTCCGCACTGGACCTGTTCGCCTACACCCGCGACCGCGACGAGGCGCTGGTGGTCGCCGCCGGCATTCCCGCCGACTGGCTGAAGGGCGAGGGCGTCGCCGTCGAAGGCCTGCGCACCCCGTACGGCCCGCTCGGCTACACCCTGCGCGAGGCCAACGGCAAGCTGCGCCTCACCCTCGCGCCCGGCCTGCGCCTGCCGCCGGGCGGGGTGGTGCTGCAGTGGCCGTACCCGCAACCGCCCGGCGCGACGCGCATCGACGGCAAGCCGGCGCCGTGGCGGGGCGACGAGCTGCGCATCGGATCGGCCGGCGCGGAAGTGGAGATCGCGTTGCCATCTCGATAGCGCGGGCCAGGACTCGGCGGCCCCGTCTTCCGCGCAAAGAATCCGCGGCAAGGAGCGTAGAAACTCCTCAGGCAGCGGTGCCCACCTCCGTCATACCGGTGGGTTTTTTGCGCCCGCACTTCGCTGCGGGCGCAAACCGGCGCGATGCCTGCGTCGGGAGAGCGGCTAATACAGCACCCGCAAGGGAAATACGCCCGCCGTCTGCGGTTTCTGACCTCCCGACTTCCCGTCCACGCCCGTGGCCGGGCCACTTCATGGACTGAGAAAAATTTGGAAGTGGAGGCCGAGTGAGCTCTTGCGCGGACCGATGAGGTCCGGGATCCGTCCACCGACGTCCGCGACGTCTCCATTGAGGTCGCCGACCTCTCCACAGACGTCGCGGACCTCGCCATGGAGGTCGCTGACCTGACGGTTGAGGTCGCCAACGTCTCGCAAGAGGCCCGCGACCTCATCGATGACGTCGGCGACGGCTTGGTTGAGGTGCGGGACCTTTCGGATGAGGTCGCCGATATGAACGATGAGGTCAATGACGTCATCGATGACGTCATCGACCTCATTTTTGCAACGGTGGTGGGGCCGAGGCCGATACGCCGCCATGCGGAACACGGGAGCGGGGGCGGCCGAGGGTGTCCGATCGCTTTCCTTGGGCCGTAGACGCATAGCGCCCGGAAACGCTGTCGATCGAATGCGCGATCGACAGCGTGCGTACGGGCAAGCCCCTTCCCGCACGCCGGCGGGCCGGCGCGCGGCGGGCGCTCATTCGCCGCCTTCCTCCAGCGGATGCGGCTGCCGGAGGCCGGTGGAGAAGGGGGCGAGGCTGATCGACAGCGCGCCCTGGTCGGCGGGGGTGACGTTGGCGCGGTTGTGGGCGAACAGGCCGCGGCCGAGGTCGACGCCGCCTTCGGTGCGCGGCATCGCCGCGGGGCGGGAGGCGAGCAGGTCGGGTTCGACCAGGGCTTCGAGCACGCCGGCTTCGAGGTCCACCCGCATCGGGTCGCCGTCGCGCACGCGCGCGAGCGGGCCGCCGGCGATGGCTTCGGGCACCACCTGGATGGCGGACGGCACCTTGCCCGAGGCGCCGGACAGGCGCCCGTCGGTGACCAGGGCCACGCGCCGGCCGGCGTTGAGCATCAGCCCGAGCAGCGGCATCAGGCTGTGCAGCTCGGGCATGCCGTTGGCCTGCGGGCCCTGGAAGCGCACCACCGCGACGAAGTCGCGCGGCAGCGCGCCCTGTTCGTACAGCAGCTTGAGCGTGCGCGGGTCGTCCACCACTACCGCCGGCGCCTCGACGCGGCGATGCTCGGGCTTGACCGCGGAGCGCTTGCCGAGCGCGCGGCCGAGGTTGCCGCGCATCAGCACCAGGCCGCCCTGGGCGTCGAAGGGGTCGGCCAGCGGCCGCAGCACCGACGGGTCCCGGGTGGCGGCCGGCGCCGGCGCGTAGGCGACACGGTCGCCGTCCAGGTACGGGGCCTGGCCATAGGCCCGCATGCCGCCGGGGATCACGGTCTCGATGTCGTGCAGCAGCCCGCCGGAGAGCAGCTCGCGGATCACGAACGAGGTGTCGCCGGCCGCGGCGAAGCCGTTCACGTCGGCCTCGCCGTTGGGGTACACGCGCGCCAGCAGCGGCACCGCCTTGGACAGGTCGTCGAAGTCCTCCCAGGTGACCACCAGCCCGGCGGCGCGGGCCACCGCGACGAAGTGGATGGTGTGGTTGGTGGAGCCGCCGGTGGCGAGCAGGGCGACCAGGGCGTTGACGATGGCGCGCTCGTCCACCAGCCGCCCGATCGGGCGGTAGTCGTCGCCGAGCGCGGTGATCCGCGCGGCGCGATGCACCGCCTCGCGGTCGAAGGCTTCGCGCAGCGGCGTGCCGGGGTTGACGAAGGAGGAGCCCGGCAGCTGCAGGCCCATCGCTTCGAGCATCACCTGGTTGGAGTTGGCGGTGCCGTAGAAGGTGCAGGTGCCCGGCGAGTGGTAGCTCTGCGCCTCGGCTTCGAGCAACTCCTCGCGCGTGGCCTTGCCCTCGGCGTAGCGCTCGCGCACCGCGACCTTGGCCTTGTTCGGCAGGCCCGAGGGCATCGGCCCGCCGGGCACGAACACCACCGGCAGGTGCCCGAACGCGAGCGCGCCGATCAGCAGCCCCGGCACGATCTTGTCGCAGATGCCCAGGCACAGCGCGGCGTCGAACATGTCGTGGCACAGCGCGATGGCGGTGGCCTGGGCGATGACGTCGCGCGAGAACAGCGACAACTCCATGCCGGTGCGGCCCTGGGTCACGCCGTCGCACATCGCCGGCACGCCGCCGGCGACCTGGGCGGTGGCGCCGGCCTCGCGCGCGTAGGCCTTCAGCCGCGGCGGGTACGGGCCGTAGGGGTGGTGCGCGGAGAGCATGTCGTTGTACGCGGTGACGATGCCCAGGTTGGGGCGGCGCTCGCCCTTCAGCACCGGCTTGTCCTCCTCGGCGGCGGCGAAGCCGTGAGCGAGGTTGCCGCAGCCCAGGCCGAAGCGGTGCGGCGTGTCGCGGCGCGCGGCCTCGATCCGGGCGAGGTAGTCGCCGCGGGTGGGGCGGCTGCGTTCGCGGATGCGTTCGGTGACTTCGGCGACGCGGGGATGCAGGCTCATCGAGCTCTCCTTGGGAACATGGGATCGTCGACGCGGCGTACAGGATGCGCGGCCGCGCGTGCAGCGCGCGTGCGCGTCAGCGGCACCAGTGCACCTGCAGCGGCGCGGTCCCGCCGCCGCCGAGCGCCACCAGCACCGGCCAGCGCAGCGCGTCGCCGTCGGCGAGCGCGGCCTCGAACACCTCGCGCTTGCGGAGGCCGCGCAGCAGCAGCATGCGGCACGCGGCGCGCGCGAGGCCGGCGGGCGTGAGGCTGATCCGGCGCGGCCAGCCCCGCGCGCCGGGGCAGCCGGCGGCGTCGACGGCGACGTAGGCCTGGCGGCTCTGCAGCGTGCGCTCCAGCTCGCGCATGCCGGGGAACAGCGACGCGGTGTGGCCGTCCTCGCCCATGCCGAGCACCGCCACGCTGGCCGGCTCGTGCGCGTGCGCGTTGGCCGCCGCCACCGCTTCCTCGATCGGTCGCCCGGCCCGGGTCAGCGGCTCGAAGCGCGCCTGGGCGGCGTGGTCCTGCAGCAGCGTGTCGCGGACCAGGCGCGCGTTGCTGTCCGCATCGTCGGGGTGCAGCCAGCGTTCGTCGACGAGGGCGACGTCGATCCGGGGCCAGTCCAGCGGCGCCTTGGCCAGCGCGCGGTACACCGGTGCCGGCGTCTCGCCGCCGGACACCAGCAGGCGCACGCGCGGGCGCTGCGAGAGGCTGCGGCGCAGCTCGGCCGCGATCGCGACCGCGCTGGCCCAGGTCCACACCTCCGCGTTCGGGTGGGCGTGCAGCACGTGGCGCGCGGAGGCGGGCCGCGACGCAGCCGGGGGAACGGAGTCGTGGGGCATGGGCGGATCGTGGCACAGGGCGACGTAAGGCGTCGTTCAAGCGCGGCGCCTCGCGGACCGGAAAAACGTGACCCAGGCGCGGGTTCGAACCGGTGGCGGCGGCGGGGCCGACGGCGGCGCTTCGCGAGAGACGCGTCCGGTCGCGCCATTCGCCGCGCCGATCGCGGGTCGAACGCCGGCGCTCCCGGGCGGGCCGGGCGTCCGCATGCGGGCTTCGCCGCGCGCCGCGCGCCGGACGCGTCGCCGCCTCGCTCGGCTTCGTGCGCCACTGGGGTTGCGGCCGCGCGGGACGGCGGGGCCGGCGGCGTCGGATCGAGGAGAAAAGCGGGGCGGCGCGCCGCTCAGAGCGGCACGTGCTGCTGCGCCAGCGCGGCCGCGCCCAGCAGCCCCGGCTGCGGATGGGTCACCGCCAGGGTCGGGATCTTCGCCATCACCGGCGAGAACCGGCCCTTCTGCTCGAAGCGCGCGCGGAACCCGGAGTGGGCGAGGGTGGGCAGCAGCTTCGGCACCAGGCCGCCGGTGAGGAACACGCCGTCCCAGGCGCCCAGCGTCAGCACCAGGTCGCCGGCGGCGGCGCCGAACACGGCGCAGAACACGTCCAGCGTGCGCAGGCAGCGCGCGTCGCCCGCCTTGGCCCGCGCGGTGATGTCCGGCGGGGTCATCGGGCCCGGGTCCTCGCCGGCGATCAGGCTGAGCGCGCGGTGCAGGTTGACCAGGCCCATGCCGCTGACCAGGCGTTCGTTGGAGACGCGGCCGAACTCTTCCGACAGGCGCTTGAGGATCTCGATCTCCTCCGGCGTGCCCGGGGCGAAGCTGACGTGGCCGCCCTCGGTCTGCAGCGGGTAGTAGCGGCCGTCGCGGCGGATCAGCCCGCCGACGCCGAGGCCGGTGCCGGGGCCGATCACCGCGTAGGTGCGGTCGCCGTCGCCGCGGCCGGGCCAGCCGGTCGGCCCCACCGGCACCACGTCGGCCGGCCCGAGCAGCGACACCGCCATCGCCTGCGCGGCGAAGTCGTTGATCAGCCGCACCTGCTCCAGCCCGAGCGCCTCGCGGGTGCGGTCCGCCGAGATCACCCAGGGATGGTTGGTGATGCGCGCCACGTCGCCGTCGACGCGGCCGGCGACCGCGAACACGCCGCGGCGCACGCGCGCGCCGTTGCCGTCGAGGTAGTGCTGCGCGGCGTGCGCGAGCGAGGGGAAGTCGGCGACGGCGAATTCGCCCACGCTGTCGGCGACGAGCGGCGATTGCGCGTCCTCGCGGGCGAGGGCGAAGCGGGCGTTGGTGCCGCCGATGTCGGCGAGCAGGATGTCTGCGGTCACGGGTTCGGGCGTTTCGCTGGGATACGGAGTCGTCTTCGGCTTGGCCTGCGCGCGGGCGCTTCGGTCAAAGGCCCCGCGGCCGGGCCAGCGTCGCGGGCAGGAACCGCGCGGCGTCGGCCGGGCCCCACGAGCCGGCAGGGTAATCGAGCACGGGGGCGGCCGTCAGCGACCAGGCGCGCTCGATGCTGTCGATCCACCGCCATGCGGCCTCGACCTCGTCGTCGCGCACGAACAGCGTCTGGTTGCCGCGCAGCGCGTCCACCAGCAGGCGCTCGTAGGCGATGCGGCGCTGCGGCGCCGGCGACATCGACAGGTCCAGCGACATCGGCCGCAGCTCCAGCGCGCCCCATTCCGGCGCGGCCAGGCTGCCCATCAGGCCGAGCTCGATGGTCTCGTTCGGCTGCAGGCGCATGCGCAGGCGGTTGGGGCGCTCGCGGCCACGCGCCGGGCGGTCGAACAGCCAGTGCGCGACCGGCTTGAACGACACCAGCACCTCGGTCGTGCGCGCGGCCAGGCGCTTGCCGGTGACCAGGCGGAACGGCACGCCCGCCCAGCGCCAGTTGTCGATCCAGGTCTGCACCGCGACGAAGGTCTCCACCGGGGTGTCGTAGCGGAAGCCGGGCACCGCCTCGCCGTCGACCACGCCGGGGCCGTAGCGGCCGCGCACGGTGTCGGCGACCGCGGCGGTGGTCGACATCGGCCGCAGCGCGCGCAGCACCTTGCGCTTCTCGTCGCGGATGCTGTCGGCCTCGAGCGCGGATGGCGGCTCCATCGCGATCAGCGCCAGCAGCTGCAGCATGTGGTTCTGGACCATGTCGCGCAGCGCGCCGTAGCGGCCGTAGTAGGCCTCGCGGCCTTCGACGCCCGCGGTCTCGGCCACGAGGATGTCGACCGATTCGATCCAGCGGTGTTCCCACACCGCCTCCAGCAGGGTGTTGCCGAAGCGCAGCGCCAGCAGGTTCTGCACCGGCGCCTTGCCGAGGTAGTGGTCGATGCGGAAGATCCGCGCCTCGTCCAGGCAGGCGCGCAGCGCGGCGTTGATGGTCTGCGCCGAGGCCAGGTCGTGGCCGATCGGCTTCTCCAGCACCAGGCGCGAGGGCGCCTCGAGCAGGCCGGCGGCGCTCAGCCCCTGGGTGGCGGAGACGAACAGGTCCGGCGGGATCGCCAGGTAGCTCACGCCCGGCTTGCCGGCGAACCGCGCCAGCGCCGCGGCCACGGCCCCGGCGTCGCGCAGGTCGACCGCGGCGTAGTCGATGCGCTGCAGCAGGGCCTCGAGCAGCGCCGGGTCGTCCGCGCTTTCCTGCGCGAGGCGTTCGCGCAGCCAGTCGCGGAACTGCCCGGTCTCCATCGGCTGGTGCCCGACCGCGACCGTGCGGAAACCGCCGGGCAGCAGCCGGTCGCGCCACAGGTGCAGCAGCGACGGGAACAGATAGCGCTGGGCGAGATTGCCGGTGGCGCCGAACAGGAACAGGAGATCGTGCATGGGCCGGCGGAACGGTGGCTGCAGCGGATTGCTTCTATACCAGCAACGCGGTTAGAAAGGCATCGCCGCGCGCGGCCTCGGGCGCTGCATACGTTTGCGGCGATCGGCCGCTGCGTTCTCGCGCGGCGCCCGTCGGCGGCGTGCGCGCTTGGGCGCGTGGCGTCGCATGGCGCGCATTGCGTCCCGGCCCTCGCCCCGGCCCTCTCCCGCAAGCGGGAGAGGGGGAACCGGCGGGCCCGCACGGGGAATCGCGCGGGTCCGTGGGCGGGAGAGGGCGCGCGCGGCCGCAAGCGGGAGCGGCGCGACGGCACCGCACCGCTCAGTACGGCAGCGGTTCGGCCAGCTTGCGCCCGTGCGTGCGGATCACTTCCGCATACCACCGCGCGCTGTCCTTGGGCGTGCGCTCCTGGGTCGCGTAGTTCACGTGGATCATGCCGAAGCGCTTGGAGTAGCCCAGCGACCATTCCAGGTTGTCGAGCAGCGACCACAGCATGTAGCCGCGCACGTCCACGCCGGCCTGGATGGCGTCGTACACCGCGCCGATGTGCTTGCGCAGGTAGTCGATGCGCAGCGGGTCGCGCACGCGGCGCGCGCCGGTACGCGGGTCGACGTCGGCGGTGGGCGGGTCGAAGAAGGCCGCGCCGTTCTCGGTGATGTACACCGGCAGGTCGCCGTAGGTGCGCTTGAACCACAGCAGCAGGTCGGCCAGGCCCTGCGGGAACACCTCCCAGCCGGTCTCGGTGTAGGTGCCCAGCGGCTGCTTCACCATCGCGGCGTTGAGCGGGTAGCTCTCGGCGGCGCGGGTGACGTTGCGGGTGTAGTAGTTGATGCCGACGAAGTCGAGCTTCTGCTTGATGAGCTCGAAGTCCTCCGCCGGCCAATCCGGCCAGGCCTCGCCGAAGATCTCCTTCAGCTCGGGCGGATAGTGGCCGAGCAGGGCGGGGTGCAGGTACTGCTCGTTCATGTAGGCGTGCGCGCGGCGGGTGGCGGCCTGGTCCTCGGCCGAGTCGCTGGCCGGGTACTTGGGCTCGATGTTCACCACCAGGCCGATCTCGTGCTTGCCCAGCTCGCGGTACGCCTTCACCGCCGCGCCGTGCGCGCGCATCAGGTTGTGCGAGGCGATCGGCGCCTCGAACCTGCTGCGGTGGCCGGGGGCCAGCGCGCCGTGCAGGTAGCCGCCGTCGGTGACCACCCACGGTTCGTTGAGCGTGACCCACTTCTTCACCCGGCCGTCGAGCGCGCGGTACATCACGCCGGCGTACTCGGCGAACCAATCGGCGATGTCGCGGTTGAGCCAGCCGCCGCGGTCGTCCAGCGCCGCCGGCAGGTCCCAGTGGTAGAGCGTGAGCAGCGGTTCGATGCCGTTCTCGAGCAGCGCGTCGACCAGGCGCGAGTAGAAGTCCACGCCCTTGGGGTTCACCCGGCCGGTGCCCTCCGGCAGGATGCGCGACCAGGACACGCTGAAGCGGTAGGCGGTCAGGCCCAGCTCGCGCATCAGCTTCACGTCCTCGCGCCAGCGGTTGTAGTGGTCGCAGGCCACGTCGCCGGTGTCGCCGTTGAGCATCATTCCCGGGGTGTGGGCGAAACGGGTCCAGATGCTGGGGCCGGCGCCGTCGGCCAGCGGCGAGCCTTCGATCTGGTGCGCGGCGGTGGCGGCGCCCCACAGGAAACCTTCGGGAAAGACGGGTGTTTGACTCATCGCGGACGTGGCCTCCGGGTGCCAGGCGTAAGGTTGGAAAGGGTGAAGGATAGGAATGTAAACGGTTACATGGCAGGATAGCCCAGCGCGGCGAGGATTGGGAGCCTCGCCGTCCCATTCCCTCTAGAACGAACGCATGGCCAAAGTCACGCTGGATCGTCTGCGCAAGGTGTACCCCAACGGCTTCGTCGGCGTGGACGACGCCAGCTTCGAGGTCGCGGACGGCGAGCTGCTGGTGCTGGTCGGGCCGTCGGGCTGCGGCAAGTCGACCCTGCTGCGGATGATCGCGGGGCTGGAGACGATCAGCGGCGGCGAGCTGCGCATCGGCGAGCGCGTGGTCAACGACGTGCCGCCGAAGGACCGCGACATCGCCATGGTGTTCCAGAGCTACGCGCTGTACCCGCACATGACCGTGGCCGAGAACCTCGGCTTCGGCCTGAAGCTGCGCGGCGCCGGCCGGGACGAGATCGCGCGCCGGGTGCGCGAGGCCGCGGCGATGCTGGAACTGGAAGCGCTGCTGGAGCGCAAGCCGGCCGCGCTGTCCGGCGGGCAGCGCCAGCGCGTCGCCCTCGGCCGCGCGCTGGTGCGGCAGCCGCAGGTGTTCCTGCTCGACGAGCCGCTGTCCAACCTCGACGCCAAGCTGCGCGCCGGGATGCGGGTGGAGATCGCCAAGCTGCACCGGCGCCTGGGCGCGACCATGATCTACGTCACCCACGACCAGATCGAGGCGATGACGCTGGGCCAGCGCATCGTCGTGCTCCGGGACGGCAGGATCCAGCAGATCGACACGCCGATGGCGCTGTACGACCGCCCGGCCAACCTGTTCGTCGCCACCTTCGTCGGCAGCCCGAAGATGAACCTGCTGCGCGGCGAGGTGGTCGAGCGCGAGGGCGGGCTGCGGCTGCGCATCCGCGACGGGATCGAACTGCCGCTGCGCCTGGAGGGCGCGCTGGCGGAGGCGGTGCGCGGCTATCTCGGCCGGCCGCTGGTGGTCGGCCTGCGCCCGGAGGACCTGCACTTGCACGGCGAGGCCGGCGGCCGCGGCCTGCCCGCGCAGGTCGAACTGGTCGAGTCGGTCGGCAACGAGGCGTTCGTCAACCTCGACTGCGGCGGCTGCGACCTGGTGCTGCGGACCGCGCCGCGCGGCCTGCCGCGCGCGGGCGACGCCGTCCAGCTGGGCTACGACGCCGCGCGGATGCACTACTTCGACCCGGACAGCGAGCGCCGGCTGGGCTGAGCGGCGCGGACGGCGGCCGGCAGGCGGGCGGCGCGGCGGCGGCGACCGGCGCGCCCGGGCCACGGCGGCCCGCGGCGGCGGGCCGCCCCACGTTGCGTCGTCGAAGAAGGCAGGCCCCGCAGGGGCGGGGCGCTTGCCGCTTGCCGCTATACTCCCGAGGCAATGCGCCGGACACGGCGCATGTCTTTCAAACGAATCAATCGTTTGCGAGGCGAACCTCACCTTTTTCGGTATTCACGGCCGCGTCACGCCGGCGCGCCAGAGGCCCTTCCGCCGCATGCGTCTGTCCACGATCAAGCTGTCCGGCTTCAAGTCCTTCGTCGACCCGACCACGCTGCACCTGCCGACCAACATGACCGGCATCGTCGGTCCGAACGGCTGCGGCAAGTCGAACATCATCGACGCGGTGCGCTGGGTGATGGGCGAGAGCTCGGCCAGCCGCCTGCGCGGCGACTCGCTGACCGACGTGATCTTCGCCGGCTCCTCCGCGCGCAAGCCGGTGTCGCAGGCCACGGTCGAGCTGATCTTCGACAACGCCGACCACGCCATCAGCGGCGAGTTCGCCGCGTTCAACGAGATCTCGGTCAAGCGCACGGTCGGCCGCGACGGCACCAGCCAGTACTACCTCAACGGCACCAAGTGCCGGCGCCGCGACATCACCGACCTGTTCCTCGGCACCGGCCTGGGGCCGCGCAGCTACTCGATCATCGAGCAGGGCATGATCAGCCAGGTGGTGGAGGCCAAGCCCGAGGAGCTGCGCGTGTACCTGGAGGAGGCCGCCGGCATCTCCAAGTACAAGGAGCGGCGCCGCGAGACCGAGACCCGCATCCGCCACACCCGCGAGAACCTCGACCGCCTGAACGACCTGCGCGAGGAGGTCGGCAAGCAGCTCGAGCACCTCAAGCGCCAAGCGCGCCAGGCCGAGCAGTACCAGGCGATCCAGGCCGAGCGCAAGGTCAAGGACGCGGAGTGGAAGGCGCTGGAGTACCGCGCCCTCGAACGGAAGCTGCAGGCCCAGCGCGAGAAGCTGGGCCAGCAGGAGACCCGCCTGCAGCAGCTGATCGCCGAGCAGCGCGAGGCCGAGCGCGAGATCGAGCTCGGCCGCGTGCGCCGCGAGGAGGCCGCCGAGGCGCTGAACAAGGCGCAGGCCGCCAGCTACGAGGTCAGCGGCGCGCTGGCGCGGATCGAACAGCAGATCCAGCACCAGCGCGAGCTCGCGCAACGCCTGCAGAAGGCGCGCGACGAGGCGCTGGCGGCGCTGACCGAACTGGGCGAGCACATCGGCAGCGACCAGGCGCGCCTGGAGGAACTGCGCGCCGCCGTCGCCGAGGCCGAGCCGCGCCTGGAGCAGCTGCGCGAGGAGGACGCCGCGCGCCAGGAGGCCCTGCGCGAGGCCGAGCAGCGGCTGAGCGAATGGCAGCCGCGCTGGGAAGAGCACAGCCGCGCCCAGGCCGAGGCCGCGCGCGCGGCGGAGGTCGAGCGCACCCGCATCGAACACCTCGACCGCCAGGTGCTCGACGCCGACCGCCGCCGCGAGGCGCTCGCCGCCGAGCGCGCCGGCCTCGACCTGGGCGCATTGAGCGAGGCCTACGCCGCGCTCGCCGAGCAGCACGAGACCCAGAAGCTGTCGATCGACACCCTCGGCGAGGAGCTGGAGCGCCGCAAGGGCGCGCTCGGCGAATTGCAGGAGCAGCAGCGCGCCACCCAGGCCGAGCTGGCCGAGGTGCGCAAGCAGGCCCAGGCCGCGCGCGGCCGGCTGTCGTCGCTGGAGACCCTGCAGCACGCCGCGCTCGGCCAGGAGCAGGGCGCCGCGCTGGCCTGGCTGCGGGCGCGCGGGCTCGATTCGGCCGCGCGCGTCGGCGAACGGCTGGAGGTCGAGCCCGGCTGGGAGAACGCGGTCGAGAGCGCGCTCGGCCACATGATCGAAGGCGTGCTGGTCGAGGCCCCGGAGACCCTGGTGGATGCGCTCGCCGAACTCGGCGAAGGGCGGCTGGCCCTGGTCGACCCCCACCACGATGCGGCCGCGTTCGCGCCGACCTCGCTGGCCTCCAGGGTGCGCGGGCCGGTCGCGATCCGCCGCCTGCTCGCGCGCCTGCACGCCGCCGACGACCTGAACGCCGCGCGCGCGCTGCTGCCGGCGCTGGGCGAGGGCGAGACGGTGGTGACCCGCGACGGCCAGCGCCTCGGCGCCGGCTGGGTGCAGGCGGTGCGTTCCGGCGCCGCGACCCAGGGCGCGCTGCTGCGCGAGCGCGAGATCCAGGCGCTGCGCGGCGACATCGAAGCGCTGCAGGCACGCGAGCGCGAGCTCGAGGCGGCCCTGGTGCAGCTGCGCGACCGCCTGCTGGTCGCCGAGCAGCAGCGCGAGGACGCGCAGCGCACGCTGTACATGGCCCACCGCAGCGTGTCCGAGCTGGCCGGCCAGCTGCAGAGCCAGCAAGGGCGGCTGGATTCGGCGCGCGGCCGGATCGAGAAGATCGACGCCGAGCTCGAACAGCTCGCCGCCACCCTTGAGCACGCGCGCGAGCAGGCGCGCGAGGCGCGGATGCGCCAGGAAGAGGCGGTGCAGCGCATGACCGAGCTGGAGGACGCGCGCCTGCGGCTCGAGGCCGAGCGGCGCAGCCTCGGCGAGGCGCGCGACCAGGCCCGCAACCTCGCGCGCGAATCGCGCGACGCCGCGCACGCGCTGGCGCTGACCCTGGAATCGCAGCGCACCCAGATCGCCGCGCTGGCGCAGGCGCTGGAGCGCATGGGCGGCCAGCGCGGCCAGCTCGACGCGCGCCTGGGCGAGATCTCGGCCCAGCTCGCCGACGGCGACGCGCCGGTGCAGACCCTGGAGCAGCAGCGCCAGGTGGCGCTGGAGCAGCGCATTGTGGTCGAGCAGGACCTGGCCGCGGCGCGCAGCGCGCTCGACGGCATCGACCAGGACCTGCGCCGCTACGAGCAGATCCGCCACCAGCGCGACGAGCAGGCGATCCAGCAGCGCGAGGCGATCGGCCAGCGCCGGCTCGAGCAGCAGGCGCTGCTGCTGAAGGCCGAGCAGCTGGAGGCGGCGATCGCCGAGGCCGGCTTCGTCCTGCAGGACCTGGTCAACACGCTCAGCGACGAGATGGACCCGAAGGACTGGGAGCGCGCCGTCGCCGAGCTCGACGCCAAGCTGCGCCGGCTGGAGCCGGTGAACCTGGCGGCGATCCAGGAGCACGCCGAGGCCGCGCAGCGCAAGGAGTACCTGGACGCCCAGCACGCCGACCTGACCACCGCGCTGGAAACGCTGGAAGACGCGATCCGCAAGATCGACCGCGAGACCCGCGGCCGCTTCAAGGACACCTTCGACCGCGTCAACAGCGGCATCCAGGAGCTGTATCCGCGCCTGTTCGGCGGCGGCCACGCGTATCTGGAACTCACCGGCGAGGACCTGCTCGACACCGGCGTATCGATCATGGCGCGCCCGCCCGGCAAGCGCGTGTCCAACATCTCGCTGCTGTCCGGCGGCGAGAAGGCGATGACCGCGGTGGCGCTGGTGTTCGCGATCTTCCGCCTCAACCCGGCGCCGTTCTGCCTGCTCGACGAGGTGGACGCGCCGCTGGACGAGGCCAACGTCGGCCGCCTGGCGCAGATGGTGAGCGAGATGAGCGAGCAGGTGCAGTTCCTGTTCGTCACCCACAACAAGGCGACGATGGAGGCCGCGCACCAGCTGCTCGGCGTGACCATGCGCGAGCCCGGCGTCAGCCGCCTCGTGTCGGTCGACCTGGCCGAGGCCACGCGCCTGGCCGGCGTGGCCTGATCGCCGGTACCGGAAGGCGCGGGCGCCGCGTTTCGGGCCCGCGCTTGTTCGTCCCCGCACCCGCTGCGCCGTAAGATGCGCGGCAGAGCCACCGCGCGGGAGTGCGGGCCCGGGACGGATCGGACTCCGCTTCGATCGCGCTTCCCCGGCTTCGCCTTCCCGTCCCACGGAGAGTAACGATGTCCGACGTCACCCTGCTGCGGATCGGAATCCTGATCGCCGGCCTGGTCCTGCTGGCCGCGATCGTGTTCTTCGGCCGCCCGCGCAAGCCCGGCCAGGGCACGCGCGTGGCGCGCGAGAGCCCGGCCGAGGCCGGGCGGCGCGAGCCGACCCTGGGCGAGATGATCGAGCAGGAGGCCGCCGCGGCAGGCGACGGCGAGACCGCGCAGGCCGAGCTGGACCTGTTCGACCGCGGCGGCGAGGCCGGCGGCGCGGGCAGCGAGCTGGGCAAGCGCACCAGCGACGAGTTCGACAAGATCGTCACCGTGTACCTGGCCGCGCGCGCCGGGCAGAAGCTGCACGGGCCGGACATCGTCGTGGCCGCGGAGAAGGCCGGGCTGGTCTACGGCCACATGGGCGTGTTCCACCGCCTGGTCGAGAACCACCCCGAACGCGGGCCGGTGTTCAGCGTGGCCAACATCATGAAGCCGGGCAGCTTCGACATGGCGCGGATCCAGGAACTGGAAACGCCGGCGATCGCGTTCTTCCTGACCCTGCCGGCGCCGGTCGGCGCGCTCGACGCCTGGGAGACCATGCTGCCGACCGTGCAGCGCATGGCCGAGCTGCTCGACGGCGTGGTCCTGGACGAGCAGCGCAACGCCCTCGGCCGGCAGCGGATCGCCCACATCCGCGACGAGCTGCGCGCCTACGACCGCCAGCGCGAGGCCCCGCCGCTGACCAAGCCGGCGCGGTGGTAAGGGATCGAGGAACGAGCGAAGGGGAACGCGCGGCGGCCTCGCATGCCGTCTCGCCCCCTTGACCGTTCCCGAATGAGACTCCGATCCCAGGCCGCCGACGGCACTCACTCGTTCCTCGCCCCCCTTCGTTCGTTCCCATGCCCGTAGACGCCCGCATCGCCGACCTGCGCCGCCAGCTCGACGAGGCCAACTACCGCTACTACGTGCTCGACGACCCGACGATCCCGGACGCCGAGTACGACCGCCTGCTGCGCGAGCTGGAGGCGCTGGAGGCCGCGCATCCGGAACTGGCCTCGCCCGACTCGCCCACCCAACGGGTCGGCAACGCGCCCTCGGGGGCGTTCGCGGAGGTCCGCCACGCGGTGCCGATGCTGTCGCTGGCGAACGCCTTCACCGACGAGGAAGTGGCCGACTTCGTCCGCCGCATCGACGAGCGCCTCGGCCGCGACCAGCTGGCGTTCTCGGTCGAGCCCAAGCTCGACGGCCTGGCGATCAGCCTGCGCTACGAGGACGGCCGCTTCGTCCGGGGCGCGACCCGCGGCGACGGCGCCACCGGCGAGGACGTCACCGCCAACCTGCGCACCATCAAGGCGGTGCCGTTGCGCCTGCGCGGGCGCGATTGGCCGCGCACGCTGGAGGTGCGCGGCGAGGTGTACATGCCGGTGGCCGCGTTCCGCGCCTACAACGAGCGCGCGCTCGCCGAGGGCCGCAAGCCGCTGGCCAATCCGCGCAACGGCGCCGCCGGTTCGCTGCGCCAGCTCGACCCGCGGGTGACCGCGCAGCGGCCGCTGGCGTTCTACGCCTACGGCGTGGGCGCGTTCGAGGGCGGCGAGCTGCCGCCGACCCATTCGCGCACGCTGGCGAAGCTGCGCGAGTGGGGCTTCCCGGTCAGCGCCGAGAACCGCGTCGTCGACGGCCTCGACGGGCTGCTCGGCTACTACCGCGAGATCGGCGCCAAGCGCGAACGGCTGCCGTTCGAGATCGACGGCGTGGTCTACAAGCTCGACGACTACGCCGGCCAGCGCGAGATGGGCTTCGTCTCGCGCGCGCCGCGCTGGGCGATCGCGCACAAGTTCCCGGCGCAGGAACAGGCCACCGTGGTCGAGTCGATCGAGGTCAACGTCGGCCGCACCGGCGCGGTGACGCCGTGGGCGCTGATGCAGCCGGTGCAGGTGGGCGGCGTCACCGTGACCCGGGCGACGCTGCACAACGCCGACCAGGTCGCGCGGCTGGACGTGCGCAACGGCGACACCGTGATCGTGCGCCGCGCCGGCGACGTGATCCCGGAAGTGGTGCGGGTGGTGCCCGAGCGGCGCCCGCCCGGCACCACGCCCTGGCGCATGCCGACGCATTGCCCGGTGTGCGGCTCCGAGCTGGTGCGCGAGGAGGACGCGGCGGTGTGGCGCTGCTCCGGCGAGCTGGTCTGCCCGGCGCAGCGCAAGGAGGCGATCATCCATTTCGCCTCGCGCCGGGCGATGGACATCGACGGCCTCGGCGAGCGCTACATCGAGGACCTGTCCGACCTCGGCTACGTCGCCTCGGTGGCCGACCTGTACAAGCTGACGCTCGACGACCTGCTGGAGATGAAGCGCCGCGCCGACGAGCGCGACGGCACCGTGCCGGAGACGGTGAAGGCCGGCAAGGTCGCGACCAAATGGGCCGAGAACCTGATCGGGGCGATCGACCGCAGTCGCCGCACCACGCTCGAGCGCTTCCTCAACGCCCTCGGCATCCAGCACGTCGGCGAGAGCACGGCGAAGGCGCTGGCGGCCTGGTACGGCGACATCGAGGTGATCCGGCGCCTGCCGTGGCCGCTGTTCAAGCGCGTGCCCGACGTCGGCGGCGAGGTCGCGCGCGCGATCGGGCACTTCTTCGGCCAGGCGGGCAACCAGGAGGTCATCGACCGGCTGCTGGAGCGCGGAGTCGTGATCACCGACGTCCATCCGCCGCAACCGAAGCTGCGCGAGGGCCTCGATTTCGCCACCCTGCTGGTCGACCTGGAGATCCCGAAGATCACCCGCGTCCGCGCCGAACAGCTGGCCGCGGCCTTCCCGGACGGGACGGGCCTGGTCGAGGCCGAGGAGCACCGCTTCGTCGCCGCCGGCCTGCCCGCCGACACCGCGCAGGCGCTGGCGGCCTGGCTGCGCGAGCCGGCGCATGCGCAGCTGCTGCGGCAGGGCCTGGACGCGCTGGCGCGGCTGGACGCGGTCACTCCGGCGCTGGAGGCCGCGCCTTCCGGTCCGCTGGACGGCCGGACCGCGGTGCTGACCGGCACGCTCGCCTCGATGGGCCGCGACGAGGCCAAGGCCAGGCTGGAGGCGCTCGGCGCCAAGGTCGCCGGCAGCGTGTCGAAGAAGACCAGCTTCGTCGTCGCCGGCGAGGCCGCCGGCTCCAAGCTCGACAAGGCGCAGGAACTGGGCGTGGAGATCTGGGACGAGGCGCGCCTGCTCGCCTTCCTGGCCGAGCACGGCGCGGCGCCGGGGGGCGCATGAGCGGGGACTGGCGGCCCTCGGCCTCGTTCGAGGCCCTGCGCCTGCGCGCGCGCCTCAACGCGACCATCCGCGCGTTCTTCGCCGAGCGCGGCGTGACCGAGGTGGAGACGCCGGTGCTGTCGATGGCCGGCAACACCGATCCGAACATCGCCTCGTTCTCGCTGGCGTTCTCCGGCCGCACCGACGGCGCGCCGCGCACGCGCTGGCTGCGCACTTCGCCGGAATACCCGCTCAAGCGCCTGCTCGCGGCGGGCTTTGGCGACTGCTACGAGCTCGGCCGGGTGTTCCGCGACGGCGAAGCCGGCGGCCGCCACAACCCCGAGTTCACCATGCTCGAGTGGTACCGGCTCGGCTGGGACCACCGTCGCCTGATCGACGAGACCGCGGAACTGGTGCAGGCGGCCCTGGCCCTGGTCGGGCGCGGCGCGCGCCTGGAGCAGGTGGCCTATCGCGAGCTGTACCGGCGCGAATTGGGCCTCGATCCGGCGCACGCCGGCATCGAGGAACTGCGCGCGGCGCTCGGCGGGGTGGTGATCGATCCCGCCGGCCTGACCCGCGACGACTGGCTCGACCTGCTGATGACCCATCGCCTGCAACCGGCGTTCCCGCGCGACCGGCTGCTCGCGGTCTACGACTATCCGGCCTCGCAGTGCGCGCTGGCGCGGGTGCGGCCGGCGGGCGAGGGCGACGATGCGCCGGCGGCCGAGCGCTTCGAGCTGTACCTGGGCCCGCTGGAGCTGGCCAACGGCTACCACGAGCTGGCCGACGCCGCCGAGCAGGGCGCGCGCTTCCAGCGCGACCTGGCCGTGCGCGCGCAACGCGGCGATGCGCTGCCGCCGCGCGACGAGCGGCTGCTCGCGGCGCTGGCGGCCGGCTTCCCGCATTGCGCCGGGGTCGCCCTGGGGGTGGACCGGCTGCTGATGGCGATGCTGGGCGCCGAGCGCATCGCCGAGGTGCTCGCGTTCGATTTCGCCCGCGCCTGACCCGGGCTGGGCCGCGCCCAACGGGCCGCGCGCCCGGCGGCCGGCCGCCGGGCGGCAACCCGTGAACGCTTCAGCGGATCGTGAGCGGCGCCTTGATCCGCAATCGTCCCGAAAAGGCTAGAGTGGCGGCGGAGGAGAGGGAAAACGAGGCGATGGGCAGTTACGCGTCGATCCATGCGGCGATCGCGGTCCTGGCCGCCCTGCTGGCGCAGCCGGCGCGGGCGGACGAGCGCTTCTACGGCGACAAGGTCCTGCGCTGCGAATCCAAGGACCGGCAGCCGCGCCTGTGCGCGGCCGACGTGCGCGGCGGGGTGCGGCTGTTGCGCACGCTGTCCCGCACCGAATGCGTCGAAGGCAAGAGCTGGGGCGTGCACGATTCCGGCGTCTGGGTGAACGCCGGCTGCCGGGCCGAGTTCGTGGTCGGCTACGGCGGCAGCGTCGGCGCCGCCACCGGCGCGCGGGTCCTGCGCTGCGAGTCGCGCGGCAGCCGCTGGCAGCACTGCCCGGCGGACGTCAGCGGCGGGATCGAGCTGGTCCGCCAGCTGTCGAAGAACGCCTGCATCCGCGGCCAGAGCTGGGGCGCGGACACGCGCGGCGTCTGGGTGTCCGGCGGCTGCCGCGCCGAGTTCCGGATGATGGCGGCGTTGCCGCCGCCCGGCACCCGGGCGCGCATCGTGCGCTGCGATTCGGTCGGCAAGCTGCCGCGCCACTGCCCGGTGGACGTGTCCGGCGAGGTGCGGCTGTTCCGGCAGCATTCCCGGGCGGCCTGCGTGCAAGGGCGCAGCTGGGGCTACGACCGCGACGGCATCTGGGTCGAGGACGGCTGCCGCGCCGAGTTCGAGGTGCGCGGGCCGGTCCCGCCGCTGGCTGAACCGCGATCGGCGGCCGGGGCCGAAGTCGGCCGGGGTTAAGCCGCGGCGGCCGAGAGTGCGTCCGTCGTCGAACGGAACTCCGCGCATGCACGCACCGCTCGTTTCCGGCCTGGCCCTGTCCGCGCTGCTGCTCGCCGCGCCGGCCTCGGCGCAGTACCCGGGCGGGCGCGCCGACGTCGTGCGCTGCGATTCCAACGACGGCCGCTACCGCGAATGCGCGGCCGACACCCGCCTGGGCGTGCGCCTGTTGCGCCAGTACTCCAAGGCCTCCTGCATCGAGGGCCGCAGCTGGGGCGTGCGCCGCGGCGCGGTCTGGGTCGACGACGGGTGCCGCGCCGAATTCCAGCTCGGCCGCGGCTGGGGCGGAGGCGGGCCCGACAGCGGCTACGGCGGCGACGTCGGCCGGACCGTGCGCTGCGATTCCAACGACGGCCGCTACCGGCAATGCCCGATCGGCCGCGGCCGCGCGGTCCTGGTGCGGCAGCATTCCAGGTCGCCGTGCATCGAGGGGCGCAGTTGGGGCCAGCGCGGCGGCGACGTCTGGGTGTCGAACGGCTGCCGCGCCGAATTCGCCAGCCGCGGCGGCTGGGGCGGCTATCCGGGCCACGGCGGGCGGCCCGACGGCGATTGGCGCCCCGGCTGGGGCGAGCCGCGGACCCTGTACTGCGGTTCCGACGATCGCCGCCATCGCCGTTGCGACGTCGGCATACGCCGCGATGCGCGCCTGATCCGGCAGATGTCGAAATCGCCGTGCGTCGAAGGCCGCAGCTGGGGCTGGGACCGCGCCGGCCTCTGGGTCGACGAGGGCTGCCGCGGCGAGTTCGAGGTGTATTGAGGCCCTGGGCGGCCTGCTCCCGCTTGCGGGGGAGGGAAAGGCGCGCAGCGGCCGGGTCGAGACGCTGCGCGGCGCTTTCCTGCCGGAGCGGGCGCACCCGCGACGACGGGCCTCGCGCGCGACCGGCTAAACTGCCGCGATGAGCACGCCGATCGATTTCGACCGCTACGACCGCATCCGTCCGATCCGCTGGACCGGCGACACCCTGGAACTGCTGGACCAGCGCAAGCTGCCGTTCGTGGTCGAGTACGTGCGCTGCACCGACAGCGACGCGGTCGCCGATGCGATCCACACCCTGACCGTGCGCGGCGCGCCGGCGATCGGCATCGCCGCCGCCTGGGGCGTGGTGCTGGCCGCGCGCCGGATCGAGGCCGGCGACGGCCGCGAGGCCGCGCAGCAGCTGGAACCGGCGATGCAGCGCCTCAACGCCGCGCGCCCGACCGCGGTCAACCTGGCCTGGGCGCTGGCGCGCATGCACGCGGCGCTGCACGCCGCCGGCGGCGACTGGCGCGCGGTGCTGGAACGCGAGGCGCAGGCGATCGCCGACGAGGACCTGGCGGCGAACCGGCGCATGGGCGCGCTCGGCGCGGCGCTGATCGAGCCCGGCAGCGGCGTGCTGACCCACTGCAACACCGGGTCCCTGGCCACCGCCGGTTTCGGCACCGCGCTCGGGGTGATCCGCGCCGGCGTCGCCGAAGGCCGCATCGGCCGGGTCTACGCCGGCGAGACCCGGCCGTGGCTGCAGGGCGCGCGCCTGACCGTGTGGGAGCTGCAGCAGGACGGCATCGCCCCGACCCTGATCGCCGACGCCGCGGCCGCGCACCTGATGAAGACCGGCGCGGTGCAGTGGGTGGTGGTCGGCGCCGACCGCATCTGCGCCAACGGCGACACCGCCAACAAGATCGGCACCTACCAGCTGGCGATCGCCGCGCGCCACCACGGCGCGCGCTTCATGGTGGTGGCGCCGTCCTCGACCGTGGACATGGCTACGCCCTCCGGGGACGCGATCCACATCGAGGAGCGCGACCCGGCCGAGCTGTTCGGCGTCGGCGGCGTGCGCACCGCGGCCGAGGAGATCGCGGCGTGGAACCCGGTGTTCGACGTGACTCCGCACGAGCTGATCGACGCCATCGTGACCGAGCGCGGCGTGATCGAGCGCCCGGACGCGGGCAAGATGCGCGCCGCGTTCGGCTGACGCCTTCGCGTTCGTCGATCCGCCGTGGTGCGGCGGCTGGCCGGACCGAGCCGCGCCACCGCGAGGATGCCCCGTCGCCGTCCCCGCGCAGGCGGGGCCCAATGCCTCTGCCGCGCGCGGCAAGACACCCGAGGCACGGGACGACGCGGCAACGGCAGGACGCGGTCCGCTTCGGCTTGGACGAGGGCGGCCGCGCTCGCCGGCGCAAGGCGTCGCGGCTCGCCAGTCCGGCCGTTCCGCCTGCCCCGGATCGGCATCCGACGCCCGCGAGGAAGGCGATGCGCCGGCCCGGCGGGTTCTTCCGGGCGCAGGCCGAAGGGGCGCCCCCGCGGCTCGGCGAACCCGCCGCAAGTGATTGTTTCTGGCCGAGATTCGCCGTGCCGGAAGGGCGCTTTCGTGCTATCATTTCATGTCTCCTCGACGCCGCTTCCGGCGGGCCGCGGCACGGGCCCGCAAGCCGGGGCTTTGCGGCCTCGAGGCCCCGCGGCCGCGGCCGCGGGTCCACCCAACCAACGGAAACCCGATGGCCGAACTCGCAAGGGAAATCATCCCGGTCAATCTCGAAGACGAGATGCGCCGCAGCTACCTCGACTACGCGATGAGCGTGATCGTGGGGCGCGCGCTCCCGGACGTCCGCGACGGTCTCAAGCCGGTGCATCGCCGCGTGCTCTACGCGATGAACGAGCTCGGCGCCCACAGCAACAAGCCCTACTACAAGTCGGCGCGTATCGTCGGCGACGTGATCGGTAAGTACCACCCGCACGGCGACAGCGCGGTGTACGACACCCTGGTGCGCATGGCGCAGCCGTTCTCGCTGCGCTACCTGCTGGTCGACGGCCAGGGCAACTTCGGCTCGATCGACGGCGACAACGCCGCGGCGATGCGCTACACCGAGGCGCGCATGTCGCGGCTCAGCCACGAGCTGCTGGCCGACATCGACAAGGACACGGTCGACTTCCAGCCCAACTACGACGAGAAGGAGCTCGAGCCCACGGTCATGCCGACGCGGGTGCCGAACCTGCTGGTCAACGGTTCGGCCGGCATCGCGGTCGGCATGGCGACCAACATCCCGCCGCACAACCTGTCGGAAGTGGTCGACGCGACCATCGCCCTGATCGACCAGCCCGAGATCGACGTCGACGGGCTGATGCAGCACATCCCCGGCCCGGACTTCCCGACCGCGGGCATCATCAACGGCACCGCCGGCATCGTCGCCGCCTACCGCACCGGCCGCGGCCGCGTGCGCATGCGCGCGCGTGCGCAGATCGAGACCGCCGACAACGGCCGCGAGGCGATCGTCGTCACCGAGATCCCGTACCAGGTCAACAAGGCGCGGCTGATCGAGAAGATCGCCGAGCTGGTCAAGGAGAAGAAGCTCGAGGGCATCAGCGAGCTGCGCGACGAGTCCGACAAGGACGGCATGCGCATCTACATCGAGGTCAAGCGCGGCGAATCGGCCGAAGTCGTGCTGAACAACCTCTACTCGCAGACGCCGATGGAGTCGGTGTTCGGCATCAACATGGTCGCGCTGGTCGACGGCCGGCCGCAGCTGCTGAACCTCAAGCAGATCCTCGAGGCCTTCGTCCGCCACCGCCGCGAGGTGGTCACCCGCCGGACCATCTTCGAGCTGCGCAAGGCGCGCGCGCGCGCCCATATCCTGGAAGGCCTGACGGTCGCGCTCGCCAACATCGACGAGATGATCGAGCTGATCAAGACCTCGGCCAACCCGAACGAGGCCCGCGAGCGCATGCTCGCGCGCACCTGGGAGCCGGGCATGGTCGGCGCGCTGCTGGCCGCGGCCGGCGCCGAGGCCTCGCGGCCGGAGGACCTGCCCCAGGGCGTGGGCCTGCTCGAGGGGCGCTACCAGCTGACCGAGACCCAGGCCAAGGAAATCCTGGAGATGCGCCTGCACCGCCTGACCGGCCTGGAGCAGGAAAAGCTGACCGACGAGTACAAGCAGCTGCTGGAGACCATCCGCGGCCTGATCCGGATCCTGGAGGATCCGGACGTGCTCAAGGAGGTCATCCGCACCGAGCTGCGCAACCTCAAGGAAGAGTTCGGCGACGCCCGCCGCAGCGAGATCCGGCAGAGCGAGGAGGACCTCGACATCCTCGACCTGATCGCGCCGGAGGACGTGGTGGTGACCCTGTCGCACGCCGGCTATGCCAAGCGCCAGCCGGTCAGCGCCTACCGCGCGCAGAAGCGCGGCGGCCGCGGCCGCAACGCGGCGGCGACCAAGGACGAGGACTTCATCGACCGGCTGTGGCTGGTCAACACCCACGACACGCTGCTGACCTTCACCAGCGCCGGCCGGGTGTTCTGGCTGCCGGTGCACGTGTTGCCGGAGGCCGGGCCGAACGCGCGCGGCCGCCCGATCGTCAACTGGATCGCGCTGGAGGAAGGCGAGAAGGTGCAGGCGGTGCTGCCGGTGCGCGAATACCGCGAGGACCGCTACGTGTTCTTCGCCACCCGCAACGGCACGGTGAAGAAGACGCCGCTGACCGAGTTCGCGTTCCGCCTGCAGCGCGGCAAGATCGCGATCAACCTCGACGAGGGCGACGCCCTGGTCGACGTGGCGCTGACCGACGGCGAGCGCGACATCATGCTGTTCGCCAGCAACGGCAAGGCGGTGCGCTTCTCCGAGAGCGAGGTGCGGCCGATGGGCCGCAGCGCCACCGGCGTGCGCGGCATCCGCCTGGCCGAGGGCGACGGCGAGGGCGACGGCGCCCTGGCGTGCGGCGCCAAGGTCGTCAGCCTGATCGTGGTCGAGGGCGAGGGCGACATCCTCACCGCCAGCGAGCGCGGCTACGGCAAGCGCACGCCGGTGGAAGAGTACCCGCGCAAGGGCCGCGGCACCCAGGGCGTGATCGCGCTGAAGACGACGGAGCGCAACGGCTGCCTGGTCGGCGCGGTGCAGCTGTCGGACCATCACGACGTGCTGCTGATCTCCGACGGCGGCACCCTGGTGCGCACGCGCGCGGCGGAGATCTCGCAGGTGGGCCGCAACACCCAGGGCGTGACCTTGATGCGCCTGGCCGAGGGCGAGAGCCTGCAGAGCATCGAGCGGGTCGACGCCTCGTTCGACGAGGACGGCGACGCCGACGAGGCGGGCGCCGTCGAGGCGGCCGCGACCGACGGCGGGGGCGCCGCGCCGGTGCACTGAGCGGCCGCGCGCCGGCCCGCCGCAAGACGCCGCCTTCGGGCGGCGTCTTGCTTTGCGCGGCCCGGGCGCGCGCGACCGCGGCTTCGCCGCAACCCGCCCTGCGACTTGCGCCGCGCCGCGGCCGCCATGCGGCTGCGCGCTAGGCGCGCGCCGGCAAGCCCATCCGCTCCGCCCGCGCCAGCACTTCGTCGACGCCGAGCGCCTGCAGGTCCGCGGCCTCGATCGCGTCGAACCCGGGCAGCAGGATGCCGGTGCGCTGCGCGCGCGTATGCGGGCCGAACAAGGCCAGGCCCGGGCGGCCGAGCGCGGCGGCGAGATGGGTCGGGCCGGTGTCGTTGCCGATCACGAACGCGGCCCGGTCCAGCACGCCGGCGAGGCGGAACCAGTCGAGCGGCTCGCCGTGCGGGCCGAGCAGCGTGCGGCAGGGCAGCGTGCGCGCCAGTTCCAGTTCGTCGGGCCCGGGCGCGACCACGGCCTCGATGCCGCGCGCGGCGAGCCGCCGCGCCAGTTCGGCGTAGTGCGGCCAGCGCTTGTGCGGGTGCCGCGCCGCACTGCCGGGGATCAGCGCCACGTAGCCGGGCGCGACGCCCGCGGTGGCGAGCAGCGCGGACACGTCCCCGGCCATCCACCGCACCTGCGGCGTGGCGGCATGCGCGGCCGGTACGCCGGCGCGCGCCAACAGCTCCGCATAGGCGAGGCGGTCCGGCGTCGGCCCGTCGCCCGGATTGTCGTTGCGGCTCCAGGGCACGCCGGGCCGCGCCAGCATCAGCCGGTACAGCCGGGTGCGGTCGCTGCCCTGCAGGTCGTACACGCGGTCGAAGCGTTGCGCGCGCAGGCGCCGCAGCAGGCCCAGGCTGCGGCGGGGATCGAGCAGCGGCGCGCGCGGGTCCTCGATGGTCGCGTCCACGTACGGGCAGCGCCGCATCAATGGCGCGTACTGCGGCGCGACCAGCAGGCTGAGGTGCGCGCCGGCGTGGTGCTCGCGGATGTCGCGCAGCGCGCCGCTGGCCTGGACCAGGTCGCCGAACGCGCCGTGGCGGATCACCAGCACGCGCATCGCGTTCGCGGCCGCGGACGGGGGCGTGGGCGGTTCGATCGGCATGCGCGCGGCCGGCGGAAAGAGAGCGATTGTAGCGGCGCCATGGGCCACGGTCGGCGAGCGGCGCTCGCCTATACTGCCGGCACACTCAGGGAGGGCGGGACGATGCGCGGGTCCGGGGCGAAGGGAAGCGTGCGCGCGGCGGGACGGCGGTGGACGCGGGCGGCGGCGCTCGCGGCGGTCGCGCTCCTGCTCGCGGCCGGGTGCGGCCGCGACCGCGACGGCGAGCTGCCGGCGCTCAGCGGCGAGGCGATCCGCGCGCAGCGCCAAGCCGTGCAAGGCTTCGCCCTGGTGTCCGCCTATCCGGACCAGCGCGACGGCGAGCCGCTGGCGATCGCGCTGGAATTCAGCCGGCCGCTGGTCGGCACCCAGAATTTCGACGCACTGGTCGCCGTGGCCGATGCCAAGGGCGCGCCGGTGCAGGGCAGCTGGGTGCTGAGCGACGACGCCCGCATCCTGCGCTTCCCGCACGTCGAGCCGGCCAGGGACTACGTGGTCACGATCAAGGCGGGGGTGACCGCGGCGGCGGGCGACCGCCTCGGCCGCGAGCTGCGCCAGCCGGTGCACACCGGTCCGCTCGCGCCGGCGGTCGGCTTCGCCTCGCAGGGCAGCGTGCTGCCGGCGCGCGAGAGCCGCGGGCTGCCCGTGGTGTCGGTCAACGTGCCCGAGGTCGACGTCGAGTTCCTGCGGGTCAAGGACAAGGAACTGCCGAAGTTCTTCGCCGAGTTCCAGCGCGGCGGCCGCCGCGGCAGCTGGGAGCTCGAGGCCGACTACGACGGCAAGACCCCGCTGTCGCGCCTGGCCGAGTCGGTGTACGCCAACCGCTTCGTGCTCGGCGGCAAGCCCAACGAGCGGGTCGTCACCTACCTGCCGCTGCAGGACATCGCGGAACTGCGCCAGCCCGGCCTGTACTTCGCGGTGATGAAGCGCGCCGGCCAGTTCCAGGACCGCTTCGAGACCGCGTTCTTCACCGTCAGCGACCTCGGCCTGCACGCGCGCGCCTACAAGGACGCGCTGTTCGTGCACGTGGCCTCGCTGCAGAGCGGCGCCGCGGTCGGCGGCGTCGAGCTGAAGGTGCTCGACGCCCGGGGCGAGGCGGTGCTGAAGGGCGAGACCGACGGCAACGGCAACGCCCTGCTGCGCTACCGGCTCGACGCCGGCCACGTGCTGATCGCCGCGCGCGGCGGCGACGTGTCGATGCTGCCGTTCAACCAGCCGGCGCTGGACCTGTCGGAATTCGCGGTGAGCGGCCGCGAGCAGGCCTGGTTCGACGTGTTCGCCTGGTCCGGGCGCGACCTCTACCGGCCCGGCGAGACGATCCGGCTGTCGGCGCTGCTGCGCGACCAGGACGGCCGCCCGATCGAGAGCAAGGGCAAGGCGCCGCAGTCGCTGTTCCTGCGCTACGTGCAGCCGGACGGCAAGACCTTCCTGGAGACCCGCCTGCAGCCGAACGCGCAAGGCTACGCCAGCCACAGCCAGGCGATCCCCGCCGACGCGGCGACCGGCCGCTGGCGGGTCGAATTCCGCACCGACCCGGGCAGCAAGGACGCGGTGCAGGGCATGGCGTTGCGGGTCGAGGAATTCCTGCCGGAGCGGCTCAAGCTCGATCTCGGCGCGCAGCCGGTGCTGCGCCCGGGCGAGCCGATCCGGCTGAGCGTCGACGGCGCCTACCTGTACGGCGCGCCGGCCGCGGGCAACCGCTTCACGGCGAAGCTCGCGGTGAGGGTCGAGCAGCACCCGCTGGACCAGCTGCCGGGCTGGTTCTTCGGCGACCCGACCGTGGAACTGCCGAAGGAGCCCCGCGACGTGGTCGACGCCAGGCTCGACGCCCAGGGCCGGCTGCGCCAGGACGTTCCGCTGCCGGCCGAGGTCAAGCCGACCGGCACCGTCGCGGCGGTGCTCACCGGCAGCGTCTACGAAAGCGGCGGGCGCAGCGTCGACCGCAGCCTCGAGCGGGTGTTGTGGCCGGCCGACACGCTGGTCGGCGTGCGCCCGCTGTTCGACGACGCCGACGGCGCGCCCGCCAACGGCAACGCCGGCTTCGAGATCGGCCGCTTCGGCGGCGACGGCAGGCCGCGGGCGGGCAAGGGCCTGCGCGTGACCCTGGTGCGCGAGCACCGCGACTATCACTGGAACTACGACGAGGACGGCGGCTGGGACTACGACTTCACCCGCCGCTTCCAGGACGTGGAGACGCGCGTGGTCGACGTCGCCGGCGCCGCCGCCCGGGTCGACTTCCCGGTCGAATGGGGCGACTACCGCCTCGACGTGTACGACCCCGCGACCCGGCTCACCACGCGCTACCCGTTCGTCGCCGGCTGGAGCTGGAACGACGACAACCGCGGGCTCGACGCGCGCCCGGACAAGGTGAAGCTGGCGCTGGACAAGACCGGCTACCGCGCCGGCGACACGCTCCGGGTCACGCTGACGCCGCCGCACCCCGGCAAGGGCCTGCTGATGGTCGAGAGCGACCGCATGCTCTACGTGCGGGGCATCGACGCGAAGGCGGGCAGCAGCTTCGAGATCCCGGTCACCGAGGACTGGGAGCGGCACGACGTCTACGTCACCGCGCTGGTGTTCCGCGGCGGCAGCGCGCCGAGCAAGATCACCCCGGCGCGCGCCGTCGGCGTCGCCCACGTGCCGATGGACCGGCGCGAGCGCAAGGTCGCGGTCGGCCTGTCGCTGCCGCAGCGCATGCAGCCCGAGCGCGCCCTGCCGGTCACCGTGAGCGCGCCGCAGCTGGCCGGGCAGGAGGCCTACGTCGCCGTGTCCGCGGTGGACGTGGGCATCCTCAACATCACCCGCTTCCCGGTGCCGGACGCGGCTGCGCACTTCTTCGCCCAGCGCCGCCTGGGCGTGGACGCGTACGACGTCTACGGCCGGGTGATCGAGAGCTTCGACGGCGGCATCGCCAGGCTGCGCTTCGGCGGTGACATGGCGCTGCAGGCACTGCCGCAGGCGCGCAGGCCGACGGCGAAGGTGCAGACCGTGGACCTGTTCTCCGGGCCGGTGAAGCTCGACGCCAAGGGCAATGCGCGGGTGAGCCTCGCCGTGCCGGACTTCAACGGCACCCTGCGCGTGTCGGCGCTGGTCTGGTCCGGCGGCCGCTACGGCAGCCGCGACCGCGAGACCGTGGTGCGCGCGCCGGTGCTGGCCGAGGCCAGCCTGCCGCGCGTGCTGGCGCCGGGCGACCGCAGCAGCCTCACCCTCGACCTGCAGAACTTCACCGGCCGCGCGGGCGCATTCCGGGTGCAGGTGAGCGGCGAGGGGCCGCTGGCGGTGGGCGAAGGCGCGCGCCGCGCCGAGCTCGCCGGCGAGGCCAAGACCACCTTCACCTTCCCGCTGCAGGCCAGGGAGGGCTACGGCACCGCGCGGCTGCGGGTGCGCGTGGAGGGCAACGGCCACAAGGTCGACCGCCGCTACGAGCTGGCGGTGCGCCCGGGCTGGCCGTCGGTGCTGCGCGCGCGCAGCCAGGCCCTGGACACCCTGGCGGCGGTGCGGCTGGGCGCCGATTTCGCCGACGGGCTGATGCCCGAATCGGTGAGCGCGCGGATGACGGTGAGCGCGCTGCCGCCGATTCCGTTCGCCAGCGCGCTGCAGGGCGCGCTCGAGTACCCGTACGGCTGCGCCGAGCAGACCGCCAGCAAGGGCTTCGCCGCGCTGGAACTGGACGAGGCCACCGCGCGCATGCTCGGCGTGCGCGGCCTCGACGCCGAGGCCCGGCGCAAGCGCATGGAAGGCGCGTTCGGGCGGCTCGCGGCGATGCAGATCGGCTCCGGCCACTTCTCGATGTGGGGCAGCGGCGACTACGTCAACCCGATCGTCACCGCCTACGCCGCCGAATTCCTGCTCGACGCGCGCGAGGCCGGTTTCGCCGTGCCCGAGACGATGCTGCAGAAGGCGTTGAAGGTGCTGAGCGAGGACCTGCTTTCGGGCGGTCCGCCGTTCTTCGGCTACGACCGCCGCGAGCACCTCCGGTTCGCCTACCAGGCCCATGCCGGCTACGTGCTGGCGCGGCTCAACCGCGCGCCGCTCGGCACCCTGCGCGCGCTGTACGACAACGAGCGCAAGCGCAGCCTGACCGGGCTGCCGCTGGTGCACCTGGGCCTGGCGCTGTGGCGGCAGGGCGACAAGGCGCGCGGCGCCAAGGCCATCGCCGAAGGTTTCGCGCGCGGCCCGGACGACCGGCCCGAGTACCTGGCCGACTACGGCAGCCGCCTGCGCGACGACGCGCTGATGATCGCGTTGACCCACGAGCACGGCCTGGCCCGGCCCGAGTACGACGCGCGCGCCGTCGCGCTGGGGCGCGAGCTCGACGCGCGCCGCGGCCGCGGCTGGCTGTGGCTGAGCACCCAGGAGCAGGTCGCGCTGGCGCGGCTGGGCAAGGCGCTGATGGCCGACCAGCGCAAGCAGGTGTCCGGCCGCTGGACGGTCGGCGAAGCGGGTACGGACGCCGCCCCGGCCAAGCTGGTCGCGCGCCTGTTCGACCACGCCGCGCTGAGCCGGGGCGTGGCGTTCGCGCCGCAGGGCGAGCCGCCGCTCTACGCCAGCCTGGAGGTCGCCGGCGTGCCGCGCCGCGCGCCGGCGCCGGACGCCTCGGCGATCGAGGTCAAGCGCCGGTACTTCACCCCGGACGGGCAGCCCTGGGAGGGCGGCACGCTGGAGGAGGGCGAGGCGCTGATCGTGCAGGTCGGTATCACCGCCCGCCGCGCGATGCCGGACGCGCTGCTGACCGACCTGCTGCCGGCCGGCCTGGAGATCGAGAACTTCAATCTCGGCGACGGCAAGCAGTGGGCCGGCGTGGTCATCGACGGCATCGAACTGAGCGACCGCGGGAACGCGGCGCAGGTGCGCCACGAGGAGTTCCGCGACGACCGCTACGTCGCCGCGCTCAAGCTCGACGCCGGCGACACCGCGCGCGTGTTCTACCTGGTGCGCGCGGTGACGCCGGGCACCTACACCGTGCCGCCGCCGCTGGTCGAGGACATGTACCGCCCCGAACTGCGCGGCGTCGGCCAGGCGACGCCGGCGACGCTGACCGTGGCCCAGCCCGGCATGCAGAAATAGGCGCGCCGCCCGCCTGTTCCTTCCCGGCGCGGAGGCCGGGGAGGGCGGCTCGCGCGCCGGTCCGCGCCGCGGTCGCGCGCGCCGTCCGATTCGCGGCGCGCGGCATTCCGTCCCATGGTTTTCGTGCTCCCGCAACCTGCTTGACCTCGCAACAGGCCATCGAAGGCGCAAGACCACCCGGCCGGCTTCGGCGCGGCGCGCCCGGGCGTTCGCGTGCGCGCCGGCGACGCCGCGGGCTGCAGGCCGCGCTCGCCGCGCTGCTGCTCGCCGTCGCCGCGATGCTGCTGGACCTGGCCTTCCCGCTGCCGCTGCCGCGCGCCGACGGCGGCGGTGCGGTGGTGGTCGCGGCCGACGGCACGCCGCTGCGCGCGTTCCCGGACCGCGACGGCGTCTGGCGCTACCCGGCCGCCCCGGACACGGTTTCGCCGCTGTACCTGCAGGCGTTGCTGAATTACGAGGACCGCCGGTTCTGGACGCATCCGGGGGTCGATCCGCTCGCCCTGCTGCGCGCCGGCGCGCAATGGCTGCGCCACGGCCGCGTCGTTTCCGGCGGCTCGACCCTGACCATGCAGGTGGCGCGCATCCTCGACCCGCCCGCGCGCGGCCGCTCGCGCACGCCGTGGGGCAAGCTCAAGCAGCTGCTGCGCGCGCTGCAGCTGGAAGCGCACCTGTCCAAGCGCGAGATCCTGGCGCTGTACCTGCAGCGCGCGCCGTTCGGCGGCACCCTCGAGGGCGTGGAGGCGGCGAGCTGGGCCTATCTTGGCAAGCCCGCCGCGCGCCTGTCGCACGCCGAAGCGGCGCTGCTGGCGGTGCTGCCGCAGGCGCCGAGCCGGCTGCGTCCCGACCGCGCGCCGGACCGCGCCCGCGCCGCCCGCGACAAGGTGCTGGCGCGGATGGCGGCGCTGGGCGTGTGGCCGGCGGCCGCGGTCGCGGACGCGCGCATCGAGCCGGTGGTCGCGCGCGCGCTGCAGCCGCCGCAGCGCGCGCCGTTGCTGGCGCAGCGGCTGCGTTTCGAGCGCCCGCGCGCGGCGCGCATCGCGACCACGCTCGATCCGGAACTGCAGCGCACCCTGGAAGAGCGCGTCGCGGCGTACTTCTCGGACCTGCCGGAGCGCACCTCCGCGGCGGTGCTGGTGGTCGACAACGCCAGCCTGGAGGCGCGCGCCTACGTCGGTTCGGTCGCGTTCGCCGATGCGGCGCGGCTCGGCCACGTCGACATGGTCCAGGCCGCGCGCTCGCCGGGCTCGACCCTGAAGCCGTTCCTGTACGGCCTGGCGCTGGACGACGGCCTGATCCATTCGGAGAGCCTGCTGGTGGACGCGCCGCAATCGTTCGGCGACTACCGGCCGGGCAACTTCGACGCCGCGTTCAACGGCCCGGTGGGCGCGGCGGAGGCCTTGCGCCTGTCGCTCAACGTGCCGGCGGTGGACCTGCTCGACCGCGTCGGGCCGTCGCGCTTCGCCGCGCGCCTGGCCCACGCGGGCGTGCGCCTGCAGTGGCCGCGCGGGGCCGAGCCGAACCTGGCGATGATCCTCGGCGGCACCGGCGCGCGCCTGGAGGACCTGGTCGGCGCCTACGCGGCGCTGAACCGCGGCGGCCTCGCCGGGCGGGTGCGCTACACGCCGGACGCGCCGCGGCTCGAACGGCGCCTGCTGTCGCCGGGCGCGGCGTGGATCGTGCGCGAGATCCTCGAAGCCCATCCGCGCCCGGGCAGCGTCGCGGGCGCCTTCGACCCCGGCCTGCGCCCGCGCGTGGCCTGGAAGACCGGCACCAGCTACGGCTTCCGCGACGCCTGGGCGCTCGGCGGCACCCGCCGCTATACCGTCGGCGTCTGGGTCGGCCGCCCCGACGGCACGCCGCTGCCGGGGCAGTACGGCGCGGTGACCGCGTTGCCGCTGCTGTTCGAGACCATCGACAGCCTGCCGCGCGGGCGCGGCGACGGCGCGCCGAGCCCACCGCCGGCGGAGGTGGAGCGGGCGGAGATCTGCTGGCCGCTGGGCTTGCCGCCCGAGGCGGACGCACCAGCGCTGTGCCAGCGGCGCCGCGAGGCCTGGGCGCTGCGCGGCGTGCTGCCGCCGACGCTGCCCGAGCGCGGCGCACGGCTGTGGAGCCCCGGCGTGGAGCGCTTCGAGGTCGACGCGCGCAGCGGCCTGCGCCTGTCCGCGGATTGCCGCCTGCCGCATGCGCGGCGCGAGGCGCGTATCGCGCGCTGGCCGGCGCTGGCCTCGCCCTGGCTCCCGGCCGAGCTGCGCCGCGCCTCGCGCCTGCCGCCGCTGGCGCCGGACTGCGCCGACGACGGCCGCGACGCCGGCGAGGAACTGCGCATCGAAGGCCTGCAGCGCAACGCCAGCTTGGCGCGCGTCCCGGGCAGCGCGCAGCCGCCGCGGCTGACCCTGCGCGCGCTCGGCGGCCGCGCGCGCGTGCGCTGGCTGCTCGACGGCCGGCTGATCGGCGAATCCGACGGCGAAGGGCGTTTCGAACACGAGTTCGCCGAACCCGGCGAACACGTGCTCACCGCGCTGGCCGACAGCGGCGCCTGGAGCGGCGTGTCGTTCCGGGTACTGCGGTAGGGAGGGTTCCGGGCCGCTTCATTCGTCCGCGTCCGACGCGGCGAACAGATCCCCGGTCGAATGCCCGGAACCCAATGCTGCGCGGCATAGCCGGAGCCGCAGGCCAAGGCGGCACGAGCAGGAATGGAGCGGCCGTACCGGTCAGCGCGGTGCGCAGCCAGTTCCGCGCCGGGACGCCGCGCAGGCGCCGGTCCCGCCCGTGGGCCGGGGCGACGCCCACCCAGGGCGGGGCGATCAGCAACGCCGTGGCGGCAATGGCGGCCAGCGCCCCGCCATACGCCCTCGTCGGCCGAATCGGCGCCGGCCCAGTCCGGCAGGGGCGCCGGTTCCGTGGCGAGGGGCGCCCCGAACGGGGCCGATGCGCCGCCTCCACCGTTGACGCCGCCGTGGCCGGGCCACGGGGCGGCGCCGGAAATCGGCGGGGAGCCCGAAGGCGGCAGATCGAGCGCGGGACCCAGATGCGCCCATGCGTCGTGCGCGCGCGTGCGCGCCCAGGTACGGCAGGACCAGGACCGCGCCATCCGCCCACGGCGTGGCCAAGGCGTAACGAGGCCCCCCGCCGCCAGGCCGGCGTGCAGCATCAGGACCGAGGCGACAGAGCCGATCGCGCCGACGATCAGGCTCGTCTGCGCGCGCGGCCAGTGTTGCCGCTGCGAGCCGTGCGCGGAGGCGGGCGGTTTCCGCGTTGGGGCCCATGGAGGCGGCGGCGATCGGCGCCGAATGGCGCCGCAATCCGGCTGTCCCGCCTGGTGGCCTGCCGCCGGCCGGCGCCGGCCTGGGGCGGACCGAGCCCGCTAGGCGTTTTCCCCGGTCCAGCCGGCGAGCATGTCCGCCAGCTCGTCGGCGTGCTCTTCTTCCTGGGCGAGGATGTCTTCCATCATCCGCTTGGTGGTGGTGTCGCGGTCGCCGATGTAGTCGATGATGGCGCGGTAGCTGTCGATCGCGATGCGTTCGGCCACCAGGTCTTCCTTGACCATGTCGCGCAGGTCGTGGCCTTCGACGTACTCGGCGTGCGAGCGCGAGGCGAGCACCGCCGGGTTCATGTCCGGCTCGCCGCCGAGCTGGACGATGCGTTCGGCGATGCGGTCGGCGTGCGCCTGCTCGTCGTTGGCGTGCTCGAGGAACTCGGCCTTGATCGCGTCGGCCATCAGCCCCTTGGCCATGAAGTAGTGGCGCTTGTAGCGCAGCACGCACACCAGTTCGGTGGCCAACGCCTCGTTGAGCAGGCGGATCACCGTCTCGCGCTCGGCGGTGTAGCTGTCGGTGATCGCGCCTTCCTCGATGTGCTTGCGCGCACGCTCGCGGATCGCCTGGATGTCGGCGACGAACGGCGAATGGGCGACCTGGGGGGAAGCGGGCTGCTGGGTCGGCATGTTGCGGCCTCCTGGGGGAAGAAGAAGCGCGCCGCCGTCCGGCGTTGCGGTCACGGCAGCTGCGCGAGCATGTGTTCGGCCGAGGACACCCGGAATTCGCCCGGTGCCTCGACGTTGAGCAGCTTGACCACGCCGTTTTCGGCGTACAGGGCGAAGCGGCGCGCGCGGACGCCCATGCCGTAGGCGCTGGCGTCGAGCTCCAGGCCGAGCGCGCGGGTGAAGTCGCCGTTGCCGTCGGCCAGCATCATCAAGCCTTCCGGCACGTTCTGGCTCTGCGCCCAGGCCTGCATCACGAACGGGTCGTTCACCGCCATGCACGCCACTTCCACGCCCTTGCGGCGGAATTCGTCGAAATGCTCGACGAAGCCGGGCAGGTGTTTTTCCGAGCAGGTCGGCGTGAACGCGCCGGGCACCGCGAACAGCACCACGTTGCGGCCGTCGAACAGGGCGTTGGTGTCGACGGTCTCGATGCCGTCGCGGATGCGTTGCAGCGGCGCTTCCGGGATGCTATCGCCGATCTGGATGGTCATGGGGCAGGCCTGTCTGATGTCTAAACACAGTGTAGTGGGGGCGTGCGTACGTCGCGTCAACGGCTTGAAACGCAAGGGCGCACGCCCATCTTGCCGGCATGCGGCGCCATGCCGCGCTACCGAAAACCGGAGGGTCGACATGAACCTGACGCGTTACCAGCAGCAGTGGCCGGGGCAGTCGCTGCTCCAGGACGAAATCAAGCAGATGTTCGAACGCTTCTTCCAGATCGGCGACCAGCAGGACGAGTCCTCGGTGGTCACCAGCCAGTGGGTGCCCCGGGTCGACATTCTCGAGGAGCCCAGCCGGTTCGTGATCCTGGCCGACCTGCCGGGCGTGGATCCGCAGGACGTGGAGGTGCTGATGGACAAGGGCATCCTCTCGATCAAGGGCGAGCGCAAGAGCGAGCTCAACGAGCAGCGCGACCGCTACACCCGGGTCGAGCGCCGCTACGGCAGCTTCCATCGCCGCTTCGCCCTGCCGGACAGCGCCGATCCGGACGGCATCACCGCGAGCGGCCGTCACGGCGTGCTGGAGATCAGCATTCCGAAGCGGCCGGAGACCACGCCGCGGCGGATCCAGGTCGGAACCGCATCCGCCGGCCCGGGTTCGGTGCAGTAGCGATCAGGCGAGTGCCGCCCGATGCTCCCCGCCCGAGCGCGGGCGGGGAGCGCGGGGCGCCGACGGACGCGCGGCGGCGTTCGATTCGCGCCCGACCGGTTATCGCCGCGCACGTCCGGAGCCATCGCAGGGAGCCGGCGCCGTGTCGCCGGTGCCCCGCGCCGCGGCTTCGCGCCGCGGCGCGGGGCGGGCCTGGGAGGTCTTACACTACGGCCCGCAAGCGCCGCTTGCGGGCCGTAGCCGTTGTGGGCGGCACGACGGAGGCGGATCCGATCCGAGCGAGCGGGACCATCGATGCAATTCAAGGATTACTACGAGATCCTGGGCGTGGAGCCCAGCGCCGGCGAGGCCGAGATCAAGTCGGCCTACCGTCGGCTCGCGCGCAAGTACCACCCGGACGTGAGCAAGGAGCCGGGCGCGGAAGAGAAGTTCAAGGCGGTCAACGAGGCCTATGAGGCGCTGCGCGACCCGCAGAAGCGCGCCGCCTACGACCAGCTGCGCGCGCGCGGCTATCGCCCCGGCGACGAGGTGCAGCCGCCGCCGGGCGGCTTCGGCGGCGGCTACGGCGGCGTCGACTTCGAGGAGATCTTCGCCGGCGGCGGCGCCGGGGGCGGCTTCAGCGATTTCTTCGAAAGCCTGTTCGGTCGCGGCGGCGGCTTCGGCCAGGCGCGCGGCGCGGCGGCACGGGGCGACACGCGCGCCAGGCTCGCGGTGTCGCTGGAGACGGTGCACGAAGGCGGCAGCGTGCGCATCTCCGTCGGCGGCAAGACCTACGACGTGCGCATCCCCAAGGGCATCCGCCCGGGGCAGATGATCCGCCTGGCCGGGCAGGGCCGCAACGGCGACCTGCTGCTGGAGATCGAGTACGCCGCGCATCCGCAGTTCGAGGTGGACGGACGCAACGTGATCTACCCGCTGCCGGTGGCGCCATGGGAAGCCGCGCTCGGCGCGGCGGTCAGCGTGCCGACGCTGGGCGGGCCGGTCGAGGTGAAGATCCCGCCGGGCTCCGAGGCCGGCCGCAAGCTGCGGCTGCGCGGCCGCGGCCTGCCGGGCACGCCGCCCGGCGACCAGATCGTCGAGCTGGAGGTGCTGGCGCCGCGCGCGCACACTAAGGCGCAGCGCGAGGCCTATGAGCGCATGCGCGAGGCGTTCGGCGACGATTGGCGGCGCGCCTGAGCGCCATCGCGTACCGCTGGGACCGGGAGCGTTTGCGCCGCGGCGCACGGCGGCCGCGTCTCCGGCCCTTGGCGCCGGCGGCGCGGGATCGAGAGCTTGGGGTACGCGGCGCCCAGGGACGTCGGATCGCACCGCAGGGCGTGATCGGCCGCGCGCTGCGCGGTGCGGTCCATGCGGAAAACGCCGGACGTGCGCCATCGCGCGCGCGAACCGCGGTTCAACCGCGGAGCGTCGGCCAACCGGAAACGTGCGGGAAACGGGCGCCGTGGCCTCGAAGACGCGCGGATCAGCCCGCGCCCATGACCTGCTGGATCACTTCGGCCAGGTCGGCCTCGCTGAACGGCTTGGTGATGTAGGCGCGGGCGCCCTGGCGCATGCCCCAGACGCGATCGGTGTCCTGGTCCTTGGTCGTGACCAGGACCACCGGGATGTGCGCGGTCGCGGGATCGCGGCAGATCGAGCGGGTGGCCTGGAAGCCGTTGAGGTTCGGCATCACCACGTCCATCAGGATCAGGTCCGGCAGCTCGCGCTTGGCCGCGTCGACGCCGGCCGCGCCGTCCTCGGCGGTGAGCGCCTGATGGCCGAGCTTTTCGACGATGCGGCGGATGCCCATCAGCTGCGACGGCGAATCGTCGACGATCAGGATGCGCGCCATGTGCTCGTTTCCCCGGAACTGCGGCGATTGTAGCCGGCGGCGAGGACGCCGCAAGCCGCGTCAGAGCGTCACCAGCGTGCGGCCGAGCGAGCCGCCGGCGAGCATCGTTTCGAACACCTCCGGCAGCTGTTCCAGGCCGACCTCGCGCGTGCAGATCCGGTCCAGGTGGCGCGGCTTCCAGTCGCTGGCCAGGCGTTCCCAGACCGCTTCGCGCACGTCGCGCGCGGTGCCGGCCGAAGCCACGCCGAGCAGGGACACGCCGCGGATGATGAACGGCATCACGGTCGCATCCAGCTCGGCCGACGCGGCCAGGCCGGCGCTGGCGACGTTGCCGTAGGGCGCGGTCTGCGCCAGCAGGCTGGCCAGCATCGGACCGCCGACGTTGTCGAGGCCGCCGCCGAAGCGCGCCGACTCCAGCGGCCGCGTCGTCGCCAGCGCATCGCGGCCGAGCACCCGGCTCGCGCCGATCGACTTCAGGTACTCGGCGTGCTCGGGCTTGCCGCTGATCGCGTGCACCTCGAAGCCGGCGCGGCTGAAGATGTCGACCGCAAGCGAGCCGACGCCCCCCGTGGCGCCGGTGACCGCCAGCGGCCCGTGTTCCGGCGTCTGCCGGTTCTCGGCCATGCGGTACAGCGCCAGCGCGGCGGTGAAGCCCGCGGTGCCGAGGATCATGCTCTCGCGCAGGCTCAGGCCCCGCGGCAGCGGGATCGCCCATTGCGCCTCGACGCGCGCGTAGCGCGAATAGCCGCCGTCGCGGGTCTCGCTCAGGCCGCAGCCGGTGACCAGCACCGCGTCGCCTTCCCGGAAACGCGCGTCGGTCGAGGCCACCACGTGGCCGGCGACGTCGATGCCGCCGACCAGCGGGAAGCGGCGCAGGATCTTGCCCTGGCCGGTGCCGGCCAGGGCGTCCTTGTAGTTGACCGAAGAGAACGCGGTCTCGATCGCCACCTCGCCGGGCGCGAGGTCGTCGAGCGAGACCTGCTCGAGGCCGCTGCGGTAGCCGGAGGCGTCGTTGTGGATGCGGAAGGCGGCGAAGCGGTCGGGGATCGTCGTCATGCGCGGGCTCCGTCGGAAGCAGGCGCCCATTGTGCCGCACGCCGCCGTGTCGGCCATGCGACCGGCGGCGGGTGCGCGCGGTCGCCTCAGCGCAGCGCCTGCCGCCGCTTCTCGTCCATCCATTTGTCGGCCTGGGCCGGGCGGTAGGCGCGCATCCAGGCCAGCATGGCGCCGATGTCCTCGCCGTACCACAGGTCCTGGCGCTGGTCCGGGTGCAGGAAGCGCTCGGCGACCATGCGGTCGAGCATCGCCATCAGCGGCGCGTAGAAGCCGCCGACGTCGAGGAAGGCGCAGGGCTTGTCGCCGATGCCGAGCTGGCGCCAGGTCAGCATCTCGAACATCTCGTCGAGCGTGCCGAAGCCGCCCGGCAGGGCGACGAAGCCGTCGGCGAGGTCGAACATGCGCGCCTTGCGCTCGTGCATCGAGCCGACGACCTCCAGCCGGGTCACGCCCTTGTGCGCGACCTCCCAGTTGACCAGCTGCTCCGGGATCACGCCGATCACTTCGCCGCCGGCCTCGAGCACCGCGTCGGCCACCGTGCCCATCAGGCCGACGTTGCCGCCGCCGTAGACCAGGGCCAGGCCCTGCTTGGCCAGGCGCGTGCCCAGGTCGATCGCGCGTTCGCGGTAGCGCGCGTCGGCGCCGGGGTTGGAGCCGCAGTAGACGCAGATCGCGCGCAGCGGCCGGGAATCGGTGGCGTGGTCCATGCGGTCAGGGCACGAAGCTGAGGAACAGGTAGGCGGCGAACATCACCAGGTGCACGGCGCCGGGCAGGGCGGTGGTGCGGCCGGTGCGCAGCGAGATCGAGACCACGAACAGCGACAGCACCAGCAGCACGGTGGACTTCATGTCCAGGCCCAGCGTCAGCGGCCAGCCCATGATCACGGCGACCACCGCCACCGTCGGCACGGTCAGGCCGATGCTGGCGATGGCCGAGCCGATCGCCAGGTTCAGGCTGGTCTGCAGGCGGTTGTTCGCCGCCGCGCGCACCGCGGCGAAGCCTTCCGGCAGCAGCACGATCGCGGCGATCAGGATGCCGACCGTGGCCGGCGGCGCGCCGAGCGCGCGCAGGGCCGACTCCATCGCCGGCGAGATGCCCTTGGCGCTGAGCACGACCGCGACCAGCGCCGCCAGCAGCAGCGCCAGGCTCGCCAGGGTCTCCCTGGCCGTGGGCCGCTCGGCGTGCTCGTTCGGGTCGTCCTCGCCCTCCTCGGGCAGGAAGTAGTCGCGGTGGCGCACGGTCTGGAAGAAGGTGAAGGCGGCGAACAGCGCGAGCGTGGCCACCGCGACGAACACCAGCTGGCTGGTGGTGTAGGTCGGCCCGGGCGCGCTGGTCGAGTAGTTCGGCACGATCAAGGTGAACACCACGATCACGGTCAGCGTGCCGAGCGCGGCGTTGATGCCCTCGAGCTTGAACCCCTGGACCCGGTGGCGGCGGCCGCCGACCAGCAGGCTCATGCCGATCAGGCCGTTGAGGATGATCATCACCGCGGCGAACACCGTGTCGCGCGCCAGGCTGGACGCGGCCTCGCCGCCGGACAGCATCATCGAGACGATCAGCGCGACCTCGATCACCGTCACCGCCAGCGCCAGCACCAGGGTGCCGAACGGTTCGCCGACGCGGTGGGCGATGACCTCGGCGTGGTGGACCGAGGCGATCACGCTGCCGACCAGGCCGGCCACCAGCAGGCCCAGGGTCAGCGCCGAGCCCGCGCTCCAGTGCAGGCCGAGCAGGGCGAGGCCGGCCAGCGGCGCGGCCACGGTCCAGGCGGGGTTGTGCTTGATCGGTTGGCTCATGCGGCGTCCTTCCGGTGCGGTCCGCAGCTTCGGGCCGCGGAAAAGCGCGAGGCCCCGCGCGAGCGGGGCCTCGATGGGCCGCGCGATCAGTTGGCCTTGTGGATCGCGCGCTTGTCCACGGCCATCGCGGCGTCGTGGATCGCTTCCGACAGGGTCGGGTGGGCGTGGCAGATGCGGGCCAGGTCGTCGGCCGAGCCCTTGAACTCCATGGTCAACACGCCCTCGTGGACCAGCTCGGACACGCCGACGCCGACCAGGTGCATGCCCAGCACGCGGTCGGTCTCGGCGTGGGCCAGCACCTTGACGAAGCCGGCCGGCTCGCCCATCGCCACCGCGCGGCCGATCGCCGCGAACGGGAAGCTGCCAGCCTTGTACGGCACGCCTTCGGCCTTGAGCTGCTGCTCGGTCTTGCCGACCCAGGCGATCTCCGGCTCGGTGTAGATCACCCACGGGATGGTCTCGAAGTTGACGTGGCCCGGCAGGCCGGCGATCAGCTCGGCCACCGCGATGCCTTCCTCGAAGCCCTTGTGCGCGAGCATCGGGCCGCGCACGCAATCGCCGATCGCCCAGACGCCGTCGACGCCGGTGTGGCAGTGCTCGTCGACCTCGATCATGCCGCGCTGGTCCAGCTTCACGCCGGTGCCTTCGGCCAGCAGGCCCCGGGTGGCCGCGCGGCGGCCCACGGCGACCAGCAGCTTGTCGACGACCAGCGTCTTCTCGCCCTCGGCGTCGGCGTAGGTGACGTGCACTTCCTTGTTCTTGCCCTTGGCCTTGACCTCGGCGTTGGAGACCTTGGCGCCGAGCCTGATCTCCAGCCCCTGCTTCTTGAACTCCTTGAGCGCGGTCTTGGCGACCTCGGCGTCGGCCGCGGCGAGGAAGTCGGGCAGGGCCTCGAGGATGGTGACCTCGGCGCCCAGGCGCTTCCACACGCTGCCCAGCTCCAGGCCGATCACGCCGGCGCCGATCACGCCCAGGCGCTTGGGCACCGCGGCGAAGTCGAGCGCGCCGACGTTGTCGACGATGTTCTCGCCGTCGAACTTGGCGAACGGCAGCTCGATCGAGTCCGAGCCGGCGGCCAGGATCACGTTGGCCGCCTTCAGCTCGGCCTCGGAACCGTCGTGCTGCTTGACCTTGACCACGTTGCCCGGCTGCAGCTGGCCGAAGCCGTAGTACGGCGTGATCTTGTTCGCCTTGAACAGCATGGCGATGCCGCCGGTGAACTGCTTCACGATCTTGTCCTTGCGCGCGATCATCGCGCCGACGTCGATCCTGGCGTCCTTGACGCTGATGCCGTGCTCGCCGAACAGGTGCTGCAGGTTCCAGTACTGGCGCGAGGAGTCGAGCAGCGCCTTGGACGGGATGCAGCCCACGCGCAGGCAGGTGCCGCCGAGCGCGGGCTTGCCGTCCTTGCCGAGCGCCGCGTCGATGCAGGCGACCTTCATGCCCAGCTGGGCGGCGCGGATCGCGGCGTGGTAGCCGGCCGGGCCGGCGCCGATGACGACTACGTCGAATTGTTCTGCCATTGCGGAATTCCTTGGGTTTTGACCGGTACGGGAACCGGGCGGGGGCGGGCTGCGGGCGACGGGCGGAGAGCGGGGCTTCTACTCGTTTCTCGTCGCTCCCGGCTCGTCCCCGGCCCTCACATGCCCAGCAGCATGCGGTGCGGGTTCTCGAGCTGGTTCTTGATGTCGACCAGGAACAGCACCGCGTCCTTGCCGTCGATGATGCGGTGGTCGTAGGACAGCGCGATGTACATCATCGGCGCGATCACGACCTGGCCGTTCTCGGCGATCGGGCGCTCCTTGATCGCGTGCATGCCCAGGATCGCGCTCTGCGGCGGGTTGACGATCGGGGTGGACATCAGCGAGCCGAAAGTGCCGCCGTTGGTGATGGTGAAGGTGCCGCCCTGCAGGTCCTCCAGCGCCAGCTTGCCTTCGCGCGCCTTCTTGGCGTATTCGGCGATGCCCTTCTCGACGTCGGCGAAGCTCATCCGCTCGACGTTGCGCAGCACCGGCGTGACCAGGCCCTTGTCGGTCGCCACCGCGATCGAGATGTCGGCGTAGCCGTGGTAGATGATGTCGTTGCCGTCGACCGAGGCGTTGACGATCGGATGCTTCTGCAGCGCGTTGGCCGCGGCCTTGGCGAAGAAGCTCATGAAGCCGAGCTTGATGCCGTTGGCCTTCTCGAACTGCTCGCCCAGTTCCTTGCGCATGGCCATGACCTTGCCCAGGTTGACCTCGTTGAACGAGGTCAGCATGGCGATCGAGTTCTTGGACTGCATCAGGCGCTCGGCGATGCGCGCGCGCATGCGGGTCATCGGCACGCGCTCTTCCGGACGCGCGCCGCCGGCCACGCCGCCGGTCTTGCCCGCCGCGTAGTTGAGCAGGTCCTCCTTGGTGACCGCGCCGCGGCGGCCGGTGCCTTCGACCTGGCCCGGGTCGATGCCCTGGGTGACCGCGGTGAAGCGCGCGCCCGGCGGCAGCTGGTCGGCGGAGGCTGGCGCCTTCGGCGCGGCCTGCGCCGCGGCGGCCTTGGGCTGCACCGGCTGCGCCTCCGCGGTGGTCGCGGCGACGTTCTTGGCGTCGATCTCGGCGGCCTTGGCCTCGGAGGTGGACGGCGACGCCGCGGCGGCGGCGCCTTCCTCGACCACCGCGATCAGCTGCTGGCTGGTCACCGTCGCGCCTTCCTGGAACTTGATCTCCTTGAGCACGCCGTCCACGGGCGAGGGCACCTCGAGCACGACCTTGTCGGTTTCCAGGTCGACGAGGTTCTCGTCGCGCTTGACCGCGTCGCCGACCTTCTTGTGCCAGGTGGCGATGGTGGCGTCGGAGACGGATTCGGGCAGGACGGGAACTTTGATTTCGGTGCTCATGGGGCGGTCCTTGGAAGATCGTCGTTCCGGGTGGAACGCGGAATCGGATCGGGCGGGTCGGTGCGTGCTTTGGTCGGAGCGGGCGGATCGAAGATCAAGGCCCTCGCTGCGCACGCGGCGGCAACGAGGGCCCGGCGGTCACTCGGGGGTCGCCTCGCCGCGCAGCGGGTTGCGCAGCGCGTCGGCGACCAGCGCGGCCTGCTCGGCGAGGTGGTCGGCGAGATGGCCGACGGCCGGCGAGGGCGAGCGCGCCCGGCCCGCGTAGTGCAGGGTCTGGCCCGAGGCGAGGCACGCGGTCAGGTGGTGGCGGATCTGGTACCACGCGCCCTGGTTCTGCGGTTCCTCCTGGCACCAGACCACGTCCTTGGCGCCGGCGAAGCGCTTGAGCTCGGCCGCGAGCAGCGCGCGCGGGAACGGGTACAGCTGCTCCACGCGGACCAGGGCGACGTCTTCCAGGCCCTGCTTCTGCGCCTCCTCGATCAGGTCGTAGTAGACCTTGCCGCCGCAGACGATCACGCGCTTGACCTTCTTCGGGTCGGCGGCGTTGTCCGGGATCAGGTGCTGGAACTCGCCCTGGGCCAGCTCGTCCAGGGTCGAGACCGCGAGCTTGTGGCGCAGCAGCGACTTCGGCGTCATCACCACCAGCGGCTTGCGCGTGGTCATCAGCATCTGCCGGCGGATCATGTGGTAGGCCTGCGCCGGGGTGGTCGGCGTGCACACGATCATGTTCTCCAGCGCGCACAGCTGCAGGAAGCGCTCCAGGCGCGCCGAGCTGTGCTCGGGGCCCTGGCCTTCGTAGCCGTGCGGCAGGAACAGCACCAGCCCGCACAGGCGGCCCCACTTGGCCTCGCCCGAGGACAGGAACTGGTCGATCACCACCTGCGCGCCGTTGGCGAAGTCGCCGAACTGGGCTTCCCAGATGTCCAAGGTCATCGGGTCGGCGGTGGCGTAGCCGTACTCGAACGCCATCACCGCCTCCTCGCTGAGCAGCGAATCGACGATGGTCACGTCGGACGGGTTCTTCACCAGCCGGCGCAGCGGCAGCAGGTACTCGTCGGTGCTCTGCTCGTGCAGGATCGCGTGGCGGTGGAAGAAAGTGCCGCGGCCGCAGTCCTGGCCGACCAGGCGCAGCTTGTAGCCCTCGTCGAGCAGGGTGGCGTAGGCCAGGTTCTCGGCGAAGCCCCAGTCGCCCGGCTGCTCGCCGGCGGCCATCTTGCGCCGGTCCTCGTAGATCTTGGCCACGCGCGGGTGCAGCTTGAACTCGGCCGGGATCTCGTTGATCGCCGCCGCCAGCCGGCGCAGCTTGGCCCCGTCGAAGGTGGTGTCGACCGGGTCGGAGAGCTTGCCCGACAGGTACTTCGACCAGTCGATCGTGAATTCGTCCGACTTGACCTCGACCACCTCGGTGGTGACCACGTTCTCGTCGAGCTTGCGGCGGTATTCGTCGACCAGCGCCTGCGCGTCCTCGGCGGCGATGACGCCTTCGCCGACCAGCTTCTGCGCGTACAGCTCGCGCGGGGTCTTGTGCTTGCGGATGATCTGGTACATCACCGGCTGGGTCGCCGCCGGCTCGTCGGCCTCGTTGTGGCCGTGGCGGCGGTAGCAGACCAGGTCGATGACCACGTCCTTGCCGAAGCGGTTGCGGAAGTCCAGCGCCAGCTCGGCGCAGAACACCACCGCCTCCGGGTCGTCGCCGTTCACGTGCAGCACCGGCGCGCCGACCATCTTGGCCACGTCGGTGCAGTACAGGGTGGAGCGGGCGTCCTGGCGGTCGGAGGTGGTGAAGCCGACCTGGTTGTTGATGACGATGTGCACGGTGCCGCCGACGGCGAAGCCGCGCGCCTGCGACATCTGGAACAGCTCCATCACCACGCCCTGGCCGGCGAAGGCGGCGTCGCCGTGGATCAGGATCGGCAGCACCTGCGCGCGCGCGTTGTCGCCGCGGCGGTTCTGGCGCGAGCGCACGCTGCCGGCGACCACCGGGTCGACGATCTCCAGGTGCGAGGGGTTGAACGCCAGCGCCAGGTGCACCGGGCCGCCGGGGGTGGCGACGTCGGCGGAGAAGCCCATGTGGTACTTCACGTCGCCCTGGTGGGCGATGTCGTTGTGCTCGAACTTGCCCTCGAACTCGTCGAACAGCTGCCGCGGCGGCTTGCCGAGGGTGTTGACCAGCACGTTGAGGCGGCCGCGGTGGGCCATGCCGATCACCACGTCCTTGGCGCCCGCCTCGCCGGCGCGGCGGATGGTGGCGTCCATCAGCGGGATCAGGGCGTCGCCGCCTTCCAGCGAGAAGCGCTTCTGGCCGACGTACTTGGTGCCCAGGTAGCGCTCCAGGCCGTCGGCGGCGGTCAGCCGCTCGAGGATGCGCTTCTTCTGCTCGGCGGTGCGGCCGAACTTGCCGCCGGCCTTTTCCAGGCGCTCGTAGATCCAACGCCGCTGCTCGGCGTCGGCGATGTGCATGAACTCGGCGCCGATCGGGCCGGTGTAGGTGGCCTTGAGCAGGCCGAGCAGGTCGCCGAGCTTCATCCGGTCGTGGCCGCCGACGCCGCCGGTGCTGAACTCGGCGCCGAGGTCGGCCTCGGACAGGCGGTGGAACGCCAGCCCCAGGTCGGGCGCCTCCGGCTTCTGCCACAGCCCGAGCGGGTCGATGTTCGCCGCCAGGTGGCCGCGCGAGCGGTACGCGGTGATCAGGCGGCCGACCTGGCGCTCGCGCTCGTCGCCGGCGCCCGCGGCCACCGCGACCACGCCCCGCGCGGCCAGGCGCGCGGCCTGGGCGATGTTCTCGATCACCGCCGAGTGCGGCACGTCGCCCGCCTCGCGGCCCTTGAGGCCGTCGAAATACGCCTTCCATTTGGGATCGACGCTGTCCGGGGACACCAGGTACTGCTCGTACAGGTCCTCGATGTAGGCGGCGTTGTTGCCGAGCTGCGACGACTGGGAGAACTGCTTCAGGAGACTGTCCACGATGGCGATCGGGGGAACCGGTGGGAGAAGGGCGGAGAGGCGGTTTTGCGTACATTGGCGCTATTCAGGCGCCAAGATTCGGAATTATAGCCCCGGCTCGGGAACAAACGCCTAACACTTGCGTCGGAAACCGCGCGCGGCTCGGATTCAAGCTTGGGCCGGGGCGGGTGGGTTCAAGCGCGCGCCCCGGGGCGCGCCGCGTCGCGCCCGCGGCGCGGGTGCCGCGCGCCTAGAGGCCGAGCGCACGGTACTCGCCGCAGGGGCGGGCGCGTTCCCAGACCGGGTCGAAGGCCTCGCGCAGCTGGCGCGCGCGGCCGCCGCCGTCGAGCCGGGTCTCGCCATCGAAGCGGTGGCCGAGCGGGCGGAAGTACCAGCCGTCGCGGTCGTCGACCGCGTAGGCGGCGGGGTAGTCGAGGTCGACCGGGTCCTCGGCCGCGCGGAACGCGAACGCGCTGGGCAGGCGCTGCGCCAGGGCGATGAGCGGATGCAGGGCGCGCCGCGGCGCGGCGGGGTCCTGCAGCAGCAGGCGGACCTGGCGGCCGGACGTGGCCAGGCGGCGCAACGCGGCCAGCGCTTCGGGCCGGTCGAGCAGGCCGGGGTCGAGCTCGCGGCTGTAGATCCGCAGCACGCGGCGGGTGCCGGCGGCGACGCCCAGGAACGCGGCGAGGCCGGCGTCGCGGGTCTCGACCGGATTCACCGCGTCCAGGCGGCGGGCCATGGCCTGGTGCTCCAGCCCGGCCTCGACGAAGCGCCCGCCCTGCGGCAGGAAGCCGTGGCGGGCGTAGAACGCGATCGCGGTCGCCTGCGCGTGCAGGCTCAGCTCGTTCCAGCCCAGCGCGCGCGCCTGCGCCAGCAACGCATCGAGCAGCGCGTCGCCGACGCCGCGCCCGCGCCATTCCGCCAGCACCGCCATGCGCCCGATCGTGCGCTGCGGGGTGAGCCGGCCGGTGCCGATCGGCCGGCCGTCCGCATCCCGCGCCAGCACATGCCGGCACTGCGGGTCGAGCGCATCGCGCTCGATCCCGGCCGGCACGCCCTGTTCGCGCACGAACACCGCCTCGCGCACCGCGTGCAAGGCCTCGCGCGCGGCGGCGAACTCGACCGGCTCGACCCGGAACGGCCGCGGCGCGTTCATGCCTCGTCTTCTTCGTCCAGCAGCGCCAGGCGGTAATGCCCGGCCTGCAGCAGCTCGATCGCGCAGTCCCGCCCGGCCTCGGAGAGGGCGGCGTAGCCGGTGCCGTCCAGCCGCGCGGCACCGGCCAGGCGCCGCGCGTCGGCTTCCGGCAACGCGTAGGCGTGGCCGCTGACGTACAGCCGCGCCGGCGCGCCGCGCCGGCGCGCGCGGCGCCAGGCCATGCGCGACCACGGGTGGCGCAGCAGCGCGGCGCCGCGCTGCAGGTCCCATTCGATCTCGATCCGCGAACGCCCCCGGTCCTCGCCGGGTTGCACCTCGCCCGCGGCGCGGTACAGGGTGATGAAGCGGCCGAACCAGTCGCCGAGCCGGTCCGGGTCGTTCATCCGCAGCCGGTTCAGCGCCGCGACCGCGCGGTTCATCGCGGCCTCGTCGATCTCGTTGGGATCGGCGGGCGGCGCCAGGTCGGGGTCGGCGTAGCGCAGCGACTCGTCGGCCTCGCTGGCGAGGGTGTCGACGAAATCGCCGAGCAGCTCCGCCGCCGACGGCGCGCGCATGCCGACCGAGAAGGTCAGGCAGGCGTCCTCGGCCACGCCGTGGTGCGGCACGCCGGGCGGCAGGTACAGCATGTCGCCGGGGCCGAGCACCCAGTCGTGGCTCGGGCGGAACTCGCGCAGCAGCTTCAGCTCGACGTCGGGGCGGAAGTCCAACGGCGGGTCGGGCCTGGCGTCGATCTGCCAGCGCCGGCGCCCCTGCGCCTGCAGCAGGAACACGTCGTACTGGTCGACGTGGGCGCCGACCGAGCCGCCCGGCGCGGCGAACGAGACCATCACGTCGTCGATGCGCCAGCGCGGCAGGAAGTCGAAATGCGGCAGCAGCGCGGCGACGTCGGTGTCCCACTTGTCCACGTCCTGCACCAGCAGGGTCCAGTCCTGCCGCGGCATGCCGGGGAACTCGGCCTCGTCGAACGGGCCGTGGCGCAGCGTCCAGCGGTCGCGCGCGCGGTCGTGCACGACGATGCGCGACAGCGCCGCCTCCTCGCAGGCCAGCCCGGCCAGGTCCTCCGGCTGCAACGGCGACTCGAAGCCGGGGAACGCGTTGCGGATCAGCAGCGGCCGCTTCTGCCAGTAGTCGCGCAGGAACCGCTCCGGCGGCATGCCCAGCGGCGGCAGCGCGCGGGCGTCGATCTCGATCGGCGGCGCGGCGGCGGCATCGCTGCGGCGGTCGCGGGGGGTGGTCTTGGCGGGCTTCTTGGTCATCAGGTGGCGATCTCGTCGTAGCCGCGGCCGAGGAACTGCAGCAGGCACCAGCCGTGGCCGAACGGGTCGGCGAGGGCGACGATGCGGCCCCAGGCGGCCTCGCGGACGCCGCCTTCCTGGCGCGCGCCGGCGGCCAGGGCGCGGGCCAGCGCCGCGTCGAGGTCGGCGACGACCACGTCGCAGTGCAGCGGCGTCCAGTGGCGGGAATAGTCGCGCCGCGCGGTTCCGGCGCCGGTGCTGCCGGGCTCCTTGCGCAGCAGGTAGACGGGGGCGTCGGCGCCGAGCAGCTCGACCACGTCGGCGCCGAAGCGCCGCGCCGGGCGCAGGCCGAACGCGTCGACGTAGAAACGCTCGGCCGCGGCCAGGTCCGGTACGTCGAGGTTGAGCAGCAGCTTCATCGCAGGGCCTGGGCGAAGCGCAGGTCGACGCCGTTGGGGTCGCGCACGACGAACTCGCGCAGGCCGTACGGCCGGTCGCGCGGCGGATGGAGCGGCTCGATGCCGGCCGCGCGGACCGCGGCGTGCAACGCGTCGACGTCCTCGGCCATCAGCCGGATCTGGGTCCAGCGCGGTGCGGTGGGCGCCCCGGCGTCCTCGGCCAGGAACAGGCGCAGCCCGCGCCAATGCAGCGCGGCGAACGGGCCGCTGCGCCGGGCCACCTCGAAGCCGAGCGCGCGGTAGAACGCGAGCGAGGCCTCCAGGTCGGGGCCGACGGTCTCGACCACGCCCTGGGCGTGGCCGTGCAGGCCGGCCGCCGGCGCGTCGCCCTGCGCGGCCTCGTTCATGCGTGCTCCCTCGGCGTCTGCCGCCGGGAGGACGGCCGCAGCGCGTCCCGGTCGCGGAATTGCGCGCGATGGCGGCCGGGGGCGCCGGCGGCGTCGCGGACGCCGCGTTCCGGCGTCGGCAGGGCGTCGATCGGGCTGCGGGCGTTCACGCGACCGTGCTCCGGTGGGGCGGGACAGTTTCGCCGCGGCGGCGTGAGGCGGCGGTCAGATCTCGCGCGCCAGCCGCTCGGCCAGGCCGGTGTAGCGGGCGGGGGTCATCTCCATCAGGCGCTGCTTCTCCGCCGGCGGCAGGTCCAGGCCGGCGATGAACTCGCGCATCGACACCGCGGTGATGCCCTGGCCGCGGGTCAAGGCCTTCAGCTGCTCGTAGGGGTTGGGCAGGCCGTGCCGGCGCATCACCGTCTGCACCGCCTCGGCCAGCACCTCCCACGACGCGTCCAGGTCCTCGGCCAGGCGCTGCGGATTGGCGCTGAGCTTGCCCAGGCCGCGCAGCAGCGCGTCGAGGCCGATCAGCGCGTGGCCGAACGCGGTGCCGAGCGCGCGCAGCACGGTCGAGTCGGTCAGGTCGCGCTGCCAGCGGCTGACCGGCAGCTTGGCGGCGAAATGCTCGAACAGCGCGTTGGCGATGCCGAAGTTGCCCTCGGCGTTCTCGAAGTCGATCGGGTTGACCTTGTGCGGCATGGTCGAGCTGCCGACCTCGCCGGCCTTGACCGCCTGCTTGAAGTAGCCCAGCGAGATGTAGCCCCAGACGTCGCGGCACAGGTCGATGCAGATCGTGTCGATCCGGCGCTGTGCGTCGCACAGTTCGGCGATGCCGTCGTGCGGCTCGATCTGGGTGGTGTAGGGCTGCCAGTCCAGGCCCAGCGAATGCACGAAGCGCTCGGAGAACGCCGGCCAGTCCAGTTCCGGGTAGGCGGCGACGTGGGCGTTGTAGTTGCCGACCGCGCCGTTGATCTTGCCCGGCATCTGCGCGCCGGCGAGGGTCTCGCCCTGGCGCTGCAGGCGCGCGACGACGTTCGCGATCTCCTTGCCGACGGTGGTCGGCGAGGCGGTCTGGCCGTGGGTGCGCGAGAGCATCGGCAGCGCGGCGTACTCGTGCGCCATCGCGCGCAGCTTCTGGATCAGCTCGTCGAGCTTGGGCAGCAGCACGTGCTGGCGCGCCTGGTTCAGCATCAGCGCGTAGCTGAGGTTGTTGATGTCCTCGCTGGTGCAGGCGAAGTGCACGAACTCCAGCGCCGGGCCGAGCTCGGCGTCCTCGCGCAGGCGCTCCTTGATGAAGTACTCGACCGCCTTGACGTCGTGGTTGGTGGTGCGCTCGATCTCCTTGACCCGCGCCGCGTCGGCAGGCGTCAGGCCGTCGGCGAGCGCCCGCAGGCGCGCGGCGGCCGCCTCGGAGAACGGCTCGAGCTCGGCGATCGCCGGCTCGGCGGCCAACGCCAGCAGCCACTCGACCTCGACCTTGACCCGCGCCTTGATCAGGCCGAACTCGGAGAAGATCGGCCGCAGCGCATCGACCTTGCCGGCGTAGCGGCCGTCGAGCGGGGACAGGGCGAGCAACGGGGTTTCCACGGACATGGCGTTCGGAAGGCGGCGAAGGCAAACCGCGATTCTACCGGGGTTGCCGGTGCGATGCGCCGAGCGGCGGAGCAAGCGGCCGCTCCGATGGCTTCGCGGCGTGCCTGCCGGGATGCAGGGCGGCAGGCCGCGCGTCCCTGCGGTCGGTCGAAGCGGGCCGCCGCGCGACGCCTGCGGCCGTGCGCTGGCGCGACACCGCCGTGAATACGTCCTCTAGGCCCTGCGGCGGCGTCCCGCCGCCGAAGTCGCGCATGCCCGGAAACGCCGTCCTTGGCCGGGCAACCCGTCTTGGCCGCACGACGCACCGGCGGCTCGCTGCATTGCAGGCCCGCAACGCGACGGCGAGGGTTTCGAGCGTAAGCTCCGCAGTCCGGACCACCGCGAAACGGAGCGCAGGCATGGCGGAGAAACGGCAAGGCGGACGCGGCTTCCGCGTCGAGCACGACAGCATGGGCGAGCTGCAGGTGCCGGCCCAGGCGCTGTGGGGGGCGCAGACCCAGCGCGCGGTGCAAAATTTCCCGGTTTCCGGCCAGCGCATGCCGCGCGAGTTCATCCGCGCCCTCGGCCTGATCAAGGCCGCCGCCGCCGAGGTGAACGGCGACCTCGGCCTGCTCGGCAAGAACGCGGCCAAGGCGATCCGCGCCGCCGCGCTGGAAGTCGCCGACGGCCGCCACGACGAACACTTCCCGATCGACGTGTTCCAGACCGGCTCGGGCACCTCGAGCAACATGAACGCCAACGAGGTGATCGCCGCGCTGGCGCGCCGCGCCGGCCAGGCCAAGGTGCACCCGAACGACCACGTCAACCTCGGCCAGAGTTCCAACGACGTGATCCCGACGGCCATCCGCGTCTCGGCGCAGCTGGCCGCCGTCGAACACCTGCTGCCGGCGCTCAAGCACCTGCGCCGCACCATCGAGCGCCGCGGCCGCGCGCTCGGCAAGATCGTCAAGACCGGCCGCACCCACCTCATGGACGCGATGCCGCTGACCTTCGCCCAGGAGTTCGGCGCCTGGGCCGCGCAGCTGGACAGCGCGCAGGCGCGGATCGAGGACGCGCTCAAGCGCCTGCGCCGGCTGCCGATCGGCGGCACCGCGATCGGCACCGGCATCAACGCCGACCCGCGCTTCGGCAAGGCCATGGCCAAGGCGCTGTCGGCGCTGGCCGGCGCCCGGTTCGAGTCGGCCGAGGACAGGTTCGAGGGCATCGCCGCGCAGGACGACGCGGTCGAGCTGTCCGGCCAGCTCAACGCGCTGGCGGTGGCGCTGATGAAGATCGCCAACGACCTGCGCTGGATGAATTCCGGCCCGCTGGCCGGCCTGGGCGAGATCGAACTGCCGGCGCTGCAGCCGGGCAGCTCGATCATGCCGGGCAAGGTCAATCCGGTGATCCCGGAGGCGACCTGCATGGTCTGCGCGCAGGTGATCGGCCACCATGCGGCGATCACCGTGGCCGGGCAGAGCGGCAACTTCCAGCTCAACGTGATGCTGCCGCTGATCGCCTACGACCTGCTCGATTCGATCCGCCTGCTCGGCAACGTCATGCGCCTGCTCGCCGACCGCGCGATCGACGGCCTGCAGCCGCGCCGCGACCGCGTGCGCGAGGCGCTGGACCGCAACCCGATCCTGGTCACCGCGCTCAATCCGATCATCGGCTACGAGCAGGCCGCGGCGATCGCCAAGCAGGCCTACCGGGAAGGGCGCCCGGTGTTGGAGGTCGCGGTCGAAGCGACCGGCCGCAGCGAGAAGGAGTTGCGCGCGCTGCTCGACCCCGCGGCCCTGACCCGGGGCGGCATCCGCGAGGGCATGGGCGGCGGCGGCTGACCGGGCTGCCGCCGTCGGGAGCGCAGGACCGGCTCGTCGCGCTGCGGCGGCGGCGACCTTGCGAAGCAGCCGGGGGGCCGGGCTTGCGCGGCCTTCGGCGGCAGGGAGGCCGCCGAAGCGCTTGCATCGACGTATTCGCAGCGTGTCGGGCAATCCCGGGTTGCCGGTCGCTTACCCGCGGCGCCTCAAGAAGGCCGCTCCCTCGCCGCATTCCGAACGAGGTGGGCCGCCCGGCGCGCCCGTCTACTGGCGGCGGGCCGCGTCCGGGGCCGAGCGCGCGGACTCCGCGACCTCGCGGCGGCATTCGTCGATGTCCGATGCGGCGAGGGTGGCGTAGGGCGCGAATTCCGGGATCGCCGCGGCCGCGGCCCGCTGCGCCGCGATCAGCCCGGGCAGGCGTTCGCAGATGCGCCCGGCCTCGGCCGCGATCTTCCGCGCCTCGGCCTCGACGCGTCGCTCGAAATCGTCCGTTCGCCCGGCGAACACGTGCGTGAGCGCCTCGCCCGCCGCGGCGATGCCGAGATCGGCGCCGCGCGCGCCCAGCGCCATGCCGGTCTCGATCACTTCGGTCAGCTGTTTCCGGTATTCGAGCATCAGCGCGCGCTGCCGCGGCTGCAGCGGCACCGGGCGCCCATCGATCAGCAGGTCGCCGGCGGGGCCGACCTCGGCCTTGGGCAGCGGATTGCCCTGGGCGTCGCGCGGGCTGCGGCTGCGCACCGTGGCGCCGCCGATGCGAATGTGGCTGTCGCTGCCGAGCGCCAGGTTTTCCTTGGCCAGCTCGGCGCGCGCTTCGGCGACCGCCTTCTCGACTTCGCGGCCGATCATGGTGCGCGCGCCCGCGTCGTGCGACCGCGAGGACGCGGGCGGCGCCGGGGCCGCGGGCGCGGCCGGCTGCTGCGGCGAGCAGGCGGCAAGTACGCAGGCGCACAGCAGAGCGACGGGAGGGCGGAAGGGCAGGCGGTTCATGAGGGCGGCTCCAGCGATGGAGGACGGGCGCGGGCCGGATGCGGTGCCCGGCGGCGGAATTCCTGCGTGCCTGCGGCGCGGACCGGCTGCGGCCGGTCCGCGCCCGGCGTCAGCCTTCGTCGCGCCAGCGGCGCAGGCGCGCCGCGGCGAGGATCATGCCGGCGCCGGCCAGCGCGCCGATCCACAGCTGCGGCGTCAGCAGCGTCGAGTACATCGTGCGCAGGTTGATCGCCTGGCTGATCGCGCCCGGGCCATCGAACTCCATGCGGCCGACCTGCGCCGCGTCCAGCCAGGTCATCGGCGCCACGCTGAGCAGCGCGCGGGCGACGATGTTCTTCCAGAACCAGAACGACTCCAGGTCGAACAGGCGCATCAGGTCGAACCAGGAGACGAACACGCCGGCGAACACCGGGATCATGATCGCCCACAGGAACGGCTTGCTGCGGGCCCAGGCCGAGCACAGCATCAGCCAGCCGACCGTGGGCAGCGCCCACAGCGCGTACACCGGGATGCTGGCGACCAGGTGCAGGGCCACCTTCAGCGGGCTCGCCGGCACCCACAGCAGGGTGTACGGGTTGCCGCCGTGCAGCAGCACGAACAGGCTCACCAGGACCAGGAAGCCGAACACCGTCGCCACCGAGGCGAGCACGGCCAGGGCCGGCGCCAGCAGGGTCGCGCTGGCGGCCTTCGACAGCACGGTCTGGTGGTCCGAGACCGGCAGCGACTTCCAGAACAGCACGCTGCGGTCGCGGCGCTCGTCGTACAGGCTGCCCAGGCAGTAGAAGAACACCACGAAGGCGAGCACCAGGATCGGCCAGCCCGCGGCCATGTACAGGCTCAGGTCGAGCGCGCCGCCGAGCTGGCGCAGGTCCTCCGGCGACATCTTCGAGGTGAGCTGGGTCAGGTCGAGGCCGTTGATCCGCACCGTGCCGCCCTCGACCGCGAAGTCGGCCTCGCCGGCGACGCGGCGCAGGCTGACCTCGGTCAGGACGAAGCCCATCAGGCTCAGCAGCAGCAGGATGCCGCCGGCCACCAGCGGCGCCCACAGGAAGCCGCCCTTGTGCTCCCACAGTTCGCGCCGCAGCAGCATGCGGAAGGTGCGGGCGGGCTGCACGGCGGTCGCGGCGTGCGGCGCGCGGGCGGGTTCGCTCGGCGCCGTTTCGATGGAGGCGTTCATGCGTAGGTCCCCTTCATGGTGGCGACGAACAGGTCGGCGAGGCCGGGCGTGCGGGTCTCGCCGAGCGCGGCCAGCCGCTCGGCCGGCACGCCGTCGAACAGCATCACGGTCTTGCCGAAGGGCAGGGCGCGCTGGTCGAGCGGCCTGAGCGCGCGCGCTTCCTCGCTGCGGCCGGCGTCCACCAGCACCTCGACGAAGCGCTCGCCGAGCGTGTCCATCGCGGTGTCGAGCACCACCTTGCCGTCGCGGATGAACATCACGTCGGTGAGGATGTGCTCGATTTCCTCGACCTGGTGGGTGGTGACGAGGATGGTCTTCTGCTCGTCGAAATAGTCCTCCAGCAGGCGCTGGTAGAACTGCTTGCGGTAGAGGATGTCCAGGCCCAGGGTGGGTTCGTCGAGCACCAGCAGGCGCGCGTCGATCGCCATCACCAGGGCCAGGTGCAGCTGCACGATCATGCCCTTGGACAGCTCGCGCACCCGCATCTGCGGCTTGAGCTGGGTGTGCTCGAGGAAGCGCTCGCACTTGGCCCGGTCGAAGCGCGGATGCACGCCGGCGACGAAATCGATCGCCTCGCGCACCCGGATCCAGCGCGGCAGCACCGCCACGTCGGCGATGAAGCACACGTCGCGCATCAGCTCGTCGCGCTGGGTGCGCGGGTCGCGGCCGAGCACGCTGAGCGAGCCGTCGAACGGGATCAGGCCGAGGATGGCCTTGAGCGCGGTGGTCTTGCCGGCGCCGTTGGGGCCGATCAGGCCGACGATGCGCCCGGCCGGGATCTCGAAGCTGGCGCCGTCCAGCGCGATCTTGTTCTTGTAGGCCTTGCGCAGCCCCTGCGCGACCACGACCGGGCGCGCCGCGGGGAAATCGTCGGGCATGGCGCTCATGGCGCACCTGCCTGGCCGTTCTTGCGCCCGGCCTGCATCAGCTGCTCCAGGCTCAGGCCCAGGCGCTGGATCCGCTCCAGCACCTGCGGCCACTCCTCGCGCAGGAACCGCTCGCGTTCGGTGATCAGCAACTTCTTGGCTGCCTCTTCGGTGACGTACATGCCCAGGCCCCTGCGTTTCTCGACGAGTGCCTCGTCCGCCAACTCCTGGTAGGCGCGCGAGACGGTGATTGGATTGAGCTGGTATTCGGCGGCGACCTGACGCACCGAGGGCAGCGCGTCGCCGGGCTTGAGGACGCCATCGAGCATCATCGCGATGACGCGCTCCTTGAGCTGGCGGTAGATCGGAGCGCCGTCGCTCCATTGGATTGCGGTCATCGGTTCAGCCCCGCGGTGCGAAGGAGAAGTAAGGCATGAGGAGGGTCTGCCGGCGGTGCCGGGCGGCATTCCGTGCCTGCTTCTTGGATTCGGTCTCGTCGATCGCCGCCGCCGCGCCGCCGCCGGCGCGGCGGGCGAGGGCGGCGGCGGCCGCGAGCTCGGCGGTGAGCGCCGCGGCTTCGGCCAGGGTGTCGACCTCGGCGGCGCGGCGTTCCAGGCCTTGGGCCGGCGCCGGCGGACCGGCGGCGCCGTCGGCCGGGACGTAGGTGAGCTCGAGCGGGCCGAGCTGCAGCGGGATCGGACCGGCCGCGCGCGGCGCCGGGTCGGCCGCGAGCAGGGACGCGAACAGGGCGGCGGCGGAGAGCGCCACGGCGGTAAGCGTGTTGTGCAGCTTGCGGTTCATGGTGAACGTCCTGCTCGTAGCCAACCGGTGTTGTAGGTAACTATAACACCAAAATGCCCCGCGTCAAGCCGGGGCTCCCCGACTGAAGTCATAATCGGCGCGAGTTCCTCCGGAGGCTTCCCCATGACCGCCCGTGCCCCCTTGCGCAAGCGTCTCGCCGCGGCCGCGGCGCTGTCTTTGCTGCTGGTGTCGGCTTGGGCCGCCGCGGCCGGCGGCCTGCTCGACCGCAGCTACCGTCCGCTGGCCGGCAAGACCCCGGTGAACCTCGCCGGCGCCTATCGCGGCGACGTGCTGCTGGTGGTCAACACCGCCAGCAAGTGCGGCTTCACCCCGCAATTCGAGGGCCTGGAGGCGCTGCACGCCAAGTACCGTGAACGCGGCTTCGCCGTGCTCGGCTTCCCGTCGGGCGACTTCAAGGCGCAGGAATTCGAGGACGAAACGCGGATCCGCGAGTTCTGCACGCTGACCTACGGGGTCAAGTTCCCGATGTTCGAGAAGGTGCATGTGGTCGGCGCCGGCGCGACGCCGCTGTACCGCGACCTGGCCGCGGCCACCGGCGAGGCGCCGAAGTGGAACTTCCACAAGTACCTGGTCGGGCGCGACGGACGGGTGCTGGCCAGCTTCGGCAGCCGCACCGCGCCGGACGATCCCAAGCTGATCGCGGCGATCGAGAAGGCGCTGCAGGCGCCGCGCCCGCGCGGCTGAGCGGCATTGCCGCCACCGCGCCGGGCCGCGACAATGGCCGGCGGCCCCGCGGCGTTTCGCGCCGCGGGGGCGGTTCCTCCATCCACACGTCTCACCCACGGAGCAGTAACCCGATGAAGGCTTTCTTGCGCGGCGCCGCCGTGTCGATCACCACTGCGGCCGCGCTGTTCGGTGCGGCGGCCTCTGCCCAGGACAAAACCGTGCTGACCACCGAACGCGAGAAGACCAGCTACATGGTCGGCAGCGACATCGCCCAATCGATCGCGCCGGTGGCCCCGGACATGGACCTGGCCGCGTTCCAGCGCGCGGTCCAGAACGCCTTCGACGGCAAGCCGCCGCTGATCAGCGAAGCCGAGGCGCAGAGCGTCGGCCCGGCGCTGATGCAGCGCATCGCCGCGCGCACCGGCCAGGCCCCGGGCGAGGGCAAGCCGCCGGAAGTGGCCAAGGACAAGGTCGGCTTCCTGGTCGGCGCCGACGTCGGCCGTTCGCTGGCGCCGATCAAGGACGAGCTGGAGCTGCCGGTGCTGGTGCAGGCGGTCCGCACCGCCTTCGCCGGCGGCAAGCCGCTGCTGGGCGAGGCCGAGCAGGCCGCGGTGCGGCAGGCGTTCCAGCAGAAGATCCAGGCCAAGATGCAGGCGCAGAACGCGGCGCTGGCGGAGAAGAACCAGGCCGAAGGCGCCAAGTTCCTGGCCGGGAACAAGACGGTGAAGGGCGTGTTCACCACCGGTTCCGGGCTGCAGTACATGGTGCTGCGCCAGGGCTCCGGCCCGCGCCCGAAGACGACGGACCGGGTGCGGGTGAACTACCGCGGCACCCTGCTGGACGGCACCGTGTTCGACAGCTCCTATGATCGCGGCCAGCCGGCCGAGTTCGCGCTCAACCAGGTGATCCCGGGCTGGACCGAGGGCGTGTCGATGATGCCGGTGGGCAGCAAGTACCGTTTCTGGATCCCGGGCGACCTGGCCTACGGCGCCCGCGGCACCCCCGGCGGCCCTATCGGCCCGAACGCGACTTTGGTGTTCGACGTCGAACTGATGGGCATTCTCTGAATCCGGCCTCCCGCCCCCGGCACGGGGCGCGGGGCAAACGTTTACCGGCCGGGCGGCGCCACCGCCGACCGGCCCGATCCCCGGCCGTCGCCGAGGGGCAATCCGCCCCTGTCGCGAACGCCGGCGCACCGCCGTACGCGGGCGCCGCGGCGCCGAGGGGAGGAGTAAGCTCGCCGAGCCGCCCGCAGCCGCGCTCCCAGTCTCTTTCCGGGCCGAAAAGCCCGGCCCGCCCGGTACGCAAGCCGTTCAGCGATCCCCTGGCAGCGTGTGCCGTTCCGTTCCCGATCGCCGGCACGCCGCGGTCCCTACCCTCGAGGATTCCCCCGAATGAAGCTTTCCCCGCGCCACTCCGCTCCCGTTCTCGCCGTGGCCGCGCTGGCCGTCGCGCTGGCCGCCTGCGACAAGCCGGCCGGCAAGGACGAGGCCAAGCCGGCCGCGGCCGAGCCGGGCAAGCCGGCCGACGGCAAGGGCATTCCCGGCCTGCCGACCGAGAAGCAGCAGGTCAGCTACATGATCGGCATGGACATGGCGCGCTCGCTGGAGCCGGTCAAGGAGGAGATCGACGCGGACACCGTGGCCAAGGCGATGAAGGACGCGTTGGCGGGCAAGAAGCTGCTGCTCGACGACAAGCAGGCCGGCGAGATCCGCGAGGCGTTCGCGCAGAAGGTGCAGGCGCAGCGCATCGCCAAGATGATGGCCGACGCGAAGAAGAACGTGGAGGAGGGCCGCAGGTTCCTCGAGGCCAACGCCAAGAAGCCGGGCGTGGTCACCACCGCTTCGGGCCTGCAGTACCAGGTGCTGACCCAGGGCAACGGCCCCAAGCCCAAGCCCACCGATACGGTGCGCGCGCACTACAAGGGCTCGTTCCTGGACGGCAAGACCTTCGAGAGCTCGTACGACCGCGGCGAACCGGCGACCTTCCCGCTCGGCCAGCTGATGCCGGGCTGGCAGGAGGGCATCGCCCTGATGCCGGTCGGCAGCAAGTACCGCTTCTGGATTCCCAGCAACCTGGCCTACGGCGAGCAGGGGGCGGGGCCGATCGGCCCGAACCAGACCCTGGTGTTCGAGATCGAGCTGCTTGACATAGCCAATACCGGCGCCCGGTAAGCTCGGCTACTTCGCCGGGGCGTCGGGCCGCCGGCGCGAGCTTCCGGTCATCGCCAAAAAGGAGTCGCATGCGCGTCACCATCTTCGGTACGGGATACGTCGGCCTGGTCACCGGCACCTGCCTGGCGGAAGTAGGCCACGACGTGGCCTGCGTCGACATCGACCAGGCCAAGGTCGAGGGCCTCAACAACGGCCTGGTCCCGATCTACGAGCCCGGCCTGGAGCCGATGGTCAAGGCCAACCATGCCGCCGGGCGCCTGCACTTCACCACCGACGCCGCCGCGGCGATCGGCCACGGCGAGGTGATCTTCATCGCCGTCGGCACGCCGCCCGACGAGGACGGCAGCGCCGACCTCAAGTACGTGCTCGCGGTGGCGCGCACGATCGGCCGCCACATCGAACGCCCGGCGGTGGTGGTCAACAAGTCGACCGTGCCGGTCGGCACCGCCGACAAAGTGCGCGCGGCGATCGCCGAGGAGCTGGCCGCGCGCGGCGCGGTGATCGGCTTCGAGGTCGTGTCCAATCCGGAGTTCCTCAAGGAGGGCGACGCGGTCAACGACTGCATGCGCCCGGACCGGATCGTGATCGGCTCCTCCAGCGCGGCCGCGGTGGAGAAGCTCAAGCGCCTGTACGCGCCATTCAACCGCAACCACGAGCGCATCGTGGTGATGGACGTGCGTTCGGCGGAGCTGACCAAGTACGCGGCCAACGCGATGCTGGCCACCAAGATCAGCTTCATGAACGAGATCGCCAACATCGCCGAGAAGGTCGGCGCGGACATCGAGATGGTGCGCCAGGGCATCGGCTCGGACCCGCGCATCGGCTGGCACTTCATCTACCCGGGCGCGGGCTACGGCGGATCGTGCTTCCCGAAGGACGTGCAGGCTTTGCGCCGCACCGCCGAGCAGCACGGCTACCGCGCCGAGCTGCTGGGCTCGGTGGAGTCGGTAAACGAGCGGCAGAAGGGCCACCTGTTCGAGCTGATCCAGCGCCACTACGGCGGCGCGGTTCGCGGCAAGACCTTCGCCGTCTGGGGATTGGCGTTCAAGCCGAACACCGACGACATGCGCGAGGCCTCGAGCCGGCGCCTGCTGCAGCAGCTCTGGGAGGCGGGGGCGCAGGTGCGCGCCTACGATCCCGAGGCGCGCCACGAGGCCGAGCGCATCTTCGGCGCGCGCGACGACCTGGTGCTGTGCGACTCCGCCTACCAGGCGCTGGCCGGCGCCGACGCGCTGGTGGTGGTCACCGAATGGAAGCAGTTCCGCAGCCCGGACTTCGCCCGCCTGCGCCAGGCGCTGGCCGACGGCGCGATCTTCGACGGCCGCAACCTCTACCACCCCGACGAAGTGGAAGCCGCCGGCCTGGCCTACTACGGCATCGGCCGCGGGCGTTCGGTGCAGGCGCCGCAGGCGGTGCCGGCCGCGCCGGCCGCCGCGGCCGCGGGTGCGGCGTGATGGGCGCGGACCTGGAGCAGCGCCTGGTCGATCTGGAAACTCGGCTCGCTTTCCAGGAACATGCGCTGGCCGAGTTGAGCGACGCGCTCGCCGCCGCGCGCGAGGAGGCGGCGCGCACGGCGCTGGCGCTGCACCGCGTGCTGGAGGAACTGCAGCAGACGCGCGCGACGCTCGCGGCCCACCCGTACACGCCGGATCCCTCGCAAGAGCCGCCGCCGCCGCACTACTGAAGTCACGCAATGAGCAACAGCCTTCGCGACCAGCTGCTCGGGCTCGGGTTCAAGCCCGCGCCCGAACCGCAACGCCCGCACAAGCCCGCGCACAAGCCGCACAAGCGTCCGGCGGCCTCTTCGGACGGCGAGCGCGCGGCGCGCCCCGGCGCGCCGCGCAAGGCCGGCACGCCACGGGCGGGGCAGGGCGGCAAGCCGCGCACCCGCGAGGACATCGACCTCGCCAAGGCCTACGCGATCCGCGCGCAGAAGGAGAAGGAAGAGCGCATCGCCGCCGAACAGGCGCGGCAGGAGGAGGCGCGCAGGCGCCGCGAGGCGCGCGCGAAACTGGCCGAGCTGGTCAGGGACAAGGCGCTGAACGACCCCAACGCCGAGATCGCCCGCCACTTCCCGTACGGCGGCAAGATCAAGCGCGTCTACGTCACCGAGGCGCAACTGAAGGCGCTCAACGCCGGCGAGCTGGGCGTGCTCCAGCTCGACGGCCGCTACCTGCTGGTGACCGCCGAGCTGCTGGCCCAGGCCGAGGCGATCTTCGCGCCGGCGATCGCGCTCAAGGTGGATCCGGGCGCCCCGGCCGAGGAGGATCCTTACTCGGACCCGAAGTACCAGGTGCCCGACGATCTGGTCTGGTGAGAGCGTGGCGCGGGCGGCCGTGGTCGCCCTGCCGGGCTGGACGCGGCCGCCGCCTGCTGGCCGGGTTCGTCGAGGCGCTCACGCCCGCGTTCGAACCGCTGCCCATCGGCGATCCCGCGCAGAGGCGCTCGGCGAACCGGCACTCGTGGCCCTCGTGCGGGAGCGATTGCCGCCGCGTCCGTTCCTGCCGAACGCCGGGTCGTCTCCGGGGCGATCGCGTGGAGCTCGCGCGCCGACCCCGCCCTTCCTGTAAGGGCTGGTATTGGGCGCCTCGTTCGCCTCGTTCCCGTTCCGCGGGCGCGCGGCGATTGCGCTTTGCGCGCGTGTCGCGCCGTGCGGCTGCGTGCGCGGCCGGCGCTGCCCGCGCCGCGGTTATGGCGGCGCACGCGGGGAGGCGATCGGCGGACGATGGCCGCGCTTGCGAAGGGGGGCTGCCGAGGTGCCGCGGCGGCGCGCGATCCAGGCGCTGCGCTGGCCCGCCTCGGGCATCGGATCCGGGTTCCCGGCCTCCACCTCCAGGCGGCATGCGACCGGGTGGTTGCGCGTCCGCGTTGCGCGAGCTGCAGGCGCATTGCGCCGCGCTCACCGTGCTCCGGTCCGAGGCGCCGCACTCCTGTTGCAGACGCGCGCGGGCGAATGTGCCGCGGTGATCCGCGACTTCGCCGATCGCATCGACGCATCCGCCGGCGCGGCTCACTCCGGGTCGTAGTCGAGATTGGAGGCCAGCCAGCGCTCGGCCTGGGCGACGCTCACGCCCTTGCGCCGGGCGTAGTCCTCGACCTGTTCCTTCGATACCCGCCCGACCACGAAGTACTGGCTGCCGGGGTGGCTGAAGTAGTAGCCGGACACCGCCGCGGCCGGATACATCGCGTAGCTCTCGGTCAGGCGCACGCCGGCGTTGCGCTCGGCGTCGAGCAGGCGGAACAGGGTGGCCTTCTCGCTGTGCTCGGGGCAGGCCGGGTAGCCGGGTGCCGGGCGGATGCCGCGGTACTTCTCGGCGATCAGCGCTTCGTTGTCGAGCGCCTCGTCCTCGGCGTAGCCCCAGTACTCCTTGCGCACGCGCTCGTGCAGGCGCTCGGCCAGGGCCTCGGCGAAGCGGTCGGCCAGCGCTTTCAGCAGGATCGCGTTGTAGTCGTCGTGCGCGGCCTCGAAGCGGGCGACGTGCGCCTCGATGCCGAGGCCGGCGGTGACCGCGAACGCGCCGATCCAGTCCTGCTTGCCGGAATCCTTCGGCGCGACGAAGTCGGCCAGGCAGAAGTCGGGGCGGTCGGCGGGCTTGTCGGCCTGCTGGCGCAGGAAGTGCAGCGCGACGGGATGCCCGCCGGCCTCGACCACGACGTCGTCGCCGACGCTGTTCGCCGGCCACAATCCGAACACCGCCTTCGCCGTCAGCCATTTCCCGGCGACGATGCGCTTCAGCATCGCCTGCGCATCGCGGTACAGCTCGCGCGCCTGCGCGCCGACCACCGCGTCGTCGAGGATCGCCGGGTAGCGGCCGGCCAGCTCCCAGGTGTTGAAGAACGGCGTCCAGTCGAAGTAGCCGACCAGCTCGTCCAGGGGGTAGTCGTCGAACACGTGCAGGCCCGGCCGCTTCGGCGCCGGCGGCTCGTACCCGCGCCAGCCGCCGTCGAAGCGCTGGGCGCGGGCCTTTTCCAGCGAGACCAGGCGCTTGCCGTCGCCGCGCTGCCTGTGGCGGGCGCGGATTTCGGCGTAGTCGGCCTCGTTGGCGGCGACGAACGGCGCGCGCAGCTCGGCGCTGATCAGCGACTGCGCCACGCCGACCGCGCGCGAGGCGTCCTTCACCCACACCGTCGGCGCGTGGTAGTGCGGATCGATCTTCAGCGCGGTGTGCGCGCGCGAGGTGGTCGCGCCGCCGATCAGCAGCGGGATGTCGAAGCCCTGGCGCTGCATCTCGCGGGCGACGTGGCTCATCTCCTCCAGCGAGGGTGTGATCAGGCCGGACAGCCCGATCAGGTCGGCGTTCTCGGCGCGGGCGCGGTCGAGGATGGTCTGCGCCGGCACCATCACGCCCAGGTCGATCACCTCGAAGTTGTTGCAGGCCAGGACCACGCCGACGATGTTCTTGCCGATGTCGTGCACGTCGCCCTTGACCGTGGCCATCACGATCCGGCCGTGCGGCTTGCCGGCGTCTCCGCCGCGCCGCTTCTCGGCTTCGATGTAGGGCAGCAGGTAGGCCACCGCCTTCTTCATCACCCGCGCCGACTTCACCACCTGCGGCAGGAACATCTTGCCGGCGCCGAACAGGTCGCCGACCACGTTCATGCCGTCCATCAGCGGGCCTTCGATCACGTCCAGCGGCCGCGCCGCCTGGGCGCGGGCCTCCTCGGTGTCGGCCTCGATGTACTGGTCGATGCCGTGCACCAGCGCGTGGGCCAGGCGCTCGCGCACCGGTTTCCCGCGCCAGGCCAGGTCCTCGGCCTTCTTCTCGCCCTTCCTGCCCTTGTAGCGGTCGGCGATCTCGAGCAGGCGTTCGGTGGCGTCGCGGCGGCGGTTGAGCACCACGTCCTCGACCCGCTCGCGCAGCTCCGGGTCGAGGTCGTCGTACAGCGGCAGGGCGCCGGCGTTGACGATGCCCATGTCCATGCCGGCGCGGATCGCGTGGTACAGGAACACGGTGTGGATCGCCTGCCGCACCGGCTCGTTGCCGCGGAAGGAGAACGACACGTTCGACACGCCGCCGGAGACGTGGCTGTGCGGGAAGCGGCGCTTGAGCTCGCGCGCGGCTTCGATGAACGCCACCGCGTAGCCGTCGTGCTCCTCGATGCCGGTCGCGATCGCGAACACGTTGGGGTCGAAGATGATGTCCTCGGGCGGGAACCCGACCTGCTCGGTCAGCAGCCGGTACGCGCGCGAGCAGATCCCGACCTTGCGCTCGGCCGTGTCGGCCTGCCCCTGCTCGTCGAAGGCCATCACCACCACGGCCGCGCCGTAGCGCCGCACCAGCCGCGCCTGGCGCAGGAACTCGGCCTGGCCTTCCTTCAGCGAGATCGAATTGACGATGCCCTTGCCCTGCAGGCATTTCAGGCCGGCCTCGATCACGCTGAACTTGGAGCTGTCGATCATCACCGGCACGCGGGCGATGTCGGGCTCGGCGGCGATCAGGTGGAGGAAGTCGACCATCGCGCGCTCGGAATCGAGCAGGCCTTCGTCCATGTTGACGTCCAGCACCTGCGCGCCGTTCTCGACCTGCTGGCGCGCGACCGCCACCGCCTCGTCGTAGCGGCCCTCCAGGATCAGCTTCTTGAACTGCGCGCTGCCGGTGACGTTGGTGCGCTCGCCGACGTTGACGAAGTTGGACTCCGGCGTGACGACCAGCGGCTCGAGGCCGGACAGGCGGGTGTGGCGGGGAAGGCGGGACATCTCGTTCTTGGCCACGGATCTACTCGGATGCGCACGGATCAGGCGAAGGGAGGGACGGGGCGGCAGGCCGCCTGCGACCGGCGGCGCGGCTTCTCCGGGCCCCGTCCGGGTCCGCCGGCGCCGATCCGCGACCGGGGCTCAAGCGGCATCCGCCAGGCGCGGAACCTGCCGGGGCGGGACGTCCCGCACGGCGTCCGCGATCGCGGCGATATGCGCCGGCGTCGTGCCGCAACAGCCGCCGACGAGGTTGAGCAGGCCGGCGCGGGCGAACTCGCCGAGCACCGCGGCCATGTCCCCGGGCGTCTCGTCGTAGCCGCCGAACGCGTTGGGCAGGCCGGCGTTCGGGTGGGTGCTGACGTAGGCGTCGGCGACCTGGGCCAGCACGTCGACGTGGGCGCGCAGGTCCTTGGCGCCGAGCGCGCAGTTCAGGCCGATCGTCAGCGGCCGGGCGTGCGAGACCGAATACCAGAACGCCTCCGCGGTCTGCCCGGACAGGGTGCGCCCGGAGGCGTCGGTGATCGTGCCGGAGACCATCACCGGCAGGCGCGCGCCGCGCGCGTCGAACGCCTCTTCGATCGCAAACAGCGCGGCCTTGGCGTTGAGCGTGTCGAACACCGTCTCGACCATCAGCACGTCGGCGCCGCCGTCGATCAGGCCGTCGGCGGCCTCGCGATAGGCCTCGCGCAGCTCGTCGAAGGTGATCGCGCGGAAGCCCGGGCGGTTCACGTCCGGGCTGAGCGAGGCGGTGCGGCTGGTGGGGCCGAGCACGCCGACCGCGAAGCGCGGCCTGCCCGGATCGCGGGCCTCGGCCGCGTCGCACGCCGCCCGGGCCAGGCGCGCGCCGGCCTCGTTGAGCTCGCGCGCCAGGTGCTCCAGGCCGTAGTCGGCCAACGAGATCCGGGTCGAGTTGAAGGTGTTGGTCTCGACCAGGTCGGCGCCGGCGTCGAGGTACCGGGCGTGGATGTCGCGGACGATCCCGGGCCGGGTGAGGCTGAGCAGGTCGTTGTTGCCGCGCTGGTCGCGGGCGCAGCCGCAGCCTTCGCCGTGGGCGTGGTCGGGCGCGGCGCGCTCGCGGTCGTAGCCGTGGGCGAAGCGTTCGCCGCGGTAATCGGCCTCGTCCAGCTTGTGCTGCTGGATCATCGTGCCCATCGCGCCGTCGAGCACGAGGATGCGGCGCTCGAGCGCGCGCTGCAGCGCATCGACGCGGTCGGGGGCGAGCCAGGGCAGGGCGTTCATTCGGAACTCCTTCTTCGTTGGCCGCGGCCCGGCGCGGAGGCGGCCGGGCCCGGATTCATTGCTTCGGCTTGCGCGCGATCAACGCGATCACCTCGAAATGCGGCGGCCGGCGCTCGCGCGTGGCGATGCCGCAGCTGCGCACCTCCAGCCCGGCCTTGGCGGCGTAGCGGCGCAGCTCCTTCTCCGTGAAGCCGAGATTGACGTGGCCGTAGGCCTCGACCACGCTGCGGTGCCCGTGCCGCGCCAGGCAGGTCAGCAGCAGCCGCCCGCCGGGGCGCAGCACCCGCACCGCCTCGGCGACCGCCTGCGGCGGCTGCTCGGAATAGGGCAGGGCCTGCATCAGCACGACCAGGTCGAACTCGGCGTCGGCGAACGGCAGCGCGTGCATGTCGCCCTCCCGGACCTCGACGTTCTTCAGCCTGCGCAGGCGCTCGGACGCCGCCAGCACCACCTTGGTGCTGGAATCCAGGCACACATAGCGGTGCGAATGCGGCGCCATCAGCTCGGCCAGCACGCCGTCGCCGGAGGCCACGTCGAGGACGTCGCCCGGCTCCAGCAGCGGCAGCGCCGAGCGCGCCAGCGCCTCCCAGGTGCGGCCGGGCGAGTAGTGGCGCTCCATGTCGCCGGCGACGGCATCGGCCCAGTTCTGGTCGGCCGCGCGCATCGCCAGCACCCCCGGCACGCGCTCGGCGTCCTGGCGCAGCAGCGGGTCGTCGCTGCCCTCGCGCAGGGTCTGCCAGAGCGCGCGCTGGGCGCCGTCGAGCGCGGCCTCGTCGAAACGGTAGTAGGCCGACACCCCGGCGCGGCGGTCGCGCACCAGCCCGGCTTCCTTCAGCTTTGCCAGATGGGTCGACACGCGCGGCTGGGCGAGGCGGGTGATCGCCGACAGCTCGGCCACCGTGAGCTCCTCGCGCTCGAGCAGCGCGAGCAGGCGCACGCGCGTGGCGTCGGCGAACACCTTGAGTCGTGACGACCAGCCTTCCAGATCCATGATTCATCGACCTATCGCGATACAGCGATAAGTTTGTTCCCGCGGCGGGCGACGGTCAAGCGCACGGGTGGGGTTATCCGCGCGGCGCGGCTACAATTCGTGTTTTCCGCTCCAGCGCAGACCGAACCGAGGTGCCGACGTGGATTTCCGCTTCACCGAAGAGCAGTTGATGATCCAGGACGTGGCGCGCCGCATCGCCCAGGAGAAGATTGCTCCCAGCGCCGAGCACTTCGACCGGACCGGCGAGTTCCCGCTCGACAACATCCGCACTCTCGGCGAGGCCGGCCTGATGGGCATCGAGGTGCCGGCCGAATACGGCGGCGCCGGCATGGACCCGGTCAGCTACGTGCTGGCGATGATCGAGATCGCCGCGGCCGACGCCGCGCATTCGACCATCATGTCGGTGAACAACTCGCTGTTCTGCAACGGCATCCTGACCCACGGCACCGAGGCGCAGAAGCAGCAGTACGTGCGCGCCATCGCCGAGGGCCGCGAGATCGGCGCGTTCGCGCTGACCGAGCCGCAGTCCGGCTCCGACGCCACCGCGATGCGCTGCAAGGCCGCCAGGCAGGCCGACGGCAGCTACCTGATCAACGGCAAGAAGAGCTGGATCACTTCCGGCCCGGTGGCCAAGTACGTCGTGCTGTTCGCGATGACCGACCCGGAGAAGGGCGCGCGCGGCATCACCGCGTTCCTGGTCGACACCGCGCGCGAGGGCTTCCACCGCGGCAAGACCGAGCCCAAGCTCGGCATCCGCGCCTCGGCGACCTGCGAGATCGAGTTCGCCGACTACGTCGCCAGGCCCGAGGAGGTGCTCGGCCGGGAAGGCGAGGGCTTCAAGATCGCGATGGGCGTGCTCGACGCCGGCCGCATCGGCATCGCCAGCCAGGCGATCGGCATCGCCCGCGCCGCCTACGACGCGACGCTGGCCTACGTGCGCGAGCGCAAGGCCTTCGGCGCGCCGATCGGCACCTTCCAGATGACCCAGGCCAAGATCGCCGACATGAAGTGCAAGCTCGACGCGGCGACGTTGCTGACCCTGCGCGCGGCCTGGCTCAAGGGCCAGGGCCAGCGCTTCACCGCCGAAGCCTCGATCGCCAAGCTCACCGCCTCGGAGGCGGCGATGTGGATCGCCCACCAGGCCGTGCAGATCCACGGCGGCATGGGCTACTCGAAGGAGATGCCGCTGGAGCGCTATTTCCGCGACGCCAAGATCACCGAGATCTACGAGGGCACCAGCGAGATCCAGCGCCTGGTGATCGCCCGCAGCGAAACCGGCCTGCGCTGAGGTCCGCCAGCCGCCATGAGCCGCCTGCAGTCCGCCGTGCCGCCGTCCCTCCCCCTGCGGGAGCGGGCGGCGCGTCCGCGTGTATCCAAGCAGACCCGCCGCGATCGCGACCGCGCCGTCCCGCGCGACGCCGCCGCGTCGCTGCGCCCCTGACGAACCAATCCCCCGCACCCCGGCCCGCGCAGGAAACGCGGGCCTCATTACATCGGAACCAGCCGTTGCCATGAGCACCCAAGCCACCGCCCCGAAATCCCGGACCGCCGCGAGCAAAGCCTCGTCCAAGACCGCCGGCCGCAAGGCCGCCGCGAGCGCGCCCGTGGCGCCCAGAAGCGACGCCGTGTCGCTCGAGCCGATCCTCGCCGCGATGCGCAAGCGCCTGCCCAAGGCGCGGCACGCCGAGGCCGAGGCGTTCGCCCAGGCCTTCTACAAGCGCATGAGCAGCGACGAGCTGCCGCAGCACGACGCCGACGGCTGGGCCGCGCTGGCCGCCGACTTCCTCGAGTTCGCCCGCGCGCGCAGGCCCGGCAAGGCGCTGGTGCGCCTGTTCAACCCGACCCAGAAGGCGGACGGCTGGGAATCCAGCCACACCGTGGTACAGGTCGTCAACGACGACATGCCGTTCCTGGTCGACTCGGTGACGATGGCGCTGGCCGAGCAGGGCATCGGCGTGCACGTGCTCGGCCACCCGGTGGTGCGCTTCGTCCGCGACAGGGCCGGCAAGCTGGTGCGCGTCGGCGAAGGCGAACCCGAATCGCTGATGCACCTGGAGATCGACCGCCTGCCGCAGGAGGCGATGCCGAACATCCGCCGGGCGCTGGAGTCGGTGCTGGAGGACGTGCGCGCCGCGGTGCGCGACTGGCCGCTGATGCAGGCGAAGATGCGCGAAGTGGCCGAGGACCTGGGCCGGCGCAAGCTGCCGATCGACGACGAGGGCAGGCGCGAGGCGCAGGAATTCCTGCGCTGGGCCGCGGACAACCACTTCACCTTCCTCGGCTACCGCGAGTACGAAGTGGTCGGGAAGAACGGCCAGGAAGCGCTCAGCGCGGTCAAGGACAGCGGCCTGGGCCTGCTGCGCGGCAAGGACGTGGGCAAGCCGCGCCTGCTGACCTCGCTCGCCGCGCACTACATGCCGCATTCGGGCGCGGTGGACGCGCTGATCCTGACCAAGACCAACGCCCGCGCCACCGTGCACCGCCCGGGCTACATGGACTACATCGGCGTGCTCACGTTCGACGCCAAGGGCAAGCCGGTGCGCGAGGAGCGGTTCCTCGGCCTGTACACCTCCAGCGCCTACAACCGCCGGCCGTGGGACATCCCCCTGGTGCGCAAGCGCTACGAGTACGTGATGGCGCAGTCCGGCCTGGCGCCGGACAGCCACAGCGGCAAGGCCCTGCGCCACATCCTCGAGACCCTGCCGCGCGACGAGCTGTTCCAGGCCAGCGAGGAGGAGCTGCTGCGCACCGCCACCGGCATCCTCGGCCTGCAGGAACGCGTGCGCAGCAAGCTGTTCGTGCGCCGCGACCGCTACGGCCGCTACTTCTCGGTGCTGGCCTACGTGCCGCGCGACCGCTTCAACACCGACGTGCGCCTGCGGATCGAGGCGATGCTCAAGCGTGTGCTGCACGGCGAGCACGTCGATTCGTCGGTGACGCTGGGCGGCGAATCGCCGCTGGCGCAGCTGCACCTGATCGTGCGGCCGAAGTCGGGCGAGGCGATCGAGGTCGACCCGGCCCAGCTCGAGGCCGAGCTGGCGCGCATCGTGCGCAACTGGCAGGACGACCTGCGCGAGCAGCTGATCGCCCGCCACGGCGAGCAGCGCGGCCTGGCCCTGGCCAACGGCTACGGCAAGGCGCTGCCGGCCGGCTACATCGAGGACGTCAGCGCCGCCGTCGCCGCCGACGACGTCGAGCATCTGGCCGCGCTGAGCCCGGACAACGACCTGCGCCTGAGCCTGTACCGCAGCCACGGCGGCGAAGGCGGCCTGCGCTTCAAGTTCTATCGCCTCGGCGACGACATCCCGCTGTCGGATGCGCTGCCGATGATGGAGAACATGGGCCTGCGCGTGATCGCCGAGCATCCGTACCGGATCGAGGCCGAAGGCCGCGTCGCCTACATCCAGGACTTCGAGGTCGAGTCCACGGTCGGCGAGATCGACATCGCCCGCCTGGACGAGAGCTTCGAGGAGGCGTTCGCGCAGATCTGGCGCGGCAACGCCGAGAACGACGGCTTCAACCGCCTGATCCTGTGCGCCGGCCTGACCTGGCGCCAGGTGGCGATGCTGCGCGGCTACTGCAAGTACCTGCTGCAGGTCGGGGTGCCGTTCTCGCAGGCCTACGTCGAGAGCACGCTGAACCGCTACCCGCTGCTGGCGCGGCTGCTGGTGGAGCTGTTCGAGGCGCGCTTCGACCCCAGCACCGGCCGGGAGAGCAAGGCCGAGATCAAGGCCGGCATGGAGCGCTTCCGCGCCCAGCTGCAGGCGCTGGCCCGCGACGACGCGGCCGCGCTGGCGGCCCTGGAGCCGGTGATCGCCGCGCGCGCGGCCAAGCGCGAGGCGCAGTTCGAGGCCACGCGCGGCGCGATCAAGGCGCTGCTGGACCGCGTCTCCAGCCTCGACGAGGACCGCATCCTGCGCAGCTTCGTCGGCGTCATCGACGCGACCCTGCGCACCAGCTACTACATCCGCTACAAGGACGGCCGCCGCGCCGACGGCGGCCCGGCCGACTACATCAGCTTCAAGTTCGATTCCGCCAAGGTGCCGGACCTGCCCAAGCCGCGCCCGTACCGCGAGATCTTCGTCTACGGCCCGCGCGTGGAGGGCGTGCACCTGCGCTTCGGCCCGGTGGCGCGCGGCGGCCTGCGCTGGTCCGACCGCCGCGAGGACTTCCGCACCGAGGTGCTGGGCCTGGTCAAGGCGCAGATGGTGAAGAACACCGTGATCGTGCCGGTCGGCTCCAAGGGCGGGTTCTACTGCAAGCAGCTGCCGGATCCCGCGGCCAACCGCGACGCCTGGTTCGCCGAGGGCGTGGAGTGCTACAAGCGCTTCATCAACGGCCTGCTCGACGTCACCGACAACCTGGTCGACGGCAAGGTGGTGCCGCCGGAGAACGTGGTGCGCCACGACGGCGACGACCCGTACCTGGTGGTGGCCGCGGACAAGGGCACCGCGACCTTCTCCGACATCGCCAACGGCATCGCCCGCGCGCACGGCTTCTGGCTCGACGACGCCTTCGCCTCCGGCGGCTCGGTCGGCTACGACCACAAGGGCATGGGCATCACCGCGCGCGGCGCCTGGGAGTCGGTCAAGCGCCACTTCCGCGCGTTGGGCCGCGACTGCCAGAAGCAGGACTTCACCGTGGTCGGCATCGGCGACATGTCCGGCGACGTGTTCGGCAACGGCATGCTGCTGAGCGAGCACATCAAGCTGGTCGCCGCGTTCGACCATCGCCACGTCTTCCTCGACCCCAACCCGGATGCGGCGATCTCGTTCAAGGAGCGCCAGCGCATGTTCAAGCTGCCGCGCTCGAGCTGGGACGACTACGACAAGAGCAAGATCTCCAAGGGCGGCGGGGTCTGGCCGCGCTCGGCCAAGTCGATCCCGCTGTCGGCCGAGGCCAAGGCCGCGCTCGGCATCGATCCGGCGGTGACGGCGCTGAGCCCGGCCGAGCTGATCAGCGCGATCCTGAAGGCGCCGGTCGACCTGCTCTGGAACGGCGGCATCGGCACGTACGTCAAGGCCTCCAGCGAGAGCCACGCGGACGTGGGCGACCGCGCCAACAACGCGGTGCGCGTGAACGGCCGCGACCTGCGCTGCAGGATCGTGGGCGAGGGCGGCAACCTCGGCCTGACCCAGCTCGGCCGCATCGAGGCGGCCCAGCACGGCGTGCTGCTCAACACCGACTTCATCGACAACTCCGCCGGCGTGGACACCTCGGACCACGAGGTCAACATCAAGATCCTGCTCAACGGCGAGGTGCAGAAGAAGCGCCTGAAGCTGGAGGAGCGCAACAAGCTGCTGGCGCAGATGACCGACGAGGTCGCGCAGCTGGTGCTCACCGACAACTACCGCCAGAACCAGGCGCTCAGCCTGATGGAGCGGATGAGCGTGCACCGGCTCGGCTCCAAGCAGCACTTCATCCGCACCCTGGAATCGCAGGGCCTGCTCGACCGGCAGATCGAGTTCCTGCCCACGGACGCGGAGATCGCCGAGCGCAAGGCGCGCGGCCAGGGCCTGACCCGGCCGGAGCTGGCGGTGCTGCTGTCGTACAGCAAGATCGTGCTGTTCCAGCAGTTGCTGGATTCCGACGTGCCGGAAGACCCGTACCTGTCGAAGGAGCTGGTGCGCTACTTCCCGCAGCCGCTGCAGAAGAAGTACGCCAAGGCGATGGAGCAGCACCGCCTGAAGCGCGAGATCATCGCCACCGCGGTGACCAACTCGATGGTCAACCGCATGGGTGCGACCTTCACCCTGCGCATGACCGAGGACACCGGCCGCACCCCGGCCGAGGTCGCCGAGGCCTACACCATCGCCCGGGAGGCGATCGACGCGCGCGCGCTGTGGGCGCAGATCGACGCGCTCGACGGGCAGGTGCCGGAGGCGGTGCAGATCGACGCGCTGCAGACGATCTGGCACCTGCTGCGGACGATGTCGCGCTGGCTGCTGTCGCGCCCCGGCAAGATGCCGGAGATCACCGCGGCGATGGAGCGCTACGGCGACGGCCTCAAGGCGGTGCGGGCGGCGCTGCCGGCCGCGCTGTCCGGCGCCCGCCGCGAGGCTTTCGACGCGCGCCTGCGCGAGTGGCAGGACAAGGGCCTGCCGGCCGCGCTGGCCAAGGAGCTGGCGGCGCTGCCGCCGCTGGAGGCCGGTTGCGACATCGTCGAGATCGCCCACGCCCGCAAGCTGGCGCCGGCGCAGGTGGCGAAGGCCTACTACGCGCTCGGCGCGGCCTTGCACCTGCCGTGGCTGTACGAGCAGATCGAGGCGTTGCCGGTCGACGGCCGCTGGCAGGCGCTGGCGCGCGGCGCGTTGCGCGACGAGCTGGGGGCGCAGCAGCGGGCGATCGTGAGCCGCATCGTCGCGACCCCGGGCAAGCAGCCGGTCGAGGCCAAGGTCGAGGCGTGGCTCAACCGCGACGACTCGGGGCTGCGCTTCACCCTGGCGATGTTCTCCGACCTGCTCAACCAGAAGTCGCTCGACTATCCGACCCTGTCGGTGGCGGTGCGGCGCCTGGCGCAGCTGGCCTCGACCGAGGCCTGAGCGCCACGCGGCGACGGAAGGGCCGGGCGACCGGCCCTTTCTCTTGGAGCGGAACGAACGGGGAAACGGATCGCCCGCGGCGCTTCCGGCCGGCGCCGCGTTGCCGAATTCCTGCGCCCGAATCCCGTAAGCTGTGCGCGAACCTCCCCCGGAGCCGACGATGACCGCGACGCCCCGCATCGCCTTCCTCGCCAGTCCCGCCGAAGAGGCGCAGCGCACCCTGGCCGAACTGACCGCGCGCCACGGCCAGCACGCGCCGGAGGAGGCCGAGCTGCTGGTGGCGCTGGGCGGCGACGGCTTCATGCTGTCGACGCTGCACCGCTACGGCGGCCTGAACAAGCCGGTGTACGGGATGAAGCTCGGCTCGGTCGGCTTCCTGATGAACCACCACCGGCCCGACGGGCTGCTGGAGCGCCTGCACGCCGCGGAACCCGCGGTGCTGCGGCCGCTGGAGATGGTGGCGCAGACCGAGTCCGGCGCCACGGTCGGCTCGCTGGCCTACAACGAGGTTTCGCTGCTGCGCCAGACCCGCCAGGCCGCGCACCTGCGCATCGACCTCAACGGCCAGACCCGCCTGGACGAGCTGATCTGCGACGGCCTGCTGGTGTCCACCCCGGCCGGCAGCACCGCCTACAACTTCTCCGCGCACGGGCCGATCCTGCCGCTCGGGGCCAAGGTGATCGCGTTGACCCCGATCGCCGCGTTCCGCCCGCGGCGCTGGCGCGGCGCGGTGCTGAAGGCCGGCACCGAGGTGCGGCTGCGCGTGCTCGACCCGTACAAGCGGCCGGTCAGCGCCACCGCCGATTCGCACGAGGTGCGCGACGTGGTCGAGGTCACCATCCGCGAATCGCACGACCGCACCGTGACCCTGCTGTTCGACCCCGAGCACAACCTCGAGGAGCGGATGCTGGCGGAGCAGTTCATCAGCGGGTAGGCGGGCTTTCACTCCTGCCCCTGCCCCGTTTGCGGCAGCGGGGTTGGGGTCGAGGGCGCCACGCCGTCTCGCCGCCTGCGACCCGGGCGCGGCACAATGCGCGCATGCCAGACGCCAACGCCGATCCGCTGATCGTCGCGATCTCCTCGCGCACCCTGTTCGACATGGAGGACAGCCACCTGCTGTTCGAGCGCGAGGGCATCGACGCCTACGCCGATTACCAGCGCAGCCACGAGGACGACGTGCTCGCGCCGGGCATCGCCTTCCCGCTGGTGCGCAAGCTGCTGGCGCTGAACGACGGCGCCCCGCCGGAAGCGCCGCGGGTCGAGGTGATCCTGATCTCGCGCAATTCCGCCGACACCGGCCTGCGCATCTTCAACTCGATCGCCCACTACGGCCTGGCGATCAAGCGCGCGGCCTTCAGCAACGGCGCGCCGCCATACCCTTACATCCGGCCGTTCCGGGCCGACCTGTTCCTGTCGGCCAACGCCGAGGACGTGCGCAGCGCGCTGGCGGCGGGCGTCGCCGCCGCGACCCTGCTGCCGGCGCAGGCCCCGCAGCAGCGCCACGACCAGCTGCGCATCGCCTTCGACGGCGACGCGGTGATCTTCGACGACGAGTGCGAGCGGATCTCGCGCGAGGGCGGCTTGGCGGCGTTCACCGAACACGAGCGCAGCCATGCCGGCGAGCCGCTCTCCGGCGGGCCGTTCCGCGGCTTCCTGGACGCGTTGCATCGGCTGCAGCAGGCCTTCCCAACCGGGCCGGACGCGCCGATCCGCACCGCGCTGGTCACCGCGCGCTCGATCCCGGCGCACGAGCGGGTGATCCGCACCCTGCGCGAATGGAACATCCGCCTGGACGAGGCGCTGTTCCTCGGCGGGCGTTCCAAGGGGCCGTTCCTGGAAGCGTTCGGCGCCGACATCTTCTTCGACGATTCCGAGCACAACATCCTCTCCGCGCGCGACCACGTCGCCGCGGGGCACGTGCCGCACGGCGTGGCCAACCGCTAGCGCGGTTTCCGCCGGCCCGGCCGCGCGCAGGCGTCTCCGACCCAAGGCCGGCGCGGGAGACCCCGCCGATCAGCCGCCCGCCGGCGCCGCTTCGGCCGAAAGCGGCAGCCGCACGTCGCTGACCTTCCAGCGCAGCCCGTAGCGGGTGAGCACGAAGGTCACCGGCTCGCCATCGCGGCCGGCGAGGGTGACGGTGAAGCGCGACGGGCTCTCGAACCGGTAACGTGCGTCACGCAGCGGGTCGGGCGGCGGACCGGCATCGCTGCCGCCCTCGACGACGCCCGCGCGGATCCGGTGCCACAGGCTGCGTCCCTGCAGCACCGCGCCGAGGCCGGCCGGCGTCGCCAGCGCGTCGGCGGCGCTGCCGGCCACGTCCCCGGCCAGCCGCAGCGCCAGGGCGCCGAGTGGATCGGCCTGCATGTCCGCACCGGCGCGGCGCGCCAAGTGGTCCTCCAGTTGCGCGCGCAGGCTGGCGCGCAGCGCCGGGAAGTCCACGTGCCGCGCCAGTTCCGCCGCGTCTTGGGTCCGTATCGCCTCGCGGATCCCGTGCACGGTCCAGAACGGGCCCGCGGCGATCCAGCCCGCGACGGCGAGCAGTGCCAGCAACGGCAAGACCAGCCACTTCTTCATCGGCGCGCCTCCGCTTGCGGGAGCCGCCAGCATAAGCCCCCGCGCGGGGGAGCGCCGTCGCCATGCGGCGGTGCTTCGCCGCGGCCATTGGACGCGACGGGGGCGGCGCTCGGCAGCGGCCGGCTGGGACAGGGGAGGGGCCTCGGCGCATGGCCGATGCCCGCGGCGACGCGCGCGAGGCCGCGCACCGGCCGAATGCCGCGGTCGGCCGGACCGCGGTTTCATCCGCCCGGCGAATCCGCGGCCCGGGCCGGGGCTCAGTTCTTCAGCTTGAGCGCGTGGTTGACCGCCAGCGCGGCGACGGTGCAGACCGCGCCGGAGAGCAGGTAGGCGCCGACGAAGGCCAGGCCGAACTTGGCGCACAGGCCCAGCGCCACCAGCGGCGCGAACGCGGCGCCGATCAGCCAGGCCAGGTCGGAGGTCAGCGCGGCGCCGGTGTAGCGGTAGCGCGAGCCGAAGTTCGCGGTGACCGAGCCGGCGGCCTGGCCATAGGACAGGCCGAGCAGGGCGAAGCCCACCAGCACGAACACGTCCTGGCCGAAGGCGCCCGCGCCCAGCAGCATCGGCGCGAAGCCGCTGAACGCGGCGATCGCCAAGGCCAGCGCGCCGAGCGTGCGGGTGCGGCCGAAGCGGTCGGCGATCAGGCCCGACATCACCATCGACGCCGCGGCGAGGAAGCCGCCGGCGATCTGCACGAGCAGGAACTGGCCGATCGACTGCTTGGAGAACAGCAGGATCCACGACAGCGGGAAGATCGTGACCAGGTGGAACAGCGCATAGCTGGCCAGGGCGGCGAACGCGCCGATCACGACGTTGCGCCCCTTGGCCCGGAACAGCTCCAGCACCGGCGTGGGTTCCAGGTCGTGGCGGCCGAGCTCGCGCTCGTACTCGTGGGTGACGACCAGGCGCAGGCGCGCGAACAGCGCGACCACGTTGATCGCGAACGCGGCGAAGAACGGATAGCGCCAGCCCCAGCCGAAGAAGTCCTCCGCCGACAGCGCCGAGAGCAGGTAGGCGAACAGCGCCGCGGCGATGACGAAGCCCGCCGGCGCGCCGAGCTGGCCGAGCATCGCGTACCAGCCGCGCCGGTGCTTGGGCGCGTTCAGCGCCAGCAGCGACGGCAGGCCGTCCCAGGAGCCGCCCAGCGCCACGCCCTGGGCCAGGCGGAACAGCGCCAGCAGCGCGATCGACAGCGGCCCAATCTTCTCGTAGCCGGGCAGGAAGGCGATGCCCGCGGTGGCGGTGCCGAGCAGGAACAGCGCCGCGGTCAGCTTGGTGCTGCGGTCCCAGCGGCGCTGGATCCACATGAACAGCACCGTGCCGAACGGGCGCGCGACGAAGGCCAGGGCGAAGATCGCGAACGACCACAGCGTCGCTTCCAGGCGCTCCATGAACGGGAAGAACACCGTCGGGAACACCAGCGCCGAGGCGATGCCGTAGACGAAGAAATCGAAGTATTCCGAGGCGCGGCCGACGACCACGCCGACCGCGATGTCGCCGGGCGCGACCGCGTGGCTGTCCTCGCCGTGCACGGAGACGGTGGCGTGCCGGGCGGTCGGATTCGGGCCGGAAGCGGGATGGGCGGAAGTCGGGCTGTGCATCGGTCGGTCGGGGCAGGGGAGCGGGCGCCGTCGGGCGCGGGAACGCAAGCGTGCATTAGGGTCCCACTCCGCGGCCGTGGAGGCCATAGGACAAAACGTCCAATCGTGCGCCGGCGTCCGTCTGGGTAAATTGGCGCGGATGAAGCCGCCCTGCGGCTCCCCCACTGCCATCCGCGATCCCATGTCCCCACTCAAGACCCTGAGCCGCCTCCTCGCGGCCCTGGCCGTCCTGCCGCTGGCCGGGTGCAACACGCTGCTGCTGAACGCGCCCGGCGACGTGGCCCGGCAGCAGGGCGACCTGATCGTCGTCTCGACCCTGCTGATGCTGATCATCATCGTCCCGGTGATCGCGCTGACCCTGTTCTTCGCCTGGCGCTATCGCGCCTCCAACGCGAAGGCGACCTACAAGCCGGACTGGGACCACAGCACCCAGCTCGAGCTGCTGATCTGGGCCGCGCCGCTGGTGATCATCATCGCCCTGGGCGCGATCACCTGGATCAGCACCCACACGCTCGATCCGTACCGCCCGCTCGACCGCATCGCCGAGGGCAAGCCGGTGCCGGAGGGCGTCGAGCCGCTGGACGTGCAGGTGGTGGCGCTGGACTGGAAGTGGCTGTTCCTCTACCCGGAGCAGAACATCGCCACCGTCAACGAGCTGGCCGCGCCGGTGGACCGCCCGATCCGGTTCAGCATCACCGCCTCCTCGGTGATGAACTCCTTCTACATCCCTGCACTGGCCGGGCAGATCTACGCGATGCCGGGCATGGAGACCAAGCTGCACGCGGTGATGAACCGGCCCGGCGAGTACGTCGGTTTCTCCGCCAACTACAGCGGCGCCGGCTTCTCCGGCATGCGCTTCCGCTTCCACGGCCTGAGCGCGCAGGACTTCGAGCGCTGGGTGGCCAAGGTGCGCGCCGGCGGCGACGCCCTGGAGCGCGCCGACTACCTGCGGCTGGAGAAGCCCAGCGAGCGCGAGCCGGTGCGCTACTACGCCCAGGTGTCGCCGGGCCTGTACCGCGCCATCCTCAACCGCTGCGTCGACACCGCCAAGATGTGCATGGACGAGATGATGGCGATCGACGCCACCGGCGGTCTCGGCAAGCGCGGCCTCGCGGCCGATGCGCTGGTGGCGCGGCGCGCGGGCGACCTGCGCGGCGGCCCGGTGGTCGCCTCGGCGGTCTGCGCCGCGAACGACCCGGCGCCGCTCCCGGCCGCAACGGTCCCGTCCGGCCCGGCCTCGTCCAACCCGGTGCCGGCGAGCGTCGCCGTCCTCGCCCCTTGATGTCCCGAATCCCCGCGCCGCGCGCCGTCCGCGCGCGCGGACAGTGAGAAGCACGATGTCCGAACCCGTCAGCCAAACCCATCCGCTCCTGGGCCGCCTGTCCTGGGACGCCATCCCGCTGCACGAGCCGATCCTGATCGGCACGTTCATCGCCGTCGCCATCGGCGGCCTGGCGCTGATCGCGCTGATCACGCGCCAACGCCTGTGGGGCCACCTCTGGAAGGAGTGGTTCACCAGCATCGACCACAAGAAGATCGGCATCATGTACATCGTGCTGGGGCTGGTCATGCTGCTGCGCGGCTTCGCCGACGCGGTGATGATGCGCCTGCAGCAGGCCATCGCCTTCGGGGATTCGCTCGGCTACCTGCCGCCGCACCACTACGACCAGATCTTCACCGCCCACGGCGTGATCATGATCTTCTTCGTGGCGATGCCGCTGATCACGGGGTTCATGAACTACGTGGTGCCGCTGCAGATCGGCGCTCGCGACGTCGCTTTCCCGTTCCTCAACAACTTCAGCTTCTGGATGACGGCGGGCGGCGCCGCGCTGGTGATGGTGTCGCTGTTCGTCGGCGAGTTCGCCACCACCGGCTGGCTGGCGTACCCGCCGCTGTCGGGCATCGCCTACAGTCCCGGGGTCGGCGTCGACTACTACATATGGGGACTGCAGGTGGCCGGCGTCGGCACCACGCTGTCCGGCATCAACCTGATCGCCACCATCGTCAAGATGCGCGCGCCGGGCATGTCGCTGATGAAGATGCCGGTGTTCACCTGGACCTCGCTGTGCGCGAACGTCCTGATCGTGGCCTCGTTCCCGGTGCTGACCGCGGCGCTGGCGCTGCTGACCCTGGACCGCTACGTCGGCACTAACTTCTTCACGAACGATCTTGGCGGCAACGCCATGATGTACGTGAACCTGATCTGGATCTGGGGCCACCCGGAGGTCTACATCCTGATCCTGCCGTGCTTCGGCATCTTCTCCGAAGTGGTCGCCACCTTCTGCGGCAAGCGCCTGTTCGGCTACGCCTCGATGGTGTACGCGACCGTGGTGATCACGATCCTGTCGTACCTGGTGTGGCTGCACCACTTCTTCACCATGGGGTCGGGCGCGAGCGTCAACTCGTTCTTCGGCATCACCACGATGATCATCTCGATCCCGACCGGCGCGAAGATCTTCAACTGGCTGTTCACCATGTACCGCGGCCGCATCCGCTTCGAGCTGCCGATGATGTGGACCATCGGCTTCATGGTGACGTTCGTGATCGGCGGCATGACCGGCGTGCTGCTGGCGGTCCCGCCGGCCGACTTCGTGCTGCACAACAGCCTGTTCCTGATCGCCCACTTCCACAACGTGATCATCGGCGGCGTGCTGTTCGGCCTGTTCGCCGGCATCAACTTCTGGTGGCCGAAGGCGTTCGGCTTCAGGCTGGACCCGTTCTGGGGCAAGCTGTCGTTCTGGTTCTGGCTGGTCGGCTTCTTCTTCGCCTTCATGCCGCTGTACGTGCTCGGCCTGATGGGCGTGACCCGCCGTGTCAGCCACTTCGACGACCCGTCGCTGCAGGTCTGGTTCGTGATCGCGGCCTTCGGCGCGCTGCTGATCGCGATCGGCATCGCCTGCATGCTGGTCCAGTTCGCGGTCAGCTTCCGCAAGCGCGAGCAGCTGCGCGACCCCACCGGCGACCCGTGGAACGGCCGCACCCTGGAGTGGTCGACCTCGTCGCCGCCGCCGGCCTACAACTTCGCCTTCACCCCGGTGGTGCACGACAACGACGCCTGGCACGACATGAAGCAACGCGGGTACCAGCGCCCGACTTCGGGCTTCCTGCCGGTGCACATGCCGAAGAACACCGCCGCGGGCGTGGTGCTCGCCGGCCTGAGTACGCTGCTCGGCTTCGCCCTGGTCTGGCACATCTGGTGGCTGGTCGGCGCGTCGTTCCTGGCGCTGCTGGTCGCGGCCATCGCCCATACCTTCAACTACAAGCGCGACTACCACATCCCGGCCGAGGAGATCGCCCGGACCGAGGAAGCGCGCACCCAGCAACTGGCGACCGCCCATGTCTGACGCCCATGCCATCGCCCTGACCGACGCCCAGGGGCGCCCGGTCTTCTACGACGCCGCCGGCAAGCACCATCCGGAGAACGGGACGCTGCTCGGCTTCTGGCTGTACCTGATGAGCGACTGCCTCATCTTCGCCGTGCTGTTCGCGGTGTACGGCGTGCTCGGGCGCAGCTACGCGGCCGGCCCGTCCGGCGCCGACCTGTTCGACCTGAACCTGGTCGCGATCAACACCGGCCTGCTGCTGCTGTCCTCGATCACCTACGGCTTCGCGATGGTGGCGATGCAGGCGCGCAAGCAGCCGGCGGTGCTGCTGTGGCTGGCGATCACCGGCCTGCTGGGCCTGGGTTTCCTCGGGGTGGAGCTGTACGAATTCGCCCACCTGGTCCACGAGGGCGCCGGCCCGCAGCGCAGCGCCTTCCTGTCCTCGTTCTTCGCCCTGGTCGGCACCCACGGCCTGCACGTCACCTTCGGCGTGATCTGGCTCGTGGTGCTGATGCTGCAGGTCGGCAGGCACGGCCTGACCGCGGCCAACCGCCGCCGCCTACTGTGCCTGTCCATGTTCTGGCATTTCCTCGACGTCGTCTGGATCGGCGTCTTCACCTTCGTCTACCTGATGGGAGTGCTGCCGTGAGCCACGCGCCCGTGCACCACGACAACGACCGCGCCGGCGGCCACCACGACGACCACGACGGCGGCATCCACTTCTCGGTCAAGGGTTACGCGATCGGCTTCCTGCTGTCGCTCGTGCTGACCGCGATCCCGTTCTGGCTGGTGATGGGCAAGGCGCTGCCGTCCTCCAGCGTCACCGGCTTCGTCGTGCTCGCGTTCGCGGCCGTGCAGATGGTCGTGCACATGGTCTACTTCCTGCACCTGGACGCGAAGTCCGAGGGCGGCTGGAACATGCTGGCGCTGATCTTCACCGTGGTGCTGGTGGCGATCATGCTGGTCGGCTCGTTGTGGGTCATGCATCACCTGAACACCAACATGATGCCGATGGCCCCGCACGACATGCGCAACATGCCGTGAGCCACCCGGCGCGCGAACGCGAGGGCCCGGCGCCGCGGCCGCGCGGCCGGGGCGCGCTGTTCGCGCTGCTGGGCTTCCTGGCGCTGGCCTGCGCCGGTTTCGCCGGGCTGGGCATCTGGCAGGTGCAGCGGCTGGCCTGGAAGCGGGACCTGATCGAACGGGTCGAGGCGCGCGTGCACGCGCCGCCGGCACCGGCGCCGGGCCCGCGCGAATGGCCGCGGATCGGCGCTGCCGCGCACGAGTACCTGCGCGTGCGCCTGGACGGACGGTACCTGGACGGCCGCGACACGCGGGTGCAGGCGGTGACCGAACTCGGCCCCGGCTTCTGGCTCTTGACTCCGCTGCGCACCCGCGAGGGCAGCGTGGTGCTGGTCAACCGGGGCTTCGTGCCGCCGGACTGGCGCGGCGCAAAGGCGCCGCGCGGCGAGACGCAGGTGGTCGGGCTGCTGCGCCTGAGCGAGCCGGGCGGCGGCTTCCTTCGCCGCAACGACCCGGCGCGCGGGCGCTGGTACTCGCGCGACGTGCGTGCGATCGCCGCGGCGCGCGGCCTGGACCCGCAGCGGGTGGCGCCGTATTTCGTGGACGCCGAGCGCGCGCCGGGCGCCGCCGCGGCCGCGCCGCCGGTCGGCGGCTTGACGGTGGTGCGCTTCCGCAACAACCATCTGTCCTACGCGGTGACCTGGTTCGTGCTGGCGGCGATGGCGGCCGCCGCCGCCTATGTGCTGCGCGACGAACGCCGCCGCCGCGCCCGAACCCGCTGAGGGAGGAACGCCGATGCAGGACCCGATGCCGCCGCGTCCGCTCGGCGAAGCCGCGCTGTCGATGCTGCCGATGCGTTCCCGCCTCGGCCCGCTGCATCCGCTGATCCAGCTGCGCTGGATCGCCGTGGTCGGGCAGGTCGCGACCATCCTGTTCGTCCACTACGGCTTCGGCATCGCCCTGCCGCTGGTGCCGATGACGGCGGTGGTCGCGGCCTTGGCCGCGTTCAACCTGGCCAGCATGCTGCGCTGGCGCCGGCGCGAGGATGTCGGCGAGGGCGCGCTGTTCGCCGCGCTGCTGGTCGACGTGCTGACCCTGACTGCGCTGCTGCACTTCAGCGGCGGCATCTCCAACCCGTTCGTGTTCCTGTACCTGCTGCAGGTCGCGCTGGCCGCGGTGCTGCTGCGCGCGCGCACCAGCCTGGCCGTGGCCGCCGTCGCCAGCGCCTGTATCGTCGCGCTGACCCTGTGGCGCAGCCCGGTGGCGATCCCGATCGATCCGTCCGGAGGCCTGCGCGATCCCTACGTGCAGGGCCTGCTGGTCTGCTTCGGCCTGAACGCGATCCTGCTGGTGATGTTCATCAGTCGGATCAGCGCCTCGCTGCGCGCGCGCGACGCGCGCCTGGCGGCGCTGCGCCAGCGCGCGGCCGAGGAGGAGCACATCGTGCGCATGGGCCTGCTCGCGTCCGGCGCCGCGCACGAGCTGGGCACGCCGCTGGCGACGCTGTCGGTGATCCTCGGCGACTGGCGGCGGATGCAGCCGTTCGTCGACCGCGCCGACCTGCGCCAGGAACTCGACGAAATGCAGGCGCAGGTCGACCGCTGCAAGTCGATCGTCACCGGCATCCTGCTGTCCGCCGGCGAGACCCGCGGCGAGGCGCCCGCGCCGACCACGCTGTCGGCCTTCCTCGACGGCGTGGTCGCGGAGTGGCGGGCCACCCGCCCGGTGCTGGCGTTCGAGTACGCCAAGCATTTCGACGGCGACCTGCACATCGTCTCCGACACCGGCCTGAAGCAGATGATCCAGAACGTGCTCGACAACGCGCTGGAGGCCTCGCCGGGCTGGGTCGGCCTGGACGCGGCGATCGAGGACGAAGCGCTGGTGCTGCGCGTGCGCGACCGGGGCCCCGGCTTCGCCCCGCAGATGCTGGCCAATCTCGGCAAGCCCTACCAGTCGAGCAAGGGCCGCCCCGGCCGCGGCCTGGGCCTGTTCCTGGCGGTGAACGTGGCGCGCACGCTGGGCGGCAGCATCGCCGCGCGCAACGCCGAGCCCCGCGGCGCGGTCGTCACCGTGACCCTGCCATTGTCGGCGCTGACCCTGGAAGAAGAGGACCTGGACGAAGGAGGCCGCGATGAACCCTGAACCGAGACGCCTGCTGATCGTCGAGGACGACGCCGATTTCGCCCGGACCCTGAGCCGCTCGTTCGAGCGCCGCGGCTACGCGGTGCGCTGCGCGGCCAACCAGGAAGAGGCGATGGCCGTCGCGGCCGAGCACGCGCCGGGCTACGCCGTGGTCGACCTGAAGCTGGCCGGCGGCGACTCCGGCCTGGCCTGCGTGCAGGCGCTGCATGCGCACGATCCGCGCATGCTGATCGTGGTGCTGACCGGCTACGCCAGCATCGCCACCGCGGTGGAGGCGATCAAGCTCGGTGCCTGCCACTACCTGGTCAAGCCTTCGAACACCGACGACATCGAGGCCGCGTTCGACCGCACCGAGGGCGACGCCACCGTCGAACTGACCCGCCGCCAGACCTCGATCAAGACGCTCGAATGGGAGCGCATCCACGAGGTGCTGGCCGAGACCAACTTCAACATCTCCGAGGCCGCGCGCCGGCTCGGCATGCACCGGCGCACGCTGGCGCGCAAGCTGGACAAGCAGCGGGTGAAGTGAGCCGCAACCGGAAACGAGCGGCCCGCAACGGGGACCCGGGCGAGGGCGCGCCCGCGTTCGCCCGTTCCGCGCCCGTTCCTCAGAACTCGAGGTCCAGCGCGGCGCACAGGTAGTCGACGAACGGCGCCAGCGCCGCCAGGTCGCCCTGCAGCGTCTTCAACAGGCGCGGGCCGGTCATCGTGGCGTCGTCGATCGCGCGGAGCGCGACGAAGTTCTTGCGCTTGAGGTCCCCGGCGAACGCGAAATCGTCGGGGAAGCCGCGCGGCATCCGGGTCAGCGTCTCGCTGTCGTCGAGCGCGTAGCGGCGGCGGAACTTCGGCTCGTGCGCGGCCGCCTTCCAGCCGCCGGGATTGTCGAGGACGAAATGGCGGACGCGCCGCAGGGTGCCGGGCTGCGGGTGCCACAGCCCGGCCGCGACGAAACACTCGCCCGGTTGCAGGTGCAGGTAGAACGACGGCGCTTCCACCTGGCGGCTGCGCGCATGGAACAGCCGCGCGCCCTGCCAGGTCTTGTACGGCGACTTGTCGTTGGCGAAGCGCGTGTCGCGCTGGATCCGGAACAGCGAGCCGCCGACCGTCCTCGGCTCGGCGCGGTAGTGCTCGCTGATCCGCGCCAGCGCCGGTTGCAGGTCGGTGAGCAGGCGCTGGAACGGCTCGCGCACATGGGCTTCGTAGTCGCGCTTGTGCGCGTGGAACCATTCGCGCTCGTTGTGGCGGGCCAGGCCGCGCAGGAACCTGAAGCTGGCGTCGCTGAAGTAGCGGGTCATGCGGTATGGGGCGTCGGGAGGGGGGACGGCCCGGGTCGGGCCAGGCGCCATTTTCGCCCGCCGGGCGGCAAACCGGCGCCGTCCGCCGGCGGGCGCGGGCGCCGGGCTCAGGCCAGCCCCGCCTCGAGTTCGTCGCCCCAGGCGTCCAACCGGTCGAGCAGGGCGAGCTTGGCGCCGTCGCCGGCATGGACGGCGCGCAGCGCGGCGATCTCGGCGCGGTAGCGCGGCAGGCTGAGTTCGGACAGGCCCGATTCCTCGAGCAGGCGCCGGCGGCGGTAGTCGTTCCAGCGCGCGTGTTCGTCGAGGGCGAGCGTCTCCGGCCAGTTGCGGGCGCGGTAGCGGAACAGCAGTTCCGGCAGGCGCGGGTCGGCGAAGGCGAACGCGCGCGTGCCCAGCGCCTGCGGCGCGGTGGCGCGCACTTCGGCGAACAGGCGCTTGTCGGCATCGCCGATGAAGCCGTCGTACAGCGAAGCGTCGACGTCCGCGGCCGCGCGTTCGCGCACCTGGGCGTACACCCGGCGCACCTTCTCGGCCAGCGCGGGCCCGGCGGCGCGCAGGCGCGCGGCGCGCTCGAGGACCCGCGCCGGGTCGATGCACAGGCGCGCGAAGTCGGGCCCGCGCAGATGGTCCCAGGCGACCAGGGCGGGGCAGCGGTTGAGATGGATCTCCTTGAGCGCGACCCGGCTCTCGCCCTCGGGCAGGTCGGCGATCGGCGTGTACAGGCGGTCGGCGATCTCCTCCGGCGCGAGCCGCAGCAGCGGCTCCGGGTCCTGGTCCAGGTCGAACGCGATCACCCGGCTGTCGATGCGCGGATGCCGCGCCACCGGCAGCATCGCCGCCGCGCACAGCCGGGTCGCGGCGAAGCGCTGCGAGACGTGCAGCACCGGCGTCATCGCGGTGGTGTCGAGCAGGCCGGCGGCGAAGCGCTTGTCGCGCAGGCGCAGGGCGTAGTCCCACAGCCGCGGTTGCGCGGCGCGCAGCTTGCGCGCCAGGCCGACCAGCGCGCGCACGTCGGACAGCGCTTCGTGCGCCTCGCCCTCGCGCACGCCGTTGGCCGCGGCCAGGTGCTCGAGCTTGAACGAAGGCGCGCCGTCCTCGCGCCGCGGCCATTCCAGCCCGTCCGGACGCAGCGCATGCGCCAGCCGCAGCACGTCGAGCAGGTCCCAGCGCGAGTTGCCGCCGCGCCATTCGCGCTCGTAGGCGTCGTAGAAATTGCGGAACAGGCCGTAGCGGACGAACTCGTCGTCGAAGCGCAGCGAGTTGTAGCCCAGGCTGCAGGTCTCCGGCCGCGCCATCTGCTCGTGGATCAGCGCGAACGCCGCGGCCTCGTTGACGCCTTCGCGCAGCGCCCGTTGCGGCGCGATGCCGGTGACCAGGGTGGCGGCGGGCGAGGGCAGCAGGTCGTCGGCCGGGCGCACGAACACGCTGATCGGCTCCTCGACCGGGTTCAGTTCGGCGTCGGTGCGGATCGCCGCGAACTGGGCGATGCGCGAGGTGCGCGGGTCGGCGCCGAAGGTTTCCAGGTCGTAGAACAGGAAGCTGGCGGGCATGCGAGGGGCGATGAACGGGTGAGAGGGGACGGGAGCGGCGTGGCCGCGGCGGCCTCACGCCAGCGGCGGCAGGCGCTCGCGCACCGCGGCGTCCACGCGGTCCCAGTCCAGCGTGTCGAGCGAGGCATGGCCGCGGGTCAGTTCGACCAGCAGCTCGCGCTGCAGCCGGCCGCGCTCGAACGCGAGCGCGTAGGGAATGCGCAGGAAGGTGACCATCGAGTAGCGCGGCACGAAGCGGTCCGGATGGCGCTCGGCGAGCGCGCGCTCCAGCGCGCGCTGCAGCAGGTAGTCGTCGTCGTCGACGCGGTCGCGCATCTCCAGATAGTTCTCCAGCGCCATCGCCTGGATCGCGCGCGCGTTCGGCAGGCGTTCGGCCTGGAACGCGGCGAACGCGGCGGCGCGGTCCGGCTGCGCGTCCAGGTGCCCGGCGAGGGCGACGCAGTCCTCGAACGCGCAGTTCATGCCCTGGCCGTGGAACGGCACCATCGCGTGCGCGGCGTCGCCGAGCAGCACCGCCTCGCCGGCCAGGTGCCAGCGGTCCAGGTACAGCGTGGCCAGCAGCCCGGTCGGGTTGCGTTCGAAGTCCCGCTCCAGGTCGGGGATCAGCGGCAAAGCGTCGGCGAAGTCGCGCGCGAACAGCGCGCGCGCGTCGGCGCCGCTGCGCACGCTGGCGAAGCTCGGCTCGCCCGCGTTGGGCAGGAACAGGGTGACGGTGAAGGTGCGCTCGTCGTTGGGCAGGGCGATGCACATGTAGCGGCCGCGCGGCCAGACGTGCAGCGCGTTGGGCTCGATGCGGAAGCCGCCGTCCGGCGCCGGCGGGATCTCCAGTTCCTTGTACGAGTGGCCGAGGTATTCGGTGCGCTCGCCGAGGTCGGCCTGGCGCGCCATCGCCGCGCGCAGCGCCGAGCCGGCGCCGTCGGCGCCCACCAGGGAAACGAATTGCGCCTCGTGCGCGCTGCCGTCGCGCGGATCGACGAAGCGCGCCCGGCGGGCGGCGAAGTCGACCGACTCGAGTCCGCGATGGAAGTGCAAGCGCACGCCGGCATGCTGCGCGATGTCGAGCAGGATCACGTTGAGCTCGCCGCGGTGCACCGACCAGATCACCTCGCTGTCGTCGCGGCCGTAGCGCTGCAGGTCGGTGCGGCCGTCGAGGAAGTGCACCATGCGTCCGCGCATCATCACCGCCTGCCGCATCACCGCCTCGTCCGCGCCGGCCAGGCGCAGCGCGTGGCGGCCGCGCTCGGCCAGCGCCAGGTTGATCGAGCGCCCGCCCGCGTAGCCCTGCACGCGCGGGTCGCCGCGCTTTTCGTACACGTCGACGCCCCAGCCGCGTTGCGCCAGCAGCGTGGCCAGCACGGCGCCGGCCAGGCCGGCGCCGACGATGGTGATGCGCCTATCGGTATCCATGCTCAACGGCGTTCCCCCGCAGGTCGTTCCGCGCCCGCCCGGACCGGCGGCGCGGTGAGGACTTCAACACGCATCCCGCCATGCCTCCACCTCGCGCGCGAAACGCAGCACGTCGGCATGGGTGTTGTAGAGCGGCACCGGCGAGATGCGGATCACGTCCGGCTCGCGCCAGTCGCCGAGCACGCCGCGCGCGCCCAGGTGCGCGAACAGCGCGCGCCCGGCCTCGCGGCCGGCGCGCACCCGCAGCGACATCTGGCAGCCGTGCCGTTCCGGCTCGGTGGGCGTGACGATCTGCAGGGTTTCCGCCAGCCGGGTTTCGATCAGCCGCTGCAGGTAGCCGGTCAGGCCCAGCGCCTTGCGCCGCAGCGCCGCCATGCCGGCGCGGTCGAACAGCTCCAGCGAGGCGCGCAGCGGCGCCAGCGACAGGATCGGCGGGTTGCTCAGCTGCCAGCCGTCCGCGCCCGGCGTCGGCAGGAACTGCGGCCCCATGCGGAAGCGGGTGGCGACGTCGTGCCCCCACCAGCCGGCGAAGCGCGGCCGCTCGCTGCGCGCGTGCCGGTCATGGACGAAGCAGCCCGCCACCGCGCCCGGCCCGCTGTTGAGGTATTTGTAGTGGCACCAGACCGCGAAATCGGCGCCGCTGTCGTGCAGGGCGAGTTCGAGATTGCCGGCCGCGTGGGCCAGGTCGAAGCCGCACAGCGCGCCCTGCGCGTGCGCCAGGCGCGCGATCGCGGCGAGGTCGAAGGCCTGGCCGGTGCGGTACTGCACGCCCGGCCACAGCACCAGCGCCAGGCGCGGGCCGTGCTGCGCGATCGCGCGTTCGATCGCGGCCATCGAGATCGTGCCGTTGGGCTCGTCGGCTTCCAGTTCGACCAGGTCGCGCGCCGGGTCGAAGCCGTGGAAGGCGATCTGCGAGGCGACGGCGTGCCGGTCGGACGGGAACGCGCCGGCCTCGATCAGGATCGCCGGGCGCTCGCGCGTGGGCCGGTAGAAGCTCACCATCATCAGGTGCAGGTTGACGGTGAGCGTGTTCATCGCCACCACCTCGTGCGGCTGCGCGCCGACCAGGCGCGCCAGCGGCGCGCGCACCAGTTCGTGGTAGGGCATCCATTGCCCCTGGCCGGTGAAGTGGCCTTCCACCGCCTCGGCCGCCCATTTGTGCAGCACTTCCTCGACGTAGGCGCGCGCGCCGCGCGGCTGCAGGCCGAGCGAATTGCCGGCGAAATAGGCCTGCTCGGCGTCGCCGTGGCGCGGGATCAGGAATTCGCCGCGCAGCTCGCGCAGCGGGTCGGCGGCGTCGAGGCCGCGGGCGTAGTCGTCGGAAAGCAGGGTCATTTCGGCCACGGGGTCACGCGGGCGGGCACGGATGGTGGAGGAGCGGGACGAGGCGTTGCGGTCCGCGGCGGCGTCCGCCTCCAACGCGCCGGCGGCTGCCTCCGGCCGCTGCAGGCGAAGGACGCCGGGACCGCGGGATGGCTGATGGCAGGCGCCGTCGTGCGCATCGGCCCCCCCGTGGCGCGCCTCAAGCGAACCGCGCCTTCGGCAATCCGAGCCATTCCAGCGCGGTGCCGTGGTAAAGCCGCGCCTGCTCGGCCTCGGACAGGCCGAGCGCGGCGATGCCGGCGCCGGGCTCCTGCTCGCCGAGCGGGAACGGGTAGTCGGTGCCCAGCATCACCCGCTCGGTGCCGCAGGTGTCGAGCAGGTAACGCAGCGCGCGCGGGTCCGCCACCCAGGAGTCGAAGTACAGCTGCCTGAGGTACTCGCGCGGATTGCGCGGGTTGTCGGTGGCGACCAGATCCGGGCGCATGTTGAAGCCGTGCTCGATGCGGCCGATGGTGTAGGGGAAGGCGCCGCCGCCGTGGGCCAGGCACACCTTGAGCGCGGGCAGGCGTTCGAGCACGCCGCCGAAGATCAGGCAGCAGGCCGCGCGCGCCTGCTCGGCGGGCATCCCCACCAGCCACGGCAGCCAGTACTTCGGCATCGACGCCGCGCCCATCATGTCCCAGGGGTGGACCAGGATCGCCGCGCCCAGTTCGGCCGCGGCCTGGAAGAAGTCGAACAGCTCCGGCGCGTCCAGGTTCCAGTCGTTGACGTGGCTGCCGATCTGCACGCCCTGCAGGCCGAGCTGGTCCATGCAGCGCTCCAGTTCCTGGATCGCCAGCCGCGGCGACTGCAGCGGCACGGTGCCGATGCCGGCGTAGTGCCGAGGGAAGTCGCGGCAGGCCTGGGCCATGTGCTCGTTGAGCGCCTGGTGCAGCTCCAGCGCGTGGTGCGGCTTGGCCCAGTAGCAGAACATCACCGGCACGGTGCTGATCACCTGCACCTGCACGCCGAAGCGGGCGTAGTCGTCGATGCGTTCCTGCGGGTCCCAGGTCTTGGACCAGATCTCGCGGAAGAACTTGCCGTCCTTGTAGATGCGGTGGCGGCCGTCCTCGGTGTGGTGGATCACCGGGAAGCGGTCGTCGCCGTACTTGCGCGCGAGGTTGGGCCAGTCGCGCGGCAGATAGTGGGCGTGGGTGTCGATCTTGAGCACGAGGACCGGGGTGCGCCTGTTTGGGCCGATTCTAGACGACCCGGCCGGCGCGGCGCGGCCGCATGGGCCGCCGGGTACCCGCGCGCAGTCGCGGACGCGCCGCATGGCGCGTCGCGGCCCCGTTCCTGGCGGCCGGCCGCGGCGCGCGGCCGACGCACGCCGGCGGGCTACGCCGCCGCGCGCATCTCGCGGAATATCCCGAGCAGGTCGGCCACCCGGTAGGGCTTGGCGACGAAGCGGCAGCCCTCGGGGATGCCTTCCAGCCAGGACTCCGAATAGCCGGAGGCGAGCACGATCCGCAGGTCCGGGCGCTCCGTCAACGCCTGCTTGGCGAGGGCGACGCCGGACATGCCGCCGGGCATCACCACGTCCGCGAACAGCAGGTCGATGTCGCGGTGCTGCTGCAGCAGGGCGACGGCTTCGGCCCCGGTGCCGGCGGTGAGCACGTCGAACCCGGCCTCGCGCAGCGACTCCTCGACCACTTCGCGGATGGTGAGGTCGTCGTCGACCATCAGGATCCGCATCCGCGCCTGCTTCGCCGCGCGCGTTTCCGAACGCAACGCCGGCAGGTGCAGGGCGACCGTGGTGCCGCGCCCGGGCGCGCTCTGGATGTCGATCCTGCCGCCGGACTGGGTGGCGAAGCCGTACACCTGGCTCAGGCCCAGGCCGCTGCCCTGGCCGATTTCCTTGGTGGTGAAGAACGGCTCGGCGGCGCGCGAGGCCACGTCCGGGGTCATGCCGACGCCGGTGTCGACGATCGCGACCACGACCTCCTCGCCGTCCTCGCGCGAATCGCACCGGGTCTCGATCCGCAGCCGGCCGCCGTCCGGCATCGCGTCGCGCGCGTTGATGACCAGGTTGAGCAGCGCCGCCTCGAATTGCGGCGCGTCGATCGAGACCTGCGGCAGATCCCGGCCGAGCGCGAATTCGACCTCGATGGTCTCGTCGCAGGCGCGGCGCAGCACCGCCTCGGTCGCCTGGATCAGCGCGTTGATGTCGTGCGCCTTGGGCTTGAGCCACTGCCCGCGCGAGAACGCGAGCAGTTGCCGGGTCAGCAGCGCGCCGCGGTCGGCGGCGCGCTGCGCGGCCTCGGCGGAGCGGCGGATGCGCTCGATGTCGCGCTCGCCGAGGATGCGGTCGAGGCTGTTGGCGATCACCGTCAGCAGGTTGTTGAAGTCGTGCGCCAGGCCGTAGGTGAGCTGGCCGATCGCCTCCATCTTCTGCGACTGCATGAAGGCGCGCTGCGCTTCTTCCAGCGCCTGCTGCGCCTGGCGCCGCTCGGTGATGTCGCGGGTGACCTTGGCGAAGCCGATCAGGTGCCCGTCCGCCCAGACCGGGTCGACCACCACGTGCGCCCAGAAGCGCGTGCCGTCCTTGCGCACCCGCCAGCCTTCGCGCTCGTAGCGGCCGGTTTCGGCGGCGGTCAGCAGGGCGTGCTCGGGCTCGCCGTTGGCCGCGTCCTCCGGCGTGTAGAACATCGAGAAGTGGCGGCCGAGCACTTCCTCCGGAGCGTAGCCCTTGATCCGCTGCCCGCCGGTGTTCCAGGTGACGATGCGCCCGGTGGCGTCGAGCATGTAGATGGCATAGTCGATCACGCTCTGCACCAGCAGCTCCAGCTGGCGGGTCTGATCGAGCAGGGGCAGGGGAATCGAATCGGCCGTGCCGCGGTTCGACGCGGCGGACGGGGAGAGGAGGGTCATGCGGGTCTCCGGCGGAGCATCTGTCCAGAATGCGATGGCGGTGTGAAGGACGTGTGGATGCACGGCCTGGGGCTTCGCTCCTCGCGCTGGCGCGACAGCGCGAGGGAAGGGTAGGCCGGACCCGTGCGGGCGTCGAGCCGGAGGCGGGGGCGCAAGACCTGCGCCGCCGCGGCCCGCGCGGGCGTTGCCGCGCCCATGAACCCGTTCATGCCCGCGCCCGACGTGCGGCTCGTCGCCGCGGGATCAGCCCTCCCGCGCCGCGTACTTTTCCGGCGCGGGGTTCAGGTGTCCGCAGTTGCCGCAGGTGCGGTGTTCGCGCGACGAATAGAAGCGCTCGAACACCGGCGGGAAATCGCGCTCGATGTCGCGCAGCGGGAAGAACTCCTCGTAGAGCTTGTGGTTGCAGCGCTCGCAGTACCACAGCAGCCCGTCCTTCTCGTGCGGCAGGCGCCGGCGCTCGATCACCAGGCCCACCGAGCCCGGCATCCGCTGCGGCGAATGCGGCACGCGCGGCGGCAGCAGGAAGATCTCGCCGGCCCGGATCGGGATCTCGCGCACCGCGCCTTCGTCCTGCACGCGCAGCACCATCTCGCCCTCGAGCTGGTAGAACCACTCCGGGCCCTCGTCCCAGTGGTAGTCGGTGCGCCGGTTCGGGCCGCCGACCACCATCACGATGAAGTCGCCGTCGTAGACGCACTTGTTGCCGACCGGGGGCTTGAGCAGGTGGCGATGCTCCTCGATCCAGGCCTGCAGGTTGAGCGGATTGGGCAGCATGTTCGGTTTCTCCCCCTCTCCCGCTCGCGGGAGAGGGCCGGGTGAGGGCGAGCGGGTCGCGCGCGGCCCCCCGCGCTAACTCTCTCCCGCAAGCGGGAGAGGGGGCTGGACGCGGGCCACGCATTTGAGCTCGATCGCGATCGGCGTCGGCAGCGCGGCGATGCCCAGCGTGGTCCGGCACGGCGCGGTCGCGGGATCGGGGAAGTGCTCGGCCCAGATCGCGTTGTAGGCCGTGAAGTCGCGCGCCATGTCGGTCAGGTAGACGGTGACGTCGACCAGATCCTCCCAGCGCGCGCCGCTGGCTTCCAGCACCGCGCGCACGTTGGCGAACACCGCGCGGGTCTGCGCGGCGATGTCGTAGCGCTTGAGCCGGCCGTCGGCGTGGTACTCGTTGCCGGGAATGGCGTCGTCGCGCGGGTCGCGCGGGCCGATGCCGGACAGGAACAGCAGGTCGCCGACCCGGCGCGCGTGCGGGTACGCCCCGACCGGGCGCGGCGCCGCGTCGGTGCGGATCGCGCTCACCGCGGCGAGTCCCCGCCGCTGGCCTCGACCCGCGCCACCGCGGCGGCGTAGCGCTCGGCGAGCTTGTCGTAGGCGTCCACGTCGATGCCCAGGTCGTGCACCAGGCCGTTGCGCAGGCTGTAGACCCAGCCGTGCACCGACAGCGCCTGCCCGCGCGCCCAGGCGTCGCGGACGATTGTGCTCATGCAGACGTTCTGCACCTGCTCGATCACGTTGAGCTCGCATAGGCGGTCGTGGCGTTCGCTCTCGTGGGCGTGGTGCAGGCAGCCGTCGTGCTTGTCGGCCACGTCGGCGACGTGGCGCAGCCAGTTGTCGGCCAGGCCGACGCGGGTGCCGTGCAGCGCCGCGTGCACGCCGCCGCAGCCGTAGTGGCCGACCACCAGGATGTGCTTGACCTTGAGCACGTCCACCGCGAACTGGATCACCGACAGGCAGTTCAGGTCGGTATGCACCACCACGTTGGCGACGTTGCGGTGGACGAACACCTCGCCCGGCGCCATGTCGATGATCTGGTTGGCGGGCACGCGCGAATCGGAGCAGCCGATCCACAGGTACTCGGGCGCCTGCTGCAGCGACAGCCGGCGGAAGAAGCCGGGGTCCTCGCGCTGCACGCGCTCGGACCACTCGCGGTTCTTTTGCAGCAATTCGGAAAGGGAACTCATGCGGGCTCGGGGTCTCTCATTGCAGATGCAGGCCGACGTTCTTGGCCTCGGTGAAGAAGCGCATGGCCTCGACGCCGCCCTCGCGGCCCAGGCCGGACGCGCCGGTGCCGCCGAACGGCGTGCGCAGGTCGCGTTGCAGCCAGGTGTTGACCCAGACCATGCCCACGCGCAGGCGCGCGGCGAGGCGATGGGCGCGGTCGAGGTCGCGCGTCCACAGCGAGGCGACCAGGCCGTAATCGCAGGCGTTGGCCAACGCAAGCGCCTGGTCGTCGTCGTCGAACGGCTGCAGCGTGACCACGGGGCCGAAGATCTCGTCGCGGTTGGTCGCGCAGTCCGGGCCGAGGCCTTCGATCACCGTCGGCGCGACGAACCAGCCCGGCCGCGCCAACGCGCTGCCGCCGCACAGGATGCGCCCGCCCTCGGCGCGGGCGCGCTCCAGCGCCGCGGTCACCTTGTCGAAGTGCGCCTGCGAGACCAGCGGCCCGAGCTGCGCGTCGGTGTCCATCGGGTCGCCGACGCGCAGCGCCAGCGCGCGCTCGACCAGCGCGTCGCGGAATTCGGCGTAGATGCGCCGCTCCACCAGCATGCGCGAGCCGCACAGGCAGATCTGCCCGCTGTTCTGGAAAGCCGAGCGCACCAGCAGGTCGAGATGGTCGCGCCAGCGGCTGTCGGCGAACACCAGGGTGGGGTTCTTGCCGCCCAGCTCCAGCGAGACCTTCTTCAACAGCGGCCCGGCGAGGCCCGCGATGCGGCGGCCGACCGCGGTGCTGCCGGTGAACGAGACCGCCTTGACCCGCGGATCGGCGACCAGCGGTTCGCCCACGGCGGCGCCGGGCCCATGGACGATGTTGAGCGCGCCCCGGGGAAAGCCGATCTCCGCGGCCAGTTCGCCGAACATGGCCGCGGTCGCCGGCGTCACCTCCGACGGCTTGGCCACGACCGCGTTGCCGGCGGCCAGCGCGGGGGCGATCTTCCAGGTGAGCAGGTACAGCGGCAGGTTCCAGGGCGAGATCGTCGCCACCGTGCCGAGCGGCTGGCGCAGGGTGTAGTTGAGCCCGGCCTGGCCGTGGTGGGACTCGCTGGCGAACTGGGTCGCGGCGTGGGCGAAGAAGCGCAGGTTGCTGACCGCGCGCGGGATCTCGACCTCCCGCGCGAGCCTGATCGGCTTGCCGCCGTCGCGCGATTCGGCATGGGCGAAGTCGTCCAGGCGCGCCTCCAGCGCGTCGGCGAGCTTCTCCAGCCAGCGCGCCCGTTCGCCGTTGGGCAGCGCGGACCACGCCGGGAACGCGGCCTCGGCGGCGGCGATCGCCGCCTCCACATCGCCGGCATCGCCATCGGCCACCTCGGCGTAGGGCTTGCCCTGCGCCGGATCGAAGACTTCGCGCCAGCGGCCCGAAGCGGGCTCCCGCGGCTCCCCGGCGATGAAGTGGCGAAAACGCATGGAGCTAGCTTAACAGCGCGGCCGTGCCGTTCCGATGCGTATGGTCGCCCGCGCTGCGCCAGCGGGCGCAACGCCGACGCAACGGGAAACCCGCGCGCGGAGCGCAGCCAGGGGGGGGCTGGCGCGACACGCCAATACGTCTTGCGGGCCTTCGGCGGCCTCCTTGCCGGAGGCCGCGCCAGCCATTCCCCCACGGCTACGCGGCGCGGCGTGCCGGCACAGGCCGAAAAAGCCCGAAACGGCCCTCCCGCTGCGTTCGGTGCGGCGGGGTCGCCGCGGCTCGGGGCTCGGCGTTCGAGCCGCCGGCGCTTCTCGGCCGCGCCGCTTCGGGCGGCGACCGTGTTTCCAGCGAGATCCGCGTGCGTTTCAGAGCGAGCGCGTGCGGCCGCCGTCCACCGGCAGATTGATCCCGGTGATGTACGAGGCCGCCGGCGAGCACAGGAACGCGATCGCCGCCGCCGTTTCCTCGGGCCGGGCGAAGCGGCGCATCGGGATCTCGGCAACCATCCTTTCGTACACCTCCTCGCGGCTGCGGCCGGTCTTGGCCGCGGCGTTGTCGATGATCTGCTCGATCCGCGGCGTTTCGGTCGAGCCCGGCAGCACGTTGTTGACCGTGATGCCCTTGGGCGCAAGCTCGGTGGCCAGGGTCTTGGCCCAGGCCGCCACCGCCCAGCGCGTGGCGTTGGACACGCCCAGCCCCTGCAGCGGTTCCTTCACCGAAGTCGAGATCACGTTGACGATGCGGCCGTAGCCCGCGCGCTCCATCCCCGGCACGACGGCGGCGGCCAGCACGTGGTTGGCGACCAGGTGCTGGCGCCAGGCCGCCTCGAAGGCCGCGACCTCGGCGCCGAACACCGGCCCCGGCGGCGGGCCGCCGCTGTTGTTGACCAGTATCTGGACCGGGCGTTGCCCGGCCAGCGCCTCGACCTTGCCGCGCAGCGCCCCGGTGTCGCCCGCGTCGGCGGCGATCCAGCCGTGCGCCTGGCCCGATCGCACCGGCAACTCGCCGGCCAGTTCGCGCAGGCGCTCCTCGCGCCGCGCCAGCAGGGTCACGCTGGCGCCCAGGGAGGCCAGCGCGCGCGCGGTGGCCAGGCCGATCCCCTGGCTGGCGCCGCAGACCAGGGCATGCTTGCCGGAAAGGTCGAGGTCCACGATCAGTCTCCTGCGTCGGGAGCCAGGCGCGCGGACATCAGCCGGGCGACTTCGCGGCCGTCCTCGCGCGCCTGCCCGGCGAGCCGCTCGGCCACCGCCCTCCGGTTGGCGTGCGGGTGGTTCTGGCTCAGCTTGAACTTCAATTCGATGCGTTCGGCGACGAAGCGGAAGCCGACGATGCCGCGCAGCTGGCGGCGGTGGTCGTCGCGTTCGGGCTCGAATCGCCAGTCGCCGCCGGCTTCGGGCTCGAAGCGTCGGCTCAGCGCGTCCACCAATTCGGCGAGCGCCGCTTCGTCGTCGAAGGTCCGCAGCGTGCCGTGCAGGTGCGCGACCGCGTAGTTCCAGGTCGGCACGCGCGCGGCGGCCTCCTTGTCCGGATACCAGCCGGGCGAGACGTAGGCGTGCGGGCCGTGGAAGATCGCCAGCGCCGGCCCGGCGTGCAGGGCCTGCGGGTTCGGCCGCGCCCAGTGGCCGTGCAACGCCACCTGGCCGCCCTCGCGGCGGTAGAGCACCGGCAGGTGGCTGACGCACGGCGCGCCGTCGCGCACGGTAACCAGGGTGACGAAGCTGTCGCGCGCGGCCAGCGCGTCCAGCGCGGCGAGATCGTTCTCGGCGAAGGCGCGCGGCAGGTACATGTCAGTGCCGCGTCGGCAGTTTCTGCACCATCTGGCCGCGCAGCCGCTCGGGATCGTCGCCCTGCGGCGGCACCAGTTCCCCAAGGGCGAAGCCGCGCGCCTGCGCGTCGTCCTCGTCGAGCCCGTCCAGGGCCACGAATTCGGCATCCATCAGCGCGGCGCGCGCGCTGTCCTCGCTGTCGTAGGGCAGGGTGTTGCCGTCGCTGTCGAAGACCTCGGCGGTGCCGGCCTCGCGCAGGCGCAGGCGCGCCCAGATCACGGTGCGGCCGATCGTGGCCAGCCACCATTCGTCGCGGGTGCGGCCCTCGCCGCCGGGGTTGTCGCTCATGAGGTCACCATCGCAAACAGGGTCAGCAGGCCGGCGCAGCCGAGCCCGCCGATCGTCGTCCAGAGCGCGACCCGGGCGGGCGTGGCCAGCCCGTCGAGGTTGCGGTCGCCGGCCGCGCGGTAGCCGCCGCGCAGCAGCCACGCCCAGGCCGCCGGCCGGGCGAACGCGCCGGGCCCGAGCCGCGTCTGCAGCGCAGGCTGGCGGTCGCGGATATGCACCAGCGACAGCGGCCAGAAGATCAGGAACGCGCAGAAGCCGGCGATCGCGACACCGACGAAGCACAGGGCGAAGAACAGGATCATGGTGCGTGTATTCGCTTCGTCACGGCCCGGCACAGTCTAACAGCGTGGCCCCGTCCCGGCGGACGTGCCGCTGCGTCGCGTTTTGACTTCCGCTAGCGGGGCGAGATACGGTCCGAGGCGCCACGTGCACGATGGCACAAGGAGGCGTCATGAATCGGCCATTGCGGGTTTCGTTCGCGGCATTGGTCCTGCTCGCTTCAGGCGCTCACGGGGCTGCCAAGCCCGGAGCGCAAGGCGAGAGTATCCCCCACCAAGCTTCGAGATCGGCCGAACCGGCCGATCCGCAGTTCGCGGGCCGGTCCCGGCCCAGGTCCGTCGTATGCTCCCTGATCCGGGATCAGCAGAGTTGCCGGCTGAATTCCGCTTGCCGGTGGGTCGATGGCAGGTGCGTCGACGAGTAGTCCCCTGGATCGCGATGCCTCCGCGAACGCAGGCATCGTCCTCGTAGGTCAGAACTCCGCGCTGCCCGGCGCGCGCGGGTAGGGGATCGCGTCGCGGATGTTGCTGAGGCCGCAGACGTAGACCACCAGGCGCTCGAAGCCCAGGCCGAAGCCGGCGTGCGGCACGGTGCCGTAGCGGCGGAAGTCGCGGTACCACTGGTACTGCGCCGCGTCCAGGCCGAACTGGGCCATGCGCGCGTCGAGCAGGTCCAGCCGCTCCTCGCGCTGGCTGCCGCCGATGATCTCGCCGATCCCCGGCGCCAGCACGTCCATCGCGGCGACGGTCTTGCCGTCGTCGTTCAGGCGCATGTAGAAGGCCTTGATGTGCTCGGGGTAGTTGGTCACCACCACCGGACGGCCGACGTGCTCTTCGGTCAGCCAGCGCTCGTGCTCGGTCTGCAGGTCCAGGCCCCATTCGACCGGGAACTCGAACTTCCTGTTCGCGCGCTGCAGCAGGGCGATCGCGTCGGTGTACTCGATCCGCTCGAACGGCGCGTTGACGAACGCCTCCAGCCGGCTGATCGCGTCCTTCTGCACGCGCTGGGCGATGAAGGCCATGTCGTCGGCGCGCTCGGCCAGCACCGCGCGGAACAGGTACTTGAGGAAGTCCTCGGCCACCCGCGCGTCCTCGGCCAGGTCGGCGAAGGCGATCTCCGGCTCCACCATCCAGAACTCGGCCAGGTGGCGGGTGGTGTGACTGTTCTCGGCCCGGAAGGTCGGGCCGAAGGTGTAGACCTTGCTCAGCGCCAGGGCGTAGGCCTCGACGTTGAGCTGGCCGGACACGGTGAGGAAGGTCTCCTTGCCGAAGAAGTCGCGCGCGAAGTCGATCCCGCCCTCGGCGGTGCGCGGCAGGTTGGCCAGGTCGAGCGTGGAGACCCGGAACATCTGCCCGGCGCCCTCGGCGTCGGAGGTGGTGATGATCGGCGTGCTGATCCAGTAGAAGCCGTTCTCGTGGAAGTAGCGGTGCACCGCCTTGGCCAGGCAGTCGCGGATGCGGGTGACCGCGCCGAACAGGTTGGTGCGCGGGCGCAGGTGGGCGACCTCGCGCAGGAACTCCAGGGTGTGCGGCTTGGGCTGGATCGGGTAGGTTTCCGGGTCGTCGACCCACCCGACGACCGCGAGCTTCTCGGCCTGGATCTCGAACGCCTGGCCCTGGCCCTGGGAGGGCACCAGGGTGCCGGTGGCGATCACCGCGCAGCCGGTGGTGAGACGCTTCACTTCCGACTCGTAGTTCGGCAGGGTCGCCGGCGCGACCACCTGGATCGGCGCGAAGCAGGAGCCGTCGCCGACGTTGACGAAGCTCAGCCCGGCCTTGGAATCGCGCCGGGTGCGCACCCAGCCGCGGACCGTGACTTCGCCGCCCGCCGGGATCTTGCCCGCGAGCGCCTGTTCGACGCTGACCACCGTCATGCCTTGAATTCCTTGCCGTTCGGACCGATATGGGAACCGACGAGTTTACCTAAGCCCCCGCACCCCGTCGCTATAATTCGCCGCAGCAGCATCCGGAGTCCCGCATGGCCGTCACCCTCGCTCCCGCCGCCCTCGAGCGCGTCCGCCGTTACATGGACGAGACCCCCGGCGCCCTCGGCCTGCGCTTCGGCGTGACCCGCACCGGCTGCTCGGGCTGGCAGTACAAGGCGGACCTGGCGCGCGAGCAGCGCGCGGACGACACCGTGTTCGAGCAGGAGGGCGTGCGCATCTACGTCGACGCGCTCAGCCTGCCGCTGGTGGACGGCACCGTGATCGACCTGGTCAAGCAGCGCCTGGGCGAGCAGTTCCTGTTCCGCAACCCCAACGTCACCGCCGAGTGCGGCTGCGGCGAGAGCTTCACCACCGACGCCGACGCGGCCTGAGGTTTCGTTTTCCCTCGCCGCGGCGACAGCCCGCGAGGCGCCGGCGCGGCGCCGATCGGGGTCCGGCCCGGGCCGGGCGGCATAACCGCACCTTCCGCGATCCGGTGCCTCTGCCCGACGACAGGCCGGCCGAGCCGCCGGCCAACTTCCGCCATACGGCCATCGCCCCGCACCGCGGCTAGACTCGGGCCTTCTGCCCGAGGGGAGTCGCTCGCATGTTCCGTCCCGTATTGCTCGCCGCGGCGATAGCCGCCTGCCTCGCCGCGCCGCTGCCGTCGGCCGCCGCCCAAGACGCGCGCGCCGCCGAGACGCCCGCCCGCAACGCCGCCACGGAAGCGCTCCACCGCCTGTTCGAGGAAGAGTGGGAGCGCAGCATGCGCGAAAACCCCGAGGAGGCGAGTTGGCGCGGCGACAAGCGCTACAACGACCGCTGGAGCGACCTGAGCCCGGCCGCGATCCAGGCGCGCATGGAGGGCGACCGCAAGGCGCTGCAGCGCTTGCGCGCGATCGACCGCAGTGTCCTGTCCGAAAGCGACAAGCTGCACTACGACGTGTTCGCCTGGGACCTGGAGAAGGCGGTCGAGCGGCAGAAGTTCCGCGAATACCTGCGGCCGGTCAGCCAGCGCGGCGGCATCCAGAACGCCGAGGAGATCACCGAGGTGCTGCCGTTCGCGACGGCCAAGGACTATCGCGACTGGCTGGCGCGGATGCGGGCGCTGCCCACCCTGATCGAGCAGACCACCGCGTTGCTGCGCGAGGGCGCGGCCACCGGCAACACCCCGCCGCGGGTGCTGATGCAGCGCGTGACCGGGCAGCTCCAGGCGCAGCTGGTCGACGATCCGGCCAAGAGCCCGTTCTACAAGCCTTTCGCCAAGTTCCCGGACGCGGTCCCGCCGGCCGAGCGCGCCGCGCTGCAGGCCGAGGCGCAGCAGGTGATCCGCGAGCGGATCGTGCCGGCCTACCGCCGGTTCGCGGCGTTCTTCGCCGACGACTACCTGCCCAGGACCCGCGAATCGATCGCCGCGGCCGACCTGCCCGACGGCAAGGCCTACTACGACTTCGTCGCCCGCTACTTCACCACCACCGACCTCAGCGCGGACGAGATCCACCAGATCGGCCTGAAGGAAGTGGCGCGGATCCGCGCCGAGATGGAGAAGGTCAAGGCCGAGGTCGGCTTCCGGGGCACGCTGCAGCAGTTCTTCGAGCATCTGCGCACCGACCCGAAATTCTTCTACAAGACGCCGGAAGAGTTGCTCACCGCCTACCGGGCGCTGTCCAAGCGGATCGACCCGGAGCTGGTCAAGGTGTTCAAGACCATCCCGCGCCTGCCGTACGGGGTGCGGCCGATCCCGGACAACATCGCGCCGGACACCACCACCGCGTACTACCAGCCCGGCGCCGTCGACGGCAGCCGCGCCGGCTACTACTACGTCAACCTGTACAAGCCCGAGGTCCGGCCGAAGTGGGAGATGATGGCGCTGAGCCTGCACGAGGCCGTGCCGGGCCACCACTTCCAGTTCGCCCGCGGCATGGAATTGCCGGACGTGCCGATGTTCCGCCGGGTCGGCTACTTCGTCGCCTACGGCGAGGGCTGGGGCCTGTATGCCGAACGCCTGGGCTACGACATGGGCCTGTACGACGACCCCTACGACCGCATGGGCCAGCTGGCCTACGACATGTGGCGGGCGGTGCGGCTGGTGGTCGACACCGGCATGCACAGCAAGGGCTGGAGCCGCGACCGGGCGATCGAGTTCTTCATGGACAACTCGCCCAAGACCCGCCAGGACGTGGTCAACGAGATCGACCGCTACATCGGCTGGCCCGGCCAGGCGCTGGCCTACAAGATCGGCCAGCTGAAGATCTCCGAGCTGCGCGAGAAGGCCCATCGCGAGCTCGGCGACCGCTTCGACCTGCGCGAATTCAACGACGCGGTGCTGGAGACCGGCTCGGTGCCGCTGCAGGCGCTGGAGAAGCACATCGACGCCTGGATCGAGGGCAAGCGCGGCAACCGGGCCGGGCCGGCCCGCGGCTGAGGCCGCCCGGGATCGCCGGGGGGCCGCCGCCGCTCGCCTCCGGCGCGACGGGGCAGGGGCGACGACGCCGACGGCGGCGGGCGCCCGCGTGCGGCCGGGACCGCCCGCCCGGCCCCGGGGCGGAAGCCCCCGGCCCGGCGGCCGCCGGCGCGCGCCTGGCCGGGGACGCCGCGGCGCCCGCCGCGCGAATTGCACGCAACCCCTTGTCCTGCCATAATTTCCAGCTTCCGCGGGCCCCGGCCCGTGGAAACCTTGCTCCACCGTCGCCCGCTCCGGGCCGCGGGGGGCTGATCCGGTCCGCGCCGGCGGGCCATCATCCACAAGGGAAACCGCAATGCGTCATTACGAAATCGTGTTCCTGGTCCATCCGGACCAGAGCGAGCAGGTGCCGGCCATGATCGAGCGCTACAAGGCGGCGATCGAGGGCAGCGAGGGCAAGATCCACCGTCTCGAGGACTGGGGCCGCCGCCAGCTGGCCTATCCGATCGAGAACCTGGTCAAGGCCCACTACGTGCTGATGAACATCGAGTGCGGCCAGGCCGTGCTCAACGAGCTGGTCGACAACTTCCGCTTCAACGACGCGGTGCTGCGCCACCTGGTCATCAAGCGCGACGGTCCGGAGACCGAGCAGTCGCTGATCATGAAGTTCAAGGACGAGAAGAGCGACAAGCCCGAGCGCAGCGAGCGCCGCCGCCGCGACGAGGAGGCCGAGGCCCCCAGCGACGACAACGCCGCCGACGACAACGCCGAAGCCGCCTGATCACGCTTTCTAGGAACGCGCACCCATGTCCAAGTTTTTCCGCCGCCGCAAGTTCTGCAAGTTCACCGCCGAGGGCGTCAAGGAGATCGACTACAAGGATCTCAACACCCTGCGCCAGTACCTCACCGAGACCGGCAAGATCGTGCCGAGCCGCGTGACCGGCACCAAGTCGAAGTACCAGCGCCAGCTGGCGACCGCGGTCAAGCGCGCGCGCTACCTGGCCCTGATCCCGTACACCGACAACCACAACGCGTAAGCGAGGCGTGCGGCGGCCCCGCCGCCGCATGGGGACCCCGGAACGGGCACGGGCTTCCGCTCGTTCCTCTTCGCCGGCTCCTCGTTCCTCGCCCTCTCCGTCTTCGGACAGCTACCGCTGCGGCGCGCCGCGTCGCTAACGAAGGAGCAATTCCATGCAAGTCATCCTGCTGCAGAACGTGCAGAACCTCGGCAAGCTCGGCGACAAGGTCAACGTCAAGCCGGGCTACGGCCGCAACTACCTGGTCCCGTACGGCAAGGCCGTGCCGGCGACCGAGGCCAACCTCGCCGAGTTCGAGGCGCGCCGCGCCGAGTACGAGGCCAAGGCCAAGGCCGCGCTGGACGCCGCCGAGGCGCGCAAGGCCGCGCTCGACGGCTTCACCGTGACCATCGGCGCCAACGCCTCCACCGAAGGCAAGCTGTACGGCTCGATCACCCCGCGCGACATCGCCGAGGCGCTGACCCAGCAGTCCGGGCAGAAGGTCGAGAAGTCGGAAGTGGTGCTGGGCGAAGGCCCGCTGCGCCGCGCCGGCGAGCACGACGTGACCCTCCACCTGCACGCCGACGTGGAAGTCACCGTCAAGGTCGTGGTGGTCGCCGAGACCGTCTGACGCTTCCGCCGTAGAACGGAAAAGGCGCCGCTAGCGGCGCCTTTTCCTTTTGCCTGCCTGCGATCCGCGGGCCTGCCGGCCGCACCGGCGGACGCTAGGACCCGAGTCCGTGCTCGCGCGCGTAGGCGTACAGCTCGGCATCGCTGGTGATGCCGAGCTTGCGCATGGCGTCGCCCTTCTGGCGACTGATCGTGGTGACGCTGCGGTGGAGCCGCTCGGCGATCTGGGTCACGGTGAGGCCGCTGGCGAGCAGGCGCACCACTTCGGTTTCGCGCGGCGACAGCCGGACTTCGCCGTAGCCGGCCGTGCTGCCCTCGGCCTCCTCGATCTTCTGCCGCAACGAGGCGCTGAAATACGGACGCCCCCTCGCCGCGGACTGGATCGCGGCCGGCAGTTCCTCCATCGCCGCGCCTTTCTCGACCAGCCCGAGCACGCCGGCCGCGGCCACGCGCCGCAGCGTGGCCGGGTTGTTCATCATCGTCAGCAGCACGATGGGCAGGTCGGGGAACTGGCGCCGCAGCAGGCCGATCATGCTGTAGCCGTCGACCTGCCGGCTGCCCGGCATGGCGAAGTCGGTGATCAGCACGTCGCAGGGGGTGGCGGCCAGCACCGCCATCAGTTCGTCCGGATTGGCCGCTTCGGCCACGACCCGGCCGACGCCGCTGGATTCGATGACGGCGCGCACCCCCATCACGACCACGGGGTGATCATCGGCGAGGACGACGCGAAGGCTCATGGCGAGGAGTAGTATCCGGCATGGTCGGACGAATCGGCGGGGGATGGAGGACCTGATGGAGTCGGTTGGCTTGCGCCGCCCCGCGCTCTTGCTGCTGTGGCCTTTGCTGTTGTGGCTGTGCCTGGGAACGGTCGCGTCGCTGGCGGCGGACGAGACGATCCTGCCCTCGCTGGATACCGCCGAGCGCGCTTGGCTCCGCGCACATCCTACGCTAACCGTGGGCGTTTCCGACAAGGGGTGGGCGCCGTTCGAGACCGTGGAGAAGGGCGAGGTCGGCGGCCTGGGGCACGATTACCTGCGGGAAGCGGCCGAGCGCCTGGGGGTGCGATTGCGCTTCCGGTTCTTCCCCGACTGGGGCGGCGTGATGCGGGCGCTGTGCGCCGGCGAGATCGACGTGGCGGTGAACGTGTCGTTCACCGCCGACCGCACGCGCTGCGTGATCTATTCCGACCCCTACCTGGACGTGCCTTCGGTCGTGGTCGGCCGCCGCGACGATGCGCGCCTGCTCGCGCCGGGCGGCCTGGCCGGCCTGCGGGTCGCGGTGGAGAAAGGCTTCGTCACCGCCGCCGCGCTCGCGGTGCGCTATCCGAGCGTCACGGTGGTGGAGGCCGCGGACACCCGCGCGGCGTTGCGCAGCGTCGCCACGGGCGAAGCCGACGCCTACGTCGGCAATCCGTATGCGGTCTCGCGCGTGCTGCAGGCGGAGGGACTGGGCGGGGTCGCGATCGTGCGCCTGAGCGACCTGGCCACCAATACCCTGCATTTCGCCGTACCCAACCGCAACGAGCCCCTGGTCGGCGCGCTCGACAAGGCGTTGCGCGCCATCCCGGCGGAAACCCGAAAGGCGATCCGGGCGCGCTGGTTGCCGGAGCAGGTCCCGTGGGCGCCGTTGCGCTACGCCTGGATGAGCGAGGCCGACCGCGCCTGGCTGTCGGCGTTGCCGCCCCTGCGCCTGGGCTTCGCGCCCGACCGCGCCCCGGTTTCCTACGTCGATGCGGAGCAACGCCGCCACGGCATCAGCGAGGAATACCTGTCGATGCTGGAGGAACTCGGCGTGCGGTTCCGCCGCATCGACGCCCCCACCCGCGAGGCGATGCAGCGGGAACTGGAGCAGGGCCGGGTCGACGTCTACGTGGGCAAGGCGGGCGAAGTCCGCGAGGACGACCCGCGCTGGGTGGCGAGCCGGCCGTTCGCCACCATCCCGTTCGTGATCGTGTCGCGCGCGGAGGCCAGCCCGGTGTACGGCCTGCGCGACCTCGATGGCCTGCGCGTGGGCACCTTCAATGCCCCGGCGATCGCCGCGCAGGTGCGTGCGCAGGCGCCGCGGGCGCGGCTGGCCCGCGTCGCCAGCGCGGAAGAGGGCCTGGAGCGGCTGCGCGAAGGCGATCTCGACGCCTACGTGGACAACCTGGCCGTGGTCGACAACCTGATCCGCAGCAAGTTTCCGGGCGACCTGCGGGTGGCCGCGCCGACGGGCGTGGACGACACGCTGGTGCTCGTGGCCAAGCGCGACTACGCGCGCCTGATCGAGGTGTTCGACCGCATCCTCGGCGACCTGAGCGAGCGCGACCGCCAGCGCATCCGCGACGAATGGCTGTCGGTGGAATACGCTTCCGGCGTCGACTGGCGGCGCCTGCTGCGGGTGCTGGTCCCGATCGGGCTGATCCTGCTCACGGCGGGCTTCGTGCACGGCGTCGGCCACGTGCGCCTGCGGCGCGAGGTGGCGCAGCGCCGCCTGGCCGAGCGGCGCCTGGCCGAGGTCACCGACAACCTGCCGGCCGTGGTCTACCGCTTCGAGTTCGGCCCGGACGGCAAGCCGTCGTTCCCGTTCATCGCCGGCGACATGCGCTCGCTGTTCGGGATCGACGTCGAGCAGGCGATGGCCGACGAACGCCGCCTGTTCGCGCGCGTGCACGAGGAGGACCGGCCGCGCCTGCTCGCCGAGGTGGAGCGCGCGGCGCGCGCGTTCGCGCCGATCGAGATCGAGTTCCGCGCGCGCGCCGAGGGCGGCTGGCGCTGGGTGCGCTCGCGCGGCATGCCGCACCGCGCGGAGAACGGCAACCCGGGCTGGAGCGGCTACTGGATCGACGTCACCGCCGCGCACGAGCAGGCCGTGGCCCTGGCCGAAGCGACCCGCGCGGCCGAACGCGCCGCCGCGGTCAAGGCCGAGTTCCTGGCGACGATGAGCCACGAGATCCGCACGCCGATGAGCGGCGTGCTGGGCATGCTCGAGCGCCTCGGCCATACCCGGCTCGATGCCGAGCAGCGGCGCGTGCTCGGCACCATCGACGACTCGGCGCAGATGCTGCGGCAGATCCTCGACGACATCCTCGACTACTCCAAGATCGAGGCCGGGGCGATGCACCTGGAGTCGGCGCCGGTGGACCTGCGCGCCGTGGCCGACAACGTGCTGACCCTGGTCGCGCCGCTCGCGCACGGCAAGGGCCTGCGCCTGCGCAGCCGGGTCGCGCCGCGGCTGGCGGCGGAACTCGCCGGCGACGGCGTGCGCCTGCGCCAGGTGCTGTTCAACCTGCTCAGCAACGCGATCAAGTTCACCGAAACCGGCGAGGTCGCGCTGCGCATCGAGGTGCTCGGCGAACGCGACGGGCGGCAGCGCCTGCGCCTGAGCGTGAGCGATACCGGCATCGGCATCTCCCGCGAGCGGCAGGAGAAGCTGTTCCGGCCGTTCTCGCAGGCGGAAAGCTGGACCGCGCGCCGCTACGGCGGCACCGGCCTGGGCCTGAGCATCTGCCGGCGCCTGATCGACCTGATGGACGGCGAACTGCGCCTGCACAGCGAGCTCGGGCGCGGCACCCGGGTCGAGGCCGAGGTGGAGCTGGCGGTGCTGAGGCCGTCGCGGCCCGACCCGCGCCTGGCGGGCGGCGTGGCGCGCATCGGCCTGCGCGACGCGGCGGTCGCCGACGCGCTGGCCGATTGGCTGCAGGGCCTGCACCTGGGCCTGGTCGCGGCCGATGCCGCGCCGCCGGCGGACGCGATCGAATTCATCGACGAGCGCGATGCGGTGGAGACGCCGGCGACCGTCCGCACCGTGCTGGTCACCGAGGATCCGCTGGCGCTGGTGGACGGCGCGCGCGAGCGCGGCCTGCGGCTGAGCTGCAATCCGCTGCTCGGCTCGGAAGTGGCGCGGGCGTGCCTGCGCGCGCTCGACGCCGACGGCGCGCCGCCGCGCGAGGCGGACGAGCCGGCCGCCGGGACCGCATTGCCGGCGATGGACGGCTACCGGGTCCTGGTCGCCGAGGACCATCCGACCAACCAGGAGCTGATCCGGTGGCGGCTGCAGCAGCTCGGCCTGGCCTGCGACATCGTCGACGACGGCCGCGCCGCGCTGGCCGCGCTCGAGCGCGGCGGCTACGACCTGCTGATCACCGACGTGCGCATGCCGCACATGGACGGCTACGAGCTGACCCGGGAGATCCGGCGGCGCGAGCGCGACGGCGCGCACCTGCCGGTGATCGCGCTCACCGCCGGCGCCTTGGCCGAGGAGACGCGGCAGTGCTTCGAGGCCGGCATGGACGCCTACCTGACCAAGCCGGTGCGGTTCCAGCAATTGCGCGAAGCGGTGCAGCGCTGGATTCCGCTGGGCGGCGCCGAGCCGCCCGCGGACGCGGCCCCCGGCGGCGTCGACATGGACAAGCTCCAGCGCGTCTACGGCTCCCAGGACATGGTGCGGCGCATGCTCGAGAGCTTCGCGGCGACCACCCGCAAGGACCTGGACAGCCTGCAGGCCGCGATCGACGCCGGCGACGCCGGGCGCGTCCGCGACTGCCTGCACCGCATCGCCGGCGCATTGCGCATCTTCGATGCGAACGAACTGGCGGACGAGGCCGCGCGCCTGCTCGACGCCGTCGGAACCGACGGCGCCGCGGCGCAACAGCAGGCGTTGCAGCGCTTCGGCGGGCGCATGGGCGCGTACATCGAATGCCTGACCGCGCAGGCGGCGTCCTGACGGCCGCGCGAGCCGGCTCCGCCGCGCCGCGGGGGCGTGCGGCGCCGGCGCGTGCCGGCCGGCCGGTCCGCGCGGCCGCGCGCGCGGCCGTTCCCGTCGCGAAAGCCGGCCGGGCTCGCGCGGTTTCGTAGTTCTTGCATGGGGCGGGGCGCGCGCGCCGGCCATGCTGTCGCCCACGCCGGCCCGCCGGCGAGACCTGCGACAGGAGACCGCCCATGAACGCCGCGATCCCGTTCGAGCGCCGCGCCCGACTCCATTCCGAAACCGCGTCCGCCGTGCCGGAGCTGCGCCTGCGCCAGCGCATCGAGGACAGCCTGCGCGAGGCGCTGCGCGCGGACGCCGACGTGCTGATCCCGCTGCTCGCCCGCGCGCTGGAGGCGCACATGGCGCTCGGCGGGACGACGCCGGAGCCGCACCGGCAGCGGCGGGACGACAGCCTGGACCAGGTCCAGATGCTGATCTCGCTGGAACTGTACCGCCCTGGCCGCGAGGCCGGGTGCGCGCAGGCGGCGTGAGGCCGGGCGGGCCTTTTGCAATTTGTTGCATTCCCGGCCCGCCGCGGCTGGCGAACAATGCCCGTCCCGCTGCGAGGGCCGTGGACTTACGCGCCAACGGATGGCGCCGCAGCGGGTAGGCGAACGGCCGTGCCCGGAGCAGCGCTCCCCTCCACTCCGGGCACGGCCGGACGCCGCTTCCGCGAGTCGCCGCCGCGATACGCGAGCGCGGCGCCGCAGTAATTGGCCGCCCGCCTGCGGCGCCCAAGGCGCGCGCCGCCCGCTGGCCGCGGTCGCAGGACCGTTTCCGGCGCCGTGCCGACCGCTCGAACGCGCACAGCGACAGCACCGCTGCGCGGCCAGCGACGGGCCGGGATCGCACAAACCCTCGCGCGACCATCGCAGTTGCCAGTCGCGTCCCAGGGCGCTCTGCGCCGCGCGCCGCGGCGCACCACAGGCGACTGCACGACACGAGGTATCGCATGACCATGAAGCTGAAGTCTCTCTCCCTTGCCGTCCTGGGCGCCTGCGCGTTCGCTCCTGCGGCGTTCGCCCAGGACGACGCCGGCGCCTCGGGCGGCAAGCATTTCTCCGTCGTCGGCGGCTACGCCCTGATGCAGCCGGACTCCGATCCGATCGAAGGCTCGCGCACCGACTTCGACGGCGGCACCATGCCGACCCTGTCGCTGGCCTGGAACGCCAACGACCACTGGGGCGTCGAGCTGTGGGGCGCGGTCGACAAGGCCGACTACCGCGTGCGCGGCGACGCCGGCAAGATCGGCAGCGTCGGCCACCAGCCGGTGGCGATCAGCGGCCAGTACCACTTCGGCCGGGTCGACGCGCCGTTCCGCCCGTTCGTGGGCCTGGGCTACTTCCAGGCCAAGACCCGCGACGCCGGCATCGCCGTCGAGCCGCTGCAGCAGGTGCCGGAGTTCGACAAGCAGAAGGGCGGCATCGTCACCCTGGGCGTGGACATGAACATCAGCCCGCGCTGGTTCGCCCGCGTCGACGCGCGCTACATGAAGGCCAACGCCGAGATCCGCAACTTCGTCGAGCACGGCGAGACCAATCCGCACGACAAGCTCGAGGCGAACTTCGACCCGTGGACGATCGGCGCCGGCGTCGGCGTTCGCTTCTGATCCATCGTCGCCCCAGTCAGGCGAACGAACGCGCCCGGGCTCATGCCCGGGCGTTTTTTCTTGGTTGATGCCGGGCCGTTTCGGACCAGACGGGGGCCCCGGGGCGAAGCCCGCGCGGAAGAGCGGGACCGCGGATCGCAGGCCCCATCCTGGGGGGGCGACGGCGACAGCCTCGGCCAGGCGCGGATGGACGTGCCGGCGGGGCAGGCCGGGGCACCGGTACGCCGGCTTGCCCCGTGCCTGTGGACCGCCATGTGCCCGCCGCGCGGTTTGGGCGCGGCGGGGTCGCCGTGGCCGTTCATCATCACGGCGCCGTGCACGCCCCGGAGGCTGCGAGATGCGAAGCCGCCGCGTCGCGCCGGACGGTGCAGACGTTCGCGCGGCAGTCCGCCGACGCGGGCAGCCGCCGCCACTACGCCTCAGCGCACCTGGCGCGAGTGCGCCCGATCACATCTGGCGGCTCGGCCCCCGCTCCCGCAGCCGCCGGTCGGACCTCCGCTTGCCCGCGGCAGTCGCTTACGGGCCGTCGCGGCCCTTGGAACTCCAGACGCGGCCCGGACGGGGCGCCGGTCATCCGTATCGACCGCCCGGACGAAAACGGCCGGCTCGATCCGAGCCGGCCGTTCGCAGCCGCAGCAGGCGGGTCTGCGTCAGTTGTAGGCCATCGTGAAGGTGGCCCGTCCTCGCACCAGGCCCGGCGTCACCGTTCCGGTGCCGGTTCGGATCATCGCCGCGCGCAGCGGGATGGTCACCGTGCCCCCGGTAGTGGTGCCGTGCTGCCATTGTCCGGCATTGCCGATGCTGGCCGAGTCGGCGCCGAAACTCACGGGCGTGAAGTTGCCCCCGCTGCTGCGCTCGATGCGGATGCCCACGCCCTGCGCGGTCGAGTCGCCGGTCAGGCTGAGCACGTTGCTGCGGTTGGCGGGCTGGTTGTTGTCGGTCAGGGTGACGTAGACCCGGCGCTGGCCGCCGCCGGAGCCGCCGCTGCAGTTCAGGACGATGTTGAAGTTCTGGTAGGGGGTGATGCCGTCGGCGTCGGTCAGGTCACTGGCCGGGTGCTGGCCGAGCGGCACATCGCGCGTCCAATTGCTGACCGCGCACGTCGGTGCGACAGGCGGCGGCTTGTAGGTCAGGGTGATGGAGTAGTAGGTAAGGTAATTCTTGTGCGCGCCGGGTTGATAGAAGTCGATTCCCCCGACGTAGTGGTAGGAGGACAGGCTGGCTCCGTCCGGCGTGTTGGCGACCTTGATGATCTCGAGCTCGAGCGTGCCCGGGAGGGAGCCGCGGCCGCTGAATTCGCTGCTGTAGGTCGCGATCCGATGGTAGCTGTTGTCGTCGGGGGACTGGCCGCAGCACTTCACCAGGGTGCCGTTGTAGCGCAGTCGATAGCCGACGTGAGTCCGTTCCGGGGAGCTGTAGCTGTATTTCGGCCAATACCAGGTATAGGAATGGCCGGGGACCGGCGCGGGCGAGTTGACGGAATTGGCGAAGACGCCCAAGACGTTGGTGCGTATGTCGTACGCGGTCCTTTTGCACGAATAGGTCTGGCCGATGTTGTTGCTCAACGTCACCCTGGCCAGCACGGTGCCTATCGGCGTGTTCGCGCTTTCGTTTATGGTGATGGGGTAATTCACCAGCCGCGCCGATCCATTGCCCGACCAGTCGCCGTAGCAATTGATCGCCTGCGCATGCGCGGCAGGGGCCAAGGCGAACCATAACAGCCCGCCCAAGCAGAGCGCCGCGCCCCGCAGCGGCGCGGACGTGCGGGTGCTGCCGAAGAGTTCCATCGTCGTTTCTCCGTTCATTGTGCGGGCGCCAAGCATCGGCCCGGCACCGGCGCGGTCGGCTCGGTCCCGGCCAGATCGTAGTCGATCGCGCACTGTTGGTCGTTCCACTTCACGGTCAGACGCCCACGCTCCTGGATGCCGCGTACCCACAGGCGGCTGGCCTGTCCGACCACGCCGACCGGGTTGCCGGCCTCATCGAACACGTCCGCGCCGAACGGCAGCGGTTCGCCGTCTTCGCGGTGCGCCTCGATCAACGCGCTACGGCCGGTCTCGGTCTTCAGCGCCAGCTTGACCACCGCGCCGGCGCGCGGCGCGATCTTGGCCGTGGTTTCTTTCAGCTCCACGTCCAGCGGCAGACCCTTCGGGTCCACCGTCACCTCGTTGAGCCGGTACGGCGTGAGGTAGGGCACCACGGCATAGCCCTCGTGGTTGGTGCGCAGCCCGATGTTGCTGCTCACGCGCGCGTTCGCCGCACCGGGCACGTGCAGCAGGCCGATCGTCTCGCCGAGCTGCTGGGCGAAGCCCACGCCGCCAGCATGCACGACCACGCCGCCGGAAGCGCCCACCGACAGTTGGCGGGAATCGCCCACTTGGCTGTAGCCGGCCGAGAGGACCGCGTTGGAGGCCTTGTAGCTCAGGCTGCCGTTGTACGCGGCGTCCTGCCCCTCGGTGCGGCTGGCCGACGCGCCGTAGCTGAGCGCGCGCGCTTCGCCGATCGTGCCGCTCACGCCCAGGCGCGCGTTGTCGGCGCTCCTGCGCGCATCGGAGTAGCTGGCGTTGAGGTTCGGCGCGCGCGGGGTGCGGCCCAGCGGCATCGCGATGGTGAGGCTGACGACGGTGTCCTGGCGGCCAGTGGGGTCCGGCCGGCCGTCGGCGCCGCCGCCGAAGCTTTCCAGCGTGCGCTGCGCGGACAGGCTGTAGTTCGCCGGGCCGACACTGTTGCTGTAGCCCACGCTGAAGCTGGTGGTGCGCTGGCGGCGGTTCCAGTAATCGCTGCTGCTGCCGACCAGGAACAGCGAACCGCCGCGCTCGCCCAACGCCTGGCTGACGTTCACGTCCACGCGGCTGCGCTGGCGAGCCACCTCGTCGAAGCCGATGCCGGTGGCCAGGTTGTCGCGCAGGCGAAGGCCGTCGTTCAGGCTCAGGTAGCCGTCGGTGGAGTAGCGGTAGGCCGCGACGGAGAAGTTGGTGCCGCTGTTTGGCAGGAACTTGCTGTAGGTGAGCCGCGCCGACTGGCCGCGCATGTCGCGGCCGTAGCCCTCGACGCCCGCGCCGGGCAGGCGCGTGCGGGAGAAGGTGACGTCGCCGGAAACCGCGCCCCAGCGGGTGTTGTACGCGCCGCCCAGCAGCAACGCACCGTAGCCTTCGGACAGGGTGGTGCCGGCGTAGCCGGTGAAGGCGTTGCTCAAGCCGCGTTGCCAGGTCGCTTCCAGCATCGTCGGCTCGCCGTTCTTCAGGCTGTTGTCGCGCACCTGGCCGGCGACGAGGCCGAAGCGGTTCTGCCCCTCGCGCAGCAGCTGCGGCACCGCGGCGAACGGCACGACGAAGCGCTGCTCGCGCCCGTCGGCCTCGGTCACCGTCACGTCGAGGTCGCCGCCGAAGTTGGTGTCGTACAGATCATCGATCTCGAACGGCCCGGGCGCCACCGTGGTCTCGTAGATCACGTGATCGCGCTGGCGGACGGTGACCTTGGCGTTGGTCTGGGCCACGCCGCGCACCACCGGCGCATAGCCGCGCCGCGAGTCCGGCAGCATGCGGTCGTCGCTGGTCACGGCGATGCCGCGAAAGCCGATGCCCTCGAAGAGATCGCCGCGGGTGAAGGATTCGCCCACGGTCAGCTGCGCCCGCAGGCCGGTCAGGTCGTGCTGCGCGTAGGTGTTGTTGGCCTGGTAGTCGCCGTGGCCGTCGTTGCGGACGTAGTAGCCGTTGTGGCGCAGCCGCCAACCGCCGACGTTGAGCCCGGCGTTGAGGCCAAGGTAGGAGCTGGCGCTGTTCCGGCCGTTGCGGCGCGACTGCTGGTGGCCGAAGTTGTAGCCGAGCGTGGCCGCATCGATGCCGGCGTCCCACAGTTCCGGACTCACCCAGCCGCGCGCGCTGCGGCTCAGGTACAGCTGCGGGATCGACACGTCCAGCCTCAACTCCCCGGAGTCGAACTGCGCGCTGGCGTCGGGCAGGTAGAGGCCGATGTCTTCGCAGAATTCGCCTTCGGGCAGCGCGCGAATCGAGGTGTCCCCGGCTTGGGAGCGTTGGCGCACGTAGTCCTCGAGCTTGGCGAAGTCCACGCCCATATCGACGAGCAGTTCGCGGCTCAGGCACAGGCGCGCTTCGCCGCTGGCGTCGCGGGCGGCGAAACGGATGTCGCGGCGGCCGACCCAGCGGTCGTTGACGCGCACGTCGGCGCGGTATTGCCCCGGCAGCACGGCATTGCCCTGCTCGAAGCGGGACAGGTCGAGATCCTGCGCGCCCGATCCGGCCAGGAAGCTAGGGTCGAATTCGACTCGCGGCGCGGACCATGCGGTGCCGACGTGCAGCGCCAGCAAGGCCGACGCCAGCGCATACGCCAACGGGTGCGGCTGCGGGGCGGAGAAGGTCGAAACAGCGGTGGACGGACTGTGCGTCATCGAGTCGGTTTTTTTCTTCGCAGCCGCGCCGTTCGCGTGCAGGCACGGAAATGGCGACCTTCGGGTGGGAACTCATTGTTCGGGAAGGGAATCCCGGGGGTAATGCAACAACTACGAAACAGCCCCCCGTGCTCCAGGGCGCAGGCGCACTCACCCGCCGGCGCGCTGCGCGAGCGCGGGCGACGGTGCGCCTGGCGGCGCGCCGGCATTTGCAGGCGAAGAGAACGGGCGTCCGCCGGCGTCGCGCCGGCGGCGATCCGGTCTACGGCGTCAAGGCGATCGAGCGAGGATCGGTCGCGCCCAGATCGGTGATCACGTCGAACTCGACCTTGGCGCCCGCCGGGCGCGTGGCCAAGCCGTTCAGCGGGAACACGGCGCTGGACATCGGCGCGACCATGCCGCCTCCGTCGTGCTCGTATTTACGGCCGCCCACGTCGAGGGCGACGTTGGCGAAATTCACGTGGTACGGGGTCGGGTTGTCCGCTTTCAGCGCCAGCCCGGCCCCGGAGGGATTTTCGGTCAGCGACCAGACCAGCTTGTCCGGCGCCTGTCGCACGGCCTCGCCGTCCAGCGCCGCAGGGCGGTAGAACAGCTTGATGCGCGTACGGAAACTGAACTGGAGCAGATTGCTGTTGCCGTCCTGGCTCTTGGGCGGCACTTCCAGCGCGTTGAACCAGAACAGGGTTTCCCGGTCCTGCGGCAGCGGCTGGCCGGTGTGCATCAGGCGCACCGATTGGCTCTTGTCCGGGTCCAGGCGGAAGATGGGCGGAGCGAGGTTGAACGGCACGTTGGCCTTTTCCGGCGCCACGCTGGCGTCGCCGGCGTCGATCCAGGTTTGCACCAGCACGGGGTCCTTGCCCTTGTTCTCCAGGCGCACGGTGACTTCGCGCTCGTTGCTGGGATACACCACGCGAGTCCCGTGGATGATCACGCCTGCCTGGGCCGGAGCGGCGAGCGCCGCGGAGGCGGCCAGCACAGCGCACCAACCGATACGAACGAAAGCGTTCATGGGGTTGCCCTCCCTGCGTCCGAAGAAGCTCCCGGCGCGGGTCGCGCCGGGAGCGTCGCGGCAAGAATAGCCGCTGGCATGCCCGATTACTGGTAGGTCACCGAGTAACGGATGTTGGTCTCGACCAGGCCCGCCGAAGAGGCGCCGCCAACGGCCTCGTACTCGCCGAAATAGTTCATCACGGCGATGCCGCCGTTGACCGGCACGGTCTGCGAGCCCGCATTGTTCGACAGGTCGATCTTCTGGCCGCTGTCGTTCAGGATGTTGACTTCGACGTTGCCGGCCGGGGTGGTGGCGGCGATGTTGCGCAGGCCGCCCGTGGCCAGGTTGACGTTCGGGGTCGGCTCGAAGTGCACCTTCACGTTGCTGTGCGCGCACGGCTGGGCCGCGGAGCCCACGGTGATGTTGAACGGCGTGGCGCCGGCGGTCTGGCCGGCAGCGGCCAGGGCCGTGGTGGCGACGGTCGGCAGCGTCACGGTGAAATCGGTGGCGCCGGTGCCGTTGCCGTCGATGACGCAGGTGGTGTCGGTGACTTCACCGTTGAAGGTGATGGTGCCGTCGGCGGCCTGGGCCTGCGAGAACGCGACGCCGGCCAGCAGGGCGATGACGAGTGGAGACAGCTTCATGAGGGTAACTCCATAGTTGTAGTGCGTTGGTCGGCCCCGGTTATCCGCATGGAGAGAGTTGCCCTGGGATCCGGGAATCGCGTCTCGAGGGATTGCCCCCGGCGACGCGACGCACAAGTTACGAGTCGTCCACCGGCCTCGCCATGCAACTTGTACGAAAGCGCGCGCGGCGGCTGCGACGAATCGCATCCGCGGATGCGTGCGCGATTCTCTTGCCGCGGACGCGATGGAGCCGGCTCCGGGCGCCGCGCTGCGCGCGTCTGTCTCGCGGTGCACAGGCGAAGCGTCACTATCCCAAGCGTGAAGCGGCGATGGGCGCCTTCGAGAGCGCCGCCCAGGTTTCGTACTCCTTTCAAAAACGCCCGTGCGCGGGTCTTTTTCGTAAGTGTTGCATATAGGAGCGATAGACCGATCCCAAGAATGGCGGCCATGTCGAGATCGCGCATGCAGCAAGCGAGGTTTCGGCGGCGGAGCGAACCCAGCTCCATAGACGAGCCAGGTTTCGGGCGGCCACCACATCCAGCGCCTCTCGAAACGATGCCGGGAACCCTCGCGGCATTCGCAATGCGCCCACGGAGCGCGCGGCGGCTCTCCTTTCCAGCCATTCAAGGGAGCTAGCAATGAACACCATCTATCGCATCGTCTGGAACGCGTCCGTCGGCAAGTGGGTCGTCGCGTCGGAATTCGCCAAGGGCCGCAAGAAGGGCGGTGCCAAGGCCAAGGGCCTCGCGCTGGCCGTCGCGCTGGCGCTGCCGGCGGGCGGCGCGTTCGCGGCTGACGCCTGCACCACGCAGAACGGCGAGGCAGGCCTCGTCGACGAGACGGGCGCCTGCAAGGTGGCGGCCCAGCCCGTCGCTGCCGACGCGGCGGTCGCCGGCACCTCCGGCTATGCCGGCATCATGGCCCAGGTGGACGACGCCTACGTCAAGGTCAACGGCACCGGCAGCGCGGCGACCGCGAACGGCGCCACTGGCATCGCCATCGGCAACGGCGCCGTTTCGCGGCAGGCCATCAACAGCGTCAGCGGCTCCGGTACGGCGGTGGGCGCCTCGTCCGACGCCGCCGGCGATTTCTCGACCGCACTCGGTTCGCTGGCCGTGGCCGGCGCGCGCGGCAGCAACGGCGTTGCCACCGCCAGCGCCGCCACGGCGGTCGGCGTGAACGCGAACGCGATCGGCGACCGCAGCACGGCTATGGGCGCCAGCGCCGTGGCCGCGGGCGGCTATTCGACCGCGCTGGGCGTGCTCGCGAACGTCGACGCCACCGCGGCCAACGGCGTCGCGGTCGGCGTCTCCGCCAACGTCAAGGCGGGCGCCACCAACGGCGTTGCGCTGGGCAACGGCGCGACGGTCAACGACAACGTGACCGGCTCGGTCGCGCTGGGCGCCGGGTCCCTGGCCGCGCGCAACAACACCGTCTCGGTCGGTTCCGACACGGTGAAGCGCCAGATCGTGAACGTGGCCGCCGGCACGCAGGACACCGACGCGGTGAACGTCAAGCAGCTCAACGACGCGACCGCTTACTTCGATGCCAAGGGCGGCACCTACGGCAGCGCCAACGCGTCCGCTTCCGCCGGCAACGCGACGGCGGTCGGCGCCAGCGCGGTCGCGTCCGCCCTGAGCGCCACCGCGCTGGGTTCGTCCGCCCAGGCCACCGCGCAGAACACGGTGGCCGTGGGCATCATGAGCGCGGCTTCGGGCAATAACAGCGTCGCGGTCGGCTGGGCAACCGAGGCGGCGGGCGAATCGACCGCCCTCGGCGGCGATGCCGATGCGCTGGCGAGCGGCGCTACGGCGATCGGCCGGGGCGCCAAGGTCCAGGCCGGCGCCACCAACAGCACCGCGCTGGGTATCGGCGCCGTGGTCAACCAGAACGTCACCGGTGCGGTGGCGCTGGGCAGCGGCTCGGTCGCCGACCGCGCCAACACCGTCTCGGTCGGTTCCGGCACGGTGAAGCGCCAGATCGCCAACGTGGCCGCCGGCACGCAGGACACCGACGCGGTGAACGTCAAGCAGCTCAACGACGCCCTGGCCACGCAGGTGGACGACACCTACGTCAAGGTCAAGGGCACCTCGGGCGCGGCGGCCAAGGTCTCGGGCCTGGACGGCAACATCGCGCTCGGCTACGGCGCCGACTCCTCCTCGAGCCTGCAGAACAACTCCGTCGCGATCGGCACGGCTGCGAAGGCCGCCAACAACGGCGCCATCGCGATCGGCCAGCGTACCGCGGCGTCCGGCTCCGGCGCGATGGCGTTCGGTGTGGACGCCACGGCCGAGTCGCGCAACGGCCTCGCGCTCGGCGTGCGTTCCGTCGCGAGCGGCGGCAACGACACGACCGCCCTGGGCGTGGACAGCGCGGCGACCCATACCAACGGCGTGGCACTGGGCGCGTACTCCGTGACCGACCGGGACAACAGCGTGTCGGTCGGCGATGCGAGCAAGGGCCTCTACCGCCAGATCACCGGCGTCGCCGCGGGCACCGTGGACACCGACGCGGTCAACCTCGGCCAGCTGAAGGGCGCCGCGGGCAGCATCGCCGACGCGATCGGCGGCGGCGCCGCGGTCAACCCGGACGGCTCGATCTCCGCGCCGACCTACAACGTGGGCGGCACGACGGTGAACAGCGTTGGCGACGCGATCACCAACATCGACGGCCGCGTGACCGGCAACACCACGCAGATCGGCGAGCTGACCAACCAGTTCAACGAGTTCGTCACCAACATCGGCGACACCGTCGTCGGCGAGGTCGGCGCGGTGGTGTACGACGACAAGGCCGCCAAGGACCGCATCACCCTGGGCGGCGCGGAAGGCACGGCGCTGACCAACCTCAAGGACGGCGAGCTGTCCGCGGCCAGCACCGACGCGGTGACCGGCGCGCAGCTGTTCGCGACCAACGAGCGGGTGGGCGTGGTGGAGGGCGACATCACCACCATCAACACCAACCTGGGCGACCTGGACGCGCGCGTGACGGTGAACGAAGGCAGCATCACCGAGATCCGCAACGAGCTGGCGGACGGCAGCCTCGGCCTGGTCCGGCAGGACGCGGACAGCCGCGCCATCACGGTGGCGGCCGGCACCGACGGCACGGTGGTGGACTTCGCCGGCACCGCGGGCGCGCGCACGCTGCGCGGCGTCGCGGCCGGGGCCGTGTCGGCGGACAGCACCGAGGCGGTGAACGGCGCCCAGCTGTTCGAGACCAACGCCCGCCTGGGCGCGGTGGAGACCGGCGTCGGCGAGCTGACCAACCAGTTCAACGAGTTCGTCACCAACATCGGCGACACCGTCGTCGGCGACATCGGCGCGGTGGTGTACGACGACAAGGCCGCCAAGGACCGCATCACCCTGGGTGGCGCGGAAGGCACGGCGCTGACCAACCTCAAGGACGGCGAGCTGTCCGCGGCCAGCACCGACGCGGTGACCGGCAAGCAGCTGCACGCCACCAACGAGAAGGTGCAGGAGAACGCGGACGCGATCGCCGACCTGGACACGGCGGTGACCCACATCGACGACCGGGTGACCAACATCGACGGCCGCGTGACCAACAACACGAACCAGCTCACCGAGATCAGCAACAAGCTGGAGAACGGTTCGATCGGCCTGGTGCAGCAGGATGCGGCGACCGGCGCGATCACCGTCGCGGCGGGCACCGGCGGCGGCGTGGTCAACGTCGAGGGCACCGACGGCGCGCGCCGGCTGACCGGCGTGGCCAACGGCCGCGAGGACGCGGACGCGGCGACCATCGCCCAGCTGAAGGCGATGGGCCTGGTCGACCCCGACGGCAACCCGCTGGCGGCGGTGGCGTACGACGACGTCAGCCTCGGCAAGGTCACGCTGGGCGGCACCGGCGGCACGGTCATCACCAACCTCGCCCCCGGCGTGGTCGGCAAGGGCAGCACCGATGCCATCAACGGCGGCCAGCTGTACGACCTGCAGCAGAGCCTGGAAGGCAAGATCGGCGACCTGGACAACCGCGTCGGCACGATCGAGCAGGGCATCGCCGACGGCAGCATCGGCGGCGGCGACGGCGGCAACGGCGGCGGCGACTGGAACAACGACGCCGGCGGCCAGCCGATCCAGAACGTCGGCAACGGCGTGAAGGACACGGATGCGGCCAACGTCGGCCAGCTGAACGAGCGCCTGCAGCAGGCCAAGGAGTACACCGACAGCCGCTTCAACGCGCTGCAGAGCGACTTCGACAGCTTCCGCCAGGACGTCGACCAGCGCTTCGGCGAAGTCGACAAGCGCATCGACCGCATGTCGGCGATCAGCGCCGCCTACGCGGGCATGGCGATCAACACCGCCGGCCTGCCGGGCCGCAACCGCCTCGGCGTCGGCATCGGCGCGCAGAACGGCAAGGAGGCGATGGCGGTGGGCTACCAGCGCGTGTTCGGCCGCCAGGGCAACGTCAGCGTGTCGATCGGCGGCGCCTTCAGCGGCAACGAGACCAGCGTCAGCGCCGGCGCCGGCTTCGGCTGGTAAGCCGGACGGGGGCGGGCGGCGTTCCGCCCGCTCCCGGCGGCTCGCCGCCGCTCCCCGTCCCCGGGTACGCCCGGCTTCCCCGGAAGCCGGGCTTTTTTTCGTGCGCGGCAGGCTTTCCCGGCCCGCCCGAAGGCCCGCGTCGCAGCCGCTGCGACGGCGATGCGAGGTAATCCACGCGATATCCACAGGCTTATCCGTCGCGCCGGGCGGCCCCGCGCACTACCATGCCCGGACTGTCTGAGCAGTACGCCGCCGCGGCGGCATCGAAGAAGGAGCGGCCACGCCGATGAGCGCACGTCCGGGTTTTCGCGGCGAGAAACGTTTCGAGACCCGCAACGAGCAGCGCATCGACCAGCTGCGCGTGCCGCCGCAGTCGATCGAGGCCGAGCAGGCGGTGCTCGGCGGCCTGATGCTGGCCCCGGAGGCCTACGACCGCGTCGCCGACCAGCTCACCGAGCAGGACTTCTACCGCCGCGACCACCAGCTGATCTTCCGCGCGATCCGCGAGCTGGCGGAGAAGAACCGCCCGTTCGACGCGGTGACCCTGGGCGAATGGTTCGAATCCATGGGCCTGGCCGAGCAGGTCGCCGGCGGCGCCTACCTGATCGAGCTGGCCAGCACCACGCCTTCGGCGGCGAACATCGCGGCCTACGCCGAGATCGTCCGCGACAAGGCGATCCTGCGCCAGTTGGCCGACGTCGGCACCGAGATCGTCAACAACGCCTTCCTGCCCGACGGCCGCGACAGCGCCGAGATCCTGGAGGAAGCCGAGCGCCAGGTGCTGGCGATCGCGCAGGCGCACAACGCCGGCAAGACCGACTTCGTGCCGGTGACCAAGGCGCTGTCGGAAGCCTTCGACGTGCTGCAGACGCGCTACGCCAACGGCGGCGGCATCACCGGCCTGCCCACCGGCTACACCGAGTTCGACCAGCTCACCGCCGGCCTGCAGAAGACCGACCTGATCATCCTCGCGGCGCGCCCGGCGATGGGCAAGACCACGCTGGCGCTGAACATGGCCGAGTACGCCGCGTTCCGCAGCAAGCTGCCGGTGGCGGTGTTCTCGATGGAAATGTCGGCCAGCCAGCTGGCGATGCGCCTGATCTCCTCGGTGGGCCGGGTCAACGCGCAGCGCCTGCGCACCGGCCAGCTGGAGGACGAGGACTGGAGCCGCGTCACCGCCGCGATCCGCCAGCTGCGCGAGGCCAAGATCTTCATCGACGACGAGCCGGGCCTGTCGCCGGCCAAGCTTTCGTCCAAGGCGCGCCGGCTCAAGCGCGAGCACGGCCTGGGCCTGATCGTGATCGACTACCTGCAGCTGATGTCGGTGCCCGGCAACAGCGAGAACCGCGCCACCGAGATCTCCGAGATCTCGCGCTCGCTCAAGGGCCTGGCCAAGGAGCTGCAGGTGCCGGTGATCGCGCTGTCGCAGCTCAACCGCTCGCTGGAGACGCGCACCGACAAGCGCCCGGTGATGGCCGACCTGCGCGAGTCCGGCGCGATCGAGCAGGACGCCGACATGATCGTGTTCATCTACCGCGACGAGTACTACAACAAGGAGAACTCGCCGGACAAGGGCCTGGCCGAGGTGATCATCGGCAAGCAGCGCTCGGGCCCGACCGGCTCGATCAAGCTGAAGTTCTTCGGCGAGTACACCCGCTTCGACAATCTCGCCCACGATTCGGTGGGCAGCTTCGAATAGCGGCCTTGGCGTTCACGGCGCGTCCCGTTCGCGCCGCTAGCCTGTGCGCATGCGTCGCGAGCAGGTCCAATCCGAGGCGTTGCGCAGCATCGGCTACGACCCGGACGAGCGGGTGCTGGAAGTCGAGTTCGAGAGCGGCGACGTGTACCGCTACCGCGACGTGCCGCCGGAGCTGCATGCGCGGCTGATGGCGGCCGGATCGCACGGCGAGTTCTTCGTCGCCCACGTCCGCAACGCCGGCTTCGACTACGAACAGGTTGAATGAGCGCGAAACGCGCGCGCGGGCGCTTGACGCCGGAATAACGCGCAGCGGCGCAGCGTGGCCGGGTATTTCCCGCAAGGAGAATCGCCATGCGCACGATCGCACCGCCCCCGTCGCCCATGCGGCCGGCCCGGCCGCGCCGCCTGGCGCCGCTCGCCGCATGCGCGGCCCTGGCCCTGTGCGCCGTCGCGCCGAACGGGGCGGGCGCGCAGTCGTCGCAATCGCCGAAGGGGCAGCGCTGCTACGACGTAGTCGTCGAACGGCCCAAGGAAGTGAAGGACCGGCACAAGATCACCGGCACCGCCCTGGGCGCGGTCGCCGGGGGCCTGCTCGGCAACCAGGTCGGCGGCGGCAGCGGCAAGAAGCTGGCGACCGCGGCCGGCGCCGTGGGCGGCGCCGTGGCCGGGCGCAAGATCCAGGAGAACCGGCAGAACCGGACCGAGGTCGTGACCGAGCGCCGCTGCGAGTGAGCGCGCGTCCCGGCCGGTCCTTGTTGGCCGCTGCGGGCGAATCCGGAACAGGTTGACCCGCCGCGTCCACGGCAGCGGGCGGGGCATGCGCGGCGCGTAGAATGCGGGCGGTGAACGCCCCGGTCCTCGCGAACTCCGTGCCCCCCACCTCCGGCCCGCCGCCCGCCGTCGCCGAACGGCCGACGCGCATCGTCGTCGATCTCGACCGCCTCGCCCGCAACCTCCGCCTGATCCGGGCCCACGTCGGCGTGCCGGTGATGGCCATCGTCAAGGCCAACGCCTACGGGCATGGCCTGGTGCCGGTGGCGCGGCATCTGCAGGCGCAAGGCGTCGAGCAGCTGGGCGTGGCCTTCGTCGAGGAGGGCATCGCGCTGCGCCGGGCCGGCGTGACCGCGCCGGTGCTGGTGCTGGGCGGCATCTTCGGCCGCCAGGTGGCGCAGTTCATCGCCCACGACCTGGAGATCACCGTGTCCTCGCTGGACAAGCTGCGCCAGGTCGAGGCCGCGGCGGAGGCGCTGGGGCGCAAGGCGACGATCCACCTGAAGATCGACACCGGGATGGAGCGCATCGGCGTGCACAGCTACTCCGCGCGCGGCTTCATCGAGGCGGCGGTGGCGTCGCGCTGGTGCGCGGTCAAGGGCATCTACTCGCACCTGGCCTGTGCGGACGACCCGCACTCGCCGATGACCCTGCAGCAGCTGGAGCGCTTCCTCGAGGCCTGCGCGCACTTCGAACGCATCGGCGCGCCGATGCCGCTGCGGCACCTGGCCAACTCCGGCGGCGTGCTGCATTTCCCCGGGACCTGGCTGGACATGGTCCGGCCCGGCATCGTGCTGTACGGCGTGCAGCCCGATCCGGCCTCGCGGCGCACGATTCCGGTCGAGCCGGCGATGTCGCTGGCCTCGCAGGTGGTGTATTTCAAGGTGGTCCAGGCCGGCCACCCGGTCAGCTACGGCGCCACCTGGGCGCCGCCACGCGATACCCGCGTGGTCACCGTGCCGATCGGCTATGGCGACGGCTACCCGCGTTCGCTGTCCTCGCGCGGCGAGGTGCTGATCCGCGGCCGGCGCTATCCGATCGTCGGCCGCATCTGCATGGACCAGTTCATGGTCGACATCGGCCGGGACAGCGCCTACAACGAGGACGAGGTGGTGCTGATCGGCCGCCAAGGCGGCGAAGCCATCGCCGTCGAGGACCTGGCGCGCCTGGCCGGGACCATTCCGTACGAGATCCTGGTGGGCCTGAACGACCGCATCCCGCGCGAATACCGCGGCGGTTGAGGGCGGCCGGGCGACGAAGGCGGCATTCCCGGACGCTGGCGGGGCTTTACTCGCTCCTTGGTGAATGGCTTCGCTGCGGGCTTCGGCCGAGACGGGCGTTTCCATCCTGTACCTGAACAGGCGCGCGAAACCCTCACCCATCGCTTACCGAAGCGTGATTAGCTTGTAGCCCCCGCTGTTAAGCCGCCAAGCCAAGGGAAGGAGCGCACATGAAGACCCAGATCAAGACCGTTTTCGCCGCCGCCGCGATGGCTGCGGCGCTCGCCGGCTGCGCCACCGGAGGCGGGTACTACGGTGGCCAGCCCCAGCCCTATCCGCAGCAGTCGTATCCGCCCGGCCAGGCGCCGCAACCGCAACAGGGCATGAGCCGCACCGGCAAGGGCGCGCTGATCGGTGCGCTGGCGGGCGTCGCCGCCGGCCTGCTCAGCGGCGACGACGCCACCGAGCGCCGCCAGCGCGCGCTGATCGGCGCGGGCGTCGGCGGCCTGGCCGGCGCGGCCATCGGCAACTACCAGGACCGCCAGGAGCGCGCCCTGCGCGAGCGCATGGCCGGCACCGGCGTCGACGTGGTCCGCCAGGGCAACAACATCACCCTGAACATGCCCAGCAACATCACGTTCGATTTCGACAAGTCGAACCTGAAGCCGGAGTTCTATCCGGTGCTGGACAACGTGGCCAACACGCTGCAGGAGTACAACCAGACCATCGTCGAGGTCGCCGGGCATACCGACAGCGTCGGCAGCGATGCCTACAACCAGAAGCTGTCCGAGCAGCGCGCGAACTCGGTGGCCAGCTACCTGATGAGCCGCGGCCTCAACCGCGACCGCTTCATCGTGGTCGGCGCCGGCGAATCGCGCCCGATCGCCAGCAACGACACCGAGGCCGGCCGCGCGCAGAACCGCCGCGTCGAGATCACGCTGGTGCCGATCCAGTCCTGAGCGCCGGCGCTATCCGCCGGGTGACGATACGAACGGGCCGCGCGAGCGGCCCGTTCCTCTTTCCGGACGCGTGCGCCGGCCGTGCGCCTCAGCCGACCGCCTCGCAGGCGACGCCGCGCGCCGCGAGCGCCGCGCGCAGCCGCCGGCAGCGTTCGCCGCGCAGGTCGTCGGCCCGCAGGTGGACCACGCGTTGTCCGCCCAGGGCGTGCCGCGCCAGCGTTTCCGCCAGCGCATCGTCGCCGGCGAGGTGGGGCAGGCGGGTGGCGTCGCGCCGTGCGAGCCGCAGCACCGATTCGGCGACGTCCGGCTCGGCGAGCAGCGCATCGGCCTGGTTGAGCGCGCGCAACGCCCGCAGCGTCAGCGCGTCCGGATCGCCGTGGCCGACGCCGAGCAGCCACACCGCGCCCGCGCGCGGCACCTCGCCGGCGCGCGCCAGGGCTTCGGCGAACGCGCGTTCCGCGGCGGCCACGTGCCCGGCTTCGAGCAACGCGGGCACCTCGCCGTCGAGCACGCGGTCGAACCAGCGCCGCCGCTGCGCCAGGTCCGGCAGGCGCGCACGGATCGCCTCGCGGTGGCGGGCGAACAGTCCGGCGAGTTCGCCGAGCGAGGGCGCCAGCAGCGCCTCGAGCCGCTCGCGCAGGCGCCGCGCCAGCATCGGCGCGGCGCCGCCGGAGGAAATCGCGACCTGCACCCGGCCGCGCTCCACCACCGACGGCACCTGGAAGGTCGACAGCTCCACGTCGTCGACCACGTTGACCAGACGCCGGCGCCGGCCGGCTTCGGCGGCCAGCAAGCGGTTGAACGCGCGGTCGTCGGTGGCGGCGACCAGCAGCCACGTTTCGTCCAGCCAGGCCGGGTCGAACGCGCCCTCGCGCCGGTGCAGCCTGCCCTCGCGCAGCCATGCGGCGACCGTCCCGTCCAGTTCGCGCGCATGCACCTGCACCCGCGCGCCGGCGCGCAGGAGCGCCTCGATCTTGCGCGCGGCCACTTCGCCGCCGCCGACCACCAGCACCTCGCGGCCGCGCAGATCGGCGAACATCGGGAACAGGGGCATGCAATGGGTCGGGTGGAAGGATCCCGGACGGTTTACCCGCTCCCGTTCCGTGCTGCAAGCAGAAGGGGGAATGCCGGCATGACGGCGGGCGATGTGCTGCGCGCGGGGGCGCTGGCGCGAACATTCGCCTCGCGAAGGTCCGCCCTCGGGCCGGCCCCGGATGTCGCGGTGCGCCCGTCGAGGGCGTGGGCATGCCGGCGGCGGCGGCTTCGCCTCGCGGCGCCGGGCGAAGCCGCGGCCGAGGCGCTCGCGGCCGCGGAACGGGCCGGCAGCGGCGGGTTCGCCCCGTGCCTGGTTTTTTCTCGCCTACGACATGTCCCGGACTTCCCCGGGCGCCACGCCGACTGGGATCTCCAGGGACAAGCCGCACCGGCGGCCGGCGCCCATTCCTCACGTGTCGCTGACCTCGTTGAACACATGCGGCGCGGTGGCGCGGTGGCGCCGGCGCCTCGCGCCCGCAAGCGCGATCGGGCGCCGGCGGGCGCCGGCGTGGCGGCGCGCCTTCGCGTCGCGTTTTCGATCGCGATGGCAGCATGGCGAAGCTGCGATGCCGTGCCGAGCATTCCGCGGTCGCGCATCGCCTCCTTTCTTCGACCGGAGGACGCCATGCATCCCGTGCTCAGAGTCATCACCGCGTTCGCCGCCGGCGCGGCGATCATGTACTACTTCGACCCGGTGGCCGGGCGCCGCCGTCGCGCCATGGTGCGCGACCGCGCGGTGGCCACGCGCCACGACGCCGAGGGCTTCGTCCGCGCCAAGTCCAAGCGCGCGGTCGATCGGGTGCACGGCGCGCTCGCCCGCACCCGCGCGCGGATCTCGCCCGAGCCGGTCGACGACGACCGCCTGCACGACCGCGTCCGCGCCAAGCTCGGCCGCGTGGTCGAACGGCCGTCGGCGATCCACGTGGAGGTGCGCGACGGACGCGTGGTGCTCACCGGCAGCGCGGCCGAGGCGGAGATCGAGGAGCTGCTGGACGCGGTGGCGATGGTGCAGGGCGTGCGCGAGGTCGAGAACCGGCTGTCCATGGGCGCGCTGGCGGGCGGCAGCGAGGCCGAAGCGGGCGCGCCGCCGCAGCAGAACGTCCAGCACTGAGGGCGGGCGAGGGCCGCAGGGCGTTAGCCGCAGGCCACCCGGAACCTCGCGATCGATCCGCCGATTCCGGTTGCGGCGCCGCCTGCGGCCGCGCATGCGCGCGCAAGTGGGCCGGACCCCGGCCGCCGATGCGGGGCGTGGGCGATGGGCGCGCGGGCGCGGGTGAGCGCCGCGTGAGGCCCGGGCCGCGCGCCATCCGTGCAGAAATTGCGCGGTCGCGCAAAACAAGGCCTCCGGCGCCAAGTCCGGAGGCGTGGACCGTGACTTCGCTTGCCGATGCCGAACGCAGGCCGGCCCGCGCGCCGAGCTTTGTAGATGCTTGAAAGCCCGTCGTTTGGGCCGGCGCTCGGCGCCGCCAGGCGCGGGCTGGCTGGCCCGCCGCGGGGTTGCCGCGGCTTGGCACGCTCCCTGCTACCTCCCACGCAGAGGCCGAACCCATGCGCGAACTCATCCAACCCGCAGAAGGAAAACTGGGCATCGTGATGCCGGGCCTGGGCGCCGTGGCGACCACGCTGATCGCCGGCGTCGAGGCGGTGAAGCGCGGCCTGGCGCTGCCGGTGGGCTCGCTGACCCAGATGGGCCACATCCGCCTGGGCAAGCGCACCGAGAACCGCTGCCCGCGGATCAGGGACTTCGTACCGCTGGCCGGGCTCGACGACCTGGTGTTCGGCGGCTGGGACGTGTACTCCGACGACGTCTACCTGGCCGCGCGCAACGCGCGCGTGCTGGAACCGGCGATGCTGGACGCGGTGCGCCCGGCGCTGGAGGCGATCCGGCCGATGACCGCGGTGTTCGATCCGGCCTGCGTGCCCAACCTCGATGGGGACCACGTCAAGCATGCGGTGAACAAGATGGCGCTGGCCGAGGCGGTGGTCGAGGACCTGCAACGCTTCCGCCGCGAACACGGCTGCGCGCGCCTGGTGATGGTCTGGTGCGGTTCGACCGAGAAGTACATCGAGCCCGGCGACGTGCACGCCACGCTCGAGGACTTCGAGCGCGGCCTGCGCCGGAACCACCCTGACATCGCCCCGTCGATGATCTACGCCTACGCCGCGATCTCGCTCGGCATTCCCTTCGTCAACGGCGCGCCGAACCTGACCTGCGACGTGCCGGCGCTGGTGGAACTGGCGATGCGCACCGGCACGCCCATCGGCGGCAAGGATTTCAAGACCGGGCAGACGCTGATGAAGACGATCCTCGCGCCCGGCCTGCACGCTCGCGCGCTGGGCATCCGCGGCTGGTTCTCGTCGAACATCCTCGGCAACCGCGACGGCCTGGTGCTGGACCATCCGGACAACTTCCGCACCAAGGAGGTGTCGAAGCTCAGCGTGCTCGAGGACATCCTGCGGCCCGACCTCAGCCCGGAGCTGTACGGCGACATCTACCACAAGGTGCGGATCAACTATTACCCGCCGCACGGCGACAACAAGGAAAGCTGGGACAACATCGACATCTTCGGATGGCTCGGCTATCCGATGCAGATCAAGATCAACTTCCTGTGCCGCGACTCGATCCTGGCCGCGCCGGTCGCGCTGGACCTGGCGTTGTTCGCCGACCTGGCTAAGCGCGCCGGCATGTCCGGCATCCAGGAATGGCTGTCGTTCTACTTCAAGTCGCCGCAGACCGCGCCCGGGTTGCGCCCGGAGCACGACATCTTCAAGCAGCTGATCAAGCTGCAGAACACGCTGCGCCACATGATGGGCGAGGACCTGATCACCCACTTGGGCCTGGACTATTACCAGGAATTGACGGAGGCCCTGTGATCGTGCCGTTCCCAGCCAGCCGAGGCGCCGGTACGCCATGATCGAAGCGGTCACCTTCTGGAACGAGCCGAACAACAAGTCGCACTGGGACATGGAGGTCGATCCGGAGTGGCGGCTGTACGCGGACATGGTCAGGCGCGCCGCGCAGGCGGTCGAGGCGGAAAGGCCCGGGGTGCTGCGCGTGCTCGGCGGCATCTCGCCGATCGACCCGGGCTTCATGCGCCGGCTGCAGGACTTCCGCGCCACCGAGAACCTGCACGCGGTCGCGGTGCACGGGTTCCCGCTGGACTGGAACCTGTGGCAGATCCACGAATGGCGCGACAAGATCGCCGAGATCGAGGCGGTCACCCACCTGCCGGTCTGGGTCACCGAAGTCGGCGTGTCCAGCTTCGGCGCCGAGGAGGTGCAGGACTTCGGCCTGCGCCGCACCGCCGAGCTGCTGCTCGGGCGCGTGGACCGCATCCACTGGTACAGCCTGTACGACCTGCCGCGTGCCTGGGAGGCGACCACCCGGCACAAGGAGGCGGAGGGCTCGTCCTACTACCGCCACTTCTACATGGGCCTGCTGCGCGAGGACGGCACGCCCAAGCTCGCGCTGCGGCAGTTCTCCGAGTACACGCCGGAACTGGGCATCTGCCAGTGGTTCCACTTCGAGGACCATCGCCTGGATTCGGCCGTGCAATGGCTGCGCCGGCTCGGCGTGCGCCGCCTGCGCACCGGGCTGAGCTGGGCCGACTACCTGCGCCCGGGCTCGGACAAGTGGTTCGACCGGATGATGCAGGCGCTGGACGGCTTCGACCTGACCGTGACCTTCTGCTTCACCCCGGAGTGCAAGGGCATCCGCCCGCACCACACCAGTCCGCCGCTGGACGCCAACGAATACGCCGATTTCTGCGCGCTGATGATGCGGCGGTATGCGTAGCGGTTGCGACGCCTTCGCGCCGGGAGGCACCGATGCGAACGAATCCCGCGATGAACCCGATGCAGGGCCGGGCCGCGCCGACGGCGGCCGCGGACGAAGCCGCCGGCGTTGCGGCGCCCCGCGACCCGATGCGGGCCTGGCTGCGCCACATGCGCCGCGGCGAATGGGGCCGGGCCTGGGCGATCACCGACCGCGAGCTGCCGGCGCGCGCCCGCACCCCGTGCTGGCATTGGCCGCGCCACCTGCAATACGTCTGGACCGGCGAGCCGCTGGCCGGCAGGCGCGTGCTGGTGCGCTGCTATCACGGTCTCGGCGACACCCTCCAGTTCGTCCGCTACCTCCCCTTGCTGAAGGCGGTCGCGGCCGAAACCCTCCTCTGGGCGCAGCCGAAGCTGATCCCGCTGCTGCGCGGGATGGCCGGCGTCGATCGCGTGCTGCCGCTGCACGACGGTGCGCCCGGCGTCGAGTACGACGTCGACGTCGAGATCATGGAGCTGGCCCACGTCTTCCGCAGCACGCCCGACACCGTGCCGGCGCGGGTGCCTTACCTGCATGCCGAGCCGATGCCGCTGCCGCCCGCGGGACGGCCGGCGGTCGGCTTGGTGTGGAAGGCGGGCGACTGGCAACCGCAGCGGTCGATCCCGTGGCCGCTGCTGGCCCCGTTCGCGCAGGTGCGCGGCGCGACGCTGTACGTGCTGCAGCCGCAGGCGGCCGAGGCCGGCTGGCGTGGCGAGTTCGGCCGCCACCTCGGCGAGTTCGACGTCGCCGACTACGCCCGCGTGCTGCGGGCGATGGATCTGCTGATCACCATCGATTCGATGCCGGCGCACCTCGCGGGCGCGCTCGGCGTGCCGGTGTGGACGCTGCTGTCCGCGGATCCGGACTGGCGCTGGATGGAGGGGCGCACGGACACGCCGTGGTATCCGCAGATGCGCCTGTTCCGGCAGAAGCGGGCCGGCAACTGGCGCAGCCTCGTCGACGAGGTCGCGGCCGAACTTGCGGCGTTCGCCGACGCCAGGCGGGCGTGAGCCTTCCGTGCGGACCGCGCCGCCGGATCGCGCGAGGAACCGGTGCCTCGGCCGGGAACTCCACGCGATGCAGGCGCGGTGGCGCTGCGCGCCTGCCGCTCCCGATGGTCCTGCTGTCGTACATGCCCGGCCCGGGCAAGGCGCTGGCGTCCGGCCCGGCGGGTCGGCGGGTCGGCGCGAGCCGGGCCGGCCGGCGCGCATCGGTCGGCGGTCAGCGCAGGCCGATACGTTCGACCAGCCGGCCCCAGCGGCCGCGGTGGTAGGCGAGCGCGTGGTAGGCGGCGAGCGCGAGGCGCGCCCAGCGCAGATACAGCCACGGCGCCCCGAACCGGCGCGCCAACCGGAACATGCGGTGGCTCCAGCGCGAGATCGACCGGCGCATGCGGTAGATCAGCCGCCGCCGCGCGTTCGGGCGTTGCGCGTCGGGCGCGACCCGCTTGCGCGGCACGATGCCCGCGCGCCGGCGCGCGAGCCGGTAGGCCAGGCCCTCGCGCCGTTGGCGCAGGCCGGCCGCCTGGGTGCGGGCGACGAACGCGGCGTCGACCGGTGCCAGGGCGAGCCGGCCCTGCGCGACCGCCTCCTCCAGCAGGGCCGCCACCTCCGCCGAGCGCGCCACGACCACGTTGGTGCCTTGCCAATCGGACGCGTACGGCTCGACCCAGGCGTCGCCGAAGGACACGTCGGCGGTTTCGGCCATGACGTCGTCGCAGAAATTGCAGGCCGGGTCCATGAAGAAGCCCGCCCCCCAGTCGCCGTCGACCAGGTGCCACCAGTCCTGCTCGACGACGCGGCCGTCGCCCATGGCCAGGCGGGCGCGGTACCAGTTCGCCGGCCGTTGCGGCGCCTTGGTGCGGAACGCGACCGCGCGCACCTCGTCCGGCGCCACGCCCATCTGCCAGGCCAGGCTGTCGGCGAAGCGGGCGCTTTTCATGTGGCCGCAGAACAGGCCGAGGGTGTAGCGGATGCGCTCGCGCAGCAGCGGGTGCTCGCGGCGCAGCAGCTGCACCGCCTTGACGAAGCAAGGAATGCCGACCACCGCGTAACGGCCGGGCACCGCCAGGATCCCGGCGAGGACTTGCGACAGTTCGACCGGGTAGTAGCGCGACTGCGCGCCGGCGCGGATCTCGCCCTCGCTGCGCGAGAGCCGGTAACGGAACAGGCGGCCGTCCCGCCGCGGTTCGTCGCAGGCGGCCACGTGCGCCAGCGCGTCGATGCGGCCGCGCCGGAGCAGCTCGACCGCGAGCCAGCTGGCCAGGCCGCCGGAGCTGCCGCGGCTGCGGAAGTCCTGCTCGGCGACATGGCCGACGTAGGCGGCGCGGTAGCGGCCGGTGGCCGCATCGGCCTGCGGCGCGCCGGTGAAGAGCCGCGCCGCGAGCTCGTCCTCGTTCGCCGCATGCGGCGAGAACGGGCAGGTCCGGGCGAGGGCCGGCGAGCGTTCGCGATACCAGTCGCCCGGACCGCTCGGCCGCAGCAGGCCGTGGCCGTCGAAGGCCATGGCCGCGCCGCGCGCCGCGGCGTGCGCCGCGCAGCCGCCGCAGCCGATGCACAGGCCGGAGCGGACCATTTCGCGCGGGCTCAGCGCGGCGGTCATGCGCTCATGCGCCGCGCCGCCAGGGCGCGGTCGAGGTGGCGATCGGACGCATGGCGCAACGTCTCGATCCGGGCGGGGACCGCGTCGTCGAGCGGCTCGCCCAAGGCCGCCGCGTAGGCGGACGCCGGCGCGTCTTCGCCGAGCAGATGCCGCTGCGCGCCGACCGTGTCCATCAGGCAGCGCAGCTTGTTGCCGCGGTACCAGGAGCTTTCGCAGGCGAACGGCTTGCGGTGCCGCAGCGCGAACACGCAGCCATGGAAGAAGTTGGTCGCCACCGCCTGCGCATGGGCGATCGCGTGGGCGAACTCGTGCGGGCCGGCCTCGAGCCATTGCCGGTCGGCCCAGTCGTTGCGGTAGCCGACGCTGAGCAGCAGCAGGCCACGGCGGCGCGCCCAGCGCTTCGCGTTCGCGGCGAAACCGTCCGAGAAGCCATGGCCATAGACGACCGCGTACGGCCGCCCCGGCAGTTCGCCGTCCGCCGCGCCGGGCTCGGGCGGGAACTGCAGGCACGGGTCCAGCACGAGTTCCGGCTCGCGGCCGATCGCCTCCGCCACCACGGCCTGCGAGGTCTGGTCGCGCACCGAAATCGCTTCGAACGCGCGCAACTTCTGCGCCCAGTGCGGCGCCAGCCCGGCGCGCGGGTCGAGACTGCCGAAGCTGGCCGCGTGCGCCAGCAGGCGCGGCGTGCGCAGGCCTTCGCCGTAGAACAGCGGATAGCCGCCGTACCAGGGGTGCGACAGGTTCCAGACCTCATCGCTGCCGACCACCACGGCGTCGCAGCGCGGCATCCGTGCGGGCCGCTCGAGCGGAAACCGGGGCGACAGCGGCAGCGATTCGAACGCGCGGAAGAAGCGGCGGATCTTGGTGCGGTAGCGGGCGCGGTCCGGCGCCGGCGCCGGCAGGGTGGGCCGCAGCGCGCAGCGCCATTCGGCGATGTCCACCCGGCGCGAGGCGTGGTCGAGCAGGAAGGCGTCGTGGCCGCGGCTGCGCAGCCCCTCGGCCAGGCAGCGCGCTTGCCAGTAGCTGCCGTAGTTGATGCAGCGATGGAAGGTCAGGATGCCGATCTTCACCAGCGGGCCTCGGTCTTGATGTCTCGTGCACCGGACGATGCGCAACATCCGTGCCACGCGTTCGACACCTCGCGCGCCGCCACCGAGTTCCGATGACGAGAGTCCTGCTGATCCGCCACGCGACGACCGAAGCCACCGGCACGCACCTCGCCGGGCGCGCGGCGGGCATCGGCCTGGACGGGCAGGGGCGGAGGCAGGCCCAGGCCCTCGCCGGGCGGCTCGCGGGCCTGCCGATCGCGGCGATCTACAGCAGCCCGCTGCAGCGGACGCTCGAAACCGCCGAGCCGATTGCGAGGCTACTCGGGCGCGAGACGATCCCTTGTGAAGACTTCCTGGAAATCGAGTTCGGCGAATGGACCGGCCGCGCCATCGCCGGCCTCGAGGACGATGCCGCGTTCCGCCGTTTCAACGCCGTGCGCAGCCGGGCCCCGGCGGCGGGCGGCGAATACATGCTGCAGGCGCAGGCGCGCATGGTGCTGGGCCTGGAAGCGTTGCGCCTGCGGCATCCGCGGCAGACGGTGGTCGTGGTCGGCCACGGCGACCCGATCAAGGCCGCGGTCGCGTACTACGCCGGCATCCCGCTCGACCTGTTCCATCGCCTCGAGATCGACCCCGCCTCGGTCAGCGCGATCGAACTCGGCGACGACGCCGTGCGCATCCTCGCCGTCAACGACACCGGCGGTGCGTGGGCCTGAGGGGCTCCGGCCTCGATGCCGCCGCCCGACGCGGAAACCGCAACCGCCGCCAGCTTCAGCGTTGCGCCGAGACGAGCAGCAGCATCGGCCGCTCGAGCTCCTCGGCAAGCTCCGGCTGCCGCGCGATCTGTTCGGCGCTGGGCGCGAACTCGACGATCCGCCGGATCGCGAATCCCGCATCGATCAGGGTGTTGAGCGTCGTCGCCAGGGTGCGGTGATACTTGAGAACGCCCGGCACGAACCACTCGGTCCGGCGTTCGCCCTCGATCGCGTAGCGGCCGATCGGCCAGGTCCTGCGCCCGTCCTCGTCGCGCCAGCCCTGCGGATCGGCCGCGGCCATGTAGATCGGATGCTCGATCGAGAACACCAGGCGGCCGCCGGGCGCCAACGCCCGGTGCACCGCGCGTGCCAGCCGCGCGAAGTCCTCGACGTAGTGGAAGGCGAGGGCGCTGTGGGCGAGATCGAACGACGCCTGCGGCAGCTCGATCGTCTCGAGGTCCGCCAGCCGGTACTCGACGGCGGCGTCCGCGGTGTCCGCCCGGGCCCGCGCGAGCATGCGCTCGGACAGGTCCAGCCCCAACACGCGGGCCGCGCCGTGCGCCGCCGCCCAACGGCTGAACCAGCCGAAGCCGCAACCCAGGTCCACCACCCGTTGCCCTGCGGGATCGGGAAGCATCGCCCGCAAGGCGGGCCATTCGGGCGCGCCGGCGAGCCCGTGGCGCTGCCGCGGCAGCCGGCTGTAGCCGGCGAGGAATTGAGGGTCGTCGTAGATGTTCTGCGCCATGCCGTCCTGCTCCATCGGCCGGCGCGCGCGCTGCGTCGCCGGGCGTCGTGCGGAGGATGGCACGATAGCAGCCGCATGCCCCCGACCAGGAGACGCCACCGTGGAACCCGCCCACCCCATGCGCCGTGGACGGCGCGGGCTGCGCGCGTGCGCAGCGCTGCTTTGCCTGTCGCTCCTCCAGACCGCGGGTCTGGCCGCCATGCCTCCGAACGACCCGAAACCCGATGAGGCCGCCGCCGCGGAAGCCGGCTGGCGCCCGCTGTTCGACGGCGTCAGCCTCGACGGCTGGCGCGCCAACGAGAATCCGCGGAGCTTCGTGGTGCGCGACGGCCGCATCGTCGTCCATGGGCCGCGCGCGCACCTGTTCTACGTCGGACCGGTCGCGGAGCACGCGTTCGGCGACTTCGAGCTGCAGCTGGAGGTCATGACCCGGCCGGGCGCGAATTCCGGCGTGTACTTCCACACCGCATGGCAGGACGAGGGCTGGCCCGCGCGCGGCTACGAGGTGCAGGTCAACAACTCCGCCTCCGACCCGAAGCGGACCGGCAGCCTGTACGGCGTGCGCGACGTGTTCGAGGCGCCGGCGCGCGACGACGCCTGGTTCACCCTGACCGTCCGCGTCGAGGGACGGCGCATCCGCACCTACGTGGACGGCCGCCTGCTGGTCGACTACACCGAGGAGGCGGATCCGCGACGCCCGCCCGAGTTCGCCCAGCGCCTGCTCGGCGCCGGCACCTTCGCCCTGCAGGCGCACGACCCGGAAAGCGAAGTGCACTACCGCGACATCCGGGTGCGGGTGCTGCGATGACTCGCCCCAGGCCTCGCGTCCGTGCGCCGCGGAAAGGAGCGCGATCGGCTGCGCTTGCGCGCGCGAACCACGGCCCGCTCGACCTTGCGCTCCGCGTTGCGGTCGGTCCGGCCGCGCGAGCCGAGCTCGCCGGCCATCGGGCGATGGGTCTTCGGCGTCACGGCACCGCGTCGGGCCGCCGGCGCGATCGCCTCGCGTACGGCCGAGCGTCGCCCGTAGGCGAAGGTGCCGGCCGCGACGAAGAGCGAGCCCCTCGGATGCCGGATGGGCGGTTCGGGGTCGCCCGGCGGCAAAGACGGCAGGGCGGAGTGCGGTTTCGTTCCGCCATGAAGAAGAAAGGCCGGGAGCCTGGCGGCTTCCGGCCTTTCGCTTCTCGAAGTGGTGGAGGTGGGCGGAATCGAACCGCCGTCCGAAGGCACTCCATCCCCGGCACTACATGCTTAGCTCGCCGTTGGGTCTCGTCGTCGGACAGCACGGCGCGCAAAGCGCATCCGACGACCAGCCTGTTTTGGTTTGACCGGGGGTTGACAGGCGGCGGCCCCCGGCGATTCCGTGATGATGACCCTACGCCGCGAGCACGGACACAAGCGGTTTCGGGGCTTAGGCCTTAGGCGGCCAGAGCGTAGTTGTCGTCGTTGGCAACTATGAGTTCGCAGCTGGATTTACGAGGAAAGCTACCCCCTCGGCATGCGCCAGGCGATTTCGCAACCCCCGTCGAAGCCAGTGCACCCCCGGGGACAGCTTTCGCGCTGACCCGGCCAGTATAGGGGCGGATCGCCCCGGAGCAAGCCGCGGCGTCCGCGCCGCTGGCGCGGGTTCAGGCGGGCTTCGCAGGAGATCGTTCGCGCCCCCGCGGCGGAACCTTCAGCCCTCTTCCTCGAGCAACTGGATCAGCGCGCGGCGCTTCTTGCGCGGCATCCTGCGGATCAGCCCCATCAGGCGCAGCTCGTCCTGGTCCTGGTAGGCGGGGCCGTTCTCGCGCACCTGCAGCTTGCCCGGCAACGGGCCGCGGCCGGTCGCGAGCCACTCGAAACTGACCTGCAGGTCCAAGGCCAGTTGCAGCATCCGCTCCAGCTCCGGCAGGGACAGGCCGCGCAGCCACTTGCGCGCGGTCTCCCGGCTGACGTCGTACTCGCGGGCGAGGCTGCCGGTGCGGGCGCGCCCTTGGGCGAAGCCGGAATAGTCGAGCGCCTGGTTCAGCCGGCGGGCGAAATCCCTGTGCGGTGCTTGGGCCATGGGAACGCGGCGGTCCATGAGGAGCGGAAGGCGGCCGCGCGGGAGTCCGTTCGCGATCGCAACTTATTGTTGCGTACGCCGCGAGCGGAATAGGGCAATATCCGGTTGTTGACTCCGCCAATTTGCGATGGCAGTTTGTGCCTGCATGAAGAGCGATAAGGACATCGACAATCCGATCGTGCGCTACGTCGCATGCTTCGGCTCGGTACGGGAGGCGGCGCAGGCCGCCGGGGTCAGCACCGAGATGCTGCGCAGGATGCGCAAGCGCGGCTACGTGTCCACGCGCCAGCGCGCGTTGCAGATGGCGCAGGCCTGCCAGTTCCGGGTCAAGGCGACCGAGCTGATGGCGCTGACGCGCGCGGGGGCGGCGCCGTGAGAGCGGCGCCGGTGGCCGAGCCGATCGTGATCCGCATCGTCGAGCCGGCGGGCGCCGCGCACGCCTGGATCGCGCTGGCGCTGCTGGCGGCGGCGCTCGCTGCGCTCGCGGCCTGGTGGCTGGCGCGGCGGACCGGTGCGCGGCCGCGGCACGAGGACCGCGCCGCAGGCGAGGAGCGTAGCGGCCACGCGCTGTTGCGGCTCGCCCGCGAGATCGACGAGCACGCCGCCGAGCTGGAACGGGCCGGGGCGCCGTCGCGCCGGCACCGGTTGTGGGCGCGGCAATGCCGCGTGCTGGCCGCCGAGCGCCTGGAGCGGATCAACGCATTGATCCTGGAGGAGATGCGCGGCGCCGCGGCGCGCGGCCGCGGCGGGGGAGGGGCGTAGCGGCTAGCCGCCAGGTCGCGCAGCGTCCCCGCGCCGGCTTGTATGCTTGCGCGGATGGCTTCCGACGACTCCCGTTCCGGCGATCTTGCCGCGCTGGTGCCGCGCCGCGGCTACGCGCTCGCGCTGCTGGTGCTGGTCGGCTCCCTGGTGCTGGTGTTCACCGCCTGGAACGTGGCGCGCGAACGCGAACTGCGTGCCGCCGCGACCGAGTTCGTCAGCAGCGCGGACAAGCTCGCGGTCCGCTTGCGCAACGGCATGCTCGACCACGAACTGGTCGCGCGCGGCGGGGCCTCGCTGTTCGCCTCGCTGGCGCGCCCGACGCCGACGCAGTGGCGCGCCTACGTCGACGGCATGGCGGTGCAGCGCTTCCCCGGCATGGTCGGGCTGGGCTTCGTCGGCCACGTGCGCGGCTCGCGCCTGGACGAGCTGCAGCTGGAGTGGCGCGATTCGGGCTTCGGCATGCTCGAGGTGCGGCCGCGCGGGACGCGCCCCGCGTACGCGCCGATCCTGTACCTGGAACCGCGCACGCCGGCCAACCTGGAGGCGGTCGGTTTCGACCTGTACGCCCAGCCGGTCACCCGGAGCGCGCTGGAGCGGGCTCTGGAAAGCGGCCAGCCGGCGCTGACCGGGCCGCTGCAGTTGCTGCAGGACCGGCCCAGCCTGACCCGCGGCCTGGTGCTGTTCCTGCCGGTGTACCGCGCCGGCGACCGCCCGGCCACGCCGGCGGCGCGGCGGCTGTCGATCCAAGGCTGGGTCAGCGTGCCGATGCGGGTGGAAGGCTTCGTCCGCGGCGCGCTCGGCGGCCTGGTCGAAAGCGTGCGCATGCGCATCTACGACCTCGACGACGACCCGGTGCGGCCGATGTACGTCTCGCCGGCGAGCTCCGACGCGCGCCCGCCGGCGTTCCGCCGCAGCGTGGAGTTCGAGCAGTACGGCCGGCGCTGGCGGGTGGAGTTCGAATCGCCGCCGCTGGCCGAGGCGGTGCCGCGCCTGCGCAACCTGCAGAACATGCTCGCGCTGGGCCTGTTCTCGGCGCTGCTGTTGTACGCCGTGGCGTGGATGCTGGCGCGCACCGAGGCGCAGGCGTACCGGTTGGCGGCGCGCATGACCGAGGACTACCGGCGCAGCGAGATGCGCTTCCGCAGCGCGATGCAGTATTCGGCGATCGGCAAGGCCCTGCTCGACAGCGAGGGCCGGATCGTCGAGGCCAACCCGGCCTTGGCCGGGATCGTCGGCCTGCCGATGCCGAGCCTGATCGGCACGCGCTTCGAGGCGCTGTTCGAGAGCGAATCGAGCGAGGACGAGAGCGGCCCCGACGCCCAGGGGGTGCGCCGCGCCACGCGCTGGCTGCACCGCCTCGGCGGCGAGCCGCGCCAGGTCCAGCTGACCTATGCGCCGGTGCCGGGCAACGTCGGCCAGGACGTGGTCGGGTTGGTCCAGGTCGAGGACGTGACCGAGCGCCGCCGCGCCGAGGCCCGGGTGCGCGCGCTCAACCGCACCCTGGAGGCGCGGGTGGCGCTGCGCACGCGCGAGCTGAGCCAGGCCAACCAGGAGCTGGAGGCGTTCGCCTACAGCGTCTCGCACGACCTGCGCGCGCCGCTGCGGGCGATCGACGGCTTCAGCCGGATCCTGCTCGAGCGCTACGGCGACAGCCTCGACGACACCGCCCGCGGCTACCTGCTGCGGGTGCGCAAGGCCGCCGGGCGCATGGGCGAGCTGATCGACGCGCTGCTGAAGATGTCGCGGCTCAGTCGCAGCGAACTCAAGCTCGAGCCGGTGGACCTCAGCCGCCTCGCCGCCGACGTGATCGAGGAACTGCGCGTGGGCGAGCCGGGCCGGCAGGTGGAGGCACGGATCGAACCGGGCCTGCAGGTGGTCGGCGACGCGGCGCTGCTGCGCAACCTGCTGGGCAACCTGCTGGGCAACGCGTGGAAGTTCACCCGGCGGCGCGCCGACGCGACGATCGAGTTCGGCGCGGCCGGCAGCGGCGGCGCGCGCGAGTTCTACGTGCGCGACAACGGCGCGGGGTTCTCCCAGGCGTACGCCGACAAGCTGTTCCGGCCGTTCCAGCGCCTGCATGCCAACACCGAGTTCTCCGGCCACGGCGTCGGCCTGGCCTCGGTGAAGCGGATCATCGAGCGCCACGGCGGCGGCATCCGCGCCGAGGGCGAGGAGGGGGTGGGCGCGACGTTCTGGTTCACCCTGCCGGAGGCCGAGCCGGAAGACGTCTGAGCGCCGGCGCGGCGGTGCCGCGGATCAGCGCGCCGTGCCGGCGCGCGCGCCGAGATGGCGCTTGAAGAACGCGACGACCGCGTCGTACGCGGCGCGCGATTCCGGCGGCTCGGGATCGGAGAAGAACGCGTGCGCCATGCCGTCGTACACGTGCAGCTCCGCCGGCACGCCGGCCGCGGCGAGCAGGGCATGGCTGCGCACCGCGGCGCTCATCAGGAAGTCGCGCGTGCCGGTGATCAGCAGCGTCGGCGGGAACCGGGCCACGTAGTCCGGGTGCAGGCCGGGGAACACCTGCGGGTCGTGCATCGGCGCGTCGCGCAGATAGGGCAGCTCGCTCAGGCGCGGCGGCGCGGCCGGCATCGGCGCGCCGTCGAGCAGCGGCGCGACGTAGACCGAATCGCCGTCCGGCGGCACGAAACCCGCGCAGAGAATGCCGACCGCGCCGGGCAGCGGCAGCTGCCGCGCGATGAACCGGGCCACCGCCTGGGCGGCGAGATAGCCGCCGGCCGAGCAGCCGTACACGCCGATGTCCTCGGCGCGGTGTTCGTCCAGCAGCGCGCGGTACACGGCCTCCACGTCCTCGCTGGCGGCGGGGAAGGCGTGCTCCGGCCCTTGCCGGTAGTCGACCGAGACCACGGTCATGCCGGACAGCGCGGCGATCGGGATCGACTCCACCAGCGCGCCGCTGCGCGCGCCCCACAGGAAGGCGCCGCCGTGCAGGTTGATCAGCACCCGCCGGTCGCGCGGCCCGCCGCGGGGCTCGACCACGTCGGCGAGCACTCCGCCGTAGCGCCGCTCGCGGGTGGTCACCGCGTAGCGCTTGCGCATGCGCTCGACCCGGTCGCGGTTGATCGCGTCGTAGAACGCCCGCTTCTGCTCGATCGTGGTGAGCGCGGCGGCCTGCCGGTCCTCCTCGCGCAGGCGGTGGAACTGCGCCCGGGCCTCGGGCGAGGCGTAGGCCGAGAACGGCGCCCGCGGCGCGGGTGCCGGCGGCTCGGCCGGCGCGGCGAAGGCGTTTGCGGCCGCGGCCAGCAGCAGCGCGGCGAACAGCCGTGCCGCGCCCGCGCCTCCGGCAAGGGCGGCATGCGGGCGCGCGGCGATGCCGGCGGCCCCGCGGGAGCGCCGGTGCGGCTGGCCTTCCTCCAGAATCGGGTTCATGTCGGCTCCTCAGGGGCTGCGGTCGACCGCGAGGCGATGCTGCGGCAGGGTCGAACGGCACGTCGGCCGCCACCTTAGGCGGCGCCCGTCGGCGGAGCGTCAAGCCGCGGCGCGAAGGCGCGCGCCGCGCCGCCGTGGGAGCCCGGTGTTGCCGCGGCCGGCGCCGCCGGCAGGCACCCGTCGGCGAGACGGCAGCCGCCGCGGCGGTGCGGTCCGGGCGGGTGGACGGGCATCGCCTGCCCGGCGCCGGCGACCCGGACGATGGCCGGCGCGTGAGCCGCGACGTGCCTCAGGCGTCCTTGTTGTGCCGCCGCAGCAGGCGCTGCTTCTCCCGCTGCCAGTCGCGCTCCTTGCTCGCCTCGCGCTTGTCGTGCGCCTGCTTGCCCTTGGCCAGCGCGAGTTCGGCCTTGACCCGGTTGCCCTTCCAGTACAGCGCGGTCGGCACCAGGGTGTAGCCGTCGCGCTGGACCCGGCCGATCAGGGTGTCGATCTCGCGCCGGTGCAGCAGCAGCTTGCGGGTGCGCCGCTCCTCGGCGACGACGTGGGTCGAGGCCGAGATCAGCGGGGTGATCTGCGCGCCGAACAGGTACATCTCGCCATCGCGCACCACCGCGTAGCTCTCGCCGATGTTGGCGCGGCCGGCGCGGATCGCCTTCAGTTCCCAGCCTTGCAGCGCCAGGCCGGCCTCGAAGCGCTGCTCCAGGTGGTAGTCGTGGCGGGCGCGCTTGTTCAGCGCGATGGTGCCGCCGGCGCCGCCCTTTCCTTTATCCTTGGCCGCTTTCTTGCTCGAATTCTTGCTCATCGCGCCATTGTCCCCGAAACCGGGGGCCGCGGGCGATCCGCCGCGCGATACGCCGCCCATGCAGACGATCCGCCGTTCCGCCCTGGTCGAACACTCCGCCGCGCGCATGTTCGCGCTGGTCAACGACGTCGCCGCCTACGCGCGCCGCTTCGCCTGGTGCGAGAACTCGCAGGTGCTGGAGGCGGAGGACGGCCGCATGGTGGCCCGGCTCGACGTCGGCCTGGGCAGGCTGCGTACCTGGTTCGTCACCGAGAACACCTACGCGCCGCCGCACCACATCGACCTGAAGCTGGTCGACGGGCCGTTCCGCCGCCTGAGCGGGCGCTGGGAGTTCCACGCCCTGGACGAATCGGCGTGCAAGGTGACGCTGACCCTGCAGTTCGAGCCGACCGCGAAGCTGCTCGGCCCGGCGCTGGCGCTCGGCCTGCAGAGCCTGGCGGACCGCATGGTCGACGACTTCGTGCGCGTCGCCGACGGCGGGGAGGCGTCGTGAGGGTCGAGGTCGTGCGCGCCTGGCCGCGGCGCCACGAAGCGGTGGCGCTGGAACTGCCGGCGGGCGCGCGGGTCGCCGATGCGCTGCGCGCCGCCGGCTGGGAGCGCGACCCGGAAACGGTGGCCTACGCGGTGTTCGGCGTGCGCGCCGGGCCCGATACGCCGCTGCACGACGGCGACCGGATCGAGTTGCTGCGGCCGCTGCTGGCCGACCCGAAGACGGCGCGGCGGCAGCGGGCATCGGGGCAGCGCGGCGGCCGCGCGCAGCGCTGAAGGGGCTGCGTCCGCTGCGGCGGGCAAGGGCGCCCGGACGCGGCGCGCGAACAGCGTGGGCGCATCCGGGCGGCGCGGGAACGGCGGCTCGCGGCTCCGCGTCCATGCGCCCGCGCCGGCAGCGGCTTCTTTCGCATCGGCTCCGATGGGCGCGCTCGCTCGTCTGCGCAGCGGATCGCCGGCGCAGGGCGGCACCGGAAAAACGAAGCCCCTCTGCGCGGGCGGAGAGGGGCGGGGCGAGGAACCGGCGGGGCGAAACCGCGCTCAGCGCCCGCGCTTCTTCTTGTCGTCCTTCGGCAGGTTGCGACCGAACTGCTTCGGCGCCGCCTTGGCCAGCTGCTCGTCCTGCTCGGGGAAGTACTCGCCTTCCCAGCGCGCCAGCGTGTCGCCTTCGAACCACAGGGTCAGGTTCTTGACCTCGGTGCGGCCGCGGCGGTCGGTGCGCTGGCTCGCGGTGTAGTCCCAGCGGTCGTGATGGAACGGGTCGGCGATCGACGGCGTGCCCAGCAGCGCCACCACCTGCTGCTTGCTCAGGCCGGGCTGCAGCTGCTCGACGTTGGCCTTCTCCAGCAGGTTGCCCTGGTAGATGGGCTGCTTGTACAAGATGCCGCAGCCTCCGGTCAGCAGGGCGACGGAGAGGGCCAGCAGGAGCTTGTACGTGGGCTTCGGCATCGGAATCGGCGGCGGGCAATGATCGCCGGATGATACACTGAAGGCCGCTCCCCCGACGCGCGGAAGCCGGCGGCCGCCGACGCGGTGCGTTCATCCGCCGTTGCGGCGCCGATGCGCCGCGCCAGCTGAGGACCCGAACATGGAATCGCAAGATCTGCGCGCCGCCGGTCTCAAGGTGACGCACCCGCGCCTGCGCATCCTGGAACTGCTCGAGCAGGCCAAGCCGCGGCACATGACCGCCGAGGACATCTACCGGATGCTGATGGAGCGGGGCGAGGACATCGGCCTGGCCACGGTGTACCGGGTGCTGACCCAGTTCGAGGCCGCCGGCCTGGTGCTCAAGCACAACTTCGAGGCCGGCCAGTCGGTGTACGAACTCGACCGCGGCCACCACCACGACCACATGGTCGACGTCGACACCGGCAAGATCATCGAGTTCGAGAGTCCCGAGATCGAGGAACTGCAGCGCAGGATCGCCGCGCGGCACGGCTACGAGATCGAGGACCACTCGCTGGTGCTGTACGTGCGCAAGAAGCGGTGAGGAGCCGCTTCAACCCGCGTCGGCCAGCAGCCGCTTCGCCGCCGCGCGCGCCTCGCGGGTCAGCTCGACGCCGCCGAGCATGCGCGCCAGTTCCTCCTCGCGTTCCTTCGCGCCCAGCGCCTGCACCGAGCTGCGGGTGACCCCGTCGCTGGCGGCCTTGCTGACCCGGTAGTGCGCATGGCCCTGCGCCGCGACCTGCGGCAGGTGGGTCACGCACAGCACCTGGCGGCTGGCGCCGAGCGCGCGCAGCTTCTGCCCGACGATCTCCGCGACCGCGCCGCCGATGCCGGTGTCGACCTCGTCGAACACCATCGTCGGCACCGCGTCCAGGCCGAGCGCGGCGACCTCGATCGCCAGCGAGATGCGCGACAGCTCGCCGCCGGAGGCGACCTTGCGCAGCGGCCGCGCCGGCTGGCCCGGGTTGGCCGCGACCAGGAACTCGACGCGCTCGCCGCCCTGCGGATCGGGGCGGTCCTCCTCCAGCGGTTCGATCTCCACCTCGAACCGGCCGCCGCCCATGCCGAGCTCGGCGATCAGCGCGGTGGTCGATTGGGACAGGCGCTGCGCCGCGGCGCGGCGGGCGGCACCGAGCGCGTCGGCGGCGGCGCGCCAGTCGCGGCGCGCGGCCTCGATCTCGCGGTCGAGCCCGGCCAGGCGCTCGCCGGCGCCGCGCAGCGCCTCCAGTTCCGCGGCCAGGGCGTCGCGCTGCGCGGCCAGGCCCTCCGGCGGCACGCGGTGCTTGCGCGCCAGTTCGTGCAGGCGCCCGAGCCGGCGCTCGAGGTCCTCGAACGCATCCGGGTCGAGGTCGAGATCGCTGCGGATGCGCTCCAGCAGCGCCGCGGCCTCGTCGATCTGGATCGCGGCCTGGTCGAGCATGGCGTCGACTTCCTCCAGCCGCGGCTCGTGCTCGGCGACGCGCTGCAGTTCGCCGCGCACCTGCTGCAGGCCGCGCGACAGCGAGGGGCCGTCGTCGCCGCCGAGGCGGGCGAAGGCGCCGTCGCAGGCGGCGATCAGGCCGGCGGCATGGGCATGGCGGCGGTGGTCCGCGAGCAGCTTCTCGATCGCCTCCGGCTCCAGCGTCTCGCGCTCGAGCTCGCGGTACTGGTGCTCGAGCCAGGCGATGCGGTCGGAGACGTCGCCCTGGGCGGACAGTGCGTCGCGCTCGCGCAGCAGCGCGCTCCAGCGCGCGGCCGCGGCCTCGACCGCCCGGCGCGGAGCCTCGCAGCGGCCGAAGGCGTCGAGCAGCGCGAGCTGGCTGGCCCTGGACAGCAGCGCCTGGTGCTCGTGCTGGCCGTGGATCTCGACCAGGCGGCCGGCGAGCTCGCCGAGCTGGCCGAGGGTGACCGGGCGGCCGTTGACCCAGGCCTTGGAGCCGCCGTCGGCGCGGATCACCCGGCGGATCTGGCAGGCCTCGTCCTCGTCCAGTTCGTTCTCGGCCAGCCAAGCGCGGGCGAGCGGGGCGTCGTCGAGGCTGAAGTCGGCGACCAGTTCGGCGCGGTCGGCGCCGTGCCGGACCACGCCGCTGTCGGCGCGCAGGCCCGAGAGCAGGCCGAGCGCGTCCACCAGCAGCGACTTGCCGGCGCCGGTTTCGCCGGAAATCACGGTCAGGCCCGGGCCGAAGCTCAGTTCGGCGGCGCTGACCACGGCGAAGTGCTTGAGCGAAAGATGGGTGAGCATCGGGGCGCGATTGTGCCTCGGGTCGATGGCGGCGGGATAGCGCAGGTGTAGCAGGCCGGCGTCGCGCCGGCGGCGACGGCGCGTCTTGCATGGCCCCGGCCGCGGGCGTATATCGCCGGCATGAGCCGCAAGCCCGCCGATCCGACCCTCGACCCGCGCGCCCGCCAGCTCCTGCGCACCCTGATCGGCCGCTACATCCGCAGCGGCGAGCCGGTCGGCTCGCAGACCCTGGCCCGCCACGCCGGGCTGGACGTCAGCCCGGCGACGATCCGCAACATCCTCGCCGACCTGGAGGAGGCCGGCCTGCTCAGCGCCCCGCACAGCTCGGCCGGGCGGGTGCCGACCGCGCAGGGCTACCGGCTGTTCGTCGATTCGCTGCTGCAGGTCAAGCCGCTGCCGGACAGCGAGGTCGCGCGCCTGCGCAACGAGCTGCCGGTCGGCTCGGGCACCCAGGCGCTGCTGGGCAGCGCTTCGGAGCTGCTCTCGGCGATGACCCATTTCGTCGGCGTGGTCAGCGTGCCGCGGCGCGAGCAGTTCGCGTTCCGCCGGATCGAGTTCCTGCCGCTGGACGGCTCCAAGGTGCTGGCGATCCTGGTGTTCGCCGACAACGAGGTGCAGAACCGGATCATCCCGACCCGGCGGCCGTACGACGCGGCCGAGCTGGAGCAGGTCGGCAACTATCTCAATGCCCACTTCGTGGGCCGCCCGATGGCCGAGATCCGCAGCGTGCTGCTGCGCGAGCTGCGCTCGGCGCGGGACGAGATGCAGGCGCTGCTGTCGCGCTCGATCGAGCTGTCGGAGCAACTGCTCGCCGGCGACAGCGAGGACGTGGTGCTGGCCGGGCAGACCCGGCTGATGGGGGTGCAGGACCTGGCCGACCTGGAGCGCCTGCGCGAGCTGTTCGAGGCCTTCGCCCGCAAGCGCGAGATCCTGCAGTTGCTCGAACGCACGGTGCGGGCGCCGGGCGTGCGCATCTTCATCGGCGAGGAGACCGGGCTGGCGCCGCTGGAGGGGATGTCCCTGGTCAGCGCCCCGTATGGCGTCGGTGGCCAGGTGCTGGGGGTGCTCGGGGTGCTCGGGCCGAGCCGGATGGCCTACGAGCGGGTGATCCCGGTGGTGCAGGCCGCCGCCGACGCGCTGGGTGCGGCGATCCAGTCCGAGCCGTAGGCCGCCGCGGCGGCAGCCGCCGTCCGCGGGCCGCAATCGGGAACGCCGGTTCCCCCGCCGCCACGACGGCGCCGCGCTTCTTTGCGCCCGCAGGCCGGAGCGAGGCGCCTGCGTTCACCCCTGCCGGGCGGCGATCCGGCCTGTCCCTTTCCCGGCTTGCGGGCGCCTGGGCGCGGCTCCGGCGATGCTCCCTTCGACGGGCGAGCGCGGGGGCGTCTTGAAACCCTGCCGCTCGGGCCCCATTGCTGCCCCGGTTGCGCGGTTCCGCGCAGGATTTCGTGCGCGTTCGCGCAGGGAGGAAGGAAGTGACGAGTCACCGCGACATCGAGCAGCAGCACAACCCCACGGCCGACGCCCGTCCGCCCGCGGCCGAGCCCGGCGCCGAGCGGCAGGAGGCGCCGGGCCACGCCGATCTGGTCGCTCAGCTCGAAGCGGTGCAGGCGGAACTGGCGCAGCTGCGCGAGGAGGCGCTGCGCGAGCGCGCCGACCTGGACAACCAGCGCAAGCGCATCGCGCGCGAGATCGAGATGGCGCGCAGGTTCGCCAACGAGCGCCTGCTGTCCGATCTGCTGCCGGTGATCGACAGCCTCGAGGCCGGCCTCAAGGTCGAGGGCGACACCGCCCGGCACCTGCGCGAAGGCATGGAGCTGACCCTGCGGCAGCTGCTGAAGGTGGTCGGCGACAACGGCCTGGTCGCCGTGGATCCGCAGGGCCAGCCGTTCGACCCCGAGCGCCACCAGGCGATGAGCATGGTCGACAGCGCCGAGCATCCGCCCGGCCACGTGGTCCAGGTCTACCAGAAGGGCTGGCTGCTGAACGAGCGCCTGTTGCGCCCGGCGCTAGTGGTCGTGGCCAAGACCGAGTGACTTCCGCGTCCGGCATCGTTCGGGCGCAAGGGCATGCGAGCGGGCCGTAAGCGGTTCCGGCGAACCCGCCGCCGCGGCCGGCGACGGCCGCGGCGCGCCCCTTGAAGGGCAGGGCTTCAGCCCCAGATAGCGCACATCGGCGGACTTACCGCCCCGCAAACGTCAAGATTCGAGAGGGAACACACCATGGGCAAGATCATCGGCATCGACCTCGGCACGACCAACTCGTGCGTGGCGATCATGGAGGGCGGCAAGGCCAGGGTCATCGAAAACGCCGAGGGCGATCGCACCACGCCGTCGATCGTCGCGTTCACCAAGGACGGCGAGGTGCTGGTCGGCGCCTCGGCCAAGCGCCAGGCGGTGACCAACCCGAAGAACACCTTCTTCGCGGTGAAGCGCCTGATCGGCCGCAAGTTCACCGATGCCGAGGTGCAGAAGGACATCAACCTGGTGCCCTACGGCATCGTCCAGCACGACAACGGCGACGCCTGGGTGGCGACCGCCGAGGGCCGCAAGATGGCCCCGCAGCAGATCTCGGCCGAAGTGCTGGCGAAGATGAAGAAGACCGCCGAGGCCTACCTGGGCGAGGCCGTCACCGAGGCGGTCATCACCGTGCCGGCGTACTTCAACGACAGCCAGCGCCAGGCCACCAAGGACGCCGGCAAGATCGCCGGCCTGGACGTCAAGCGCATCATCAACGAGCCGACCGCGGCGGCGCTGGCCTACGGCCTGGACAAGAAGGGCGCCGGCGACCGCAAGGTCGCGGTGTACGACCTCGGCGGCGGCACCTTCGACATCTCGATCATCGAGATCGCCAACGTCGACGGCGAGATGCAGGTCGAGGTGCTGTCGACCAACGGCGACACCTTCCTCGGCGGCGAGGACTTCGACAAGCGCGTGATCGACTACCTGGTCGAGGAGTTCCAGAAGGACCAGGGCATCGACCTGCGCAAGGACCCGCTGGCGCTGCAGCGCCTGAAGGACGCCGCCGAGCGCGCCAAGATCGAGCTGTCCAGCAGCCAGCAGACCGAGGTCAACCTGCCGTACATCACCGCCGACGCCTCCGGCCCGAAGCACCTGAACATCAAGCTGACCCGGGCCAAGCTCGAGGCGCTGGTCGACGACCTGATCAAGAAGACGATCGAGCCGTGCCGGGTCGCGCTGAACGACGCCGGCCTGCGCGCCAGCGAGATCAGCGAGGTGATCCTGGTCGGCGGCCAGACCCGCATGCCCAAGGTGCAGCAGGCGGTGGGCGAGTTCTTCGGCAAGGAGCCGCGCAAGGACGTCAACCCGGACGAGGCCGTGGCGCTCGGCGCCGCGATCCAGGGCGGCGTGCTGGCCGGCGACGTCAAGGACGTGCTGCTGCTCGACGTGACCCCGCTGTCGCTGGGCATCGAGACGCTCGGCGGCGTGATGACCAAGATCATCGAGAAGAACACCACGATCCCGACCAAGGCCTCGCAGGTGTTCTCCACCGCCGAGGACAACCAGTCCGCGGTGACGGTGCACGTGCTCCAGGGCGAGCGCGAGCAGGCCCGCTACAACAAGTCGCTGGCCCGCTTCGACCTGACCGGCATCGAGCCGGCGCCGCGCGGCATGCCGCAGATCGAGGTGTCGTTCGACATCGACGCCAACGGCATCCTGCACGTGTCGGCCAAGGACAAGAAGACCGGCAAGGAGCAGAAGGTCGAGATCAAGGCCGGCTCGGGCCTGTCGGAGGAGGAGATCCAGAAGATGGTCGCCGACGCCGAGGCGCACCGCGAGGAGGACCGCAAGTTCCACGAGCTGGTGCAGGCGCGCAACCACGCCGACGGCCTGATCCACACCGCGCGCAGCGCGATCAAGGAGCACGGCGAGAAGGTGCCCGGCGACGCGATCGGCCGCGCCGAGAGCGCGATCGCCGAGCTGGAAGCGGCGATGAAGGGCGACGACAAGGCCCAGATCGAGGCCAAGTCGAAGAGCCTGGAGGAAGCGGCGCAGTCGCTGTTCGCCGCGGCCGCCGCCGGCCAGCAGCCGGGCGGGCCGGATGCCGGCGCCGGCACCGGCGGCGCCAAGTCCGAGGACGTGGTCGACGCGGAGTTCACCGAAGTCAAGGACGACAAGAAGTAAGAGCGGGATCCGGGATTGGGGATTCGGGATTCGGACAGGCACAATCCAGCTCGTCCGAATCCCGTTTTCCTGTCCCGCGCCTGTTTCGGCGGTTCCCGATCTCGACTCCCCAATAGCGGCTCCATGAAACGCGACTACTACGAAGTCCTCGGCGTCTCCCGCGACGCCAGCGAGGCGGAACTGAAGAAGGCCTATCGCCGCTGCGCGATGAAGTACCACCCGGACCGCAACCCGGGCGACAAGGCCGCCGAAGCCGCGTTCAAGGAGTGCAAGGAGGCCTACGAGGTCCTCTCCGACGCCGGCAAGCGACGCGTCTACGACCAGCACGGCCACGCCGCGTTCGAGCACGGCATGGGCGGCGGCGCCGATCCCGGCTACGCCGACATGGGCGACATCTTCGGCGACATCTTCGGCAACATCTTCGGCGCCGGCGCGGCACGCGGGCCCCGGCGCGGCGCCGACATCGGCTACGTGATGGAGCTGACGCTGGAGGAGGCGGTATTCGGGGTCGAGAAGCAGATCGAGATCCCCACCCTGGACGAGTGCGCCGCGTGCGACGGCAGCGGCTCGGCCGACGGCAAGCTCGACACCTGCGCCACCTGCCACGGTCGCGGCCAGGTGCGGTTCCAGCGCGGCATCTTCTCGATGCAGCAGACCTGCCCGCATTGCGGCGGGCGCGGCCGGACGGTGCGCAATCCGTGCGCGGAATGCCGCGGCCAGGGCCGGGTCGAGCGGGTCAAGACGCTGCAGGTCAAGGTGCCCGCGGGCGTCGACAACGGCGACCGCATCCGCCTGGCCGGCGAGGGCGAGGCCGGGCCCGCCGGTTCGCCGCCGGGCGACCTGTACGTCGACGTGCGCGTGCGCGAGCACGAGATCTTCCAGCGCGACGGCGACGATCTGCACTGCGAGGTGCCGGTGCGCATCTCCCAGGCCGCGCTCGGCGACGTGATCCGCGTGCCGACGCTGGACGGCGAGGTCGAGCTGCGCATCCCGCCGGAGACGCAGACCGGCAAGCTGTTCCGCCTGCGCGACAAGGGGGTGCGCTCGGTGCGCAGCCGCGCCCCCGGCGACCTGTACTGCAAGGTGGTGGTGGAAACGCCGGTCAACCTCACCGCCGAGCAGCGCGAGCTGCTGGAGAAGTTCGAGGCGACCTTCAGCGGCGAAGGCGCGCGGCGGCACTCGCCGCGCACCTCGACCTTCCTCGACAGCGTCAAGGGCTTCTGGGACCGGATGACGTCCTCGTCCTGAGATCGCGCCCGGGCTGCGCATCCACCGGCAAGACGGCCCGCACCCGCGGGCCGTCTGCGTTGCGGGCCGGTTGCCCCTCTCGGCGCCGGTCCGATCCGGGCAAACCGCCGGGACGGCCCTGCCGGAAGCGCCACCGCGCCTACTGCTGCACCAGCTCGATCGTGGCCACGATCGGCTGGCCGCCCTTGGGCCTGCCGCCGGGCACGATGGTCAAGGTCAGCGAATCGCGCGCGGCGGTGCCGCCCGCGCGCGCGAACTTCCGCAGCAGCTCGGTGACGTCGAAGCTGTAGAAGTTCTCGCCCAGGGCTTCGTCGAGCGGGCTGCCGTGGCCGTGGTCGTGGAACTCGGCGTCGAAGAAGTTGATGTTGCCGACGTAGGTCGCCGGACCCGCCGCGCCGCCGCGGCCGGGCGTCAGGTAGAGGTGGTAGAGCACCTCCGGCTGCGCCCAGGTATGCAGGTTCTTGAGCACCAGGTAGGTGCGCTTTTCCGGCGCCACGGGGTCCAGGCCCAGCACCTGGGTCCGGCGTGCGCCGGCCTCCGGCAGCAGCGCCACCCGCACCGGGCCGGCGCCGCCCAGCTCCGCCGCGGCGCGGGCCGCGGCCACGCGCACCGGCGTGCCGGCGCGGATGCCCTCGGCGGCGGCCGTGGCGGCGCTCATCGTCGCGGCGGTCGCGGCCACCTCGGTGCCGGTCGGGGTGAGGAACTTGTCGTAGGTGTAGCCGAGCGTCGCGATGTCGAAGCAGTCGACCAGCTTGCACACCACCCGGTCGCCGTTGCCGTCGGCGAACACGAACTCGGTCTGCGCCCACGTCGCCGTGCTCGGATTGACGCCGCCGTTGCGGTTCCAGCTGGCCCACATGCGGTCGACGTTGGCGTGGTGCACCCAGAACAGCGGGTCGCGGCCGGCATAGGGCACCGAGCCCATGTTGAGGCTGTTGCCGACCAGCACGTGGATGCGGCTGTGGATGCCGGAGTCGATGGTGCGGCAGAACCCCATCACGCTGCCGGCGCTGCTGTAGTTGGCCTTGGACATCGGCAGGCTGATGTCCATCGCGTCGCCGGGCTGGTCGCGGTGGATCGGCTGGCCGGTGTTGGCCAGGGTGGTGCGGTCCGCCCGGTACAGCACCGAGAACGTGGCGTCGGTGGGTTGGCGGAAGCGGTGCGGGACGATGCCGCGCTTGGTGGGCTCGTACGAGGTGTAGTTCCAGTAGGGCAGGGTGAAGTCGGGCCGGCCCGAGACCGTGCGCACGATCTGCTCGAAGAACTGCACGAACAGGCGGTGCCACGGCAGGAAATGGTTCGGGTTCTGGCCGGCGTGCGACTGGCAGGTGTTCCAGACCTCCTCGGCCAGCACGCTGCGGGGGCTGGCCACGCCGCCGAAGATGCGGGCGATCTCGTCGGCCTTGGTGGTCGTGCCGTCGACGAAGTGGGTGTACCACTGCCAGGTCCAGCTCAGCGGATCGTCGGCAGGGCGCGCCTGCATCTGCGCCACCGCGCCAGCCAGGATCCGCAGCATGGCCTGGCCGGCCGCGGAGCTGGCGTCGTAGCGGATCAGGGGCGCGGCCTGCGCGTTCAGGCTCGGCAGATGCAGCAGCAGCGGCGAGGCCGCCAATCCATAAAGGAAGCGGCGCCGGGACAGGGAGGGCATGTTCGTTCTCCGGAGTGCGTGTAGTAGTAGTGGTTTGTTGTTGTTCTTCGCGTTCCGCCCAGAAGGATTCGCGGCGGAAAACGCGGCGTGCGTCGCATGAGCGACGCGCGATGACTACCCGGCCCGCTGTGACGGCGAAGGCAACGCGGCGTGCGCGGATCGGCTGTAACGGCCGTTGAAACGAGGCCAGCCCGAGTCACCTTGGTGAAGCAGCCGACGACCGGCAGCGCTCGCCGTGGCGGCGCTCGGCGGCCGCCGCGCTTGTTCGCGACCGGCCCCAGCCGCTAGCCTTCGCCCATGCAAACAGCCGCTGAACGAGTGAGAGTCCTGGTCCACGGCGCCTCCGGCCGCATGGGCCAGGCGCTGCTGCGCCTGGCCGGGGAGCGCGACGACCTGAGCGTGGTCGCCGCGGTGTCGCGCACGCAGCCGGCGCAACGCGTGGTGGAGGGCGTCGCCCATTTCGCCGCGGCCGAGCTCGGCGGCGCGCCCGAGTTCGACGTGGCGATCGACTTCAGCCTGCCCGAAGGCTTCGACGGCATCCTGGGGCTGTGCGAGCGGCGCGGCGCCGCCCTGGTGTCGGGCACCACGGGGCTGGAAGCGAACCAGCGCGAGGCGCTGCAGGCGGCCGCGGCGCGGATCCCGGTGTTGTGGGCGGCGAACTTCAGCCTCGGCGTGGCGGTGCTCAACGAGCTGGTCGAGCGTGCCGCCGCGGCGCTGCCCGGCTGGGACTGCGACATCGTCGAGTCGCACCACGTGCACAAGAAGGACGCGCCGTCCGGCACCGCGCTGGCGCTGGGCGCGAGCGCGCAGCGCGGCGGCGCGCAGCCGCGCTACGCGTCGTTGCGCGCCGGCGACATCGTCGGCGAGCACCTGGTGCAGTTCGCCGCGCCGGGCGAGCGCATCGAGCTGGTCCATCGCGCCACCAACCGCGACGTGTTCGCGCGCGGCGCCCTGCACGTGGCGGCGCGCCTGGCCGGACGCGCGCCCGGCGCGTACCGGGTGCGCGATCTGCTCGGCTGAGCCGTACGGCGCCGCGGGTGAACGCCGGAACCCGCGCGCGGCGCGCGAGGCTGGCGCCGGCGGCGTCGAATCGCTAGAATTCCGGCTCGCCTGAATCTCTTCCGCCGGACCGGTCCCGCACCGCGTCCGCGTTTTGCTGCAACCCGGTTTTGGCCGGCGCCTGCGGCGGGCGAGATCGGCACACCCCAGGCAGCCAAGGCGATCCCCGTGACCCAACCCGCAATCCTCGCGCTCGAAGACGGCACGTTCTTCGAGGGCGTTTCCGTAGGCGCGCCCGGCCTGTCGGTCGGCGAAGTCGTGTTCAACACCGCCATTACCGGCTACCAGGAAATCCTGACCGATCCTTCCTACGCGCGGCAGCTGGTGACGCTGACCTATCCGCACATCGGCAACACCGGCTGCACCGACCAGGACGACGAAGCCGCCCGCGCCTGGGCCGCGGGCCTGATCGTGCGCGACGTGCCGCGCCGGCCGAGCAGCTGGCGCAGCCGGGCCTCGCTGCCGCAGTGGCTGCAGCGCCGCGGCATCGTCGCCATCGCCGGCATCGACACGCGCAAGCTGACCCGCCTGCTGCGCGACAAGGGCGCGCAGAACGGCGCGCTGATGGCGGGCGAGATCGACCTCGACGGGGCCCTCGAAGCCGCGCGCAAGTTCCCCGGCCTGAAAGGCATGGACCTGGCCAGGGAAGTCAGCGTGCGCGAGCGCTACGAATGGCGCGACGGCCAGCTGGACCTGGATCGCGGCGAATTCGTCCGCGCCGAGCCGCGCTTCCACGTGGTGGCCTACGACTACGGCGTCAAGTACAACATCCTGCGCATGCTCGCCGAGCGCGGCTGCCGCCTGACCGTGGTGCCGGCGCAGACGCCGGCCGCCGACGTGATGGCGCTGAATCCGGACGGCGTGTTCCTGTCCAACGGCCCCGGCGACCCGGAGCCCTGCGACTACGCGATCGCGGCGATCCGCGAGTTCGTCGCCGCGAGGATCCCGACCTTCGGCATCTGCCTCGGCCACCAGCTGCTCGGCCTGGCGGCGGGCGCGCGCACGGTGAAGATGAAGTTCGGCCACCATGGCGCCAACCACCCGGTGGTGGACCTGGACACCGGCCGGGTGATGATCACCTCGCAGAACCACGGCTTCGCCGTGGACGAGGCGACGCTGCCGGCGAACGTGCGCGTGACCCACCGTTCGCTGTTCGACGGCTCCAACCAGGGCATCGCCCTCGCCGACGCGCCGGCCTTCAGCTTCCAGGGCCATCCGGAAGCGAGCCCGGGCCCGCACGACGTGGCCCCCCTGTTCGACAAGTTCGTTGCGCTGATGGAGGCGCGTTGACATGCCCAAGCGCACCGACATCAAGACCGTCCTGATCATCGGCGCCGGCCCGATCGTGATCGGCCAGGCCTGCGAGTTCGACTACTCCGGCGCGCAGGCGTGCAAGGCGCTGCGCGACGAGGGCTACCGGGTGGTGCTGGTCAACAGCAACCCGGCGACGATCATGACCGACCCGAACATGGCCGACGCCGTGTACATCGAGCCGATCAACTGGCAGACGGTCGAGAAGATCATCGCCAAGGAGCGCCCGGACGCGCTGCTGCCGACCATGGGCGGGCAGACCGCGCTCAACTGCGCGCTCGACCTCGCCGACCACGGCGTGCTGGAGAAGTACGGCGTCGAGCTGATCGGCGCCTCGCGCGAGGCGATCCGCATGGCCGAGGATCGCGAGCTGTTCCGCGTGGCGATGGCGGAGATCGGGCTGGAATGCCCGAAGGCCGAGGTCGCCCGCAGTTTCGAGCAGGCGCTGGAGATCCAGGCCAAGGTCGGTTACCCCACCATCATCCGCCCGAGCTTCACCCTCGGCGGCACCGGCGGCGGCATCGCCTACAACCGCGAGGAGTTCGAGGAGATCGCCAAGCGCGGCCTGGAACTCTCGCCGGTGCACGAGATCCTGGTCGAGGAATCGGTGCTGGGCTGGAAGGAGTTCGAGATGGAGGTGGTCCGCGACAAGGCGGACAACTGCATCATCGTCTGCTCGATCGAGAACTTCGACGCGATGGGCGTGCACACCGGCGACTCGATCACCGTCGCCCCGGCGCAGACGCTCACCGACAAGGAATACCAGCGCCTGCGCGACGCCTCGATCGCGGTGCTGCGCAAGATCGGCGTCGACACCGGCGGCTCCAACGTGCAGTTCGGCGTCAACTCGCAGACCGGCCGGGTGGTGGTGATCGAGATGAACCCGCGCGTGTCGCGCTCCTCGGCGCTGGCGTCGAAGGCGACCGGCTTCCCGATCGCCAAGGTCGCGGCCAAGCTGGCGGTCGGCTACACCCTGGACGAGCTGAAGAACGAGATCACCGGCGGCCTGACCCCGGCGTCGTTCGAACCTTCGATCGACTACGTCGTCACCAAGATCCCGCGCTTCGCGTTCGAGAAGTTTCCGCAGGCCGACGCCCGCCTGACCACGCAGATGAAGTCGGTGGGCGAGGTGATGGCGATGGGCCGCACCTTCCAGGAGTCGCTGCAGAAGGCGTTGCGCGGGCTGGAGACCGGCAAGGTGGGCCTCGACCCGACCGGCCTGGACCTGTCCAGCGAGGAAGGCCTGTCGCGGCTCAGGCGCGAGCTGAAGGAGCCGGGCCCGGAGCGCATGTTCTACATCGGCGACGCGTTCCGCGCCGGCATGGGCGTGGAGGAGGTCCATGCGCTGTCGTCGGTGGACCCGTGGTTCCTCGACCAGATCGAGGACATCGTCGTGGCCGAGAAGCAGGTCGCCGAGGGCGGGCTGTCGGCGCTGGACAAGGCGCGCATGCGCCAGCTCAAGCGCATGGGCTTCTCCGACGCGCGCCTGGCGCAACTGACCGGCACCGACGAGACCGCGGTGCGCACCCTGCGCCGCGCCTTCGGCGTGCGCCCGGTGTACAAGCGCGTGGACAGCTGCGCGGCCGAGTTCGCCACCACCACCGCCTACATGTACTCGACCTACGAGGACGAGTGCGAGGCCCACCCGAGCGGCCGCGACAAGATCATCGTGCTCGGCGGCGGCCCGAACCGCATCGGCCAGGGCATCGAGTTCGACTACTGCTGCGTGCATGCCGCGCTGGCCCTGCGCGAGGACGGCTACGAGACCATCATGGTCAACTGCAACCCGGAGACCGTGTCGACCGACTACGACACCTCCGACCGCCTGTACTTCGAGCCGCTGACGCTCGAGGACGTGCTGGAGATCTGCGACCTGGAGAAGCCCAAGGGCGTGATCGTGCAGTACGGCGGGCAGACGCCGCTGAAGCTGGCGCGCGCGCTGGAGGCCAACGGCGTGCCGATCATCGGCACCAGCCCGGACAGCATCGACCTGGCCGAGGACCGCGAGCGCTTCCAGAAGCTGGTGCACGAACTGGGCCTGGCGCAGCCGCTGAACCGTACCGCGCGCAACCCGGAGGAGGCGCTGCTGCTGGCCTCGCAGATCGGCTACCCGCTGGTGGTGCGCCCGAGCTACGTGCTCGGGGGCCGGGCGATGGAGATCGTCCATTCCGACGCCGACCTGCAGCGCTACATCCGCGACGCGGTGAAGGTGTCCAACGACTCGCCGGTGCTGCTGGACCGCTTCCTCGACAGCGCGGTCGAGGTCGACGTCGACGTGATCGCCGACCAGGACGGCAACGTACTGATCGGCGGCGTGATGGAGCACATCGAGGAGGCCGGCGTGCACTCCGGCGACTCGTCCTGCTCGCTGCCGCCGTATTCGCTGTCCAAGGAGGTGCAGGACAAGCTGCGCGCGCAGGTGGTGGCGCTGGCCAAGGCGCTGAAGGTCGTCGGCCTGATGAACACCCAGTTCGCGATCACCTTCGACGAGCAGGGCCAGGAGACGATCTACCTGATCGAGGTCAACCCGCGCGCCTCGCGCACGGTGCCGTTCGTGTCCAAGGCCACCGGCGTGCCGCTGGCCAAGATCGCGGCGCGCTGCATGGTCGGCCGCACGCTGGCCGAGCAGGGCGCCACCGCCGAGGTCGTGCCGGCGTACTACTCGGTGAAGGAGGCGATCTTCCCGTTCGCCAAGTTCCCGGGCGTGGACCCGATCCTCGGCCCGGAGATGCGGTCCACCGGCGAGGTGATGGGCGTGGGCCGCAGTTTCGGCGCGGCCATGGCCCGGGCGCAGGAGGCCGGCGGCATCAAGGCGCTGCCGCCGGGCGGCAAGGTGTTCGTCTCGGTGCGCGATCCCGACAAGAAGCGCGTGCTGCCGGTGGCGCAGGACCTGCTGCGGCGCGGCTACAGCCTGGTCGCGACCGCCGGCACCCACGCCTTCCTGACCGCGCAGGGGTTGCCGTGCGAGCGGATCAACAAGGTCACCGAAGGCCGGCCGCACATCGTCGACCTGATCAAGAACGGCGAGATCGTCTACATCGTCAACACCACGGAAGGGCGGCAGGCGATCAACGACTCGTTCTCGATCCGGCGCGAGGCGCTGCAGCAGCGCGTGACCTACTCGACCACCGTGTCCGGCGCGCGCGCATTGGTCAACTCGCTCGACCACCGCGGCACCGGCCCGGTGTGGTCGCTGCAGGAGTTGCATGCCGAGGTGAACGGCGCGGCCTGAGGCCGCGTCGTCGGCGAGGCGCCGCGCTCGGCGGTGCCCGGGACCGGCGGAAGCCGCCCCGGGCAAGCCGATCGGATTCGCCGCCTCGCGGCCTCGCGGCCGCCGTGCGCGACGACAGGCTCCGCAAGGGCGCGCGGCGGGAGCGCGCTGGCGTTCCCGCGAGAGGCTTCCGCCCGGCCGCCGACCTGATAGACAATCGGGCCATCCAACGCCCATCGCCCGCCGGGCCGGACGTTCCGGCGCGGCACGAGGAATTCACGCCATGCGAGCACCCCTGACCCTGAAGGGCGCGCAGCGACTGCGCGCCGAGCTGGAAGAATTGAAGTCGGTCAAGCGGCCGGCGGTGATCAACGCGATCGCCGAAGCCCGCGCCCACGGCGACCTGCGCGAAAACGCCGAGTACCACGCCGCGCGCGAGCAGCAGGGCTTCATCGAAGGCCGCATCAAGCAGCTGGAAGCCGAGCTGTCGCACGCGCAGGTGATCGACGTGGCCTCGCTGAACGCCGGCTCGCGCGTGGTGTTCGGCGCCACCGTGGAGCTGGCCGACGTCGAGACCGACGAGCGCAAGAGCTACCAGATCGTCGGCGACCTCGAAGCCGACATCAAGCAGGGCCTGATCGCGATCTCCTCGCCGGTGGCGCGCGCGCTGATCGGCAAGCACGAGGGCGACACGGTGCGGATCGAGGCGCCGGGCGGTACCCGCGAGTACGAGATCGTCGCGGTCCGGTACCTGGGGTGACGCGCCGCGTCCCGGGGCCCGGAGCGAACGCGTCGCCATGAACGTCGCCACGTTGCTGTTGCCCGCGCGCGAACGCTTCGGCGGCCAGCGGCTGTCCGAGGCGACCGGTCGCTGGCTGGCGCGCGCGGAGCGCAGCGGGTTCGAGGGCGATCCGGCGGCGCGCGCGCTCGACGTGCGGCCGCGCGGCTGGCCGGTGGCCGCCGCGAGCCGCCAGCGCGACGTCGGCGACGCCGGCCAGGCGCTGTGGCTGCGCGCCGATCCGGCCTACATCCGCCCCGACATCAACGGCGCGCGCCTGCTCGCCTACGGCGAAGCGCTGGCGCTGGGCGAGGCCGACGCGGCCGCGCTGCTGCAGGCGCTCAAGCCGCTGTTCGGCGACGCCGGCTTCCCGCTGGACGCGCCGCATCCGGCGCGCTGGTATCTGCGCCTCCCCGCCGGCACGCGCCTGCCCGAATTCGCCGCGCCGGAGCACGCGCTCGGCGCGGACCTGTTCGACCAGTTGCCGGACGGCCCGGAAGGGCGGCGCTGGCGCACCCTGCTGAGCGAGGCCCAGATCGCGCTGCATCACCATCCGCTCAACGCGCAGCGCGCCGCCGCCGGGCGCGCGCCGGTGAACTCGCTGTGGTTCTGGGGCGCCGGCCGGCTGCCGGACCGGGTCTCCAGCCCGTATGCGCGGATCGCCAGCGACGATGAGGGCCTGGCGGCGCTCGCGCACCTGGCCGGTGCGCGCGTCGGGCCGCTGCCGCCGGCCTGGCCGGGGGAGAGCGCGGGAGAAGCGCTGTTCGACCTGCGCGCGGCGCGCGACCTCGCCATGCTGGAAACCGCCTGGTTCGCGCCGCTGCGCGCGGCGGTGCAGGGCGGCGCGCTGGCCGAGGCGCGGATCGAGTTCGCCGACGGCGTCCGCTACACGCTGCGCGCCGGCCAGCGTTGGCGCTTCTGGCGCAAGCCCCTGCGGTCGCTGGCGGCGCCGCTGGCCGGGGACGCAGCCGAATGAGGCCGCCGCCGCGAGTGCGTCGCCGCAGCTGCGACGCCGCCGGGGACTGGCCCGACCACCTGCCGCCCTTGCTGCGGCGGATCTACGCCGCGCGCGGCGCGACTTCGCTGGCCCTGGCGCAACCGCGTCTCGCGCACCTGTTGCCGCCGGACGGGCTGAGCAACCTCGATGCGGCCAGCGCCTTGCTCGCGCAGGCGATCGCCGAAGACCGCCACATCGTGGTCGTGGGCGACTTCGACTGCGACGGCGCCACCGCGTGCGCGCTCGGCGTGCGCGGGCTGCGGCTGCTCGGCGCGCGCCGGGTCTCGTACGCGGTGCCGAACCGGATGGTGCACGGCTACGGCCTGTCGCCGGCCCTGGTCGAAGAACTGGCCGCGCTGCAGCCGGAGCTGCTGGTCACGGTGGACCACGGCATCGCCTGCCACGCCGGCGTCGCCGCAGCCAAGGCGCGCGGCTGGCGGGTTCTGGTCACCGACCACCATCTTCCCGGCGAACGCCTGCCGCCGGCGGACGCGATCGTCGACCCGAACCTGCCGGGCGATGCCTTCCCGAGCAAGGCGCTGGCCGGCGTCGGCGTGATGTTCTACGTGCTGCTGGCGCTGCGCCGGCGCCTGCGCGAGCAGGGCACGTTCGCCGGCGAGGCGCCGGACCTGGGCGCGCTGCTGGACCTGGTCGCGGTCGGCACCGTCGCCGACCTGGTGCCGCTGGACGCGAACAACCGCGCCCTGGTCGGCGCCGGCCTGCGCCGGCTGCGCGCCGGGCAGGGCTGCGCCGGGTTGCGCGCGCTGATCGAGGTCTCGCGGCGCGACGCCTCGCGCTTGACCGCGGCCGACATCGGCTATGCGATCGGCCCGCGCCTCAACGCCGCCGGCCGGCTGGAGGACATGGCGCTCGGCATCGAGTGCCTGCTCGCCGACGACCCGGCACGGGCGCGCGACATCGCCGAGACCCTCGACCGGCTCAACGGCGAGCGCCGCGCGGTGCAGCAGCAGATGACCGACGAGGCCGAGCGCGCGCTGGCGCGGGTCGCGGTGGGCGCGGGCGCGCTGCCGCCGGCGCTGTGCCTGTTCGATCCGGAATGGCATCCGGGCGTGGTCGGCCTGGTCGCGTCCAAGCTGAAGGAACGCCTGCACCGGCCGACGATCGCGTTCGCCCCGGCCGAATCCGGCGCGGCGCTGCTGCGCGGCTCGGCGCGTTCGGTGCCGGGCTTCCACATCCGCGATGCGCTGGCCCAGATCGACGCGCGCCATCCGGGCCTGATCGAACGTTTCGGCGGGCACGCGATGGCGGCCGGGCTCTCGCTGCGGCGGGAGGCGCTGGAGGCCTTTCACGCCGCGTTCGAGCGCTGCGCCGCGGAGGCGCTGACGCCCGAGCTGCTGCAGGCGGAGCTGCTCAGCGACGGCGAACTCGCCGCCGAGGAGTTCTGCCGTGCCAGCGCCGAATGGCTGCGCGACGGCGGCCCGTGGGGGCAGGGCTTCCCCGAACCGCAGTTCGACGGCGAGTTCGACGTGGTCGACGCGCGTCCGGTCGGCGAGCGCCACCTGCGCCTGGCGCTCGGTTGCGCCGGCCTGCGCCTGAACGCGATCGAGTTCGGCGGCTGGGACGGCGGCCGGCCGCCGCCGCGGGTGCGCGTGGTCTACCGGCTCGAGCCGGACGATTACCGGGGCGGGGATGCGTTCCAGCTCGTGGTGATCCATCGCCAACCGGCCTAGCGCCGCCGCCGCGCGGCCGGGGCATCGCGCGGCTCGCCGTGCGGAGGCGGCGATACCGCCGAAACCGGCGGCGGCTTGCTAGAATCGCCGGTTCTCATCCGCACAGAAACCACGGACACGGCAGCCATGATCGAGCTGAATCCCGTCCGTCAGCGAATCGCCGACCTTCGGGACCGGCTGGATTCGCTGAGGGGGTATCTTTGACTTCGACCGCAAGGTCGAACGCCTCGAAGAAGTCAACCGCGAGCTGGAGAGCCCCGACGTCTGGAACGACGCCGAACGCGCGCAGGCGCTGGGCCGCGAGCGCGCTTCGCTGGACAAGGTGGTCGGCGGCATCCGCAGCCTGACCGACGGCCTCGCCTCCGCCGCCGAGCTGCTCGAGCTGGCCGAGATGGAGAACGACGAGGGCACCGCGCTGGCGGTGGTCGAGGACGTCGAGCGCTACGCCAGGGACGTCGACAAGCTGGAGTTCCAGCGCATGTTCTCCGGCCCGATGGACGGCGCGAACGCGTTCGTCGACATCCAGGCCGGCGCCGGCGGCACCGAGGCCCAGGACTGGGCCGAGATGCTGCTGCGCATGTACCTGCGCTGGGCCGAGTCGCGCGGCTGGAAGACCGAGCTGCTGGAGGTGTCCGGCGGCGAAGTGGCCGGGATCAAGTCCGCGACCTTCCGGGTCGAGGGCGACTTCGCCTACGGCTGGCTGAAGACCGAGACCGGCGTGCACCGCCTGGTGCGCAAGAGCCCGTTCGATTCCGACAACCGCCGCCACACCAGCTTCACCTCGGTGTTCGTCAGCCCCGAGGTCGACGACAAGATCGACATCGAGATCAACCCCGCGGACCTGAAGACCGACGTCTACCGGTCCTCCGGCGCCGGCGGCCAGCACGTCAACAAGACCGAGTCGGCGGTGCGCATCACCCACGTGCCCACCGGGATCGTCGTGGCCTGCCAGACCGAGCGCAGCCAGCACGCCAACCGCGACCGCGCGATGAAGATGCTGGCGGCGAAGCTGTACGAGCTGGAAATCCAGAAGCGCAACGCCGAGAAGAACGCGCTGGAGGCGTCCAAGTCCGACATCGGCTGGGGCAGCCAGATCCGCAACTACGTGCTCGACCAGAGCCGGATCAAGGACCTGCGCACCGGCCTCGAGCGCAGCGACACGCAGAAGGTGCTGGACGGCGACCTCGACGAGTTCGTCGAGGCCAGCCTCAAGGCCGGCCTGGAGGCCGGCGCCAAGCGGGCCGACGCGGTTTGATCCGGCGGCGGATCGCGCGGACAAATATCGATAGGGACGGAATCCGAAGTACGCCCGGGACGGCGCCTGCGCCCGGGCACGTCATCCGGCGAAAACGGTCGTCCGGGGCCGTTCGCCTCAAGAGCCGGAGCCCCGCCTGCGCGGGGATGACGGTATAAAACACCTGGCCCGCGCTTGTCCGGGAACATCCGCGGCGAAAAACCCTTCCATCCCCACCACAAGACCATGACCGACACGACGCCCCCGCCGACGCACGCCGACGAGAACCGCCTGATCGCCGAGCGCCGGGCCAAACTCGCCGCGCTGCGCGCCAAGGGCGTGGCCTTCCCGAACGACTTCCGCCGCGCCGACTTCGCCGGCGACCTGCAGCGCGAGTTCGCCGACGCCGAGCGCTGGACCGCGGAGGCGCTGGACGGCCAGGCCAGGCGCGTGGCGGTGGCCGGGCGGATCCTGCTCAAGCGGGTGATGGGCAAGGCCAGCTTCGTGCAGATCCAGGACGAGTCCGGCCGCATCCAGCTGTTCCTGCAGGCCAACGCGCTGGGCGAGACCTACGAGGCGTTCAAGGGCTGGGACGTCGGCGACATCGTCGGCGCGGAGGGCACGCTGACCCGCACCAAGACCGGCGAGCTGTCGGTCAAGGCCGAGCGCCTGCGCCTGCTGACCAAGTCGCTGCGGCCGCTGCCCGACAAGTTCCACGGCCTGGCCGACGTCGAGCAGCGCTACCGCCAGCGCTACGTCGACCTGATCGTCAATCCGGAAGCGCGCGAGGTGTTCGTCAAGCGCAGCCGGATCATCCGCGCGATCCGCGCCTGGCTCGATGCGCGCGGGTTCCTGGAGGTGGAGACGCCGATGATGCACTACATCCCCGGCGGCGCCGCGGCCCGGCCCTTCGTCACCCACCACAATGCGCTGGACCTGGAACTGTACCTGCGCGTGGCGCCGGAGCTGTACCTGAAGCGCCTGGTCGTCGGCGGCCTGGAGCGGGTGTACGAGATCAACCGCAACTTCCGCAACGAGGGCGTGTCGACCCGGCACAACCCCGAGTTTACCATGCTCGAGCTGTACGAGGCCTACGTCGCCTACAGCGAGGTGATGGACCTGACCGAGGGCATGATCCGCGACGTCGCGCGCGAGGTGCTCGGCACCACCGAGACCTTCTGGGAAGGCGCGGCCATCGACCTCGGCCCGGCGTTCCGGCGCTGGCGCCTGGACGAGGCGGTGCGGCACTTCAATCCATCGATCTCCGCCGCCGACTGCCGCGACCGCGAGGCCCTGGCCGCGCATTGCGAACGCCTGCGCATCCCGGTCAAGCCCGACTACGGCTGGGGCAAGCTGCTGCTGGAGATCTTCGAGAAGACCGTGGAGGGCCGGCTGGTGCAGCCGACCTTCATCACCCATTACCCGGTCGAGGTCTCGCCGCTGGCGCGCGAGAGCGACACCGAGAAGGGCATCACCGACCGCTTCGAGCTGTTCATCGGCGGCAAGGAGCTGGCCAACGGCTTCTCCGAACTGAACGACCCGGAGGACCAGGCCGAGCGCTTCCAGGCCCAGGTCGCGGCCAAGGCCGGCGGCGACGACGAGGCCATGCACTACGACGCCGACTACATCCGCGCGCTGGAGGTCGGCCTGCCGCCGACCGGCGGCCTGGGCGTCGGCATCGACCGGCTGGTGATGCTGCTGACCGGCTCGGCCTCGATCCGCGACGTGCTGCTGTTCCCCTACATGCGACCGGAAGCGGGTGGTTGAGCCGGCCGGCCGCGAACGAGGCGGCTGCCTGACGGCCGCTGTCGCGGTATTCTCCCGGTGTCGGCCGCCGCGTAGACGGTCCAGGGGTAACCGGCGTGAACGTCGTCATCGTCGATGACCAAACCTCAGCGCGCACGATGCTGCGCCACATCATCGAGGACATCGCCTCGGAGTTGCGTGTCCACGATTTCGGCGATTCCGAGACGGCGCTGGGCTGGTGCGAGAGCCACCAGCCCGACCTGCTGCTGCTGGACTACCGCATGCCCGGCATCGACGGGCTCGAGTTCGCGCGCCGCTTCCGCCGCCTGCCGCTGCACCGCGACATCCCGATCATCCTGGTGACCGTGGTCGGCGACGAGCCGGTGCGCCAGGCGGCGCTCGAGGCTGGGGTGATCGACTTCCTGGTCAAGCCGGTGCGCCCGCGCGAACTGCGCGCGCGCTGCCGCAACCTGCTGCAGCTGCGCCAGCAATCCGAGAGCGTGAAGCAGCGCGCGCTGTCGCTGGAGCAGCGCCTGCTGTCGAGCATGCACGAAGTCGAGGAGCGCGAGCGCGAGACCCTGTCGCGGCTGGCGCGGGCGATCGAATACCGCGACGCCGGCACCAGCGCCTACCTGGAGCGCATGGCCCACGTCGCCGGCCTGATCGCCGAGCAGCTGGGCATGTTCGAGGACGAGGTGCGGGTGATCGAAATGGCGGCGCCGCTGCACGACATCGGCAAGATCGCGATCCCCGACGCGGTGCTGATGAAGGCCGGCCCCCTGACGGAGGAGGAGACCGCGGTGATGCGCCGGCACCCGCGGATCGGCTACGAACTGCTCAGCGGCAGCCAGAACCGCTTCATCCAGACCGGCGCCCTGATCGCGCTGCGTCACCACGAGCGCTACGACGGCAGCGGCTACCCGGATGGCCTGGTGGGCGAGGAGATCCCGCTGGAGGCGCGGATCGTCGCGGTGGCCGACGTGTTCGACGCGTTGATCTCGCCGCGTCCCTACAAGAAGGCCTGGGACATGGACGCGGCCCTGGGCTACCTCTACGCGCAACGCGGCCGCCTGTTCGATCCGCGCTGCGTCGACGCGCTGATCCGCAGCCGCGAGCGGCTGGAAGACATCTGCGCCCGCTTCTCGACGGTGAGCGCCCGGCCGGGCATGGAGTAGCCGATATGGTCAGCGCATACCACTGGGTCCGGAGGCGGCTGGCTCATCGCGGCGACAGCGAGCACGAGCAAGCGTTCGTGCGCATCGCGGTGCTGTTCGTGGTGCTGGTCTACCTGTTGGTGCGCGGCGCTGGCGGTTCGTTGCCTCGCGAGCAGTACGTCAATGTCCTGACCATGGTCGAGGTGGGCTTCGCCGTCGGCCTGGTCCTGATCGGTTGGATCCTGGCCTCGCCCGGGAAGTCGGGCGTGCGCCGGGCGATCGGCATGGTCTCCGACTATGGCCTGATGGGGCTGGCCATGATTCACATGGGCGAGCCGCTGGCCTGGGTCTACGTGATCATCATGTGGGTGACCGTCGGCAATGGCCTGCGTTACGGCAATCGCTATCTCTATGCCGCGGTGGCGATGGCTTGCTTCAGTTTCGGCGCGGTGGTGTCGATCACCCCCTATTGGCAACGCAATCCGGTGATCGGCATCGGGCTGCTGCTCGGGCTGATCGCGATTCCGCTGTACCTGTCCGGACTGTTGCGCGCGCTGACCCGCGCGACCGAGGAGGCCAAACGCGCCAACGAGGCCAAGAGCCGGTTCCTGGCCAACATGAGCCACGAATTCCGCACGCCGCTCAACGGCTTGGCCGGCATGTCCGAACTGCTGGCGACGACCCGGCTCGACGCCGAGCAGCGCGAATGCCTCAACACCATCCAGGCCTCGACGCGCACCCTATTGGCGCTGGTCGAGGACGTGCTCGACATCTCCGCGATCGAGGCGGGCAAGCTCAAGCTCGATGCCGTCGAATTCCTGCCGCGCGAGGTGGTCGAGAGCGTCGGCCTGATCCTGCAGCCGCAGGCGCGCGCCAAGCAGATCCGCTACGAGGCCACGGTGGCGCCCGACGTGCCGGAGGCGCTGCGCGGCGACGCGGTGCACCTGCGCCAGGTGCTGCTCAACCTGGCCAGCAATGCGGTCAAGTTCACCGATCACGGCTCGGTGCGCCTCGACGTGACCGTGGTGTCGCAGACGGCCGACCGGGTGGAGCTGCGCTTCGCCGTCACCGATACCGGCATCGGCATTCCCGAATCGATGCGCCAGCGCCTGTTCGAGGCCTTCGAGCAGGCCGACGTGGGCTTGGCGCGCCGCTACGGCGGCACCGGCCTGGGCACGACCATCGCCAAGGGCCTCACCGAAGCGATGGGCGGCAGCATCGGTTTCGAGAGCCGCGAACAGCGCGGCAGCCGCTTCTGGGTCGAACTGCCGTTCGAGCGCGTGCGGACGGAGGCCGAGGCCGGCCCGGCAGTGCAGCCGGAAAGGCCCGCGGCGGAGGCTGAGGCGCCGAAGAACGTGATCGCCTTCGGCGACCCGTTCCTGCGCCACCGCGCCCGCGTGCGCAGCCTGTCGATCCTGGTCGCCGACGACCATGCCGCCAACCGCAGCGTGCTGCAGCGGCTGCTGGAGAAGGCGGGGCACAAGGTGACCTGCGTCGATGGCGGCGAAGCGGTGCTCAACGCCGTCGCCGCGGTCGACTACGACGCGGTAATCGCGGACCTGCACATGCCGGACGTGAGCGGCCTCGATCTGCTGCGGCAGATGCGGGTGATGCAGGCCGGGGGCGGGCCGCGCACGCCGGTGCTGATCCTCAGCGCGGACGTCACGCCCGAATCGATCCGCAGCTGCGAGCAGGCCGGCGCGCGGGCGTTCCTGTCCAAGCCGGTTTCGACGACGCGCCTGCTGGACACCTTGGCGGAGATCGCCAACAACGGCCGTGTCACCACCCCTGTCGTGGCCGTGCGCGACGTGCCGGTGAGCGACCACGTCCTCGACAGCGCGGTGCTCGACGAACTGCAGGCCTTGGGAATGGGGGAGGGCTTCGAACGCGAATTCGTCGCCCAATGCCTGCGTGACGCAGATGGATGCCTGCAAGCCCTGAACGCATCCGCGGCCGGCGAAGACTGGGCGATCATGCGCGAGCACGCGCATGCGCTCAAGGGTGTGGCCAGCAACCTCGGCTTGATCAAGCTGGCCTCCGTCAGCGGCGAGCTGATGCGGCTCACCGACTGGCAGATCGCCAGCGAGTGGCGGCATCGGCTCAGCATGCTCAACGAACACATGGCCCAGGGGAGGGCGGCGCTGAAGGCACGGGAACGAGCGCGCGGGGCCCAAGGGGACGAGCGCTCGTCCTAGCCTCGTTCAGGCGGCCTTCGAGGAGCGCCGGCTTTGCGCGCGAACAATACGCTCCATCGTGCGCAGCGACTTTTCGCCGAGCGCGAGGGCGGTATCGACCCAGACCTCCGTGATCGCCAACAGCTCGGCATGACTGACCGGCTGGGACAGTCCCCGCACGGCGTTCATGGCGACATGCGCGTAGGGTGCGCGATGCTGTTTGCGGATCAGGTCTTGCACCACCGCCTCGCCCTCGCCCTTGGGTGCCAGTACGTCGACCACGCCGAGCCTGTGCATCTCTTCGCTGGGCAGGATCGCGCCTTCGAGGATCAGTTTTTCAGCGAGCTGGGGCGAAACGCGCCTGGATAGGAACGAATAGGCCCCCATGCCGGGGAACAGGCCGAACAGAACTTCCGGCAGGCCCATCTCGACGCCTTCCTCGGCGACAATGGTGTGGCACGACAAGGCCAGCTCCAGCCCACCGCCGAGCGCATCGCCCTGTACCAGCGCGATTGTGCGCACATCACCGCCCAGGCCCGTGTGGAAGTGATGGACGCCGTCGACGCAACTGCGCGCATAGGCCAGCAAGCGGTCCCGGTCGTTGTTGCGGATCAATTTCGAGAACAGCTCCAGGTCGCCGCCGAGGTTGAACGCCGCAGGAGCCGACGATGCCAGCACGAGATGACGAAGGCGGCCGGGCTGGCGCTGGTCTTCGCGCAGCGTGATCGAGTCGAGGAAGCTCCACATATCTTCCATCAACTCGGTCCGGAAGCACGGGCGCACTCCCTGTCCGATGTCCTCGTGCATATACATCCAATGGCAGTCGCCGGCCGGATCGGACTCGATTCGCAGGGTCGCGTACTTGGGTGCGGGATGCAGTTTCTGGATCGTGCTCATTTTGGAAAGTCCCCGGTTGGCCGTCCGTGGTAGGGGTGGGCTACGGACGGCGTGACAAAGCCCACGTTTTTGATGCTACACCGGGGGCAGGAGCCAAAATGACACGCCCCTCCGAAGAGGGGCGAGTGCGGGACGAGCGGTCGCGGCCGCAGCCGGATCAGCCCGCCGCCGGCGGGTCGCGCAGCTCGCGGCGGAGGATCTTGCCGACGTTGGTCTTGGGCAGGCTGGCGCGGAACTCGACGTACTTGGGGTGCTTGTAGCCGGTCAGGTGCTGGCGCGCGTGCGCCTTGACCTGCTCGGCGGTCAGCGACGGGTCCTTCTTGACGATCACCACCTTGACCGCCTCGCCGGACTTGTCATCCGGGACGCCGACGGCGGCGACCTCGAGCACGCCCGGCATCATCGCGATCACGTCCTCGACCTCGTTCGGGTACACGTTGAAACCCGACACCAGGATCATGTCCTTCTTGCGGTCGACGATGTAGACGAACCCCTTCTCGTCCATCCGGGCCATGTCGCCGGTGTGCAGCCAGCCGTCGGCGTCGATCACTTCGGCGGTCTCGGCCGGGCGGTTCCAGTAGCCCTTCATCACCTGGGGGCCGCGGATGCACAGCTCGCCGATCTCGCCGACCGGCAGGATCTTGCCGGCCTCGTCCTTGATGCAGGCGTCCGTGGACGGGATCGGCAGGCCGATCGAACCGTTGTACTCCTTCAGGTCCATCGGGTTGATGCAGGCGGCGGGCGCGGTCTCGGTCAGGCCGTAGGCCTCGACCAGGGTGCAGCCGGTCACCTGCTTCCAGCGGTCGGCGACCGAACGCTGCACCGCCATGCCGCCGCCCAGCGTCAGGTGCAGGGCGGAGAAGTCGACCTGGTCGAAGCCGGGCGTGTTGAGCAGGCCGTTGAACAGCGTGTTGACGCCGGTGATCGCGGTGAAGCGGGTCTTCTTGAGCTCCTTGACGAACCCCTTCATGTCGCGCGGGTTGGTGATCAGGTGGTTCAGCCCGCCGAACTTCATGAACACCAGGCCGTTCGCGGTCAGCGCGAAGATGTGGTAAAGCGGCAGCGCGGTGATGATGGTTTCCTCGCCCGGCTTCACGTTGGTGCCGACCCAGGCCGCCGCCTGCTGCATGTTGGCGACCATGTTGCGGTGGGTCAGCATCGCGCCCTTCGCCACGCCGGTGGTGCCGCCGGTGTACTGCAGGAAGGCGACGTCTTCCGGGTCGATGTCGATCTGCGGCAACGGATGGCGCTCGCCGAGCGCCAGCGCGTCGCGGAAGCGGATCGCGCCCGGCAGGCTGTACTCGGGCACCATCTTCTTGACGTACTTCAGCACGAAGTTGATCAGCGGGCCCTTCGGGAAGCCGAGCATGTCGCCCAGGCCGGTGGTGACGACCTGCCTGACCGCGGTGTCGGCGATCACCTCCTGCACGGTGTGGGCGAAGTTGTCCACCACCAGGATCACGCTCGCGCCGGAGTCGCGCAGCTGATGGCGCAACTCGCGCGCGGTGTACATCGGGTTGGTGTTCACCACGGTCAGCCCGGCGCGCAGGATGCCGAAGGTCGCGATCGGGTACTGCAGGCAGTTCGGCATCATGATCGCGACCCGATCGCCCTTCTTCAGCCCGAGCTCGCCGAGCAGGTAGCCGGCGAACTGCGCGCTGAGCCGGTCGATGTCGCCGTAGGTCAGGGCCTTGCCGAAGTTCGCGAACGCGGGGCGGTCGCGGAAGTTGTCGATCGCCGCCTGCAGCACCGCGACGACGGAACGGTACTCGTCCACGTCGATCTCGGCCGGAACGTTGTGCGGATACTGCGCCAGCCACGGGCGTTCGAAACTCATCGCTCCCCCTTCGTGCTCGGGTGTTACGCTGCGCCGCGGCCGTGTATTCGCTGCCGTACGGCGGATTCGGCCGATTGGAGCATAGGCCGCCGAAAGCTGGCAAGGCGCGCCGCAGCGGCGCGCCGGCAACCAAGGAACCGAACATGCAGGTCCGTCCGATCCGAAGCCCGACCCTTGGGCCGTTGCTGTTGACCGCCGCCTTGGCGCTGGCCGCATGCGCCCGGCCCGGACCCGAGCAGCGCCTGCGAGAAAGCCTGCAGGCGCTGCAGGCGGCGGTGGAGGAGCGCGATGCGGACGCGCTGGAGGGGGCATTGGCCGAGGATTTCATCGGCCCCGGCGGCCTGGACCGGGCCGGTGCCCGACGCCTGGCCCAGGCGAGTTTCCTGCGCTACCGGCACGTCGGCGTGAGTCTCGGTCCGGCGGACGTGCGGCTACGGGGCGATCGCGCCGAGGTCAGCTTCACCGCCGCGCTGACGGGCGGCAGCGGTCGGTTGCCGGACGCCGCGCGGCTCTACGCGGTACGGACGGGCTGGCGCGAGGTCGAGGGCGAATGGCGCCTGGTCAGCGCGGAATGGACGCCGCGGTCCTGATGCGCCGCGTTCGACCGCCGCGCCCGCCGCACGACGGCGGCGGGCACGGACGGGCGCGGCTCGGCCGACGGGTCAGGCGATGCGGCGCACCGGCGCGCCGTTGGCCTTGTAGTAGGGCACCTGGGCGCGCGGCAGCGGCGCACGGCCGCGGATCGCGTCGGCGAGCTTCTCGGCCATCATGATCGTCGGCGCGTTGAGGTTGCCGGTGACCACCTGCGGCATGATCGAGGCGTCGACGACGCGCAGCCCCTCGAGGCCGTGGACGCGGCCGTGGCCATCGACCACCGCCATCGGATCGGTTTCGGGCCCCATCTTGTTCGAGCAGGACGGATGGTAGGCGGTTTCGGCGTGCTCGCGCACGAAGGCGTCGATCTCGGCGTCGGTCCGGAGCTGGGCGCCGGGCGAGATCTCGCGGCCAGTGTATTGCGCCAGCGCCGGTTGCGCGAACAGCTCGCGGGTGATGCGGATCGCGGCGCGGAACTCGCGCCAGTCCTGTTCGTGCGACATGTAGTTGAACAGGATGCTCGGGTGCACCCGCGGATCGCGCGAGCGCAACCGGATGCGGCCGCGGCTGGGCGAGCGCATCGAGCCGACGTGCATCTGGAAGCTGTGCGCCTTGATCGGGTTGCTGCCGTTGTAGTTGATCGCCACCGGCAGGAAGTGGTACTGCAGGTTCGGCCACTCGAAGTCGTCGTGGCTGCGGATGAAGCCGCCGGCCTCGAACTGGTTGCTGGCGCCGATGCCGGTGCCGAGGAACAGCCACTCGGCGCCGATCGCCGGCTTGTTGTACAGCTTGAGCGCGGGCGCCAGCGACACCGGCTTCTTGCATTCGTACTGGACGTACATCTCCAGGTGGTCCTGCAGGTTGGCGCCGACGCCGGGCAGGTGGTGCACCAGCGGAATGTCGAGCTCGCGCAGCAGGTCGGCGGGGCCGACGCCGGAGCGCTGCAGGACCTGCGGCGAGGCGATCGCGCCGCCGCACAGCAGCACCTCGCGGCGCGCCCGCGCCTGCTGCGGAAGATCGCCCTGCAGCCAGGCGACGCCGACGGCGCGCTTGCCTGAGAACAGGATGCGGTCGGTCAGGGCGCGGGTGACCACGGTCAGGTTGGCCCGCTGCCGGGCGACGTCGAGGTAGCCGCGCGCGGTGCTGCAGCGGCGTCCGCGCGCGGTGACCGTGCGGTCCATCGGCCCGAAGCCTTCCTGCTGGTAGCCGTTGAGGTCCTCGGTGCGCGCATAGCCGGCCTCCACGCCGGCGGCGACCATCGCGTGGAACAGCTCGTTGTTGCCGGCCTTCGGGGTCGTGACGTACAGCGGGCCGTCGCCGCCGTGGTAGTCGTTCGGCCCGATGTCGCGGGTTTCGGACTTCTTGAAGTAGGGCAGGCAGTCCAGGTAGGTCCAGTGCTCCAGGCCCGGGGTCTGCGCCCAATGGTCGTAGTCCATCGCGTTGCCGCGGATGTAGCACATGCCGTTGATCAGCGACGAGCCGCCCAGCCCCTTGCCGCGGCCGCAATCCATGCGGCGGTTGTTCATGAACGGCTCCGGGTCGGTCTTGTAGGCCCAGTTGTAGCGCGTGCCCTGCAGCGGGTAGGCCAGTGCCGCCGGCATCTGGGTGCGGAAATCCAGGCGGTAGTCCGGCCCGCCCGCTTCCAGCAGCAGCACGGTCACGTCGGCGTCCTCGGTCAGCCGTGCGGCCAGGACGCTGCCGGCCGAGCCGGCGCCGACGATGATGTAGTCGTATTCGGGAATCTGTTTCACGGATCGCTCCTGCAAATTCGGCCCGTCCGCCCCGAGGGGCGGGCGGTGACGCCTCGTGGGATGGGAAGGCTCAGAACACCGAGGCGTACGGGCCCAGTTCGACCTGCACGGACTTGATGCGGGTGTAGTGCGCCAGCGTCGAGATGCCGTTCTCGCGGCCCACGCCGGACTGCTTGTAGCCGCCCACGGGCATCTCGGCCGGCGATTCGCCCCAGGTGTTGATCCAGCAGATGCCGGCCTGCAGGCGGTGGATGACGCGGTGGGCGCGGGCGAGGTCGGAAGTGACCACGCCGGCGGCGAGGCCGAAGTGGGTGGCGTTGGCGCGCTCGACCGCTTCGTCCTCGTCGTCGTAGGCCAGGATGCTCATCACTGGCCCGAAGATCTCCTCGCGCACGATGGCCATATCGTCGCGGCAGTCGCTGAACACCGTCGGCAGCACGTAGGCGCCGCGCGCCAGGGCGCCGTCGGTGGCGCGGCCGCCGCCGGCCAGCAGCCGGGCGCCTTCGCGCTTGCCGCTCTCGATCAGCGCCAGCACCTTCTCCATGTGGGCGAAGCTGGTCAGCGGGCCGAAGTTGGTCGCCGGGTCCATCGGGTCGCCGACGCGGATGCGCGCCACGCGCTCCAGCACGGCGGCCTCGAAGGCCGCCTGCATCGCGCGCGGGACGAACACGCGGGTGCCGTTGGTGCAGACCTGGCCGGAACTGAAGAAGTTGGCCATCACCGCGATGTCGGCGGCGCGGGCGAGGTCGGCGTCGTCGAACACGATCAGCGGCGACTTGCCGCCCAGCTCCATCGTCACTTCCTTCAGCGACGAGGCGGCGGCGGCGGCCATCACCTTCTTGCCGGTCTCGACGCCGCCGGTAAAGGAGATCTTCTCGATCCGCGGATGCTCGGTCAGCCACTGGCCGACCTCGCGGCCCGGGCCCTGCACGACGTTGAACACCCCGTCCGGCACGCCGGCCTCGGTGTAGATCTCGGCCAGCTTCAGCGCGGTCAGCGGGGTGACCTCGCTGGGCTTGAAGATCATCGCGTTGCCGGCGGCCAGCGCCGGCGCCGATTTCCACAGCGCGATCTGGATCGGGTAGTTCCAGGCGCCGATGCCGGCGACCACGCCCAGCGGTTCGCGCCGCGTGTAGAAGAAGCTCGATTCGCGCAGCGGCACCTGCTCGCCCTGGATCGCCTGCGCCAGGCCGGCGTAGTACTCGAGCACGTCGGCGCCGGTGACGATGTCGACGGTCGAGGTCTCCGCATACGCCTTGCCGGTGTCCAGGGTTTCGAGGCGCGCCAGCTCGTCGTTGCGCTCGCGCAGGATGTCCACCGCGCGGCGCAGGATGCGCGAGCGCTGCACCGCGGTCATCGCCGCCCACTCGCGCTGGCCGCGCTCGGCGCTTTCCACGGCCCGCTCGACGTCGTCCCGCGAGGCGCGCTGCACCTCCGCCAGCACCTCGCCGTTGGCGGGATTCACGGTCTTGAAGGTGCCGCCGCCGGTGGCGTCGACATGGCGGCCGTGGAGGTAGAGCTTCTGCAGGGGCAGCTGCGGCATCGGGTGCTCCTTGGCGGGCGCGGCGCTCAGGCGCCGGCTCCGAGTTGGTGGTCCAGGTATTCGTAGGCGAGGGCGCGCGCCTGGGCGACGTCGAAGTCGCCACCGGCGAGGCTGCCGCGCAGCCACAGGCCGTCGATCATCGCGGCCAGGCCGCGCGCCGCCGCGCGGGCGCGCTCGGGCGGCAGGACCCGGCGGAACTGCCAGCACAGATTGGAGTAGAGGCGGTGGTCGTTGGCGCGCTGCAGGCGGGCCAGTTCGGGCTGGTGCATGCTCGCCGCCCAGAACGTCAGCCACACCCGCATCGCGGTGCGGTTGGTCTGGGTCTGGTCGAAATTGCCGTCGACGATCGCGCGCAGCTGCGCTCGCGGGGTGTCGTCGGCACGGCCGCGATAGCGCGCCACGGCGGCCTTGAGGTCGCGCAGGATCTGGCGCATCGCCGCGTTGAGCAGCCCGTTCTTGTCGCCGAAGTAGTGGCTGACGATGCCGGCGGACAGCCCGGCCGCGTGGGCGATCTGCGCCACCGTGGCGTCCGCCAGACCGACCTGGTCGATGGTCGCGTAGGTGGCGCGGATCAGCTGCTCGCGTCGGACCGGTTGTATGCCGCGCTTGGGCATGGGACCTCCTGGGTGACGGCGCCGCCGACTGCGCGGGCGGCTGGTCAGGCGAATCCCGGGAGTATGTCTTATTTTGATTGAACGTTCAATCAATAAACGCTAAGCTCACGTCGACGTCCCGGGCCCCGACCCGACCCGCCGGCCGTCGACGCCGGCCGCCGCGCGGCCAGACCCAACGGAAGCCCGGAACGATGCAGAAGCAAGCCGATACGCCGCCGGTGCGGCTCAACCCCGTGGTGTTCTACAGCTCGGCGGCCGTGGTCTGCCTGCTCGGCACGCTCACCGTGCTCTTCCCCGAAGGCAGCAAGCACTGGCTCGAGTGGGCGCAGGTGCTGGTCTCGCGCACCTTCGGCTGGTACTACATGCTGGTCATCGTGGCCTGCCTGGCCTTCGTGATCTGGCTGGGGTTCTCCCGGTACGGCCGGATCCGCCTCGGCGCCGACGACGAGCGGCCCGAGTTCAGCTACATGGCCTGGACGTCGATGCTGTTCTCGGCCGGCATCGGCATCGCCCTGCTGTACTACGGCGCCTACGAGCCGCTGGACCACTTCCTCTCGCCGCCCGAAGGGGTCGGCGGCAGCGTGCAGGCCGCGCGCGAGGCGATGGTGCTGACCTTCCTGCACTGGGGCCTGCACGGCTGGGCGCTGTACGCGCTGATCGGCATCGCGCTGGGCTACTTCGCGTACCGCAAGGGCCTGCCGCTGGCCCTGCGTTCGGCGCTGCACCCGGTGTTCGGCGACCGCATCCACGGCGGCATCGGCCACCTGGTCGACGGCTTCGGCATCCTGGCGACGCTGATCTCGATGGTGACCAACCTCGGCATCGGCGCGCTGGTGATCGAATCCGGGCTGGCCTACCTGTTCGGCATCCGGCCCACGCCGCACCTGCTGATGCTGATCGTCGCGGCGATGATGGTGGTGGCCACGATCGCCGCGGCCTCGGGCGTGGAGAAGGGCATCGCCTGGCTGTCGAACCTCAACGTGCGGCTGCTGTGCCTGTTGCTGCTCTTCGTGCTCGCCTGCGGCCCGACCCTGCACTTGCTGGACGGCCTGGTGCAGAACACCGGCGACTACCTGCGCTCGTTCGTCGGCAAGAGCTTCGAGATGTACCTCTACGACGCCGAGGCCAAACGCTGGTCCGGTGCGTGGACGTTGTTCTATTGGGCGTGGTGGATCGCCTGGGCGCCGTTCGTCGGCATGTTCATCGCCCGCATCTCGCGCGGGCGGCGGCTGAAGGAAGTGGTCTTCGGCGTGCTGCTGATCCCGCTGGGGTTCACCCTGGCGTGGCTCTCGATCTTCGGCAACACGGCGATCGACCTGGTGCTCAACCACGGCCAGGTCGCCCTGGGCGAGACGGCGCAGGCGGAGCCGGCGATGGCGCTGTTCAAGCTGCTCGAGCATCTCCCGCTGGCACCGTACGTCGCCGGCGCCGCGGTTCTCATCGGCTTCGTGCTGTTCCTCACGCCGGTGGATTCGGGCACGTTGATGATCGCCAACCTCTCCTCGCAGGGCGGCACCAGCAGCGACGACGCGCCGGTCTGGCTGCGCGTGTTCTGGGCGATCGCCACCACGGTGGTCAGCGCCGGGCTGCTGCTGGCCGGGAACTTCGACGCGATGCAGACCGCGGTGGTGCTGTGCGGCCTGCCGTTCTCGGTGATCCTGCTGTTCTACATGCTCGGCCTGCGCAAGGCGCTGGCGTCCGACCCGGCGGGGGCGCCGTGAGCCGGCGGCTCTTCGCGCTGGCGGCGCTGCTGGCCGCGCCCGCGGTCGCCCTCGCCGACGACGCCTGGAGCGGCAACCTGGCGGTGGTGTCGGACTACGTCTCGCGCGGGTTCGACCAGAGCTGGGGCGGGCCGGCGCTGCAGGGCGGCGTCGACTACCGGCACCCGGACGGTTGGTTCGCGGGCACCTGGGCGTCCACCGTGAGCCGCCATTTCATCGAGGATGCGCGCTTCGAATGGGACGTCTACGCCGGCTATGCGGGCCAGCACGGGCGGCTAAGCTACCGTGCCGGGCTGTACCACTACCGCTATCCGGGCGCCGCGGTGGGCGCCACCGGCACCCGCTACGACTACAGCGAAGCCATCGTCGGCGCGGGGTGGGGGCCTTGGTCGGCGTCCTACGCGGCGACCGTCAGCCGCGACTACTTCGGCTACAACAGCGCCACCCTCGGCATCGGCTCGGGCCGCCACTCCCGCGGCTCCGGCTATCTTTCCGTCGACGGCCGGTTTCCGCTCGGCGACTACAGCCTCGATTTGCACTACGGACGGCAGCGCGTCCGCCATTTCGGCGACTACGACTGGTGGGACGGGAAGGTCGCGCTGTCGCGCAGCGTGGCAGGCTTCGACCTGTCGTTGGCCTATGCGCGGGCCTGGAACGATCGCGGCGTCTATCGTCGCTACAGCACGGGCGTGGCCGACGCCGAGGGCCGAATCCGAGTCTCCGACCCGACCGACGGCCGCTGGATCCTTTCCGTCGGCCGTACGTTCTGATCCGCAGCGGCCACCCGCCGCGCCGGCGAAGCCGGGCCTGCCGCCGGCCGGTGCGGACACAGGCTCTTCCTCGCGGCGAACCGCCGGAGCAGGTAGTGCAGGATGCCGCCGTGGCGGGCGAGGCGGCGCGCTTGCGAGCCGCAGGCTCGCGCGCCGCGGAGCGCCCTCGCGCGTGCCGCGCGAGGGCCGGGCTTGCGCCCTTCGGCGGCCGCTACAGGCTCTTCTTCGCGGCCAGCTGCCGGAGCACGTAGTGCAGGATGCCGCCGTGGCGGGCGAGGCGGCGCGCTTGCGAGCCGCAGGCTCGCGCGCCGCGGAGCGCCCTCGCGCGTGCCGCGCGAGGGCCGGGCTTCCGNNNNTGCAGGATGCCGCCGTGGCGGGCGAGGCGGCGCGCTTGCGAGCCGCAGGCTCGCGCGCCGCGGAGCGCCCTCGCGCGTGCCGCGCGAGGGCCGGGCTTCCGCCCTTCGGCGGCCGCTACAGACTCTTCTTCGCGGCCAGCTGCCGGAGCACGTAGTGCAGGATGCCGCCGTGGCGGAAGTACTCCACTTCCTTCGGCGTCAGCAGCAGCACCCGGACTTCGAAGCGCTTCTCGCCGCCGTCGGCCTTGCGCGCGATCACCGTGGCGCGCTTGGCCATGCCGTCGCTCAAGCCGATCACGTCGATCGTCTCGGAGCCGTCCAGCCCCAGGGCCTGCGCGTTCTCGCCCTCGAGGAACTGCAGCGGCAGCACGCCCATGCCGACCAGGTTGGAGCGGTGGATGCGCTCGAAGCTCTCGGCGATCACCGCCTTCACCCCCAGCAGGTTGGTGCCCTTGGCGGCCCAGTCGCGCGAGGAGCCGGTGCCGTATTCCTTGCCGGCGATCACCACCAGCGGCACGCCGCCGGCCTTGTACTTCATCGCCGCGTCGTAGATCGACGTCTTCTCCGGCGGCGTGCTGCCGAAGTACAGGGTGTTGCCGCCTTCTTCGCCGCCGAGCATCAGGTTCTTGATGCGGATGTTGGCGAAGGTGCCGCGCACCATCACGTCGTCGTTGCCGCGGCGGCTGCCGTAACTGTTGAAGTCGGCCGGCTGCACGCCGCGCGAGATCAGGAAGCGGCCCGCCGGCGAGTCCTTCTTGATGTTGCCGGCCGGCGAGATGTGGTCGGTGGTGATGGAGTCGCCGAACAGGCCGAGCACGCGTGCGCCGTGGACGTCGTTGATCGAGCCCACGGCCATGCTCATGCCCTCGAAGTAGGGCGGGTGCTTGATGTAGGTGGACGACGGATCCCAGCCGTAGGACTCGCCCTCGGGCGACTCGATGGTGTTCCAGCGGCTGTCGCCCTTGAACACGTCGGCGTAGTTCTGCGCGAACAGCTCCGGGCCGAGGGTCGCGGCGATGACGTCGCCGATCTCCTTGTTGCTCGGCCAGATGTCGCGCAGGAACACATCCTTGCCGTCCGGGGTCTGCCCGATCGGCTCGCTGCCCAGGTCGATGTCGACCGTGCCGGCGATCGCGAAGGCCACCACCAGCGGCGGCGAGGCCAGGTAGTTCATCTTGACCTCGGGGTGCACCCGGCCCTCGAAGTTGCGGTTGCCCGACAGCACCGAGGCCACCGCCAGGTCGCCCGCGGCGATGCCGGCGCTGACCTCCGGCGGCAGCGGGCCGGAGTTGCCGATGCAGGTGGTGCAGCCGTAGCCGACCAGATAGAAGCCGAGCTTCTCCAGGTCGTCGAGCACGCCGGCCTTGCGCAGGTAGTCGGTCACCACCAGCGAGCCCGGGCCGAGCGAGGTCTTGACCCAAGGCTTGGGCTTGAGCCCGAGCCTGGCGGCGTTGCGCGCGAGCAGGCCGGCGCCGAGCATCACCGCCGGGTTCGAGGTGTTGGTGCAGGAGGTGATCGCCGCGATCACCACGGAGCCGTCCTTCAGCCGGACCTTCTCGCCGTTGATCTCGACGTCCGCCACGCCCTTGCGCAGTTGTTCGTTGCCGACCGCGGCGCCGCCGCCCTCGGCCACGTAGCTGGCCACTTCCGGCGAGCGCTTGTCGCGCGCGGCGGTCAGCGGCACGACGTTCTCGCGGAAGTTCTTCTTCAGGTCGACCAGCAGCACGCGGTCCTGCGGGCGCTTGGGCCCGGCCAGCGAAGGCCGGACGTCGCCGAGGTCCAGCTCGAGCACGGTCGAGTACACCGCCTCGGGCGCGCCCGGCTCGTGCCACAGGCCCTGGGCCTTGGCGTAGGCCTCGACCAGGGCGATCTGCGATTCCGGGCGGCCGGACAGGCGCAGGTAGTTCAGCGCCTCGGCGTCGATCGGGAAGATGCCGCAGGTGGCGCCGTATTCCGGCGCCATGTTGCCGATGGTGGCGCGGTCCGCCAGCGGCAGGTGCTGCAGGCCGTCGCCGAAGAACTCGACGAACTTGCCGACCACGCCGAGCTTGCGCAGCATCTGGGTCACGGTCAGCACCAGGTCGGTGGCGGTCGCGCCCTCGGGCAGCTTGCCGGTCAGCTTGAAGCCGACCACCTGCGGGATCAGCATCGACGAGGGCTGGCCGAGCATCGCCGCCTCCGCCTCGATGCCGCCCACGCCCCAGCCGAGCACGCCCAGGCCGTTGACCATGGTGGTGTGGCTGTCGGTGCCGAACACCGTGTCCGGGAACGCCAGCAGCTCGCCCTCGACCTCGCGCTCGACCACCACCCGCGCCAGGTACTCCAGGTTGACCTGGTGCACGATGCCGGTGTTCGGCGGCACCACCTTGAAGTTGTCGAACGCCTTCTGGCCCCAGCGCAGGAAGCTGTAGCGCTCCTTGTTGCGCTCGAACTCGATCTTGCCGTTGAGGTCCAGCGCGTCGGGGCGGCCGAACACGTCGACCTGGATCGAATGGTCGATGACCAGTTCGGACGGGATCAGCGGGTTGATCTGCTTGGGGTCGCCGCCGAGGCGGGCCACCGCGTCGCGCATCGCCGCCAGGTCGACCACGCAGGGCACGCCGGTGAAGTCCTGCAGCACCACGCGCGCGGGCATGAAGGCGATCTCGGTGTCCGGCTCCTTGGCCGGGTCCCAGCTCGCCACCGCCTCGATGTGTTCCTTGCCGACCGTCAGCCCGCCGTCCTCGTGGCGCAGCAGGTTCTCCAGCAGGATCTTCATCGAGTAGGGCAGGCGGGCGATGTCGAAGCGTTCGGCCAATGCCGGCAGGCTGTAGTAGGTCAGCGTGCGGCCGCCGACCGTCAGTTGGCGGCGAGTGGAGAAGGAGTCGAACATGCGGTGGGGCTCCTCTGGGTACGGCGGGCTTGGGCCCGGCTCGGCGGGGCAGGCTGGCGATACCGCGCAGGCGGCGCAGGTTTCGCGATTATCGCCAAATTGGATGCGCCGGGCGTGCAGACAATGGTCGCGGGACGCGCCGCTGCGTTCCGGCCATGGCGCGCAAACAGCCGGCGCCGCAGCCCGCGCGTTTGCCGCGAAACCGCGCGGCGGGCAAAATACGCGGTTGCGGGCGCGGCCATCGCGGCCGTTCCGCCCTCCATGCCGATCGCTCCGGGCGCGGCCGCGCGCCGCGCGGGGCGGGCCCGGGCGTGTCCTTCCGCTCCAATCGACGGGACTCTTCATGCTCTCCAGCTATCGCCAACACGTTGCCGAGCGCGCCGCGCTGGGCATTCCGCCGCTGCCGCTGACCGCTCGGCAGACCGCCGAGGTCATCGAACTGCTGAAGAATCCGCCGGCGGGCGAGGAGGAGTTCCTGCTCGAACTGATCACCCATCGCGTGCCGGCCGGCGTCGACGACGCCGCCAAGGTCAAGGCCAGCTACCTGGCCGCGGTCGCGTTCGGCAGCGAGAAGAACGCGCTGATCTCGCGCGAGCGCGCCACCGAGCTGCTGGGCACCATGCTCGGCGGCTACAACATCCAGCCGCTGATCGAACTGCTCGACGACGCCGAGGTCGGCGCCACCGCCGCCGGCGCGCTCAAGCACACCCTGCTGATGTTCGATGCCTTCCACGACGTCAAGGAAAAGGCCGACCGGGGCAACGCGCACGCGCGTGCCGTGCTGCAGAGCTGGGCGGACGGCGAGTGGTTCACCAGCAAGCCGGAAGTGCCGCAGTCGCTGACGATCACCGTGTTCAAGGTGCCCGGCGAGACCAACACCGACGACCTGTCGCCGGCGCCGGACGCGACCACCCGCCCGGACATCCCGCTGCACGCGCTGGCGATGCTCAAGAACAAGCGCGAGGGCGCGCCGTTCGAGCCGGAGGAGGACGGCAAGCGCGGCCCGATCGCGCTGATCCAGCGGCTCAAGGAGAAGGGCCACCTGGTCGCCTACGTCGGCGACGTGGTCGGCACCGGCTCCTCGCGCAAGTCCGCCACCAACTCGGTGCTGTGGTGGACCGGGCAGGACATCCCCTTCATCCCGAACAAGCGCTTCGGCGGCGTGTGCCTGGGCGGCAAGATCGCGCCGATCTTCTACAACACGATGGAGGACGCCGGCGCGCTGCCGATCGAGCTCGACGTGTCGAAGATGGACATGGGCGACGTGATCGAGCTGCGCCCGTACGAGGGCAAGGCGCTGAAGAACGGCGAGGTGATCGCCGAGTTCAAGCTCAAGTCCGAGGTGCTGCTGGACGAGGTCCGCGCCGGCGGCCGCATCCCGCTGATCATCGGCCGCGGCCTGACCGCCAAGGCGCGCGAGGCGCTGGGGCTGCCGCCGTCGACCCTGTTCCGCCTGCCGCGCAACCCGGCCGATACCGGCAAGGGCTACACCCTGGCGCAGAAGATGGTCGGCCGCGCCTGCGGCCTGCCGGAAGGCCAGGGCATCCGCCCGGGCACCTACTGCGAGCCGAAGATGACGTCGGTGGGTTCGCAGGACACCACCGGCCCGATGACCCGCGACGAGCTGAAGGACCTGGCCTGCCTGGGCTTCTCGGCCGACCTCGTCATGCAGTCGTTCTGCCACACCGCGGCGTATCCGAAGCCGGTCGACGTCAAGACCCACCACGAGCTGCCGGCCTTCATCAGCACCCGCGGCGGCATCTCGCTGCGCCCGGGCGACGGCGTGATCCACAGCTGGCTCAACCGCATGCTGCTGCCCGACACCGTCGGCACCGGCGGCGACTCGCACACCCGCTTCCCGGTGGGCATTTCGTTCCCGGCCGGCTCCGGCCTGGTCGCATTCGCCGCGGCCACCGGCGTGATGCCGCTGGACATGCCGGAGAGCGTGCTGGTGCGCTTCAAGGGCCGGATGCAGCCCGGCGTGACCCTGCGCGACCTGGTCAACGCGATCCCGCTGTACGCGATCAAGCAGGGCCTGCTGACGGTGGCCAAGCAGGGCAAGAAGAACGTCTTCTCCGGCCGCATCCTCGAGATCGAAGGCCTGCCGCAGCTGAAGGTGGAGCAGGCGTTCGAGCTGTCCGACGCCTCGGCCGAGCGCTCGGCCGCCGGCTGCACGGTGAAGCTCGACAAGGAGCCGATCATCGAATACCTCAACAGCAACATCACCCTGCTGAAGTGGATGATCGCCGAGGGCTACCAGGACGCCCGCTCGCTGCAGCGCCGGATCAAGGCGATGGAGGCCTGGCTGGCGAACCCGCAGCTGCTGGAGGCCGACGCCGACGCCGAGTACGCGGCGGTGATCGAGATCGACCTGGACGAGATCGTCGAGCCGATCGTCGCCTGCCCGAACGACCCGGACGACGTGAAGACGCTGTCCGAGGTGGCCGGCGCGAAGATCGACGAGGTCTTCATCGGCTCGTGCATGACCAACATCGGCCACTTCCGCGCCGCGGCGAAGCTGCTGGAAGGCAAGCGCGACATCCCGACCCGGCTGTGGGTCGCGCCGCCGACCAAGATGGACGCCTCGGAGCTGACCAAGGAAGGCCACTACGGCACCTTCGGCACCGCCGGCGCGCGCATGGAGATGCCGGGCTGCTCGCTGTGCATGGGCAACCAGGCGCAGGCGCGCGAGGGCGCGACGGTGTTCTCCACCAGCACCCGCAACTTCCCGAACCGCCTCGGCCGCAACACCAACGTGTACCTGGGGTCGGCGGAGCTGGCGGCGATCTGCTCGCGCCTGGGCCGCATCCCGACCCGCGAGGAGTACCTGGCCGACATCGGCGTGATCAACGCCAAGGGCGCCGAGATCTACCGCTACATGAACTTCGACCAGATCGCGGAGTACCGCGAGGCGGCCGAGGGCGTGGCGGCCTGATCTCCGCGGGCCGGCCGCGCCGCGCTGCCTCCCCGGCACGCGGCGCGGCCCGCCCTGCATCGACGCGGCGGCCCGGGTGCTCCGGCCGCCGCGGCCGTTTGCGCGGGACGGCGCGCGGATGCGGCGGGGCGCCGCCTAGCGCTCCCGTGGCGGACGGTGCGGACCCGTCTCCCACACCGATTCTTCGTGCAGCCGGGAATCGGCTCGGGCCCGGATGCCCGCTGGCGTCGGCCTCGACCAGGCGCCAGCCGACGTCTGCGAACCCCGGGCTCGTCCAGGCCGGGGGCCTCGAGCAGGTAGCTGAGGCCGAACAGCCGTTCCGCCTGCATCGTCCGCGCCACGCGTTCAAATCCCCGCCGCTGGCGCCGGCGTCGAGCAGGGGCTGCAGGGCGCGGCCCGCTTCCGCATCGCGCTGGCCGGGGCTGCCGGGCGGCCGTGAGCCACGCGTCCCTCCGGCGGCATCGCCGGCGCGCACCACCGGCGCCCGGGCCTGGCGGAGAACAGGTGGCGATGCAGCCGCGGAATGCCTCCCTCCGCCTGCGAGCGCGCCCAATCCCCGGCATCGGCATCGGCGGGCCTGCGAAAGCGTTGCAGCCGGCGCTCGATCTCGCCGGCCATGCCGTGCCCGCTCCGCCGCTCGATGCGGACACGGCCGCGCCGGAGGCGGCACTGCGCGGGGGACGTAGCGCCGTGTCCATCCCGGAAGTCGCCCTTGCGTCGTCCGCCTGCCGGCGCCTTGCAGCGGCCGCCGATCTCCTGCCGGCGGCCCGGGTCGTCGCCGGAGTCGGTTTTCGCGCGATCCGGCCGATGTTCCTCCCAGGGTGCGACTCCAATCGCAGACCTGCGTCGCGCGATGCGCTTTCATCGCTGCGCAACAGGGGAGGGGACGATGAAGACCGACAAGCCGATCCGGCCGGATCGGGTCGAGCAGACGCTGCGCTGGGCGACCGCGCTGGCCTTGGCCGCCGCGGTCTGGTGGGCATTGAGCCAGGGCGTGGACGGAAGCGGGCCGCTCGCCGGGTAGCGGCCCCGGCGGCGTCAGCCCAGGTGCGCGGCGACCGCCGCCAGCAGCTCGCGGCGGCGCAGCAGGAAATCCCACAGGCTGCCGCCGAGCTGCCGCCACAGCACCGCCGAGCGCACCGCGGCGAGCAGGATCGCGCGCACCTCGGCCACCACCGTGGCCTGGCCGAGGTAGTGCGGGTTGCCCTGCACCAGCACGCGCGGGCGCAGGTGGCTGAGGGTCTCGGCGTAGAGGCCGCCGAGCGCCGCCAGCACGTCCGGATGGCTGCTGCCGAGGCGTTCGGCATGGCCGGCCTGGGCGCGGATGCCGGCCTGGACGCGCGCGGCCATCTCGCGGTCGCGGGCGAAGCGGCGCTCCAGTTGCAGCACCGCCAGGGCCAGGCGCGGCAGCTGCTCGTCGCGGGCCTGGTTGGTGAAGTAGTCGCGCAGCAGGGTCAGGCCGGGGCGGAGCGCCTCGGCGCCGCCGAAGACCGCCGCCGGCGAGGGCGCGTCGATGCGGAACACCGAGTCCATCGCGGTGGCGAGGATGGCCGCGTTGGCCTGGCCGGTGTCGGCGACGCGGCGCACCTGGGCCAGGGCCTGGACCAGGCCGGCCAGGGCGAGTGCGCGCTCGGACATGGTGAAGCGTTGATTCATCGGTGAATTCTGGTCGATTTGGCCCGCGTCGTCATGCCCGCGGGCAGCGGAAGGCCGGGCGCGAGGCCCCGGTCGTCATCGGCGCGCACCATTCCGCCGGTCGGATGGAGGCACGCAAGCGACGGCCGCCCAGGTCGCGCCGGCCGGGCGGAGCCGGGGGCACGGGGCGCGCTCATGCCGCGGCCGCCCGCAGCCGCTGCTCCAGCGGCGCGTCGGTCGCGGCGATCACCGCGCCGCCGAGGCAGACCTCGCCGTCGTAGAGCACGACCGACTGCCCGGGCGTCACCGCCCGCTGCGGCCGGGCGAAACGGACCTGCAGCGTGCCGTCGTCGCGTACCGCGACCTCGCAGGGCTCGTCGGCCTGCCGGTAGCGGGTCTGCGCGGTGCAATCGAAACGCGCCGCGGGCGGATGGCCGGCGATCCAGTGCGCCGGCTCCGACCACAGCGCCTGCGAGCGCAGCCAGGGACTGTCCGCGCCCTGGTCGACGTAGAGCACGTTGTTCGCCACGTCCTTGCCGACCACGTACCACGGCGCCGCGGCGAAGCCGCGCACGCCGCCGATGTTCAGCCCTTCCCGCTGGCCCAGGGTGAAATAGAACACGCCCGGGTGTTCGCCGATCCGGCGCCCGTCGGGGGTGCGCATCTCGCCCGGGCACGCCGGCAGGTAGCGCGACAGGAACTCGCGGAAGTCGCGCTCGCCGATGAAGCAGATGCCGGTGGAATCCTTCTTCGCCGCGGTCGGCAGGGCGGCCTCCTGGGCGATCCGCCGCACCTCGCGCTTGAGCAGCCCGCCCAGCGGGAACCGGGTCGCGGCCAGTTGCTGCTGGCCCAGCTGGTGGAGGAAATAGCTCTGGTCCTTGCTGCGGTCGGCCGCGCGCAGCAGCAGATGCCCGCCGGCTGCGCGCTCGACCCGGGCGTAGTGGCCGGTCGCGATCGCCTCCGCGCCCAGCTCGCGCGCCGCGTCGAGGAAGTGCTTGAACTTGATCTCGCGGTTGCACAGCACGTCCGGGTTCGGCGTGCGTCCGGCCGCGTACTCGGCCAGGAAATGCGCGAACACGCCGTCCCAGTACTCGCGCGAGAAGTCGCGGAAGTGGATCGGGATGCCGAGCCGGCCGCACACCGCCACCGCGTCGCGGCGGTCGTCCTCGGCGCGGCAGTCGCCGCGGGCCGCCTTCGGCATCCTGCCTTCGGCGGCGCCCGCGCTGTCCTGCGCATCGCCGTCGTCCGCCCAGTTCTGCATGAACAGGCCGGCGATCGGCTCGCCGGCGTCGCGCAGCAGCAGCGCGGCGACCGACGAATCGACGCCCCCGGACATGCCCACCACGGTCCGCGCGCTCATGGCGTCGCGCGCTCCCGCGTGCGGCCGGACCCGGCTCCCGCGCGAGCGCGTGGGGGCCGGGTGCCGGGTGCGACGGAGCAGGCGGCGCTCGCGACGGCGATACTCATGTCAGCTGCTGCGCCAGGGACAGGGGATAACGCCGGCCGGCCAGGTAATCGGCGACGGCGCGCCAGACCAGCGGACTGCGATGGCGCGCGCGCGCCGCGTCCAGTTCGCCGGGCGTCATCCACAGCGCGCGCACGATGCCTTCGTCCAACGGGCGCGACGGATCGTGGCCGAGCGGTTCGGCGGCGAACGCGAAGCGCAGGTAATGGCGCACGCCGCGGCCGTCGCCGTGGTCCGGCGCCGTCCACTGGTAGGCGCCGACGAACGCCGCCAGGCGCACGTCCCAGCCGGTTTCCTCGCGGGTCTCGCGCAGGGCCGCCTCGAGCAGGCTCTCGTCGGGCTCCAGGTGCCCGGCCGGCTGGTTCAGCACTCGCCGGCCGCCGACCGTCTCCTCGACCATCAGCAGCCGGCCGCCGTCCACCACCACCGTGGCGACGGTCACGTCCGGTTGCCAGAAGCGGCCCTCGCGGTAGCTCATCAGAATTCGTCCTGGCCGGTGAGCTCGGCTTCCATCTGGTCGGCGGCGCGCAGGACGTAGTCGAGGGCGTCGTCGAGTTGCTGGGCGGAGGCGTCGGCGGCGAGCTTGACCACCAGCACCGCGGTGTCGCCCTGCTTGACCCAGCCGCCGAGTTTGCCCGTATGGCTGTCCTCGAGCAGCCGGTTCGCGACTTCGGCCGGGAACGCGCCGCCTTGTGCGCGATAGGCCGGCGCCCAGACCTCGCGCACGCGCAGGCTGCCGAACTCCTCGACCGCGGAGATCACGAACGCCAGCTGGCTGCGCCCGCCGTCGAGATCGAACGCCAGCCGGTAGTCGCCGTCCTCGTCGACCTCGTAACGGTAGCCGAGCTCGTCGAGCTGCCGGGCAATGCCGGCGTCGGCCGCGGAACGCTCCGTTGCGTCGGCCGCGCCGCCGGCCCGCGCCGACGGCAGCGCGCCCAGTACGGTCGCGACGAACAGCAGGACGGGCAGGGTGCGGACCGGGCGCATGCAATCCTCGAGGAAGTCGACGGAAGTGTCGGATCGACCGGCATTGTTGCAGCCCGGACGCGAGGGCGTCCACGGCCGCGCGACCGCCGCGTTTTATATACTGGGCGCATGGCCAGACAGAGCGAACACGAGCATCAACACGGCGCCCTCGTGGAGACCGGCAAGCCGGAGCTCGCGCCCCCGCCGCTGTATTCGGTGCTGCTGCTGAACGACGACTACACGCCGATGGACTTCGTGGTCGAGGTGCTGATGCGCTTCTTCGCCATGAACGCCGAAAAGGCGACCCAGATCATGCTTCACGTGCACACCCGCGGCCGCGGCGTTTGCGGGGTCTTCACCCGCGAAGTGGCGGAGTCGAAGGTGGCGCAGGTGAACGAATTTTCAAGGCTGAACCAGCACCCCTTGCTGTGCACGATGGAAAAGGCCTAAAAGTCCTTATCGACGAGTCGTCAGCGACAAGGAGGGGAGCGCCGGAACCGTCGTGCCGGCCCGGGGTCCAACCCGTCCCGGCATGGAAAACCCATCGCCACGCCCCCATCTCGGGCCGCAGTAGCTTTCGGAGGCTCACGCCCCATGTTCAGCAAGGATCTCGAATACAGCATCGGCCAGTGCTACAAGCGCGCCCGCGAGGCGCGCCACGAGTACATGACGGTCGAGCACCTGTTGCTGGCACTGCTCGACAACCCCTCGGCGGAAGCGGTGCTCAAGGCCTGCGGCCTGGATTTCCCGCGCCTGCGCAACGACCTGGAGCAGGCCATCGCCACCTCGGTGTCGGTGCTGCCCGAGGACGTCGACCGCGACACCCAGCCGACGCTCGGTTTCCAGCGCGTGCTCCAGCGCGCGGTCTACCACGTCCAGTCCTCGGGCAAGAAGGAAGTCACCGGCGCCAACGTGCTGGTGGCGATCTTCGGCGAGAAGGACTCGCACGCCGTCTATTTCCTGAACCAGCAGGACATCACCCGCCTGGATGTGGTGAACTACATCTCGCACGGCATCGCCAAGCACGGCAGCGAGGAGGCGCCCGGCGCCCATGAGGACGGCGAGGCACGGGCCGAAGGCGAGGGCGAAGGCAAGGCCGACGCGCTCGGCGAATTCGCGGTCAACCTCAACCAGCTCGCGCGCGAGGGCAAGATCGACCCGCTGGTCGGCCGCGCCGACGAGGTCGAGCGCACCATCCAGGTGCTGTGCCGCCGGCGCAAGAACAACCCGCTCTACGTCGGCGAGGCCGGCGTGGGCAAGACCGCGATCGCAGAGGGGCTGGCCAAGCGCATCGTCGACGGCGAGGTCCCGGAGGTGCTGGCCGACGCGACCATCTACGCGCTCGACCTCGGCGCGCTGGTCGCCGGCACCAAGTACCGCGGCGATTTCGAGAAGCGGTTGAAGGCGGTGCTGGCGCAGATCAAGAAGCTGCCCGGCGCGATCCTGTTCATCGACGAGATCCACACCATCATCGGCGCCGGCTCGGCTTCGGGCGGCACCATGGACGCCTCGAACCTGATCAAGCCGGCGCTGTCCTCGGGCGAGCTGCGCTGCATCGGCTCGACCACGTTCCAGGAGTACCGCGGCATCTTCGAGAAGGACCGCGCGCTGGCGCGGCGCTTCCAGAAGATCGACATCGTCGAGCCGACCGTCGGCGAGGCCTACCAGATCCTGCAGGGCCTGAAGCCCAAGTACGAGGCGCACCACGGCGTCACCTACGCCGACGAGGCGCTGCAGGCGGCGGTGGACCTGTCGGTCAAGCACATCGGCGACCGCCTGCTGCCGGACAAGGCCATCGACGTGATCGACGAGGCCGGCGCGCGCCAGCGCCTGCTGCCGGAGAACGAGCGCAAGAACCTGATCGATACCGAGGAAATCGAGACCATCGTCGCCAAGATGGCGCGGATTCCGACCAAGCAAGTCAGCGCGTCGGACAAGGACGTGCTGAAGAACCTCGAGCGCAACCTGAAGATGGTCATCTTCGGCCAGGACCAGGCGATCGAGACCCTGACCAGCGCGATCAAGCTGGCGCGCTCCGGCCTGGGCAACCCGGACAAGCCGATCGGCAACTTCCTGTTCGCCGGCCCCACCGGCGTCGGCAAGACCGAGGTGACCAAGCAGCTGGCGCTGCAGCTGGGCATCGAGCTGGTGCGCTTCGACATGTCCGAGTACATGGAGCCGCACTCGGTCAGCCGCCTGATCGGCGCCCCCCCGGGCTACGTCGGCTTCGACCAGGGCGGCCTGCTGACCGAGAAGATCGTCAAGACGCCGCACTGCGTGCTGTTGCTGGACGAAGTGGAGAAGGCGCACCCGGACATCTTCAACATCCTGCTGCAGGTGATGGACCGCGGCGTGCTCACCGACACCAACGGGCGCGAGGCCAACTTCAAGAACGTGGTGCTGGTGATGACCACCAACGCCGGCGCGGCGCAGGCCTCGCGGCGCTCGATCGGCTTCACCAAGCAGGACCATTCGACCGACGCGATGGAAGTGATCCGGCGCAGCTTCAGCCCGGAGTTCCGCAATCGCCTGGACGCGATCGTGCAGTTCCAGCCGCTGGGCTTCGAGCACATCCTGCGCGTGGTGGACAAGTTCCTGATCGAGCTGGAGGCCCAGCTGCACGAGAAGAACGTGAGCCTGACCGCGACCCCGACCGCGCGCGAGTGGCTGGCCCAGCACGGCTTCGACCCGCTGATGGGCGCGCGGCCGATGGCGCGGGTGATCCAGGAGAAGATCAAGCGCCCGCTGGCGGACGAACTGCTGTTCGGCAAGCTGGTCGACGGCGGCCGGGTCACCATCGACGTCAAGGACGACGAACTGGTGGTCGAGGCCAAGCCGGAGCCCGAGAGGCTGCTGCCGGCGACGGTGTGAGCGGCCGGCTCGCGGGGGCGGGGGCGATCGCCTCGCGCGCGTCCTGACGGCCGGCGCGTTCGGCATCGGCTTACGAGGCGGGCCGGAGGATGGCCGAGGGGCCTCCACGAGAGCCGGCCGCGCCGCAGGACAAAAACAAAGGCGGCCTTGGGCCGCCTTTTTTTTCAACGGGTTGCCGCGCTTACTTCATGCGGTACGTGATCCGGCCCTTGGTCAGGTCGTAGGGCGTCATCTCCACTTTGACCTTGTCGCCGGTGAGGATGCGGATGTAGTTCTTGCGCATCCGCCCGGAGATGTGGGCGATGATCTCGTGCCCGTTTTCGAGGCGCACCCGGAACATGGTGTTCGGCAGCGTTTCCACCACCGTGCCCTCGAATTCGATCACGTCGTCTTTTGCCATGTGGTTCCTGGTCGGAATGCCCTGGTTGGGATGCGGGCGCCTCGGCCGAGGCGCGTACGAAGCGGCGTATGTTGCCACGCCGGGCATGACGACGCAAAGAAACGGTTAACCCGGCATCGGTGCGGCGCCCGGCTCGGCCGCCTCGGCGAGCCGTCGCGCCGGCCATTCGCCGACCCGTGCGGCCCACAGCCCCGGCGGCTCCGGCGCGGCGCACTGCGCGGCCGCCGCCGCGAGGAAACGCGGCCGCGGCCAGCGCTCGGCGCCCAGGCGCAGCAAATGGTCGTTCTCGACCTGGGCGTCGATCAGCGGCCAGCCCCAGGCATACAGCTGGCGGGCGAGCGCGGCGAGGGCGACCTTGGAGCCGCCCGATTCGGCGCTGAACATGCTCTCGCCGAAGAACATGCGCCCGACCGCGACGCCGTAGATGCCGCCGACCAGGCGCGCGCCGTCGAAGACTTCGAACGAGTGCGCGTGGCCGAGCGCGTGCAGGCGGCGGTACGCGGCGCGCATCTCCGGGACGATCCAGGTGCCGCGCTGGCCGGGACGCGGGATCGCGGCGCAGGCCTCGATCACCGCGTCGAAGGCGGTGTCGGCGCGCACCGTCCAGCGACTGCGGCGCAGTTCGCGGCGGAAGCGGCGCGACAGGTGCACGCGCTCGGTGCGGAATACCGTGCGCGGGTCCGGGCTCCACCACAGGATCGGCTGCCCCTGCGAATACCACGGAAAGATCCCGTGGCGGTAGGCGTTGAGCAGGCGCGCGGGCGAGAGGTCGCCGCCGATCGCGAGCAGGCCGTCGGGCTGGCGCAGGGCCTGCTCCGGCGGCGGGAACGGCGCCTCCGGGTCCGGCGGCAGCCAGGGCGGCAGTTGCGGATTCATCCGGCCGGCCCTGCCGTGCCGCCCGCGGGCGCCGCCTTGAACGGCGAATGCGCGGCCAGTCCGGCCGCGTAGCGGCGCACCGCCGCGCCTTCCTCCGCGCACCAGGCGCGCAGCGCGTCGCGGAACTGCGGATGCGCGATCCAGTGCCGGCTGCGCACGAGCGCCGGCAGGAAGCCGCGCGCCAGCTTGTGTTCGCCCTGCGCGCCCGGCTCGAAGCGGCGCAGGCCTTCGCGCAGGCAGTACTCGATGCCCTGGTAGTAGCAGGTCTCGAAGTGCAGGCCGGGCACGTGCTCGTCGGCGCCCCAGTAGCGGCCGTAGAGCGTGTCGGCGCCGCGCAGGCACAGCGCGCCGGCGATCGGGCGGCCGGCGCGCTCGGCCAGGACCAGCACCAGCGCCCGCGGCATCGCCGTGGCCAGGTGGTGGAGGAATTCCAGGGTCAGCGCCGGGTGGTTGCCGTACTCGGCGAAGGTGCGCAGGTAGAAGCCGTGCATGGCCGCGAGGTCGCCTTCGCTCGCGCCGCGGCCGTCGACGACGCGGAAGCGCACGCCCGCGCGCGCGACCCGGGCCCGCTCCTGGCGCACGTTCTTGCGGTGCTTGTGGTCGAACGCGGCGAGGAACTGCTCGAAGTCCCGCCAGCCGGCATCGTTGCGCCAGTGGTACTGCACGTCCAGCCGCGGCAGCCAGGCGTCGTCGAACGCCGGGTCCTCGCCCTCGGCGTGGAAGTTCACGTGCGCCGACGACAGCCCGGCGCGTTCGGCGAGCCCGGCCAGCGCCTGGACCAGGGCGCGCCGATCGTCGTCGCCGCGCGCCAGCAGCCGCGGGCCGGTCACCGGCGAGTAGGGCACCGCGCACAGCCACTTGGGGAAATAATCCAGGCCGTGGCGGGCATAGGCGTGGGCCCAGGCGTGGTCGAACACGAACTCGCCGTGCGAGTTCTCCTTCAGGTAGGCCGGCGCCGCGGCGACCAGCGCGTCGCCGTCCCACAGCGCCAGGTGACGCGGCCGCCAGCCCCATTGCGGGCGCAGGCAGCCGTGCCTTTCCAGGCCTTCGAGGAAGGCGTGGGCGACGAATGGGTTGCGCCCGTCGTGCAGCGCGTCCCACTGCGCGGCCGGGATCTGCGCTAGCGAGTCGTGGACGCGGGGCGTGGGCATCGGTCTGGCTTGCGGATGTCGCGGGGCACCGGCGTCGCTCGGAAGGCTCCGTCGCCCTCGGTGGCGCCGCCGTGCCGGCTCCGGCGCGCCCGACCGCGGCCGGCGCCGATCGGGCACCGGCCGGGCGCGGTCACTCGCCCTTGTCGAGGAACTTCTCGGCGTCGAGCGCGGCCATGCAGCCGAAGCCGGCCGAGGTGATCGCCTGGCGGTAGACCTGGTCGGCCACGTCGCCGGCGGCGAACACGCCCGGCACCGAGGTCGCGGTGGCGTTGCCGTCCAGGCCGGTGCGGATGACGATGTAGCCGTTCTTCATCTCCAGCTGACCCTCGAACAGCGAGGTGTTGGGGGTATGGCCGATGGCGACGAACAGGCCGTGGATCGGGATCTCGCGGGTGCCGCCGTCCTGCACCGACTTCACCCGCACGCCGGTCACGCCGGCGTCGTTGCCGAGCACCTCGTCCACCACGTGGTGCCAGACCGGTTCGATCTTGCCGGCCTGGACCTTGGCGAACAGCTTGTCCTGCATGATCTTCTCCGCGCGCAGGGTGTCGCGGCGGTGGACCAGGTAGACCTTGCGGGCGATGTTCGACAGGTACAGCGCTTCCTCCACCGCGGTGTTGCCGCCGCCGATCACCGCCACGTCCTGCTCCTTGTAGAAGAAGCCGTCGCAGGTGGCGCAGGCGGACACGCCGCGGCCCTTGTACAGCTCCTCCGAGGGCAGGCCGAGGTACTTGGCGGTGGCGCCGGTGGCGACGATCAGCGCGTCGCAGGTGTACTCGCCGCTGTCGCCGACCAGCCGGAACGGGCGCCGCGACAGGTCGGCGGTGTGGATGTGGTCGAACACGACCTCGGTGTCGAAGCGCTCGGCGTGGGCCTGCATGCGCGCCATCAGGTCCGGGCCCATCAGGCCGTGGGCGTCGCCGGGCCAGTTGTCGACCTCGGTGGTGGTCATCAGCTGCCCGCCCATCTGCAGGCCGGTGATCACCACCGGCTTGAGGTTGGCGCGCGCGGCGTAGACGGCGGCGGTCCAGCCGGCGGGGCCTGAGCCGAGGATGATGACGCGGGAGTGCTTCGATGGGGTCATGAGGATCGCGAAGGTTGGGGCGCGGCGCGGCGCGAAAGCGTTCCGCCGCGCGGGCGCGCGGCGGAGCGAGGGACCACTAGCTTGGCGGCGGCCCCGCGGCAAGACAAGGCGGGGGACGCGACGCAATGTTGCGCCGCGCCGTGTCGCGGGGCGCCGGCTTGGGCGACAATAGGCGAAAATGACCGGGCGCCGCGGAAGCGGCGCTTTTTTGCGCCCGCGGTCCTGCGGGCCTCGCCAACCACGGGTAATCAAACATGCGGATCGGTGTTCCCAAGGAAACCAAGACCCTCGAAGGGCGCGTCGCGCTGGTGCCGGCGGCGGCCGGCGACCTGGTCAAGCGCGGCCACGAGGTCTGGATCGAGAAGGATGCCGGGGTCAAGTCCGGCTTCAAGGACGAGCAATACGCGCAGCTGGGCGTGAAGATCGCCCCGGATGCGGCGGCGCTGTACGAGAAGGGCGAACTGATCGTCAAGGTGAAGGAGCCGATCGCCGGCGACCTGCAGCACCTGCGCCGCGACCACCTGCTGTTCTGCTACCTGCACCTGGCCGCGGAGCCGGAACTGACCCGCAAGCTGCTCGACATCGGCCTGACCGGCGTCGCATTCGAGACGGTCGAACTGCCCAACGGCGACCTGCCGCTGCTGGCGCCGATGTCGGTGATCGCCGGCAAGATCGGCGTGCAGGTCGGCACCCATCTGCTGCACCAGCCGATGGGCGGCAAGGGCAAGCTGCTCGGCGGGCTGCCGTCGACCGAGCGCGGCAAGGTCGTGGTGTTCGGCGCCGGCAAGGCGGGCGGGGCCTCGGCCGCGCTGGCCGCGGCCGCGGGCGCCAACGTCACCGTGTTCGAGATGCGCCAGGACCGCATGGACGAGATGATGCGCCTGGGCAACAACGTCACCGCGCTGTACCCGTACCACGACGTGGTCGCGCGCGAGGTGGCGTCGGCCGATCTCGTCGTCGGCGCGGTGCTGATCACCGGCGCGAAGGCGCCGCACGTGATGACCCGCGAGATGCTGAAGGACATGGAGGACGGCAGCGTCGTCGTCGACATCGCGATCGACCAGGGCGGCTGCTTCGAGACCTCGCGCCCGACCACCTGGAAGGAGCCGACCTACGTGGAGGAGGGCGTGACCCACTTCTGCGTGACCAACATGCCGGGCGCCGTGCCGCAGACCAGCTCCCAGGCGATCTGCGCCGCGATCCTGCCGTGGGTCAACAAGCTGGCCTCGGGCAGCGAGTGGCGCAGCAACGCCGCGCTGGTGAAGGGCATCAACGTCGAGGCCGGGCAGCTGGTGCATCCGGCGCTGCAGGGCATGAAGCCGTAATCCCGGCCGGCGGAGCGCCGGGCGATTCGCCTCGGCCGGCGCTCGCGCGCGGCGAACAGCAGCGCCGGTTCGGCGGGCTGCTATCGTGTCCGTCGTCGAAACCCTGTCATTCGGCAGGGTTTCGCCGTATATTCAACGACTAACGAAACGTAGCTGAGGCGGAACATCACGGTGGCGCAGGCGCCCGCAGCCAGTCGCAAAAAGGCCAAGGCCGAGAAGGCACCGCCGTCGCCGCGCCGGCAGCGGCTGATGCGCGACATCGCGCTGATCCTGATCGCGCCGCTGCTGCTGTACCTGCTCGCCAGCCTGGTCACGTTCTCGCCGCAGGACCCGGGCTTCTCGCACGCCGGCAGCGTGTCGGCACCGATCGCCAACGTCGGCGGCCGGGTGGGCGCCTGGATCGCCGACGTGCTGCAGACCCTGACCGGCTACGTCGCCTTCCTGCTGCCGGTCATGCTCGGCGCGATCGCCTGGATCGCGCTGTTCGGCATGGACAGCGATGGCGACGGCGACGCCGACCTCGGTCCGGCGTTGCGGCTGGTCGGCATCGTCGGCTTCCTGATCGCCGCCACCGGCCTGCTGCACCTGCGCCTGGGGGCCGACGCCGCGCCGCATTTCTCCGCCGGCCCGGGCGGCGTGCTCGGGCGCCTGGTCGGCAACTCGCTGTACCAGGGCTTCGGCCCGGTCGGCGGCAACCTGTTCCTGCTGGCGCTGCTGCTGGTGTCGGTGACGCTGGCGACCGGGCTGTCCTGGTTCGCGGTGATGGACAAGATCGGGCAGTGGGTGCTGGCGCTCGGCCCGACGCTGGGCACGCTGTTCCGCAAGGGCGAGAAGCAGGCCGCCGAGTGGCAGCAGAGCCGCGCCTTCCGCGAGGAGCGCGAGGAGGCGCGCAAGATCGAGAGCGAGCTGCGCGCCAAGCGCGCGCCGGTCAAGATCGAGCCGCCGCCGGCGCCGGTGGTGGAGAAGAGCGACCGCGCCAAGCGCGAGACCCAGATCCCGCTGTTCCATACCGGCGACGGCTCCGGGATCCCGCCGCTGGCGCTGCTCGACGATCCCAAGCCGCAGCCCAAGGGCTACAGCGAGGAGACGCTGGAGGCGCTGTCGCGGCAGATCGAGTTCAAGCTCAAGGACTTCCGCATCGACGCCCAGGTGGTCGGCGCCTACCCGGGCCCGGTGATCACCCGGTTCGAGATCGAGCCCGCGCCGGGCGTGAAGGTCAGCCAGATCAGCTCGCTGGACAAGGACATCGCCCGCGGCCTGTCGGTGAAGTCGGTGCGCGTGGTCGACGTGATCCCGGGCAAGTCGGTGATCGGCCTGGAGATCCCGAACAGCAGCCGGGAGATGATCTTCCTGTCCGAGCTGCTGCGCTCGAAGGAGTACGACAAATCCGCCAGCCCGCTGACGCTGGCGCTGGGCAAGGACATCGCCGGCCGGCCCACCGTGGCCGACCTGGCGCGCATGCCGCACCTGCTGGTCGCCGGCACCACCGGCTCGGGCAAGTCGGTGGCGGTCAACGCGATGGTGCTGAGCCTGCTGTACAAGGCCTCCGCGCGCGACGTGCGGATGCTGATGATCGACCCGAAGATGCTCGAGCTGTCGGTCTACCAGGGCATTCCGCACCTGCTGGCGCCGGTGGTCACCGACATGAAGGAGGCGGCCAACGGCCTGCGCTGGTGCGTGGCCGAGATGGAGCGCCGCTACAAGCTGATGAGCGCGGTCGGCGTGCGCAACCTGGCCGGCTTCAACAAGAAGGTCAAGGATGCGCAGGACGCCGGCCAGCCGCTGATGGACCCGCTGTTCAAGCCGAACCCCGAACTGGGGGAGGCGCCGCGGCCGCTGGAGACGCTGCCGTTCATCGTCGTGTTCATCGACGAATTCGCCGACATGATGATGATCGTCGGCAAGAAGGTGGAGGAGCTGATCGCGCGCCTGGCGCAGAAGGCCCGCGCCGCCGGCATCCACCTGATCCTGGCCACGCAGCGGCCGTCGGTGGACGTGATCACCGGCCTGATCAAGGCCAACATCCCGACCCGCATCGCCTTCCAGGTGTCGAGCAAGATCGACTCGCGCACCATCCTCGACCAGTCCGGCGCGGAGACGCTGCTCGGCCACGGCGACATGCTGTACCTGCCCCCGGGCACGGCGATGCCCGAGCGCGTGCATGGCGCCTTCGTCAGCGACGACGAGGTGCACCGGGTGGTCGAGCACCTCAAGCAGATCGGCGGCGGCCCGGACTACATCGAGGGCGTGCTGGACGAGGTGCAGACGCTCGGCGACGGCGTGGTGATCGGCGCCACCGGCCTGCCGGAGAGCGGCGGCGGTGGCGGCGACGAATCCGACCCGCTGTACGACGAGGCGGTGAGGATCGTCACCGAGACTCGCCGCGCCTCGATCTCCGGCGTGCAGCGGCGGCTGAAGATCGGCTACAACCGCGCCGCGCGCCTGATCGAGGCCATGGAGGCGGCCGGCGTGGTCAGCCCGCCGGAGCACAACGGCGACCGCACCGTGCTGGCGCCGCCGCCGCCGAAGTGATCGGGAGCGCGGCGCGCTCCTCGCCAGCCCGTGGCAAGAGCCGCGATGTGCGTTCGACGCCGCTGCATTGGGTCGGCGCAGCTCGCGAGGCCTCGGCCCCGCTGCGCCGGTCTGCCGGGCCTGCCGCGCGGTCTGCGGGACGCCGTCGTCGGCCCGTGCCCGCATGCGCCGACCTGAACCGGGCGCGCCGCGCCTCGCGGCTCTCGTCGCCCGTTCAGTCCGGTTCGGGCACACTCTGCGCCATCGTTCTCCGGAGTGACCGAACCATGCGACATGCGATGCGCATTGCGCTCTGCGCTTTCCTCGTGGCGGCCGGCGCCGCCCAGGCGGGCGCGCGCGACGAGCTCGCCGCCTTCACCCGCGGCCTGAAGGGCCTGGACGGCCGGTTCACCCAGCAGGTGTACGACGCGCGCGGCAAGCTCAAGGAATCCTCGAGCGGGCAGGTGGCGCTGTCGGCGCCGCGGCTGTTCCGCTGGGAATACCAGAAGCCGTATCCGCAGCTGATCGTCGCCGACGGCCACAAGGTGTGGATCTACGATCCGGACCTGCAGCAGGTCACCGTGCGTCCGCAGGGCGTGGAAGAGCAGAACAGCCCGCTGGTCGCGCTGGTCGACCCGGGCAAGCTGGACGCGCAGTTCGTGGTCCGCGAGACCGGCAGCGAGCAGGGCCTGGAATGGCTGACGCTGGAGCCGAAGGCGAACGTGGAGGCCAACTTCCGCAGCGCCCGGCTCGGCTTCGGCGACGGCGGGCTGGCGCGGATGAGCATCGTCGACAACCTCGGCCAGCGCACCGAGATCGACTTCGGCGCTTGGCGGCGCAATCCCGATTTCGCCAAGGGCACCTTCAGCTACACGCCGCCCGCCGGCGTGGACGTGATCGGCGGCGAAGGCTAGGGCCCGCGGCCGGCGCGACCGCAGGCAGGCCGCGCCCGCCTGCGGTCGCGCCCGGCTTCAAGCCTGTCCTGCAGGCAAAGCCCTCCGCCGCGTCGCCGAGCCGGCGGGGCTAGAATTCCCCGGTGCGCAAGTCCAAAGCCGCCGCTGCCCCCGATTCGCTGTTCGCCGCGCCCGCCGCGCCCGCCGCGCTGAAGCCGCTGGCCGAGCGCATGCGGCCGCGCGCGCTCGACGAAATGGTCGGGCAGAAGCGCCTGCTGGCGCCGCGCTCGGCGCTGCGCCGGGCGATCGAGTCCGGGCGCGTGCACTCGATGATCCTGTGGGGCCCGCCGGGCTGCGGCAAGACCACGCTCGCGCTGCTGCTGGCCAAGTACGCGGACGCCGAGTTCCGCGCGATCTCGGCGGTGCTGTCCGGCCTGCCCGAGGTGCGCCAGGTGCTGGCGGAGGCCGAGCGACGCTTCGCCGAGGGCCATCGCACGGTGCTGTTCGTCGACGAGGTGCACCGCTTCAACAAGGCGCAGCAGGACGCGTTCCTGCCGCACATCGAGCGCGGCACGATCCTGTTCGTCGGCGCCACCACCGAGAATCCCTCGTTCGAGCTGAACTCCGCGCTGCTGTCGCGGTGCCGCGTGCACGTGATGGAGGCGGTATCGGCCGGCGACATCGCGCTGGCGCTGCGCCACGCGCTGGAGGACGAAGAGCGCGGCCTCGGCGGGCGCGGGCTGCGGGTGGACGAGGCGGCGCTGCGGCAGATCGCCCAGGCGGCCGACGGCGACGTGCGCCGCGGCCTGACCTTGCTGGAGATCGCCGCCGAGCTGGCCGAAGGCGAGGGCGGCGAGGTCAGCGAGGCGACCCTGGCGCAGGTGCTGGCCGACCGCACCCGTCGCTTCGACAAGGGCGGCGAGCAGTTCTACGACCAGATCTCGGCGCTGCACAAGTCGGTGCGCAGTTCCAATCCCGACGCGGCGTTGTACTGGCTGGCGCGGATGCTCGACGGCGGCTGCGACCCCGCGTACCTCGCCCGGCGGCTGACCCGGATGGCGGTGGAGGACATCGGCCTGGCCGACCCGCGCGCGCTGCAGATGGCGCTGGAAGCCTGGGACACGTACGACCGCCTCGGCAGTCCGGAGGGCGAGCTCGCGTTCGCCCAACTCGCGATCTACCTGGCCAGCACCGCCAAATCGAACGCGGCCTACGTGGCGTTCAACCAGGCGCGCCAGGACGTGCGCGAGTACGGCACCCAGGACGTGCCGCTGCACCTGCGCAATGCGCCGACCGGCCTGATGAAGCGGCTCGGCTACGGCCGCGACTACCGGTACGACCACGACGTCGAAGGCGGGGTCGCGCTGGACCAGACCGGTTTCCCCGATGCGATGGGCGAGCGCGTGTACTACCGGCCGGTGGAGCGCGGGCTGGAAATCAAGCTGAAGGAGAAGCTCGACCGCCTGCGCGCCGCGCGCGAGGCGGCCCGGGCCGGACGCGCGGACCCGGAAAGCGCGGCGGGCGAATAGCGGAGCCCCGACGGAACGGCGCCGCCCTTGCGGCGTCCGGGCGCCGGCATCGAGCTGCGCCACTCCGCCGGCCGGCGTTTTTCGCGCCCGGCCCCCGCGCACCCGGCAATTCCTCGCCACGCGATGGACGGTCGGAGGGCGCTGACCGAATGGAAGACGGCGGTTCGCCGGGTGCCTTCACGGCTCCTTCAGTCGCGAGTTCCTTCATTGCGCAGTGATGAAACGGAACGCCGGATCTCCCAGGCGGGTGCTGATCGTCTGCACCGCGAACATCTGCCGCAGCCCGACCGCGGAGACGGTGCTGCGCCATCGCCTCGACGGCGCGGCGGTCGAGGTCGAGTCCGCCGGGCTGGCGGCCTTGCCCGGCACCCCGATCGATCCGCGCACCGAGGCGGTTCTCGCCGCCCACGGCCTGAGCGCGGCGGGGCACGTCGCGCGCCGCGCCACGCCGGCGCAGATCGCCGCGGCCGACCTCGTGCTGGCGATGGAGCAGCGCCACCTGTCGGCGCTGCGGGCGCTGGTGCCGTCGGCGCGCGCGCGCAGCTTCTTGCTCGGCCGCTGGCAGGGCAACGCCGACATTCCCGATCCGTACGGCCGTGCGCAGGACGCCTACGAAGAGGCGTACCGGATGATCGAGGCCGCGGTCGAGGACTGGCGCGCGAGGCTCTGACCGCAGCCGGGAAACGTCGGCCGGGCCGCTGCCGACGGTCCCAGCGAGGGCATCGCCCGCGGCCATTCATCGATGTCGTCGCACCGTGTATTCCCGGGCATCGGCGCGGTCCCAAAGCGCCGTGCGCGCGCGCCGCAGGCATAACGGGTCGTTCATGAAGCGCGTGCCGGCGATCGCAAAAAACCCCCATTCAGGCGCCTCGGGCAGCGATTTCTTCATGCGTTCATCAACTGGGCGCAACTACAGTCGCGCTCGACCGATCAGGACACGGCGCCCGACGATTCTGCCCTCGAAAGGCGCCCCATTGCGGTCTACGCCGACGGTGCGGTTCCGCGGCATGTGCGTACGCACACGGAACAACAACAACTAGACCAAACGATCCGAGGCAAAGCGCATGCAGGATCCGAAACTGGTGGCAGCCAGCGCCATAGCGCTGGCGGTGACGCTCTTCGCCATCTTCTCGTTGCGCCCGGTGGCGCGGCGGTTGGGCCTGGTCGATCGGCCGGGCGGGCGCAAGCGCCATCGCGGGGCGATTCCGCTGATCGGCGGCCTGTGCTTCTTCATCGGCACGCTGGTCGGCCTGAGCTACGTGGGCTATCTGGACAGCTTCGTCGTCTACCTGATGGTGGGCGCGGGGTTGATCGTCGCCGCCGGCGTGGTCGACGACCTCAGCGACCTGAGCGTGCGTTCGCGCCTGGCGATCGAGGCCCTCGCGGTCGGGCTGGTGATCGCCGCCACCGGGTTCTACGTCGACGATCTCGGCCAGCTGCTCGGCGAGCAACGCATGCGGCTGTGGCTGCTCGGCGTTCCGGTCACCATCGTCGCGGTGATCGGCCTGGTCAACGCCTTCAACATGCTCGACGGCATCGACGGGCTGGCCGGCAGCATGGCGATGGTCAGCATCGCCGCGATCCTGCTGTTCGCGCAGCCCGGCGGCGGCGCCCCGGGCGTGCTGCTGCTGCTGCAGATCCTGTTCGCGGCGATGATCCCCTACCTGTGCGTCAACCTGGGGTGGCCGGACGGCCGCAAGATCTTCATGGGCGACGCCGGCAGCACGCTGATCGGCTTCGTGCTGGCGTGGAGCGTGATCTACCTGAGCCATCGCTCGGTCGGCCGTCTGGCGCCGGTCGACGCGCTGTGGTGCGTCGCGGTGCCGGTGATGGACACCCTGGCGGTGATGTACCGGCGCATCCGCCTCGGGCGCTCGCCGTTCAAGCCGGACCGGCAGCACCTGCATCACCTGCTGCTCGACGCGGGCCTGACGCCGCGCGCGGCGCTGGTCGCGATCGTCGCCGCCGGCACCGCGCTGGCGCTGGTCGGCTATGCGCTGCGCAGCGCGCCGGAAGCGGTCGGCCTGATCGCGTTCGCCGCCGTGCTCGCCGCCTACGTGCTGGGCCTGCCGAAGCTGCTCGGCCTGGTGCGGATGCTGCCGCGCGCGGCGCGGGTGTCGGACGCGGCGAGCGCGATCGCGATCGGCGGCGACGAGGAAACGCGCGAACCGGGCCGGACGGAGCGCGACGAGGCGCGGCCGTCGTCCGCGCCGGCGCTCGCCGAGGCGATCGGCGCGGCCGAAGGCCCGTCGGCGCTGAAGGCGCTGTGCGTGCTCGCGACGCCGCCGGACGCGATGAAGATCGCGCCGATCGCGCGCGAGCTGCTGCACGACGAGCGCTTCGAGCCGACCGTGTGCGTGGCCGCCGGGCCGGAGCCGCAGGCCGAGCAAGTGCTGGATCTGTTCGACATCCAGCCCGACCTGAGGCTCGACCTCGGCGCGCCCGACGAGGGCGAGCTCGCGCCCGACGCGCTCGGCGGGCTGGAGCGCGTGCTCAACGAGGTGCAGCCCGACGTGGTGCTGGTGCCGGGCGACACCTCGACCGCGCTGGCCGCGACGATGGCGGCCTACTGCCACCACATCCCCGTGGTGCACATCGACAGCGCGGGCGAGGCCGGCGCGATGGAGGGCGCCGAGCGCAAGCTCGCGCGCGCGCTGGCGACGCTGCACGTGACCCGCGACGAATCGGCGAGCCGCGAGTTGATCGCCGAAGGCGTTCCCGCCGAGCGCGTGCTGGTGGCCGGCGATCTCGCCGCCGACGGCCTGCGCGCGGCGCTCGGGCTGCTGCGCGACGACCCGGCGCTGGGGCAGCAGCTGGCGGCGCGATTCCCGTTCCTGCGCGACGACTGCCCGCTGCTGCTGGCGATGCCGGCGGAGGAGGTGGACCCGGTGCTGGCCCTGGCGCTGGCCGACGTCGCGCGCCGCCGCCCCGGCATCGACATCGCCTGCGCGCCGGCGCTCGCCGACGCGGTGCGCGCCGAAGCGCGCGGCCGGCCGCTGGGCAACCTGCATCCGGTCGCGCTCGACGACTATCTGGCCCAGGTGTTCCTGCTCGGCGCCGCGCGCCTGGTGGTGGTCGGGGCGAGCGCGCCGCACGCCGAGCTCGCGGCGCTCGGCAGGCCGGTGCTGCAGGTGCGCGCCGGCGTGGCCGACGCCGGGGGCGAGGGGATGCGCAGCGCGCAATCGCGTCGCGCGCTGACGGAGCAGATCCTGGCCTTGCTGGAGGCGGACGAGGGCCGCGCGTTCGACGAGGGCGTCGATCGCGGCCCGCGCGCCAGCCGGCAATTGGCCGAAGCTTTGGCGAGCCTGCGTCCCGCAGCAGCCCACGCCGAGACCCCGACGCGGGGCGCCGGCTCGCCTTCCGTTCTGCACGACCTGCAGGAGGCGTGCTGATGCCGGGCGCAGCGCCGCCGGCGGCAGTCCGATGGAAACCGATCATTCTCAACCGGTGAAGACGACCCCATGGCAACGCATCTGATTACCCGGACGGAATCGCATGTCCACGCGGCGACGCCGATCGCGCGCGACGACGACATCGACCTGCCGACCATGGTCACCACGCTGACCGACAACAAGCGGCTGATCCTGTTCGGCACCGCGTTGTTCCTGCTGTTCGGTGCCGCCTACCTGATCGTGGCCACGCCCAAGTACGAGGCCAGTGCCGTGGTCCAGGTGGAAGCGCGGCCGCCGACCGTGCCCGGGGTGAACAACCCGTCCAACCTGCAGGGGCCTCCGGCCGATCCGGCGGCGGCCTCCACCGAGATGCAGCTGCTGACCTCGCGCCGGGTGCTGGGCGAAGCGGTGCAGAAGCTCGGCCTGGACGTGCGCGTGGAACCGGCGCGGTTCCCGCTGTTCGGCGATTTCGTCGCGCGCCAGTTCCAAGGCGCGAATCCGGGCCAGGTGTCCAGCCCCTGGTTCGGCCTGAGCCGCTACGGCTGGGGCGGCGAGAAGGTGGAGGTCGCCCGGCTCGAGGTGCCCGACGAGCTGATCGACGTGCCGATGCAGCTGGTCGCCGGCCAGAACGGCCACTACACGCTATACGACGCCAACGGCAACGAGCTGCTGCAAGGGCGCGCCGGCACCACCGCGGCGGCCGGCGGCGTGATCGCCGACATCAGGACGCTGCGCGCCAACCCGGGCATGCGCTTCACCGTGACCAAGCTCAACTCGCTGGTGATCCTCGACGCGCTCAAGGGCGACATCGAGGTCGCCGAGCAGGGGCGCAGTTCCGGCATCATCGCGCTGCGCTACGCCAATGCGGACCCGATCCGCGCGCGCCAGGTGCTCGAGCAGATCACCGAGTCCTACGTGCACCAGAACGTGGCGCGCAACTCGGCCGAGGCGGCCAAGCGGCTGAAGTTCGTCACCGAGCAGCTGCCTAACGTGCGCCGCCAGCTGGCCGAGGCCCAGGCCGCGCTGCGCGAGTTCCAGACCCGCCACCAGACCCTCGACGTCAACGTGCAGAACGAGGCGCTGCTGAACCAGGCGGTGGCGCTGGACACCAACATCCGCCAGCTGCGCGTGCAGCAGGCCGATCTGGGCAGCCGCTACACGCCGGCGCACCCGGCCTACCGCGCGGTCGCGCAGCAGATCTCCCAGTTCGAACGGGAGAAGGGCGCCTTGCTGGCGCGCCTGCGGCAGCTGCCGGAGACCCAGCAGGGCCTGTTCCGGCTCACCCGCGACGTGGAGGTCATCAACCAGACCTACGCCAACCTGCTCGACCAGGCGCAGCAGCTGAACATCGCCCGCGAGAGCGCGGTCGGCAACGCGCGCGTGATCGATCCGGCCGCGGTGCGCCTGGACAGCCCGGCCTGGCCGAAGCCGTTGCCGGTGCTGGCCGGCGCCGCGCTGCTCGGCGCGATGCTGTCGGTCGCGTTCGTGCTGGTGCGGCAGATGTTCCGCCGCGGCATCGAGGACCCCGCCGACGTCGAGCTGCTCGGCCTGCCGGTATACGCCTCGATTCCGTTCAGCGAGAAGGGGCGGGAACTGGCCTTGCAGTCGGGCCGCAATTTCCGCGACGGCCAGCGCCTGCTCGCGCTGCGCGCGCCCACCGACCTGGCGATGGAGGCCCTGCGCACGCTGCGCACCAGCCTGCACTTCGCCCGCCTGAAGACCAAGAACAACCTGCTGATGATCGCCGCGCCCAGCCCCGGCGTCGGCAAGACCTTCGTCTGCGCCAATCTGGCGGTCACCATCGCCCAGACCGGGCAGCGCGTGCTGCTGGTGGACGCCGACATGCGCCGCGGCACCTTGCACGACGCCGTTGGCGTGCGCTCGGAGGGCGGCCTGTCCGAACTGATCGCCGGGCAGATCCCGCTCGACGAGGCGATCCGGCGCGTGCCGGGCGCGGACAACCTGTCGTTCATCTCGCGGGGCGCGACCCCGCCGAACCCGTCCGAACTGCTGATGCACGATCGCTTCCGCGAACTGCTGCAACGACTGTCGGGCGAGTACGACATCATCATCATCGACACGCCGCCGGTGCTGGCGGTGACCGACGCGATCGTGATCGGCCACCACGTCGGCAGCTGCCTGATGGTGGTGCGCTGGGGCCTGAACCAGCAGCGCGAGATCGCCCTGGCCAAGCAGCGCCTGGAGCAGAACGGCGTGGAGGTGAAGGGCGCGATCTTCAACGGCGTGCAGAAGCGCGGCGCCGGGCACTACACCTACAGCTACTACGAGTACCACTCGCTACCCGCCCAGGCGAGCCGCTAAGGAAGGCCCATGCAGATCACGATGTCGCCTTACTACGGCACGCCGGATTTCTCGGCGCTGGTCCAGGAAGGCGGGGCGCGCGGGGACATCGACCCGGTGTCGGTGGCCGACCTGCTGCGCAACGCCTTCGTCTATCCGCCGCATTCGATCTACCAGGGCGTCAAGCTGGTCACCTTCGGCTTCTGCCCGGGCGACGACATGCACACGGCGCCGAAGTTCCGCTTCAAGTTCCGCAACGCGGGCGAGGTGCCGGAGCGGGTCAGCGAGGAGCGGGACTGGGTCGGCCTCTACCATCGCCTGTTGTGCGAGGCGGTGAGCCGCAGCTGCGCGCGGATGCGCTCCCCGTGGCTGCTGCAGAGCGGCGGCAAGGATTCGACCACGCTGGCGATCGCGATCGCCGATGCGCGCCCGGACGCCGTCTGCATCACCTACCTGGGCGGACGCGAGGAGAACGAAACCGACTCGGCCACCCACGTCGCCACGGCGCTCGGCCTGCGCCACGAGACCCTGGTCTGCGACCCGGGCCGCGCCTACGACCGCTATCTCGCGGTGGCGCGGCGCATGCCGCTGCTGACCGCGGACTTCGCGCTGCTGTCCTACGTCGACCTGGCCACGGAGATCGCCGCGCGCGGCGGCGATGGCATGATCGACGGCCTTGGCGCCGACAGCTACTTCGGCACGCCGATGAACCGCCAGCAATGGTTGCTGGCGCGGCTGGCGCGCGGATTGCGCCTGCCGGGCTGGCTGGCCGAGCTGCCGCTGGTCGAGCGCAGCTTCGAGCTGTGCTTCGTGCTCGGTACGCTGCAGATGAACCCGATCGAGCGGGTCTTCCCCGGCTCCCGCTTCACCGACGCGGAAGTGGACGAACTGTTCGGCCGCGGCATTTCGCGGCAGTCGCGGCAGCGGCTGGAGTTGTTCAAGGAGGAGATCGCCAGCGCCACCACCTCCTGGGAATGGCGCGACATGTCGATGTCGATCGCCGGCTCCGCGGGCGCCTTCGCCAAGGGTCTGTACACCGCCAGTGCGCTCGGACTGGACGCGGCGTACCCGTTCTGCGACCGCGACCTGCGCGAATGGATCCACCACGAGGTGCCGCGCTACCAGAAGGTCGACCCGACCACCAAGGTCAACAAGCTGCTGATCCGCAGCCACATCGCCACGCGCTTCCGCGAGTTGCCCTACGTGCAGCGCAAGGGCAGCTTCCGCTTCGACCTGTGCGGGCTGGCGGCGGCGCGCTTCGACCGGGTGCGCGATTTCGCCGACCAGGCGCGCGACCTGCTGCCGGGCGCGCCGCGTTGGCTGGACCGCAACCGCCGCCGCCTCGACAACAAGTACCACGCTTCGAAGTTCTACCTGCTGGCGATCGTGCTGCCATGGCTGGTCGAGCGCGCGGTCGCGCCGGTGGCGGTGCCCGAACGGATGGTGGAGGCGCATGGGCGCGAACTGGTCGGCGCCTGAGGCGCGCGCGGGACGCCGGCGTTTCCTCGGTGGCGCCGCCGGCGCCCTGGCGCTGCTGGTGCCGGCGCAGGCGGTGTGGGCGCGACCGCTGCCGGCGCGCGAACGCGGCGCGGCGCGGATCGACGTGCGCGCGCACGGCGCCCGCGGCGACGGCGTCCGCGACGACACCGCCGCGTTCCAGGCCGCGATCGACGCCCTGCCGCCCGACGGCGGCGTGGTCCAGGTGCCGGCCGGCGACTATCTGATCGATCCGGTACGGGGCGTGCAGTTGCGCGGACGGATGCATCTGCAGCTCGCTGCCGGCGCGCGCCTGCGGGCACGCCCGAACGCGGCCGAGCGCGCCTACGTGCTCAACGTGGAGGGCGTGGAGCAGGTCGAGATCTCGGGTGGCGAGATCGTCGGCGAGCGCGATCGCCACCTCGGCACCAGCGGCGAGTGGGGCCACGGCATCATGATCCGCGGCAGCACCGGGGTGACCGTGCACGACATGCGCCTGTCCAAGTGCTGGGGCGACGGCATCTCGATCGGCGGCCAATCGGGGCGCGGCCGGCCGGTGCGGCCCAGCCGCGACGTGGTGATCGCCAACGTGGTCTGCCTGGGCAACCGCCGCCAGGGCCTGACCATCGGCCGCTCGCGCCAGGTGCGCGTGTACGACTCCGAGTTCAGCGAGACCTACGGCACCCTGCCGGCCTGCGGGATCGACGTGGAGCCGGATGCAGGCGACATCACCGAGGACGTGCTGATCGAGAACTGCCGGGCGCGCGCCAACCAGGGCGCCGGCATCCAGCTGTACAAGCGGGTGTCGCGCGCGATCGTGCGCGACTGCGAGATCGCCGGCAACCGCGGCTACGGCATCGCCGTGATCGGCGCCGCCGATTGCGTGCTCGACGGCAACCACATCCGCGACAACGGCCTGGCCGGCGTCGGCGTGCGGCCCGGATCGCGCGGCATCGAGATCAAGGGCAACCGCTTCGCGGGGAACGCCGCGCAACGGCGCCGCAACGCGACGCGCGCCGCCGCGGCCCCGCGCGTGCGGCACGTGTCGGTCGCCAAGGGCGTGCCTGCGGTGCGGATCGGCGACGACAACCGGTTCGCCGACTGAGAGCCGTCCATCCGTACGCCGTTGCATGCCGCGCTTGCGCATGCGCGGCATGCGTCCGCAGGCGCTGTCCGCGGTGTCCCGCGCATGTTCCGTGCTGCGCCGGGCGCTCGGCGCCGCCTAGCGCGGCTCAACGCCCGCGATTTTGCGCTCCCCGTCGCGTTCGTTTATGTTCCGGCCCGCGGTTCTTGATCCCGCCTCGACAGGGATGCGCGGCAGACCGCGGTCATTCGCCAGGACCCGCGCGACCGGATTTTCGCGCTCGAGCGCGGCGCTGCGCGTTCATTTCGCGCAGCGCGTTCGTGCTCTTGCCGTAGTCATCAAGTTGAACAGGGGGCGGACTGAATCGTTCAGTGCCGGAGACTTGCGCGCGCTCACAAATACGCGAATGCCCCGCTGCGGTTCATGTCGGTTCGGGTAGATTGCCGCCAGTCACGAAAGTCGACGTGACGTGATTTTTGGATGACCCCGCCGCGCTGAACGACGGGCCGGCATACCCCAGAAAGGGCCAACTGTGAAAGTAAACGAACTCGTGCACATCGTGCGCGAGGCTGGGATGCCTCGTCGCCAATTTCTCCGCAAGTCCATGCTGCTGGCCGTCCCGGCCGCGGTCGCCGCCACCGGCATCCCGCGCAGCGTCTTCGCCGCCACCGGCGCCAGCACCTCCAACGCCTACGACCCGCCGGTCCGCGCCCGCGGCAGCGCGACGATCAACGTGCGCAACCGCGGCGCCTACGGCGACGGCGTGCATGACGACACCGCCGCGTTCCAGGCCGCAATCGACGCCCTGCCGAGCGGCGGCGGCACGGTGTACGTGCCGGACGGCACCTACGTGATCGACCCGGTGAAGAAGGTGTACCTGCGCAGCAAGACGCACCTGCAGATGGCTTCGGGCGCCAAGCTCGTCGCCAAGCGCAACGACGCCGAACGCGCCTACGTGCTGATGGTCTACAAGGTCAGCGACGTGGAGATCTCCGGCGGCCAGATCGTCGGCGACCGCGACAACCATCTCGGCACCACCGGCGAGTGGGGCCACGGCATCATGGTGCGCGGTTCGTCGCGCGTGACCATCCGCGACATCCGCATCTCCAAGTGCTGGGGCGACGGCATCTCGATCGGTGCCGCGATGGTGCTGAACAAGCCGTCGATCAGTTCCTACGACGTGGTGATCGCGAACGTGGTCAGCACCGGCAACCGCCGCCACGGCCTGACCATCGGCCGTTGCAGCAATATCCGCGTGTACGACAGCGAGTTCAGCTACAACCGCGGGCTGTCGTTCGCCTGCGGCATCGACATCGAGCCGGATACCACCGATGCCGGGACCGCGTTGAACATCCACATCGAGAACTGCCTGATCACCCGCAACCAGAGCAACGGCATCCTTTGCTACAAGAAGGCTTCCGGCGTGACCTACCGCCGCAACACCTTCTCGTACAACGGCGGCTACGGCTTGCTGGCGCAGAGCACGGCGAGCGGCTACGTGGCGCTCAACAAGTTCGAGCACAACTACCTGATGGGCGTGATGTTCCGCAACGGCACGCGCACCTACCAGGTCAGCGGCAACTCGTTCTGGAACAACCACACCCGCATGCACGGGGTGAACAGCGGCACGCCGGTGTACAAGTCGATGACCGGCCTGGTCGGCGGCAACTACGGCAACGGCGCGCACATCCAGGCCGGCAGCGACTGCTCCGACATCCGGGTGACGAGCAACAACTACGCCAAGTAAGGCGGCATCCAGGTGCCGGACGGCACCGCAGCGACGCGGTTCGCCGGAAACGGCGGGCGGGACGCATGACAAGAAGCGATGCGCTCCCGCGCACCGCCAAAGGCAACGCCCACGACCGCCTGCGCGAAAGCGCAGGCGGTTTTTTCATGCCATCCGCCCCGTTCATTCAACGCTGTGCGACGTGAGGGGCGCGTGGAAGGCCCGGGGAAAGCGCTGAATACAATCGTGCGGCGCACAAGAACTTCCAATAACGAAGCGCGCCCAGCCGCAGCTGCGCATTGCGGACGAGGTGCGAAGAGGGGCCGATGCGATTCGTCCTTTTCGCCAACACCGATTGGTACCTGTACAACTTCCGTCTCTCGACCGCGCTGCGCCTGAAGGCGCACGGCGTCGAACCCGTGATGCTGTCGCCGCCGGGCGAGTTCGGCCCGCGCTTCGCCAAGCACGGCATCCGCTGGATCACCCTGCCGATGGACCGCGCGAGCCTCAATCCGCTGCGCGAAAGCTGGACGGTGCGCCACCTGGCGCGCGTGCTGCGCGAGGAGAGGCCGGACCTGCTGCACAACTTCACCGTCAAGTGCGCGGTGTACGGCGCGCTTGCCGCGCGCGTGGCGCGGGTGCCGGCGGTGGTGAACGCCGTCACCGGGCTGGGCTACGTGTTCACCAGCGACACGCCGAAGGCGCGGCTGCTCCGGCCGGTGGTCAGCGCGCTGATGCGCTGCGCGCTCGACGGCGGAAACTCGCGGGTGATCCTGCAGAACGGCGACGACGCCGAGGCGCTCGCCGCCGCACGCCTGGTGGCCCCGGAGCGCATGCGGCTGATCCGGAGCTCCGGCGTCAACACCGAGCGCTTCCACCCGCCGCCGCGCGACGACGGCGCGCGGCGGCCGCTGCGCGTGCTGCTCGCGGCGCGGCTGGTGCAGGAGAAGGGCGTGCGCGAGTTCGCCGGCGCCGCCGCGTTGTTGCGCGGGCAGGGCCGGGACGTCGAGTTCCTGCTCGCGGGGCAGCCCGATCCGGGCAATCCGCACACGATCGAACGCGCCGAGGTCGAAGCCTGGCAGAAGGAGGGCCGGCTGCGATGGCTCGGCCACGTCGACGACATGCCGGCGCTGCTGCATACCGTCGACGTGATGGCCTTGCCCAGCTATTACCGCGAAGGCGTGCCGAAGAGCCTGATCGAAGGCGCGGCCAGCGGCCTGGCGCTGGTGACGACCAACCTGCCGGGATGTCGCGAAGTGGTGGCCCGCGACGGCGTGGACGGTCTGCACGTGGCGCCGCGCGACGCGGCTTCGCTGGCCGCCGCGCTCGCGCGGCTGGACGACGACCGTGCACTGCTGCGCCGGCTCGGCGACGCGGCGCGCCAGCGCGCGTTGCAGCACTTCGACGAGCGCCTGGTGATCGAGCGCACGCTCGAGGTATACGGCGAACTGCTGCGCGCGCCGCTGCCGGCCGCGCCCGCGATGGCGGCGACCCATGATCCCGCGCGCCTGGCGTAACGCGGCCGCCGCGATCGGCCTGCTCTGGCTGGCCACCGCGGCCGGCGCGGCCATGGTCTTCCTGGCGCAGATGCTGCTGGCGCGGCGCCTGGGCCCGCCGGAATACGGCCTGTTCGCCTCGTCGCTGGCGACGGTGACCATGGTCGCGCCGCTGGCCGGCTTCGGCCTGTCGCAGTTCCGGCTCAAGGCCTACGGCGCGGAAGGCTGGGGCGCCGACCGCTGGCTGCGGCCGTCGTTGCGCTTCACCGTGCTGAGCACCGCGGCGGCGTTCGCGATCGTGCTGGTCTGGGCGCTGCGCGGCGGGCCGGTCGACGCGCCGACCCGGGCCGCGCTGCTGGCGCTGTCGCCGGTGATCCTGGGCATGCTCGCGATCGACCTGGTCGGCAGCAAGCTGCGCCTGGAGGAGCGCTACGGCGCGCTCGCCGGCTGGCAGATGCTGATGCCGGCCGGGCGGTTGCTGGTCGCGGTGCTGGTGGTGCTGATCCCCTCGGCGGGCGTGGTGTCGGCCACGCTCGGCTACTGCGCGGTCGCGTTGCTGGCGGTGGCGCTGGCGTTGCCGCAGCTGCGGGCGATGCTGCGCGGCGGAATGCAGTTGCGCGGCCACGGGCCGCGCCCTGCCGACTTCGCGCCGGCGCCGAACCCGGGCGTGATGCGCCTGTGCGCCGAGGCCTGGGCCTACGGCGTGGCGGCGGTGCTGTACCCGGTGTTCTTCCAGGTCAGCACGGTGCTGCTGAAGTATCTCGGCGGCGACGCGCAGGCCGGCCGCTACGGCATCGCGCTGGCGGTGATGACCGCGATCTACCTGCTGCCGGCCACGGTGTACCAGAAGTTCCTGCTGTCGAAGCTGCACCGCTGGGCGGTGCACGAGGTCGACAAGTTCTGGCGCGTGTACCGCCGCGGCAACTGGGCGATGCTGCTGTCCGGGCTCGCGGTCGGGCTGGCGCTGGCCGTCGCCGCCCCGCTGCTGGTGCCGCTGGCGTTCGGCGAGGCCTACCGCGGCGTCGCCGCGATCCTGATGGTGCTGGCCTTGTGCGTGCCGATCCGCTTCCTCTCGACCGCGGTCGGTTCCGCTCTCCTGACCTCCGATCACATGCGCTACCGAGTGCTGGCGATGGCGGCGGCGACCGCGGCCGCCGTCGGACTGAACCTGCTGCTGATCCCGTTCTACGCCGAGCTCGGCGCAGCCGCGGCCACGGTCCTGGCCGAGCTGCTGCTGCTGCTGGCGATGTACCTGGGCGTGCGCCGCATTCCGCGGCCGGAGGCGACGGCATGAGCGCGCGATTGAAGGTGGGCTTCACCGGCTACTACGGCATGCGCAACTTCGGCGACGATCTGTTCGGCGTGCTTTGCGCGGCTGCGGCGCGGCGCTACTGGGACGGCGAGCCGCTGCTGGTCGGCCCGCGCCTGGCCGAGAGCGGGTGCCGCAGCACCATGCCGCGCTGGTACCCGGCGTCGTTGTACGGCGCCACCGGCGCGGGGGGCAAGGCGAGCCGGCTGTACAGCTTCCTGCGTGCCGTCGCCGGTACCGACGTGCTGGTGATGGGCGGCGGCTCGGTGATCACCGCGCGCGAGTCGTTCCGCAAGCCGCTGATGCTGGCGGCGCGGCGCTACCGGGGGCTGCAGCTGGCCGCGGTGGGCGTGTCGATCGGGCCGTTCGCCAATGCCGCCGAGGAAGCGCACGCGGCCGAGTTCGTCTCGCAGTTCCGTTACCTGGCGGTGCGCGACGCGCGTTCCTACGAAGCCGCGCAGCGCATGGGCGTGGGCGAGATCGCCCACCGCGGCCGCGACCTGGCCGGGTTGCTGCCGCTGCTGGCGCCGGCGCCGCGACCGCCGCAGGTCGCCGGGCGACGCCTGCGCATCGGCCTGGCGCCGTGCAACTACGGCGCCAAGGACGGCTACCCGGTGCCGGAGCGCGTGGCCACGCACGCGGCGCTGGTACAGGCGCTGAAGCAGCTGGCGGCGCGCTTCCCGTTGCAGGTGGACGTGTTCAGCCTGAACGAGCATCCGACCCACGGCGACGTCGCCTTGGGCGACGCGCTGCAGCGGGCGCTGGGCGAGAGCGGGGTGCTCAGCCGCCGCGTGCGCTACCGGGGCATGGGGCCGCTGGCGCTGGCGCGCGAGATCGCCGCCTGCGATGCGTTCGTCAGCGCGCGCCTGCACGGGGCGATCGTGTCGTACCTGTACGGCGTGCCGTTCACGATCATCGACTACCACCCGAAGTGCCGCGACTTCGCCGACGACATCGGCCTGGGCCCGCTGCAGCGGATCACCGCGCAGCGCCACGACGCCGCCGCGTTCGGCGAGGCCTTCGCGGCCATGCTCGCAGGCGACGGACGGCCGGCGCTTTCACGCGAGATATACGCCGGCCAGGCGCAAGACATATTCAAATGCGCGCCATGGGCGCAGTGCGAATCCTTGCAACCGGCACCGATATGACCGAACCCGACGCGATCACCTCCGAACCGGTCGCCACCGACGCGACCGCGCCCGCCACCGGCGCCGCCCGCGCGCAGGCGTTGCGCACCGCGGCGCGCGCGCCGGTCAGCGTGGTGGTTCCCTGCTACCGCTGCCGCGACACCATCGGCGACGCGGTCGCTTCGATCGCGGCGCAGACGCTGCCGCCGGCGCAGGTGCTGCTGGTCGACGACTGCAGCGGCGACGGCACCCTGGGCGCGCTGCATGCGCTGGCGGCGACGTATCCGCCGGGCTGGATCGAAGTGGTCGCGCTGCCGCGCAACGGCGGGCCCTCGCGCGCGCGCAACGCGGGCTGGGAGCGCGCCACCCAGGAGTACGTGGCCTTCCTCGATGCCGACGACACCTGGGCGCCGCGGAAGCTGGAGCTGCAGATGCGGGCGCTGCGCGCCGACCCGCAGATCGCGCTGATCGCCCACCGCATGGAAGTGCGCGAGCGTGGCGCGCCGCTGCCGCCGCAGCCGGCGGGCGAGCCGCGCCTGCGCCTGGTCGGGCGCCGCCGGCTGCTGCTCAACAATCCGTTTCCGACCGCCTCGGTGGTGCTGCGCCGCGACTTGCCGTTCCGCTTCGACGAGAACTTCCGCCGCGTCGAGGACTTCCTGCTGTGGGCGCAGATCGGTTTTTCGGGCTACCGCTGCGCCAAGCTCGACCGCACGCTCGCCTACTGGCACAAGCCGACCTACGGCGCCGGCGGGCTCAGCGGCGACCTCGAGGCGATGCACCGCGCCGGGCGCGAAGTGCGGCGCGAGCTGCTGCGCCAGGGCCTGGTGAGCCGCGGCGAGCACTGGCTCGCGCGCGCGTTCGGCATCCTGCGGCGCGCGCGCCGCCGCGTCCTCTTGACCCTGCGCCGCAGCCGCGGCATGGAGGCGACGCCATGATCCGCGGCGAGGCCATCGACGCGTTCCCGCCCGCACGGCGCAGCGAGGACCTGGTCGCCGGCGCGGCCTTAAGCCTGCTGTTGCTGCTCGCGGTGGCCGCGTACGGTTGCTGGGTGGTGGGCGGGCGCGGGCTCGACGTCGGCACGGACACCCGCGTGTATGCCGGTTTCTTCCTCAGCATCGGCCAGCAGCCGATCGAGACCCGGCTCGAGGCCGGCTTCGTCCTGGTCACCTACCTGCTGCGCAAGCTCGGCCTGGACGCGAACGGCTACCTGACCGCGATGTTCGCGCTGCTGCTGCTCGCGGTGGCGGCGGCGACCCGGACCTACCATCGCTACCTTGGCGGCGGGCGCGGCTACCTGACCCTGCTCAGCGCGGCGTTGATGCTGCTGTTCGTCTCGCCGATGTTCGTCAACGGCTCGATCAACGCGATGCGCCAGGGCATGGCCGCGCCGCTGGTGTTCGCCGCGCTGCTGTGCTTCCAGCAGCGCCGCTGGTGGGCGTTCCTGGCCTATGGCGCCGTCGCGACCAGCCTGCACCTGTCCTCGCTGCTGTACCTGGCCTGCGTACCGGCGTTGCTGCTGAGCGGCGGCTGGCAGCGCGTGCTGGCGGTGGCCGCGTTCCTGGTCTACGTCTCCGGCCTGTCGCAGATCCTGGTGCAGGCGCTCCTGCCGGCGCTGCACACGATGGTGATGGAGTACACGCCGAACGCGCACTACCGCATCGGCGTGCGCCCGGACTTCGCCGTGTTCTCGTTCTTCTGGTACGTGCTGGCGCAGATGCTGCTGCCGCTGGTGCGCGGCGAGTACCGCGACGCCATCCGCCGAAGCACCGAGGCCTACCTGGTGATGCTGCTGCCGTTCTTCGCGATCGGCTGGGGCTACTTCTCCAACCGCTATCTGCTGCCGGGCTGGATCAGCGTGTCGCTGATCCTGGCCGCGGTGCTGTGCCACAGCCGGCTCGCGCCGCTGCGCCAGCCGCTGCTGATCCGCTTCGGCCTGGTCGCGGCCTGCCCGGTGCTGTATTTCCTCGTCACCCGCGAGATCGTGATCTGATCGTCCATGCCGTCGTTCCTGCAGGAGTTCCTGGTCGGGCTCACCTATCCCCCCGCGCTGTCGTTCTGGTTGCTGGCCTGCGCCGCGCTGGCCGCGCTGCTGCACTGGCGCAGGCTGGGCGCGCTGATGCTCGCGGTCGCGCTGGGCTGGTCGGGCCTGTGGTCGCTGCCGAGCGCGTCGGACTGGCTGCGCGGGCTGCTCGAGAGCCGCTATCCGGTCGTGGACGAGGCCGAACTGCCGCGCGCGGACGCGATCGTCGTGCTGGGCGGCGGGGCGCGCTACGGCTGGCTGGACCGGCCGGACGTGCGCCCGGAGCAGTTGCGCAGCAGCCGCCTGGCCGCCGGCGCGCGCGCCTGGCTGGCGGGGCGCGCGCCGATCGTGATCCTGTCCGGCGGGGGCGAGGGCGGCATCACCGAGGCGCGACGCATGGCCGCGGCGATCGCCCGGCTGGGCGTCCCCGAATCCGCGCTGGTGCTGGAGGAACGCAGCCGCGACACCCGCGACAACGCGCGCTACACCGCCGAACTGGCCGAGCAGCACGGCGTGCACCGGGTGCTGCTGGTGACCTCGGCGCTGCACATGCCGCGCGCCAGCCTGCTGTTCCGCCAGGCCGGGATCGAGGCGATTCCGGTGCCCGTGCCCGAGCGCGCGACGCGCGCCTCATGGCGGGAGCGCTGGCTGCCCTCGCGCAGCGCGCTGTGGCGCAGCGGGCGCGCGTTGAAGGAGTTGGCCGGGCTCGCGGCCGTTCATCTGGCCGGCTGAGCCGATATCCCGCGCGGGGAGGACGGGGGCGTTCGAAGTCCCGCCGGCCAGGGCGCACGTGCCCGCATCCCGGCTCCCTGCGGGCGGTGCACCCAAGGAGGTGGCGGCTGGCTGCTCTCTGAACGCGCCGCCGCGGCCAACGGCGTCCTCACGCGGCCCACGCAGGCCGCTCACTAGGCTTGCCGCAGCGACTCCGGCCAAGGCCTCGCCGCGGCGGGTCGCGGACGTCCATTCCGGCGCCGTGTCCGCAGGACGCGGGGGCTTGCGGCGCCGCCAATTCGAGGGCTGCAACTTGAACACCGTCATCCGTGCCAGTGCCATCCGCGTCTGTGCGATCGCGGTCAGCGCGGTCTTGCTCGGCGGCTGCGCCACCCACTCCATGTACGCGTCCGGCGCCGGCGACCAACTCATCAAGAGCGGCGACGTGAACCTGGTTCCGATCACGCCGGACCTGCTCGCCAGCGCGCCCGCGCAAGCCGAATCGGGCCTGCCGCGCGAGCTGGTCGACTACCGTCCCGAGTCCTACCGGATCAACCCGGGCGACACGCTGCTGGTGACGGTGTGGGACCATCCGGAGCTGACCACGCCGGCCGGCACCGAGCAGCAGGCGGTCACCAACGGCCGCTTGGTGAAGCCGGACGGGTCGTTCTTCTTCCCCTACGCGGGCAATCTCAACGTCGCCGGCATGACCGTCGAGGAACTGCGCGACAAACTGGTGGCCCGCTTGAGCACCTACCTGCGCAGCCCGCAGGTCGACGTCAACGTGGTCGGCTACGGCAGCCGGGTCACGCTGCAGGGCGCGTTCGTCGACACCACGCCGCAGCAGGTCACCACGGTGCCGCTGACCCTGTCGCAGGCGATCGGCCGCGCCCGCGTCGACACCGAGCAGGCCGACCTGTCCGGCCTGGTGCTGACCCGCGACGGCAAGGACTACCGCATCGACCTGGACGCGCTGTCGCGCAACGAGTCCTCCGCGTCCGAGATCTATCTCAAGCCCGGCGACCGGCTGTTCCTGCCCTACAACGACCGCAAGGAGGTGTACGTGGTGGGCGAGGTGCTGCGCCCGCAGGCGATCACCTTCAAGACCTCGGGCATGAGCCTCAGCCAGGCGCTGGGCCGCAGCGGCGGCCTCAACCCGGTCACCGCCAAGGGCGAGGCGGTGTACGTGATCCGCGGCATGGACATGGCGCAGAAGCAGAACAAGCCGGCGACGGTCTACCACCTCGACGCGAGTTCGCCGTCGTCGTTCGCGCTGGCGGACCGCTTCTCGCTGCAGCCGGGCGACGTGGTCTGGGTCGGCGCGGCCGGCGTCACCCGCTGGAACCGCTTCTTGAGCCAGTTGCTGCCGCTGTCCGGCCTGATCAGCAACACCGCCTCGGCGCAGTACAACTTCGGCAATCGCGGCAATTGAGCCGGAGCCTGGCGCGACCCGCGGCGTTCCCGGTGTAGGCGACCCGGCGATGCCAGGCGCGAGCGGCCCCGCGGCCGCTCGCGCCTTCGCTTGCGCGGCGCTCAGCGCAAGGTGAGTACGTAGCCGACGCCGCGCACCGAGCTCAGGGGCAGCTCGTGGCCGAACGCCTTGAGCACCTTGCGCCGGAGGCGGTGCACCAGCATTTCCAGCCGATGCGGATCGAAGGCATGGATGTCGCGCGACAGGCAGGCGATGATGGTTTCGCGCGTGACGGTCTGGCCGGCCCGGGCGAACAGCAGGCTGGCCAGCAGATATTCCAGGTGGGTCAGGCGCACGATGCCGCCGTGCGGCCCGACCAGGCTCCAGGTTTCGTCGACGCGCCAGCCGGAGCGGTCGGTCGCGGCCGTGCCGGCCGCCGGCCGCGGCTCGAGGCGCCGCATCACGCTGCGCAGGGTCGCGGCGAGGATGTCGAGATCCACCGGCTTGGCGAGGTAGGCGTCGGCGCCGGTTTCCAGACCGTGCACCTGCTCGGCGTTGCCGACACGTCCGGTCAGCATCACGATGCCGGCGTCGGAATTGGCGCGCAGATGGCGCGCGACCGCGAAGCCATCCTCGTCGGGCAGGCCGATGTCGAGCACGAACATGGAGAAATCCCGCGCCAGCACCGCCCGGTAGGTCTCGATCGCACTGCCGACGCCGACCAGACGCTCGAATCCCCGGTCGCGCAATCCCGGTATCAGGATCTCCTCGCGCATTTCCGGATCGTCCTCGACCACGAGGACCCAACGTTCGCTGCTCATGTACTCCCCAAGCCCATCTCCGCGCGCGCGGCGGGCGTTCCAGCGAACGCTGCGCACCGGCGTACGATCTCTCCGTGCAACTGAATAGCCGATCGGCGTTCCCCTGTCATGTCCTGAACGCGAAAACGTTATGAACTCGGTCAGCTTGACGTGCGCGCTCGGCGAGCGCGTGCGCCGAAGCCGGCATCGGCAGGCCGCGCGGGAATTCACGAAACGTGTATGTAACGCGTCTGATCGAGGTCGATCGGCTTGGGTGTCGCAGGCGCGCCGGAGCGGCCAACGCGAGAACAGGCCCCGAGGCTTTGCGGCACCGGCGCCTGCGCTTATAGTGACGGCACTGCCGGCGAGCCGAAAGCCAGCCGGTGATCGTTAGGGGAGCACCATGTCCGGTCCTACCGCAGGCGGCGCCAGCGGCCTCGCCGTTTGGCGCACCGTCGCCGGCTGGCTGACGCGCGTTCCGATCGACGACCCCGTGGACCGGCGCAACGCGCCGATGCTGCAGATCGTGCTGCTGCTGCTCGGGCTCGCGCCGCCCCTGCTGTGGGGCTACCGCATCGCGCTGAGCACGATTCCCTGGCGCGGGTGGGAAACCTACAGCCTGGCGCTGAGCCTGTCGCTCAGCGCGGTGTCGCTTTTCAGCTTCTTCCTGATCCGGCGCGGCCGGTTCCGCTGGGCGCTGCTGCAGTTCCTGGGCGCGGTCGCGGTGGTGATGATGCTGTCGTACGCGGGCAACGGCTTCGACGCGAACCGCTACGAGCAGCCGGTGCAGATGATCTGGCTGATCGTCGCCGGGCTGATGCTGGGCCCGGGCGCCCTGTGGCTGATGTACGGCTGGATCACGCTGTCGTTCGCGGCCGGCATCTGGCGCGACATCGCGGTCGGAGCGAAGGCCGCCGAGGTGCCGAGCGATTTCATCGTCGATGGCGTGGTGAGCGCCGTGATCCTGCTGCTGATCGCGGTGGTGGTGGACCGCAGCGCCCGCGCCCTGCGCGAAAGCCTGGGCGAGGCCACCCGGCGCGGCAACGAACTGGCCCGAGCCAACCGCCGCCTCCAGGAGGAGATCGCCGAACGCGAGCGGATGCAGAACCAGCTGATCCACGCGCAGAAGGTCGAGGCGGTGGGCCGGCTGGCCAGCGGCGTGGCGCACGATTTCAACCACCTGCTCGGGCTGGTCCTGGGCTACGTCGAGCGCGGCAAGCGCGCCGACCCCGACGAGGAGATGCGCGGGATCCTGCGCGGGGTGGAATCGGCGGCGCGGCGCGCGACGGCGATCGGCCAGAAGCTGGTGAGCTTCAGCCGGCAGGAGATCGCACGCCCCGCGGTCTTCGATGCGAGCGAGGCGCTGCGCGAGATGCGGCCGATGCTGCGCCAATTGCTGCGCTCGTCGGTCGAACTGGCGCTGGACGTGCCCGACCGGCCGTTGCCGGTCCACCTCGACCGCGCCCATTTCGAGCTGGCGGTCCTCAATATCGCCGCGAACGCCGACCACGCCATGCCCGAGGGCGGCCGCTTCGCGGTGTCCGCGCGCAGCCTGGACGGCACGGCCGAGATCGAGCTGCGCGACACCGGCTGCGGCATGAGCGAGCCGGTGCTGGCGCGCGTGTTCGAGCCGTTCTTCACCACCAAGCCGAGCGGGCAGGGCACCGGGCTCGGCCTGGCGGTCGTGCGCGACGTGGTGGTCGGCGCAGGCGGCGGCATCGAGGTGGACAGCGCGCCCGGGCGCGGCTCGACCTTCCGCATCCGTTTGCCGCTGGCGCGGGCCGAGACGGCCGCGGCCGAGGGCGTCCGCAGCGAAGCCGAAGAGGCGTGAGCGCGCCCGCGGCGCCCGCCGCATCACTCCGGTTCCGCATTCCGTAGCGAAAGGGGGAAATCGTGCTGTCTTCCTATTTTCTGGCCGTGGTGCTCGCCCTGTTCGGCGGCGATCCGAGCGCACCGGGCGAAGACCCGGGCGCGCCGCAGGCCAGCGGCTACATCTTTCCTTGCGCGACCTGCAAGGCGAATTGAGCCTGCGACACGGCCGCTCCCGCGGGGGAGGGCGGCACGGAACGGCGTAGGAAAGGTGCCGTCCTGAGCCCGCTGCGTCGATCGCGCGAACGGTACGGCGATCGTGCGGCCGTCAGGCCGCCGGATGCCGAAGGTCGGCCACCGCGTGGATCGCGCCGGAAGGCGGGCTAGCGCACGCGCGGCGGATGCGCGCGCCCGGCATGCCGCCAGCTTCGACGTCGCTTCGACGCGTCGATCCGTGCGGCCGGCCGCGACGCGATGGTTACCGGGGTAACGAATCGGCTCCACGCGGCGCCGCTGCGGCATCATCATCGGCCGGGCGGCCACGCTCCGGCGGCCGGGCAAGGTGCGCCCGTGCCTGGTTCCGATACCATCCCGGGACGGCGGGACGGCCATGCGGCCTCGGCACGCGAGTTTTCGGCACATGGCAGCGCCGGACTTCCAGCCCTGATGCGAGATCCCCACGATGATCGAGAACGCTCCGCGACGTCGCTCCGTTCCGTCCGACCTCCGCGTCAAGCCGCGCGCCGGCGCCGGCGCCGTCGCCGCGGCCGTCGTCACGCTGCTGTTCTGCAGCGCGCCGGCGCCTGCGCAAGCTCCGGCCGCTGCGAACGGAGCCGCCGCCGGCGTGGCCCACCCCGAACTCTGGCCGGAGGCGGCGAGCCGCGGGCTGGAGGACGCGCGAACCGAGGCCTTCGTCGAGGCGCTGCTGGCGAAGATGAGCCTGGAGGAGAAGGTGGGGCAGATGATCCAGGGCGACATCCTCAGCGTGCGCCCGGAGGACCTGCGCCGGTATCCGCTCGGCTCGATCCTCGCCGGCGGCAGTTCGCCGCCGCTGGACGCCCCCGACCGCTCGCCGGCCGGGCCCTGGATCGACACCGCGCGCGCGTTCCGCGCCGTCTCGCTGGAGCGTCGCGGCGACCACGAACCGATTCCGGTGATGTTCGGCATCGATGCCGTCCACGGCAACAACAACGTGGTCGGCGCGACGATCTTCCCGCACAACATCGGCCTCGGCGCGGCCAACGACCCGAAGCTGATCCGCCGCATCGGCGAGGCCACCGCGGTGGAAACCGCCGCGGCCGGCTTCGATTGGGCGTTCGGGCCGACCCTGGCGGTGCCGCAGAACGACGGCTGGGGCCGCGCCTACGAGGGCTATTCCGAGGATCCCGACCTGGTGCGCCGCTACGCCGGCGAGATGGTGACCGGCCTGCAGGGCGAGCCCGGGCTGCGCGGGCCGCTGCAGCGCGGGCGCGTGGCCGCGTCGGCCAAGCACTTCCTCGGCGACGGCGGCACCGAGGGCGGCGTCGACCAGGGCGACAATCGCGCCAGCGAGGAGCAGCTGGTGCGCGTGCACAACGCCGGCTACCCGAAGGCGATCGAGGCCGGGGCGATGACGGTGATGGCCTCGTTCTCCAGCTGGCAGGGCGTGAAGATGCACGGCAACCGCAGCCTGCTCACCGACGTGCTGAAGGGACGCATGGGCTTCGACGGCTTCGTCGTCGGCGACTGGAACGGCCACGGCCAGGTCCCCGGCTGCACCCCGACCGACTGCGCCGCGGCGTTCAACGCCGGCCTCGACATGGCGATGGCGCCGGACAGCTGGAAAGGCCTGTACGAGAACACCCTGGCGCAGGCGCGTTCCGGCGCGATCCCGATCGCGCGCATCGACGACGCCGTGCGCCGCATCCTGCGGGTCAAGCATCGGCTCGGCCTGTTCGATCCGGCGCGGCCGTTCGAGGGGCGCACCGAGCTGATCGGCGCGCCGGAGCACCGCGCGCTCGCGCGCGAGGCTGTGCGCAAGACCCTGGTGCTGCTGAAGAACAACGGCGGCGTGCTGCCGATCCGGCCCGATGCGAAGGTGCTGGTTGCCGGGCCCGGCGCCGACGACGTCGGCATGCAGTCCGGCGGCTGGACCCTGTCCTGGCAGGGTACCGGCAACCGGCGCAGCGACTTCCCCAATGCGCAGAGCATCTACGAGGGCCTGCGCGAGGCGCTGCAGGCCGGTGGCGGCCGCGCCGAACTGAGCGTGGCGGGCGAGTTCACCGAGCGCCCCGACGTCGCCGTGGTCGTGTTCGGCGAAGCGCCGTACGCGGAGTTCCTCGGCGACGTGCAGACGCTGGAGCACCAGCCGGGCGACAAGCGCGACCTGGCGCTGCTGAAGAAGCTCAAGGCGCAGGGCATCCCGGTGGTGTCGGTGTTCCTGTCCGGGCGGCCGCTGTGGGTGAACCCGGAGCTCAACGCCTCCGACGCCTTCGTCGCCGCGTGGTGGCCGGGCAGCGAGGGCGGCGGCATCGCCGACGTGCTGGTCGCAGGCCGCGACGGCAAGCCGCGCCACGATTTCCAGGGGCGGCTGTCGTTCTCCTGGCCGCGCACCGCGGCGCAGCTGGAGCTCAACAAGGGCCAGCCCGGCTACGACCCGCTGTTCCCGCTCGGCTACGGGTTGACCTACGCCTCGCGCGATACCGTGCCGGCGCTGCCGGAAATCTCCGGCGTCAATGCCGCGACCACCAACGCCGGCAACTACTACCTCAACGGGCGCACGCCGCCGCCGTGGCGGATGGTGCTGCGCGAGGGCGGGCGGACCGTCGCGGTGGAGACCAACGCCGCCGCCTCGGCCAGCGGCGCGCTGAGCCTGCGCGCGGTCGATGCGGCGGGCCGCCAGGAGGGCGGCCGCCAGCTGCGCTGGAGCGGCCAACGCGAGGCGAGCGTGGCGATCGTCGGCGGTCCCGAGGCCAAGCCGCTCGACCTGGAGCGCCAAGCCAACGGCGACGTCTCGCTGCAATTGCAGTACCGGGTCGATGCGGCGCCGCAGGGCAAGGTGACGATGGCGCTGGGCTGCGGCCCGGCTTGCCGCCCGGTCGACGTGACGTCGCTGCTGGCCGCGGCGCCGGCCGGCGAGTGGCGCACCGCCAAGATCCGGCTGGCCTGCTTCCGCAGCGCACCGGACGCCAAGCTCGCCGGCATCCTCGAGCCGTTCGCGCTGAGCGCCGACGCGCCGCTGCAGTTGTCGATCGCCGAAGTGCGGCTGATGGCCGACCCCTCCGGCGCGACCTGCCCGGACCGCACCGAGGGCAAGTGAGCGCACGCGGCCGTGGCCCGCGCCAGGCGCGGCCGCGGGGGCGCCGCCGGTTTGCAGGGCCCGGCGCACGGGCGGGACGGGTTCGCGCGCCGACGTGCGTAGCGGCCGCGGATTCCGGTGCGCGGCACGGCCGCCCGGGCGGCGTGCGCTGCGCCGACCCGGAGCGTGCCCGGCCCGGGCCCCGCCGGCCGCCGCCCGCCCGCGCCCGCGGCGTGCTGCGGGTGCGCAATGACAGCGCTGTCGGAAGCCGGCAAGATCGGCGGTGCCGGCGGTTCGGTGGGAGGGCAGGGTGGCGAGCGATTCGAGCAGCGGACGGGCTTCGACGCACCGCCTGGCCTCGGCTGTGCCGGGACGCGACGGGCGGCATCGGTCTTCGCTCGCGCTCGGCGCGACCCGCTGCAGGCGCGGTGCAGGAGCCCGCGGCGGCGCTCCGGTCCGAGGATCCACGCGCCGCGGGGCGATGCCGCGGCTTTTCACTCGCGCAGTAGTCGATCCGCCGATGCGGTACGGCCGGTCCGCATGGCACCAACCACACGGGAGCAAGGTGTTTCCATGAGCAGCGTATCCATGCCGCGGGACGTCGCGGCCGGCGGAGAGAACACCCGCCTCATCATCCTGATCAGTTGCGTCGCCACCATCGGCGGCTTCCTGTTCGGGTTCGACAGCGGCGTCATCAACGGCACCGTCGACGGCCTCAAGCAGACGTTCCAGTCCAGCTCCGCCGGCACCGGCTTCGAGGTCGCCTCGATGCTGCTGGGCTGCGCGATCGGCGCGTTCTTCGCAGGGCGGTTGGCCGACCTGTGGGGCCGGCGCACGGTGCTGATCGTCTCGGCGGTGCTGTTCCTGCTCTCGGCGATCGGCGCGGGCATGGCGAACACCTCGCTGCTCTTCATCGTCGCGCGCATGCTCGGCGGCTTCGCGGTGGGCGCGGCCAGCGTGATGTCGCCTGCCTACATCGCCGAAGTGGCTTCGGCGCGGTACCGCGGCCGGCTGGCGACGGTGCAGCAGATCGCCATCATCAGCGGCCTGTTCAGTGCCTTCCTCAGCAACTACCTGCTGGCCAAGGCGGCGGGCGCGTCCACCGAATCGCTGTGGCTGGGCCACGCCGCGTGGCGGTGGATGTTCTGGATGCAGGCGTTCCCGTCCGCGCTGTTCCTGCTGCTGCTGTTGTTCATCCCGGAAAGCCCGCGCTACCTCGTGGTGAAGGGGCGCAAGGACGACGCGCTGCGCGTGCTCACCCGGCTGTACGGCGCGGCCGAGGCGCGGACCAAGCTGGCCGAGATCGACGCCTCGCTGTCGCGGCACCACCACCGGCCGCGCCTGTCCGACCTGATCAACAGGGCCACCGGCAGGCTGCGCCCGATCGTGTGGGTGGGCATCGGACTGGCCACGTTCCAGCAGCTGGTCGGCATCAACGTGGTGTTCTACTACGGCGCGGTGCTGTGGCAGGCCGTGGGCTTCTCCGAGAACGACGCGTTGCTGATCAACGTGCTGTCCGGCGGCCTGAGCATCGGCGCCTGCCTGGTCACCGTGCTGCTGATCGACCGCGTCGGCCGCAAGCCGCTGCTGTGGATCGGCTCGGCGGGCATGGCGGTGAGCCTGGCCCTGGTGACCTGGGCCTTCGCCAGCGCCAGCCTCGATGCGACCGGCAAGCTCGCGCTGTCCGACCAGATGGGCGTGCTCGCGCTGGTCGCGGCCAACGTCTACGTGATCTTCTTCAACGCGTCCTGGGGCCCGGTGATGTGGGTGATGCTGGGCGAGATGTTCCCGAACCAGATCCGCGGCTCGGCGCTGGCGGTGGCCGGTGCGGCGCAGTGGACTTCGAACTTCGCCATCACCATGACGTTCCCGATCCTGCTCGCCAGCATCGGCCTGGCCGGCGCCTACGGCTTCTACACCCTGGCCGCGGCGGTGTCGGTGTTCTTCGTGCTGCGCTACGTGCACGAGACCAAGGGCAAGGAGCTGGAGCAGATGCAGGGCTGAGCCGAGGGCTGCGGGACGGGAACGCTCCCGTCCTCGGCCTGCCCGGCCGCGTGTCCCCGTGGCACGTGGCCGCGGCCGCCCTTGGGGAAGGCCGCGCGCCTTCCTTTTCGCCGTCGCCGCCTGGCATGGACCGATGCCGGCCCCGGCTGGCGCAGCGATCGCTGGAACCGGCCGCCACGCCCGAGGCCGCCTGTGTTCGTTCCGCGTGCGATGCCGGCATTCGCCAGGCGTGGCGCCATCGTCCACGCACATCGCGTCGTGCTCGGCCTCGTTTGGCAGCGGCCGGCCGTAGCGGTCCGCGCGGCCTTGATCGCCATGCCTCGGCCTCGCGCCGTCGCAGTCAGCATGCTGAATCTGGCGCGCTCGTCGGACGCGGGGCCGAATTTGACTTCATCGTGACGCACTTCGCGTTTTTCTAGGCGCGCCGGTTTTCGGGTGTGAACGTCCATTGACGGCGGGCGCGACGCGGTCGCGCTTTCCGCCGCAAGGACCTTCTCGCCCACGGTGGCGGGGCGTGGATGCCCGCAGTCGAAGAAGAACAAGAAGTCAGAAGAATAAGAACACGGAGGCTGTCGGTATGACGTCGTTGTCCCGTCGTCGTTTCCTGCGCGGCGTCGCGGCGATGCCGTTGGCACTGTGGGTGGCGCGCAACGCGCGCGCCGAGGTGCCGCGGGTGCGCTACGACCTGGCCAGTCCCGCCGGGCAGGCGATGCTCGGGATCTTCGCCGACGCGGTGGGCCGGATGCGGTTGCGCGGCGAAGCCGATCCGCTGGGCTGGACCTGGCAGTGGTACACCCATTTCGTCAACGGCGCGACCACCAAGGCCGACGAGATCGCGCGCATCTTCGGTTCCGCCACGACGCCCCTGGGGGCGCTGGCCAGCGAGACCTGGAACACCTGCCAGTCGCACGCGGGGCAGAACGCGGCGCACTTCCTGCCCTGGCACCGGATGTTCGTGTTCTTCTTCGAGCAGATCGTGCGCGAGGTCTCGGGGCGCGCGGACTTCACCCTGCCGTACTGGAACTACACCTCGTACGACCCGGCGCAGCGCGGCGTCGTGCCGGCGCCGTTCCGCATGTCCGGCGACCCGCTGTTCGGCTCGCTGTACCGCGCCGAGCGCACCAGCCTGGCGAACGCGGGCCAGCCGATCCACATGAACCAGCCCGGCGACGCGATGGACGTCGCCCCGGCGATGGCCTGCACGAACTACAACACCGTCAACAGCGTGCCGGGCTTCTGCCGTTCGATCGACTCGGGCATCCACAGCCGCATCCACGTGCTGGTCGGCAACGGCCGCAACATGGGCGCGGTGCCGTACGCCGCCAACGATCCGCTGTTCTGGGTGCATCACGTCAACATCGACCGGTTGTGGGCGAGCTGGAACCGCAACGGCGGTCCAAACCCGACCACCGGCACCTGGCTGACGCGCGAGTTCGCGTTCGTGGACGGCAAGGGCCAGCGCGTGACCGGGCGGCTGAAGGACTTCTTCGACATCGACGCGCTCGGCTATACCTACGACAAATGGGTGGCGCCGGACGGCACCGAAACCGCGCTGCCGCCGGCGCAGGCCCGCGCGCTGCTGGCGCAGCTGGCCGCGCCGGTCGGCGCCGTGGCCGAGGTGATCGCGCGCGCCATCGCTTCGGCCGAGCTCGGCGCCGCGCCGGTGCGCGTCGCGCTGTCGCCGCTGGCGGCGGTCGCGTCGACGCTGCGTGCGGCGGCCGCGGGCCTGGACCCGACGGGCGCGCGGCGCAGCTACCTCGTGGTGCGCGGCCTGCATGCGTGGAAGCAGCCGGAGGTGTTGTACCACCTGTATCTGACGCCGGGCCGCAGCGGACAGCTCGGGCCGAAGACCTACGTCGGCAACATCAATTTCTTCGACGCCGAGTTCCACGACCACGGCGGCGGCGCCTTGGGCGATGCGCTCGGCGAGAACTTCTACAGCTTCGACGTGACCGCATTGCTGCGCCGGCTGGCGCGCAGCGGCGCGCTCGGCCTCGGCACCCCGCTGGCGGTGACCTTCGTGCCCGGCGGGAAACCGGCGCCCGGCGCGAAGCCGCTGGTCGGCACGGTCGAACTGGTCTGGCAATAGAGGGAACGAGAACCGCGTCTTTCTCCGCCCGCATGACGCGAGCGGGCAGGGAAGGCGGGCCGCACCGCCCCACGCAACGACTGCGAAGACGAGCCGAGATTTGAACCGCATACAACTAGTCGCTTCCCCCTTCTACGGCGAGCCGGACTTCTCGAGGCTGGCCGACGCCGGCGCATGCGGGCGGCTCGACGCGGTGTCGCTGGCCGATCTGTTGCGCAACGGCTTCGTCTACCCGCCGTTCTCCATCTACGAGAACGTTCGCCTGGTCAGCTGCGGCTTCGACCCGGCGCAGGACATGTTCGGCGACCCGGTCTACAGGCCGCTGTTCGCGCAGAGCATGCCGCGTCCGGCACCGTCCGGCTCCGGGCGGGCACCGCAGGCGCCGGCGCGGGACTGGGCCGGCGAATACCACCGCCTGCTGCGGGATGCCGTGGCCGCGGCCAGCGAGCGCATGGCCTCGCCTTGGCTGCTGCAGAGCGGCGGCAAGGATTCGACCTCGCTGGCGATCGCGGCCAGCGAAGCGCGCCCGGATACGGTGTGCGTCACCTACCTCGGCGGGCTGGAGGAGGACGAGGTCGCCTCGGCGAGGCAAGTCGCGCAGGGGCTCGGGCTGCGCCACGAGGCGCTGGTCTGCGACCCGGGCCGCGCCTACGACCGCTATCTCGCGCTGCTGCCGCGGATGCCGTTGCTGACGGCGGACTTCGCCTTGCTGTCCTATGCGGACCTCGCCACCGAGATCGTCCGCCAGGGGGGCGACGGCGTCCTCGATGGCCTCGGCTCGGACGTGTACCTCGGCGTGCCGCCCACCTGGCACAAGCGCATGCTGCGCCTGCTCGCGCGCGGCGTGCGCCTGCCGCGCTTCGTCGACGACGCGCCTTGGCTCGGCCGCAGCTTCGAGCTGAGCTATCTGCTCGCGACGCTGCGCATGCACCCGTACGAGCGCGGCTTCCCCGGCTCGCGCTTCAGCGACACGGAAGTGGACGCGCTGTTCGGCCGCTGCGTGGCGCAGCAGTCGCGGGCGCGACTGGCGCGCTTCGCGCCGGCGATGGCCGCGGCAGGCGGCCTGACCGAACAACTGTCGATCACGCTCGACATCATGGCCTGCCCGGGCGGCATGGCCAAAGGCCTGTATACCGCCGCGGCGCTGTCGCTGCGCGTGGCCTATCCCTACTGCGACCCGCGCCTGTGGCACTGGATCACCCGCGAGGTGCCGCCCGAGCAACGCATGGACGCCCGTCGCGGCATCAACAAGGTGCTGGTGCGCGAGCACATCGCGCGCCGCTTCCCGCGCCTGCCCTACGTGCTGGCGAAGAAGGGCAGCTTCCGCTTCGACCTGCGCGGCCTGGCGCGGCAGCGCTACGACCAGGTGTACGCCTACGCCGAGCGCGTGCGCGACGTCCTGCCGGGCGCGCCCGCATGGCTGGCGCGGCATCGCAAGCGCCTGGACAACAAGTACGACGCCTCGAAGTTCTACCTGCTCGCCGTGACCCTGCCGTGGGTGGACCGGCATGCGCGCGGTTGCCGCATGGTGCCGGAGTCGGCGCGGGAAGCGAATCCGCCGCGATTGGCGGAGGAGGGCGCGCAAGGGGTCCCGGCCTGAGCCGCCGGACGGGGAATCGCGGCCTAGGACGCCAGGCACCGGCGAGGAGCGGGGTCGCGTGAGAACGGCCGAGTCATGGCCAAGCCCGGCGGCGCGCGATGACGCCGAGGGGCGCGCATGCGAGAGCGGGCGTCCAGGATCCTGACAAACCGGCGAGGCAACATCCGATCGCCCATGCCGCGCCGCGCCGCTAGGCTGCCCCCGGACACGGACCTGGAGGGCCGGATGAAGCAGGGAATCGCCTGGCTTGCGATGTTCGCGTGCGGTCTCGCCTCGGCGCAGCAGGTGCACAAGTGCGTCGGCCGCGACGGCGTGGCGAGCTACCAGAACAGCCCGTGCGCGGCGTCGCAACGGCACGTCAAGTCCTGGGATGTGCCCGCGGAACCGCAGCCGACGCTGGCGGCCGCGGGCGAAACCCATCGGCCCCGGGTGGCGGACCCGCGGCCGCGATCGCACCAGCCTCGCACGAAGCGCGCGAGAGGCGGTGCCCAGGCCCACCTGATCGCCATCGATGGCGGCGGCGTCCGCTGCGATGCCGCCAAGCGCCAGCGCGAACGCGCGATCGCCCGCGCCGGCCTGCGCCGCGACTTCGACCTGCTCAGCCGCCTCGACGAGCGAGTACGGGAGGCGTGTCGCTAGCGCGGGCAGCTGTCGCCTGATGCCGGGTTACCGCCGCGATTGATCCAGCCTCGGGGGAACTGCAGCATCATTCCAGAGACCCGGGGTAGGCGATAGGCGGCCCAGCCCACGGTGGGTGGTCCGGGTCCCGGCTTCGGCGCTGGGTGTCGCGTATCCCAGGTCTGTACGAGTGGGGAGCGGTGCTTCAGAACGTCCGAAACGGATCTTCACGCCACCGCCGGCACCCCGTTGACCACGCCGATCTCATCGGGCCAAACGGGTACACCGCGGACCACGAATGGCGGAAGCCGAACGGCCACGCCGGTTGCGCCACCCGCTGCCAAGTCGCCGCATTGTCGTCGCTGAGGGCGACCTCGTTCAGGCATGAAGTGACGAACACGGTGCCGCGCGCGGTCGTCGCGAGGTGCGGGCCGCAGCGTTGTTCCGCGAGCGGCGTGCCGAGGCCTTCGGGCCACGTGATGCCATCGTCCGAGCTTCATCGAGACGGGGCATTGCGGATCGTCGCCGTAGATTTCGAACACGAGCAGGTAGCGGCCGTCGCGCATGCGCGACATCACCGGCATGCCGGGGCGCAACTTGCCGCCGCCGGGCTCCTTGATCAGGATGGACTTCGCGCTCCAGGTCGCGCCGCCGTCGCGCGAAAGCCGCTGCGACACGACCTGGTCGTGGATCGCTAGCGCTCGACATCCGTGCATGCCGCCAGAGCCATCGGTCCAGCAGGTACGGCGCGATCCAATCGCCGTGCGGCGAGATGAGCCGAGCACCGGCCATGCGCCAGCCGCTCCACGGTCCGTGGAGCGGCGTGTGGTTGTACACGGTGCGCTGGTAGTGTTGTCGGGCGCAGGCGTTGGGACAGGGCTTGCCTTCAGGCCAGCACGGCGGGCGGGGCGTCACGGTGACCTCCTGTCGAACGGGACAGGGCATGTTGCAACGCCCATGCCGCGACCGCCGCGCCGATTGCCCATTTCGCATAATACATATTATGTAAATACGATAATGGAGTCGCTATGCCGGCACGCTGCCGCTACACCAACGCGTGTCCCCAGCATGTGCTGCCGTCAAAAGCCAGGCTTCGCCGGGTTCTTTTGCGCTGATTACATTGACGGCTCAGAACGCTTCGGGCGTGATCTTCGCTGGCCGCCGAATCACGAGGTGTAATCCACCGCGGCGGCTTCGCAAGGCATCCAGATCGAACCAGGGGTATGACAGTCGCGAGTGGGCTTGCCCCGCCTCGCGCCGGCGGGTCGCGGCTATCCGGCGACGGCGCGCCCCGGACGAGCGCGCCTTGGGCCCGTCAGTGCCGCGCTTCCAGGGTGACGCGTTCGAACCGGGTCGCGCCGACCAGCTTGATGTAATACGTGCCGGCGCGCGGTGCGGCGATGCGGACGGTCTCGTTGTTGCCGGGGCGTGCCGAGCGGTAGTCGGCGACGGCGGACGTGGGTTCGGCGGCGTGGCTGACCAGCAGCGTGACGTCGCCTGAACCGCCGTAGGTCAGGATCGTCAGGCTGCCTACGCCGGCGGGTACGTCCAGCGAGAACAGCTGTTCGCTGCCGGCGGCGCCGGCCAGGGCGGTCACCGGCGAACGGTTGGCGATCGGCGTCGCTTCGATCGGCGGTTCGCAGCCCTCGCCTTCGCACGGCGGCGCCACCGCGGCCAGTGCGGCGTAGGCGTCGAGGATGCCGGTGCCGAGCGGCGTCGACGACGGGATCGACGCGGGGAACGGCCGCGCCGTGTCCTTCAGCAGCGCTTCCATCTGCGCCGGCGTCAGCGGCGTTTCCGCGATGCTCTGCACCAGCGCCGCGACGCCGGCGACGTGCGGCGCGGCCATCGAAGTCCCGGACATGCCGCCGTAGGTCTGCTCGCCGAGTTCGGGCGCGGTCTGGCTGTCGTTGATCGCCTGCCAGACGTAGCCGTTCGGCGCGCCGTCCATCGCGCCGCCGCCGCCCGGCGCGGACAGGTCGACCACGCGGCCGTAGCTCGAATAGCCGGCCTTGCCGCCGTTGTAGCGGGTGGCGCCGACCGCGACCACGTGGGCGCAGCCGGCCGGGCTGAACTGCGAGGCGTCGGCGTTGTCGTTGCCGGCGGCGACCACCACGGTGGCGCCGTTGGCCACGGCCTGGTCGATCGCGCGCTGGAACTCCGAGTCGGCCGTGCACACGCCGGCGCCGCCGAGGCTCAGGTTGATCACTTCGGCCGGATCCGGGTTGGCCGGCACGCCTTCGACCGTGCCGCCCGAAGCCCAGACGATCGCGTCGGCGATGTCGGACTCGTAGCCGCCGCAGCGGCCGAGCACGCGCACCGGCAGCACCTTGGCGCCGTGCGCGACGCCGGCCATGCCCAGGCCGTTGCCGGTCAGCTCGGCGACGGTGCCGGCGACGTGGGTGCCGTGGAAGCTGCTGGGGCGCACGCCGCATTGCGCCGGATCGTCGTTCCAGTCGCCGTAATCGTGGGCGCCGGGCACGCGCTCGGCGGTATCGCGGCGCGATACGAACGGGTCGGTGATGAAGTCGTAGCCTTCGAGGACGTTGGCGTTCAGATCGTCGTGCTCGACGATGCCGGTGTCGAGCACCGCCACCACCACGCCCTCGCCCGTCGCCGCGTTCCAGGCCGAGGGCGCGCCGATGCCGCCGGTGGGATGGTGCAGATGCCACTGGTAGTTCGCGTAGTACGGGTCGTCCGGCGCCAGCCTCGGCGCGGCGGCCCCGGCCCCGCGCGGCGCCGGCAGGCCGGTGTGCTGCATGCGCCGGTCCGGGGCGACGTACGCGATCGCCGGATCGCTCTTCAACGCGCGGACCAGCGCCGCGGTTTCGGCGCGGTCGAGCCGGCGCGGCAGGCGGACCACCTCGCCGCCGCTGGCGGTGCGGCGCAGGTGGCGCACGCCGGCCGAATGCGGCGTGGCGATGCCGATGCGGCCCAGCGCGGCCTGCACCGCGCCCTGCGCGGCGCTCGCCGCGGCGCGGCGGTCGGCGCGCAGCGTGGCGGCGCGGTAGCGGACGATCAGCCGATCGGCGCCGCCGTCCTGCGCGGCCTTGGCCGGCGCGCCCATCATCGGGCGCGGCGCGGGTTGTACGGCGAACGCGGCCGGCGCCGCCAGGGCCAGGAACAGGGCGCCGCACAGCAGGCGTCGGCGCGGAGCGGAAAAAGCGGACTTGCGCATGGGACTCTCCGGAAGCGGCCGCGTTGCGCCGGAAGCGATGCGGCTCGAGGGGTGGCGAAAAGGGAAAGCGGGAAAAAGAAGGCCGTCCCTGGCCGGAGCGGCGGACTACCAGCCGAAGCCCAGGCCGACGCCGGCCGAGCTGTCGTCGCTGCTGAAGGCGCCACCGATCGTCAAAGTGGCGCGATCGCTGAAAGCGCGCTGGTAGCCGACCGACAGCGCCTGTTCGCTGCCGGAGAAACCCACGCCGACGCCGACGCGATTGGCGGTGCGCACGCCGGCGGCGCTGGTGGCCATGTTGAGCATCGCGGCGTTCATCGCGCCGAGGCGGTCGATGCGGCGGTCCTGCTCGTCGAAGCGGCGCCCGACCAGGTCGCGCAATTCGTCCACCGCCGCCATCGGCGCGGCCAGCGCCTCGTTGAAGCGGGCGTCGGTGTAGGCCTTGGACTGGCTCAGCGTGCGCGCGTCGCCCTCGTTGACCTGGCGCACGTTGGCCGCATCGGTGTCCTGGGTGCCGGCGGCGACGTTGGCGATCTGCCGCTCGCGCCCGGCGGAGCCGACCGACACGGTGTCGGCGCGATCGGCTACGGAGCCCTGCCCCAGCGCCACGGCGCCGGTGGCGTTTCCGGCCACGCGCGCGCCCTGCCCCAGCGCGGTGCCGGACGCGGCCTGCACGGTGCTGCCCTCGCCCACCGCGACCGCATTCGTCGCGCCCGCGGCGATGTGGCTGTTGGCGCCGACCGCGGTGCTGCCGTCGGCGTGGACGCGGGCGTTGCCGCCGATCGCGGTGTCGCCGGGGCCGGCGGCGAGCGTGCCACGACCGACCGCCACGCCATCGGTCCCGTTCGCGGCGGCGCCGGCGCCGACCGCGACCGCGCCCGAGCCGGCGCCGACCTGGGCGTCGTCGCTGCCGTCGCCATTGCCGTCCACGGCGACGTAGCCGCCGTGCCCGGTGCCGCTTCCCGGCGGATTGTTCGGCCCCTGTGCGTCCTCGAGCCAAGCCAGGCGGCTGTCGAGGGCGGACCAGCCGCGGTCCAGCGCGGCCAGCGCATCGCCGACGCTGCCGTAGGCATCGCCGAGCACCCGGTAGTTCGGCGCGACCAGGCCGCCCGACGCGTCCACCGCGGCGCCGCCGCCGAACAGCGCGGCGACCTCGCGCCGGGCGGCGAACAGCTGCGCGCCGTTGACCGCATCCTTGCTGTCGGCGGCAACCGCGCCGGCGTTGACGTTGTGCAGCGCGGCGCCGTCGCCGGCGAAGGTGACGCTGTCCTGGCCGGCGTCGTCGTAGCTGACCGCGCGCAGCGCGTGGCCGTTCTCGTCGACCAGGCCGGCCTCGCGCAGCTGCCGGACGTTCACCGCGTCGGTGTCGGCGGTGCCGGCGGCGACGTTCGCGATCTGGCGTTCGCGCCCCTCGGACCCGACCGACACCGCATTGGCGCGATCGGCCACCGAACCCGCGCCCAACGCGACGCTGTTGGCGGCGCCGGCGATGCTGCCGGCGCCGAGCGCGGTGGCGTTCGTCGCCGAGGCGCGCGCGGCGTCGCCGAACGCGCCCGCGCCGATCGCCGAAGCACGGCTGCCGGCGCCGAAGGCCGCGCTGCCGTCCGCGGTGGCGCTGCTGCCGTAGCCGGTCGCGGTGGCGTATTCGCCGTCCGCCAGCGCGTTGCCGCCCATCGCGGTCGCGCCCGCGCCCTGCGCGCGGCTGCGCGCGCCGGCGGCCACGGCGTAGTCGCCGGCGATCTGCGCCTCGTCGCCGTCCGCGCCGTCCGCCTTGAAGTAGCGGTTGGCGCCGGCGGCCGAGTCGGCGACTTCCTTCAGCTGTGCGAGATTGACCGCGTCGGTGTCCTCGGTGCCGGCGGCGACATTGGTGATCTGCCGGCTCAATCCGCGCGCGGTCGAGCCGACCGAGACCGTGTTGTCGCGCTCGGCGTCGGACGATGCGCCGAGCGCGACGCTGTTGGCGCCCGAGGCCCAGGCGCCGATGCCCAGCGCGGTCGCGAACCGGCCGTGGCTCACCGCCAAGTTGCCGATCGCCACGCTGCCTTCGCCGGTGGCGAACGAGGACGCGCCGATGCTCACCGACACCTGGCCCTGCGCCTGGCTGCCGACGCCCACCGCGATGGCGTTGTTCTCCGAGGCCGAGCTGCCGAAGCCGACGGCCGTGGCGTAGTCAGCCGCGCGGCTGTTGCGGCCGAGCGCGACGCTGCTCTTGCCGATCGCGCTGCCGCCGAGCGCGGTGGCCATTTCGCCGCCGGCGTAAGCCGAGCTGCCGACCGCGATCGCGGCGTACTCCAGCGCTTGCGCGCCGGCGCCGATCGCGGTGCTCTCGGTGCCGGCGGCCAGCGTCTGCTGCATGATCTGTTCGCCGGTGTGGCCGTCCCAGATCAGGGCGTAGCCGCCCACGGCGGTGGCGCTGCCGCCGGAGGCCTCGCTGCCGCTGCCGTAGGCGGCGTCGTAGCTGCCCGAGGCGACGGCATTGAAGCCGGCCGCCGTGGCGTATTCGCCGAGCGCGAACGCGCCGCTGCCGAAGGCGCTGGCGGCCTGGCCCAGCGCCGTCGCGCCGGAGCCGGCCGCGGTGGCGAAGTCGGCGTCGGCCAGCGCCTCCTGGTCGTTGTCGGCGTCGCCGCGCGCGTCCAGATAGCGCACGCTGCCGGTGGCCTTGCGCAGCTGGGCGACGTTGACCGCGTCGTAGTCTTCAGTGCCGGCGGCGACGTTGGTGATCTGGCGCTGGAACGGCGCGATCTCGTTGCCGGCGCTGTCGTACACGGTATGGGCGCTGCCGACCGACACGCTGTCGGCGCGGTCGGCGACGGAGTACGCGCCGAGCGCGACGGCGTTGCCGGCCAGCACGTCGGTCTGCGCGCCGAGCGCGGTGCCGCCCTGCACGCGCGCCTTGGCCTGGCGGCCGAACGCGCTGCTGTCGAGCCCGTCGGTGCCGGCCCATTGCCCGACCACGGTGTTCGCCTCGGCGTAGGCGACCGCGTCCGCGCCGAGGACCACGCTGCGCGCCGCATCGGCCTGCGCCTTGGTGCCGATCGCCACGCTGCGGTCGCCGTCGGCGTGCGCCTGCACGCCCATCGCGACGCTGCGGTAGGCGGAGGCGCGGCTGGTCGCGCCGATCGCGATCGCGCCGTCGGCGGAGGCGGCGGCGACGGCGCCGATCGCCACCGCGCCGTATTCGGTCGCGGCCGCGGCCACGCCGATCGCGGTGCTCTCCTGGCCGGAGGCGATGGTCGACCAGGTCTGCTCCTCCTGCGTCTCCCAGTCGAACACCGTCATCTGTCCGCCGATCGCGGTGGCGCTCTGCCCGGAGGCCTCGCTGCCGACGCCGTAGGCGGCGCTCCAGTCGCCCGAGGCGGTGGCGTTGAAGCCGCCGGCCGTGGCGTACCGGCCGAGCGCGAACGCGCCGCTGCCGAAGGCGCTGGCGCCGAGGTTGCCGGCGAAGGCCGACTCGCCCAGCGCGGTCGCGTACTCGCCGTCCACCCCCGCCTCGCCGCCGCCGCCGTCGGCGGCCCCGCTGGCGGCGAGGAAGCGCGTGTCCTCGGTCGCCGCCTGCAACTGGCGCAGGTTGACCGCGTCGGTGGCCTCGCTTCCGTCGGCGACGTTGGCGATCGGGCGTTCGTTGCCGGGCGCGCCGACCGAGACGGTGTTGGCGCGGTCGGCGACCGAGTATGAACCGATCGCGACGCTGTGCTCGGCCGTGGCCGCGCTGTTGCCGCCGAGCGCGGTGGCGAACCAGCCGCTCGCTTCGCTGCCGGAACCGAGGGCGGTGGCGCCGGTCTGCACCGCCGCGGCATAGGCGCCGACGGCGAGGCCGCCCTCGCCATCGGCGTAGCTGTTGCTGCCGATCGCGCTGCTGAGGACGCCCACCGCCGCGCTGGCGGCGCCGAGCGCGGTCGCGGCCTCGTCGTCGGCGACCGCGATCAGGCCCAACGCGGTGCCGGCCCGGCCGCTGGCGGACGCGCCGGCGCCGAACGCGCTGGCGTTCTCGCCGCCGGCCTGTGCATCCGGCCCGACCGCGGTGGCGAAGTCGCCCGCGCCTTTGGCGCCCGCGCCCACGGCGACCGCATGGCCGCCGCTGGCCTCGGTCCGGGCCCAGCCGGCGAAGGTGTTGTACTGGCCGCCGATCGCCACCGCCGACGGGCCGCCGGCCCCTGCCCCGGCGCCGACCGCCACGCCGCCGAGCGCGTCGGCGTGCGCGGCGCGGCCGAGCGCCAGCGCGTACTCGCCGGCGGTCGCGGCCTGCGCGCCGATCGCGATCGCGCCGAATTGGGCGGCGGCGCTCCGCGCACCGACGGCCACCGCGTCCTCGCCTTCGGCCCGGCTCGCGGCGCCGACCGCGACCGCGTACGCCCCGCTGGCGACCGCGTCGTCGCTGCCGTCGCCGGCGCCGTCGGCCTGTACGTAGCGGGAGCCCTCGGCCGCTTGGGTGCCCGCCGCGGGCGTCGCGTCCGCGCCCGGTGGGCAGTCGGCGTCCGGCGCGGCCGGTTCCAGGCAGGCGGGGTCCGCGTCCGCGGCGGCATGCATGGGGGCGTCGTCGCGCGGTTCGGCGGTGCCGGCGACGGCGGGCGCGGACAACAGCAGCAGCAACGCGGCGTACAGCGGCGTACGGTTCATCTCGGAGCGCTCTCCAGGAAAATGGGTCGGGGCGGAGGCACGGCGCCGCCGCCTCGGGTGAGGACGGTTGTTCCACGTCCGGCCCGCGGCCGCATTCCTGGTTCGTTACGACTTCGCTACGGTCGTATTGCGCTTTGGCGTCAACGGCTTGCGTGCGCCGTTGCGGCGCTGGCGATGCCTTCCAGGGCGAGGTCGGCGGGGATCGCCCGCTCCCCCGCGAGCCGTCGCACCTGCTCGAGCGCGGCCCGCCAGGCCGCTCCCCCGCCCTGCCCGGTCTGTCGCAGCAGGCGCAATTGCAGCAACGCCAGGGGGAAGTCGCGTTCCGCCCAGGGCGCCACCCGGCCGACCAGCGCCCCGGCTTCGTCCGCGCGCCCGGCCTGCAGCAGCCACAAGGCATAGGCGGCGACGGCCTCGGCGATGTCCGCCGGCACCCCGCTCTGCTCGGCGCGGGCCAGGGCGGTGCGGAAGTCGCGGTCGGCCGCGGCGACGGCATGCGCCCCGTGCCCGAGCGCCCGAGCCAGCAGGTCCGGCAGGGTGTCGCCGGCGGCCTGGGCGGGCGGCCGCGGCAGGTCCGCGGCCAGCGCCGCCTGCAGCCAGCGCAACCGGGTCCAGGCCCGCAGCTGCGGCGCCTCCTCGGCCGGCCAGCCTTGCAGCGCGTGCTCGGCCAGCAGCGCGGCGGACCGGGCGTCGCCCCCGCTCCAGGCCAGTTGCATCAGCAGGAACTCGCGACGCCGCCCCTCCCCCGGCACCGGCTGCGCGGCCTCCGGGGCCAGCAACAGGTCGCGCGCCTCGCGCAGCCGGCCCACGGCGATCAGCGCCTCGGCGTGGCCGAGGACGGCGCGGGTGCGCGCCGCCGGGTCGCGCAGGCGTTCGCGCAGGGCGTAGAGGCGTTCGCTCTCGGCCAGCGCGGCCTGGTTCTCGAGCAGGAGCAACTGCGCGCCGACCAGCATCGACCGCGCGCCGGCCAGCTCGTTGACCGCGCCCAGCCTCTCGAAGTCCTCGGCCGCGGCGCGGAAGTAGCCGAGCGCGGCCGCGGGGCGATCCCGATCCATCTCGACGTTGCCGAGGTTGGCATCGACCCGCGCCACGGCCAGGCGGTCGCCGGCGCGCAGCAGGTGCATGCGCGCCAGGCCCAGGTCGATCAGCGCCCGGTCGAAGCGCCCTTGGGCGGTGTGGGTGATGGCGCGGCCGTTCAAGGCGTGCCCCCACTCGCTGGCGTAGGGGCTGCCCTGCAGCCGCCGCACCGCCTCGTCGAAGCTGCGCTCGGCGTCGGCGAAGCGGTTCAGGCGCACCAGCATCGCCCCGCGCGCATTGAGCAGGCGGCCGTGGAACAGCGGGTCCTGGCGGCTGCGCGGGTCGGCGAGCAGCGCGTCGACCGCGGCGAGCCCGCGGGCGAACTCGCCGGCGCGGAAGTCCACCTGCGCCAGGCGGTAACGCAGTTGCGGCTGGTTGCGCTGCAGCTCCGGCGCTTCGCTGAGGATGCGGCGGGCGGTGTCGAGTTCGTTGGCGAGCATCGCCGACTGCGCGCGCAGCAGGCGTTCGGCCAGCCCCGGCGGTTCGCTGCCGCCCGCGGGGAGCTCCCGGCCGAGCGCCGCCAGCAGCCGGTCGGTCGCCAGCCGCGCGGCGTCGACCAGATTCGCGTGCCGGGCTTCGCCGCGGCGCGCCAGGCGTTCCCGGTCCAGCACCTCTAGGCTCACCTGCCACTGCCCCTGCGCGTACGTCGCCCAGCCGGTGACCTGGCCGGGCGGCTGCCGCACGCGTGCGGTCAGGGCGTCCTGCCGCGCGAGCGAACTGAGGGTGGCCTCGCTCGACAGCACCGGCAACCCGGCGCGGCGCAGGCGGTCGGCGATCAATTCCATCAGCCCCAGCCGCGCCCAGGCGATGTCGCCGGGGCCGTGCGCCTGCACCGGCAGCACCATGTAGTTTTCGCCCGCGGCCTCGCCCGGGGCGGAAATGCGCGCCAGGGTCCAGGCCAGCGAGCCGGCCAGCAACCCGGCCAGGCCCACCGCCAGCAGCAACCATGGCGGGAAACGCCGCGACGCGCGTGGGGCCGGTGCGGCGGGCATCGCGCTCGCCACCGCAGGCGCCTCGGCCGGGGTCTCGGCCGCGCGGAACGAGGGCGTTTCCGGGGCGGCCGGTTCGTCCGCGTCCTCCACCGTCACCGGCGCCACCCAGGAGAAGCCGTAGCGCGGGATCGTGCGGATCGCGCGCTGTTCCTGGCCGTCGTCGCCGATGGTGCGGCGCGCGCGCAGCACGATCTGCCCCATCTGCGCATCCGAGACGTCGGCGCGGCCGAACACCGCTTGCACCAATTGGTCGCGGTGCACCGCACGGTCGCGATGCTCGATCAGGTAGGTCAGGCATTCGAACACCCGCGCCGGCAAGGCCACGGGCTGGCCGTCCCGCTGCAGTTCGCGCTTGGCGAGGTCGAGGCTGTAGGCGCCGAAGCGGTAACGGACGTGCTTCATGTCCGGGCGGGGCGCGGTCTTCGGCTCCTTGCCCGGTGGTCGGGATCGTCCCCGCGCGGCCCGGCGCGCCTGCATTCGTTACGGAAGGGGACGGGTGCGGCCAACGACGTCATCTCGTGATGGGTGATGCCCTGCCGGTCGATTCTACGTCGGATTTCCGCGGCGCCAGAAGGCGCCTGGGGAAACGGCAGACTCGGGCAAGGTCCGCGACCGCGGCTCGCTCCCTCCGCGAAGGCCGCTGCCCGGATGCGCCATGCGCCGGCGGCGCCGTTCAATGCGAGAACAGCACCGGCAGATGGGCGAACTCGAGCAGGTCCCGCGTCACCCCGCCCCACGCCCATTCGCGCAGGCGCGAATGGCCGTAGCCGCCGCTGACCAGCAGGTCGGCGTCGGATTCGCGGCAGTGGCCGAGGATCGCGGCGCCGACCGTCTCGCCGCCGCGCGGCCGCACCACGCTGCGGACGCGCAGGCCGTGCCGGCCCAGGTGGGCGGCGAGATCGGCGTCGGCATGGACCTCGGCCTCCGGTTCCAAGGCCGCGGCCTGGTCGTCGCGGATCTCCAGCAGGTCGACGGTCTCCGCCCGCCGCAGCAACGGCAGCGCATCGTGCGCGGCCCGCGCCGCCTCGCGCGCCGGGCGCCAGGCGACCACCGCGTGGCGCCAGCCGCTCTGCGGCGCCGCGCGCGGCGGCACCACCAGCACCGGCCGGCCCGAGTCCAGCAGCAGCGCGCCGAAATAGCCGCGGATCACCGCCGCCTCGCCCGGCTCGTCGGCGCCGGTCAGCACGGCGATGTCGGCGCAGCGGGCCAGCGGCACCAGCGCGTACTGCGGCTCCAGGAACAGCGATTCCACCAGCCGCACCTCGAACGGCACGGCTTGCCGGCGAAGGCGCTCGCGCAGCCCCTCGGCGCGGCGCGCGGCGTCGGCGCGCACGTCGGCGTAGACCTGGCCCAAGGCGGTCTCGACGGTCAGCCCCCAGGGGCCGGGCGCCGGCCCCGGCAGCGCGAACGCATCGGCCACGGTCAGGCGCGCGCCGGCGTCACCGGCCAATGCCAGCGCCGTGTCCAGCGCGTTGGCGTCGCCGGCGGTGCGGGTGACTGGGACCAGCAGGTCGCGGATCATGGCTCGCCTCCTCGGTCGCCGCCGCGCCTAGTTCACCACCCCGCGCGTAAAGCCCGCCTGATGCCGTCAGCCGGGTTCGCCGACCACGCCGTACTCGACCGGCGCGCGCGCGTAGAACAGGCGCAGGCCCTCGGCGGCGAGCAGGTCGAGCAGGCGCTGCGCCTGCTCCGCATCGACGATGAACTCCACCAGCACCGGCACTTCGCCGGCCAGCTCGAAGAAGCGCTGCTCGCGCAGCTTGCCGTGGCGGCCGAACCCGGCCACCGCGCGAAACGCCGAGCCGCCGGGGACGCCCAGTTCGCGCGCGCGTTCCAGCAGCCATTCGTACACCGGCACGCCGCGGTGGCGGCGGTTCTCGTAGGTGTAAAGCCGCAACTGGACGCCGTTCATGGCGCGCCCCCGACCAGGCGGAGCAGCGCGCGGGTCGCGGCCAGCCCGGCCAGGGCGGCCAGCAGCGACGCGCCCACGTGCGCCAGCAGGTGCAGCCCGGCCCAGCGGTAGTCGCCGCGCAGCAACAGCGCGACCGATTCGGCCGAGAACGTCGAGAACGTGGTCAGGCCGCCGAGAAAGCCGGTGGTCACCGCCAGGCGCGCGGCCGGCGGCAGGCTCTGGAACTGGTCGAACACGCCCAGCGCGCACCCCATCAGCAAACCGCCCAATACGTTCGCCGCCAGCGTTCCGAGCGGCAGCGCCGGAACCAGCGGGTTCAACGCCAGGCCGAGCGCCCAGCGCAGCAGCGCGCCGAGGCCGGCGCCGGCGAATACGGCCAAGGCCGAGAAAGCGTCCACGCGTGCGACTCCGAAGGCCCGTGGGCATTTTGCCGCGGCCGCGCGCGGATCGGGCAACGCACGCGGATCGGCCGCCGCCGCGCGGCGCCAGCGTCCGCCTGTTCGCCCCTGCCCGGCTGCGCCCGCGCCCTTGTCGAAGCTTGACTCTGGACCAAGCTCCAGGGGGGAGACTTGCCGCAGTCCACACGGATCCCCTCCCATGCAGATCGGCCAACTCGCCAAACGCGCCGGCGTTTCGATCGACACCGTGCGCTACTACGAACGCCAGGGCGTGCTGCCGCCGGCGCCGCGGCAAGCCTCCGGCTACCGCCGCTACGACGAGCAGGACCTCGCGCGCCTGCGCTTCCTGCGCCGGGCCAAGGCGCTCGGCTTCACCCTGAACGAGATCCAGGAGCTGCTGGCGCTGTCCGGCCGCCGCGACGGCGACATGGCCGCGCTCAAGGCCGCGGCCAGCGAGAAGCTCGCCGACGTCGAACGCAAGCTGGCCGAACTGGCGCGGATCCGCGACGGCCTGCGCGCACTCGTCGACGCCTGCCCCGGCCATGGCGAACTGCAGCGCTGCCCGATCCTGGCCGCGCTCGCCGGCGAGGAGGACGCGGCATGAGCATGCACGGGCCCGGCGATCGCCATGCGCATGGCGCGGATGCGGGGGGCGGCCATGGCAGTTGCTGCCACGGTCCCGGCCACAGGCATGCGCCGCACCACCATCACGACGCGCACGGCGGCGACGGCGCGTCCGGCGCCCTCGACCCGGTCTGCGGGATGCGCGTCGACCCGGCGGCGTCGAAGCATCGCGCCGAGCACGGCGGCCGCACCCACCACTTCTGCTCGGCACGTTGCCGCGAGCGCTTCCTCGCCGCGCCGGCCCGCTACCTCGCGCCGCGGCAGCAGCCCGCGCCCCCCGCCCCGCCCGGCGCCGTCTACCTTTGCCCGATGCATCCGGACGTCCGGCAGGACCATCCCGGCACCTGCCCGATCTGCGGCATGGCGCTGGAGCCGGAGATGCCGGGCCTGGACGAGGAGGAGAACCCCGAACTGCGCGATTTCCGCCGCCGCTTCTGGACCACGCTGCCGCTGTCGCTGGCGACGCTGGTCCTGGCGATGTCCGGCCAGCACTGGCCGGCGCTGCCGCACGCCGCGCGCAGCTGGATCGAGCTGGCGCTGAGCGCGCCGGTGGTGCTGTGGGCCGGCGGGCCGTTCTTCGTCCGCTGCGCGCAGTCGATCCGCAACCGCAGCCCGAACATGTGGACGTTGATCGGCATCGGCGTGGCCGCGGCGTTCGGCTACAGCACGGCCGCGACGATCGCGCCGGAGCTGTTCCCCGCCTCGTTCCGCGAGCACGGCCGGGTCGGCGTGTACTTCGAGGCCGCGGCGGTGATCGTGTCGCTGACCCTGCTCGGCCAGCTGCTGGAGCTGCGCGCGCGCGCGAAGACCTCGGCCGCGATCAAGGCCCTGCTCGGCCTGGCGCCGAAGACCGCGCGGCGCTTGCGCGACGACGGCGGCGAGGAGGACGTCGAGCTGGGCCACGTCCACGTCGGCGACCGCCTGCGCGTGCGGCCCGGCGAGAAGGTGCCGGTGGACGGCGTGGTGCTCGAAGGCCGCTCCAACGTCGACGAGTCGATGCTGACCGGCGAGCCGGTCGCGGTCGAGAAGGCGCCCGGCGCGCGGGTGATCGGCGCCACCCTCAACGGCAACGGCAGCCTGCTGATCCGCGCCGAGAAGGTCGGCTCGGCCACGGTGCTGGCGCAGATCGTGCAACTGGTCGCGCAGGCGCAACGCTCGCGCGCGCCGATGCAGCGGCTCGCGGACAAGGTCGCGTACTGGTTCGTGCTCGCGGTGCTGGCCGCGGCGGCGGCGACGTTCGTCGTCTGGGGCCTGTCCGGGCCGGAGCCGTCGTGGACCTACGCCGTGCTCAATGCGGTCTCGGTGCTGATCATCGCCTGCCCCTGCGCGCTCGGCCTGGCCACGCCGATGTCGATCATGGTCGCGACCGGCCGCGCCGCGCGCGCCGGGGTGCTGTTCCGCGACGCCGAGGCGGTGGAGAACCTGCGCCGCATCGACACGCTGATGGTCGACAAGACCGGCACCCTGACCGAGGGCCGGCCCGCGTTCCGCGCAGCGCGGCCTGCCGCCGGCTTCGACGAAGACGAATTGCTGCGCTTGGCCGCGAGCCTCGACCAGGGCAGCGAACATCCCCTGGCCGAGGCGATCGTCGCCGAGGCCCGCCGGCGTGGGCTGGCGCTGCAGCCGGCGGAGGCGTTCGAATCGGTCGCCGGCCTGGGCGTGCGCGGCCGCGTCGGCGGCCGTGCGACGGCGGTCGGCAACCCCGCGCTGATGCGCGAGAGCGGCGTCGACGTGGCGCCCTGGGCCGAGCCGGCCGACGCGCTTCGCCGCGATGGCGCCAGCGCGATGTTCGTGGCGGTCGACGGCGCGCTCGCCGGGCTCATCGCCGTGGCCGACCCGATCAAGGCCTCGACGCCGGAGGCGATCCGCGCCCTGCGCCAGGCCGGCCTGCGCATCGTGATGGCCACCGGCGATGGCATCGCCACGGCGCAGGCGGTCGCGCGCCGGCTCGGCATCGACGAGGTCCACGGCGAAGTGCGGCCGCAGGACAAGATCGCCCTGGTGCAACGGCTCAGGGCCGAAGGCCGCAGGGTCGCGATGGCCGGCGACGGCATCAACGACGCCCCGGCGCTGGCCGGCGCCGACGTGGGCATCGCGATGGGCACCGGCACCGACGTGGCGATGGCCAGCGCCCAGGTCACCCTGGTCCGGGGCGACCTGCGCGGCATCGCGAGGGCGCGGGCGCTGTCGGGCGCGACGGTCGCGAACATGAAGCAGAACCTCGCGTTCGCGTTCCTGTACAACGCGCTCGGCGTGCCGATCGCCGCCGGCGTGCTGTACCCCGCGTTCGGCCTGCTGCTCAGCCCGATGCTCGCGGCGCTGGCGATGAGCCTGAGCTCGGTGTCGGTGGTGGCCAATGCGTTGCGGCTGGGACGCCGTGGGGCGGGCTGATCGCCCGCCCTTGCGTGTGCCGGAAGACAGGTCAAAGCCAGTCTTCCGGTGCCGAGGGTTCCACTGCCACTGGGTACGCGGCGCTATACGTCGTTTCCCAGGTGGAATGGTCGATGACGTCGATCTTCACGCCGACCAAGCCCACGCCCGCCACATTCACCCCCCCGGCCAGCGTCAGGCGCACAGGGTTGTGCTCGACGGTGCCTTGCGTCGTTCCGCTTCCGGTTACCACGACTTCGTTCAGCACGGCCGAGCCTTGCACGGGCACGTCCACCACATGGCCCAGGAGGGGCAGTTTGACGCGCACGCTGCCGCCGACGATGGGAAGGGTGTGGTTCAGCGGTACGTTCTCCGGCAGGGAAACCGGCTGTCCGTTGATCAACAAGGCGGCGATGCGCGTGGAAGCGCGGCATTCGACTCGCCGCGTTTCACTGCTGCAGCTGCAACGCAAGGCCCCGCGCACGCCGTTGGCGGCGAGCAGGCCCTGGACCGCATCGAACTCCTCCACTTCGGTCAGGCCTTCCCGGCTCGAACTGCGGGGCGCCTCCGTGTAGCCAGCCCGCCCGTGTGGCGCCTTCAGGTGCGCCACGTCGAGCATGGGCGTCACGCTGAGATCGACGTCCCCGGTGACCGAACGATCGTCGATGCCCGCGGCGGTGCGCTCGGTGCGATTGACGCAAGGCAAGGGATAGTCGAACGTGCCGAGCAAAGGCAGGGTGACGGCGACGTTGCCTTTGACGTTGCACGTGGCGATCGAGCCCGACACGATGTCGGCGTTCTGCGCCCACGCGGCCGGAGCCCAGCAGGTGACGAGCAGCAGGGCGGCCGCACGGGAAGCGGCGCGTGAGGCGGGGTGCGATTCCATGGCTGTACTCCTTTCCGAAAAATGATGGTCCTTCTCCGTCCTTGCTCGGATCAAAGCCTGGTGCTCGCCGCGGAGCGGGCACTGCCGACTCCTCACAGGACATCTCGGGCGCCGGCCGGATGCGAATCGACCTGGAGGCCGGCCGAAGCTGCAATGCAGATCGGAGAGTCCGCCTGCCATCCATCCACTCGGGGCGTCGACACGCTAAGTCGGGGTTTGTTATCGAGGGGTGAAGCGCGGAAGGCCGGTTTCGCTCGTACGACCTCGATGACGAAACTCGCCGCGTATCGACGACGGCGCGCTCTCGGCGAGAGAACGCTCCCGGGGTGGCCACGGCCTCGTGGTCGAACAGCGGCCCTGCGCCGAACCCGGCGGCGGCATTCCCCGGCGCTGCCGGCGGCTGTTGCCCGCCGCGCAGGCATGAAGGCAGGATTGGACTCGCATCCTTGCCCCTTCGCCGGGGCAGCCATGCGGTCCGGCGGGTCCGGAAGGCGCAGGCGGCGGCGAGCTGGCGCTTCCGGAATCCCCGCGGCATGCCGCGCGGCCGTCTCGCAGGTCGAAGCCGCAGCGCAAAAAAAACCGAGGGCCGCCTTGCGGCGGCCCTCGGCTCTTTGGATGGCGTCCCCACGGGGATTCGAACCCCGGTCGCTACCGTGAAAGGGTAATGTCCTAGGCCTCTAGACGATGGGGACGAAAACCGGATTGTGCTTCAGCAAGTTGGTGGAGCCAGCCGGGATCGAACCGGCGACCTCTTGCATGCCATGCAAGCGCTCTCCCAGCTGAGCTATGGCCCCACATGCTGGAAAGACGAAAATTCTAGCGGCCGTTCAGCGTTGTCGTCAAGCGCTCGCTGCCAGATCTTTCGTGCCGTCGCCGGAGGCGGTGCCGCCGTCGACGGGGCGCAATGTTGCCACACCATGTCCCCGCTCCGCTAGATACTCCAGCCACTTTCCGAGGAAGGTGTTCATGCGCAGGCGGTGGCCGACCACCCGCGCCGGCGGCGGGTACATGCCGATCACGTCCTGCCAGCGCCGCCCCACGTAGCAGTGGGTGGCCTCGAGCTGGCGCGCGTCGTGGTACAGCCGCAGGTAGGCCGAAGGGTCCGGCTCGCCGGTGAGCGGATCGCGCAGGGCGTAGGTCAGGCGCAGCTCGGTGGTGTAGCGGTGCTGCTCGAGCACGTCCAGCTGCAGGTCCAGGCCGTCGCCGACGACCGAGCGGTAGCCGCCCGGCGCGAGCCCGGCCGGCGCGAACAGGCGCGACAGGCGCGCGTGGTTCTCCGCGTACAGCCCCATCAGCCAGGCAAAACGGCTGAGCCTGGGAATGCGCGCGGTCTGGGCGATGAGCGATGGCATGGGCCGATGCTACACGCCAGGGCGCCCGCGCGCAGCGTTGACGGCATGCGAGCGGCTGCCTAACGTGGAAGTTCCCCGCTCCGCGCCGCGGCCGCGCGGTCAGAACATCTCGCGGCGGATCCCCAGCGTGGTCAGCACCTTGCTCGCGATCTCCTCGATCGAGGTGTGGGTCGTGCTCAGGGTCGGGATGCGCTCGGCGCGGAACATGGCCTCGGCCGCGGCGACCTCGCGCCGGCAGGTCTCGAGCTGGGCGTAGCGCGAATTGGGGCGGCGCTCCTGGCGGATCTGGTGCAGCCGCGCCGGGTCGATGGTCAGGCCGAACAGCTTGCTGCGCCAGGGCCGCAGCCGCGGCGGCAGGCGGTCGTGGTCGAGGTCCTCGTCGGTCAGCGGATAGTTCGCCGCGCGCACGCCGTAGTGCAGCGCCAGGTAGACGCACGTCGGCGTCTTGCCGGCGCGCGACACCGCCACCAGGATCACGTCGGCCTCGCCGTAGTCGATGCTCTGGCCGTCGTCGTGGGTCAGCGCGTAGTTCATCGCGTTGATGCGGCGGTGGTAGGTCTCGAAGTCGACCATGCCGTGCGCCTGGCCCATGCGCCGCTGCCGCACCTCGCCGAGCTCGCGTTCCAGCGGTTCGATGAACGGCGCGAAAACGTCGAGCATCAGCGCGCCGCTCTCGGCCAACGCCGAGCTGACGTCCGAATCGACGCAGGAATTGACCACCACCGGGCGTACGCCGTGCTGCTCGGCGGCGAGGCGGATCCGCTCCACCACTTCCCTCGCCCGCTCGACGTTGTCGACGAAGGGGATGCGTTCGGTGACGAAGCGCGTCTCGGTGAACTGGGTGAGCAGGCTGTGGCCGATGGTCTCGGCCGTGATACCGGTACCATCGGAGACATAGAACACCGGCCTCACGCTCGCCATTCGCAGAATCTCCACGTCGGATAGGAAAAATCCTGTCGGATCAACCTTGTACGGCCCTGACCCAGCGGCGATCATATCCGCTTCGCCGCTTCGGTACGCGGCCGTCCTCTCGGAGACCTGCGCTTGAACGAGAACATCCTTTGGCTGCACGAACTGCGTCTGACCGATCTGGCCCGCGTCGGCGGCAAGAATTCCTCGCTCGGCGAGATGATCGGCAACCTGTCCGGGCTCGGCGTCTCGGTGCCGGGCGGCTTCGCCACGACGGCCGAAGCGTTCAAGGCCTTCATCGCGCACAACGACCTGCACCAGCGCATCTACGACAGGCTCGCCTCGCTCGACGTCGAGGACGTCGCCGCGCTGACCGCGGCCGGCGCCGAGATCCGCGGCTGGGTGGTCGAGGCGCCGCTGCAGCCGGAGCTGGAAGCCGACATCCGTGCGGCGTACCGGAAGCTGTGCGCCGAGAACGGCGGCGGCGACGTCGCGGTGGCGGTGCGTTCCTCGGCCACCGCGGAGGACCTGCCGGACGCCAGCTTCGCCGGCCAGCAGGAGACCTTCCTCAACGTCACCGGCGTCGAGGACGTGCTGCGCAAGGTCAAGGAGGTGTTCGCCTCGCTGTACAACGACCGCGCCATCGCCTACCGCGTGCACCACGGCTTCAAGCACGAGGACGTGTTCCTGTCCGCCGGCGTGCAGTTGATGGTGCGCTCCGACGTCGGCGCCTCCGGCGTGCTGTTCACGCTCGACACCGAGTCCGGCTTCCGCGACGTGGTGTTCATCACCTCCAGCTACGGCCTGGGCGAGATGGTCGTGCAGGGCGCGGTCAATCCGGACGAGTTCTACGTGTACAAGCCCACGCTCAAGCAGGGCAAGCACGCGATCCTGCGCCGCGGCCTCGGCGCCAAGCAGCAGCGCATGGTCTACTCGGACCGGCCCGGCGAGCGCGTGCGCATCGAGGAGACGCCGGCCGACCTGCGCAACCGCTTCTCGATCAGCGACGAGGACGTGCACGAGCTGGCGCGCCAGGCGCTCACCATCGAACAGCACTACGGCCGTCCGATGGACATCGAATGGGCCAAGGACGGCGTCAGCGGCAAGCTGTTCATCGTCCAGGCGCGCCCGGAGACGGTGAAGTCCCGCGGCCACGCCACCCAGATCGAGCGCTACCAGCTGAGCCGGCGCGGCGAGGTGATCTGCGAGGGCCGCGCGATCGGCCAGAAGATCGGCACCGGCGTCGCCCGCGTGGTGCGCTCGCTCGAGGACATGCACAAGGTGCAGCCGGGCGACGTGCTGGTCGCCGACATGACCGATCCGGACTGGGAGCCGGTGATGAAGCGCTCGGCGGCCATCGTCACCAACCGCGGCGGCCGTACCTGCCACGCGGCGATCATCGCCCGCGAGCTGGGCGTGCCGGCGGTGGTCGGCACCGGCAATGCGCTGGACGCGATCGAGGACGGCCGCGAGGTCACGGTGTCCTGCGCGGAGGGCGACACCGGGTTCATCTACGCCGGCGCCCTGCCCTTCGAGCGCAACGTCGCCGACCTCGACAAGATGCCCGAGGCGCCGCTCAAGGTGATGATGAACGTCGCCAACCCGGAACGCGCGTTCGACTTCGCCATGCTGCCGCACGCCGGCGTCGGCCTGGCGCGCCTGGAGATGATCATCGCCAGCCACATCGGCGTGCACCCCAAGGCCCTGCTCGAGTACGACCAGCAGGACGCGGCGACCAGGAAGAGGATCGACGAGAAGATCGCCGGCTATTCCAGCCCGGTCGACTTCTACGTCGACCGCCTGGCCGAAGGCATCGCTACGATCACCGCCGCGTTCGCGCCGCACCCGGTGATCGTGCGCTTGTCCGACTTCAAGTCGAACGAGTACGCCAACCTGGTCGGCGGTAGCCGCTACGAGCCACACGAGGAGAACCCGATGATCGGCTTCCGCGGCGCCAGCCGCTACGTCGATCCGAGCTTCGCCGAAGCCTTCGCCCTGGAGTGCCGCGCGGTGAAGAAGGTGCGCGAGCAGATGGGCCTGACCAACTGCTGGGTGATGATCCCGTTCGTGCGCACGCTCGAGGAAGGCCGCAAGGTGGTCGAGGTGCTGGAGGGCAACGGCCTGAAGAAGGGCGAAGGCGGCCTGAAGGTCATCATGATGTGCGAGGTGCCCTCGAACGCGCTGCTGGCCGACGAGTTCCTGGACATCTTCGACGGCTTCTCGATCGGCTCGAACGACCTGACCCAGCTGACCCTGGGCCTGGACCGCGACTCGGGCATCGTCGCCCGGTTGTTCGACGAGCGGAATCCGGCGGTCAAGAAGATGCTGTCGATGGCGATCTCCGCGGCGCGCGCCAAGGGCAAGTACGTCGGCATCTGCGGCCAGGGCCCCAGCGACCATCCGGACCTGGCGCAGTGGCTGATGGAACAGGGCATCGAATCGGTGTCGCTGAACCCCGATACCGTGGTCGACACCTGGCTGCGCCTGGCCAAGGCCAAGGCGGCCGCCTGAGCGGCTTGCCGCTTCCGTCGTTCCGGCCGACGCCCCGCCCCGCGCGGGGCGTCGCGCTTTATAGTTCCGGCGCCTCCGGAGGAAACGCCTTGGACATCGAGAAGCTGACCAAAGACTTCACCCTGGCCGAGAACTGGACCGGTCTGGCGCTCGAATACGGCCTGCGCCTGCTCGGCGCGCTGGTCGCCCTGTACGTCGGGATGCGCCTGGCCAAGTGGGTCGCGCGCCTGATCGCGCGGGCGCTGGGCCGCGCCCAGGTCGAGCCGACCGCGATGCAGTTCCTCAGCCGCGTCGGCTATGTGCTGCTGCTGGTGATCCTGGCGCTGGCGGTGCTGCAGGTGTTCTTCGGCGTGCAGCCGACGTCGATGTTCGCGGTGCTCGGCGCGGCCGGCCTGGCGATCGGCATGGCGCTGAAGGACTCGCTGTCGAACGTGGCCTCGGGCGTGATGCTGGTGACGCTGAAGCCGTTCCGAGTCGGCGACGTGGTCGAGATCGGCGGCCGCAGCGGCACGGTGGAGTCGGTCAGCATCTTCCAGACGGTGCTGCGCGGCGCCGACAACCAGACCATCGTGATGCCCAACAGCCTCATCACCACCGCGCCGATCGTGAACCTGACGCCCGACACGCGGCGGCGGATCGAGTTGGTGATCGGCATCGGCTACGAGGACGACATCGACGTCGCCCGCGGAGCCGCGCTGGAGGTGATGCGTTCCGATCCGCGGGTGCTCCCGGACCCGGCGCCCGACGTGCTGGTCTATGCGCTCGCCGACAACGCGGTCAACCTCGGCATCCGCTGCCATGTCGGCAATGCCGATTTCTTCGCCGCCAAGTGCGAGATCACCGAGCGGATCAAGAAGGCGTTCGACCGTGCCGGCGTCAGCATCCCCTACCCGCAGCGCGACGTGCACATGTACCACCACGTTTCCCGCGACGGGGAACCGGCGCTGCCGCCGGGCGTGCGCCCGCAGCTCGGCACCGGCGCGCGGGACTGAAACGCCGGAAGCCCGCGGCGAAGCGCAAGCAAGGGAGGACGGCCAGGCGCCCCGCCCCGTTCTCGCCCTACTTTCCGCGCTCGCTCCCCGCTTCCGCCCAGCCGCCCAGGCGGCCCATGGCCGCGCGGTAATGCCGCAGCTCGGCGATCGAATCGCGCACGTCGCTCAACGCGGTGTGGCGCGATTCCTTGTTGAGCCCGGCGAGCACGTCCGGCGCCCAGCGCCGCGCCAGTTCCTTGAGCGTGCTCACGTCGAGGTTGCGGTAGTGGAAGAAGCGCTCCAGGCGCGGCATCAGCCGGTGCAGGAAGCGCCGGTCCTGGCAGATCGAGTTGCCGCACATCGGCGACCTGCCCGGCGGCACCCAGCGCTCGAGGAAGGCCAGCGTCTCGGCCTCGGCCTGGGCCAGGCTGACGCGGCTGTCGAGCACGCGCTGCCACAGGCCGGAACGCGCGTGCTGGTTGCGGTTCCACTCGTCCATCGCCTGCAGCCGCTCCAGCGGGTGGAAGATCGCCAGTTCCGGCCCCTCGGCGAGGACGTTGAGCTGCTTGTCGGTGACGACGGTGGCGATCTCGAGGATCGAATCGTGGTCGGTGTCCAGGCCGGTCATTTCCAGGTCGATCCAGACCAGGTGCTCGTCGCTCGAAGGAGGATGGGCTGCCATGCGCTCGCGCTTTCCGAAGACCGGTAGCATGATACGCCAGGCCGGCGCGGCGGCGCCGCGAACGCACGCCTCGGACCCATGCCCACGCCTTCCGTGATCGACCCCAACCACTACGCCGTCGTCTCGGCGATGATCACGCCCGCGTTCTTCCTGACTGCGGCCAGTTCGCTGCTGATCTCGTCGAACAACCGCCTGGCGCGCGTGGTCGACCGGATGCGCGCCGAGATCGAGACGCTCGGCGCGACCGAGCAGCCGCAGAGGCGGCTGACGCTGGAGACGCGCATCGCGATGCACCGCCGCCGTTCCTACCTGGTGCTCGCGTCGGTCCGCATGCTGTACGCGGCGATCAGCGCCTTCGTCGGCACCAGCCTGGGCATCGCCGTCGACGCGCTGCTGGGCTACAAGATGGACCTGCTGCCGACCGGGCTGGCGGTGGTCGGCGTGCTGCTGATGTTCGCCGCGTCGGTGTGCCTGGGCCAGGAGGCCAAGCTGGGCCTGCGCACGCTGGACATGGAACTCAAGGAACAGCTCGCCAAGGACCGGATCGACCTGTCGAACGATTGAGGGCGCCCGGAAGGCCGCTGGGTCGCGTCTCCGCCGAAGGCCCGGTCCGATCCTCGGCGATGTCGGAGGCGCAGCGCCTGCGCCTCCGGCGCGCGGAACGGGTCAGCCCTTCTTGCCGCGCTTGCGCCGGAAGTACGCGGTGAGCCGCGCCCCGGCCTCGTCGCCCAGCACGCCGCCGACCACGTCCACGCGATGGTTGTGGCGCGGGTCGGCGAGCAGGTCGAACACGCTGCCGGCGGCGCCGGTCTTGGGGTCGTGGGCGCCGAACACCACGCGGGCGATCCGCGCATGCACCATCGCCATCGCGCACATCGCGCACGGCTCCAGGGTCACGTACAAGGTCGCGCCGAGCAGGCGGTGGTTGCCCAGGCGCAGCCCGGCCTGGCGCATCGCCACGATCTCGGCGTGCGCGCTGGGGTCGTGTTCGGTGATGTTGCGGTTCCAGCCCTCGCCCAGCACCGCGCCGTCGGCCGAGACCAGCACCGCGCCGACCGGGATCTCGTCGTCCTCGCGCTCGGCGCGCGCGGCCAGCGCGAGCGCGCGGCGCATCCAGCGTTCGTCGGCCTCGGATGCGGCGTCCTGGGATTGCGGAGGCGTCATGGCTCGGATGCGGAATCGAAAGCGCGATGGAAGACGGATCGGTGCGGCACGCCGGCCCGCGTGGCCGAGTATGCCGGCGCCCCGGACCTGCGGCACGGGCCGTCGCGTCCGTGCCGTGGCGAGCGGCGCGGAAGCGTAGCCGAAATCGGCAGCGGTTTCGCGCACGGCCGCAGGGGGCGGTGCGTGCGCGCCGGCAGCGCGGCGGTCGGCCATGGCGCCATGCCGGTGCGCGTCCCGCCGCGACCGGCCGCGGGCGCGCCCCAGGCCGCCGCTTCAGAACCAGGCCCGCACGCCGGCCACCCAGCGCGTGCCGTCCGCACCTTCGCCCGCCGCTTCGCGGAAGTCCGCGGTGCGGCCGAAGGCGTGCTCGCGGACCACGCCGACGTAGGGGGCGAAGCGGCGGCTGAACTCGTAGCGCAGGCGCAGGCCGGCTTCGGCCATGCCCAGGCCGGAGCCGATCCCGCGTCCGGGGTCGTCGCGGCCGTTGAATTCGAGCTCGAGCCGCGGTTGCAGGATCAGGCGGTTGGTCAGCAGGGTTTCGTATTCGACCTCGATCCGTGCCGCGGTGCGCCCGGATTCGCCGAGGTACGCCGTGGCCGCGACCTCGAACTTGTACGGCGCCAGCCCGGTCACGCCGAAGGCGGCGTAGTCCTGCGGGCCGCCCGGTTCGAAGTCGTGGCGCAAGCCGACGACCGCGTCCCACCACGGCGCGATCGCGCGGCCGTACAGCAGCTCGACGTCGGCCGATTCGGTGTGGCCGCCGACCCGCTCGCCCTCGCCGCGCAGCCACAGCTTGTTCAGATCGCCGCCGATCCAGGCTTGCGCTTCCCAGGACAGCCCGTCTGCGTCGTCGCCCCCGAAACGCTCCAGCCGGTCGAGCAGCACCAGGCTGTGGATCGCGCCGTCGTGCGCGGCGTGGCGGGACGCCGGCTTGGCGGCGGCGGCGCGGTCGGCGTCGGTCGGCGGCGGGATCGGCGTGCGCGGGAGCGCGGCGGCCGGGGCGTCTCCCGTCGCGGCATGGCCCGCATGCGGAACTGCGCCGCCGTGGCCGCGGTGATCGCCGTGCGCGGACGGCCCGGAACGCCCAGGTTCCGCCGGCGGCTGCGTGGGCTCGTCGCCGGGAGGGGAACCGGCGTGTTCGTGCCGGTGATGGTGCTGCGGATGCGGGCTCGCTGCGGACGCAGGCCGCTCCTGCCGCGTCTGCGGGTGCCCGGCATGAACGTGCCGGTGATCCTGCGCGACGGCGGCGAAGCTGAGCAGCAGGCCGACGGCGAGCGGCGCCGGGGCGGACGTGTTCGCCTTCATTCGTCGACCCTCACTTCGCGCATCATCCCGGCTTCCATGTGGTACAGCAGATGGCAGTGGTAGGCCCAGCTGCCGAGCGCGTCCGCGCGCACCCGGTAGCTGCGCCTGCTGCCGGGCGGCATGTCGACGGTGTGCTTGCGCACCAGGAACTCGCCGCGCTCGTCCTCCAGATCGCTCCACATGCCGTGCAGGTGGATCGGGTGGGTCATCATCGTGTCGTTGACCAGGACGATGCGCAGGCGTTCGCCGTAGTTGAAGCGCAGCGGCCGCGCGTCGGAGAACTTCAGCCCGTCGAAGCCCCAGGCGAAGCGCTCCATGTGCCCGGTCAGGTGCAGTTCGATCTCGCGCCCGGGCTCGCGCCCGTCGGGGTCTTCGAACAGGCTGCGCAGCATCGCGTAGCTGAGCGCCCGGCGGCCGGTGTCGCGCAGGCCGATGCCGGGGTCGTCCAACCTCGGCGCCGGCGCCATCGTCTGCATGTCGACCAGCGGATTGCCCGCCTCGCTCGCCGGATGCGCCTGCATGCCGGCGCCGTGGCCGGCATGGCCGCCCCGCCCCGCGTGCGCGCCGTGGTCCATGCCGGCGTGCCCCGGGTGCGGGGCGTGCGCGGCATCGGTCCCTCCCCCGCCGTGGCCCATGTCGGCCATGCTCAGCAGCGGCCGCGGGTCGGGCGCCGGGACCGGCGCGCGCAGCCCTTCGCGCACCGCGAGCGTACCGCTGACGTAGCCGGTGCGGCCCATGTCCTGGCAGAAGATCGCGAACGCGTCCTGGCCGGAGGGCTCGACGATCACGTCGTAGGTCTCGGCGGCGGCGATGCGGAACTCGTCCACGGTCACCGGATGCACGTACTGGCCGTCGGCGGCGACCACGGTCATCTTCAGCCCCGGAATGCGCACGTCGAAGTGGGTCATCGACGAGCCGTTGATGAAGCGCAGCCGCACCTTCTCGCCGGACCGGAACAGGCCGGTCCAGTTGCCGAGCGAGGTCGTGCCGTTCATCAGATAGGTGTAGGTGTGCGCGTTGACGTCCGAGAGGTCGCTCGGCGTCATCCGCATCCCGCCCCACGCGCGGCGGTCCTGCACGGTCGCGGCGAGGCCGTCGCGGCGCGCGTCGCGGAGGAAATCGCCGACCGTGCGCCTGTAGTAGTTGTCGTGGCCCGGCATCTTCTTCAGCCGCGCGAACAGCGCGGCCGGGTCGAGGTCGGTCCAGTCGCTCAGCAGCACCACGTAGTCGCGGTCGTAGGCGAACGGCTCCGGCTCGATCGGGTCGATGACCAGCGGACCGTACAGCCCGGCCTGTTCCTGGAAGCCGGAGTGGCTGTGGTACCAGTAGGTGCCGCCCTGGCGGACCTCGAAGCGGTAGCGGTAAGTCTCGCCGCGGTGGATGCCGGCGAAGCTCATGCCGGGCACGCCGTCCATGTTCGCCGGCAGCAGGATGCCGTGCCAGTGGATCGAGGTGACCTCGCCGTGGGCCGAGCCCGGCGGCAGCGCGTTGCGCACGCGCAACTCCACGGTGGTGCCTTCGCGCCAGCGCAGCAGCGGCGCCGGGATCGAACCGTTGACGGCGACCGCGGTGCGGACGCGGCCGGTGTAGTTGGCGGCGATCTCGCCGATGGTCAGGTCGAAATCGGTGCCGGACAGCACCTGCGGCTGGCCCGGCGCCTTCAGCGCCCAGCCGGACCGCGGCCACAGGCCCAGGCCGGCGACCGCGCCGCCGGCGGCCAGGCCCTGGACGAAACGCCGCCGCGAGGGCCGGAAGCCGCCGCGCGCGGACGAGGAATCGAACGACATGAATACTCCGAATGCGTGAGCGTCGCGCGGCGCGAAGCCGCGAGGGCGCAGGCCGGCGGGGCTGCCGGCGCGTGCGCGTCGGGAAACGGCGCGGGCGCGCCGGACGCTTCAGGCGATCGGAGGCCGGTGCAGCGGCGGCAGCGCGGGATCGGCATGGCCGAGGGACAACGGCCCCGGGCCGTGCGTCTGCGCCGGCATCGGCGTGGCGGACCACGCGGTCGCCGGCGGCTGCGCCGGTTGCATGCAGGCACAGGGACAGGCGCCGGAGTCGCAGCAGTCCGGCGCGGATCGATCGTGGCAGGCCGCCCCGCCGGCATGCGCGGCGGCGTCGGCCATCGCGGCTCCGGCATGCGCCGCGTGCGCAGCGGAGCTCGTCGTCGGATCCGCGAGGTGCGCGGCATGCGCGCGGGGGTGCTCGGTCGCGACGGCATGGGCGCCGTGGCAACCGGCCGCCACCGTCGTCGCGGCCGGTACCTCCAACGCGGTGCGCTGCATGCGCACGGCCGCCGTCGCGGCCGCGGTGCCGTCGAGCACCAGCGCCAGGATCAGCAGCATGCGCAGCAGCCGGGACATCATGCAGGCATTGTAGTCCACCCTCGGCGCCCGCACGCGACCCGCCGTTGCCGCTTTCGCGAAAACGCGGCGGGGCGCCTCGCGGACCGCCCTTGCCTGCCCCGCCGCGTCGTGGCTTCCCGCTCACGCGGAGCGAGGAGCCGTCAGCGCAGCAGTTCCAGCAGCGCGTCGGCGGCCGCGGCGGACGAGGCCGGATTCTGCCCGGTGACCAGCCATCCGTCGCTCACCGCATACGGCTGGAAGTCCTGCTCGGCCTTGGAATAGCGGGCGCCGTTCTGCTTGAGCATGGCCTCGACCGAGAACGGCACCACCTGCGTCAGGCCCACCGCTGCTTCCTCGCTGTCGCTGAAGCCGGTGACGTGCTTGCCCTGCACCAGCGGAGCGCCATCGGGCCGCCTGGCGCGGCGCAGCGCGGCCGGGCCGTGGCAGACCGCGGCGACCGGCTTGCCGGCCGCGGCCGCGCGCTCGATCAGCGCGATCGAATGCGGGTCCTCGGCCAGGTCCCACAGCGGGCCATGGCCACCGGGATAGAACAGCGCATCGAAATCCTCCATCGACACCTCGGCCAGCCGGCGCGTGTCGGCCAATGCCGCCATCGCCGCCGCATCGGCCTGGAACCGACGCGTGTCCTCGGTCTGCGACTCGGCCTGGTCGCTGCGCGGGTCCAGAGGCGGCTGGCCGCCCTTCGGCGAGGCCAGGGCCAGTTCGACGCCGGCATCGCGGAAGCGCCAGTACGGCGCCGCCAGTTCCTCCAGCCAGAAACCGGTCTTCTCGCCGGTGTCGCCCAAGCGGTCGTGCGAGGTCAGCACCACCAGAATCTTCATGTCCGTTCTCCTTCGCATGGGGGAAGAGTCGAACGCGGCGCGTCAAGCCTCCGCGACGCGCACCACGAGCTTGCCGAAGTTGCGCCCTTCGAGCAGGCCGATGAACGCGGCCGGCGCGTTCTCCAGCCCGTCGACCACGTCCTCGCGCAGCTTCACCTGGCCGGCGGCGATCCATTGCGACATGTCGCGGCGGAAGGCCTCGAAGCGCTCGCCGTAGTGGTCGAGGATGATGAAGCCCTGCATGCGGATCCGCTTCTGCAGCACCGTGGCCATGGTCTTCGGCAGGCGGTCGGGCCCGGGCGCCGGCGCGTCCTCGTTGTAGTGCGCGATCACGCCGCACACCGGCACGCGCGCGTACTGGTTCAGCAGCGGCAGCACCGCGTCGAATACCGCGCCGCCGACGTTCTCGAAGTACACGTCGATGCCGTCCGGGCAGGCCGCCGCAAGGGTCCGCGCCAGTTGCGGATCGCGGCGGTCCAGGCAGGCGTCGAAGCCGAGCTCCTCCACCGCGTAGCGGCACTTGTCCGCGCCGCCGGCGATGCCGACCACGCGCGCGCCGCGGAGCTTGGCGATCTGCCCGACCACCGCGCCGACCGCGCCGGTGGCGGCGGCGACGACCACCGTCTCGCCGGGCTTGGGCTGGCCGATGTCGAGCAGGCCGACATAGGCGGTGAACGCCGGCATGCCCAACCCGCCCAGCGCCAGCGACGGCCGCTGCATCTCGCCGAGCGCCACCAGGTCCGTGCCGTCGGACAGCGCGTAGTCCTGCCAGCCCGCGTTGCCGAGCACCAGGTCGCCGGCGCGGAACCGCGGGTGGCGCGAGGCGACCACGCGGCCGACCGTGCCGCCGACCATCGGCGCGCCCAACGGCACGGCGGACGCGTAGCCCGTCCCGGCCTCGTCCATCAGGTTGCGCATGTACGGATCGAGCGAGAGGTACAACGTGCGCAGCAGCACCTGCCCTTCGCCCGGCGCGGGCACCGCCGACTCCTCGAGGCGGAAGTGCCGCGGCGTCGGCAGCCCCTGCGGGTGCGCGGCCAGGACGATGCGGCGGTTGACGGTGTCGCCTTGCGGCATGACTCACTCCTTGGGATCGAAGATGGGGCGGGCCCGGCGCGCCGCGGATTCGCGGCCGCGCCGATTAGACCGGTCGTCTAGAACATGGGCACAGGGGACGCGGACGCGCATCTCCGCCTCAGGCGCCGGCGTCGAGGCCGAGCATCTGCCGGGTCGCGGCCATGGCGGCGTCCAGCGGCGCGCGGTCGCGGGCGATCTTGGCCATCAGGCCCGCGCCGAGCCAGCTCTGGTAGAGCGCAGTCGCGACCGTGCGGGCATCGGCGCCGGCGCGCAACGAGCCGTCCGCGCGGCCCGCCTCGATGCAGCGCGCGATACGGCCGATCACGCCGGCGGTGCCCCGCGCCAGCGCCGCGCGCATGCTCTCGGACAGGTCGCAGACTTCGGCGCCGAGCTTGACCGCGAGGCAGCGGCCTTGGGCCTCCCCGCCGGACTGCGACTCGAGCCAATCGTGGAAGTACGCCAGCAGCCGCTGCGCGCCGCTGCCGGGCTGGGCCAGCAACGCGTCCATCCGCGCCAGGTATTCGGCGAAATAGCCCTCCAGCACGGCCTCGCCGAAGGCCTCCTTGGAACCGAAGTAGTGATAGAACGAGCCCTTCGGCACCCGCGCCGCCGCCAGAACCTCGGCCAGTCCGACCGCGGTGAAGCCCTTGCGCAGCAGCAACGGCTGGGCGACCTCGAGGATGTGCTGGCGGACGTCGGAGGCGGTCGCGTTCATCGCGTCGCATCCTAGGCGCGACTAGACCGGTCGTCTAGCGCCGATTGGCGCACCCGGCGCAACGGTACGATGCACGGCGAACCGGGTCGCCGCGGGGTCAGGCGCGCCGCGGCTCAATCCGCGCATTCGGCGAGGAACTCGACCACCGTGCGCACCGCAGGCAGCAGGCCGCGCCGCGCCGGGGTCAGGATCGTGGTGGTCACCTCGCCCGCCGTCCAGCCCGGCAGCACCTGCGTCAGCGCGCCGCGGTCCAGGTGGACGCGGCAGAGGCGCTCGGGCAGCGGCACGATGCCGAGCCCGGCCGTCGCCGCCTGCAGCAGCACCGTCGACTCGTCGGCGACCATCCGGCAACGCGGCACCGCCACGGCCTCGGTACCCGCGCCGTCGCGCAGCCGCCACGCGCCCGCGGCTGGCGCGACCAGCAGGCCGTCGTGCTCGGCCAGGTCCGCGGGCTGCGCCGGCGTGCCGCGCTCGGCGAGGTAGCCGGGCGCGGCGACCAGCAAGATCGGCTGCGAGCGCACCCGCCGCTGCACCAGTTCCGAATCCGGCAGCGGCGCGAAATGGCTGCGCACGGCGATGTCGAAGCCTTCCTGGATCAGGTCGACGAAGCGGTCGCTGGCGTGCACCACCAGGCGCAGCTTCGGGTAGGTGGCGGCCAGGCGCGGCAGGTGCGGCGCCAGCGCCTGCACCGTGGGGATCGCCGCGGTGAGCCGCACCGTGCCGCTGGGCTCGGCCAAGCGCCGGCGCACGGCGGCCTCGGCGCCTTCCACCTCGATCAGGACCGCGCGGGCGTGCTCGTAGACCTCGCGGCCGAGCTCGGTCAACACGAAGCTGCGCGAATTGCGTTGCACGAGGCGCGCGCCCAACCGTGCCTCGAGCGTGGCCAGGCGCTTGCTCAGGGTCGACTTGGGCAGGTTCAGCCGGCGCGCCGCCGCGGCGAAACCGCCGCTGTCGACGGCATGGGCGAATAGCAGCAGGTCGCTGGCGTCGATCATCGGAAAGTCCACCTATGTGGACGATAAGTCTGCGCGAGGCCGGCTACCCGGTCAAAGTCCACGTCTCTACCCTTTCCGGTACCCAACACCGCTTGCCACCGGAGACCCACATGGAACCCATCCTCTTCTACGGCGTGCCCGAAGGCTGCTCGTTCGGTTCGATCGTCGCCCTGGAATGGTCCGGCCACCCCTACCGGCTGTGCCGCATCGAGATGCCGGAGGTCGTGGCCGGCGAGGCCTATCGCCGGATCAACCCCATCGGGGAGACGCCCTCGCTGCTCGCCGCCAGCGGCGAAGTCTTCAGCCAGAGCCTGGCGGTGCTGCAGCACATCGCCCGCCTCACCGACGACCCGCGCATGGGCCCGCGCCCCGGCGCGCCGGGCTTCGACCGCATGGTGGAGATGCTGGCCTTCCTCCACACCACGTTCTTCGGCGCGTTCGGCCCGCTGTGGCTGGCGTTCGAAGGCGCCCAAGGCGCGGAGAAGGAGGCGCTGCAGGCGCTCGGCCGCAAGCGGGTGCGCAACGCGCACGCCCAGCTCGAGACCCTGCTCGACGGCCGCGACTGGCTGGCGGGCGAAGGCCCCACGGTCGCCGACGCCTATTTCGTGGGGATCGCGCGCTGGAACGAATTCCACCGGGTGCTCGACCGCCGTGAGTTCCCGGCGGTCGACGCGCTGTACCGGCGCCTGCAGGACGACCCGGCGGTGCGCTTCGCCCATGCCGTCGAGGACGGGCTGCCGGCGCGCGGTGCCGGCGGTTTCCGCGGCGAGATCGCGCTGGACGCGGTGCTCGAACGGCTGGCGGTCGCCGCCTGACCGTGCATCGCCGGGGGGCGTGCGGGACCGCCTCGCACCCCGGCTTGCGGCGATGCGGTTCCTTCGTAGCGGCCCGCTACGCCGCCGCGGTCCGCGCCTTTCGCGGCAGCGGCGGGAACGCCAGCGCCACCGCGACCGCGCCCAGGCCCACGGCGAACGAGCCGACGAACAGCCAGGTGTAGGCGCCGGAGCGGTCGAACAGCCAGCCGCCGAGCACCGGCCCGAGGGCCATGCCCAGGCTCGACACCATCATCGCCGCGCCCAGCACGGTGCCCATGATGCGCGGACCGAAGTATTCCCGCGCCATCACCGCGTACAGCGGCATCACCCCGCCGTAGGCGGTGCCGAACACCACCGCGAGCGCGTAGAACTCGCCGAGCCGGCCGACGAACAGGTAGGCCCCGATCGCCAGCGCCTGCACCAGCAGGCCGGCGACGAGCACCGGCTTGACCCCGTAGCGGTCGGCGAGCACGCCGAACAGCAGCCGTCCGCCCAGACCCGCCAGCCCTTCGACGCCGTAGATGCCACGGCCGCTGGCCGGGCCTGCGCACGGTCGAACTGCTGCCGAGCCTGTTCATGCCCCTGTGCGCGCCGGCGCTGAAGGATGCGGCCGCCGGCATCGCCGACCCGCGCCGGCCGCTGCGGGTCCCGCTGTTGGGCCGCCCGGACTGGTGGGCGCTGTGGTACCGCGCGCTCGGCCGCACCGAGCGGCTGGCGCCCGACCGTTTCGGGACGCGGCTGTCGGCCGAGCACCTGGACATCGCCGCGGCCGTCGCCGGGCACGGCGTCGCGATCGGCTCGCCGATCCTGTTCCGCGGCGAACTGGTTTCCGGCCGGCTGGTTCCGGCGCACGACCTCGTCGCCGGCGACGGCAGGACGTTCTGGTTCGCCTACCCTGCCGCCCGGCACGCCAGCCGCAAGATCGCCGCCTTCCGCGAATGGCTGTGCGAGCAAGTCGCGCGCGACCGCGACGCGGCCCGCTCCTTCATCCGCGGCGCGGTGATCGTCGAGCCCTGAGCGGCCGGCGCCGCGCGCTCACTCCCACTCGATCGTCGCCGGCGGCTTGCCGCTGATGTCGTAGACGACCCGGGAAACGCCGCGCAGCTCGTTGATGATGCGGTTGGAGACGCGGCCGAGGAAGTCGTACGGCAGGTGCGCCCAGTGCGCGGTCATGAAGTCCACGGTCTCGACCGCGCGCAGTGCGATCACCCATTCGTAGGCGCGGGCGTCGCCGACCACGCCGACCGACTTGACCGGCAGGAACACCGCGAAGGCCTGGCTGACCTTGTCGTACAGGTCGGCGCGGCGCAGTTCGTCGATGAAGATGGCGTCGGCCTTGGCCAGCAGGTCGGCGTATTCCGGCTTGACCTCGCCGAGGATGCGCACGCCCAGGCCCGGCCCCGGGAACGGATGGCGGTAGACCATCTCGCGCGGCAGGCCCAGTTCCACGCCCAGGCGCCGCACCTCGTCCTTGAACAACTCGCGCAGCGGCTCGACCAGGCCGAGCTTCATGTCCTCGGGCAAACCGCCGACGTTGTGGTGGCTCTTGATGACATGGGCCTTGCCGGTCTTGCTGCCGGCCGACTCGATCACGTCCGGGTAGATCGTGCCCTGCGCCAGCCACTTGGCGTTCTTCAGCTTGGCCGCCTCCTCGTCGAAGATCTCGACGAACAGGTTGCCGATGATCTTGCGCTTGGCCTCCGGGTCGGCCACGCCCCGCAGTGCCTCGAAGTAGCGCTCGTGCGCGTCGACGCGGATCACGCGCACGCCCAGGTGCTCGGCGAATGTCGCCATCACCTGGTCGCCCTCCTGCCAGCGCAGCAGGCCGGTGTCGACGAACACGCAGGTCAGCTGGTCGCCGATGGCCTTGTGCAGCAGCGCCGCCACGACCGAGGAATCGACGCCGCCGGACAGGCCGAGCACGACCTCGTCGGAACCGACCTGCTCGCGCACGCGCGCGATCTGGTCCTCGATGATGTTGGCCGCGTTCCACAGGGTGCGGCAGCCGCAGATGTCGACCACGAAGCGGCGCAGCAGCGCCTGGCCGGACTTGGTGTGGGTGACCTCCGGGTGGAACTGCACGCCGTACCAGCGCTTCTCCTCCAGCGCCATCGCCGCGACCGGGATGCGGTCGGTGCGCGCGGTGACGGTCCAGCCCGGCGGCGCCTTGGCCACGTGGTCGCCGTGGCTCATCCACACGTCCAGCCGCGGCGGCGAGCCGGGGTGGTCCTTGAGCCCGTCCAGCAGCGAGTCGTGCGCGATCAACTCGACCTCGGCGTGGCCGAACTCACGCGCGTCGGCGGCCTCGGTGGCGCCACCGAGCTGCGCGGCCAGGGTCTGCATGCCGTAGCAGATGCCGAGGATCGGCAAACCGGCGTCGAACACTTCCTGCGGCGCCTTCGGCGCGCCCTCGACGGTGGTCGACTCCGGGCCGCCCGAGAGGATGATGCCTTTGGCGCCGAACTTGGCGATCTCGCCCGGGTCGTGGTCCCAGGCCCAGATCTCGCAATAAACGCCGATCTCGCGGATGCGGCGGGCGATCAGCTGCGTGTACTGCGCGCCGAAGTCGAGGATCAGGATCTTGTCGCTGTGGATGTCGGTCATGGCGCCGGGATTCGGGAGTGGGGAGTGGGGCTTCGCGGGAACCGGAAGAGCCGTCGCTTCGGGATGGAACCCGGCGGGCTTCTGCGAATCCCGGACCCCGAATCCCCCATCCCTCGGGCCGGCATCAGCCGGCGCGGTAGTTCGGCGGTTCCTTGGTGATCTGCACGTCGTGCACGTGGCTCTCGCGCGTGCCGGCGTTGGTCACGCGCACGAAGCTCGGCTTCTTGCGCATTTCCTCGATCGTGGCGCAGCCGACGTAGCCCATGGTCGCGCGCAGGCCGCCGGCGAGCTGGTGGACCACGCCGCGCAGGGTGCCGCGGTACGGCACCCGGCCTTCGATGCCCTCCGGCACCAGCTTGTCGGCGTCGCTCGCGTCCTGGAAATAGCGGTCCTTGGAACCCTGCTCCATCGCGCCCAGCGAGCCCATGCCGCGGTAGCTCTTGTAGCTGCGGCCCTGGAACAGCTCGACCTCGCCCGGCGCCTCCTCGGTGCCGGCGAACAGGCCGCCGATCATCACGCTCGAGGCGCCCGCGGCGAGCGCCTTGCCGATGTCGCCGGAATAGCGGATGCCGCCGTCGGCGATCAGCGGGATGCGGTCGGCCAGCGCCTCGGCGACCATCGACACCGCGGTGATCTGCGGCACGCCGACGCCGGCGACGATGCGGGTGGTGCAGATCGAGCCGGGGCCGACGCCGACCTTCACCGCGTCGGCGCCGTGGTCCATCAGCGCCAGCGCGGCGTCGCCGGTGACGATGTTGCCGCCGATCACCTGCAACTGCGGGAAGTGCTTCTTGACCCACCTCACCCGGTCAAGCACGCCCTGCGAATGCCCATGCGCGGTGTCGACCACGATCACGTCGACGCCGGCCGCGGCGAGGGCCTCCACCCGCGCCTCGGTGTCGCCGCCGACGCCGACCGCGGCGCCGACCAGCAGGCGCTCGCTGCTGTCGTAGGCGGCGTTCGGGTTGTCCTGCTTCTTCTGGATGTCCTTGACCGTGATCAGCCCGCGCAGCTCGAAGGCATCGTTGACCACCAGCACCTTCTCGATGCGGTGCTTGTGCAGCAGCTCGAGCACCTCGTCGTCGGACGCGCCCTCCTTCACCGTGACCAGGCGGTCCTTCTTGGTCATGATGTGGCTGACCGGCGCGTCCAGCTTCTTCTCGAAGCGCATGTCGCGGCTGGTGACGATGCCGACCAGCTGGCCGCCCTCGACCACCGGCACGCCGGAGATGTTGCGCGCCCGGGTCAGCTTCAGCACCTCGCCGATGGTGGTGTCCGGCCCGACCGTGAACGGCTGCTTGATCACCCCGGCCTCGAACTTCTTCACCGAGGCGACCTGCGCCGCCTGGGCCTCCAGGCTCATGTTCTTGTGGATGATGCTGATGCCGCCGAGCTGGGCCAGGGCGATCGCCAGGCGGGCTTCGCTGACCGTGTCCATCGCCGCCGAGACGATCGGCAGGCGGATCCTCAGGTCGCGGGTGAGCCGGGTTTCGAGCGAGACGTCCTTGGGCAGGACGGTCGAATGGGCCGGGACGAGCGAGACGTCGTCGAACGTGAGTGCTTCAGCCTGGATGCGCAGCATGGGCGGGGGCCGGGAGGATGAAGCGCGCCATTGTAACCCGGCGCGGGCGGCAGCGCTCGTTGCGGCCCTGGAAAGCTGTCCCGCCGCCGATCGCGCGGCATCCGGTTCCCCGGCTCCGCGATGCCGCGGCGCGGGGCCCGCGACCGTGCTCTTCCGCCAGCGCGCCGGCGCGGGACCGGAGCCCGGCGCATCCGCTTCCGGTGATGCGATCGACTGCCAGGGACCAGAAGCGGGCCGCGCCTGCCCTACTCGTCCGCCGCCTCGGCCGCTTCCAGCGTGTTCTGCATCAGCGTGGCCACGGTCATCGGCCCGACGCCGCCTGGCACGGGGGTGATCCAGCTGGCGCGCCGCGCCGCCGCCGCGAAGCCGACGTCGCCGACCAGGCGTCCGTCGTCGAGCCGGTTGATGCCGACGTCGATCACCACGGCGCCCGGCTTGACCCATTCGCCCGGGACCAGGCCGGGCCGGCCGACCGCGACGACCAGGATGTCCGCCCCGCGCACCGCCGCTTCCAGCACCTCGGGCGGTGTGAACTTGTGGCAGCAGGTCACGGTGCAGCCGGCGATCAGCAGTTCCAGCGCCATCGGCCGGCCGACGTGGTTGGAGACGCCCACGATGGTCGCGCTCTGCCCGCGCACGGGCCGGTCGGTGTAGGCCAGCAGCGTAGTGATGCCGCGCGGCGTGCACGGGCGCAGGCCGAACTGGCGCAGGGCCAGGTGGCCGACGTTCTCCGGGTGGAAGCCGTCCACGTCCTTGCGCGGGTCGATGCGGTGGATCAGCGCGGTCGCGTCGCGCCGGTCCGGCAGCGGCAGCTGGACCAGGATGCCGTGGACCTCCGGATCGGCGTTCAGGCGGTCGATCAGCGCGAGCAGTTCGGCATCGGAGGTCGAGGCCGGCAGGTCGTAGTCGATCGCGCGGATGCCGACCTTCTGCGCCGCGCGGCGCTTGTTGCGCACGTACACCGCCGAGGCCGGGTCGTCGCCGACCAGCACCACGGCCAACCCGGGGCGCGACTTGCCGGCGGCGACGCGCGCGTCGACCCGCGCCTTGAGTTCCTCGAGCAGCGCCTCGGCGATGCGCTTGCCGTCGAGGATGCGGGCGGTCTGCTCGGGAGCCATGCGGTGTCTACGGTGCCTGCGCTAGAGTGCGGAGCGCGCATTATCGCCCAACCGCCGCTGCCGCCGCGCCCCGCGCGCGCGGGCCCGCCCCCCGCCAGGACCCACCATGAGCGACGATTTCGAGACCACCCAGATCGAAGCGGCCGTGTTCCGCCGCCTGCGCCGGCACCTGATGCAGCAGCGTCCGGACGTGCAGAACATCGACCTGATGATCCTCGCCGGCTTCTGCCGCAACTGCCTCGCCGACTGGTACCGCGAGGCCGCCGCGCAGCGCGGCATCGCGATGACCAAGGACGAGGCGCGCGAGGCGGTCTACGGCGAGCCGTTCGCGCAATGGAAGGCCCGGCACCAGCGCGAGGCGACGCCGGAGCAGCTGGCCGCGTTCGAGGCCGCGCAGCGCCGCCATTCGGGCTGAGCGGCGATGGCCGCGTGGCTGCTGCGCCTGGGCATCGTGCTGGCGCTGGCCTATGCCGCGCTGTGCCTGGGGTTCTACTGGCAGCAGCGGGCGCTGATCTACTACCCGCGCCTCACCCGCCCGGCCGCCGCGGCGCCCGACATCGAGCTCGACCGCGGCGACGGCGTGCGCCTGCGCGGCTGGGCGCTGAACCCGTCCGCCCCGCGGCCGATCCTGTACTTCGGCGGCAACGCCGAACGGGTCGAGCTGCGGCGCGAGCAGTTCGCCCGCCTGTTCCCCGGCCGGAGCGTGTACCTGTTCGCCTATCGGGGCTACGGCGCCAGCGACGGCACGCCGAGCGAGGCCGCGCTCGCCGCGGACGCGCGCGCGATCCACGATTGGGCGCGGGCCCGGCACCCGGGCCAGCCGATCGACGTGATCGGCGCCAGCCTCGGCAGCGGGGTGGCCGCGCGGCTCGCGGCCGAGCGCCCGGTGGCGCGGCTGGTCCTGGTGGCGCCGTTCGACGGCTTGGCGGAGGTCGGCCGCGCCCACTATCCGTTCCTGCCGGTGCGCCGGCTGCTGCGCGACCGCTTCGAATCGGCGCGCCACCTCGCCGGCTACGCCGGGCCGGTGCTGGTGGTAAGCGCCGGCCGCGACACCCTGATCCCGGCCGCGAACACGCGACGCCTGATCGCGGCGCTGGGCAGGCCGCCGCGCGTGGCGGTCGTGCCCGGCGCGACCCACGACAGCCTCGGCGCGGACCCGTCGTTCGAAGCGGCGTTGGCCGAGTTCCTGCGGTAGGCCCTAGCGCGCCTCACCCTCTCCCGCAAGCGGGAGAGAGGCTTGGCCGCGCGCACCGGAGTCCCATCGGCTATCGAAAGCCACGCGGAACCGGGAGAGAACCGCAGCCTGCCGGATAGCCCCCTCCCCCTTGCGGCGGAAGGGGCCGGGGTGAGGATCGAATCAACCGGCCGAGCAGAAGCGCTGGTAATCGATGTAGCCCGGAAACGGACGGCCCGGCGCGCAGATCGGGCATTCCGGGTCGGCGCCCAGCCGGGTCTCGCGGAAGCGCATCGCCAGCGCGTCGAAGTGCAGCAGGCGGCCGCTCAGCGGTTCGCCGAGCCCCAGGACCAGCTTGACCGCCTCGGTCGCCTGCAACAGGCCGATCACGCCGGGCAGCACGCCGAGCACGCCGGCCTCGGCGCAGTTCGGCGCGGCCTCCGGCGGCGGCGGCTCCGGGAACAGGCAGCGGTAGCACGGCGCCTCACCGCGCCGGCGCCCCGCGTCGAACACGCTGACCTGGCCCTCGAAGCGGTGCACGGCGCCGTACACCAGCGGCTTGCCCAGCTTCACGCAGGCGTCGTTGAGCAGGTAGCGGACGGGGAAGTTGTCGGCGCCGTCGATCACCACGTCGGCGTCGGCGATCAGGCGCTCGACGTTGGCGGCGGTGATCCGCTCGGCCAGGGTCTCGATCCGCGTGCGCGGGTTCAGCGCGGCCAGCGCGGTGCGCGCGGATTCGACCTTGGGGACGCCGATCCGGGCCTCGGCATGCAGGATCTGCCGCTGCAGGTTGCTGCGCTCCACGGTATCGTCGTCGGCCAGCGCCAGCGTGCCGACGCCCGCCGCGGCGAGGTAGAACGCCGCCGGCGAGCCGAGCCCGCCGGCGCCGACCAGCGCCACGCGCGCCGCCTGCAACCGGCGCTGCCCGGCCTCGCCGACCTCGGGCAGGCGCAGATGGCGCGAATAGCGGTCGTAGAAATCCGCTTCTTCCGCACGCGCGACCGGCAGGCCGTCGGCGATCCAGCGCGCGGTGCCGCCCTCGACCGACGCCACCCGCCGGTAGCCGGCGGCGACCAGCGCCTGCGCCGCCTGCAGCGAGCGCGCGCCGGACTGGCAGATCAGCAGCACCTCGGCGCCGCGATCCGGCAGCGCCGCGGCGGGATCGGCTTCCAGCTCGGCCCTGGCGATGCCGTGCGCGCCTTCGGCCTGGCCCGCGGCGCGCTCGTGCGCCTCGCGCACGTCGATCAGCACCGCGCCGCCGCGCTGGCGGCGCAACGCCTCGGCAGGGGCGATCCGTTCGATTTCGCGGGCGTCGGCCATGCGCGGATTATCCGCCTTTCGCGCGGCCACGGGACGCAACGCAGCATTCCGGCGCGGCGCGCAGGCGCTGCTCAGGGCGCGTAGCGCAGCACCTCGACGACCTCGCCGGCAGCGAGCCGTTGCGGCCCGTCGGGCACCACGATCAGCGCGTTCGATTCGGCCACCGCGCGCAGGCGGTGCGAACCGGTGGCCGGATGGGGGTCGGCGCGCAGCACGCCGCGGTCGTCGCAGAACACCCGCGCACGCAGGAACTCGCGCCGCGGGTGGGGCTTGTCGACCGGCGCGGCGAGCTGGGCGCGTTCGACCGGCCGCGGCTCGGCGCAGCCCTGCACCCCATCGATCAGCGCGCGGCCGAAGCTCAGATACGTCGCGAACACCGACACCGGGTTGCCCGGCAGCGCCAGCACCCGCGCCTGGTCCAGGCTGCCGAACAGCAGCGGCATGCCCGGCTTCATCCGCACCTTCCAGAAATGGATCTGACCGAAGCGCGCCAGCACTTCCGGGATGTGGTCCTTCTCCCCGGCCGACACCGCGCCGCAGGTGAGCACCAGGTCGAACGCACAGGCTGCGTCGCGCAACGCGATCTCGACGCGCTTGGGATCGTCCGGCAGCCGCGGCCAGGCCGTGGGTTCCAGGCCGTCGCCGCGCAGCAGGCCCATCAGCAGTTCGCGGTTGCTGTCGTAGATTTCGCCGGGCGCGAGCGTCATCCCGGGCTCCACCAGCTCGTCGCCGCTGGTGAACACCGCGACCGTCGGCTTGCGCACCGTGTCGACCGAGGCCAGGCCGAGCGCGGCCGCGAGCGAGATCCGCGCCGGCGTCAGCCGCTGGCCCGCCCGCAGCACGGTCTCGCCGGCGGCCACGTCCTCGCCGGCGCGGCGCACGTTCGCCCCGGGTGGCGCGTCGCCGGGCAGGTCGACGTATTCGCCATCGACGCGCGCGTTCTCCTTGATCGCCACCGTGTCCGCGCCGCGCGGCAGCGGCGCGCCGGTGGTGATGCGCACGCATTCGCCCTCGCCCACCGCCAGGCCGGCGGCGCGACCGGCGAATTGCTCGCCGGCCAGGCGCAGGCGCGCCGTCTCGCCGTTCAAGTCGGCATGGCGGAAAGCGAAGCCGTCCATCGCGCTGTTGTCGAACGGCGGCAGCGCCAGCGGCGCGGCCACGTCGCGCGCCAGCACCCGGCCGTGCGCGCGCGCCAGCGTGGTCTGCTGCGCATCCAGGCGATGGCGCGCGGCGATCCCGCGCAGCAGCGCCATGGCGTCGTCGAACGGCAATCCGGTGGGAAACGAGCTCATCGTGGCGGTTCGATTCCGGCCGCGGCCAGGTCCGCGGGCGTGTTGAGGTTGCCGAAGCGTACGCCGGGCAGGCGCACCGCGGCCATGCCGAGTCCGGCCTGCAGGGCCTGGACCGCGTACTCGCCGGCAACGAGCGCCCGCGCCGCGGCGTCGCGCAACGCCGACGTGTCCCAAAGCGCGACCAGCGGCTGCACGCCGTCGTCGTCCACCGCGTACGCGCCGTGCCGCCCGGCGGAAGCGAGCGTCGGCAGCAGGCATTCGTTGACCCCGACCAGGTCGACCGGCAGGGTCAGCAGCCACGGCGTGGCGCAAGCCGCGGCGAGCGCGTCGAGGCCGGCGACCGGCCCGGGTTGCCCGGCCACGCGGTCGGGCACCGCGCGCAAGCCGGCCTGGGCGTAGCGAGGCAGGTCGCGGTTGGCGCCGACCAGCACCTCGGCGACCTCGGCGGCGAAGCGGCGCTGCCAGCGCAGCACCTGCGGCACGCCGTCGCGCACCAGCCAGGCCTTGTCGGTCCCGCCGAGCCGCGCGGCGCGGCCGCCGGCGAGCAGGCCGAGGGTGACGTCGTCCGGAGTCATCGCAGGATTATCCGTCTCCGGCGATCCCTTCGCAGTGGGCTGCCCGCGATGCCTGGCGGCGGGCGCCTGCGCGTCACTTCCCGCGCTTGGCGTGGCGGATCAGGCGGCGGCGGCGCGCGAGCTGGCGCTCGGTCAGCTCGTTCTTGCGGCCCTCGTACGGGTTCGCGCCTTCCTTGAACAGGAATCGCACCGGCGTGCCGACCAGGCTGAAACGCTTGCGGAAGAAGTTCTCCAGGTAACGCTTGTAGGAGTCGCCCAGCGTGCGCAGGCGGGTACCGTGGACCACGAAGGTCGGCGGGTTGTTGCCGGCCGGGTGGGCGTAGCGCAGCTTGGGCGCGTGGCCGCGCACGCTCGGCGGCGGATTGCTCTGGCAGGCCATCTCCAGTGCGCGGTTGACCTCGCTGGTGCCGAACTCGCGCGTGGCCGAGGCGTGCGCGCGATGGATCGCCTTGAACAGCTCGCGCAGGCCGGAGCCGTGCCTGGCGCTGATCCGCACCGCCTCGGCCCAGTCGACGAAGCCGAGCTTGCGGGTCAGCAACGCTTCGGCCTGCTGGCGCTGGTATTCGCTGAGCCCGTCCCACTTGTTGACCGCGATCACCAGCGCGCGGCCGGCGTCCAACGCGTGCCCGAGCACGGTCGCGTCCTGGTCGGTGATGCCCTCGCTGGCGTCGAGCAGGATCACCGCGACCTGGCATTGCTCGATCGCCTGCAGGGTCTTGACGATCGAGAACTTCTCCACCGCTTCGTCGACCCGCGACTTGCGGCGCAGGCCGGCGGTATCGACCAGGCGGTAGCGGCGGCCGTCGCGCTCCATGTCGATGGAGACCGAGTCGCGCGTGGTGCCCGGCACCTCGGAGGCGATCATCCGCTCCTCGCCGAGCAAACGGTTGACCAGGGTCGACTTGCCGACGTTCGGCCTGCCGATGAAGGCCACGCGGACGCGCGAAGGGTCCTCGTCCGGCTCGGCGATCGCGCCTTCCTCGGGCAGACGCTCCAGCACGCGCTCGACCAGCGTGTCGATGCCGCGGCGGTGCGCGGAGGAAATCGCCAGCATCTCGGCGATGCCGTAGCGGGCGAACTCCGCCAGCGCCGCTTCGGCGTCGATGCCGTCGGTCTTGTTCACCACCAGCAGGGTGGGCTTGGCGCTCTTGCGCAGCCAGTCGAGGATCTCGTCGTCGAGCGCCGACGGCCCCTCGCGGCCGTCGACGATCAGCAGCACCAGGTCGGCTTCCTCGGCGGCGGCGCGGGCCTGGCGCGCGGTGGCGCCGGCCAGGCCCTCGTCCTCGCCCGCGATGCCGCCGGTGTCGACCACGGCGAACGCGCGCTTGCCCTCCGGCCGGCACACGCCGTAATGGCGGTCGCGGGTCACGCCGGGCTGGTCGTGGACCAGGGCGTCGCGACTGCGCGTGAGCGCGTTGAACAGCGTGGATTTTCCGACGTTGGGACGGCCAACGAGGGCGACTAGCGGGAGCATGGGCGGGAAGCCGGATTGAAATGGGAGAAGCGGGATTCGGTCGGCGGCCGCGAGCGGCGGCATCCCGCGGCACCGGGAGCTCGCGCTGGCGGCCGCCGGTCGGACCCGCGCATGATGACCGCCCGGCCGCGAAAAGGAAACGGCCGGCACCGGGCCGGCCGTTCCGCGTTCGCAATAGGGACCGCGTTACTGCAGCTTGAACGCGGTCAGCTCGCCGTCGACGTTCTGGACCAGGAGGACGCCGTCGGCGACCACCGGCGCGGCCTTCACGGCCTCGCCGCCGGCGCGCTCGCGCGCGGCGAACTCGCCGTTCTCCAGCTTGAGCCAGTGCACGTAGCCGTCGTAGTCGGCGACCACGGCGTAATCGCCCTGCACCGCCGGCGCGCTCACCTTGCGGTTCAGCAGCGCCGGCTGCGACCACAGGGCGCTTCCGGTGGCCTTGTCCAGCGCGTAGACGGTGCCGGTGCGGTCGGTGACGATCAGGCGGTCGGCGGCGACGCCGAGCCGGCCGACACCGCCCTGGCCGCTGTTCCACATCGGCCGCCCGCTCGGCGCGTCGATCGCCAGGGTGGCGTTCTTGAAGCTGGTCGCGTACAGCGTGGTGCCTTCCAGCACCGGGGTGCCGTCGATGTCGGCCATGCGGTCCAGTTCGGTGCGGCCTTCCGGCTGCGCGACCGCCTGGTCCCAGAGCGGCCGGCCGTCGTTGGCGGCCAGCGCGGTGACCGTGCCGTCGTCGTTGCCGACGAACACGAAGCCCGGGCCCAGCACCGGCGCGTCGTTGCCGCGCACCGACAGCGGCGGCACGTCCTGGGTCCAGAACCAGCGGCGCTCGCCGGTGGCCGCGTCGAACGCGGTCACGCGGCCGTCGTTGGAGCGGACGAACACCATGCCCAGGCCGATCGCCGGGGGCGCGATGACTTCGTTCGGCACCTCGGCGCGCCACTTCTCCTCGCCGCTGGCGGCGTCGAGCGCGATCACCTCGCCGTCGAGCCCGCCGACCACCACCAGTCCCTCGCCCGCTCCCGGGCCGCCGGACAGGCGCAGGCCGGACTTCTTCTCCGGACGGAATTCCCACACCTGCTTGCCGGTCTGCAGGTCGAGCGCGCGCACGCCGCCCTCGATCGCGGCGGCGTAGACGCGGCCGTCGGCGACCGCCGGCCGCTGGCCGACGCCGATCCGGCCCTCGCCCTTGCCGGCCCGCGCCGACCACAGCTTGGCGACCTCGACGCTCGGCGTGATGTCGGTCAGTTCCGCCGGCTCGCCCGCCTTGGCTTCCTTCTCCTTGTCGCCATCGCCGAACCAGCCCTTGATGGTGGAGCAGCCGCCGAGCGCGAACGCGCACAGCAGCGCCAGCGAGGAACGCAGCAGCATCGAGCGGGACATCATCAGGACTTGGCCTCGGGTTTGGCGGGCGTGCCGCCGACTTCGGTGAGCTTGAGCTCGAGCACGCGGCGCTGCGGCGAGGCGACGTCGAGCCGGGTCAGCGCCTGCTCGTACGCGGCGCGGGCCTGGTCGCGCCGGCCGAGGGCGTACTGGGCGTCGCCCTGGATCTCGAACGCCGCCGGCGTGGACGCGTTCGCCACCAGCTTGAGCGCGGCGTCGGCCTGCTTGGCGTCGATCAGCAGGCGCGCCAGGCGCTGCTCGACGAGCGCCTGCAGCGCCGGGTCCTCGCTGCGCACGCCGCGCAGGGTGGCGATGGCGGCATCGCGCTCGCCGGCCTCCACCTGGGCCTTGGCCAGCTGCAGCGCGGCCAGCGGGCGGTAGACGCTGTCGCCCAGCGCGGCGACCTTGGCCGCAGCCTGCTTGTCCTTGGCGGCGATCGCGTCGACCGCCTGCTGGTAGCGCGTGGAGAAGGTCAGGCGCTGCTCGGCTTCGCGGTGTTGCCACCATTTCCAGCCGCCGATCGCGGCCAAGCCGAGCAGGATGCCGCCGAACAGGGCCGCGCCGTTGTTGCGCAGCCACTGCAGGACGCGTTCGCTTTGTTCGTGTTCGTCGAGGAGATCGTCTATCGCCATTCCGGGGCTGCCGTGATGCGCCGTCGCCCGCGCGCGGGCGGGAATCGGCAAAAAGGAAGCAGGCCCGCAACGCGGACCTGCGACGCTTGCGACCCGCGACGCGGGTCAGTCGGCGACCGGCGCGAGGGAACCGTCAGAGGATAGCGTAAAGCGCGCGACCTTCGCGCGGCTGAACGGCGCCAGGTCGACCGGCTGGCCGCCGCGCAGCACGCGTACCGCCTCGCTGTTGCCGAGCACCACGCGGGCCACCGCGCCGGCGTCGTAGCTGCGGCGTTCGCCGGCGCCGAGCAGGGCCTCCTCGACGACCTTGCCGTCGGGGCCGCGCACCTGCATCCAGCTTTCGCCGGTGAACTCGAGGGCCAGCGCCGGCTGCGGCGCGGCGGGGGTGTGGGCCGGCAGCGGCGCCATCGAGGCGACCAGCGGGGTGCGCTCCACCGTGGGCGCCGGCGCGCGCGGCGCGACCGGCGCGGGAGCGTCGGCGACCTGCGCCGGGTCCACGTCCAGCGACGCCACGTCGGCCTGCCCCTGCGGCGTGCGCGAACCGAACGTGCCGAACCACACCGGCACGGCGATGGCCGCGGTCATCACGATGTAGATCGCACGCCGCCCCGCCTGCTCGAGCACGCGCTTGTAGCGCGGGGTGTGCACGTGGCTGACCAGGGGCGAGGGCGCCACCTGGGCCACCGGCGAGCGGTTCAGGTCCTCCAGGTCGACCCCGAGCAGGCGCGCGTAGCTGCGCAGCTGCCCGCGCACGAACACCGGCGCGCCGAGCTGGGCGTAGTCGCCCGCCTCCAGCTGGCGGATCACCCGCACGGGAATCTTCAGCCGCGCGGCCACGTCCTCGTGCGTCAGCCCCGCCTGTTCGCGGGCGCGCTGCAGGCGCGCGCCAAAATCGGCGCCGTTCTCGGGCGCGAATTCGTTCGACTGCATCATCGTCTTACCGTCTTCCCCCGTCCCCGGAGTTCCGCGCGTCGGGGAACTCCGCCCTCAAGCGCTGAACGTATCTCGCGGCGGCCGCCGTGTCGCCGAGTTTCTGTTCGATTTGTGACGCGAGCAACAGCGCCTCGCGGTCCGCCGGCGCCGCGGCCAGGCGGCGCTCGGAGAACGCGCGCGCGCTCAGGGCATTGCCCCGTGCGAATTCGAGTTCGGCCAGGGCGCCCAGGGCCACGGGATTCTGCGGGTCCAACGCCAGCGCGCGCCGCAGGTCGCGTTCGGCGCGCTCGCCCTGTCCGGCGCGCCAGGCGCAGCGCCCGGCGTTGGCCAGCGCCACCGCCGGGGTCGAATACCCCGGGTCGGCGAGCGCGCGGTCGAACCAGGCCAGCGATTCGGCCTCGCGGCCGTGGCCGCACAGCCAGACACCATAGTTGTTGAGCATCGGCCCAGAGGTCGGGGCCAGTTCGACGCTGCGCCGGTGCAGCTCGCCGGCCTTCGCGTCCTCGCCGCGCCGATCGGCGACCGCCGCCAGCAGCGCATAGGCCTCGGCCGACCGCGGCAGCGCCTTCAGGACCTGCCGCGCCTCGCGCTCGGCCGCGGCGTGGTCGCCGACCAGATAGCGTTCCTGGGCCAGTTGCAGGCGTTCGCGCGCGCGCTCGGCCGGGTCGCGCTTGCGGTCGCTGACCTCGACTTGCCGCGCGGTCGGCTGGAAGTCGCCGCGGCTGAAATCGGGACGGACGAAGGTCAGCCGGTTGCAGGCACCGGCGGCGGCCACCAGGGCCAGCGCGACCGCCAGCCCTCGCAGACCCCGCATGCGGCGCGCCCCGGCCTTCATCCCATCGCCCCTGCCCCGCTCATCGCGTCGCCTCGTGCCCGACGCCGCGCGCCTGCAACTGCTTGCGGAACTCCGCCTGGCGCCGGGTGCGGTCCATCACCTGCCCCTTGAGCTGGCCGCAGGCGGCGTCGATGTCGTCGCCGCGGGTGCGCCGGACGGGCGCGATCAGGCCGGCGTCGTTGAGCAGCTTCTGGAAGGCGCGGATCGCGGTCTCGTCCGGGCGTTCGAAGCGGGTGCCCGGGAACGGGTTGAACGGGATCAGGTTGACCTTGGCCGCGTCCTTCATCTGCACCGCGTTGTCGAACTGGCGCATCAGCCGCGCCAGCGCGCGCGCGTGCTGCGGCTGGTCGTTGACCCCCTTCATCAGGGTGTATTCGAAGGTCACCGAGGACTTCTTGCGCCGCGCGTAGCGCACGCAGGCCTCCATCAGCTGGTCCAGCGGGTACTTCTTGTTGAGCGGCACCAGCTCGGTGCGCAGCTCGTCGAACGGCGCGTGCAGCGACACCGCCAGCGACACGTCGCTCTCCTCGGCCAGGCGGTCGATCATCGGCACCATGCCCGCGGTCGACAGGGTCACGCGCTTGTTGGCGAGGCCGTAGCCGAGGTCGTCGCGCATGATGCTCATCGCGCGCACGACGTTGTCGAAATTGGCCAGCGGCTCGCCCATGCCCATCATCACCACGTTGGTGAGCTTGCGCTGCTGGTGCGGCACGTTGCCGAGGTGGCGGGCGGCGATCCAGACCTGGCCGATGATCTCGGCGGTGGACAGGTTGCGGTTGAAGCCCTGCGTGGCGGTCGAGCAGAACTGGCAATTCAGCGCGCAACCGACCTGCGAGGACACGCACAGCGTGCCCCGCCCCTTGTCCGGGATGTAGACGGTCTCGATGGCGTTCTTCGGGTCCATGCCGAGCAGCCACTTGTGGGTGCCGTCGGCGGAGGCCTTGTCGAAGACCAGCTGCGGCGCGTGGACCACCGCATGCGCCTCGAGCTTGGCACGCAGGGCCTTGCCGAGGTCGGTCATCTGCGCGAAGTCGGTGACGTAGCGGTGGTGGATCCACTTCATCACCTGGTGCGCGCGGAACTTCTTCTCGCCGAGCGTCTCCTCGAAGAAACGCTCGAGCGAGGCGCGGTCGAGATCGAACAGGTTGGTCCTGGCCGCCGGGGCGGCGCTCTCCGGCGCACGCGCGCCCGGCGCCGCCGCTTCGGCGGACACGAGGTCGAGGGCGATGGCGCGCGGGTCGGTCATGGCATCGTTCCGTGGGCAGGGGCGCGAAGGGCGAGCTCGCTGCGCCTTCGCGCCCTGCGGCCGCCTCAGCGGGCGTACACGTCGGTGGTCGGGAAGAAGTAGGCGATCTCGATCGCCGCGTTCTCGAGGCTGTCGGAGCCGTGCACCGCGTTGGCGTCGATGCTGTCGGCGAAGTCGGCGCGGATCGTGCCCGGCGCGGCTTCCTTCGGGTTGGTGGCGCCCATCAGCTCGCGGTTCTTGGCCACCGCGCCCTCGCCTTCCAGCACCTGGATCATCACCGGCCCGGAGATCATGAACTCGACCAGGGCGTTGAAGAACGGGCGCTCGCGATGCACGGCGTAGAAGCCCTCGGCCTCGCTCTTGGACAGGTGCTTCATCTTCGCGGCCACGATCTTCAGACCGGCCTTCTCGAAACGGGTGTAGATCTCGCCGATGACGTTCTTGGCGACGGCGTCGGGCTTGATGATGGACAGGGTGCGCTCCAGCGCCATGGATGGTCTCCGGGTTGGCGGGCCGGATTCTGGATCCAGCCCCGAGGATAACAGAAAAACCCGCGTCGGGACGCGGGTTTAGCCGACAAGGCTGCGGTAATTCTACCGGAATGCGCGCGCCTTTTGCACGATCGGCCGGCGGGCGCGTTGACGGCCGGGGCCGCGGGCGACTAGCATCAAACAAGCGTTTGATTCAGGCCCGAGATGAGCACCACCGCCCACTTCTCCACCAAGGACCGCATCCTCGGCGCCGCCGAGGAGCTGTTCGCCCAGTTCGGCTTCGCCGGCACCTCGCTGCGCCAGGTCACCAGCCGCGCCGACGTCAACATCGCCGCGGTCAACTACCACTTCGGCAGTAAGGAAAACCTGGTCAACGAGGTGTTCCGCCGGCGCATGGACGAGATGAGCGGGCAGCGGCTGAGCGCGCTCAAGGCCGCGCTGGAGCGGCATCCGGGCGAGCTCGAGCCGATCCTGGCCGCGTTCGTCCGCCCCGCGCTGGCGATGGCCCAGGACCGCCACGGCGGTGCCGCGTTCGTCCGGGTGATCGCCCGCGCCTACGCCGAGGCCAACGACCGCCTGCGCAAGTTCCTGTCCGACCACTACGGCCACGTGCTGCGCGAGTTCGCCAAGGCGATCGCCGCCTGCGTGCCGGAGCTGAGCAAGGAGGAGCTGTACTGGCGGCTGGACTTCCTCGCCGGCGCGCTGACCTATGCGATGGCCGACTTCGGCTTGATCAAGCGTCCGCCCGGGGTCAGCGAGGCCGCGCACCGCGAGCGCGCGGCGCAGGAGCTGATCCGCTTCGCCGCCGCGGGCTTCAAGAGCTGAAGCTTCCTTCGAGCCGCGGATGGACACGGGCAAGCACCGCTACCGCTGCAAGCGGCCTTGCCGGCGCCCGCGGAAATCCCAGGCAAAGCGATTCTTTTCAACAGGATAGAAGACATGTCCGAGAAACTGCTTGTGCGGCGCGCCGCCGTCCTCGGCGCCGGCGTCATGGGCGCGCAGATCGCCGCGCACCTGACCAATGCCGGGGTGGATACGGTGCTGTTCGACCTGCCGGCCAAGGAAGGCGATCCGAACGGGATCGTGACCCAGGCCATCGCCCACCTGGGCAAGCTCAGCCCCGCGCCGCTGGCGGCGAAGGGCCTGGCCGAACGCATCGTGCCGGCCAACTACGAGACCGGGCTGGAGCTGCTGCGCGGCTGCGACCTCATCGTTGAAGCCATCGCCGAGCGGATGGACTGGAAGCAGGACCTGTACAAGAAGATCGCGCCGTACGTGCCGGCGGAGGCGGTGCTGGCGTCCAACACCTCCGGCCTGGGCATCAACAAGCTGGCCGAGGCGCTGCCGGAGCAGCTGCGCCACCGCTTCTGCGGCGTGCATTTCTTCAATCCGCCGCGCTACATGCACCTGGCCGAGCTGATCCCGGCCAAGACCACCGACGCGGCGGTGCTGCGCGGGCTGGAGACCTTCCTCACCACGACGCTCGGCAAGGGCGTGGTCTACGCCAAGGACACGCCGAACTTCATCGGCAACCGCATCGGCGTGTTCTCGATGCTGGCGGCGATGCACCACACCGAGCAGTTCGGCCTGGGCTTCGACACCGTCGACGCGCTGACCGGCCCGGCGATCGGCCGGCCGAAGTCGGCCACCTACCGCACCGCCGACGTGGTCGGCCTGGACACGATGGCGCACGTCATCAAGACCATGGCCGACACCCTGCCGGACGACCCGTGGCACGCCTACTTCAAGGCGCCGAAGTGGCTGTCGGCCTTGATCGAGAAGAAGGCCCTGGGCCAGAAGTCCGGCGCCGGCGTCTACACCAAGCGCGGCAAGGACATCCTGGTGCTGGACGTGAAGGCGCAGGACTACCGGCCGAGCGCCGGCGAGCTCGATGCCGAGGTCGCCGCGCTGCTGAAGGAGAAGGATCCGGCGAAGAAGTTCGCCGCCCTGCGCGCCAGCGCGCACCCGCAGGCGCAGTTCCTCTGGGCGATCTTCCGCGACAGCTTCCACTACAGCGCCTACCACCTGGAGGCGATCGCCGATACCGCCCGCGACGTGGACTTCGCGATGCGCTGGGGCTACGGCTGGTCGATGGGCCCGTTCGAGACCTGGCAGGCGGCCGGGTGGAAGCAGGTCGCCGACTGGATCGCCGAGGACATCGTCGCCGGCAAGGCGATGGCGGCGGCGCCGCTGCCGAATTGGGTGTTCGACGGCCGCGAGGGCGTGCACGGTGGCAAGGGCAGCTACAGCCCGGCGCGCAACGTCGAGGTGCCGCGTTCGGCCAATCCCGTCTACGCGCGCCAGCGCTTCCCCGATCCCCTGCTGGGCGAGAAGTTCTCGCAGGGCCGCACGGTGTTCGAGAACGACGGCGTGCGGATGTGGGCGGACGAAGGCGACGACATCGCCGTGGTCGGCTTCAAGACCAAGATGCATACCGTCAACGACCACGTGCTCGACGGCCTGCAGGAGGCGATCGCGATCGCCGAGCGCGACTTCCGCGGCCTGGTGGTCTGGCAGCCCAGGGAGCCGTTCTCGGCCGGTGCCGACCTGGCCGGCGCGCTCGGCCTGCTGCAGGCCGGCGACGTCCGGGGCTTCGAGGCGATGGTCGCCAACTTCCAGAAGACCAGCCAGCGCATCAAGTACGCGCAGGTGCCGGTGGTCGCGGCGGTGCGCGGCCTGGCCCTGGGCGGCGGCTGCGAGTTCCAGATGCACGCGGCCCGCACCGTGTTCGCGCTGGAGAGCTACATCGGCCTGGTCGAGGCCGGCGTGGGCCTGCTGCCGGCCGGCGGCGGCCTGAAGGAGCTGGCGGTACGCGCCTCCGAGAAGGCGGGCCCGAACGGCGACGTGCTCGCCGAGCTGAAGGCCGCGTTCGAGAGCGTGGCGATGGCCAAGGTCTCGACCTCGGCGCTGGAGGCGCGCGAGCTGAAGCTGGCGCGCGAGAGCGACGCCGTCGTGTTCAACGCCTTCGAGTTGCTGCACGTGGCCAAGGCGCAGGCGCGCGCGCTGGCCGAGGGCGGCTATCGCCCGCCCCTGCCCGCGCGCAATATCCGCGTCGCCGGCGACGTCGGCATCGCCACGTTCAAGATGTTGCTGGTCAACATGCTCGAGGGCCGCTTCATCTCCCCGCACGACTACGAGATCGCCAGCCGCATCGCCACGGTGGTCTGCGGCGGCGAGGTCGACCGCGGCGCGGTGGTCGACGAGGAATGGCTGCTGCGCCTGGAGCGCGAGCATTTCGTCGCCCTGGCGCAGATGCCGAAGACCCAGGAGCGCATCGCGCACATGCTCAAGACCGGCAAGCCGCTGCGGAACTGAGATTCGGGACGGCTCGGGTCCGCAGCGCATTCCCGGGCCCGCCTTCGCGAATCCCCAATCCCGAATCTCGAATCCCGGAGTACCCAATGACCAAGCAAATCCAGGACGCCTACATCGTCGCCGCCACCCGCACCCCCGTGGGCAAGGCGCCGCGCGGCGTGTTCCGCAACACCCGCCCGGACGAGATGCTCGCCCACGTGCTCAAGGCCGTGGTCGCGCAGGCGCCGGGCATCGACCCGAACCGCATCGAGGACGCGGTGATCGGCTGCGCGATGCCGGAAGGCGAGCAAGGCATGAACGTCGCCCGCATCGGCGTGCTGCTGGCCGGCCTGCCGAACACCATCGCCGCGCAGACCATCAACCGCTTCTGTTCCTCGGGCCTGCAGGCCGTCGCCCTGGCGGCCGACCAGATCCGCCTCGGCAACGCCGACCTGGTCCTGGCCGGCGGCACCGAGTCGATGTCGATGGTGCCGATGATGGGCAACAAGGTCGCGCTGAGCCCGCAGGTGTTCGCCCGGGACGAGAACGTGGCGATCGCCTACGGCATGGGCATCACCGCCGAGAAAGTGGCCGAGGAATGGAAGGTCTCGCGCGAGGACCAGGACGCGTTCGCGCTGGCCTCGCACCAGAAGGCGCTGGCGGCGATCCAGGCCGGCGAGTTCAAGGACGAGATCGCCCCTTACGAAGTGGTCGCGCGCATTCCCGACCTCGCCGGCAACACGGTGCGGGTGAAGAAGAGCCTGGTCGAGATCGACGAGGGCCCGCGCCCGGACACCTCGCTGGAGGGCCTGGCCAGGCTCAAGCCGGTGTTCCGCAACGGCCAGTTCGGCGGCACCGTCACCGCCGGCAACAGCTCGCAGATGAGCGACGGCGCCGCCGCGGTGCTGCTCGCCTCCGAACAGGCGATCAAGGACTACGGCCTGACGCCGCTGGCGCGTTTCGTGTCGTTCTCGGTGGCCGGCGTGCGCCCCGAGGTGATGGGCATCGGCCCGATCGCGGCGATCCCGAAGGCGCTGAAGCAGGCGGGACTCGGCAAGGACCGGCTCGACTGGATCGAACTCAACGAGGCCTTCGCCGCGCAGGCGCTGGCGGTGATCAGGGATTCGGAACTCGACCCGTCGAAGGTCAACCCGCTCGGTGGCGCGATCGCGCTCGGCCACCCGCTCGGCGCCACGGGCGCGGTGCGCACGGCGACCATCGTGCACGGCCTGCGCCGCCGCAAGCAGAAGTACGGCATGGTGACGATGTGCATCGGCACCGGCATGGGTGCGGCGGGCGTGTTCGAAGCGCTCTGAGTCCCCCGCCCGGGGTTTCATCGCCGCGAAGTCGCGCCGATCGAATGCCGGCCGCGCCAGAGCAGAAACGCGCTGGCGCGGCTTGGGGTTCCCCGGGCCAAGCCCGCTTGATCCCTGCGACGCGCCCGCACCGAAGCAAGGATCCGCGCCATCCGTGCGGACCCGCGCGAAGGGAATCAGGCCAGCCGAGTGCCGTTCGGCACCGGCCTTTCTATCGTGGTGATGACCACGCCTTCGTCCGTCGGGAAGCCGGTGAGCAGGAACTCCGAGACGAACGGCCCCACCTGCTTCGGCGGGAAGTTGATCACGCCGACGATCTGCCGCCCGACCAGGTCGTCCGGCCCGTAGAGCCGGGTGATCTGCGCGCTGGTCTTCTTGACCCCGTGCGGGCCGAAGTCGACCCACAGTTTCCACGCCGGCTTGCGCGCTTCCGGGAACGGCTCCACCCGCTGCACCGTGCCGGCACAGATCAGCACCTTTTCGAAGTCGCTCCACTGGATCGTGGCCGTCTCGGCCGCGTCGGCGTTCTCGCTCATTGCGCTCCCACCCTTTCCGCCCGGTCCTTCCAGGCGTCTTTGAATTCGGCCCACCAGTAGCCAAGCTGCGCGGCGACGAAGCCCGCCGGCTTCCAGGCCGAGACCAGGCCATAGCCGGCCAGTTCGCGCCAGCGCGCGTCGCCTTCGGCGATCGCGGCCGCCAGCCACTCGCCGGCGAGCGTGGTCGGCGCCACGCCATGGCCACCGAACGCCTGCGCCAGCCACAGCCCCTCTTCGATGCGGCCGATCTGCGGCATCTGGTGCCGAGCATAGCTCATCAGCCCGGACCAGGCGTGCTCGATGCGCACGCCGTCCAGCTGCGGGAACACCTTCAACAGGTCGCGGTAGAGCAGGCGCCGCACCGCGCCCGGCGAGCGGTCGAGCACCGAGATGCGCCCGCCCCACAGCAGCCGTCCGTCGCGCAGCGGCCGATAGTAATCGAAGGCGAAACGGGTGTCGTAGACCGCGGCACGGGTGCGCAGGATCTCGTCCAGGCGCGGGCCGAGCGGTTCGGTCGCCATCACGTAGGTGGCGATCGGCAGCACGCCGGCGTCCACCCGCCGCCGCAGCCGCGCCAGATAGCCGCCGCAGGCCAGCACCACCTGCGCGGCCTCGACCTGCCCTTGCGGCGTGCGCACCCGCCAACCGGCGCCGGCGCGTTCCAACGAGACGGCCGGGCTGCCCTCGTGCACGCGCCCGCCGAGTGCGAGCGCCGCGCGCGCCAGGCCCTGAGCATATTTGAGCGGGTGGAAGTGGAACGCCTGCGGCTCGAACAGGCCGTCGTGGTAGCGCCGGCTGCGCACCCGCTCGCGCAACTCGTCCTGCCCAAGCCACGACCAATGCACGCCGAAGTGCTCCGCCAGCAGGCGCTGGCGGGCGCGCAGCACGCCCGGATCGCGGAACCAGTTGGCCCAGATCACGCCGGCGTCGGTGCGCTCGCAGTCGATCGCATAGCGTTCGCTGCGGGCGCGGATCAGCTCGACCGCGTCGAGCGTGCCGGCATACAGCGCCCTCGCCCGCGGTGGCCCGAGCTCGGCCAGCAACCGGTCCTCGCCGCGCGAGAAGCCGCCGAACACGAAGCCGCCGTTGCGCCCCGACGCGCCGTGGCCGACCCGTTGCGCCTCCAGCAACACCACATCGCGCCGGCCGCGTTCGAGCAGGCCGAGCGCGGTGTTGAGGCCGGCGAAGCCGCCGCCGATCACGCAGACCTCGGCCTCGTGCCGCCCCTGCAGCGCGCCACCGAGCGGTTCGGACGGGGCGGTGGCGAGGTAGTACGATCCGGTCGGGCGCATGCGCATCAGCCTAGCGCAACGCGCGCTTCGGCCGACACGGGCGCGCGGGCCGGCGTTTCCCGGAAACGCCGATCGGGCAGCGGCCTTTCTCGTCTACGAAGCGAAGCCGCGCCCGCGGCGCGGCGATGCGGCCGGCCGCGACAGCCCAAGGGCCGCCCTCTCCCGCAACCGGGAGAAGGCGGCCCGGCTCAGCCGAGCTCCTCGACGCCGAGTTCGTCGAGCGCGTTCTGCATCAGCCGCTGCGCCGCCTCGCTGAGCTTCTCGTGGTCGAGCGCGTAGCGGATGGTGGCTTCGATCAGGCCGATGTGGGTGCCGCAGTCGAAGCGCGTGCCCTGGAAGCGGTAGGCGTTGACCGCCTCCTCCTGCAGCAGCGCGGCGATGCCGTCGGTGAGCTGGATCTCGCCGCCGGCGCCGGGCCGGGTCGCCTCCAGCAGCTCGAAGATGCGCGGGTTGAGGATGTAGCGTCCGACCACCGCCAGCGTGCTCGGCGCGACGTCCGGCGCCGGCTTTTCGACGATCGCGCTGATCCGCCCTTGGCGCTCGCTGAAGGACTCGGTGGCGACGATGCCATAGCTGGCGGTCTTTTCGCGCGGGACGTCCTGCACGGCGATGACGCTGGCGCCGCTGGCTTCCGCGGCGTCGGCCATCTGCTTGAGCGCGCCCGGGCCGCGGTTCCAGATCAGGTCGTCCGGCAGCAGCACCGCGAACGGCTCGTCGCCGACCACCGGCTTGGCGCACAGCACCGCATGCCCCAGCCCGAGCGCCTCGGCCTGGGTCACGAAGACCGCGCGCACGCCTTCGGGCAGCACGTTGCGCACCAGTTCGAGCTGCTCGGTCTTGCCGCTGCGCTCGAGCTTCTGCTCCAGCTCGTAGGCCTTGTCGAAGTAATCCGCCACCGCATGCTTGTAGCGATTGGTCACGAACACCAGGGTGTCGCACCCGGCCTCGATCGCCTCGTCGACGGCGTACTGGATCAGTGGCCGGTCGATGATCGGCAGCATCTCCTTGGGCACGGTCTTGGTGGCGGGCAGGAAACGGGTGCCCAGGCCGGCGACCGGAAACACGGCTTTGCGGATACGTCGATTCGGCATCAGACCTTCCTAGCGTTGCGGGCGGGAAAAGCGACGACGGTGGCCGAGCCCTGATAGTTCGGATGCACGCCCACCGGCCGGAACTCGGGCACGGCGGTGCGCAGCAACCGGTTCAGCGCGTCGAGGTCGTAGCGCCGGGACGCTTCGCGCAGTTGCGCCAGCGTGCCTTCGATCTGCGCCCAGGTGACCTCGCGCGGCTCGGCCTGGAGGATCTTGGGATGCGACGTGCGGCGGTAGCGCTCGTCGGCGTGGAACAGCGTCTCGTGCAGCTTCTCGCCCGGACGCAGCCCGGTGTAGACGATGGCGATGTCGCGGCCCGGCTGCTTGCCGGCCAGGCGGATCATCTGCTCGGCCAGCAGGCGGATCGGCACCGGCTCGCCCATGTCGAGGGTGTAGATCGCCTCGTGGGTGCCGATCGCCGAGGCCTGCAGGATCAGCTGGCAGGCCTCCGGGATGGTCATGAAGAAGCGGGTGACCTCCGGATCGGTCACCGTGACCGGGCCGCCGGCGCGGATCTGCTCGCGGAACAGCGGCACCACGCTGCCGGCCGAATCGAGCACGTTGCCGAAGCGCACGGTGACGAAACGCGTCGCGCGCTGGTCGGCCAGGGCCTGGCACACCATCTCGGCCAGGCGCTTGGTCGCGCCGAGCACGTTGACCGGATCGACCGCCTTGTCGGTCGAGATCAGCACGAAGGTACCGACCCCGGCGTCGCGGCAGGCGCGCGCGACCGTCTCGGTGGCGAGCACGTTGTTGCGGACCGCCTCGCGCAGTTGCAGTTCCAGCACCGGCACCTGCTTGTAGGCGGCGGCATGGAAGACCGCTTCGGGCTCGGCCAGCTTGAGCGCATGCTCGATCACCGCCGGATCGCCGCAGTCGCCCAGCACGGGCACCAGCTCGACGTCGGGGAAATCGCGTCGCAGCACCGTCTCGGTGGTGACCAAGGCCAACTCGTCGAGCTCGACCAGGGCGATCCGCCGCGCGCCGTGGCGCGCCGACTGCCGGCACAGCTCCGAACCGATCGAACCGCCGGCGCCGGTGACCAGCACCGACCGGGCGCCCAGCCAGCTGCGGATCGCCTTCCAATCCGGCATCACCGGTTGGCGACCGAGCAGGTCCTCGATCGCGACCTCCTTCAACTCGCCCGGCAGGTACCGGCCCTCGAGCACGTCCTGCAGGCGTGGCACCATGCGGAAAGGCAGGCCGGTGCGCTCGCAGGCCATCACCACGCGCTGCAGCGCGTTCGCGTCGGCCGAGGGCATCGCGATCACCAGCAGCTTGGCCGCCGTCTCGCGCGCGATCTCGGCCACGTCCTGGACCCGGCCGAGCACCGGCACGCCCTGCACCTTGCTGCCGCGCAGCCGCACCGCGTCGTCGAGGAAACCGACCGGCTGGTAGCTGCCGAAACGGCGCAGGTCGCGCACCAGCGCCTCGCCGGCGCGGCCTGCGCCGAGGATCAGGATGCGCACCGAGCTCTTGTCGCTCAGTTCCACGCCGCTGTCCTTCCAGGCGCGGTACAGCAGGCGGGGCGCGCCGAGCAGGCCCATCAGCGCCAGCGGATACAGCACCAGCACCGTCCGCGGCACCATCGCCAGGCGGTTGTAGAGGAACAGCGCGAGACCGATCGCGAACAGGCCGAGGACGCAGGCCTTGACGATGTTCCACAGGTCGGGGATGCCGGCGAAACGCCACAGCCCGCGGTACAGGCCGACCTGCCAGAACACCAGCCCCTGGGCCGCGATCACCAGCGCGACTTCGGTGGACCACCACGGCAGGCTCGGCGCGTCGGGCAACACGCCCCAGCGCAGGCGGTGCAACGCCTGCCAGACCAACCACACCATGAACAGGTCGTGCGCCACCACCGCGATCCGCGGCAGCCGGCTTTTCCAGCGGTCACGCCATGAGCTCATTCCCTGCCCTGCCTCTTCTCGTTTCGACCGTTCGACCCGCGGCGTTTCAGGCCGAACGTCGCAGCCGGCGCCACAGCAAAGCGCCGCACGTATACCACGCCAACACAATACATGCGATGAAAACCGGTTCGCGCAGGGACGCCGCGCACAGCGCCAGTATCGCGGCGACCGCGGTGAAGCCCGCGTAAGCCAGGGTCACGCGACTGTGGCCGCGCCGCCGCGCCCAGGCCTGGTAGGCGTGCCGGGTATGCGGCGTCCACCAGCGCTCGCCGCGCACCAGCCGCCCCAACAGGGTGAGGCCGGCATCGATCAGGAAGGCGGACACCGGCAGCGCCAGCCAGGCCGCGCCCAATACCGCCCCGTTCCGCGGCGTCGCCGCCACGAGCAGCCCGGCCAGGGCGAAACCGAGCGCGCCGCTGCCGACGTCGCCGAGGAAGATCCGCGCGCTGGGGAAATTGAACGGCAGGAAGCCGAGGCAGGCCGCGACCAGCGCCGCGCCGAGCCAGGCCCATGCCCCGCCGGCGGCGTACGCGAACGCCGCCGCGGCCAGCGCGGCCTGGCTCGCGGCCAGGCCGTTGATCCCGTCCATGAAGTTCCAGACGTTGACCAGCACCATCGCCGCGACGAACGCGAGCGCGGCGAGCCACAACGAACCGGACGCCGCCCCGGCAACGCCCGCGTACAGCGCCGCGGCCATCGCCTGCACCGCCAGGCGCAGCCACGGCGACAGCGGCCGATGGTCGTCGAGCAGGCCGATGCCGCCCACCAGCAGCAGGCCGACGGCGAATGCACCGAGCAGCGGCGCGTCCTGCGGCCGGCGCCATGCCAGCCAAGCCGCTGCGGCGACCAGCGCGGCGACGATCGCGATGCCGCCGCCGCGCGGCGTGGCCACGCTGTGGCTGCGGCGCTCGCCGGGCTCGTCGATCAGTTGCCGGCGCAGCGCGTAGCCGCGCGCGAGCCAGGTGCCGAGCGCGCCCGCGCACGCGAACACGAACATCCATGCGGCCATCGGTTCAGACGACCGCGTAGTTGAGCAGCGGCTTGATCGTGCCCCACTCCTTGCAGCTCGGGCACTGCCAGTGATGGCTGCGCGCGCCGAAGCCGCAGCGGTTGCAGCGGTAGCTCGGGTTGCGCACCAGCAGCTGGTCGGTGATGTGCTTGAGGTCGTGCAGGGTCGCGATCGGGTCGGCGCCTTCGGCGAGGGCCAGGTCGATCAGCGCCGCCTCGCCCCGCACCGAAGGCCGGTCCTTGAGCTGCCGCGCCAGATAGGCCCGCGCCGCGGCCACGCCGTCCTCGGCCTCGACCATCCGGGTCAGCGCCAGCACCGGGGCGATGCCGCGGTAGTGCTCGGTCATCTCGGCCAGGAAGGCGCGCGCCCCCGAGGCGTCGCCGACCCGCGCGTAGCAGTCGAGCAAGCCGGGCAGCACTTCCGGCAGGTAGTCCGGATCGACCCGGGCGACGCGCTCGAAGGCGCGGATCGCCGCCGCGTCGTTGCCCGCATCCACCTCGATGCGCCCCTCGATCATGCCCGCGCGCACCGAGTTGGCGTCGGCCTCGTAGGCGCGGCGCACCGCCTCGCGCGCCGCGTCCACCTCGCCGGCGCTGCGGTGGCGCTCGGCCAGCTCGCACTCGAACTGGGCGATCAGCTTGCCCATCGGCTCGCCGGTCGCCTCCTCGTAGCGGCGCGCGTTCTCGATCGCCTTGCCCCATTCGCGCTCGGACTGGTAGATGCCGATCAGGTGGCGCAGCGCCAGCGGCGCGCGCATCTCCAGCGCGACGAGGTCGTTGAACACGGTCTCGGCGCGGTCGAGCAGGCCCGAGCGCATGTAGTCCTCGCCCAGCGCAAGCAGGGCCTGCACCCGCTGCTGGTCGCTCAGCCCGGGGCGCTGCACCAGCGCCTGGTGCAGGCGGATCGCGCGGTCGACCTCGCCGCGGCGCCGGAACAGGTGGCCGAGCGCGACCTGGGTCTCGAAGGTCTCCTTGTCGAGCTCGGCGATGTGCAGGAACAGCTCGATGGCCTTGTCCGGCTGCTCGTTGAGCAGGTAGTTGAGGCCGCGGAAGTAGGTGGTCGAGAGCCGGCTGACCTGGGTGTTGCTGTGCCGCTCGCCGCCGCGCCGGCCGATCACCCAGCCGCTGACCGCCGCCAAAGGCAGCAGCAGGAAGAACCAGAACCACTCGCTGATGAAGGCCATGTCAGGTTCCCGGAGTCGTGCGTTCGACGGGCGTGCGCTGCGCCAGCGCCAGGCGCCGCCGCAGCGGCAGGACCACCCCGGCGATCACCGCCAGGCCGCCGAGCAGCACGCCCAGCAGCAACGCCGCGAGCAAGGCCACGCCCAGCGTCGCCTCGACGATGCCGGCACCGAGGTCGATCCGCACCTGCTCGCGATTGAGCGCGCCGAGCGCGGCCCCGACGGCCAGGCAGGCGAACGCGATCAGAAAGCGGAAGAAACGCATCGAAGGCCCTCCCGGAGGCCCGCCGGAGTCGCGCCTAGCTTAACGGACTGCGCCGCGGGGCCGTACGCCGCGCGCGACGAAGAGGCGCCAAGTGCCTCAGTGGCCGTCCTCGACCGGAATGACGTCGTTGACCCGCTCGCGCAGCTCCTTGCCCGGCTTGAAGTGCGGCACGTGCTTGCCCGGCAGGGCGACGGATTCGCCGGTCTTGGGGTTGCGCCCCAGGCGGGGCGGACGATAGTGCAGGGAAAAGCTGCCGAACCCGCGGATCTCGATCCGCTCGCCGCTGGCGAGCGCGCCGCCCATCATTTCAAGCAGCGCCTTCACCGCCAGGTCCACGTCCTCGCCCTTCAGGTGGGCTTGGCGCTGGGCCAGGATCTCGATGAGTTCGGACTTGGTCATGCAGGGCTCGGGCATCGGAAGACCGCACGCGGAGCACGATCGTCGGGGGAGTTCTCAGATCGAAGGCGGCCCGGCCGGAGCCGGGCCGCCTTCGCGGTTGCAACGTCGGGCGGAAATCAGTCGCCCTTGCCGAGCTGCTCGCGCAGCAGCGCGCCCAGCTTGGTGGTGCCGCTGGAGGCCTCGGCGGCCTGGCGGTTGTAGTCCGCCAGCGCCTCCTGCTGCTCGGCCTCGTCCTTGGCCTTGATCGACAGCTGCATCGCACGGCTCTTGCGGTCGGTGCCGATGATCTTGGCCTCGATCTCCTGGCCGACCTTCAGGTACTGCGAGGCGTCCTCGACGCGCTCCTTGGCGATGTCGCGCGCGGCGACGTAGCCTTCCACGCCGTTGTCCAGCTCGATCGTGGCGCCCTTGGCGTCGACTTCCTTGACCTTGCCCTTGACGATCGAACCCTTGCTGTTCGACGCCACGTACTGGCCCAGCGGATCCTGCTCGAGCTGCTTGACGCCGAGGCTGATGCGCTCGCGCTCCGGATCGACCGCCAGCACCACGGCTTCCAGCGTGTCGCCCTTCTTGTAGTTGCGGACCACGTCCTCGCCGGTGGTGTTCCAGCTCAGGTCGGACAGGTGCACCAGGCCGTCGATGCCGCCTTCCAGGCCGATGAAGATGCCGAAGTCGGTGATCGACTTGATCTGGCCGGACACCTTGTCGCCCTTCTTGTGGATGGCCGCGAAGGTCTCCCACGGGTTGCTGGTGACCTGCTTCATGCCCAGCGAGATGCGGCGGCGCTCCTCGTCGACGTCCAGGACCATGACCTCGACCTCGTCGCCGACCTGGACGATCTTCGACGGGTTGACGTTCTTGTTGGTCCAGTCCATCTCCGAGACGTGCACCAGGCCTTCCACGCCCGGCTCGATCTCGACGAACGCGCCGTAGTCGGTGACGTTGGAGACCTTGCCGAACACGCGGGTGTTGGCCGGGTAGCGGCGCGAGATGTTGTCCCACGGATCCTCGCCCAGCTGCTTCAGGCCGAGGCTGACGCGGTTGCGCTCGCGGTCGTACTTGAGCACGCGCACTTCCAGCTCCTGGCCGACTTCCACCACCTCGGACGGATGGCGCACGCGCTTCCACGCCATGTCGGTGATGTGCAGCAGGCCGTCGATGCCACCGAGGTCGACGAACGCGCCGTAGTCGGTGAGGTTCTTGACCACGCCCTTGAGGATCGCGCCTTCCTGCAGCTTCTCCATCAGCTGCTCGCGCTCGGCGCTGTACTCGCTTTCGACCACCGCGCGGCGGGAGACCACGATGTTGTTGCGCTTGCGGTCGAGCTTGATGAGCTTGAACTCCAGCTCCTTGCCCTCGAGGTACGCGGAGTCGCGGACCGGACGGACGTCGACCAGCGAGCCCGGCAGGAAGCCGCGCACGTCCTTGATGTCGACGGTGAAGCCGCCCTTGACCTTGCCGCTGATGCGGCCGGTGATGGTCTCGTTGTTCTCCAGCGCCTTCTCGAGCTCGTCCCACACCATCGCGCGCTTGGCCTTCTCGCGCGACAGGACGGTTTCGCCGAAGCCGTTCTCGATCGAGTCGAGCGCGACCTTGACTTCGTCGCCGATGCCCACGTCGATCTCGCCGGCTTCGTTCCGGAACTGTTCGATCGGCACGATGCCTTCGGACTTCAGGCCGGCGTTGATCACCACCACGTCGCCGCGGACGTCCACGACGGTACCGGTGACGATCGAGCCCGGCTTCAGCTTGGCCAGGTTCTGCTGGCTCTGTTCGAACAGCTCGGCAAATGATTCGGTCATTGAAAAATACTCGGTTGAACACACGGGCCGAGGTGTTGCGTCCGGCCCACCTGTTGGTCTGGCATGCGCCAGGGTTGATGGAAATCCGGCGCCTCGCGGCCCCGGGGCTTGCGCTTCTCTACTGCTGGCATCTTCCGGGCGTGCGCCCGGAGGGAACCACCGCCGCCTGCGCACGAACGCGAAGGCTTGCGTGGGGACGGAGATCGAAAAGCGATGCGCCATGCCGGCCGCATCCCGTTCGAGCCCTCCCCGTCCTCCTGCCGCGGGAAGGCAGCCGGACGATCGCGGCGAACGCCGCTAGCGCCGGACCCACTGCAACACCCGCTCCACGACTTCGTCGATGCCCAGCCCGGTGGTGTCGATGTGGACGGCGTCTTCGGCCGGCCGCAACGGCGCCACCGCGCGCTGCGCATCGCGGGCGTCGCGGGCGAGAATCTCCCGCAGCAGACTGTCTAAAGTAACCGAAACCCCCTTGTCTTTCAACTGCTTATAGCGCCTTTCCGCGCGTTCCTCGGCGCTGGCGGTCAGGAACACCTTGTGGGGCGCGTCGGGGAAGATCACCGTGCCCATGTCGCGGCCGTCGGCGACCAGGCCGGGCGGGCGGCGGAAGGCCCGTTGCCGGTCCTTGAGCGCGGCCCGCACCTCGGGGATGGCGGCGATCGCCGAGGCCGCCGCGCCGGCGGTCTCGGTGCGCAGCTCGTCGGTGGCGTCGAGGCCGTTGATCAGCACCCGCGGCTCGCCGGCGCCGTTCTCGCGGAACTCCACTTGGGTGTCGAAGGCGCAGCGGACCAGCGCCGAGGGATCGGCCAGGTCCAGGTCGGCCCAGCCGGCGGCGACGCCGACGGCGCGGTACAGGGCGCCGGAGTCGAGGTAATGCCAGCCCAGGCGGGCGGCGACCAGGCGGCTGACCGTGCCCTTGCCGGAGCCGGAGGGCCCGTCGATGGTCAAGACCGGGACGAAAGGATGCGCGGACGGGCTGTTCATCCGCGCATTATGCGGCAGCCGCCGGCGCTCCTGGCCCCGCCCGGGCCGGCCGCACCCGCCGGCCCGGGGCGCAAGCACTTGATCAGCGGGGAATTTACCCGCTAGAATCGCGGGCTTCGTTCGTCATCCATAATATCTGCCGAGGTCTGTCATGAAGGTCCTGTCCTCCCTGAAGTCGGCGAAGGCCCGCCACCGCGACTGCAAGGTCGTGCGCCGCCGCGGCAAGGTCTTCGTGATCTGCAAGTCGAACCCCCGCTTCAAGGCGCGCCAGCGCTGAGCGCCGGGCGCGATTCGCGCCGTGCAGTTCCGGGGTTCCCCCGGGCCGAAGAAGCCGCCGCGAGGCGGCTTTTTTCGTTTCCACCGGCGGCCGCGCCCGCGGATGCGCGAAAACGTGACGGCGGCAAGCTGCCGGCGCGGCCGAGGCTGCGCTTACAATCGCGCCATCGCCAAGGGGGCCCCATGAACACCACTCGCTTCGCCGTACCGTTGTGCGCGCTGCTCTTCGCCGCCTCGGGCCTGGCCTCGGCCCGGGCCGAAACGCTGCTGATCGAGCGGGTCCGCGAGGAAAACCCGGCGCAGTTGCCGACCCGCGGCCTGACCATGGCCCAGGTCGAGGCCCGCTACGGCGCGCCGAGCCAGAAGCTCGAGCCGCGCGGCGGGCAGAAGCGCCAGTGGCCGGCCATCCATCGCTGGGTGTATCCCGCCTTCACCGTGTACTTCGAGAAAAACAAGGTGATCGACGCGGTGGCCAACAAGGCCTCGGCCGGGGAGATCGGGCCGAAGCCGCCGATCCGCTGAACGGACCGCGCGCCACCCGGGGCGGGTTTGCGCGACAATAGCCGGCTTCCGGGCTTTCGCCCGCTCGCCCTCCACTGCCGCCGGCGCCCGCCGCCGCGGTCCGCACGAGAATCGCCCCGCCGATGACCGAACGACTCCGCTTTCCCGCGGAATGGGAACCCCAATCCGCGGTCCTGATCGCTTGGCCGAACGCCGACACCGACTGGGCCGAACGGCTCGACCAGGTCGAGGAGACCTATATCGCCCTGGTCGCGGCGATCACCCGCTTCGAGGACGCGGTGGTGGTGGTCGCCGACGAGGATGTCGAGGCCTATGCCCGCGCGCGGCTGTCCTCGGCCCGGATCGACATGGGCCGGGTGCGCTTCGTCGAGGCGCCCTACGACGACACCTGGCTGCGCGATTCCGGTCCGATCACCTTGCGCGACGGCAACGGCTTCCGCCTGCTCGATTTCCGCTTCACCGGCTGGGGCGGCAAGTTCGACGCCAGCCAGGACGATCTGCTGGTCGAACGCCTGCACGGGATGGGAATCTTCTCGAACAGTTCGCGGCAGGCCATTGATTTTGCTTTGGAAGGCGGCGCCATAGACACCGACGGGGCGGGCACCCTGCTGAGCACCTGGCGCTGCTTGCGCGAGCGCCATCCGGGCGCCGACCGCCCCGAGCTGAGCCGGCGCCTGGCCGAATGGCTGCGCCAGGACCGGGTGCTGTGGCTGGAGCACGGCTACCTGGAAGGTGACGACACCGACGCCCACGTCGACACCCTGGCCCGCTTCGCCGCGCCGGACGCCATCGTGTTCCAGGCCTGCGACGACCCGGCCGACTCGCATTACGCCGAGCTGGAGGCGATGGCCGCCGAGCTCGCCGCGCTGCGCACCCGCGACGGCGAACCGTACCGGCTGTTCCCGCTGCCTTGGGCCAAGCCGATCCTCGATGGAGGCCGGCGCCTGGCGGCGAGCTACGCCAATTTCCTGATCGTCAACGGCGCGGTGCTGATGCCTGCCTACGGCGACGAGGCGGACGCGCGCGCGCAGGCGGTGCTGGCCGAGGCCTTCCCCGCCCGCGAGATCGTGCCGGTGCCGTGCCGGCCGCTGATCTGGCAGAACGGCAGCCTGCACTGCATCACCATGCAGCTGCCGGCCGGCCTGATCGAAACCGGCGCGGGCAAGGGATAACCGCGGCGGGAGAGGACGGGCGCGCGCGCCCGTTCGCCGTCCTGCCCTCCCGTTCCCGCCCCGGGGCCGTCACCGCGGCCGGCCTACAATTTCGTCCCCTGCCGGCGTCGAGCGCCGGCCCGCACCCACGGAATCGCGATGAAGAAGACCACCCTGCCCGTCGCCCTGATCCAGGAGCGCAACCACGGCGACGCCGAGGCCAACCTGGCGGTGATCGAACAGCGCGTCGGCGAGGCGGCCCGGCGCGGAGCCAAGCTGGTGCTGCTGCAGGAGCTGCACAACGGCCCGTATTTCTGCCAACACGAGGCGGTGTGCGAGTTCGACCTGGCCGAGCCGATTCCCGGCCCGAGCACCGAACGCCTGGGACGGCTGGCCAGGCAGCACAACCTGGTGCTGGTCGGCTCGCTGTTCGAGAAGCGCGCGATCGGGCTCTACCACAACACCGCGGTGGTGTTCGAGAACGACGGCTCGATCGCCGGCAAGTACCGCAAGATGCACATTCCGGACGACCCGGGCTTCTACGAGAAGTTCTACTTCACCCCGGGCGACCTGGGCTTCGAGCCGGTCGACACCTCGGTCGGCCGGCTGGGCGTCATGGTGTGCTGGGACCAGTGGTATCCGGAAGGCGCGCGGCTGATGGCCTTGGCCGGCGCGGAGCTGCTGCTGTACCCGACGGCGATCGGCTGGGACCCGGGGGACGAGCAGGCCGAGAAGGACCGCCAGCGCGATGCCTGGATCCTCAGCCATCGCGGCCATGCGGTGGCCAACGGGCTGCCGGTGCTGAGCTGCAACCGGGTCGGCCACGAGCCCTCGCCGCTGGGCACCGCCGGCATCCGGTTCTGGGGCAGCAGCCATGTGCTGGGCCCGCAGGGCGAGTTCCTGGCCGAGGCGGGCACCGACGAGCCCGAGATCCTGATGGCGGACGTCGACCTGGAACGCAGCGAACACGTGCGGCGGATCTGGCCGTTCCTGCGCGACCGGCGGATCGACGCTTACGGGGACCTGCTCAAGCGCTACCGCGATTGAGCCGCGGGCCCTCAGGCAACCCGGAACGCCGAGGCCGGGCGCGGGCGATAACCCCTCCGCCGCGTGCGCCTGGAGCGGCCGCCTGCGCATGCGCCGAGCGATTTCGAGGCTCGGCCGGCGCCCTTTCGACTCAATGGCTTGCACGCCATTCGGCTCCCTCCTTCGCGGAAGATGAAGGCAAGCGCCTGATTTCCGGTTACGACGCACTTCGATGCGAGCACGCACAACCGCCGCATCAGTGCCTTGCGCATCTTCCTGGCTTCGAGCCTTCTATTCGCCCGACCAAGACCGTGGCGACGAACGGCGGCACCTGACCGAACGGTCGTGCTAATCTGTACCGCATGTCCACCCTGACCGCCACCGGCAAAGGCGCCGCCACCCGCGAGGCGATCATCGACCGCGCCTACGGCATCGCCCGCTCCGCCGGTCTGGAGGGGTTGTCGATCGGACCGCTGGCGCAGGCGGTCGGCATGTCGAAGAGCGGCGTGTTCGCCCATTTCGGTTCGCGCGAGGAACTGCAGCTGGCCGTGCTCGACGCCGCGGCCGAGCGTTTCGTCGCCCACGTGCTGCATCCGGCGTTGCGGCAACCGCGCGGGTTGCCGCGGCTGCGCGCGATCATGGAAGGCTGGTTCGATTGGGGCCGCCAGTCGGAAGGCGGCTGCGTGTTGCTCGGGGCGGTCAGCGAGTACGACGACCGTCCCGGCCCGCAGCGCGAGCGCGTGCTGCAGCAGCAGCGGCAATGGCGCGAGCAACTGGCGCGGGCGACGCGCCTGGCGATCGACACCGGCGAGCTCGCTGCCGATACCGATCCGGCGCAGCTGGCCTTCGAACTGTACGGCCTGGCACTGGGCGTGCACCACGACGCGGGCCTGTTCGGTTTCGACGCCGCCGCCGAGCGCGGCCGCCGCGCGCTCGAGCGCCTGTTCCGCGCCTACGCCCCGACCGCTTCCTGATTCTTCGCCCGAGGCCGCTGCCGTGTATCCACTGATCGCGAAAATTAGCACGACCGTTCGTAAAGTCATGATGCTGTACGGATTGCGCCTGGGTTTCGCGGTCGGCGGCCGGATCGCTCCGGACGCGGCGCTGCGTCGCGCCGCGCGGCTGTTCTGCACGCCGCTGCCGAGCACCCGGCGGCGCGCCCTCGCCGCGCCGCTCGCCGATGCCCGCGTCGACGAAGTCGAGATCGACGGGCGGCGCATCGTCGCCTACGTCTGGGGCGAGCCGGGGCGGCAGCCGTACGTGCTGTTCGCGCATGGCTGGTCCAGCCACGGCACCCGGGTCGCGGCCTGGGTGCCGGCGCTGCGCGAGGCCGGCTATGCCGTGGTCGCGTTCGACCAACCCGCGCATGGGCGCAGCCCGGGACACCTGGCCACCCTGCCCGACTTCGTCCGCCACCTGCTCGCGGTCGGCGCGCACTACGGCCCGGCCGCCGCGGCGATCGGCCATTCGCTCGGCGGCGCCGCGACCGCGGTGGCGCTGGCGCGCGGGCTGCAGGCCGGGCGCGCGGTGCTGATCGCCCCGGCCGCCGACCCGGTCGCCGCGGCCGAGCGGTTCGCCGGCTTCATGTGGATCGGCGCGCCTCTGCGCCGGCGCATGCTGGCCTACTTCGAATCGCTGATCGGTTTCGGCTTCGACGAACTGCAGGCGCACCGCAATGCGCCGCGGATCGGCCGCCCGGCGCTGATCGTGCACGACCTGGAGGACCGCGAAGTGCCGTGGGCCGAGGGCGAGCGCTACGCCCGCTTCTGGCCGCAGGCACGGCTGATCAGCACGCGCGGCCTGGGTCACAACCGCATCGCCGACGACGCGACGGTGATCGCGGCGACGCTGCGCTTCCTGCGCGGCGAATGCGTCGGCGAGCGGGTGGTGTCGAGCCCGAACCTGCCGTACGGCATCGCCTAGCCGATCGGCCGCGCGTCGCGGTCCGCGCCATCGCCGTCGCGGCCCGCCGGACGCGCATACCCTTCCGCGGCGGGGCGGCGCGCATCGCCTGCCGGATCGCGTTGGCGCCGCGAGCCGGCGCCGCGCGGCGGTCCGCGCCGCAACCCCGGCGTGGCGCACGCGGTTCGATCCGGTTCCGGACGCGATGCATGCGGGCGGTCTCCGGTTTGCCGCCCGCACGGGCAGCCTCTATCCTGCCTGCCTTTCCGCGCGCCCCCACGCCTGCGAATGAACGAAATGACGTCCCCTGGCCTGCTCGGCCAGCCCCATGCGATCGTCGAACGCGACGGCGTGCGCTACACCCTGCTCGGCACCGCGCACGTGTCGCAGGCCAGCGTCGAGGCGGTGCGCGACGCGATCGGCAGCGGCGCCTACGACGCGGTCGCGGTCGAGCTCGACCCGCAGCGTCTGCAGGCGCTGACCGATCCGGACGCGCTGTCCCGGCTCGACCTGATCCAGGTGCTGCGCACCGGCAAGACCGCGTTGTTCGCCGCCAACCTCGCGCTCGCCGCGTACCAGCGCCGCCTGGCCGAGCAGCTCGGCATCGAGCCCGGCGCCGAACTCAAGCGCGCCGTGCTCGAGGCCCGCCAGCGCGACCTGCCGGTGCACCTGATCGACCGCGACGTGGGCCTGACCTTCAAGCGCGCCTCGAGCCGCCTCGGCTGGTGGGGCCGGGCCAAGCTCGGCGGCGGCCTGCTGGCGGCGCTGTTCGTCGACGAGAAGGTCGGCGAGGACGAGATCGAGAAGCTCAAGCAGGGCGACCTGCTCGAATCCAGCTTCGGCGAGTTCGCCAGCGACAGCCCGACGCTGTACGAGACGGTGATCGCCGAGCGCGACCGCTACATGGCGGCGCGGCTGCGCGAGGCCGGCGCGGAAAGCCGCGGCGAGGCGCGCGAGGTGCTGGCGGTGGTCGGCGCCGGGCACCTGCAGGGGCTGGCGCGCCACCTGCGCGAGGAGACGCGCGCGCCGCAGGCGATCCGCGAGGAGTTGGAAGCGCTGCCGAAGAAGAGCGAGGTGCCCTGGTTCACCCTCCTGCTGGCGCTGTTCGTGCTCGGCGGCTTCGCCTGGGGGTTCTGGCGCGGCGGCCTCGACGTGGGCTCGGACCTGCTGCTGCAATGGGTGCTGGCCACCGGCGTGCTCGGCGCGATCGGCTGCGCGATCGCCGGCGGCCATCCGCTCAGCATCCTGGTGGCGTTCGTCGCCTCGCCGGTCACGCCGCTGCATCCGGCGCTGGCCTCGGGCACGCTCAGCGCGCTCACCGAGGCCTGGCTGCGCAAGCCGACCTATGCCGACTTCATGGCGCTGCGCGACGACGTGCAGACGCTGCGCGGCTGGTGGCGCAATCGCGTCGCCCGCGTGCTGCTGAACTTCTTCCTGACCAGCCTCGGCACCGCCATCGGCGTGTGGACCGGCGGCGCGCGGATGATCTGGCGGCTGTTCGGCTGACGGCCGCGCCTCCCGGCGACGGGAAGGCGCCGGGCGCGGTCGAGAAAGGAACGCGCCGGGCGCGCCACCGCCCTCGCCGGCTGCGCGGCCGTGTCCCTCTCCCGCTTGCGGGAGAGGGAGCCGTCGCGATCACTCCGCCTGCAGCGCCGTCACCGCGGCGGCCGGCACGGCCTCGCCCCGGCCGCGGGCGCGGCGGACGATGCGCTTCATGCCGTTGCTGAGGTCGTCGAGGATCGCGTAGATCGTCGGCAGGAACAGCAGGCTGACCACGGTCGAGAACGCCAGCCCGCCGGCGATCGCCCGCGCCATCGGGAAGTAAGGCGGGCCGTCGCCGCCGATCTGGGTGGTGCTGAGCGCGATCGGCACCATCGCCAGGATCGCCGTGCCCATCGTCATCAGGATCGGGCGCAGGCGCTCGCGGCTGCCCTCGACCAGGGCGTCGGTGCGCGACATCCCGCGCCGGCGCAGGTTGTTGATGTGCTCGATCATCACGATGCCGTTGTTCACCACCACGCCCATCAGCACCAGGATGCCGATGAAGGCCATGATGTTGAACTCGGTGCCGGTGAGCCAGAACAGCCAGAACACGCCGAACACCGAGAACAGCACGCCGGACATGATCGCCGAGGGGAACAGCAGCGATTCGAACACCGCCGCCATCACCACGTAGATCATGACCAGGGCGATCAGCAGGTTGAACATCATCTGCTTGTTCGCCTCGGCCTCGTCCTCGAAGCCGCCGCCCTCGAAGGTGTAGCCGTAGCCGGCCGGGAACGACACGCCCTTGAGCACCTCCTCCATCGCCTTGCGCGCTTCCGACATGGTGGCCTTGCCGTTGAGGTTGGCCTGGATGGTCAGCGCGGTCTGGCGGTTGGCGCGGCGGACCTCGGTCGCGGCCGGGCGCACGTCGACGTCGACCATGCTCAGCAGCGGCACGGTGCGGCCGTCCGGCGCGCGCACGGTGAAGGTGGCGATGTCCTCCACGGCGTACCTCTCGGCGCCGGAGAAGCGCACCCACACCGGAACCTCGGTGTCGCCGCGGCGGAACTCGCGCAGCGGCGCGCCGCGCAGGGCCAGGCCCACGAACTCGGACACCTGCTGGGCGCTGAAGCCGAACGAGGCCGCGCGCTCGCGGTCGACCCGCACCGACAACTCGCTGTTCTGGTCGCCGGCGTCGATGCGCACGTCGCGCAGCTCCTTGCGCCGCGCCAGCATCGGCACGATGTCGCGGCCGATCTCGGTCAGCATCTCGGACGAGTCGCCCACCAGCTGCACCTGCACGCTCTGCCCCGGCGGCCCGCCGCCGCCCGGCCCGCCCTGGTTGCCGACGCCGATGGTCGCGCGCGCGGACTTGGGCAGCTCCTTGCTGATCGCGTCGACCAGCGGCTTGGGGTCCTTCACCGAATCCTCGAAGGTGATCCGCGTGCCGGCGCCTCCGACTTCGCTGTACCAGGAATAGATCTGGGCGAGGCGGAAGCGCTTGCGATTGGCGTCGAGGAAGCGTTCCACCCGCAGCACCTCGTCCGACATCTGTTCCTTGGTGTAGCTGCCCTTCCACTGGTAGAACAGGTTGACCTCCTTGCCTTCCTGCCCGCCGAACATGTTCTTCTTGGTCAGCACCATCGGCGCCAGGCTGACCGCGACGATCAGGGCGATGCCGAGCACGCTCCAGCCGCGGTGGTCGAGGGTCCAGCGCAGCAGGCCGGCGTAGCGCTTCTGCATGCGCGGGATGAGGCCGTGCGCGGCGTTCACCGCCGGCGGCGTCTTCAGCCGCGCGGAGATCATCGGGATCAGGCTGATGGCGACCAGCCACGATGCCAGCAGCGACACCGAGATGGTGATCGCGATCTGGGCCAGGTAGATGCTGAGGAAGTTGCGCTCGCCGAACAGGTTCGGCACGAACACGATGCAGTGGCACAGCGTGCCGGCCGAAAGCGCGATGGCGACGTGCTTGGTGCCGAGGATCGAGGCCAGGCGCGGCTGGTCCGGCATCTTCTCGCGCTCCTGGTAGATGCTCTCCACCACCACCACCGCGTTGTCGACCAGCATGCCCACCGCGAGCAGCAGGCCCATCATCGACAGGATGTTGAGCGTGACCCCGGCGAAGTGCATGAAGCCGAGGGTCATCACGAAGCAGATCGGGATCGCCAGCGTCACCATCAGCGTCGACGGCCAATGGCGCAGGAAGAAGAACAGCACCACGATCGACAGCACCAGGCCGATGGCGCCGGCCTCGGCCAGCTCCAGCAGCGAGGAGGTGACGTTCTCGCCCTGGTCCTCGATGATCTTGACCTGGATGCCGCGCAGCGCCGGCGCCCGGCGGATCTCCTCGACCTCGGCCAGCGCGGCGCGCGACACCTCGACCAGGTTGGCGTTGCGCTCCTTGTACACGTCGATGCCGACCGCGGGGCGCCCGTCCAGGCGCCGGCCGTAGTCCATGCGCGCCGGCTTGAGCCGGATCTCGGCGATGTCGCCCAGGCGCACGCCGCTGTTGTTCAGCACCAGGTCGCGCAGTTGCTGCAGGTCGGTGAGTTCGCCGACCGGCTGCACCCGCAGGCGCCGGCCGCCGTCGTCGATCTGCCCGGCCGAGATCGAGAAGTTGACGGCCTTCAGGCGCTCGGTCAGGTCGTTGAGGACGATGCCGTGCGCGGTCAGCCGGTCCGGCAGGATCGCGATCTCCACCTCGTTCGGCGGCGCGCCGGACACCTCGACCCGGGCGACGCCGGGGATGCGCTCCAGCCGGCGCTTGAACTCGCGGTCGATCAGGTCGTACTCGCGGGTGAGGTCCATCTCGCCGGCCAGGCGCACCCGCAGCACGGGTTCGTCGGTGGTGGAGAACTTGAAGACGTTGTAGCGCTGCAGGTCGTCCGGCAGGTCGTCGCGGATCGCGTCGATGCGTTCGCGTGCCTCGGAGGCGGCGATCGCCACGTCGCGGTCCCAGTCCGAGAACTGGATGAAGATGTTGGCGCCGTCGGCGCGGGCGCTGGCGTCCATGCGCTTGATGCCCGACATGGTCGACAGCGCCTCCTCCACCGGGCGCAGCACGGTGCGCTCGACCTCCTCGGGCGTGGAGCCGGTGTACGGCATCTGCACGAAGATGAAGGGCGGCGAGACCTCCGGGAACGCCTCCAGCGGCAACCGGATCGCCGCGATCAGCCCGATCACGAACAGCGATACGAACAGCATGATCGTGGTGACCGGGCGCTTGATGCTCAGTTCGGCGACGGTCATGCGCGCGTCCTCACGCCTGCTCCGGGCGGGCGCCCGGCCCGGCCAGCGGCTGCTGCTCGCCCTCGATCAGCGCCTCCACCGCCGCGTGCTCCCGGCGGGCGCGGCGTCCGCGTTCGCGGTAGTACTCGTCGGCGCGGCGGTCGAGCAGGTCGTAGACCACCGGGATCACCACCAGCGTCAGCAGGGTCGAGATCAGCAGGCCGCCGATCACCGTGATCGCCATCGGCGAGCGCACCTCGGCGCCCTCGCCCACCGCGAGGGCCAGCGGCAGGAAGCCGAACAGGGTGCAGGCCGTGGTCATGACGATCGGGCGCAGGCGCGAGCGCGCGCCTTCGATCAGCGCCTCGCGCTTGGCCACCCCGGCCTCGCGCAGCTGGTTGACCTTGTCGATCAGGATGATCGCGTTCTTCGTCACCAGGCCCACCAGCAGGATCAGGCCGATGAACACCACCACTGAGATCGGCGAACCGGTCAGCACGAGCGCCAGCACCGCGCCCACCAGCGCCAGCGGGATGGTGAACAGGATCACGAAGGGGTGCAGCAGCGATTCGAACTGCGAGGCCATCACCAGGTAGACCAGGAACACCGCCAGCCCGAACGCGAACAGCAGCGACTTCACCGAGCCGGCCAGCTCCTCGCCCTGGCCGCCGATGTGCATGCGCACGTCGGCGCCGAGCGGCTGCTTGGCGACCATGTCCTGCACTTCCTGCACCGCGGTGCCAAGATCGATGCCGCGCAGGTTGGCCGAGACGATCGCCACCCGCACCTGGTCGGCGCGGTGGATCTCGCTCGGGCCGGTGGTGGCGACGACGTCGGCCACCGCCGACAGGCGCACCGGGCGGGCGCTGCCGGGGTTCACGATCAGGTTGCGGATGCCCTCGACCGAGTTGCGGTCGTCCTCGCGCGCGCGCACCAGCACGTCGATCTTGCGGTCGCGGAAGCTGTAGCGGGTGGCGACTTCGCCGCGCACCTTCTTCACCACGACGTCGGCGATCTGGCGCGTGGTCAGGCCGAGCGCGCCGGCGCGGTCCTGGTCGAAGCGGATCTGGATCTCCGGGAAGCCCTGCTCCACCGTCGACTTCACGTCGGCGTAGTGCGGGCTGGCGCGCAGCATCGCGGCCATCTGCTGCCCGGCGCGCTCGATCGAGGCCAGGTCCTGGCCGCGCAGTTCGATTTCCAGCGGCGTGGAGAAGCTGAACAACTCGGGGCGGCTGAAATCGACCTGAGCTTCCGGGTACGCGGCCATGGTCGCGCGCAGGCGTTCGGTCTCCTCGGCCTCGACCTGCTTGCTGCCGCCGTCGGCCATGATCACGTCGAGCTTGCCGATGTTCTCGCCGCTCTCGGTCGGGTTCGCGTCCAGGCGCGTGCCGCTGCCGCTGACGCCGTACAACGCGCGGATGCCCGGGTCCTGCGCGTGCCGGCTCTGCACCGCGCGCACCAGCGCGTCGGTTTCGCGCAGCGGCGTGCCCGGCGGCAGCTTCACGGTCATCTCGAAGCGGTCCTGGGCGAGCTGGGGGATCAGGTCGGCGCCGAGCATCGGCACGATCAGCAGCGTGCCGGCGAACGCCGCCGCGGCCACGCCCAGCACCAGCGCGGGCCGCTGCAGCGCGCCCGGCAGCAGGCGCAGGTAGCCGCGCTCGGCGCGGGCGTACGGCGCCATCGCCAGGTCGCTGGCCTTGCGCATGACCGGCCCGACGATCGCCGCCAGCAGGCGCCACAGCCGCACCAGCCCCCACGCCGCGGCGAACACCAGGCCGCGGATCGCCGCGCCCAGGCCGTGCCCGGTCGCCGCCAGCGGCTTCTGCAGCTTCGACCGCGGCTGCCAGCGCGGATGCGCCGGCTCCTCCGGGAAGCCCAGCGGCGGCCGGCCCTTGAGCGCGCTGAGCATCGGGATCAGCGTCATCGACACCACCAGCGAGATGCCGATCGCCAGGGCCACCGTCATGGCCTGGTCGCGGAACAGCTGGCCGGCGATGCCCTCGACGAACACCAGCGGCAGGAACACCGCGATCGTGGTCAGGGTCGAGGCGACCACCGCCATGCTGACCTCGCGGGTGCCGACGATCGCCGCCTCGACGATGCCCAGGCCGCGCTCGCGCGCCTTGGCGATCGATTCCAGCACCACGATCGAGTCGTCCACCACCAGGCCGGTCGCCAGAGCCAGGCCGCCCAGCGACATCACGTTCAGGCTCAGCCCGAGCTGGCCCATGAAGAAGAACGTGGCGACGATCGACACCGGCAGCGACAGGCTGATCACGAACGTGCTCCAGCCGTCGCGCAGGAACAGGAAGATGATCAGGATCGCCAGCACGCCGCCGATCACCGCGTCCATCTTCACGTCGCTGATCGCATGGCGGATGAACTGCGACTGGTCGTCGACCGTGGTCAGCTCGACGTCGGCCGGGATCTGCTCGCGGATCTGCTCCAGCCGCGCCTGCACCGCGTCGGCGGTGGCGACGGTGTTGGCGTCGCCTTCCTTGTAGATCGCCAGTTCGACCGCCTCCTTGCCGGCCAGGCGGATGATCGCCTCGCGCTCCTTGAAGCCCTGCCGCACCTCGGCGATGTCCTTCAGCCGCACCGGCTTGCCGCCCGCGGCCACGGCGCTCGAGTTCGAGGTCGTGCTCTGCAGCGACGAGGCCGCGGCGATCGCCTCCGCCGAACCGGTGGCCGCGGCGATCGCCAGCATCTGCTGCGCGGCCGCGGCGGTGGCGTTGTCGCCGCCGCCCTGCACCGTCACCAGCATCTCGCGCATCTCCTCGACGGTCGCGAACTGGTTCACCGTGCGCACCAGGTAGCGCTGCGCGCCCTGCTCGAGGCGGCCGCCGGAGACGTTGACGTTCTCCTGCTGCAGGCGCTGGATCACGGTATCGATCGGCAGGTTGAGCTGGGCCAGCTTCTGCTGGTCGATGTCGACCTGGACCTCGTCCTCGAGACCGCCGCCGACCTTGACCGCGGCCACGCCGTCGACCGGCTCCAGCTTCTTCTTCAGGTCGTCGTCGGCGTAGCGGCGCAGCGCGGTCAGGGTGCGCACGTCGTCGCGGCCGTCCTTCGAGGTCAGCGCCAGGCGCAGGATCGGTTCGGTCGATGGATTGAAGCGCAGCAGCACCGGTGCCTCGGCTTCGAGCGGCAGCTGCAGCACCTCCAGCTTGTCGCGCACCTCGAGCGAGGCCTGGTCCATGTCCGTGCCCCAGGCGAATTCGAGCACCACGTCGCTCTGGCCGGTGCGCGAGACCGACTTGAGCTTGCGCAGGCCCTTGACCACGCCGACGGCCTCCTCGACCGGCTCGGTGATCAGGGTCTCGATCTCCGCCGGCGCGGCGCCGGTGTACTCGGTGCGCACCGTCAGCGTCGGATAGCTCAGGTCCGGCAGCAGGTTGACCTTGAGGTCGCCCAGGGCGATGCAGCCGAACAGGAACATCGTGATCCAGAACATCGCCACGGTGACGCGGCGACGCGTGGAAAACTCGACCAGGCCGGACATTTCCGCGGAAGGCTGGCTCACGTTCGCTCCCGGTCAGCGCTGGGCGGCGGCATCGGCGGCGGCGACCTGCGCGCCCTTGGCGGCCGGCGCGATCACCTGCACCGGGCTGCCGTCGCGCAGCGCGGTCTTGCCGGCGACCACCACCTGGTCGCCTTCCTTGACCCCCTGGCGGATCTCCGCCCAGGCGCCGTCGAGGTAGCCGAGCTTGACCGGCACGCGCTTGCTCTTGCCGCCCTGGACCACGAACACCGCGGGGTCGCTCTCGTCGTCGAGCAGCGCCGCGCGCGGCACCACCAGCGCGTCGGCACGCTGGTCGTAGTCGATGCGCAGGCGGCCGAACATGCCCGGCTGCAGCTCGCCGCCGGCGGCGAAGGCGCAGACCACGCGGAAGGTGCCGCTGCCGGAGTCCACCACCGGCGCCACGCGGGCCACCGCGCCCTTGAAGGTCTTGCCCGGCAACGCGTCGACCTGCAGCTGCACCGGCAGGCCCGGTTTCAGCGTCGCCAGCTCGCGCTCGGGCACGTTGAGCGTGGCCTCCAGGCGCGAGGTGTCGACGATGCGCATGATCGGCGTGTTGATCTGGACGAAGTTGCCGGTCTTGATCGAGCGCGAGGCGATCACGCCGGAGATCGGCGCCTCGACGTTGGCGTAGGACAGTTCCAGGTTCGCCAGGCGGTTCGCGGCGCGCGCGTTCTCCAGGTCGAAGCGGAGCTGGTCGTGGTCGTTGGCGCTGAGCAGGTTCTGCTCGGCCATCTGCTTGGCGCGCGCGTAGTTGGCCTCGAGCTTGCGCATCTGCGCCGCGGTCTGCGCCGCCTGCAGTTCGGCGCGCGCCGAGTCCAGGCGCACCAGGGTCTGCCCCGCGCGCACCGGCTGGCCTTCCTCGACCAGTACCGCGAGGGCCACGCCCGAGGTCTTGGCCACGACCTGCGATTCGGCCACCGGTTCCAGCGGCGCCGTGCCGGTGTAGCTTGCGGCGATCGCGCGGCGCCCGGCCTTCGCCACTTCCACCGGCACCGCCTCGGGCGGCTTCTCGCCCGGCTTGGCCTGCGCGTCGGCCGGGCCCGCGCCGCCCTTGCAGGCGGCCAGCGCGAGCAGACAGGGCAGCAGGACCGCGGCGGAACGCGCGAAACCGTGGCTGCGCGAACGGGAAAGCTGATGCATTGCGAAGGACCCCGGATGGTTGAGACCGGCTCCATGCCGGTGTTGTATGTAGGTATATCACCCAGTCCCGCAGCCACCATCCGCCGAAGGTCATGGTGACTGCCGGACTAAGCGCGGCGCGAGCAGGTTTCCGCACCCGCGGCGCGGCGCCGCTTCCGCCTTCGCCGCGCCGCGTCGTGGCGCGCCCCCGTGAGGAGCAACGCAGCGCCGCGTGCGCACGGGCCGGTTCGCTCCTTTGGATGCGCGAGGGGGCGGCTTCGTTGCGGCGTGAACGCAGGCTATACTCGCCGACTTATGCGTGGCCGCGCCCGCGCAGCCAGCTCACTTTCGCCAGCCATTCGAGATTGCGGACTTACGACATGATGCGACCGCTGATGATCGCCGCCTGCCTCGCCCTGACCGCCGCCGCGTCCGCCGCCGCGGCGCAGGAGACGACCCAGGCTCCCGCCGCCGCCCCCGCGTCCGCCGCGCCGGCCCTCAAGGGCGATCCCCAGGCCGGCCGCCAGCTGACCTACACCTGCCACGGCTGCCATGGCGTCACCGGCTACAAGAACGCCTATCCGAACTACCACGTGCCCAAGATCGGCGGCCAGCCGGCGGAGTACCTGGTCAACGCGCTCACCGAGTACAAGCGCGGCACGCGCAAGCACCCGACCATGCAGGCCCAGTCGCAGAGCTTCTCCGACCAGGACATCGCCGACATCGCCGCCTTCCTTTCCTCGCTGAAGTGAGTGAGCAGACGACCATGACGAACAAGCTTCTCGCCATCGCCCCTGCTCTCCTCGCGGTCGCGTTCGCCGTGGCCGGCTGCTCGCAGTCGGATACGCCGGCCGAGCACTCCGCCGCCGACCGCGGCGAAGGCCACACCTCCTCGTCGGCCGGCCTGCCCGCCGGCCACATCGCCGCCGGCGAAAAGCTCGCCAAGACCAAGGGCAAGGCCACCGGCCAGTCCTGCATCGACTGCCACGGCCCGGAAGGCAATGCGCCGATCGACGCGACGTATCCGAAACTCGCCGGGCAGTACTACGACTACATCGCCCACGCCCTGCAGGCCTACCGCAGCGGCGACCGCGAGCACGCGCTGATGTCGAGCCAGGCCAAGGACCTGACCGACCAGCAGATCGCCGACCTGGCCGCATACTTCGGCTCGCGCCAGGGCAGCCTCCGCGACCTGCACGGCGCGCACGACTGACCGGCCGCCGCCCGGCTGGCAAAGGCCCGCTTCGGCGGGCCTTTTCGTTTTTCCGCCACCGGAACCGCGGGCTTAGTCGCGAGGATGCGGCGCGCCGACGCGCTCCCCGCTCTCGGGACGGGCGAATAGCCTGCTTCGGCTTCCCGCGGCGCGCCGCGGTCCGAGCGGCCGGGGCACGGCGTGCACGGCTTCGGCGAGAGGAGCGCCGCCGAAGGAACCCGCGGGCGCCTGTCAACGCCGGGCGCGCGGACCCAGGCGGCCTGCGCTGCGCGCAACCGGGAGCGGCGGCGACCGCGCCGAAAGCGACGGGTCCGCGGCGAGGACCGGGCAGGCACGCCGAGGCGGCCTGCATCGCGTTCGCCGATGAATGCCCGGACGCCGCGGCGGGGCGGCTCGCCGGGCTGCGCTTGCACGAGCGCGAGGCAACGGACGCGAGCGACGCCTATCGCCGCACCGAACCGTTGTCCTCCTGCAACTCGGGCTTGAACGGGATGTCCGGCGGCGGCCGCGCCGTGGCGGGCTGCTCGTTGAGGTTCGGATCGCTCAGGCCGCAGGCGCCGCCGAACGCGAGCAGCGAGACAATGCACTGGATGCGCTTGTTGGTGCCCGGCAACGGGATCGAGACCTCCTCGATGCCCTTGCGCACCCATTCGGCCAGCAGGGTCTCGTTCGGCACCCAGTACCGGTCGAACGAAGTCGGCTCGTAATCGTTGGGTTTGCGCTTGAGCCAGGTGCCGGCGCGGTCGAGATCCTTGATCTCCTGGGTGATCGTGCCCGGCGGCATGCCGGGCGAGGCGGACCCGGACGGCTCCGGCACGCGCACGCTGCCGTCGCGGTCGTACAGGCCCGGCGGGGTACCGCGCTGCGCGCCCGGGCTGTTGCGCGTCGATGCGCCCCAGTCGTCGCTGCGCGCCGGCGTGGACCAGCTGCCCGGGGCCGGCGCAGGGCGCGGCCCGGCGCCCGGATCGCCGGGCCGCGGCGCCGCCGCGGGCGCGGGCGCGGCGGTTGCGGGCGGGGTGGCGGCGGGGGTCGCCGCCGGTGCGGCCTGGCTCGCCGCCGCGCGCGGCGGGCCGGCGGATGGCGGGCTCGGCATCGGCACTTCGGCCGTGCGCACCGGCGGCGCCGCCGCGCGCAGTTCCGGCACGGGCAACGGCGGCGTGTCGAGCGGGCGCACCGCCGGGCGCGGCAGCGGCGCGGCCACTTCGCGCTCGCGCACCTGCGGCTCGGGCGCGTCCAGGCTGGGCGCCGCCAATTCGGGCCGCGGCAATTCGCGCCGGATCGGCTGCACCGGTTCGGCCACTTCGCGTTGCGCCAGGGCCGGGCTGGGCGCGCTCAATCGCGGCGCCTCGATGCGCGGCTCCGGCGGCCGCCGCCGCGTCGGCGGCAGCACGAATACCTCCGGCGCCTGCGGCGTCGGTTCGCTCACGGTCACCGGCTGCTCGGGCGCGGGCGTGGCCGGCAGCTGCGGCTCGGGGACCTCGCGCTGCGGCACGTCCGGCAGCGGCGCCTCCAGTGCCGGCTGCGGCAGCGCGGGCGGCGGCACCGCCCCGGCAGGACGGGACGCCGGCGACTGCGGCCGGGTCGGCGGCTGCGCCGGCGATGGCGCGGCAGGCTGCGCCTGCTCGCTTGGCGGCGCGCCGCCACCGGGTTCCTGCGGCGTGCCCGCGCCGACGAATTCCACCTGCACCACGTCCTCGCCCTGCGGCGGCTCGCCGACCTGGGCATAGCGCAGGTACATCAGGTACAGCAGCAAGGCGCCGAACAGCAGATGCCACAGTGCGGTGACGAGCGCCGCGGCCCAGCTCAGGCGCCGGTCGCGATAGTCCGCCGGGTGCCAGCCCTGCCGCCACAGCCGGGTGAACGCCTGCCAGCGGCTCAGATCGCCCACGCGCGGCGGCGGCACGGCCGGCGGGCGCTGCAGGAACGCTTCGACGAAGGCCTCGGCCGGCGCGCCGGTGACCGCGCCGGCGCGCTCGCGCATGCTCGCGAACCAGGCCGCCCAGCCGGGCGGGAACTCGCCCGGCGGCCGGCGCCGGTGCGGCGCCACCAGCAACAGGCGGCGCTGCACGGCGTGGATCAGATCGGCGGCGGAGAACATCTACGTCGCCGTGCCCCGGCTCAGGCCGCCGAGTCGCGGCGGATGTAGGGCGCGTCGCCGCTGGCGTGGTCGGTGGCGTCGCGCACTGCGGTCACGCCGGGCACGCGGGTCAGCAGGGTCTTCTCGATGCCCTGCTTGAGGGTCACGTCGGCCATGCCGCAGCCGTGGCAGCCGCCGCCGAACCGCAGCGTCACCGTGCCGTCGGCGTCGACCTCCTCGACCGCGACATGGCCCCGGTGCGAAGCCAGCTGGGGATTGATCTCGTGCTCGACCACCCAGCGCACGCGCTCGACCAGCGAGGCGCTCTCGCCCGGGGCTTCGCCCTTGATCTTCGGCGCGCGGATCTGCAGCTGGCCGCCGGTGGCCTGGGTCTCGTAGTCGATCTCGGCGCCGTCCAGGTACTTCACGCTGGCCGCGTCCAGCCACAGGGTGAAGCCTTCGCAATCCACCGCCCATTCGTCGCCGCGCAGGTCGGCCGGCTCGGCGAACTCCAGGCGCACGTCGGCGCGCGGGGTGCCGCCGTCGATCGCCGCCAGCCGCACGCCCAGGCCCGGCACGGCCTCGCGCTCGATCAGCTTGCGGAAGTGGCGCTGGGCGGATTCGGAGATATGGATCATCGGCGGCTCGGTGCGGCGCGGCGGTGCGGGTGCACGAGCCGGCGGGCGGATTCGGAAAACACGGTCGAGCGGCTATTCTACCGGGGTCCGCGCAGCCGCACGGCGCGCCTGCACCTTCCGACCACCGGCGATGTGATTGGTTCAGTCGCCGCGCCCGCCAGGAATTCCGCGATGACCGATCTGATCCCCCTCGCCCAGGCCCATTGCCTGCCCCGCCGCGGCAGCGAGCACCGGCTCAGCGAAGCGCGCGTGCGCGAACTGCTGCCGGAGGTGCCCGGCTGGGAACTGGTCGAGGACGGCCATGCGCTCGGCCGCACCTTCCGCTTCAAGAACTACTACGAGACGATGGCCTTCGTGAACGCGCTGGCGTACATGGCCCACCGCGAGGACCACCACCCCGACCTCAGCGTGCACTACGACCGCTGCGTGGTGCGGTACTCGACCCACGACGTCGGCGGCCTGAGCGAGAACGACTTCATCTGCGCGGCCAAGGCCGACGCCCTCGCCGGCTGAGCCGGCCGCCCACCAGGAGGCTTGCATGCATCCGCTCCGCCGCGCCCTCCCCGTGCTCGCGCCGGCCCTGCTGGCCGCGCTCGCCGCCTGCGACCGGACCCCGGCGCCGCCGCCGGTGACCCGCACCGAACTGGTCGCGGTGGAAACGCCGCCGCCGGACTACCCGGAGCAGCTCGCCTGCGACGACATCGGCGGCAAGGTCGTGCTGGCGCTCACCATCGGCGCGGAAGGCAGCCCGACCTCGGTACGCCTCGTCCAGAGCAGCAACGTGCCGGAACTGGACCGGGCGGCGCAGGAAGGCGTGCGCCGCTGGCGCTTCCGCCCGGCGACGATCGGCGGCAAGCCGGTCGAGTCCAAGCTGCAGGTGCCGGTCACCTTCACCCCGCCGGTGGAACGGCCGCAGTCGTGCTTCGTGCTCGACGAGCAACGGCGGCGCGAGGGCGGCTGATCCGCCTGTTTCCGCCACGCGCGCGGATGACGCGATCGGCCAAGGCCGACGATCGTAGACGTGTCATCCCGCCCGGGCGCGCTGCGAACCCGGGCGCCTGATCGGCGTTCATCGACGTGCATGGGCAGGCGTTTTATCCGGCCCGATCCGCGGCAAAAGGGCGGCTTTTCGATTCAGCCCAGCCGGTCCAGCGCCTCGATGAGCTCCGGCGCCAGCGGCGCATTGAGCAGGTACGGCGCCTTGCCGCCGTCGAGCGCGAACTCCAGGGTCGAGGCGTGCAGGAACAGCCGCCTCAGCCCGGCCTGCTCGCGCAGGCGCCGGTTGGCCTCCGGATCGCCGTACTTGTCGTCGCCGGCGACCGGGTGGCCGAGGTGCCGGGCGTGGACGCGGATCTGGTGGGTGCGCCCGGTCTCGATCCGCACCTCGCAATAGGACTGGCCGCCGCGCCGCTCGAGCACGCGGAAATGGCTCAGCGACGGCTTGCCGGCCGGACTGACCTGGACGTGACGCTCGCCGCCCTGGCGCAGGCCGACGTGCAGCGGCGCGTCGACGCTCATCGTCCCGTCCGGCATGCGCCCGAGCAGCAGCGCCAGGTAGCGCTTGGCGATGCCGCCGTCCTCGCGCATCAACGCCTGCAGTTCGGTCAGGGCCGAGCGCTTCTTGGCGACCACCAGCAAGCCGGAGGTGTCGCGGTCGAGCCGGTGCACCAGCTCCAGGGGTTGGCCGGGGCGCAATGCGCGCAGCGCCTCGATCGCGCCGTGGCTGATGCCGCTGCCGCCGTGGCTGGCCAGCCCCGAGGGCTTGTTCAGCGCCAGCAGGCGGGCGTCCTCGAACACGATCGCCGCCTCCAGCGCAGCCAGCAATCCCTTCGGCGGCGGCGCCTTGTCTCCGGCTTCGCCGAGACGCACCGGGGGGATCCTCACCTCGTCGCCGGCCTCCAGCTTGCGCTCGGCCTTCGCCCGTCCGCCGTTCACCCGCACCTGGCCGGAGCGCACCAGCTTGTACACCAGCGAGCGCGGCGCGCCCTTGAGCTGGCCGAGCAGGAAGTTGTCCAGGCGCTGGCCCTCGCGGTCCTCGGGCACGCGCACGGTGCGGACGCGCTCGGGATCGCCGGCCGGGCCGGATCGGGGCGGAACTGAATGGGACATCGGACGGCAGGCGCAACGAACGGCCGGCCAGTGTACCGCCCGCGGCCGGCAGCCGGTCACGAATTGCGAATCACCGACCCCGGCTTATCTGTTACACTCGCGACGCGAGATAAGGTTTTGATTTCGCAGGAAGTTGCATCTCAAAGGCCGAAAGCCCTTTCCTGCGATTCCGGTCCGTGCCTGGCCACTGCCCCCGGGGCAGCCATGTCAGCCGCGTCGGCCCGGCGGAACCGGCCCTCGTTCGGCGGGGCCCACCCGGCGAGATGAACACGTCCCGTGCGGCGCTCGCGCCGCCGGCCTAGCAGTCAGGAAAACGAACAAAGCGCTCCCGCGGCCTGCCGTGGTGTCGTAGCGCTGGAAAACTTGGAGACGGCGCGCCTCGCCCGCGGGGCGCCCGCCGGCTTGCGGTATCCAGAGGCGAAACGCCCAAGGCGTTCCGCGGCCGCAGAACGCGCCTGCGCGTTCTGCGCCGACCGCGCGCAGGAGCGCGCGAGGAACCACAATGAAGCGAATGCTGATCAACGCGACGCAGGCGGAAGAACTGCGCGTCGCGATCGTCGACGGCCAGACCCTGTACGACATCGACATCGAACAGCCGTCGAAGGAACAGAAGAAGTCGAACATCTACAAGGGCCGCATCACCCGTCTCGAGCCCTCCCTGGAAGCCGCCTTCGTCGACTACGGCGCCGAGCGCCACGGCTTCCTGCCGCTGAAGGAGATCTCCCGCGACTACTTCCAGGCCGGCGTCGACCCGAACAAGGCCGGCATCCGCGAGCTGCTGCGCGAGGGCCAGGAAGTGGTGGTCCAGGTGGACAAGGAGGAGCGCGGCAACAAGGGCGCCGCGCTGACCACGTTCATCTCCCTGGCCGGCCGCTACATGGTGCTGATGCCGAACTCGCCCAGCGCCGGCGGCGTCTCGCGCCGGATCGAGGGCGAGGACCGCGCCGCGCTCAAGGAGGCGCTGGACAAGCTGAACATCCCCGACGAGATGGGGGTGATCATCCGCACCGCTGGCGTCGGCCGCGACGCCGAGGAGCTGCAGTGGGACCTGGACTACCTGCTGCAGGTGTGGAAGGCGATCGCCGAGGCGGCGCTGACCAAGCCGGCGCCGTTCCTGATCTACCAGGAAAGCCGGCTGATCATCCGCGCCCTGCGCGACTACATGCGCCCGGACATCGGCGAGATCCTGGTCGATACGCCGGAGATGTACACCGAGGCGCGCGAGTTCGTCGAACAGGTGATGCCGCACAACCTGCGCAAGCTCAAGCACTACACCGACGACACCCCGCTGTTCAACCGCTTCCAGATCGAGTCGCAGATCGAGAACGCCTACGAGCGCACCGTGCGCCTGCCCTCCGGCGGCGCGCTGGTGATCGACCAGACCGAGGCGCTGACCGCGATCGACGTGAACTCGGCGCGCGCCACCAAGGGCGGCGACATCGAGGAGACCGCGTTCAACACCAACCTGGAGGCCGCCGAGGAGGTGGCCCGCCAGATGCGCCTGCGCGACCTGGGCGGCCTGGTGGTGATCGACTTCATCGACATGTCCAGCAGCAAGCACCAGCGCGAGGTCGAGAACCGCCTCGCCCAGGCGCTGAAGCAGGACCGCGCGCGCGTGCAGATCGGCCGCATCTCGCGCTTCGGCCTGCTCGAGCTCAGCCGCCAGCGCCTGCGTCCGTCGCTGGGCGAGTCGAGCCAGATCGTCTGCCCGCGCTGCGAGGGCCATGGCCGCATGCGCAGCGTCGAGTCGCTGTCGCTGTCGATCCTGCGCCTGGCCGAAGAGCACGCGATGAAGGAGAACACCGGCCAGGTGCTGGTGCAGGCGCCGACCGAGATCGCCAACTACCTGCTCAACGAGAAGCGCCGCGCGCTCAGCGAGATCGAGAAGCGCCACGACGCGCCGATCGTGATCGTCGCCGACGAGCAGCTGCACACCCCGCACTACGAGGTCACCCGCATCCGCGAGAACGAGCTCGGCGAGGAGACCAGCAAGCCCAGCTATCAGCGCGCCACGCCGCGCAAGCTGCCGACGCACGCCCTGACCCGGGCGCATCTGAACATCCCCGACCTGCCGGCGGTGACCAACGTCAAGCCGCTGCAGCCGGCGCCGCTGCGCGAGCCGCGCGAGGAAGCGCCCGCGCCGCAGCCCGCCCCGGCCCCCGTGCCCGCCCCGGTGGCGACGCCGACCCATTCGATCGGCGTGGTCGAGCGCATCCTGCGCTTCTTCCGCGGCGGCAAGCCGATCGCGGTCGAACCCGCGCCGGCGCCGGCGCAACAGGCGCAGCCGGCGCGCGGCCGCGCCGAGCGCGACGGCCGCAACGGCCAGCAACGCCGCGAAGGCCGCAACGGCAAGCACGCGCGCCGCGAAGAGCAGCGCCGCGACAAGCCGCAGCAGGCCCAGGCCGCGCAGGCGCAGCCGCAGAACCGCCCGCCCAAGCCGCAGCCGCAGCAGGGGGGCAAGCCGCAGGCGCAGCCCAAGCCGCCGAAGCCGCAACCGGAAAGCCGGCCGCAGCCGGCCGCCGCCGCGGCACCGGCGCAGACGCCGGCCGAGACCCCGCGGCCGCCACGCCTGGACGCCAAGGCTGAGGCACCGGCGGCCAAGCCCGAGGCCACGCCGGCCATCGAAGCCGCCGCAGGAGCGGTAACCGCGGCCACCGTCGCGGCGCAGGCAACGACCGCCGTGCCCGCCGGCGAACAGGCCGCGCCCGAGGCGGCCGCCGACACCGCGGGCGAAGGCGGCAGCCGCCGCCGTCGCGGCCGGCGTGGCGGACGCCGCCGCCGCCGCGGCGCGGGCAGCGAAGCCGCGGCGGCCCACGAGGCTCTGGAGTCGCAGGACGCCGCCGAGGACGGGTTCGACGGCGAGGACGAGGCCGAGGAGACCCCGGCCGTCACTGCGGCCGCGCGACGCAGCCAGCCGGAGTTCGACTTCGATGACGAGGCGGTCGCCTCCCCGGCTGCCGCCGGCGCACCGGCACCCGCGACAGCCGCGTCCGCGCCGGCCACCGTGTCCGCTCCGTCGGCGGTCGCCGCCGCGGCCGTGGCGGCGTCCACCGCCGCGGCCGAACGGATCGACGCGGAGCCTGCGCCCGAGTCGGCGCCGCAGGCCGAGCCGATGGCCGCGCAAACGCCGGAGCCGAGCGCGCCGGCCGCGCCGCGGCAGGACGAAACGCCCGCCCCGCGGACCGACGCCGAACCGGTCGCCGAGCCCGAACCGGCCACCGTGGTCGAGGAGACTCCGGTGGAGCCGACCGAAGTGCCGGAGCCGGCCGTGGTCGAGCCGCCGGTGGTGGTCACGCCGGAACCGGTCGAACCGGCCAAGCCCGAGGTCACGGTGCCGAGGCCGCCGGCCGAGGCCGCCGCCGAAGCAGGCAACGGCGAAGCGGCCCCGGTCGCCGCGGAACCGGCGCCGCAGGCGCCGGAGCCTGGCGAGACCGTGGCCGAACCGACCCGCCGCGCCGAGCCCGGCCCGGACCTGCCGCGCACCGCCAGTCTGTTCGACGGCCTGCCGGAGCCGGCCGCACCGGCGCCCGCCGAGGCCGCTGCGGAGACTGCCGCGGCGCCGGCGGAGCCCGAAGCCGATGCGACCGGGACTGCCGACGCCGACACCAAGGCGGAAGCGCCGCAAGCGCATCGCGGCTGATCGCCTCGGCAACCGCACGGAAACCCCTCTCCTGCTATCGGGAGAGGGGTTTTCTTTTGTGCGACGCAGCCTCGCCTTTCGCGCCGGGCCCACGCGCTGGGCCTCGCGGCGACGCGCGGCGCCCGCCCCGCGCCCTCGCAGCGGGGCTGGACTTCGGCGCAGCGGGCCGATGGGCCGCGCGCTACAGCGCCTGCGCCGGGTCCATCAGGCCGTAGCGGCTGACCAGCCGCGCCAAGGCGATGGTGTCGTTGATCTCCAGCTTCTCGAACAGCCGGGTCTTGTGCGTGTTGACCGTCTTCGCGCTCAGGCTCAGGCGCTTGGCGATCTCCTCCTGCCGCAGCCCCTGCACCAGCAGCAGCGCGACTTCGATCTCGCGCGCGGTCAGGCCGTCGAACGGCGAAGCGCCGCCCTCGATGCCGGCCAGCGCGAGGTTCTGCGCGATGCCGCTGGCCAGGTAGCGCTTGCCGCGCGCGACCGCGCGTACCGCGCGCACCAGTTCGGCGGCGTCGCCGGCCTTGCCGACGTAGCCGGACGCGCCCGCCTCGAGCAGGCGCTTCGGCAGCGGCCCGTCCTCGAGCACCGACACGATGATCACGCGCGTGCCGTGATCGCCCTTGACGATGCGTTCGGTGACTTCCAGGCCGCTGACGCCGGGCAGGTGCAGGTCGCACAGCACCACGTCCGGCTTGAGCTTGCGGATCAGCGGCAGGGCCTGCTCGCCGTCCTCGGCGTCGCCGACGACCTCGATGTCGGTCTCGGCGGAAAGGATCATGCGCATTCCGGTGCGTACCAGCGCGTGATCGTCGACGATGAAAACGCGGATGGTCATCCCTTTGTCTCCTGTTGCCACGTTCCCCCTGGCGGCTGAGGCTACGGAGCGCACCGGGCTCGCGCAACGGGCATGGCTTTCGGCCCTGCCGCCGCCCGCCGGCAGCGGCCAAACTCCGGCGGACCGACCCGCCTGGGGAATTCCGATGCGTCACACCGCCCTCCTGCTCGCCGCCCTTCTCGCCGCCTGCGCGCAAGCCCCGGCGCCGCGCCCCTCGCCGCCGGCTCCCGCTTCGCTGCAGGCCTCGCCCGCAGGCACGTGGCTGGCCGACGTGCGCGCGATCGCGGACGCCGCAGACAACGCCGGCCGGCGCGCCGCCCTCGCCCGCCGGCTCGACGCGCTCGGGCTGGACTGGCGCGCGGTGCCGTTCCAGGCCGGCGAATTGCGCGGCGAGAACCTGCTCGCCGAACTCGGCGGGCCCGACGGCGCGCCGCTGCTGCTGCTCGGCGCCCACTACGACCGTGTCGAGGTCGGCCAGGGCGCCACCGACAACGCCTCCGGCAGCGCGGTGGTGCTGGCCCTGGCGCAGCGCCTGCGCGAACGGCCGCTGCGGCGGCACCGGGTCGCGATCGCGTTCTGGGACCTGGAAGAGCGCGGCCTGCTCGGCGCCAAGGCCTACGTCGCCGCGGGCACGGTGCGGCCGGCGCTGTACGTGAACTTCGACGTGTTCGGCTGGGGCGACACGCTGTGGCTGCGTCCGCCGGCGCCGGACCATGCGCTCGCCCGCGCCGGCGCCGAGGCGGCCGCAGGCCTCGGTCTCGACTTCTCCGCCGGCGCCGAGTACCCGCCCAGCGACCACCTGCCCTTCCTCAAGGCCGGCTGGAGCGCCGCCTCGTTCTCGCTGGTCGGCGCCGGCGAGGTCGAGAAGATCCTCGCCGCCTACGCCGGCAGGAAGCCGGCCGAACCGGCCAAGGCGATGCAGGTGCTGCACAGCGCGCGCGACACCCTCGCCGAAATCGACCCCGAAGCCGCCGCGCGCGGCGTCGAGGCGGTTGAACGCGCGCTGCGGCAATGGGACGCCGCGGCGCCATGACCGAGCGGTGTCACACCGGCCCGGCGCGCCGCGTCCATCCGGATGTCCGAAAGCGGCGAGCGCCCGCGCCGCCGCGACGCCATCCTGCTCCTTCCCGACGCCGATGCCGCCTGCATGAATTCCACCCCCGCCACTGAACGTTTCCGCCACCTGCACCGCGACGGCCTGCTGCTGCTCGCCAACGCCTGGGACGCGGGCAGCGCCCGCCTGGTCGAGAGCCTGGGCGCGCCCGCCGTCGCCACCACCAGCGCCGGCCTGGCCTGGGCACAGGGGCATGCCGACGGCGACCGCCTGCCGCCGGAGCGGTTGCTTGCGGCGGTGGCGCCGATCGCGCGCACGGTCCGCGTGCCGCTCAGCGTCGACCTGGAAAGCGGCTACTCGGACGACCCGGGCGCGGTCGCCGAGCTGGTGCTGCGGCTGGCCGGGCTCGGCGTGTGCGGCATCAACCTGGAGGACGGCGCGGGGCCGCCGGAGCGGCTGTGCGCGAAGATCGAGCGGATCAAGCGCGCCTGCGCCGCCGCCGGCACGGACGTGTTCGTCAACGCGCGCACCGACGTGTACCTGCTGGGCCTGGCGCCGGCGGGCGAACGCGTCGCCGCGACGCTGGCGCGCGCCGCCGCCTACCGCGAGGCGGGCGCGGACGGCCTGTTCGTTCCCGGGTTGAGCGCGGAGGCCGAGATCGGCATGATCGCCGCCGCGGCCGGGCTGCCGCTCAACCTGATGCTGGTGCCCCGCCTGCCGGAGCTGGAGCGCCTGCGTGCCTTGGGCGTGCGCCGTCTCAGCGCCGGCGCCGCCTTGGCCAAGCGCGTGTACGGCCTGCTCGCGGGGCTCGGCGCGCGGTTCCTGCGCGAGGGCCGCCTGCCGGACGGACCGGCGATGGACTACGCCGCGCTCAACGCCCTGTTCGAACGCTGACGCGACAGCACGAAAAAGCCCGCGGCGTCGCGGGCTCCGTTCTTCCGAAAGACTGGCGGAAAGGGTGGGATTCGAACCCACGGTGGTGTCGCCACCACGGCGATTTTCAAGACCGCTGCCTTAAACCACTCGGCCACCTTTCCGGTTCGACGCGCCGCCCGGGGCGGCGGCGCATTGTGTCACGCCGCCGGCGCCGGTTGCACGCCCGCCACCAGCGCGGCGGCGCTCTTCGCCGGCTCCGGGCACGGCATGCCCTTGATCTCGCTGCAGTGCAGGCGCGCGGCCTCGACGAAGGCCGGGGCGCGCTCGGCCACGAAATCGATGAACACCCGCACCGCCGGCAGCAGCCCGCGACGCGAGGCGAACACGGCGTGGAAGATGCCTTGCGGCAGCCGCCAGTGCGGCAGCACCACCTCCAGCTCGCCGCGGCGCACCGCGTCGGCGCAGATCGTCTCCGGCAGCAGGGTGATGCCCACGCCGCGCTGCGCCAGCGCCATCAGCATCGGGAAGTCGAAGCCCATCACCCGCGGCTTCAGCTCCACCCGGCGCACGTCGCCGTCCGGCCCGTGCAGTTCCCAGCGCTGGCGCGCATCGTCCTCGCTCATGCTCAGGGTCACGTGCTCGCCCAGCTCGTCCGGGTTCTGCGGCCGGCCCATGCGGCGCAGGTAGTCGGGGCTGGCGACCAGCAGCTCCTGGATCTGGCCGAAGCTGCGCATCACCAGGCTGCCGTCGTCGTCCAGGCGCGTGCGCACGCGCAGGGCGACGTCGATGCCCTCGTTGATGATGTCGACGCGGCGGTTGCTGACCAGCAGTTGCACCCGCACCTGCGGGTAGCGCGCGAGGAACTCCGGCAGCAGCTGCGGCATCATCTGCTGGGCGATGCCGACCGGCACGCTGACCCGGATCACGCCGCGCGGCTCGGCGCTCAGCCGGTCCACCACCTCGTGCGCGGCCTGCGCCTCGGCCAGCATCGACTGCGCGTGGCGGTACACGCTGTTGCCGACGTCGGTCACGGCGAAGCGCCGGGTCGAGCGTTGCAGCAGGCGCACGCCCAATTCGGTCTCGAGTTGGCTGATGCGCCGGCTCAGGCGCGACTTCGGGATGCCCAGCGCCCGCTCCGCGGCGGCGAAGCCGCCGTGCTCGACCACCATCGCGAAGTAGTAGAGATCGTTCAGGTCTTGCATGGCGATAATTCCAGGTTCGGAACAGTTAGTGACATTCGATCACGTTTATTCCAAAAAAGCAACGACCTAGAGTGGCCTCCGTCGCGGCGTTCCGCCGCATCGCACAAAGAGGCCGTCATGAAGCTCCTGCACCTGGATTCCAGCGCCTTGGGCGCCCACTCGGTCACCCGCGAACTCAGCGCCGCCGTCGTCGCCCGCTGGCGCGCCCAGCTCCCGCATCTGCAGGTCGAGTACCGCGACCTCGACGCGCAGCCGATCCCGCACCTGACCGGCGGCAGCCTGGCCAAGGCGAACCCGGCCGAGGTCGCCGAAGCCGAGGCGGTGCTGCAGCAGTTCCTGGGGGCCGACGTGGTGGTGCTCGGCGTGCCCTTCTACAACTTCGGGATTCCGTCGACGCTGAAGGCCTGGATCGACCGCATCGCCGTCGCCGGCAAGACCTTCCGCTACACCGAGACCGGCCCTCAGGGCCTGGCCGGCGGCAAGCGGATCATCATCGCCAGCGGCCGCGGCGGGGTCTACGGCGATGCCAGTCCGTTCGACTTCCAGGAGGCCTATCTGCGCCAGGTCTTCGGTTTCCTGGGCATCACCGACATCGACGTGGTCCGCGCGGAAGGCGTGGCGCTGTCGCCGCAGCACCGCAGCGATGCGCTGGCGGCCGCGCATGCCGCGATTCCGGAGCCGCTGGCCGAAGCGGCCTGACCCGCGCGGATCGACCGGTATCCGGCGCCCGCCTCCCCCTGCGCCGCCCCCCGGGCCTGCTCGAGAGCAGGCCCGCTTTTTCGCAGCACCGGCCCGCCTCGCGGCGCGGCCGCGTGGGCGCAAGGTCAGCCGATGCGGTCCACCCCGCCCATGTACGGCCGCAGCACCTCGGGCACGTCGATCGAACCGTCGGCGTTCTGGCAGTTCTCCATCACCGCGATCAGGGCGCGCCCGACCGCGACGCCCGAGCCGTTGAGCGTGTGCACCAGTTCCGGCTTGCCGGTGGCCGGATTGCGCCAGCGCGCCTGCATGCGCCGGGCCTGGAACGTCTCGCAGTTCGAGCACGAGGAGATCTCGCGGTAGGCGCCCTGCGAAGGCAGCCAGACCTCCAGGTCGTAGGTCTTGGCCGCGGCGAAGCCCATGTCGCCGCTGCACAGCAGCATGCGCCGGTACGGCAGGCCGAGCTTCTCCAGCACCGCTTCGGCGCAACGGGTCATGCGCTCGTGCTCGGCGTAGCTGTCCTGCGGCCTGGTGATCGACACCAGCTCGACCTTCTCGAACTGGTGCTGGCGGATCATGCCGCGCGTGTCCCGGCCGTGGCTGCCGGCCTCGGCGCGGAAGCACATCGAATGCGCGGTCATGCGCAGCGGCAGCGCGTCGGCCTCGAGGATCTCGTCGCGGACGATGTTGGTCAGCGGCACTTCCGAGGTCGGGATCAGATAGCGCTTGTACGCGGCCTCGCCGTCGCCCACCGAGGTGGCGAACAGGTCGTCCTCGAACTTCGGCAGTTGCCCGGTGCCGCGCATCGAGTCGGCGTTGACCAGCAGCGGCACGTTGGTCTCCAGGTAGCCGTGCTCGCCGACGTGCAGGTCGAGCATGAACTGCGCCAGGGCCCGGTGCAGGCGCGCGACCGGTCCGCGCAGCACGGTGAAGCGCGCGCCGCTGAGCTTGGCGGCGGTGTCGCCGTCGAGCCAGCCGTGGCGCGCGCCGAGCTCGACGTGGTCCCTGGCCGGGAAGTCGAACGTGCGCGGCGTGCCCCAGCGGTGCTGCTCGACGTTCTGCGTCTCGTCCTCGCCCGGCGGCACCGATTCGTGCGGCAGGTTGGGGATGCCGAGCGCGATTTCCTCGATCCGGGCGCGGATCTCGTCCAGGCGCGCCTCGCTGGCCTTGAGCTCGTCGCCGAAGCCGGCCACCTCGGCCAGCAAGGCGCTCACGTCCTCGCCCCGGGCCTTGGCCTGGCCGATCGCCTTCGAGCGTGTGTTGCGCAGGTTCTGCAGTTCCTGGGTGCGCACCTGGATCTGCTTGCGCTCGGTCTCCAGCGCCTCCAGCGCGCTCGCGTCGAGCGCGAAGCCGCGGCTGCGGCGCAGGCGTTCGGCGAGGTCGGCGGGTGCGTGGCGAAGGAGCTGGGGATCGAGCATGGCGGCGCCGGGGGAGTGATCGGGTCGGCGATTATCGCGTGGAAGCGCCGCCGCGCGCGACGGATTGCTGCGCGGTTAACGCCGCTGCCGGCACACTGGCGGTCCACCCGGCCGCCGAATCGTCCATGACCCGTTCCGCTTCCGCCCCCTCCCCGCATGCATCCGGCCCGGCGCGCTGGCTGCCGAACTCGCGCTCGCTGCTGTGGGTGCTGCTGGCCTTCCTCGCCGGGCTGGCGCTGTTCGCGCTGGCGATACTGCGCGGTCGCGACGGCGACGATTTCTACCGTCCGGGCCGGACTGCGCCGCCGACCGCCGACGCGCCGCAGTACCAGCCGCTGCCGGCGCCATTGCCGGCCGAGGGCGGCGGCACGGGCAACCTGCGCACGCCGGAAGCCCCCGCCGCCGGCGAAGAGCAGCCGCGTCTGGTCGAAGCGCCGAAGCCACCCGCGCCGGTTGCGCCGGCGCCCCGCCCCGCGCCTGCCGTGGCGACGCGCCCGGAACCGATCCCGGGACAGACGCCAGCGCCGCGCTACCCCGCTGCCGCGCTACGCCGCGGCGAGAGCGGCACGGTGATGGTGCGCGCCGAGATCCGCCCGGACGGCACGCCGGACGTGGTCACGGTGGCCCGGAGCAGCGGTTCGCGCCAGCTCGACCGCGCCGCGCTCGACGCGGTCCGCCGCTGGCGGTTCCGCCCGGCGCAGCAGGACGGCCAGCCGGTGCGCGCCGCGGTGATGGTGCCGATCAGCTTCGAGGCGCAGCGCTGAGCGCATCCGTCCCGGCGCGCCGGCGCCGCCGGATCAGGCCGTAGGCGATGCAACAGCCGAACAGCAGCTCGAGCGGCGCGCGGGTGTAGTCGAAGCGCCACAGCAGCGAGTCGAACAGGTTGGCGATCAGCACGATGCCCAGCGCGCCGGCCAGCGCCCAGAAGCTGCCGACGGTGATCACCCGGGCGCGTGCCGCTTGCACCAGCTCGCCCGCCAGCAACAGGAACAGGCCGGCCAACAGCAAGGCGCCGACCGCGCCGATGCCGACGAGGGCATCGAGATAGGCGTTGTGCAGATGGGCGTGACGCTCGCCACCCAGGTCGAGCGGCGCGACCAGCCGCGGCAGCGTGTCCAGTCCCCAGCCGAACCAGGGCCGTTCGCGCGCCAGCCCGAGGCCATGTTCATACAGGCGCAGGCGCACGCTGGCGGCCTTGTTGGGCGCCGTGCTCGCATCGAGCAGCTCAGCCTCCGGGGCCGCTCCGGACGCCTCCGACGCGAAACGCCGCGGGGCGGGCGCCTTCGTGCCGGAAGCCGTGCCCCGCGTCCGGTCCGCGCGATCGGACGCGCGCGCGTCGGCATCCGCTGACGGGGTCCGCTCCGGCGCAGCGCCGACCACGGCTTCGACCGAGCCGAGCAAGCGGTCCACGCCGGCGAACCTCTGCGCCAGGATCTCGTGCGCGGAAACCGCGAGCAGCACCGTAGTCGCGAACGCCGCCACGAGCGGCACCCACGGCAGACGCGAATGCCGGCGCCGCACCGCCGCGAAGGCCAGCAGCATCGAGGGTACGGCAAGCGCGAACGCCAGCCAGGCCCCGCGCGACTGCGAGAACAGCAGCACCATGAACGCGCCGCCGTACAGGACCAGCCCGGCCGCCAGCAACCCCAGGCGCAGATGCGGGTTCTTCGGCGCCAGCCGCCAGGCCCCGACCAGCAGGCACAGCGCCAGCCAGCCGCCCACCGCCGCGAGCAGGCCGCTCAGGTTCTCCGGCAGGCCGAAGCGCGGGCGCAGGCTGCCATCGAACAGCCGCGGCAGCTCTTGCCACGGCATGTAGCCGAGCACGGCGACGAGCAGCCCGAGCACCATCAGCGCGAGCAATCGCGGCGGCGCCTTCGGCATCAGCGACAGCCACCAGCCGACCACGCAGGAGAACACCCCCAGCTTGACCAGCTTGGCGGCGACGGTGAGCTGCTCGCTGTAGCTGGAGCGCGGCTCGATCGTGCTCGCGTAGGCGGCATGCAGCACCAGGAAGGCGACGAAGGCGGCGAGCAGCCGGGTGTAGGGCAGCGCCCACAGTTCGCGCCAGGGCCGCGCGCCGCACCAGGCGAGCAGCAGCAAGGCCGCGTACGCCCCGAACTCGGGGCGCAACGGCAGGCCGAAGTCGCTCATCGCGAAGAAGGCCAGGAACGCCAAGGCCAGGGCCGCGGCGCGGCGCAGGCCGGCGGACGGCGCCGGGGCGGGACGGCTGCGCTCGGGCGCCGGGCCGCGCTCGGCGGCGCGACGGGCGACTTCCATGTCGGCGGGGGATGACAGCACTGCGGGGTTCGTTTGCGGGGCCTGGGAAGTCTAAGTCATTCCCCCGGGTGCAGGCAGAACCCGGCCTCGCGCGCGAGCGCGTCGAAGCCCGGGAACGAGGTGGCGACGTTGGCGACATCGTCGATCCGCACCTCGCCTGCGGCGCGCTGCGCGGCCACCGCCAGGCTCATCGCGATGCGGTGGTCGCCGCGGCTGTCGGCGCGGCCGCCGCGCAACGGGCCGCCGACGATCGTGGCGCCGTCCGGGTGCTCCTCGATCCCGGCGCCGAGCGCACGCAGGCCGGCGGCCATCGCGGCGATGCGGTCGGACTCCTTGACCCGCAGCTCGGCGGCGTCGCGCACCACCGTGCGGCCTTCGGCGCAGGCGGCGGCGGCGAACAACGCCGGGAACTCGTCGATCATGTCCGGGACCAGCTCGCCGCCGATCTCGGCGCCATGCAGCGGCGCATGCCGCACCACCAGATCCGCCACCGGCTCGCCGCCCTGCTCGCCCGCGTTCTCCTCGCGGATGTCCGCGCCCATCCGGCGCAAGGCGGTCAGCAGGCCGGTGCGGCGCGGGTTCATGCCGACCGCCTCCAGCCGCAGCTCCGAGCCGGGTACCACGCTGGCCGCGACCAGGAAGAACGCCGCCGATGAGAAATCGGCCGGCACCGCGACCTCGGTCGCGCGCAGGCGATGGCCGCCGGACAGCCGCGCCTGGCCGGGGGCGAACGCGATCGGCCAGCCGAACGCGGCGAGCATGCGCTCGGTGTAGTCGCGGGTCGGATGCGGCTCGCGCACCACGGTTTCGCCTTCGGCGTACAGGCCGGCCAGCAGCAGCGCCGACTTGACCTGGGCGCTGGCCACCGGCAACGCGTATTCGATGCCGCGCAGGCGGCGGCCGCCGCGGATCCGCAGCGGCGGCAGGCCGCCGTCGGCGGCGTCGATGCGCGCGCCCATCTGCGTCAACGGCTCGATCACCCGCCGCATCGGCCGCTTCGACAACGAGGCGTCGCCGACGAGCGTGCTGTCGAAGGCCTGCGCGGCGAGCAGCCCCGCGAGCAGACGCATGCCGGTGCCGGCGTTGCCGCAGTCCAGCGGTTCGGCAGTGCCGCGCAGCCCATGCAGGCCGACGCCGTGGACGACGCGCTCGCTCGGCCCGGGCGCCTCGATGCGCACGCCGAGCCGCTGGAACACGCGCGCCGTGGCGCGGGTGTCCTCGCCCTCGAGGAACCCGGTGATGCGGGTGGTGCCTTCGGCCAGGGCGCCGAGCATCACCGCGCGGTGCGAGACCGACTTGTCGCCGGGCACGCGCAGGCTGCCGCGCAGGGGGCGACCGGGCGCGACGATCCAGTGTTGCGGAGCGAAGGAGGTCATCGGGTCAACCGTTTCGGTCGCCGCGATCCCCTGAAAGCGGGATCCGGGCGCTCAAGTCGCGGGACTCCCGCTTGCACGGGAACGGCGGGTGAAGGGAACCTGGTTTCATGGAATGCCGGCACCGGTCTCGGCCAGTACCTCGTCCAGCGCCGCCAGCAGCCGACGGTTTTCGTCGGCGCTGCCCACGGTGATGCGCAGGCATTCGGGCAGGCCGTAGCCGCCCATCGGCCGCAACACCACGCCGCGCGCGACCAGCGCCGCCTCGATGCGCGCGGTGCGCGGGCCGAACTCGGCCAGGACGAAGTTGGTCTGGGACGGATACACGCGCAGCCCGCGCGCGGCCAGGGCCTCGGCCAGCGCCCGGCGCTGCTCGGCGTTGCGCCCGGACACCCAGCGCAGGTGCCCGGCGTCGCCCAGCGCCGCCTCGCAGGCCGCCAGCGCCGGGGCGTTGACGTTGAAGCTCTCGCGCAGCCGCTCCATCACCGCGACCAGCCCCGGCACCCCGACCAGGTAGCCGACGCGCAGCCCCGCCAAGCCGTAGGCCTTGCTGAAGGTGCGGGTGAGCGCCAGGTTGGGGTATCGCGGCAGCAACGGCAGGGCGCTGGCGACGTCAGCGGCGGGGTCGGCCAGCTCGGCGTAGGCCTCGTCCATCACCACCAGCGTCTCCGCCGGCACCCGCGCCATGAACGCGGCGAACGCGGCGCGGCCGAACCAGGTGCCGGTTGGGTTGTTCGGATTGGCCAGGTAGACCAGCTTGGTCCGCGGCCCGATCGCGGCGGCGATCGCATCCAGGTCGTGGCCCAGCGGCATCGCCGCGTGCTCGCGCGGCAACGCCTCGGCGACGCGCGGCGCCGCGCCCGCGGCCTGCGCCGCCAGCGCGAACACGGCGAAGCCGTAGCGCGAGAACACGACCTCTTCGCCGGGCCCGGCGAACGCCTGCGCCAGCTGCATCAGCAGTTCGTGCGAGCCGTTGCCGAGCAGCAGCTGGCCCGGATCGACGCCGTGCCGCGCGGCCAGCGCGCGCTTGAGGTCGGCGCCGAGCGGGTCGGGATAGCGGTGCAGCGCGTGCAACTGGTCGAGGATCGCCGCGCGCGCCGCCGGCGATGGCCCGTAGGGGTTCTCGTTCGAACCCAGCTCGACCAGGTCCGCCTCGCCGAACCTGCGGCGCAGGGCGACCAGGTCGTGGCCGGGATCGTAGGCGCGCAAGCCCTGCACCGCACGCGAGGCGCGCGCGGCGAACCAGGCCTCGTCGCACGCCGGCGCGCCCGGATCGCGCGTGTCCGCCCGCGCGGCGCTCATGCGATCGCCACCGGATACGAGCCCAGCACCTTCACTTCCTGCGCGTAATCGGCCAGCTCGTCCAGCGCGCGGCGCATCGCCTCCTCCTGCACGTGGCCGCCGACGTCGATGAAGAACGCGTACTGCCACAGCCCGGTGTGGCCGGGCCGCGACTCGATCCGGTTCATGCTCAGGCCGTGCTTCGCGAACGGCGCCAGCACGTGGTAAAGCGCGCCCGGCTGGTCCTTGATGAAGATCAGCAGCGAGGTGCGGTCGTTGCCCGACGGCGGGAACAGCTCGCGGCCGATCACCAGGAAGCGGGTGGTGTTGTCGGGCCGGTCCTCGATCGGCCCGGCCACGTTCTTCAGCCCGTACACCGTGGCCGCGCTGATGCCGGCGATCGCCGCCGCGTCGTCGGCATTGCGCGCGCGGCGCGCGGCCTCGGCGTTGCTCGCCACCGGGATCTTCTCCGCCTTCGGCAGGTGTTGGCGCAGCCAGGCCTTGCATTGGGCGAACGACTGCGGATGCGAGTACACGCGTTCGATGTCCTCGATCCGCCCGCTGCGCGAAAGCAGGTGCTGGTGCACGCGCAGCTCGACCTCGCCGCAGATCTTCAGCTTGGAGGTCAGGAACATGTCCAGCGTCGACTGGATCGTGCCCTGGGTCGAGTTCTCCACCGGCACCACGCCGAAGTCGGCGTTGCCGGCCTCGACCTCCTGGAACACTTCCTCGATGCTGCCCAGCGGCAGGCCGTGGATGGAATGGCCGAAGTGCTTGTACACCGCCTGCTGCGAGTGCGTGCCCTCGGGGCCGAGGTAGCCGATCTTGAGCGGCTCCTGCTGGGCCAGGCAGGCCGACATGATCTCGCGGAACAGCCGCACCAGCACTTCGTCGTTGAGCGGGCCGTGGTTGCGGTCCACCACCCGGCGCAGCACCTGCGCCTCGCGTTCGGGCCGGTAGTAGTCCACCGCCGCGGCCAGCTTGCCCTTGGCCTTGCCGACCTGGTTGGCGTAGCGCGCGCGCTCGGCGATCAGTTCCTGGATGTGGCGGTCGATGCCGTCGATGCGCTCGCGCAACGCGGCCAGGTCCGGCTTGGGCTCGCCCGCCGCCTGCTTCGCGATGGAACGCTTGCCCGCCGCGGGGCGTTTGGTTTTCTGGGTCTTGTCGGTCATTGAGTTCGTCGCCTCCGAAGGTCCATCGCAGCCGTCCCGGGCGCGCGCGTTGCCTTCGGACCGCCTGCCCCGACCTGCCGTGGCCGGGCTTTTCGCCGTCGATGCCCGCGGGCACCGACCGCGGTTTCAGCCGTGCCGCTGCTGGAAATCGCGCATGAAGGCCGCCAGCGCCTGCACGCCCGCCTCGGGCATCGCGTTGTAGATCGACGCGCGCATGCCGCCGAGCACGCGGTGGCCCTTGAGCGAGATCAGCCCGGCCTCCGCCGCCTCGCCCAGGAACGCCGCATCCAGCGCCGGGTCGTGCAGGAAGAACGGCACGTTCATGCGCGAGCGCGCCGCCGGCGCGACCTCGTTGCGGTAGAAGCCGCCGGAACCGTCGATGGCCTGGTACAGCAGCGCGGCCTTGCGCGCGTTGCGGCGCGCGAACTCGGCCACGCCGCCCTCGTCCAGCATCCACTTCACCGTCAGGCCGAGCAGGTACCAGTTCCAGGTCGGCGGCGTGTTCAGCATCGATTCGCCGGCGAGGTGCGCGCGGTAATCGAAGATCGGCGCGCGCGGCTGGCCCGCGCGCTCGAGCAGATCGCGGCGCACGATCACCACCGCGATGCCGACCGGCCCCAGGTTCTTCTGCGCGCCGGCGTAGATCAGCCCGAACTTCGACACGTCCAGCGGTTCGGCCGCGATCGAGGAGCTGAAATCCGCGAACAGCGGCACGTTGCCGACCTCCGGCACCTCGCGGAACTCGACCCCGTGGATGGTCTCGTTGGCGGTGTAGTGCACGTAGGCCGCGTCGTCCGACAGGCGCCAGCCGGCGCGCGGCGGGATGTCGCGGTAGCCGCCCGTCTCGCCGTCGGCGGCGATGCGCGCGTCGACGTACGGGGCCGCCTGCTTGAGCGCGGTCAGGCCCCAATGGCCGGTGAGCACGTAGTCGGCCTGCTGCCCGGGCGCGGCGAAGTTCAGCGCGATCAGGGCCTGCTGCGCGGTCGCGCCGCCCTGCAGGAACAGCACCGCGTAATCGTCCGGGATCGACAGCAGCATGCGCAGGTCGGCCTCGGCCTGGCGCGCGACCTGCAGGAACTCCGGCCCGCGATGGCTGAGTTCGACCACCGAGGCGCGCGCGTTCCGCCACTCCAGCATCTCGGCCTGGGCCTGGCGCAGCACCGGCTCCGGCAGGGTCGCGGGGCCTGGGCTGAAGTTGAACGCGCGGGACATCGAACGCTCCGATGGCGAGGTGAACGGGAAAGACGCCCAGTATGCCGCAGCGCAGCAGCCGGCGCGTTCTTGGTTACCCGCGCAACTTTTCGCCTCGTGGCGGGTTCTATAGTCGCAAGTGCCGTCCGATGCCGGAGAACCCCATGTCGCTGCGCGACGCCCTGAAGATCCCCGCCTCGCAGATCACCGACGAGCAGGTGTATCGCGAACGCCGGCGCGTGCTCGCCGCCCTGGCCGCCGCCCCTGCGCTGGGCCTGGCCGGCTGCGCGGGCGCCGAAGCGCCGCCGCCGCCGTCGAAGGTCGCGGTCACGCCGGAACAGGCGCGCTCCGGCTTCCGCACCGCCGAGGCCCTGACCCGCTACGAGGACATCACCGGCTACAACAACTACTACGAGTTCGGCACCGGCAAGGCCGACCCGTCGCGCGCGCGCCGGACGTTGCGCACGTCGCCGTGGACGATCGCGGTCGGCGGCCATTGCGCCAAGCCCGGGCGGTTCTCGCCTGACGAGCTGCGGCGCTGGGCCGTGCCCGAGGAGCGCGTCTACCGGCTGCGCTGCGTCGAGGGTTGGTCGATGGTGATTCCGTGGCTGGGCGTGCCGCTGGCGAAGGCGCTCGAACGCTTCGAGCCGACTTCGCGCGCGAAGTACGTCGCCTTCACCACGCTGGCCGATCCCGAGCAGATGCCGGGCCTGGCCTATCCGGCGCTGGACTGGCCCTACCGCGAGGGCCTGCGCATCGACGAGGCGATGCATCCGCTGACCCTGCTGGCCACCGGCCTGTACGGCAAGCCGCTGCCGCAGCAGAACGGCGCGCCGCTGCGGCTGGTGGTGCCGTGGAAGTACGGCTTCAAGAGCATCAAGTCGATCGTCGCGATCACCTTCGTCGAGCGGATGCCGTCCACCAGCTGGAACGACGCCCAGCCGCGCGAGTACGGCTTCTTCTCCAACGTCAATCCGAACGTCGACCACCCGCGCTGGAGCCAGAAGACCGAGCGCCGCATCGCCGGCACCGCGAGCAAGCTGTTCGCCGAGCGCATCCCGACCCGGCCGTTCAACGGCTATGCCGAGCAGGTCGGCGCGCTGTACGCGGGCATGGACCTGCGCAAGTGGTTCTGAGGGCGGCGCCGCGGACGATGCGGACGGGCGCGGCAGGGGCCCCGGAACGAGCCCGTCCGGCCGCCGCATCGGCGACCGGGCGCGGGCGTACGCCGAGCGGAACCGTCGAAGGCGCGTCCGTGGACGCGCCGTGCATGCCCCTCCACGTGGTTCGCAGCGCGTCCCGCCATGGCTAGAACATCGCGCGGCCTGGTCGCCGCCAAGACCCTGGTCCACGCCCTTGCCCTGACTCCGGCCGCCATCTTGGCTTGGCAGATCCGCGCCGAGGCGCTGACCGGAAGCGGCGGGCTCGGCGCCGATCCGGTCGCCGAGATCGAGCATCGCCTCGGCCTGTGGGCGTTGCGCCTGTTGCTGATCACCCTGGCCGTGACCCCGCTGCGCCAGCTCACCGGCCAGCCGGTGCTGCTGCGCTTCCGGCGCATGCTCGGGCTGTACGCGTTCGTCTATGCGACCCTGCACTTCGCCGCCTATCTGGTCCTGGACCTGCGCGGCTACTGGACGCAGATCTTCGAGGAGATCGCCAAGCGCCCGTACATCACCGCCGGCTTCGCCGCCTGGCTGTTGCTGGTGCCGCTGGCGCTGACCTCCACCCGGGCCGCGATGCGCCGGCTCGGCCGCAACTGGGGGCGCCTGCACGCGGTGGTGTATGCGATCGCAGCGCTGGCGGTGCTGCACTTCTGGTGGCTGGTCAAGGCCGACATCCGCGAGCCGCTGCTGTACGCGGCGCTTCTCGCCGTGCTGCTGGGCTGGCGGGTCTGGCGGCGGCTGCGCCCGGTCAGCGCGCGCCGTACAGCAGCAGCAGGCTGAGCGCGCCCGCCAGCAGCAGCGCCGCCAGCAGCAACCAGGGCAGGCGCCGCACCGGCGCCGGCAGCACCGATACCGCGGCCGGCAGGGCATCGTTCGCCGCATCGAAGCCCGGCGCGGCAACCGGCTCCGCGAGCACGCCGCGCTGCACCGGCGCCTCGACCACGAAGCGGTGGCGCATGCCGAACACGACCTGGTCGCCCGGCCGCAGCAGCGCCTCGCGCACGGAGCGGCCGTTGACCAGGCAGGCTTCGCCTTCGAGTCCGCGCACCGCCACGCCGTCGGCGCAGGCCTCGAAACGGGCCTGGCGCTCGGCGCAGCGTTCCTCGTCGATGCGGATGTCGCATTCGCTGCCGCGGCCCGCCAGGCGCGGGCGGTCGAGCGGGAAGCAGCGGCCGTGATAGGGCCCGCCGACGCCGCGCAGCACCATGCGCGCGTCCTGGACCGCGCCCTGCGGGCGCGGCGCGGGCGGCGGTTCGTCGGCCACCAGCAGCAGCTCGGTGCCGTCCAGGTGCAGCGCGTCGCCTGCGCGCAACATCGCCATCCTCCGCACCGGCCGGCCGTTGACGTGCAGTCCGGCGGCGTCCTCGCGGACCTGCAGCCAGATGCCGCGCCGGTCGATGCACAGCTGCGCGAACGCGTCCTCGTGGTCGCCGGCGCGCTTGATCCGCCCGCGGGCGTCGCGGCCGAGCGCATGCACGCCCGGACTCAAGGTCAGGTCGGGTTGGTCGCGGTCGGAGGATTGCAGTCGGAGGGCGTTCACGCAGCAGCAATCTAGCACGCAGGGCCGGCTTGGATGCAGCCTCCGCGCGCGCTCACAATACCCACCCGCGCCGGGACGGGACGCCGCCGGACACCCGAGGAGACCGCCATGCCGAGCATCGACATCCGCCATTCCCATTCGCTGCCGCCGGCGCAGGCGCGCCAGGCCGTGCAGGACGTGGCCGAGAAACTGGCCGAGCGCTTTGGCGTCGACTATCTCTGGCAGGGCGACACGCTCGCCTTCAGCCGCAGCGGCGTCGACGGCAAGATCGCGCTGGCGCCGCAGCAGTTGCACATCACCGCCAACCTGGGCTTCCTGCTGGGCGCGATGAAGGGACCGATCGAGGCCGAGATCCGGCGCGTGCTGAACGAGCGGTTCGGCTGAACGCGGCCCCTTCGCCGCGGCGGCGCGGCTGGTGTGAAAGCTCTAGCCCGCCCGTCGAGCCTGTAGGCCTCCCGCGGCGAACGAGGCATCCCATGGCCAAGCCCAGGCGCTCCACCTCCCAGGCACGCACCGACGACGCGGCCGGATCGTCGCCGGGCGACCGCCTGACCCGCACCCTGAGCGAAACCGCGCAGCAGATCTGGCTCGCCGGCATGGGCGCGTTCGCGCGCGCGCAGGCCGAAGGCACCAAGTTGTTCGACGCGCTGATCAAGGAAGGCCTGAACCTCGAACAGTCGGCGCAGCAGGCCGCCGATCGCGCCGATGCGGCTCGCGAGAGCGCCGAAGCGCGCTTCGAACGGGCGCGCGAACGCGCCGCCGGCACCTGGGACCAGCTGGAGCGCGCGTTCGAGGAGCGCGTCCGCCGCGCCCTGGGCAAGCTCGGCGTGCCGGACCGCGACGAAATCGCCGGGCTCCGCCGCCGCGTCGATGCGCTGACCGCGGAACTGCGCCGCCGCGACGCGGCCGCGACGCGCAAGGCCGCCTCGCGCAGATCGCCGGCGCCGAAGAAGACCGCGGCGAAAACCGCCGCAGGCAAGGGCCCGCGGCGTACCGGGCCGCGTTCCGCCTGACCCTCCGCCGCGCAGCGCCCCGGCGCCCGTCCAAGCCCGCCAGCCCGATCCCGCCGTATGCTCCCCTCCCCTTACGGTCCCGGGCTGGCGGGCTTCCTTTCGCCCGGGGGCGCCCACCGTCCGCCGCGCGGAATCGCGTGACCGCCGCCACGGGCCGGCGCCGCGCGCAGACGCTATAGTCGCGCGCCTCTCGCCGTATCCGAATCCGCATGTCCCCGGGCTTTTCCGTTTCCGCCGCCCTGCTCGCCGCCGTCGCGGGCGGCGTCCTGGCCACGCTCTACCTGTGGCGCGTGCAGCGCCGCCGCGCCGAAACGGCCGCCGGCCTGCAGGCGCTGGCCGGCATGCGCTGGCGCGAATGCGCGCGGCTGGTGGTGGAAGCCCTGCAGCGACGCGGCTTCGAGCCCGAACCGGCCGGGCAGACGCTGGAACATCCGCAGCAGCCGAAACTGCGCCTGCGCCGCGGCGACGAGCTGTGGCTGCTGGCCTGCAAGCAGGGCGACGCCGGCTACACGGTCGATCGCGCGCAGGTGCGGGCCTTGCTCGACGCGGTGCGCCATCACGGCGCCGCCGGCGGCGTGCTCGCCACGCCCGGCCGCATCGACGCCGACGCCCGCGCCGCCGCGGACGGACTGCAACTCTACGCCGGCCCGGCGCTGTGGGACCTGCTGAGCCCGCAGTTGCCGGCGGTCCTGCGCGAGGACCTGACCGCGGACGCGCGAACGCGCATCCGCCGCGCGATCGGCTTGGCCTGGGTCGCGGCGGCGGGGCTGGGCGCGGCCGTGGGCTTCGCGCCGATGCTGCTGCGCGGGTCGCCGGATGCCGCGCCGCTCGCCCCCGCCCCGCGCGCGACGCGGCCCTCCGCGCCCATCGCCGCCGCGCCCGCGCCCGCCGCTCCTGCGCCGGCGGCACCGCCCGCCGGAATCGCCGCCGCCGCGGATCCGGACCGCGAACGACGCGAACGCGCCGAGGTGATCCGGGCCGTCGCCGCCGTGCCCGGCGTCGGCCGCGCGCTGTGGTCGACGTCCTCGACCCTGCTGATCGAACAGGTCGCCGACGACGGGCGCGACCGCGTGCCGGAGATCTGCGCGATCCTCGGCCGCTACGACGCGCTGCGCGCCTCGCGCCTGCAACTGCAGCCGCCGCCGGGCAGCGGCGCGCGCGTCCGCTTCCTGCAGTGCCGCAGCTATTGAACCGGCAGGGGCGCCGCCGCGCGGCGCGCGCGGGTCGCAAGCGCGGCGATGCCGCCTCGTATTGACCGCCCGAAGCAGCGCATGCACTAATGCCGCGACGCCGCGCGCCAGGAACGCACGCCATGCCCGACCCACGAACCGCCACCGTCCGGCGCCGCCGCCGCGGCGCGGGTGTGCACGCGCGCTGAGGCGCGGCCGACGCATGGCGCGGCAGACCCGCCAACGCATCCTCGACACCGCGCTGGGCATGTTCAACGCGCTCGGCGAACCGAACGTCACCACCAACCACATCGCCGACGAGCTGGAGATCAGCCCCGGCAACCTGTACTACCACTTCCGCAACAAGGACGACATCATCGAGCAGCTGTTCGCGCGCTTCGAGCAGCGCATGGACGCGGCGCTCGCCGCGCCGCAGGGGCGGCTGCCGGGGCTGGAGGACATCTGGCTGCAGCTGCACCGGGTGTTCGAGTGCATCTGGGACTACCGCTTCCTGCACCGCGACCTGGTCGAGATCCTCAGCCGCAACCGCCGCCTGCGGCTGCGCTTCGCCCGCATCCTCAAGCGCGCCGACGCCCAGGCGCACACGGTGATGCGCGGGTTGCTGCAGGCCGGGGTGATGCGTGCCTCGCCGACCGAACTGGCGGCCACCGCGACCAACGTGCTGGTGATCGCCACCTTCTGGCTCAACTACGCCGCCGCCCGCGGCGACCGCGACGAGCGGCGTGCGATCCGCGACGGCATCGTCCAGGTCATGATGCTGCTGGCGCCGTTCCTGCGCGACGCCGAGCGGCTGCATCTGAACACCCTGACCCGCGCCTACATCGAGTGAGGGCCTCTCCGCCCGAACCCCGCTGCGCCGGTGTGGCGCCGGCGCGGCGGCCCGGACCGCTTGCCAACCCACCGCCGCCATGCGCTATACTGCGCAGCCCTTACGGGCGGTTAGCTCAGCGGTAGAGCACTGCTTTCACACGGCAGGGGTCGCAGGTTCGAAACCTGCACCGCCCACCAATCCCGACGAAGGCCGGCGCAAGCCGGCCTTCTTCGTTCACGCTTCCCGCCATGGCGAACGATACCCGGCTGTACCACAACCCGCGCTGCTCCAAGTCGCGCGCCGCGCTGGAACTGCTGCAGGCGCGCGGAATCGAGCCGGAAGCGGTCCTCTATCTCCAGGCGCCGCCCGGTGCCGGCGAACTGCGCGCGCTGCTCGCATTGCTCGGCTTGCCCGCGCGCGCCCTGCTGCGCACCGGCGAGGACGAGTACGCCGCGCTCGGCCTGGCCGATCCGGCGCTGCCCGAGGCGGCGTTGATCGAGGCCATGGCCGCGCACCCGCGCCTGATCGAACGCCCGATCTTCGTCCACCGCGGTCGCGCGGTGATCGGCCGCCCGCCGGAGCGGGTACTCGAGCTGCTGGACTGAATCGACGGCGCACGCGGGGCGGAACGCCTCATCCCAACCGCCACGTCTCTGGACGTGGGCGGCCCGATCCGCAGGCCGGCGCGCCGCCGCTGCGATCGGCGACGCCCTGCCCCATCGGCGCTTTCGCGTTACGCCCGGTCCGCCGATCCGCGAATCCGAGGCCGCGGGCGCGCGCGCAGTCAGCGCACCTTGCTCGCCCGCATCGCGTCCACCGCCGAAGGCGCGACGAACGAATCGCTGCGCGCGCTGGCCCAGAACGCCTGGAACACCGCGTGCGCAGGCACCTTGCCGAGCAGCTCGCCGGGCTCGAGGAAACGGTACAGCGCCGCCAGGGAACGCACCTCGACCGCCGACACCCGGCGCAGGATGTGCTCCGGGCCAAGCTGGCGCGGGTGCTCCAGCCCGGCCGCGGCGAGCAGGTCGCGCAGCGCCTTCAGCGTGTTCTGGTGGAAGTTGAACACCCGCGTGGCCTTGTCCGGCACGTCCAGGTGCCGCCACCGGCGCGGGTCCTGGGTGGCGACGCCGGTCGGGCAGCGATCGGTGTGGCAGCTCTGCGCCTGGATGCAGCCGAGCGCGAACATGAAGCCGCGCCCGGCGTTGCACCAGTCCGCGCCCATCGCCATCGCCCGGGCGATGTCGAAGGCGCTGACGATGCGTCCCGCCGCGGCGACGCGGATGCGTTCGCGCAGGCCGAGCCCGACCAGGGTGTTGTGCACCAGCATCAGGCCTTCATGCATCGGCACGCCGACATGGTCGATGAACTCGGCCGGGGCCGCGCCGGTACCGCCCTCCGCGCCGTCGACCACGATGAAGTCCGGCAAGGTGCCGGTCTCGAGCATCGCCTTGGCGATGCCGAACCATTCCCAGGGATGGCCGATCGCCAGCTTGAACCCGACCGGCTTGCCGCCGCACAGCCCGCGCAGGCGCTCGACGAAGGCCAGCAGCCCGCGCGGCGAATCGAACGCGCCGTGCCGCGCCGGCGACACGCAGTCCACCCCCATCGGCACGCCGCGGCACTGCGCGATCTCGGCGCTGACCTTGGCCGCCGGCAGCACGCCGCCGTGGCCCGGCTTGGCGCCCTGCGACAGCTTGATCTCGATCATCCTCACCTGCGGATCGCGCGCGTTGGCGGCGAAGCGCTCCGGATCGAAGCGGCCCGCCTCGTCGCGGCAGCCGAAGTAGCCCGAGCCGATCTCCCAGACCAGGTCGCCGCCGCATTCGCGGTGGTAGGCCGAGATCGAGCCCTCGCCGGTGTCGTGGTAGAAGCCGCCCCGGCGCGCGCCCTCGTTGAGCGCGCGGATCGCATTGGCCGAGAGCGCGCCGAAGCTCATCGCCGAGATGTTGAACACGCTGGCCGAATACGACTGCGCCCGCTCCTCGCCGACCACCACGCGGAAGTCGTGCCCGCCCGGTTCGGCGGGCAGCAGCGAATGGTTGATCCATTCGTAATCGGTGCCGTAGACGTCCTGCAGGGTGCCGAACGGCCGCGTGTCGTTGACCGACTTGGCGCGCTGGTAGACCAGCGCGCGCTGCTGGCGCGAGAACGGCACTTCGGCGGTGTCCGACTCGATGAAGTACTGGCGCATCTCCGGGCCGATCGATTCCAGGCCGTAGCGGAAATGCGCGAGGATCGGATAGTTGCGCCGCAGCGTGCTGCGCCGCTGCAGCAGGTCCCAGGTGCCGAGCGCCGCGGGCGCGCCGAACGCGACCGCGCCCCAGCCCCAGGCCGGCGCGCGCAGGCTCAGCAGCAACGCGGCCGCGGTGGCGAGCAGGCAGAACACGTAGAGTGCGTAGCGCGACATCGTGCGATTCCCGGGGCGGCCCGGGCGCAGCATAGCGCGGCACGATTCGTCCGTGCCGCCGCGACACCCCACGGCTACAGCCGCGCGTCGACCTGGTCGCGCGGGAACAGGCTCTTGATGTCGTACAGCAGCGCGTGCGGCTTGCCGAACGCGCGCGCGCCGGCGGCGCCGAGGGCGCGGAAGGCGTCGTGCGCCACGGCGAGGATCACCGCGTCGTAGGCGCCGGCCTCGGGCTCCGCGAGCAGCTCGACGCCGTACGCGCGTCGCGCCTGGGCGGCGTCGGCGCAGGGGTCGTGGATGTCCACTTGCGCCCGGTACTCGCCGAGTTCGCGCGCCAGCTCGACCACCCGCGTGTTGCGCAGGTCCGCGCAGTTCTCCTTGAACGTGACGCCGAGGATCAGGACGCGCGAGCCGGCCACCGCGATGCCGCGCTGGATCATGCGCTTGACCACGTCGTTGGCGACGTGCGTGCCCATCGCGTCGTTGATCCGCCGGCAGGCGAGCAGGATGTCCGGGTAGTAGCCGGTCGCCTGCGCCTTCTGGATCAGGTAGTACGGATCCACGCCGATGCAGTGGCCGCCCACCAGGCCCGGGCGGAACGGCAGGAAGTTCCACTTGGTGCCGGCGGCCTCCAGCACCTCGGTGGTGTCGATGCCCAGGCGCTGGAAGATCAGGGCGAACTCGTTGATCAGGGCGATGTTGGCGTCGCGCTGGGTGTTCTCGATCACCTTGGCCGCCTCGGCGACGCGCAGGCTCGACGCCTTGTGCGTGCCGGCCGGAATGATGCTGCGGTACAGCGCGTCGACGAATTCCGCGGCTTCCGGCGTCGAGCCGGACGTGACCTTGGGGATGTCGACCAGGCGCCGTTGCCGGTCGCCGGGATTGATCCGCTCCGGGCTGTAGCCGACGAAGAAGTCGCGGTTGAAGCGCAGGCCGGAGGCGGCCTCCAGTTCCGGCACGCAGATCTCCTCGGTCGCGCCCGGGTACACGGTCGATTCGTAGACCACGGTGTCGCCGGGCCCGAGCAGGCCGCCGACGGTGCGGCTGGCGGCGATCAGCGGACCGAAGTCCGGCCGCTTGTGCTCGTCCACCGGCGTCGGCACGGTCACCACGTACACGTTGCAGCCGCGCAGCTCGGCCGGATCCGCGGCGAAACGCAGGTGGCGCGCGGCCGCGATCTCGTCGGCGCCGGTCTCGCCGTTGCCGTCCTCGCCGCGACGCAAGCGCTCGATCCGCTGCGCATCGATGTCGTAGCCGACGGTCGGATAACGCCTGCCGAATTCCACCGCCAACGGCAGCCCGACGTAGCCCAGCCCGACCACCGCGATGCGCACCTCGCGCGGATCCCGCATTGCTTTCCCGTCCTCCGCCCTGCGTGGGCGTTCCCCGCCCCATTCTAGGGCCAGCCGCAACCACGCGAGCGGATCTCAGTGCAGCAGGCGCACCAGCAGGTAACCGCCGACGCTCAACCAGGCGAACAGCAGCGCCGCCAGCAGCAGCGGCCGCGTCCCCAGGGCGCGCAGCCGGGACAAACGGGTTTCGACGCCGAGCGCGGCCATCGCGGTCGCCAGCAGCAGCGTGTCCAGCGCCAGCAGCCAGGACTTGACCGCCGCCGGCACCGGCACCAGCGAGTTCACCGCGACCATCGCCAGGAAGCCGAGCGCGAACCAGGGCACGGCCACTTCGTGCCCGCCGCTGCGGCGCGCCTCGCGCCAGCCGAGCAGCAGCAGCACCGGCACCAGCATCAGCACCCGGCTCAGCTTGGCGACCACCGCGGCATCGGCGGTCTCCGGGCCGATCGCGCTGCCCACCGCCACCACCTGCGCGACCTCGTGCACGGTCGCCCCCGCGTACAGGCCGAAGCCGGCGGCATCCAGGCCGAGATGCGGGTACAGCGCCGGGTACAGGAAGATGCCCAAGGTGCCGAACAGCACCACGCTGGCCACGGCCATCGCCACCTTGCCCGGTTCCGGGCGGATCACCCGCTCCACCGCCAGCACCGCGGCGGCGCCGCAGATCGCGCTGCCGGCCGCGGTCAGCAGCGCGGTGTCGCGGTCGAGGCCGAACCAGCGCCGCCCGGCCCACAGCCCCAGCGCCAGCGTGCCGGCCACCACCACCGCGTCGACCAGCAGCCCCGACAGCCCCAGCGCGGCCACGTCCTGGAAGCTCAACCGCAACCCGTACAGGACCACGCCGGCGCGCAGCAGATGCCGCTGCGCCAATGCCAATCCCGGCGCCAGCGCCGCCGGCAGGCGCGCGCCGCCGAGATTGCCGACCAGCATGCCGATCACGATCGCCACGGTCAGCGCGCCGAGCTGGCCGCGCTGCAACAACGGCTGCTGCGCCAGCCACAGGCCGGCGGTGCCGATCGCGGCGGCCAGCGCCAGGCCGGGGCCGCGGACGGCCAGCACGGAAGCGGGAAAGGAGGGAACAGTCGCCATGCCGCCATGATCGGCGCCGTCCGACTATCATCAAAGTTGAATTTGTTTAGCGTCGGGATAAGCCGTCCTGATGATCGCGATCAGCCCGCGCCAGCTCGAGGTGTTCGTCGCCATCGCCCTGAGCGGCAGCGTGCGCGCCGCCGCCGAGCGCCTGCACCTGACCCAGCCGGCGGCGAGCATGGCCCTGTCGGAACTGGAGCGCCTGCTCGGCGAGCCGCTGTTCGACCGCCGCCTGCGCCGCCTGCATCTGAACGCCCACGGCCGGCGGTTGTTGCCGCTGGCGCAGGAAATTCTGGAGCGCATGCAGGAGTTCGGCCGCGGCTCCGGCGGCGCGGTGTTGCGCGGCGAGCTGCGCCTGGGCGCCAGCAACACCGTCGGCAACTATCTGGTCGGCGACCTGCTCGGCGGTTTCGTCGCCGCGCACCCGCAGGTCGCGGTGAAGCTGCACGTCGACAACACCGCGGCGATCGTCGCCGGCGTGCTCGACTACAGCCTCGACCTGGGCTGCGTCGAGGGTTCGGCCGCCCATCCCGACCTGGAGCTGCTGCCGTGGCGCGACGACCGGTTGTGCGTCTGCGCGCCGCCGTCGCACCCGCTGGCGCAACGCCGGCGGCTGCGGCCGGAACATTTCGCCGGCGCGCGCTGGATCCTGCGCGAAGCCGGCTCGGCCACCCGCGAACAGACCGAACGCGCACTGGCGATGCTGCCGCCCGGCGAAACGGTGCTGGAGCTGGACCAGAGCGAGGCGATCAAGCAGGCGGTGATCGCCGGCCTCGGCCTGGCCCTGCTGCCGGCGGTGGCGGTCGCCGACGCCGCGGCGGGCGGACGGCTGGCGGTGCTGCGCACGCCGTTCCTGCAGCTGCAGCGGCCGCTGAGCCTGGTGCTGCACCGTCGCCGCTATCGCAGTTCCCTGTTGCAGGCGCTGCTGGAACGGATCGCGGCCACTGCCGCACGGGGCCGAAGGCGCGATTACGCCTGAGCGGCGCCGGACCTCGCGCGGGAATCGCATCGCGCGATCGACCGGTGCCTGCGCGGCCACAGATGCCTGCGCGAAAGCGCGGCCTGAATGCACGGGCGGCCCCCCCGATTAAGCCTCGCGTTCACGGCCGCTGAACGTCCCGCCGCGCAGTCTCGGCGCATGAATTCCGTCCAGATCGACCAGTCCCCCGCGAACGGCGAGCAGCCCGTGCTCGTCGAAGTCGTCGAACAACGCGACGTCCTCTCGGCCTTCCTATGCGATCTGCAGCGGCCGGTCGCGCCGCTGTGCGGCATGCAGGCCGGCGAGACGCGGCAGGACCACGAATTCGCGGTGATGCGCCTGGACACGCTCCGGCTCGCCTGAGCCGCCTCGACGACCGCACCCTGCCCGACCCGCCGACGCGGCGAAGCGTCGCATTCCGGCTGCGCTCGCGGATGTCGCGGCCGGCCGGCATCCGCGAGCCCGCGCGTCCGCCGATGGTGCCCGGAGCCGGGATCGAACCGGCACGGCCTCGCGGCCGGCGGATTTTAAGTCCGCTGCGTCTACCTGTTCCGCCATCCGGGCGGGCACGCCGATAGCTTACGCGAAAGAAAAAAAGCCCGATCTCGCGATCGGGCTCTTCGAACTGGAGGCCTGGGTCGGAATTGAACCGGCGTACGCGGATTTGCAGTCCGCTGCATAACCACTCTGCCACCAGGCCGGTGACGTTTCCGCCGCAGCGGATTCTTCCACAACCGGAGCATGGCGCCTAGCCGGCTCCGGAAACGACAAGGCCCCGCATGCGGGGCCTTGGCTGAGGGCATCCCTCGAATCTGGAGCGGGAAACGAGACTCGAACTCGCGACCCCGACCTTGGCAAGGTCGTGCTCTACCAACTGAGCTATTCCCGCAGAGGAAGCGTCATTTTAGGCACGGGAAAGAAAGTGTCAACTCCTTTCTTCACCGCCGGAAACCGCCACGGGGGCTGTTCCCGGATGCGCCGGCTGCCAACCCGGCGCGTCGGCGATGGCGCTGCCGACGGAGGCTATTTTAACTGCGAGCGCCCCTCTTCGCGCAAGACCGGCCACGCCACGCGCAGGTACTCGAAGCCGGACCAGAGCGTCAGCAGCGCGGCGGCGGCGAGCAGCCAGTCGCCGATCACGAAGATCGGCCGCCCCATCCACACCTCGTGCGCCTCGCCGTAGGGGTTGACCGAATACAGCAGGCACAGCAGCGCGACCATCTGCACCATGGTCTTGATCTTGCCCACGGTCGCCACCGCGACCCGCGCGCGCTGGCCGAGTTCGGCCATCCACTCGCGCAGCGCGGAGACCGCGATCTCGCGGCCGATGATCACGCCCGCCCACAGCGCCATCCACACCGTGTGGTGCGCCTGCACGATCAGCACCAGCGCGGTGGCCACCATCAGCTTGTCCGCGACCGGATCCAGGAACGCGCCGAACGGCGAATGCTGGTCGTAGCGGCGGGCGATCCAGCCATCGAGCCAGTCGGTGATCGAGGCCAGCGCGAACACCGCCGCCGCGGCCCAGTTGGTCCATTCGAACGGCAGGTAGAACACCAGCACGAGGACCGGAATCAGCAGGATCCGCAGCAGGGTCAGCAGGGTCGGTACGGTCAGTCTCATCCTTCGCTCCGCGGACCGCCCAAGGCGCCGTTCGTCGCGGGCGCGTCCAGTCCGTGCAGGGTCGCATAGATGCGCTCGGCCAGCGCGTCGTTGATGCCGTCCACGCGCGCGATCTCCTCCACGCCGGCGGCCTTGAGCCCGCCCAGGCCGCCGAAATGCCGCAACAGGTTAGCGCGCCGGCGCGGGCCGATGCCGGGAATGTCCTCCAGCCGGCTGCTGTTGCGCGCCTTCTGCCGGCGGCCGCGATGGCCGGTGATCGCGAAACGGTGCGCTTCGTCGCGCACCTGCTGGACCAGCTGCAGCGCCGGGGACTCCGCGCCCGGGCGCACGCAACGCCCGTCCGGCAGCAGCAGTTCCTCGTCGCCGGGGCGTCGCGCCGGCCCCTTGGCCACGCCCACCAGGGCCACGCCCCGCACGCCGAGCTCGTCCAGCACGGCGCGCGCCTGCGCCACCTGCCCGGCGCCGCCGTCGATCAGCAGCACGTCCGGCAGCACGCCGTTCTCGTCGACCGCCCGGCGGAACCGGCGCTGGATCGCCTGGTGCATCGCCGCGTAGTCGTCGCCGGGCGCGACGCCGGCGATGTTGAAGCGCCGATACTGGCCGCGCACCGGGCCCTCGGCGTCGAACACCACGCACGAGGCGACGGTCGCCTCGCCCAGGGTGTGGCTGATGTCGAAGCATTCGATCCGGGCCGGCAGCTCGGCCAGGCCGAGCAAATCCCGCAGGGCCTCGGCGCGGGCGCGCTGGGCGGCATGGCTGCTGCGCTCGGTGGCCAGCGCCAGCTCGGCGTTGCGCCGGGCCAGGTCGAGGTAGCCGGCGCGCTCGCCGCGGACGTTGCACTTGATCTGCACCTTGCGCTCGCCGGCGGCCGACAGCGCGTGTTCGATCAGCTCGCGGTCCGGGATGTCGCGGTCGAGCACGATCTCGCGCGGCGGGGCCTGCTCGCCGTAGTACTGCGAGACGAAGGCCGACAGCACTTCCTCGGGGCTCTCGCTGCCGTTGGTCCGCGGGAAGAACGCGCGGGTGCCGAGGTTGCGGCCGTCGCGGAACGCCAGCAGCAGCACGCAGGCCGCGGCGCCCTGCATCGCGATGGCGAGCACGTCGAGGTCCGCGGCGCGGCCGTCGACGTACTGGCGCGCCTGCAGGCTGCGGATCGAGGCGACCAGGTCGCGCAGGCGCGCCGCCTCCTCGAAGTCCAGGCGCGCGCTGGCCGCCTCCATCGCCGCCACCAGTTCCTCGCTCAGCGCGTCGCTGCGGCCCTCCAGGAACAGCGCCGCGCGGCGCACGTTCTCGGCGTAGTCGCGCGCCGGCACCAGGCCCACGCAGGGCGCGCTGCAGCGGCCGATCTGGTGCTGCAGGCAGGGCCGGCTGCGGTTGCGGAACACGCTGTCCTCGCAGCTGCGCAGCTTGAACAGCTTGTGCATCAGGTTGAGCGTGTCCCGCACCGCCCCGACCGACGCGTAGGGGCCGAAATAGCGCCCCGGGGTCGAGCGCGGGCCCCGGTGCATGCCGATCCGCGGCCACGGCTCCTGGGTCAGCAGCACGTAGGGATAGCTCTTGTCGTCGCGCAGCAGCACGTTGTAGCGCGGCTTCAGCGACTTGATCAGCTGGTTCTCGAGGATCAGCGCCTCGGCCTCGGTGCGGGTGACCGTGACCTCCATGCGCGCGGTCTGCGCCAGCATGGCCATGATCCGCGCCGACTTCGGGGTGGCGTTGAAATAGCTGGAGACACGGTTCCTCAGCGCGCCGGCCTTGCCGACGTAGAGCACGCTGCCGTCGGCCGCGATCATCCGGTACACGCCGGGCGCGGTGCTGAGATTCTTGACGAAGGCCTTGCCGTCGAACGCCGGCGCCGGCTCGCGGCTCATGCGCGCCCCCCGGCCGCGCGGCCGGGCGCGGACACGCGGCGGGCGGGACGGGCGCGGCGGTCGGAAGCGGAACGGACGATCACGGACATCGCGAAGCTGGATGGGGCCGATTATGCGGCAGAACAAGCGCGCGCGCCCGCGTTCAGTCGAACAGGCCCAGTTCGCGCCGCGCCCGCGCGATCACGCCGTCGGCGGCGCGGTCGAGCAGCTGATAGACGTGCTCGAACTGCGCGGGGCCGCCGGTGTACGGGTCCGGGATCTCGCCGTCGGCTTCGACGCCGGCCCAGTCCAGCAGCAGCGCGGCCCTGGCCCGCGCGCGGGCGGGCATCCGCGCGCGCACGTCGCGCAGGTTCGCGCGGTCCGCGCACAGCAGCCAGTCGAACTCGCGGTAGTCCCCCGGCGCGAGCTGGCGCGCGCGCAGGCCGGCGATGTCGACGCCGTGCTCGGCCGCCTTCAGGATCGCGCGCCGGTCCGGCGGCTCCCCGGCATGCCAGCCGCCGGTGCCGGCCGAGTCCAGCTCGACCTTGCCGGCCAGGGTCGAGGCGGCGATGCGCGCGCGCAGCACGCCCTCGGCCATCGGCGAGCGGCAGATGTTGCCGAGGCAGACGATCAGCAGGCGCAGCGGCTCAGCCATGGGCGGCCGCCAGTCGCGCCTCGGCGCGGGCCAGGTCCTCGGGCGTGTCGACGCCCGGCGGGAACGGCTCGGGGGCGATGCCGACCGCGATCCGATGACCGGCCTCGAGCGCACGCAGCTGTTCCAGCGACTCGATCCGTTCCAGCCGGCCCGGCGGCAGCGCGGCGAAGCGCCGCAGGAAGCCCGCGCGATAGCCGTAGATGCCGATGTGGCGCAGCCACTCGCCCTGCGCCGGCATGCGCGTGCGGTCGGCGGCGAAGGCGTCGCGCGGCCACGGGATCGGCGCGCGGCTGAAGTACAGCGCATGGCCGTCGGCGGCGCGCACCACCTTGACCGCGTTCGGGTCGAGCAGGGTCTCGACCTCGTCGATCGGCGCGGCCAGGGTCGCCATCTCGGCGCCGCCGCGCATCAGCCCGGCGACGGCCCGGATGCCCGACGCGGGCGCGAACGGCTCGTCGCCCTGCAGGTTCACCACCACCACGTCGTCGGCCCACCCGGCGATGCGCGCGCATTCGGCGAGGCGGTCGGTGCCGGAGGCGTGCCCGGGCGAGGTCATCGCCACGCGCACGCCGGTGCCCTCCAGCGCCGCGGCGATGCGCGCGTCGTCCGCCGCGACCCAGACCTCGGCCGCGCCCGCGGCCAGCGCGCGCCGCGCCACGTGCAGGATCAGCGGTTCGCCGCCGAGCGGCCGCAGCGGTTTGCCGGGCAGGCGGCTGGCGCCGTAGCGGGCGGGAATCGCGACGACGAAGTCGGCCGCGCTCACCGCGTCGCTCCCGAAGCGGCGAACGGCGCGGCGGCGGGACGGGTCGGCACGGGCATCGTTGAACTTCCTTCGCTCTTAAATGAGAATGGTTATCGACAAGCGCCGCCTCGGCGCGTACCGCCAGCCTTCCGGCCAGCCGTTCCTTCCGATCCCGATCGGCGAAGGCGGCCGCAGGGCGCGCCTTCGGTGACCGGTCTTCCGTCGATTCTATAGACAAGCCCGATGCGCCCACTCCCCACCGCCCTCCACCGCGATTCCGGCGCGCAAGCCCGGTCCCGCCTCGCGCCGCGCCGTACCCTGCTCGCGCTGCGCCTGTGCGCGCTGCTCGCGCCGCCCGCGCTGCACGCCGCGCAGACGCCCGACGGCGCCGACGCCACCACCTTGCAGACGGTCGAGGTCACCGCACAGGCGGGCGGCACCACCGCCGCCGCCACCCGCCTGGACCTGAGCCCGCGCGAGACGCCGCAGTCGCTGAGCATCGCCGGCCGCGAGCTGATCGAAGACTTCGCGTTGAACGACATCAACGACGTGCTGGCGCTGACCACCGGCATCGACGTGCAGAAGGTCGAGACCGAGCGCACCTACTACAGCGCGCGCGGCTTCGACATCACCAATTTCCAGTTCGACGGCGTCGGCCTGCCGTTCGCCTCCGGCCAGCAGGTCGGGCGCCTGGACACGGCGTTGTACGAACGCATCGAAGTGCTGCGCGGGGCCAACGGCCTGGGCGCCTCGGTCGGCAACCCGTCGGCGACGGTCAACTTCGTCCGCAAGCGGCCGACCCGCGAATTCCAGGGCAGCGCCGCTCTGGGCGTGGGCAGCTGGAACAATCACCGCGTCGAGGCCGACCTGTCCGGCGCGCTCGACGCGGGCGGGCGCGTGCGCGGCCGCGTCGTGGCCGCGTACCAGCACGGCGACAGCTACCTCGACCGCTACTCGCTGGAGAAGGCGGTGGGCTCGGGCATCGTCGAGGCCGACCTGGGCGAACGCACCCTGCTGGCGCTCGGCCTGAGCTACCAGAAGAACCGCCCGCGCGGCTCGATGTGGGGCGCGCTGCCGCTGTACTACGCCGACGGCACGCCGACCGACTACGACGCCTCCACCAGCACCGCCACGCGCTGGTCCGGCTGGGGCAACACCGATACCTGGGCCTTCGCCGAGCTCACCCGGGGCCTGGGCGGCGGCTGGCGGCTCAAGGCCAGCCTCAACCATCGCGAACTGGACGGCGGCGGCGACCTGTTCTACGTCTACGGCACGCCGGAGCGCGACACCGGCCGGGGCCTGTACAGCTACCCGTCGTACTACCGCGGGCGCAACGAGATCGACCAGGCCGTGCTCGCCGCCGACGGCGCGTTCGCGTTGGGCGGCCGCGAGCACGAGCTGGCGCTCGGCCTGGACTGGGCGCGCAACGACGTCGGCGACCTCTCGCGCTACACCGCCGCCGCCATCGGCGTGCCGCTGCCGGAACCGGCCGGTTGGAACGGCACGTTCCCGCGCCCGGATTTCGCCGACTACAGCTCGGGCGGCGACTACCGCATCCGCCGCGGCAGCGCCTACGCCAGCGCGCGCTGGAACCTCGGCGAGGCGCTGAAGCTGATCACCGGCGCCAACCGGGTGCGCATCGACGCCGACGGCGAGAGCTACGGCACCGCCTACGCCTACGACGAGGCCCGCACCCTGCCCTTCGCCGGCCTGGTCTACGACCTGGACCGGCACTATTCGCTGTACGCCAGCTATGCCGAGATCTTCAACCCGCAGACGGAGGTCGACGCCGACCGGCGCCCGCTCGATCCGATCGACGGCCGCACTTGGGAGACGGGCGTCAAGGGCGAGTGGTCCGGCGGCGCGCTGAACGCCTCGTTCGCGCTGTTCCGTACCGAGCAGAACAACACCGCCGAGTCGGCCGGGTTCGACCCCGACACGGGCCAGGAGTACTTCCGCGGGGTCGATGCGACGGCCACCGGCTACGAGCTGGACCTCGGCGGCCGGCTCGGCGAGCGCTGGGATCTGTACGGCGGTTTCACCCAGTTGCGCCTGGAGGGCGGGAACGGCGAGGACGTGCGCGCCTACGTGCCGCGGCGCACGTTGCGCCTGGCCGCGGCATACCGCGTGCCCGGAGCCGACGGGCTCAAGCTCGGCGCCAGCCTGAAGTGGCAGGACGCCATCCATCGCGACCAGGACGCGACCGCCACCGACGGCGGGCCGGTCGTCACCCGCCAGGGTTCGTACGCGCTGCTCGGCCTGATGGCGCGCTACGACTTCGACGAGCGCTGGAGCGCCACCCTCAACCTCGACAACCTGACCGACCGCAAGTACCTGACCAGCCTGTACTGGGCGCAGAGCTATTACGGGGCGCCACGCAACGCGACGCTGACGGTGCGGTACCGGTTCTGAGACGCGCGCCGGCGGCGGCCCTCGCCCCGCTCCCGCGAGCGGGAGGGGGCGACCGCGGGCCGGAAGGCCGCCGGTCGCGAAACGGGGGCGAGGTTCGCCGGCCGCGGGGCGAAGCAACGACGACGCGAAGCGGCTGGATGGGCCGGACGAAGCGCAAGCCGCGAGCCGTCCGCGTGCGCTCCTACCGCCCGCCCTTCTCGATCAGCCGCTCCAGCAACGCCACCCAGAACGCCTCCGGCAGCTCCGCGCGCACCGGGACGCTGTAGTGCAGTCCGTTGGCGAACGCGGCGCACTTGACCGCGTCCTTCTCGGTCATCAGTACCGGCAGCTCGCGGCTGCCGAACTCGAAGTCGGACGCCTGGTAGCGGTGGTGGTCCGGGTAGGCGTGCGGCACCACCGCGATGCCGAAGCCGCGCAGCATCGCGAAGAAGCGCTCCGGGTCGCCGATGCCGGCGACCGCGTGCACGCGCTGGCCGGCGAACGCGGCCAGCCGCCGCGGCCGGCCGCCCAGCAGCGGCACGGCGCGATCGGCGAGCAGGCGCATCGGCCATTCGCCGAACCCGGTGTCGCCGCCCGCGCCCGCGCCGACGTTGACCACGCGGAAGTCGCAATCGGCCGCGCGCCGCGGCGGCTCGCGCAGCGGCCCGGCCGGGAGCAGGCGGCCGTTGCCGTAGCGGCGGCGGGCGTCGACGACCTCGATCTCGACGTCGCGCGCCAGCCGGTAGTGCTGCAGGCCGTCGTCGCACACCACGACGTCGCAGCCCTGCCCCGCCAGCGCGCGCGCGGCGGCGGCGCGGTCGCGGTCTACCCGCACCCGGGCGCCGGTGCGCAGGGCGATCAGCAGCGGCTCGTCGCCGGTTCGCGCGGGGTCGATGCCGGGTTCGGCCCACAGCGCCTCGCGCGGATCCTCGCGGCCATAGCCGCGGCTCGCGACGCCCGGGTTCCAGCCCTCCGCGCGCAGGCGTTCGACCAGGGCGATGGTCAGCGGGGTCTTGCCCGCGCCGCCGGCGGTGATGTTGCCGACCACCACCACCGGCACGCCCGGATGGCGGCGGCGCAGCAGGCCGCGCCGGTACAGGCCGCGGCGCAGCCCCGCGACCGCCCCGTACACGCCGGCGAGCAGGCGGGCGCCGGCGGGCACCGGTTCGTCGCCGTACCAGTAGGCCGGGGGCTGCACCGGGCGCTTGCTCATTCGCCCTCGCGGAACTGCATGCGGTGCAGGCGCGCGTACAGGCCGCCGAGCTCGAGCAGCTCGGCGTGGGTGCCGCGCTCGACGATGCGCCCCTTGTCCAGCACCAGCACCTGGTCGGCGTGCTCGATGGTCGACAGGCGGTGCGCGATCACCAGCGTGGTGCGGTTCGGCATCAGATGCTCGAGCGCGTCCTGCACCAGGCGCTCGGACTCGGCGTCGAGCGCCGCGGTCGCCTCGTCCAGGATCAGGATCGGCGCGTCCTTGAGCATCGCCCGCGCGATCGCCAGGCGCTGGCGCTGGCCGCCGGACAGGCGCCCGCCGCGGCTGCCGATCTCGGTCTCCATGCCCTGCGGCAGGCGCTCGACGAACTCGCTGGCGTTGGCGCCGCGCACCGCGCGCTGCAGCGCCTCGGCCGGTGCGTCCTGCAGTTCGCCGTAGGCGACGTTGGCGGCGACTGTGCCGTCGAACAGCATCACCTGCTGGCCGACCAGGGCGACCTGCCGGCGCAGGTCGGCCAGCCGGTATTCCTGCAGCGGGTGGCCGTCGAGCAGGATCTGCCCCGCCTCGGCCTCGTAGAAGCGCGGGATCAGCTTGATCAGGGTCGACTTGCCGCTGCCGGAGCGGCCGACGATCGCGGTCACCGTGCCCGGCCGGGCGGCGAAGCTCACGTCGGACAACGCCGGCTCGGCCTGCCCGGGATAGCGCGCGCTCACGCCGCGGAACTCGATCAGCCCCTGCGCGCGCGCCAGCGGCCGCGTGCCGGTGTCGGCCTCCTCCTCGGCGTCGAGCACGTCGAACAGGCGCTCGGCCGAGGCGACGCCGCGATGCAGCATGCCCTGCACGGTGGTGAGCTGCTTGAGCGCGGGGATGATCGCCAGCATCGAGGTCATCAGGCTGACGAAGTCGCCGGCGGTCAGGCGCCCGTGTCCGGCCTCGATGCCGGCGAAGAACAGCAGCAGGGCCAGGCCGACCGCCCCCATCAGCTGCACCACCGCGGAGGAGAGGCTGCGGGTCGATTCCACCTTCAGGCTCAGGCGCAGGTGATGGTCGGCCTGGCCCCGGTAGCGCGCCAGTTCGGTGCCCTGGGCGCCGTACACCTTCACTTCCTGGTGGTTGCTCAGCGCCTGGTCCGCGGATTGCAGCAGCTGCCCGCCGCTCTCCTGGATGCGGTGGCCGATGCGCCGGTAGCGGCGGCCGACCGTATCCATCATCCACGCCAGCAGCGGCCCCAGCAGCAGGATCGCCAGGGTCACGCGCCAGCTGTAGTACAGCATCACCGCCAGCATCGCCACGACCTGCAGCGACTGCTGCAGCATCACCTTGCCGGCGTCGATCGCCGCCTGCGCGACCTGGTCGCTGTCCGAGCCGAGCCGGGTCAGCATCGAACCCACCGGCTCGCTGTCGAAGCGCTGCCCGGGCAGGCGCAGGTACTTGCCGAGCACCTCGACGCGCAGGTCGCGGGCGATGCTGCGGCCGGCGCGCGCCATCGAGGTGTCGGTCAGGTAGCCGGCGATGCCGCGCAGCAGGAAGATGCCGACGATCGCCAGCGGCAGCAGCAAGCGCAGACGATCGTTGCGGGTGATGAAGGTCTCGTCGACGACATGCTTCATCAGCCAGGTGAACGCGCCGGCCGCGGCCGCCTCGACCAGCAGGCCGACCAGCGCGACCAGCAGCACGCCGCGATACGGCGCGACGAAACGCAGCAGGCGGCGGTAGATCCGCCAAGGCGACGCCGGCGCCTGGCTCACGGCTGCGCTCCGCCCTGGCGCTGCTCCGGCGCGGTCGCGCTCATCACCTTGCGGAAGCCGAGCTGGCCCAGCGCGTCGTAGACGGTCACCACCGCCTGGTACGGCGTGCGCGCGTCGGCGCGCAGCAGCACCGGGCGGTCGCGGTCGGCGCCGGCGACCTCGGCGATGGTGCGCTTGAGCGCGTCGACGTCGTCGCGCAGCACCTCGCGGTCGTCGACGAAGTAGCGGCCCTCGGCGTTGACCAGCACGACCAGCGCACGGTTGGGATCGTTCGCCTGCTCGCCGGTGGCGCGCGGCAATTCCAGCTTGAGCACCGAGCGCGCGTCGAAGGTCGCGGTAACGACGAAGAAGATGATCAGCACCAGGATCACGTCGATCAACGGGACCAGGTTGATCTCCGGCTCGTCGAAGTTGCGGTAGTCGCGGATGCGCATCGCGGTCCTCGCCTCAGGCCGCCTGGGCGCGGGCGACGCTGGGCCGGGTGTCGAGCGTGTCCATCAGCGCGATCGCCTCGTGCTCCATCGCCACGATGTACTCGGCGATGCGCCCGCGGAACCAGCGGTGCGCGACCAGCGCCGGGATCGCCACCAGCATGCCGGCGGCGGTGCAGACCAGCGCCTTGCCGATGCCGCCGGCGAGCTGGTTCACGTCGCCGATGCCGTGGTCGAGGATGCCGAGGAACATCTGGATCATGCCGACCACGGTGCCGAACAGGCCGAGCAAGGGGCCGGCCGCGGCGATCGTGCCGAGCGTGTTCAGGTAGCGCTCCATCTTGTGCACCAGATGGCGGCCGACGTCCTCGATGCGCTCGCGGATCTGGTCGCGCGGGCGCTGGCGCACGTCGAGCGCGGCGGCCAGCAGCTCGCCCAGCGGCGAGGTCTTGCGCAGGGTGTCGATGTGCGCCGGGTCGAGCTTGCCGGTCGCTGCCCAGGCGCGGACCTCCTTGCCCAGGTTCGGCGGCAGCACCGCCACCCGGCGCAGCGCCCAGGCGCGTTCGACGATCAGGGCCAACGCCAGCACCGACAGCAGCAGCAACGGAATCATCGGCCAACCGCCGGCCTTGACCAGTTCCAGCACGCGAACACCCCTCCGGCCTCAGCCGTCTCGATCCGGCCGATAGGATAGCCCAGCCCGCTCCACGCCCGACCGCCGCGCCGCGTCCCACAGGCGCGGCTGTGCCTGGCGTCGCGTTTCGGCGACCGGCCCGCCGCGGCGCAGCCCGATCCGCAGGGCCCCGCCCTGCGCGGTGTCCAGCACGCGCGCGCCGGCCGCACGCCAGCGCGCCACCACGTCGGCGCGCGGGTGGCCGAAGCGGTTGCCGTGCCCGCTGGCGACCAGGGCCAGGCGCGCCCCGGTCGCGGCGACGAAGTCCGGATCGGAGGAACCCCCGCTGCCGTGGTGGGCCACCAGCACCACCTCGGCGCGCAACGCCGCGCGATCGCGCCGCAGCAGGTCGCGCTCGATCACCTCGCCGATGTCGCCGGTCAGCAGCGCGGCGCCGTGGCGGGCCTGCACGCGCAGCACGCAACTGGACTCGTTGCGCAGATACGGGAAGTGCGCGCCCGGATGCAGCACGCGGAATTCGACCCCGTCCCAGCGCCAGGCCTGCCCGGCGATGCAGGGGCGCGCCCCGGCGACCGGCGCCTCCGGCGGCGCCAACAGGTCCGCGACCGGGAATTCGCGCCGCACCGCCTCGAGCCCGCCGGCATGGTCGTTGTCGCCGTGGCTGACCACGGCACGGTCGAGCCGACGCACGCCGAGCGCGCGCAGCGCCGGCACCACCGCGCGTTCGCCCGCGTCGAAACCGTCGCGCACCGCCGGCCCCATGTCGTAGAGCAGCGCATGCCGCGCGGTGCGGACCAGCACCGACAGGCCCTGGCCGACGTCGACCACCACCAGCTCGGCCTCGCCCTCGCGCGGCAGGCGCCGGTCGGGCCACAACAGCGGCAGCCACAGCAGCGCGGCCAGCGTCTTGCCGGGCACGCCGCGCGGCAGCAGCAGCCAGAACGCGCCGAGCAGCGCCAGCGGCAGGGCGAACCAGCGCGCCTCCGGCAGCCACCACAGCGCCAGTCCGCTCGCCGCGAAGCGTTCGAACAGCGGCCAGCTCAGCTCGAAGCACCAGGCCGCCGCGCGCCAGGCCCAGGCACCCGCCCCGAGATGCAGCGCCTCCAGAGCCAGCCCGAGCAGCGACAGCGGCACCACCACCAGGCTCCACCACGGCACCGCGACCAGGTTCGCCAGCGGCCCGGCGAGCGATGCCTGGCCGAACAGCGCCACGCACAGCGGCAGCAGCCCGAGCGTGGCCACGCCCTGCGCGGACAGGAAATCGCGCAGCGGCTTGCGCGGGCCCTGCGGCGGCAGGCACCACAACAGCCAGGCCACGCCGAGGAAGCTGAGCCAGAAGCCGGCGCCGAGCACCGCCAGCGGATCGACCAGCAGCACCGCGATCGCCGCCAACGCCAGCGCGTCGGCGCCGCGCAGCGGCCGCCGCAACAGGCGCAGCGAGGCGACCACCGCGATCATCAGCAGCGTGCGCACGGTCGGCAGCGCGAAGCCCGCCACCGCCGTGTACAGCGCGGCGCCGAACGCGCCGGCGGCCGCCGCAGGCAACGGCGCCGGCCAGCGCCGCGCCAGGCCCGGCCACAGCCACCACAATCCGCGCGCGAACAGGGCGAAGCCGCCGGCCACCAGGCCGACGTGGAAGCCCGAGATCGCGATCAGGTGGGTCAGGCCGTTGGCGCGCAGCACCTGCCAGTCCGCGTCGTCGAGCGCGCGGGTGTCGCCGAGCGCCAGGGCGCGGATGAAGCGGGAGGCGTCGGGATGCCGCGCCCCATCGGCCGCGGCCGGCCCGGTGCCGCCGTCGCCCGTGCGGGCGCCCAGCGACTCCGCCGTCGGCGCCGCGCCCCGTTCGCGAGCCGCGGCGCCGGGTTCCCGCTCGGACGGCGGCGACGCAGCGGGTTCCTGCCGCGGAAGCGGATCGGATGGCACGGGCGTCACCGCGCCGGAAGGCGTCCGAGGCGGAGCCGCCCCGGTTTCCACCGGATGCACGGCGGCGGCGATCCGCAGCGACATCCGCTCGCGCCAGGCGGCCAGGCCGTGCGGCGCCCGCAGGCGCTCGGCCAAGGCCGGTGCGCGCACGTAGCCGGTCGCGGCGATGCGCTGGGCCAGCATGTGCTTCTCCGCGTCGGCGCCACCGGAATTGCGCAGGCCGCGCGGCGCGCGCAGGCGCATCTGCAGCCGCCAGCGCTGGCCCGCCTGCAACAGGCGCGCGCGCACGGCCGGATCGTCGTCGTACCACGACAGGCGCAGGCGCCGGCCGCGCAGCGGCTCGGGCAGCGCCGGGTCGCGGTCGGTCTCGAACAGGAAGCGGGTGCGGCGCGGCTCGTGTTCGGGCAGATCGGCGATGCGCCCGGTCACGACCGCGTCGCGCTTGTCCCAGCTGCTCGGCAACTGGCGCGCCAGCGCGTGCGCGGCGTGCAACCCGGCGAGGGCGAAGCCGAACGCGAAGGCGGCCGCAAGCCGCCAGCGCGGCCTCCGCCACCACAGCGCTCCGGCGCCGAGCAGCAGCGACACCGAGAGCGGCCACGGCATCAGCCCGGGCAGCCACAGGCAGGCGACGACGCCCGCGAGCAGCGCCGCGGCGGCGGCGATTCCGAACGGCGGCGTCCCTGCCGCATCGCGCATCGGCTAGACCTCGTCGGGAGCGAGCTCGCGCAACCGGCCTTCGTGCAGCTCCAGCACGCGGTCCAGGCGCCGCGCGAGGCGGCGGTCGTGGGTCACCAGCACCAGGCTGGTGCCCTGCTCGCGATTGAGCGCGAGCATCAGCTCGAACACGGTCTCGGCGGTCTTCTCGTCGAGATTGCCGGTGGGCTCGTCGCCGAGCACGCAAGCCGGTTTGTTGACCAGCGCGCGCGCGACCGCGGCGCGCTGGCGCTCGCCGCCGGACAGCTCGCCCGGCTTGTGCTCGAGGCGGTGGCCCAGCCCGACCGCTTCCAGCAGCGCGCGCGCGCGCTTGCCGGCGTCGCCGACGTCCGCGCCGGCCAGCAGCACCGGCAGCATCACGTTCTCCAGCGCGGTGAACTCGGGCAGCAGATGGTGGAACTGGTAGACGAAGCCCAGGGCCTGGTTGCGCAACCGGCCGCGCTCCGCGTCCGACAGCGCGCTCATCTTCTGCCCGGCGACGAACACCTCGCCCGCCGTCGGCGTGTCCAGGCCGCCGAGCAGGTGCAGCAGCGTGCTCTTGCCGGCGCCGGAGGCGCCGAGCACGGCGACCGTCTCGTGCGCGGCCACGCTCAGGTTGAGGCCGGCGAACACCGGGGTACGCAGCTTGCCTTCCTGGTAGGTCATCGACAGCCCTTCGGCGCGGATGACCTCCTGTCCGTTCTTCCGCATCGTCCGGGTTTCCAGGTCGCGAAGGTCACTCATAGCGCAGCGCCTCCGCCGGGGCCGTGCGCGCGGCGCGCCAGGCCGGGTACAGCGTGGCCAGGAAGGCCATGGCCAACGCCACGCAGGCGATCACGATCACGTCGCCGGCCTGCAGGTCGGTCGGCAGGCCGGTGATGTAGTAGACGTCCTCCGGCAGCAGCTGCACGCCCAGCACCGCCTCGATCGCCTTGAGGATGTGCTCCAGGTTGAGCGTGAGCACGATGCCGCCGATCACCCCGGCCACGGTGCCGATGATGCCGATCAGCGACCCCTGCACCACGAACACCTGCATCACCCCGCGCGGGGTCAGGCCGAGGGTGCGCAGAATGGCGATGTCGGCCTGCTTGTCGGTGACCAGCATCACCTGCGAGGACACCAGGTTGAACGCGCCCATCGCGATGATCAGCGACAGCAGGATCGCCATCACCGTCTTCTCCATCCTCAGCGCGCGGAACATGTTGGCGTTCTCGCTGGTCCAGTCGCTCACGCGGTAGGGCCCGCCCAGGCGCAGGGCCAGGTCGCGGGCCACGTTCCAGGCCTGGTCCATGTCGTGCAGGCGCAGGCGCACGCCGGTGACGCCGTCGCCCATGCGCAACAGGCGCTGCATGTCGCGCAGGTTCGCCACCGCCAGGCCCTTGTCGAATTCGTTGTAGCCCGCCTCGAAGATGCCGCTGACGGTGAACCGCTTGAACTGCGGCAGCGCCCCGATCGGCGAGCCGCGCGCATCCGCCAGCATCACCACGACCTGGTCGCCGACGTTGACGCCGAGCCACAGCGCCAGTTCCTTGCCCAGCACCAGGTTGAAGCTGCCCGGGGTGAGCGAATCGAGCCGGCCCTGCACCATCTTCTCGGCCAGCACCGAGACCTTGCCCTCCTCGCCCGGCAGCACGCCGCGGATCAGCGCCGGCTGCTGGCGCACGCCGTTGATCAGCGCTTCCTTCTCGATGTAGGGCGCGGCGCCGGCGACGCGCGGATCGCGCAACGCGGTGCTTACCGCCTGCGACCAGCCCAGCACCGGCTCGCCGTAGCCGCTGACCGTCGCGTGCGCGGCCATCTGCAGCATGCGGTCGCGGATCTCGCGCTGGAAGCCGCTCATCACCGCCAGCGTGGTGATCAGCGCCGTCACCCCCAGCGCGATGCCCAGCACCGACGCCAGCGAGATGAAGGATATGAAGCCGTTGCGGCGTTTGGCGCGCAGGTAGCGCAGGCCGATGGCGACGGGGATCGGTTTGAACATGCGGGAGGACTCGGGTGGCCGGCTATGGTGCCATCGAACGCGCGCTTCGCGCAGGCGCTTGGACCGGAACGGCCAGGCGCAGTTCACGCCGCGACGCCGGGTCGAGGGTGTCCGGCCACCACGCCAGCCGGTGCCGGCGTCCGTCGCGGTCGCGGTACTGGGCGAACGCGAGGGTGCCGCGCCAGCGCAGCGCGAACGCCTCGACCGGTTCGCCGTCGACCCTCACTTGGCCTGCTCGCGCGGCGATCGCCAGCGCGCGCGGGCGCCGCCGCAGTTCCCGTCGTGCCAGGCGCACGCCCTGCGTTGCCGCGGCCAGCGACAGCGGGGCCGCCACCGGCCAGGGCGCTTCGCTGGCCCAGACCGCCGCCGCCGCGAGCATTCCCGACACCGACAACGCGCCGGCCAGCAGCCGCGAAGGCCGCCACGGCAGCCGGCCTTCGGCCTCAGGCCGGCAGTTCGCGGATCCGCTGGACGAGTCGCTCGAGGTCGCCATCGGCGCAGGTCTCGTAGCCCATGAACCAGCGCCAGAGCTTATCGTCCTCGGTTTCCAGCAACCGTAGGAAAACGCCGCGTTCGGCGTCGGGAGCCTGCCGCCATGCGCGGTCGAGATACCGCTCGAGCAGGCGGTCCAGTTCGCGCATGCCGCGCCGGCAACGCCAGCGCAGGCGGGACAGTTCGCGGTCCTCCCCGTCGCGCATCGCGCCGTCGCCGGCGACGGTTCCGGCAGGGTCGTTGAGCGGAGGCGAAGCCATCGTCGTCATACCGGCTGCATCGGCGGGGTGCGCGCCTTCGTGGCGACGGGCGCTCCCTTCGATCCGGCTCAGACCCGCCGCGCCAGCATCAGCTTCTTGATCTCGCCGATCGCCCAGGCGGGGTTCAGCCCCTTCGGGCAGGTGCGGGCGCAGTTCATGATCGTGTGGCAGCGGTACAGCTTGAACGGATCCTCCAGGTCGTCCAGGCGCGCGCCGGTGTCCTCGTCGCGGCTGTCGGCGATCCAGCGATAGGCCTGCAGCAGGATCGCCGGGCCGAGGTAGCGGTCGCCGTTCCACCAGTAGCTCGGGCAGCTGGTCGAGCAGCACGCGCACAGGATGCACTCGTACAGCCCGTCGAGCTTCTTGCGGTCCTCCGGCGACTGCAGGCGCTCGCGGTCCGACGGCGTCGGGCTCTGCGTGCGCAGCCAGGGCTTGATCGAGGCGTACTGGGCGTAGAAATGGGTCAGGTCCGGCACCAGGTCCTTCACCACCGGCATGTGCGGCAGCGGGTAGATCGGCACCTCCGGCTTCTCGCAGTCGGCGATCGCCTTGGTGCAGGCCAGGGTATTGGTGCCGTCGATGTTCATCGCGCACGAGCCGCAGATGCCCTCGCGGCAGGAGCGGCGGAACGTGAGCGTCGGGTCGATCTCGTTCTTGATCTTGATCAGCGCGTCCAGGACCATCGGCCCGCACGAGGCCAGGTCGACCTCGTAGGTGTCCACGCGCGGATTCATGCCGTCGTCCGGATTCCAGCGGTAGACCTTGAAGACGCGCGGCTGCTTGGCGCCGGGCGAAGCCCAATGGCGGCCCTTCTGGATCTGCGAGTTCTTGGGGAGGGTGAATTCGGCCATGTCGGAAATCCGGGATTCGGGATTGGAGATTCGAGATTCGCGGAAGCGGGAACGCTACGGCCGTGGCCCTTGCGCACCCCGATCCCGAATCTCGAACCCCGGCCTCAATAGACGCGCTTCTTCGGCGGGATCACGTCCACGTCGTTGGTCAACGTGTACATGTGCACCGGGCGGTAGTCGATCCGGGTGTTGCCGGCCTCGTCGACCCAGCACAGGGTGTGCTTGAGCCAGTTGACGTCGTCGCGCTCCGGATAGTCCTCGCGGGCATGGGCGCCGCGCGATTCGGTGCGGTTCTCGGCCGAGACGATGGTCGCCAGCGCCTGGCCGAGCAGGTTGGCCAGTTCGTAGGTCTCCACCAGGTCCGAGTTCCAGACCAGCGAGCGGTCGCTGACGCGCACGTCGGCGAACGAGGCATGGATCTCGCGGATCTTGCGCACGCCGTCGGCCAGGGTCTCGCCGGTGCGGAACACCGCCGCGTCGGCCTGCATCGTGCGCTGCATACGGTCGCGGATCGCCGCGGTCGGGGTGCCGCCGTTGGCGTTGCGCAACTTGTCCAGGCGCGCCAGCGCGGCATCGCAGGCGTCGGACGCGAGCTTGGCCTGCTTGCCGTTCGGCTTGATCGTCTCGGCGGCGCGGTTGGCGACGGCGCGGCCGAACACCACCAGGTCGAGCAGCGAGTTGCTGCCCAGGCGGTTGGCGCCGTGCACCGACACGCAGGCGGCTTCGCCGATCGCGTACAGCCCCGGCACCACCTCGTCCGGGTTGCCGTTCTTCAGCTGCACCACTTCGCCGTGGTAGTTGGTCGGGATGCCGCCCATGTTGTAGTGCACGGTCGGCAGCACCGGAATCGGCTGCTTCTCGACGTCGACGCCGGCGAAGATGCGCGCCGACTCGGCGATGCCCGGCAGCTTCTCGTGGATGACCTCGGGGCCGAGGTGGGTCAGGTCGAGCAGGATGTGGTCCTTGTGCTCGCCGACGCCGCGGCCTTCGCGGATCTCGATGGTCATCGCGCGGCTGACCATGTCGCGCGGCGCCAGGTCCTTCACGCTCGGCGCGTAGCGCTCCATGAAGCGCTCGCCGTTGCTGTTGCGCAGGATGCCGCCCTCGCCGCGCACGCCTTCGGTGATCAGGCAGCCGGCGCCGTAGATGCCGGTCGGGTGGAACTGCACGAACTCCATGTCCTGCAGCGCCAGGCCGGCGCGCAGCGCCATGCCGCCGCCGTCGCCGGTGCAGGTGTGCGCGGAGGTCGCGCTGAAGTAGGCGCGGCCGTAGCCGCCGGTGGCCAGCACCGTGCCCTGCGCCTTGAACAGGTGCAGCTCGCCGGTGGCCAGCTCCAGCGCCAGCACGCCGCGGCAGGCGCCCTCGGCGTCCATGATCAGGTCGAGGGCGAAGAACTCGATGAAGAACTGCGCGTCGTGCGCCAGCGACTGCTGGTACAGCGTGTGCAGGATCGCGTGGCCGGTGCGGTCGGCAGCGGCGCAGGTGCGCTGCGCCGGCGGGCCTTCGCCGAAGCGGGTGGTCATGCCGCCGAACGGACGCTGGTAGATGCGGCCGTCCTCGGTGCGCGAGAACGGCACGCCGTAGTGCTCCAGCTCGACGATCGCCGGGATCGCCTCCTTGCACATGTACTCGATCGCGTCCTGGTCGCCGAGCCAGTCGGAGCCCTTGACGGTGTCGAAGAAGTGGTAGCGCCAGTCGTCCTCGCCCATGTTGGCCAAGGCCGCGGCCACGCCGCCCTGCGCCGCCACGGTGTGGGAACGGGTCGGGAAGACCTTGGTGATGCAGGCGGTGCGCAGCCCCTTCTGGGCCAGGCCGAAGGTGGCGCGCAGGCCGGCGCCGCCGGCGCCGACGACCACCATGTCGAAGGTGTGTTCGTGGATCTTGTAGGCAGCGGGCACGGATCAGGCTCCCAGCGCGATACGGACGACGGCGAGCACGCTGGCTGTGGCCGCGACGAAGCAGACGAAGATGTTGGCCAGGTGCAACGTGGCGGCCGCCCACGGCGTGTGCACGTAGTCTTCGATGATCACCTGCAGGCCGAGCTTGGCGTGCCAGAACGCCGCCATCAGGAACGCGACCAGCAGCGTCGCGTTGAGCGGATGGCCGACGCGGCCACGCACGGCCGCATAGTCGGCGCCGACCAGCGACAGCAGCAGGCCGACCACGTACAGCGACAGGAAGACCAGCGCGATCGCGGTGACGCGCTGGACGATGAAGTGGCCGGTGCCGTCCTTCGCCGAGCCGAGGCCGCGGGCGGTCTTGAGCGGGTGGCGCAGCCGGTTCTTCTCGATGCCCATCATGCCGCTCCCCATTGCATCATCGCGCCCAGCCAGATCAGCGCGGTCAGGACCAGGCTGCCGATCACCGAGATCCAGCTGTTGCGCACGAAGCCCGGGATGTCGAAGGCGTAGCCCGCGTCCTGGACCAAGTGACGCACGCCGTTGATCAGATGGAACGCCAGCGACCAGCTCCAGACGAACAGGATCAGGAAGCCGAGCGGCGAGCGGGCGAAGCCGCCGAAGCGCGCCCAGTGTTCGGGGCCGGCCGCCAGGGCCAGCAGGCCCCAGGCGAACAGCAGGCTGCCGAAGGCCAGCACCATGCCGGTGCCGCGGTGCAGGATCGAGGTCACCATCTGCACCTGCCAGCGATAGACCTGCAGATGCGGTGACAGGGGACGTTCGCGATTCGCCATGGGGTTGGCGTACTCTCGGCTGGGCGGCGGGCGCCGCGTGGCGGGATGGGGCGCGTCAGAAGTCGATGCAGCGGCCGTTCTTTTCCCAGTCGCCGTAGCGGGTCGGCTCGGGGCCTTCGCGTCCTCCGAACTCCTTCGCCGGGGGCTCGCCGGAAACCGGCTTCTGTTCCGGCGTTTCGGGCGCCTCGGGCGCTGCGACGGGAGTGGTTTGGCCTATCATCACGGTGCTGAATGGTAATTCCCGCGCCCCATGCATGACAACCCGCAGGCCGCTGCGCCGGCCGCCACCGCGCCGTTCGCGCTGTCCGACCACCGATTGCTCGCGCTGGCCGGGCGCGACGCGGCGGCGTTCGCGCAAGCGCAGTTCATGAACGACGTCGCGGCGCTCGCGCCCGGCCACTGGCAATGGAACGGCTGGCTGACGCCGAAGGGCCGCGTGGTCGCGCTGTTCGCCCTGCTCAAGCTCTCCGACGAGGCGGTGTGGCTGCTGCTGCCCGATGCCGATCCGGCGCCGCTGGCGGCGGCGCTGCAGCGGTTCGTGTTCCGCAGCAAGGTGACGATCGCGGCGCGCGGTGACCTGGTCGCCGAAGCCCGTTTCGCCGCACCCGAGCGGGCACGCGGCGCGGCATTCGAGGGCGACGAAGCGGCCGGCATCGAACTCGACCTCGGCGGCGACGGCGGCGCGCGCGCGTTGCGCATCGTCCGTGCCGACGCCGCCGCCGCGGCCGACGCCGCGGCATCGGCGCGCTGGCGCGCGTTCGACCTGGAGCACGGCCTGCCGCGGCTGGCGCCGGCGCAGGCCGAGCACTGGACGCCGCAGCAGCTGTCCCTCGAGCGCCTGCGCGCCTTCAGCGTGAAGAAGGGCTGCTACCCGGGCCAGGAAATCGTGGCCCGCACCCACTTCCTCGGCCAGGCCAAGCGCGGGTTGGCCCTGCTCGAAGGCGAGGCGCCGCTGCGCGAGGGCGCGGAGGTGCGCGCCGACGACGGCGTGGCGCTCGGCAGGACCGTAGCCGCGGCGGGCGTGGGCGAGCGGCACCTGGCGTTGGCGGTACTGCCGCTGGAGCGCGAGGCCCGGCCGCTGCAGGTGGAAGGTTCCGCCGCGCGCGAACTGGCGCTGCGCGGCGGGCTGGCGCGCTAGTCCGGCGCACCGTCGGCCGCGCGCCCGAGGCGCTTCTGCGCGCCCGGACGGGAAGCCCGCCCTCTCCCTTCCAAGCCCGCTCGGCGACTGGGCGAGCGCAGCGGCGCCCGCTCAGGCGCGGTCCGCACTCCCGCCCGGCGCGCGCCGGCAAGCGCGCCAGTGCTCGTGCCAGGCCTGGAACATCAGCACGTTCCACAGGTGGGTGTGCCACTTGCGCTCGCCGTCGAGGAACAGGCGCCAGGCCGCGTGCACCAGGCCGGGATCGAAATAGCCCTCCTCGCGCAAACGCGTCTGGTCGAGCAGCGCCGCCGCCCACTCGCGCAGGTCGCCGCGCAGCCAGGCCGAGACCGGCGCGCCGAAGCCGCGCTTCCCGCGGTCGACCATCGGGTCCGGCAGGTAGCGCCGCAGCACCCGCTTGAGCAGATGCTTGTTGCCGCCCGGATGGCGCTTGAACGCCAACGGCAGCGACCAGGCGAACTCGGCCACGCGCCAGTCCAGCAGCGGCGCGCGCGCCTCCAGGCTGACCGCCATGCTGGTGCGGTCGACCTTGCACAGCAGGTCCTCGGGCAGGTAGACGCTGAAGTCGGCCAGCATCATCGCGTCGGCCGGCGTGCCCTGCCCGCCCAGCGGATCGGGCAGGTCGTAGAAGGTCTCCGGCAGGCCCGCGCCGGGGATCGCCGCCTGCGGATCGCGCCAGCGCAGCACGCGTTGCCGGTACACGTCGCCGATGCCGCGCGCGCCCATCTCCGCCGCCAGCGCGGCGAAGCCGCCGGCGCGCGAGGCTTCGCCCTGCCCGGCCGCGGCGCGCGCCAGCGCCCGCCGCAGCGGCGACGGCAGCCGGCGCAGCCAGCGCCAGTTGCGCAGCGCGCGTTCGTAGCGCTTGTAGCCGAAGAACAGCTCGTCGCCGCCATCGCCGGACAGCGCGACGGTGACCGCGCTGCGCGCCAGCCGCGCGACCAGCGCGGTTGGCACCTGCGAGGCGTCGGCGAACGGCTCGTCGAACATCGCCGGCAACGTCGGCACCACCGCCAGCGCGTCGGCGCCGCTCACGTACAGCTCGGTGTGCTCGGTGCGCAGGTGTTCGGCGACCTCGCGGGCGAGGTGGGCCTCGTCGTGGTGCGAGCGCTCGAAGCCGATGGTGAAGCTGCGCACCGGACGCGGGCTCTGCGCCTGCATCAGCGCGGTCACCACCGACGAGTCGGTGCCGCCGGACAGGAACACGCCGACCGGCACGTCCGCGACCATGCGCAGCGCCACCGCCTCGCGCAGCAGGGCGTCGAGCCGGGCCTCGGCCTCGCGCACGTCGCCGCGGAACGGCTGCGCCAGCGCCGCGGCCATGCGCGCGCGCGGCTCCCAGTAGCGGCGCTGGTCGCGCGCAGGATCGTGCCCGCCCGCGCCGCGCGCGACCGCCGCCGCGTCGACCCGCAGCAGCGCGCCCGGCAGCAGCTTGAAGCAGCGCTGGTGGATCGAGTGCGGCGCCGGCACGTAGTCCAGCCGCAGCAGCAGCGCCAGCGCATCCAGGTTCACCGGGTTGTCGAACGCCGGGTGCCGCCACAGCGCCTTCAGTTCCGAGGCGAACACGAAGGCCTCGCCGGCCCAGCCGTAGTACAGCGGCTTCTTGCCGACCCGGTCGCGCGCCAGCCACAGGCAACGTTCGCGCCGGTCCCACAACGCCAGCGCGAACATGCCGTTGCAGCGGGCGATCGCTTCCTCCACGCCCCACTCCATCACCGCCGCCAGCAGCACCTCGGTGTCGGAGTGGCCGCGGAACGCGTGCCCGCGCGCGACCAGCACCTCGCGCAGCTCGGCGAAGTTGTAGATCTCGCCGTTGTAGACGACGACGTAGCGGCGGTCCTCCGAGGCCATCGGCTGGTGACCGAACGGCGACAGGTCGAGGATGCTCAGGCGCCGGTGCGCGAGCGCGACGCCCGCCTCGGCGTCGGCCCAGACGCCGCGGTCGTCCGGCCCGCGATGGGCCAGGGCGTCGCCCATCGCCGCGGCCAGCGCGGCCAGCGTCGCCTCATCGAGATCCGGCGTGGGTCGCAGCAGTCCGGCCAGGCCGCACATCGTCGATCCTCAGCTGTCTTTCCAATCCACCGCTTCCGGCGGGCCGGGCGGCCGCAGCGCGCGGCCGCGCTGCCGGCGACCTTCGCCCGTTCCGGCCGCCGGCGCAAGCGCCGACCTCATCGCTGGGCCAGCCTCTCCGCTGCCGCGACGATGTCGGCCTCGGACGGAATCACCAGGAATGCGGCGCCCGCCAGCGGCGTGTAGGTGTCGGCGCCGACCACGCGCTGGAGCGGCCGCGCGCCGTAGCCGCCTTCGGCGATCGCGGTGATCACGCCCTCGCCCACGCCGGCGCTGTGCCGGCCTTCGTCGACGATCAGCAGCCGCTTGGCGCTGCGCGCCTGCTCGACGATGTAGGCCTCGTTGAGCGGCACCAGCCAGCGCAGGTCGACCACGCGCACCTTCCAGCCCCGCCGGGCCTCGATCTCACGCGCCGCGCGCAGGCTCATCGGCACGCCGTTGCCGTAGGTGAAGATCACCAGGTCGTCGTGGCCTTCGCCGTACACGCGCCCCTCGCCCAGCGGCATCGCCTCGCCGGGCGGCGGGTACGGGAACAGCCACTGGCCGTCGCCGTTCTCGTACAGGTCCTTGGCCATGTACAGCGCGATCGGCTCGAGGAAGACGCTCACCCGGCCGTCGACCTTGGCCAGCGCGGCCAGCGTGCGCAGCATCGTCGCCGCGTCGTCGCCGCGCGAGGGGCAACCGACCACCAGGCCGGGGATGTCGCGCAGCGCGGTGATCGAATTGTCGTTGTGGAAATGCCCGCCGAAGCCGCGCTGGTACCCCAGGCCGGCGATGCGCACCACCATCGGGTTGCGGTACTGGTCGTTGCTGAAGAACTGCAGCGAGCAGGCCTCGCCTCGGATCTGGTCGCAGGCGTTGTGGAAATAGGCCAGGTACTGGATCTCCGGGATCGGCAGCAGGCCCATGTTGGCGAAGCCCTGCGCCAGGCCCAGGATCATGGTCTCGTCGAGCAGGGTGTTGAACACCCGGCGCGGGCCGAAGGCCTTGTGCAGCCCCTTGGTGACCGTGTACACGCCGCCCTTCTGCGCCACGTCCTCGCCGAACAGCAGCGCCTCGGGGTACTTGGCGAACAGGTCGTGCAGGGCGTTGTTGATCTGGATCGCCAGGTGCCGCGGCGGCTGGTTCTCCGGCAGCTTGCCCTCGCCGCCGAAGACCTCGAGGCGACGCTCCGCGTGATCCGCGCGCTCGGCCTCGGCGCGCACCCGGTCCGGCGTGTACGGCGCCAGCGGCGCGACCACCTCGGCCAGGGTCGACAGCTTGGGCCGGCGGTCCGCCTCCTCGGCGGCGGCGAAGCACTTCTTGCGGGTGTCCTCGTACAGCGCGAGGACCTCGTCCCGGGACATCAGGCCCGATTCCAGCGCGATCGCCGCCGAGCGCAGCAACGGGTCGGTGGCCTCCACCGCGCACAGCTCCTCGATCGAGCGCCATTCGATCTCGAAGTCGGTGCCGGCGTGGCCCATGATCCGGGTCGTGCGCAGGTGCAGGAAGGTCGGCCGACGGGTGCGGCGGCAGTGCTCGACCGCGCGCTGCACCTCGGCGTAGCCGGCGGCCAGGTCCAGTCCGTCGGCGTGGAAGTAGTCGAGCCCGGCCATGTTGCGGAAGCGCTGGCCGATCCAGCCGTCCGGCGTCTTCACCGAGATGCCGATGCCGTTGTCCTCGCAGACGAACAGCACCGGCGCCGGCAGCTTCTGGTACGCGGTCCAGGCGGCGGCGTTGAACGCGGTCTGCGCGGTCGCGTGGTTGGCCGAGGCGTCGCCGAAGGAGCAGATCGCGATGCTGTCCTCCGGCACCGGCAGCGCCCGGCCGAGGCGCCGCGCGGTCTCGATGGCCACCGCCGTGCCCAGCGCCTTGGGCAGGTGCGAGGCGATGGTCGAGGTCTGCGGCAGCACCCACAGCGGCTTGCTGCCCCAGACCTTGTGCCGGCCTCCGGAAGCCGGGTCCTCGCTGCTGGCGGCGAAGCTCAGCGCCGAGTCCATGATCGGGTCCATGCCCGGCAGCTTGCGGAAGCGCTCGGCCATGAAGCCGCCGGAACGGTAATGCAGGAAGGCCGGGTCGGTGTGGCGGGTCACCCGCGCGACCATCGCGTTGCCTTCGTGGCCGCTGGAACCGATGGTGTAGAAGACCTTGTTCTGCACGCGCAGCACGCGCGCCATCAGGTCGAGGTGGCGGCTGATCAGCTGCGACTCGAACAGTTCGCGGAAACCCTGCGCGTCGAGCGCGCTGCCGGCGAGGATCGGCTGTCGCGGCGCGGGCCGCGCGCCGGCCCGGCCGCTCCAGGCCTTGACGAACTCGACGAAGTTCTGGTCGCAGATCTCGGCGCGGTTGACGCCCTTCATCCGGGCGGGAATGGGGTTCGGAATCGCGGACATGGTTCGTTCTCAGTCGGGCAGGGCCAGGCGCGCGGCGGCCTCGGCGGGCGGCGCGGGCATCGGCACGTAGCCGGGCGTGCGCGCGACCCGCTCGAGCCAGTCGCGCAGCGCCGGATAGGGAGCCAGCTCGAACCCGCCCTCGCCGGCCACGGCGGTGTACGCGGACAGGGCGATGTCGGCGACGCCGTAGTCCGCGCCGGTGAACCACGGGTTCGACCGCAGGTGCCGCTCCATCACCGCCAGCGCCTGGTGGCCGCGTTCGCGCAACCGCGGCAGCTCGGCGCGGCGCGGCGAGCCCGGCGGCGTCCAGCCGCGGACGAAACGCGCCACGGCGATGTACGGCTCGTGGCTGTACTGCTCGAAGAACAGCCAGCTCAGCGCCTGGGCGCGCTGCCAGGCATCGTCCGGCCACAGCGGCGTGCCCTCGGCCAGCCAGCACAGGATCGCGTTCGACTCGGCCAGCACGCGGCCGTCCCCGAGCTCGACGATCGGCACCTTGCCGTTCGGATTCTTCGCCAGATACGCCGGCGTGCGGGTCTCGCCGGCGCTGCTGTCGACCTCGACCCAGCGGTAGCCGCGGCCGAGCTGGGTCAGCGCCAGGCGCAGCTTGTGGCAGTTGCCCGAGGGGGAATAACCGTAGACGGTGATCATGCGCGCGCCTCGCGACGGCGCGCGAGCCAGGCCTCGCGCGGCTGGCCCCAGACTTCCACCTCGCTGGAATCGAACGGCGGCGGCAGCCGCCCCGTGCGCACGAAGCCCGAACCCAGCCGGCGCGCGACCGCCTTGGACGGCTCGTTCGCCGGATCGATGGTGTGGATGACTTCGCGCCAGTCCAGCGCGTCGAAGGCCCAGTCGATCGCGGCGGTCGCCGCCTCGGTGGCGTAGCCCTTGCCGCCCGCCTGCGCGACCAGGCTCCAGCCGACCTCCGGCCCCGGCCAGCCCTCGGGCTGCCACGGGCCGACCCGGCCGACCCAGCGGCCGCTGGCCTTCTCGATCACCGAGAACATCGCATAGCCCTGCAGCACCCAGGCACCGACCATCGAGGCGAAACCGCGCCAGGCGACCGGCCGCGGCTGCGCGCCGCCGATGTAGCGGGTGCGCTCGGCATCGGCCATGAACGCCGCCCAGGCGTCGAAGTCCTCGCGCCGCGGCGGGCGCAGGATCAGGCGCGGGGTTTCGAGTTGGACGTCGGGGACGGACACGGGGCGCTCCGCGATGGTCGGTTCGGAAGGCGGAATGGCGCGATGCCGCGGCGCCCTTCCCTGCCCGTCCCCCGCGTGCAGGGGACGGCGGCGGGTCAGAACGCGTTGATGCCGGTCAGCTCGCGCCCGATCACCAGCTGGTGCACGGTCTCGGTGCCCTCGTAGGTGATCACCGACTCGAGGTTCAGCGCATGCCGGATCGCGGCGTGCTCGGTGGTGATGCCGGCGCCGCCGAGCAGGTCGCGGCACTCGCGCGCGATGTCGATCGCCATGCGGCAGTTGTTCCACTTCGCCAGCGAAACCTGCTGCGGCTGCATCTTGCCCGCGTCCTTCAGCCGCCCCAGCTGCAGCGACAGCAACTGCGCCAGGGTGATGCGCCGGGCCATGTCGGCCAGCTTGATCTGCGCGCTCTGCGTCGCCGCCACCGGGCGGCCGAACAGCATGCGCTCCTTGGAGTAGTTCAACGCCTCGTCCAGGCAGGCGATCGCCGCGCCGATCGGGCCCCAGGCGATGCCGTAGCGGGCCTGGGTCAGGCAGCCCAGCGGCCCCTTGAGGCCCTTCACGTTCGGCAGGCGATTGGCCTCGGGCACCCGCACGTTGTCGAAGAACAGCGCGCTGGTGACCGAAGCGCGCAGGCTCATCTTGTGCTTGATCTCCTGCGCGGCGAAGCCGGGCATGCCCTTCTCGACCACGAAGCCCTGGATGCCCTCGTCGGTCTGCGCCCAGACCACGGCGATGTCGGCCAGGTTGCCGTTGGTGATCCACATCTTGCCGCCGTTGATCACCCAGTCGCCGCCGTCCTTCTTCGCGAAGGTCTTCATGTTCGCCGGGTCGGAACCGCCGTGCGGTTCGGTCAGGCCGAAGCAGCCGATGACCTTGCCCGCGGCCATGTCCGGCAGCCAGCGCCGGCGCTGCTCCTCGCTGCCGTAGGCGTGGATCGGGTACATGCACAGGGACGACTGCACGCTGACGAAGCTGCGCAGGCCGCTGTCGCCGCGCTCCAGCTCCTGGCAGATCAGGCCGTAGCTGACCGCGTTGAGCCCGGCGCAGCCGTAGTCCTCCGGCAGGGTCGCGCCGAGCAGGCCGAGCTCGGCGATTTCGCCGACCAGCTCCTTCGGGAAGCGGCCCTGGTCGAACGCGTCGCCGATGATCGGCAACACGCGCTCGTCGGTGAAGCGCGCCACCGCATCCTGCACCGCGCGCTCCTCTTCGCTGAGCTGGGAGCGGACGTCGTAGAGGTCGTACGGGTGCAGGGCCATGGCGCGCTCGCGATGAGTAAAGGCGCCATTGTAATCGGCGGCGGAAGGCCGGGTAAGCCGCGCCCCGCCCGCGCGCGGCGCGGGACCGGAGCGGCATGGGAACCCGGAAGCCCGGCAGAGGCACCGGAGCGCGCGGAGCGCTTGCGCGCGACCGCCCGGCGGCGGGCGCGGTGCGATGGACCGGCCAAAACGCGACGGGGCCGGATCGCTCCGGCCCCGTCGGGGTGCGCTATGCGGCGAGGATCAGCCGCGGTCCGTGCCGGCGGCGGCGGCCGCGGTCTGGGTCACGACCTGGCCGTCGATCACCGGCAGGCGGTCGCCGACCGGGCGCTCGTCCATGCGCACGGTCTGCTCGGCGCCGTTGTAGCGGTAGGTCACGTCGTAGCCCACCACCTTGTCCTCCTGGCCCAGCAGGATGCGGGTGCCCGGCTTGCTCTCGGTACGCATCGTGCCGGTGGTGCCGTCCGGGTTGCGGTAGGTCACGTTGTAAGCGACCACGCGGCTGGACTGCGAGGTGTTGGACACGGTGCGGCACTGGCGCTCGGTGCGGTTCACCACCTGGCCGCCGACGTGGTTGCGGTCGACCCGGTTGCCGATGTAGCCGCCGGCCACTGCGCCCGCCGCGGTGGCGACCTTGCGGCCGCTGCCGCCGCCGATCTGGTTGCCGACCAGGCCGCCGATCAGCGCGCCGGCCACGGTGCCGCCGACGTTGCCGTCGCGCTCGGGCATGCGCTCCTGCACCACCACGTCCTCGCAGACCTCGCGCGGCGTGGATACCGTGCTGGTCTCGCGGATCGGCTCGGTGCCGAGCACGGTCGCGTACAGCGGCTCCTGCTTGGTGATCGGCTTGACGCCGGTCACTTCCGCGTACTCGAGCTTGTTGCCGCCGATCGCGCCGTCCGCGGCGACGTCGCCCGGGCCCGCGCCCGGCACCAGGCCCGCATCGGCGCTCGCCGGGGTGCCGGCGCCACTGCTGCGGAAGCTGTTGAAAGCCGCCACGGCGACGCCGCCGACCAGCAGCGAAGCCAAAGCCACGGCAAGCATGTTCTTGTTCATACGGGGCCTCTGCGGCGGGACCATCCCGCGGTTGTCTTGGATGGCGCCATTCGACCACCGAAATGCTGAATGGCTGCCGATTTTTTAACGACAATCTGTCGCGACCGTGAACGCGGTCGAAGGCCATGCTAGCGTCCCCGCCACCGTCTTCCGAGCCGACCGCCATGCCCCATCCCTTGACCGCTCCCCTGCTGGGCTTTCTCGGACGGCTCAGCTTTCCGCGCCTGTTCCTGCTCACCGGCCTGCTGTTCCTCGTCGACCTGGTGGTCCCGGACCTGATTCCGTTCGCCGACGAACTGCTGCTCGGCCTCGGCACCCTGGTGCTGGCCAACTGGAAGAAGCGCAAGCCGCTGGACGATGGCTCCTCGCGCTGAGCCATGCTGGTCGACAGCCACTGCCATCTCGACGCCGGCGAGTTCGACCGCGACCGCGACGAGGTGATCGCGCGGGCGCGCGCCGCCGGCGTGGCGCGCCAGATCGTCCCGGCGATCGACGCGGCCGGCTGGCCCAAGCTGCGCGCGGTCTGCGCCGGCGCGCCGGGCCTGCATCCGGCCTACGGCCTGCACCCGTTGTTCCTGTCGGCGCACCGGGACGAGCATCTGCGGGCGCTGCGCGAGTGGATCGAGCGCGAGCGGCCGTGCGCGCTCGGCGAGTGCGGCCTGGACTATTTCGTCGAGGATCTCGATCGCGCGCGGCAGATGCGCTTCTTCGAGGCGCAGCTGCGCCTGGCGCGCGAGTACGGGCTGCCGGTGATCGTGCATGCGCGGCGCGCGGTCGACGCGACCATCGCCGCGATCCGCAAGGTCGGCGGGCTGCGCGGCGTGGTGCACAGCTTCTCCGGCAGCGAGGAGCAGGCGCGGCAATTGTGGCGCGAGGGCTTCCTGCTCGGCCTCGGCGGCCCCGTCACCTACGAGCGCGCGCAGCGGCTGCGCCGGCTGGCGGCGAAGATGCCGTTGGAGTGGCTGCTGCTGGAGACCGACGCGCCGGACCAGCCGGACGCGGACATCCGCGGCCAGCGCAACGAACCGGCGCGGCTGCCGCGGGTGCTCGACACCATCGCCGCGCTGCGCGGCATGGATCGCGAGGCGCTGGCCGCGGCGACGAGCGCCAATGCCGAACGGCTGTTCGCGTTGCCGCCGCCGTGAACCGGGCCTATGCCGCTGCGGCCTTGCGCTTGAGCAGCAGTTCCAGCGCCTTGCCGCCGGCGGCGAACGCGAACGTGCCGGTGACGTGGGTCGCGGCCCCCAGGCCGACGCCGCAGTCGAGCTTCAGCGCCGCGTCGGCGCCGAGCTGCGGCCGCACGCCGCAGACGCTGCCGTCCGGCTGCGGGTACTTGACGTTCTCCAGCGAATAGATCGCCGGAATGCCGAAGTAGCGATCCGGGTTCCTGGGAAAGCCGAACTCCGCGCGCAGCTTCTTGCGCACCAATGCGAGCAGGGCGTCGTGCTCGGTGCGCGACAGGTCGCGCACCCGCACCTGGGTCGGGTCGGTGCGGCCGCCGGCCGAACCGACCATCAGCAGCGGCAGCTTGCGCCGGCGGCACCAGGCGGCCATCTCGACCTTGCTGCGGAAGCTGTCGCAGGCGTCGATCGCCAGGTCGAAGCCGCGGTCCAGCATCGCCTCGAGGTTGGACGGGGTGACGAAGCTCGGCACCGTCTCGGCCATGATCTGCGGGTTGATCGCGCGGCAGCGCTCGGCCATCGCCTCGACCTTGGCGCGGCCGTACTGCCCGGCCAGCGCCGGCAACTGGCGGTTGGTGTTGGACACGCACAGGTCGTCGGCGTCGATCAGGGTGAGATGGCCGACGCCGCTGCGCGCCAGCGCCTCCGCCACCCACGAGCCGACGCCGCCCAGCCCGACCACCGCCACCCGGCACGCGGCCAGGCGCGCGACCGCGCCGCGGCCGTACAGACGATCGATGCCGGCGAAGCGTTCGCGCCAGGCCGGGTCCAGGGAGGTTTCGCTCATCCGCGCATTGTAGGCGAGCGCGCCCCGGCTCTCGGCCGCGGCGCGAGGACCATGTTATGGTGCCGCGCGATTACGACATGGAAGGAGGCCAGGCGCCATGAGCGACACCCAGCCCGCCCGCAGCGGCAACGCATCGAAGTATCTGTTCCTGTTCCTGCTCGGCCTGGTGGTGGGCGCCGTCGCCACGGTGATGGCGATGCGCGCGATCCAGGCGCGCCAGGACCACTTCCACGAAGGCGTGATGCACGTGCAGCAGTGGCACTTCGATCGCCTGCGGCAGAAGGTCGAGCAGAACCGCTGCGCCGCCACCGACGTGCTGCCCGACCTGCGCACGCTGCGGCTGATGGCGGACGACATCGAGGCGGCGTTCCCGGACCTGCGCGACGACCCGCGCTTCGTGGGCCACGCCAGCCGCATGCGCGCGACGCTGGACGACGCGCTGGCGAACCCGCCGCTCAACTGCGCCGCCGTCGGCACCCTGGCCGGGACGATCGGCGAGAGCTGCAAGGGCTGCCACCAGGACTACCGCTGAGCGCGCCGGGCTGAACGGCGGCGAAGCGCCGCCGTGCGCCATTGATCGCCGGTTCACCGCGCGCTGCCTAGCGTGGGGCCACGGAGCCGGCGGCCGCGCCGGCCCCGCCCTCCCAACGCAGGAGATTCCGATGAACACCCCGAATCCACGTCTGCTCGGTGCCGGCGCGCTCGCCGCGATCCTGCTCGCCGGCTGCGCCACTTCGCCCGGCTACGGGCCGAGCTACGGCGGCTCGCCAGGCTACGGCAGCGGCAGCGCCTGCTACGACTGCGGCACCGTGACCCGGATCGAACAGGTCCAGACCCGCAACGCCCCCAGCGCCACCGGCGCGGTGCTCGGCGGCTTGGTCGGCGCCGCCGCCGCGCGCGAGATCGCCAAGCACCAGACCGACAGCGAAGGCCGGCAGAACACCGCCACCGCGGCCGGCGCCGTGGGCGGCGCGATCGCCGGCAACGCGATCCAGAAGCGCGTCAGCACCGGCTACAACGTGTACGTGCGGATGAACGACGGCCGCACCACGGTGGTCACCCAGAGCGACCTGGGCGGCATCCGCGAGGGCTCGTACGTGCGCGTGTACGACGGCCGCGCCTGGGCGCAGTGACCTACCGACCGCGGCGGCACGGCACGCACCGATGCCGCCGCGACGGCAAAGAAAAACCCGGCGCGAGCCGGGTTTTTCCTTGGACGGCGCAGCCTTGGCGCTTACAGCGGCTGGACGGCGTCGGCCTGCAGGCCCTTCTGGCCCTGTACCACGGTGAAGGAGACCTTCTGGCCTTCCTTCAGGCTCTTGAAGCCCTGGGTCTGGATCGCGCGGAAGTGCACGAACACGTCCTCGCCGTTCTCGCGGCTGATGAAGCCGAAACCCTTGGCGTCGTTGAACCACTTCACGGTGCCCGTTTCACGCTCTGACATTTTAACTTGCTCCCTGGAACGTTTTTTCTGGTCGAAAACGCGACCGCGGTCGCGTGCTGGTTGCAAGGAGGAAGCGAGGTGCAACGATGTAGCGATCGGTGGATCAACCGCATCGGGCCACGATTCACGGTGACCCTGGCAAACGCAGCGACCGCACGGTACCCCGGGCGGAAACAAAATGCAATCGGGTAAAGTCGGCGCTCCGACTCGGCCAAGAAACCATGGATCTGCAGGCCATTTATTACCTGATCGCGGCGATATTGATTCTGCTGGGGATCGCCGGCACCGTGCTGCCGGCGCTGCCCGGGCTGCCGCTGGTGTTCGCCGGCATGCTGCTGGCGGCCTGGGCCGGGGATTTCCAGCAGGTCGGCGGCTGGACCCTGCTCGGGCTCGGGTTGCTGACGCTGCTGTCGCTGGGCGTGGATTTCCTCGCCACCGCGCTCGGCGCCAAGCGCGTCGGCGCCAGCCGGCTGGCCTTGGCCGGCGCGGTGCTCGGCACCTTCGCCGGGCTGTTCTTCGGGCCGGTCGGGCTGTTCGCCGGGCCGTTCGTCGGTGCGCTGGCCGGCGAACTGGTCCACAGCCGGCAGATCCGTCTCGCGGCCAAGGTCGGCCTGGGCACATGGCTGGGAATCGTGCTCGGCACGGTGCTCAAGCTCGGGCTGGCGTTCGCGATGCTGGGGCTGTTCGCGCTGGCGTGGCTGATCTGAGACGGCCGTTGCGTTCGCCGCGGCGCGGCTACGGCGGTTTCACGAGGCATTCGTCCGCCGCGGGCGAGAGTGCGACGATCCGACCGACTCGATGGAGGTGCCGATGCCCGGGCCGACAGCGGCGCGAGACGCGCGGGCGGCCATTCCATTCCGCGGCATCCTGCCGGCCGCGCTGCTCGCGCTGGCGCTGGCGGCCGGGTCCGTGGCGGCCGCACCGCCGGCGCCCGCGGCCGATGCCACCGCATCCGAGCGCGCGGACCTCGCGCTGAGCGCCCAGGTCAACGCCAGGCTGCGGGAGATCGAGGGCCTGGAGCGGGTCACCGCCACCGCCCACGGCGGCGTCGCCCGGCTCGAGGGCGAGGTGCTGGACGCGGCCCGGCGCGAGGCCGCCGAACAGGCCGCCGCGCAGCAGGCCGGCGTGCGCGCGGTCGAGAACCGGATCCGCGTCAGCACCCGCCTCGACGACCGCCTGGATGCCGCCCTGCGCCTGGTCGGCGAAAAGTTGCTGCGGCTGGTCGCGGCGCTGCCGCTGCTGGTGGTCGCGCTCGCGGTGGTGCTGCTGGCGGCGTGGCTGGGGCGGCGGGTCGGCGGGCGCGTGCGCCTGCGCCATCTGCGCCACCGCAACCCCTACCTGGACAGCCTGGTCGGCCGCCTCGCGCAATGGGCGATCGTGTTCACCGGCATCCTGCTGGCGCTGGACCTGCTCGGCGCCACCACTCTGGTCGGCGCGGCGCTCGGCTCGGCCGGCGTGCTCGGGCTGGCGCTGGGCTTCGCGTTCAAGGACATCGCCGAGAACTACGTCGCCGGCGTGCTGCTCGGCCTGCGCCAGCCGTTCTCGCCCGGCGACCACGTGCAGATCGAGAACCGCGAGGGCAAAGTGGTGGCACTGACCTCGCGGGTGACCGTGCTGATGACCCTGGACGGCAACCAGCTCGCGCTGCCCAACGCGCTGGTGTTCAAGTCGGTGGTGCTCAACTACACGCAGAACCCGCACCGGCGCTTCGATTTCGCCGTCGGCGTGCCGCTCGACCGTTCGGTCCACGAGGCGCAGGAACGCGCGCTGGCCGCGATCGCCCGCGTGCCCGGCGTGCTCGCCGACCCGGCCCCGTCCTGGCAAATCGACGAATACGCCGCCGACCGCATCGTGCTGCGCTTCTTCGGCTGGGTCGACCAGCGCCGCAACGACCTGGCGAAGGCGCGCAGCGAATCGATCCGCGCGGTCAAGGCCGCGTTCCAGGACCTCGCGGCGCAGGCGGAAACGCCGCCGCCGGAGCGTGCCGGCAGCGCCGACACCTCGGTCAACCACGACATCGACGCGCAGCTCGCGGCCGAGCGCCGCGCCCACGGCGAGCGGAACCTGTTGCAACCGAAAGCGGCTAACATCGAGCGATGAACCGACGCCCCCACCGCCTGTTCGCCGCGCTGGCCCTGTCGCTCTCCGCCGCCCCGCTGCTCGCGCAGCAGCCGGCCACGCCCGAGGCCTGCGTCTCCATCGACCACGACGCCGACCGCCTGGCGTGCTACGACGCCGCCCTCGGCCGCGGCGCCCGCGATACCCGCCGGGCCGACATCGCGGCGAAGGAAGCCCGGGCGATCCGCGAGAACCTGCAGATCGCCGAACAGGTGGCGCCGGCCGCGGTCACGCCCGCGACCGACGGCGGCGAGCTGTACCCGCACGAGGACCCGCTCGCCACGGCGATCGCCAACGCCGGCCGCGGTTCGCTGCTGGACAGCCGCTGGGAGCTGGCCCGCGACTCCAAGCTGGGCGTGTTCAATTTCCGCGCCTACAAGCCGGTGTACCTGTTCCCGGCGTTCTGGAGCAGCCGCGTCAACCAGACCCCGCACTCGCCCAACCCGCGCAACACGGTGACCGAGCCGCTGGAGGTCGACGCGCTGGAATCCAAGTTCCAGCTCAGCTTCAAGACCAAGGCGGCGGAGAACCTGTTCGGCGACAACGGCGATCTGTGGCTGGCCTACACCCAGAGCTCGCGCTGGCAGGTCTACACCCCGGAAACCTCGCGTCCGTTCCGCGAGACCAACTACGAGCCGGAAGCGATGCTGGTGTTCCGCAACAACTACGGCCTCGGCGGCTGGCGCGGGCGGCTGGCGGGCATCGGCATCAACCACCAGTCCAACGGCCGCGCCGACCCGCTCTCGCGCAGCTGGAACCGCGTGATCGGCATGGTCGGCCTGGACCGGGAGAACTGGGCGCTGATGCTGCGGCCGTGGTGGCGCATCTCCGACGGCAACGACGACGACAACCCGGACATCGAGGACTACGTCGGCCGCGGCGACGCCACCCTGGTGTACCGGCGCGACGGCCACGAGTTCGCGCTGATGGCGCGGCACTCGCTGCGCGGCGGCGACCGCTCGCACGGCGCGGTGCAGTTCGACTGGGGCTTCCCGATCCGCAGCAACCTGCGCGGGCACCTGCAGATCTTCGACGGCTATGGCGAGAGCCTGATCGACTACAACCACCGCGCGACCTACATCGGCCTGGGCATCTCGCTGCTGGAATGGTACTGAGCGGCGGCCGATGCGCTGCATGGCCGCGCCGGGCCGTCGTCGCGCGCCGCCGGCGCCTCCGCTACGGGGCGACCCCGCTGCCCGGCCTGGCGCAGGCGCCGGACGCCGGATGGATTGGCGGGTCGCGGCCGAGGCGGCGTTGGCGGTCGCGCCGGTGGCGTCGGGCGGGCGCGTGGCCGCTTTCGCTTTCCGTCCGCCGCGCCGCGGGCGGCATGCCGGTCCGGGCGCGGCGTCTTGGTCCGGGCGACGCGCCGCGGGCATCATCTCGGCATCGGCCCGCGCGGCCCCGACCCTGGAGATCCGGCCCGATGAAATGGCGGCGCATCCTCTCGCTGGACGGAGGCGGCATCCGCGGCCTGGTCAGTTGCCTGTGGCTGGCCGGGGTCGAGGACGCGCTGGCGCGCGCCGGCAAGTCCGGCGCCCTGCTGGAACGCTTCGACCTGGTCGCCGGCAGCTCGACCGGCGCGCTGATCGCCTGCGGGCTCGGCATCGGCCTGTCGCCGCGGCAGATCGGCGAGCTGTTCCGGGCCCAGCGCCACCGCATCTTTCCCGGCCTGGCGGAGCGGCTGTGGTCGCGCGCCGGGCGACTGATCGACCAGGGCATCTCGGCGCCGCGCTACGACGGCCAAGGGATGGACGAAGTGCTGCGGCACGTGTTCGGCGACGCCACGCTCGGCCAGGCCAGGGTGCCGCTGCTGATCACCAGCTACGACACGGTCGCGCGCACCCCGGTGGTGTTCAAGAGCTTCAAGCCCGAGCACGCCGGGCTGCCGATCTGGGAAATCTGCCGCGCCTCCACCGCCGCGCCGACCTATTTCCCTGCGCACGGCATGATCGTGGAAGGCCGGCTTTGCGCGTTGATCGACGGCGGCGTGGTCGCCAACAACCCGACCGCCTGCGCGGTGGCCGAAGCCCTGCGCAAGAACGCGGCGCTGCAGGACCCGCGCGGGCTGCTGGTGCTGTCGGTCGGCACCGGCGAGCGCAACCGCCCGATCGACCTGCGCTCGGCCCAGTCGTGGGGCGCGCTGGAATGGGCGGTGCCGATCATCGACGTGCTGTTCGACGGCAATACCGACTCGGTCGACTACATCGTCCGCCAGCTGGTCGGCGACGGCTACTTCCGCATGCAGACCGAACTGCTGACCGGCCTGGACGACCTGGACGACGTCAGCGCCACCAACGTCGCCGCGCTGGAGGCGCTGGCCAGCGACTACCTGACGGCGCCGGCGACGCAGGAGATGCTGGCGCGGCTGGCGGAGCGGCTCTGACCGGCGCCGCGACCGAAGCCCCCCGGCACGCCTTGGATGCTCCTGGGCGCCCTTCAGGGCCGCTCCGGCAAGGCGGCGGCCTTGCGCCTCGCGCCGCCGCCGCGAGCGGCGCGTCCCGAGACGGGATCAGGCGACGACCACCGGGATCTTGCCGATCTTCGCCTGCCACTGGCGCGGGCCGGTCTGGTGCACCGACTCGCCGCTGGAGTCGACGGCGACGGTCACCGGCATGTCCTTGACCTCGAACTCGTAGATCGCCTCCATGCCCAGGTCCTCGAACGCGACCACGCGCGCGGCCTTGATCGCCTTGGACACCAGGTAGGCGGCGCCGCCGACCGCCACCAGGTAGGCCGAGCGGTGCTTGCGGATCGCCTCGATCGCGGCCGGGCCGCGCTCGGCCTTGCCGACCATGCCGAGCAGGCCGGTCTGCGCCAGCACCTGCTCGGTGAACTTGTCCATGCGCGTGGCCGTGGTCGGGCCGGCGGGGCCGACGACCTCGTCGCGCACCGGATCGACCGGGCCGACGTAGTAGATGAAGCGCCCGCGCAGGTCCACCGGCAGCGGCTCGCCGCGGTCGAGCATGTCGACCATGCGCTTGTGCGCGGCGTCGCGGCCGGTCAGCAGCCTGCCGTTGAGCAGCAGCACTTCGCCGGGCTTCCACGAGGCGACTTCTTCCTTCGTGATCGTGTCGAGATCGACGCGGCGGCCCTTGGACGCGTCGTAGGTGAGCTGCGGCCAGTCCTCCAGCGACGGCGGATCGAGCATCACCGGCCCGCTGCCGTCGAGCGTGAAGTGCGCGTGACGGGTGGCGGCGCAGTTCGGGATCATCGCCACCGGCAGGTTCGCCGCGTGGGTCGGATAGTCCTTGATCTTGACGTCGAGCACCGTGGTCAGCCCGCCCAGGCCCTGCGCGCCGATGCCGAGCGCGTTGACCTTCTCGTACAGCTCCAGGCGCAGCTCCTCGATGCGGCTGGACGGGCCGCGCGCCTGCAGCTCGGTGATGTCGATCGGCTCCATCAGCGCTTCCTTGGCCAGCAGCATCGCCTTCTCCGCGGTGCCGCCGATGCCGATGCCGAGCATGCCCGGCGGGCACCAGCCGGCGCCCATGGTCGGCACGGTCTTGAGCACCCAGTCGACGATCGAATCGGACGGGTTGAGCATGGCGAACTTGCTCTTGGCCTCCGAGCCGCCGCCCTTGGCGGCGACGATCACCTCCACCGTGTTGCCCGGCACCACCGACACGTTGACCACCGCCGGGGTGTTGTCGCGGGTGTTCCGGCGCTTGCCGGCCGGGTCGGCCAGCACCGAGGCGCGCAGCTTGTTGTCCGGATGGTTGTAGGCGCGGCGCACGCCTTCGTTGACCATGTCCTCCACGCCCATCGTGGCGTCGTCCCAGCGCACGCTCATGCCGATCTTCAGGAACACGGTGACGATGCCGGTGTCCTGGCAGATCGGGCGGCGGCCCTCGGCGCACATGCGCGAGTTGATCAGGATCTGCGCCATCGCGTCCCTGGCCGCCGGCGACTGCTCGCGCTCGTAGGCGGCGGCGAGGTTCCGGATGTAGTCGACCGGATGGTAGTAGCTGATGTACTGCAGGGCGTCGGCGATCGACTGGATCAGGTCTTCCTGCTTGATCGCGGCGGGGACGTGGGAGACGGGCGTCAGGACGGTCACGGGCTGCCGAAGGGGTAGCGGAGCGAGGCCGCCATTTTAGCCCGCCCGTCCGGCCTAAGGCCCTGTCACACTTTGCCCCCCTCGTCCGTCCTGGCCGCATGACGACCGACCCCCTGTTCGAGACCCACCGCCCGCGCCTGTTCGCGCTGGCCTACCGGCTGCTGGGCAGCCGCAGCGACGCCGAGGACGTGGTCCAGGACGCCTGGCTGCGCTGGCGCCAGGCCGACCCGGCCGAGATCCGCGACCCCGAGGCCTGGCTGGTCACCGCCGCGACCCGGCTGGGGATCGACCGCCTGCGTCGGGTCCGCCACGAGCGCGAGACCTACACCGGCCCGTGGCTGCCCGAACCGCTGGAAGTCGACGAGGCGCCCGGCCCCGAGCGCGGCGCCGAGATCGCCCAGCAGGTCTCGCTGGCCTTCCTCGCCCTGCTGGAGCGGCTCGGGCCGGAGGAGCGCGCGGCCTTCCTGCTCAAGGAGGCGTTCGACTACGACTACGCGCAGATCGCCGAGCTGCTCGGCCACAGCGAGGCCAACTGCCGGCAGATGGTGCACCGCGCGCGCCTGCGCCTGCAGGCGGAGCGGCCGCGCTTCGCGGTCGAGCCCGACCGCCATCGCCGCCTGCTGGAGCGCTTCATGCACGCCGCGCGCGCCGGCGACCGCGACGCCATCGCCGCACTGCTCGCCGACAACGCGCGGCTGGTGTCGGACGGCGGCGGCAAGGCGGTGGCCGCGCGGCGGCCGCTGTTTGGCGCCGAACGCATCGCCCGGCTGTACTGGGCCGTGGCCCGCCGGCCCGGGCCGAAGGCCGAATGGCGGCTCGGCCGGGTCAACGGCGAGCCGGCGATCCTGCGCTGGCTGGACGGCCGCCTGCATTCGATCACCACGGTGACGATCGAGGACGACCGCATCGTCGAAGTGCTCTCGGTGATGAACCCCGACAAGCTGCGCGGCCTGGCCTGAGCGGCGCTGTCACGCCGCGGCGCCCTCGCCCGTCCTCCTCGCGTACCCGGCCGATGGCGGCCGCAAACGCGAGAAGACGACCATGAACCGCATCGACTACACGAAGCACGCGCCCGAAGCGTTCCGGCATCTGCTCGAGCTGAGCGACCGGCTGCACAAGGGCGTGCTCGACCCGAACCTGCTCGAGCTGGTGTTCCTGCGCGTGTCGCAGATCAACGGCTGCGTGTTCTGCCTGGACATGCACGCCCACGCGCTGCGCAAGGCCGGCGTGGACCAGCGCAAGCTCGACACCCTGCCCGGCTGGCGCGAAAGCCCGCTGTTCGACGCGCGCGAGCGCGCCGCGCTGGCCTGGGCCGAGGCGCTCAACGCGCTGGATGCCGGGCCGCTGGAGGAGAACGCGCTGGAGGCGGTGCGCGCGCATTTCGACGAGCGCGAAGTCTCCGAGCTGACCTTCGCCGTCGGCGCGATCCGCGCCTGGAACGTGCTCAACGTCGGCCTGCGCCAGCCGCTGCCGGAAACCCCGTTCGAAGCCGCCGCGGACGCCGCCTGACCGCCTCCGCGAAGCGCCGGGCGCTCCCGCCCGGCCGCCGCGCCCCTCATCCGAACCCGATCGCCATGTCCCATCCCCACATCGAATACCCGAAGCACGCCCCCGAGGCCTACCAGCAGCTGCTCAGGCTGAGCCACCAGCTGCACAAGGGCGGGCTCGGCCAGCGCCTGCTCGAACTGCTGTTCCTGCGCCTGTCGCAGATCAACGGCTGCGTGTTCTGCATGGACCTGCACTCCACGTCGTTGCGCAAGGCCGGCGTCGACCAGCGCACGCTCGACACCCTGCCCGGCTGGCGCGAAAGCCCGCTGTTCGACGCGCGCGAGCGCGCCGCGCTGGCCTGGGCCGAGGCGCTGAACGCGCTCGGCGCGCGGCCGCTGCCGGAACACGCGCTCGAGGCCGTGCGCGCGCACTTCGACGAGCGCGAAGTGTCCGAGCTGGCCTTCGCCGTCGGCACGATCCGCGCCTTCAACATGCTCAGCGTCGGCCTGCGCAAGCCGCTGCCGGCCGCCTGATCCGGCAGCCCGCGCCGCCGCGCGTCGCGACGGCGACGCCTTCACGGCGGCGCATGCTAGGGTCGCTCGCGTCCGCCCTTCGCGCCGCCGATGAAGATCGCCACGTTCAACGTCAACGGCATCAACACGCGCCTGCCCGCGGTGCTGGCCTGGCTCGGGCGCGAGCGCCCGGATGTGGCCTGCCTGCAGGAACTGAAGGCGGCGCACGAGGCGTTTCCGCGGCAGGCGATCGAGGCGGCCGGCTACGGCGTGGTCTGGCACGGGCAGAAGGCCTGGAACGGCGTCGCCATCCTCGCCCGCGACGCGCAACCGGTGGAGGTGCGGCGCGGGCTGCCGGGCGACCCTGGCGACGCGCAGAGCCGCTACCTCGAGGCCGAGGTCGGCGGCGTGCTGGTCGGCTGCCTGTACCTGCCCAACGGCAACCCGCAGCCGGGCCCCAAGTTCGACTACAAGCTGGCCTGGTTCGACCGCCTGATCGCGCACGCGCAGCGCCTGTGGGACAGCGGCGCGCCGGTGGTGCTGGCCGGCGACTACAACGTGGTGCCGACCGACGAGGACATCTACGACCCGCGTTCCTGGCGCAAGGACGCGCTGCTGCAGCCGGAAAGCCGCGAACGCTACCGGCGCCTGCTGGACCAGGGCTGGACCGATTCGCTGCGCCAGGCGTTCGGCGACCGCCGCGTCTACACGTTCTGGGACTATTTCCGCAACCGCTGGGAACGCGACGCCGGCCTGCGCATCGATCACCTGCTGCTGAGCGCGCCATTGGCCCAGCGCCTGGAGACGGCGGGCGTGGACCGCTGGGTGCGCGGCGAACCGCGGCCGAGCGACCACGCGCCGGCCTGGGTGCAGCTCGGCGCGGCGCGGCGGACGCGGCGGCGCACGGCGAAGTGAGGCGGCCCTGCTTCCGGCCGGGGCCATCCGCGCAGGCGGCACACGCGGCGCGACGGCGGCCATCGAACCCGGCAACGGCGGGATGCGGCTCCCGCCCCGGCACCTGCGCTCCGTTCGGGTCGAACCGCGAACTGCGCTGGGGTTTCAAGCTCTCCTCACGCGCTCTTGCCGCGCCGCTAACCCTGCGCTCCCCAGCATGTCCTCGCCCGACCGGAGGAGACGCCAAGGTGAGCAGACGAACCGAACCCCATCCGCGACAGTCCCGCTACCACGGCCTGCCGTCGGTCACCGATCGCGCCTGGGGCCAGCGCCCGGGCGACGAGGACGCGTTCGGCACGCCGGGCGAGCTCGGCGGCTGGGGCGACTTCCGCGAACCCGCGCCGCGGCGCGACGCGCGCCCGAGCCAACGCGGACGCGGCCCGCGCGACGCGTTCCGCCCCGACGACCGCATCTACGACGAGCTGAACCAGCGCCTGGCCGACGATCCGGAGATCGACGCGCACGAGATCCTGGTCGCGGTCGAGGACGCCACCGTGATCCTGACCGGCGAGGTGCCGAGCCGGCGGATGAAATACCTCGCCGAGGAAGTCGCCAGCCGCGTGCGCGGCGTGCGCGAGATCCACAACCACCTCACCGTCGACCGCGGCGACCGCGCCGGCGGACCACCGGGGCGCGCGGTGCGCAGCGGCCACGACCAGCAGGGCAGCGGCTTCTCCAGCTCGGCCTTCGACCAGCGCGACGATGTCGACGACGCTCTGCGCGATGCGCAGCGCCGCGGCCGTCCGAGGCCCCGCGAGGGCTGAGGGCGCGATCGGAGCGCGGAAAAAACGACGGCCGCTCGCGCGGCCGTCGCTGCTTCCGGTGCCCGGACCCGAGGCTCAGAACTTGTACTCGAAGAACGCCGAGTACATCTCGGTGTTGAAGTTCTGCTTGACGCCCGCCTCTTCGATCTTCAGGCGGTTGTCGTAGTTGTCGTACGCCAGGCCCGCGCGCAGGTTTTCGGTGATCTTGTAGCCGACGCCGGCGCCGGCGTACCAGCCTTCGTTGTTGTGGGTGCCGAGGCGGCGGGACGCCCCGCCCAGCGACGCGGTCAGCTCGTTGTCCGCGCGGAACCAGCCGCCGCGGATCCCGGCGAACCAGTTGCTGCCGCCGAAGTCGTACTGCAGGTTGCCGCCGACGGTCACGCCATGGGCCTTCCAGCCCAACGTGCCGGCGTGGTCGGCCGCGGAAACCGACGAGCTGCCCAGATCGGCGTAGCCGGCCTCGACGCCGTAGTTGAGCGCGCCGCCCCAGCGATAGCCGGCACGCACCGCATAGGCGCTGTCGCGACGGTCGGTCGTCAGCCCCTCGTCCGGGACTTTGATTTCGTTGGAGGAAATGCCGCCATGGACGGCAGCGAAGAAGCCGCTGTCGGACTCGGCGGCGGAGGAGACCGCCGGAGCGGCGATCAAGGCGAGGCCGAGGGCGGCGACGAGAGTCCTGTTCAAAACGCGTTCTCCTGGGGGATGGAAACGTTCAACGCCGGCCCGGGTCCGGCGACGGGCGGGCAGTGTCGCGGTAAAAATTTCGTTCCTCCATGCAACTTTTCCGAAAATCCCCCCGTGCCGGCCCTTCGGAGCGCCGGGTCCGATCCAGGCACAATGCCGGCATGCCCCCCGCGCATTCGCCCGCCTCCGACGGCCGCGCCCCGCTCAGCCTGCGCCAGCGCTTCGACGCGCTGCGCAACCTGCCGCCGTTCCTGCGCCAGATCTGGACCGCGAGCCCGGGCCTGACCCTGGCCACGCTGGGCCTGCGCCTGGTGCGCGCGTTCCTGCCGATCGCCACGCTCTACGTCGGCAAGCTGATCATCGACGAGGCGGTGCGCCTGGTCGCCACCGGCGGATTCGATTCGCTCGCGGCCGCCTGGCGCAGCGGGCAGCTCGACACGCTGGCGGCGCTGCTGCTGCTCGAACTGGGGCTGGCGATCGGCTCGGACCTGCTCGGCCGCCTGGTCGCCTACGGCGACGGCCTGCTCTCGGAACTGTTCGCCAACGCCACCAGCGTGCGGTTGATGGAGCATGCGGCCACGCTCGACCTGGAGGACTTCGAGAATCCGGACCTGCAGGACAGGCTCGACCGCGCCCGCCGCCAGACCATGAGCCGCCTCAACCTGATGAGCCAGCTGTTCGGCCAGGTGCAGGACAGCATCACCGTGGCCGGCTTCGCCGCCGGGCTGCTGATCTACGCGCCGTGGCTGATCGCGCTGCTGGCGCTGGCGCTGGTGCCGGCCTTCGTCGGCGAGGCGCACTTCAACGCGCTGGGCTATTCGCTCAACTTCGCCTGGACCCCGGAGCGGCGCCAGCTGGAATACGTGCGGCAGATGGGCGCGAGCGTGGAGACGGCGAAGGAAGTGAAGATCTTCAACCTCCACCGCTTCCTGATCGCGCGCTATCGTGAACTGGCCGAGCGCTTCTACCGCGCCAACCGGGCGCTGGCGCGCCGGCGCGCGCTGTGGGGCACGCTGCTGGCCGCGCTGGGCACGCTGGGCTACTACGTCGCCTACGCCTACATCGCCTGGCGCACAGTCCGCGGCGACTTCAGCATCGGCGACCTCACCTTCCTCGCCGGCAGCTTCCTGCGCTTGCGGCAGTTGCTGGAGGGGCTGCTGGTCGGCTTCTCGCAGGTCGCCGGCCAGGCGCTCTACCTAGACGACCTGTTCTCGTTCTTCGAGCTGAAGCCGCAGATCGCCTCGCCGCCGGACGCACGCCCGGTGCCGCGGCCGATCGCGCGCGGCTTCGCGTTCGAGAACGTCGGCTTCCGCTACCCCGACGCGGAACGCTGGGCCCTGCGCGGTCTCGATTTCGAGCTGCGCGCGGGCGAGGTGCTGGCCCTGGTCGGCGAGAACGGCGCCGGCAAGACCACCCTGGTCAAGCTGCTGGCGCGGCTGTACGACCCGGACGAGGGCCGCATCCTGCTCGACGGCCGCGACCTGCGCGAGTACGACCTCGACGACCTGCGCGGCAACATCGGCGTGATCTTCCAGGACTTCGTCCGCTACCACCTGACCGTGGGCGAGAACATCGGCGTCGGCCGGATCGAGGCGATGGACGACGCCGCGCGCATCCGCGAGGCCGCGCGCCGCGCCGGCGCCGACGGCCTCGTCGCGGGCCTGCCGCTGGGCTACGACCAGGTGATCGGCCGCCGTTTCAGGAACGGCGTCGACCTGTCCGGCGGGCAATGGCAGAAGATCGCGATCGCCCGCGCCTACATGCGCGACGCGCAGGTGATGATCCTCGACGAGCCGACCGCGGCGCTGGACGCGCGCAGCGAGTTCGAGGTGTTCCAGCGCTTCAAGGAGCTCTCGCGCGGCAAGACCGCGGTGTTGATCTCGCACCGCTTCGGCAGCGTGCGCATGGCCGACCGCATCCTGGTGCTCGCCGAGGGCCGGCTGGAGGCCAGCGGCACGCACGAACAGCTGCTGGCCCAGGGCGGGCGCTACGCCGAACTGTTCGAGCTGCAGGCGGCGGGCTATCGCTGAGGCCTCCCCTCCGCGGCCGGAGGGCGCCGCCGCGGCGGTCGCGCCCGCGTCGCGCGCGTCCGCTCGCTCCCTGTCCGGGCCGCCCACGCCCCTTCCTGCGGCCGAAACACGTTGCAAGCGAACGTGTGGCAGCATTCGGGCTTTCCATCGCGGAGATCCGTTCCATGCGCCCAGCCTCGCCTCGTCCTCTCGCCCTCGCCGTCGCCTTCGGCCTCTCGCTCGCGCTCGCCGCGTGCCAGGCGCGCCAGGACGGCGCGGCGCCCGCCGCGCAGGCCGCGCCCAAGGCGCAGGCGTCGCGGACGGTGGCCAGCCAGCTCGGCCCGGTGCAGGTCACCGAGATCGCGAGCGGCCTGGAGCACCCCTGGGCGGTGGCGCTGCTGCCGGACGGCGGCTTCCTGGTCACCGAGCGCCCGGGCCGCCTGCGCCGCATCGGCGCCGACGGCACGGTGTCCGCGCCGCTGGCCGGCGTCCCCGCGGTGTTCGCCGAAGGCCAGGGCGGCCTGCTCGACGTGGTGCTGGCGCCGGACTTCACCCGCAGCCGCCGCATCTACCTGAGCTACGCCGAGCCCGGCGAGAACGGCACGGCCGGCACCGCGGTGGCCACCGCCACGCTCGGCGACAACGCCCTGGGCGACGTCAAGGTGATCTACCGCCAGCAGCCCAAGCTCGAGGGGCCGAACCACTTCGGCTCGCGCATCGCCTTCGACGGCCAGGGCCACGTCTTCATCAGCCAGGGCGAGCGCAACGACCGCCCGACCTCGCAGAAGCTGGACATGCTGCAGGGCAAGCTGGTGCGCCTGAACCTCGACGGCAGCGTGCCCGCGGACAATCCGTTCGTCGGCCGCCAGGACGCGCGCCCGGAGATCTGGAGCTACGGCCACCGCAACTCGCAGTCGCTGGCAGTCGATCCGCGCACCGGCAAGCTGTGGGAGGCCGAGCACGGCCCGCGCGGCGGCGACGAGATCAACCTGCCCGAGCCCGGCAAGAACTACGGCTGGCCGCTGGCCACCCACGGCATCAACTATTCCGGGCTGAAGATCCCCGAGGCCGTCGGCACCCGCGCGCCGGGCACCGAGCCGCCGTACCACGTGTGGGAGAAGTCGCCGGCGCTGTCGGGCATGGCGTTCTACGTGAACCGGCCGAACTCGAAGTGGAACGACAGCCTGTTCCTCGGCGCGCTGTCCGACGGCAGCCTGATCCGGCTGAGCCTCGAAGGCGACAAGATCGTCGGCGAGGAGCGCCTGCTGAAGGAGCTCGGCGCGCGCATCCGCGACGTGCGGGTCGGCGCCGACGGCAAGGTCTACGTCGTCACCGACGACAGCGACGGCAAGCTGCTGCGCCTGGATCCGCCCGGCGGGCAGGCCCCCGCCGCGAACGCGTCCGGCGGCTAGCACGGCCCTGGCCGGGCTGCGCCCTGTTCCGCGGAACGAATCGCGGGGAACGGCAACGGACGGTTTTCTCGTTCCCCTTGACGCTCCCGGCCAGGCGGGGTGGCCGGGCAAGCGGCGCCCGGGGTGCCGGCCGAGCCGCGCCGCCGCGAACGGTTCCTGCCGGGACGGCTAGTGCCGGTTCGCGGCAGCCGCGGCCATCTCCTCGGCCAGGCGGCGCTCGAACTGTTCGAAGCTCAGGCCCTGCTCGGCCGCCTCCCGCTCGGCCGCCCGGCGCAGGGTCGCCGAACAGCTCAGGCGCACCTGCGTGCCCTCGCGCTCGTGCAACGCCGCGGCGCGGCGCAGGATGGCCAGTGCGCGGGCGGCGCTGTGCGTGTCGCCGACGATCTTCCCGCCCAGGCCTAGGGTCCATTCGCCTTCGCGGCGGACGATGCCGCCGAGCAGCTCGCCCTGGCGATCGCGCAGGTCGGCGTGCGGCTCGATCGGGGCCGCCTCCGTCTCGCCTGCGGTCCTGGCGCGGCGCTTGCCGGCATTGCGGCGCGCCTTGGAATGGATGGACATGGCGCATCTCCGGCGGGAACGCGCCCATCATAGCCGGCCGCCCGTCGACGCCTCAGAACAGCGGGCTCTGCCGCTCGTCGTCGGCGGCCGAGTAGCTCAGCCGGCCGTCGACCCGTCGCGCGGCGCCGGTGTACGGATGCTCCTCCGCCCGGCCGGGCGCCATCAGGTGCACCACCCGCCAGCCGCTCGCCTTGAAATCGTCGGCGATCAGGCCGCGGTGGCACTGCCACCACATCGCCTCCGCGCACATCATCGCGGTCGGCGCGGCGCGCGCCAGCGCGTCCAGGCGGTCGCGCGCGGCGCGGTACTCCGCGCTCGCCATGTGGTCGGCGTAGCCGCGGAACGCGGCATTGCGCCAAGCGGTGTTCGGCGAGTCCGGCCTCGCCCGCCGGCGCCCGCCGAGGCCGGGCAGCGGCACGTAGCGGATGCCCGCTGTGACCCGACACCTGGAGTGATCAAACGGGATAAGGCGGAACAAGGCGGGAAAAAACGGCACGAAAGGCCAGAAAAACAAGGCTTTGAGCCCAGTTGAGCGCTCCCGGCCAAGCACTCCGCCACGACAAATGGATTGCGCATCGCGGGGCGGCCGGGCCGCCCCGCGACACATGGATTGCGCGCTAACGAGCGCGCTGACTCAGCCACAAGCGTGTGGCACCGGCCAGAAGGACTGCCAACAGCATTGCCCCCAGCATGCTCGCAAGCATGTGCTCGGGCGAGAAGCTGCGCAGCACGTGGAAGACGCGCACCAGGTGCGGCGCGGCCGCATCCATCCGCTCCCAAGCCGGCACCAGGTTGGCCAACCAGTACGGGACGAAGGTCGCTAGCAGGAAGAAGCCGAAAAGCCGGCCGAAGTTCAGGAACGGCTTCCCACTGCCGCCGGTCGGCATGTACACGGTGTTGCCGTTCCCGTTGATCGCGACACTACCCTGCTGCGGCGACTGCCAAACCTGCGGGCTCGCGGGCACCTGTTGGCTGTGGCGGCGGGCAATGCTGGCGATCTCGTCTCGAAGTTCCTTATTCATCAAATTCCCCTGATTTCACGGCTTCTCGGATTGTCTGCAGAACCACCGCGACCGCCCTTGCGGGCGAGGAAGGGGTATCAATCCAGCGGCGATAGACCGCTAACACCAGTTCCGCCCGCCCGCGCGATGTGAATGCCGGCACCCCTGGCATGGCTAGTGCCTCATCGACGGTCTCGATGGCCGCCAGCAGCGTATCGGCGTCGAGTCTCTCAGCTTGAGAGGCGTCGTTTGCGGCGTCGATCCGTTCCGGCCCCTCTCCCGTGAGCAGCCAGTGGCCGTTCCAGCCCTCGCTGGCGAGCTTCGCCAGCAATTCCGCGCCTATCTCCCGCTCTCCCCGCTCATATCGAGCGTAGGTGTTCAGGTGAACACCCAACCAGGTTGCGAACTCCTCGCGGGAGCGCGACCCACGCACCCGAGCGAGTCTCTCCCCGATCACCGGAGACCCCGCATCGCTTCGTCAACTAGAAGCGTTGCGCGGAGTGTTGCGCCTCTGGTTCGCGCACCACTTTCTGTAAGCCATTGATCGGAAAACGAAAAATGGCAACCGGATGCATCAAGCCCGATCGGGTGAAGTGATGCACCCGAAAGGGGTTGTAAACAAACCCGTTTGGGTCTATGTTTGCGCTCCATACACACCCTTTGTTCGTGACAGCCAATGCCCACAGCCGCCGCCCCAAAAAAACCAGCCCCCCAGGACTGGCATCCGTCCGACATCAAGGCGGCGCTGGACAAAGCGGGCTGGTCGTTGCGGCAGCTCGGCTTCGAGCACGGCTACACCGGCGACAGCTCGCTGAGCGAGGTCTTTCGCCGTGCGTGGCCGAAGGCCGAAGGGATCATCGCCAGCGCCATCGGCCTGCGGCCGCAGGAGATCTGGCCGAGCCGGTACGACGCCAACGGCAATCCCAACCGCCGCCGAGGCCGCGCGCCGAAGCGCCCGGCCCATGCCTCCTGCAAGGCTACCACCCGCGCTGGGGGCCGCAATCCGCAAAAGGCGGCCGGCGCATGAACACGTCCTTTGTCTACCGCCTGGCCCGGGCCAACGGGTGCGATCAGCCGGAGAGTGCGCGGGCGTCCATCCCGAAAACCCCGGCAGCACGTGAGCAGGGGCATCCCCTTGTGGGCGCGGGCCGAAAGCCCGCGGGCGCCTCCCCCTGCGCGAGCGTGCATTGCGGCGGGGAGGTCGCCTGATGGCGCGGTCCCGTGACGTCGCCACGGGCGACCTCTTCGCTGCGATCCCGCGGCCGGTGCCGGCGCTGCCCGGCAGCATGGACTTCCGCACCCGCGTGGCCGTCCTGGTCGGCGCAATGCTGGACGACGCCCGCGCAGCCGACCCGGAGCTCGATCGCTACGAAGTGGCCGCGCGTGTGTCGCGGCTCGTCGGGAAAGAGGTCAGCAAGCACATGCTCGACGCGTACACCGCGGAGAGCCGCGAGGCCTACAACACGCCCGCATGGCTGATGCCGGCGCTCGAGCATGCCTGCCGCAGTCACCGCTACTCGGAATGGCTGGCGGAGGTGCGCGGCGGACGCCTCGTGCTCGGCGCCGCCGCGCTCGACGCCGAGATCGGCGCCGCGCAGGAGCAGATCGAGGCCCTGCGAGAACACGTCAACAACCTGCGGATGCTGCGCCGGAGGGCACGCTGATGGCCGACGGCGGTCGCCCGATGAAGCTGTACGACCTTCTGGAGATTGCGGAGGCGCTCGGTCGCAACAAGTCCAGCATCGTACGGCGTGCGACGCGTGAAAACTGGTCTTTTAGCGAGGAAGCAGTGCGCGGTGGCAAGCGCCGCCTGTACGCATGGGAGCTCCTGCCCGCGGATGTTCGCGACGCCCTGCAGCGAGCCGAAGCGCTACGCGCCGCGGCCGAGGCCAGTCCCGCATTCCGCGCTGGCGCCGCGGCGGCGCGCCGCCAGGTGATCGCCGAGTCGGTGGATGCAGCGGTGCGACAGCGCGCGTTCGAGCAGGGCGCGGTGGTAGCTGCCGGCATGACCGGCACGCGCCGCGCGCGCATGGAAGCCAAGCTGGAACTGCTGCAGCGTCTGGCTGCCTTCGCGGAGGCGCGCGGCACGGGCATCACCCGTGCAATGGAGGACTTCTGCGTCGCTTACAACCGAGGTGAGCTCGCCGTCCCGCTCCAGGTGCGCCAGCATACCGGCGCCGACTTGCACCCGGCGACGCTGCGCCGGTGGAAGCGCGACCTGAAGACCAAGGGCCCGGCCGCGCTCGCCGGCAACTACGGCAACCGCGCCGGCACCGGCAAGCTCGACACGAACCCCGAGCTGCGCGACTTCGTCGTCGGCCTGCTGGCCGACAAGCCGCACGCGAGCGCGAAGCACGTGTGCGACGCCCTGGATGCGCGCTTCGGCGCCGCCGGCGTCGATCTGCCCGACGAGCGAACCGTCCAGCGCTGGCTGAAGAAGTGGAAGTCGCAGAACGCTGAGGTGTTCCTCGCGCTGACGAATCCGGACGCGTGGAAGAACCGCTACATGTCCGCCTTCGGGAGCCTCACCGAGGGCATTACCCGCGCCAACCAGCTGTGGCAGCTGGACAGCAGCCCGGCGGACCTGCAGCTGGTCGACGGCCGCCACAGCCTGATCGGTGTGATCGACTTGGCAACGCGCCGCCTGCGCCTGTGGGTCTCGAAGACCAGTACTGCCGAGTCTGTGTGCCGTCTGCTGCGCCGAACGATCTTGGATTGGGGTGTGCCGGAAGCGGTGAAGATGGACAACGGCCGCGACTACGCCAGCCAGCGCGTCGGCCAGCTGCTGACCAGCCTGCAAATCGAAGCGAAGTTCAGCGCGCCGTTCAGTCCGTGGGAGAAGGGCAACATCGAGCGCGCATTCCGCACTTTCGCGCATGGCTTGGTCGAACTGCTGCCGGGCTACTGTGGCCACAACGTGGCCGAAGCGCAGGAAATCCGCGCACGAGAAGCCTTCGCCGACCGCTTGTTCAAGAAGTCGTCGGACCTGGTGGAAGTCCGCCTCACCGCGGCCGATCTGCAGGACGTGTGCGACCGCTGGTGCAACGACTACTACGCCCACCAGCCGCATGAAGGTCTCGGGGGCGTCACGCCGTTCGAGCGCAGCGCGCAGCTGCGCGACGCTGTCCGCCGCGTCGCCGACGTGCGCGCGCTGGACCTGCTGATGGGCGCCGGCGAGCTCCGCACCGTCACAAAGCGTGGCCTGCGGATCGACAATCTGGTCTACATCGCGCCTGAGCTTGCTGGCGTCATTGGCGAGCAGGTCCTGGTGCGTCGCGACGAAGAAGGCGACCTTGGCCGCGTTGTCGTCTACCACGCCGAACGCTACTTATGCATCGCCGAATGCCCCGAGGTGCTCGGCGTCTCCCGCCGCGAAGTCGCCATCGAAGCCAAGACCCGGCAGACCCGCGCAGTGCAAGACGCGAAGGCGGAACTGCGCGCGGCGAAGCGCAAAGCTAAGACCGCGGACATCGCGTGGGACATCCTCGACCGTAGGGCCGAGCAGCATGCGGCGCTCGCCGCGCTACCGCCGCCGAACGTCGTGCACATCACCCCAGCGCTGGAAGCCGCCGCGGATGCTGCGGCCGCGCTGCAGGCCGAGCAGGCGCCGCCCGCCGCGCCGGTGCCGGCGCCGAGCACGATCGCAGACGTGGACGACGTGACCCATCTGCTGCGCCGCGAGCAAGCCCAGGACGAAACCGCCGAGCAGCGCTTCGCGTGGGCGCTCAGCGTGCTGATGAAGGCGCCGGAAGAGCGCAACGATATCGAACGGCACCGCCTCAAAGGCTACGTCAACAGCGACGAGTTCAAGGGCCGCTGGCTGGTCTTTGAGTACTTCGGCCCGGAAACCCAGGGCCTGCCGAGCGAATACGCCGCGCTGCTGCCTCACGGCACCGAGCGCAACCGACTACTGCAAGCACAACAAGGGGATTGACCATGCGCTCCAAGATCGTACCCATCAGCAACGTGGCCCGCCTGGCCGAAGCCGGCGAGGCCCTGCTGAGCCGCACGCCCGGCATGCCCGGAATGGGCCTGTGCTTCGGCCCGAGCGGCCGCGGAAAGACTACCGCGGTGGCGTGGCTCGCCACCCGGCAGAACGGCGTGTTCGTGCGCGCCCTGGCCACCAGCACGCCGACCAGCATGCTGGAAACCATCTGCCGCGAACTGAACATCGCCTCGCGCGGCCGCGTGGCGCAGACCGTCGAAGCCATCGTCGGCAAGCTCGCCGAGACCGGCAGGCCGCTGTTCGTCGACGAGGCGGACTACGTCGTGGAGCAGAAGCGCCTCGTGGACACGTTGCGCGACCTGCACGACCTGTCCAGCGTGCCCGTGATTCTCATCGGCATGGCGGGAATCGACCGGAGAATCTCGTCCAGCCCGCAGCTGTCCGGCCGTATCTCGCAATGGGTGGAGTTCGCACCGTGCTCGGAAGTCGACGCGCGCGTCCTTGCGCGCGAACTGTGCGAGGTTTCCGTCGCCGACGACCTGGTCGACATGCTCCACGCGCGCGCCGCCGGCAGCGTCCGCAACATCGTTGTGGGCCTGGGCCGCATCGAGCAGTTCGCGCGCAGCCGCAGCCTCGCATCGGTGGCTGCCGCCGATTGGCCGCGCGGGCAGGATTTCTTCTTGGGCAATGCGCCACAGGCCGTCAAGCAGCGCTTGCAGGCGGTGGGCTGACGTGTCGCCGAAAGTGCGCAACGCCACGCGACGGCACCGCGCAGGCAAGGAGGCGCGGGGCACGTTCGTGCTAGGCAAGACGTGGAACGCGATGCGGATGCTGCGCACCTTCACGGCGGGAGACGTGGCCGCCGTTGTGGAGATCACAACCGCCGAGTCCGTATGCCGCTATGCGAGGTACCTGGTCCGGGCCGGGTACCTGCGCATCACGCGGCATGGCCTCGGCCGGTGCCTGCCGGCCACCTACACCCTGATCCGCAACACCGGGCCCAAGGCGCCCTCGGTGCTGCGCAAGCGCTCGTCGCGCATGCCTCACCGCGTAGCGGTCGCGGTCTACGACCACAACACCGAAACGGAGTACCCCCTATGACCGAGCCGGATTGGCTGAACGTGCTGCGCGCAGCCTGCAAATGCCGCACGCAGAGCGCCGTGGCGGAGAAGATCGGCTACAGCCCCGCCGTTGTCTCGCAAGTTCTGAAAGGCACCTACAAGGGCGATTTGCGCGCCGTGCAACAGAAGGTCGAGGGCGCGCTGATGGGCTTGACGGTCGAGTGTCCGGTGATCGGCGAGCTGCCGCGCAACCGCTGTTTGGAGTACCAGCGGCAGCCGTTCGCAAGCACCAATCACATGCGCGTGCAGCTCGCGCGCGCCTGCCCGACCTGCCCGAACCGGCGAGGTGCCGAGTGAGCGACTACGAGCAGCTCAAGGCCGCCGCGCAGGCCCGCCTAGCCACGCGGTTGCAAAGCGCCGCGGCACACGCACGCGACGGGTTCGATCGCACAGCCGCCGCGATGGCGATCCTCGCCGCCGTCGACATCCCGGAGGACGCGGCGTTCGCCCGAATCGCGGCGGTGGACCGCGAGTTGCCCGCTATCCGCGCCGTCGTGCAGCTCGCCATCGACATGCACGGAGGTGGCCGCTAGTGCAGCTGCCGCTGCTCCCAGGCGAGATCACGCCAGAGACTGTGCTGACCGCGCTGATGCGGCGGGTTGGCCCGGCCAACGGTATCACCGCCGCCGACCTGGCTGAGTTCATCACTGGGCGCCGCAACGCCGCCGACGAGCGCCGCCTGCGTCAGGTCATCGAGCAGCTGCGCCTCGAAGGTCACGCGATCTGCGCAACGCCGGACGAGGGTTACCACCTTGCGGCAAACGCGGACGACCTCGACCGGACCTGCCGCTTCCTCGTGAAGCGGATCGAGGCCACCGCCCGGCTGGTGGCCGCGATGAAACGCGTCGCGACGCCGGACCTTTACGGGCAACTCGGGTTGCCCATTCCCCAGGAGAAGACCGAATGAAAGTCAACCCGATCCAACCGCATGCTGTGCGCCCAGATGGCCTGCGCTCGACCGCCGCAGTGATCGAGCGGCTAGAACGTGAGGGCATCCGCGTGCTTTCCGTGTTCGACAACGGCCGGCGCCCGGTGCTGATCGTCAACAGCAAGCCGAGCTTCGCGGACGGCGTGCGCTATCGCCGGCATCCCGTCGCCGACGGCCATGACTACGTCTGCGCTGCCCCGTACGAGGACGTGCAGGTCGAGTGGGTCGAGCACGCCGCGCGCGCCGAGGTGGCCAATGGCTGAGCGGTACGTCGTGCTCCCGGTCGCCGCGGTGATGGGCGCCGGCTTCGCATCGTACGAGGACGCGGTCGCTGCCGCCGGCAAGAAGGTGGAGGCGGATGGCCGTCCGCACGTGGTCGTCGAGGTCATGACCCGCGTGCAGCGCCGGCTGGTCCCGAACGTTGAGATCGTGCCCTTCGAGCAGTTCCCCGAGGAAGCGCATGCAGCCGGCTGACGACGAGGACGAGCTGGCGCCCGTGATCGGCGAGCGCTACCGCGACGTGCTCCGCCGCATCTGCCAGCACGCCGCGGAGCCCGACGAGGAGTGACGCGCATGCGCAAACGCCGGTCTCGCTGTGACCGTCTCCGCGCCATGCGCTTCGCGCTGTGGGCGCAGCACCAGCCGTCGGCGAGCCTCACGCCACAGCTGATCAGCGCAGTGCTGGACGTAAGCCTGACGCAGGCACGCGAGTGGCGCACCGAGTTGTTCAAAGCCCTCAGCCCGATGGACGCGGAGGGCCTTCCACCCAGCCCGCGGCCGGCGGCAAACGGCCCGACAACCAGCAGCAGGACCCCAACCCATGAGTAGCAAAAAGACCCGCATCAAGACCGAAGCCGCCGTCGTCACGCTCCGCGACCAACACGAGGTGGACGCGGCCCTCGCCGAGATCGGCGCCGCACAGCGTGCGCGCCAGTCCATCGAAACCGAAATGAACGCCAAGCTCGCGGAGATCAAAGAACATTACGAAGCGCTAGCAGCCCCGCATGCTGCGGTCATTGCCCAGCTCGGCGAGGGCGTCCGTATATGGTGCGAGGCCCGGCGCGCGGAGCTGACCAAGGACGGTCGGACTAAAACTGCCAAGTTCGGTGCTGGCGAGGTCAGCTGGCGCATGCGGCCGCCCAGCGTAAACGTCCGCAGCGAGGGCATCGTCATCGAGACCCTCAAGAAGCTGGGGCTGGAGCGATTCATCCGCACCAAGGAGTCGGTCAACAAGGAGGCCATCCTAGCGGAGCCGTCTGCCGTCGAAGGGATCAAAGGACTATCGGTGGTAACTGGGAAGGAGGACTTCGTCATTAAGCCCTTCGCCACCGAGATCGAGGAGGTGCGCTGATGCAGCCCGCTCCCATTCCTCAATGCTGCGAATGCGGCTGCGCCCTCCGGATCGTCGAGCCTTTTACCGGTGGGGTGTCGCAGCAGGTTCGCTGCCCATCCTGCGGCGTGCAGTTACGCGTGCGACGGCTGAGCGTGATCGACTGGCGGGTCATCACCGCCGCCGATCACGCCGGCCAGCGCTCCCGGCCGCTGCCGGCGGTGGCGCCGCCGCAGCTCAAGGCCCGCTTCTTCGAGGCCTGCCGCAGCGTGGCGCGGCTGCTCAGCTGCAGCGAAGGCGTGGAACCGGGCATGGCCGAGGTGGCGGATGACTAGGCGCATGCGAAGCCCCGTAGCCGACCGCAACCGACAGCTCGGCCGCATCCACCAGGCCAAGAAGCAACTCGGTATGGACGACGACACCTACCGGGCACTGCTCGTGCGCCTGACCGGTAAGGCCTCCTCAGCGGACATGACCGCCCAGGAGCGCAACGCCGTCCTCGCCGAGTTCGCGCGCCTTGGGTTCAAGGTTACCGAGCGCCAGGCACGCCGCCGCGTGTTCGCTGGGCGTCCGAAGTCGATCAAGGACGTGCCGATGCTACAGAAGGTGGAAGCACTGCTTGCAGACGCCAAGCGTCCCTGGTCGTACGCCCACGGCACGGCGCGCCGCATGTTCAGCGTCGCGCGCGTGGAGTGGCTCAACCACGACCAGTTGCACCGACTCGTCGCCGCTCTAGAGATCGACGCCCGTCGAAAGTCCGTCACAAGGAGCCCCGTATGCTCTTCCGCAACCTGACCCTGTTCCGCTTCCCCACCTCGACCAAGTTCGACGACCTCGACGCCGGCCTCGACGAATGCCAGCTCAAGCCGGTCGGCCTGTTCGAGCTGTCCAGCCGCGGCTTCATCAGCCCGTTCGGGCGCGACGCCGAGGCGCTGTCGCACCGCCAGGGCGACGCGCTGTGGCTGGCGGTCGGCGGCGAGGACAAGATCCTGCCCGGCTCGGTGGTCAACGACCTGCTGCAGAAGAAGCTGGCGGAGATCGAGCAGAAGGAAGGCCGCAAGCCCGGCGGCCGCACCCGCAAGCGGATCAAGGACGAGCTGATCGCCGACCTGCTGCCGCGCGCGTTCGTGAAGCCCTCGCGCACCGACGCGCTGGTCGATCTGGGCCACGGCGTGGTCGCGGTCGACACCTCCAGCCGCAAGAGCGGCGAGAACGTGGTCAGCGAGATCCGCCGCGCGCTCGGCAGCTTCCCGGCGCTGCCGCTGAACGCCGAGGTCGCGCCGCGCGCGGTGCTGACCGGCTGGGTCGCCGGCGAGCCGCTGCCCGACGGGTTGTCGCTCGGCGACGAGTGCGAGCTGCGCGACCCAGCGGATCGTGCCGCCCGTGTCCGAATCGACAGCATGGAGCTGAACAGCGACGAGATCGCCAAGCACCTGGAGTCGGGCAAGCAGGTCACCCGGCTGGCGCTGAACCTCGACGACCACGTCTCGTTCGTGCTCGGCGAGGACCTGATCGTGCGTAAGTTCAAGCTGCTCGACGGCGCGGTCGACGAGCTCGAGGCGACCGAGCGTAACGACCTGCGCGCGGAGCTCGACGCGCGCTTCGTGCTCATGGCCGGCGAGTTCCGCCGCCTGTTCACGGTGCTGGAAGGCGCGCTGAAGTTGACGAGGGCGTGAGAGGACTGATGCTCGGGACTTGCCCTCATTGCGCCTTCCAAGCCGAGATGGAGGCGTTCTTCACCGACGACGAAGGCAAGCGCCTGGCCGCGGCGGTCGCCGAGCTGCCGCCGGAGTGCGGCCGTGCGGTGCTGGCGTATCTGCGGCTGTTCAAGCCTCCGAAGACGGGACTGCGGATGGCGCGCGCGGTGAAGCTGGCGCGCGAGGTGGCCGACCTGATCGCTGCCGGCACGGTGTGCAAGGACGAGCGCACCGGCATGCGCCGCCCCGTCGCTCCGGCGATGTGGGCGCAGGGCATCGAGCAGATGCTGGCGCAGCGCGATCGGCTGAGCCTGCCGCTCGAAGGCCACGGCTACCTGCGCGCGGTGGTGTTCAGCCTGGCGGACGCGGCCGATGCCGCCGCGGAGCGCCGGCGCGAAGCCGACGCCCGTGCCGGCCGGCACCTGTCCGCCGCCCCACCGCTGCAGGCACCGCCCGAGGACCCGCGGCAGAAGAAGCTGCAGAACGAACTGGATTGGATCCGCCAGCAGCTGGCCTACGGCCTCATGGAGCCGGAGGAGGCCGAAAAGCAGTGCGCTGCGGCACGCGTGAAGTACGGAACCGAAACGTGACCGAGCAGCTCGAAATGATGCCGGCGCAGACCGAGAGCGAGTCGCTCGGCCTGATCGGCCGCGACATCGGCGACGTACCGGAAGACCGCTGGGCGCAGGCTTTGGTCGATATGGTCCGCGTGCAGGAGGCCGTGTACCTGCGCCAGGGTCGCGGCGAATACGAGGCGTTCGTGCTCGCGCGCGACGGCGTGCTGGCGTTGGCCGAGTACTTCGGCGCCCGTATGTGGTACCTGCCCCGCGGCGATCGGCTGCGCACGGCCCTGCGCGATGCGGAAATCTACCGCCAGGCCAAGCGCGGCAACATCCGCCAGCTGGCCGACGAACACCGATTGAGCGAGCAGCAGGTCTATCGGATCATTCGCCAGCAGCGCGCGCTGCATTTGAACAAAATTCAGGGCCGACTATTCGACGACTAACAAGGGGGGAAGGTGAAAAGGATCATCGCTTTGGTGCCGCTGCTTTGCGCATTAGCTTGGGTTTCCGGTTGCGATAGCTCATCCGGGGCGGACGCCGTCTTGGCGTGCCAAGAAGCCATCCGCATGGCGGCAAAGAATCCCAGCAGCGCTGAGATTCCGTACGTCGCACCGCGTTGCTATCCAGCTGAGGAACTCTGCAGCGTGCGATGGGATCACGGTGACGGACTCCGCCTGCAGAATGGCTTTGGCGCAATGATCGACACTACTGCGATCTGCATCGTCAAGCGCGGCGCGGTCACTGGCCTCGATCTGGACGGAAAGTCGATTCTCTGAGCTGTCCATCCGCAGATACGAAGCCCCGCCTCCGAGCGGGGCTTTTTCATTAGCGCGCGTTAATCCAGCCGCTTCCTCGCGCGCGCGCATCCTGTTCGCGCAAGGGGATGCTGCTGAGTTGACGCGGCAAGGCGTGTCCCACGTGCCCCCTGCAAGGCCGATCGGCCTCCCTCCGGCTGACGGCGGCTCCCCCTGGCCGCCGTCGGCCCTCTTCGCAGGACTGGACATGCACACGCTCAAGAAACTCTTCATCCGTGCAAGCGAGCAGCTGGATCGCATCGGCAACGTGTGGTTGTGGGCGCTGATCAGCCTCGTGCTGCTCGCGCTGGTCGTGCCGCTGAACCCCGCCAAGCTCGGCGCCTATCTGTGGGCAATCAGCAAGATCAGCGGCGCGGCGTCCGTCGGTTACGGCGTGGACTGGGCCGCGTTCCGCGGAGCCGACCCGCGCTACCTTGACGGCATCGAGAAGGCGATGGCGCAGACGCGCCGCGCCACCCTGGTGGCCGCCGCCATGATCGCCGCGGGGCTTATCGGATGAGCCGGCTCGATGTGCCTCGCCGCCTGCAGCGCACGGCGCGCGCGATCGCGATCGTCGGGCTGCTGCTGACCGCTGCGGTGGTTCTCGGCCTCCTGTGCGGGCAGGTCCGCGCACAAGTCCGCATCCCTGAGGCGTCCGCACTGTACCGCCACCGCGTCGAGCAGGCTGCGGCTGATGTCTGGGGCGTGGACGCGTCGCCCGCGCGCCTGGCCGCACAGCTGCACCTTGAGAGCGGTTGGCGCCCCAACGCGCGCTCGCCCGTCGGCGCGCAGGGGCTCGCGCAGTTCATGCCGGCGACGGCCAAGTGGATTGCGCAGGCGTTCCCGGAGCGCTTAGGCCAGTTCGATCCGTGGGACCCGCACCAGGCAGCGCTTGCGGCAGCGATCTACGATAAGTGGCTGCTCGACCGCGTCCAGCCCATCGGCTGGACGCCGCTGAGCGCGTGCAGCCGCTGGAACTTCGCCTTGCGCGGCTACAACGGCGGCGAAACCTGGGTGCTGCGCGAGCGCGGCTTGGCCATCGCCGGCCGCGCCGACGCGAACGACTGGCGCGCGGTCGAACGCTTCCGTGCGCGCTCGGCGTCGGCGCACCGCGAGAACGTGCAGTACCCGCGCCGCATCCTGCTCATGCTGGAGCCGGCTTACATCGCCGCCGGATGGCCCGGCAAGGCGGTATGCCCGTGAGCGGCTGGACGCCCCTGCCCGGCGTGCGCGTGGTCGCCCACGCCAAGGCGGTGCTGTACGCGATCGCAGCGTGCGCGGCGTGCCTCGCGCTCGGCCTCGGCGCCGGCGTGTGGGCCGGCATGGAATGGCAGCAGGGCCACCAGGCGCAGCGGGATAGTCAGACGCTCGCGGCCGAGCTGGCGCAGACCCGCGCGTTGCTGCACGACGCCCAGGGCGCCGCAGCGCAGATTTCGCGCGATACCCAGGCGGCGGCCGCCGCCCTCAACGCCCATTCGAAGGGACTGCACGATGACATCGATCGCAACCGCCGCGCCGCGGCCTCGGCCAGCGCGCTGCTGGCAGCGGCCGCTGCTCGCAACCCTGGCCTGGCTGCTATGCATGCCGACACTGAGCTCGTGCGCGCGTGGAACGCGGCCAACGCCGGCGATCCCGCCCGAGCTGTTGGCGCTGGTCAACCCGATCCCGCCGATCGGGGCGGACCTGACCTCACCGTGCCCGGCGGAGCTGCCGCCGGTGGTCGACCGCAGCCTGCTGGGCCTGGCGCGCAACCATCTAGCCAGCGCGGCGCTGTACCACGACTGCAAGGACAGCAAGGCCCGTCTGGCCGCCGCCGCCCGCGAGCGCGAGCGCATCGAGGCGGAGCGCATCGAGCGCGCGCGGCAAGCGCTGGAGCGTGAGCGTGGCTATTGACGCGACCGCCCCGTACGCGCTGCTGCTGGTACTGCTGCTGCTCGCGACAGGGAACCTTAGCGTGGGCCTGCTGCTGTGGTGGCGACAGAACGGCATCGCGGTGCGCGTCGCCAAGCTCGAAGCGTTCCGCGAAGCTGGCCTGACCCATGCGGAGATCCGCGAAATCTACGAGCGCCTCTCGTCGATCGAGGGGCAAATCGGAACCACGAATCGGCTGATGCAAACGATGCAGGAGCACCTGCTGGAGAACGATCGATGAAGACCTTCGCCGAACGCCTGCGCGAAGACCGCCGCTTGGTGCTGCTGCGCATCCTGTCGGAGCAGAAGGGCTATTTCGCCAACAGCTCGCAGCTGCATGCTGGCCTGCACTTCCTGGGTGTTGCTGCGGACCGCGACGACGTGCACACGGACCTGCATTGGCTCGCCGACCAGGGCCTGATGACCCTCAGCCAGCCCGTGCCCGGCGTCGACGTGGCGACCCTCACCACCCGTGGGCTCAGTGTCGCCCAGGGCTACACGCTGGTGCCGGGCGTGAGCCGGCCGAGCCCGAAGTAATGGCTCGCAAGCGCCGCGCCAAGTCCACGATCTCTCGCCTGCCGTCGGAGCAGCGCGAGTACATCGAGAGCCTGCTCCGCGAAGGCCGCCTGACACTGGACGAGATGATCGCGGACCTGCAGGCCCGCTTCCCGGGCCAGCCTGCCGCCGAGGTCTCGCGGTCGGCGCTGCACCGCTACGACCAGGGCTTGGCCGAACTGACCGAGCGCATGCGCGAGATCGACCGCGCCGCGCAGGCGCTGGTCGGCGAGTTTGGCGACAGCCTAGGCGAGAAAGCGAGCACGCTGCTGACGAACGCGGTGATCACGCTTGCCACGGACGCCTCGCTCAAGCTGCAGAGCGCCGAAGAGATCAGCGTGGACGACGTGCGCAAGCTGGCGCGCGCTGCGAAAGATGCGATCGACACCAAGCGCGTCGACGTGAATGTGCGCCGCGCGATCGCGGCGGAGGCACAGGCGGCGCTGTTGCGCGAGCAGCAGGCCAAGCTCGACAAGGTGGTCAAGACGGGTGGCCTGTCCGCGGAGAGCGCCGCCGAGTTCCGCAAGAAGATTCTGGGGGTTGGCTGATGGTCGTAGCCCCGGCCAAGCCTGGGAAGCGCGGCGGCTCGGCGGCCAAGCCGCAGCGGCGCCCGCTGGTCGAGGCGCTGGTCAAGGATTCCGGCGACCTGCTGCGGCAGGAACTGCCGGCCTCGCTCGCACGCGAGGTCAACCAAGCCATCGACGCGGTACTGCTGAAGTACCAGCAGGAATGGATCGCCGACGACAGCGACCTGAAGGTCGCCGAGAAGAGCCGCCGTATCGGCCTCACCTGGGCCGAAGCCGCCGACAACGTCCTGATCGCCTCAAAGTCCCGACAGGCCGGCGGGATGAACGTGTACTACATCGGTTACAACATGGACATGGCTATCGAATACATCGAGGCCTGTGCGATGTGGGCGCGCGTGTTCAATGAGGCGGCGTCGGAGGTGGAGGAAGGCGAAGAGGTCTTCAAGGACAGCGACGACGAGAAGGCGATCAAGACCTACACGATCCGGTTTGCCAGCGGCTTCCGCATCGTCGCGCTGTCCTCTCGGCCCGCCAACTTGCGCGGCAAGCAAGGCGTGGTGGTGATTGACGAGGCCGCGTTCCACGGCGCCCTGGACGAACTGCTGAAAGCGGCGCTGGCGCTGTTGATCTGGGGCGGCAAGGTACGTGTGATCAGCACTCATGACGGCGACCAGAACCCCTTCAACGAGCTGGTGAACGAGATTCGCTCGGGCAAGCGCAAGGGTGCGGTGCACCGGATCACGTTCCGCGATGCCGTCGAGCAGGGCTTATTCGGCCGCGTGTGCATGCGCAAGGGCGTGTCGTGGGACGCTGAGGCCCAGGCCAAGTGGATCGCGGACGTGTACGCCTTCTACGGCGACGCAGCCGAGGAGGAGCTCGACGTCGTGCCAAGCCAGGGCTCGGGCGCGTGGCTCACCACTTCGCTGATCGAAGCGCGGATGCAGGACACGCCCGTGCTGCGCTACAGCTGCCCCGCCGGCTTCGAGCGCGAGCCGGACGACCATCGGCATGAGGTCATCCAAGACTGGCTGGACGAGCACGTCGCACCACTGCTGCAGGCGCTCGATCCGGATCTGGAAAGCGTGTTCGGCCAGGACTTCGGCCGCAGCGGCGACCTCACGGTAATGGTGCCGGCGCAGATCGAGCAGACCCTGCGCCGGCGAGTGCCGTTCATCCTGGAGCTGCGGAACATGCCGCACCGGCAGCAGGAGCAGATCGCAACGTTCGTGATCGGACGCCTGCCCCGGTTCCGCAAGGCGGCCCTCGACGCCCGCGGCAACGGCCATGCGGTGAGCGAGTTCTTGGCGCAGAAATTCGGGTTCGAACGCATCGAGCTGGTGATGCTGACCGAGGGCTGGTACCGCGAGCAGATGCCGCCGCTCAAACAGGCATTCGAAGACGACACGATCGCGCTGCCGCGCGACAAGGACGTGCTCGCCGACCTACGCGCGATCAAGGTGATCAAGGGCGTGGCGCGCGTGCCCGACAAGAAGACCGCGGGCAAGGACGGCGGGCAGCGGCACGGCGACGCCGGCGTCGCGATCGCGCTCATGCATTACGCGAGCCTGGCCGAGGTCGAGGTGATCGATTACCACCGCGTCACGCCGCATGGCGCACGCGAAGACTGCAGCCCCGAGACCGGGCGCGGCGCGGGTTGGCGCAACACAAAAGGCATCTGGTGATGGCGACGAAGACGGTCCAATCCCGCATCCTCGGCCCGGACGGCGAGCCAATCCGCTACGAAGTCCTCGAGGAGGAGATTTCCGCAGGTGGCGTGACCGGCATTCGGCAGGTCTGGCATTCCGGCGTGACCGGCGGCCTGACGCCGCCGCGCCTGGCGCAGATTCTGGAGGCCGCCGCGAACGGCGATGCCTACGAGTACCTGTGCCTCGCCGAGGAAATGGAGGAGCGCGACCTGCACTACGCATCGGTGCTCGGCACGCGCAAGCTCGCGTTGTCCGGGCTGCAGATCCGCGTCGACGCCTGGAGCGACGACAAGCGCGACGTGGAGATCGCCGATGCCGTGCGCGAGATGTTGGCATTGCCCGCGGTTGACGAAGCCTTATTCGATCTGACCGACGGCCTGGGCAAGGGCTACTCTGTGATCGAGATCGTGTGGGACCGCAGTGGTAAAGTGTGGATGCCCGCCACGCTGGAGCACCGGGACCCGCGGTTTTTCCGCTACGACCGCGAAACTGGGCACAAGTTGCGCCTGCTCGACGATGCGGATCCGGTTAACGGCATTCCGCTGGCGCCGTTCAAGTTCGTCGTGCACCGCCCGAAGATTCGCTCCGGCCTGCCGGTGCGCGGGGGCCTCGCACGCCTGGCGGCGCCGGCGTACATGTGCAAGGCCTGGGCCTGGAAGGACTGGATGGCCTTCGCCGACATCTTTGGTCTGCCGATGCGCGTCGGCCGCTACGGACCGGGCGCAACCAAGGAGGACATCGTCAAGCTCATGGCCGCGGTGGCCAACCTAGGCAGCGACGCCGCGGCGGTGATGCCCGACAGCACGCGCATCGAGTTCCAGGCCGCGCCCAACACCAACGGCGCCGCTGACTTCTTCGAGAAGCTGGCGACGTGGTGGGACAAGCAGGTCAGTAAGGGCGTCCTCGGGCAGACTATGACGGCCGACGACGGTGCCAGCCTCAGCCAGGCGAAGGTACACAACGACGTACGCCTGGACCTGCTTCAGGCCGACGCGAAGGCGCTACAAACGACGCTGAACCGCGACTTGGTCCGCCCGTTCGTCGACCTGAACTTCGGCCCTGGGCGTTACCCCAAGCTCATCGTCCAGGTCCCGGAGTCGGAGGACATCGCGGCGCTGACCGGTGCGCTGGAGAAGCTGGTGCCGATGGGTTTGCGCGTCGAGCAGTCCGTCATCCGCGACAAGCTCGGCTTGCCCGACCCGGACGAGGGCGCCGAGTTGCTTACGGCGCCCGCTGTGGCCGCGCCGGCGCCGCCCGCCGCGGCGACGCCGGCGAGGACCCGGCGCGCCGAGAACCGCGAAGGCGCGCCGCGCGATCGCGAAGACCAGCTGGTGGCGCTGCTGGCCAGCCGCGCCGACCCCGTCGTCGGCCAGTGGGTCGAGCGCATCGAGGCGCTGGTGCAGCAGGCCGGCACGCTGGAGGAGGTTCGGGACGGGTTGCTGGAGCTGATGCCGGACCTCGACAGCAAGCGCTTCGCGGCCGTGCTGCAGCATGCCCTGGCCATCGCCGGCATCGCCGGCATGAGCGATGCGGTGGACGATGCCGACACCTGATGTCCGCGGCAGCTTCCGCAGCCTGCCGGAGGCCGAGCGCTACTTCCGGCAGAAGGTCAACCTGCCGACGCGGCGCTGGGACGAGTTGTGGCAGGGACAGCACGCGCGTGCGTTCGTCGTCGCCGGCGCCACGCGCGACGCGCTGCTTGCCGACCTGCGCGAGGCAGTGGACGCCGCGATCAGCCGCGGCGAGACGCTTGCGGACTTCCGCGCGCGCTTCCGCGACATCGTCGAGCGCCACGGCTGGCGCGGCTGGACAGGCGACGGCACCACCGCCGGCTTCAACTGGCGCACGTCCGTTATCTACCACACCAACCTGCGCACGGCGTACATGGCCGGGCGCTGGGAGACGCTGAAGGCGTTCCCGTACCTGAAGTACCACCACAACACCGTGCGCAACCCGCGCGAGCAGCACAAAGCGTGGGACGGCAAGATCATCGCGGCCGACGACCCCTGGTGGCAGACGCATTACCCGCCCAATGGGTGGGGTTGCCGCTGCACGGTCACCGGCGTGTCCGCCGCGCGGTTGCACGCGGAGGGCAAGACGGCCCCCGATCCCGCCCCGCCGCCGGTCGAGGGCGAGCCGCCTCCGGAGTGGGCCTATCACGTCGGCGTGGCGGACCAGGGCCGTGAGATCGCCGACCCGTTGCTGGCCAAGACGCTTGACAGCAGGTGGTCCGAGTTGCCCGGCAGGCCGTACCACGCGTACGGACGGCCCGATCAAGTGCCGGTCGACGCGCCTCGCGCCATGCCCCTCGCCGACGCGGAGCGGTCGCCCGAGGCACTGCATGCCGCCTGGCGTCGGCTCTACGGGGATTCGGCGACGCTGCAGGACCCGTCCGGCGCCGAGGTGCTGCTGAGCCCGCGCGTGATCGAGCACTGGCTCGAAGACCCGAAACGCCTGGACGGCCGGCAGAAATACCTGCCGCTGCTGCGCGAGACCATCGAGGCGCCGTTCGAGATCTGGGCGAACTTCGCCCGCAACGCCCGCGGCCAAGTTGGCCTGCGCCGCTACTACGTCAAGACCGTGCGGCTCGAAGGCCGGAAGGCTCTGACGTTGATCGCGGAAGTGCTGCCGGGTGGGGTGTGGGGGTCGTTCGACTTCTTCCGTGGCGCGCGGCCGCAGCCGCGCTCGCGTCAGGGCTTGCTTGTGTGGGGGCGCCCGGTCGAATGAGTGCCTTTGCCTGCAGGCGCGCCAACCCGCCCTGCGGCACTTCCTGCAGGCTGTCGGGTATGTTGGCCCAGCCCGTGGAAGGATTGCGGCGAAGGCCGCTACACCGGAGGCGGCACAAGCTCCGGCCCGTGCGCGCACCATACCATGAGCGATAAGCCGCTGATCATCGAGATCGACGCCGACCGGGCGCAGCGCTGGTTCGGCGAGCTGCAGCGCCGCGGCCAGGATTTGAACCCGCTCATGCGGGACATCCAGGAATACGGCATCGAGAGCACACAGCGTCGGTTTGCCGAAGGCCGCGCACCGGACGGGACCCCGTGGGTGCCGCTGAAGTCCGGCAGCGGCCGCACGCCGCTGACCGATACCGGCCGCATGCGCGATGGCATCCACGGCAGCCACGGCCCGACCTGGGCCGAGATCTCGTCCGACGCAAAGCAAGCGCGCTGGCATCAGGAAGGAACCGCGCCCTATGTGATCCTGCCGAAGTCCGGCAAGGCGCTTGCATGGGAAGGCGGCCCAGGCCCGCGTGCACGGGTCAACCATCCGGGACTGCCGGCCCGGCCGTTTATCGGCCTCTCGGTCGAGGACGCCGACTACATCGACCGACTGGCCACCGCGTACCTGGACCTCGGCGACGGCTGAAACCGCCTCGGGCCAGAGCCGCGTATAAGCGCCGTGAAGGCCCCGGGGCGGTACGTCCGGGCCACTGCCCCCCGGCTCGGGGCGCCAGCGGCGAATTAAAACGGTTTTAAACGGGATGTGGAGCGGGAGGGTGGCCGGCGATGGACGAGGTGCCGACTCCGGGGGTAGCTTCGGCCGTGCGCGCCTGCCCCGCAACGGGCACCCCACTACGCATTAGCGCGCGCTAATCCCGGCCTGTCCGGGCGCATCGCGACGATGCGCGGTATGCCGCATCGTATCGCCGTCAACTCCGAGCTGCAGCCCGCCGACGGCGGCGCCCCAGAGTGGGTCGAGCTGATCCCGGCCGGTCCGATCATCGCCGGCCGCGATGGCCGGAGTTGGGTCTTTGAGGCCGGCGACGCCCAGGCGGTGATCGCGGCGTTCCGCTCACGCAGCGCCGATCTGCCGATCGACTGGGAACACGCCACCCAGCACCGCGCACCGAACGGGCTGCCGGCACCGGCGGCGGGGTGGATCACCGACCTGGACTTTCGTGGCGGCGCCTTGTGGGGACGCGTCAGCTGGACGCCCCGCGGACGCGACCAGGTCGCGAATCGCGAGTACCGCTACATCTCCCCCGTTTTCGACTACGTCCCCGACACCGGCCGGATCGTCCGGCTGGTGTCGGCCGGCCTAGCCAACCTAGCCAACTTGCATCTGCAAGCGCTCAACCAAGAGGACTCGACCATGAGCCGTTCCACCCTGTTGACCGCCGCCATCGTCGGCCTCGGTCTGACCGAGCAGGCCACCGACGACCAGGTGGCCACTGCAATCAACCAGCTCAAGCAGGACCGCGACGGCGCGCTGGAGCGCGCGACCAACGCCGAGAAGAAGCAGCCTTCACTCGATCGCTATGTGCCCCGCGCCGACTACGACGCCCTGGTGCAGCGCGCAACCAACGCCGAGAACGCGCTGAAGGCGCGCGACAAGGCCGAGCACGAGCGCGCTGTCGACGAAGCAATTACCGCCGCGCTGAAGGCCGGCAAGATCACGCCGGCAACCGAGTCGTACCACCGCGCTGCCTGCAGCGACACCGAGGGCCTGAAGCGCTTCAAGGAGTTCGTGGCCGCGGCGCCGTCGATCGGCGAGCCGTCGAACTTGGGCGAGCGCAAGCCGGAGGGCGCGGCCACGGCGCTCAACGCCGAGCAGAAAGAAGCCTGCCGGCTCCTGGGCATTTCCGAGGCCGAGTACCTCAAGGAGCTGCAGCGCGCCGCCTGACGCGGCGCTTGCCGGCATTCGCGCGCGCCGCGCCCCCCTGTTTCCGATTCCCCAGGAGTAATCCGATATGGCTCTCGTTACCTCCGCCCTGGTACAGGCGCTGTTCGTCGGCTTCCGCCGCGACTTCCAGACTGCGTTCGACCAGACCCCGACCGACTGGCAGAAGATCGCCACGGAGATCCCCAGCACGACGAAGAGCAACACCTACGGCTGGCTCGGCCAGTTCCCGCAGTTCCGCGAATGGATCGGCCCGCGCGTCCTCAAGGACATGGCCGCGCACGGCTACTCGATCGTCAACAAGGACTGGGAGTCCTCGGTCAGTGTCAAGCGCACCGACATCGAGGACGACAACGTCGGCATCTACTCGCCGCTGTTCGCGGAGATGGGCCGCGCGGCGAAGTCGCAGCCGGACGAGCTGGTGTTCCCGCTGCTCAAGGCCGGTTTCAGCACGCTGTGCTACGACGGCCAGCCGTTCTTCGATGACGAGCACCCGGTATATGCCAACGCCGATGGCACCGGCGCTGTCACGCTGGTGAAGAACCACGACGTGGACCTCGCCGCGCGGCCGACCAACCCGATCTGGTACCTGCTGGACACCAGCCGGGCGGTGAAGCCGATCATCTTCCAGAACCGCAAGTCGCCCGTGCTCACGTCGATGACCCGGCTGGACGACGAAGCCGTGTTCATGAACAACGAGTTCCGCTTTGGTGTCGACGCGCGCAATAACGTCGGTTTCGGATTCTGGCAACTCGCCTACGCCAGCAACCAGCCGCTAACCGCCGAGCACTACGCCGACGCCCGCGCCGCGATGCAGAGCTCCAAGGCCGACGGTGGTCGTCCGCTCAACATCAGGCCGAACCTGCTGCTCGTGCCTCCGGCGCTGGAAGCCGCTGGCCGCAAGCTGCTGGTGAAGGACGAGAACGGTGGCAACGAGTGGGCAAACAGCGCCGAGCTCGTGACCTCCAACTGGCTGGTGTAACGACTGAGTCGCGGCACGCACGACGGTGCGTGTGACTTGCCGGGGAGATTCCGCAAGGCCCCGGACTGCCACAGCAGACAGCCGCGCCGAACGCCCTGGCGCAGAAGGCCCTGTGGGGTAGCTAGGCGTGACAGCCGGAGAGACGGCACTCACCGCGACAGGGAGCCCCTCATGCCCTCGATCAAAATTCGCTCCACCCACGAGCCCTACCGCCGCTGCGGCGTCAGTCACAGCAGGGCGCCGGTGATCTATCCCGCAGACCGCTTCGATGCAAAGCAGCTGGAGATCCTCAAGGCCGATCCGTACCTGGTCGTCGAAGAGGTCGAGGACGAGACCGAGGCCGCGGCCGAACGCAAGGCCGCTGCGGAGCGCGAGACCGCTGCCAAGGCCGCCGCGGGCAAGAAGGCCCGATAACACCCCATGTACGTCACCCCCGCCCAACTCGCCGATGGCGCCGACGCGCTCAACGAGCTCGCCGAGCTATACCAGATCGATCCGCCTCTACTGGCGGCGACCATCGCTGCCGGCGACCGCAGCCGCTGGACGCCCGAGGAGATCGCCTCCGCCGATGCAGCGCTCGACAGCATCGTGCGCTTCACCCTGCAGGCGGGTGGGGAAATCGACGCGCGCTTGGCGCAGCGGGGCTACCCGTTACCACAGGACCCAGCGCAGTTCCCGGTCTTGGCCGTGTGGGGGCGCGCGATCGCGCGCTACCACCTGCATCGGCAGCGCGATCGCACAAATGAGGAGACAGGCCGCATCGAGCGCGACTACCGCGATGCGATCCGGGCGCTCGATGCCGTCGTGGCCGGCAAGCTCAGCCTGGGCGCCGGCGATCCTCTCGCGCCGACGCCGCCAAGCGATCCGGACGGCGGCGCCGTGCGCTTCAGCAGCCAGCCGCGCATCTTCTCGCGCGACAAGCTGGAGGGACTGTGAGCGTCGGGCCGTACCCCGTCAGCCTGGCGATCGAGCGCCTGAGCGCGCACGCGCCGCTGCTGAAGCTGGTGGGCGATGCGGCCGATCTTCAAGCCGCGTTTGATGCGACCCCGGTCCGCGCGCCCGCGGCCTATGTGCTGTGCGAGGAGCGCGGCGGCGCGATCAAGTACACCGGCCCGGTCACGATCCAGGACGTCGAAGTGGCGTTGCAACTCGTGCTGTTCGTCCGCAACGCCACCAAAGAACGAACCGGCGCCGGCGCGCGGCGCGCGATGGACGAAGTCATCGGGCAGTGCCGAGCCGCACTCCTCGGCTGGGCGCCGGGCGACAGCTACGACGCACTGAGCTTCTGGAGCGGCCGGGACGAACGCTACTCGGGGAGCTGGCTGGTTGCGCAGCAGGTCTATCGCGGCGGCTACCGCATCTCGCACCAGGTGACCCCATGAGCATCAAGCCCACCCCAACTCGTCACGGCGCCTGGCGCGTGATCGACGGCCAGCTGGTCGACGAGTCGCAGGCGCTCCAGACGACCATCGACGACCCCGCCCCCCCGTCCCAAGACAGAAGAGCCGCGACGGAGCCCAGCCTGGGCAACCAGGCTGGGCCGGCGGAATCCCCATCCCCGCGCCGCAAAGCGCGATTCAAGGCTGACTAAGGAGCACTCACATGGCCCAGCCCCAACTCGACTTCTTCAAGAAGCGCGGCGTCGCGGTCAAGCTCGAAACGACCGAAGGTACCGATGCTGGCCCGACCCCGGCGCTCAACGGCGTGCTGCTGCTCAACGGCAGCTCGGGCACCGAGTTCGACAAGATCGAGCGGCCGGTGGATCGACCGCACTTCACCGGCACGCCGTTCGTTGTAGGCAACAAGCGCGCCTTCATCGAGGGCGAGTTCGAGCTCTACCCGCCGCCGACGCCGGGTGCGGCGTCGACCAGCAGCGCAGATTGCGAGGTGCTGCTGCTACCGGCCGCCATGACGGCGGTGAAGGATGCGACGGCCAAGACCACGCGCTACAACCCGGTCAGCGCCGGTGTGCCGTCCGCGACGGCGTACTGGTGGCACTCCGGCACCCACAAGCGTGTAGTCGGCGCCCGCAACAACATCACAGGCCTGCAGCTCGCAATCGGCGACCGCTTCAAGGGCAACGTGCGCATCCAGGGCGCCTACACGGACGTGGCCGAGGAAGCGCTGCCGGCGATCGTTGTGCCTACCGCTGTGCCGACCGTCGCCCGGGCCGACAACACCGAGACCACTATCACGGTGCTGCCCGGCGGTACGCCGCTGGTGGTGTGGGCCAAGTCGCTGGGCGTCGACTTCGGCGCGCAGCTGGCAACGAAGGAGTACACCAGCCACAAGAGCAACGGCCTGACCGATCGCCAGCCGACCTGGACGCTACGCATCGCGCGGACCTCGCTAGCCGACTTCAACCCTTGGGCGCTGCGCGACGCCGGCACGCTGATCCAGGCCGCCCTGCGGCTGACCGAGGCGGACAACCGCTACAGCGAGCTCGGCATCCGCGGCCAAATTGACCAGATCGGCGAAGTCGAGATCGACGGCGACTACGGCTGGGAGCTCACCGGCCCGTGCATCGCCAGCGACGCCGGCGGCGACGAGTTCTATATCGAGTTCGGCGACACGACGCCTTGACGGTTCTCTCTCCGGTCGCCTTTCAGCCCCCGCCCTGCGGGGGCTTTTTCATTAGCGCGCGCTAATCCCCGGGCACACGCGCGCGCGGGCATCGTCAGGCGCACTGCGGTACCGCCGCGACACCCCTCAGGAGACACATATGGCCCGTATCAAGCTGCTTAAGACCCGCACTGTCGTGCGCCCGTGCGAACTGACGCAGTTCGACGAGGACGGCAAGGCGCATCAGTTCAAGGTTCGCATCCGGTTCGTCGTCATCTCGCGCGAGCAGTGGGAGGCGATGACCAACTCCGACGACGATCGGCTGCTCTACGACGTGGTGGTCGATCGCATCGAAGACGAGATCGAGGGCGACGACGGCAGCGTGCTCACGCCGGAAGACGCCAAAGCCGCCATCCGCGGCGATCTTTCGCTGACCGCCCAGGTCGTCGACCACTTCATGGAACTGAACTTCGGCGCCGCCGCAAAAAACGCGCGGAGGTCGCGCGCGCGCTGACCCGTGGGGGGTGTCCGCACGCTGCCGGCGATCCGAACGACGTGGATCGCGAGGATGCCGGCGGCGCTGCGGATTTTCTCCGTGGTGTTTCGCGCGACGCGACCGGCGGCGAGGCGGCTGACGAGGTCGAGATCGAGGTCCTGGAAGAGAACTGGGACGCCGTGCAGGTGTTCCTGCGCTGCTGCCAGCAATACGTCGGCACGCTCGCCGGCGTGCGTGCCTGCGGTTTCACGGCTCAGGAAGTCGAGGCCGGCTGCAGGTTGGCGGAGATCGCCGCCGAGCAACGGCCCGAAGTATCCCTGCAGGTAATGGAAATGGGTTTGGTCGCGGCGAAACAGATCAACAGTCGGACGGTTGAATGAGCGAGCAAGTCGTCACCCTGCGCTTCAATGCCGAGAACGGCAAGCTCGTGGCCGTCACGCGCGCCTCGCGCGCCGAGCTCGAAGGGCTGGGCAAGGCGGCGAACCAGGCGGGACAGCAGGCCGCCGCCGGCGCGCGCGGCGTCGACCAGGTCGGGCTGGCGGCCGAGCGTACGCAGCGGCGCGCGTCGGCGCTCAGCGGCACGCTCGGCGAGTTGAAGGGGCTGCTGGCGGGCTATGCCGGCCTCGCAGGCGTGCGCGAGCTCGGCCGCATGGCCGACACCTACACCGACATCGTCGGCAAGCTCGGGCAGGTCACACAGGGCGAGCGCGATCTGGCCACCGCAAAGGCGGCCACCTTCAGCATCGCGCAGCGCTACTACCAGGAGTTCGACGCGACCGTTTCGCTGTACAGCCGCGCTGCCCAGGCGCTGGCGCAGTACAACGTCGGCCAGGCCAAGGTCGCTGAGCTGACCAGGACGGTCAGCGCCGGCATGCTGGTCTCGCGCGCGTCGGCCGCCGAGGCAGCAAGCGCAGTGCTGCAGCTCAGCCAGGCGCTCGGCGCCGGTGCGCTGCGCGGCGAAGAGTTCAACGCGGTCAACGAGGCCGCGCCGCGGCTGATGCAGGCGCTGGCGGACTCGCTCGGCGTTCCCCGTGGCGCGCTCAAAGAACTGGCTGAGGAAGGCCAGCTCACCGTGGACGTACTGCTGGAGGCGTGGACCGGCGCCCAGGCGGAGCAGATCGCCGCTGAGGCCGAGAAGGTGCCCTTGACCATCTCGCGTGCGTGGCAGCAGGCGCGAAACGACATGATCAAGTTCGTCGGCGAGGCCGACCAGTCGACTGGCGCGTCCGGCGTGATCGCCCAGGCGATCGGTCTGGTCGGCCGCAACCTCGATCTGCTGGCCACGGCGGCGACCATTGCCGCGACCGCGTACGGCGGCAAGCTGCTGCAGGCGTTGGTGCGCAGCACGCAGGCATTCATCGCCAATGCTGCCGTTTCGCGGGCCAGCGCCGTCGGCCTGACGATGGTGGGCGGCGCCGCCACGCGGCTGACCGCGGCGCAGACCGCCGCGGCGGTGGCTTCGCGGGCCCTGGGCTCCGCCCTGGCCATCGTCCAGGCCAACCCGATCATGGTGGCGGTCACGGCGGTGGCGCTGCTCGCCGCCGGCATCTGGCGGGCGGCCGACGCCGCCGAGGCGGCCAAGCGCGAGGTGCGCGAGCTGCAGGAGCAATTCGTCGCCGCGCAGGACGCCTACAACGACTTCGCCAAGGCGCCGGAGCTGGCGCACATGAGCGGCCTCAAGGAGGCCGACGCGACGCTGCAGAAGCTGATCGAGTCCGCCGCCGAGGCCAAGCGCGAGCTCGACGATGCCACGGCCTCGTACATGCGCAACATGGCGCGTTTCGGCCAGGCGAGCCGCAGCGAGGTCGACGCAGCCGCGGCCGCCTACGGGCGCCTGTCGGGCCAGGTCCGCGCGCTCATGGAGAACCGCACCGATGCCGACGTGGCAGCCATGCAGGAGCTGCAGCGTCTGGCCGGCATTTCGCGGGCAAGCGACGAGGCGCGAGAGGCGCTCGCGCGACTCGCTATCCAGGTCCGCGACGGGAAGATAAGCAAAAAGGAGTTGACTGCGGAACTCGCTCGGCTGGCCGAGCAGGAGGGAAATGTCGCCCAAAAGGCGTACCTGATGGCGCACGGCTTTGATGGAGCTAAGCAGAAACTGGCCGATTTCAGCGCAGTCCTGAAGGGGCTCGACGGCGATCTCGATGCCGCGATCGTCAACCTGGTCCGCATGCAGCAGGGCCGCTACCAAGCCTGGCTAGTCGAGCAAGGTCAGAAGATCAATGCGGCCGGCGGCGTCGCGCTGATGGATCCGAAGGAGCGAGAGGCATTCAACCAGCGCGCCGAGGCGATGAAGCGTGTGATCGAGCAGACCGAAGCGCTGGAGAAGGCGCAACGGGCATCGAAGGCCACCCAGCGCACCGCAAGCCAGGAAGCGCGCCAGGCACTCCGCGAGGAAGCGAAGGATCAGCGCGACGCTGCCCGCGCCGCGCAGGAGTTGACCGAGGCTCGCGAACAGGCTCTGGACATGCTGACGGACTGGCGCGCCGAGCTGGCCGGTCCCGCGACGCAGGCGCTCCTGAAGTACCAGCGGATGGAGCGCCAGCTGGACATCGACGTGGCCGCAGGCGTGCTCACCTGGAAAGAATACGCCGAAGCAATGGACGCCGTAGCGCGGCTGCGGGCCAAGGACGAGGCGCTGATGAGCGACCAGGACAAGGCCGCGACGGCGCTGCAGGAAGCCCAGCAGGAGGCCGCCCAGGAATACCAGCGGACCTGGACGTATGCGATCGACTCCGTGTCGATGGCGTGGGGCGACTTGCTGACCGGAGGCATCAAGAGCTTCCGTGACTTCGGCAAGGAGCTGGTCAGCATCGGCCGGCGCTGGCTCGCGGACTTGATTGCGCTCTACACCCGCAACAACCTGGCCAGCGTGTTCAACCGCTGGGGCGGCCAGCTCAGCAGCGGCGGCTTCGGTTTGGCCGGCTCCACCGCCAGCGGCTTCAACCTGCAGGGCCTGTTCGGCGGCCGGGGCGGCAACGGGTTGCTGGGCTCGATCGGCGACTGGGTGGGCGGCGTGGTCGGCCGCATCGGCAACTGGGTCAACGGCCTGTTCGGTCGCTCGGTGGGCGGCGCCAGCGCCGGCTCGCTGATGGGCTTCGGCAACAACATGGGCAACTTCCTGGGGCTCTCGCGCATGCCGTGGCTGGGGGCGCTGGGCGGCGCACTGATGGGCATCGGCCGCGGCGGCGACATGGCCGGCCGGCTCGGCTCGGCGGCGGCCCACGGAGCCGCGGGATACGGTTTGGCGGGCATGGCGGGTGCGCTATCCGGCGGCGCGGGGCTCAGCGGCGCGCTGGGCGCGCTCGGCCCTGCGGGCTGGATCGGCCTGGCGGCGGTGGCAATCGACAAGATCGCCGGCGGCAAGCTGTTCGGGACGTCGTACAAGACTCAGAGCACGGCGCAGCAGGTCGACATCAGCCCCGGCGGCGCGGGCGGCTACGTCGAGGAGTATCAAACAAAGCAGCGCAGCTTCTTCCGCGGCCGCAAGTCGCGCACGGTACGCAGTGCGCTCGATACCGAGGCGCTGGCGGCGGTCAATGACCTGTTCGAAGCGATCACCGATTCCATCGCCGATGCGGCGAACGCCTTGGCCGTGGCTACGCCCGCGCTGATCGGCGGCAGCTTCCGCCGCGAGTTCGACAAGAGCGGGAACTTGAAGAAGGAGTTCGGCACGATTGCCGGCCGTGTGTACTACGAAGCCCAGGACGCGTTCGCCAAGCGCTTGCAGGCCGAGAATCTGCTCAACGTCGCCAAGCAGGTTGGCAGCGGAAGCGAGATCGAGCAACTGGCGAATCGCTACCGAGGCAGCGCCGACACGCTGTCCGACTTCGCGACGTTGATGCTCGCGATGCAGAGCGACGTGAAGAATGCGCAGGCGCTCTGGCCGCAGGGCGAAGGCGCCCTGACGCGCGCGGTCGGCTTGCTCGAAAGGCTGGCGAAAGGCGGCGAAACGTTGGCCGAGGCGTACCAGCGCGTCAACGAGAGTGCACGCGCCTACGGCGAACTGATCGCGGGCGTGGACGCGCAGCTGCGCACGGCCGGCCTCAACGATTGGCAGCGCGCCGCCCTGGACATTGAGACCGCCTACCGCGCCCAGGTGCGCCAGGCCAACGAGCTGGCCAAGGCGCTCGGACTGTCCGGCGCGCGCGCCGAGGACTTGGCAAAGATCGAGCAGCTGCGCGCCGTCAACATGGCAAGCCTGCAGCGCCAGATGGAGGCCCAACGGAACACGGTTCTGCAGGACCTTGAGCTCAGCGACTTGGCGCCAAGCACAGACGCGGAAAAGCTCAACACGGCCATGTCGCAGCTGCGCGCCGCGGCCAGCGCTGGCGATTTGGACCGTGCCCAGCAGTTGTCGCAGACCGCGCTGGGATACGGACGAAGCTTGTTCGCGAGCGGCCAGGATTATGACAGCTTGTACAACGAAGTCACCGGCCTGATTCGCGGAATGAACGCTCCGGGCACTGCGTCGGGCGACGACAGCATGGCTCGACTTGCGGAGAGCCTAAGCGGCTTGAAGGATCAGATCAGCAGTTCGCTCTTTGAAACCTTGACCCCAAGGCTGACGGAGCTAAATTCGAGCATCAATCAACAGCTCAACGGCGTGAACAGCCGCCTTGACCGCTTGATCGGAGAAACGCGCGGCGGCGTTGCGCAGCAGCGCAGCAGCAACATGCGCGATCGCGTGAGGTACCTGCTCCGATGAGCCGCATCCTGCTGATCGAAATCGGCGGTGCGGCCGCGCCGCTGCCTGCCGTGACGCCCGCGGCCGATGTGCCTGCCACCTGGGCGGCGGCGGTGTACACGCCGCCGCCGCTGCCGGCGCCGGCGAACTTCACGGCAGCGCCTATCACCGACGGGGTGGTCCTCACGTGGTCCGCGATTGCGGCGAACGCCGCGGCCTACGCCATCGAGCGGGCACCGGACAACGCTGGCCAGCCGGGCGCCTGGTCTGAGATCGCGCGCACGTCGGACCTGCGCTACAGCGCCTCGCTGGCCGGAGGGACCGTTTCCTGGTGGCGCGTTCGGGCGATCGTCTATGGCCGGCCCGCGAACTACACCGCACCGCTACAGGCCACGCCGAACTACAACAACAAGTTCTTCCAGCAGGAGTCGCAACCGGCCGCGACATACCCCGGCGATCAGTGGTACCAGCCGAGCACGCGCCTCACCCGGACTTGGAGCGGAAGCGCTTGGGTCATCACCGCAGACAACTCGCTGGAGCTGCAGCAGAGCTCAGTGCTGGTCAAGAACGGCGGATTTGACGCCGGGACAGAAGGTTGGATGCTGGGGGAGAGCTGGCACTACGAGGCATCGAGCAATGTCGCCTTCCTCGGAACTGCGGGCATCGTCAAAGCCCCGGCGGTACCTGGCAGCGAGACCTTCTCGGACTACTTTGCTGTTGCCCCAAACGATCTGATCGTGGCCGAGTGCATGGCGCGAAATCTGTGGGGGGGCGCGAATGGTTCGCTATGGCTGATGCTTTGGTGGTACGACGTCACCGGCGCGATGATCGGTGACACCGTCGGGATGGAGTACGGCGCCGGGCAGGCGGTGGGTGGCAGCGGCTGGCGAAAGCTCGTCCAGGCAGCGCGCGCTCCCCTTAACGCCGCTAAGGCGCGGATCGGCGTGCGTGTGGGCGGACACACCGCTGGGTACTGGTGTGTCGATCAGTTCCGCGCGGTTCGCCAAGAGAACCCATTCGGGGTCTCCGGCAACCTGCTACCAAATGCAAACTGCGGTGGGATCAACGGCGCTTTGCATCCTTGGGCGATGGCGTGGAATCCGGGAGGGGCAAACGCCTCCCTGACGAACAAGCGCATGGGAATCCACGGTGGCCCATACTGGACCCTCGATGGCGCAGTAGGTCAGCTATCGGTGCGTGAGGCCGGAACCGGGACAGGCACTCCGGGCGTGGTGGACTTCTTCAACCACGAGTACATACCCGTGACCCCGGGCGCGCGCTACGAGTTCCACTGCAAGATGGCGCAACACCGATGCGCGGTGCAGGTGTTGGTGGTCTGGTACGACGCGAACAAGACCCCAGTCGCCGAGTCCGGAACTCCCTACATCGGGCCAAACAACAAAGGGGGAAAGGGCGAGGACGACTATCCATTGTACGGGAGCTTTGCGGTTGCCCCAGCAAACGCTCGATACGCCCGCCTCGCATTTCGAAAAACTGTCACGCAGCACGGATCGGACAGTTACTTCTGGGTCATCAAACCGTACTTCGGCGTAGCAACGGCAACGCAGATTGATTTCACGCCGTGGTCAACTTCCGCGACCTACACCGCCGATGAGATCGGCTCAGGCGTCGAGTTCGGCGTGGTCAGCCAATCCGACCTGTGGGATGCGGGTAGCGCCCGTCGAATTGGTCTCCGGATTCCGGGCTCGAACCACCGCCTTGGCGATCAGCGCAACCTAATGGCCTCGCTCACTTCGGCGTATGGCTCAGTGCGCAACACCACTGCGCTGAGCGCCACCAGCGCTGGCGCCGTGCACGTCAACGCCTTCACGAAGCGATTCGGCGCCTTCAGCGTGGCTTACAACGCCGTGTCCAACGCGGTTACCGGACTCACGCCATCGATCCGTTATGTCATCTACTGCTTCGACCCCGACTACACCGGCGGCACGAAGCAATGGTTCGCCGGACCGAACCCCGACATAGTGATGCAGCAAGGCGACGGCGTGGTCATCGCCGGCGAGGTCACGATCCCGACAAGCGGCACCGGCACTGGCGGTGGCGGCTCTGGCGGCGGCAACGACTGGTGTGTCGACGCCGACATGGTGCTGCCGGACGGCCGCCGCGCCGGCGACATCGTGCCCGGCGAAGCGATCGCGTGCTGGAACGAGGACGCCGTGCAGCCTGGTATCGTCCACCTGCTCGTCGAGAGCAACACGCTGATGGCTGACCAGCCGTGTCTGCGCCTGGCCACCGCCAGCGGTGCCGCGGTCGTCGCCAGCACCAGCACGCCGATGACGTTGCGCGACGGACGCACGATCCCGCTGCCGGACATGCTGGGCGAGGACGCCTTGGTGCGGCACGCCGACGGCACGCTGGCGTGGGAGCCCGTTACGGCCCTGGTCGACGCCGGTCCGCGCACCGTCGCGAAGCTCCGGGTCCATCAGCGCTGCTACTTCGCGGGCGAGACAACCAGCGCGACCGTTGCAACCCACAACCCGACATACAAGCCATAGGAGTCTCGGATGTACATCCTTTCGATCCTTCTGGTCGCCGTCGTCGGTGCCTTCCTCATGCGCTTGCAGCGCCGCGTGAAGGCGCTTGAAGCCGGCAGCGCCGGCAGCCAACCGGCCAACTTGGCCAGCCGTGTCGACGAGCTCGAGCGCGCCGAGCGGCGCCGTCAACAAGCAGAAGTCCTCAACCGACGTTAGGAAACCACCGCAGATGCTGACCTACGAGCAATTCCTCACCACCCCGGCAGACGACATTCGCCAGCTCAACCTGTTGGCGATGGGGCAAAAGATCGAGTTCAACAACGCCGACGAGGCGGCTGCCATGCTCGCTCAGTGCGAGCGGCTGCGCACTGCGGGTTTGATCGTGCGCCTCAAGCATGCCAAGGAAGCCCGCGAGGGAGTCGAGTGGCAATCGTTCGAGGCGATCGTCGACCCGGTCGCAGCCGTTTATTTGGCGCGCTGCGCGGCCGAACGTGTCCTGCACAGCACCGACCTTCTTCCCACGGCTTGACATCACACCATGACCCCGACCACTCTCCCGAATCAGCCACCGCTCGCCGGCGATTTCGACTTGGGCGACGGCCAGTACTGCCGCGTCACGATTACAAGGGCGGGCGGCGCAAATGGCCATGTGACCTATCACGCGCAGGCGTGGCAGATCGACGCGACGGGAACGTTCGTGCTCGACGTGAGCGGCTTTCCCATCCGCACGCCGGGCACCGACCACAGCGTCAACTTGTCCGGACTCGCAACGCGTACGCGATGCCGTGATCCAGGCTGGATCAAGCACGTGCAGCAGCCCGGCGTCGTGCTCGACCCGCAGGACCCACCCGACGGCTGGGCTACCGGACACGGTGCGCCGACAGGCGCCGGCAGCGTCGGCGACCGGTACCTCGATCTCGACACGGGGCAGGGGTGGGAGTGGTCCGAGGGCGAGCTCGCGCGCATCCGCAAGGGCAAGGCGGAGGAGCTGGCGCAGATTCTGGCCGAGCGTGCTCTCGAAGCGCAGTTGGCGGGTCTTTGATCGATGCCTAAGGTCTACGCCCGCTTCGCCCCTGTGCCGATAGGCGCTGGCGCCGTCGCGCAGAACGGCGGCCTGGTCGTCGCTGGGACCTCGATCGGCGCTTGGGCGACCGCGCGCTCCGACATTGCGCACAGCGGAGGCGTGCGCGGTGCTGAGTTCACTGTCTGGTTCGAGGGCGATTCCTGGCATGCATTCATAGGCGTGCTGCAGCCGTCCGCTCGACTCGACAACTACATTGGCGCCGATGCCGCGGGCGTTGGCTGGTACCTTGGCCAAGGCACGATCTATGTGGGCGGTGCCGTCGTGGCAAGCGGGTTGCCGCTGGTCGCCCCGGGTGACGTCGCTGGCGTGCTAGTGCGTCTCGACGGCGGTGCTCCGGCCATCGAGTTCTACAAAGGCAGCACCCTGGTCCACTCGCGCCCTCTGCCGGCCGGAGGTCCTTGGCACTTCGGTGCATCGCTGCAGGCCGCCGCTGGCGGTGTTGTGCATTGCGCGGTCAATGCGGGGCAATGGCAGGGGATCAGCCCGGCTGTTCGACAGGGCGGCTGGCCCGCCCCAGCCGCTGCACCGCTGACGCTTCGTCTTTCCGATGTGGACTATCTCTCCGCGCCGTCGGATACGCCGCCTCATGCGCGATACGAGGGCGTGGTGGACGCGGCGTCGCTCGTAACTCTGGCCGAGATCGGCTTTTGGCCTTGGGGCGACGAGTTGCCTACGCAGAGCTCCGTCGCGCAGTTGCAGGTAATCGACGCAGGTGGCGTGATCGATCCGTTGCTGCAACAGGACCTCACCGGGTGGCCTGTCGCCATCTCGCTCGGAGACACCGAGGGTACGCGTGCCGGAGCATCGGATGTGGCGAGGTTCGCGCTCGACTACATCGAAGTGCAGGATGACGGTGCGAAGCTACTCCACCTCCGGGACGCACACGACGACTTGGACGAAGATCTGACGCGAGGGGTGTTCCTGCCGAGCGTGCCTTCGCTGTCGTGGCGCGTGCAGCCAGTCGTGGTCGGCGCTGTTGCCAGCGTACCCGCGCTCCCCGCGAACAGCGACGGTTCCGTCGCGTTCCTGGCGGATGCGCCGCTGGCTGAGGTGTCCGTTGTCCTCGATCGCGGCGACGTAATGGAGCCTGGGACTTGGTCGCTAACCCCGGACCGGCAACAACTGCTTTTGACGCAGGCGCCGGTTGGGCCGATCGTCGTGGACGCGAGCAGTATCGGCACGGGCATGCAACCGGCCACACTGGAGCAGGCCCTGCGCGAGATCTTCCGCCGCATCGGCAAGACCGCGTGGTCGTCTTCGGACGCGGCCGCAATCGACGCAGCGACCGGTTATGCCGGCATCGGCTACTACGCCGGTGATCCGATCAGCGTACGCCAGGCGCTCGCGGCAATCCTGCCCTCGTATGGTGCCTGGTACTGGCAGGATGCGGCCGGTGTCCTTCGTTTCACTCGTGTGGTCGATCCATCGGCCGTTCCCGATGCGCAGCTCGCGTTCGACCTGGCGACTGCAGACTTCGGCGACGCGCTGCAGGCATACCCGGACGAAGCACCGCACCTTTCCCGGCGCATGGCGTATCAGCTCAATGCCAGACCGCTCGCTGCATCCGAGTTGGTCAGCGATCTGGTGGACGTCCCCGCCTGGCGCCGTGAAGAGTTGATGGGGCACTGGCGCGGGCTCGCCTATTCGGCCCAGCCTCTGGCGCCGCGCTACGCGCACGCGGATCGCACCGACCCGCTGGTCTCGTGCTTCTGGCGTCAACAGGATGCCCAGGCTGAGATCGATCGTGTCTGCGCGATGTATGCCGTCGCGCGGCAGCGCTTCGTGGTGACCGTGCTCGATTGGGCGGGGCCGCTACCGCAGCCGGGCCAGGTCGGCCGCATTACGTACGATCGTTACGGTCTCGCCGGCGGAAAGAAGGTGTTGGTGCGTCGCGTGGAGTCAAATCCGGCGATCGGTGCGGTCGAGTTGACGGTTTGGGGGTGACAGGATGCTGATCGCATTTTCGATGCCGGCAATGGCGGTCGCTGCGTCCGGCGCAAGCTGGCTGACGGCAGACGACGGCGCCGCGTGTGTCGATGGAAAGCCGGGTCGCCGGGCGCGACTCAACGCACCAAGCACCTTCAGTTTGACCTTGGCGGCCGATGACGCTTTCGTGCCGCGCGTCCTAGCGGTGCTGGGCATCAAGGGCGTTTCGGAGGGGACAGCCGTGGTAGCGACCACGGGCTCTGGCGATGCACTCGGCGGCAATACCGATGCTGGGGTTGTTTTCCGCTTCGCGGACGGCACGCTTGGGGCCTGGATGGTCACCGCAGGGATGGTCAGCACCACTGATGTGATGTTCACCATCAGCGGTGGCGGAGTGATCGATATCGGTGAGCTGGTGGCGATGCCTGCGGTGGAGATCGACATCGAACCCAATTGGGTGGTGGACGATATCGATCCAACCGAAAGCAGGCGAACACTGGCTTCGCAGGTGTCTAGCGTCCGGCGGCAAGCCTATCGTCGTTTTGAGGCGGCACTTTCGGCTGACGCGGTAGCAAAGGTGCGGGCGGGAGGCCTGGCCAACGGTGCGGACTGGGGCATCGTTCGCGCGGCGCTGCTTGGCGACCGGCGCGGCGCTGTTATCCCCCGCTGGAAGCATCCCGACGGTGGGATCGACGCGGCAGAGCTGAATCGCACTGCGATTTACGGTATCGGCCGGTTGGCCAAGGTCCGCCACCTTGGTGGCGATCAGTACGGCTCGGACATCGCCTTCGAGGAGGTGCCCGCGATTCCTTGAGTAACAGGGCGACGAGCCGGTGCGGCAACACCGGCTCGTCGCCTCCACCCACGCGATCAGCCGCGTGCTTTCGGCCAAGGCCCTGCATCCTCCGCGGAGGAGCAGAGATTCTGGCCAGCACACATCGCACAGACTGAGACCGTGCCCAAGACCGACACTCTGTTTCCTTGGCCGGGCGGGAAAACCCGGCTCCTGCAGCACTTGCTGCCCCTGCTCTCTGACAACTCGCATACGACATACGTCGAGGCCTTCGCCGGCGGCGCGGCGCTTCTGTTCGCCCGTGAGCCAGCCAAGGTCGAGATCCTCAACGACACGCACGGCGAGTTGGTCCGGTTGTACCGCGTGGTCGCCAACCACCTCGACGAGTTCGTGCGCCAATTTCGCTGGGCACTGACTAGCCGCGAGATGTTCCGTTGGGCGAAGCTCCAGGATCCAGATACGCTCACGGATATCCAGCGCGCAGCCCGGTTCTTCTACCTTCAACGGCTTGCCTGGGGTGGCAAAGTCGCCGGTCAGAACTTTGGCGCCAGCCGCGATCGGCCGGCGCGGATCAATCTGCTCCGGCTAGAAGAGGAGCTGAGCAATGCCCATCTGCGGCTTCACCGTGTCGTCGTTGAGAACTTGTCCTGGCAACAGTGCCTGGCCAAGTACGACGGGCCGAAGACCCTCTTCTTCCTCGATCCGCCTTACTGGCAAACGGAGGGCTACGGCGGCGACTTCGGCATCGAGGAGTACCAGCAGCTCGCCGAGGCCGTCGCCAAGCTGAAGGGTCAAGCCATCCTGACCATAAACGATCACCCCGACATGCGGCGGCTGTTCGACCGGTTTCCTGGGCAGACCGTGCCGATCCGCTACACGATCGGCGGCGGAGGCGGCGCTCAGCGGCGCGAGCGGATCTATACCCGCCTGCGAACCTGACCGACCACGTTGACTGGCGCCAATTGCTGGCCCACCCTCCGGCCATCTTCACGATGGTCGGAGGGGTATGAAGAGGGTCGCGAGTTCAACTTGGCTCAGTCCTGAAGGTCCCTGGTACTTCAGTGCCTGTGCCTGGTCGGAGGGAGGCGGCTGGCAGCCCGAACACTGGTGGCGGTATGCGCACGGATTCAAGGCGGCTGGAGATCGCATCGTGGCGTCCGTGCTTGATGGGCGCCGCGGCGAGCTGGACCTTCTGTTGATGCCGACCTTGTACCTGTACCGGCACTACATCGAACTGGCCTGCAAGGCGGCGATTCGGGACATGTACACGCTTCGGGGCAAGCGGCCTCAGGTGAAGGCGAAGCACAGCTTGGAAGGCAGGTGGAAGCTGGCCTTTCAGTTGGTAGAGGAGTTGACGTGGGAAGTACCGGCATTTCCTGAGGCCGACCGCTTCGTTCATGAGTTGCAGCGCCACGATCCCGTATCGGAGGCTTTCCGCTACCCAGAGACGAAACATGGGGCCCGCACCGCGCCTGAACTTCGGTGGGTCAACTTCCGGCGGCTGGCGGATGGGATCGAGCACGTCCACGAGGCGGTGACGTATCTTGAAGGCTCGATCGACTACCTCAAGGCGCACGGAGTCGAGGGTGCTGGACCGTAGGGAAAGTCTTACGACGCGGTGCGGTCATCGCCGACTGTTTCAACCCGGCCGGCAGGTCACGATGACCATGCCCCGGATGCCAGGCCGCGGACGGGCTGCCAGGATGGTGGCTGCAACGTCAGTAGGGAGGCTGCGCCGGCACCGGGGCGCCTTTTCGCGGCAGGCCTTCGAGGGGCGGCTCGGGTCCGGTTACAGAGGCTTCAACGCGCCTTTACAATCCGGCCTGACGCTTGCGCAAGCCAGCTGTCGCCGATGCGCAAACCAGCTGTCGCCTTACACCCGCCTCGGCCAGCGCCGCGCGCATCGTCTCGCCCGAGAACTGCGGATGGCGGCGCGAGCCGGCGAAGCGGCGCACGTCGGCCAGGGTGCGGATCCCGGCTTCGGCGAGCATGCCGAGAAAAGCCTGCCAGTCGCGGGTGGAGTGGCCGATGGTCCAGAGCGTGGGCATGCCCGCAGGATAGTGCGTCGCCGTCGCGGCAAATGAGAACGGCTCTCGATTGCCGCCGATTCGCTACAATATCGATGGTTTCCGACTCTCCCCTCCCCCGCATGTCCTCCGCGTTTGGCACCGAGACGGTGCTGGATGTCCGTCACTGGACGGACGACTACTTCAGCTTCACCACCACCCGCGACGACGGCTTCCGCTTCGACAACGGCCAGTTCGTGATGATCGGCCTGGAGGTGGACGGCAGGCCGCTGCTGCGCGCGTATTCGATCGCCAGCGCGAACTGGGAGGAACAGCTGGAGTTCTTCAGCATCAAGGTGCCCAACGGGCCGCTGACCTCGCGGCTGAAGTCGATCCGGCCGGGCGACACCGTGCTGATCGGGCGCAAGCCGACCGGCACCCTGCTGATCCACGACCTGCATCCGGGCCGCAACCTGTACCTGCTCGGCACCGGCACCGGCCTGGCGCCGTGGCTGGCGATCGTCAAGGATCCGGAGACCTACGAACGCTTCGAGCGCGTGATCCTCTGCCACGGCGTGCGCAACGCCAAGGACCTCGCCTACCGCGACTACTTCGTCAACGAGCTGCCGCGGCACGAGTTCCTCGGCGAGCAGATCGCGGCCAAGCTGCGCTATTACCCGGCGGTGACGCGCGAGCCGTTCGAGTTCCAGGGCCGCGACCACCGCGGCCGCCTGACCGAGCTGATGGAGAGCGGGCGGATGATGGAGCAGCTCGGCCTGGAGCCGCTGGACCCGGCGCACGACCGAGCGATGATCTGCGGCAGCCCGCAGATGCTGGCCGACTTCCGTGCCCTGCTCGACGCCCGCGGCTTCGCCGCCGCGCCGCGCATCGGCGTGCCGGGGCACTACGTGTTCGAGCGCGCGTTCGTCGAGAAGTGAACCGCGTCGCCGGCGGCGCCCGCCGCCGGCACCCGCGAGGGCACCGGGCCCTCGATCGGCAGGAGCCGGAGGGCGTGCCAGCGCCGCCCCCGACGAGGCCGCGGATGCGCTCAGCCCAGCGCCGCCTCGATGTCGCGGGCGAGCGATTCGGGCTTGTCGGTGGGCGCGTAGCGCTTGAGTGGGCGGCCGTCGCGGCCGACCAGGAACTTGGTGAAGTTCCATTTGATCGCGTCGATGCCGAGCAGCCCGCCCTTCTCCTGCTTCAGCCATTTCCACAGCGGATGCGCGCCGTCGCCGTTGACCTCGACCTTGGCGAACATCGGGAAGGTCACGTCGTAGCGGAGCGAGCAGAAGTTCTTGATCTCGGCCTCGTCGCCCGGTTCCTGGTGGCCGAACTGGTCGCAGGGAAAGCCGAGCACGGCGAAGCCGCGGTCGCGGTAGTCGCGCCAGAGCTTTTCCAGACCCGCGTACTGCGGGGTGAAGCCGCACTGCGAGGCGACGTTGACGATCAGCAGCGCCTGGCCGCGGAACTCGTCCAGCGAGCGCGGGCGGCCGTCGATGTCGGTGGCGGCGAAGTCGTAGGCGGTGCGCATGGCCGGCCTTCCGTGCAGGGCGATGGCGCGAGCATAGCGCAGCGGCGCGTGGCCGGCGGCAAGGAGGCGAAAGACGAGGAACGCGGAACGGGTACCGTCGCCGCCCCGCGTCCGCCGCACGAAGCAACGGCGGCCCGCGGGCCGCCGTTCGACGCGTCCGCCACCCCGCTTTCCCGCCGGCGGGGAGGACGCCGGGATCAGAACGCGGCCTTGAACTCCAGGCCGACCACGCGCGGCTCGTTGATGAAGCCGGTCAGGTTGTTGAAGTCGATGCCGCCGACCACCTGCACCTCGTCGGTGATGTTGCGGCCGAACAGCGCCAGGTCGTACTTGCCGTAGTCCCAGTTGTAGCCCACGCGCAGGCCGCCCTCGAGCAGCGACTTGCCGGTGAACTCCGTGGACTCGTACAGGAAGAAGTTCACCTCGCTGCGGTAGGCCCAGTCGGTGTAGACGTAGAACTCGGCGCCCTCGCCGACCGGGAGGCCCCAGCGCGCGGTCAGGTTGTGCGTCCACTTCGGCGCCTGCGGCAGCGGATTGCCGTCGATGTAGTAGCGCCCGGTCGGCAGGCCGGTGACCGGGTCCAGCACCGGCCGGTTGGTGACGGTGCAGGCCACGCAGCCCGCCACGATCAGGTCGCTGTCCTGGATCTCGGTGTCGTTGTAGCTGCTGCCCAGCGTGACCAGCAGGGAGTCGGTCAGGTAGGCCGTGAGGTCCAGTTCGAAGCCCTGGCCGATGGTCTTGTCGGCGTTGAGCAGGATGTTGGCGTTGGACTGCCCGCCCACCGCGGTGAGCTGCTGGTCCTCGACCTCGTAGCGGTAGACGCTGAAGCCCAGGCGCGCGCGGTTGTCCCACAGGTCGGCCTTGACCCCGACCTCGCCCATGATCGAGGTCTCCGGGCCCGCCACCGACTTGGCGTTGAACGCGCTGGCGCTCTGGATGCTGCTGCCGCGGTAGCCGGTGGCCACGCGGGCGTAGACGTTGACGTCGTCGTTGACCTGGTAGACCGCGGACAGATCCCAGCTCAGCTTCTTGTCCTCGGGCGAGGCGGTCAGGTCGCCGTCGGGCTCGGCCGCGGCCAGGTCGGCGAGGGTGCAGCGCGCCGGCGGCGGCAGGATGCCGAGGGTCGGGCCGATGCACGGCGCGAAGGCGTTGTTCCAGTACTCCTCGACCTCCAGTTCCTTCTCGTCGACGGTGTAGCGCAGGCCGCCGCGCAGTTCCAGGCGGTCGGTGGCCTGCCAGGTCGCCGCGGCGAACACCGCCCAGGAGTCGTTGGTCTGGTTGATCCGCTGGTAGCCGTCCTGGACGCCGCCGTTGAGCGAGTCGTAGCTGAAGCTCTCGACGTCGTAGTCCTCCTTGAACAGGAACAGGCCGGCCTGCCAGTCGAACGCGGTGCCGGTGTCGGACTCGATGCGCAACTCCTGCGTCCACTGCGAATGCTGCGGGATGCCGTCGGCGGTTTCGGACGCGAACGGGATCACGCCCGGGCCGGCCGGCGTGCCGCCGTCGATGTCGCCGCGGCTGTAGGTCTCGACCGACTCGTAGCCGGTGATCGAGAACAGCCGGTACCGGCCGAAGTCCCAGCGCAGGCGTGCATTGGCGCCCTTGCTGTCGAGCTCGGAATAGTTCAGGCCGTCGAGCGAGACCTCGTCCTCGTCGAAGCCGGCGGCCAGGTCGTTGCTGCCCGGCCGGATCACGTTGGCGCGGAACAGGCGCGCGGTGCCGTTGAGGTGCCGCGCGTGGGCGTTGAGCAGGGCCTCGAAGCCGTCGCCTTCGTACAGGAACTGCACGCGGCCGGCGGACTCGTCGTAGCCCTCGAAGCCGTCGTTCGGGCCCGGATAGCGGTTCTCGACCCAGTTGTCGCGGCGCTGGAACAGGCCGGACGCGCGCGCCGACCAGTTTCCGCCGATGCCGCCGCCGATCGCGCCCTCGAAGTTCCACATGTCGTCGCTGCCGTAGCCGAGCTTGGCGTAGCCGTCCAGTTCCTGCGAGGGGCGCACGGACTCGAACTTGACCACGCCGGCCGGGCTGTTGCGGCCGAACAGCGAGCCCTGCGGCCCGCGCAGCACCTCGATCTGGGCCAGGTCGAACACCGGGAAGCCCTTCAGGATCGGGTTCTCCTGCACGACGTCGTCGTACACCAGCGATACCGGCTGGCTGGTGTTGAGGCGGAAGTCGGTGTTGCCGTAGCCGCGGATGTAGAAGCGCGGGAAGGCGCGGCCGAACGAGGATTCGATGTTCAGGCTGGGCACGCGACCGGAGAGGAAGCGGATGTCGGTGCCGGAGGAGCCGAGCACGTCGAGCGTTTCGCCGCTGAGCGTGCTGATCGACACGGGGACGTCCTGGATGTTCTCGACCTTGCGCTGCGCGGTGACCTGCACCGCATCCAGCGTGGCGGCGGTATCGGTCGGGGCGGCGGGATCCTGGGCGGGCGCCGGATCCTGGGCGAACGCGGCCTGCGTCGGCAGCAGGAGCGCGATCGCGGCGGCGAGGGCATGGCGGGAAAGCTTGCGGGCAAGCGGCTGGACGGGCATGGGCGGTCTCGATGGGGGCGGCGTGCCCGCTCATGCGAACGGGCGCCGGGGGTTCGAAGGCCGACGCGCCGGCAAGCCCCTCTCCGACATGCTGGCGCGGCGATTCAAGGTCTGGGGTCGTCCCTTGACGACCCGGGCGCGGTCCCACCGCGCCTACCGGCTGCTCGGATGCAGGCGAATGTTACCAGAAGGTTAAAGCCGGCCGCTTTCTTTGCCGCCCGCGTCCGGGCGGCTTGCGCGGCGCGGCCGGAGCCGCCCGCCGGCCGCGCCGCTCCGTCGGCGGACGCGGCCTCGTGCGCTCAGCGCGCGGCGCCGACCTTCACCGGGGCCACGAACGGCTCGATGCCCAGCGCCTCGTGGATCTCGCTCGGGTAGTAGGCGGTGTCGCCCTTGATCACCAGCGCGACCTTGCGGATGTCGGAGATGTCCGCGGTCGGGTCGCCGTCGATCAGCACCAGGTCGGCGCGCTTGCCCGGCGCGATCGAGCCGCGCTCGTCCAGGGTGCGGCTGTACTTGGCGCCGTTCCAGGTCGCCACCTGCAGCACCTGCGCCGGCGTCAGCCCGGCCTGCACGTAGAGTTCCAGCTCGCGCTGCAGGGTGAACCCGGGCAGCTCGTCGGTGCCGGCGACCAGCGGCACGCCGGCCCGGTAGGCGCGGCCGACGAACTCGACCAGCTTGGCGAAGGAGCGGTCGTACCTGGCCGCGGTGGCGTCGTCGGGGATGTTCATCTCCGCGGCCTTGCGCTGGCGCTGCACGTCCGGCGGCAGATGGTCGGCCACCGCGGCCACGATCGGCGACATCTCGCCGTCGCGCTGGTGCAGGAACTCGAACGTGGCCAGGGTCGGGTCGATCGCGACCTGCTTGCCCGCGAGCGAGGCGATGAAGTCCTGCACCGGCTTGCCGTCCAGGTCCAGGTCCGCGGTCCTGTCCGCGACCAGGTAGAAGCGCGCCAGGGTGCGGGTGTCGGTCTTGTCGTCGACGAAGAAGTTCAGCATCAGCTGGTTGACGTGCTGGAGCTCGTCGAAGCCGGCGTCCACCGCGTCCTGCGCGCGCAGGAACGCGGGCACGTGGCCGCTGACCCGCAGGCCCTTGGCGTGCGCGTAGGCGACGGTGTCCTTGAGCAGGTCCTTGGGGAACGAGTTGTAGATCTTGATCTGCGGATAGCCGTGCTCGGCGTACCAGTCGACCGCCTTCTTCGCTTCGTCCAGGGTCTTGACCACGAAGCCGTTGCGCGCCGAGAACGGGCTTTCGCCCTCGATGAAGCCGGCCGGGACCACGTCCGGCGACATCAGCGTGCCGGCCTCGATCTCCTTCAGCATCTGCTGCAGGGTGGCGTTGTCGTTGCCCATGTCGCGCACCGTGGTCACGCCGCTGGCGAGGTTGAGCCCGCCGTCCCAGCGGCCGACATGGCCGTGCATGTCGAACAGCCCCGGCAGCAGCACCCGGCCGCCGGCCTCGACCACCTGGTCGGCCGCGCCGCCCTGCCCCGCCGGCGCCACCGAGACGATGCGCCCGTCGCGGACCAGCACGTCGCTGGCCGGCCCCAGCCGGGCGTGCTCGCTGTCGAACACGCGCGCGTTGCGGATCAGCGTGGCGCCGGCGAGCCGGTGGCCCAGGCGCCTGGCCAGGTCGGCGAGCACCTCGCCCTCGGCCTGCTTCTGCCGGGTCTCCAGCGCGTTCGCGTCCGCCTGGCAACCGTCCTCGATCAGCTGCAGGAAACCGGGGTAGATGTACGCGAACAGGCGCGGCGAAGCGTCGGCGGTGGCCCAGGCGAAGGTCGGGGTCAGGCCGATCCCGGTCATCGCCATCAGGTGCACCTCGCGCGGCTTGCCGCCGCAGTGCACCTGCGCCTGCGCGACCTTGCGCGCGGTCAGGGCGCCGCTGGGGATCAGCGGCAGCTTGCCGTCCGGGCGCCGGCCCAGCGCGCCGAGCGCGACCGAGAACGCCGCCGGCGCCCCGCCCAGCGGCGTGTACAGCGCGGTGCCGGCGACGTCGACCGCGCCGGCGTCGGCGGTGGTCTTCCATTCCGCCTTCGTGCCCTTGCGCTCGAAGCGCTCGTCGACCTTGGCACCGAAGGTGGACGTGCCCTGCACGCGGTAGCGCCGGTAGGTGCCGTCCTCGGCGAGGACGTACTCCTCCTTCAGTTCCGGCCCGCGGCCGTTGTCCTTGAAGATGAACTCGACCCGGGTCACGCCGTCGTCGCCGCGGGTCACGGTCTGGTGCCCCGCCTGCTTGCCGCCGTCGACCAGGGCCACATAACGGATCGTCTCCGCCGCCAGCGCGTCCGCCGCGCCCAGCGCCAGCGCCACCAGCCCCGCGTACCCCGCCGCCCTGCCTCTGCGCGTCATTTCGCTCTCTCCCGGTCGCCGCGCCCGGGGGGCGCGTTCGCGCCGAGTGTAGCGGCGCGGGCCGCCCCGCGGCGTCACCATGTCTTTCGTCATGGGCCGGTCCGGCACGCATCCGGTAGGCTTCGGGGTTCCTTCCGACGAGTCCGTGTCCGATGAAGCATCCTCTCGTGCTGGCGCTGGCCGTGGCATTGAGCGCGACCGCCCCCACCTACGCCCAGTCCCCCGCCAAAGCAGACAAAGCCGTGAGCGCGCAGCCCCAAGCCGCCAATCCGTTCTTCAGCGACAGCCCGCTGCCCCTGCACTACCCGCAGTTCGACAAGATCAAGGACAGCGATTTCGCCCCCGCCTTCGACGCCGGCATGGCCGAGCAGCTGAAGGAGATCGACGCGATCGCGGACAACCCCGAGCCGCCGACCTTCGACAACACCATCCTGGCGATGGAGAAGTCCGGCCGCACCCTGTCGCGCGCGGTCACCGTGTTCTTCAACCTGGTCGGCACCGACACCAACCCGACCCGCGAGAAGCTGCAGGCCGAGTACGCGCCGAAGTTCTCCGCCCATCGCGACGCGATCAACCTCAACGGCAAGCTGTTCGCGCGGGTCAAGGCGCTGTACGAGAAGCGCGATTCGCTCGGCCTCGACGCCCAGGGCGTGCGCCTGGTCGAGCGCTACTACACCGACTTCGTCCGCGCCGGCGCCAACCTGTCCGACGCCGACAAGGCCAGGCTGAAGCAGATCAACTCCGAACTGGCCGCGCTGGGCACCAAGTTCAGCCAGAACGTGCTGGCCGAGGTCAACGCCTCCGCGGTCGTGGTCGACAGCCGCGAGGAGCTGGACGGCCTGTCCGACGAGCAGATCGCCGCCGCGGCCGAAGCGGCCAAGCAGCGCAAGCTCGAAGGCAAGTACGTCATCACCCTGCTCAACACCACCGGCCAGCCGCCGCTGGCGCAGCTGGCCAACCGCGCCCTGCGCGAACGCATCTACAAGGCCTCGATCGCGCGCGGCAGCCGCGGCAACGAGTTCGACAACACCGGCATCGTCGCCCGGGTCACCAAGCTGCGCGCCGAGCGCGCCAAGCTGATGGGCTACCCGAACTACGCCGCCTACGTGCTCGAGGACGAGACCGCCAAGACCCCGCAGGCGGTCAACGCCATGCTCGGCCAGCTCGCCCCGGCCGCGGTCGCCAACGCCAAGCGCGAGGCCGCCGACCTGCAGGCGATGATCGACGCCGAGCAGAAGGCCAAGGGCGAGCCGACCTTCAAGCTGGAGCCCTGGGACTGGGCGTTCTACACCGAGAAGGTGCGCCAGGCCAAGTACAGCTTCGACGAGTCGCAGCTCAAGCCTTACTTCGAGATGAAGAACGTGCTCGAGAACGGCGTGTTCTACGCCGCCGGGCAGCTCTACGGCCTGAAGTTCAAGGAGCGCACGGACCTGCCGAAGTACCACCCGGACACCTGGGTGTACGACGTGTTCAACGAGGACGGCTCGCAGCTGGCGATCTTCATCTTCGATCCGTACGCGCGCCCGTCCAAGCGCGGCGGCGCGTGGATGAACTCGTACGTCGAGCAGTCGGAGCTGTTCGGCTTCAAGCCGGTGGTCGCCAACCACCTCAACGTTCCCAAGCCGTCGGAAGGCAAGCCGACGCTGCTGACCTGGGACGAGGTCACCACGGCGTTCCACGAGTTCGGCCACGCCCTGCACGGCATGTTCTCGAACGTGAAGTATCCGTACTTCGCCGGCACCAGCGTGCCGCGCGACTTCGTCGAGTACCCGTCGCAGGTCAACGAGATGTGGGCCGACTGGCCGTCGATCCTGGCCAACTACGCCAAGCACTACCAGACCGGCGCGCCGATGCCGAAGGAGCTGCTGGACAAGGTGCTGGCGGCGTCCAAGTTCAACCAGGGCTTCGCCACCACCGAGTACCTCGGCGCGGCCATGCTCGACCAGAACTGGCACCAGGCCACCGCCGGGCAGCTGCCGGACGCATCCGGGGTGATGGCGTTCGAGGCCGCGGCGCTGAAGAAGGACGGCGTGGACTTCTACGCGGTGCCGCCGCGCTACCGCACGCCGTACTTCAGCCACATCATGGGCGGCTACGCGGCCGGCTACTACGCCTACATCTGGTCCGAGGTGCTGGACGCGAACTCGCAGCAGTGGTTCAAGCAGCACGGCGGCCTGACCCGCAAGAACGGCGACCACTTCCGCCAGACCCTGTTGTCGCAGGGCGGCAGCGCCGACGCCCTGCAGCTGTTCCGCGACTTCGCCGGGCACGAGCCGAAGATCGAGCCGTTGCTGGAGAAGCGCGGCCTGACCATGCCGGCGTCGGACAGCGCCAACCCGGCCGAGCCGCCGAAGGCGAAGAAGGCCAAGTAGAAGAAGGCTAAGTAAGCGCGCACCGCCGCACCGAAGCCGCCCGGGAAACCGGGCGGCTTCTTTTTTTTGGGACGCCGCTTGCCTGGCCGTCGGGCGCCGCATCGGCGGCGCGGGGCCGCCGGCGCGGTCAGGCCGGCAGCGCGCGCGCCGCGCCCCACACCGCCGCGTCGGCGCGGCAATAGCCCTCGAGGAAGGCCTGCTGCGACGGCATGGTCTCGACCGGGCGCGCCGCCGACCGGCGTAGGCCGTCGAGCAGCCGCCGCAGGTCCTCGTCGGCCAGGCCGCGCGCCAGCGGATGATGCTGTTCCGGCACGATCCCCTGGCCCAGCATCACGTGCGTCCAGGAATCGACCCGGAACAGCTCGTTCGCGCCCTGCCAGGCGTGGGCGCGCTCGCGCCAGGCGCGCAGGCGGATCGCCAGCGATTCGGGCGGCGCCGTCTCCCGGCACTGCCGCCACATCGGCTCGTCGCGCCGGTTGGCGTGGTAGTGCAGGATGATGAAGTCGCGCACGTGCTCCATCTCGACGCGGCCGAGCTCGTTGTAGCGCTCCACCAGCGCCGGTGCGATGCCGTCGAGCGGGAACAGTTCCAGCAGCCGCACCATCGCGGTCATGGCCAGATGGATGCTGGTCGATTCCAGCGGCTCGATGAAGCCGCTGGCCAGGCCCAGCGCGACCACGTTCTTGTTCCAGGCCTTCAGCCGGCGTCCGGTGCGGAACGGCACCAGCCAGGGCTCGCGGATCGGCGGCGCGCCGACGTCGCGCAGCAGCTTGGCGCGCGCCTCGTCGTCGCTCATGTGCCGGCTGGAGAACACCAGGCCGCAACCCACCCGGTGCTGCAGCGGGATGTGCCAGCGCCAGCCGGCCTCGTGCGCGATCGCGCGGGTGTACGGCACCGGCGGACCGATCGACTCGGTCTGCACCGCGACCGCGCGGTCGCAGGGCAGCCATCGGTTCCAGTCCTCGTAGCCGGTCTGCAGCGTCTGCTCGATCAGCAGGCCGCGGAAGCCGGTGCAGTCGATGAACAGGTCGCCCTCGATCGCCTGCCCGTCCTCCAGCACCAGCGCGGCGACGTGGCCGTTCTCCGGATGCTGGCGGACCTCGCGGATCCTGCCCTCGACCCGCCTGAGCCCGTGCGCCTCGGCGCGGCGGCGCAGGAAGCGCGCGTAGAGGCCGGCATCGAGGTGATAGGCGTAGTTGACCTGCGGCTGCGGCAGCAGCGCGAAGCGGTCCGCGCGCGAGGCCACCGTCTCCAGGCAGTAGTCGCCCAGCTCGGACCGCATGCCGCGGCGCAGGCTGTCCAGCCAGAAATGGTGGAAGGCGCAGACCAGCGTGCTCTGCCCGGTGATGCCGAAGGGATGGAAGTAGCGGTCGCCCGGGCGGCGCCAGTCCTCGAACGAGATCGACAGCTTGAAGGTGCCGGCGACCGCGCGCAGGAACTCCTGCTCGTCGATCTGCAGGAGGCGGTGGAAGTTGCGGATCGGCGGCACCGTCGACTCGCCCACGCCGACGGTGCCGATCTGCTCGGACTCCACCAGGGTGATGTCGAGCAGGTCGCGGAACTGGTGCGCCAGCGCGGCGCCGGCCACCCAGCCCGCGGTGCCGCCGCCGGCGATCACGACCTTGCGTATCCTGCCCTCGCTCATGGCCCCCTCCTCTCGTGCGTTGCCGCCCGCGGGCGCAGCCGCGGGATCACCGGTTGAGCTTGCCGATCAGCATCGCGCGCAGCTGCCGCGCGAGCGTTTCGTCCATCGGCCCGAGCACGTTGCGCGCCTGTGGCGGCAGGTGCTCGCCGGCGCGTTCGGCCGGGCCGAACACGTAGTAGTCGAAGATCGCGCGCCAGGCGCGCTTCTCGCGTTCCGGCCGGTCGCGCAGCGTCCACAGCGCGTGGTACAGCGCCTGCATCGGCGACGGGATGTACGCCGGCGCGCTGCTCCACCAGTAGTTGACCAGCACGTTGAACGGCTCCAGCCCCTGCACGTGATGCCACCACAGGCTGGGGATGAAGAGCGCGTCGCCCGGCTCGAGCACCGCGGTCCGCGCCGCGGCGAGCGCGTCGCGGAAACGCGGATACCGCGCGAGATCGGGCGCGTCGAAATCGACGATGCTGATGGCCTGCCCGCCCGGGGTCGGCTCCAGCGGGCCGGGATAGAGGTTGCCGATCTGCTCCGGCGGGAACAGGGTGAAGCGGCGCCACCCGGCCGCGCAGCAGGCGATGTTGTTCAGCGCGTCGTAGTGGCACGAAGCGACCACGCGGTTGCCGATCCAGATGCTCGGCGGCGCGTGCACGCCGTGCGCGGCCAGGTCCAGGTCGTTGTGCGCGCGCAGCCCGGGGAACCGCGTGTCCACCAGCAGCGAGGCGACGTACCAGGTCGGCGGCGCCGCATCGCCGGCGTGCGCGGCGATGGCCTCGAGCACCTCGTCCAGGCCGCTGCGGCGCACCTCGCAGTTCAACGCGGTGTAGTCGGCGTCGTAGAACGGCCGTCCGCCGATCCCGGGGCCGCCGTAGGAATACGGCACCGGCTGGCCGTTGTAGAAGCCGCGCAGGTAGTCCATCGCCTCGCGCATGCCGCCGCGCGCGGCGCGTACCAGGCCCCAGTCCCGCGCCAGTCCCCGCAGCACCACCGGCTCGCCGCCGTCGAGCAGCTCGGCCAGGGGCAGCGCGTCGGGCCGGCAGCCCTCGCGTTCGCGCACGCCTGGTCCCGCCTCGCCCATGCCGTTACGCCGCCGCGGCCTCGCCCTGCTGGCGCAGGCGCCGCTGCTTCTCGGCCATCAGCCGGCGCATGTTCTGCATCGACGCCAGCACCAGGTAGGCGCCCTCGAGATAGCCGGCGCGGTGCAGGCGATGCAGCGTCTCGGCGTCGAGCGCGGCCAGCCGCTCGCGGTCGATGCCGTGCAGCCCGGCCAGGTCGACCCGGCGCTGCGCGTCGAGCTGCACCTGCAGGTCCAGCGGCTGGATCAGGCCGGCCGCCTCGAACGCGGCGAACATCGCCGGCGCCGCCTCGACGCCGTCGCGCAAGCCGCGCAGCACGCCGATCACGTGCTCGAGGTAGGCGCTGTGGCCGCCTTGCGGCAGGAACACCGGCTCGCCCTCGCCGCGGCCGATGCGCGGGTGCTCCATGTCGACGTGGATCACCGGTTCCCGGCGAAGCTCGCCGTCCACCGTGCGTTCCTGGAAACCGATCAGGAACGGCCCGCGCGCGACGTAGCCCGGCAGGTAGCGGGCGTTCCAGCGCTCGCCCTGCAGGAACAGGTTTTCCTTCGCCTCGAAGCCGAGCAGCGCCACCGCTTGCCATTCGCCGCCGTCGCCTCCGCGGCGGAAGAAGATCGGGTATTCGCGCTGCAGCTCGGCGAATTCGGTCGGCACCGCGGGGATCAGCCCCACTTCGTCGCCGTATTCGCGGCCGAAGCGGGTGATCACGCGCAGGTCCCTGTGCGCCACGTTGTTCAGCAGTTCGTATCGGGCCATCGCGGTTCCATGGAGGATCGGGCGGGCGCGCGTCCTGATGGTCGCGCGGCGCCGCCACGCCCGCAAGCGCCTGCGCCGCGGGCGCCGCAAAGAAAGGGGACCGCTGCCCGCGCAGCGGTCCCGGTCCGCAATGCCGGCGAGAGGGACCGGCACGGCAAGGGGGTCAGAACCTGTAGCGCACGCCGAGCATGTAGCGCGGGCTCTGGTCGATCAGCCTGATGATCTGCTTCTCGGAGCGGCCGTGCCAGCGCACGTCCTCGCCGGTCAGGTTGATCGCCTCCAGCCCCACCGACCAGTGGTCGTTGAACGCGTAGTTCACGCTCAGGTCCCACTGCTCGTATTCCTCGACGTAGTGCGGGTTGCGGTTGGAGCCGTTCTGGTTGGCGAGGATCAGGTACTCGTCGCGCCAGTTCCATGCCAGGCGGGCGGACCAGCCGTGCTTCTCGTACATCAGCATCACGTTGGCGGTGTCGCTCAGGCCCAGCAGCGCGAACTGGTCGGCCAGCGAGGCGTTGTCGAAGCCGACGTCGCCGTTGACCACGGTGTAGTTCGCGAACACGCCGAAGCCGCTGTCGCCGAAGAAGTACTGGCCGCCGATCTCCCAGCCGCGCAGCTTGGCCTTGTTCTGGTTGATCGGCCGCTCCACGTCGAACAGGTACAGCGGGTCGTCCGCCTCGCCGTACAGGTCGTAGGCGTTCTCCATCGCCAGCACCTGGGTGTCGGTGCCGTTGTAGGCCGCCAGTCCGCCGGTCGCCGCCTCGTTGCGGTACATGGCCAAAGCCGTGAACAGCGCGGTGTCGTTGGCCGAGCACCCCGCCTCGACGTCGCCGCCGGCCGCGGTGACCTGGCTCACGCAGGCCTGGCTCTGCAGGAACGCCAGCGCCGCCTGCGCGTCGGGGCCGGAGGTCGGGTCGGTGAGGCCGTAGAGGTTCTCGCGCACTACGGTGGTGCCGATGAAGTTGTCGACCGATTTGTTCCAGAACGTCACCGAGACGTAGCTCGCATCGGCGAAGTACCACTCCAGCGCGAGGTCGAGGTTGTCCGACTCCAGCGGCTCCAGCCCCGGGTTCTGCGCGTCGCCGTCGGCGCGGGTGGACGGGTTGACCAGGATCGAACCGGTGGGCTGGTTCGGGTTGGGCCCCGCGTACAGGTTGCCGTAGGGCGGACGCGCGATGGTCTTGCTGAAGGACGCGCGCCCCTTGAGCTCGTCGGTGATGTCGATGCTGAAATCGAGGTTCGGCAGCACGTAGCTGTAGTCCGCCTTCTCGCTGAACGGCTGCACCTCTTCGGAGCGGATGATGCGGAAGTCGTTGTTGGCCTGCCACTCGATCGCGCTGGGGATGGCCACCGCCGAGGTCGACACCACGTCGGTCCTCTCGTAGCGCACGCCGACGCGCGTGTTGGTGGGCATGCCGCCGAGCTCGCCCTGCAGCTCGACCTGCAGGTAGATCGCGTCGGTGTCCTCCTCGATGCGGTTGTCGGCGGCCAGCTGCGGGTTGACCCGCGTGCTGACGCCGTACTGCGCCGCCGCCCACTGCGCGAGCGCGTTGGCGTTGCCGCGCCAGGCCCCCGGCGCGGCGCCGGCGGTGCTCCAGTCGTCGAACAGGCCGATGATGCTGACCGGCGTGAGCAGGTCGACCATGCCGGGCTCCTCGCCGGCGTTGGCCACGCTCCAGTCGCCCAGCGCGGCGTACATCTCGGTGGCCTGCCGGCGGCGCATGGTCATGCGCGAGGAATCCACGCCGAACTGGAAGCGGCCGTCGTCGAAGTCCCAGGTGCCGTCGATGCGGCCCTGCTTGATCTCGGTGACCTGCGTCTGCGCGTTGATGCGCAGCACCTGCGAGCCGAGCTGCTCCGGCGGGAAGTCCGGATTGACCACGCCGTTGGTGCCGGCCACCGCGTCCGCCGCGGTCGGGTACCAGGTGCGCGCGCCGATCGGCAGGCCGTTGTTGAACCACAGCTCCTGCGCCCAGTTGCCGCCGCAGTACGGGCCGGTCTCGCAGTTGTTGGTGCCGGCGAAGCTGAAGTAGGTGGATCCGCCGCCGGTGAGCGGGTCGTTCGGCCGGCTGCTCGACTTGGTGTTGTGCGCGTCGAAGGCCAGGCTGAAGCGGTCGCTGACGTTCCAGACCGCGTTGAGGCCGATCGAGTCGAGCTTGTACTTCTGCTCGTTGCGCTGCTGCTCGAAGCCGAAGTCCTTGGCGCCGACGATGTCGCGCAGGTAGACCGGCGTGGCCACCTCCTGCCCGGTGTCGAACTCCAGGTGGGTGAAGCTGTTGGCGCGCTGCAGCCAGATGCCCTGCTCGCCGCGGTCCTCGCTGATCTCGTTGGTCGAGTAGGTGTAGTCCAGGGTCAGCGTGACGCTGTCGGTCGGCGCGAACTGCAGCACCGCCTGGCCGTTGATGCGCTCGCGCTCGAAGTCGGCGAAGGCGTAGCGCAGGTCGTTGGGCATGCCGTACAGCTGCCCGATCTGCGGCGCGTTGGTCACCGTGGCGCCCGGGCGCAGCGCCGCCTCGGTGCCGGTCCACGGCTGGATGTTCCAGGCGTTCTCGGTGGCCTGCACCGAGCCGCCGTGACGCTTCTGGTAGCTCGCGCTCAGGCCCACGCCGAAGGTCTTGTCGGCGTTGGTATAGCTGAAGATGCCGGAGACCTCGGGCGTGATCTCGGAGTCGAACGGCTGCGACTCGTCGGACACCGCCTTGACGCCGGCGCTGGCGACGATGCCGGTGTGGTTGAACGGCCGGTCGGTCTGGATGTTGATGGTCGCGCCGATGCCGCCGCTGGGCACGTTCGCCTGCCCGGTCTTGTACACCTCGAGGCTGCTGATCGCCTCGGACGCGAGCTGGGCGAAGTTGAACGCACGGGTGCCGCCGTCGACGCCGCCGATCGGCACCTGGCCGGGCGCGCCGAACGCGTCCGCGCCGGGGATCTGCCGGCCGTTGAGCGTGACCATGTTGAACTGCGGGCCGAAGCCGCGCGCGGTGACCTGCGCGCCCTCGCCGTCGCGGCGCTCGATCGAGATGCCGGTGATGCGCTGCAGCGACTCGGCGAGGTTGGTGTCCGGGAACTTGCCGATGTCCTCGGCGCTGATCGCGTCGACCACGCCGGCCGAATCGCGCTTGATGCCCATCGACTGTTCGAGGCTGTTGCGCAGGCCGCTGACCACGATGCGGTCCAGCGTGGTCGCCTCGTCGGGCGTCTGCGCCCCTTGCGCCTGCGCATCCTGGGCGTAGGCGGGATTGATGACGATCGCGCCGCCGACGATGACGAACATCGCCTTCGACTTGAGCTTCGTGAGCCTGCGCTTCATGGACGCGCCTCCCGCCGCCGCGACGCGGCCTCGCCCCGCCCGGCCGCCGCGGCGCGCCTCCCGGTACACCGACATCCGCACCCGTTCATTCGCCCACCCTCCCTCTCTCGTTGCGATGACGTATCCCCTCGCGGGGTCTCGCGGGCCGCAGCCCGGGTCGGCCGGGCTGCGCCTCACTCCCTGTCGCTCGCCGGTTGCCGGCGGCTCGATGCCTGTGGCGCGGCGGCGCTGCCCCGAATGTCCGGCGCTGTCATGCAGCGGGCGATCGATTCGGACACCGTCTTGTTAGCGTTAACATCAGATAGCACGGCCGATTCCGCAAAGTCACTCTGCAGTGCAGCAGAAAACGTATTCGCTTGGTTGCAGCCGCAACGATCGCGAACCGGCCGGCGCCGCGGGGCTCGCCACCGGCGCCTTGGCAGCGCTTGCCGGCCCTTTGCCGCGCCCTTCCTCCGGCGAGAAGGCGGCCGAACTCGCGGCAGCCCGCCGGCGGCAGGCGCGGCGTCCTCCCGTGGGGAACGGAGGACGCCGCCCGGCGTCACTGGATCAGGTCGGCCTGGCGCCGCGCGGTGTAGGCGAGCAGGCCGAAATGGCCGTAGGCGCCGGTGTCGCTGGCGTTCTCGTTCCAGATCGAGGACGAATGCACGCCGCCGACCGTGCACACCCCGGTCGCGCAGACCACCTGGTCGCTCCACGACTTGATCGAATACACCCGCGCGCCGAAGCGCCGGCCGTGCAGCGCGTCCAGGAACGGGCTCGACACCGACAGGCCCCAATGGCCGCAGGTGGTGGTGGCCACGTGGTAGGGATAGGTGCCGCAACTCCACAGGCCACGGAACGCGCCGGCGATGCCGACGAAGGCGTCGACGTACCCGGCGAGGCCATGGTCGGCGATCTGCTTGGCCGCGAGGGTGGCGCCCATCGAATGGCCGATCACGTCGATGCGGCCGGTGCAGGACGTCGCGACGGCGTCGACCAGCGCCTCGAGCACCGGCGCCTCCTCGCTGCCGCTGTGGTCGTTGCACGCGGCGCAGGCCTTGTTGCCCCAGTCCGGGCGGAAGATCTCGCCGGCGGCGTAGCCGCGCGCGATCAGCTCGGCATGGGTATTGGCGAAGTCGGCGGGCTGGCCGGCGTTGCCGTGCACCAGCACCACCGCATCGCGGCAGGCCGCCCAGGCCGATGGCGAAGCGAAGCACGCGATCAGCGCCAGCACCGCGATCCGGAAGTTCCGCACTTCCATGACGCCCCTCCGTATATGCCGCGCAAGCCGCGGCGCTGCGACCGTAGCGCCACGGCGGCGCGAGGACCGTTGTACGAAAGGACGACCCTGTGCCAGGGAAGTCGCTGCTGCCGGCCGCCTCTTGGGCCGCGGATCGACGCGGACCGGGCGGAAACGCCGCGGATCCGCGGCTGGGCAGGACAACCTCGCCCGCCCTCCGCGGGCGGCGCGTCCTGCGCCGCCCGCGACCGCCGCCGAGCCTCAGTCGCGCGCGTCCAGCGGCCGGCTCAGATCGAGGAAGATGTCGCGCGCGGCCACGCCCTGGTCGGGGTGGTCGATGAAGAAGCCCTGCACGCCGAGGCCGTACAGCTGCACCGCCTCGGCGATCACCGATTGCGGCACGCCGCCGGGCGTCTGCGCCAGATAGGGCTCTTCCGCGCGCAGCGTATACGGGTGCACCTGCAGGCCGGCCTGCAGCGCCCAGCCGAGCATCGGATGCACCCGGCCGGTGCCCTGTTCGGCGAGCTCGGCGCGGCCGTCGCCATTGGCGTCGATCTGGTCCGCGAGCGGCGCGCGCGGCAGCAGGCTGCCCTTCCACGGGCCGATGCCGGCGGCGTAGTTCGCCTTCAGCCACTGCAGCGCGGGCTCGGTGGCGAAGGCGCCGTAGCGGGCGTCTTCGTCCAGTCCGCCCGGCACCAGCGCGTGCAGGCCGCCGTACAGCGCGGCCATGTCCGCGCCCCGGCGGGCGTTGTAGACCACGTCGTAGGGCCCGGCCTCGAGCAGGTCGTCGTAGAGCTGCACCAGCGGCAGGTCGACGCCCGCGGCCGGCATCAGCTTCTTCTTCAGTTCGATCAGGTTCTCGATCTCGAAGCTCTGGATGTAGACCCGGCGCGGATCGGTGAAGCCCTCGGCGACCAGGGTTTCGACCAGCTTGGCGCCGAGCGAGACGCCGATCGGCCGCCCGTCCAGGCGCCGGCCTTCCTTGGCGAAATAGGTCGGATGCTTGGTCTCGGGGTAGATCCCGATGTGGCGGCCGTTGCGGCGGCTCTCCTGCTTCACCAGGCGGATCACCTCGGCCAGCGTCGGGATCCCGTAGCGGCCGTCGTAGCGGGCGTTGCCGGGGCGGATCGCCGGGATGCGTTCCCTCGCGCGCAGCGTCTTCAGCTCGGCCAGGGTGAAGTCCTCGGTGAACCAGCCGGTGATCGGCGCGCCGTCCACGGTCTTGGTGGTGCGGCGGCCGGCGAACTCCGGGCGCGAAGCCACGTCGGTGGTGCCGGAGATCTCGTTCTCGTGGCGCGCGACCAGCACGCTGTCCTTGGTCGCGACCAGATCCGGCTCGACGAAGTCGGCGCCCTGGCGGATCGCTAGGCGGTAGGCCTCGAGCGTGTGCTCGGGGCGGTAGCCGCTGGCGCCGCGGTGCGCGATCACGATCAGGCCGCGGTGGTCGCGGCCGTGCCGGTCGGCGGAGCGCGCCGGCTCGCTCATGGCCGGTTGCGCGCACGCGCCGGCGGCGAGGGCCAGCCCGGCGGCGGCGGCGAGGCCGCGCAGGCGCGCGGCAAGGGCGGCGGGGCGTCGCGGGTGCATGCGGGATTCCTTGCGTTTGGCCTGGAACAACGCCGACGCCCCTGCCCGCCGGCACTCGCATCCTCGCCCGGCAATGTTGCGGCCGCTTGACCGGCTGCCTCAGCGCGGATCGGGATGCGACACCGTTCGCACCCCGAGCAGCTCCGCCAGCTTCTGCGCGTCGAACGGCGCGTGCACCTTGGCGTCGTTGTCGAAATAGCAGTACACGTCGCGGGGCCGCGCGGCGAGCGCCGCGTCGTCGATGCGGCGGGCGTCGTCCGGCTGCGCGCCGGCCCGCCAGGCGTCGATGCGCCGCGCCCATTCGCGCAGCGCCTCGTCGGTGTAGCCGCTGGCGTAGAGCTCCTGGTCGCCGTGCAGGCGCAGGTACAGGAAATCGGCGGTGACCTCCTCGACGAAAGGCCAGCGGCCTGCGGTGTCGGCGACCACCAGGGCGATGCCGTGCTCGCGCAGCTGCGCGGCGAACCCGGGCACGCAGAAGCTGGCGTGGCGCACCTCCACCGCATGCCGCAGCGGCCGTGGTTCGTCGATCGACAGCACGGTGCGGCCCTTCATCCGCGCCACGTCGCGGCGCCGCGCCAGGCGCAGCGCCTGCCCGGTGTCGTGCGGCAGCAGGCGGAAGAAGGCCTCCATGCGTTCCGGGTCGTAACGGAAACTCGGCGGGAACTGCCACAGGAACGGGCCCAGCTTCGGCCCCAGCGCCAGCAATCCGGAAGCGAAGAAGCTGGCCAGCGGCGTCTCGATCCCGCGCAGGCGCAGCCGGTGGGTGATGTAGCGGCTGCCCTTGATCGCGAACACGAAGTCGTCCGGCGTTTCGTCATGCCAGCGGCGGTAGCTCTCCGGCCGCTGCAGCGAGTAGAAGGTACCGTTGATCTCGATGCTGGCGAACACGCGCGAGGCGAATTCCAGTTCGCGCCGCTGCGCCAGGTCCTCGGGGTAGAACACGCCGCGCCAGGGCGCGTAGCGCCAGCCGGAGATGCCGATCCGGACCCTGCCCCGGCGCTGCCGCCGCGTCGCGCTCATTCCGGCCGCACCTTCAGCAGCAGCGACAGGTCGTCGACGAAGTGGGCATAGGCCTCGCGGCGCGCCTCGTCGCCGCGCTGGCGCAGTACCCACGAGGGGTGCACGGTGGCGAAGGCGCGCGTGCCGTCCGGCAGCGTCTGCCAGGTGCCGCGCTGCTGCATCAGCCGGAACTTGTTGCCGAACACCGCGCGCGCGGCGATCGCGCCGAGGCAGACGACGATGTCGGGGCGCACCGTGGCCAGCTCCCGCTCGAGCCAGATCCGGCACGCGGCGCGCTCGGACGGGTCCGGGCTGCGGTGCAGGCGCACGCGGCCGCGGCGTTCGAACTTGAAGTGCTTGACCGCGTTGGTGACGTAGAACCGGGCGCGCTCCAGGCCGAGCTCGGCGAGGGCGCGATCGAACACCCGGCCGGCGGGGCCGACGAAAGGCCGGCCCGCGAGATCCTCGGCATCGCCGGGCTGCTCGCCGACGAACAGCACGCGCGCGTCCTCCGGCCCTTCGCCGAACACCGTCTGCGTGGCCGGCTTCCACAACGGGCAGCGGCGGCAGCCGGCGGCGGCGGCGCGCAGGGCGGCGAGGCTGTCGTCCTCGGGCACCGGCGCTTCGCCCTCGGCTACGACGACGCGCTTGCGCACCCGCTTGGCGGCCTTCTTGGCGGGCCTGCGCGTGGCCAATCGGCTCCTCCGTTGCGGTTCCGCCCGGATGATCCGCATCGACCGGTCAAGGCCGCTTGAAGACGGCCGTGACGCGCGCCGTCGTTCCGGCGCGGGAAGGCCCCTCCGGCTGCGCGGTCTACGCGGGCGGATGCGGAGCGTGGCGCCGGATTCGGGCGCCACCTCGTCGAGCCGGGCGCGCCGCCGCGACCGCTGCCGCCGGGCGCTTCCCGCCGGCGGCGCGTCGCGGCGGAACGGCAGCGCGTCAGTCGACGGAGGCGGCGTTCGGCGCCGATTGCAGCTCGGGCTCGCGCAGCAGCAGGCGATGCGCGGTGCGCTCGTCCTCGCTGGACAGCGCGGACAGCAGCTCGGTCTGCCCCGCGACGCGCTTGGCCACCGGCACGCCGTCGCGGTACAGCAGGCGCGCGCCCGGCAGGCGCGGCACCTTGTCGCCGGGCAGCAGGGTGCCGGCCAGGTTGAGCGGATCGGCCGCGGACACGCAGACCCAGGCGCCGTCGCGTCCGCGCTGCCGGATCTGGCGCAACAGGCCGACCGCTTCGGGCAACGCGAACTGCTCGCCGGTCAGGCCGGCGATGAAGCGGCCGCCGCGGATCTCGCCCCGCGCCTCCAGCCGGTGGTAGACGCGCAGCAGCTCGCGCCACGGCGGCAGCCAGGCGGCCTCGCGCTCGAGCAGGCGCCAGCACACCACGCCGTAGCGGCGCAGCAGCACGCGCGCGACGTGCTCGACGTCCTCCGCCGCCGGCTTCGCGTTCTGCGCGGCCGGGCGCCGGATCAGCGCCCAGCGGCCGGCATCCTCGATCCCGAACAGCGCCGCACGGCGGCGGCGGCCGCGCTGCGCGTTGCGCTTGGAACCCGGGACCAGCAGCGCGCGCAGGCCGGCGAAGCTGTCGCAGTGCACCCGCCCGCGCGCCACCAGCTCGGCCAGCGCATCCTCCAGCTCGGCGCGCAGCAGGTGCGCGCCGCCGGCGAGCTCGTCGAAGAACGAAGCACCGTGCTCGGCCAAGTAGTCGGCCACGCGTTGCGCGCGCGAGGACAGCGCCTCGTCGGCCACCGCCGGCGGCGCCAGCCGCGTCCACGCCGACGCGTGCCGCCGCGGCAGCAGCACGATCGGCGCGGCGCGCAGCGCGGTCGTGCCGCCGCCGCCCTCGCCGGTGCTGCCGCGCAGGCGCGTCCACAGCGTGCGGCCGGCGGTGCAGAGGTCGTCGAGCCAGGTGATCGAGTAGTCGGCGACGCGCGCCGGCAGCAGTTCGGCTTCCCAGGCCGCGGCCGGCGCTTCGTAGCCCTCCAGCTGCGCGAGCACGCCGGCCAGCGCGTCGGGCCCGTTGACCCGGGCGGCCGCCGCGACGCGCTGCCAGTCGAACAGGAAGCGCATGAAGTCGCGCGGCTCGACCGGTTCGATCTCGCGGCGCAGCTGCCTGAGGGTGTAGCGGTGGATGCGTGCGAGCAGGCGGCGCTCGCACCATTCGGGCGCGGCCCCCTGCAGGCCGGGCGTGAAGCGGCCTTGCATGGCGTAGCCCTCGCCCTGCAGCCGCAGCAGCGCCATCTCGACCTCGTCGCGCGGCAACGCGAGCGTCTCCGCCAGCGCCTGCGCCGTGGTCGGGCCGAGGCCGGTCAGGCGCGAGCGCACCAGCTCGACCGCAGCGTCCTCGCGCGTCCACGGCTGGGCGGCGTATTCGGCCGGCGCCGCGACCGGCGGCTGCAGCGCGGCGCCGGGAAACAGCGCCTGCAACTGCGGCAGGCGCTCGGCGGCGGCCCACAGCGTCGCGGCGGGCGAGCCGTCGGCCCGCGCGACCCGCAGCGCGGTCGCGCGGTGGTCCTTCGCCAGCCGCCGCAGGTGCTCGCCCCAGGCGTTCGCCTCGGCTTCGTCGGCGGCGACGCAGCCCAGGCCCATCAGCGCCTCGTGCATCTCGTCGGCATTGCCGACCTGCGGCCAGGCCTCCTCGCGCACCGCCTCGATCGCGGCCGGATCCAGCCGGCCGAGATCGTCCGCGCTCTGCGGGTCGCCGTAGCGGCGGCTCTGCACCGCCTGGGTGCGCCGCTCCTCCAGGGGCGCGTCGTCGAGGAAGGCGTAGGGCTGCGCGGTCAGCACCTCCGCCGCGAACGGCGACGGCGCGGTCAGGTCGCGCGCGACCACCCGCACCTCGCCCGCCTCCATCGCCCGCAGCAGGCGCAGCCAGCCGTCGACGTCCATCGCCTCGCGCAGGCAGTCGTGCAGGGTCTGCGCGACCAGCGGATGGTCGGGGATCTGGCGCTCGCCGACGATGTTCTCCAGGCATGCGACCTGGTCCGGGAACACCGTCGCCAGCAGGTCCTCCGACTTCATCCGCTGCAGCTGCGCCGGCACCTTCTTGCCGCCGACGAAGCGCGGCAGCGCCAGCGCGGTGGTCGCCACCCAGCGCCAGCGCGCGCCGAACAGCGGCGCGTCCAGCAGCGCCTGCACCAGCACGTGCTCGGCCGAACTCGAATGCAGGTAGCGCGCGACCTCCTCCAGCGGGAAGCTGTGGCTGGTCGACAGCGACAGCACGATCGCGTCCTCGGTCGCGGCCGCCTGCAGCTCGAAGTTGAACTGGCGGCAGAAGCGCTTGCGCAGGGCCAGGCCCCAGGCGCGGTTGATGCGGCTGCCGTAGGGCGTGTGGATGACCAGTTGGGTGCCGCCGGATTCGTCGAAGAAGCGCTCCAGCACCAGGGTGTTCTGGCTCGGCATCGCGCCGAGCGCTGCCAGGCCGCCGCCGAGGTACTCGACGATCTGGCGCGCGGCCTCCGGCGACAGTTGCAGCGCTTGCACCAGCCAGGCGATCGTCGCCTCGCACGCCGGCCCGTCCGGCCGGGCCGTGAGCCGCGCCGCCACCTCCTCGCGCAACCGCGAGACCGAATGCGACAGTTCGTCGGTGCGTCCCGGCGCCTCGCCGAGCCAGAACGGGATGTTCGGCGGCTGGCCCTGCGCGTCCTCGACCAGCACCTTCCCCGGCTCGACGCGCTGGATGCGGTAGCTGGCGTTGCCGAGCTGGAAGATGTCGCCGGCCAGGCTCTCGACCGCGAAGTCCTCGTTGACGCTGCCGATGTAGGTGGCTTCGGGCTGCACCACCACCGCGTAGTCGGCGGTGTCGGGAATGGTGCCGCCGGCCATCAGCGCGGTGGTGCGCCCGCCCTTGCGCCCGCGCAGGCGGCGGTTGACCGCGTCGCGGTGCAGGTAGCCGGCGCGGATGCCGCGGCGCGTGGTGAAGCCCTCGGCCAGCATCCGCACCACCGCGTCGTAGTCCTCGCGGCGCAAGCGCGCGTACGGCCAGGCGCGGCGCGACCAGTCGTACAGCGCGTCCTCGTCCCACTCGCGGCACGACACCTCGGCCACGATCTGCTGCGCCAGCACGTCGAGCGGCGCCTCGGGCACGATCAGCGCATCGAGCTCGCCGCGCCGCACGCTGTCGAGCAGCGCCGCGCACTCGACCAGCTCGTCGCGGGTCTGCGGGAACAGCCGCCCCTTCGGCACGCCGCCGACGTGGTGGCCGGAACGCCCGACCCGCTGCAGGAACGCGGCGATCGAGCGCGGCGAGCCCAGTTGGCACACCAGGTCGACGTCGCCGATGTCGATGCCCAGCTCCAGCGACGCGGTCGCCACCAGCACGCGCAACTGGCCGCGCTTGAGCTTCTGCTCCGCGTCCAGGCGCAGCTCCTTCGAGAGGCTGCCGTGGTGCGCGGCCACCGCCGCCTTGCCCAGGCGCTCGCCGAGATGGTGCGCGGCGCGTTCGGCCATGCGCCGGGTGTTGACGAACACCAGCGTGGTGCGGTGCTGCTCGACCAGTTCGACCAGGCGCGTGTAGACCTGGTCCCACTGGTCGTGCGACATCACCGCGCTCAGCGGCGTCGGCGGCAGCTCCAGGGCGAGGTCGCGCTCGCGGGTGTAGCCGATGTCGATGATCGCGCAGTCGGGGACGGCGTCGGGCTGCTCCGCGGGTGCCCCGGCGCCGGCGGCATGGGGCGCGCGGGGCCCCTCTCCCGCCTGCCCGAGACGGTCCGGGCAAGGGCTCGCCCCGCCCGCGCCACCTCCCGTCCCGACCAGGAACCGCGCCACCGTCTCGATCGGCTTCTGCGTGGCCGACAGGCCGATCCGGACCAGGCGCCGCTCGCACAGCGCCTCCAGCCGCTCCAGCGACAGCGCCAGGTGGCTGCCGCGCTTGCTCGCCGCCACCGCGTGGATCTCGTCGACGATGACCTCGCGCACGCTGCCCAGCATCGCCCGCCCCGACTCGGAGCCGAGCAGCACGTACAGCGACTCGGGCGTGGTCACCAGGATGTGCGGCGGCTTGCGCCGGCTCGCCGCGCGTTCGGCCTGCGGCGTGTCGCCGGTACGCACCGCGGTGCGGATCTCGACGTCGGGCAGGCCCATCGCCCGCAGCTCCTCGCGGATCCCGGCCAGCGGCGCCTCGAGGTTGATGCGGATGTCGTTGGACAGCGCCTTCAGCGGCGAGACGTAGACCACCCGGGTCTCGTCCGGCAACGCCTGCGGCTGGTCGCCGAACAGGCCGGGGCCGGTGCCCTGCAGGCCCTCGCGGACCAGGTCGTCGATCGCGCTCAGGAACGCGGTCAGGGTCTTGCCCGAGCCGGTCGGCGCCGCGACCAGGGTGTTGCGGCCGCTGCGGATCGCCGGCCAGGCGCGCGCCTGCGCCTCGGTCGGCGCCGGGAAGGTGCGGCGGAACCAGCGGGCGACCGCGGGATGGAAGGCGTCGAGGGGCATGGGGAGGCCGATTCTGGGGACCGATTCTGCGACGGCCGGGTCTCAACCGATGAGACGACACCCACAGACAGCGCTTGCGCGGGCCCCGGCAGCCTGGACTGCCGCCGGCGGCCCGCAGGGGCGTATCCATGGCGAGTCGCGCGAGCCGCTGCCTTCGGTTGCGCTCCGGCAGCCCGGGGTTGTGCAAAACGGCCCACACGGGTGCCCGGGAGGGTATTCGCGCGTTCAGCAGGCAAACGCCCGGCCGGATGCGAAGATGGGGCCATGTCCGCCCTGCCCCAAGCCTCGCCCGCGCCGAGCGCGGCCGCCGAACGCCTGGCGGCCTGGCTGGCGCCGTACCGGCGCGTGTTCGTGCTCACCGGCGCCGGCGTCAGCACCGGCTCCGGCATCCCCGACTACCGCGACGACCGCGGCGAATGGAAACGCGCCCCGCCGGTGACCTACCAGGCCTTCGTCGGCGACCCGCGGGTCCGCGCCCGCTACTGGGCGCGCAGCTTCGTCGGCTGGCCGCGCATCGCCGAGGCGGCGCCCAACGCCGCGCACCGCGCGCTGGCGCGCTGGGAGGCGCACGGCCGCCTGTCGCTGCTGCTGACCCAGAACGTAGACGGCCTGCACCAGCGCGCCGGCAGCCGCACCGTGCTGGACCTGCACGGCCGCCTCGACGAGGTCGTCTGTCTCGGCTGCGGCGAGCGCTTGCCGCGGCCGCTACTGCAGGACTGGTTCGCCGAGGCCAATCCGGACTGGGCCGGCCTGCACGCGGCGGCCGCGCCCGACGGCGACGCCGACCTGGACGGCCGCGACTTCGCCGCGTTCCGGGTGCCCGATTGCCTGCGCTGCGGCGGCCTGCTCAAGCCGGACGTGGTGTTCTTCGGCGAGAACGTGCCGCGCCCGCGGGTCGAGCGGGCCTACGCTGCGCTGCGCGCGTCCGCCGCGCTGCTGGTGGCCGGGTCCTCGCTGATGGTCTATTCCGGCTACCGCTTCGCCCGCCTCGCGGCCGAGGCAGGCCTGCCGATCGCGATCCTCAACCGCGGCCGCACCCGCGCCGACGAGTTGGCCGCGCTCAAGCTCGAGGCCGACGCCGGCGACACCCTCGACGCCGCGCTGGCTTGATGGCGCCGCGGATGCGCGCCGGCCGCATCCGCGGCCCAGGCCGGCCCGGCGAAAGTGGAAGTACGCAAAGCCGAGGCCTACGCCTGCTGCCCTCGCGCCAGCAGGCTGGCGCGCCGCCCGTAGGCCAGGTAGGCGACGATGCCGATCGCGTTCCACACCAGGAACCACAGCTGCGTGCGCTGCGGCAGGCTCCAGAACAGGTACAGGCAACCGAGGATCGCCACCGGCGCGACGAGCCACGCCCATGGCGTACGGAACACCCGCGGGCGCGCGGGATCGCGCTTGCGCAGCACCAGCAGGCACAGCGACACCGCGATGAACGCGACCAGGGTGCCGGCGTTGGCCAGCGCGGCGATTTCGTCCAGGCGCGCGACCCCGGCCAGCGCCGCCACCAGCACCGCGGTGAACAAGGTGATCGCCACCGGCGTGCCGGTGCGCGGGTTCACCTTGGACAGCCCGCGCGGCAGCAGGCCGTCGCGCGACATCACGAAGAAGATCCGGCTCTGCCCGTAGAGGAAGGCCAGCAGCACCGTCGGCAGCGCGATCACCGCCGCCGCCGCGACCACGGTCGCCATCCTGCCCCAGCCCAGTTCGCGCAGGATCAGCGCCAGCGGCTCCGGGCTCTGGCCGAACACCGCGAAGCTCATCGCCCCGACCGCGGCCAGCGCCACGATCATGTAGATCAGCGTGCAGCCGACCATCGAGCCGACGATGCCGATCGACAGGTCGCGCTCCGGCCGCTTCGTCTCCTCGGCCGCGGTGGAGATGGCGTCGAAGCCGTAGAAAGCGAAGAAGATGATCGCCGCCGCCGCCATCACCCCGCGCTCGACGTTGTCCGGCCCCATCGACTTGGCGAAGCCGTACGGCATGAACGGCTGCAGGTGCGCCGGGTCGAAATGCGGCAGCGCCAGGGCCACGAAAATGCCCAGCGCGACGATCTTCAGCACCACCAGGAAGGCGTTGAGCGTGGCGCTCTCGCGGGTGCCGGCGATCAGCAGGCCGGCCACCACGAACACGATCAGCACCGCCGGCAGGTTGACCAGGCCGCCGGCGTGCGGGCCGGCGGTCAGCCATTGCGGCAGGTCCACGCCGATCCCCTTGAGGAAGCCGACCGCGTAGCCGGACCAGCCGACCGCGACCGTGCTGACCACCAGCGAGTACTCCAGGATCAGGCTCCAGCCGACGAACCAGGCGATCGCCTCGCCCAGCACCGCGTAGCTGTAGGTGTAGGCGCTGCCGGCGGCCGGCATCATCGTCGCCATCTCGGCGTAGGACAGCGCCGCGCAGGCGCAGACCAGGCCGGCGACCGCGAACGACAGCAGCACCGCCGGTCCGGCCAGGTTGGCGCCGACGCCGATCAGGGTGTAGATGCCGGTGCCGACGATGGCGCCGATGCCCAGCGCGATCAGGTGCGGCCAACTCAGCGTCGGCACCAGGCGCCGCCCTTCCTCGTGCGCGGTGATCTGGTCGATGTCCTTGCGCCGGAGCCAAGTCTGCATGGAAGCCTCGTGTCGAGCGGAACCAAGGGCGCAATAGTGCGCCATCGGCCGCGCCGATGCGATGTGCGGCGCGTCTAGGCAGACGGCGCGGAATCGTGTACGCGCGGCGTCAGCGCGGCGCCACGTAGCCGCCCGGCACGCCCTTGGGCGAAAGCACCAGCTGCCAGAGCTGGGCGTGGCGGCAGCGGAAGGTCGCCATCGAGCCGGCCAGGTAGAAGCGCCACATGCGCCGGAAGCGTTCGTCGTAGCGCGGGGGCAGCCGCTCCCAGGCGGCTTCGACGTTGGCGCGCCAGGCCTGCAGGGTGCGGTCGTAGTCGGTGCCGAAGTTGTGCCAGTCCTCGAGCACGAACAGGCCCTCGCTGGCGCGCGCGATCTGCGCCGCCGAGGGCAGCATCGAGTTCGGGAAGATGTACTTGCCGATCCACGGGTCGGTGTGGTGGACCGAGCGGTTGGTGCCGATGGTGTGCAGCAGGAACAGCCCGTCCTCGGCGAGGCAGCGGCGCGCGACCTCGAAGTAGGCGCGGTAGTTCTTGACCCCGACGTGCTCGAACATGCCGATCGACAGGATCCGGTCGAAGCGCTCGTCCAGTTCGCGGTAGTCCTGCAGGCGGATCTCCACCGGCAGCCCCGCGCACAGCTCGCGCGCGAACGCCGCCTGCTCGCGCGAGACGGTCACGCCGACGCCGCTGACGCCGTAGCGCTCGGCGGCGAACTTCAGCGCCTCGCCCCAGCCGCAGCCGATGTCGAGCACGCGCATGCCCGGCTGCAGGCCGAGCTTCCGGCAGGCCAGGTCGAGCTTGGCCTCCTGGGCGGAATCGAGGTCCTGCAGCGGCGCACCGTCGCGGCCGCGCCAGTAGCCGCAGCTGTAGACCAGGCGCTTGCCGAGCATGGCCTGGTAGAGGTCGTTGCCGAGGTCGTAGTGGCGCTCGCCGACGGCGAAGCTGCGGCGCCGGCTCTGCAGGTTGGTCAGCCGGGCGCGCAGGCCGTCCCACAGCACGCCCCAGCCGCGCACCTCGCGGTCGAGCTCGGCCGAAAGCAGGTGGAACAGGAAGCCGTCCAGCGACTGCGCGCGCCACCAGCCGTCCATGTACGACTCGCCCAGGCCCAGCGAGCCCTGCGCCAGCACCCGCGCGTAGAAGCGGTCGTCGTCGACCTGCAGGTCCCAGGGACGCTCGCCGCCGATGCGGACATCGGCCTTGGACAGCAACTGTTCGACACGGCGACGCAAAGCGGCGGACATGGCGGCCTCGTTGGCTGGAAGGGCCCGCCTTGCCCGCGGGCGCGGCGCCATCCTAACCCGCCGGCGCCATCGCCCTCACCGGCGCGGACGGAACGCAGCATCCGGCCGCGCCGTCGGGGCCGGGCCTCAGCCGCCGGCGAACAGCGGCTTGTATTCCGGCGCCAGGTGCGGCAGCAGCACCGCCGCCGGCACTTCCACGGTCTGGGTGCCGTCCGAGTACGGGCCGACCTGGTACGGCGGGAACACGAAGCGCAGCCCGGCGAGGCGGCCGTCCTGGCCGGCCATCGGCTCGAACAGATCGAAGTTCTGCGGCTGCGGCTCGGTGCCGTCGTCGATCATGCGGCCGACGTTCTTGACCAGGTCGGCGCGTTCGGCCGGCGCCAGCTCGTCGGCGTCGACGCGCTGCGACAGCGCCGCGTGCAGTTGCTCGCGCACGTACCGGGAGATCGCTTGCCAGCCGGCCGCGCCGGCGAGCAGGTCCTCGGCCCGCAGCAACCGCTGCTGCGGCACCAGCCAGACGAAACGCGCGATCAGCGGCTCGCCGTGCGCGCCGCCGGTGTAGCGGCTGCCGTCGGCGGCGACCGCGACCAGGTTTGGCGTGTCCAGCAGCTGGGTGAAGCTCAGCGACAGGTCGTACGGCGCCGAGCTCGCGCCGCCCGGCGCGGACCGGCCGCGCGCGGCGTCCAGCAGCTCGGCGCGGGCGGCGTCGGCATAGCGCTTCAGCTCGGCCGCCAGGCCCGGGTGGCTCGCGGCAGCCGGCACCTGGTAGCTGATGCCGACGATGTAGTCGGGGGTGGATTCGATCACGTCCTTGAGTTCGAGCCGCGTCGCCTGCGCGCCCGGCGCCGCCGGGGCCTGCGGCGCCGATGCGGGGGCGGCCGGCGCCGGCGCCTCGCGCTTGCACGCGCCCAGCGCCAACGCCACGGTGAGCGCCATCAGGAGGGCGCGGCCTTCGGTTCGTCTCATGGGCAATCCCTTGTGCTTCCCACCTTCTTATCGTCGCAGGTGTGAGGCCCGGATGCACGCCGCGGCTACCACTCGCTGCGTTGCGGCAGCAGCCCGCGCAGCTCGGCGTCGGTCAGGTTGCGCCACTGCCCCGGCTTGAGATGGCCGAGCCGGACGTTGCCGATGCGCACCCGGACCAGCGTCTTCACCCGGTAGCCGAAGTGCGCCGCCATCAGCCGGATCTGCCGGTTCAGGCCCTGCACCAGGACGATGCGGAAGCCGAACTTGCCGAGCTTGCCGGTCTTGCACGGCAGCGTCGTCTGCCCGTGCACCGGCACGCCGCGGCTCATGCCGCGCAGGAACTCGTCGGTGACCGGATGGTTGACGGCCACCAGGTATTCCTTCTCGAGCTTGTTCTCGGCGCGCAGGATCTCGTTGACGATGTCGCCGTTGCTGGTCAGCAGGATCAGGCCCTCGGAATCCTTGTCGAGCCGGCCGATCGGGAAGATCCGGCGCTCGTGGCCGACGAAGTCGACGATGTTGTCCTTCACCCCGGACTCGGTCGTGCAGACGATCCCGACCGGCTTGTTCAGCGCGATGTAGACGTGGCGGCGCTGGCCCTTGCCGACCTTGCGCACGCGCAGCGGCTCGCCGTCGACCAGCACCTGGTCGCCTTCGGCGATCTCGGCGCCGATCCGCGCGCGCAGGCCGTTGACCGTGACCCGGCCCTCGGCGATGAGGCGGTCGGCCTCGCGGCGGGAGCAGAAACCGGTCTCGCTGATGTGTTTGTTCAGGCGCATGCGCGTGCCGGCGAGGGCTCGGGGAGGGGCGCGCATGCTGGCACATCGGCGCGCGGGGCGCAGCAGCGCATGCACCGGCCGGGCCGGCGCCGGATGCCGGCGGGCACGGACGACGGGAGTCCCTCAGCCGAGCAGCTGGTTGTACTCCGGGTGCCGCTCCGCCCAGCCGGCGGCATAGGCGCAGGCCGGACGCACCCGCCAGCCCCGTGCGCGGGCGTGCTCGAACGCCGCCCGCACCAGCTCGCCGGCGATGCCGCGGCCGGCGATCGCGTCCGGCACGCCGGTGTGCGCGATCACCATCCGTCCGTCCTCGACCCGGTAGTCGAGCCGGGCCAGTTCGCCGTCGACCGCGATGGCGAACTGGCGGCGCTCGGCGTCGTGCAGGACCTCGTGTACGGTCATGATCGCTCTCCCCGGGTTCGTCCCAGCCTGCCTCACCGCGCGTCGCGCTTGCCCTGGTCGTGGTGTTCGCCGGCGCCGATGCTGCCGTGGATCGCCGGCTTGTTGCTCTCGGCCTCGTGCAGTTCGGTGCGCTGCGCTTCGGCGGTGCGGTCGCCCGCCGGTTCGTCGCGGCCGCCGCGGCGCCCCTCGAGCTCGCGCCAGGGCGGGGTCTGCCGGTCGCGCTCCTGCTTGGCCGCGAGCAGTTCCTCGGTGTTGGCCAGGGCCTGCTCGGGGGTGATGCCGGCGCCCTCGCCGGCCAGCGCGTCCCGTTCCTGCGCCTGCCCGCGCTCGGCGGCGGCCTCGGCGGTGGGCTCGGTGGCGGGCGCCGGCGGTACCTGGCGCTCGCTCGGCCGGCGCCGCGGGCTGGCCGGGCGAGCGGCGGTCTTGGCCGGCGTCTTCTTCGCTGCGGCCTTCTTGCCCGCCACCTTCTTGCCCGCCGCCTTCCTGCCGGCGCTCTTCTTCGCCGCCTGCCGGGAGCCGGCGCGCGGGGCGGCGGCCTTCTTGGCCGCGGCCTTCTTGGCGGTGGTCGCCCGGGTCGAGGTCTGCTTCACGGCTTTCTTGGCGGCCTTCTTCGCAGCGCCCTTGCGCGGGGCGACCCGCGCCGGGGCCGCGGTCTTGCGCGCCGCCTTCCTGGCCGCCGCGCTCTTGCGCGCGGCCTGGGCGACGCGCTTGTTCGCGGTCTTCTTGCCGGCGGACGTCTTCGCCGCCTTGGCGGTTTTCTTGGTAGCCACGCGTGACCTCCTGGAGGCTGGTTCGAACGGCCCCCTTTATCACGCCGCGCATGCAGAACGGGTGAGCACCGCGGTCGCGGCACCGGAACGTTGCGCCCGGCCCGGCCGTGCCGCCTCCCGCCGACGCCGGCCCCGCCCTCTCAGAAGCCCGGGCTGGCCAGCCGGCGCAGGAACTCGCCGCCCAGCCGCGGCTCCATCAGCAGCATGAACAGCACGCCGTAGATCGCCCCGGACAGGTGCGCGTTGTGGTTGATGTTGTCGCCGCCGCGCTTGTCCATCCAGAACGAATAGGCGACGTAGACCACCGCGTACAGGATCGCCGGCACCGGCACCACCAGCACGATGATCAGCGACCACGGCTGCAGCAGGACGTAGGCGAACAGCACCGCCGACACGGCGCCGGACGCGCCCAGGCTGCGGTAGTGCGGATCGTGGCGATGGCGCAGGTAGCTCGGCAGGATCGCGACCACGATCGCCGACAGGTAGAACAGCACGAAGCCGAGCGGCCCGATCAACCCGCCCACCACCGACTCGATCACGCGGCCGAAGAAGAACAGCGTGATCATGTTGAACAGCAGGTGGCCCCAGTCGGCGTGCACCAAGCCGTGGGTGAGCAGGCGGTCGTACTGCCGCTGCCGGTCGACCGCCGGCGGCCACAGGATCAGCCTCTCGATCAACCGCGGCCGCTGGAACGCCAGCCAGGACACCAGCACGGTTACCGCGATCAAAGCCAAGGTCAGCATGCGGAGCCTCGAGGAGTGGGGTTCGGTTGCGCCTGCGGGCGGGAGGGAGAAGCGGCGGCCTTCCCGAAGGCTTCGCCTCCCCGCCCTGGCGGCGGCGGGCGAAGCGCCCGCGGGCCGGGGCGCGCTAGGCGGTGCGGTAGTTGTCCTGCATCGGGTAGACGCGTGCGTAGAGCGCGAACGCGATCGCGCACACCAGCGCGAACCCGGCGAAGAAGAACATCAGGAAGGCGTTCTCGCTCAGCCCGGTCGCGGCGATGCGCTGGATCACCGCCTCGTTGCGCACGGCGACGTTGGTGAGCAGCACCCACAGGTTGCCGAACGTCACCGACAGGTACCACAGCGCCATGATCACGCCCTTCATCGCCAGCGTCGCCTGGCTGTAGGCGAATTCCAGCGCGGTGGCCGACACCAGCACCTCGCCGAAGGTCAGCAGCACGTACGGCAGCGCCTGCCACGCCAGCGAGGTCGGCGTGCCGCCGTCGATGTGCAGCTGGATCATGCCCGCGACCACCCACGCGAGCGCCGAGAACGCGATGCCCCAGCCCATGCGCTGCAGCGCGGTCACCGCGAACCCCATCCGGCGCAGCACCGGGTACAGGACCAGGTTGTTGAACGGAATGATCAGCATCACCAGCAGCGGGTTGAGCGCCTGCATCTGCGCGGCCTCCTTCACCAGCCAGCTCGGCCACCACCACAGCTCGTGCGGCACCCGCATCGCCTCGCCTTGCAGCACCCAGGTCGAGGCCTTCTGGTCGAACAGCGACCAGAACGGGGTGATCAGGCCGAACACGATCAGGATCCGCAGCACCGCCCGCGCGCTGTTGACCGCGGCGTCGGGATGGCGGCCGCGGGCGCGCTCGAGTTGCAGGGCGACGCCGATGCCGCCGCAGACGATCAGCACCAGCAGCGCGACGCAGGCGCTCTTGACGAAGTCGAAGGCCTGCGGCCACCAGGCGGCCCCGGCGCCCGCCAGGTGCATCAGCGCCTGCGCCGCCCATCCGGCCAGGATCGCCGCGGCGGCCACGGCGCCCGCCAGCGCGATCCACCAGCCCGGCCGCCCTTCGCCCGGGGCCGCGGCGGTCAGCGCGGTGCGCGCGACGTTGCCGAAGGTGTCCGGATCCCGCCCGCGGGTGGGCGGCACGCGCACGTACTTGCCGCGGCCGAGCCAGAAGATCAGCGTGGCCACGAACATCAGCGCGCCCGGAATGCCGAACGCGACCGCCGGCCCGAACGAACGCAGGAACAGCGGCATCAGCAGCGAGGCGAAGAAGCTGCCGAAGTTGATGCTCCAGTAGAACGCGTCGAACACGACCTTGGCCTTGTCCTTGTTGGTCTGGTCGAACTGGTCGCCGACGAAGGACACCACCAGCGGCTTGATGCCGCCGGAGCCCAGCGCGATCAGGAACAGGCCGAAGTAGAAGCCGGTCAGGTGGTTCTCGAAGATCGCCAGGCAGGCATGGCCGGCGCAGTAGATCAGCGAGAACCAGAGGATGGTGTTGTACTTGCCGAAGAAGCGGTCGGACAGCCAGCCGCCGAGCAGCGGGAAGAAGTACACGCCGATGACGAAGCTGTGGAAGACCTCCTTCGCCATCGCGTCCCGCTCGGCCGCGGGCAGGTAGGCCAGCAGCGCGCTGCTGGCCAGGAACGTCACCAGGATGTTGCGCATCCCGTAGAAGCTGAAGCGCTCGCAGGCTTCGTTGCCGATGATGTAGGGGATCTGCCGGGGCATCTTGCCCGGCGCGGTGGCGGCGGCTGCGGCTGCGGTCGTCGTCATCTGCGTGGTTTTCCTGCGTTGGCGGGCGTCCTGCCGACTGCGCCCCGGCTTCCGGCCCGGGCAAGCGAAAGGGCAAGACTACCCGATCGGACCCCGGGCCCGCCCGAGGCACCGGATCCGGCATGGCCGCGAAGATCGCCGGCTCGCGCGGCGGCGTGTCGCGCCTGCGCCCGCGCCGGCGCTCAGCGCCACTCGCTCAGGCCCTCGCGCTCGTACAGTGCGGCGAACGACGGTCGTGCCTTCATCCGCCCGGCCAGCGCCCCCAGGTGCGGCCAGGCGTCGCCCGGGCGCGGCATCTTGCGGGTCCAGCGCATCAGCATGACGAGGTAGAAGTCGACGGCGCTGACGCGCTCGCCGAGCAGGTAGGGCCCGCGCGCGGCCAAGTGCGCGTCCAGCCGTTCCCAGGCCGCTTCCACACGCCGGCGCGCCGCCTCGCGCACCGCATCTTCGGGCAGCCCGTGCAGGTCCTGCGGATACCACCACAGCCGCATCGGCGACTGCACCGTGTTGGCGAGGTTGAGCAGCCACTGGCAGTACTCGCCGCGCTGCGGGTCGCCCACGGCGGGCGCCAGCCCCGCTTCGGCATGGCGGTCGGCCAGGTACAGCACCAGCGCCGCCGCTTCGTACAGCGGCCGCCCGTCGGCGATCAAGGTCGGCACCGTGCCGTTGGGGTTCAGCGCCAGATACTCCGCGCTCTTCTGCTGCCGGGCGTCCATGTCGACCCGCTGCAGCGCGTGAGGCTGGCCCATTTCGATCAGCAGCCAATGGACCACCAGGCTGGCGGCGCCGGGCGCGTAATAGAGGCGATACATGGGCGGCTCCTCGGGCGGGGCGGGCATGATCGCATGCGGGCGCGGCGCGCCGGCGCGTCGCGGCTCGGCCGTTTCCGGCCGCGATGGACACGGAAACGGCGGGCGCCGCGGCGCCGTGCAAGGCCGCGAACGGGCGCGGCTGCGCCGCGTTTCCTCCGCCCGTCGCGGCGAGCACGGCCACGCGGCCGCGAACTGCTGCCAGACGGCGGCGGCAGCGTGACCTTGGACAGGCGGTGCGCCGCGCGCGCTCGGCTACCATGCGCCGACCTCACAGCCGAGACGCTCGCGCGATGATCCGCCCGCTCCTGCTCGCCGCCCTGATCGCTTCCGCCCTGCCTGCCGCCGCGACCGCCGCGGACCCGGGCCTGACCACCGTCGCCGAGCGCAGCGGCTTCCTCAGGACCGGCCGCTACGACGAAGTGGTCGCGCTGTGCGCGGCCTTCGCCCAACGCTACCCGCAGGCGGTGCGCTGCGCCGACTTCGGCACCACGCCGGAGGGGCGGCCGATGAAGGTGCTGATCGCCTCCACGTCCGGCGCGCTCACCCCGGAGGCGGCCCGGGCCCGGGGCTTGCCGGTGACGCTGGTCCAGGGCGGCATCCACGCCGGCGAGATCGACGGCAAGGACGCGGGCTTCCTCGCCCTGCGCGAGATGCTCGACGGCCAGGCCGCGCCGGGCGCGCTGGAGCGGCAGGTGCTGCTGTTCGTGCCGGTGTTCAACGTCGACGGTCACGAGCGGTTCCGGGCCTGGAACCGGCCCAACCAGCGCGGCCCCGAGGAAATGGGCTGGCGCACCACCGCGCAGAACTACAACCTCAACCGCGACTACGCCAAGGCCGACTCGCCGGAGATGCAGGCGATGCTCGCGCTGGTCGAGGCCTGGGACCCGCTGGTCTACGTCGACCTGCACGTCACCGACGGCGCCAAGTTCGAGCACGACGTGTCGATCCAGGTCGAGCCGGTGCACGCCGGCGACGAGCGCCTGCGCCGGGCCGGCACCGCGCTGCGCGACGGCGTGATCGCGCGCCTGGCCAAGCAGGGCTCGCTGCCGCTGCCGTTCTACCCCTCCTTCGTGCAGTACGACGACCCGGCGTCCGGCTTCGAGGACGACGTCGCCACGCCGCGCTTCTCGCACGGCTATTTCTTCCTGCGCAACCGCATCGGCATGCTGGTGGAGACGCATTCCTGGCGCGACTACCCGCATCGGGTGCGGGTGACCCGCAACACCGTGCTGGCGACGCTGGACCTGGTGGCGCGCCACGGCCGCGCGTGGCTGCGCCAGGCGCGCGAGGCCGATGCGCGCGCGGCGAAGCTCGGCGGCCAGCCGGTACCGCTGGACTACCAGGCCACCGGGCAGGCCCGCACCATCGCCTTCCGCGGCTACGCCTACACGCGCACGTCGTCGGAGGTCTCCGGCGCGCTGATGACCCGCTACGACGAGAGCCGGCCGCAGATCTGGCGCGTGCCGCTGCGCGACCGGATCGTGCCGGCGCTGACCGTCACCGCGCCCAAGGGCGGCTATCTGGTGCCGGCCGCGCATGCGGCCCGGGTCGGCGCCAAGCTCGACCAGCACGGCATCGGGTACCGCCGCCTCGACGCCGCGCTCGCCGGGGCGCAGGTGGAAGCGTTCCGCGCCGACCAGGCCGAGTTCTCGAACCAGTCCGTCGAAGGCCACCAGCGCACCACGCTGGCAGGCGCCTGGCGGCGCGAGACGCGCGACGTCAGCGCCGGCGCGCTGTTCGTGCCGATCGCCCAGCCCAAGGCGCGCCTGGCGATGGCGCTGCTCGAACCGCAGGCGCCGGACGCGCTGGCCGCCTGGGGCGAGTTCAACAACGCCTTCGAGCGCAAGGAGTACATGGAGGACTACGTCGCCGAGGAGGTCGCGCGCGAGATGCTGCGCGACCCGCAGGTCAAGGCCGAATTCGAGCGCCGGCTGCGGGAGGACCCGGCGTTCGCCAAGGATCCGCAGGCGCGGCTGGAATTCTTCGCCCGCCGGCACGCGTCCTGGGACGACCGCTACAACCTGTACCCCGTGCTGCGCACCGACGCCGTGCCGCGCTGACGATCCCTGAACACGCGCGCGGCTAGGCTGCGCGCATGGACGCCCGGTTCCGTCGGATGCGGCGCCTGCCGATCGTTGCGTTCGCCTGCGCCGCCGCGCTCGCCGGCTGCCGCACCGAGCGCGACGGCGGCACGGCGCGGCCGGTGCCGGCCCCGCCGGCAGCAGCGGCGTCCGCGCGCGCCGGCGCGAGCCCCCCGGCTGCGCCCGCCAGCCATTGGCGATGCGGCGAGCAGCGGGTCCGCGCCGAGTTCGACAACGCAGCCCGGCGCGTGGCCTTGTCCCTGCCCGGCCGCGCCCTGGCCCTGCCGCAGGCGCCCGCGGCCTCGGGCGCGCGCTACGCCGACGGGCGCGGCAACGAGTTCTGGACCAAGGGCGAGCACGGCACGCTGGCACTGGCCGGCGAAACCGCGCGCGAATGCCGGCGCGAGCCGACGCCCCGGGAGGCCGCCGCCGCGCGCGGCGTCGGCTTCCGCGCCGGCGGCAACGAGCCCGGCTGGTACGTCGAAGTGGGACACGGCGAGGCGCCGGCGCTGCGCGCGGTGCTCGACTACGGCGAGCGCCGGCTCGATCTGCCGCATACCGCCGCGGCCGCGGACGGCCTCGCCGGCACCGCGGCGGACGGCACCCCGGTGCGGTTGCGGATCGAACGCACGCCCTGCACGGACGCCATGAACGGCCAGCGCTTCCCCGCGCGCGCCGAGCTGCGCGTCGGCGACAGGACCTACCACGGCTGCGGGGCCTTCCTGTAGCCGCACCCAAGCGAACGAGAGGACCCGCGCATGCTCGAGATCCTGCCTTCCCCGCCGCACGTGGCCGCGTTCCACTTCACCGGCACGCTCACCGGCGCCGACTACGACCGCTGCATCGCCGAGCTCGAGGCCCGCCTCGGCGGCTACCGCCGCATCGGCCTGTACGTCGACCTGACCGGCTTCACCGGCCTCACCGCCGAAGCCCTGGGCAAGGACCTGCGCTACGCGCTGGGCAAGTTCGGCGAGTACCACCGCTTCGCCCGCGGCGCGGTGATCACCGAACGCGAATGGATGGCGCGGGTGTCGGAGTTCGCCGGCGTGTTCTTCCCGGGCACCGAGATCCGCGCGTTCGCCCCCGGCGAGCGCGCCGAGGCGATGGCCTGGGCGGCGGACGTGCCGGCGGAGCGCTGACCGCCGCGACGCGAGCACGCGCGGCCGCCGCATGCCGGTGGCCCGCGGCCGGATGCCGCCGAGGCCCCGGCCGGCGCCGCGAGGCCGATCGACCAGGCGCGGGCCGCTCCGCCGCGGCGACGCGCCGCCGCCGGCTCCGGCGGTCACCCCAACGGCCACTCCCCGAGCAGCGTGTAGGCATTGCGCTGGCCCAGCTCGCTGTGGACCAGCACGAAGCGGTCGACCCGCCAATGCAGCGGCACGATCGGGGTTTCCGGCAGCGCGCGGCGCGCATCGCGGACCACGGTCAGGTGCGGCGCCAGCGTCCTGTGCCCGGACGCATCGCGCAGCCGTCGCTGCGCCAACGCCTCCCCGAGGCGCCGCCACAGCGCCTGCAGCGCCGCGTGGTCCGGCGCGCAGCCGAGCCACCAGGGAATCGAGCGGTTGCGGCCGAAACTGCCGGCCCGGTCCAGCACCAGTTCGAACGCCGGCGCGCGCACCGCATCGCCTGCGGCACGCGCGCCGGCGAGCGCCGATGCCGGCAACTCGCCCGGGAAATCGCCGAGGAACCGCAGGGTCAGGTGATAGCGCCGCGGATTGAGCAGGCGCCCGTCGTTGCCGTGCCGGCGGCGCAGCTCGGCGGCCACGCCGGCGGCCTGTGCGCGCAACGCGTCGTCGGGCCACAGGGCGAAGAACAGCCGGTGCAACGGCTGCGGCGCGGGCGCCGGGAACAGGTCGGGTTGCGTCATCGGCGCAGTCTAGCGCCTCGCCCTTCCGCCTCCGCCGCCGGTGCGAGCGCTGCACGGCCCGCCGCATCGATGGTTCCACCTCGCCGCCGTACGCCGCTGCGCGACGGCCGATGCCGCCTTCGTCCGCCTCGCCCGCGATGCCGCCCCCACCGGATCGCAGGAGCGCGGCCCGATCTACCCGCCTCGCGCGGCGGACCGCAACGGCTGCGGCGGGCGCACCCGGAACGCCAGGCTGATGCGCGGCCCGACCGCATCGCGGGTCTTGGGTACGCCATGGTCGTAGTGGTACTGCGACAGGTGGCTCATCACCAGCAGGCTGCCGGGCGCCAGCTCCAGGTGCACCGCCGTGCGCGGCGGCGCCTTGGCGCGGATCGTCATCCGGCGCGGCGCCCCCAACGACAGCACCGCGATCGGCTGGCCCGGCTCGAGGCCGTGCAGCTTGTCGTTGTGCGGGGCGACGCTGTCGCGGCCGTCGCGGTACAGGTTCAGGCCGGCCGCGTTGAATGGGGCCGGCAGCAGGGAAACGACCGCGCGCTGCGCCTCGCGCAGCGCCGGCGGCAGATCGGGCGCATCCAGCCGGTAGCCGGCGACCAGGCGCGGCACGTCGACCACGCGGTCGTACATCGGCCGGCGCTGCGCCTGCCAGGCCACCTGTTCGCGCAGCTCGTCGAACCAACGCGCCGCGAGCGGCTGCGGCACCAGCGCCGGGAAGTAGCGCACGCCGCCCTCGGCGTCGTCGAAGATCCGTTGCGGCCCGCTTTCGAACAGGCCGCACTGCATTGCCATGCCCATGGCGCCAGCATGCGCGAAACGCGTCGCACCGGCTGCGCCGCGGCGGCGGCGAGGCTGAACCGTTAACCCTCCAGTTCGGCCCAGCGCGCGTAGGCCGCATCCAGCTCGGCCTGGACCCGGCCCAGCTCGGCGTTGCCGGCGGCGATCTCGGCGGCGCCGCGCTGGTAGAACGCGGGATCGTTGATCCGCGCGGCGAGCTCCGCCAGCCGCGCCTCCAGCGCTTCGATCCGCGCCGGCAGCTGCTCCAGCTCGCGCGCGTCCTTGTAGCTGAGCTTGCGCCGGGGCGTGGCCGCGGCTTCCGGCGCGGCCTTCGGCTTCGCTGCGGCCTTCGCGGCCGGTCTGGCCGGCTCGGCCACGGCCGCCGGCGCCGGCCGCTGCCGCAGCCAATCGCTGTAGCCGCCGACGTATTCGCCGATCCGGCCTTCGCCTTCCATCGCCAGCGTCGAGGTCACCACGTTGTCGAGGAAGTCGCGGTCGTGGCTGACCAGCAGCAGCGTGCCGGGGTATTCGGCGAGCAGTTCCTCGAGCAGCTCCAGCGTCTCCACGTCGAGGTCGTTGGTCGGCTCGTCCATCACCAGCAGGTTGGACGGTTGCGCGAACAGCTTGGCCAGCAGCAGGCGGTTGCGCTCGCCGCCGGACAGCCGCGAGATCGGCGCGCGCGCCCGCTCCGGGGTGAACAGGAAGTCCTGCAGGTAGCCGATCGCATGCTTGGACTTGCCGCCGACCTCGACGTATTCGCGGCCTTCGGCGACGTTCTCCAGCGCGTTCCAGTCCTCGCGCAACGTGGCGCGGTGCTGGTCGAAATAGGCCACCTGCAGGTTGCTGCCGAGCCGCACTTCGCCGCTGTCCGGCCGCAGTTCGCCCAGCAGCAGCCGCAGCAGCGTGGTCTTGCCGCTGCCGTTGGGGCCGATCAGCCCGATGCGGTCGCCGCGGAAGACCGTGGTGGAGAAATCCCGCACCAGGGCGCGGTCGCCGTAGGCGAACGAGACCTCGCGCGCCTCGATCACCTTGCGCCCGGAGCTCTCCGCCTCGGCCAGGTCCATCCGCACCCTGCCCTGGGTTTCGCGCCGCTGCGCCCGCTCCGCGCGCATCGCCTCGAGCCGGCGTACCCGGCCCTCGTCGCGGGTGCGGCGGGCCTTGATGCCCTGGCGGATCCACACCTCCTCCTGCGCCAGCAGCTTGTCGAAGCGCGCGTTCTCCTGCGCCTCGGCGTGCAGGCGCTCCTCGCGCCGGCGCAGGTAATTGGCCCAGTCTCCCGGCCAGCCGGTGACGCGGCCGCGGTCGATCTCGACGATGCGCGTGGCCAACGCGCGCAGGAAGCGGCGGTCGTGGGTGACGAACACCAGGGCGCCCGGCCAGGCCTTGAGGAACCCTTCCAGCCAGTCGATCGCCTCGATGTCGAGGTGGTTGGTCGGCTCGTCCAGCAGCAGCACGTCCGGCGCGGACACCAGCGCGCGCGCCAGCAGCACGCGCCGCTTCATGCCGCCCGAGAGCCGCGCGAACGCCGCGGCGCCGTCCAGGTCCAGCCGCGACAGGGTCTCGGTGACGCGCTGGTCCAGCGCCCAGCCCTGCGCGGCCTCGATCCGCGACTGCACCTGCGCCAGCGCCCCGGTGTCCACCGTCGCGGCCTGGGCCAGGTGGTGGTACTGCGCCAGCCAGGCGCCGAGCTCGCCGAGGCCGCCGGCGACCACGTCCCAGACGTCGCCGTCGGCACCGGCCGGCACCTCCTGCTCCAAGCGCGCCACGCGCACGCCGCCCTCGCGCCGCACTTCGCCGTCGTCGGGCTGCAGCTCGCCGGCGATCAGCTTCAGCAGGGTCGACTTGCCGGCGCCGTTGCGGCCGATCAGCGCGATGCGCTCGCCGGGCTCGATGGCGAGGCCGACGTCGTCCAGCAGCAAGGGGCCGCCGACGCCGTAGTCGACGTTGTTCAGGGTGATCAGGGGCATCGCGGCATTGTACGGCCAACCCCTCCCCGCCCGCCGGCGGCCGGCGTTCTTCGCCACGGGTTTGCGCGGATGCGCGCGGCGGAAGCGATCGGAGGGAGAACGCGGCGGAGCGATGCATCGCGGCCCGTCGGCGTCTTCGTCCGCGTCGGTCCGCGCAGCGCCGTCGCCGAAAATCGGCCCGCCCGCATGGGATGATGAAAACGCCATGAAGCCGACCCTGCGCGCGCTCGCCGCTCCCGCTTCGGCCCAGATCCGCCGCTGGGTGCTAAGCGCCTTCCCGCGCGGCCACAGCGGCATCGACTACGACCGTCCCGCCGGCGATCCGGGCCTGTTCGGCCCCGACAGCGTCACCTGGCGCATCCACGCCGACTTCCCCGGCATGCTGTCCGGCGGGTTGTGCGCGCTGATGTTGCAGACCCTGCATCCGCTGGCGCTGGCGGGCGTCTGGGACCATTCGAACTTCCGTGCGGACCTGGTCGGGCGGCTGCGCCGCACCACCAACTTCGTCGCCGGCACCACCTACGCATCGCGCGCCGAGGCGGAGAAGCTGATCGCCCGGGTCGCCGCGATCCACGCGCAGGTCCGGGGTGCGGCGCCCGACGGGCGCCCGTACCGCGCCGACGATCCGCGCCTGCTGACCTGGGTGCACGTCACCGAGAGCTACGGCTTCCTCGAAGGCTTCCGCCGCTACGCGCCGCTGCCGCTGCCGGCCGGCGCGGCCGACGCCTACTACGCCGAGGTGCGCCGCGTCGCCGAGGCGCTGGGCGCGCGCGAGGTACCGGCCTCCGAGGCGGAAGTGCGCGACTACTTCGCGCAGGTCCGCGGCGAACTGCGCTACGACCGACGCTCGCGCGAAGTGCTCGACGTGCTGGCGCGGATCCGTCTGCCGGTGCCGGCCGCCGGCCTGTCGCGCGACCTGTTCCTCGGCGCAGGCGCGGCGCTGCTGCCGGACTGGGCCGGGCCGTTGCTGCGGCGCGGGCCGGGCCGGCGCTTGCAGGCGGCCGTCGCCGCGCGCACCCTGCGCGCGATCGCGCCGCTGTTCCGGATCGCCCTCGACGACGGCGTCGCCCCGCGCGCGTGCCGGCGCGTGGCGCGCGACCCCTCGCTGCTGGAACGCTGGCCATAGGCGCTCGGGCCTCGGTCCTCAGGAACTGCACGACAGCATCGAGCAGCCCGGCTTGTCGCGGGCCCAATCGGGCCGGCGTCGCGCGAAGGCCTCGCGGCCGGGCTGGTCGTCGTACGGCCGGCGCAGCACCTCCTGCAGTTCGTGCACGCCGCCGAGGTCGCCCTGCTCGGCGCGGTCGATCGCCTGCTGCGCGAGGTAGTTGCGCAATACGTAGCGCGGATTGACGGCGTTCATGCGCGCCCGGCGCGCATCCGCGGGCAGGTCCTGCGCCTGCAGCCGCCGCGCGTAGCGCGCCAGCCAGTCGCGCAACGCCGGGTCCGCGGCCTCGCGCTTGGCGGGGTCGTAGAACGCCTCCTCCACCGGCGCCGGCGACGGCGCCGCCGGGTCGATCCCGGCCAAGCCGCGGAAGAACAGGGTCATGTCGACCTCCGCCTCGTGCATCAGCCCCTGCAGGTCGCGCATCAGCGCGATGTCGTCCTCGCGGCATCCGTCCAGGCCGAGCTTGCCGGCGATGTCGCGGCGCGCGGCGTCGTTGAAGGCCTCGGCGTAGCGCCGCAGCCCGTCCTGCAGCGGCGCGTGGTCGGCGAACAGCGGCGCCAGCGCCCCCGCCAGGCAGCCGAGATTCCAATAGGCCACGTGCGGCTGCTGGCCGAAGCGGTAGCGGCGCTGGTAGCGGTCGGTGGTGTTCGGCGTCCAGTCCGGGTCGAAGTCGTCGATCCAGCCGTACGGCCCGTAGTCGATGGTCAGGCCGAGGATCGACATGTTGTCGGTGTTCATCACCCCGTGCACGAAACCCACGCGCATCCAGTGCGCCATCAGCGCCGCGGTGCGCTCGCACACCTGCGCGAACCAGTCTGCGTACAGCGCTTCGCCTCCGCCGCGCAGCCCGGAGAAATCGCGGCGGATGCAGAAGTCGGCGAGCTGCCGCAGCAGCCCGGTCTCGCCGCGCGAGGCCGGCAGTTCGAAATTGCCGAAGCGGATGAACGACGGCGCGACCCGGCACACGATCGCGCCCGGCTCCGGGCGCGGATGGCCGTCGTAGAACATGTCCCGCACCACGTCCTCGCCGGTGCCGACCAGGCACAGCGCGCGCGTGGTCGGCACGCCGAGATGGTGCATGGCCTCGCTGCAGAGGAACTCGCGGATCGACGAGCGCAGCACCGCGCGGCCGTCGGCATGGCGCGAGTACGGGGTCGGGCCGGCGCCCTTGAGCTGCAGCTCCCAGCGCTCGCCCGCCGCGTTCACCGCTTCGCCCAGCGCGATGGCGCGGCCGTCGCCCAGTTGCCCGGCCCATTGCCCGAACTGGTGCCCGCCGTAATTGGCCGCGTAGGGCTGCATGCCCGGCAGCAGCGCGTTGCCGGCGAACACCTGCGCGAACCGCGGCGAGGCCAGGTCGGCCTCGGTGAGGCCGAGCGCGCGCGCCATCTCGGGCGAATGCGCCAGCAGCCGCGGCGCCGCCACCGGCGTCGGCTCGACCCGGGAATACAGCGCGCCGTGGACCTGGCGCACGCCGGGGCCGCTCTCGGGATCGCCGGGAAGCTCGCGGACGAACGCGTTGTCGAAGCGGAAATCGAGCATGGGCGCGGCGGAGGCCTGGGGTCCTTCCGACATGGAGGCGACGCGCCGGCATGCAAGCGGCGCATCGGGCGCAACGGAATCCTCACCGGCCCGCGCCCGCGATGGCCTAGACTGGCCCGCCCTGCCGAGAGCGCGCGCCCATGGCCAAGCCCAACTATCCCTTCGAGAAGCGCCAGCGCGAACTCGCCAAGAAAAAGAAGCAGGACGAGAAGCTGGCCCGTCGCCAGGCCGCGCGCGGCGAGGCGCCCGCCCGTCCGCCGGCCTCCGACGCGAACGGCAAGTGAGCGCGGCGGCATGACCGCCGCATCCGCGCCGCGCATCTGGGTCGACGCGGACGCCTGCCCGGCGCCGATCCGCGAGATCCTGTTCCGCGCCGCCGAACGCACCGGCGTGCAGGTGCTGCTGGTCGCGAACCAGTGGCTGCGCACGCCGGCCTCGCGCCACGTGCGCGCGATCCAGGTCGCGGGCGGGCCCGATGCGGCCGACGACGAGATCGTGCTGCACCTGCGCGCCGGCGACCTGGTGGTCACCCAGGACATCCCGCTCGCGGCGCGGGCGCTGGACAAGGGCGCAGCCGCGCTGGACCCGCGCGGCGCACCGTTCTCCCGCGACGACATCGGCCAGCGCCTGTCGATGCGCAGCTTCATGGAGGAACTGCGCGGCGCCGGCGTGCAGACCGGCGGGCCGGCGGCCTTCCACGCGCGCGACCGGCAAGCGTTCGCGGCGCAACTCGACCGCTGGCTCGCGCGCCGGGTCTGAGCCTCAGGCGCGCACGGTGCGCGCGTTCGCCGCCACCGCCGCCAGGCCTGCCGCGAGCAGCGCGAACGCCCACAGCAGGCCGATCCGATGCGCGACGAAACCGATCAGCGCCGGGCCGACCAGCAGGCCGGCATAGCCGAGCGTGCTGATCGCCGACACCGCGGCGCTGGCCGGCATCGCGCGTTGGCGGCCCGCGGCGGTGAACAGGATCGGCACCAGGTTCGAGGCGCCCAGCCCGACCAGGGCGAAGCCGAACAGCGCGACGGGCGCGGCGTCCACGCCGGCGGCCAGGGCGAAGCCGATCGCGGCGCACAGCGCGCCGCCGAGGAACACGCGGGACGGGCCGAGCCGCTGCACCACGCGGTCGCCGGTCATCCGGCCCAGACTCATCGCGGCCGCGAACGCCGCGTAGCCGACCCCGGCCAGCGCGGCCGGTACGCCGCGCTCGTCGCGCAGCAACAGCGCGCTCCAGTCCAGCATCGCGCCTTCGGCCAGGAACACGACGAAGCACAAGGCGCCGATCACCGCCACCGCGCCGCGCGGCAGCGCCGGCAGCAGCCCGCCGTGGCTCTCGCGGTCGCCCTCGCGCAGCAGGCCGGAAGCGGCGTACAGCAGCAGCGCGGCCAGCGCCACGGCGACCGCGAGCGTCGCCGCCAGCGGCGTCGTCCCCAGCCACAGCAGCGCCGACACCGCGCCCGCGCCGACGATGCCGCCGATGCTGAAATAGCCGTGGAAGCCCGACATCAGCGCGCGGCCGCGGTCCTTCTCCACCGCCACCGCCTGCAGGTTGATCGCCACGTCGAAGGTGCCGATCGCCGCGCCCAGGCCGAACAGCGCCAACGCCAGGCCCGGCAGGCTCGACAGCCAGGCCAGCCACGGCAGGACCAGGCACAGCGCCGCGCCGGAGGCGAGGATCACGCGGCGGCAACCCGCACGCGCGGCGATGCCGCCGGTCACCGGCATCGCCAGCAGCGATCCGAAGCCCAGCGACAGCAGCAGCAGGCCCAGCGTGGCCTCGTCGATGCCGGCGCGCGCCTTGGCGTACGGCACCAGCGGCGCCCACGCGCCCATGGCCAGGCCGGCGACCAGGAACACCGCGCGGGTGGCGCGGCGATGGCGCGAGCCGAGCCTGGGCGCCGCGGCCAGCGGCTCGGATTCGGCGATGGCATGGGCCAGGTCGAGTTCGGGATCGTTCACGGCGGAAGGCACGGCGGAAAAACGGCGGCGGGGTCGCGCGGCGCCGCGCGAGACGCGAGACGCGATTGTGCGCGAACCCGCATCGCGCCGCCGCATGCGCGCGCCGAACCGCCGCAACGCGCACAACGGCGCGCGGGCGAACGCGATCCACGGCGCCATCACCGCCAACGGTTACACTGTGCGGTCCCGACCGGCGCAGGCCGGCGCTGCCGAAACCCCAGTCCCATGAGCGCCGAAACGCCCTCTGCCGACGCGACCTCGCCCAAGTTCGCCGACCTGGCCCTGCCCGAAGCGCTGCTGCGGGCGCTGGCCGAAGTCGGCTACGAATCGCCGTCGCCGATCCAGGCCGCGACCATCCCGCCGCTGCTGCAAGGCCGCGACGTGCTCGGCCAGGCCCAGACCGGCACCGGCAAGACCGCCGCGTTCGCGCTGCCGGTCCTGGCGCGCATCGACCCGCAGCAGGCCGAGCCGCAGGCGCTGGTGCTGGCGCCGACGCGCGAGCTGGCGATCCAGGTCGCCGAAGCGTTCCAGAAGTACGCCCATCACCTCCCCGGCTTCCACGTGCTGCCGATCTACGGCGGCCAGAGCTACTACCCGCAGCTGCAGGCGCTCAAGCGCGGCGTGCAGGTGGTGGTCGGCACGCCGGGGCGGGTGATCGACCATCTCGAGCGCGGCTCGCTGGACCTGTCGCGGCTGCGCTGCCTGGTGCTGGACGAGGCCGACGAGATGCTGCGCATGGGCTTCATCGACGACGTCGAGACGGTGTTGAAGAAGACCCCGGAGACGCGCCAGGTGGCGCTGTTCTCGGCGACGATGCCGGCGCCGATCAAGCGCATCGCCCAGACCTACCTGAAGGAGCCGGTCGAGGTCGCGATCAAGGCCAAGACCACCACCGCCGCCAACATCCGCCAGCGCTACTGGGCGGTCAGCGGCGTGCACAAGCTCGATGCGCTGACCCGGATCCTGGAGGCGGAGCCGTTCGAGGCGATGATCGTGTTCGCCCGCACCAAGCAGGCGACCGAGGAACTGGCCGAGAAGCTGGCCGCGCGCGGCATCGCCGCCGCCGCGATCAACGGCGACGTGGTCCAGGCGCAGCGCGAGAAGACCATCCAGCAGCTCAAGGACGGCAAGATCGACGTGCTGGTCGCCACCGACGTGGCCGCGCGCGGCCTGGACGTGGAGCGCATCAGCCACGTGCTGAACTACGACATCCCCTACGACACCGAGAGCTACGTGCACCGGATCGGCCGCACCGGCCGCGCCGGGCGCAAGGGCGAGGCGATCCTGTTCGTGACGCCGCGCGAGCGCGGCATGCTGCGCGCGATCGAGCGCGCCACGCGCCAGCCGATCGAACCGATGGCGCTGCCCAGCATCGAGAGCGTGAACGAGCAGCGCGTGAACCGCTTCCTCGCGCGGATCGACAGCGCGCTGGAGAGCGAGGACCTGGGCCAGTTCCGCGGCCTGATCGAACGCTACGAGCGCGAGCGCGACGTGCCCGCCGCGGAGATCGCCGCCGCCCTGGCCAAGCTGGTCCAAGGCGACATGCCGCTGCTGCTGGACGCGACCGCGGAGAAGCTGCGGCCGCAGCGCGCGCCCGGCTTCGAACGCGCGCCGCCCGACGGCGGCCGCGGCGAGCGCCGCGATTTCCCGCGCGAACCGCGCCGCGGCGAGCAGCGCCACGAACGCCCGGGCGACCGGCGCTCCCGCGACGCCGGCGGCCCGATGCCGCCGGCTTCCGACGACACCGCGGCGCGGCCGCCCCACCCGCGCAGGGACGGCGGGCACGGGCAGGCGCTGAACGCTGCCGAGGCGATGTTCGACGACGAGGCGCCCGCGGCGCGCGAGCGCGAGGCGCGCACGCGCGAACCGCGCCCGCCGCGCGAGTCGCGCGCGCCCGAGGTCGGGATGGAGACCTTCCGCATCGAGGTCGGCCACGTGCACGGCGTCAAGCCCGGCAACATCGTCGGCGCGATCGCCAACGAGGCCGAACTGGAGAGCCGCTACATCGGCCGCATCGACATCCGCGACGACCACAGCCTGATCGACCTGCCCGAAGGCATGCCGCGCGAGGTCATGGAGCACCTCAAGCGCGTGCGCGTGGCGGGCCAGCCGCTGCGGATCAGCCGCGCCGGCGAGCACGGCCAGCGCCCGCACGGCCGGCACGCCGGGCGCGGCGGCGACGAACGCCGTCCCGGCACGCGCCGCCCGCCGGGCGGCGCGCGCAAGCCGTCCCGTCCGCGCTGAGGCGCCGGCCGTTCCACGCCTCGCCCGATGCACCTGATCCTGTTCAGCGCGATCTGCAGCGTCGCGGTGGCGGCGTTGCTGAAGCTGGCGCCGCGCTGGCGGCTCGACCTGCCGCAGCTGGTGACCTGGAACTATCTCGCCGCGGGCGCACTGTGCGCCCTGCTGCTGCGGCCTTCCCTCGACGGCCTGCGCAGCCCGCGGGCGCCCTGGCCGGAGCTGCTGGCGCTGGCGCTGGTGCTGCCGGCGCTGTTCCTGGTGCTCGGTACCTGCGTGCGCCGCGCCGGCATCGTCCGCACCGACGTCGCCCAGCGGTTGTCGCTGCTGCTGTCGCTGCTGGCCGCGTTCGCGCTGTTCGGCGAGCGCGCCGACGGCCAGCGCCTGGCCGGACTCGCCCTCGGCCTGGCGGCCGTGGCCGGCATCGCCGTGCGCCCGCGCGGCGACGAGGCGCAGGCGCGCGGCGGCTGGCCGCTGCTGCTGGCCGTCTGGGCCGGCTTCGCCCTGGTCGACGTGCTGTTCAAGCGGCTGGCGCAGGCCGGCACCTCGTCGGTGGCCGCGCTGCAGGTCGCCTTCGCCCTCGCCTTCGCCGGCATGCTCGCCTGGCAACTGCTGCGGCGGCTGCGCGGGAGCGCCCGCCTGGAGGCGCGCAACTTCGCCGCCGGGCTGCTGCTGGGCGCGCTCAACTTCGGCAACATCGTCTTCTACGTGCGCGCGCACCAGGCGCTGCCGGGGCATCCGTCGGTGGTGTTCGCGGCGATGAACATCGGCGTGGTGGCGCTCGGCACGCTGGTCGGCGTGTTCGCGTTCGGCGAGCGGACCGGCCCGTGGAACCGGGTCGCGATCGTGCTGGCGATCGTCGCCATCGCCCTGATCGCCGGCGCCCCGCGCGCCTGAGCGGGCCGCCCGGGGCGGAAAGCGCCGGCCCGGGTCCGGCCGGCGCTCCCGCGGCGTCCGCTCAGCGCAGCCGCCGCAGCGCGAAGTACTGCAGTTCGGCGAACGCCAGCACCGCGGCCGCCTGCGCGATCACGAAGGCGATGCCGAGCGCGTTCGGCGCCAGCCAGCCGCCCGCCAGCGCGGCCACGCTCGCGACCACCCAGGCCAGATTGAGCGCGACCACGCAGCGCGCGCCCCAGCGCGGCAGCTCGCGCGCGGCCAGCAGCGCGACCAGCCCGGCCGTGTAGACCAGCAGGACGAGGCCGCAACCGCGCAGCACCGCCTCGGGCAGCGCCAGCCGGGCGGCCAGCGGCGCGGCGGCCAGCGCCAGCAGCAGGGCCATCGCTCCGGTGGCCAGGGCATCGAGCAGAATGGTCCGCCGCAACGGCACGGCTTCGTACCAGCGCGGCCGCGGCGGGGTTCGGGTGGCGTCCAAGGCGTTCATGGCGTTCTCCTCCTGGGTCGGTGTCGTTTCGTGCGGCGCCATCTCAACGCCGCGCCGGCCCGGGGTCCATGACCCGGCAGGTAATGCGCCGGCCTGCGCGGACCGGCTATCGTGCGCACATGAACCTGCCCCGCCCCGTCGGCGAGCAGCTGCGCGATTGGCGCCGGCGCCGCCGCCTCACCCAGTTCGACCTGGCCGACCTGGCCGGCATGTCCACCCGCCACCTCAGCTTCATCGAGACCGGCCGCTCGGTGCCGAGCCGGGCGCTGTTGCTGCGCCTGGCCGAGCGCCTCGAGGTGCCGCTGCGCGAGCGCAACGCGCTGCTGACCGCCGCCGGCTGGGCGCCGATGTACCGCGAGCGCCCGCTCGACGACCCCGCGATGCGGCAGGCGCGCGCGGCGATCGAGGCGGTGCTGGCCGGGCACGAGCCCTACCCGGCGCTGGCGGTCGACCGCCATTGGCACCTGCTGTCGGCGAACCGCGCGGTGATGCCGCTGCTCGCGGGCGTCACCGAGCGCCTGCTGCAGCCGCCGGTCAACGTGCTGCGGCTGAGCCTGCATCCCGAGGGCGCGGCGCCGCGCATCGCCAACCTCGGCGAGTGGCGCGCGCATCTGCTGCACCGCCTGCGGCAACAGGCCGACGCCACCGGCGACGCCGCGCTGGCCGAACTGCACGCGGAGCTGGCCGCCTATCCGCACGACGGCGACGACGGCCACGCGCCGGAACCGGGGCCGACCGTGGCGGTGCCGCTGCGCCTGCGCACGCCAGCGGGCGAGCTGTCGTTCATCAGCACCACCACGGTGTTCGGCACGCCGATGGACATCACCCTGGCCGAACTGGCGATCGAGTCCTTCTTTCCCGCCGACGCCGCCACCGCGGCGGCGTTGCGCGCGCTGCTGGGCGACTGAGCGGCCCGGCCGCGGCGCCTTCGGGCGACATTTCACCAAAAGGTTGACAATTGCCACGGGCGGGCGGATCATCAACCTCATGGTTGAACATGACGATCGCCTCGACACCGTGTTCGGCGCCCTCGCCGACCCGACCCGGCGCGCGATGCTCCACCGCCTGGCGCAGCGCGAGCTCAGCGTCGGCGAGCTGGCCGCGCCGTTCGACATCTCGCTGGCGGCCGCGTCCAAGCACATCAAGGTGCTGGAACGCGCGGGGCTGGTGAAGCGCGAGATCCGCGGCCGCATCCACCTCTGCCGGCTCGACGCGCAGCCGATGCACGCCGGCCTCGAGTGGCTGCGCCACTACGAGCGCTTCTGGAACCGCCGCCTCGACGCCCTCGACGCCCTGCTCCGCGCCGAGGACCGCGGCGACGGCGGCAGCGCCGCGAAGCGGGCCGCGACGAGGAAGGGCGCGACGCGCAGCGCCAGGCCTGCGCCGCGGAGCCGCCGATGACGCCGGCCGGCCGCTACGGCGCGTCAGAGCCGCCGCCGCATGCGCGCGAGGCGAAGGGGCGCTTCGGCCGCGCTTCGGCCGCGCTGCGACCGCGCCGCCGCGCGTGCGCGGCGCCGGCCGCCGACGCACCGCCCACGCCCCCGCGCACGCCGGATCGCCAGGCGGCCGACCCACGCGGCCGGTCCGCGCACGCTCGCAGTGGCGAGCTCCCTTCCCCAGGAGACGAACGATGAACGATGCCTACGCCACCCTGACCGCGCCCGACACCCTGCGGATCGAACGACTGCTGCCCGGCCCGATCGAGCGGGTCTGGCGCTACCTGACCGAACCGCAACTTCGCCGCCAATGGCTGGCGGACGGGCCGATGGAGCTGCGCGTCGGCGGCGAGGTCGAGCTGCAGTTCCACAACGACGCGCTCACCGCGAACGACGAGCCGGCGCCGCCGAAATACGCGCCCTACGGCGGGCCGATCGCGATGCGCGGGCACGTCACCGCCTGCGAACCGCCGGCGCTGCTGGCCTACACCTGGGGCGAAGCGGACGGCGAAGCCTCCGAGGTGCGCTTCGAGCTGCGCGAGCGCGGCGACCAGGTCGCGCTGACGGTGGTCCACGCCCGCCTGCGCGGCCGCGACATGCGCATCGACGTCGCCAGCGGCTGGCATACGCATCTGGCTCTGCTGATCGACCGGCTGCACGGCCGCGAACCGCGCGGCTTCTGGCGCACGCTGCGGCAGGTCGAGCCGGAATACGCGTCGCGGCTGCAGGACTGAACTGCGGCGCGGGCGCCGGCCGCGTCTCCGCTGCACCGGCGCCCGGCGGCGTCCGATTGGCGGCGCGCTTCGGTCGAGCCGCGCCGCGCGCTGCACCAGCACGGCGTCGCCGCCGCGCAGCTCCGCCTCGGCGCCGACGAGATGGATCTCGCTGGTGCAGGCGCGCCGCAACCCGGCCCGCACGCTCGCCGACGCCCGGCGGGCTAGCCCGCCAGGCGCTCGCGCGCCTGCATCGCCAGCTCGAACGAGCGCAGCCGCAGGCCGTGGTCGTGGATGTTCGCGGTGAGCATCAGCTCGTCCGGGCGATGGCGTTCGACGAAGGCCGCGATGCCGGCGGCGACCGCGTCCGGGCCGCCGACCACCGAGCAGGCCAGCGCGCGCGCCACGCCATGCTTCTCTTCCGGCGTCCAGAACGCCTCGATATCGTCGATCGGCGGCGGCATCAGCCCGGGCCGGCCGCGGCGCAGGTTGACGAAGGCCTGCTGCTGGGTGGTGAACAGGCGCCGCGCCTGCGCGTCGTCCTCGGCCGCGACCACGTTCAGCGCCAGCATCGCGTGCGGCTGCGCCAGCCGCGCCGACGGCCGGAACTCGCGCCGGTACAGCGCCAGCGCCTGGTCCATCGCGTCCGGGGCGAAGTGCGAGGCGAACGCGAACGGCAGCCCCAGCTCGGCGGCCAGCCGCGCCGAGAACAGGCTCGAACCGAGCAGCCACACCGGCACCTCGACGCCGGCGCCCGGCACCGCGCGCACCGCCTGGCCGGGCTGCGCCGGCTCGAAGTAGTGCAGCAGCTCGAGCACGTCCTGCGGGAAATGGTCGGCGCTTTCGTAATAGCGGCGCAGCGCCCGCGCGGTGGCGTGGTCGGTGCCCGGCGCGCGGCCGAGGCCGAGGTCGATGCGGCCCGGGTACAGCGTGGCCAGGGTGCCGAACTGCTCGGCCACCTGCAGCGGCGCATGGTTCGGCAGCATGATCCCGCCCGCGCCCACGCGGATGCGCGAGGTGCCGCCGGCGACGTGGCCGATCAGCACCGCGGTCGCGGCGCTGGCGATGCCGGGCATGTTGTGGTGCTCGGCCAGCCAGTAGCGCCGGTAGCCGAGGCGCTCGGCGTGCCGCGCCAGGTCGAGCATGCGGGCGAACGCCTGCGCCGCATCGCTGCCTTCGGCGATCGGGGCCAGGTCGAGGACGGAGAACGGAACCATGCGGCGGCCTCTGCGACGGATCGACACGCAATGGGGTCGTGCCGGGCGAACTCCAGCGCCGCACGTCGGGACACAGCGTTGCGCAGCGCAGGCCGCGCGGGCGCTTCTTCGTGGAGGCGGCGCCGGCGCCATGGCAAAGTTGCGCAGAATGATGGCCGTCGCCGGGCGACCATCGACGCCCCTCGATGCAACCGGTTCTTCCGCCCGCGAGATGCCCCATGACGCCATTGAAACAACCCGAAGACGCGCTGCAGGCGTTTCAGGACGCCTGGAACCGGCACGACATGCAATCCCTCGGCGCATTGTTCCACCCGGATGCGACATTCGTGAACCGGTTCGGGCATTACGTGCGCGGCGTCGAGGCGATCGTGCAGATGCACGCGCCCATCCACGCGACGATCTACAGCGACTCCACGCTGGAGAACGAACCGATCGATCGGGTGCCGATCGGCGACGATGCGGCGGTCCTGCATTTCTGGAGCCGCCTGGCCGTCGGCGCGGCCCACCCGGCGGGCCCGCACGTGGTCGACACGTTGATTCTTGCCGTGCTGACGCGCCGGGCCGGCGAATGGCGAATCCAGGCGCTCGAGAACGTGACCTTGGCCAACCCGCGCACCGGGAAAGCCGTCTTGAGGGACGAGCCGGGGCGTTGATGCGCCTGCGGCGTGGGCCGGTGGCCGCCCCGTTCGTCGGCACCCTTTCACCCCGGAACTGGCAAAGTCGCGCGGTCGTGTCCCGGAGAGTCGCCCGTGCCGTCCGTCCCGCCCGCCTTCGCCATGTCGTCCGCGCCGCTGCAGGATCGCGTCGTGCTGGTCACCGGCGGCGCCCAGGGCATCGGCCGCGGCATCGTCCACGGCGCGCTCGCCGCCGGGGCGCGGGTGCTGATCGGCGACCTCGACGAGGAAGCGGGCCGTGCCTGCCTGCGCGAGCTCGCCGCCGGCGAACGCCTGCGTTTCGTCGCGCTCGACGTGGGCCGCGAGGCCAGCGTGCGCCGCTTCGTGGGCACCGCGCTGGCGCGGTTCGGCCGGATCGACGGCCTGGTCAACAATGCCGGCATCGCCGATCCGCACACCGGACCGCTGCATGCGCTGGCCCTGCGCCAGTGGCGGCGGATGCTCGGCGCGCACCTGGACGGCGCGTTCCTGTGCTGCAAGCACGCGCTGCCGGCGCTGCGCGCGGCGGCCGCGGGCGGCGCCGCGGCGTCGATCGTCAACATCGCCTCGACCCGCGCGCGGCAGTCGGAACCCGACACCGAGGCCTATGCCGCGGCCAAGGGCGCGCTGGTCGCGTTCACCCACGCACTGGCGATCAGCGCGGGGCCGCAGGTGCGGGTCAACAGCATCAGCCCGGGCTGGATCGCGACCGACGCCTGGCGCAAGCCCGGCGCGCGGCGGCGGCCGAAGCTGCGCCCGATCGACCACGCGCAGCATCCGGCCGGGCGGGTCGGCGCGCCGGAGGACGTGGCCGCGCTCGCGGTATACCTGCTCTCGCCGCCATCCGGGTTCGTCACCGGACAGGACTTCGTGATCGACGGCGGCATGAGCCGGCGCATGCAATACGCCTGAGCGGGCGTCGTCCCTTTCCGTCGCGGAACGCACGGCGCGGCGCGGTTCGGCAATACTCCGCGCGATGACGCCACCCGCCCCGCCCTCCCCCGACCTGCGCGGCGCCGCCGAAGTCTTCCGCGCGTTCCTGCGCCTCGGCCTCACCTCGTTCGGCGGGCCGATCGCGCACCTGGGCTATTTCCGCGAGGCGTTCGTCGTGCGGCGCGGCTGGCTGGACGAGGCGCGCTTCGCGCAGCTGCTGGCGGTGTGCCAGTTCCTGCCCGGGCCGGCGAGCAGCCAGATGGGCTTCGCGATCGGTCTGCTGCGCGCCGGCTGGGGCGGCGCGCTGGCGGCGTTCGCCGGTTTCACCCTGCCCTCGGCCTTGCTGATGCTGGCCTTCGCCGGCTCCGTCTCGCGGCTGGAGCGCGGCGTCGGCGCGGCGGCGCTGCACGGGCTCAAGCTGGTCGCCGTGGTGGTGGTCGCGCAGGGCGTGGCCGGGATGGCGCGGCGGATGACGCCGGACCTGCGCCGGGCGGCGATCGCGGCCGCAGCCGCGGGGTCGGTCCTGGGGCTGGGCACCGCCTGGGCGCAACTGGCGGCGATCGCGCTCGGCGCGGCGCTGGGCGCGCTGCTGTGCCGACGGGCGCCGGCGCCGGCGGACGCGGGCTTCGCCGTGCCCTACGGCCATGGCCTGGCCTACGCGCTGCTGGCCGCGGCCCTGCTCGGGTTGCTCGTCGCGCTCTCCGTGCCGCCGGCGCCGCAGGCCACGCCGGCGGCGCTGGCCGCGGCGTTCTATCGCGCCGGCGCGCTGGTGTTCGGCGGCGGCCACGTGGTGCTGCCGCTGCTGGAGCAGTCGCTGGTCGATCCGGGCTGGCTCGACGCCGGCACTTTCCTCGCCGGCTACGGCGCCGCGCAGGCGATGCCGGGGCCGATGTTCACGATCGCGACCTTCCTCGGTGCGCAGACGCCCACCGGCCTGCCCGCGCCGGCCGGCGCGGCGCTGGCGACGCTGGCGCTGTTCCTGCCCGGCTTCCTGCTCCTGCTCGCGGCGCTGCCGCTGTGGGGCGCCCTGGTCCGGCTGCCGCGCGCGGCGGCGCTGCTGGCGGGCGTCAACGCCGCAGTGGTCGGGCTGCTCGCCGCCGCGCTGTACGACCCGCTGTGGACCCAGGGTGTGCGCGACCGGACCGACCTCGGCATCGTCGCCGTCGGCCTGGCGCTGGTGCTGGGGCTGAAGCGCTCGGCGCTGTGGGCGCTCGCCTGGTGCACGGCGGCGAGCGTGGCCACGCATCTGCTGGCGGGCTGAGTCGCTACGGTTTGGCTTCCGCCACCGGCGTCAGGCGCAGGTCGTGGAAGTCGAAGCTGAAGTCGGTCAGCGGCGACACCGCTTCCATTCGCGCCTCGCGGACCGCGCCGTCGGGCGTGAGCGCGAAGCTCACGAACGCGTCGGCGTTGAGCCAGCGCTCGTTCCAGCGCACCAGGAAGGTGTCGTGCTGCCAGTGCTCGAGCCGGCCGACCAGGCTGGGCGTGCGGCCGAAGCGCATGACCAGCGCGTCGCCCTCGTGCGCCACCGCCACCTCGCCGTACCACGGGTCCCGATAGGTGCCGGCGTAGCGCGCCAGCGGCAGCGAGGGTTCGGAATCGGCGTCGCGGGCCTGCAGGTGCTTGCGCCAGTCCTCGTCGGCCTTCCCGCGCGACTTCGCCAGCGCCGCGGCATAGGCCGCCGCCCAGTCGGTCTTCGGTGCGCCGAGGTAGGCGTCGAGCGCGCGCAGCGTCACCGCGTTGAACGCGCCGCCGGCTTCGGCGTTGGTCAGCACGACGATGCCGAGCCCGCGCTCCGGCACCAGCGTCACCCGCGACACCATGCCCGGCCAGCCGCCGGTGTGCCAGACCAGCTTGGCGCCGCGGTAGTCCGACAGCTGCCAGCCCTCGCCGTAGCCGAGGAAGTTGGGCCGCGCCGGCGCCAGTTCCGGCACCGCCGGCTCGGGAACCGGGATCGGCGTGACCACCGACCACATCGCCTGCTGCCGCTTGGCGCTGAACAAGCGCCGCTCGCGTCCGTCCGCGCCGCGGTAGACGCCGCCGGCCAGCTGCATGCGCAACCAGCGGCTCATGTCGCGCAGGTTCGAATAGATGCCGCCGGCGCCGGACACGTTGCCCCAGGCCATGCGCGGCGCCGGGACGAGCTCGCCGACGAACCCGGCGCGCGCATAGCCGGTGGCGACCTCGTCGCCGGGGCGCAGCGCGTCGCTGTTGATGCGGGTGTCGCGCATGCCCAGCGGGTCGAAGATGCGCCGCTGCAGGAACCGCGCGTAGCTCGTGCCGCTGGCCTGCTCGATCACCAGCTGGGCCACGCCGTAGAGGATGTTGTCGTAGGCGTAGCGCTCGCGGAAGCCGCCGCTCAGCGGCACGTGCCGGAGCCGGCGCGCCACCTCTTCGGTCGAGTAGTCCGTGCCCGGCCAGTACAGCAGGTCGCCCGCGCCCAGGCCGAGGCCGCTGCGGTGCGCGAGCAGGTCGCGCACGCGCATCTCCGCGGTGACGTAGGGATCGCTCATGCGGAACCAGGGCAGATGGTCGATCACCCGGTCGTCCAGGCCCAGCTTGCCTTCGTCGGCGAGGATCGACAGCGCCGCGGCGGTGAAGGCCTTGGTGTTGGAGGCGATCGCGAACAGGGTGCGCGGGCCGACCGGCGCCGGCTTGCCGAGTTCGCGCACGCCGTAGCCGCGCTCGAGCACGACCTCGCCGTCCTTGACGATCGCCACCGCGATGCCGGGCACCTCGAAGCGGCGGCGCACGTCATCGACGTAGGCGTCGAAGTCCCGCAGTTGCTCGGGCAGCGTCGCGGCTGCGGACGGCGGCGGACCCGCCGCCTGCGCGCCCGCCGGCCCCGCGCCGCCCAGCAGCAACGCCGCGCCCACCGCGGCTCCCCGCATCCATCCGCTCGCCCGTGGCATCCGCACTCCGTTTTTGATCCGGCCGCCGCCGACTGTGCCCGATCGCCGCGCGCGCGGCACAGGCCGAAGGTCAGGGGCGGCATAATGCCCGGCTTCGCCGCCGCTTCCGCAACGCCTTCGCTCCTTCCGCGCCCACGGGTCGGGCGAGGCGCGCCGGCCAGGGCGGTCCTTCGGCCATTACCCTCCGCAGCGGAGGACACCGGGTCCGCACCACGCGCATGTCCAGCCCCACGCCCGCCACCGCCCAGCTCGCCGTCGTCGGCGGCGGCCCCGCCGGCCTGATGGCGGCCGAGGCCGCGCGCGCGGCGGGGGTCGAGGTCGATCTGTTCGAGGGCAAGGGCTCGGTCGGGCGCAAGTTCCTGATCGCCGGCAAGGGCGGCCTCAATCTCACCCACGGCGAACCGCGCCCGGGGTTCGACGCGCGCTACCGCGAACGCGCGCGCGAGGTCGGCGCCTGGCTCGACGACTTCGATGCCGGCGCGCTGCGCGAATGGGCCCGCAGCCTGGGCGTGGAGACCTTCGTCGGCAGCTCCGGACGCGTGTTCCCGCTCGACCGCAAGGCCGCGCCGCTGCTGCGCGGCTGGGTCAGGCGGCTGCGCGACCAGGGCGTGCGCTTCCACGTCCATCACCGCTGGCTTGGCTGGGACGAGGACGGCGCGTTGCGCCTGGCCGCGCCCGAAGGCGAGCGCCGCGTTCGCGCCGGGGCGACGGTGCTGGCGCTGGGTGGCGGCAGCTGGCCGCAGCTCGGTTCCGACGGCGCCTGGCAGGACCTGCTGCGCGCACGCGGGGTCGACGTCGCCCCGCTCGTCCCGGCGAACTGCGGCTTCGACGTCGGCTGGAGCGCGCATTTCGCCGAACGCCACGCCGGCGCGCCGTTGAAGCCGGTGGTCGCGCACTGGCGCGACGCCGACGGGCGCGAGCGGTCGCTGCAGGGCGAATGCGTCGCCACCGCCACCGGCGTGGAGGGCAGCCTGGTCTATGCGCTGTCGGCGATGTTGCGCGACGCCATCGCGGCCGCCGGCGAGGCCGTGCTGACGCTGGACCTGGCGCCGGGCCGCGACGTGGAACGCCTGCAACGCGACCTGGCCAGGCCGCGCAACGGCCGCAGCCTCGGCGAACACCTGCGCCGGCAGACCGGCCTGGGTGCGGCGAAGGCCGCGCTGCTGCGCGAGGTCTGCGGCGGCGCGGCCCTGCAGGATCCGCAGCGCGCGGCGCAGGCGATCAAGCGCCTGCCCCTGCGCCTGCGGCGGCCGCGGCCCTTGGCCGAGGCGATCAGCAGCGCCGGCGGCGTACGCCTGGAAGCGCTCGACGAGCGGCTGATGCTGAAGGCGCTGCCGGGCACGTTCTGCGCCGGCGAGATGCTCGACTGGGAAGCGCCCACCGGCGGCTACCTGCTCACCGCCTGCTACGCCAGCGGCCTGCGCGCCGGCCGCGGCGCCGTGGCCTGGCTGCGCGGGCACCGATCGGCGCCTGCGAGCGCGTAGCCGACGCGGCTCGAGCGGGCCCGGCGGGCGCCGCTTGCGCGACGACGGTTCCGCCCGTCCCGCGGCCCCGGCCCCGGTTGCGCGGCTCGACCGCGCGCGGCCCAGCGCAGGACGGCCCGAGCCTTCCGGGCGAAACCTCCGAAGCCGACGCCGCGGCGAGCGGCTTCCCGGCCCAAGCGCGGGCACCGGGCGCCGGCCCGCCGGCGCCCCCGCGACCTAGCCGCGCTTGCCCGCGTTCGCGGTTCGGGCGCCGGCCGGCTTGAGGTACATCGCGATCGCGCACAGGGCGATGCCGCTGGCCTTCGCCGCCGGCAGGTCGGTGCCCTTCAGGCCCATCAGCCGCACCACCTCGTCGCCGCCTTCCTCGACCTTGGCCAGCGCGATGTAGCCGGCGCGGTCGCCGCCGCAGATCGCGTTCGCCGGCGTCGCCGTCGGCGGCGTTTCCTGCAACACCCGGCGCAGTTCGACCGGTTGCCCGGCGTCGATCTGCAGCGCCTGCGCATAGGTGGCGCCGGCCGAGTACTCGTCGCTGCCCTTGACGATGGCGACGCGTTCGGTGGTGAAGCTGGCGCCGTTCTCGCCGCGCAGTTCGGTGTCCTGGATGTCGAGCTTGCCGGTGATCGCGCTCGCCACCGGATTGCCCGGCTCGAACTCGCCCAGCGCCTCGGCCTTCAGCACCGGCGGCGAGGCGCGCTCGGTCGGGGCGATGTTCACGTCCGGCTGCGGATTGGCCGGCGGCGCCGGCGCGGTGATCCCCGGCGGCGGCGCGCTGTTGGCCGGGGTCTGCTGCTGGCAGGCGGCGACCAGGGCCGCGAGCAGCAGGGACGATGCCAACGACGACGGCAGACGGCGGGTCTTGCTGGGTTCGATCATCGCGTTTCTCGGTAGCGTGAAGGGGAAGCCGCGTCCCGGCGGCGCGTCAGGCCGCGTCGTCCAGCAGCGGCTGCAGTTGCGGGTCGAGCGCGATCCGCGCATCGAAGACGAAGCAGCGGCCGCGGTAGTGGCGGCCGCCGACCTGCTCGAAATAGCCGAGGATGCCGCCGTCCAGCTGCAGCACGTCGCCGAGGCCTTCCGCGCGCATCCACAGCGCGGCCTTCTCGCAGCGGATGCCGCCGGTGCAGAAGCCGACCACGGTGGCGTCGCGCAGCGCCTCGCGGTGCGGCTGCAGCGCGTCGGGCAGGTCGGCGAAATTGTCGATCGGCAGGGTCAGCGCGCCGGCGAAGGTGCCGTAGCCGACCTCCTCGCGGTTGCGCGTATCCAGCAGCAGCACCGGCCGGCCGGCGTCGTCGTGCCCCTGGTCGAGCCAGCGCGCCAGTTCGCCCGGCGCGACCGCCGGCGCGCGCGCCGCCAGCGGCGAGGCGTTGTCGCGGCGGAAGCTGATGATCTCCGGCTTGACCTTGACCTTCAGCCGCGCGAACGGCTGCGACCGGCTGCGGCTGTACTTGACCGGCATCGCGGCGAAGCGCGGATCCTCGCGCAGGCGCGCGAGGAATCCGTGGACGGCCGCGTCCGCGCCGGCGAGGAACAGGTTGAGGCCCTCCGGCGCGATCAGCACGGTGCCGCGCAGCGCGCCGGCCTCGGCCCAGGCGCGGATCCGGTCGGCGAGCGTCGCGGGCGCTTCGATGGCGACGAAGCGGTAGGCGGCGATGTTCAACGTCATCGGCGCATTGTAGGCGCCGTTCGCTAAAAACCCATCAACGCGGTTCGCGTTCCGGGGCGGCCGCGGCGTCGCGCTGCCGCCCCGCCCGGCGCAGCCACAGCGCGGCCAGCGCCAGCCACAGCCAGATCGCGGCCACCACCGCCTTCTGGCCCAGTCCGCGCGGCAGCTCGCGCCATAGCGCATGCACCCACATCGCCACGAAACACAGCGCGGCCAGGACGAACGCGGGAACGAAGCGCCCGCGCCAGACCGGATCGGCACGGAAGCGCCAGGCCTGCAGCAGCATCGCCACCGTGGTGCACAGGAACGCCGCCTGCGCCGAGACGCTATGCACGAACTGCTCGATGGTCGGCGGCTGCCCGGGCAGGTAGGTGTGCGCGAGCGCGGTGGTGACCAGCGCCGCCGCGCCGGCGACGAACAGCACGGCCGGCGCGGCGCTGCGCCGTTGCGGCGTCGAGACCGCGTAGCAGCCGAGCCCGAGCGCCGCCAGCGCCAGCGCCAACGCGCAATACGCCGCCTTGAGCCAGGCGCCGTACGGACCGGCCAGGTAGAAGCTCAGCGGCGCCAGCCGCCACGGCAATTCGGGACGCAGCGCGTGCAGCGCCAGCACCCCGAGCGCGAACGCGAGCGTGCCCAGCAGCGCGGCGTGGCCGAGCCGGCGCGGCCATGCGCCGCCGCGCCCGGCCGGCGCCGGGTCCGCCGCCGGCGCGCGGCCGTCCTCGCCAGGCACGTCGCGAGCCGGCCCGCGCCGCAGCGGCGGCGCGGTCATGCGGCGCTCACCACGCGAACCTCATGCCGAGGTTGCCTTCCACGCTCTCCCGGTCCTCGCCGGCGTCGTCGAGGTCGACGGTGTAGTCGCCGACCAGATACACGCTGAAATGCGCATTGAAGCGCGCGACCACGCCGCCACCGAACTCGAACGCGTTGAACGCCTGCTCGCCGACGACCACGTTGCCGTCGAAGTCGAGCCGGTCCTGGCCACCGAAGCCGTGCCAGAGGTTGGCCTTCAGGTAAGGCTGCAGCAGGCCGCGCGCGCTTTCGTAATGGCCTGCCAGGCGCAGGCCGACGCGGCCGATCAGGGCGTCGTCGCTGTCGAAGGCCACGCCGGAGAACAGGTCGCGCCGGTCGTCGAAATCGATCCGCTGCCAGACCAGCTGCGCCTGCGGCTCCAGCGCCCAACGCCCGCCGTTCCTCCAGGCAATCGGATAGCCGACTTCCAGCGACGCCGACAGGCCGTCGCCCTCCAGGTCGATGCCGAGGCCACGGCCGGAACGCGCCTCGCCGTCGTAGCGCGCGCCGAGCAGGACCGCGTCGACGTAGCCGCCCCGGGCCCCGACCCGGGTCCAGTACAGGCCGACGTGCTTGTCGTCCAGTTCCATGTCGCCGACCGCAACGTTGTTCCAGCCCAGGGCGAAGCCGCGCACGTCGCCATCCGCGCGCGCCTGGCCGAGGAACAGGCCGAAGCGGTCGCGGCGACCGTCCTCGGCCTCGTGCGCGTACAGATCGAGGCCGAGCTGCACGCCCCAGAGCGTGCCGTCGAAGGCCGGCGCGACGGTGCCGCGCCAGCTCTGTTCGGTGTTCCGGCCGAGCGCGCGCGCCCAGGCTGCGGGCGCGCCGCCCTGGCCGGTCAGCAAGGCCTGTTCGCCCTGACGCTCGTGGAAGGTACCGAGCGCGGTCAACGCCAGTTCGTGCGCGACCGGCGGTACCACGGCATACGTGGGCGCCTCGATCCGGTACAGCGGGATCACCTCGCCGCTGGCCGGCGTGGCGCCGGGGGTGGGCGGCGTGGCCAACGGCGAAGCCGGCAAGGATGCGGGCTCGTCCGGCACCTCCGGGGCGGGCGGCGCCGGATCGGGCGCCTGCGCCGACGGCGGCACCGGGGGCGGGGGCGGCGCTTCCGGTTCGGGCTGATTCGGCGGCGGCGTCGTGGCGCCTTCTTCGGGCGGTGGCGGTGCGGGCGGCATGGCCGGCGGATCCGGCGGCAGCGCGGCTGGCGGCTGCGGCTGCGGCGGCGCGGCAGGAGGCGCGACCGAGTTCGGCGCCGGCGCCGGCGCCGACGGCTGCGGCGTCGTCACCAAGGTCGAGCGCAGATACCAGTTCTCGGCGCTGCCTGCGCTGACCCCGCCCTTGAACAGGAAGTATTCGAACGCGCCGACCGCGACCGGCGCGTACAGCGCGAAGGCGCCGGCGGCGGTGGTCGCGCCGTTCACCGCCTCGACCACGAGGATGCCGTCCTGCAGCGTCGCCGCGCCGGCGCCGCCGGCGTTGAGGACGCTCAGTCCAGTGGCTCCGCTGGCGGTGCCGCCCGAGATCACCAGCTTGTCCGAAGCCGAGCCGTCGCCGCCCAGCACGGTATTCAACAGCACGGTGGCGTTGTCGCCGACGTAGTGGCCGGCGACGGTGAAGATGTCTCCCGGCTGGCCGCCGCCGTTGGTCAGATCGATGCGTCCGGCATTGTTGAACCGCGCCAGCTGCCCCGCGGCGAACGCGGCCACGCCGCCGGCCTGGCCGCCGCCGTACAGCGTGCTGTCCGCGGCGAGGTTCAAAGTGCCGGTGCCGCTCTCGGCGTCGCCCAGCAGCAGCGTGCCGTCGAAGGTCAACTGCGAGCCGCCGCGCACGTCCACCGTCTCCCACTCGGCGAAGCGCGCGACGCCGTCGCTGAGCACGTTCTCCAGGACCAGGCTGTCGTCGCCGCCGCCGCCGCGCAACGCCGGCATCGCCCCGAGGTTGCCGGTGTGCAGGTTGCGCAGCACCGCGCTGTCGTTGTCTTCGGCCAGCTCGACGGCGCCGTAGACGATGCCGCCGCCGTCCCACAGGAAACGGTCGTCGCCGAAGCTCAGCAGCACGTCGCCGCGCACCGTGCCGCCGGTGATCTCGACCCGGTCGGTGCCGCCGCTGACGCTGATGTTGCCGCCGATGTAGCCCTCGGACAGGAGGATGGTGTCGTTGCCGAAGCCGGTGACCAGGTTGCCGTCGATGGTGCCGCCGGACATGTCGAACAGATTGTCGTCCAGCTTCATGTTGACCCGGCCGATGCGGCCGCCGGTCATCACCGCCGAGTCGCCGTCCTCGAACGCGCCGACGATGCGGCCGTCGCCCATGAAGAAGGTGTCCAGGCCGTCGCCCTGCAGCAGCGAGCCGATCTCGCCGCCGGTCATGCGGAAATCGTCGACGCCGCCGCCCTGCTGGACGCCGCCGGCGATGCGCCCCCCGGACACGACCAACCGGTCGTCGCCTTCGCCCTGGTCCACCTCGTCCAGGCTGCCGTCCACCAGGTCCAGCGCGTCCGCGCCGGCGTCCTGCCGCACCGCGCCGGAAATCGAGCCGCCCAGCATGTCGAGGCGATCGTCGCCCGTGCCGAAGGCCACGCCGACGCTGCCGGCGATGGTGCCGCGATTGACCAGCGTGCTCGCGGCGTTGCCGCCGAACAGCACGCCGGTGCCGGCCGCGGCGATGTCGCCGTCGTTGTTCACCCTGCCGCCGCCGAGCAGGTTCAGGCCGTGCCCGGACGCGCTGGAGATCGCGCCCCCCGCGGCGTTGTCCACCGTGGCGAAGCCGCTGGCGACGACCGCATCCGCGCTGGCGGCGATGCGGCCGGCGTTGGCGACCGCGCTGGCGTCGGCGAGCGAAACCGCCGCGCCGCCGGCGACCTCGAGCGCGGCGCCGGGCAGCAGCTCGACCCGCACCCCGCTGCTGCCCGCCTCGGCCTGCACCGCGGTCGTGTCCGGATTGGGCGCCGCGGCATCGCAGGTGACGACCTGGCCCGCGGCGGGCGCGTGCAGGTCGCAACCGGCGCGCGCCGCCAGCGGCAGGCACAGCAGCAGGCCGCCGGCGGCGCCGAGCCCGCAGCGCAACAACGCGGCGATGCCGGCGCTCAGCGGATGCGGCGCGGGGACGCGGCCGCGCGCGCCGCGGCCGTTCGGGGAAGAATCGTTGGTGTACGCGGACATCGGGACCTCCGCATTCATTCCATGAACGTCCCGGAGCCGAAGCCCGGGACGGCGAGAGCGTGCGCCCCCTGATGCCGCACCACGTCCTTATAAGCGCGCCGCCGCCGGCTTGGCAATCGCGGCGGTGCGACACTGCCGAACCGGTCACCTTGCGCCTTCGGCCCTCGCCGTCGCCGGCGCGCCGCGCGCCAGCCCCGCGTACAACGCCTCCATGCGCGCGGCCATCCGCTCGCCGCCCCACGCCTGCGCGTCGCGCGGACCGTGGGCGGCCAGTTCCGCGCGCAATTCCGGCGAGCGCAGCAGCCGGGCGACCTGGCCCGCGAACGCGTCGACGTCGGCCTCGGCGACCAGCGCGCTGCGCGCCTCGCGCAGCACCGTCGCCGTGCCCATCACCGCGGTGGAGACGATCGGCACGCCCAGCGCCATCGCTTCGATCAGCACCAGCCCCTGGGTTTCGGTCGGCGAGGCGAACACGAACGCGTCGCCGGCGCGGTAGGCGTCGAGCAGTTCGGTGCGGCGGTCGAGATTGCCGAAGAAGCGCACGTGCCCGTCCAGGCCCCATTCCGCGACCAGCCGCCGCAGCCGCGGCGCGTCCGGGCCTTCGCCGGCGATCAGGAACAGCAGGCGCGGGAACGGCTCGCGCAGGCGCCGCACCACCTCCAGCAGGAAGGCGATGTTCTTCTCCGCCGACAGGCGGCTCACCGTGACCAGCGTCGGCCGGTCGGGCTCGATGCCGTGCTTGGCGCGGAAGCGGGCGCCATCGCCGCCGGCGAACTCGGCCAGGTCGATGCCGGTCGGGATCACCGACGCCGGCGTGCGCACGCCGTAGCGCTGCAGCACCTGGGCCATCTGTTCGCTCGGCACCACCAGGTGATCGACCGCGTCGCACAGCCAGCGCGAGGCGCGGCGGGCGAAGAAGCGCGTGGCCGGCGCCGGCAGCCACGGCAGGTAGTGGCCGACGTATTCCTCGAAGTAGGTGTGGTAGGTCTCGACCGTCGGCGCACCGGCGCGCCGCGCCAGGCGCAGGCCCATCGCATGGGCGCGGAACGGCGTGTGGATGTGGATCGCGTCCCAGCGCCGGCGTGCGAGCGCATCGAGCGCGCGGCGCGCGTCCGGCGCGCGGATCAGCCGGTCCTCGGGGTCGAAGAACACCACCCGCGCCGGCAGGCGGACGAGTTCGAACTCGCCCTGCCCGTCGTGCCTTTCCTGGCCGCTGTCGGGGCCGTAGTCCGGCGCGACCACGGTGACGGCATGGCCCTTGCCCGCCAGCGCGCGGGCGAAGGTGCGGATCGAGGTCGATACGCCGTTGACCCGCGGAAAGTACACGTCCGACAGCATCAGGAGGTCCATGCCGGCAAGCCTAACCCGCGGCCCCGGCCGCTTGATGACACTTCCGTGATCGCCCGCATCGGCCCGCCTGGCGCGCGATGCCGGGCTTTTTCGCCCCGCGCGCGGCGCGGCGCGACGGCGCAAAGCGGACGACGACGGCCATTCGCGACCGAGTTCCTCGTCCGCATCGATCCACGGCCGGTTCGGGATCCCCCGCGGCCGCCGTCAGCCTTCGCCGCTCTCCCAGCGTTGCGCCCCGGGCCCGTGCGCGCCCAGCGCATCGCCGGGGTTGGCCAGGCGGCAGCGCTGCAGCGACAGGCAACCGCAGCCGATGCAGTCGTCGAGGGTGTCGCGCAGCCGCTGCAGCTGCAGGATGCGCGCGTCCAGCTCCTCGCGCCAGGCCGCCGACAGCCGCGACCAGTCCTTGCGCGTGGGCGTGCGCCCCTCCGGCAGCGCCGCCAGCGCGTCGCGGATCGCCGCCAGCGGCAGCCCGACGCGCTGCGCGGCGCGGATCACCGCGATCCGGCGCAGCGTGTCGCGCGGGTAGCGGCGCTGGTTGCCCGCGGTGCGGCGGCTGCGGATCAGGCCCCTGCTCTCGTAGAAGTGCAGCGCCGACACGTTCACGCCGCTGCGCTCGGCCACCTGCCCGACGCTCAGTTCGTCCTCGCAGCGCATCGCTTGACCTCGAGTTAACTCGAGGTCTTATGCTCGCGGCCGGTTTCGAAGTCAAGGCCACGACCGATGGACAGGAGCAACGCACGCGCACGCGACCGGCCGCCCGCCCGGGCGACGCGCGCCGTGCGAGCCACGGTCTCCGGCGAGCACGGGCCGCGCGGCGCGCTGCCCCGGTGGCCGCTGCCGCGAGCCCGCGTGCCGCCCCGGACGGGAGCGAAGCCATCGGAGCATCGGGCAAGGATCGGCGAGCATCGGCCTAGCGCCTCGGTGCGACGCGGGACGAGCCTGGGCGTGCGGGCGGACGCGCCGCCACGCCCCGCAGCCCGCCTCCTCCCTCCCGACGCCGAGGCGCGCCTTGCCCGGGACCGTCCCGCCGCAGCCGAGCCGCTGCCCCGCCGCGGGCCCGCGCCTGGCCGCTCGGCGCGCTCGACGCTGCGGCCCGGGCGATCGGCCGGCTCGCCGTCGCGCACGTTCCGGCATGCGCGCGAAAGCGCGGCGACGCGGTGCCCGCCCTGCTCGCGCCGCCGCGCAGCGCCCGGCGTAGCCCGAACCGCCGCTCAAACCCACCTTCTTCCGGAGCATGATCATGGACACGAGGAACGCACGCGAAGGCCACCTGCAGTCCGTACAGGCGGCCGACACCATGCAGGCGGTGGTGTTCGACGACTACGGGCCGCCCGACGTGCTGCGCCTGGCCGAGCTGCCGATGCCGCAGGCCGGCGCCGGCGAGGTGCGGGTGCGGGTGCGCGCCGCCGGCGTGCAGCCGGCCGATTGCGCCACCCGCAGCGGCTGGTTCGCGCAACGCGGCATCGGCCTGGAGCCGTTCCCGCGCCAGCTCGGCAACGAGTTCGCCGGCGTGATCGACCAGGTCGGCGACGGCGTGCGCGGGTTCGCCCCCGGCGACGAGGTGCTGGGCTGGACCACCGCGCGCGCCTATGCGGAGGCGCTGACGGTGCCGGCGGCGCAGATCGTGCGCAAGCCGCTGGGCATGTCCTGGGCGGTGGCCGGTGCGCTGTCCGCGTCCGGGCAGACCGCGCACACCGCGGTCGAGGAGCTCGGCATCGGGCCGGGCGACACCGTGCTGGTGCATGCGGCGGCCGGAGGCGTCGGCACGGTCGCGGTGCAGTTGGCGCGGCTGCGCGGCGCCCGCGTGATCGGCACCGCCAGCCGCGAGAACCACGACTATCTGCGTTCGCTCGGCGCCGAGCCGGTGCTGTACGGCCCCGGCCTGGACGAGCGGGTGCGCGCGCTCGCGCCCAAGGGCGTGGACGCGGCCCTGGATGCCAGCGGGCGCGGCGCGCTCGACGCCTCGATCGCGCTCGGCATCGACCGCGACCGCATCGGCACCCTGGTCGCGTTCGAGGACGTGCAGCGCCTCGGCGTGCGCGGCATCCGCAGCCGGCGCAGCCGCGAGCGCCTGGAGGAGCTGGCCGCGCTGCACGAGGCCGGCCGGTTGCGCATCCACGTGCGCGACATCTACCCGCTGGCGTATGCGGCCATCGCCCATCGCGACGTCGAGAACGGCCACGGACGCGGCAAGGTGGTGCTGATGGTGTACAGCACGTTCGGGCACGCGCTCTGACGGCGGCGGCACGGGACGGGCGTCTCGTCGGCATCGCGCGTTCGCCCGGCCCGCCAGCCGCCTGCCCTGCGCGGCAGGAGCCTCGCGCCGGGGCTGTTCGAGGGCCGCGGCGGCCGACCGAGCGAGGCGATGCAGGATCGGGCAAGGATCGGCGAGCAATGGTCTAACGCCCGGCGCGCATCCGGACTAACCTGGGCATGCGGCCCGAACGCGTCGCCGCGCCTCGTGCCTTGCGCTTCCTCCCTCCGTTCGCCGGGGCGCGTCTTTTTCGGGTCGCCCGTCCCCGGGCCGGCGTCGCGCCCGCCGCCACCCGCGCGAAACGCGCCGCCGACCCGCGCGGGCGCCGCCTCCCTTCCCCTCTTCCGGAGCACGACCATGAGCACGACGTCCCTCCCCCGCCGCACCCTCGGCCGCGACGGCCTCGCCGTTTCCGCGATCGGCCTGGGCTGCATGGGCATGTCCGACTTCTACGGCCCGAGCGAGGAGGCCGCCAACCTTGCCGTGCTGAACCACGCGCTCGACATCGGCGTGAACTTCCTCGACACCGCCGACATGTACGGCGTGGGCGAGAACGAGCGCCTGCTCGCCAAGGTGCTGAAGACGCGCCGCGACGAGGTGGTGCTGGCGACCAAGTTCGGCAACGTGCGCGCGCCCAACGGCGACTTCCTCGGCATCGACGGCCGCCCGGAATACGTGCTCGCCGCCTGCGACGCCAGCCTGCAGCGCCTGGGCGTGGACCACATCGACCTGTACTACCAGCATCGCGTGGACCCCAAGGTGCCGATCGAGGACACCGTCGGCGCGATGAAGCGCCTGGTCGAGGCCGGCAAGGTGCGCCATCTGGGCCTGTCCGAGGCCTCCGCGGCGACGATTCGCCGCGCCGCCGCGGTGCACCCGATCGCCGCGCTGCAGACCGAGTACTCGCTGTGGACGCGCGACGTCGAGGACGAAATCCTGCCGACCTGCCGCGAGCTCGGCATCGGCTTCGTCGCCTACAGCCCGCTCGGCCGCGGCTTCCTCACCGGCGCCATTCCCAGCGCCGAAACGCTGCCGGAGAGCGACTGGCGCCGGCACAACCCGCGCTTCCAGGGAGACAACGCCGAACGCAACCGCGCCCTGGTCGAGGCCGTGTCCGGGATCGCCCGCGCCCGCGGCCGCACGCCGGCGCAACTGGCGCTGGCTTGGCTGCTGCACCGCGGCGAGGACATCGTGCCGATCCCCGGCACGCGCAAGGCGTCGCGCCTCGACGAGAACGCGCAGGCGGCGCTGATCGACCTGAGTACGGAGGAGCTGGCGCGCATCGACGAGGTGCTGGCCCGGTTCGAGGTCGCCGGCACCCGCTACCCGGCCGCGTCGATGAGCTCGGTCAACGTCTGAGGACGCCGCGGCTCGCCGCGGGCACGCGCAGGCGGCCGTGCGCGGCCGGACCCGACGCCTGGCCGCGCTCGCAGGTGCCGGCCCGTTCCGCCTGCCCGATCACGCGGCCCTTGATCGCCTCGGCCCGCCGCGCCTTGTCCGGCTGGCCGAGGCCCGGCGGTTCGGTGTCGAGCGCGTACAGGCGGAAGAAGTGGCGGTGGCGGCCGGCCGGCGGACATGGCCCGCGGTAGCCGGGCTGCGTCCAGTCGTTGAAGCCTTCGCGGGTGCCGGCGGGCAGGTCGTCGCGGCGCACGCCCTCCGGCAGCCCGAAGGCTTCCGGCGGCAGCCCGTATAGCTCCCAATGGCCCGGACCCGCTGCGGCGCGGCCGGATCGGGCGCGTCGGGGTGCTCGACGACCGGGGCGAGGCCGCGCGTGCGTCGCGGCGCCCCGGGCCACGCCAGCGGCGGCGAGCAGTCGTCGCCGTCGCAGGTGTGCCGTTCGGGATGGGCGCGCCGTGCTCGAACGCCGGCGAGGCCAGGCGGAAGCCCATGCAGGCCTCCTCCGCGCGGCGCCGGCGGCACGGGGCCGCGCAAGCGGCGATCGGCGGACCGCGCGATCGCCGCGACGGGTTCGGTCGTCCTCCGGATGCTACGCGGCGGGCGTTCAGCGCCCGTGACAGGCGCCGCGGGCGGCGGTCAATGCTTCTCCGTCACCGCCCGCCGCAGGTTGCGCCGCGCCTGCGCGTCGTAGCGCTCGTGGAAGAAGTCGCTGAGGAAGATCCGCTCGCGCGCGAGCAGGCCCTTGAAGAAGCGGCGGCGGTTCAGACGGTACAGCCAGGCGGGCACGCGGCCGCGGTACTCGGCGGCGATGGCGCGGTCGTAGGCGTCGAATTCGGCGGGCGCCGCGCCGAGGATGGCCATGTCGCAATCCAGGAACAGCGCCGCGTCGCGGTCGACCTGCCCCGGCGCCAGGCGGCCGTGGCGCGCGGTCAGCCCGATCAGCTCCGCCACGCGCCCGGCGTCCACGGCCGCCTGCGGCAGCCAGCGCGCGACGTGGGCGACGGCGAGCTCGGCCGAGCGGGTCTCGTTGTCGCTGCGGCCGGGCTCGTACACCGCGTCGTGGTAGAGCACGGCCAGGTACGCTTCGGCCGGCCGCTCCCAGCCGGGGCCTTCGGCGACATCGCCGTAGTGGCGCAGCACCGCCTGCACGTGGCGGTAGTCGTGGTAGGCGCGCGGCGGCGTCGCGTACGCGGCTTCGAGCGCCGCTTGCTGGTCGGGCGGGAGCCTCAGCGGCGGCGATGCGGGCATGGCGGCAAGCGCGGCAGGGAACGGGCTTCCATTATCCGCCGCCGGCGTCGCGCGTGCGCTAGCGCGCGAACACCCCTTGTAATCGTCCTTCCAGTTGCGGCGTATCGGGAAGCCGCAGGCCGAACTCGCCCTCCAGCACGGCCCGCAGTTCGGCGGCATCGCCCAGCAGGCGCTTGCGGGTCTCGCCCTCGCGCGGATGGAAGCTCAGCTCGCGGTCGCGCAGCGCCAGGCGGCCGTCCTCGCGCGGCAGCGCGGCGCTGAGGCCATGGACGAAATGCGAGGCCGGATGGGTGGAGACGTAATGGTTCGGCATCTCGTAGTCGAGCGGATGCTGCGGCTGCAGGTCGAACCGGTACAGCGTCCGCCATTGCCCGCGCACCTGCCCCTGCAGCCACCAGTCGCCGTCGCGGCGCCGCAGGCGGAACGGCTCGTGCGGCGTGGCCTGCTCAATTCCCTCCTGCAGCGCGAGCACGCCGGTCGGGGTCATGCCGCCGAAGCCGACGTCGGCCAGCCAGTCGGCGCCATCGACGACGACCCGCAGCAGCATGTGGCTGCGCAGGGTCAGCTCGGCTTCGTCGCGCATCCACAGCACCCGCGCCGCCAGGCCGCTCGCCTCGAAGCCCAGCGTGCGCAACACCCGCATCAGCAGCAGGTTGTGCTCGAAGCAGTAGCCGCCGCGGCCCTCCCGCACCAGCTTGCGCTCCAGATCCTCCGGCGCCAGGCTCACCGGCCGGCCCAGGAACGGGTCCAGATTCTCGAACGGGATGGAGGTCGCGTGGCGGAGCACGATGTCGCGCAGCGTGTCCAGGTCGGCTCTTGCGGCACCGCGGTAGCCGATCCGTTCGAAGTAGGCGTCCAACTGCATGCGATCTCCGATTCGAATGTGGCGCGCTCGCCCCTGCGCAGCGCAGCCCCGGGATTCCCGGGCGCGCGGCGTTCGCGCGGCCGGGGCCACGGGCGCTGCCGAGTAGGCCGCAACTGGATGCCGCGCCGTTCGCTGGGCCGCGGCGTCGGGGCCGGCGGCGCCAGGCGGACGCGCACGGAGCCGCCGCTTGCACCGTCGCCGGCGCGGGCCATTCTAGGCGCCCACGTCGATCCCGAAGCCGGATCCGCTGGAACGATGCGTCGCGCGCCCGCGTAGGCTCAACGCACCGGCGCGGCCGGCGCGGCGCCTCCGGCCCGGAACGGGTAGCGGGCGAAGATCGCCGCCACCGCCTGATCGGCGGCCTCGGCGCGCTCCTGCGGGGTGCGCTGCACCACCCGGCCGATCGCGTCGCCGGTCCACACCAGCCGGTTGCGCGCCGCGTCGACCACGTCGAGGGTCAGCGTGCCCTCGCGGTAGTGGCTGACCTGGGCCTCGTCGTACCACACCGGCACGCCGACGTAGGTGCGCGCGCGGTAGCTGTAGAAGTACTGGATGTCGGTGCGCGGCACCGTGTAGACGTCGGTCTTCTCGCGCACCACGCCCTGGAAGTTGATCCGCAGGTCGGGCGAGCGCTCGTCGTGGACGTAGCCGCGCGCGGTCATCTCGCGGCGCACCGCGGCGCGGATGCGCTCGGTGAGGTAGCTGGTGTAGCCCGACTCCTCCATCGCCAGCGGCTGGTAGAAGGCCCAGCTGCGGTAGCGGGAGAAGTCCGCTTCCGGGTCCATGTCGGTGCGCACCCGTGGCCCGGTCGCGCAGGCGGCGAGCAGCAGCAGCGGGGCCACGGCAAGGCAGCGAAGACTGCGGAAGAAGCGTGGCATGCGACACCTCCCGATCCCGTGTGCCGGGCACGTTAGCACGCGGCGGCGGCGGGAACGGTGAAGCCGCCGCTCAACCGGCGTGCTTGCGCACCCAGTCGGCGTAGCGGTCCATCCAGCCCTGCACGAAGGCCCGGCTGCCCTCGCCGATGCCGCCATCGGCGTCGAACAGCCCCTCCTTCGCATGCAGGAAAGCCTCCGGCTGCCCCATCGTCGGCACGTCGAGGTAGGCCAGCATGTTGCGCAGGTGCTGCTGCGCGAGCGCCGTGCCGATCGCGCCGACCGACACGCCGATGATCCCGGCCGGCTTGCCGGCCCAGGCGTTCTGCCCGTACGGGCGCGAGCCGTGGTCGAGCGCGTTCTTGAGCACGCCGGGAACCGAACGGTTGTATTCCGGGGTGACGAACAGCAGCCCCTGCGCCTCGCCGATCTCGCGCTTGAGCCGCTTCACCGGCTCGGCCGGGTGGCCGTCGTCGTCCTGGTTGTACAGCGGCAGGTCGCCGATCTCGACGCGCTGGAACTCGAAGTCGGGCGGCGCCAGCCGGAGCAGCGCCTGCGCCAGTTTCCGGTTGAACGAATCGCGGCGCAGGCTGCCCACGACCAGGGCGATGCGGTACCGGCTCATCGAACACCCCGCGAATGCGAAAGGACCGGGCCTACTCTTTTCGGCGTGGCGTTAGGGCGCCGTGAGGGGCGGCGGACGAGGCACGGTGCCGGGCCGCGGCACGGCGCGTGCGCGGTTCTTCGCCCGTGCGCGCCGGCGCGATCCGACGCCGCATCGCGCACCGGCGCGCGGCCACGCGGCCGCGCGGCGCCCGCGCGGCCGCGTTCCGGCTCACAGCTGGCGCATGAACGCCACCAGGTCCTGCTTCTCCTGTTCGTTCAACCGGGTCTGCAGCACCAGGTTGAAGAACTCGACCGTATCCTCCAGCGTCAGCAGGCGGCCGTCGTGCAGGTACGGCGGCGAGTCCTTGATGCCGCGCAGCGGGAAGGTCTTGATCGGGCCGTCGGCGCTGGCGAAGCGGCCGTTGACCATCTGCGGCTTGAAGAACCGCTCCACGCGCAGGTTGTGCATCAGGTTGTCGGTGTAGTACGGCGGCGCGTGGCAGCTGGAGCACTGCGCCTTGCCGAAGAACAGCGCCTCGCCGCGCTTCTCCGACTCGGTCGCCTTGGCCGGGTCGAGCCGGCCGAACACGTCGAGCTTCGGCGCCGGCGGGAAGTCCAGGATCGCCTGGAATTCGCCCATCGCGTGCACCTGGTGGCCGCGGTCGAGGATGTTGATGCCCTTCTTCACCGCGATCACCGGGTCGCCGTCGAAGTACGCGGCGCGCTGCTCGAACTCGGTGAAGTCCTCCACCGTCTTCAGCGCCCGCTGCGAGCCGAACAGGCGCTGGATGTTGACCCCGCGCAGGGTCGGCGTGTCGATGCGGTGGCGGAACTGCTGCGGGCGGATGTCGCCGACCAGGTGGGTCGCGGCGACGGTGTGGCTGTTGCTGTGGCAGTCCAGGCAGGCCACGCCGCGGCTGGGCAGCGCCGAGCGGCGGTCCTCGGTCTGGTTGAACTGCTGTTGCGGGAACGGCGTGACCAGCAGGCGCAGGCCCTCGAGCTGCTTGGGGTTGAGCACGCCGTTGAACAGCTCGTAGTAGTTGTTGATCGTGACCAGCTGGCCCTTCGAGACGTCGCCCAAGTCCGGCCGGGTGGTCAGGAAGATCGGCGCCGGGAACTCGGGCAGGAAGTGGTCCGGCAGGTCGAAGTCCAGGTCGAAGCGGGTCAGGTCGCGCTGCTCGGCGCGCTTGAGCGCATCGATGTGGAACTGCGGGAACACCATGCCGCCCTCGGCATGGTTCGGGTGCGGCAGCGGCAGGAAGCCCTTCGGGAACAGGCCGCGCTCGCGGATCTGCTCCGGCGTCATCGCCGCCAGTTGGTCCCAGGTGACGCCGCGCGGCAGGCGCACCCGCACCCCGCCCTGCACCGGCTTGCCCCTGCTCATGGCCACGCCGGGGGCGGGCCTGTCGGAGAGGTCGTACCGCTCCTCCAGCAGGCTGCGCTGGCGCCGCATCACCTCCGGCTTCTGCCGCTCCATCCGCGCCTTGATCGCTTCGAACGTTTCCTTGATCACCACCGGCATGTAGCTGGTCGGCGGATCGGCCGCCCATGCCAGTCCGGACACCCCCAGCACCGCAACACAACACAGCCACAGCGGCCGGAGCCGCGGGATTCGCTGCTGTCTCATCGTCCTTCTCCCTCGAACCGATGGATGACGTGCCGCCGGCCCTGCGCGCAGGGCCCAGCCGAGCCTAGGCCGGCCCTGAACCGGCGGGAAATCGTTTGATCCGATGGCAGCGATAGCCCGCGTTTATGCGCGTGCAGGCCGGGTGAGCGCCACGTGAAACGCGTCGCGGAAAACGCGCAGTCCATCGCGGAATACGCCCGCCGCGCGGCCGACGGGGCCGGCGGCCGGCCGACGGACGGTTCGCCGGTACGCCGGACAACACCGACCCGGGAGGTACAGCAGCGACGGCACGAACCGGGCCGCCCTCGCACCGCTCATCGACGGCCGCTACCGCGCCGGCGGCGGGGCTGCGACATCCGCTTCACCGCCGCGCCCCCACCATCGCCGCCCGGCGCTCCCGCGACGAACCCATGGCGAAGGCAGGCAGCCGCAAGGTGGTGATCGCCGCGCTGCTCGGCAACGCCGCGATCGCCGCGACCAAGTTCGCGGCCGCCGCCGTGACCGGCAGCTCGGCCATGCTCAGCGAGGGCGTGCACTCGCTGGTCGACACCTGCAACGAACTCCTGCTGCTGTACGGAATGAAGCGCGCCGAGCGCCCGCCCGATGCCGCGCATCCGTTCGGCTACGGGCGCGAGGTGTACTTCTGGAGCTTCATCGTCGCGCTGCTGGTGTTCGCGCTCGGCGCCGGGGTGTCGTTCTACGAGGGCATCGCCCATCTGCGCGAGCCCGAGCCGATGGAGCGGCCGCGGGTGGCCTACCTGGTGCTCGGTGCGTCCTTGCTGTTCGAAGGCGCGTCCTGGTGGGTGGCGATGCGCGCCTTCCGCGCGGGCAAGGGCGCGCTCGGCTGGTTCGAGGCGTTCCGCGCCAGCAAGGACGCCAGCACCTTCACCGTGCTGTTCGAGGACACCGCGGCGCTGCTCGGGTTGCTGATCGCGCTGGCGGGCGTCGCCGCCGCGCACGCGACCGGCGATCCGCGCTTCGACGGCTACGCCTCGCTCGGCATCGCCCTGGTGCTGGCGGCCGCATCGATGCTGCTGGCGCGCGAGACCAAGGGGCTGCTGCTCGGCGAGGCGGCGCACCCGCGCGTGCGCGACGCGATCCTGCGCATCGCCGCCGCCGATCCCGGGGTGCGCCGCGCCAACGGCGTGCTGACCGTGCAGCTGGGACCGAACTCGGTCGCGGCGGCGCTCAGCGCCGAGTTCGAGGACGCCCTGACCACGCCGCAGATCGAGGCCTGCGTCGACCGCATCGAGGCCGAAGTGCGGCGCAGCCATCCGGACGTGGTCTCGCTGTTCGTCAAGCCGCAGACCGCGCGGACCTGGCGCGCGCGGGCGGCGCGGCTGCGGGCGGCCGATCCCCCGCCCTAGGCTGGCGCCTCCCTGAAGCGGGCGCGCCGCGCGGCGCCCGCACGGCCAGGGAAGGTGTAGGATGGCGGCCACGTCGTCTCGCGCGTTTCGCGCGGCGCCTTGGGCCCGCCCGCTTCGCTCCCTTCACGCCTCGTCGCTCCGCAGGCCGGAGCCGTGCCCCTCACCGGAGCGAAGCGCCCATGCCGGGCTACGCCACCCGCCAGCTCGTCTGCCGCATCGGCGGCCACGACTATCGCCTGCGCGCGCTGCTGGACCGCCAGCAGTTCGCCGACCCCGACGGCGCGGCCGAACGCGCCGGCATCTCCTCCGCGCAATGGTGCCTGTTCGGGCAACCGTGGCCGGCCGGGCGGATGCTGGCCGAGGCGATGGACGCGATCGACATCGCCGGCAAGCGCATCCTCGAGGTCGGCTGCGGGCTGGGCCTCTCCAGCCTGGTGCTGCAGCGCCGCGGCGCCGAGGTCGTCGCCAGCGACCACCATCCGCTCGCCGGAAGCTTCCTCGCCCACAACGCCGCGCTCAACGGGCTGGCGGCGCTCGCCTACCGCGACCTGCCCTGGGCCGTGCCGGACACGACGCTGGGCCGCTTCGACCTGATCATCGGCAGCGACGTGCTGTACGAGCGCGGCCATGCCGCGCTGCTCGCGCAGCTGATCGCGCGCCACGCCAAGCCGAGCGCCGAGGTGGTGATCGCCGATCCGGGGCGCGGCAACAGCGCCGCGTTCGCGCGGACGATGGCGGCGCAAGGCTACGCCTGGCAGGAGCAGCGCCGGCGGCTCGACGAAGGCGACATCGCCCCCTTCCGCGGCCGCCTGCTGCACTTCAGCCGCGAAGCCGCCGGCGCGGTCGCGCTCGCGTCCTGAGCGCAGGCGCGACGCTTTTCCGCCCGCGCGCATCCTCGGCATAGGCGCCCTCTTCATTCCCCGCCCGGGCGCCATTCGCCAGGAGCGCCCATGTCCCGCCTCGTCCGTCGCCTTGCCCTGTTCGCGCTCGTGCTCGGCCCCCTGCTCGCCCGCGCCGGCGACGATGCCCCCCGCGCGCGGGTCGCGGCCGTGGCCCAGGCGATCGAGCGACACTATTTCGATCCCGGGCGCGCCGCGCGCATCGCCGCCGAACTGCGCGCCGAAGCGGCCCGCGGCCGCTACGACGCGCTGCGCGACCCGCGCGAGCTGGCCAGCGCATTGACCGGACGGCTGCAACCGCTGGACCGCCATTTTCGCGTGAGCTGGGTGCCCGCCGCGAGCGCGCTTCCCGCGCCGCGCGCGGAGCCGCAGCTGCGACGCTCCCGCCCCGAAGACCATGCCAGGCGCGGCAACCACGGCATCCGCAAAGTCGAAGTCCTGCCCGGCAACGTCGGCTACCTGGAGTTGCGCGAGTTCGCCCACTTCGACTTCGACGATCCCGACGCGCCGCCGCGCCGCGCCATCGAGGCGGCGCTGCAGGTGCTCGCCGGCGTCGATGCCCTGGTCATCGACCTGCGCCGCAACGGCGGCGGTTCGCCGGCGATGGTCGGCTATCTGGCCAGCGCCTTCCTCGCACCGGGCGTCGACGTCTACAACCGGTTCCACAGCCGCGACGGCGTCGTCGGCGAGGCCCCGAAGCAGGCCTACCCGGCGCCGCGGCCGGATCTGCCGCTGTTCGTCCTGACCAGCGCGCGCACCGGCTCGGCGGCGGAAGCGTTCGCCTACACGCTCAAGCACGCCGGCCGCGCCACGATCGTCGGCGAACCCAGCGCCGGCGCCGCCAACCCCGGCGGCGAGTTCGACGTCGGCGGCGGCCTGCGCGTGTTCGTTTCCACCGGTTCGCCGCGCAATCCGGTCACCGGCGGCAACTGGGAGGGCGACGGCGTGCAACCGGACGTGGCCGTCGCCCAGGCCGATGCGATGCGCACGGCCACCGAGCTGGCGCTGCAGGCGGCGCTCGCACGCAGCCACGGCGAAGCCGCCTCGACCGAAACGCGCTGGGCGCTGGAGGCGCTGCGCGCGCAGGCCGCCCCGGCCTCGCCCCCGCCGCTCGCCGATTACGCCGGCCGCTACGGCCCGATCGCCATCGAGACCGACGACCGCGGGCTGCGCCTGCGCAATCGCCGACGCCCGGCGCTGTCGCTGCTGCAATTGCAGCAGGACCTGTTCACGGCGACCGAGGAACCGAGCATGCGTGTGCGTTTCGAGCGTGGCGCACGCGGCGAGGTGACTGCGCTGGAGACGCTCTACGCCGACGGCAGGTCCGACCGCTTCCGCCGCGACGAATGAGTCCGCGGCGTGCGCCGGGCCGCCGCGGCGCCGGGAGCGGCCGTCGGCCGGGAGCGCCGCCTAGCGGTGCAGCGCCACCAGCGACGCGGACAGCTTGGATTCTTCCAGCAGCCTGCGCAGGCGGATCTCGACCTCCGGCAGGTCCGGCAGCTGCTGCGGCGCGTACAGCGAGTAGGTCGCCTTGCCGTGGCCGCCGAAGTCGGGCCGCTGGCGGCCGACGCTGACGTTGCTCGACCGGCACGCCCGCGCCCACAGCGCCTGCAATGCCGCCGGACCGATGCTCTGGTCGTTGCCGAGAGTGAACTTGAACATCGCGATGTGGTGTTTCATGCGCTCGGCCGTGGCGGGGGAAGGCCAGTATGCACCCAATGCCCTTCGCGGACGCCGCATGCGGGCATCCACCGGAACCGAGGCCTCCGCGCGGGCCGGGAGGCGAAGGTCAGCGTTCCGGCAGCGCGTAGGCGATCACGTAGTCGCCGGCCTGGGTCCCGAGCGACCCGTGGCCGCCGGCGACGACCAGCAGGTACTGCCGGCCGTCCGCGCCGAGGTAGGTCATCGGCGTCGCCTGCCCGCCCGCGGGCAGCCGGCCGCGCCACAGTTCGCGGCCGGTGGTCAGGTCGTAGGCGCGCACGTAGTAGTCGAGCGTGCCCGACAGGAACGCCAGGCCCCCGGCGGTGACGATCGGCCCGCCCAGGCTCGGCACGCCCATCCGGAACGGCAGCGGGATCGGCGCGAGGTCGCGCACGGTGCCGTTGCGATGCATCCACAGGATCTTGCCGGTGGTCAGGTCCGCGGCGGCGACGTAGCCCCACGGCGGCTCCTGGCACGGAATGCCCAGCGGCGAGACGAACGGGCCCAGGCGCACCGCGTACGGCGCGCCGAAGTTCTCGTTCAGCGCCGGCAGCGTGCCGTGCTGCGGCGCGTGCTTGCCCTGCACGTACAGCGTGGTGTCGTCCTTGCGCGGCACCAGGCGCGAGAAGAAGGCCAGATAGGCCGGCGTCGCGAACACGATCTGCCGGCGCGGGTCCACCGCCACCCCGCCCCAGTTGAACACGCCGAAGTTGCCCGGGTACACCAACGTCCCGCGCAACGAGGGCGGCGTGAACCGGCCTTCGTAGCGCAGCCGACGCAACGCGATCCGGCACGCCAGCTCGTGGAACATCGTCGCGCCCCACATGTCGCGCCCCTGCAGCGGCGGCGGATCGAACGACAGCGCCGACACCGGCTGGGTCGGCGCGGCGCGCTCGCCGGGGATGTCGCTGGCCGGCGCCGGCACTTCGCGCACCGGCAGCAGCGGACGGCCGTCGCGCCGGTCGAGCACGAAGATCTCCCCCTGCTTGGTCGGCTGCACCAGCGCCGGCACCGTGCGGCCGCCCAGGCGCAGGTCGACCAGCGTGGGCTGGGCAGGCACGTCGTAGTCCCACAGGTCGTGGTGCACGGTCTGGAAGTGCCAGCGCACCCGCCCGGTCGCCAGGTCGAGCGCGACCACCGCCGAGGAATAGCGCGCGCCGGCGGGGTTGCGTTCGGCGCCCCACTGGTCCGGCGGCTGGTTGCCCATCGGCACGTAGACCAGGCCCAGCGCCTCGTCCACGCTGGAGACCGACCAGCTGTTCGGCGACGACGGCGTGTAGGTGCGGCCGGGCGGCAGCGGGGCGGTGTCGTCCGGGTTGCCCGAGTCCCAGTTCCACACCAGCGCGCCGGTGTCGGCGTCGTAGGCGCGGATCACGCCGGAAGGCTCGACCGTGGAGGCGTTGTCGAGCACCGTGCCGCCGACGATCACCCGCGAGCGCGTCACCACCGGCGGCGAGGTCGAGTAGTAAGCGCCCGGCCGCACCTTCGGCATGCCGGCCCACAGGTCCACCTCGCCGTCGCCGCCGCCGAAGCGGGTGCAGCGCGAGCCGTCCTGCGGATCCAGCGCGACCAGGCGCCCGTCGGCGGTGGGCATGAACAGCCGGGCCGCGCAATCGCCGGGGGCCTGCGCCGCGGCCGCGGGATCGGGCGCGCGGTAGCCGAGGCCGCGGCAGGTCAGGTGCTGCAATGCCAGCCCGCGGCGCACCTGCAGGTCCACGCGCCAGATCTGCCTGCCGGTGGTGGCGTCGAGCGCGACCACCGACTGGTGCGGCGTGCACAGGAACAGGCGCTGGCCGACCTTCAGCGGCGTGACCTCGAAGGTGGTCTCGACCGGGTCGTCCGGGCGCCCGCGCACGTCGCCGGTGCGGTAGGTCCAGGCGACCTGGAGCCGCGCGACGTTGGTCGCGTCGATCTGGTCCAGCGGCGAATAGCGCTGGCCATGGCCGGTGCGGCCGTAGGCGTGCCATTCGCCCGGCGGCACGCCGGCGGGCTCGGGCGCCGCCGCGTACGGCGCCGGCGCGCGCCCCTCGATCCGATGCTCGTCGCGCGACCACGACAGCGCCGAGACCAGCAGCACCGCGGCCAGCGCGGCGCCGAGCGCGAGCTGCGCGCGCGGCGGGCCCGCGCGCACGGCGGCGGCCGCGTCCACGCGCCCGCGCAGCGCGCGTACGACCCAAGGCGTCAGCAGCCAGAGCCCGAGCACGAACGGCACGTCGTTGCGCGCGGCCAGCGGCCACCAGTCCAGCCCCGCTTCCCACAGCGACCAGGCCAGGGTGCCGGCCACCAGCAGCGCGTGCATCCACAGCGCCGCGATCGAACGCCGCCACAGCAGCGCGCCGACCGCGGCGAAGCCGATCCCGGCCGGCAGGTAGTACCACGAGCCGCCGAGCGCGAGCAGCCACACGCCCGCGCCCGCCACCGCCAGCCCGATCAGGAGGAAGACGACGCCCGTGACCAGCGGAGCCCTGCTGCGACGCGACTCGGCCATGCGCACCTCGACGGCTGCGGGATCGCGCCGACTCTACGGCCGGCGGCGTTCGCGCGGCGTTCCGGCCGCGTCCAGCGCGCGTGAAGAGGCGCGCCGCGCGCTCGCAGGCCGGTCGCGCCGCCGGGGCCGCGCGCCCGTTGCGGGCGACCACGCTCGCGATGCAGGACGGTGGCCAACGGCCGCGCCCGGCTGGCGGTCGCGGCGGCGCTCGCCGAGAATCGGAACCTCCCTCGCCCGTGTCCCGCCATGCCCCGACACATCGGCATCGTCGCCTGCTCCGCCGAAGGCGCGGCGCTGTGCTACCGCACGATCTGCACCGAAGGCGCGGCCCTGCTCGGCCCGCACGCGCACCCGGAAGTCTCGATGCACACGTTCCCGCTCGCCGACTACGTCGCCTGCCTGGATCGCGGCGACTGGCATGGCGTCGGCGAACTGATGCTGGCCTCGGCGGAAAAGCTCGCCTCGGTCGGCGCCGAGCTCCTGATCTGCCCGGACAACACCATCCACGCCGCGCTGCCGCACGTCGCCCCGCGCCTGCCGCGGCCGTGGCTGCACATCGCCGACGCGGTGGCCGCCGAAGCGGTCGCGCGCGGGCATCGCCGCCTCGGCCTCACCGGCACCCGCTGGCTGGTGGAGAGCGAGGTCTACCCGCAGGCGCTCGCCCGCCACGGGCTCCAATGGCGGCGCCCGGACCCGGACGACCGCGAGGCGCTCGGCCGGATCATCATGGAGGAACTGGTCTACGGCGTGTTCGCGCCGGAGTCGGTGGCCCGCTTCCGCGACGCGATCGCCCGCCTGCAGGCGCAGGGCTGCGACGCGGTCGTGCTCGGCTGCACCGAGATCCCGCTGATCGTCGACGACAGCAACTCGCCGCTGCCCACCCTCGACTCCACCCGCCTGCTCGCGCGCGCGGCGCTGCGCTGGGCGGTGCAGGGCGCGGCGCGCGGCGGCTGAAGCCGCAGCGCCGCGCGCGAGGGTATGCCGTCGAGCCCGCGCGGTCGCGATGGCGCACGTCCGGCAACCCGCACGCGAGCGCGGCGGCGTAGCCGACGGGCATCGCACGCGGCCCGGCACGGCGCGCCACACGCGCGTGCCCGTTGCGAATACACTCGTGCGCTGCGCCGGCGCGTGATCGGCGCGAGCGGACGCGACGCATGAAAGAACGCTTGCCCCCTTGGATCCAGGATTGGCTCGGCATCATCGTGCCGGTCGGCCAGGTGCTGCTGATCCTGTTCGCCGCCTGGCTGTTGCAGAGCGTGGCGCGGCGGCTGATCCAACGCATCGGCGTGCGCTACAGCCTGCCGCCGGAGCTGTCGGTCGGCGTACGCCGGGTGCTGGCCTTCGTTATCTACGTGGCCGCGGCGCTGCTCGCGCTGGAACGCCTGGGCGTGTCGGGCTCGGTGCTGTGGGCGGCGTTCACCGGCTTCGCCACCGTGGCCGCGGTCGCGTTCTTCGCCGCCTGGAGCGTGCTGTCGAACATCTTCTGCACGGTGCTGATCTTCATCACCCGCCCGTTCCGCCTGTACGACCACATCGAACTGCTGGAGAACGGCGAGAAGCCGGGGCTCAAGGGCCAGGTGCTGGACATCAACCTGATCTACACCACCCTGCAGGAGCAGCACGCGGACGAGCCGGGCACGCTGCTGCAAATCCCCAACAACCTGTTCTTCCAGCGCAGCCTGCGCCGCTGGCGCAACGGCAGGCCGCAAGTCGACGACGAGGCGACCACGGGCAGCTGAGCCGCGCGGCGGGGCCGGGCGCCGCCAGCGCCGCCGCCGCGCGGGTGGCCCCGCGTCGAGGGAACCTCGCGGCGCGCGCCGGACGCCGGCGCCGCGGCCGCCTCAACGCAGTTGGCTGTCCTTGCTGCCGCGGCGGTTGTAGCCGCTGAACGCGGCCTGGTCGCGATCGTGCGCTTCCTGGCAGGCCACGCACAGACGCACGCCCGGCAGGGCCTTGCGCCGCGCCTCGGGGATAGGCGCGTCGCACTCCTCGCAGCGCTCCGATCCGGGGCCCTGCGGCAGGCGGCTGCGCGCGCGCTTGATCGCGTCCTGGATGGTGGCGTCGATCTGTTCCTGGACCGCGCCATCGCCGGCCCAACCGGTCGCCATGGCTCGCCTCCGCTGTTCGCTCAGGGAACGCCAGGATAGCCGCGCGCGGCTGAATCCGCGGCGGCCGGACGGCGCCGGAAACGACAGGCCCATGCGATCCCCGATCACGGCCTGTCGACCGCCCGCGCGGCAGAGTCGGCGCACGGCTTCGTTGCGGAGGCGGACATGGCGCGCCACCCGAATCGCGAACAAAACCCGGGCAAGGGCAAGAACCTGGGCCGGGGCCTGGCGAACATCGGCGACCAGGACCGCCGCGACCTCGCCGGCAGCGGCGACAAGGCGCCGACCCAGGACCAGTCGCGGCGCATGACCTCCGGCGAACGCGGCCACGCCGAAGCGGCGCGCAAGCGGGCCCCACACTGAGGCGCCGCGGCGGGCAGGTACGCGCGCCCGCCCGCTCCATGCCCGGTCCGGCACGTGTCCGACCACGGCGCGCCACCCCCGTGCCTGCGGCCGTCGTCACGCCGCGCGGCAGGCGCCGTTTTCCAGGTCCGCCTCTTCCAGCTGGCGCACCTCGCACTCGATCTCCCACTCCTCGCCGTGGATGTCGAGGAAACGCTTGGCCAGCGCCACGGCCTCGTCCAACGAATCGGCCTTGAACAGCGCGTAGCCGCCGATCACCTCCTTGGTCTCGGTGAACGGGCCGTCGATCACCCGGGTCTTGCCGCCCGACAGCCGCACCCGCACGCTCTCCGCGGTCGGGCGCAGGCCGGCGGTGTCGAGCAGCACGCCGCTGCGGGTCAGTTCCTCGATCAGCTTGCCCATCTCGGCCATCAGCCGTTCGCTGGGCTGCTGGCCGGTGGTCTCGTCGATCCGGATCATCGAAAGAAAGCGCATCGCATGGTCTCCTGGGGACTGGCGGCCGGCGGCCGGAGCGGGCACGAACGCCCGGGCTCGTCCCGACGACGAACCAGGCGCGCCCGGATCGACATGCCGACGGCGAGGGCGGCGAGCCTCCGATGCGGTCCTCGGGAGCGGCGGTCGCGCGAGGCCCGAAAGGCGAGATTCCGTTCGCCCTCGCGTCGGCGTGGGCGGTCGACGCGATGGGCCGGCCGCGGCGCGGCGATGGAGTCCGGACCGTTCCGATCGGCGGCGTGATCGTGCCGTCCACCGCCTGCTCCGCGCCGGCGGCGATGCGGTCGAGCCGCCACCGCAACAAGTCGGCGCCGGCTAGTCGGGCCGCCCGGCCGGGTGCCGCGGCAAGGCGTCGGCAGTGTCGAACCAGCCGAGCCGCGAGCCGTGCCAGATGTGAAATCGCGGCGGTACCGCAGCGGCGTCGTCGAGCGTGGCCACCGCGAAGTCCACCGTGTCCGGCTCGTGCTCGAGCAGCATGCACAGCTGCGTGCCGCAATCGCCGCAGAACAGCCGCTCCGCTTGCGGCGAGGAGCGGTGGCGCCGCGGGATCCCGCGCAGGAACTCGAAGTCCTTGCGCAGCACCGAAGCGAACACCAGCACCGGCGCGCCGGACGAATGCCGGCACAGGCTGCAGTGGCAGTAGCCCGCGTTGAACGGCTGCGCGTGCAGCTTGTAGCGCACCGCGCCGCACAGGCAGCCGCCGTCGCCGGTCTCGTCTTCGCCGTCCACCTCGGCCTCCGTTCGGGTACGACCGCACCCTACCCCGGCCCGCGGCAAGAACGCGCAAAAACGCGGCTTTACGACTTCAGAACGTCACCTTCACCCACGGCGCGGTGCGTTGGGCCTCGCCGTGGTACACGGCCTCGATGTTGTTGCCGTCCGGATCGAGCACGAACGCCGCGTAGTAGCCCGGGTGGTAGCGGCGCTCGCCCGGGGCGCCGTTGTCGCGGCCGCCGTGGGCGAGGGCGGCCCGGTGGAACGCGTCGACCATCGCCCGGTCGCGCGCCTGGAACGCCAGATGGTGGCGCCCGGTCAGCTCGCCCAGCGCGGCCTCGCTGTCGGCGGTGGACACGAACAGCTCGTCGGCCCAGAAGTAGTCGTCGCCGCTGCCGCTCAGGGGGATCTCGAGCGCCTCGAACACCGCGCCGTAGAACGCGCGGCTGGCCTCCAGATCGCGCACCACCAGCTGGATGTGGTCGATCAGCCGGCCTCGGTAAAGCGCCTGGGTTTCCATCGGTGCCTCCTCATCGCCTTGCGTTTCGCGCGCCATATAGCAGCCGGCCGCCGGGTGCGCGCTCACGCGGCTTTGATCGGCCTGCCGGCGGCATCAGAATGCCCGTCGCGCCGCGCCGGGGAAGCCCCCCGCGCGCAAGGCCGCAACCTGGATCAATACCGCCGCGGCAGGATGGCGGCGCGAAACGACGGAGCCGCACCACGATGCCGCGCTGCACCACCCGCCAGAGCTACGCCGCGCGCGTCGACAAGGTCGTGGCGTACATGGCCGAACGCCTGGAACACCCGGTCACGCTGCCGCAGCTGGCCGCGGTCGGCCATTTCTCGCCCTTCCACTTCCACCGCATCTACCGCGGCCTGATGGGCGAGACCGTGGCCGATACGCTGCGGCGCATGCGCCTGCATCGCGCCGCGGTGGAGCTGCTGCACGGCAGCGCGCCCCTGGGCGGGATCGCGCGGCGTTGCGGCTACGGCAGCGCGGCCGCGTTCAACCGGGCCTTCGCCCTGGCCTACGGCGTGCCGCCCGGCGAGTTCCGTCGCCGCAAGGGGCTGGGCGTTCCCGCCCTGCCCGTCCATCGCGTACGAGACCGGGAGGAGATGCGCATGTACGAAGTCAGGATCGAGCAACGCGCGCCGGTGGCCGTCGCCGCCCTCGCCCATCGCGGGCCGTATCACGCGATCGGCGCCGCGTTCGGGAAACTGGGCGCGTGGGCGGCCGGCCGCGGCGTCCCGGAAGGGCGCTCGTTCGGCCTCTACTACGACGACCCGGAAAGCGTCGCCCCCGCCGAACTGCGCGCCGAGGCCTGCGTGGAGGTCGCGGCGGACGTGCCGCTGGACGGCGGCGTGCGGCGGCTGGAGATCGCCGGCGGCCGTTATGCGGTGCTGGTCCACGTCGGCCCTTACGCCGAACTCGACCGGCCGTACAAGTGGCTGTTCGGCGAATGGCTGCCGGACAGCGGCGAGGAAGCCGCCGACGCGCCGGTGGTCGAGGAATACCTCAACGACTGCCGCATGTTGCCGCCATCGCAGTGGCGGACGGCGATCTGCCTGCCGTTGCGCTGAGGCTCCGCCTTTCGCACCGTCGCGAGGCAGGCGCGGTGTGCGGGATGCGCCGCATTCGCCGGCGACGCGGCGGGGCATCCGCCCCGGCCGTTATGCTGTGCCCTCTTCCCCGGGAGCAGCATCGATGCCTCGCTTCGCCCGCTTCGTCCTCGCCGCGGCGCTGCTGTGCGCCGCCCCCGCGTTCGCTTCCGACTACGTGCCGCCGCGGCACGAATGGGCGCGGCAGGCGCCGGCGGCCGCCGGCTTCGATCCGGCGAAGCTGGCGGAGGCCGTCGAGTACGCGAAGGGCAAGGCGGAGGTCGAACCGTCGGACCTGCGCCAGGTGCTGCTGGACGCCTTCGGCAAGCGCGAACCCGGCTACCGCATCCTCGGCCCGGTGATCCCGCGCGCGCAGGCCAGCGGCCTGATCGTGCGCGGCGGGCGCATCGTCGCCGAATGGGGCGACCTCGACCGCGTCGACATGACCTTCAGCGTGGCCAAGAGCTACCTGGCCACGGTGGCCGGGCTCGCGGTGGACGACGGCCTGATCGCGTCGGTCGACGACCGGGTCGCGCGCTACGTGCCCGGCCCGTGGTTCGAGGGCGCGCACAACGGCGCGATCACCTGGACGCACCTGCTGCAGCAGACCTCCGACTGGAGCGGCACGCTGTGGGACGTGCCGGACTGGGCCGACCGGCCGGAAGGCGACGACCCGTCCAGGCGGCCGCTGCACGCGCCGGGCACCCGCTACAAGTACAACGACGTGCGCGTGAACCTGCTCGCCTTCGGCCTGCTGCAGGTGCTGCGCGAACCGCTGCCGCAGGTGCTGAAGGCGCGGATCATGGACCCGATCGGCGCCTCGAGCACCTGGCGCTGGCACGGTTACGGGAATTCCTGGACCGAGGTCGACGGCCTGCGCATGCAATCGGTGTCCGGCGGCGGCCACTTCGGCGGCGGCCTGTTCGTCAGCACCGCCGACCACGCCCGCTTCGGCCTGCTGATGCTGCGCGAGGGCGAATGGGGCGGCCGCCGGCTGCTGTCGAAGGAATGGATCGCGCGGGCCACGCGGCCTTCGCCGGCCAAGCCCGACTACGGCTACCTGTGGTGGCTCAACACCGGCCGCCAGGCCATCCCCGCCGCGCCGGAATCGGCGTACTGGGCGTCCGGCTTCGGCGGCCACTACCTCTACATCGATCGCGAGCACGACCTGCTGATCGTGCTGCGCTGGACGCCGGACCTGGCCGGCGTGGTCACGCGGGTGCTCGCGGCGCTGCGGCCGCGCGCCTGAGCGGGACGCCGGGGCCGCCGCGCCGCGGGCCCCGGCGCGGGGCTCACCAGATGCGCACGCGCTGCTCCGGCGGCAGGTACAGCGGATCCTTCGCGGTGATGCCGAAGGCCTCGTACCAGGCGTCGATGTTGCGCAGCGGCGCCACCGCGCGGATCTGCCCCGGCGAATGCGGATCGGTGACCAGGTACTGGCGCAACGCGTCGTCGCGCCACAGCGTGCGCCACACCTGCGCCCACCCCAGGAACAGGCGCTGCTCGCCGCTGAAGCCGTCGATCGCGGGCGCCGGCTTGCCGCCCAGCGAACGGCGATAGGCCTCCAGCGCGATGGTCAGGCCGCCGAGATCGCCGATGTTCTCGCCCATCGTCAGCCTGCCGTTGATGTGCATGCCCGGCAGCGTCGGGAAGGCGTAGCTCTCGTACTGCGCGCCGAGCCGCGCCGCCTGCGCCTCGAACTTGGCGGCGTCCTCGGCGGCCCACCAGTCGCGGAGCAGGCCCTGGCCGTCCGACTTGCGGCCCTGGTCGTCGAAGCCGTGGATGATCTCGTGGCCGATCACGCCGCCGATGGCGCCGTAGTTCACCGCCGGGTCGGCGTCCGGGTCGAAGAACGGCGGCTGCAGGATCGCGGCCGGGAACACGATCTCGTTCTTCACCGAGTTGTAGTACGCGTTCACCGTCTGCGGCGTCATGCCCCATTCCAGCTCGTCCACCGGCTTGCCGATGCGGGCGCGGCGGTAATCCCATTCGAAGCGGCGCGCGCGCTCGGCGTTGCCGAACACGTCGCCGTTGGCGATGCGCAGGCCGCTGTAGTCGCGCCACTTTTCCGGATAGCCGATCTTCAGGCCGAAGTTCTCCAGCTTCGCCTTGGCCTCGGCCCGGGTGGCCGGGCCCATCCAGTCCAGCTGCTCCAGGCGCGCGCCCATCGCCGCCTTCACGTTGGCGACCAGCGCGTCCATCTTGGCCTTGGCGTCGGCCTGGAAATACAGCTTCACGTAATCGCGGCCGATCGCCTCGCCCATCGCGCTCTCCGCCAGCGCCACCCCGCGCTTCCAGCGGTCGCGCTGCTGCGGCTGGCCGTTGAGGAACTTGGAACGGAACTCGAACTCGGCGTCGACGAAGGCCTTGGACAGCAGCGGCGCGGCCTCGTCGGCGGTGTGGAACGCCTGCCAGGCGCGCAGGGTGTCGAGGTCGGCCTCGGCGAAGATCCGCGCCATCTCCGGGAAGGCGGTGTTCTGCCGCAGCACCGCGCGCGGGGCCTGTTCGACGCCCGCGGCGCGGAAGAACGCCGCCCAGGGGAAGCCCGGCGCGTACGCGTCCATCTCGGCCAGCGGCACCGGGTTGTAGGTCTTGTCGCGGTTGCGGCTGTCGGCCCGGGTCCAGTGCGCTTCGGCCAGCCTGGTTTCCATCGCCATCACCGCCTGGGCGTGCTGCTGCGGCCGGTCCCAGCCGGCCAGCTGCAGCATCTGCGCGATGTAGGCGGCGTAGCGCTCGCGTTGCGGCGCGAACTTCTCGTCCAGGTACATCTGGCGGTCGCCGAGGCCGAGGCCGGACTGGCTCAGGTACAGCGTGTAGCGCTCGGGATCGCGCTGGTCGTCGCTGACCGAGGCGGCGAAGAAACTGCCGCCGAAGCCGCCGTTGGCGCGGCCCATCAGCGCGGCGAGCGCGGGCTTGTCCTGGGCCTGGCGGATCGCATCCAGGTGCGGCTGCAGCGGCTTGGCGCCGAGCGCTTCGATCGCCGCCTCGTCCATGAAACCGCGGTACAGCGCGGCCACCTTGGCGGCGTCGCCGTCCTTGGCCGGGTCGCCGAGCGGATAGCTCTCCACCAGCTGGCGCACCCGCGCCTCCGACAGCTCGCGCAGCGCGGCGAACGCGCCGTAGCTGGAGCGGTCGGCCGGAATCTGCGTGGTCTTGGCCCAGGTGCCGTTGACGTAGCCGAAGAAGTCGGCGCCCGGCGACACGGAGCGGTCCATGCCGGCCAGGTCCACGCCCCAACTGCCGAAGCGCGCGGCGGCGATGGCCCCCGTGGCGCCGCCGGCAGCGTCGGGCGAGTCGAACAGGGCGTAGAGCTGGCAGGCGTCGTCGAGGCAACGGTCGTGCTCGGCGGCGGCCAGCGGCGCCGCCAGGGTCAGCGCCGCGGCGGTCGCGACGCACAGCAGGGTCTTCTTCAAGGCGATCTCTCCGGAGTCGTGCGGATGGCCCGTAGCGCCGTCGCCCTCACCCGGCGCCGGCGCCGCTCGGGCGCGCGGATGCCCCTTTCCGGGACCGGTCGGTTGTACCCCGCCCGGCCGCTGCCCGGCAGTGCCATGCGTTGGGGGCAAGAACGGAAGCGGCGGCGGGTCAGCGCGCTGCGCCCGCCGCCTGCGCCGCCGCGGGCAGCTCGAACAGCCAGCGCACCGCGGCCGGGAACGCCGCGCGCCAGGCCGCTTCGTTGTGTTCCGCGTCCGGCGCCACCCGCACCTCCACGGCAGTCCCGGGGTGTGCGCGCAGCAAAGCCGCCATGCGCTCGACCCGGGCCACCGAATCGCCGCCTTCGCGCCCGCCCATGTACAGGTAGACGCGCGTGCCGGGGGGCAGCGGCGTGCGCCCGGCGCGCGCGTAGGGTTCCTCGGACACCCAGTACGAAGGCGAGAACACGCCTGCCTTGCCGAACACCTCCGGGTACTGGCGCACCGCATAGTCGGCCGCGAGCCCGCCCAGCGAACTGCCCAGGATCGCCGTCTGCGCGCGGTCCGGCAGCGTGCGGTAGTTGGCGTCGACGAACGGCTTGATCGACCGCGCCAGGTCGTCGACGAAGTCCGCGCCGCGGTTCGGCAGCAAACGCACGTTCCAGTACGGAACCAGTTCGTGGAAACGCAGCTCCCCGCCATGGTCGATGCCGACCACGATCGCCGGAAAGCCCTCGCGCGCCAGCGCGTCCATCGCCTCGTCGACGCCCCATTCGCCGGCGTAACCGGTCGCCTCGTCGAACAGGTTCTGCCCGTCGAACATGTACAGCACCGGATAGCGGCGCGTGGAAGCCGCGTAGCCGGGCGGCAGGTACACCCGCAGGCCGCGCGGATGGCCGAACGCCGGCAACCGCAGCGGCGGCACGAATGCCCGCACGGCCGGCCCGGCCGTGTGCCGGCGCTCGCCGGCCTCGGCATGGAGCACGGCGGCGAGGCCCAACAGCAACAGGAACGACAGGCGCATCGGCGCGACCCGGCGGGAGTTCGCCCTACGGTGCCGCCGGGCGCTTCCGCTCGCCCGTGCCATCCGTCATCGCGGCGACGGCCCGCGGCAAGTCGTGGGGCGGCGGCGTGCGCGCAGGCGCCGCCCCTTGCCCCTCGTCCGATGGCGCCCGAACCGCTGGCCGGCGCAACGTCAGGCGCAGCGCGACGTCAGGCGCGGCGCAGCGTGCGCTCGAACAGCGCCAGCGTGCGCCGCCACGCCTCCTTCGCCGCATCCGCGTCGCAGCGCGGCATGGTGTCGTTATGGAAACCGTGCTCGGTACCGGGCGGCGGGTACAGCGCGTAGCGCACGCCGGCCTGCTTCAGCGCCTGCTCGTAGCCCGGCCTGGCGTTGACCCGTTCGTCGTTCTCCGCCAGCACCGCCAGCAGCCCCGCCTCGATCTTCGGCACGTCCTCCGCCGCCGGCGCAGGGCCATAGAACGGCGCCGCCGCGCGCAGGTCCGGCGGCCGGGTGGCGAGAAAGCTGGTCATCGCCCCGCCCCAGCAGAAGCCGACCGCGCCCATGCGGCCGTTGCCGCCGTCCACCCCGCGCAGCATGTCGGCAGCGGCGAGCGGGTCCTGGCGCGTCTTGGCCGGGTCGAGCCTGGCGAACCCGGCGCGCGCCCGGTCCTCGTCGCCTGGATAGCCGCCGAGCGGGAACAGCGCGTCCGGCGCGAACGCGATGTAGTTCTCCAGCGCCAGCCGGCGCGCCACGTCCTCGATGTGCGGATTGAGGCCACGGTTCTCGTGGATCACCAGCGCCGTCGGCAACGGACCGGCAGCCTCGGCCGGGCGCACCCGGCAGCCGCGGCCGGTGCCGTGGCCCCGCGGCGATGCGTATCCGGCGTAACGCGCCGACAGGCGTTTGTCGTCGGGCTTCACCTGCCGCGCAGCGGCGAACTGCGGGCTCAGCGCCGCGAGCAGCCCGGCCGCGCCGCTCGCGCCACCGCGAAGCATACGGCACCGGCGAGAAAGCCGCGGCGGTCGATGAGGCCGTGCACGTACTGGTCGAACAGGCGCAGCACGTCCGGATCGAAATCGCTGGCCTTGCGGGGCGTATCCGGCATCGGGCTCTCCGGCGGGACCCGGGCGAGCACATACCGCGAACCCGGGCGTTCGCCGCGCCGCGGCGTGTTTCGCCCGCGAAGGCCGCGGCAGCCCGATTCAGGAAGAGGGCCGCCCGCGCGCGGAAAGACGGGCGCCGTTCGTCGGCGAAGCGCCGATGTCGCGGGAAATTGACAGCCGGATCATGCCGCCGCGCCTGCAATGGGCGCGGGTGATCGGCCTTCGCCAAGGAGAAACCGCATGCGTGCCCGCCTACCGAACCCGCGTCGCGCGGGTTTCCTCGTATCCAAGCTCCTGATCGGCCTGTCCATCGCACTGGCGGGCGTGCAAAGCGCCGCGGCCGGCGACGGCGGCGACATCCTTTTCTACGAGGGCTCCGAAGGCCCGGCCCTGTTCCGAAGCAATACCACCGGCACCTTCACCGACGCCCTCACCCAGCCGCCCGCCGAATATACCGACCACTCCGCCTCGTGGTCGCCGACGGGGCTGTCGGTGGCGTTCGAGCGCAGTTTCCACTGGTACCGGCAGGAGCCGGAGCCGGGAAGCGAGATGTACCACTACCGCCATCGCGACCCGACCATCATCATCACCGACCGCCAGGGGCAGCGCGAACGACCGCTGATCAAGGGCGTGCTCCCGGCCTGGAGCGGCTGGTCGCCGAACAAGATCGCCTTCGGCATGCTGCGCGCACCCGACGACACCAAGTCCGAGTGCATCCACGTGATCAACGCCGACGGCACCGGGCTGCAACGCATCGGCTGCGTCGGCGCCATCGCGGATCACCATTGCACCGAGTTCTACACTTGCTTCCCCGAACTGAGGAAGCTGGCGTGGACGCGCACCGGCAAGTACATCGTCGCCCACGTGGCGACGCTCGGCAAACGGCTGTTCAGTCCGGTGCCCGACGAGTACTGGGTGTACACCCTCTTCGCCGCGGAGGTGGCGACCGGGCGATTGGTCGAGTTGCCCTCGCCGTTCCTGGTTTCGGACATGTCGAACCCGATCTCGTTCTCGGTAGGTGCCGGCGACACGGTGTATTACGATGCGATGGAGTGGTCCGGCCCCGCCATCTACAGGATGCATCTGCCGACCAACACCCTAACGCGGGTCATGGACGGTTCCGCGCCACTGGTCTCACCCGACGGAAAGAAGATCGCCTTCACGCAGAGGGACGGGAGCAACCGCTACAGCCGCCTGTTCGTCGCCAACGCCGACGGCAGCGGCGCGGTGCATCTGGCCGGCCCCACGGCGGGCGTGCAGGTGGTGCCGCTGGACTGGTCCGCCGACGGCAGCCACATCCTGCTGCAGCGCAGGCAGGGCTACAACCACAGCCTGCATCTGGTCACCACCACCGGCCAGTGGCGGACGGTGCGGCGCAACGCCGGGGCGGAAACCGGCGCCTGGCAGCAGCGCTAGCCTTTCCGCGCCACCGGCGGTGCGTCGGGCGGGCGGTTGCTACGACGCGGTTTCCGCGGCGTCGCCGTCCCGGCGCCGGGCCGGATCCCGCCGGCCCGGGCCTCTTGCGCGTGTCCCGCCGCCGCGCCTTCGTGAAAGGGCGCGAAGTCGCGGCCGCGCTACGCGCCTTCGTCCTTCGGCGCGGCGGAATCCGAGCCGGCCAGATGCAGGCCCATGCCCAACCCCATGCCGCCGGCCGCACCGGCACCGCGTCCGCCGCCGGCGCCGCCGCGATCCGCGGCCTCGCGCCCGCCCTCGGCACGGCCCTTCGCTGCGCCGGGCCGCGTCGGTCCCTGCCGCGGGATCTCCAGTCCGCGCGGGATCGGATCGAGGTCCAGCACCTCGCGGATGAAATCGCGCAGCGAGACCACCAGCTCGGCGGTATGCACCCGGCGCCCGGCGACCAGGTCCGCCGCCGCGCGCGCCGCCAGCCGCACCTGCTCGTCCGTACCGAGCAACAGGATGTCGGACAGCGCGCCCTCCACCGCGTCGCGGATGCGCCGCGACCGGTCGGAGCCGTGCGGCAAGCCCGCCTCGTCCGCATCGGCGGTTTCGCTGCGACGGCGCAGGTCGCGCAAATGGGCCGGGTCGACCTCCAGGTCGCCGGTGAAGGAGCCGCCGAGCGTGCGGTAGGCGGCGATCAGCGTGCGCAGGCGTTCGTTGATCTGCCGGTTCTCGCGCTCGCGCCGCTGCTGCACGGTCTGCATCAGCAGCAGGCGGATGCCGACGCCCATCAGGGTGATCAGCACCAGCCCCGCCAGCGTGCTCAGCACGGCTTCCCACGATCCGAAATCCAGACCCCGCATGCGTACCTCCTCGGGCCGATGGCCCACGCCGTCTCCGGGCACAGTGTAGGTGCGCCGCGGCGTCGGCCGCGGCCGGCTAGCGGCACACCCGGGCGCCGCCGCGGTCGAAGTGGAAGTGATCGGCATGGGCGCGGTTGTAGTCCGGGCCGAGGACCACGTCGAAATAGCGGCATGCGCCGTCGCGCACCGCACGCAGGAAACGGGCCTCGGCGGGCACGTTCGGCGCGGCCGCGGCATCGCGTTCCGTGGCCGGCGCCCGCGGCCGCCAGTGCCGCGCCACGCTGATGCGGCGCCCGTCCTCCAGCACGAAGGCGGCGACGTCGAGCGCGTCCGCGGTGGCGTGCCGGCTGCGGCGGCGGCCGGGATCGCCGTAGAGGTTGCGGCAGGCGTAGGAGCCGAAATGCTCGATCGCCCGCACGCGCGCGCCGAGGTGCTCGGCCGCGGCCCGCTGCAGGACGTGCCGCTCCCACATCGCCAGCGACAGCGCCGCGCGGCAGCTCAGCGGGAACGGTTCGCCCACCGCCACGCTGGTGCGTGCGATCCGCACCGCGTTCTCGAACCCGCAGCCCGGGCCGGTGGCCCGATCCCGCAGCGGCACGAAGCGCATGTCCGCCTGCGCCAGCGCCGCCCGGCACGCCTCGCGGTCGCCCGAGGCGCGCGCGAGCTTGAGCCCGGTCAGCAGGTTCGGCGGCGCGTCGATGCGCAACGGCGCCCACGGATTCCAGGCTTCGGGAACGGCCAGCCTTCCCGACCGCACCGCCCAGGCCGCGAGCGCGGCGAGCAGCAGCAGGAGCAACCCGGCACGTCGTGGAGAACGCCCGACCTCGGCCATTGCGCGACTATCCGCACCGAGGCGTCGATCGCCCGTCTCCGCCCGCCGCCGCGCCGGCTCTTTCCCTGCCGATCACGCGCGCGGGTCTAGGTTGCTTGTCCCGAAAGGCGATAGGAGACGGCCATGGCCGACCGCAAGCACGAACGCCCCGGCGCGCCCTCGGGCGCAGGCGAACGGCCGGACCGCGCCGCGGACCGGCGCCCGCAAAGCGACCGCGCCGAGGATCTCCGGCAGACCGCTCCCGTCCCGCAGGGCGGCGTGAACCCCGAAATGGGCGACATGGACGCCGCGGCCGACCCCGATCGCGACCCCGACGACGGCGACGGCGGGCTGCCCGGAAAGGCGGGCGGCGGGCTGATGGGCGCGTGAGCCCGCGGCTCCGGGGCGGGCGTCGCCGCGGCATGCCGTCGCGCCGCGGTCAGGGCTCGAACGCCGCGCGCACGCAGCCTTCGCGCTTGTGCTTGAACAGCTCGTAGCCGCGCACCGCCTCCTCCAGCGGCATGCGGTGCGTCAGCAGGAAGCTCGTCTTCAACCGCCCCTCGGCCACCCAGTCGAGCAGGCGCGGCACGTACTTCTGCCCATGCTGCTGCGCGGTCCGCACGGTCAGGCCCTTGTTGATCACCACGCCGAGCGGGAACTTGTCCATCACCCCGTAGACCCCGAGGATCGACACCACCCCGCCCTTGCGGCAGGCGAGGATCGCCTCGCGCAGCGCCTGGCCGCGGTCGCTTTCCATCCGCAGCGCCTGCTTCACCCGGTCGTAGGCATGGCCGATGCCTTCGCCGTGCGCTTCCATTCCCACCGCGTCGATGCAGGCGTCCGGCCCGCGTCCGCCGGTCATCTCGCGCAGCACTTCGGTGACGCTGTCGACGGCGGTGTAGTCGATGACCTCCGAACCGACGATGTCGCGCGCCATCGCCAGCCGCTCGGGAAAGCGGTCGATGCCGATCACCCGCTCGGCGCCGAGCAGGTAGGCGCTCTGCTGCGCCATCAGCCCGACCCCGCCGCAGCCCCAGACGGCGACGGTGTCGCCCGGCTGGATGTCGCAGAAATCCGCGCCCATGAAGCCCGTCGGGCCGGCGTCGGAAAGGAACAGGGCATCCTCGTCGCCGACCGGTTCCGGCACCTCGAAGCAGCCCACGTCGGCGTGCGGCACGCGCACGTAGGTGGCGTGCGAGCCGGCATAACCGCCGAAGGCGTGGGTATAGCCATAGATGCCGGCGGTCGGGTGGCCCAGCAGCGGTTCCTGCATGGCCCAGTGCGGGTTGGTGTTGTCGCACAGGGAGAACAGCTGCCGATGGCAGTACCAGCAGCTGCCGCAGGCGATGAAGGACGGCACGACCACGCGCTGGCCGGGCCGGACGCGCCTGACGTCGGGGCCGGCCTCGACCACCTCGCCCATGAACTCGTGGCCGATCACGTCGCCCTCGCGCATGGCCGGCAGATAGCCATCGATGAAATGCAGGTCCGAGCCGCAGGTGGTGCTCAGCCCCACCCTGATGATGGCGTCGCGCGGATTGACCAGCACCGGGTCGGGCACGGTCTCCACCCGCAGGTCGTTGACGCCGTTCCAGCACAGTGCGCGCATGTCCTGCCTGCCTCAGCGCCGGTCGTCTTCGCGTGCGGAGGGGTTGCGCTCGAGCGTCGGCACCTCGCCGGTCTCCAGCAACGCCTTGAACCGCCGCAGCACCGTGCCGAGCACCCGCTCCGGCGCGGAGCCCAGCCACTTGACCAGGGTCTCGGCGACGGCGCCGCCCGGCAACGCGTAACCGACGCGCAGGCGCGCCTCGGTGCCGAAATCGGCCGGCGCCGGCCGCACCGACAGTTCGGTGTCCAGGCGCACGTCGTGCTCGCCCTCGCTCACGTAGCGCACGCGCTGCCCGGGCACCGCCTCCGCTTGCCTGCTTTCCAGCCGCATCTGGCGGGCGCCGGGCAGGCGGATGGACCACACCATCCGCTGCTCGTCGCCCGAGACCAGCATCGCCCAGTCGGCGAGCAAGCGTTGTTGCACCTGCGGATCGCACCAGGCCCGCAGCAGCGTTTCGGCAGGCGCCCCGATGCTGAGCGTGCGCTGCACCCGGGAGTCGGGGGATGTCGGGGTCTGCATCGAGGGATCCTGCCTGTCGGGCGCCGGCCGGCGCGGACGGCGCCGCGCGGCTCCGGGATGCGAGCCTCGGGCCCGCCGAAGATGCAGCCGACGTTAGAAAAACACGCATGAAGGAGGCGTGTTCCGTGCGCATGCGGCAGCGCCGGAACCGCGGCCCGGCCGCGGGCGAATGCGATCGAGCGGCGGAATCCCCGGACGCGATCCGCGCGCCCGGGACGCACTTCGTGTTCTTGGTCGCGCGCGCGCCCAGGCCCGCCAGGCGCTGCAGCTCGGCGCGCGGTCGCCGTCGTAGGGGGGCACCGTGGACGATCCGCAACGTCGGCATCGACAAGGTCCTGCTCGGCTCCGACTTTCCCAGCTGCCGCGCGGCAAGACCCTCGACGCGCTGGACAGGCTGGGCCTCACCGACGAGAAGGAGCGCAAGATCCGCCGGGAGAACGCCGAGCGGCTCTTCTCCGGCGGGCAATCGAGAGTCCCGCCGGGGCGTGGATCGCGCGCCGCCACCCGGCTCAGCGGCCGGCGGCCCGCTCCAGCGCCGCCACGTCGAATTTCTTCATCCCGAGGAAAGCCCGGGTGACGCGCGCGATGGCGGCCTCGTCGCCCGAGGTCATCACCTCGTCCAGCACCAGGGGCGATATCTGCCAGGACAGGCCGAAACGGTCCTTGCACCAGCCGCACTGCTCGGCCTCCGGTACGGCCGACAGCCGCTCCCAGAAGCGGTCGACCTCGGCCTGGTCGCGGCAATGGACGAGGAAGGAGACCGCTTCGTTGAAACCGAAGCCGTGCTCGTAGGCGCTGTCCATCGCCGCGAACCAGGTGCCGTCGAGGCGGAAGTCCGAGAACATCACCGTGCCTTCGCGGTCCGGCGCGCTGCCGGCCGGGTGCCGCAGCAGCTGCCCGGGCCGGGAGTCCGGGAACACCGAGCGGTAGTACGCGCCCGCCTCCTCGGCCTTGCCGCAGACCGCGCCGGTGAACATCAGCATCGGCACGATGGCGGGGCGTGGCTCGTCGGCGACAGGCTCGGCCAGGATCAGCTGCCACGACAACCCGTAGCGGTCCTGTACCCAGCCGAAGCGCGGGCTGAAGGGATAGGCGTCCAGCGGCATCAGCGCCTGCCCGCCTTCCAGCAGCTTCGCCCAGGCCGCGTCCAGGCGCGCGCGCGCCTGCGGGTCGCCCGGGTCGAAGTTCACCATGAACGACACCGACGGATTGAACCGGAACGCCGGCCCGGCGCTGATGGCCATGAACGGTTGCCCGTGCAGGCGGAAGTTCACCACGTCGCAGTCGCCCGAGGGCGTGTCGCGCACCGTGACCACGGCGTCGATGCGCGAATCGGGGAACACCGAACAGTAGAACCCGGCGGCCTCGCGGGCCTCCTTGTCGAACCACAGGTGCGGGGTGATCGGCCTGGCGAGCGGCATGGGGACCTCCGGTTTTCGATTGGGCTCGTCCTGGCGACGAACCGGCGGGGCGGAAATCGACATCGACTTGCCGGCCACGGTATCCCACCCCGCGGCTTCACCGCCGCGCCACTGCCGGCGTGGATCATGGCGGACGAACCGCCATCCCACGGGAGCCGCCATGGCCGACCGCATCGAACCCGGTTACCTGGTCTTCGTCGCCGACGGCGAGATGGGCGTCGCCGGCGTGCGCGAGGTGCGCCACGACGGCCTGCTCATCAACGTCCAGAACGGCGGCGACTTCCTGATCCCGATGGACGCCGTGCGCGACGTCCATTCGCAGAAGGTGCTGCTGGACCTGGAACGCCTGGACCCGCGCGTCCGCGCGGCGCTGGACCACGCCCACGACCGCGAGTCCGGCCCGTACGCGGTGCAGGACCCGACCGACGGCACGCCCCGGAGCGAACGCGCCGGCCGCTGACGCGCGGCGGCTGCGCCCGGCTTACCGGTGCGCCAGCGCGTAGTCGATCGCCGCGCGCACCGCGGCCACCTGCGCCGCGTTGCACTGCGCGGGCGTGGCGTGCGGGCTGTCCGGGTAGACCTCGGTGGTGGTGCGGTAGCGCGCGCCGGTGAGGCCGGCGCACAGGCCCAGTTTGCGCACCGGGTAATGGATGACGCCCGGCGCCGCCACCGGCGTGCCGATGATCTTGCCGTCGGCGTCGGCCGGGGCGATGTGGGTGACCTGCTCCACGGCCGCGATGATCGCCTGCTGGAACTCCGGCTGCGGATCCTCGCTGTCGCCGACGAGATAGAACCCGTCCGGAATGCCGTCGGGCTCGAACGGCTTGCCGTCGCGGGCGGCCAGCGCCGGGCGGAACTCGGACTCGTCGCTGTCGGTGGTCTCGTGCAGGTCGATGTGGACCAGGAACCGCTCGCGCAGCGGCGCCACCAGCCGCATCAGCGCGGCGGACTCCTGCGCCGGGCTGGGATCGCGGAACGAACGGTTCGGGTCGACCGCGTGCGGGTTCCAGCGGTGGATGCGCTCGTAGGCCCAGGGGCTGACGCACGGGGCCACCAGCAGGTTGGCCCGCCCGGCGTAATCGGCGGCCTCGTGCTCGAGGAACTGCAGCGCCCCGTGCACGCCGCTGGTCTCGTAGCCGTGCACGCCGCCGGTGACCAGCACCGCCGGCAGCGCGGCGCGCCAGTCGCGGCTGCGCACCGCGTACAGCGGGTAATGGTCGGGCGGATAGTCGAGGCGGCCGTATTCGACCACGTCGAAACGCGCGCGCAGCCGTTCGACCGCGCCCAGCACGTCCGCCTCGTAGCTGCGCTGCCGCCGCTGCCGCGACCGCCACTGCGCCTTCTCCGCTTCGCCCCAGGGCTGGCCGGGCGTACCGATCGGATAGGGTGCCGCCACCGTCATGCGTTCACGCTCCTCGTCGCTGCGATGACCCGGAACTCTAGCATCGCGCGAACGCCGGGACGCCCACGCCCGACGCCCACCGCTCCCGGCGCACGTCCTCGAAACGAAGTGAACGGGCCGCCGACGTGCAGTTCGTATTCGAAGTTCTGCAGCAGGCGGCCGTGCCTGTCGCCGCTTCCCTCCTCGGCCGCGTAGTTGGCGCCGACGACGAGGCTGTGGCGGCCGGGCGGCCGCCGACCGATGGCCGCAGCGGACCGCTACCCGCCGTTGTGATCGCCCCCGCCGCGGCCTATCGTGCCGGCGAGGCCGCCCGCGCGGCGGCGCCCGCCGACGGAGCCGCATGATCCTCACCGACCTCGCCACGCGCGCGTACAACCACAACTGGCGCCTGGACCCGGTGGTCCGCAGCCTGCTGGACACCGACTTCTACAAGCTGCTGATGCTGCAGATGATCTGGCTGCGCTATCCGAAGGTGCAGGCCACCTTCGAGCTGATCAACCGCAGCCGCCAGGTGCGCCTGGCCGAGGTCGTGCCCGAGAGCGAGCTGCGCGCGCAACTCGACCACGCCCGTACCCTGCGCTTCACCAAGAAGGAGCTGATCTGGCTGGCCGGCAATACCTTCTACGGCCGCACCCAGATGTTCCGACCCGAGTTCCTGGCCTGGCTGGCCGATTTCCGCCTGCCCGGGTACGAGCTTTCGCGCGAGGACGGCCAGTTCGTCCTGCGCTTCCCCGGGCCGTGGACGCACACCACGCTGTGGGAGATCCCGGCGCTGGCCATCGTCAACGAACTGCGCTCCCGCGCGGCGATCAAGGACCGCGGCCGCTTCGCGCTCGACGTGCTGTACGCGCGCGCCAAGGCCAAGCTGTGGGAGAAGGTCGAGCGCCTGCGCGCCCTGCCCGACCTGGTGCTGTCCGACTTCGGCACGCGCCGCCGGCACGGCTTCCTCTGGCAGAGCTGGTGCGTGCAGGCGCTGAAGGAAGGCCTGGGCGGGCGCTTCATCGGCACGTCCAACGTGCTGCTGGCGATGGAGGCCGACCTCGAGGCCATCGGCACCAACGCCCACGAGCTGCCGATGGTCCTGGCCGCGCTCGCCGGGGACGACGCCGGCGTGCGCGCCGCGCCGTACCGGGTGCTGGAAGACTGGCGCGAGCTGTACGCGGGCAACCTGCTGATCGTGCTGCCCGACACCTACGGCACCGCCGCCTTCCTGCGCGACGCGCCGGACTGGGTGGCCGACTGGACCGGCTTCCGCCCCGACAGCCTGCCGCCGATGGAGGGCGGCGAGCAGATCCTGCGCTGGTGGCAGGCCCGGGGCCGCGACCCGCGGGGCAAGCTGCTGATCTTCTCCGACGGCATGGACGTGGACTCCATCGAGGCCACCTACCGCCACTTCCACGGCCGCGTGCGCATGAGCTTCGGCTGGGGCACCAACCTCACCAACGACTTCCGCGGCTGCGCCCCCTTCCCCACCGACGGCCTCGACGCGATCTCGCTGGTCTGCAAGGTCACCGAGGTCGACGGCCGCCCGGCGGTCAAGCTTTCCGACAACCCGCGCAAGGCCACCGGCGACCCGCGCGAGGTGCAGCGCTACCTGCGCCTGTTCGGCGCCGAAGGCATGGCCGAGAAGCCGGTGCGGGTCTGACCCGGGGCGCCTGTGTACGGCGCGGCGCGTGCCCGCCCTCCGGGCCCGGCGCTCAGTTCGGCCAGGCGGAGCCCAGGATGATCGAGCAGAAGTTCATCCGCCGATAGCCCGGCACCATGAGCGCCAGCACGTCGGCCTTGACGTTGCCGAACGTGGTGGCCGGCTTGTGCCTGATCCCGTCGGCGAAGCGGCCGATGATGCCTTCCTTGAAATCGGCTTCGCGCGGGTGGTGCGCGCAGACGTGCTCGCGCTGCTCGGGCGTGAAATCGTCGTAGGCGACTCCCAGCACGTCCATCTCGACGCCCGCGGTCACCAGCGCGATCGTCGGGCGCATGTGCTCCGGGATGCCGGGCGTGGTGTGCAGCGCGATCGCGGTCCACACGTCCTCGACGTCGCGCTCGGGGACGCCGTACTGCCTCATGAAGTCGCGCGCGGCGTTGGCGCCGTCCACCTCGAAGCGAAGATCCGGGCTCGAATGGCGTTCCGTCAGGCCCATGTCGTGGAACATCGCGCCCAGGTACAGCAGCTCCGGATCGTACTTCAGGCGGCGACGCTCGCCGGTCAGCGCGCCCCAGAGGAACACGCGGCGGCTGTGGTGGTAGAGCAGATCGTCCTCGGTGTCGCGCACGAGTTGGGTCGCCGCGCGCGCGATGGCGCTGTCGGGCACGCGGATGCCGGCGATGGTGTCGGACATGGTCGGTTCTCTCGTTGGTCGCGCCGGTTCGACGCAGGTCGCCAGGCGCGCGGTGTCGTTTCGGTCCGGACCGCGGCGCCGTTTCGGGAACGTCGCGTCCTCGCGACCATTTCGGCATCTGCGCTTCGCAGCGGCAACGGAATCTCGCCGCCGGATCGGGACAACCACGCTGTTTTTCCGGCGCCCGCTCGTCGCCGTGCAGGCACGCGCGACCGCGTCCGTGCGGGTGGCGCGCACGGTACCGGGGCGGGCGGCGCGCGCGCCCGGCGCGTGCATGGCCGGCGACGAACGCACCGGCACCGGCCCAGGCAATGCGCTGCACGACGGGAATCGGATGGCCGATACCCGGCCGGGAGACGAAGGGCGGCCCGGCGCGCACGCCACGCGAGGCGGGCGTCTACACGATGCGGCGGTGCCCGGTCAGATGGCCGTGGACCTCGTAGGCGTTCCGGTCCACCCAGTTGTGCCGGAGCAGGCCGTCCTCGCCGACCGCGACGATCGCGTTGCCCACCATGACGAAAGGCCTGCCGTCCGGTTCGGTGCCCAGCAGGCCGTTGTTCCTGCCCGTCACCCGCCAGCGCGTGGCGACGCGGCTGCCGTCCTCGCTCTGGAAGATGTCGAGCACCTCGAATCGCAGGTCGGCGATCCTGGACTGGAAGTCGAAGACCCACCGCTTGAAGGCCTCGCGGGACCGGATCTCGTGGCCGCCCGAGGTGATCGCGAAATCGGGATGGACCAGCGCGTCGATCGCGTCGGGGTTCTGGGGCGCGTGCCACACCTCGTCCCAGAAGCGCTGCACGATCTCGATCGCCGATCTGCCTTGCATGGGATACCGCCTTCCGGTGGATGCGAGGGGGGAAGCAAGCGCCAGCCGCGGCATCCGCCGCGTCAGAGGCCGAGCTCGGACAGGCCCGGGTGGCCGTGGGGGCGGCGCCCCAGCGGCCAGCGGAACTTGCGCTCCGCTTCGGCGATCGGCCGCTCGTTGATGCTGGCGATGCGCCGCCGCATCAGCCCGGCGTCGTCGAACTCCCAGTTCTCGTTGCCGTAAGCGCGATACCAGTTGCCGCTGTCGTCGCGGAACTCGTACGCGAACCGCACGGCGATGCGGTTGCCGAAGTACGCCCAGAGCTCCTTGATCAGCCGGTAGTCCAGCTCGCGCGCCCACTTGCGGTCCAGGAACGCCGCGATCTCGGAACGCCCGGCGAGGAACTCGGCCCGGTTCCGCCAGCGGCTGTCGCGCGTATAGGCGAGCGCGACCTGGCCCGGGTCGCGGCTGTTCCAGGCGTCCTCCGCGATCCGCACCTTCTCGGTCGCGCTGGCATGGGTGAACGGCGGCAAGGGAGGACGCATCGGATCTTCGGGCGGCGCCGATGGACTCGGCGGGACGCCGCCTATTGCGCGCCCGGAGGCCCGCGCGCGCAACCGGGCCGATCCGGCGGATCGGGACAGGCCTACGCCGTTTCGGGACAGAGCGCCCGCGCCGTGCGCGCAGGGGCCGCTACCCGTTCGGCGGCCGGCGGAAGCGCGCCCGGTAGTCCGCGGGCGCGATGCCGAGCCGATCGCTGAACACGATCCGCATCCGGTCCGCGGTGCCGAAACCGCACTCGTAGGCGACGGTCTTCAGCGGCCGGTCGCTTCCTTCCAGCATCATGCGCGCCGCGTCGATCCGCGCCCGCACCACGAACTCGTGCGGGGTGATGCCGGTCTCCTCGACGAAATGCCGCGCCAAGTTGCGCGCGCTCATGCCGACCGCACGGGCCAGCGACTCGAGGGTGTGACGTTCGCCGATGCGGGCGCGCACGTGGTCCTGGATCCGGGCCGCGGGCGAGGCCGGGTCGGCCGGCGCCGCGAGATAAGGGCTGAACTGCGATTGGCCGCCTTGGCGCTGGGCGACGACGACGAGCCGCTTCGCGATCTTCAGGGCGACGTCCGCACCGTGGCGCTGGCCCACCAGCGCCAGGGCGAGGTCGATGCCGGCGGTCACGCCCGCGGAGGTCACCAGGCGTTCGTCGCGCACGTAGATGGCGTCCGGATCCACGACCGCCTTCGGGAACCTGGCGGCCAGGGCCCGCGCATTCTGCCAGTGCGTGGTGACCCGGCGGCCGTCGATGAGCCCGGCATGGCCCAGCACGAAAGCGCCGGTGCAGATGGATCCGTAGAGATCGGCGCGCGAGGACGCGCGCTGCAGCCATTCCACCGTGTGCGGGTCCGGCGTCGCGTCCGGCAACGCGGGCCCGCCGGCCACCAGCACGACGTCGAAGCGGTCCGCGCGCTCGTACGGCAGATCGGGGACCAGGCACATGCCGTTGGAGGCGCGCAGCGGCTCGGCGCGCGCCGCGACCAGATGCGTCTCGTAGCCTTCGGCCACGTGCAAGTTGGCCTCGGCGAACACGTCCACCGGCCCGGCGACGTCCAGCGCCTGGACGCCCTCGTGCACCACGATCGCCACCGTCTGCTTCGCCATGCCGGCCTCGACTCCACCCCGCGGTTTTGCGGAACCGCCGGACGTCCGTCGAAGATCCCGGCCGCTCGCCGCCTCGCGACCGTCGCGTCGCGCGCGCCGCGCCCTGGCCGTGACCGGATGCCCCGCGCCGCGCCTCCTATATACCGCAGGCGTGACCGGCGCCGCGCGGCCCGGGCGCGGAGTCGATGGAATGCAGCGTGCCGGCCATGCGCGTGCGTGGCGGGCCCTGTCGCCGACGCTCGCTCTCGCGGGGACCTGGGAGTGCGCCCGCCCGAAACGCCGGCTCGCCGGCGCGAGCGCGCCGCGGCCGCGCGGCACCGCGACGATCCCCGCGGCCCGCCGCCGGGCCGCACGGCATCGGCCGTTACACCACCACCCGGTACAGCGCCGTGCCGAAGTAGACGTACCAGCCGCCCTGCATCCAGATGCTCTGGGTGCCGTCCGCGAACGGCGCGACCACCACCGGGCTCTGCCCCGGCCCGCCGAGGTAGAGATAGCCGCCGGACACGAACATCACCTGGCCGTTGCCGACCGCGTTGATGTACGCGTCCGCCGTCGCGGAGGACACCGGCGTCAGCGCGCCCTGCGGCGAACGCAGCCAGACCTGGCGGGCCGCCGCGCCGTCCACCGTATTGATGCGGGTAAAGGCGACCCAGCCGCCGCCGGGCAGGTAGTCCTCGCGCGGGGTGAAGAAATCGGTGCTGGCCGGCCGCAGCACCACCTCGCCCTGGGCGTCGTTGTACAGCACGATCTGCGATGCGGTCGCGGAGACCTGCTTGCGGTACACGACCTGGGTGCCGTCGGTCAGCGGGTTGAAGTGCGAATAGGTGGTCGAATGGGTCAGCTGCGCGGTCTGCCCATTGCGGTAGCGGAACACGTTGTACGGCTCCGGCCCCTGGGTGAAGACGACCTGGCCGTCGTCGCCGACGTCGGCGAGGTCCCGCACCTGGCCGTTGCCGACATAGGTGCCGGTGCCCGCCATCACGTCGCGCAAGTGGAAGTACCGGCCCGGACGCCACTCGGGGAAGATCGCGTAGCGCCGGCTGACCGGGCTGACCGCCATGCCGCGCGGCGTGGCGTCGTACCCGATCGGTTGCGCGCCGGTCCATTCGAAGACCGCAGTGCCGTCGTCTTCCGTCGTGCCGTAGATGACGCCGCGCGAGGTCAAGCGTTCGTAGGTGTCGTCGGGCGCGACCACGTCGGGGATCGTCCTCAGGCTGCCGGTGACGCGATTGAACACGTTGAGGCGGACGTTTCCGTCCCAGGTCCGGAACAGCACCCGCTGCGGGGTGACGTCGGAAATCGGCCCGCCGACCTCCACCACGTATTCGAGATGCGCCGCCTGGCCGGTCAACGGCAGCAGCAGCGCGAGCAGTGCGCCCTTCCGGCGCCAGGGACGCGGGCGGACTTCCGGATCGAGAGTGCGCGATTCCATGACCTGACTCCGACGTCTCACGGGGGCGCCCAGCGTCGAGGCGTGGATGTGAAGCAGCGGTCGCTGAACCGCGCCCGTCCCTTGCCGTCCATCGGATGAACGCGGCGGGCGAATCGCCCGGCCGCCGCGACCGGCGCCTGTGTCCGTGCCTGCCGCACGCGCGCGTTGTACGGGGTGCGCCGAACCGGAAGTCGCGCGAGCGCTTCACGACAGGATCATCGCTCGCCCGCGCGGCGAGCGCCGCTCCACAGCCGGCTCCATTCCATGCGGTACGACCGCCCCGGTCGGATGCGGGAGCCCCAACAAGAACGACAACGAGGCTCACATGAAACACGATGCTTCCCTGCGGCGACCCCGTCTCGCCCTCGCCCTGCTGCTCGCCGGCGCCGCCGGCGGCGCATGGGCGCAGACCGCCTCCACCTACAACCCGAACCTCGGCTCGGTGGTGGTGAAGAAGTTCTACGACGCCAACGCCAACGGCAAACGCGATACCGGCGAGCCGTGGCTGAGCGGCTGGCCGATGACCCTGACCCTGCCCAACGGCGCTTCCTCCGTCAGGAACAGCACCGCCATCTGGTCCGGCCTGGCCGGCGGCAGCGGCTATTCGGTGGCGGAAGCGGCGCCGGTGCAGACCAATTGGGTGCAGACCGCGCCGCGCGCCGACGGCGTGCCGGTCAACCCGAAGAACTTCGCCATCGTCCCGTGCAAGACCGTGACGGTCCATTTCGGCAACTACTGCAAGAAGGGCAGCGGCGGCCGCACCCCGGGGTTCTGGAGCAACCGCAACGGCCTGGAACGCATGAACGACGGCGGCGAGGTGGCGACCGAACTGGGCCTGCTGTCCGGCCTCAACCTGGTGTCCGCGAACGGCGATGCGTTCGACCCGGTCGACCACGCCGGCTTCCGCAGCTGGCTGCTCGGCGGCACCGCGACCAACATGGCCTACATGCTGTCGGTGCACCTGGCCGCGATGACGCTCAACGTCGAGAGCGGCCTGGTCAATGGCGATTCCTACTTCCTGCCCTGCGGCTGCACCGTCGACGAGCTGATGGAAGACGCCAACGAGTCGCTCGGCCTCGATCCCTACACGCCGCCCGGCCATGCCGAGCGCGCGGACCAGGAAACGCTGAAGAACTGGCTCGACCAGCTCAACAACGGCGCCACCGTGGTCTCGGCGACGCCGTGCGCCCGCACCTTCTACCCCACGTACTGAGGCGTCGGCGCGCGGAAGCGGCGGCGCTCCCGCTTCCGCGCGGCGCTCAGGCCAGCCGCTTCTCGAACCAGTGGTCCGCGTAGGGGTTGTCGTTGTACGCGGGGATCTCGCGGTAGCCGTTGCGGGCGTACAGTGCGCGCGCTTCGGTCAGGCTGCGATTGGTGTCCAGCCGCAGCGTGGTCAGGCGCAGGATCCGGGCGTGCTGCTCGAGCGCGTCGAGCAACCGCTGGGCGATGCCGAGCCCGCGCGCCTCCGGCGATACCCACATGCGCTTGATCTCGCCCACGCCCTTGCCGATGCGCTTCAGCGCGCCGCAGCCCAGCGGCTGTCCGTCCAGCCGCGCCAGCAGCAGCACGCCCGAGGGCGGCACCAGCTCGCGCGGATCGGCCGACGGCCCGCGGCTCGGGTCGAAGCCGGATTCGAAGCGCTGCGCCAGTTCCCGCAGATAGGCGTCGATGCACGCGCGCGCATCGGCGCCGGCCGGGTCGGCGGGCTCGATCGTCACCGCCGCCGCGCGCATCAGCCGTTCGACCTCGGCCATCGCGGCGACCAGGCGCTCGCGTTGCGCCTCGCCCAGCGGCGCCAGCAGCGCGGCCGCGAACGCCTCCGAACGGCGGTCCAAGGCCTCGACCTCGCGCCGGCCCTTGGCGGTCAGCGTCGCCCGCCGCACCCGCGCATCGTCCGGGGACGGCTGCGACGTCACCAGCCCCTGCGCCTCGAGCGCCCGCAGCAGCCGGCTGAGATAGCCCGAATCCAGCGACAGCCGCGCGCGCAGGTCGCGCAGGTCCGCGCCTTCCCGGCCGATCTCGAACAGCAGCCGCGACTCCGCCAGCGGCCGGCCGCGCCCCAGGTAGTCGTCGCTGAGCGCGCCGATCCGGCGCGTCACCGCGCGATTGAAGGCCCGGACCTGCCGGACCTGTTCGTTCCGTTTCCCGTCCATTTTCTGACTTTAGTCAGATATCAGGCCATAGGCAAGCGCCGCCGGTCGGCGCGGGAGGCGCGGCGGGTCCGCCGCGCCGGCGATCGCCTCAGCCGCGGCCACGCAAGCGGTAGACGTAGGCCGTCACCACGCGGCCGTCGCGCAGCCGCGCCGCGGCCGGCACCCGCTCGTAGCCGGCGCCTTCGAATGCGTCCAGCCGCGCCCAGTGCGCGGCCAGGGCGTCCGAACTGAACACCAGCCCGGGCACCTCGTCGCCCTGCTCGTCCAGGACCAGGCCCGGATATCCCACCGCGGCGCCCCAGCCTTCCTGCAGCAGGCGCCCGCGCACCGAGGCCGGTTCCCAGGTGCCGGGCACGTCGGCCAGCATGTGCCCGTTGGGGCGGCCGGGCGCGAGGGTGCCGTAGACGAAGAGGCGTTCGGTCATGGCGATTGGATCGGCGGGCCATTATCGCGTGGCGCCCCGGCGCGGCGTTCCCGCCCGCCCCATGAGGCCGCGCCGGAAAAGAAGAGCCCGCTCCGGCGGGCTCTTCGCGCTCTCGTGCGCCGCGGGCGCGGCCCTATTCGGGCACCTCGCACGACCACACCGAAGACGCCAGCCACAGGGCGCCGCGCGAGAGGTGGTTGTAGACCTCCTCGACCGGGGTGCCGCCCTGCGCCTCGCACTGGGCGACGGCGTCGGCGCGGGCGTCTTCCAGCGCGATGCCGGGGTCGTAGCTCTGGCCGTGGCCGGAGACGTACACCACGGCGGCGAGCGCCGCACCGGAGACGGACAGCAGCAGCGTCGACGCCGCGGCGACGGCAGGCCTCTTCATGTTCGCGCTCCCGCTTTCGATCGGAACCGGCATTTCGTCGAGGCGCCGGGAATGCCGCGGTGAAAGCCGGGTGAGCGACCCGTAAAAGGCGGAACGGCGTCTCAGGCGCGGGTCGCTGTCTTTTTCGGCCGCACCGGGCGGGCCGAAGCCTTCGCCGTGTTCAACGCCACCGCCGCGCGGATCAGCGCCTTGAACGCCCCCGCGTCGATCTCCTCGCCCTCGTGGAGGTCGATCGCGCGGCGGACGTTGCCGTCCAGGCCGGCGTTGAACAGCCCGGCGGGGTCCGGCAGCGCCGCGCCCTGGGCGAAGGTCAGCTTCACCGCCTTCTTGTAGACCTCGCCGGTGCAGAGGATGCCGGCATGCGACCACACCGGCACGCCGCGCATCGAGTTCGACGGCTTGCGCCACTTCACTTCCTCGACCACCTCCGGGTCCGCCTGCTTGATCAGCGCACGGATGCGCGCCAGCGCCTGGCCGCGCCAGTCGCCCAGCTCGCGGATGCGCTGGTCGATCAGGCGGGCTGCGGATTCGTCATGCGGTTGGGTCTTGTCGGCCATGGTCGGGTACCTGTTCGCGGATGCGGGGCGCGGGAATGTCGTCGATCACGGCCGCGCGGCCTGGATCATCTTCCAGCCGTTGCCGGACGGATCGCGGAAGCTGGCGTCGACGTTGCCGTAGCGCTCGATCGGCGCCTGGGTGAACTCCACCCCGGCCTCGCTTAGCCGCGCATGCGCGGCGCGGCAGTCGTCCACGTACAGCACCAGCGGCGGCATCGCGCCCTTGGCCACCAGCTCGTGCAGCGCCTGCGCGGTGGCGGCGTCGTGCACCGGCGGCCCCGGCAGGAACAGGCCGAGCTGGAACGAGGGCTGGTCCGGGTGCTGCACGGTCAGCCAGCGATAGTCGCCGTTGCGCGCGTCGGTGTGGACGCGGAAGCCGAGCTTGCCGACGTAGAACCGCAGGGCCTCGTCCTGGTCGCGGACGTACAGGCCGACGACTCCGATGCCTCGATTCATGGCGCCTCCGATGGTTGGGATGCGCACAGGCTAGCCGCCGCCTCGCGCCGGCGCTTCTCCGAAACTGCGATGGTCAGCGCGGGGCGTTGCGCGGCGCTGACGAAGCAGGCCGGCACCCACGCCAGCGCGTGCGGGAGCGCCTGGGCGCGCGCGCGGAAATCGCCGGGGCTCTCGCCGACGACGTCGCGGAAGGTGCGGCCGAACGTGCCCAGGCTCTGCCAGCCGGTCCGGAACGCGACCTCGGTGACCGGCAGGCCGGTGTCGCGCAGCAGCGCCGCGGCGCGCTCGATCCGCCGCGTCAGCAGGTAGCGATGCGGCGGCAGGCCGAAGGCGTCCTTGAACGAGCGCGCGAAGTGCGCCTCGGACACGCCGCTGACCTGCGCCAGCCGCCGCACCGGCCAGGCCTCGTGCGAGGCCGCGTCCATGCGGTCCTTGGCGCGCAGCAGGCGGCGCAGCAGCCGGGGATCCCGGCCGGTGCGCGGCGGCGCGTCCTGCGCGGACGCCGCGCCGGGCGCGCGGTACGGGCGTTCCGGCCCGCCCCTTGGCCTCGTCCGCACGCGCCTACATCCGCTCGCCGGGCAGGCGGCTGGCCTGGCGCACCCAGCCGGCGAACTGCGCCTCGTCGAACGCGCCGTCCTCGGGGACGTGGGCGTAGCGCACCTGCGGGTACTTGGACTCGACCGGCGGCGCCGGGCGCAGCGAGGCGCCGCGGAAGAACGTCACCTTCACGTACTTGGCCAAGCAGTGGAAGGACAGGAACCAGCTGTCGTCCTCGGTGCCGTAGAAGGGCGAGTTCCACTTCACCGCCTTGCGCACGCCGGGCACGCTGCGCTCGATCAGCGCGTCGAGCCGCTTGCCCACCTCGCGCTTCCAGCCCGGCATCGCCGCGATGTAGGCCTGCACCGGCGCGTCGCCGTAGCCCTTCGGGATCTGCGGGTTGCCGCCGGACAGCAGCACCGGAGCGCCGGATCCGGATGCCGAGGACGCCGGCGCCCCGGCCGCGCGCTTCGCCTGCGCCCGCGGCGCGGCGGGCTTGCCCGCGGCGGTCTTGGTGGCGCGGCTGCTCGCGCCTTCCGTCGCCTTCCCGGATGTCTTGCCGGCCATCGCCTGCCCTCGCGTTCGGGGAAGGCCTATCTTCGCATCGCCGGCGTCGCTTTCGCGCGTCGCCGCGCGAGGCGGCGGTGGCCGGGCGCCGGCCACCGCCGGGGAGGTCAGGCGGTATCGGCCTGGTGCGCCTCGCGCGCCGCGTGCGGACCGGCCGCGCCGCAGTGCGGGCAGCGCCGTTCCCGCCCGGCGGCGCGCCTGTCGAGCGCGCCGGCCACCAGTTCCGCGCCCATGATTCCGGTCGGGAAGGCGATGATGCCGTAGCCCATCAGGATCGCGCAGGCGGTGATCAGGCGGCCCAGCGCGGTGTGCGGCGTCAGGTCGCCGTAGCCGGTGGTGCTCATCGTGACCGCGGCCCAGTAGACGCCGACCGGGATGCTGGTGAAGCCGTTCTCCGGCCCCTCGACCAGGTAGATCACGGTGCCGAGGATGACCGTCAGCACGAACATCACCCCGACGAACACCAGGATCTTGCGCCGCGCCCGCACCAGCGCCTCGCGCAGCATCCGGGTCTCGTCCAGGTAGATGGACAGGCGCAGGATGCTGAACACGCGCAGCAGTCGCAGCAGGCGCACGTCCGCCAGCACGTGCACGCCCGGGAACAGGAACGCGGCATAGGTGGGCAGGATCGACAGCAGGTCGACGACGCCGAAGAAGCTGCGCGCGTAGGCGCTGGGGCGCGGCGCCGCCCACAGGCGCAGCAGGTACTCCACGGTGAAGATGCCGGTGAACGCCCACTCCAGCGCGTACAGCACGCGGCCGTGGCGGGCGTGCACGCTTTCCACGCTGTCCAGCATCACCACCAACACGCTGAGCACGATCAGCAGCAGGAGCGCGCCGTCGAGGCGGCGCGCGGTGCGGTCGCTCAGCCGCAATTGCTTGCCGAGCCGGAGGTCGGGGCGGGCCATGTCCACGGTGTCGTCTCCCTTGCGCGGGCCGGGACGCCGCCGCGCGGCGCCCCGGGCCGGTTACCGGCGCGCAGGATCGCGCCGCGGCATGCCCGGGCCAATGCAAGAAGTACGAATCCGCCCGGGGCCGGCGCACGCGACCGCCCGGGGCCGCGCCGCGCCGGCGGCGGCGCCGCGATGCGCCGCGCCGGCTCCGCCGCAGGCGGCCGGCGCGCGCCCGGCCGCCTACCCCCGCCAGTTGGCGTGCGTGCGCCAGAACTCGACGCTGCGCAGGTACGCGGCGCGGTCCAGCGGCACGCCGGAGCCGCCCTCCTCCACGCCCAGCGCGTTGCGCATCATCGTGATCGGCGCCATCGGCGTCTCTTCCGGCTCCATCGTGTACATGCAGCCCACCACGCCCCAGTCCGCGTCGATGCGCGTGCCCTCCCGCGCCAGCTGTTCGCGGCTGTACAGGATCGGGATCAGGTAATTCGCCACCGGCGGTTCCAGGCCCTCGAACCAGCGCACCAGCACCGGCAGCTCGTCCTTGGTGCGCGCCTCGTAGTCCGAGCGCAGCAGGTGCCGGTTCGCGTCGGTGATCGGCACCGCCAGGCAGCGGGTGGAGGTCCAGTTGCGGTGCACGTGCAGCTTGCAGAACGGCGCGTAGCCGTCCAGCACCTTCAGCGGCGCCGCCTGGTTGAGGTGGCGTTCGAACTGCTCGGGGGTGATGTCCTGGATGGTGTTGCGGCGCGGCTCGCGCGGGAACAGCCTGGGGCGGGCGAAATCGGTGAGGACGATGGACATGCGGCGCGGCGGATGGAAAACGCGCGCGCATTATCGCCCGTCCCCGACGGGGCAAGCCGCGCGCGTGGGCACGGCGCGACCCGGCCAACCGAACAAGCCCCTCTCCCGCTCGCGGAGAGGGGCCGGGCGAGGTCGCCCGTTCCCACGCGCACAGGCCGCGCCCGCAGCGCGCTCCTACGCCAGCGACACCGCCCGCCCGGTGCGCGCGGATTCGTAGATCGCCTGCATGATGCGCACGTCGCGCAGGCCTTCCTCGCCGGGCACGCGGGTCGGCCTGCCTTCGAGGATGCATCGGGCGAAGTCGTCCATCTCCGCGGCGAACATGTCGATCCGCGGGAAGCGGATCTCCTGGCCGTCGCTGCGGCGGCCGCGCAGGCCGCCGTAGAAGAACGCCGGGTCCAGCTCGAACCAGCCGCGCTCGGCGTTGACGCGCATGTTCTGGATGCCGCCGGCGTTGTAGCTGGTGCTGCAGTAGGCCACCACGCCGCTGGGGAAGCGCGTGGTCCACACCAGGCTCTCGTCCACTTCGGCGAACTTGGCCGGGTCGGTCCTGGTCTCGACGGCGGACACCAGCACCGGCTCCTCGCCGGTGAGGTAGCGCGTGGCCTGCAGCGCGTAGATGCCCACGTCCATCAGCGCGCCGCCGCCGGCCAGCTCGCGGCGCAGGCGCCAGCCCGCGTCGTCGCCTACCTTGATGCCGAAGCCGGCCTGCACGATCAGCGGCCGGCCGAACACCCGCTCGCGCGCCAGGCGGATGCACTCGAGGTGGTGCGGCTCGAACCGGCAGCGGTAGGCGATGCCGAGCAGGCGCCCCGCCCCGCGGCAGGCCTGGATCATCCGCTGGCAGCGCTCCACCGAGATCTCCATCGGCTTCTCGCAGAACACGTGCTTGCCGGCCTGCGCGGCCGCGATGGCGTGCTCCCCGTGCAGCCCGTTCGGCGTGACCACGTAGACCACGTCGATGTCGGGGTTGTCCGCCATGCGGTGCATGGTCTCGTAGGAATAGACGTGGGCCGCGGGAATGCCGTACCTGGCCTTCCACGCCTCGGCCTTGGCCGGCGTGCCGGTGACGATGCCGGCCAGCCGGCAGTACTTGGTCTTCGCCAGCGCGGGCGCGAGCTGGTCCGTGCTCAGCCGGCCCAGCCCGCACAGGGCGAAGCCGAGCTTGCGCGACGCCTGCGCCCGCGCCCGCGTCGCGCGGGTGCTGACGAAGGGCGCCGCGGCGAGCACGGCGGCGGTTTCGGCGAGGAACCTGCGGCGGGAGCGGTCGGCCATGGCGCAAGCTTCCGGGAGGGTCCGCCGGAGGGTACTCCCGCGCCCGGCAAAACGCCGTTACCGCTATTGCCGCGGGCGCCGCCTCACCGCGGCGCCGTTTCCGCCCGCGCCGCCCTGCGGAACAGCAGCGCCGAAACGAGCCACGGCAGCGCGAAGCACGCCGCCAGCAAGGCTTCCAGGTACACGCCCGCGCCGCGGGGCTCGTCGAACCCCGCCGGCAGCCCCCACGCCAGGCCGATGCCCGCCGCCAGCAGCTGCGCCGCCGCGGTGGCGCCCATCGCCCCGGCCATGCCGCCGGCGCGGAACCGCGCCAGCAGCGCGCCGGTCGCCGCGACCAGCAGCACGCCGCCGAACATCAGGTTGAGCGGATTGTCCTCGCTGCCGAACATGCCCACGGCGAGATTCGCCCAGACCGTCAGCAAGCCCGTCGCCACCGCGATGCCGAACGCCGCGCGGTACGCCGGGTCGCCGCTGAGCCGGGCGCCCAGCTCGTACAGCCCGCAGGCCACCGCCAGCATGAGGCCCATCGCCGCGAAGTCCGCGCCGGTCCAGTTCACCTCCGCGGTGAACCGCATCGCCACCGCCGGCAGCAGCAGCAGGACGGCCGCGCCGCCCCAGACGAAGGGCCGCAGGCGGTTGCGCCCGCGGCCGGAGGGAGTGATCGCCATGACAAGCCTCCGCGCTCAAGTGGACCGCATCCAGCTTGGCGCGCGGCCATGAAAACGCGATGGGGCGTGTGTGAAGCGGGGGCGAAGCCGTGGCGCGACCCCGCCGGCCGTTTGCGGCCCGCCCACGCCCTCAGAGTTCGGGCGTGGAATCGGCAATGACCTGTCCCGGCTCGCGAATGGGCCCGAGCATCTGCCGCAGGCACCGCGCCGCCGGTACGTCGCAAAGATCGACCACTCGCCGAAGGCACGCCCACGAACGAACGCCCCGGCAAGCCGGGGCGTTCGCGCGTCCGACAAGCGCGGCAACCGATCAGGTGCCGGTGCGCAGGGTGAGGTTGTAGGCCTGCAGGATCGGCAGCAGCGGCTGGTAGAAGCTGCGGGTGCGGTTGTTCGGCTGCTTGCCCTTGCAGCTGCCGCTGCCGCCCGACAGCACGCCCTGGGCCTGGCCCGGGGTGGTGATGAACGAGCCGCCCGAGTCGCCGCCTTCGGAGCAGGCGGTGGTGCGCGTCAGGTTGAGGATGGTCTCGCCGGTGCTGTAGTTCACCGTCTGGTTCTTGGCCTCGATGGTGCCGCAGCGCCAGCCGGTGGTGCGGCCGGAACGGCAGACCGCGGCGCCGACCGGCGCTTCGGTGCTGCCGCGCACGGTCACGTCGCCGTTGCCCCAGCCGTACACCGTCGGCGACAGGGTGTGGGTCGAGTCCACCCGGACCCAGGCGTAGTCGTTGCCGGTCTGGCCGGGGCTGGGGAAATTGGACGCGACGAACGAACCGAGCCTCGGCCCCAGCGTCCATTGCGAGGGCTCGTAGTACACCACCTCGCCGGCGTCGCCGCAGTGGCCGGCGCTGACGAAGCCGGGCGTGGTGCCCTGGGCGACGGTGAAGCCCACCGAGCACGCGTACAGGTAGCCGTCGCCCGGATCGCGCAGGTAGCCGTAGCCGCCCTTCACGTCGATGCGCAGGCTCGGCTGCTCTTCCTCGGTCACCAGGCGCACCGCTTGCGCGTCGATGCCGCTGGCGGCGGCGAAGTCGATGCCGGCCTGCTCCTGGCCCTTGCCGACGCTGATCACCACACTGTTGCCCGGCACGTCCACGTACCAGCCGTACACGCCCTTGGGCGCCCTGCCCGCGCGCGACAGGGCGGCGTCGAGTTGCGCCTTGGACGCATCGAGTTCGGCCAGGCTGCGGCGGGCGCTGCGGACCTCGACGCCGGCCGCGGCCTGCTGCGGGCGGATCGAGGTGCTGGCGACGACCAGCTGGAAGCTGCCGTCGGGCTTGCGCTCGATCCAGCTGCCGGCGTAGTGGCGTCCATGCGCCTGGGCCAGTCGCTTCTCCTGCTGCGCCGCGAGGCGCTCGACCTTCAGGTACTGGTTGAGCTGGACCGGGGTCAGGCCCAGGTCGCGCTGCATCGCCGCGCGCAGCACGGCCGGGACGTTGTCGGGCGGCGCCGCCGACGCGGCGGACATCGCCAGCGCGAGCGGAAGGGGCGAGAGAGCGATCAGGCCGCGCTTGGCCCAGGAGACGATCTTGCGCATCTGCGAATCTCCATGCGATGGGTCGGAAGTGCAGGACCCCTCGTCCGTGCGGTGGGGGTGCGCTCGCGAACCGGGCCCGGCCGGCCGATGCTGTGAGCGCAAGTATTCAGTTCGCGTGAAGCCCGAGGCGCGAAAACACGGCGACCGCACCCAGCGCGCGCCGAGGCGTGAACAGGTTCACGAAAGCGCCGCCGCCGCCCTCCGTGCGTCGCCCTGAACGGGAGCGCGCCCGGCTCCGGCGCGGCCGCTCGCCGCACGCGGGCCGACGCGCGCGCCGCCGCATGGCCGGGACGCGAAACCCGTGCCGTTCCTGATGGCAGCGGCAACGCACGATGCCCGCCGCGCGCCGACAGCAGGAGACGGCCATGGCCAACGTCGAGAAGATCTGGGTGCGGTTCAAGACCGGGGACAAGCAAGGCGCCGGCACCGACGGCGACATCTACCTGGGCATCGGCGGCCGCGAGTTCATGGTGGACTCCAGCGACGACGACTTCGAGCGCGACGCGGACCGGTACTACGCCATCGGCAAGCCCTCGACCATCCTCAACTACACGGTCAACGACCCGCGCAGGCCGCAGATCACCACCGAGGACGTCGATGCCTTCCCGGTGTACGTGCGGTTCGCGCCGAAGAGCCGCTCCGACAGCTGGAACCTCGACGAAGTGTGGGTGGGCGTGAACGACGAAGGCTTCAACCGTCTCGACTTCTACCGCAGCGTCGGCAGCCGCGACGGCGTGCGCGAGGAAGGCTTCTGGCTGGGCGTCCGCTCCGGGCTGTTCCTCTACCTGCGCAAGAGCCAGCTGTCGGAGCTGTAGCGCGGCCCTGCCTCTCCGTCGAGGAGCGGCCTGGCCGGCGCATCGCACGCCGCGTCGCCGCCTCGTCCCGGGCGAGCAGCGCCCACGGCGGCCCGGACCGGCGCGAGCCCCGCGTCAGTGGATTTCCGAGTACGGCTCCAGCATCAGGTCGATGTCGGGATTCGCGAGCAACAGCACCGAGTCCAACGTCGCCGGGCGCACGTAGCGCAGCGCGTGACCGCCGGTCGGCTCGCCGTCGGCCAGGGTTTCGTGGATCTCGAGAATCCCCCCGTTCGGCAGCGCCACGCGATCGCCTCCGAGCGCCAGCAGAACGTGCTTTTCCAGGAGTTTGTTCTTCCGTCGGGACACCTCCGCGGGATGCGCCCGGTCGCGGATCTTGGCGAGGTCGTCTCCCCTGGACACAAGCAAGGCCGCGGCATTGGTGACGCGCGGCTCGCCTTCGATCCGCTTCATGCCCAGCGGCCGCAACGTGAGGACGTTGCCGTGGTGGGCCTCGACCAGCGGGGCGGAGCGGTTGACGATCCGGGCGCGCGGGATCTCGAATTCCTGCCCGGTCTCGTCGGTGAAATGGATCTTCAACGGACCGAACAGGGAGCGCGACTCCACGATCGAGCACGCCACCCTGCCGTTGCGGAACCGCCCCAGCCAGTCCTCGACCTTCGAGTCCACGTGCTCGCGCCGGGACCAGCGGATCGCGGGCGTATCGGCAGGAAACAACGGCACCAGGTCGGCGCAGGTCACCGCCACCGTGACTTCGTAATCCCAGGTCGAGAGCACGACGAAGCCGGCCTTCTTCTTCCCTCGCGCGCGGAAGGTGTAGACCTCCGTCGATTCCCGGTGGGGCGGCGAGGACAGCGGCAACTCGCCGGCCCACTTCAGGATGTTGTCGTCCTTGTCCAGGCGGGCGAAGAAGTCGATGCCCTCGGGGATGTACTCGATCACCTTCGAGGCGATCGTGCCGACCACCGGGATGTCGAGCTTGTCGACCACCGTGGCGACGCCCTCCGCGACCTTCTTGACGTCCTCGCGCACCCGTTTCCAATCGCTGCTGCGGTCGGTCTCCCACCCGCTCAGCGCCAGGCCGATGACGCCCTGGTCCACGATGCCTTCGAACACGCTCTCGTAGTAGGTGAACGATTCGTCGGACCGCAACGCCACGCCTTCGAAGCCGAACGCGTGCGATTGGCCGTCGGCGACGACGGCCCCGAGCAGGATGAAAGAGTCCCGGTTGTCTCCCCCGGACTCCTTGTCGTTGCAGGTCACCTCGAGGACGCGGACGGTTACCGAGAATGCCATTGCCAATTCCCTCTGGATGGGGCGGGCCTTTGACGGCGCCCGCACTGCGCGATCGATGCCGTGGCGCCTAGCGCACGGCCCGCGATGACACCGGCCATTACCCGGAACGACGCGCCACGGCGGAGTCGGCCACGTTCCGGAAACCGCACGGGCACGCCCGAGCGCGCGTGCGCGAACGCGGGTGCGCCTTGCCGGTCGCTCCAGAGGCAACGATCGTTGCAAAAATGACGTCAATGACCTTATTCGAGGCGTCGTAGACCTCATCGTTCATATCGCCGACCTCACCCGAGAGGTCGCGGACCTCACGCGAGAGGTCCGCGACGTCGAGGGAGACGTCGGCGACCTCAACGGAGACGTCGGCGACGCCTGCGCCGAGGCCGGCGACCTGGGCGGTGAGGTCGGCGACGTCGGCGGAGGGGGGGCGGACCTCATCGCTCCGGCCCGCGGCCCTTCGTCAGGTCGCCGGCGCACCCCGAGGGGCGGCGGCGCGGGCGGGCGCCCCGGCCGCCGGGCCGCCGCGGCGCCCCGCCCTGCTGCAGCCCGCGCCCATCCGAAGCCCGCGCCCGGCCGCGTTGTAGGAGCAACCATGGACCTGCGCACGCAAATTGAAGAGCGCGCTGCCAAGGCGTTGAAGGAATATGGAGTGGAGACTATCACCGAGCGCACCGCCCTACCGCCAACAAGGGAGTGGACACCACAGGCTCGAGTTGAAGTCCTTTCTCGGCTAGGCGTGGATAGCACCCTGCTGATTGCAGTTGGCGCTCGGAGCTCCGAGATCACGCCCTTCGCTCAGCAGACATTTGGCACAACGAACATCTCCGGCAACGCCACTTCTAATGGCACATTCAATGCACAGGGACAATCCCAGTCAACCAGCTATAACCTAGTGGTTGCCAAATCTTCTGCAGAATTCAGCGCCATCCTGATGGAGATGAGTACGGGAAAAACCGTTTGGGTTGGCGACATTATTACCAAAGCAGGAGGCACTCTGTTCGCAGGCGAGAAAGAGGACGCAAAAGCCTCGGTCCGTGGGGTTATCGAGGGCTTGGAAGAGGATGGGCATCTAACCAAGCAATAATTTCTGAGAACTCAGAAGCGAGAGCCCCGTCTCATGCGGGGCTCGTCTTCTGTCGGTATACCCCACCCACTTCAACGCTCCGAAAAGAGAAGCCGCTTGCGCGGCCTTCGTCCTGCCGACCCGGACCTACATGCTCGCGTTGAGGTAGCTGCGGACGGCGTCCGGCATGAACCTAGTCGCCTGGCGCGGCGGCTCGTCGGCGCGGAGGTCGAGGTACATGTCGACGGCGGCCAGGAATGCGGCGCGTACCGAGACGGCATCGAACGCAGGGAGCGTGCTTGCCAGTTGCTCGACGCCCGGCCCGCCAAGCGCCTCGATCCTGCGGACGCCCCGTTGCGGGCGCCCGGCGCGGCGGTGGAGCATCGGCCCCAGCACCTGCTCGCGGAAGAAGGCCAGCATGCCGATGGCTTCGAACAGCTCGCCGCGCGCCAGCTTCGTCGCCCCGTAGTGCAGCCAGATCCACGCCCGCTGCTCGAACCAGTCCGGCGATGCGTTCGGCCACGCGATGGCGGCCGAGTCGAGGCGCGCTTCGAGCTGCTGCGGATCGCGCGCAAACAAGACCGCGGGCCGCTCGACCAGCCGCCCCAGGTCCGACCCTCTCACGAACTTCAGGTCGACGTGGATCAGGGGCGGCCCGTAAAGGCAGATGAGCAGCCTGGGTTCCCCGACGTGCTCGCCGGTGAACGCCGCCAACAGTTCGCCCGCCCTTCTCGCGAACTCGTCCCGCGAAGCCATGACCTCGCCGTAGCTCTCGTCGTGGACGACGACGGTGAAATCGAGGTCCGAGTGCTCGTCGAATCCGCCGTGGATGTAGGAGCCGCCGGCCAACAGCGCGGTCAGCCGCGCGTCCTTCTCCACCTCGTTGCGAACCCGTTCTACGAACTCCAGATGTAACGCAGGTAGTGTGCTGGACATCATCGTTTCTCCAAGCCAGCAGCACAGGCTCTCAAATCCCCGCACGAGGCACAAGCGCGGCTGACGGAGTCAACTCGCTTCCAGCGCCCCTCCAAGGCTCCTCCGACGCGCGCTTCGGGCGAAGGCCGTTTCCATGAGCGGCGCCCGTAGGAGGCTGCCTCGCATGCTGCTACGGGAAGCGCGGCTCGTCACGGAATGCCGGTTCCACGCGTACATGCAGATGGACAACCACGTCCATCTGCGAATTACGCCGCCCGAGATCGGCGCCTCCGGCCGACTCGCGCGGGAACCGGTGAACCTGACCCCGTTCTCCTCTGACCCGTTCGCGCCTGGAAAGAATCCGAGCCAGCGGCCGTCGGAGACATCACACAAGTCGCATTCAAGAGGTTATTCTTCGCAAGCAGATGGGACATGCAAAGGGATTGGCATGAAGTGGCAAATGTTCATTGGCCATGCGGTATTCATCGGCTCGATTCTCATCACCGTCGTCGCGATGCTCGTGTCCAAAGTCATGCGCGAGCTGCGAAAGCGGCGGTCGCCACTGCATGGCAAGCAGATTGGACATTTGCCGGGCCAGCAATTGCTGCGCCGCATAGACAAAGCCAGCGAGGAGGCCAGCTTCGGCTATGACGTCATGGTCATCTCGCTGCCGATGATGTTCCTGATCTGGTCCACCCTGCAGATCAATTGGGCTGAAGTTCGGTTCGGCATCAATGAAGCGCTCTTCCTAAGTGGGTGGGCGCTACTCTTCGGCTACGGCTTCTTGCAATACCAGCGTCACTCCAAGCGCAAAGAACAAGCGCTCGATGGGCTGCTAGCTGAGCGTGTCACCGGGATGCAACTCAACCGGCTCGTTGCTCGGGGCTGTATCGTGATGCATGACCTACCCTGTGGCGACTACAACATCGACCACGTTGTCGTCGCGCCGCGTGGCGTATTCGCCATTGAGACTAAGTCCTATAGGAAGCCGAAGAACCTGCCCGCAGGCACGGCCGCCAAAGTCCTGTTCGATGGAGAAACGCTGAAGTTCAGCGACTTCTCCACCACCAAGCCTATCGAACAGTCCCGGCGTCAGGCGAAATCTCTGTCAAGCCTCTTGCGCGAGAGCTTAGGCGAGGCCATCCGCGTCACTCCTGCCCTCGCCTTACCCGGCTGGTGGGTCGACAAGACCGAGGCTGGCAAGAGTTCAGATGTGTTCGTGTTCACACCTATGGGCCGCGGGTGCGAGTGGTTCACCTATGGCGATGAACTTATACCATCCAGCAAGCGCAAGCTGATCGCAGAAACGCTGGCCATCAGATATCCGCCGGTGTCATGAGATTAACAAGGCCGCTACAAGTCCTGCCTGGGGCCGCGCCGACTACCTGCGAAGTGGCCCGAAATGGGCACAGGTTGATTTTCCGACCCCGACACGGGATCGATCCCTATCGACGGAGCCGCAACGACAGTCGACGCTGGCGTGTCCCTGCAGCATGGAAGCGTCATGGCCCGCCTGCCCCGTCTCGACCTGCCCGGCATCCCCCAGCACATCGTCCAGCGCGGCAACGACCGCCAGCCGTGCTTCGCCGACAACGCCGACTTCCTCCGCTATCGCCAGGAGCTGGGCGAAGCCGCGTTCAAGCACGGCTGCGCGTTGCATGCCTACGTGCTGATGACCAACCACGTCCACCTGCTGGTGACACCGGCCGAACCCGGCGCGGTGTCGCGGATGATGCAGGCCATCGGGCGCAGGTATGTCGCCAGCTTCAATGCCCGCTATCGCCGGACCGGGACGTTATGGGAAGGCCGCTTCAAGTCGGCGCTGGTGGACAGCGAACAGTACGCGCTCGCCTGCTATCGCTACATCGAACTCAATCCCGTGCGCGCAGCGATGGTCGCGACACCGGCCGATTACCGATGGTCGAGCCACGGCCACAATGCGCATGGCCACAACGACCCGCGCATCACGCCGCATCCCGCCTACCTGGCCCTCGCCCGCGATCCCGCCACGCGGCAGGCCATCTACCGGAGCCTGTTCGACTGCGCGCCGCCATCCGCGGACGCGGAAAGCCTGCGCCTGCACACCCGCCAGCAGAAGCCATGGGGCAGCGAGAAGTTTCGTCAGCAGATCGAAGCGCTGGCCAATCGTTCCATGGACGTCAGGCCGCACGGACGGCCGAGGTCAGAACGGGGTAAATGAACCTGACCCTTTTTTTCCGATGCCGCAGGAAAGAGCCCCGCGCATGCGGGGCTCGATATCACGTATTGCGCCGGCGCTCACCGCAAACGTCGTACAGTTCCGTAGAGCAGTAGGGCGCATTAGCCGAAGGCGTAATGCGCCGGATGTATCCGTCCCGGAAGGTCGTGCGGCGCCATTTCACTGCGCCCTACGGGCTAGCGAAATCTTCGCACCTTTGAACGCTTCTTAGCACGAGGTTTTACAGCCAAACCAAAAGAGGCGTTTCGCTCGTTCTGCTTGCGGATAACGTGATCACGGAATGCAGGATTCAGCTCCCAAACAATTCCCTGCATTTCGCCCCAGCGCTCACCTGAAGCTAGTGTCGCGTTCTCATGCGGCTTGAGGAAGCGGTACCCCGCTGGCATACGGCTGTCTGAAACGCGGGCATTCAGCACATCAAAATCGAATAGAACCTCCAAGAGGGCCAGAGCCCCTTCGTTCGAAGCGGCCCCATATCGACGGCCACGAATGGTGTAACCGGCACCAAGCTGCGCCTTTAGAAACGAAATGATGCCGTCGTGACTTATGGCAAATGACCCCAACGCTTCATCGAAGCGAATCAAAGAAAAATCATCTATGAGCTTGTCGATTCCCGGGCACTCTCGCTCGGCTTCGGACCGCAGGTACTCCACTCGTTTTGACGAAAAGCGTGAAATTTCAGAGTTTAGATCATCCTGGGTGATGACTCGAAGAGTCGTTTCGCTCTTCGAAATCCGCTCTAAAGCCGTCCTCGCAAGGCCATTTATCAATTGAACCGAGTCGCGTGGCCGCCCGCGACTTCTGCTAACAATTAAGTCGAACCATGAACTAAAGGACTTTGATCCAGGCATGTTTGCGCCGATTCCATCGAAGAATAGCGATAACCCATCAATATTCTCACTAAACCCCAAATACTCCCGCGCGTATTCCAGCCGCCTGGCAACAATCCGCTTCATCTGCGCGTCATCTGGAGCCAGACGGCAGATTAGTGCATCAAAATGATCAGCTTGGTCTCGCTGACCAGCCCCATCTCGCCGCATCTCTCTCCACACCTCGTCGCGCAGCGTCACCACAACACGAAAAGATGGCGAGCTTTGCGCCAGCTTTCTAAGCGCGAGAATTAATCCCCAGATCCTGTTGAGGTGACCTGGCTTCATAGGGTCAGCTACTTGGTCAGTATCATCCACAAGGACGTACAGGACCTTGCCTTCCCTTTCTAAACGCTCCAGAACCCCGACGGCCAGCTTATCAGTGGCAGTTTTTGCCGATGAAGAAAGCTCCATACTTGCTGTCGGCGCCACAGCCGAGGCCAAACGAGGAAGGACTTTGGCCAACCTAGAAATGAAGTCCCTCTTCGCCCGACCTGATTCAACGGCTTTTTCTAAAAGGATTGCTTCTTCATCGCTAAGAAACCCTTTCAGCTCACTCCCCAGCTCGCCCGCCACGGCAATCATCAGTGCCTCGTAGGCAGCGCGCGCATGATCACCGACCGCAGCATCCGCAAGATCTGAAGACAGCTTAACGTCTTGCGGGGAAAGCCTGACCACTCGAATTCCGGCCTGAAGCGCCGTAAAGGTAATAAAGTCAAGCACGGCGGACTTGCCTGCACCTTTCTTTCCTACGACCAGGCAAGGACTGCCAGAAACTGGAACAGCAATAGTTTCAAACAAATCAAAGCTAATAAAGACGTGCTCCAGCAGTGTTCGCTCACCTTCGGACGTACCAGTAGGCACGACCCGAAGCAGTCCCTCAAGATTCTCCATGCCCCCCCCTTGGCTAGGCTTGCCTTAGCCAATCACATGTTGCGTCGGTATTCCCCGCCTACATCGTATAGGGCATGACTAATCTGCCCCAACGAATGCGTCTTCACCGCCTCCATCAAACTCGCAAACACATTCCGCCGCTCCCGCGCCGTAGCCTGTAGCGGCTTCAGCCCCTCGGCCGCATAGCCATTGCGGTTGCGCTGATACGCCTGCACGTTCTCGATCTGCTGGCCCTTCTCCTCTTCCGTGGAGCGGATCAGCTCGATCTCGGTGACGATGTCGCCGGCGTGCTCCTTCGGCAGGAAGGTGTTGACGCCGATCAGCGGCAGGCTGCCGTCGTGCTTCTTGTGCTCGTAGTACAGGCTCTCTTCCTGGATCTTGCCGCGCTGGTACATGGTGTCCATGGCGCCGAGCACGCCGCCGCGCTCGCTGATGGCCTCGAACTCCTTGTAGACGGCTTCCTCGACGATGTCGGTGAGCTTGTCGACGATGAAGCTGCCCTGCCAGGGGTTCTCGTTGAAGTTCAGCCCCAGCTCCTTGTTGATGATCATCTGGATGGCCACGGCGCGGCGCACGCTTTCCTCGGTCGGCGTGGTGATGGCCTCGTCGTAGGCGTTGGTATGCAGGCTGTTGCAATTGTCGAACAGCGCGTACAGGGCCTGCAGCGTGGTGCGGATGTCGTTGAACTGGATCTCCTGCGCGTGCAGGGAGCGGCCGCTGGTCTGGATGTGGTACTTCATCATCTGGCTGCGCGGGCTCGCGCCGTAGCGCTCGCGCATGGCGCGGGCCCAGATGCGGCGGGCGACGCGGCCGATGACGGTGTACTCCGGGTCCATGCCGTTTGAGAAGAAGAACGACAGGTTGGGCGCGAAGTCGTCGATCTTCATCCCGCGCGCCAGGTAGTACTCGACGATGGTGAAGCCGTTGCTCAGGGTGAAGGCGAGCTGGCTGATCGGGTTCGCGCCGGCCTCGGCGATGTGGTAGCCGGAGATCGACACCGAGTAGAAGTTGCGGACGTTGCGCTCGACGAAGTACTGCTGGATGTCGCCCATCATGCGCAGGGCGAACTCGGTGCTGAAGATGCAGGTGTTCTGCGCCTGGTCCTCCTTGAGGATGTCGGCCTGCACGGTGCCGCGCACCACCTTCAGGGTCTCGGCCTTGATCTTCTCGTACACCTCCGGCTCGACCACCTGGTCGCCGGTGACGCCGAGCAGGCCGAGGCCCAGGCCATCGTTGCCGTCGGGCAGCATGCCGCTGTACTCGGGGCGCTTCCTGCCCTCGAACATCGCCTCGATCTTCGCGTGCGCCGCGTCCCAGCGCGACTGCTCGGCGCGCAGGTACTTCTCCACCTGCTGGTCGATGGCGGTGTTCATGAACATCGCCAGGATGATCGGCGCCGGGCCATTGATGGTCATCGACACGCTGGTGGTGGGCGCGCACAGGTCGAAGCCGGAGTACAGCTTCTTCATGTCGTCCAGGGTGGCGATGTTGACCCCGGAGTTGCCGATCTTGCCGTAGATGTCCGGGCGCTCGGCCGGGTCCTCGCCGTACAGGGTGACGCTGTCGAAGGCGGTGGACAGGCGCGCGGCCGGCTGGCCCATCGACAGGTAGTGGAAGCGGCGGTTGGTGCGCTCGGGCGTGCCCTCGCCGGCGAACATGCGGATCGGGTCTTCGCCGGTGCGGCGGTACGGGTAGACGCCGCCGGTGTACGGGTAGTAGCCCGGCAGGTTCTCCTTCTGCAGGAAGGTCAGCAACTCGCCCCAGCTCTTGTACGGCGGCGGGGCGATCTTCGGGATCTTCTGGTGGCTGAGCGATTCGCGGTAGTTCTCGACGCGGATGGTCTTGTCGCGGACCTGGTACTCGTTGACCTCGTCGGTGACCGACTTCAGGCGCGCGGGCCAGTCGCGCAGCAGCTTCAGCGCCTCGGCGCTGAGCGACTGGACGGCGTCGTTGTAGCGCTGGCGCAGGGTCAGCAGGCTGCGGTCGGCCGCAAAAACGCCCTCGCCCGCGCCTTCGGCGCGACCGCTCCCGTTCGCGGGAGAGGCGCTTGCCCCCTCTCCCGCCTGCGCGAGAGGTTCGGGGCGAGGGAGGAGGGATTCGTTGGAGTAAAGATCCAAGGCCTGCGGCAGCGCCGGGTCGCCCAGGTCGCGCAGCGACTGCCAGTAGCTCTGCGCGCGGTCGGCGATCTCGGCCTCGGTCTCGATGCGCTTGTTGATCGCGCGGCCCTGCTCGGCGATTTCGGCCAGGTAGCGGGCGCGGTTGCCGGGGATGAGGACGGTGGCGCGCGGCTCCTTCAGCGTGGTGTCGATCTGCGGCTTGAAGTCGCAGCGCGGCGCGCCCTCGCCCTGCGCGTCCAGCGGCAGCTTCTCGCGCAGCAGGCGGCACAGGTTGACGAACATCCAGCTGATGCCGGGGTCGTTGAACTGGCTGGCGATGGTCGGGTAGACCGGGATGTCCTCGTCCTTGGCGCCGAACGCGGTGCGGTTGCGCTTCCACTGCTTGCGCACGTCGCGCAGCGCGTCCTCGGCGCCGCGCTTGTCGAACTTGTTCAGCACCACCAGTTCGGCGAAGTCGAGCATGTCGATCTTCTCCAGCTGGCTGGGCGCGCCGAAGTCGCTGGTCATCACGTACATCGGGAAGTCGACCAGGTCGACGATCTCCGAGTCGGACTGGCCGATGCCGGCGGTCTCGACGATGACGAGGTCGTAGCCCAGCGACTTGAGGAAGCCGATGCAGTCCTTCAGCACCACGTTGGTGGCCGCGTGCTGGCGACGGGTGGCCATCGAGCGCATGAACACGCGCCTGGAGCGCAGCGAGTTCATGCGGATGCGGTCGCCCAGCAGCGCGCCGCCGGTGCGGCGGCGGGTCGGGTCCACCGAGATCACGGCGATGCGCATCTGCGGGAACGACGCGAGGAAGCGGTTGAGCAGCTCGTCCGTCACCGAGGACTTGCCGGCGCCGCCGGTGCCGGTGATGCCGACGACCGGGGTGCGGCCGGCGGCCAGCTGCCATTGCTTGCGCAGGTGGGCGAGCGCGGCCTCGTCGAGGTCGCCGTCCTCGATTGCCGAGAGGGTGCGGCCGATGGCGATCTCGTCCTCCAGCGCGGGCCGCGCCGGGGGCTGGGCGGCGTCGCCGCCGCGCCCGGCGCGGGCCTGCTCGGCGCGGCGCACCACGTCCTCGATCATCGCCACCAGGCCCATGTGCATGCCGTCGTTGGGGTGGTAGATGCGCTCGACGCCGTAGGCCTGCAGTTCGCGGATCTCCTCCGGCGTGATGGTGCCGCCGCCGCCGCCGAACACGCGGATGTGCGACGCGCCGCGCTCGCGCAGCATGTCGACCATGTACTTGAAGTACTCGACGTGGCCGCCCTGGTAGCTGGACAGGGCGATGGCGTCGGCGTCCTCCTGCAGCGCGGCGCGCACCACGTCCTCGACCGAGCGGTTGTGGCCGAGGTGGATCACTTCCGCGCCCTGCGCCTGGATCAGCCGGCGCATGATGTTGATCGCGGCGTCGTGGCCGTCGAACAGGCTGGCGGCGGTGACGAAGCGCAGCGGCGTGGCGTCGGCCTGGGTTTCGGGGAGGCGGCTTGCGGGCGTGCTCATGCGTCGCTCAATACGGAAACGTTCGATTCCGCATTGTACCCCGCGCCCCGCGGCGGCCTCTTGACGCGACGCGGCAATCCGCGCGGCGCGCCGCCTCGCCCGTTCCCGTTCAGAGGCAAGTTCGAGAGCGCACCTCGCCGATGGCCCTCTCCGGGGGCACGGCCGAGCAAGCCGCCTTCGCGGGAAGGGCGGCGCGCGCAGCGAGGCCGCATTCGCGAGCGTCGTTTCCGGGCGGCGAACGGAGCTGGCGCGGGCACGAAGCGATGCGCCCCGGCGAGCGGGCGTGGCCGCGGCTTCCCGGCCCGCGCCGGGCCCGGGGGCCGTACCGGTGCCTGCCGCGCAATTGCTTTAGACTGTCGCCCCTGCGCCGGCAGCCCCCATGTGCCGCGCAGAGGCGAATCTTTTTCGGTTCAACGACTTATCCAACAAAGTTGGCGCATAGCGCGACGCGCGACTCGATCGCCGCCAACGCGGAGCACCCGATGATTTTCGAAACCCTGGACACCTACGGCCACGAGCAGGTCGTGTTCTGCCACAACAAGGACGCGGGCCTGAAGGCCATCATCGCGATCCACAACACCGTGCTCGGCCCGGCCCTGGGCGGTACGCGCATGTGGCCGTACAAGACCGAGCAGGACGCGCTGAACGACGTGCTCCGCCTGTCGCGCGGCATGACCTACAAGAACGCCGTGGCCGGGCTGAACATCGGCGGCGGCAAGGCGGTGATCATCGGCGACCCGGCCACGGACAAGTCCGAGGCGCTGTTCCGCGCGTTCGGCCAGTTCGTCGAGTCGCTGGGCGGCCGCTACATCACCGCCGAGGACGTCGGCATCGACGTCAACGATATGGAATACGTGTACCGCGAGACCGAGTACGTGACCGGCGTGCACCAGGTCCACGGAGGGTCGGGCGACCCGTCGCCGTTCACCGCCTACGGCACCCTGCAGGGCCTGATGGCGACGCTGAACAAGCGCTTCGGCGACGAGGAAGTGGGCAAGTACTCCTACGCCGTGCAGGGCCTGGGCCACGTCGGCATGGAGTTCGTGAAGCTGCTCAAGGAGCGCGGCGCGAAGATCTTCGTCACCGACATCAACAAGGCGCTGGTCGACAAGGCGGTGTCCGAGTACGGCGCCGAGGCGGTGGGCCTGGACGAGATCTACGACGTGCCGGCCGACGTGTACTCGCCGTGCGCGCTGGGCGGCACCGTCAACGAGAACACCCTGCCGCGCCTGAAGGCCAAGGTGATCTGCGGCGCCGCGAACAACCAGCTGGCCAACAACGCCATCGGCGACGAGGTCGCCAAGCGCGGCATCCTGTACGCGCCGGACTACGCGGTGAACGCCGGCGGCGTGATGAACGTGGCGCTGGAGCTGGACGGCTACAACCGCGAGCGCGCGATGCGCATGATGCGCACGATCTACCACAACCTGGCGCGCATCTTCGAGATCGCCGAGCGCGACGGCATCCCGACCTACAAGGCCGCCGACCGCCTGGCCGAGGAGCGCATCACCGCGATCGGCAAGCTCAAGCTGCCGATGGGCCGCAGCGCGCCGCGCTTCCAGGGCCGCATCCGCGGCGGGCATTGAACCGGGACGGGGCGCGCGAGCCTGTTCCCGCCTCGCCCGAGCCGTGCGGCCCGCGGGCCGCACGGCCGCCCTCCCCCACCGAGAGAAAGCTCCGTATGCGCACCACCGCTATCGCCGCCTTCCTGGCACTGACGCTCGGCGCCTCCGCCCACGCCAGCGAAGGCAAGCTCGATTACGACCACCAGGAGCGCTGGCAGGGGGCGCTGGACCACGCCCAGTCGCCCATCGACATCGTCACCGCGCAGGCCGAGCAGGCCCGCGCCGACGAGCCGCTCGGCCTGCAGCTGTGGCACACGCTGGCGCCGATCGACAAGGCCGAAGACAACGGCCACGCGGTGCAGATCGACACCCACGCCACCGAGGCGATGATCCGCGGCCGCCATTTCTCCCTCACCCAGTTCCACTTCCACGCCGAGAGCGAGCACACCCTGGACGGCAAGCACTATCCGCTCGAGGGCCACTTCGTGTTCAAGGCCCAGGACGGGCGCCTGGCGGTGATCGGCGTGATGTACCAGGTCGGCGCGGCCAACCCGGCCGTGCAGGCGGTGATCGACGACCTGGACGCGAAGGACGGGCGGCTGCCGCAACCCAGCGTCGACGTCGCCGACCTGATGCCCGAGCGCCTGGAGTACTACCACTACCTCGGTTCGTTGACGACGCCGCCGCTGACCGAGAACGTGGAATGGTACGTGCTGCCCAACCCGGTGACGATGTCGAAGGCGCAGATGGACGCGTTGCTGCAACACTACCGGCGCAACAACCGCAACGTCCAGCCGCTCAACGGGCGTCCCGTACTGCATTACCGCGGCTGACATGCGCGCCTTCCCGCTGAACGAGGAGATCGACGCGCTGCGCGACGCGGTGCGCCGCTTCGCCGAGGCCGAGATCGCGCCGCGCGCGGCGCAGATCGACCACGACAACGCCTTCCCGCAGGACCTGTGGCCCAAGCTCGGCGAGATGGGCCTGCTCGGCCTGACCGTGCCGGACGAATACGGCGGCAGCGGCATGGGCTATCTGGCGCACCTGGTGGCGATGGAGGAGATCTCGCGCGCGTCCGGCTCGGTGGGGCTGAGCTACGGCGCGCACTCGAACCTGTGCGTCAGCAACCTCTACGCCAACGGCAGCCAGGCGCAGCGCGCGAAGTACCTGCCGAAGCTGTGCAGCGGCGAATGGAAGGGCGCGCTGGCGATGAGCGAGCCGGGCGCGGGCAGCGACGTGGTCGGCTCGATGAGCTGCCGCGCCGAGCTGCGCGGCGACGTCTGGGTCGCCAACGGCAACAAGATGTGGATCACCAACGGCCCCGAGGCCGACGTGCTGATCGTGTACATGCGCACGGCCGGCAAGGACGCAGGCAGCGCCTGCATCACCGCCTTCATCGTCGAGCGCGGGATGAAGGGCTTCTCCACCGCGCAGAAGCTGGACAAGCTGGGCATGCGCGGCAGCAACACCTGCGAGCTGGTGTTCGAGAACTGCGAGATCCCGCGGGAGAACGTGCTCGGCCAAGCCAACCAGGGCGTGAAGGTGCTGATGAGCGGGCTGAACACCGAGCGCCTGGTGCTCAGCGGCGGCCCGATCGGGCTGATGCAGGCGGCGTTCGACGTCGCCCTGCCCTACGTGCGCGAGCGCCGCCAGTTCGACGCGCCGATCGGCACCTTCGGCCTGATGCAGGGCAAGATCGCCGACATGTACGCGGCGCTGCAGTCCTCGCGCGCGTTCGCGTACCAGGTGGCGCGCGACTACGACGCCGGGCACCGCTCGCGCATCGACGCGGCGGCCTGCCTGCTGCATGCGTCCGAGGCGGCGGTGCAGGTGGCGCTGGAGGCGATCCAGGCGCTCGGCGGCAACGGCTACATCAACGAGTACCCGACCGGGCGCATCCTGCGCGACGCCAAGCTCTACGCGATCGGCGCCGGCACCAACGAGATCCGGCGGATGCTGATCGGGCGGGAGCTGTTCGAAGGGCGCGACTGAGGCCGCCGCGGCGTTGCTGCCTGCGGGGATCAGGCCGCCACCGGCGTTGGCCGCATTCGCCCTCGCGCGCCCCCGCTCCCGGCGCTGCATTCAACGACGGCGTGAAGTCGCGGGATCCCCGCTGTCGCGGGAATGGGGGTCCGGCGTGACCGCGGCGCGGCTTGGCCCCATCGGAAAAACCGAATCCCTGCTTTTGCGGGGATGACGGTTTGTTTCCTGGATGACGGTTCGGCGGGGCCATGGCCGCCGCGCGGCCTGCCCGGTCGAAAAGGGATCCCCGCTATCGCGGGATCACGGGCGATTGCCCGGACGGGTCGTCCGGGCTTTCCTCGGAGCCCCGGCGCCCTCGGCCCCCGGCAACGCTCAGAACCCCAGCGACCAGTACGCCATCGCGCGGCCGTAGCTGCGGCCGAACTCGCGGCGGCCGTCGAGATCGAAGCCGAGCTGGTGATCGCCGAAGCGGGCGTTCAGGCCGAGGCCGAGCACGCCGACGTTCTCGTCCAGGCCGGCGCCGCGGATCGGCGACCACACCTCCAGCGCGGTGAAGCGCGCATCGAGATCGGTGCCGGACTGCGCCAGCAGGCGCTGCCATTCGGCGCGGCCTTGCAGCGACCACAGCACCGCGCCCGCGCTCCAGTCGTAGGCGACGCGCGCGCCGAGCAGGGCCTGGCTCGCCTGCAGGCGCGAATCGGCCGCGCTCAGGCCGAAGCCGAGGCCGCCCTGCTCGTCGAAGCCGTCGCGTTCCAGGCGCAGCGTCTGCACGCCGAGGTACGGCGTCGCCCGCCCGCCGGCGAAGCGCAGCGGCAAGCCGGCCTGCAGGCCGGCGACCGCGTAATCGTCGGCGTAATCGCTGCCGACGTAGAACGCGGCGTCGCCGAGCAGCAGTTCGCGCCGGGTCCAGCGCTGCATCCGGCCGAAGGCGAGGTTGCCGAGCAGGTAGCCGCGGCCGAGGTCCCACGCGGCGTACAGCTGGCCCTCGACCTGGCGGTTGCGCTCGCGGTCGCCGCGCAGGTCGTGCCAGGCGTAGGCGTCGGTGCGCGCGAGCGCGGTGCCGACGGTGAGGTGCTCGCCGTAGCGCACGTCCTGGCCGAGCATCCAGCCGTCGGCGTCCATGTCGTAGCCGGACGAAGCGCGCTGCGTGCGCAGCTCGTCCGCCCAGGCGCCGCCGGCGCGCGGCGCGGCCTGCAGTTCGTCGACCCGCGCCTCGAGCGCGCGGCGGTTGCCTTCGATCGCCATCATCGCCATCGCCGCGTCCGCCGTGTGCAGCTCGCCCGACAGGCTGGCCAGCGTGCGCTCGGCCGCGGCCGCGTCGGGCGCGCGCTGGATCGCGCCGGCGGCGGCGAGGAAGCCGCCGTCTACCGGGGTGGCCTGGCCGTCGCGCTGGCTGCGGTCGATCGCGGAGAACGCATCCTCGACGCGCTCGGCGCCGGAGACGGAGGCGGTGCTCAGGCCCATCGACCGGGCCGTCGCGGCGACGTCCAGGCGGGCGATGTCGAGCCAGGCGACGGTCGCGTCGTAGCCGAGCGTGGCGTCGAGGAACACGCCCGGCGAGGTGGTCAGCCGGCCGAAGGTGCCGGTCAGCCCGGCCGTGGCGGACAGCACGGTTTCCCGCGACTGCCAGGTGTAGCCCGAGCGCACCCCCATCACCAGCAGGTCGCCGCCTTCGAGCCGCGCGGTGCCCGTGACGGTCAGCGGGCTGCCGATCGTGTAGCCGAGTACGCCGGTACCGGCCTGGCGATACGCGCCCTGGATCTGCGGATTGGCCCCCTGCAGGATCAGGCGCCCGGCGTTGTCGATGCCGCCGGACGCGTTCGCGCCCAGCTGCAATTCGCCCTGCGGGGCGATGGTGGCGCGGCCGCCGAGCTGGTTGACCTTCAGCACGCCGCCGTCGACGGCGGTTTCCCCTTGGTACAGCGCCGCGTTGGCCAGCACCAGCGTGCCGGTGCCGCCCTTGCGGAGGCCGCCCGGGCCGCTGAGTTCGTTGGCGAAGGTGACCGTCGCGTCGTCGAAGCTGACGTCGAACGTGCCGAAGTCGAGCCGCCCCGGCCCGCGCACCGCCTTGCCGACGTCGAGCAGGCCGTTGCCGAAGACCGCGTCGATGCCGGCCGCGCCCAGGTCGGCGGCCGTGCCCAGCAGGGTCTGGCGCACGTTGTCGTTGGTGAAGAACGGAAACGCCTGCCACACCAGCGCCGCCGCGCCGGACACCTGCGGCGCGGCCAGCGAGGTGCCCTTCCAGTTCCAGTAGGTCGGGCTGGTCGGCGCGTCGTCGGTGCCAGTGGTCACGACCGTGCCCGGCGCCGCGAGGCAGTAGCGCATCGCCACGCCGCAGGCGTTGGCGTAGACGCGGCCGTCGCTGCCGCGGTCCAGCTGGTTCGGGTTGTCCGGATCGACCGCCGTCACCGCCAGCCAGCCGCGTTCCAGGTCCGCCCCCGGCATCGAGCCGTTGGGCCCGGGCTGGCTCGGCAGCGCGGCCATGCTCGACGGATCCGGCCGGCCCTCGTTGCCGGTGGCGAACACCACCAGGCCGCCGTTGCCGATGATGAAGGGCCGGTACTCGTCGGCGATCGGCGCGGTGGCGTTGAGGTTGGTCCAGTACAGGCCGCCCCAGGAATTGTTCATGACCTTCACGCCGCGCGCGATCAGGTCCTGGTGGACCGGCTTCAGGCCGATCGCGCCGTCGACTTCGTTGCCCTGCCCCGAGCCGTCGTCCGGCGGCGGGTTGTCCGAGACGATCCGCGCCGAGACGATCTGCGCGCCCGGCGCGATGCCGCCGGGCCAGCTGCCGAACGCGGTGCCGGCCATGATCTGCGACACCGCGGTGCCGTGGCCGTCCTTGTCGTCGACGCTGAGGTCGTTGCCGCGGCCGACGTACACCAGGTTCTCCACCACCCGCGGCGACAGCGCCGGATGCTTGCGGTTGACGCCGGTGTCGACGACGCCGATGCGCACGCCCGCGCCGTTGAACCCGGCGGCGTGCGCGGCGGCGGTGTTGGTGACCGCCAGGTGCTTGCTGTAGGCCGGATTCGGCGGGTTCACCACCGGCGAGGGCGTGGTCGGCGCGGGCGCCTGCGGCGGCGGGTCGGGGCGGAGGTTGGGGCCGCCGTCGCCGCCTCCCCCGCCGCCGCACGCCGTCAGGCCGGCCAGCGCGGCCGCCAGGATCGAGCGCTTGAGAAGCGGGCCGCCGGCCGGGTGCGGGCCGCGCGGGAACGGGCCGCGCGCGGCGGCGGAACATCCTTTCTTGTGCATGTCGTCCTCTCCGGCGCCGCCCCGCTCCCCAGCGGACCCGCGACGCGATCTCTCCGCGACGTTTTTAATCGAAGCCTGCGCGCGCCACAATCGCGGGCGTGTCAATTCGCCGATCCGTTCCGATTCCCGATGGCCCGGGCCACCGAAACCGAGCTGACCGTCCGTGCCCTGGCGCGCGGCGACTGGCCGCGGCTGGAGGCGCTGTTCGGCCGTAACGGCGCCTGCGGCGGTTGCTGGTGCATGTGGTGGCGGCTGCCGAACGGCGGCAAGGCCTGGGCCGCGGCCAAGGGCGAGCCGAACCGGGCGGCGTTCCGCGCTCTGGTCGAATCAGGCGCCGCTTCGGGCGTGCTCGCGTTCGCCGGCGCGGAGCCGGTGGGCTGGTGCGCGATCGGCCCCCGCAGCGACTTCCCGCGCCTGGAACGCAGCAAGGCCCTGGCGCGCGGGTGGAGTACCGGCACCTGGTCGCTCAACTGCCTGTACGTGCCGGCACGCTGGCGCGGCCGCGGCGTGGCCCGGGCGCTGGTCGGCGCAGCGGTCGCGTACGCGCGCGAATGCGGCGCGGCCGAGATCGAGGCCTATCCGCAGGCGGTACGGCCCGGCGAACGCCAGCCCGGCGCGTTCGTCTGGACCGGCGTACCGAGCCTGTTCGAAGCTTGCGGCTTCGAACCGCTACGGCCGGTGCCGCGCGGGCGCGGGCTGTACCTGTTGCGGTTGCGGTAGCGGAGGCGGCCACCTCGCGCCTGCCGCTTGCCGGGTGTTGGGGTCCGTTCGAGCCCACGACGCCCGCCAGGCGCAGACACGAGGCGGATCGCCCTTGCCATGCTCGCACGCCAACGGTGCGGGCGATGCGCTTGGCCCGCGTGCGCCCGGCTTGCGCCATCGCTTGGAAACGTTCTCGCCCCGTTCCATGGCGAGTGCGGGCGCGAGCCGGCGCGATGCGAGGATGCCGGCATGCACGCGGCGTTCACGCCGCCCCCGCAGGCGGTCGCGCGAACGCATCCGCGCAGCGGTTTGCCGCGCCGCAGCACCGCGCCGCATAATCCGGCCATTCCCCGGCCGCCGCCGGTCCCGCATCCGCTGGAGCATGCCATGAGCGACGTCGTCATCGTCGGTGCCAAGCGCACCGCCATCGGTTCCTTCCTCGGCCAGTTCACCGGCGTGCCGACGCCGGTGCTGGGCACCGCCGCGATCGCCGGCGCCCTGAACCATGCCGGCGTCGCGCCCGACCAGGTCGGCGAGGTGATCATGGGCTGCGTGCTGCCGGCCGGCCTCGGCCAGGCGCCGGCGCGGCAGGCGTCGCTCGGCGCCGGCATCCCCGACGCGGTCGGCTGCACCACGATCAACAAGGTCTGCGGCTCGGGCATGAAGGCGATCATGTTCGGCCACGATCTGATCCAGGCCGGCTCGGCCGCGGTCGTCGTCGCCGGCGGCATGGAGTCGATGACCAACGCGCCGCACCTGCTCAACAACTCGCGCACCGGCGTGCGCTACGGCAGCGCCGAGATGCTCGACCACATGGCCTGGGACGGCCTGACCAACCCCTACGACGGCAAGGCGATGGGCGTGTTCGGCGACGCCACCTGCGTGCGCTACGGCTTCGATCGCGAGGCGCTGGACGCATTCGCGGTGGAGAGCGTCAAGCGCGCGCAGGCGGCCAGCACCGGCGGCGCGTTCAAGGACGAGATCGTTCCGGTCACGGTCAAGGGCCGCAAGGGCGAGACCGTGGTCGACGCCGACGAGGAGCCGGGCAAGATCGACCCGGCCAAGATCCCGTCGCTGCGCCCGGCCTTCGGCCAGGACGGCGTGCTGACCGCGGCGCACTCGTCGAAGATCTCCGACGGCGCCGCGGCCACCGTGCTGATGTCGGCCGAGGAGGCGGCGCGGCGCGGCCTGGCGCCGCTGGCGCGGATCGTCGCCCACGCCGGCCACGCGCAGGCGCCGGAGTGGTTCACCACGGCGCCGGTGAAAGCGATTTCCGCGGTGCTGCAGAAGGCCGGCTGGAGCGTGGACCAGGTCGACCTGTTCGAGGTCAACGAGGCCTTCGCCTGCGTGGCGATGGCGCCGATGAAGGACCTCGGCATCCCGCACGAGAAGCTCAACGTCCACGGCGGAGCCTGCGCCCTCGGCCACCCGATCGGCGCCAGCGGCGCCCGCCTCGTGGTGACCCTGCTGCACGCCCTGCGCGCCCGTGGCGGCAAGCGCGGCGTCGCCTCGCTGTGCATCGGCGGCGGCGAGGCCACCGCGGTCGCCGTCGAGTTGCTATGAAAGCGTTAAGAGGAACGGAAACGTAATCGGACGAAAAAACCGGCCACGAACGCTTGACACGGTTCACCGGCTTGTCATCATGTTATCGACGCGCAATTGCGCGTTGCCAAACTAACGACGAGGAAATCGACATGACCTTCAACAAGGCGCTGATCGCCCTGGCTCTGGGCTTCGCCCTGGCCGCTTGCTCGAACCAGCAGCAGGCCGAAGACGCCGCTGCCGACGCCAACGCCGCTTCGACCGAGGCGCAGGCTGCTGCCGACCAGGCCGCCGCCGCTGGTGACGCCGCTACCGCCGACGCCGCCCAGGCTGCTGCCGACACCGCCGCCCAGGCTGCCGACGCCGCCGCTGCTTCGGCCGACGCCGCTGCCGCCGCCGGCACCACCGGTGCTGCCGACGCCGCTGCCGACGCCGCCTCGCAGGCCGCCGACGCTGCCGACCAGGCGGCTGCCGGCGCCGAGCAGGCTGCCGACGCGACCAAGGAAGAAGAGAAGAAGTAATCTCTCTTCCCGTCGACCAGTAGAATGGAAGGGCCGCCGGTTTCCGGCGGCCTTTTCCTTTTGCAGTTTCCACACGAGACCGATACGAGACTAGGCAGCAAGGCATGGCGTGCGGCGCCGACCCCGTCCGCTTCGCCCGCCATGCGGACCCGTTTCACCGAACTTCGAACCCACCTGTGGAGACAACGATGAACGCCAAGCTCTACGTGCTCCTGGCCGCAGCCGCCCTGGCCCTGTCGGCCTGCAAGAACGAGACCCCGACCGCGCAGAACGAAGCCGCCGAGGCCGCCAACGCCGCCGAACAGGCGGGCGATGCGGCGCAGCAGGCCGCCGAAGCCGCCAGCCAGGCCGCGGCCCAGGGCGTCGACGCGGCCGCAGCCGCGGCCGGCGAAGCCGCCTCCGAAATGAAGGACGCGACCCAGCACGCCGCCGACTCCGCGCAGCAGGCGGCCAACGAGGCGGCCGCAGGCGCGGCCAGCGCCACCGCCGACGCCGCCCAGGCGACGTCGAACACGGCGCAGGACGTGGCCGAGAAGGCCGACGCCGCGGCCGAGGAAGCGAAGAAATAATCGCCTGCGCGGCGTCCGACGAAGGCCCGCCGACGCGGGCCTTCGTTTTTTGCGCCGCCGGGAGACGCGCGATGGCGGCACCGCGCGGCCCACCGCCCTGCCCTTGGCGCGCCTCCGGCGCCTCGACCGACCACGGCCACGAGACCGCGCTGACCGCGGACCTGTCGGACGCCGAGGCGCGGAGGCTGTTCGAGAAGATCCTGCGCGTGGCCGCGCATGCGTCTTTTGTGGTTTGATGCCGCCCTGCTTCGCATCCGAGGCAACGATGCCCGTACTCACGACCCACATCGATCCGCGCGCGCAGGAATTCCAGGACAACGCCGCCTACCACCGCGCCTTGGTCGAGGAGCTCGATGCGCGCCTCGCCCGCGCCGCCGCAGGCGGCGGCGACAAGGCCCGGGCCAGGCACACCGAGCGCGGCAAGCTGCTGGCGCGCGAGCGCATCGCCGCCCTGCTCGACCCGGGCTCGCCGTTCCTGGAGATCGCCCCGCTGGCCGCCGAGGGCATGTACGACGACCAGGCGCCGGCCGCCGGCATCGTCTGCGGCATCGGCCGGGTGATGGAGCAGGAAGTCGTCATCGTCGCCAACGACGCCACCGTCAAGGGCGGCACCTATTTCCCGATGACGGTGAAGAAGCACCTGCGCGCGCAGGAGATCGCGCGCGAGAACCGGCTGCCCTGCATCTACCTGGTCGATTCCGGCGGCGCCTTCCTGCCGCTGCAGGACGAGGTGTTCCCGGACAAGGAGCACTTCGGCCGCATCTTCTACAACCAGGCGCGGATGAGCGCGGAGAACATCCCGCAGATCGCCGTGGTCATGGGCTCGTGCACCGCCGGCGGCGCCTACGTGCCGGCGATGTGCGACGAGAGCGTCATCGTCAAGGAACAGGGCACGATCTTCCTCGGCGGACCGCCGCTGGTGAAGGCCGCCACCGGCGAGGTGGTCGACGCCGAGGCGCTGGGCGGGGCCGACGTGCACACCAGCGTGTCGGGCGTGGCCGACCATTTCGCCGAGGACGACCGCCACGCGCTGGAGATCGCCCGCGACATCGTCGGCTCGCTCAACCGGCGCAAGAGCGTGCCGGTCGCGGTGCAGCCGGTGCGCGAGCCGCTGTACCCGGCCGAGGAGCTCTACGGCATCGTGCCGAAGGACACCCGCCGCCCGTTCGACGTGTGCGAGGTGATCGCGCGCATCGTCGACGGCAGCGAGCTGCAGGAATTCAAGGCGCGCTACGGCAAGACCCTGGTGACCGGCTTCGCCCACCTGCACGGCTACCCGGTCGGCATCGTCGCCAACAACGGCATCCTGTTCTCCGAGAGCGCGCTCAAGGGCGCGCACTTCATCGAGCTGTGCAACCAGCGCGGCATCCCGCTGGTGTTCCTGCAGAACATCACCGGCTTCATGGTCGGCAGGAAGTACGAGAACGCCGGCATCGCCAAGGACGGCGCGAAGATGGTCACCGCGGTGGCCTGCTCGCACGTGCCCAAGTTCACCGTGGTGATCGGCGGCAGCTTCGGCGCCGGCAACTACGCGATGTGCGGCCGCGCCTACGGCGCGCGCTTCCTGTGGATGTGGCCGAACGCGCGCATCAGCGTGATGGGCGGCGAGCAGGCGGCCAGCGTGCTGGCCACGGTCAAGCGCGACGGCCTCGAAGCGGCCGGCCAGGCCTGGTCGGCGGAGGAAGAGGAGGCGTTCAAGGCGCCGATCCGCGAGCAGTACGAGACCCAGGGCAATCCCTATTACGCCACCGCGCGGCTGTGGGACGACGGCATCATCGATCCGGCCGATACGCGGCGCGTGCTCGGCCTGGCGATTTCCGCCAGCCTCAACGCCCCGCTCGAGGCGCAGCCGCGCTTCGGCGTGTTCCGGATGTAACGGCGCGCGCTCGCCCCCGCACGGGCGGCCATGCGGCGCCTGCGCCACCGCCTGCAGGCGGTGGCTGCCCACCGGCTTGTGCCGCTGCCGCTCGCAGACCATGCACTCGTCCTCGGCTTCGTGGGCGATGGTCTCGATGGCCTCAGCGCGTTGGCCCGCGCTTGCTTCCGACTCGCGTACCCGGATTCAGGCAGGTGATCCGCAGATGAACGCCGGCGCGGCCGGGCGGGTACGGTGAGACCGGTCACACCGGTGCCCGGCATCGCCGCGTAGCCTCGGACGGATTCAGGCTTGTCCATCCCCCGCGAGGTAACGCCATGGCGATCTTCAACAACCCCTCCGCCCCGCCCAAGCGCGACCCGGCGCCGCAACCGGAGAGCGCGCTGAAGAAGGAGCCCGATCCCCGCGAGATCGTCTTCGGCGCGCCGACGGCGGCGCCGGCCTACGCGCCGAACCCGACGCCTCCGGCCGCGCCGGCACCCGCCCCGTCGCCGGCGCCGCGCCCGGCCGAGCGCGAAGGCAAGGAATCGCTGATCGCCGCCGACCTGTCGATCGAGGGCAAGATCCAGGGTTCCGGGCACATCCGCATCGCCGGCCGGTTCAAGGGCGACGTGCAGGTGGACGGCGACCTGACCGTGGAAGTCGGCGCCAAGCTCGACGGCGGCGTGCGCGCGCGCAAGGTGGTGGTCGCGGGCGAGCTGGAGGGCAACATCGAGGGAGCGCAGCGGGTCGAGCTGCTGGAAAGCGGCGCGATCGTCGGCGACGTCAAGGCCGGCACGGTCACCGTCGCGCCCGGCGCGCGCATGCGCGGCCAGGTCGAGTTCGGCTGGGACGAGAAGGACCTGCGCAAGGGCCACGGCAAGGCCGAGGCTGCGGAGGCCGGCGCCGCGTCATGAGCGCAGCGCCTCGCCCGGGCACGCCCGGCGCCACGCGGACCTGTCCGCACTGCAAGACCACGATCCTGGAAAGCGCCAGCGTCTGCCCCGCGTGCCGGCACCACCTGCGCTTCGACCCGGATGCGGCGCAGTCCGCGCGCATGCGCTCGGTGCCGTTGCGCGTGGAAGGCACGATCCGGCCGCCGTCCGGCGAGGCCGCGCTGGAGTATTCGGTGGTGCTGACGATCCGCAACGCCGAGGGCGCGGAGATCGACCGCCAGGTCGTCGGCGTCGGCGCGCTGTTTCCGGGCGAGGAGCGCAGCTTCACCCTGGCGGTGGAGGCGACCGAGGCCAACGGGTATCGCCCGGCCCGCGGGCGTGGGCGGCACTAGCGGGCGCCTCGTCCGGGAAGTCGCGCACGCGTCGCCGAACGAGGGAGCGCTCGTCCGCCTCGCGACGGTGCCCGCGGCCGTGGCGCTGGTGCGCCTTGCGGTCCTGGGCACGGCGAACGCGCCTTCGGATGCGGGAAGCGCGAGTGCCGGCGCGGCGGCTGCGTGTCCGCCTGCGCCTGCGAAGGCAGCCTTCCCTGAAGTCCGCGGCCGCCGGCAGGCGGGCATTCCGGCCAGGCGGCGTACCGACGCGAGCCGCGGAGGCATCCGCGGCCGAGGCACGCCGCGGATCGGACGCCGGGCGGACGGCTACCGCCGCGGCGGCGTCGGCTCGCAGGCGCTGCAGCCGCCGCAGCCGTCGGCGCCGGCGCGCGCCGGCGGGGCGATGGCGCGGCCGAGGCCCACGAGCCAGCGCGGCCGCCCTTCTCGGACCAGCGGCGCGGCGAGCGCGATGCGCAGCCGGCGCACCGCGTTCGGGAATTGCCGCTTGGCCACGTAGGCCGCGCTGAGCAGCACCGCCAGCGCCACCGCCACGTACTGCGCGAGCAGGCCCGCGTCCATCAGCCCGCCCCCAGCGCGGCCGCGACCTGGTAGGTGACCAGCGCGGCCAGGTAAGCCAGCGCGAACAGGTAGCCGGTGGCGATCGCGACCTGCTTCCACGAGTTGGTCTCGCGCTTGATCGTCGCCAGCGTGGAGATGCACTGCGGCGCGTAGATGTACCAGACCAGCAGCGCCAGCGCGGTGGCCAGCGACCAGCCCTCGCCGATGATCGGCCCGAGCGCCTGCGCCGCGGCCTCGTCGTCCGCCGCGGACAGCGCGTACACCGTGGCCAGCGACGACACCGCCACCTCGCGCGCGGCCATGCCCGGGATCAGCGCGATGCAGATCTGCCAGTTGAAGCCCAGCGGGGCGAACACCGCGGTCATCGCATGGCCGATGCGGCCGGCGAAGCTGTAGTCGATCGCGGGCCCCGTCGCGCCGGGCGGCGGCGCCGGGAACGAGAGCAGGAACCACAGCAGGATGGTCAGCGCCAGGATGATGCCGCCGACGCGCTTGAGGAAGATCATCCCCCGCTCCCACAGGCCGATCAGCAGGTCGCGCGGATGCGGCAGGCGGTACGAGGGCAGCTCGAGCAGCAGCGCGTGCTCGCTCTTGTCGCGGCGCCAGCGCTTCATCACCCAGGCCACCAGCAACGCGCTGACGATGCCGGCCATGTACAGCGCGAACAGCACCAGCCCCTGCAGGTTGAACCAGCCGACCTCGCGCGCCGGGATGAACGCGCCGATCAGCAGCGCGTACACCGGCAGGCGCGCCGAGCAGGTCATCAGCGGCGCCACCAGGATGGTCGCGAGGCGGTCGCGCGGGTCCTGGATCGTGCGCGTGGCCATGATGCCGGGCACCGCGCAGGCGAAGCTCGACAGCAGCGGAATGAACGAGCGCCCGGACAGGCCGGCTTGGTACATCAGCCGGTCGAGCAGGAACGCCGCGCGCGGCAGGTAGCCGGACTCCTCCAGGGCGAGGATGAAGGCGAACAGGATCAGGATCTGCGGCAGGAACACCACCACGCTGCCCAGGCCGGTGATCACGCCGTCGGCGAGCAGGCTGGCCAGAGGGCCCTCCGGCATGCCGCCGCGCACCGCTTCGGCCAGCGCGCCGGTGCCGGCGTCGATCGCGTCCATGATCGGCGTCGCCCAGGCGTACACCGCCTGGAAGATCAGGAACATCACCGCCGCCAGGATCAGCAGGCCGAACAGCGGATGCAGCAGCCAGCGGTCCAGCGCGTCGTCGATCTCGGCGGTGCGGCGCGGCATCGTCACCGCTACGGCCAGCAGGCGGCGGGTCTCGGCGTGCAGCGCCTCGGGATCGTGCGCGAGCGCGGGCGGCAGGTGCACGCGCGGCTCGTGCAGGCGGTCGGCGACGCGGTCGAGCATCGCCACCAGCTCGCGCGCGCCGCCGCGCCTGACCGCGACCGTCGGCACCACCGGCACGCCGAGCTCGCGCTCGAGCGCGGCCAGGTCGACCTGGATGCCGCGGCGCCGCGCCGCGTCCATCATGTTGACCGCGACCACCATCGGACGGCCGAGCTCGCGCACCTCCAGCGCGAAGCGCAGGTGCAGGCGCAGGTTGGTCGCGTCGACCACGCACACCAGTACGTCCGGCGCGGGCTCGCCGGGATAGAAGCCGCGGCACAGGTCGCGGGTGACGGCCTCGTCGAGGCTGGCCGCCTGCAGGCTGTAGGCGCCGGGCAGGTCGAGCACCGCGTAGCCGCGGCCCGACGGCGCGACCAGGCGCCCTTCCTTGCGTTCGACGGTGACGCCGGCGTAGTTGGCGACCTTCTGCCGGCTGCCCGTGAGCTGGTTGAACAGCGCGGTCTTGCCGCAGTTCGGGTTGCCGACCAGGGCGACCCGCAGCGGCGCGGCGGCGGCGCTCATGCGGCCCTCTCGGTGTCCGGCCGCACCCGCACCCGCGCGGCCTCGCTGCGGCGCAGCGCGAAGCGGGTGAAGCCGATCTGCACCAGCAGCGGCTCGGCGGCGATCGGTCCGGCCGCCATCACCTCCACCCGTTCGCCGCTGACGAAGCCGAGTTCGCGCAGGCGGCGCGCGATCGCGTCGTTCGGCGCCTGGTCTTCGACCGCTTGCACGATCGCGGCGGTGCGGCGGGGCAGTTCGGACAGCTTCAAGGGCTCACCTCGGAAACCGGGGTCCGGATCGGGCGCCGCGGCGCATCGAGCACGTCCCGGCCTCTCCAAATGGGAATCGTTCTCGATTCTAGCACCGCAGGCGGCGCGCGGGGGCCGCCGCTATGATTCGCCACAGTCCGTAAGCCCGAAAGGACGATGACCCATCCGCTGCTGATCCTGCACGAAGGCCCGGTCGCCCGCGTGCGCCTGAACCGCCCCGAGCTGCACAACGCCTTCGACGCCGTGCTGATCGCCGCGCTGACCGGCGCGCTGCAGGCGGCCGCGCGCGACGGCGCGGTGCGCGCCGTGGTCCTGGAAGGCGAAGGGCCGTCGTTCTCCGCCGGCGCCGACCTCCACTGGATGCGCGGCATGGCCGCCGCCGACGAGGCCGAGAACCGCGAGGACGCGCTCGCCCTCGCCCGGCTGATGCGCACGCTCGACGAACTGCCCAAGCCGACCATCGCCCGCGTGCACGGCGCCGCGTTCGGCGGCGGCGTCGGCCTGGTGGCCTGCTGCGACATCGCCGTCGCCGCGGACGGCACCAAGTTCGGCCTCACCGAGAGCCGCCTCGGGCTGCTGCCGGCGGTGATCTCGCCGTACGTGGTCGAGGCGATCGGCGCGCGCCAGGCGCGGCGTTGGTTCGCCACCGGCGAAACCTTCGACGCCGCGACGGCGCTGCGGCTCGGCCTGGTGCACGAGGCGGTGCCGGCGGAAGCGCTGGACGCGGCGGTGCAGCGCCAGATCGACCTGTTGCTGAAGGCCGGCCCGCACGCCGCGGCCGCGGCCAAGGCGCTGGTGCGGCGGGTGGCGGCCGGCCCGGACCGCGACCGGCTCGATGCCGACAACGCCGCGCTGATCGCGCAGTTGCGCGTCTCGCCCGAGGGCCAGGAAGGCCTGTCCGCCTTCCTCGGCAAGCGCCCGCCGAGCTGGATCGACGCCCAGCAGAAGCGCTAGCCGCGGATCACGAACACGGACGGAGCGATGCTCGGCGCTTCGGCGAGGTCCACAACGAGCCCGGCGCCGGAGTTCCGGAACCCGGGTACGGGAAGGCGCAGCGCCTGGCGCTGATGGTTGGGCGGTGCGCGAGCCTTCTCCCCGCCCCGGCCCATGTTCGTGGCCTGGTCGTCGGCGGCTTCCGTGCGGGCCTGGTGGCCGGCGATGCGGTGACCGGGGCGCCGAAGGCCCGCGCCGCACCGCTTCCGGCCCATGCCGCCCGACCGCCGGATCACCTGAAAGCGAGCGGCATGCCCCCGGGCGGCTTCCCGATTTGCTCCCAAGCCTCCGTTCAGGCGCATGATCCACACTCCCCCTCCGGGCTCATCCGTGTCCATCCGTGGCTAAACCCATGTTCGACAAGGTTCTCATCGCCAATCGCGGCGAAATCGCATGCCGGGTCATCCGCACCTGCCGGCGCCTGGGCGTCCGCACCGTCGCCGTGTATTCGGAAGCCGATGCCGGCGCCCGGCACGTGCGCCTGGCCGACGAGGCCTGGCCGATCGGCGGGCCGGCGCCGGCGGACAGCTACCTGCGCGGCGCCGCCATCGTCGAGGCCGCGCTGAAGGCCGGCGCGCAGGCGGTCCACCCCGGCTACGGCTTCCTCAGCGAGAACGCCGACTTCGCCGACGCCGTCGAGGCCGCCGGACTGGCGTTCATCGGCCCGAAGGCCGCGTCGATGCGCAGGATGGGCAGCAAGGCCGGGGCCAAGGACCTGATGCGCGCGGCCGGCGTGCCAGTGGTTCCGGGCTACACCGGCGAGGACCAGGCGCCCGAGCGCCTGCAGCGCGAGGCCGACGCGATCGGCTACCCGCTGATGATCAAGGCCGCGCACGGCGGCGGCGGCAAGGGCATGCGCATCGTGCGCGCGGCCGCGGACTTCCTGCCGGCCCTGGAAAGCTGCAAGCGCGAGGCGGCCGGCGCGTTCGGCCGCGACCGCGTGCTGCTGGAGCGCTACGTGGAGCGCCCGCGCCACATCGAGATCCAGGTGTTCGGCGACGCCCACGGCAACGTGATCCACCTCAACGAGCGCGAGTGCTCGGCGCAGCGCCGCTACCAGAAGGTGCTGGAGGAATCGCCCTCGCCCTTCCTCACTCCGGAACTGCGCGCGGCGATGGGCGAAGCGGCGGTCCAGGCCGCGCGCGCGATCGACTACGTCAACGCCGGCACGGTCGAGTTCATCGTCGACCCGGACGGGCGCTTCTACTTCATGGAGATCAACACCCGGCTGCAGGTCGAGCACCCGGTGACCGAGATGACGACCGGGCTGGATCTGGTCGAGTGGCAGCTGCGCGTCGCCGCGGGCGAGCCGCTGCCGCTGCGCCAGGCCGACGTCCGGCAACGCGGCCACGCGATCGAGGTGCGGCTGTACGCGGAGGACCCGGACGCCGGCTTCCTGCCCGGCTCCGGCCGGCTCGAGCGCCTACGCTTGCCGGCGCCGTCCGCGCACGTGCGCGTCGACAGCGGCGTGGTCGAAGGCGACACGGTCACGATCTTCTACGACCCGATGATCGCCAAGCTGATCGTGCACGACGCCGACCGCCCGCGCGCCCTCGCCCGCCTGCGCGCGGCGCTGGCCGAGTGCGACATCGCCGGCCCCAAGTCCAACGTCGAGTTCCTGGAGCGGCTGGCCCGGCACCCGGCGGTAGTCGAGGCGCGGATCGACACCGGCTACCTGGACCGGCACCTGGACGAGTTCCTGGCCCCCGCCGGCGGGGCCGCGGACGACCTGGTGCTGGCCGCCGCGGTCGGCCGGCTGCTGGACCAGGAGGCGGCCAGCCGCGCCCGCGCCGCCGCCTCCGCCGACCCGACCTCGCCCTGGGCGGTGCCCGACGGCTGGCGGATGGGCCATGCCGGCCGCCGCAGCCTGGCGTTCCAGCTCGGCGACCGCTCTCTCGTCCTCCATGCCCAGGGCAGCGGCGGCGACTACCGGATCGAGACCGACGCCGGCGTCCGCAGCGTCGCCGGCGCGCGCCTGGAGGGGCAATCGTTGAGCCTGCGCCTCAACGGGTTCGGCCGCCGTTTCGCGTTGTACCAGGACGAGGCCCGGGCCAGCGTCCACGACGGCGAGCGCCGGCTGCGGCTGCAGGTGCTGCCGCCGTACCGGCGCGAGCGCGCGGCCGACGCCGACGCCGGCCACCGCGTGGTCGCGCCGATGCCCGGCCGGGTGGTCGCGGTACGGGCCGCGGCCGGCGACGCGGTCGAGGCCGGGCAGGAACTGATGGTGATCGAGGCGATGAAGATGGAATTGAGCCTGAAGGCCCCGCGCGCCGGCACCGTGGCCGAGGTGCGCGCGGCGCGCGGCGATTTCGTCGAGGCCGACGCGGTGCTGGTGGCGCTGGCCTCATGAAATCCTCCGTGCGCATCGTCGAAGTCGGCCCGCGCGACGGCCTGCAGAACGAGAAGACCACGGTCGCGACCGCGGACAAGATCGCGCTGATCGACCGCCTGTCCGCCACCGGCTTGCGCAGCATCGAGGCGACCAGTTTCGTCAGCCCGAAGTGGGTGCCGCAGCTGGCCGACGCGGCCGAGGTCTACGCCGGCATCCGCAAGGCGCCCGGCGTGCGCTATCCGGTGCTGGTGCCGAACGAACAGGGCTACGAGCGCGCGCGCGCGGTCGGCGTGGAGGAGATCGCGGTGTTCACCGCGGCCTCGGAAGCGTTCAACCGCAGGAACATCAACGCCGGCATCGACGAATCGCTGCAGCGCTTCGCGCCGGTGCTGGAACGCGCGCGCGCCGACGGCGTGGCGGTGCGCGGCTACGTCTCGACCGTGCTCGGCTGCCCGTACCAGGGCGACGTGCCGGTGGCCGACGTGGTGCGCGTCGCCCGCGCGCTGCACGCGATGGGCTGCTACGAGGTCTCGCTCGGCGACACCATCGGCGTCGGCACGCCGGGCAAGGCGCGCGCGATGCTGCGCGCGGTCGCGCAGGAAGTGCCGATGGCGGCGCTCGCGGTGCACTTCCACGACACCTACGGCCAGGCGCTGGCCAACATCCTCGCCTGCCTGGAGGAAGGCGTGGCGGTGGTCGACGCGTCCGTGTCCGGCGCCGGCGGCTGCCCCTATGCGCAAGGCGCGAGCGGCAACGTCGCCACCGAGGACGTGGTCTACATGCTGCGCGGACTGGGCGTGGAGACCGGCATCGACCTGGACGCGCTGGCCGAGACCGGCCGCTGGCTGGCCGCCCGGCTCGGCCGCGAGACCGGCAGCAAGGCCGGCAAGGCGCTGGCCGCCGCATGAGCGCGCGGCCGCCCGCATCCCCGGCGATGCCTTGGGGCTGAATTCGTCGAGCGGGGCCGATCGAGGACGAGCCGGAGACGCTGCGCGCCTGGCGCCGGACGAGGCGCGGGCGTTCTGCGGGCGGCGGCGCGCCAGCGGCGGGCCGCACCGACACGTGCCGGCCGAAGCGGCAGCGGGCGGCGTCGCCGGCGCTCCGCGCAGTCCTGCGGGCACGCGGGAGCGCGTCCCCCGCACGCGCTAGAATCGCGGCTTTCGCATCGAGGGTCCGCCCATGCAACTCGACACCGTCCGCGCCGTGGTCACCGGCGGCGTTTCCGGCCTCGGCCTGGCCGTGGCCCGGCACCTGGTCGCCCGCGGCGGCAAGGTCGCCCTGCTCGACGTCAACGACGAGAAGGGCGCCGCGGCGATCGCCGAGCTCGGCGACGCCGCCGCGCGCTACTACAAGACCGACGTCACCTCCGAGCAGAGCGTGGCCGCCAACCTCGAGGCCGCGCGCGGGTTCCTCGGCGGGCTCAACGCCGCGATCAACTGCGCCGGCATCCTCGGCGCCGGCCGCGTGCTCGGCAAGGAGGGGCCGATGCCGCTGGCCCAGTTCCAGGGCACGGTGATGGTCAACCTGGTCGGCAGCTTCAACGTCGCCAAGGCCGCCGCCGCGCTGATGCAGCACAACGAGCCCGGCGCCGACGGCGAGCGCGGCGTGATCGTCAACACCGCCTCGGTGGCCGCGTACGAAGGCCAGATCGGCCAGGCCGCGTACTCGGCCAGCAAGGCCGGCGTGGTCGGCATGACCCTGCCGATGGCGCGCGAGCTGGCGCGCTTCGGCATCCGCGTGATGACGGTGGCCCCGGGCGTGTTCTGGACGCCGATGGTCGACGGCATGCCCGAGTCGGTGCAGCAGTCGCTGGCAGCGTCGATCCCGTTCCCCTCGCGCCTGGGCAAGCCGGAGGAATTCGCCGACCTGGTCGCCTACATCCTCGGCAACCCCTACCTCAACGGCGAGACCATCCGCCTCGACGGCGCGACGCGCCTGGCGCCGAAGTAACCGGGATCCGGGACCGGGCCGGGTTCGCGAGGGCGGACCCCGCGCCCGGCCCCGCCTTCCGCTTCCACGAATCTCCGATCCCGAATCCCGCTTCCATGAAAGCCAGCGAAATCAAGAAGGGCAACGTCGTCGAACACGCCAACGGCGTCTACCAGGTCCGCGACATCGAGCGCAGCTCGCCGCAGGGACGCGGCGGCAACGTGCGCTATCGCTTCACGATGTACAGCGTGCCGGGCAACGCCAAGCTCGACGCCAGCTTCGACGCAGACGACGAGCTCAAGGAAGTCGACCTGGCCCGCCGCCAGGCGACCTTCTCGTACAAGGACGGCGAGGCCTTCGTGTTCCTCGACGACGAGGACTACACCCCGTATGCGCTGGACGCGGACGTGGTCGGCGACGCCGCCGGCTACATCGTGCCGGACCTGTCGGGCTGCTACGTGCAGATCATCGACGACCTGCCGGTCGGGCTGCAGCTGCCGCAGAACGTGGCGATCGAAGTGGTCGACACGCCGCCGGAGCTGAAGGGCGGCACCGCGACCAAGCGGCCGAAGCCGGCGAAGCTGGCGACCGGCATCGAGATCATGGTGCCGGAGTACATCGGCAACGGCGAGCGCGTGCTGGTCAACACCGCCACCGGCGAGTTCGCCGGCCGCGCCGACTGATTCCCCGCCCGGGCCGCGAGGCCCGGGCGCTCAGCGCAGCCGCAGGCCGCCGTCGGCGCGATGCAACTCGCGCAGCCGGCGTCCGAGCAGGTCGGCGTTGGCCTGTATCCCGTCCAGCGCCGCCCGCTGCGGCGCCGGCAGCAGATCGCGCGCGGCCGCCTGCAACCGCGCCTCGGCCTGGCGCCAGCGTTCCCGCCGCTGCGTTCCCGCGGCGGCCAGCGCAGCGCGCTCCTCCGCCTGCGGCAGGCCGTAGCCGCCGGTGTCGAGCAGCGACGCGGGACGGCCGAAATAGCCCCCCTCCTCCAGCAGCCGGCGCAGTGCCTCCTCGGCGACGCGCGCCTGCGCCGGCAGCGCGCGCCCGTCGCGGCCGAGATATCGGCGTTTCAACGCGTCCTGGGCGCGCAGCTGCTGCCGGCGCAGCGCGGCCTGCTCCAGCACCAGCAGCGCCGCGGTCGCGCGCGCGTCGCCGCGCTGGAGCCAGGGCCGGCGCCGCTCCGGCGCGAGGTCCATCCACCCGCGCGCGTCCGCCGGCGCCAACGCCAGTTCCCGTTTCGCCACCGCATAGAGGCGGTCGAAGCGTTCGGCCAGCGAATCGAAGCGGTAGCCGAGCCGCAGCGCCTGCGCCGGGTCGTCCAGCACCGAGGCGTCGGCGATGCCGGCGCGCTGCAACCGCCGCAGCAGCGCGGTCGGCGTCACGCTCTCCAGCCGCAGCCCGGCCAGGCGCGGCGCGCCTTCGCGCAGCAGGCGGTAGGTCTCGACCGCGCAGTTGTTGCTGAGGAAGTAGTAGCGGCCGTCGTAGCTCCAGTGCAGCTGCGCGGCGCGTTCGACCACGCCGGCGACCTCGTCGCGGCGCAGCCGCAGCGGGATCGAGCGCAGCCCGCGCAGTTCCACCCGGGTGTACTCGTCCACCACCTGCTCCAGCGGCAGCACGAACAGCCGCGACGGATAGCGCCCGGCCAGGCCGCGCCAGCTGGAGATCTGCAGGTCGCCGACGAAGGCGCGGAACGACAGCACGCGATGGTGGGCGAGGTCGAGCCGGCAGTCCGGCCCCGGCGCGCGGCCGGGCGCGCAGACCACCAGGCGCAGCATGCTGTGACCCCAGCGGCTCATCGGCTGCGCGTTGGGCTCGGCCAGCAGGTAGTCGATCCCGTAGACGCGGGCCGGATCGAGCGCGGCCAGCGCCTCGCCGCCCTGCCCGCCGGCGTCAGCGAAGGGGTAGTCGCCGGCGCAGGGCGCGCGCGCCAGCGGCGGCGCGCCCAGCCGCTGCGCGAGATGGCGGTACAGCGCCGGCCGGCGGCAGGCGTACTGCGGATCGAGCAGGAAATGCTCGACGTTGACCGCGAGGAACTCGCGCGGGCCGGACAGCTCGTACGGGTCCGGGCTGCGGTCGAGCATGCGGTTCTCGCGCCGGCCGAGCGTGCGCGTGGCCAAGCGCGTGGCGCGCACCTGCCAGCCGGCCAGGTCGAGCAGGCGCGGATCGCGCGAAAGCGCGCGGCCGGTGGCGCGGTCGTAATGGTGCGCCAGTTCGTGCAGCAGTGCGGCCAGCGCCATGCGCCCGGCCCCGTCCCGGCCGGCCTCGCCGTCGCGGCCCGCCAGCGCACCGAGCAGGCGCGCGTTGAGCAGGACCTCGCGGTCGCGGGCGACGCCGTGCACGCGGGCGCCGAGCGCGTCGCTCCAGCGGACCGCGAGACCGGCCGGCAATGCCGCGGCCATTCCGGCCGGCAGCCGCCGCCGGGCCTCGTCCAGCAGGGCCTGGCTGGCGGCGGTCTCGGCCGCCGTCAGCCCTTTCCCATCGAGTTCCAGCCCGGCCTGCGCCGGGCCCGCGAGCGCGAGCGCCAGCAGCAGCGCGGGCAGTCGCCGGCCGCGGCCGGCGGCGTTCACAGCGCCAGGATCGCCCGCGCCAGTTCCAGGTCGCTGGCCTGGCGGGCCTCGGCGTCGCGTTCGCGCAGCGTGCGCAGCGCCGCCTCGAGTCGCGCGCCGCGGATCGCGCCGTCGCTGGCGACGAAGCTGGCGGCATCGTCGCGCGCGGCCAGGACGATCTTGTCCTCGTCGTCGCCGGAGGAATCGGAGCTGGCGTCGCTGGAAGCGGAGCTGCCGCCGGCCGAGGTACCGGCGGAGGTGCCGGCGAAGCTGGAGGCCAGCGCGGCCGGCGCGAAGGCGGTCAGGAGGACGGCGCAGAGCGGCAGAAGCGTACGGTTCATCGGTCGGTATCCCTGGGGCCGGAAGCCGGCGGCGCCGGCGAAGCGGCAAGACTAACCGCTTCGCGCCTCGGAATTCCGCCGGGCGCGTCGCGCGTTCGGCGATCAGCCAGCTGGCGTTCGCCGGCGCGCGGAACCTGCCGGACGCGGAGCCGCGGCGTGCCGCCAGCGCGCGTCGACCCGCCTCGACGCGGCCGGCCTCCCGCTCCTTCGCGCGAGCGGTGTCGGCCCTTGCGCGGCGCCGGTATCCGAGCGCCGCCTGCCGCGGCGGGATGCGCTCAGTCGAACAGCTTGCCGGGGTTCAACAGCCCGTTCGGATCGAACGCCCGCTTGACCCCGCGCATCAGCGCGATCTCGGCGGGGCTGCGGGTGCTGTCGAGATACGGCTTCTTGACCAGGCCGATGCCGTGCTCGGCGGAGATGCTGCCGCCGTGCCGCGACAGCGCCTCGGCCAGCAGCTTGGTCACCCGTTCGCAATGGCCCACGAACTCGCCGTCGGCCATGCCCGGCGGCGGCAGCACGTTGATGTGCAGGTTGCCGTCGCCGATGTGGCCGAACCAGACCACGTCGAACCGCGGGTATTCGCGCGCCAGCAGCGCCTGGGTCTCGGCGAGGAACGCCGGCATCGCCGAGATCCGCACCGAGACGTCGTTCTTGTACGGCTTGTGCGGCGCCAGCGATTCGGTGATGCCCTCGCGCAGCCGCCACAGCTGCGCCGCCTGGGCCTCGCTCCGGCCGATCACCCCGTCGCCGACCCAGCCCTGCTCCAGGCAGTGCTCGAACGCGGCCAGCGCGGCGGCTTCGGCCGCCTCGTCGCCGCCGGCGTACTCGGTCACCACGTAGAACGGATGCGCCTGCCCGAACGGCGCCGCCGCGCCGTGGGCGATCACGTGGTGCAGCGCGCGGTCGGTGAAGAACTCGAACGCCTGCAGCGTCAGCCGCTCGCGGAACGCGGCGAACACCCGCATCAGCCCCTCGAACGAGGGCAGCGCCAGCAGCATGGTGTTGCCCGGCGGCGGCGGGTCGGTCAGGCGCAGCGTGGCCTCGACCACGACGCCGAGCGTGCCTTCCGAGCCGATCATCAGCTGGCGCAGGTCGTAGCCGCTGGAGTTCTTGATCAGGCCGCGGTTGAGTTCGAGCAGGTCGCCGTTGCCGGCGACCACGGCCAGGCCGGCGATCCATTCGCGGGTGTTGCCGTAGCGGATCACCCGGATGCCGCCGGCGTTGGTAGCGATGTTGCCGCCGATCGTGCACGAGCCGCGCGCGGCGAAGTCGACCGGGTACAGCAGGCCGCGCTCGCGCGCGGCCTCGTGCACCGCCTGCAGCGGGATGCCGGCCTGCACGGTCAGGGTGCGGTCCACCGGATCGAAGGCGAGGACGCGGTTCATCCGCTCCAGGCTCAGCACCAGCTCGCCGTTCGCCGCGACCGCGCCGCCGGACAGGCCGGTGCGGCCGCCCGAGGGGACCAGCGCGATCCGCTCCTCGTTGGCCCAGCGCACGATCGCCTGCACCTCCTCGACCGAGCCCGGCAGCGCCACCGCCAGCGGCGCCGGCGTCCAGCGCCGGGTCCAGTCGCGGCCGTAGTGCGCGAGGTCGGCCGGATCCCGGGTCAGGCGCAGCCCGGGCACGCGGGCGAGCAGGCAGTCGAGGCGGGCGTCGGTCATCGGAAAAGCGGGCCGCGGACGGAGGGCCCAGCCTGCCAGCGCGGCGCCGGAGCGTCCAGTGATGCGGCGCAGCAAACGGCGCCGATTTCTGAGATAGTCGAAGGCCCGCGTCCGCGCCGCCGTCCGCCGTGAGCCAGAAGACCTCGTTCCCGAAGCATGAGATCCGCGTCCTGCTGCTGGAGGGCATCAGCCCGACCGCGGTGGAGAGCTTCCGCGCCGCCGGGTACTCGCAGATCCAGACCTACGACAAGTCGCTGCCGGAGGACGAACTGCGCCGCGAACTGGCCGCCGCGCACATCGTCGGCATCCGCTCGCGCACCCAGCTCACCGCCGGGGCCCTGGCGCACGCGCGGCGGCTGATGGCGATCGGCGCGTTCTGCATCGGCACCAACCAGATCGACCTCGACGCCGCCGAGATGGCCGGCATCCCGGTCTTCAACGCGCCCTACTCCAACACCCGCAGCGTGGCGGAGCTGGTGATCGCCGAGGCGATCATGCTGATGCGCGGCATCCCGCAGAAGAACGCGCAATGCCACCGCGGCGGCTGGTCGAAGTCGGCCGCGGGCAGCCACGAGGTGCGCGGCAAGACCCTCGGCATCGTCGGCTACGGCCACATTGGCACCCAGGTCGGCGTGATCGCCGAGGCACTGGGCATGCACGTGATCTTCCACGACATCGAGACCAAGCTCGCGCTCGGCAACGCGCGCGCCGCGGCCGGCCTGCACGACCTGCTCGCGCGCAGCGACATCGTCACCCTGCACGTGCCGGAGACCCCGGCCACGCGCGAGATGATCGGCGCCGCCGAACTGGCGGCGATGCGCCGCGGCGCGCACCTGATCAACGCCTCGCGCGGCACCGTGGTCGACATCGACGCGCTGGCGCAGGCGCTGCGCTCGGGGCACATCGGCGGCGCGGCGATCGACGTGTTCCCGGTCGAGCCGCAGGGCAACGCCGATCCGTTCGTCTCGCCGCTGACCGGGTTCGACAACGTGATCCTGACCCCGCACATCGGCGGCAGCACGCTGGAGGCGCAGGACAACATCGGCCTGGAGGTCGCGGCCAAGCTGATCCGCTACAGCGACAACGGCTCGACCCTGTCGGCGGTGAACTTCCCCGAGGTCACCCTGCCCGAGCACACCGGCAGCCTGCGCCTGCTGCACATCCACCGCAACGTGCCGGGCGTGCTGTCGCAGGTCAACGAGGTGTTCTCGCGGCTGGGCGTCAACATCGACGGCCAGTACCTGCGCACGCACCCGAAGATCGGCTACGTGGTGATCGACATCACCGCGACCCAGGCGCAGGCCGCGGCGGTGCGCGATCGGCTCGCCGCCATCCCGGGCACGCTGCGGACGCGGGTGCTGTACTGAGGCGGCGCCCGCGACCCGCGAACAGGAACGAGCGGGAGGCCTGCCCGTTCCTGTTGCCTCTTCACCCGTTCCCGGCAGCGAGCCACTTGCGCGCCATCCGCCGCAGCGATTCGTCCGCCTGCGGGTCGCCCGCGATGCCGGCGATCTCGCGCCAGGCCAGATCGTGCGATTCCTCGCTGACCACGTAGCGCTCGTCCGTGCCGGCGCGCACCACGAAGCGCGCGTCGTAGTGCCAATGCCCCGGCACGTCGCCGCGCGCGGGAATCCAGTGCCGGTCGAGGTCGAACAGTCCGGGCTCGACGGTCAGCCCGCCCAGGCCCGACTCCTCCTCCGCCTCGCGCAGCGCGACGCGCGCCAGGTCGCGGTCGCCGTCGGCGTGGCCGCCGAGCTGCAGCCAGCGGCCGAGCTTGCGGTGGTGCGTGAGCAGCACGCGCGCGCCGGCGCGGTCGACCAGCCAGCACGAAGCGGTGAAGTGCCCGGCCAGGCGCTCGCGCCGGAACGGGTCTGCGGGGTCGTCGAGCAGTTCCAGGAACAACGCGGCGTCGCGCTCTTCCGGCCAGCGCTCGGCGTAGCGCCGCAGCGCCTCGCGCAGCGCGGCGTCGGGCTCGGCGGGAATCGAGGACATTCGGCGGCGTCTCGGCGCGTCGGGGGGCGGCGATTATGCAGGCGAAGCATGACTTTTTCCCGCTTGCCGCTGCTTTCCCGCGTGGGTTAAGGTGGCCCGCCCCACGGCCATACGCTCGACCCGTCGCCTGAACGGCGGCCACCCACCCAGGGGAATCGGATGTTCAAAGATTTGTTCGTCACCAAGCCGGTGGAGCCCGCCGGTCACGTCGATGCCGGCGAGCCGGTGGAAGGCTCGCTCCAGGGGGAAGCCAATCTCAAGCGCGTCCTGACCGCGCGCCATCTGGTGCTGCTCGGCATCGGCGCCATCATCGGCGCCGGCATCTTCGTGATGACCGGCCAGGCCGCGGCCAACCATGCCGGCCCGGCGATCATGCTCAGCTTCGTGCTCGCCGGCATCGCCTGCGCGTTCGCGGGCCTGTGCTACGCCGAATTCGCGTCGATGATCCCGGTCTCGGGCAGCGCCTACAGCTACACCTACGCCACGCTGGGCGAGGCGGTGGCCTGGTTCGTCGGCTGGAGCCTGGTGCTGGAATACCTGTTCGCCGCGTCCGCGGTGGCGGTGGGCTGGTCGGCCTACACCGTCAGCCTGATGGAATCGATCGCGCACATGTTCGGCAGCGACTGGAAGTTCCCGGCGCTGTTCGCCTCCGCGCCGGTGACCTACGCCAACGGCCAGTTCAGCGCGACCGGCTCGCTGTTCAACCTGCCGGCGGTGCTGATCGTCGCCGGCGTGGGCTATCTCTGCTACATCGGCATCCGCCAGTCCGCCACCGCCAACGCGATCATCGTCGCGGTCAAGGTGACGGTGATCCTGGCGCTGATCGGCTTCGGCTCGCAGTACGTGAACCCGGACAACTGGGTCCCGTTCATCCCCGCCCACGAAGGCGGCGACCGCTTCGGCTGGCCCGGCGTGCTGCGCGCGGCCTCGATCGTGTTCTTCGCCTACATCGGCTTCGACGCGGTCTCCACCGCGGCGCAGGAAGCCAAGAACCCGCAGCGCGACATGCCGATCGGCATCCTCGGCTCGCTGGTGACCTGCACCCTGCTGTACATCATCGTCGCCGCGGTGCTGACCGGCATGGTGCCGTACACCGACCTTGGCACCGCCAAGCCGGTGGCCACCGCGCTGGAGCGCTACCCGGCCCTGGGCTGGCTGAAGTTCGCCGTCGAGATCGGCGCGGTCGCCGGCCTCACCTCGGTGATCCTGGTGATGCTGATGGGCCAGCCGCGCATCTTCTTCGCGATGGCGCGCGACGGCCTGATGCCGCGCTTCTTCGGCGCGGTGCACCCGCGGCACCACACGCCGCACAAGGCCACCGTCGTGGTGGCCATCGTCGCCGCGCTGCTGGCCGCGTTCTTCCCGCTGGGCGTGCTCGGCGACCTGGTCTCGATGGGCACGCTGCTGGCGTTCGCCACGGTCTGCATCGGCGTGCTGATCCTGCGCCGCACCCGCCCGGACCTGCCGCGCTCGTTCCGGGTGCCGATGGCGCCGCTGATCTGCATCCTCGGCGCGCTGTCCTGCCTGGCCCTGGTCGGCTTCATGGGCTGGTACAACTGGTTGCTGCTGGCGGCGTGGACCGCGGTCGGCTTCCTGATCTACTTCGGCTACGGCTACCGCCACAGCAAGCTGCGGCAGGGCTGAGGCGCCGCCCCGGGGGCCGACGACGAACTCGCCGGCCCTCTTCGTTTCCGCTTCCCGTTCTTTTGCACGCATGCCCCGGCGCCGCCGCGGGCGCCAGGACCGACCCTCATGCTGCAGCGACTGCTCGCGACCAAGCACCCCCACGCCAGCCACGCCGACGCCGAGGGCCTGAGCCTGCAGCGCGCGCTCGGTCCGTGGGGGCTGACCGCGCTGGGCATCGGCGCGGTGATCGGCGGCGGCATCTTCGTCATCACCGGCCAGGCCGCCGCCGACCACGCCGGCCCGGCAATCATGCTCAGCTTCGTGCTGGCGGCGATCTGCTGCGCGTTCTGCGCCCTCGCCTATGCCGAGTTCGCGGCGATGGTGCCCGTCTCCGGCAGCGCCTACACCTACACCTACGCCACGCTCGGCGAACTGGCCGCGTGGTTCATCGGCTGGATGCTGGTGCTGGAGTACGGCGTCTCGGCGTCGGCGGTGGCGGTCAGCTGGACCGGCTACCTCCTCAGCCTGCTCCAGCACTTCGACATCTACCTGCCCAAGGCGCTGATCGCCGCGCCGCTGGACGCGCAGCTGCGCCCGACCGGGGCGATCATGAACGTGCCGGCGGCGGCGATCGTGCTGCTGCTGACCTGGGTCTGCTACGTCGGCATCCGCAAGTCCTCGGCGATGAACATGGCGATGGTCGTGCTCAAGACCGGGCTGATCGTGCTGGTGATCGTGGCCGGGTGGAAATACGTCGACCCGGGCAACTGGGAGCCGTTCATCCCCGCCAACGAGGGGCCGGGCAAGTACGGCTGGGAGGGCGTGCTGCGCGGCGCGGCGATGGTGTTCTTCGCCTACATCGGCTTCGAGGCGGTGTCGGTGGCGGCGCAGGAATCGCACCGGCCGCAGCGCGACATGCCGATCGGCATGCTGCTGTCGCTGGTGATCTGCACCGTGCTGTACATCGCCATGGCCGCGGTGATGACCGGGCTGGTGCCGTACACGAAGCTCGGCACCGACGAGCCGGTGGTGACCGCGGTGGCCGCGCACCGGCAGCTGGATTGGCTGCGCATCGTGGTCGAGATCGGCGCGCTGATCGGGCTGTCCTCGGTGGTGCTGGTGATGATCATCGGCCAGCCGCGCATCTTCATGATCATGGCGCGCGACGGCCTGCTGCCGCCGGTGTTCACCCGGATCCATCCCCGGTACCGCACCCCGCACATCAACACGGTGATCACCGGGCTGGGCATCGCCCTGCTGGCGGCGCTGTTCCCGCTCGACGTGCTCGGCGAGCTGACCTCGATGGGCACGCTGATCGCCTTCGCCGCGGTCTGCGCCGGCGTGCTGATCCTGCGCCGCACCCAGCCGGACCTGCCGCGGCCGTTCCGGATCCCGTTCGCCTGGTTCGTCTGCTCCGCGGGCGTGCTCAGCTGCCTGGCGCTGCTGTCGGCGATGACCGCGCACAACTGGATGCTGATGGCGATCTGGACCGCCGGCGGCTTCCTGATCTACTTCCTGTACGGCTACCGGCACAGCCGGCTGCGGGGCTGACCGCCTGCGGATCCGCCACGGACGCGGCGCGGCGGCGGATTCGTCGCGTCGCCGGGGAGCGTCCCGGGCCAAGCGCAGGCGCCGTGAACGGGCCCCGCAGGCTTCTTCCTGCCTCCGAAGACCGCGCTCGCTCCCGGCTTGGGCCGCCGGGCGGAAGATCGAGGCATGCCGTCATGCCCGGACGGAATTTCGGCCCTGCCGCGCCCGGTCCGCTAAACTGGCGCCATGAGCGAGCTCTTGCCCTACGATCCGCAGCGCCTGGCCCACTGCGCCGGCGAGATCATCGTCAATGTGCGCGAACTGGCCGCGCGCGGCTGGACGCCGGCGACCAGCAGCAACTTCTCGCAGCGCATCGACGAGCGGCACGTCGCGATCACCGTTTCCGGCCGCGACAAGGGCCGGCTGACCGAGGCGGACATCATGGTGGTCGACCTCGACGGCCGCGCGGTCGCCACCGGGCTCAAGTCCTCCGCGGAAACGCTGCTGCACACCCAGCTGTACAAGCGCTTCCCCGAGATCGGCTGCGTCCTGCATACCCATTCGCTGGTGCAGACGGTGGCCTCGCGCCTGTACGCCGGCGCCGGCCACGTCCTCCTGGAAGGCTACGAGCTCTTGAAAGCCTTCTCCGGCAACACCACCCATGAGACCAGCCTCGACCTGCCGGTGCTGCCGAACAGCCAGGACATGCACACCCTCGCCGCCCAGGTCGACTGCCTGCTCGACCGCCGCGCGATCTGGGGCTACCTGATCGACGGCCACGGCCTGTACGCCTGGGGCCGCGACATGGCCGAGGCGCGCCGCCACCTGGAGGCCTTCGAGTTCCTGCTCGCCTGCGAACTGGAGCTGCGGAAGCTGCAACGACCGCACACCTAGGAACGAATGAAGAGGAACGGGGAATGCGCGAGAGCGCTCGCCGCAGCTGCCGGGCCGCATCGCTCGGCGCGCGTCCGCCCGTTCCTGGTTCCCGATCTTTCGTTCCCCTTGCCTCGCCCCGGAGCCGCCCCATGAGCCGCCTGCGCATCTTCGACGAAAACGCCCCCGACGCCCCGCTGCTGAGCACCCGCGACCATGCCGAAATGGCGCGCGAGCTGAAGAAGATCGGCGTCGATTTCGAGCAATGGCGGGCCGCCGAGCCGGTCGCCCCGGGGGATCCGCCGGAGAAGATCATGGCCGCCTATCGCGCCGACATCGACCGGCTGGTGGCCGAGCGCGGCTTCAAGACCGTCGACGTGGTCAGCATCGCGCCGGACCACCCGCAGCGCGAGGCGATGCGCACCAAGTTCCTCGACGAGCACTTCCACAAGGAGGACGAGGTGCGCTTCTTCGTGGCCGGTTCGGGCCTGTTCACCCTGCACGTGGACGACAAGGTCTACGAGATCGAGTGCACGCAGGGCGACCTGATCGCCGTGCCGGACGGCACCAGGCACTGGTTCGACATGGGCCCGGAGCCGAGCTTCGTCGCGATCCGCTTCTTCACCGAGCCGGACGGCTGGGTCGGCCATTTCACCGGCACCGACATCGCCCGGCGCTTCCCGCGCTACGAGCCCGGCCAGGCCGGGTGAGCCGGGACGCGCGCAGCGGAACGACCTAGGCGGCTCGACCGCTCGCGCCGTACCGAAACGCGCCCGCCACGCCCCTGCCGGTTCCCGGTGCCTCATCTTCTCGCCCCTGCCTGCCCCATGCCCATCCGCGCCATCCTCACCGACATCGAAGGCACCACCAGCAGCATCTCGTTCGTCAAGGACGTGCTGTTTCCCTATGCGCGCCGCGCCCTGCCCCGCTTCGTCGCCGCGCGCGGCAAGGAACCGGCGGTGCGCAAGTGGCTGGACGCGGTGGCGACCGAGAACGGCGGCATGTGCGACGACGCGATGATCGTAGAGGTGCTGCAGGGCTGGATCGACGAGGACCGCAAGCACACGGCGCTGAAGGCGCTGCAGGGCATGGTCTGGGCCGACGGCTACCGCAACGCCGACTTCACCGCGCACATCTACCCGGACGCGGCCGCGGCGCTGCCGCGCTGGCGCGAGGCCGGGCTGCCGCTGTACGTGTATTCCTCCGGCAGCGTGCCGGCGCAGCGGCTGTTCTTCGGCCACAGCGACGCCGGCGACCTCACCGGGCTGTTCTCGGGCTGGTTCGACACCGAGGTCGGCGGCAAGCGCGAGGCCGCCAGCTACCGCCGCATCGCCGAGGCGATCGGCCTGCCCGCAGGCGAGATCCTGTTCCTGTCCGACGTGGTCGAGGAGCTCGACGCGGCCCGCGAGGCCGGCCTGCGGACCGCGCTGATCGACCGCCGCGAGGACTATCCGCAGCCGCGCACCGGCGACGCCGCCCACGGCCATCCGCGCCACGAATCGTTCGCGGACGTCGACGCCGGCGCCTAGCCGGAGCTTGGCGCAGCGCCGGAACCGAGCCGGTCGCGAAGGGCGCCGCCGCGCGCACGCCGCACGGCTACCCGCCGCCGTGCAGCTGCTCCCCGCGCGCCAGCATCCGCGCGAACAGCGCCGCCTTGGCCGCGGGCGACTCCGGCTTCTTCAGCGTCCGCACGCGCCAGCAGAACGCGTAGCGGTTGGTCCGGTCCAGGCCGTCGAAGAAGCGGCGCGCCTTGGCGTTCTTCGCCAGCGCCGCGGCCAGTTCCGGCGGCACCTCCATCGCGCGGGCCGGCGCGTAGGCGGCCTGCCAGCGGCCGTCGGCGCGGGCGGCCTCGGTCTCGCGCAGCCCGGCCGGACGCATCCGTCCGGCGGCGATCAGCCGCTCGGCGTGGCCGACGTTGAGCTTCGACCACAGGCTGCCGGGCCGCCGCGGCGTGAACCGCTGCAGGAAGTGGCGCTCGTCGCAGGCGCGCTTGAGTCCGTCGATCCAGCCGTGGCACAGCGCCACGTCCAGCGCCTCGGCATAGCCGACCGAACGCACGCCGCTGCCCTTCTTGGCGATCTTCAGCCACAGCCCGGGCGCGTCGCCGTGGGCGGCGAGCCAGCGTTCCCAGTCCCGCGCGGTTTCGAACAGCGCGATCGGCAGGTCGTTCGGCAACGCGGCGCCCGGCATCGCGGCTACTCCTTCGCCTCGTCCAGCCGGTAACGGGTCTCGGCGCGGCGCTCGCCCTGCCAGCGGTCGAATGCGCGCACCTCGACCCGGTGCTCGCCGGCGGCGAGGTCGGTGGGCAATGCGCCGCGCCACAGGTGGGTGGACGGATCGGCCTCCGGCGAACGGTCGTAGCCGCGCAACCGCCCGGCCGCGTCGTCGGCGACGTTCTCGGCCAGCAGGCGCGGGTCGGCCCGTTCGACCCGGCGCATCGGCTTCCACTCGCCGCCGTCGACGCGGTATTCGACCCGGCTGTCGGCGTCGCCCATGAACACGTTGGCGTAGACGCCGTAGGCCGGATAGGCGCCGCGGCGCAGCACCCGCGGCGCGTGCAGCGCGATCGCGTAATCGTCCGGCGCGCGCGCGACGCGATAGTCCAGGGCATAGCTTCCGTCGGCGGCGATGCGCAGGCGGGCGTAGCCGTTCGGCGTGCCGTCGCTCATGGTGGCATCGGGGATGCCCTGCGCATCCTTCGCCCCGGACCAGAACGCGCCGCAGGCCGCGCCGACGTTGTACTCGTGCAGCGGCTGCGCACCGCGCCAGCCGCTGGCGGCGCCGTGGTAGTAGTGGCGCTGGTTGTGGGTGTGCGCGGTCAGCAGCAGCACCGGGCGGTCCTGCAGCAGCGCGAACAGGCGCTCGCGGTCGGCGCGGCGGAACGCCTCGCGGCCCGGCACCGGGTCGAAGAACGGGATGTGCGCGGCGATCACCAGCCGCCGCTGCTTCGGCAACGTCGCCAGGTAGGCCTCGAGGAAGGCGAACTGGTCCTCACGCAGGCCGCCGACGTAGGACGGCGACGGCCCGGGCCGGTAGACCACGTCGTCGAGCACGACGAAGCTGGCCTGCGCCTCCTCCCAGGCGTAGCTGTCGGGCCCGTAGACGTTGCGGAAGCTGAGCAGCGCGTCCTCGTCGCGTGCGGAGTCGAAGTCCAGGTCGTGATTGCCGGGCACGTGCAGCCACGGCACGCCCAGCCTGGCGGTGACGCGGTTCATCGCCGGGTACAGCGACAGGTCGTCGTCGACGATGTCGCCCAGGCTCAGGCCCAAGGAGGCGCCGTGCCGGCCGACCAGGGGTTCGACGATGTCGCGCTCGTAATGGCCGACGTCGACCATGCTCTTGGGCTGCGGGTCGCCGAACACCAGCATGTCGAGTTCGGCCGGCGCCGGTTGCGGCCGCAGCGGGAAATCGAAACGGCCGGCGTCGTCGCCGGTCGCGGCGATGCCGCCGTAGCGCAGCTTCGGCGAGCCGTGGGGAAACACGTGCGCCCAGAACCGGGGCAACCCGTCGTCGCCGTTGGCCACCGCGTAGCCTGGCGGCTTGATCACGAACACGGTGCTGCCGTCGCGACGCGGCAACCGGTAGCGGCCTTCGGCGTCGGTGACCGCCAAGCTGCGGCCGTCGGACAGCTTGACCCCGGCGATGCCGGGCTCGCCGGCATCGCGGCGGCCGTCGCCGTCGTCGTCGCGATAGACCGTGCCGACGATGGCCGGCGGCGACGCGACCGGCGCCGGCGTCTCGGCCGGGCAAGGCGCTGTCGCGAGCAGCAGGGCGGCGCAGACCGGGATTCGAAGCACGCAAGCGGTTCCGCGGGAGGAGGCCGGATTATCCGCCGCCGGAGCGGAGAGAGGATAGTTCTCGTTCGGCCACGGCACCGGTAATTGCGGACGCCGAAGTCGAACATGCCTGGCAAAACGATGCCTGGCGAATCGGCGGCCCGCGTCTCCCGGCACGAACGCACTTCAGAAGCGCTGCGCGGCTTTGTGAAAGCGCAGGCTCGGGCGTCGCTGCGAGCCGCCGGGGCACGGGCCGGCGCGACACGCCGTGAATACGTCCCTGTAGGCTCTTCGGCGGCATCCATGCCGCCGAAGGTCGCGCCGGCCCGCACCCCGGCTGCTGGGTCACGTGGCGTGTCGATGCGGCGAACAGCCGCCTCCGCTGCGCTCGCGGCGACGGGTAAGCGGATTTGCGAGGCCTACGGACGATGCCGCTGCGCCAGCACCGCTTCGACCTCGGCCAAGCCGAGGCCGCGCGCGCGCAGCAGCACCAGCAGGTGGTAGAGCAGGTCGGCGGCTTCGCCGAGCAGCGCGGCCTCGTCCTGCGCCACCGCCGCCAGCGCCGTTTCGACGCCCTCCTCGCCGACCTTCTGCGCGATCCGGCGCGGGCCGGATTCGAACAGCGCGGTGGTGTAGCGGCCGGCGGGCCGCTCGCGCTCGCGCGCGGCGACCAGCGCGTCGAGGTCGCGCAGGCCGAAGCCCGGCGCGGTCGCGGCGCCTTCCGGCCCGGTGCCCAGCGCCGCGCCGGTCGCATTCGCGAAGCAGCTCGCGCGGCCGAGATGGCAGGTCGGCCCCCGCGGCCGCGCCTGCACTAGCAAGGTGTCGGCGTCGCAATCGGCCTCGACCGAGACCAGCGCCAGGAAGTGCCCCGAGGACTCGCCCTTGGTCCACAGCCGGCCCTTGCTGCGGCTGAAGAAGGTGACCCGGCCGCTTTCCAGCGTCGCCTGCAGTGCGGCGCGGTCCATGTAGCCGAGCATCAGCACCCGCCGCGTATCGACGTCCTGCACGATCGCGGGCAGCAGACCGCCCTGCTTGTCCCAGCCGAGGTTCGCGATCTGCTCAGGGGTCATGGGGGCTGCTCGATGGGATCGTCTTGGCGATCGTTCCGCCCGCACAGGAACGCCGTGTCTTGCAGCAAGCCGCCGCGTTGCCGGGCAATTCGCTTTTGCGCCTTCCCCGAACCTGCCGGCCGGCCCGCGCGTTCGGCCTGGCGGTGGCATCGCGGCCAAGCCGGTGAGGGAAGGCCGGCGCCCGAATCGAAGCAGCAAGCCCCGGCCGCGGGAAGAGCGGTGCCACCGCCAGGCCGAACGCGGGCGGAGACACGCCCCCGGCGCCTGCCGATACCGGAGCGGATTGGCAAGCATCGGGGCTGCCGAGAATGGCGGACACGGACGTGGTCACGCCGCCTCCCGCACCGCTACGCCCGCCGCCGCCAGCGTGCGCTTGAGCTGTGGAATCGCCACCGCGCCGGAGTGGAACACGCTGGCCGCCAGCGCGCCGTCGGCATCGGCCTCGCGAAAGACCTCGACGAAGTGCGCGGCGGTACCGGCGCCGCCGGAGGCGATCAGCGGCACCGCGCAGGCCTCGCGTACCGCGCGCAGCTGCTCCAGGTCGTAGCCGCCGCGTACGCCATCGCTGCCCATGCAGTTGAGCACGATCTCGCCGGCGCCGCGCCGCTGCGCCTCCGCCGCCCAGTCGAGCGTGCGCCGCGGCAGCGCGCGGGTGCGCGCGGGGTCGCCGGTGTACTGGCGCACCCGCCACTGGCCGTCTTCGTCGCGCAGGCTGTCGATGCCGACCACCACGCATTGCACGCCGAAGGCCGCCGCCAGTTCCTCGATCAGCGCCGGCCGCTCCAGCGCCGGCGAGTTGATCGAGACCTTGTCCGCGCCGGCGTGCAGCACCGCGCGCGCGTCCTCCACCGAGCGGATCCCGCCGGCCACGCAGAACGGAATGTCGATCGCGCGCGCCACCCGCTCGACCCAGGCGCGGTCGACGCGACGGCCCTCGGGGCTGGCGGCGATGTCGTAGAACACCAGCTCGTCGGCGCCCTGCTCGCGATAGCGCAGCGCCAGTTCGACGATGTCGCCCATGTCGACGTGGTCGCGGAAGCGCACGCCCTTGACCACGCGGCCGCCGCGCACGTCCAGGCACGGGATGATGCGGCGGCTCAGCACGGCGCGGCCTCGCGCAGCGCGTCCCCGAGCGCGAAGCGTCCGTCGAGCAGGCCCTTGCCGAGCACCGCGCCGGCGCAGCCGGCCTTGCGCGCCGCGCGCACGTCGGCGACGTTGCGGACGCCACCGGAGGCCTGGATCGCCAGTCGCGGCGCCAGCGCATGCAGCTCGCGGTAAAGGCCGAGGTTGGGGCCGCCGAGCATGCCGTCGCGGGCGATGTCGGTGCACAGCAGGTGGCGCAGCCCGCCCCGCACGTAGTCCTGCACCAACGGGTGCAGGCGCACGCCGCTGTCCTCGGTCCAGCCGGCGGTGGGCAGACGCCATGCGCCCTCCGCATCCTGGCGCGCGTCGAGCGCGACGGTCAGGCGCTCGGCGCCGAAGCGATCGAGCCAGGCCAGCACGCGCTCCGGCGCGCGCACGGCGAGCGAGCCGACCACGACCCGCGCGGCGCCGGCGCCGAGGATCGCCGCGACGTCGTCCTCGCCGCGCACGCCGCCGCCGGTCTGCACCTGCAGCCCGGTCTCGGCGCGGATCGCCCGCAGCAGCGGCGCCAGGGTATAGCCGCCGGCACGCGCCGCATCGAGGTCGACCAGGTGCAGCCAGCGCGCGCCGGCCTGCGCGTAGCGCCGCGCCAGATCCAGCGGCGACTCGGGGTAGCGGGTCTCCTGCGCATAGTCGCCTTGGCGCAGGCGCACCACGCGGCCGTCGCGCACGTCGATCGCGGGATAGAGCTCGAACGCCGCGGTGGCGGCGGCTTCCACGATCGCGCTCATGCCAGCCGCTCCGACAGGAAGTTCTCGAGCAGGCGCGCGCCGACCGCCGCCGAGCGCTCCGGATGGAATTGCGCGCCCCAGCAGCGGCCGCGCCGCACCACCGCGGCGAAGGCCTCGCCGTGCTCGCTCGCCGCGAGCGTGTCCGCGCTCACCGGCGCGGCGTAGCCGTGGACGAAATAGGCCTGCGCGCCGTCGCCGATGCCGGCCAGCAGCGGGTCCTCGCGCCGCCGCGCCAGCGCGTTCCAGCCCATGTGCGGCACGCGCAGGCCGGGGCCGCCGGCGAGTTTGCGCACGCGGCCGGGCAGCAGGCCCAGGCACTCGGTCTCGCCCTCCTCCGAGGCTTCGAACAGCAGCTGCATGCCCAGGCAGATGCCGAGCAGCGGCTGGCGCAGGCCGCGCACCAATTCGACCAGCCCGAGCGCGCGCAGCCGCGCCATGCCGGCGGCGGCGGCGCCGACCCCGGGCAGGACCACGCGGTCGGCGGCGGCGATCTCGCCCGGGTCCGCGCTCAGGCGCGCCCGCACGCCGAGGCGTTCGAACGCGTAGCGCACCGAACCGATGTTGGCGCCGCCGGAATCGATCAGCACCACGTCCATCACGGCACGCCCATCACAGCCGGCCCTTGGTGCTGGGCAGCTCGCGCCCTTCGCGCCGGATCGCCTGGCGCAGCGCGCGCGCGACCGCCTTGAAGCAGGCCTCGACCCGGTGGTGGTCGTTCTCGCCCTCGACCTTCAAGTGCAGGTTCAACCCCGCGCTCTCGCACAGCGAGCGGAAGAAGTGCGGCACCAGCTCGGTCGGCAGGTCGCCGACGCGCTCGCGCGCGAAGCGCCCCTCGAACGCGAAGTACGGCCGCCCGGAGAAGTCGAGCGCGGCGCTGGCCAGGCATTCGTCCATCGGCAGCACGAAGCCGTAACGGCCGAGGCCGCGCTTGTCGCCCAGCGCCTCGCGCAGCGCCTGCCCCAGCGCCAGCGCGCTGTCCTCGACGGTGTGGTGCTCGTCGACGTGCAGGTCGCCGTCGCAGCGCAGTTCCAGGGCGAAGCCGCCGTGCTTGCCGAGCTGCTCGAGCATGTGGTCGAAGAAGCCCAGGCCGGTGGCGACGCGCGGCTCGGCCGCGGCGTCGAGGTTCACCGCCGCCTCGATCCGGGTCTCGCGCGTGTTGCGCACGACCCGCGCGGTGCGCGGCGCCTCGGTCAGCGCGCGGGCGATGCCGTCCCAGTCCCACTGCCCGCCAAACCGCGGCGTGCGCAGCTGGTAGGCGGCCACGCCGAGGTTGCGCGCGAAGGCGACGTCGGTCTCGCGGTCGCCGACCACCGCCGAGCGCGCCCAGTCGACGCCGCGGTCGCGCAGGTAGGGCAACGCCAGGCCGATGCCCGGCTTGCGCGTGGGCGCGTTGTCGGCCGGCAGGCTGGCGTCGATCAGCACGTCGCGGAACACGACGCCCTGGCTCTCGAACACCTGCAGCATCAGCCGGTGCGGGCCTTCGAAGTCCTCCTGCGGGAACGCCGGCGTGCCCAGGCCGTCCTGGTTGGTGACCATCACGAACTGGTAGCCGGCGTCGCGCAGGCGCAACAGCGCCGGGATCACGCCGCGGACGAAGCGCAGCTTCTCGTAGCGGTCGACCTGGAAGTCGGCCGGCTCCTCGATCAGGGTGCCGTCGCGGTCGACGAACAGGATCGGCGTCATCGGCGTCGCGCTCATGCCGCGGCTCCTGCCAGCGCCGCCAGCGCCGCGGCGTTCTGCGCCGGCGTGCCCAGGCTGATCCGCAGCGCGTCGCCGAGCGCGGGCGCGGCGCGCATGTCGCGCACCACCACGCCGGCGGCGAGCAGGCGCTCGAACGCGGCCTGGGCGTCGGCGAAACGCACCAGCAGGAAGTTCGCGCGCGAGGGATACACCCGGCGCACGCCGGGCAACGCGGCCAGGCGCGCGGCCAGCGCCTCGCGCTCGCGCACGGTCGCGCCGGCGCGCGCGGCGGTGGCGGCGCGCGCCGGGCGCGCGAGCGCGGCCAGGGCCTGCGCCACGCATGCGGCCGGCAGCGGATACGGCGCCTGGCAGCGGCGCAGCGCATCGACCAGGCCCGGCGCCGCGACCACGCAGCCGATCCGCGCCGCGGCCAGCGCATGCGCCTTCGACAGCGTGCGCAGCACCGCCAGATTGGGCTGCTCCGGAATCGCGTCCACCGCCGACGGCGCCTGGGCGAAGTCCAGATAGGCCTCGTCGACCACCACCAGGGCGCGGCCTTCGAGCCGGCGCGCCAGCGCGACGATGCCGTCCAGCGGCAGCAGCGTGCCCGACGGATTCCCCGGCGAGCACAGGAACACCAGCTTGACCGGCCGCGCCAGCGCCGCCGCGGCGACCGCGTCGAAATCGCAGGCGAAGCCCTCGACGGTGTCGCGCAGCGGCACGTCCACCACCGCGGTGCCGTGCAGGCGCGCGCTCACTGCGTACATGCCGAACGTGGGCGAAGTGACCAGGATCGCGTCGGCGCCGGGACGGCACAGCGCGCGCACCAGCAGGTCGATGCCCTCGTCGCTGCCGCGCCCGACCAGCAGCTCCTCCGGCGCGCAGCCGTACAGCTCGGCCAAGGCCGCGCGCAAGGCGGTCGGTTGCGGATCGGGATAGCGCCGCAGCGCGCCCTCGGCGTCGCCGGCGTTGGCCCACGGCGATTCGTTGGCGTTGAGCCAGATGCGGCCCTGCAACGCTTCGCTGCGCGCGGAGCGGTAGCCGGCGAAGTCGCGCAGGTCCTCGCGCAGCAGCGCGCAGGGATCGGCGCCGGCGCAGCGCGGGGCCGCGTTCATGCGCCCCTCCGCGCGGAGGCGGCGCGCAGCCGCAGCGCCACCGCCTCGCGGTGCGCGTGCAGGCCCTCGGCCTCGGCCAACTCGATCGCGCAGGGGCCGATCGCCGCCAGCCCGGCGGGCGAGACCTCCTGCACGGTGATCGCGACCTGGAAGCTGGCCACGTTCAGGCCGCCGACGAAGCGCGCCGCGCCGCTGGTCGGCAACACGTGGTTGGTGCCGCTGCAGTAGTCGCCCAGCGCCTCCGGGGCCCAGTCGCCCAGGAACACCGAGCCGGCCGCCGCCACCTTCGGCAACCACGCGCGCGCGTCGCGCAAGGCCAGGATCAGGTGCTCGGGCGCGTAGTCGTTGCTGATCGCCAGCGCCTGCTCGATCGAAGCGACCCGGATCGCGCTCGACGCGGCCAGCGCCCGCCGCGCGATGGCGGCGCGCGGCAGCGCCTCGAGCTGGCGCTCCAGTTCCCGGCCGACGCAGGCGATCAGCGCCGGCTCGTCGCTGAGCAGGAGCGCCTGCGAGTCCGGCCCGTGCTCGGCCTGGGACAGCAGGTCGGCGGCGACGAAGGCCGGATCCGCGCCGGCATCGGCGATCACCAGCACCTCCGACGGCCCGGCCGGCATGTCGATCGCCGCGCCGTCCTCGCGTTGCGCGATCTGCCGCTTGGCCTCGGTGACGTAGGCGTTGCCGGGCCCGAACAGCTTGTCGCACTTCGGCACCGAGGCGGTGCCGAACGCCATCGCCGCGATGGCCTGGGCGCCGCCCAGCTTGAACGCGCGCGCGATGCCGCAGCGGCGCGCGGCGTACAGCACCGCGGGATCGGCGCTGCCGTCGCCGCGCGGCGGCGTGCACAACGCGATCTGCGGGCAGCCGGCCAGCCGCGCCGGCACGCCCAGCATCAGCGCGGTCGACGGCAACGGCGCGGAGCCGGCCGGCACGTACAGCCCGACCCGGCGGATCGGCCGCAGCACGCGCTCGCAGCGCACCCCGGGCGCGGTGTCGAGCGCGTACGGCGCGCCCGCCCCCGCCTCGTGGAAGCGGGCGATGCGTTCGGCGGCCTCATCGATCGCGGCGCGCAGCGACGCCGGCAACGCGCGCTCGGCGGCGTCGAATTCCTCCGCGGACACCGCGAACGCCTCCGGGGCGAAGCCGTCGAAGCGCCGCGCCAGTTCGCGCAGCGCGGCGTCGCCGCCGCGGCGCACCTGCTCGAGGATCGCGCGCACCGCCGCGGCCGTCTCGGCCGAGCTCGCCTGCGCGGGGCGGCGCAGCGCCTGCGCGCGCTGCGCGGCGTCGAGCGAGTTCCAGTCGAGCACGTTCCACAGCGGCCGGTCCGAAAGCGCGGCGTTCATGCCAGCATGCCCTCCACCGGCAACACCATCAGCCCGCGCGCGCCGGCGCGCTTGAGCTCCTCCAGCCGTTGCCAGGTGACCGCGCCATGGCACAACGCCTGCAGCGCCAGGTCGTCCTCGCCCTGGTCCAGGCGCATCACCGTCGGCGACTCGGCGTCGGGCAGCAGGCTCAGCAGTTGCGGCAGCAGCCGGCGCGGCGCCTGGAACAGCAGCAGCTTGCTGTGGCGCACGCGCAGCGCGCCGTCGAGGCGGCGCAGCAACATCTCGGCCAGTTCGGCGCGCTCGGCCTCGAAGTCGCGCGCCGGGCCGGCGAGCACCGCCTCGCTTTCGAGCAGCGTCTGCACCGGCCTGAGCTGGTTCGCGGCCAGGGTCGCGCCGCTGGAGACCAGGTCGCAGATCAGGTCGGCCTGGCCGAGGCGCGGCGCGATCTCGACCGAGCCGGACAGCGTCACCACCTGCGCGGCGATGCCCTGCTCCTGCAGCCAGTTCGAAAGCAGCGCCGGGTAGCTGGTGGCGATGCGCCGGCCGGCCAGCTGCGCCGGGCCCCGCCAGTCCCAGCCGTCCGGCACCGCCAGCATCAGCCGGCAGCCGCCGAAGCCGAGCGGGCGCCATTCGCGGAACGCTTCGGCGCGGCCGTTCGCGGCGCGCTCGCCGGCCTGTTCGAGCAGCACGTTGCGGCCGACGATGCCGAGGTCGCAGACGCCGTCGGCGATCAGGCCCGGGATGTCGTCGTCGCGCACCAGCAGCAGGTCGATCGGCAGGGTCTCGCCGTAGCAGAACAGGCGGTCGCGGCTTTCGCGCCAGCTCAGGCCGCAGGACGCGAGCAGCGCGCGCGCCGGTTCGGACAGGCGGCCGGATTTCTGGATGGCGATGCGCAGGCGGTCGCGCGGCGCGCCGGTGAGGGGGCTCATGGTCGGGGCTCGCGGGGGGCGGCCGGGGCGGCCGCGGATGCGGGGGAAGCGGCCAGGCGGCCGCAGGCGGTGGCGTAGCCGCCGGCGCCGCGTTCGAGGGTGCGCGCGACCCGGCCGATCGTGGTCACGCTGACCTGGGTGCGGTCGTGGATCTCGCGGTACGGCACGCCCTGGCGCAGCAACGGCACCACGCGCCAGCGGTCGGTCATCGCCTCCAGTTCGGCGGGGGTGCACAGGTCCTCGAGGAAGGCGCGCACCTCCTCCGGCGTGCGCAGGGTCAACAGCGCCTGCGCCAGAGCGTCCATGGCCTCGGCGGAGACGTCTTTCGGGGGGCGGGGACGGCGCTTCATCTGCTCGAATGTATTAATGCGTTATCACATTAGAGCAAGCGGCGAAGCCCGCCGTCAACCCGGGCCAAAGGCGTTCGTTCGGTCGGAAGGTTCAGTCGCGGACGTAATGCCCGCGCGCCGGATCCCAGCGCAGCGCGGCGGCGGGGGTATCGGCCGTGACCGGGTGCAGGCGCAAGCGCGGCCACTCGCCGCCGGGGAGCACCCGCATCTCCCAGGCCGCACGCGACTCCGGGTGCTGGCGGGTGCCGTCCTCGTTCCATTCGCCGCCGAACATCTGGAAGCGGCTTCGCGCATAGCAGGCCACCGGCACCAGCCGGCCGTCGCGCGGTTCCAGCAGCACCTCGCCGTGGAAGCCGCCGCCGCCGCCGGCATAGCCTTCGGACCGCCGGACCGACGCCGCCAGCACGCGGTGTTGCGGCGACAGGCGCCGCCAGCGGAATTCGCCGGCGATGTCGGGATAGCCGCCCGCGGAATCCAGCTCGCCGCCTGCTTCCGGGTCGACGCAAGGCACGACGGCCCCGGCGCCGTCGGCAACCGCCGCGGCGGCGGTGCCCTCGGTCGGATCCGCCGTCTCGGCCAGGATGCGCACCGTCGGCAACGCGCCCTCGCCGGCGCCCTCGCGCCAGCCCAGCAGCGCGACCCGCGCGACCGACGGCTCCGGGCCCTGCTCCCGCAACGCATACGCATTGGCGTCCACGGCGACCACCGCCGCCTGCCGCGCGACCAGCACCCATTCCCCGTCGCCGCCCGCGACCGGATGCAGTTCGCCGACGGCGAAGTCGCCGAGCAGTTGCGTCGCGAGCAGGTCGGGGTCCAGCCCCGGCGGCGGCGCAGGCCGCGGGGTCTCGCGGTCGTGCAGCCCGGCCGTCGCCGCGGCGCCCCGGCGCCCGCACCGGCCGACCTCGTCGATCGAGGCCGCAACGCACTCCTCCGCGGCAAGCGCCGGGCCGGCGACGGCGGCCAGCAGCGCCGCCGCCAGCAACGACGCGAAACGATCACGGCACCGCATCGCTCGCCCTCCACTCGCGGCCGTCCGCCAGGATCAGCCGGTAGCGCGCCTCGCGATCCCAGCGCCGCAGCCATTCGCCCGCCGCCGCCGGATCGGCCAGGCGCAGGTAGCCGAGCGCCAGCGCGCGCTCGCCGCGCTCCAGGAACAGCCGCCCGAGCTCCAGGCTGAGTTCGCGCATCGCGGCGCGGTCCTCTTCGCCGGCGCCGCCCGCGTACAGCCCATCCAGCGCAAGCGGGATGTAGCGGCCGGTGCCGGCGCTGCTGAAGTGGCGCTTGTGCAGCTCCAGCATGCGCAGCCAGTCGCGCGCCGAGCCGCGCCGCAGCAGGGCGTACACCACGCCGTCGTGGACGCGGCCGGCATCCGGGTTCAGCGTGAGGATCAGTTCGGCCGCGCTGCGCACGTCGTGCCCCCGGGTCGAATCGCAAGCTTCGCCGTCGGCCAGCACGTACAGCGCGAGCGCCCGCTCCGGGTCGCGCTCGACGCCGCGTCCCTGCGCGTACAGCCCCGCCAGGCAGGCGCGCGCCTGCGCGACCATGCCCGCGTTGCCCCACCGCTCCGCTTCGCGCAGCAGGCGCGCCGCGTCGCGATCGCGCCCCTGCGCCATCCGGCATCGCCCCAGCTGGAGCGAAGCGAAGCCCTTGACGTCGCTGCCCGGCGCGGGTCGCGCCGGCAGATCGCGCAGCCGCTCCAGCGCCTCGCGCAGGTCCGGCTCGGCGCGCGCGCAGTTGTCCGCGCCGAAATCGACGCCTTGGCCGAGGAGCGCGTGGGCGCGGGAGAAGGCCGCTTGCGCCCGTACCACGGGCTCGGACAAGCCGCGCGACTCCTCGCGGACACGGAGCACGGCCTCGGCCGCGGATTCGCGTTCGCCGGCCTGCGCCGTCGCCGCCGCGCAAAGCAGGGCCAGCAACCCCTCACGCCATCGCATCGTTCGGCCTCCTTTCCGGAATCGCCGCATCAGCCGAGGCTGGCGCGCGCGGCTTCGAGCACCTTGCCGCTCGCGACCAGCCGCACCGCGGCCGCGACTTCCGCGTCCAGCGCCCTGTCGCGGTCGAGGAACGGGATCTCGGCGCGGATCGCCGCGTGCGCCGCGGCGACCATGCGGCCCGGCTGGAACGCCGGCGCCGCCGCCAGCTCCTGCCGCAGCCCCTCGACTTCGGCCAGGAAGCCGTCGCGGTCGCCGCCCTCGCCCGCCGGCCCACCGGCGATCTTGCCGGCGAGCGCGTTCGCGTCGGCGCGCCGCGCCAGGTCGCGCGCGGCGTTGATCATGTCCAGGCGCAGGTCGAGCGCCTGCGCCGCGGTATACAACTCCAGCGCCAGCACCTTGCCGAGGTCCTCGGCCATCGCCAGCACGTGGCGCGCCTCGTTGGCGCCCATCGAGACGTGGTCCTCGGCGTTCGCGCTGGTCGGAATCGAATAGACGCTGGCCGGGTGCGCGCGGCTGGCCAGGTCGTTGACGATCGCCGCGGCGGTGTACTGCACGATCATGTGGCCGGACTCGGTCGAATCCTCGTTGCCGATCAGGAACGCCGGCAGACCGTCGTTGGTGGCCGGGTCGACCAGCTTGTTGAGGCGGCGCTCGGAGATGCTCGCCAGCACCGGGATCGCCGCCTTCACGTAGCTCATCGCCAGCGCCAGCGGCATGCCGTGGAAATGGCCGGCGGAGATCACCTGCTCCTCGACGTGCTGCTTGCGCGCGTCGGGGAACACGATCGGGTTGTCGGTCAGCGCGTTGAGCTCGATCTCCAGCACCCGCGCCGCCTGCGCCACCGCGTCGCGCACCGCGCCGTGCACCTGCGGGATGCAGCGCAGCGAGTAGCTGTCCTGCGGCTGGTGCTTCTTGCCGCCGCGGAACGGACGGAAGCGCCGGTAGAACTTCTCGCGGCCGTGGCGCTGGCCGAACGGCACCCAGTCCCAGCCGATGTCGAAGCGCAGCGCCTGCGCCTCCGGCGTGTCCCAGCTGGACGGCAGCCACGGACGGAAGCGCGGCACCAGGTGGTACGGGATGTCGGCCAGGGTGGAGCCGGCGAGCATGCGGCGCAGGTTCGCCGCCACCTGCACCTGGCCCGGGTGCGGGCGCAGCGCGTGCACTTCCTCGGCGAACGCGCCGAGGCGGCCGGCGAAGGCGTCGAGGGTCATCGCCGCGGCGAGGTCGGCGGTGTCGAGCAGGTCCTCCAGCCTGGCCAGCGCGAGCACGCCGCAGGCCAGCATCTGCGCGGTGCCGTTGTTCAGCGCCAGGCCTTCCTTGTACGACAGCGTCACCGGCGCCAGGCCGGCGCGGCGCAGCGCCTCGCCGCCGGGCAGGCGCTGGCCCTGGTGGAAGGCTTCGCCGCCGCCGAGCAGCACGAGGGCCAGGTGCGACAGCGGCGCCAGGTCGCCGGAGGCGCCGACCGAGCCGAGCTGCGGCACCACCGGCACCACGCCGGCGTTGAGCAGCGCGGTCAGCGCCTGCAGGGTCTCGACGCGAATGCCCGAATGCCCGCGCATCAGCGTGTTGATGCGGATGCACAGCATCGCCCGCACGATCTCCGGCGCGAACGGCTCGCCGACGCAGACCGCGTGGGTCTCGATCAGGTTGCGCTGCAGTTCCGCGTGCAGGCTTCCGGCCGATGGCCGCGCGCCCGGCAGCTCCCCGCGCAGCCGATGCGCGCCGAGCAGGCGGTCGGCGTTGCTGCCGAAGCCGGTGGAGACCCCGTAGATCGGTTCTTCGCGCCGCACCTGCTCGGCCAGGAACTCGGCCGCGCGCGCCACCGCGGGCAGTTGCGCGGCGTCCAGTTCCACCTGCGCGCCGTAGGCCACGTCCACCAGTTGCGCGCGGGTCAGCGAGCGGCCGTCGAGTCGGATCGGTTTCATGTCGTTCTTTCGTGGTATGGGTTGCCGCTTCAGCGCTTCGGCAACGCGCGCGCCTGCTCCAGCTCCACCTTCAGGGCGCCGGCCAGCTCTTCGCGCGCGAGCTCGAACTGCTCCTCGCGCGCCAGGTCCTTGACCGCGACCACGCCGCGCGCGCGCTCGTCCTCGCCGGCCAGGACCACGAAGCGGATGCCCGCGCGCGCCGCGTACTGGAACTGCTTGCCGAGCTTGCGCGGCTCCATCTGCACCTCGGTGTTGATGCCGGCCGCGCGCAGGCGGCGGGCGATCTCCAGCGCGTCGGGCAGCGAGCCCTCGTCCATCAGCGCGACCATCGCCTGCACCGTGCTTTCGGCGGCGCCGACCAGCCCGGCCTCGCGCAGCTGCCAGAACAGCCGGGTCAGGCCGATCGAGATGCCCACGCCGGGCAGCTTCGACTTGGTGTAGTGGCTGGCCAGGTCGTCGTAGCGCCCGCCGGAGCAGATCGAGCCGATCTGCGGGTAGTCGTTCAGCGTGGTCTCGTAGACCGTGCCGGTGTAGTAGTCCAGGCCGCGCGCGATCGAGAAGTTCAGCGCGTAGGCGGACTCGGGCACGCCGAGCGCGCGGACCAGCTCCAGCACCTCGCGCAGTTCGGCCGCGCCTTCGCGCAGGGCCTGGTTGTCGCCGGCGAGCGCGTCGAGCCGCGCCAGGGCGTCGGCGTGCGAGGTCGAACGCACCTTGACGAAATCGAGGATCCTCGCGACCGCGTCCGCGGACAGGCCGAAACCCTCGCCGGCGAGGGTCTGCCGCACGTAGTCCTCGCCGCGCTTGTCGAGCTTGTCCACCTCGCGCAGCACCAGCGCCTGCAGCGCCGGCTCGGCCACGCCCTGGGCCTGGAAGAAGCCGCGCATCAGCTTGCGGTTGTTGAGCTGGATGGTGAACGCGCCGATGTCGAGCTCGGAGAACACCGCGTGGATCACCGCCGGCAGCTCGGCGTCGAAGCGGGTCGACAGCGCGTCCTTGCCGATCACGTCGATGTCGCACTGGTAGAACTCGCGGAAGCGGCCGCGCTGCTGGCGCTCGCCGCGGTACACGCGCTGCATCTGGTAGCGGCGGAACGGGAACGCCAGCTCGTGCTCGTGCTCGGCGACGTAGCGCGCCAGCGGCACGGTCAGGTCGAAGCGCAACGCCAGTTCCGGCGGGCCGCCCTCGCCCTGCGCGGCCTTCTCCAGCGCGCCGGTGGACTGGACGAAATACACCTGGCGCTCGGTCTCGCCGCCGGTCTTGGTCAGCAGGACCTCGGACAGCTCCATCACCGGCGTTTCCACCGGCAGGAAGCCGAAACGTTCGAAGTTGCGCCGGATCGTGTCCAGCATGCGCTGGAAGGCGATCTGGTCGGCGGGCAGCAATTCCAGGACCCCGGGCGGGGTGCGCGGCTTGATCAAGCGGGGACTCCGGTACGGCGGGCCGCGCTGCGGCCCGATGCGGTGACAACCGCTACAGTGTAGCCGCAGCGTCCATTCCGGCCCCATCGCAAGCGAACGGATGCACGCGCCCTCTTGCGCATGCCGCGGTCGACTGACTAGAATTTGCGGCTCAGTCGGGGTGTAGCTCAGCCTGGTAGAGCGCTACGTTCGGGACGTAGAAGTCGCAGGTTCAAATCCTGTCTCCCCGACCAACCCATTCGCACCGTCGATCGCCCAAGCGGTCGATGGCGGCATCCGAAACCGGCGCCCAGGCGCCGGTTTTTTTTCGCCCTTCGCCCTCCCGCTGCTCTCGCGCGGCGCCCGCCCCGCCTGCTTGTCGTTCGTCGCGATCTTCGCGCCGTTCCGCCCATCGCACGGCGAGGCGCGAGCGATCCATCCCGCCCCCCCGAAGCCGACCCGGCACCGGCCAGGCAGCATTCCATTTATGTAGGCACCGGGCCGTACTCCGGGTTTCTGGCATGGTCTTTGCGTACGATCACCTCGCAAAGTGTGATATTTTTCTCACTTTAACGATTCCTTTCCGGAACACGGATCGTCTCCATGCCCGCTCCCCCACGTCTCGCCCTGCCCCTGGCCGTCGCCCTGGGGCTGGCCTCCGCGCCGAGCGCAGCCGCCGAACCTGCTGCCGCGCCGTCCCTGCAGCAGATCCAAGCCCTCCGCGCGGAACGCGACTGGCTGGGCGCGCTGGCGCTGGTCGAGCGCGCGCGCGCCGCGCGCCCGGACGACGCCGAGCTCTACCGCGTGCGGACCCTCACCCTGCTGGACATCGGCGCCAGCTACCGCGCCTGGACGCTGTACCGCGCCCGGCCGGAGCTGTTCGACGACGCGCAGGCGCGGCGCCTGGAGTCGGCGCGCCTGGCCCGGCTGATCGCCTGGGGCGGGCTGTACGCCGAGAGCGACGAGGCGCGCGCGCAGGAGACGGGCCTGGCCCGGCAGGCCCTCGACGAGTACCAGGGCAAGCGCGGCGCCGGCGAGCGCCACGCCGACCTGCGCACCCGTTTCGACGAACTGGTGCTGCTCAACCGGACCGAGCGCCACGCCGAGGCGATCGCGGGCTACCGCGCCCTGCAGGCGGAAGGCGTCGAGGTGCCGCCGTACGCGCTGGCGCGGGTCGCCGAATCGCTGCTGGCCGAGCGCCACCCGGACGAGGCGGCGAGGCTGCTCGAGCGGGTGTCGCGCGAGTATCCGGAAGACTGGGACGCCCGGCTGCTGCTGGCCTACGCCTATTCCGAAGGCGAGAACTTCGCCGCCGCCGAGGCGCATCTGGAACAGCTGCGCGCGCAGGAGCCGCCGTTCCTGCGCGCCCCCGGCGCGCGACTGAGCCATCCGAACCAGCGCCGCTACGACGTCGACAGCAACCTGGCCCTGCTGCACCTGTACGGCCAGGACACCGCCGGCGCGCAGGCACAGCTCGAGGCCATGGCCGCGCTCGGCCCGAACAATGCCGGGCTGCAGGCCTACGTCGGCGAGGTCTACCGCGCGCGCGGCTGGAGCGAACGCGCGCTCGAACGCTTCCGCATCGCCTCGACCCTGGAGCCGGAGCACGTCGGGGCCCGGCTCGGCCAGATCGGCGCGTTGCTCGACCTGGACCGCGTCGACCTGGCCCGTCCGCTGCACGACCGGCTGCTGGCCACGCGCCCCGGCAACGTCCAGGTGCGGCGGATGGCGGAAGGCTGGGACAGCCGGGTCGGCTGGCAATGGCAGTTCGACGCCGCCACCGGCCGCAGCGACGGCGACGCCTCGCCGTTCGGCAGCCGCGACGGCGAATACCGTCTCGCGGTCCAGAGCCCGCTGCTGGCGGACCGCTGGCGCCTGACCGCGTCGACGCAGGACGCCTGGGCCGACTACGAGGATGCGCGCGTGCACGACCGCCGCGCCGGCGCCGGTGTCTCGTACGCGTTCGACCGGCTGCAGGCCGAGGCCGGGGTGGAGCGCGCGCTGGACGACTGGGCGAGCGACGACACCGGCTACTACCTGACCGCGCGCTGGCGCCTCGCCGACGCCTGGAGCGCCCGCGCAGGCTGGCATGCCCTGACTCCCGACGCCTCGCTGCAGGCGCGCCGCGCCGGCATCACCGCCGACGGCCTGAGCGTGGGCGTGAGCTGGCGGCCATCGGACCACGCCCTGCTCGACGCGGGCTACCGGCAGCTGCGCTACGACGACGGAAACCGACGCGATGCGTTCACGATCGACGCCGAACGTCGGTTCCTGACCCGGCCGCACCTGCGGGTGGACGGCCTTGCCGGCCTCTACGCCAGCCGCGGCAGCGACGACGACGTGCCCTACTTCAATCCGAGCCGGGACGCTTCGCTGCGGCTCGGCGCGCGCCTGGACCACATCGCCTGGCGCCGCTACGACCGCCACCTGCGCCAGCGCGTGACGGTCGCCGCCGGCCCGTACCGGCAGGAGGGTTACGGCAGCGCCTGGGTGCCGGAACTGCGTTACGAGCACGAATGGAAGTTCGGCGTCGGCCGGGTGCTGCAGTACGGGGTGAGCTGGTCGCGGCCGGTGTACGACGGCGCGCGCGAGCGGCGCCTGGGTTTCGATCTCGCGTTCCGTTGGGGGGAGTGACATGAGCCGTCGCGCAATCTTCGTTCTGACGCATGCGCTGGCGCTGCTCCTGGCGGTGTTCGCCGCGCCCGCGGCGGCGTCCGGACTGCTGGTGCTGAGCTACCACGACGTCCGCGACGACGTCGCCCGCAAGGGCGATGCGGACCTGTACGCGGTGTCGACGCAGAACTTCGCCGCACATCTGGACTGGCTGGCCGGGCACGGCTACCGGCCGGTGTCGCTGGACGACGTGATCGCCGCCTCGCGCGGCGAGCGCACACTGCCCGACAAGGCCGTGCTGCTGACCTTCGACGACGGCTTGCGCAGCGTCTACACCAGGGTCTTTCCGCTGCTGCGCGCCTACGGCTATCCGGCCCTGGTCGCGGTGGTGACCGACTGGGTCGACCTGCCCCCGGGCCGCACGATCGACTACGGGCCCCGCCCGTTCGACCGCGACGACTTCCTGACCTGGGAGCAGCTGCGCGAGATGCAGGCCTCGGGGCTGGTCGAGGTCGCCTCGCACAGCCACGACCTGCACCACGGCGTGAACGCCAACCCGCAGGGCAACACCACGCCGGCGGCGGTGACCCGCATCTACGACCCGCAACGGCGACGCTACGAAAGCGAGGCCGAATACCTGGCGCGCATCCGCCGGGACCTGGCCACCAGCGCGGGCACGATCGAGCGCGAGCTCGGCCGCCGCCCGCGCGCGATGGTGTGGCCGTACGCCGCCTACAGCAGCCAGACCAACCGCATCGCCGACGAACTCGGCATGCGGGTGACCTTCGACCTGGAGGGCCGCAGCCAGAAGGTCACCGGCGACCTGCACGGCCTCGCCCGCCTGCTGTTGATGGACAACCCGAACGTCGGCGACCTCGCTTACGAACTGCGCCACGACGAGGAACTGGAAGGCCTGCGCGGGCTGCAGATCGACCTGGACTACGTCTACGACCCCGACCCGGAGCAGGCCGCGCGCAACCTCGACAAGCTGGTCGAGCGCGTCAAGCAGATCGGCCCCACCCACGTGTTCCTGCAAGCCTTCGCCGACCCGGACGGCAACGGCTCGGCGGACGCGCTGTATTTCCCCAACCGCCACCTGCCGATGCGCGCGGACCTGTTCAACCGCGTGGCCTGGCAGCTGCGCACGCGCGCCGAGGTGAAGGTGTTCGCCTGGCTGCCGGTGCTCGGCTTCGAGCTGCCCGACCCGGCGCAGCGGCAGGAACTCGCCATCCACAGCCGCAACCCGGCCGAGACCTTCCGCCTCGATCCGTTCAAGCCGCAGACGCGCCGCATCGTGTCCGAGATCTACGAGGACCTGGCGGTCAACAGCTACATCGAGGGCCTGCTGTTCCACGACGATGCGCTGCTGCGCGAGGACGAACTGGTCGGCGTCGCCCCGGCCACGCCCACGGCGCGCACCCAGGCGCTGATCGACTTCACCCTGGAGCTGCACCGCGCCGCGGGCAAGTGGCGGCCGAAGCTGGTCACGGTGCGCAACCTGTTCGCCGCGCCGGTGCTGCAGCCCGGGAGCGAGGCCTGGTTCGCCCAGCGCCTGGATGCGTTCAACCGCGCCTACGACTACACCGCGGTGATGGCGATGCCGTGGATGGAAGGCAGCCGCGAACCCCAGGCCTGGCTGGACCGCCTGCTCGAGGAAGTCGCCCGCTCGCCCGACGGATTGGCGCGCACGGTGTTCGAGCTGCAGACCGTGGACTGGCGCACCGACAGGCCGATCCCGACCGAACGGCTGAAGGCGCAGGTCCGCCGGCTGCTCGCGCGGGGCGCTCGCCACGTCGCCTGGTACCCGGACAACTTCATCGACGACGTGCCCCCGCTGCGCGACGCGCGCGAGGCGATCTCGGCGCGCTCCTTCCCCTACATCGAGCGTTGAGGCTCCCGCCATGGAATTCGCGCTGGATTACCCCCTGCACTACCTGTTCGCGTTCGCCTTCTTCTACCCGATCGTGATGTCGTTCTTCTGGGTCTCCGGCGGGCTGTACTACTACTGGCGGCGGGAACGCAAGGCCCGCCCGCGCACCGAACCGCCGCCGTTGGAGCATGCGCCGATGGCCTCCATCCTGATCCCCTGCTTCAACGAGGGCGAACAGGTCGAGGACACCGTCGCCGCGGCGCTGGCCCAGCGCTACCCGCACTTCGAGGTGATCGCGATCGACGACGGCAGCCGCGACGACACCGCGGAGAAGCTGGAAGCGCTGGCGGCGAAACACGAGCGCCTGCGCGTGCTGCGCCTGGACCGCAACATGGGCAAGGCCAACGCCTTGCGCATGGGCGCCCTGGCCGCCCGATCGGAGTACCTGGTCTGCATCGACGGCGATGCGCTGCTGGACGAATACGCCACCCACTGGATGGTCTGGCACCTGACCTCCGGTCCCCGGGTCGGCGCCGTCACCGGCAATCCGCGCATCCGCAACCGCTCGACCCTCCTGGGCCGCATGCAGGTCGGCGAGTTCTCGTCGATCATCGGCATGATCAAGCGCGCCCAGCGCGTCTACGGGCGCCTGTTCACCGTGTCCGGCGTGATCAGCGCGTTCCGCCGCACCGCGCTGCACCGGATCGGTTACTGGTCGGACGACATGGTGACCGAGGACATCGACATCAGCTGGCGCCTGCAGCTGGACCACTGGGACATCCGCTACGAGCCCAACGCGCTGTGCCTGATCCTGATGCCCGAGACGCTGCGCGGCCTGTGGCGCCAGCGCCTGCGCTGGGCCCAGGGCGGCGTCGAGGTGATGCGGCGCTACGCCGCCGACATGCTGGCGTGGCGCAAGCGGCGGATGTGGGGCGTGGTGCTGGAGTACCTGCTCAGCGTGGCCTGGGCCTACACCATGCTGCTGATCGTGGTGCTGTGGGCGCTTGGCCTGTTCGTCGCCCTGCCGCCGGCGCTCCACGTCGAGACGCTGCTGCCGCGCTGGCACGGCGTGATCCTGGCGCTGGTGTGCCTGCTGCAATTCGCCGCCAGCATGATCATCGACCGCCGCTACGAGACCCGCGTCGGCCGCAACTACTACTGGATGATCTGGTACCCGATGGCCTACTGGCTCGTCGGTTGGGCGACCACCGTCGTCGCGCTGCCGAAGGCCCTGCTCAAGCCGCGCAATGCCCGGGCCGTGTGGGTGAGCCCGGACAGGGGGATCCGATGAAATACGATTCGCGCGTGATTTCCAGGCCGCAGGCGCAGCCGCTGGTGGCGCGCACGCTCTGGGGCCTGGTGACGGCGGCGTTCTGGGCGCTGTACCTGTACCTGTGGCTGCCGCTGGTGACGCTGCTGCTGTGGCTGCTCGGCATCCGCGTGGCGGTGCTGGAACTCTACCTGCGCGAACACCGGCTGGAACCGTTCCTGCTGTTGTCGCTGCCGCTGCTGGCGGTGATCGCGGCCTGCGTGCTCACCGGCTGGGCCGAGCTGAACCGCTGGCGCTTCGCCGGGCGCGACAAGCGCTCGCCGACGCCGCCGGTGCGGCTGGAGCAGATCGCCGCCGCGCTCGGCGCCAGCATGCCGCTGGCGCAGGCGCTGCAGCAGGGCAAGGTGATGACGCTGGAAATGACCGACGAAGCGGTGCCGCGCACGGTGCGCGAGGCGGTGCGTCCGTCCGCCGCCGTCGAGGCGACGGTGGCCTGACCGAGAAGGGGCGAGCGGGCCTCATGCGGCTCGCGCCGCTCGCCGCCCCGTCCGGATGCCGCCGACCGCCACGCTCCTCGTTCTCCACGGCCGCCCCCGCGCCCGGCTCGCCGCCGCCGACGGCGCCCCGGAACTTCCGTCGCCCGTTGCGACGGCCGCGCGCAGTCCCGCGCGCGGCCGCGAACCTCAGAACTCCTTCTCGACGTTCAGCAGGATCGCGTGCTCCGACTGCCGGTCGGCGTCGACCAGGCCGCGGTACTCGGCGCGCAGCGTCCAGTCGCGCTCGGCCTGCAGCATCAGGCCGGCGCCGAAGACGAAGCGGTTGCGCTCCTGCCCCGGCACCTGCACGCGGTAGAACGGCCCCGACAGCAGGTCGGCGTAGTTCAACGTCACCGCGCCGTTGTCGTCGAAGTCGTGCTGGTACTCCAGCCGCAGCAGCGGCGACAGCAGCCCGCCGCCGACGCGGTGGTGGAACTCCAGCCGCAGGCCGAGGTTGCCGGTGGCGACGTCGATCTTCTGCTCGCCGTAATGCAGCGCGTGGATCGGGTCGCCGCGCTCGGTGAACGCATCGAGGGTGGCGCGGGCGCGGTCGAAGCGCAGGTACGGCGCCACCGTCTTGCGCTCGTCGCGGTGCTCGTAGCTGGCCGCCAGCGAGGCGAACCACTGCGAGCCGTCTCGCTCGCCATAGACGCGCGCGCCGTTGGCATCGACGTGGCGGCGCGAGTCGAACGACAGCCACTGGTAGCCAAGCAGGCCGTCGAGGAAGAACGCCTCGCCGGCGCGGTGGCTGGCGTACAGCGCCAGGCTGCTGGCGCGCGCCTTGCTGCGCGCGCCGCGTTCGCCCACGTCGGTGCTGTCGCGACCGTAGCCGACGCCGACGCCGGCGACGAAGCCCGGGGCGAAGCGGCGGTCGACGCCGAGGGTGACGCCGCTGGTCTCGAAGTCGAGCGCGTCGCTGCCGCCGCGGCGCGCGTCGAGGTCGCCGGAGCGGACGCTGCCCGCGATCCAGGCGCCGAACGCGCCGCCGCCGCTGGCGGCGGGCGCGGCCTGCGGTGCGACCGCCGCGTCCTCGTCGTCCCGGCGCTGGGCGCAAGCCTGCGCCGGCGACGACGGCCGGCCCTGCGGGCACGGCGTGCCGAACGAGAACGTCAGCCGGTTGTCGAAGCCGCCGCCGTCGCCGCGATGCAGGCGTTCCATCCGCGACTGCAGGTTGCCGATCTGGCCGGCGGCGAGGCGCTTGGCCGCCTCGCTCTGCGCCGCCAGCAGGCCCTGCACGTCGGGATCGTCGGACGGATCGCCGCGGTCGGCGACCTGCACGGCAACCGCCGCCGGCGCCGAGGTCGCATAGGCGTTGCTGAGCGTGTAGCGGACCTCGGCCGCGCCGACGAAGCCCGCGGCCGGGGCGAACGCCAGCCGGAAGCCCTGGCCGGCGCCGCTGCCGGTGGACTGGATCGTCGCGCTGCCGGCGTTCGCCGGCGTCAGCGACACCACCGCCGCCGCGGTGAACGGTCCGCCGCTGGCGCCGGTGGTCAGGTCGACGGCGACCGGCACGCCCATCGTCGTACTGAGCTGGTGGGCGACCGCGACCGGCCGCGGCTGCACCGCGATCGTCGACACGATCGGCGCCGACGGGCCGAAGCCGTTGTTCAACGTGTACCGCACGGTGACCGAACCGGACGCGGTCGCCGGCGGCAGGTAGGTGATCGTGGTGCCCGATACCTGCAGCGTACCCTCGGCCGGCGCGGCGAGGATGCCGAGGCCGGTGAACGGGCCGCTGCTGGCGCCGCTGGCGGCGTCGAACGACACCGCCTGCCCCGCTACCGTGGTCACGCTCTGCGCCGCGCCGACCGGCACCGGCAAGGGAGCGACGGTCACCGTCACCGTCGCGACGTTCGAGGTGCCGCCCGGGCCGCTGGCGGTATAGGTGAAGGAATCGCTGCCGGCATAGCCGGCGGCGGCGGTGTAGACGAACGCCAGCCCGCTCGGCGCGACGCTGCCGTGGCCCGGCGCCGCGACCAGCGTCACCGCGCCGATGTCGCCGGTATCGTTGCCGACCACCTCGACGGTGACCGACTGCCCGGCGTAGACGCTGGCGCCGTCGTCGGCGGCGACCGGCACGGCGGCCCGCACCACCAGCGCATAGTTCCGGGTCGCTTCGGAGCCGAAGCCATCCTGCGCGCGCACGGTGAAGCCGTAGCTGCCGGGCAACGTCGGCGTGCCGGCGAGCGCGCCGGTACCGCTCAGGCTGAGCCCGGCCGGCAACGTGCCCGACACCAGCGAGAAGCTGTACGGCCCGCTGCCGCCGCTGGCGCTGAACGTCTGGCCGTAGGCGATGCCGGCCGTAGCGTCCGGCAGCGTCGCCGGCGACAGCACGATCGTGGCGGCGGCGACCGTCAGCGCATAGGCGCGATCGCCGCTGAAGCCGTTGGCGTCGGTGGCGCGGACGGTGAAGTTGTAGCGGCCGGCCGCCGCCGGCATGCCCGAGAGCGCGCCGGCGCTGCTCAGCGACATCCCGACCGGCAGGCCGCCGGACACCAGCGAGAACGTGTACGGCGCAGTCCCGCCGCTGCCGGTGAAAGTCTGGCTGTAGGCCACGCCCAAGGTCCCGTTCGGCAGCGAGGCCGGCGACACCGCGACGATTGGCGCGACCACCGTCAGCGAGTAGGCGCGGTCGCCGGTCGAGCCGTTGGCGTCGGTGGCGCGGACGGTGAAGTTGTAGGCCCCGGCCACGCTGGGCGTGCCCGAGAGCGCGCCGGCGCTGCTCAGCGACATCCCCACCGGCAGCCCGCCGGAGACCAGCGAGAACGAGTACGACCCGCTGCCGCCGCTGGCACTGAAGGCTTGGCCGTAGGCGATGCCGGCCGTAGCGTCCGGCAGCGTCGCCGGCGACAGCACGATCGTGGCGGCGGCGACCGTCAGCGCATAGGCGCGATCGCCGCTGAAGCCGTTGGCGTCGGTGGCGCGGACGGTGAAGTTGTAGCGGCCGGCCGCCGCCGGCGTGCCCGAGAGCGCGCCGGCGCTGCTCAGCGACATCCCCACCGGCAGCCCGCCGGAGACCAGCGAGAACGAGTACGGCCCGCTGCCGCCGCTGGCGCTGAAGGCCTGGCTGTAGGCCACGCCGGCGGTACCGTCGGGCAGCGCCGACGGCGACAGCGCGATCGTCGGTGCCGCGATGGCGACCGCGTAGGCCTGCTCGGCGAAGGCGCCGCTGCCACTGTCGGTGGCGCGCACGGTGAAGTGGTAGGCGCCGACCGCGGTGGGCGTGCCCGACAGCGTGCCGCCGGAACTCAGCGACAGACCGGCCGGCAGAGTCCCGGAGGCCAGCGAGAAGGCATAGCTGCCGGTGCCGCCGCTGGCGGTCAGGCTCTGGCTGTACGGAACGTACGCCACGCCGCCGGGCAGCGTCGTCGGCGTGATCGCGATGGCGTTGACGACGAGGGTGACGTCGCGGGCGATGAAGTGGTCGCCGCCGGTCGAGATCGTCGTCGCGTCGTCCATCCGCACCCGGAAGGTGTAGGTGCCCGCGGTGGTCGGCGTGCCGGCCAGGCGGTCGTCGGCGGTGATGCTCAGTCCCGGCGGCAGGCTGCCGGAGTCGAGCGAGAACGTGTAGTCCTCGGTGCCTCCGGAGCCGACGAAGGTGTGGCTGTAGGTTGCGCCGACGTAACCCGCCGCCAGGCCGGTGTTGTTGAAGGACAGCTGCGGCGGCTGCACGTCGACCGTGTAGGTTTTGGTGGCGGTCTCCGGCGTCGCCGAGGAGTCGGTGACGGCAACGGTGATCGTGTGGATGCCCGAAGCGGTCGGCGTGCCGGTTATCTGCCCGCCGGCGCTCAGGCTCAGCCCGGCGGGATTGCCGCTCCAGCTGTAGCTGTACGGCCCGGCGCCGCCGCTGGCGGTCAGGGTCTGGCCGTAGGCCACGCCGGCGCGCGGCGCCGGCAGGGTCGCCGGCGACACGGTGATCGCCGAGGTCGGCGGCTGCACGGTGATGTTGAACGTGACGGTGGCGCCGTCGTCGGAGTTGACCGCCTGGAAGGTGTCGGAGGTCGCGCCGTCGCCGTTGTTGGTGTAGACCAGCGTGGCGCCGCTGTAGTGGATCGCGCCGTGGGCGGCGGTGGGCACCGGGAACTCGAAGCCCCAGACCGAGCAGTTGAACGTGGCGCTGCCGCCGGACGCGACCGTCGCCGTCTGCGGCGACGGGCACACGGCCCAGGCGGGGCCGGCGAGGCCGAACGCCACGCACAGCACCGCCAGTCTCCGCCGCCAACGGATCGATCCGAACCCGCGCCCCGCGACCGCCGCGACACCGCGGGCGACCCTGCGGTTGCAAGCGCCGACGGCCTCGACGACGGCCGCACTCACTGCCGATAACTGCATGACGTCCCCCTTTTGCGGCAGGCGACGTCGTGATGCGGCGTCCTGCCCTTCCGGTCCGCTGGCGGACCGTCCCCTTCCGCGCAGGACGGTCCACCCCGTCCACGCGAAATGGCATTCAAGCAAAAAACCGGACAGCGCCGGCGGCCGTTCATCGGAATCGCGCCCGGGCGGCGCGCCCGGTCGGTTGCGCGGGCCGCCGCAAGCGGCTCATAGTGCGCCGGTGCGGCGCGAGCGGCGGCGTACCTGGGGACAACGGACAAGGGGATACGGAGATGACGGAAGTCTTCCTGGGGCAGGTCATGCCCGTGGGCTTCGATTTCGCGCCCAAGAATTTCGCGCTGTGCAACGGGCAGTTGCTGCCGATCAACCAGAACCAGGCGCTGTTCTCGCTGCTGGGCACCCAGTACGGCGGAGACGGCCGCGTTACCTTCGCCCTGCCCGACCTGCAGGGGCGCACGCCGGTGGGCGCCGGCGCCTCGGCCGATCCGTCGTGGAATCCGCCGCCGTACACGATCGGCGCTACCGGCGGCAGCGAGTCGGTCACGCTGCTCGGCCAGCAGATGCCGGCGCACAGCCACCTGTTCCAGGGCTCGACCGCGGCCGGCACCACCCGCCGCCCGACCGACAATCTCTACGGCGGCTCCACCACCCCGATCTACGCCAACAGCGGCGGGCCGCAGGTCGCGCTGGATCCGTCCACGCTGAGCAGCGCCGGCGGCACCCAGCCGCACGAGAATCGCCAACCCTATCGCTGCATCAGCTTCTGCATCGCGCTGCAGGGCATCTTCCCGTCCCGGAACTGAAACGCGCCGCCCGACCACACGGAGGTCCTTCGCATGAGCACTCCCTTCATCGGCGAGATCCGCCTGTTCGGTTTCGGCCGCGTCCCGATCGGCTGGAAGGCCTGCGACGGCAGCGTGCAGCCGATCTCGGACTACCCCACCTTGTTCACGCTGATCGGCACCACCTACGGCGGAGACGGCGAGAGCACGTTCGGCGTGCCCGACCTGCGCGGCCAGATCCCGCTGCACTGGGGCCAGGGCCCCGGCCTGAGCGCTTACACGCCGGGCGAATTCGGCGGCAGCGAGCACATCACGCTGGTCCCCAGCCAGATGCCGGCGCACACCCACGGTTTCCTCGCCACCACCGCCGCCGCCAGCAGCGGGACGCCATCGGCGTCGGTCGAACTGGGCGCCTTGAGCGGCGACACCATGTACGTGACCGACCTGGCCGGCACCACCCCGGCGGCGATGTCGGCCAGTTCGACCAGCGCGACCGGCGGCACCCAGCCGCACGACAACCTGATGCCGACGCTGACGCTGCAGTACTGCATCGCCACCGACGGCATCTTCCCGCAGCACAACTGACGTCCGCGCGACCGCCACGGAACGCAGGGGAACCCCATGACCGAGCCCTTCATCGGCGAAATCCAGATCTTCGGCTTCAACTTCGCGCCGCGCGGCTGGGCGATGTGCAACGGCGCGCAGCTGGCGATACAGCAGAACACCGCGCTGTTCTCGCTGCTCGGCACCACCTACGGCGGCGACGGTCGCACCACGTTCGCCCTGCCCAACCTGACCAACCGCGCCGCCTGCGGCCAGGGCCAGGGGCCGGGCCTGACCGAACGCCCGCTCGGCGCGGCCTTCGGCGAGAACTCGGTGACGCTGAGCACGGCGCAGCTCCCGGCGCACCAGCATGCCGCGACGCTCTACGCGCAGCCCGACAACAGCAAGCGCGCCAGCACACCGGCGGCGGGCAACGCGCTGTCCAATCCCGGCGGCAGTTCGCCGTTCGTCGCGCCCGGGGGAAGCCCCGCGGCCTTCGCCGCCAACGTGGTCCTGCCGTCGGGCGGCGGCCAGCCGCACGAGAACCGCCAGCCCTACCTGGCGATGAACTTCTGCATCGCGCTGCAGGGGGTCTTCCCCAGTTTCGACTGAGCCGCGAGCGGTGCCCATGGCCGGCGCGGCCGCCGCGGACGAAACCATGCAGGCCGCCCTGCGCGAGCGCGGCCTGCGCCTGCGCCCGCAACGCGACGACGACGCGCCGTTCCTGCGCGCGCTCTACGCCGGCACCCGCGAGCACGAACTGGCCGGCCTCGACTGGCCGGAGCCGATGCGCCGCACCTTCCTCGAGCAGCAGTTCGCCGCGCAGGCGCAGCACCATCGCCGGCATTACCCGCGGGCCGAGTTCGCGGTGCTGGAGCGCGACGGCGTCGCGGTCGGCCGCCGCTGTCTCGATCGCGGCCACGCCCTGGGCGGAGGCTCGGGGCCGGATCGGCGCGGCGACTTCCTGTTGATCGACATCAGCCTGCTGCCGGCATGGCGCTACCAGGGCATCGGCACGCTGCTGATCCGCGACGGCCAGCGCCAGGCCGCCGACCTGAACCGCGGCCTGCAGTTGCACGTCTTGCGCAGCAACGAAGGCGCGTACCGGCTCTACCTGCGGCTGGGATTCGCCGTCGTCGCCGACGAAGGCGCCTACCTGCGGATGCGCTGGGCATAGCGCGAGCGCTCGCCCGATTCGCGCCCGCGCAGTCCAGGTCCGGTCACCGGGAGCCGACGCCCGCTCAGTTGAAGACCGCCTGGTAGAGGAAGCCCTCGCGCTCGCGCGCGACCGGCACCAGGAAGATGCCCAGCTCGCCGAGCCTGGGATGGCGCATCCGGTAGATCTGCTGCGGGAACAGGAACGAGGACGGATTGCGGAACAACAGCGAGAACGGCATCCGCATCCCCTGCGCCCCCCGGAGCGGCAGACCACGCGCCTCGACCAGCACGAACGGGATCTCGCCGTCGTTGAGCGCGGCCGAGAACGTCTCGTTCACATGACCGGCGAAATGCTCCAGCGTCAGCAATTCCATCCCCGCGCTTCCCCCAAAGGCGAAAGCCCATGCTCTTCGCCCGGCGACGGCAATGCAAGTGCCTGCGACCACGTACCGGCAGCCGCCCAACGACCACGGAACGCGCCCCCCGCCGACCTCCGGGCTTGTGGCTTTGGCTTCGGCTTTCGACCGCCCACCCACTCCCTAGCCGAAGGGCGGCGCACAAGGACGTGCACCGCTTTCAAACTGGGTCATGGAATGGCGAATCGGAACGCCTGCAAAGTCGTCACCGGCCGCCGGATTGCGCTGTCGAGGAGGCCGTTTCTTTGCTCGCTTTTGACCGGCGGGCATCCAGTCGGGCTTTTGGACCAGCAACACAACGTGACCCGGCCGCTGGCAGGCGGACGGAAGCCTTCTGAAGCCCGATCGCTACAAATCACACCCGGCTCAACGCTTCGCTCCCAGCAGCTCCGGATGCCGCACCTGCCCCTCCCCCCGAACCACGAACCGCTCGATGGTCAGCGACTCGGCGCCCATCGGCCCGTAGGCATGCAGCCGCGTGGTCGAGATGCCAATCTCCGCGCCCAACCCGAGCTGGCCGCCGTCGTTGAAGCGCGAGGATGCATTGACCATCACCGCCGAGCTGCGCGTGCCGCGCACGAAGGCTTCGGCCGCGGCGGGGTCCTCGGTGGCGATCACCTCGGTGTGGTCGGAGCCGTGGCGGGCGATGTGCGCCAGCGCTTCGTCCAGGTCGTCGACCACCCGCACCGCGAGGATCAGGTCGAGGAACTCGGCGGCGTAGTCGGCTTCGCTCGCGGGCTTCACCTCCGCGTCGAGCGCGCGCGTGCGGGCACAGCCGCGCACCTCCACGCCGCGCCCGCGCAGCGCGGCCAGCGCCCGCGGCAGGAACGCGGCGGCGATCCCGCGATGCACCAGCAGCGTCTCCAGTGCGTTGCACACGCCGGGGCGCGAGGCCTTGCCGTCGACCAGCAGGTCCAGCGCCTTGCCCAGGTCGGCGGCGCGGTCGACGTAGAGGTGGCAGACCCCCTTGTAGTGCTTGATCACCGGCACCCGCGCGTGCTCGGCGACGAAGCGGATCAGGCCCTCGCCGCCGCGCGGGATCGCCAGGTCGACCAGGTCGCTGAGCTGCAGCAACTCCAGCACGTGCTCGCGGGCGGGGTCGGCGACCAACGCCACCGCGGCCTCGGGCAGCGCGTGCGCGCGCAGCGCCGCGTGCAGGCAGGCGGCGATCGCCGCGTTGCTGGCGCGCGCTTCCGAGCCTCCGCGCAGCAGCACCGCGTTGCCGGCCTTCAGGCACAACGCGGCGGCGTCGGCGGTCACGTTGGGGCGGGCCTCGTAGATCATCGCGACCAGGCCCAGCGGCACGCGCCGGCGTTCGACGACGAGGCCGTTCGGCCGCGTCTCGCGCCGGGTCGCGCCGGCGAGCGGGTCGGGCTGCGCGGCGACCTCGCGCAGCGCCTGCGCCAGGGCGGCGACGCGGGCGGGATCGAGCAGCAGGCGGTCGAGCAGCGCGGCGCCGAGCCCGGCGGCGCGCGCGCGCGCCAGGTCCTCGGCGTTGGCGGCCAGGATCGCGTCGTGCCCGGCCTCGATACGCGCGGCCATCGTCTCGACCAGCGCGCGCCGGCCGGCGCCGTCGAGCGCGGCGATCGCGGCCGCGGCCTCGCGCGCGCGTTGCGCCAGCGCGCGGACGTAGCCGGAAGGCGGGGCGGCGTTCATGCCATCGGCTCCGTATCGAGCAGGACCAGGTCGTCGCGGTGGACCACCGCCTCGCCGTAGCGGTAGCCGAGCACCGACTCGATGTCCTGGCTGTGCCGGCCGGCGATGCGCCGCACCTCTGCCGCGCCGTACTGGGCCAGGCCGCGCGCGAACGGAACGCCGTCGCGCGCCACTTCGATCACGTCGCCGCGGCGGAACTCGCCCTCGGCCGCGACCACTCCGCCCGGCAGCAGCGAGGCGCCGCGCCGGTGCAGCGCCGCCACGGCGCCCGCATCGACCTGCACGCGCCCGGACGCCGGCGCGTGTCGCAGCCATTGCTTGCGCGCACGCAGGCGGTCGCCCTGCGCGGCGACCAGCGTGCCCTGCAGCCGGCCCTCGGCCAGGGCCTGCACCGCGGCCTCGTCGCGGCCGCAGAACAACGCCGTGGCGACGCCGGCCGCGGCCGCCTTCGCCGCCGCCTCCAACTTGGTGCGCATGCCGCCGATGCCGAGCGCGCCGGCGCCGCCGGCGGCCTCGAGCAGCTCGGGCGTCACCCGCTCGACGTACGCGATCGGCCGCGCGGACGGGTCACGCTGCGGATGGGCGCTGTACAGCCCGCCGATGTCGGTGGCGATCAGCAGCAGCTCGGCGTCGACCAGCGAGGCGACGGCGGCGGCCAGGTTGTCGTTGTCGCCCAGCTTGAGTTCGTCGACCGCGACGGTGTCGTTCTCGTTCACCACCGGCAGCGCCCCCAGCCGCAGCAGTTCGCGCAGGGTGGCGCGGGCGTTGAGGTAGCGGCGGCGGTTGCGCAGGTCGTCGTGCGAGAGCAGCACCTGCGCCACCGGCGCCGCCGACAGCTGCTGCCAGAAGCCGATCAGCGAGGCCTGCCCCAACGCGGCCAGTGCCTGCCGCTGCAGCAACCCGCCCTCGCCCGCGGCGATGCGGCCGCGGCCGGCGGCGACCGCGCCGGACGACACCAGCACCACCTCGCGCCCCTGCGCCCGCGCCGCGTCGATGAATCCCGCCAGCGGCGCGGCGTGGCGTGGGTCGAGGCCGGCACCGGCCGGCCGGTCGGCGAACCCCGCGAGCAGGCTGCTGCCGACCTTCAGCACCGCGCGGCGCCAGTTCGGCAGGGCCTGGGGATGGAAGTCGGAGGCGCTCATGGCTGCTTCGCAGGTCGGGCCGCGGCGCGTCCGTCGACATGCACGCCGGCGACCGCATCGACGCGATTGTGGGCGGCGGGCGGGCGCGTGCACATGACGAAACCTCATTCCCTCATGCCGCGGCCAGCGCCTCGAGCCGCCGCCGCAACTCGTCCAGGCGCAGGTCGGCGGCGGCGCCGGGCGACACCCGCGCGGCCAGGCTCGCGGCGGGATCGCCCTGCGCCCAGCGCGCCGGATCGGCGGCCTGGCGATAGGCCTCGCGGAACGGCAAACCCTGCCGCGCCAGATCGACCGCCAGGTCGGTCGCGTACATCGACGGGTCGAGCGCGGCGCGCATCGCCTCCGGCTTCCACTCCAGGTTGCGCAACAGATCGGGCAGCAGTTCCAGCGCGCCCAAACCGCGGCCGAAGGCGTGGAAGATCGCGCCCTTGGAGAACTGCAGATCGCGGTGGTAGCCCGACGGCAGCGACAGCAACTGCTCGATCTCGGTGCGCGCGGCCGCCGCCGACGCGTACGTGCCGCGCATCAGCTCGATCACGTCCGGGTTGCGCTTGTTCGGCATGATCGAGCTGCCGGTGGTGTACTGCGCCGGCAGCGCCACGAAGCCGTACTCGGCGCTGGTGAACAGGCTGAGGTCCCAGGCCAGGCGGCGCAGGTCGAGCAGCGCCGAGCCCAGTGCCTCGATCGCCGCCATCTCGAACTTGCCGCGCGACAGCTGCGCGTAGGCCGCGGCCACCTGCAGCCGGCCGAAGCCGAGCGCCGCCGCGGTGTGGTCGCGGTCCAGCGGCAGGTTGACGCCGTAGCCGGCGGCGCTGCCGAGCGGGTTGGCGTCCACCCAAGCCAGCGTCTGCGCGGCGCGCTGGGCGTCGTCGATGAAACCCTCGGCCCAGGCCGCCCACCACATGCCCAGCGAGGACACCACCGCGCGCTGCAGGTGGGTGTAGCCCGGCAACGGCAGGTCGCGTTCGGCCTGCGCGCGCGCCAGCGCCACCTGCGCGCTCTCGCGGCACAGCGCGGCCAGGCGCGCCAGCCGGTCCTTCAGCCACAGCCGGGTGGCGACCAGGATCTGGTCGTTGCGGCTGCGGCCGGTGTGGATCTTCTTGCCGGCGTCGCCGAGGCGCTCGACCAGCCGCGCCTCGATCGCCGAATGGCCGTCCTCGTAGCGCTCGTCGAGCACGAAGCGGCCGGCGCGGAAATCCTCGGCCAGCGCCTCCAGCTCGCGTTCCAGCCCGAGCAGTTCCCCGGCGTCGAGGATGCCGATGCGCCGCAGCCCCTGCGCGTGCGCGCGGCTGGCCTGGATGTCGAACAGGAAGAACTCGCGGTCGAGGATCACGTCCTCGCCGGCGAGGAACCGCTGGATCCGCGCGTCGACCTGGACGCCGGGCTTCTGCCACAACAGTTCGGACATGGGGACCTCCGGGGAAATCGATTCGCCATTCCCGCGGAAGCGGGAATCCGATGCCCGTGCGAAGGCATCGGTTCCCGCTCCGGCGGGCGACGGCGTCACAGCGGGATACCCGTCGTCTCGGGGAACCCGAACGCCAGGTTGAGATTCTGCAGCGCCTGGGTCGCCGCGCCCTTGAGCAGGTTGTCCTCGGTGGCGACCGCGACCAGGCGGCGGCCGTCCGGCGACAGGGTAAAGCCGCCCAGCTCGACCTCGTGGCGCCCGGCGATGCGGCTGACCCACGGCGCCTCGTCGACCACCCGCACCAGCGGTTCGCCGGCGTAACGGGCGCGGTAGCGCGCGACGACCTCCTCGCGCGCGAACGCCCGCGCCAGCGGCAGGTTGGCGGTAATGGTGAGGCCGCGGAAATGCGGCGCCACGTGCGGCAGGAACTGCACCTCGTGGCCGAGCTGGCGCGTCGCCTCGCGCTCGTGCACGTGGTTGGTCAGCGAGTACGGCATCAGGTTGTCGCGCAGCTTGTCGGGGTCGTTCTTGTCCGACGGCGTGGTGCCGGCGCCGGAGTAGCCGGACACGCCGAAGCACTGCACCGGCCCGGCCAGCGCGTCCAGCATCGGCGCCACCGCCAGCTGCATCGCGGTGGCGTAGCAGCCGGGATTGCTGATCCTGCGTTGGCCCGCGTACTTCCCGCGGGTGAGCTCCGGCAGGCCGTAGTACCAGCCGTCGTCGAAGCGGTAGTCGGCCGACAGATCGACGACCACGGTTCGCGGCGCCTGCGCCTCCGCGGCGGCGACGAACGGCGCGGCCTTGCCGTTCGGCAGCGCCAGCACCAGCGCGTCCACGCCCTGCCCGGCGGCGGCTTCGGGTCCGTGCGCGACGTAGCGCAGTTCGCCGGCGTAGCCCGGTTCGTGCGCGGCCAGCGGCTGCCCCTCGCGTTCGCGCGAGGACACGAACGCCAGTTCGAACTGCGGATGGGCGGCGAGCAGCCGGATCAGTTCCGAGCCGACGTAGCCCCGCGCGCCGACGATGCCTACAGTCCTAGCCACGGGTCGCATCTCCCTTGGAATCGTGCTGTTGCAGCTTGTGGATCAGGTTGCGCTTCGCCGCCGGCCACTCGCTGTCGAGGATCGAGAACGCGACCGTGTCGCGGACGCTGCCGTCGGCGTGGCGGCGATGGCTGCGCAGCACGCCGTCCTGCTTGGCGCCGAGGCGGGCGATCGCCGCGCGCGAGGCTTGGTTGAACCAGCTGGTCTCGAAGCCGACGCAGATGCAGCCCAGCGCTTCGAACGCGTGCGTGAGCAGCAGCAGCTTGGCCTCGGTGTTGAGGCCGGTGCGCTGCACCCGCGGCGCGTACCAGGTGTAGCCGATCTGCAGGCGCGGCACCGCCGGGTCGAGGTCGTAGTAACGGGTGCTGCCGACGATCGCGCCGGCGGCGTCGCGGACCGCGAACGCCAGCGCCTTGCCCTCGGCCTGCATCTTCAGCGCCGCGGCGACGTAGTCGGCGGCCTGCTCCGGCGCCGGCACGTTCGCGTACCACAGCCGCGACAACTCGCCGTCGCCGAGCGCCGCGCGCAGGCCCTCGGCGTGCCCGGGCCGCAACGGCTCGAGCGCGACGTGGCGGCCGCGCAGCGTCGGTGCAGTGCTCCAGGCTGTCTTGCCGTCGCTCATTTCCGGTCTCCGTGCCCTCGCAGGGCGCTCAATCCTTCAGCGTCGCGGTCCGCTCCGCGCAGTGCGCCACGCAGCGGGCGATCGCGTCGAAACCGTCCATGCCGTACCAGAACACCTTCCACTTCTCCTGCTTGAGGCAGCCGTCGGATTCGGCGTAGTAGAACGGGTTGACCGGGTTGCCGTGGCGCGAGCGCCAGAACAGCGCCGGGTTCTGCTCGCGCATCACCTGCCAGACCGCGCGGCCCAGGCCCTCGCCCTGCGCCTCGTCGAGCACCGCGAACTTGTCGAGGTAGATGCCGGCGTCCTCGGCGGTGAGGATCACCGCGACCCGGTAGTTCTCGCTGACGTAGGCGCGGTGCAGGCGGGTGCGCTCGAAGTAGTCCGGCAGCAGGCGGCGGCCGAACGCGGACTCGATCAGCCCGCGCAGCCGCTCCAGGTCCAGCTCGTCCCAGCGCGACACCTGCAGCACCCGCTCGCCGCGCCGCACCAGCGTGCCCGAGCCCTTGTGGGTGAACAGCTCCTTGGCCAGCTCCGACGGCTTGGTGATCGACACCGAGGACGTCAGCGGCAGCTTGTCCAGCAGGTCCTTGATCTGCTCGATCTTCACCCGCATGCCGCCGTTGATCCACGGCTGCGCCATCAGATGCTCGTACTCGGTCGACAGGTTGATCGAGTCGATCACCCGGCCCTGGTCGTCGAGCAGGCCGCCGGTGCCGGTCAGGAACACGATCTTGTACGGCTGCAGCACCTGCACCAGCTCGTTGGCGGCGAAGTCGGCGTTGACGTTGAGGATCTGCCCGCCGGCGGTCTCGCCGAGGCTGGCGATCACCGGGATCGAACCGGCGCGCAGGCTGGCCTCGATCGGCGCCAGGTCGACCTTCTTCACCTCGCCGACCAGGCCGTAGGTGTCGCGGTCGAGGTAGTCGGCCTCGAACACGCCCGAGACGATCGAGGTCGCGCGCGCGTCGAACGCCTGCAGCGCCTCCACCAGCTTGAGGTTCTGCGCGTGGAACACCCGGCGCACGATCGCCAGCGCCTCCGGCGAGGTCACCCGCAGGCCGTCGACGGTCTTCTTGACGATGCCGGCGGCCGACAGCTCCTCGTCCAGCTGCGGGCCGGCGCCGTGGATCACGATCGGGGTCAGGCCGACGTCCTGCAGGAACGCCAGCGACGAGGTCAGCGCCTCCAGGTCGTCGCGCAGCACCGCGCCGCCGACCTTGACCACCGCGAAGCGCTTGGCGTCGAGCTGGGAGAAGCGTTTGAGGTACTGCGAGATCTCCTTCGCGCTGGCCATGCTCGAGAGCAGGCGCACGATGGTCTGGCGGGTCTGGATGTCGCGGGCGTCGTTCATTCTTGTAGCGTCTTCGGTGCGGGTGCCGGGCGGGCTTCGGGTCGGCGCTATGGTCGGCCGAGGATGCGGACGATGGACTCGGTGTATTGCTGCAACTGCTGCAGCGACACCCACTCGTCGGCGGTGTGCGCCTGGGCGATGTCGCCCGGGCCGTAGACCAGCGCGGTCAGGCCGGCCGCCGAGAACAGCGAGGCCTCGGTCCAGAAGTCGACCGCGTTGCCGATCGGCAGGCCCAGGGCATCGGCGAGGTCGCGGGCTTCGAGCCGGCGCTGCTCGGCGTCGGCGACGTCGCCGGCCGGCAGCGAGGGGCCGCGGAAGGTCTCCTCGTAGCGCTCGATCGCGCCCGGCTCGGCCAGGGTGCCGAGGCGCTCGTGCAGCGCGTCGATCGACATCGACGGCAGCGGGCGGAAGCCGAAACGCACCTCCGCGCTGGGCGCGATCATGTTCGCCTTGATGCCACCCTCGACCCGGCCGACGTTGAAGCGCAGCCCGGTCAGCCCGCCGAAGCGCTGGTGCGCCTGGCTTTCGACGAAGTCGAGCGCGCGCGCGCCCCAGCGCATCGCCTGGTGCAGCGCGCTGGCCTGCATCGCGTCGACGCCGGAGGCATGGCCGGCGGCACCGCGGAAGCGCAGCAGCACCGAGCTGATGCCGCGGTGGGCCAGCACCGCCTCGCAACGGGTCGGCTCGGCGACGATCGCCTCCTGGAACCCGTGCGAAGCGGCGAGGAAGCCGGCGATGCAGCGCGCGTCGTTGGCTTCCTCGTCGGTGGAGAACAGGAATGCGGCGTCGCCTTCGGTCGCGGCGGCGGCGGCCAGCAGGCCGGCCGCGGCGCCCTTGATGTCGCAGGCGCCCAGGCCGATCGCGCGGTCGCCGTCCACGCGCAGCCGCAGCGGATCGGCGCTCCACGCCTCCGACGCGGGCACCGTGTCCAGGTGCACGTTGAACAGCCGGCGCGGATGGCCGCGCACGGCCAGCATCGACACCGCGCCGTCGCCGTGGTCGGTCAGTTCGATGCGGAACCCGGGCAGCTGCGCGCGCAGGTAGTCGAAGATGCCGCCGGTGCCGATCGCGCGCGGCGGGTTGCGGGTGTCGAAAGACACCAGGGCTTCGAGGTGGCGGAGGACGGTGGGGAGCATGGCGGACCAGAACGGTGGAGAGGAACGGGCAACGAGCGGGGGCGGCCGGGGAACGGGAGGGATTGCCCTACCCGTTCCGCGTTTTTCCCGGCTCGTCCCTCAACGGTTGATTTCCGCCCACAACGTGCTGCTCATGCCGAACAGCTTGATGAAGCCTTCGGCCTCCTCCACGCCCCAATCCGCCGACTGGGCGTAGGTCGCGCCCTTGGCGTTGAGGATGTGCGGCGAGTCGACCGCCACCGCGGTCACCGTGCCGCCGTGGGTCTCCAGCGTGACCTCGCCGTTGACGGTGGCCTGGCTGGAAGCGAGGAAGGCCTCCAGGTCGGTCTTCAGCGGGTCGTGGAAGAAGCCTTCGTAGACCAGCTCGACCCACTTGCGCGCCACCTCCGGCTTGAAGCGGTTCTGCTGCTTGCTCAGCACCGCCTCCTCCAGCGCGCGATGCGCGGTCAGCAGGGCGACCAGGCCCGGCGCTTCGTAGACGATGCGGCCCTTCAGGCCGATGGTGGTGTCGCCGGTGTACATGCCGCGGCCGACGCCGTAGCGCGCGAACAGCTCGTTGAGCCGCGCCAGCAGCCGGTGGCCTTCGACCTTCTCGCCGTCCAGCGCCACCGCCTCGCCGCGCTCGAAGCGCAGCTTCGCCTGCAGCGGCTGCGCGGGCCACTCGTGGCGCGGCTTGCACCAGCCGCGCGCGCCCTCGCCCGGCGCCTGCCACTTGTCGATCTCGCCGCCGGACAGGGTCACGCCCAACAGGTTTTCGTTGATCGTGTAGCTCTTCTGCTTGGCGCGCACGGAGAAGCCGCGCTCTTCCAGGTACCGCTGCTCGTAGGCGCGGGTCTGGGTGTGCTCCTTCTGGATCTCGCGGATCGGCGCCACGATCTGGTAATCGCCCATTGCCTTGACCGCCAGGTCGAAGCGCACCTGGTCGTTGCCCATGCCGGTGCAGCCGTGGGCGATGGCGCGGGTGCCGAGCTCGGCGGCGCGCTGCAGCGCGGCGTCGACGATCAGGTAGCGGTCGGACACCAGCAGCGGGTACTGGCCCTGGTAGCCCTCGCCGGCCCAGACGAACGGCTTGACGAAGCCGCTCCAGATGGCCGGGCCGCCGTCCACGGTGCGGTGCGAGGCCACGCCCAGTTCGGCGGCGCGCGCTTCGATGTAGGCGCGCTCCTCGGCATCGACGCCGCCGGTGTCGGCGAACACGGTGTGCACGGTCCAGCCTCGCTCCTTCAGGTAGGGAATGCAGAAGCTGGTGTCGAGGCCGCCGGAGAAGGCGAGGACGATGTCGTTGCTCATGCGGGGAGTTCTCTGTTCTGGTCCCCTCTCCGCTTGCGGGGAGGGTGGGTGGGGGCGCACGGTTGCGGGGCGGCTTCGGGCGCGGCTGACGCGTCGCCCGAGCCCCTCTGCCGCGAGCGGGAAAAGGGCTTCATCCGGTCACGGCTTCGCCAGCGCGGCCATGATCGCCTTCTGCACGTGCAGCCGGTTCCCGGCCTCGGCGATGGCGATGCACCGCGGCGAATCCATCACCGCGTCGGTGGCCTTGACGTTGCGGCGCAGCGGCAGGCAATGGCTGAAGACGCCGTTGTTGGTCAGCGCCATCTTGGCCTCGTCGACGATGAAGTGCTTGAAGCGGTCGCGGATCGGCTTCTCCGGCGCCCAGTTGCCGAAGTACGGCAACGCGCCCCAGCTCTTGGCGTAGACCACGTCGGCGCCGCGATAGGCGCTCTCGATGTCGTGGCTGATCGCGAACGAGCCGCCGTTCTTGGCGACGTTCTGCTGCGCCCAGCCGATGTAGCGCTCGTCGAGCACGTATTCCGGGGTCGGGCACAGCAGGGTCACGTCCATGCCCATGCGCGTGGCGATGGTCAGCGCCGAGTTCGCCACCGCCGTGTTCAACGGCTTGGGATGGTAGGTCCAGGTGAGCACGTACTTCCTGCCGCGCAGGTCGGTGGTGCCGAAGTGCTCCTGCAGGGCGAGGATGTGCGCCAGCTCCTGGCAGGGATGGGTGATCGTCTCCATGTTGATCACCGGCACCGGCGAGTACCTGGCGAAGCTGTTGAGCACCACGTCCTGGCGGTCGTAGGCCCAGTCGACGAACTTCGGAAAGGCGCGCACGCCGATCAGGTCGACGTAGCGGCCCAGCACCTGCGCGACCTCCTTGATGTGCTCCTCGGCGTCGCCGTCCATCACCGTGCCCAGGTCGAACTCGATCGGCCACGCGTCCTTGCCCGGCTGCAGCACGATGGCGTGGCCGCCCAGCTGGAACGCGCCGAGCTCGAAGCTGGTGCGGGTGCGCATCGACGGGTTGAAGAACACCAGCGCGATCGACCGCCCCTTGAGTTGGTCGCCGAACTTGCTGCGCTTGAACGCCGCGGCCTGGGCGAGCAGCGCGTCGAGGTCGGCGCGCGACCAGTCCTGGGTGTTGAGGAAGTGCTTCGGGGTCATGGTCGTGGCGGTGGTGGAGAGGTGGGAGGGCGGCGCGGAAAACGAAAAAGCCCAGCGCTGGGGCTGGGCTTTTCCTGTGTCACTCGCCTGTACGTGCGAAAAGGCGTGGACCGTCTACCCAGCGGCTCGGCAGGGGAACGGTCGACGCGCGCGCGAGGTCATGCCCGCCGCCATCCAGGCGGAGGTCATCACATCGGCGTCGGCGTAGAGGGCGTTCATCAGGGCGCGAATGCTCGCATGCGCCGGCGGCGGGCGCAAGCGCCGGCTCAACGCGGCCGCGGCGGCGGCGGCACCACCGGCGTCACCGACACCCGGATGCGCAGGCGGTTGCCCGGGTCCTCCGGCAGGCGCGAGCGGTACTTGGCGCCCTTGTAGACGTAGTCCACGTCGTAGGCGATCGGCCGGCGGAACTCGCGCTCGACCGTGACCGGCCGGCAGTCGGCGCCGGCCTGCTCGGCCTGTTCCTTGTCCTTGTCGCGCGAGAACGCGCCCTTGACCGCGCCGACCACCCGCGACAGCTTCGAATCGCCCTCGGCGGCGGGCGGCTCCTCGCACTGCTGCTCCACCGCGGTCGCGCGCAGGGTCTGGTACACCGGCGTGACCCGCAACACCTGGGCGTAGTCGAAGCGCACGTTCTCGGCCTGGATCACCGTGACCGTGCTCTGCGCGGACGCCGGGCCCGCCCACGACAAGGCGGACAGAAGGACGAGTCCGGCCAGGCCGGACGGCAGCGCTACGGGTCGGGTCATCACGCTCGCGCGGTGGATATCGTTCAGAAAGTGTAAGCGCTGGCGCCCGGCGGGGTCTGAATGCCCCCGAAAGGAGCCGAGCGGGCCCTGCGGGCGCCGGTTCGCGCGGCGCCCCGCCTGGGCCAGGCCGCCGCGGCGAGCCGCTAGAATGGCCGGCCGCAACACGCCCGCCCCGCCGGGACCCTCATGAGCCTGCGACTGTTCAACAGCCTGACGCGTCGGGTCGAGCCCTTCGCGCCCCTGGATCCGGCCCGCCCGACCATGTACGTGTGCGGGCCCACGGTCTACAACTACGTCCACATCGGCAACGCGCGCGGGCCGGTGGTGTTCGGCGTGCTCGCCGACCTGCTGCGCCGGCGCCATGGCGGCCTCGCCTACGCCCGCAACATCACCGACGTCGACGACAAGATCAACGCCGCGGCCCGGGAACAGGGCGTGCCGATCGCGGCGATCACCTCGCGCTTCGCCGCCGCCTACCGCGAGGACATGGCCGCGCTGGGGGTGAAGGCGCCGGACATCGAGCCCGAGGCGACCGCGCACATCGGCCCGATCGTGGCGATGATCGAACGGCTGATCGCCGCCGGCCACGCCTACGCCGCCGAGGGCCACGTGCTGTTCGCCGTGTCCAGCTTCCCGGCGTACGGCAAGCTCTCGCGCCGCGACCCGGAGGAACTGCTGGCCGGCGCCCGCGTCGACGTCGCCCCGTACAAGCGCGACCCGGGCGATTTCGTGCTGTGGAAGCCGTCGACCGACGACCTGCCCGGCTGGGACTCGCCCTGGGGCCGCGGCCGCCCGGGCTGGCACATCGAGTGCTCGGCCATGGCCGAGGCGCACCTGGGCGAGACCATCGACATCCACGCCGGCGGCGTCGACCTGCAGTTCCCGCACCACGAGAACGAGATCGCGCAGAGCGAGTGCGCGCACGGCGGCAAGACCTTCGCGCGCTTCTGGCTGCACAACGGCATGCTGACCTTCGGCGGCGCCAAGATGGCCAAGTCGGTCGGCAACATCCAGCGCGTCCACGACCTGGTCCGCGCGCATCCGCCGGAAGCGCTGCGTTACGCGCTGCTCTCGGCCCATTACCGCCAGCCGCTGGACTGGTCGGACGCGCTGATCGAGCAGAGCGTGCGCACGCTCGACCGCCTGTACGGCACGCTGCGCGACCTGGCCGACGTCGCGGCCGAGCCCGCGATCCCCGCTTCGGTCGAGGCGGCGCTCGACGACGACCTCAACACGCCGCAGGCGCTGGCCGAGCTGGCGCGCCTCGCCAGCGAGGCGCGCAAGGCCGGGGCGCCGGCGGAGCGGGCACGCCTGAAGGCCGAACTGCTCGGCGCCGGGCTCGCCCTGGGCCTGCTGCAGCAGGACCCGGCGGCCTGGTTCGCGCGCGGCGCGGACGGCGGCGACGCCCGCATCCAGGCGCTGATCGACGAGCGCGCCGCGGCCAAGAAGGCGCGCGACTTCGCCCGCGCCGACGCGATCCGCGACCAGCTCGCCGCCGAAGGCATCCTGCTCGAGGACACCCCGCAGGGCGTGCGCTGGAAGCGCGCCTGAGCGGCGGTGCGCGCAACCGTGGACGCTTCGGAGCGGCGCTTCGCGGCGCCGCGCGCCGGCGCGGATGCGGATTTCGCCTGCCGTCTCTAGCTCGCAGCGACGGCCCGGCCGCGGGCGTCCGCAAGGCGGCGTTCCGCCGGCGTACGCGTTCGATGGCGTAGAATTTCCGGCCGTGAACGCCGTCGCCGCCCCCGTCAGCCCCTTCCCGCTCGAAGCCAGCGCCGCGCAGGCGCAGGCGGCGATCCGCGACGAGTTCGCCTTCTTCGCCGACTGGTCCGAGCGCTACCAGTACCTGATCGACCTCGGCCGCAAGCTGCCGGAGTTCCCGCCGCAGTGGAAGAGCGAGGAGCACCGCCTGCACGGCTGCCAGTCGATGGTCTGGATCGTCGCCGAGGGCGATGCCCAGCGCCTGGACTTCCACGCGGTCAGCGACTCGGCGATCGTCTCCGGCTTGATCTACCTGGCGCTGCGCGTGTATTCGGGCCGCAGCGCGGCGGAGATCCTCGCCACCGAACCGGACTACATCGCCGACATCGGCCTGGCCAAGCATCTCTCGCCGACCCGCAGCAACGGCCTGGCCGCGCTGCTGGGGTTCATCCGCGACAAGGCCCGCAGCGTGCTGTGAGCGGCGGCCGGCGAACCTTCCCGCCCGCTCGCACCTCCGCAGGCACCGGCGGGCGACGGCTCGCCTCCATGCCGGGCTTCCGGCCGCGGCGTTTCCAGGCAACCGGCGCATGGCGTCGCGCGACGGGCCGTGAGTGCGCCGATGCAGGCTCCTCGGCGGCCGCCAGGCCGCCGCAGCCCGCGCGACGCCATGCCCCGGCGTCCTCCCCGCGACGCGCGATGTCGACGCTCCGCCGCCGCGACCATCGATGAGCGCCGAATCCGCGCCCGCCGCCGACGCCAGCGCGCTGCTGCGCAACCGCGGCTTCGTCGGCCTGCTCGGCTACCGCGTGCTGGCGATGCTGTCGTACCAGATCGTCGCGGTCACCGTCGGCTGGCACGTCTACGAGCTGACCCGGGACGCGCTGGCGCTGGGGCTGATCGGCCTGGCCGAGGTCATCCCCTACTTCTGCTTCGCCCTGTTCGCCGGCTATGCGGTCGACCACCTGCCGCGGCGCAAGCTCGGCCTGTTCGCCTGCCTCGGCCTGTGCGCGACCACGCTGACCCTGGCCGGCGTCGCCGCGGGCGTGCTGCCGGCGGGGTTCGGCGGCTTCGGCACCCTCACCATCTACGCCGCGATCGCGGTCAACGGCGTGGTGCGCGCGTTCCTCGCGCCGGTGTACATGTCGCTGTTCGCGCGCGTGCTCAGGCGCGAGCAGTTCGCCCGCGGCGCGGGCGTGAGCAGCGTGGCGATGCAGACCGGGCTGGTCGCCGGGCCGGCCCTGGGCGGCCTGCTCGTGGCCTGGGGCGGCAAGGGCCTGGCCTACCTGGTCGCGGCGGGCTTCGCCGCCGCCGCGGCGCTGGCGGTGGTCTCGCTGCGCGTCACCGAGCCGCCGCTGCCGAGCGAACGCGCCCCGGTGTTCCGGAGCATCGGCGAGGGCCTGCGTTTCGTGTTCAACACCCAGGTGGTGCTCGGCGCCCAGGCGCTGGACATGTTCTCGGTGCTGTTCGGCGGCGCGGTCGCGCTGCTGCCGGCGTTCATCGGCGAGGTCCTGCACGCCGGGCCGGAGGCGCTCGGCCTGCTGCGCGCCGCGCCCGCCGCGGGCGCGGTGCTGGTCGGCCTGTACCTGGCGCGAAGGCCGCTGCAGCGCCACGCGGGCCGGGTGCTGCTGGTCGCGGTGGCCGGGTTCGGGCTGTGCATCATCGGCTTCGCGCTGTCGCGGCAGCTGTGGCTGTCGGCGCTGATGCTGATGCTGTCGGGCATGTGCGACGGGGTGTCGGTGGTGCTGCGCTCGACCATCCTGCAGCTGGCCACGCCCGATCACATGCGCGGGCGGGTGTCGTCGATCAACGGCATCTTCATCGGTTCCTCGAACGAGCTGGGCGCGTTCGAATCCGGCGTCGCCGCGCGCCTGCTCGGCCTGGTGCCGTCGGTGATCTTCGGCGGCTGCATGACCCTGGCCGTGGTCGGCGTCACCGCGAAACTGGCGCCGAAGCTGCGGCGGCTGGACTTGCGCGACCTGCAATGAGCGGCGAGCCCGCCGCCCGCTAGGTCCGGCGCCTCGCCCATTGCTGGTACAACCCGGCCTCCTCCGGCGGGCGCAGCCGGCGCAGCGGCAACGACTGCTGCGCCGGCGGCAGCGCCAGCTGCGCGTAGATCGCCGCCGTGGAGAGGCCGTACGGGGCGCCGTCCTCGTTCGAATAGGCGTACCACGCGGCGGCGATGCCGCTCAGGTGCATCGCCGCCAGGCACATCGGGCACGGGTGGCCGGAGGCGTAGATCGCGCAACCGTCCAGTTGCGGGCCGAGGCGCGACGCGGCCTCGCGGATCGCCAGCAGTTCGGCGTGCGCGGTCGGGTCGCCGGTTTCGTGGATGCGGTTGGCCGCGCGCGCGAGGATCTCGCCGTCGCGCACCAGCACCGCGCCGAACGGCCGCCCGCCGGCGGCGGCGTTGGCGCGCGCCAGCGCGATCGCCTCGCGCATGAAACGCAGGTCGGCGTCGGTGTCGGACATCGGCATCTCCTCGTACGGCCGGAAGGCGCAGCTTGCCCGCCCCGGCCGCGCACGGCGTGGGCCGGCCCCGGCCGTTCGCCCGCCAAGACGCGAAAGCCCGGCCGGGGCCGGGCTTTCGGGGCGGCGGCGAAGCGGACGGCGCTCAGTCGCCCATCTGCTTCTGCATGTGTTCCCAGCGTTCCTGCGCGTCGAGGGTGCGCTCGGCGGTCAGGCGCGCCTCGAGGCGCTCCAGGCCGATCTCCTCGCCGGTGTCCACGCAGTAACCGTAGTCGCCCGAGTCGATCCGCTTGAGCGTGCTGTCGATCTTGCTGATCAGCTTGCGGTAGCGGTCGCGGGTGCGCAGCTCGAGCGAGTTCTCGGTCTCGCGGGTGGCGCGCTCGGCCTCGTCGCCGACGTCGCGCACCTCGTCCTTGAGGTTCTCGATGGTCTGCTTGGACTCCTCCACGAGTTCCGCGCGCCACTGCAGCAGGCGCTGGCGGAAGTACTCGAGCTGGAGCGGGTTCATGTACTCCTCGTCCGGCGAGGGGCGGTAGCCTTCCGGGACGATCGGGCGCCCGGTGGCCTCATCGGTCTTGTACGGCACGACTTTCACCTTGCCTTTCGGCGCGGGGGCCTGCGGCTTGGCGGTGACCGCGACGGCGACCTTGCCGGCCGGGCGCGGCGCGGGTTTGCTGGAATTTCCGGCGGCCGCGGCTTTGCTCGCGGAGCCCTGGGGGGATGCGGTTTGGGTCACTGGCTTTTCGACTGCTTCGGTCTTGCGGGCCGGCGCCACTTCGGCGGTCTTGGTGGCCGGGCGCGGCGCGGGCTTCTTGACGATGGAGGGCTTGCTCCCGGGCTTGGCCGCGGCGGCCTTGGCCGGCGCGCGCTCGGGAGCGGAGTTCTTCGCCACCGGCTTGGCGGCCGGCGCGGGTTTCTTGGCGGCACTCCTGGCGGGCGCCTTCGCCGCCGGCGCCTTCTTGCTTTCGACCTTCCTGGCCTCGGCCTTCTTGGCCGCGGGCTTCGCCACCGGCTTCTTCGCGATCGGCTTCTTCGCAGCCGGCTTCTTGGCCGGGGCGGCCTTCTTGGCGGGCGCCTTCTTAGCCGCAGGCTTCTTGGTCGCGGACTTCTTCGCTGCGGTCTTGGCGGGCGCAGCCTTCTTGGCGGCCGGCTTGACGGTCTTCTGGGCGGCCTTGGCGGCCTTCTTCGCGGTTTTCTTGACTGCCACGAGCGACTTGTCCTTCTGTTTCCCTGAGGTCCTCCGGACGCGATCCGAAGGCGTGGTGGGCCACAGCATGCCCGAGTCTGCGATGGTAGGCGCAAGTGCCGATTCGCAGATGACATTCCGGCCACCGGGCGCTGGATGCGCGGCCCGACCGGATCCGCATGGCGGGGCGGCTCCCGACGCCTTGTGACGGGAAAGCGCGCTGTTATACCCTGCCCCGGCACCTGCGGCAACCGCATGTTCATGCACCCATGGCCGCATGAAGGAACCGTGATCGACCGTCTGTTCATCGCTGCGTTGCGCGGCTACAAGCGCTGGATCAGTCCGCTGCTCGGCCCGCGCTGCCGCTTCCATCCGACCTGTTCGGAATACGCGATGCAGGCGATCGCCCGGTTCGGCGCGCTCAAGGGCGGCTGGCTCGCCGCGCGCCGGCTGCTGCGCTGCCATCCCCTGCACCCCGGCGGGCACGATCCGGTGCCCGGCGCCTCCACCGGACCCGACCCATGCCCGCGACCCCATCGACACTGATCGTCAACGCCCGCCTGGTCAACGAAGGCCGCGAGTTCGACGGCGACCTGCGCATCGAGGCCGGGCGCATCGCGCAGATCGGCAGCGGGCTGGCGGCGCGCCCCGGCGATACCGTGGTCGATGCCGGCGGCCGGCGCCTGCTGCCGGGGATGATCGACGACCAGGTGCACTTCCGCGAGCCGGGCCTGGAGTACAAGGCCGACATCGCCACCGAATCGGCCGCGGCGGTGGCCGGCGGGCTGACCAGCTTCATGGACATGCCCAACACCCACCCGCCGACGCTCGATTCGGCCGCGCTGGAGGACAAGTACCGCCGCGCGGCGGGCCGCGCCTGGGGCAACTACGGCTTCTATCTCGGCGCCAGCAACGACAACCTCGAGGCGATCCGCGCGCTCGACCCGCTTTCGGCGCCCGGCATCAAGGTGTTCATGGGCGCCTCGACGGGCAACATGCTGGTCGACGACCCGGCGGTGCTCGACGGCATCTTCCGCGAGGCGCCGACGCCGATCATCACCCATTGCGAGGACACGCCGACGATCGACGCCGAACTGGCCCGCTACAAGGCCCGCTACGGCGACGACATCCCGGCCGAGTGCCACCCGGACATCCGCTCGCGCCAGGCCTGCATCAAGTCGACCGAGCTGGCGCTGTCGCTGGCGCGCCGGCACGGCTCGCGCCTGCACGTGCTGCACATCAGCACCGCCGACGAGCTGGCGCTGTTCGAGCCAGGCCCGCTGGTCCGCGCCGACGGCAGCCGCAAGCGCATCACCGCCGAAACCTGCATCCATTTCCTGCGCTTCGACCGCGCCGACTACGCGCGCCTCGGCCATCTCATCAAGTGCAACCCGGCGATCAAGGACGCGTCCGACCGCGAGGCGCTGATCCGCGCGCTGGCCGGCGACGTGATCGACGTGCTCGCCACCGACCACGCGCCGCATACGCTGGAGGAGAAGGCGCGGCCGTACACCGGCGCGCCGAGCGGGCTGCCGCTGGTGCAGTACGCCCTGGTCGCGGCGCTGGAGCTGGTCCACGAGGGCCGCCTGACCACCGCGCAGGTGGTGCAGAAGTTCGCCCACGCGCCGGCGCAGCTGTTCGACGTGGCCGAGCGCGGCTTCCTGCGCGAAGGCTACTGGGCCGACCTGGTGCTGGTGGACGACACGCCGTTCACCGTGCGCCGCGAGGACGTGCTCTCCAAGTGCGGTTGGTCGCCGTTCGAGGGCACGACCTTCCATTCGCGCATCGCCGCGACGTGGGTCAACGGCACGCTCGCCTGGGACGGCACGCGCCTGGTCGGCGCGCCGAACGGGCAACGGCTGGCGTTCGCGCGATGAGGCGCGGCATCGCGGCCGCTTCGGCCGCAGCGGCGCTCGTGGCCGCGTTCGGCGGCGCTCCCGTGTCGGCGGCGCCGCAAGCCGCGAATCCGGGCGCGGCGGCGCCGCAGGACGCGCGCATCGTGTTCCCGGCCAGCGTGCCGCAGGGCGCGATGGTGCTGGGCAAGGTGCCGCCCGGCAGCCTCGTGCGCTATCGCGGCCGCCACCTGCGCAGCACCGGCTACGGCACCGTGGTGTTCGGCGTCGGCCGCGACGAGGCGGGGCCGGTCGAGCTCGAGGTCACGACGCCCGGCGGCCGCGCGGAGACCGTGCGCATCGCGGTGACGCCCCGCGACTGGCCGGTCGAGCACGTGCGCGGCGTGCCGCCGAAGACCGTGGACCCGCCGCCGGCGGTCGCCGAGCGCATCCGCCGCGAACAGGCCGAGGTCTCGGCCGCGCGCGAGCGCGACGACGACCGCACCGGCTTCGCCCAGTTCTTCGTCTGGCCGGTGCAGGGGCGGATCAGCGGACGCTTCGGCAACCAGCGCGTCTACGACGGCCAGCCGCGCGCGCCGCACTCGGGGATGGACATCGCCGCCCCGACCGGCACGCCGGTGAAGGCGCCGGCGGACGGCGTGGTCACCTTCGCCAAGCCCGATCTCTACCTCACCGGCGGCACGGTGCTGCTCGACCACGGCTACGGCATCAGCTCCAACTTCCTGCATCTGTCGCGGATCGACGTGAAGCCGGGCGACACCGTGCGCCAGGGCCAGACCATCGGCGCGGTCGGCGCCACCGGCCGCGCCAGCGGCCCGCACCTGCACTGGGGCATGAACTGGTTCGACGTGCGCATCGACCCGCTGCTGGTGCTCGAACGCCAGCCGGCCGACGCGGCCGCGGGCACGCCCTAGTCGGCCGTCCGCCCACCCGGCAGCGCCGCACCGCCGGCGCCGCACGGCCGGGGAACGGGTGAAGCGACACGAGGAACGGGAGCAAGCCAGCCGTTTCCCGTTCTCCTGGTTCGTTCCCGGGCGCGCAGCCCGGGCAAGGCTGCCGCCTCCGGGGCCATCCGGCAGCGGCACCCGCGGGCCGTTCGCCTGCCCCGGGCGAGCGCCGCCGGCCGCCGCTTGCTACCTGCGAGGAGTCACGGCCGCGCGTCTTCCCATGCTCCGCCCCGGGCGGCGGAGGCGCATGGCCCAAGGCGGGCGAAGTCCGGCGGACGGCGGGCGGTCAGGCCGAAGCGCCGCGGCCGGCGACCCGCGCCACCGCGTCGTGCGGATGCAGGCTCTCGAAGTGCGCCACTTCCGCCTCGAAGCGCTCGACCCGCGGGTCGGCCGACAGCGCGGCGGCGACGCGGCGTGCCGCGTCCTCGCAGAACATCAGGTTCTCGGCGTTGAGGCGGGCGAAGGCCTGTTCGTCCTCGCGCTTGACCGCGGTCTGCACCGGCGTGCCCAGGGCGCGTTCGATCGCATCGATCAGCGCGGTCAACGGCAGTTCGTCGAAGCTCGGGCGCAGCTCGACGCGCACGTCGGCGCGGCTGCGCTGCGCATGCGGGGTGGCGGCCAGGCCGCGCTCGGAAGCCAGCCATTCGGCCACCACCGCGGCGGACAGCGGCCGGGCGGCGGCGAAATCCCCGGCGAAGCGCTCGGCGTTGAGCTGGCGCGACAGCGCCGCGGACGCCGGGCAGGTGCTCGAGTACTCGACCGCGAAGCGCAACGCCAGGTGCAGGTGGCCCTCGCGCAGGGTCGCCTCGATCTCGACCGGATAGCGCTTCCACCCGGCGTTGGCGCTGGCCAGCGCCGGGCGCAGCAGCAGCATCTCGTAACGCAGCGCCAGACGCGCGGCGCTGGAGATGCCGCCCTGGTTGTCGATCAGCGTCTGCAGCACGCGGCGCAGGCCGGCCGGCGTGACCGTCTCGCTGGCGAAGGCGTGCTGCAGCTGCAGGTACATGCGCGACATGTGGATGCCGCGGGTGTCGGCGTCCTTCAGGTCCACCGCCACGTCGACCGAGGCGGCGACGGTCAGGACCTCGCCGTCGCTACCGGCCACCCGCAACGGCAAGGCGATGTTGGCCATGCCGACCCAGTCGAGCGGGCGCGCCGCCGCGGCGGCGTCGAAGGCGACGTCCGGAAGGCGGCGCGGGGGGAGAGGAAGAGTGCTCACGACGGCTGAATGGGGGTAGGCGCGGGGGAACGCAACGGGCGGCCATTGTAGCGGCCATGCCCGCGACCGCCGGCAACGGCCCCGGAACGCTGCGTCATGCCCCGGCGCCGGGGCTGCGGCGGGCGCCGCGCCAGGCCGCCCGCAATGCGGACCAGGCCGGCAGCGGCCGCGCCGCGTCGCCACGGCGCAGGCGCGAAGCGGCCAGCTCCGCCCACAACGCCCGCGGGCGCGATACCGCGGCGCGCCGGGGCCAGTATTGCAGCAGTTCCGCGGCCCAGATCGTGGCGCCCTCGCCCGCCTGCGCGCGCGCCAGCACGCTCAGAGGTGCGGCCGCCTCGCCGCTCGTCGCCAGGCGCGCGTGCAGCAGGCCGGCCCCGATCGCGGCGGGCGCAGCCGCGTCGTCCGGCGCGGCGAACAGCGCCGCTTCGACCGCGGCCACCGCCTCGGCGACCGGCGCCAGGGCGGCGAACGCCTCCTCGCGATCGCGCGGACGCTCGCGGCTGTCGCGCAGCGCGGGCAGCGCGGCCGCGAGCACGACCCACGGCGCCGGCCGGCGCTGCAGCGCTGCGCCCAGGGGATGCCGGCGCGCGCCCTGCGCCCAGCCCTGCAGTTCTTCCGCCCACCAGCCCAGCTTGGCCTCGCCCGGGCGCGGGTCCGTCCCGCCCCAGGCCGCGTCGGTCAGCTCCTGCAGCAGCGCCGCCCACGCCAGCGCCACGGCACGCTGTTCCTTGGGTACGAACGCCTCGGCCACGGCCCACTCCGGCCAGCGCGCGCGCCATTTGTCGATGAAGCTGTCGAGGGCGGAATCGTCGGTCATGGCGGGAGTGGCGGTGGGATGAGGCGGAACCGAAAAAGAACGATTGAAGAGGAACGGGGAACGAGTGGAAGCCCGGCGCTTTCGCCCCGCCCCTCCTTATTCGCCGCGGCCCGCCGGCCAGGCCGCCGCTTCGCACAGCCGCGCGGGGGAATCGATCATCGCGTCGGCCTGCCAGGCGATCGGATCGTCCTCGGCGAGACGGTAGCCCCACAGCGCCACCAGCGACGGCATTCCGGCCGCACGCGCGGCGACGATGTCGCGCTCGTCGTCGCCGACGTAGACGCACTGCGCCGGGGCGACGCCGAGGCGCTCGGCGGCGACCCGCAGCGGCAACGGGTCGGGCTTGCGCACGCCCAGGGTGTCGCCGCCGATCAGCACCGCGCAGCGCGCCTCCCAGCCGAGCAGCGGCAGCAGCGCGCGCGCCAGGTATTCCGGCTTGTTGGTGACGATGCCCCAGGCGCTGCCGGCGGCTTCCAGCCGCTCGAGCATCGCGTCGATCCCCGGGAACGGCGCGCCGTGCCGGCCGAGCTCGCGCTGGTAATGCGCGAGGAACTCGGGAATCCAGCTTTCGCGCTCGGCCGCATCGGCCTGCGGAAACGCTGCCGCGACCATCGCCCGCGCCCCCTTGGACACGTGCGGGCGCAACGCCGCCAGCGCCATCGGCGCTTCGCCGCGGGCGGCGCGCATCGCGTTCGCCGCCGCCAGCATGTCCGGGGCGCTGTCGAGCAAGGTGCCGTCGAGATCGAACAGGACGGCGCGGGGGAATCGGGCTGAAGACGTCGGCATGGGACCGGTGCGAAGGGGACTGGGAATTCGGAGCCGGCCGCGGTACGCGCCGGTGAGGCGCGCCGCCTGCCGGTTCCCGACGGCGCGTTTGCCGACGGAGCCCGTCCCGGCCGCCGGCCGCGGCCGGGCGGACCGGACCGGGCCGGCATCGTGCCGGGCTAGCCTTCCGGCTTGCGCGCGCAGGCCAGGTAGTTCACGTCGGTGCGCGAGACCAGCCGCGCGGCGTTGCGCCAGGGCTCGTACATCAGGCCGCTGACGTCCTCCAGCCGCAGGCCGGCCTCGCGCAGCCACGCCGCCAGTTCCGACGGGCGGATGAAGTCGCGGTACTGGTGCGTGCCTTTGGGCAGGATGCGGGCGACGTACTCGGCGCCGACGATGGCCAGCGCGAACGCCGCGGGCGTGCGGTTCAGCGTGGACAGGAACAGCCGCCCGCCGGGCCTCAGCAGCGCGGCGCAGGCGCCGATCACCGAAGCGGGGTCGGGGACGTGCTCGAGCATCTCCATGCAGGTGACCGCGTCGAACGCGCCGGGCGTTTCCGCGGCCAGCGATTCGACCGACTGCTGCCGGTAGTCGACGCGCACGCCGCTCTCGAGGCCGTGCAGGCGCGCCACCTTGAGCAGCTCCGGCGACAGGTCGAGCGCGGTCACCTGCGCGCCCTCGCCCGCGAGCGCCTCGCTCAGCAGGCCGGCGCCGCAGCCGACGTCGAGCACGCGCGCGCCGCGCAGCTCCGTGCGCGCGGCGACGTAGCCCAGCCGCGCCGGGTTCAGCGCATGCAACGCCTTCTGCGGGCCCTGCGGGTCCCACCAGCGCTGGGCCAGGGCGCCGAACTTGTCCAGCTCGGCCTGGCGGAAATTGCGATCGGAAGTCTGGGTGTTCATGGCTTCAGTCTCGGCGTCCGCGCCATCGTAACCGCGCGACGGCGCCGTCGCTCGCGCGAGAGCGGGCGCGTCGCCCCGCGCGGCGGGAATCCGCGCGCCGCGGTCACGTCAGCCGGATCGAGGCGATCCGCGTCCGCCATTGCCGCGCGTTGGCGAGCAGCGCCGCGACGTCGACGTCGACCAGCACGCCGTCGCGCAGCTTGCGCTTTCCGGCGATCCACACGTCGACGACCTGGTGCCGGCCGGTGGCGTAGATCAGCTGCGAGATCACGTGGTGCAGCGGCTGGGTCTCGACCCGGCCCAGGTCGACGCAGACCAGGTCGGCCTGCTTGCCGGGCTCGATCGAGCCGACCAGCCCCTCGAAGCCGAGCGCGCGCGCGCCGCCCAGCGTGGCCGCGCGCAGCGCGCTGGCGGCGTCGAACGCGGCCGCGTCGTTCGCCACCGCCTTGGCCAGCAGCGCCGCGGTGCGGGTCTCGCCGAACATGTCGAGGTCGTTGTTGCTGGCGCAGCCGTCGGTGCCGATGGCGATCGTCACGCCCGCCTTCTCCAGCTTGCCGACCGGGCAGAAGCCCGAGGCCAGCTTCAGGTTCGATTCCGGGCAGTGCACCACGGTGACGCCGCGCTGCGCGCACAGCTCGATCTCGGCCTCGGTCAGCTGGGTCATGTGCACCGCGACCAGGCGGTCGTTGACCAGGCCGAGCCGGTCCAGCCGCGCCAGCGGGCGCTGGCCGAGCTTGGCGTGCGACTCCTCGACCTCGCGCGCGGTCTCGTGGGTGTGCAGGTGCACCGGCACGTCGAGCTGGTCGGCGAGCATGCGGATGCGCTCGAAGTTCGCGTCCGAGACCGTGTACGGCGCGTGCGGCGCGAACGCGGTGGCGACCAGCGGATCGTCGCGCCACTGGTCGTGAACCTCGCCGGCGCGGTCGAAGTATTCCTCGGCGGTCTTCGCCCAGGCGGTGGGGAAGTCGATCACCGGCAGTCCGACGCGCGCGCGGAAGCCGTGGCGCTTGTAGACCGCGGCCTGGACGTCGGGGAAGAAGTAGTTCTCGTTGCAGCAGGTGGTGCCGCCGCGCAGCATCTCGGCGATCGCCAGGGCGATGCCGTCGGCGACGAACTCCGGACCGATCACCGCGCCTTCGATCGGCCAGATGTGGCCCTGCAGCCATTCCATCAGCGGCAGGTCGTCGGCGATGCCGCGCAGCAGGGTCATCGGGTTGTGCGCGTGGGCGTTGACCAGGCCCGGGATCAGCGCCGCGTCCGGCCGCGAGACGGTCTCCTGCGCGGCGTAGCGCGCGCGCGCCTCGCGGGTCGGCAGCACCGCGAGGATGGCGCCGTCCGCGATCGCGACCGCATGTTCCTCCAGCACCACCGCGTGCGGCTCGACCGGCACCACCCAGCCGGCTTCGATCAGCAGGTCGCAGGCTTCCGGGCGGGGGGCGGCGGTCATGCAATCTCCTGTGCGGCAGGCCGCTTGTCAGGCCGGCGGCCTTCCGATAGCTCGGCATTCCCGGGAACGGGAATCCGGTGGCTCGTCGTTCCCGCGCAGGCGGGAATCCTATGGTCCGTCATTCCCGCGAAGGCGGAATCCAGTGTCTTCGGGCTTGATGAAGCAAAGCGAAAAACCACCGGACCCGCCCTCGCGGGAACGCCTTTGCGTCACTTCACCCGGCTGACGTACTCGCCCGAGCGGGTGTCGACCTTGATCACCTCGTCCTGGGCGACGAACAGCGGCACGCGCACCACCGCGCCGGTCTCCAGCGTGGCCGGCTTGCCGCCGCCGCCGGAAGTGTCGCCGCGCACGCCCGGATCGGTCTCGACGATCTTCAGCTCGACGAAGTTCGGCGGCTGCACCGCGATCGGCGTGCCGTTCCACAGCGTCACCACGCACTGTTCCTCGCCCTTGAGCCACTTCTCGGCGCCGCCCATGCCGGCCTTGTCGGCCTGGACCTGCTCGAAGCTCTCCGGGTTCATGAAGTGCCAGTACTCGCCGTCGCTGTACAGGTACTGCATGTCGACGTCGACCACGTCGGCCACGTCCACCGAGTCGGTCGCCTTCATGGTCATCTCGACCACGCGCCCGGACTTGATGTTGCGGTACTTGACGCGCGTGAACGCCTGGCCCTTGCCCGGCTTGACGTACTCGGTCTCGGTGATGATGCACGGCTCGTTGTTGACCAGGATCTTCTGCCCGGTCTTGACGTCGTTCATGCCTAGGCTGGCCATCTGCAACTCCTGCTAAGTGAATAAGTGACGTGGCCCCGGCCGCTTCGCGATGGCAGCGGAGGCTAGAATGTCGGGCTGTCGCGCCGGGCCCGGGCCGGGCGCAAGGAAAACCGGTCCGCCATGATACCCGCAGCCCCCCTTCCCCTGCAGCCCGCTCCCGCCGCGCCGCGCTGGCAACAGCTCTGGCGCGAGGCGGTGCGCGACCCGCGCGAGCTGCTGGCGCTGCTGGGCCTGGACCCGGGCGCGCTCGGCATGTCGGAAACGGCTGCCGCGCAGTTCCCGCTGCGGGTGCCGCGCGGCTTCGTCGCGCGGATGCGCCGCGGCGACCCGCACGACCCGCTGCTGCGCCAGGTGCTGCCGCTCGACGAGGAGCTGCGGCCGAGGCCGGGCTTCTCGCTGGACGCGGTCGGCGACGGCGCGGCCAAGGCCGGCCATGGCGTGATCCGCAAGTACCGCGGCCGCGCCCTGCTGGTCGCCACCGGCAGCTGCGCGGTGCATTGCCGCTACTGCTTCCGCCGCCATTTCCCGTACGCGGAGGAAACCGCCGCGGCGGGCGGCTGGCGCGAGGCGGTGGCGCTGATCCGCGCCGATCCCGGCATCGACGAGGTGATCCTCTCCGGCGGCGACCCCTGGTCGCTGGCCACGCCCAAGCTGGCGGAGCTGACCGATGCGCTCGCCGCGGTGCCGCACCTGAAGCGCCTGCGCGTGCACACCCGGCTGCCGATCGTGCTGCCCGAGCGCGTGGACGAGGCGCTGCTGGCCTGGCTGCGCGCCCTGCCCTGGCCGGTGGCGGTGGTCGTGCACGCCAACCATGCCCACGAATTCGACCCCGCCGTGGACGCCGCGCTGGCGCGGTTGCGCGGCGCCGGCGCGACCCTGCTGAACCAGGCGGTGCTGCTGCGCGGGGTCAACGACTCGGTCGAGGCGCTGGCGGCGCTGAGCGAGCGCAGCTACGCCGCGGGCGTGCTGCCCTACTACCTGCACCAGCTCGACCGGGTCCAGGGCGCAGCGCATTTCGAGGTCGCCGACGGCGACGCGCGGCGCCTGCACGCCGCGCTGGCCGCGCGCCTGTCCGGCTACCTGGTGCCGAAGCTGGTCCGCGAAGTGGCCGGCGACCCGGGCAAGCGGCCGCTCTGACCGCGGCGGCGGCATCGGCGGGCCGGCGTGAACCGCGGCCGTAACCCAAGCGTTATCCCGTTTTCACATCGCGCGCGTGGACTGCCGCGCGGGTTTCGTGTCATAAACCGCTCGGCCCGCCCACCCACTCCAGACCGCTCCGCCGCGGTGCCGGCCGGCGTCGCCGCGCCGCGCGCGATCGGCGCGGGGATTCCGGGCCGGACGCGAACGGGGAAGGACGCGGGCAAGGCTCTAGGGGAGACCAGGAATGCAATTCGGCAAAGACACCGCGCTGCGCCTGCTGATCGTCGACGACAGCGTCGAGGCGGCGGAGGCCATCGTCAGCGGCCTGCGCAACGGCGGCATCGCGGTGCGGCCCTCGCGCCCGGAAAGCGAAGCCGACCTGCCGGCGCTGGTCGGCCAGCAGCCGCCCCCGGACCTGGTGCTGGCCGCGCACGACGCCCGCAACGTGCCGCTGCACAAGGTCATGCAGTGCGTGGACGCCAGCGGCAAGGACCTGCCGGTGCTGGTGGTGCTCGACGCGGTCGACGAGGAGCGCCTGCTGGAAGCGCTGGCGCTGGGCGCGCGCGACGTGGTCCTGCGCGGCCGCCCCGAGCACATCGAGAGCCGGATCCGCGCCGAATGGGCCGACCTGGAGGCGCGCCGCGCGCTGCGCCGGCTCGAGGCCCAGGTGCGCGAGACCGAGCGCCGCTGCGACGCGCTGATCGAATCCTCGCGCGAGCCGATCGCCTACATCCACGAGGGCATGCACATCCGCGCCAACGCGGCCTACCTGGAGATCTTCGGCTTCCGCTCGTTCGACGAGATCGAGGGCATGTCCCTGCTCGACCTGATCGCGCCGCAGAAGGTCGAAGGCTTCAAGCACCTGCTCAAGCAGATCGCCCGCGGCGAGGCGCCGCCGCGCCACGAGACCGAGGCGCGCGCGCTCGACGGCGGCCATTTCGCCGCGGTGATGGAGTTCACCCCGGCCAGCTACGAAGGCGAGGCCTGCCTGCAGGTGATCCTGCGCCGGCAGGAGATCGACCCGGAACTGGCGCGCGAAGTGGAGGCGCTGCGCCAGCGCGACCAGGTCACCGGCCTGCTCAACCGCGCCACCTTCCTGCGCACCCTCGAGGACGCGGTCGCCGACGCGGCGCAGAACGCGGCCCAGCACGGGCTGCTGCTGGTCGAGCCCGACCACTACACGCGCCTGCTGCAGGACATCGGCCTCGACGCCGCCGACGCCCTGATCGCCGCGTTCGCGCAGCGCCTGCGCACCGTGCTCGGCCCGGACGACATCGCCGCGCGCTTCGCCGAGCACCAGTTCGCGGTGCTCGCCCGCAACAGCGACCACCTGCACACCACCGGCCTGGCCGAGACCCTGCGCGCGGCGTTCGCCGACCATGTGCTGGAGATCGACAGCCATTCGCTCAACGCCACGGTCAGCATCGGCGGGGTGCAGATCAGCGAGAAGATCGCCAGCCTCGGCGCGGTCCTGGGCAAGGCCAGCCAGTGCGTGCAGTCGGCGTCCGGCGTCGGCGGCAACCGCAGCGAGCTGTTCGACCCCGGCGCGGCCGACCGCGCCGAGGAGGAACGGGTCGAGGCCTGGGTCGCGCGCATCCGCGACGCGCTCGATGCCGACCGCTTCGTCATGGAATACCAGCCGCTGATCGGCCTGCACGGCGAGCCGGTCGAGATGTACGAGGCCTACCTGCGCCTGCAGGGCGAGCACGGCGAACTGGTGCAGCCGCTGACCTTCCTGCAGATCGCCGAGGAGCACGGGCTGCTGTGGGAGATCGACCGCTGGGTGGTCGGCAAGGCGATCGCGATCATCGGCGAGCGCCAGCGCGCCGGCCGCCGCACCACGCTGCTGGTCAAGATCACCCAGGCCTCGCTGCAGGACGACAGCCTGCAGCGCTTCATCCACGAACAACTCGCCCGCCACGGCGCCGACGGCCGCCTGCTGGTGCTGCAGCTGCCCGAGTCCAAGGTCTTCACCCACCTGCGCGCCGCGCAGGAGCTGCAGGCGCGGGTCGCTTCCGCCGGCGTGCGGGTCGGCCTGGAGCAGTTCGGGGTCGGCCTGAACTCGTTCCAGCTGCTCAGCCATTTCGACGCCACGTTCCTGAAGATCGACCGCAGCTTCGCCCAGGACCTGCCGAACAACCCCGAGCACCAGCGCCAGATCCGCGAGATCGCCGACAAGGCTCGCGAACTGGGCCGGATGACGATCGCAGAGTTCGTCCAGGACGCGGCCAGCATGACCATCCTGTTCAGCGCCGGCATCGATTACGCCCAAGGCAACTTCCTCGCGCCGCCGGGGCCGGCGATGGACTACGAATTCCCGTGATTCGCTAGCGGGAGTGGGGGAATCGGAAATCGGGGCGTGACTGTCGGCATCGGACAGGGAGCGATGGCTGGTGATCATTCGTTCCTTCCCGCACCCACCCGGCATGCAGGCCCGTAAGCCGCCCGGCTTTCTCGGCTCACGCCCGTGCGGCCCCGGAACGGCGGTGGCATCGTTTTTTATCCAGGCGGGTCGGGAGCCAAATCTGGCTGCCATTGAAGACGATCCGATGCCCGCGAGTTATGTGCTTGCAAATACGGCATTGCGAGAAGTGCGTACGGCGAAACTTGGCAGCTTCATCAGAGACTCGAGGGACGTCAAACCCTCGCAACGAACGAAACCGCGCAATGGCTGCGGCGCTTTGACGTACCCGAGAACGAACTGCTCGACTATAAGAACAAGCTCACGGAGGAGCCCCAGCTGACACCGGAAACAACGCTACCGGATCGGCTCTGACGCAGTGCAGCCAGTGCACTTGCCTCGCTCACGGTGGTCGGTTCGAGTGGGCTCGCACCTCCAAGCAGGCTCACCCTGCCGGGCGCATCACGAAAAAGCCCGCCGAACGGCGGGCTTTTTCGTTGCGTCGGCGCCGCCGGCTCAGCCGACCACCGTGCCGCGCGCCTGCTCCACCGGCGCGCTGCGCAGCGCCTGGATGCGCTCCTCCAGCGGCGGATGGCTCATCAGCAGCTTGCGCAGGCCGAAGCCGACCGCGCCGCTGATGCCGAAGGCCTGCACGGTCTTGGGCAGGGTGCTCTCGCCGTAGGTCTGCGACAGGCGCTGCAGCGCCGCGATCATCTTGTCGCGGCCAGCCAGGCGCGCGCCGCCGGCGTCGGCGCGGAACTCGCGGTAGCGCGAGAACCACATCGCGATCATGCTCGCGAACAGGCCGAAGACCAGGTCCAGCACGAACACGATCGCGTAGTAGCCCAGGCCCGGGCCGCCCTCGCGGTTGCCGCTGAGGTAGCCGTCGATCACCCGGCCGACCACCCGCGCCAGCACGATCACGAAGGTGTTGAGCACGCCCTGGATCAGCGCCATCGTGACCATGTCGCCGTTGGCGACGTGGCTGACCTCGTGGCCGAGCACCGCCTCGGCCTCGTCGCGGTTCATCGCCCGCAGCAGGCCGGTGGACACCGCGACCAGCGAGTTGTTGCGGCTCGGGCCGGTGGCGAAGGCGTTGATCTCCGGCGCGTCGTAGATCGCCACCTCCGGCATCGCGATGCCGGCGGCCTCGGCCTGGCGCCGCACGGTGGAGACCAGCCACTGCTCGGCCTCGTTGCGCGGCTGCTCGATCACGTGCGCGCCGACGCTGCGCTTGGCGACCCACTTCGACATCATCAGCGAGATCATCGAGCCGCCGAAGCCCATGATCGTGGCCATGACCAGCAGCCCGGCCTGGCTCTGCGGGTTCACGCCGAACACCGCCATGACGATGCTCAGCAGGACCAGTACCGCCAGGTTGGTGGCCAGGAACAGGACGATGCGTTTGAACATGACGAAAACCTTTCGCGCCCCATGCGCGCCTTCGCCGGAAAATGTGGCAGGCTGCGCGCAAATTCAAGTGAACCCGACGTGACCGCCTCTCCCGGCAACGCGCCCGCCCCCGGCTACCGCGGGCGCTTCGCGCCCTCGCCCACCGGCGACCTGCATTTGGGCTCGCTGCTGGCCGCGTTCGGCAGCTGGCTGCTGGCGCGCCACGCCGGCGGACGCTGGCTGGTCAGGATCGAGGACCTCGACCCGCCGCGCGAAGTTGCCGGCGCCGCCGAACGCCAGCTGCGCGCGCTGGCCGCGTTCGGGCTGCGCTCCGACGAACCGGTGGTGCGGCAGAGCGGGCGCGACGCGCTGTACCGGCGGGCGCTGGAGCGGCTGCTCGACGAGGGCCGCGCGTTCCATTGCCACTGCAGCCGCACGGACCTGGCCGCGGCCGGCGGCGTGCACCGGCGTTGCGTGGCGCGCGCGCCGCGGCCGGACCCGGCGGTGCGGCTACGGGTCGAGGACGGCAGCCTGGTCGCGTTCGACGACGCCGTGCAGGGCCGCCACGGGCAGGACGTGGCGCGCGCGGTCGGCGACTTCGTGCTGCGCCGCGCCGACGGCTACTGGGCCTACCAGCTGGCGGTCGTGGTCGACGACGCCGCGCAAGGCATCACCGACGTGGTCCGCGGCGCCGACCTGCTCGATTCCACGCCGCGGCAGATCCTGCTGCAGCGCGCGCTCGGCCTGCCGGCGCCGCGCTACGCGCACTTGCCGCTGGTGCTCGGCGCGGACGGGCGCAAGCTGTCGAAGTCGGAGGCGGCGCTGGCGCTCGACCCGCAGCGGCCGGAGCCGGCGCTGCGTGAGGCCTGGCGCCGGCTCGGCCAGGACCCGGCCGCGCTGGCCGGGGCCGCCGGCGTCGACGCGTTGCTCGCCCGGGCAAGGGCCGCTTTCGATCCGGCGCGCATCCCCGCCGGCGTTGCGGCGCCGGCGCCGGCGATCGCCGACTGATCGCGGTCGTTGCCCCGTCCGGATTGCCGCCTAGAATCGGAGCGGGCCGCACGGGTCGGCCGGGAGGAACGGCAACAATGCAATCGCGCGTGGCACTGGTTACCGGCGGCACCGGCGGTATCGGCACCTCGATCGTGCGCCGCCTGGCGCGGATGGGGCACAAGGTCGCGACCAACTACCGCGACGAGGCCCGCGCCCGGGCCTGGCAGGCGCAGATGCGCGAACAGGGCGTGGAGGTGGCGCTCGCCCCCGGCGACGTCGCCGACGCCGAACAGGCCGCGGCGATGGTGCGCGAGGTCGAGCGCCAGCTCGGGCCGGTCGAGATCCTGATCAACAACGCCGGCATCACCCGCGACTCGACCTTCCACAAGATGAGCGTGCAGCAGTGGAACGAGGTCATCGCCACCAACCTCAACTCCTGCTTCAACGTGACCCGGCCGGTGATCGACGGCATGCGCGAGCGCAAGTGGGGGCGGATCGTGCAGATCAGCTCGATCAACGGCCTCAAGGGCCAGTACGGCCAGGCCAACTACGCCGCGGCCAAGGCCGGCATGCACGGCTTCACCATCTCCCTGGCGCGCGAGAACGCGCGCTTCGGCGTCACCGTCAACACCGTCTCGCCGGGCTACGTCGCCACCGACATGGTGATGGCGGTGCCGGAGGAAGTGCGCGCCAAGATCGTGGCCGAGATCCCGACCGGGCGCCTGGGGACCCCGGACGAAATCGCTTACGCGGTGGCCTTCCTGGTCGGCGAGGAGGCGTCCTGGATCACCGGCTCGAACCTGGACATCAATGGCGGCCACCACATGGGTTGGTGAACGGGGGCTCCCTTACCGTCGCCAGTTGCAAGCCCCCCCGCCCTGCGCCATGCTGCGGGGCACCACGAGTTAGAGCGAAAGCTCCATGGCCTCGATCCGCGTCATCAAGAAGTACCCCAACCGGCGGCTCTACGACACCGAGATCTCCAGCTACATCACCATCGAGGACGTGCGCCAGCTGATCGTCGACGGCGAAGAGTTCGAAGTGCGCGACGCGCGCACCGGCGAGGACCTGACGCGGCAGGTACTGCTGCAGATCATCGCCGAGCACGAGCAGGACGGCGAGCCGGTGCTGTCGACCCAGCTGCTGAGCCAGATCATCCGTTTCTACGGCGATTCCCTGCAGGGCTTCATGGGCAACTACCTGGAACGCTCGATGCAGCTGTTCCTCGACCAGCAGCAGCAGTTCCGCAACCAGATGGGCGGCCTGCTCGGGCAGACGCCGTGGGCGCTGATGAACCAGCTCACCGAGCGCAACCTGCAGATGTGGAACGAGTTCCAGCGCAACCTGTCCGGCAGCGTCGGCCAGAGCGCGGCGCCCGGCAAGGCCCCCAACAACAGCAAGGGCGACAAGCGCGAGCGCTGAGCCTGCTGCGCCCGGCGACCGCGGGCGCTCGCGCTTCCGGCGCGCCGCCCGGCCGGGGCGCGCGGCACACTGCGCTTCGCCGCGCATCGCCCCGCCTTTGTCGTTTCGCCTCCCGGCGAGCGCCCGGCTCTGCGGCCGCCGGCTTGCCGCCGCCCATGCGTGCCGGCGGGGCGCCGGCGCCGCTCACTGCAGCGGCGGCCGCTCCGCGCAGTACTTGGCGTAGAACTGCTGCGCCTGCGGCATCAACGCCTGCAACGCCTGGATGCGGTTGGCCGGGTCGGGGTGGGTCGAGGCGAATTCCGGCGGGCGCTGGCCGCCGCCGGTCTGCGACATGCGCTGCCACAGCGGAATCGCCTCGCGCGGGTCGTAGCACGCGGCCGCGGCGAGCATCAGTCCGACCCGGTCGGCCTGGGTCTCGTGGTTGCGCCCGTACGGCAGCACGAAGCCGTATTGCGCGCCGGCGCCGAGCGCCGCCATCACCATCTGCTGCTGTTGCGGATCCATGCCGCTGGTCGCCATCGCCCCCGCGAGCTGGCCGAGCTGCACCAGCTTCTGCTGCGCCATCCGCTGCGAGCCGTGGCGCAGCAGCGCGTGCGCGATCTCGTGGCCCATCACGACGGCGAGGGCGTCGCGGGTCCGCGCGACCGGGAACAGCCCCGTATACACCGCCATCTTGCCGCCGGGCAGGCAGAACGCATTGGCCTGCTCCGACCGGATCACCGCCACGTCCCACTGGAAGTTCCGGTAATCGCCCGGCGCCTGCTGGCCGTGCTGCGCGGCCAGCTCGGCGGTGACCTGCGGCACGCGGGCGATCAGCCGCTGCGCGATCTCGCGCACCTCGCGGCTGGCCTGGGCATCGGCCGGCAGCAGCGCGCCCTGGGCGCCGGCGTCGCCGAGCACCTGCTGGAACGCCTGCGCGCCCAGCTGCACCTCCTCGTCGGCGCTGGCGCCGTAGTGCGCTTTCTCGCCGGTGTAGGGATCGACCTGGGCGCTGCCGAACCAGGTCCACGCCGCGTAGCCGGCGAACAGGATCAGGATCCACCAGCGCACGCCGCCGAAGCCGCGCCGCCCTTGCCGCCGCGCACCGCCGAAAGGATCGACTCGCATGCCCTCGCTCCCGGGTAGCCCTTGCCCGCGCATGATGCCGGGCCCGCGCGTGATGCGCATCCGCCGCGCGGGCTCAGATGTCCCGGACCACGCGGAAGCCGATGCGGGCGCCGGTGAAGTCGGCGTCCTGGCCGGCGCGCCAGGCCGAGCGGGTCTGCACCGGCGAGCTGGCCCAGGAGCCGCCGCGCACCACCCGGGTACGGCAGCCGGGGTTCACCCAGGCGACGCCGTCACGCGGCGCGCGCCGGTAGCTGTCGTGCCAGCAGTCGGCGACCCACTCGCTGACGTTGCCGGCCAGGTCGTGCACGCCGAAGGCATTGGCCTGGTAACGGCCGACCGGGGCCGGGCCCCAGGAACCGTCGCCGTAGTCGGGAAAGGCGTTGCGCCAGCGCCGCCCGCTCGGCGAGGCGTCGCGCGCGCCGGTGAAGTTGCCGGCCCCGGCCGGCGGCGCCCCCGCGCCCCACGGGTACGGGCCGGCGCTGCCGGCGCGCAGGGCGTACTCGAACTCGGCCTCGCTCGGCAGGCGGTAGCGCTGGCCGGTCTGCTCCGACAGCCATTCGGCGTATGCGGTCGCGTCCTTGGCGCTGACGTGCACCACCGGCAGGTCGTCCGCGGCCGGACGGCCGGCGTAGTCGGCGCGCCAGTCGGCGCCGCCGCGGCGTACCAGGTTGCCGCTGCGCTCGTCGTACACGGTCGAGTAGCCGCGCCGGGCCGCGCGGGTGCGGTAGCCGGTGGCCTCGACGAAGCGGCGGAACTCGCCCACCGTGATCTCGGTGCGCGACATCGCCAGGCCGCGGGCGAACCGGATGTTGCGCGCCGGCCGCTCGGCGTCGCTGGCCGCGCTCTCGTGGTCGCCGGCGCCCATGCGGAACGCGCCGTGCGGGATCACCACCATCTGCGGGCCGCGCCCGCCGCTGCGCATCGCATCGGTGAACACCTGGCGCGGGCGGAACAGGCCGTAGTGCGCGGCCAGGTCGATGCGTTCGCGCAGCTCGCGCGCCGCCGGATGGCCGGCCGGGGCGATGCGCAGCAGCGAGGCGAGCGCGCGCCGCGCCTCGTCGATGCCGTCCTCGCGGCCGAGCGCGGCCAGGCCGCGGTCGCGCAGCGCGCCGATCCGCAACTCGCGACGCAGCGCCAGGCGCGCGCGCGCGTCCTCGACCGTGCGCATCTCCGGCCGCACCCGGGCGGCGGCGTCCAGCCAGCGCGCGGCGGCGGCGTAGTCGTCGCGCTCAGCGGCGAGCTCGGCGCGGCGGATCAGCGCGCTCTCCGCCGCAGCCAGGCCCTGCGAGGCGCGCGCGTCGCCGGGGCGCAGCTCGAGCGCCTGGCGGAAGCGGGCGACCGCCCCGTCCGAGGCGCCGTCCTCGCCGATGCGGCCCTCGTTGAGCGCGCGCTCGCCCAGGCGCGCGGCTTCCTGCGCCTGGTCGGCGCGATCCAGGCGCGCCAGGTAGGCGACGACGTCGGGATCGGCCGGCGCGACCGCGCGCGCCACCGCGGCCACCTCGTGCGCGCGCCGCAGCGACAGCGGGTCGCGGTCCAGCGCCGCCAGCGCCGCGTCGCCCTTGCGCAGCAGCGCCGCGCGCGCGCGCGCCAGGCCGGCGCGCGTCTCCGCGTCGTCCGGCGCATGCCGCTGCAGCGCCAGGTACAGCGGGATCGCGTCTTCGACGCCGCCGAACAGGCGGTCCTCTTCCAGCGCCTGCGCCGCGCGCGCTTTCAGCGCGTCGGCGTTGGCGTCGTCGACCGGCACCTCCGGCGCGCGCCACGGCGGCACCGGCGACACCGCCTGGTCGGCGCTGATGGTGACGATCGGCGAGCGCGCCTCGCCGGCGCGCCCGCGCGGCTTGTCCGGCTCGCGCGAGCAGGCGCCCAGCGCCAGGGCCAACGCGCCCGCCCACACCGCGCCTGCGTAGAGCTGTCCGCGCAATCGTCCTCCTCGTTGCTGTCGCCGGCCGGGCGCACGCGCGCGACGGCGCGCCCGCGCCGACCGGAATGCCGGCTCCGGCGAAAGTAGGCTATTGTCGCCCGCCCCGGCAACCGCCGCCGCCCTCCTTCTTCCGCCGACCAAGATGACGCCGACCGCCTGGATCGCCGACCCCGCCGCTCTGCGCGCGCGCTTCGCCGCGCGCCCGGCGCGGATCGGCCTGGACACCGAATTCATCCGCGAGCGCACCTACTGGCCGCAACTGGCGCTGGTGCAGATCGCGCTCGAGGGCGACGCGGCGCAGGCGGCGGAGATCCTGCTGGTCGACACGCTCGCGCCGGGCATGGCCGAGGCGCTGGCGCCGATCCTCGCCGACGCCGCGATCCTCAAGATCATGCACAGCGCCAGCGAGGACCTGGTCGCGTTCAAGCACGCCTGCGGCGTGGTGCCGCAGCCGTTGTTCGACACCCAGCAGGCGGCGGCGCTGGCCGGCATCGGCGCCGGCCTGGGCTACCAGAAGCTGGTCGAACAGGTGACCGGCGTCGTGCTGGCCAAGGGCGAGACGCGCTCGGACTGGCTGCGCCGCCCGCTCTCGCCGGCGCAGCTGGAATACGCCGCCGACGACGTACGCCACCTGTTCGCGCTGCACGACGCGCTCGGCGAGCGCCTGGCGCAGCTCGGCCGGACCGACTGGCTGCGCGAGGACGCCGAGCGCACCGTGCGCAACGCCGACGAGGCCGCGCCCGAGCGCTGGCCGCACCTGTCGCTGCGCAGCGCGCAGTTCCTCGACCGCGAGGCGCAGCGACGGCTGCTGCGGCTGCTGCGCTGGCGCGACGCGCAGGCGCGCGACAGCGATCGTCCGCGCACCTGGATCCTCGACAACGAACTCGCGGTCGCCATCGCGCGCAACCCGCCGATCGACCGCGCCGGCCTGCAACGCCAACTGGACGCCCACCCGAAGGCGCCGCGCCGGCTCGCCGACGCGCTGTGGCAGGCGTTGACCACGCCGCTGCCGGACGAAGCGCAGGCGCCGGAGGCCGCCGGCGAGACGCGCGACAAGCAGCGCCTGCGCAAGCTGCAGGACGCCGTCGCCGCGCGCAGCGCCGAGCTCGGCCTGCCCGACGGCGTGCTCGCCTCGCGCCGCTACCTGGAAAGCCTGCTCGACCGCGGCGAATGGCCGGAAGCGCTGTCCGGCTGGCGCCGCGCCCTGCTGGAACCGGCCGTCACGCCGCTGCTCGCGCGCGAGTGAGCGTGCGCCGGGCACGCGCTGCCCCGCGCTCTTGCGCGGATCCCGCAGCGGAGGGCCGAAACGCCCGCGACGCGCTCGCGGAAGCACCGGGCCGGAGCCGCGGGGGGCTAGCATCCGCCGAAAGGACCCATTACACTTTGCAGCCTTCGTGGGGCGGTAGCTCAGCTGGGAGAGCGTCGCGTTCGCAATGCGAAGGTCGGGAGTTCGATCCTCCTCCGCTCCACCAACTTTTCCAGCCAAATCAGCGTCTTACACTTTGCAGTGTGAGGCGCTGTTTTGCTTTTGGATGCACGGTTTGCCACAACGAGTGTGGCAAATTTGTGGCAGTCCTTACGTTCGGCCAATCGGCCTATTGCAGTGTTTTGCGCTTGGCGGCCGCCAATCCGGCAGACAACGCCATTACCTGCGCTGGCTTGCCAAGCAATGCATCGGCAAGGGATCCACGGTCATATGCTCGGGTCCAACCAGGGGCACCGTTTAGGATGATTGGGATGAGCAGGGAAGCGATCGGTAGACCTGATGGGGCGAAGTGGCACCGATGGGAGCCTCGCATCCAAGCGCCGGGGACTTTCTCAGCATCAATACCGCGGCGCCGGCGTTTAGCCGGCTCTGCGCGAGGCGAAGGCAAAACGCAGCTGGGGTTTTCGAGTGAAACGTCCCTATATCGGCCACTCCATTGAACAGTTGGAAGCGGTGTTTGATAGCCAAGGCGCGGGCCCGGATACGCTCAACGACCTTGCGCAGGAGCTGAGCTTTCGGAGAACGGCGCGTGCTCGCGCCTTGGCAGACCGCATCAAAAAGCGGCTAGTGGCTGTTCCCGAGCACGTGGTCATCCTGCCTCCATCGCCGCCCGATTTTCCGGCGGAACCGACCAAGCACGCGTCGGATTCCGCGCGTCGAGTTCATACCCAGCCCATGGAGACGACTACAGCGCCTCCCTCCACACCGCTTTCCCGACCAACACCGGTGCCGTTAGGTCCCGAAACACTTGGGGAGATGGCCTACACGAACCGGCCCATAGATCTTCTGGATGCATGGACCGCGTTGGAAGTGCTTTCACCGCAGACCTATCGCCGTGAGGCGGAACTCGCTAGCGGCGCGGCCTTCAACATAGTGTCGCTTGAGAAAGGTCTCCCGTGGGACACCGGCCCGGCGCCGGCAAAGCCCAATAACAAGGTCTACTTCCATGTCGTCCTCGGCACGCTCGCGGCAGGTCCCGCCTTCGATGCGCTGGTCGATCGCTTCAAGGACAGCCGGGCTGAGCGCCCAAGCGTGGCTGGCAACATCGTTTTGGCATCCATTCTCGTGGATAAAAGCGGCATTCCGGCCGGTGATATGCCGCTTTCCATTTCAGCGTTCGGCTGGGGCTTTCCGAAAGCATTGGCTGGGTCGTTGAAGGGCCTGGCTGAGTGGACCCGCCAGGAAGGTGACCTGGTTGAAGGCTTGCGTAAGCAGTTGCCTAAGGACGAGAAGACCGGCGGCATGGGGCCGCTGACGTCGGCGAGCTTGCACCAGGCGTTTGAGTGGCTGGTGGCGACGCTCGGCCTGCCTCGCGAACACGTTTCGGGACCGCAGTTTGCCGTGCGTGTGTACCTGCACTTCCGTAGCTCGATCGTGCCCGACCCTCTGCTACTCAACAGCTTTTTTCTACGCGACCTCGCCAAGGCGCGGGATTTAGCGCATCGAGGCTCGTTGCCGGCGGCAGTGGCCGCATACCTAGGAGAGCGTCCACCTGCGAGCAAGCACGATATCTTGCAAAACTCCGCAGCACTGGAGGATGCCGTCGCTCCAAACAAGGCGCCCCTGGGTCGCTGGCCCACGCCCGCCGGCCATACGCCGTCACTATTGCAGCAAGCCGCAGTGAACTTGACTGCACGCATGCATGGGCGCACCGGAATGCTGGGCGTGAATGGCCCGCCCGGTACCGGCAAGAGCACCTTGCTGCGAGATGTCGTGGCCGACAACGTGGTGCGGCGGGCGCATGCCATGTGTGTCTTCCACGAGCCCGCGAAGGCCTTCAAGGTTGGCTTTACGGAACGGGTGCGTGGCGAGACCCAAGAACTCTACACGCTCGACCCTAGCCTGCGCGGCTTTGAGATGGTCGTTGTCAGCTCGAACAACAAGGCGGTGGAAAACGTAAGCGCTGAGCTCCCGGCTCTCAATGCTCTACCCAGCAACTCTGAGCTGCGCTACTTCGCACCTCTTGCGACCCAAGTAGGCGGACGCGCTGCGTGGGGGCTAATTGCGGCAGTGTTGGGAAATGCAGCCAATCGCTCGCACTTTCGTAAGACCTTCTGGAGTGAGGGCACGAAGTCGTTCCAAGACTATCTCGATCGCGCAGCAGGTCTCACTCCACCCGACAATTCGCCCGGTCTCGCCGATGAATGTGACGCGCCTCTTGGGCCGCACGACGCGCTGGATCGCTGGAAGCAGGTGCGGTCGCGCTTCAGTCAGCTCGAAAGCCAAATCCAAGTGCGTCTCGCAGAGCTAGAAGGCCTTCGGCTGGCATTGCTGCAGCTGCCAGAACTGCGCGAGCGAGAGACTGAGGCGCAGCACAATCACGCCCAAGCCATCATTGAGCGCGATTCCGAACAGTCTCGTCTGAACTTTGCCGCCCGAGAAGCGGAGAACTCCCGCGCACTCGTCGCCCAGCAGCAGGGCCGCATAGCCTCCCATACGAGCTCTTCCCCGGGCTGGCTGCAACGACTGTTTCGAACGGCGACTGCGCGTTCGTGGACGACCGCACAAGACGAGCTCGCCGATCATCTACGCGCACTACAGCAACACGCGGATGAGTTGGCGACCTCACGCATGGCCGCCCAGCAACGCGCACAAGACGCAGCCCGGGCAGTATCGGCCTGGGAAGGGGAGGTTCAACGTGCGGCGGAGGCTAGGAAGATTGCGGAGGAACGTTGCGCCACGGTGCACGTCGGCGAAGGCGCCATGGCGATCAATGACGACTTCCGTGCGCTCCCTCATGGTCACAAGCAACTCACGTTGCCGTGGCTCGATGGGGAGCTGCAGAATTTGCGAGCACAGCTGTTCCATCGAGCAATAGAGGTGCATAAGGCCTTTATCGATGCAGCCGCTCTGCCTCTGCGCCGAAACCTTAAAGCCCTGATGGATGCCAACTTCTCGAACATCCACGTCAAACGGGCACACCTGACCGCCGACCTGTGGAGTTCGCTGTTTCTAGTGGTGCCCGTCGTGTCCACTACCTTTGCATCAGTGGAACGCATGCTGGGCGTGTGCCCAATGAAGCCCTGGGCTGGATCCTTGTCGACGAGGCTGGCCAGGCGACGCCGCAATCGGCCGTGGGCGCACTCATGCGCGCCCGGCGTGCCATCGTGGTGGGCGATCCACAGCAGATCGAGCCCGTAGTCCCGCTGCCGGATGTGCTGACGGCGGCTGTCATGCGTGAATTCGCGTCCGATCCGGATCGCTTCTCCGCCCCTTCTGCCTCGGTGCAGACTCTGGCCGATGACGCCAGCGACCACTGCGCTGTTTTCCAAACTGCAGCGGGCTCGCGTTCAGTGGGGGCCCCTTTGCTGGTGCACCGGCGCTGCAGCTCACCCATGTTCGATATAAGCAATCGGATTGCTTACGGTGGACTGATGGTGCAGGCGAAAGCGCCGCAGCCGTCGGCGATCAAGGACGCGCTGGGACCCTCGCGCTGGATCAACGTCCGAGGGAGTGCGCGAGAGAAGTTCAGCCCGGAGGAAGGAGAAGAAGCACTGCGCCTTCTCCAATCCCTCAAAGACCGAGGCGTAGCACCAGATGTTTACGTTATCTCGCCTTTCGTTGCTGTCCAGGATGGCCTTAGGCAGCTCATCAATGCGAACGGCATCCTCAACGGCTGGACCGATGATCCACGTGCATGGGCTTGGGAACGCATCGGCACTGTACATACCGTCCAAGGCCGCGAGGCCGAAGCGGTCATCCTGGTGCTAGGCGCGCCATTGCCGGCACAAAGTGGTGCCCGGCAGTGGGCAGGGCGCCTGCCGAACCTCCTAAACGTTGCCGCCACAAGAGCCAAGGAAGCGATTTACGTCATCGGCAATCGCGAACATTGGGAAGGCGCCGGACATTTTGGCGTGCTCAGCAAGAACATGCCCTAACGGACCCACTATCCTAGGCGAGCGTGGAAGTTGGCCAACATCGAGGCATCGTGACGCCAGCACAGTAGCTTTAGTAGAAGCCCGTCCCCGAAGCTAAGGGAGTCCGAATTTCTACTGCGGAACTTCAATACCCTGGCTTGGAGGCCGACCTCGCCGTATCGTCATAGGCGGTAGGCCACCTCTTCGAAGGTATTTCCTCGTGATTTCCGATCACCCAGAGAATGACAAGCCCGGCCTGGTTAAGGAAGATCCGGCCGCCGCTCCTGCTCAGCCCCCCCTCGTTGCAGAAACCACGAGTAGCGCTACCGGCAACGGATCACCTTCCCAGCAGGGCGATGTCCCGACCAAGGTCGTCAAGCGTCCCAGCGGCCTGGCGAGCTTCGAAGCTTCCAAGTTCTACAAGAGCCAGTTTTCGGCAGCAGACCAGATCAAGGCCCTCACTAGCAGATCTCAGTTCAAAGCCCTCACAAACGGCTCAATGACGGAGCAATTCCGCAAGATCATGGGCGGTTCCATTGCCGAGCAATGGCAAAACACTGTGCGCAACTCGCTTGGGGAGCAGATGCGCCAAGTCGAACTGGCTATCCGCCCGCTCAATACGATTCAGGACACGATCGGACAGATCGCACGCAGCGCGGCGGAAAGTTCAATTACGCAATTCGTCGACGAACATACCAAGCGGCACCGCCAAATGATGGAGCTTCTGCGCCCCAAGTGGGATCAGACCCTGGCCGGCCATGCGCTCACTGAAAGCCTCCGCTCCATCCAGTCCTTCCAGAGCCTGCATGAAGCCGAAGTTCTCCGAACGCAACAAGCGCTACGCAATCAGTTCAAGAGCATAGATAGCCTGCTCGAGCCCCTCCGTACCAAGCTCCCCTCATTCACCGAGGTTTCCAGCTACTGGCGGAATTACCCGGCTCGGGTCAAGGAAAACCTCGTTGCCCTTGCGGCGGCGGGCTGGTATTTGGATCCGGAGATGGCCGTCTCCGACATCGTGCACTTCAAGGAAGACTTAGAGAACGACTCTGCCGAAGAAGTCAGCGATGAGCTGGCAGAGCACTTCCGTTCTTCATTGGAGAGGATCGAGAAAACGCTGTGTGCAGACCACCCCCTGCGCGCCCATCTCCTCAAGGATGCTTTCGCGGCCCACCGTGAAGGCAAATACAGTCTCTCCATTCCGGCATTGTTCGCCCAGGCGGATGGAATTTGCTTTGACCTGACGGGGCATTGGATCTTCACCGGAAACGGCGTCAGCCGCTTTGCCAAGCGCATCGATCCGGAAACCATTGAGCGCGCATACCTGGAGCCACTCTTGCGCGCGATCCCGATCAAGGAGAGCTCCCAGCAGCGACGGGCAAAAGTGTCTCAGCTCAATCGCCACGCCGTCATGCACGGGGAGAGCACGGACTTTCCGACCGAAGTCAATGGATTGAAGGCCATCTCGTTCGTCAATTTCGTCTCGCACGTCCTGGGGGTAGCCGTTGCAAGTCACCAAGAAAAAATGGCTTGCCCTGAAACGGACGAGCTATCTGACAGCCTTCATTAGAGGCACCCCCAGAATGGCGGACATTTCGTAATGTTCTCTTGGGGTCGGCAGTCGACGCTTCCTCGGCGACAGTTCCCGGCTAGGAGCGGACCTAGATGCCTAGGTGGTTTCCGCCACCAACACTGAATAGTGATCAGGGTCCACCCGCTCCAATGCCCGCATTACGCGCTCTACCATTCCCCGCGACATTGCGGGGAAGTCGGAGAACTCCAGCAGGCGGAGCGTTGATGCGCTGTGCGACCCCTCGTCCACGTACCTTGCGACCGCGCCTCGCTCCACTTCGTCGTCGAACAACACATCAAGCTTGGTCAGGTAACCCTTAGGTGTGGGCCGCCGGAAGCCGAGATACATCTCCAAGAACCGCCTGAGCAAGTTCGGACAGCTCAGATAGGCATCAACCTCCTGGCTGGCGCTCGCCTGAAACTGGCGCAGGCAGTAGAAGACGTGGTGATAGTCGGAACGGAACTTCGCCAGATGATCCGGCAACACGAGAAGCTGGCTAGTGCCTCGCCCCTCCCGGTAGATGAGATACGCCACATGCTGCGGCTTGAACTTACCACCGCGGTCAGCCCAGTCCTGCTTAATCGTGTTGAAGAACTCCGAGCTGTGCGTCGAAATGAAGAGCTGCCGACACGCCTTTAGGCTCGTGACGAGCAGGTAGGCCACGTCATAGATGTGGTTGGCGTCGAGGCTGCAGATCGGGTCATCCACGAAGACGACCAGATCCTCAAGCCGCTGACCGTTCTGCCCCAAGCTGACCAGGAAGTACGCCAGTGAGATCGCCGTTCGCTCACCGTCGCTCATGTTGGTAGCCGGCTGACCTTCGCGGATGAACTGAATCCGATTGTCCTGAGCCTGTTCGACAGAGATGCTCGGACCGAGCAACCGCTTTAGTAGTCCATTGATCTGGCTTGCGGCCACCGAACTACGCTGTAGCTCAGTATTCGCCGTCGCCGCCTGCGCTGCGATCTTCTGTCCGATGCTTTTGATTCGCCCCAGCTCCGCTTCAACCTGGCTCAAGAAGGCGATCGCTTCCGCCGCTCCGGGGTCGAGCACAAACCGGGCTGCGAAGTGCTCCTTCACTTTCTCGGCTGCGTTCCGACGCCTGGAAGCAAGTTCGTCACACGCGCGGTTGTGGTCGTCCTTTGCCTGATGCAGCTCCGCAAGGATGCCTGTCAACTCGGGAGCTCGATCTTCAATCGCTCCCACGGTGAATGCCGTCTCCATATTGGCAAGCTTCTCCCTCAGCAAGCCAGCCCAACCCGCACGAATCTCGCTTTCTCGCTCTTCCCAGGCAGCGAGGCGGCTCAGGGCTGCCTGGACCTTGGCCCGGACATCGGGAACCCACTCCTTTTCATGCGGGAAGATGTGTGCCTGCCTAGGCTGTTCCAGCCGTCCGATTGCCGCCGTGATGGCAGCGTGCTGCTGACGATACTCGTCGGAGAAATGGTTAGCGTAGGCTTCGAGCGCTTGCGCTGCATCGTTTCCACAGAAGGCACAGGTCGTATTGTGCTCATGAAATCGCAGACCGGTACGCACCCAATCGCTCAGTGCGAGGTCGTCAGTCAAGCGCTTGATCGTGTTCTGCCTGGGTGTCTCTCTCAACAACCCAGCGATTTCATCTACTCCGGGCGGGAGCGAAGGGAACACCACTGGCAGGTTGCGAATGGGCGCGAACTCATTCTGGTCCCGCGCCTGGTTGACCATTGCTTGCAGAGTGGCAGCGTCGAGAAGATGGTCATCCGGCGCGGCCATGCTTTGTTGGATACCTTTCAGATTGGGCGCCCTAAAATCGCGGACACCTAGCATCGTTCCGCACTCCCTAGCTAGGTCGGTTGCTGCTTTCTCCCTGGCGCCACTGTTCTCGCCCTGCTTCTTTTGGACCGAGCGATACATTGCCAATACACGTTCCCGCCGTCGGGTCAACGACGCAATGCGGTTACTCAGCCGGATGTTGTCTTCGCCCACGATGAACAAGGCAGGCGCTTGCGTGTAGTCGTCCCGCTGCAGGTTTGCGTCGATGAAGTCACGGTTGAAGATGCGCACGGGGATCCGCCCCCGATCCTGCTCTTTCCGGCTATCCAGTACATCCTGCCCAACGCTGACTCGTACAAATGCGCCGGTCGGCAGCCGATTTGTGGAGGCCTCATTCAACAGCCCGAAGACACGGGAAAGCGTTGTCTTGCCGGAAGCGTTCCAGCCATAGATCAAGTTATATCGTGCGAAGTCAGGCGCTTGGCTCGTTCGTCCGTCATAGCCGTCCCAGACTGCAGATTGAGAAATGGATTCAATTCGTCGAAACATGCTTCCCCCCTAAGAGCATGGCTCGTCATGAGCACCTATCCTTCCCGACAATCTACCGCAGTGCGCCCTCCCACTGCCGCGGTCAGACTGATCCAGGCACCGACCGCTTTGGTCGGAAGCTGTCGGGTAGGCCAACTAGGAGATCGGCCCCTTTGGCCGATCGAACTGGAATCCTTAAATGATCACTCCTGCACTCGTATGAGTGCATAGGCTTGACAAAGCAAATTCGGCGCAGCAACCTGCAATGCAATGCGACTGGCGGACCTTGTTGAACCAGTTGCAGCGCTTCGTTCGAGTCTGGATGGGCTCGGAAGCAAGAAGCCGCAGTGCGCCAACACTGAGGTTTCAAATTAGGTGGCCGGGGAAGCGACGCGCGTAGGCGGGTTGTGCTTTCCGTTACTTCCGAGGCCAACCATGAATTACACCCTTCGCGATCTAAGCGATACCTTTCATTTCGTCCGCTCAGCTGCCCCGTGCAGTAGCGACCCGCGTACGTCGCGGTTCTGGCAAAGGGGGCTCTGAATGCAGCCTCACGTGCCTGCCCTTCTGCGCGTAGAAGACCTGGCAAAACGGATTCACAAATCCATCGCTTCGATACGAAGCGACGTTTGCCGCAACCCACAAGCCCTTCCTCCCATGTGCCGACAGCCCGGTACCAAGCGTCTTCTATGGCGCGAAGAGGACGTGAATCGTTGGCTGGAAAAGCATGTTGTCTCGGCCATTAGTTCTCCGCCACCACCAGTGACGGCACCGCGGCGCCGCGGACGTCCCACAAAGGTCGAGCAACTCGCCCGCTCTGGGAGGCAAGACCGGGGGCGCGCATGATCATCGTGCGAGCGCCACGATTGGCTCAGTTTGAAGTCCTTCCCCACACGCTTCTGATGGACGACCAAGTGTCCTTTAGGGCTCGCGGCATCGCCGTCCGCCTGCTCGCGAATATGGACGGCTACAGGATGTCCTCGGCTGACCTGGCAAAACAATCCCCAAATGAAGGTCGCCACGTCATCCTTAAGGCACTCCGCGAGCTGCGTGACCGCGGCTATGTCGTCTGGGAGCGCCGCCAAGTCGAGCGTGGTCGCTGGACAACCATCGTCACGATAAGCGACACCCCAACGCCTCCCCATACCGGAGTTCAACCATTGAACTCCGGTGGTCGCTCCGGACTTCAATCTACGAACTCCGGTGAACCGAGCTCCGGTCAGCCGGCGTCCGGCCGACCGACGTCCGGGGGCCGCCCTCCTAGAAGCACTAATACGAAGACCAGCACAAAGACCACTACTGTTTCCGCCAAGTGCGACTTGGTCATGCCTCCCCAGCTTGCGGAGGAGCAACGCGTAGTAGTGGTTGGGATTTTGGATGGTCTACCGGGGGCGATCCAGCAGCAGGTCCTGGATGAGCTTGCAGGACGCTTCGCCAAGACCACTCCTCCGCTACGTGATGCGATCTGGTGGCTAACCAAAGTAGCTGACCGGGCAAGACGGGGGGACTACGTTCCCAACCTAGCGATCGCGGTTGAGGCTGAGCGCCGCCGTCGCGCGGCCGAGGCCGAGGCTATACGCAAGCGCCGGGAAACGGAGGCCGCAGCAGAGGCTAGACGGCGCGATCCCGACGCCCGCGCCAAGGGCATCGCAGCGATGCACGCAGCGAGGGCCGCACTTATAGGCTCCGACGAAGCGGCTCAGAACAACTTGGGCACTCATTTTCCCGCCGCGGAGGCGCGCGGTTGACCTTGGGCCGGCCTCGACTTGTGGAATCCACAAGTCGGGGCTCGTTGATGGGGCACAAGATCGACTTGTGGATTCCACAAGTCGATAGGCGTTCCTTCGACGGTCGTGGGACAGCGGACCGGCGCAACAGACTTGAGCGGCCCTTGACCGCGATTGGCGGCTAGTGCTCGCTGCCCAGCGATCGACTTGTGGAATCCACAAGTCGAAATGGCTCTGGAGGGGTTGGGTATTCCTTGAGCACCGAAATGCCGTGGTTGCATTGGCAAATGGGAATGGCCCCGCGCCCACAACCACCGCCGCCTTCTGATTCCCTCCGACCAGCGACTTGTGGATTCCACAAGCCAAACACCAGAGCGCCAGAAAACAGACGCACCGACACCAGCATAGTGGAACATAAAGGGTGTATTACACCTCGACCATTATTCGGCCTCTATGCCAGGCCGCGCCTATCTCTCAGTCGTAATACGCCGAAGTAAGTGGTGTGCTACAACGTAGTACACGTCGCGGAATAACGCACCTTTACGAGTAGCCGATCAGAGCACGCTCACTTGTGGAATCCACAAGTCGTCAAGGGACGCGCCCGCAGCAATGTTTCCGGTTCGCCGTCCGACTTGCGGGTTCCACAATTCGCAAGACGCGGGATTGGATTTGCGCGTTCGTCCAGCAGCCAACAACGGCGTCGAGTTGTGGAATCCACAACTCGAAGAGGAGACTCATGACCATCAGCATCCTCCAGCTCGGCGTCCTCGACTTGTGGATTCCACAAGTCGAAGATCGTTGCGCGCGGAATCATTAGCGCAGACTGATTGCACAGGAGGTTCACATGCTATACGTTTGCAGAACGCGAGGAGGATTTGATGAGTCGCCCTGAAGCTCGAGCCAGAGCCGCGGAGCGCCGCCGCACGAAGATCAAGGAAGGCGGTGGACGAATTCTTCAGATTGCCTTGCGTGCAGGGGGAGCGCGTGCCTTAGCTGATCTTCAAGACCGCACAGGCAAAGGGCCTAGCGCGATCATCGAAGCTCTTCTGACCAAGGCGCGTACTCAAGGTCTTTAACAGTAGAAGAAGGAGTTTCTATGGCGCTCGTCATTACCATTTCTGACCCGGGCACCTTGGCGTTGCTGCAGCAATACGGCCAGTACGTCCACCAAGTGGACGGGGAGCGGGCCACTATGGATGCGTTAGCTGAAGGCTTGATGCTTGGAATGCTCGATGAGCACCAACGCTTCCGCGAGTGGTCCAGTCATCAGGTGGATGTTGCCGCCTAGTAGAACGGCTTCACCTTGTATGAAACCCGAGCATGGGCCTTCTTGTCGTACCGCTCGGCCATCTGTCTAAAACACGCTTTTTCTGACCATTGGGGTCCGGGGCTTGGAAGCCCTTACTCCCCAACTCGTCGGTGCGGCTGGGCTGCATCGTGAACGAGCCAGGAACACGACCGAGTACGGCGTTAGGAACGCCCACGGTCTGCCTGTTCGGGCTGTTGAGCATCATCAGCCTGGCGCTTTTCCTCTATCGGCAAGCCTTGACCGGCGAAGGGAACCTCCCGGCTTTCGTCGCCAAGTTCACGCTGGAGATTCTCAAGTTTGGATTCTTCCTATGGCTGGTGAATGCCGGGCCGGCCTTCGTCATGCAGTTCGTCGGGTACTTCACCGATGCTGGTGCCCGGATTGGCCAGGCAGGAACGCTATCGGCCTCCGGTGTCGTGATACTTGGCTTCGACTCTTGCTTCCGTATCTTCGATGCCATTGGCGCGATGGGCTGGGGCGAAACGGCGGCCTTCGGCTTGCCGCTGGCGCTTGTGGCCATTGCCATTCTTGTGTGCTTCGCGGCTGTGGGAGTGCTGTTCCTCATTCGCGTGATCGAACTGCACCTAATCGTCTACGGCGGTGTGTTGTTGCTCGGGTTTGGCGGGATCTCGTTTACCCGCGATATTCCCAAGAACTACCTCGCCTACGCTATCAGCGCCGGCACACAACTGTTCATGCTGTACGTGATCGTAGGCTTGGGCGTGCAGTTGGCGGAGAGCTGGCCACAGGCGCTCACCGTCGAAAATGGTGCGGGCGACATTCTGAGGCAGGCGCTCCAGATTATGGTGGGCGCGGCAGTCTTCGCTGCTTTGGCCTGGTCGATCCCCAAGGTGGCTGCGAGCTTGGTCAGCGGGTCGATCAGCCTCGGAGCCGCTGATGTACTGGGCCCCGCTGCGGCAGCCGCCGGCGGTGCCGCCGCAGGGGCGACAGTCGCCACAGGTGGGGTTTCGGCAGCTGTTGGCTCGCTGGCGGCGGCCACCAAAGGCGCCGTGCAGGCTACCAGTGCTGGCACCGCGCTAGCGAAAGAGCAAGGCGCTTCCGGAAGCATGGCCGCCATCAAGGGCCTGGGACATGCCGCTAGCGCACTGCGCACGGAAGCTGGCTCGTCAATGAAGGCAAAAGTTGGGCTATCGCCGCCTTCGCCTAATGCTCATGACGCGCGCGGACGTGATGTCAGCAACATCGGCACCCGAGCTGCGAACCGGCTAAGCGACACACTGCAAGCGACGCGCGAAGAAAGGACTGCCGGATCCGGCACTGGTGATCGAGACGCAGGGCATGCGGTCGAACAGACCGCGGTCTCCCCGGAGGCCAGCCACGAGGCTCCGGCACGTCCAGCCTCTTCGCTCGAAAGCGCAGATATTTCCCGCCCCGTAGCGGGCGTCGCGGATGTTCGGCCACGGCCTCTATTCGAGTCCAAGGCTAACGATGGTCCTAAAGGCGGCGCGCCAATCCGAGCACCCCAGATCCCTCAAGACACGGCCCCGAGCAGCACAGTTTCGATTCGCTTCGATCCCGAAGACTAACTGGAGAACCACTATGACGAATCATGCTTTCCGCGCCCTATCGCTGGCGTTTGCGACAACTTTAGGAACCGCGGCGCTCACTATCCCCACACCAGCGACGGCGCAATGGGTCGTGATCGACCCGACCAACTACGTGCAGAACTTTCTCACGCAGCTGAGGGCGGTCCAGAGCAACATCAACGAAGCCCAGCAGATACGGAATCAGATCCAGCAGTATCAGAACATGCTACAGAACACCCGCGGCTTGCAGGCAAAAGATCTCAATTCCTTCATCGACGCGCTCGGTCGGCTCGATGGCGTCATGCAGGAAGGAAAATCCCTCGCGGTGACGGTCGGGAACTACGAGCAGGCGTTCAAGGCAAAGTTCCCAGGCTATAAGCCCCAGAAGAACTACTCGGAGAGCTATCGCGAGTGGAACGAGACAGCGAGGGATTCCGTGCTCGGTGCGATGCGCGTGGCGAACATGCAGATCCAAGGCATCCAGAGCGAGTCACAGGCGATCAACGCCCTCAAGTCAGCCGCACAGTCGGCGGACGGTCAGAAGTCGGCGATCGACGCCGGCAATCAGATCGCGCTGGCGCAAATCGAACAGCTGCAGCAGCTTCGCGAGCTGATGGTCGCCCAGATGCAGTCCGAGGGAACTCACCTGGCGGCGGAGCAGCAGGCCGAGGCGGCCAAGGCAACGTCTATTCGCGAAGCGACGCGCTATCGTGATCCACGTGAGGGTTGGAAGCCAAAGCCGATCAAGATTGGAAACTGACTTTCGGCAAACCGCATGAGAACTAAGGACGTCGATGCGTTAGTGGCTGGAACCCCGCTGCAGGTACGCAGCGGGGAAACCTGCGAGGCGTTCTGGAGCCACGAAGGCATGCACCGCGGCCCGGAGGGGCAGCTGTTGCTCTATTACGGCGAGGCTTGAGCATGTCGAGTGGCCGCGGGAGCCTGGCAATGGCCGTAGAACAGTGACCGAGCAGTCGAAGCACAAGATGCGGTATCGGCTGAACAACCGCGATAACGACACGCCAATGCCAACCCAACTCTTTCTAGATACCGAATGGGCCGACCTGGAAGGCGAGCAGCTCGTCAGCCTGGCTCTAATCAGTGCGGACGGTCAGCGACGATTTTACGCCGAGCGAGCCGTTCTTCCAGCCGAGCCAACCGCGTTCGTAAAGGAGAACGTCTACCCACTCCTAGAGCGCGGGGTCGTCGCGCTCCCAGACGCAGTGTTTTCAGAGAAGCTGAATCGGTTCTTGGGCTCAGTGTCTGACCCTGTAGTCCTCTATGACTATGCTGTCGACGAAGTGATGCTCGACATGGCGGTGAAGGGGTTCCCCAAGCGCGGCGATCCGAGGTCTCGAGCGAGTTCCGAGCGCGCCGTACGCAGGGAGCTAGTTCGCGACGATCTAATTTCAATGATTCTAGAGGACTGGTTCTTGGCGAACCCCGAAGAGGCCGCACGCCGGCACCACGCCATGGTCGATGCGAATGCCTTGCGTTTAGCTTGGCTGGCTGCCAGCGGGTTGTTGGACGCTCCCTGGTCTGCGAGCTGGCGCCAGTTCCACGATCAGTGAGCCGCGACAATCAACCAGGGGCGATCACGAATCCTCTCGATTCGAACATTCCTGCGATATCACACTTCGACAATGACCGGCTCAACGATCGGTATCTTCTGCACAATCGCGTTGTACAAGTCGATGTCGGTTTGCTGCGTGCGGATTGAGACGACGAGACTATACCTGCGCAGGCAGGTCGTACCTCTCCAGCGCCGGGCGCGTGCGCCACCAGCCAGCCGACGGATAGACGGCGACAAATCCCCGGCTGGCCAACTCTGCGGCCGTGCCCGTCCACACATCCTGATGCAGCGATCCACGGTGCCGCTTCAGTTCGCCCAAATACCAATTCGGGTCTTTCGGATTGACTGGATCGCCTTCGTCTTCGCGCTGGGCCGCCGCATTGATCCGTGCCACGAAATCGTCGGTGGAACCATCCAGCGGACGCTGAACATCAAATCGCAGGCGATGCGACGGGTAGTAGAACTTTGAGGTCGAGCCGCGAGCTGAGGGATTTGGCTCGATGAAATAAGAGAGCGTCACACGCAACTCGACCTGCGAATCCTGCAGGGCCTCCAGCTCCTCCATGGGCCAGGGCAGGGCGTGCAGGTTCATGTCGCGCGTGATGACGCCCTTGTCCTTCACCTTCGCGTAGGGATGCACCACGTCTTCCACGACGAGCGTCAGCGAATTGCCTGCGCTCCACAGTGCCCGCTCCAAGTCGGGGACGCCCCAGCCGCAATGACGGATCAGGTGAACGTAATCGCTCTTGCTGGGTCCATGCCCGGCCGGCAGGTACATCGCACGCATGGCTTCGGTCCACTCGGCCGAATGGACGATGAGCGCGCGGACGGTCTCCGGCCGCAGGTTCGGATATGCCGCCATGATCTGCGCGGCCATGCGCGCGCACAGCGCGGATGCGGCACTGGTCGCGTTCGTGGTCGTGAACAGACGATCGACGGGTTCATTATGGGTAGTCAGTAGATTCAGGCTGGCCATGCCTACGGCGCCGAAATCGTCCTTGGCCGCGTTCCCGCCTTCGAACATCACGTCGGGCTTCAGCGGCCATGCCCCATCCCACGTTCTCGATGTCGTGGAGAACGGACTCGGACCGCCCTCGGCAGCGATCGCCTTGAGCGAGGCGTGCCCTTCCGTATCGGCCTTGTGCGTGAACGCTCCGACCGTGATGGCATTCCACGCCTGACCTGGGTCATGTACGAGATTGGTGGAGAGGCTGGCGGGGTATGCAGCCCAAGCATTCGGATCGCGGATATTCCCGGCCGACAGCACGAACAGGCGTGGGTACTGGCCTGCCCCATCGGTATCGGCAGCCAGTTTGTCCACCGCCGAGGACCACGATGAGGGGCGCCCGCGATCGCGGTAATCCGATGCGCTCACCGCCGAAGTGAAAACCCGCGCCCGATTCGGAGCAGCTACTTCGGGGCGCGCAACGCCTTCGGTAAAGAGATAGGCGTGGTGGCGCGCATCTCCGTTGTTCCCGCCGTCCTTGGGTACCAGCTTGACGGATTCGAGTCGGTGCGGAATCTCTATTGGCCCGGTCAAGGCCAACGCATCCGTCAGATCGCCGTAGCCTGCGAGTCCGGCAAGGCCGGTGCCGTGGTTAGCGGTATCGTCGACACCCCATGCCGGCTCGATCGTGTGCAGGTCCGCTGCATCCATCAAAGGCGCAAGCAGCGGGTGCCCTCGGTTGACGCCGGTGTCCAGGAAGCAGATCCGCGGCACATCTCCTTCCGGCATCTGAGCGCGCTGCAATAGGTCGTCCGCCCACTCCTGCTGCTCGGCAACCGTCATCCCGTCGAAGAACTCGGCGGTTTCCTTGGCGTAACGAAGCTCCGCGACACAGTTCAAGGTCATCACCGAGCGGGAAAATTGCTGCTGCGAGCCGTACATCAGGAGTACGGTTCGCTCCGGGAATTCGACCTGCTTGTCGCTGACGACGCATTCGGCCAGTCTCGCCAGCTTCTTGAAGTCCTCTACGACGGCCTGACGCTGGCCGCGGACCGGAAGCCAAACTTCCCACCAGAAAGGAACGGTGACGTCGTCTGGCAATAGGGCTGGCTCGTCAGTCCACAACGCGCGCAGCTCCGCGGCGCGGATCGAGGCTATCGTATTGAGCAGCGCCCGATGGTCGCGCGCATTGCCGTTCTTGTCCTTCTTTTCTTCCAGATATTCGGTGACGTATCTTTCGAAATGCGCCAACTTGCCGTCAGGCACGAATACGTTGGCGTACGTGTGGGTCCCATCCCTTCGCACACTGAGCAGTTCGATCTTCTGAGTTTCGTTCGCCAAGCTCTCGAATGCCAGTTCGACATCCGGCTGACTGGCGAACTGGATCTGCAGGCCGAGGCCGCTTTCCAGCCCCTGCTGCGCCTGGGTATGAACCACTTCGGTGGAGACAGGTTTCAATGCCTCGATCTGTGCACGCAAGGCTTGTCCATGCTGCTGTCGTGGTAAATCCGGAACAACGCTGGTCGCGCCGCCTCCAGCGGAGTGCGCCGTGAAGCCAACCGCCTTGGAAGTGTCTTGCAGAACTAGGTGCGGCCGCTTATCGGCTGGTTGATCCGGCATGGTTCGGGGCTGCCTTCTTCTTGTCCGTTCTCAGGCTCAGTTTCCGACGATCTTCCAGTGCGCGGTTCAATATCTCGCCGTTCACCCGCGACTCGTCATGCATGACAGCCTCTTTGATGGCGTCGTCGACCGCACGCCGTATCTCCGCATAGCTCAACCCGTCGGCTTTCGACGCGACCGCCTTTAGCGGGAACGGCTTGGGCACGAACTTCCCCAACCGCGACTTGATCAGATTTGCCGCCTGATCCGGCGTAGGCAAGTGGTACTCGATGACATCGTCGAAGCGGCGGAAGAGCGCGTAATCAAGGATCTCCGCATGATTGGTGGCGGCGACGATCAGACTGTTGGACTGATCGCTCTCGATCATCTGCAGGAAACTGTTCAGTACGCGCCTGATCTCGCCCACATCGTTTGCAAGCCCCCGCTGGGAGCCGATCGCGTCGAACTCGTCGAAGAAGTACACGCCGCGAACTTCGGTGACCGCATCAAAGATCTGACGCAGCTTGGCCGCAGTCTCACCCATGAACTTGGTGATAAGCGCGTCGAACCTCACCGTGAACAGTGGTACGCCGAGTTCCGCTGCCAGCACGGATGCGGTCATCGTCTTGCCCGTTCCCGGCGGACCGACCAGAAGCAACTTGCGTCGAGGCGACAAGCCGTGCTCGCGGATGCGCGAAAGCAGCCGTTGCTCCTTCAGAATGCGCTCGATCTGCGCGGCCACATCCGGGTCGAGCACCATGTCGACCAGCCTGCTCTTCGGGTAAGCAACTGTCAGCAGACTGGCGAGCTCGCCGCGAGGACGAGCGAGAGGAACCAACTTGCCTGACTGTTCGCCATTCGCGGCTCGCGACTTTGCGGCGTCGATCATGTCGCGCAGATCTTCGGCCAGCCTGCCGTGACCGAGCTTGGCCTCATGCGCCGCAACCTGCATGGCAACCGAGTAGAACTGTCGATCGTCCCGGTCGATGTAGGACTTCACCAACGCCTTGAGTTGTTCGGCACTAGCCATGTTGCTCACCCGTTTGCGCGGTTGCGTTGGTTGGCTTGGCCAGCGATGCCAGGATGGATTGCATCAGGTCGCCGGCGGTCTTCTCATCTATCGGCCCGAGATCCTCCTGCTCCGATGCTAGGAAGAATAGCAAGCCGACGGGAACCTGAAGCGCCTGCGCGACCCTTATAAGCGTTGACAGCGTCGGGTCGCGCTTATTGTTCTCGAGCATCGACAGGTACGAAACCGAGCAACTGGCTTGGCGCGCAACGGCACCTTGCGAGGCTTCTCGCTTGGTACGGCACAGCCGGATTGCCCGCCCGATATTCATGACCTTTCGCCTTCTCATAGTCCGCGACGAACCAGCACGCCGGGCCCAGCTGGAATTTTACCACCAGTGAAATTCCTGTGCATCGGGGCCGCAGCGCGCTCGGGCTCACGCTCACATCCAGGCCTTCGGTCGAAGAGCGGCCAGTGCTGTTCGGGTCAAATAATCAAGCAAGCTTTCGAGCCAACTCCTCGGCTCTAGGGTGGTAGTAGCGCATCAGCATGCGCGGGTCCTTGTGCCCGGTCACCTTAGCCAGCTCGTGAAGCTGGTAAACAGACGCCATCCGTGATGCCGCCTCATGGCGCAGGTCATGAAACCGAAGGTCGACCAGGAAGCCGCGGTCTGGAGCCGTTCCTGCCTCTCGGCGCTCGACCTCATAGATCTGCCTTGCGCGTGCTACCGCGCGCTCGAATGCACGGGTAACAGCGTCCTCGCGGATGGAGAAAATCCTGCCTCGGGCTAGCGTCTTAGGTCCATCCTTGGACAGCTTGGATTGCAGTGCCGCGAGTTCGGATACGGCGATCGTCGAAAGTGGAACGTCCCGCGAGGTGCCGTTCTTGGTCGCTGGGAGGTGCGCCACCCTGCGCTTGAGGTCGACGTGCTCCCAGCGGAGGCCAACAAGCTCGCTTCGGCGCATTGCGGTTTCAACGGCAAGGCGAATGATGGCCGGTAGCACTTTTGACTCTGTGGCGGCGATAACGCGATCTAGCTCTCCGGTGATGGCTTGCGGTCGGTTACTGGCTTCTGGTTGTGCTACCCGCCGTGATCGTGCGTTGTTGGCTGCTGGTTTTCGGACCAGTTCAACGGGATTGGAGATGCTCTCCATACCCCACTCGCGTCGAGCGACGTTGAAGACGTGGGAAAGTACGGAGAGACGGCGCAGCACTGTGGCGGCCTGGAAGGACCGCATCCACTCATCCCGGATGGAGGCAATGTCGGAACTGCGGATAGTGGCGACAAAGCGCTTTGCAAGATCCGTGGCGCGCCAGACTGCCAAAACGGAGCGCTCCTGTGCCTGGCCCTTCTTGCTAGGGACAATCTCCTTCTCGTACCATTCCAGGAGTTCATGGAGCGTCGTCGATTCGGCCTCGCTGCGACTGAGCCAGACCCCGCGGGCCATCTCCGACTCGATCATCTGGGCCCAGGCTTCGGCTTCGGTCTTACTGTCGAAGGTCTTGCTTTGGGCTGGGTATCCGCGCCGGCGGATCTGCACCTCCCACTGACCAGGCCCTCGCTTCCGGAAAGTCGCCATCCCGCCCCCACTCAGGTGTGGGAAAAGTGTGGCAAAAAATCCCTAAAAGTCCATAAGTCGTTGTATTGCAATGCAGTGCATTTGCGTTCGCAATGCGAAGGTCGGGAGTTCGATCCTCCTCCGCTCCACCAATACCTAACGCCCAACCCTCATCGGTTGGGCGTTTTCGTTTGCGGGCTCCGCGACACCATGCGGGGTTTGGCGGCGTTCCGCGTGTGCCACGCGGTAGTGGCAGGGTGGCCGGAAGTCGCCCGGTTCGACTCTCTTCTGCTCTCAGTTCTCTCAAAACCCGCGCCAACTTCTTCGCCGGAGCGCACGCAGACGGGCTTGCCCGTCAACGACTTGCACGTGTGTCGCCGCGATCGGTTGTTCATCGTGCTTGGAAGAGCAAGGCATCAAGCCCGCGCCGCAGTCGCCGCTGCAGCACAGGGCATCGAGTACAGCCCCTGGCGTCCCTGCACCACCACGAGCGCACGATAGGCGAAGAGCGGCCCTTCGGCCTCGGGCTTGCCCTTGTCGCGCGCCTTGACCTTGAACACGTCGATGGGCTTGTCACTGTCCAGCCCGGCGCGCCGCATGATCTGGTCGGCGGTGCGGGGCTCGCCCTTGAACGACCACAGCGCGTCGAACACCGCGGCCTGAGCCTCGGTCAGCCGGATCGGGCCGTGCGGCCCCTCGGGCAGCGTGACCCAGCGGAAATCCGCCGAGAAAGGCCCCTTCACCGGCGTCGTTGGATCGCTGGCCTGCGGTGCTGGCGGCTCTCCCGTCGGGGCGATGAACGAGATGCCGCCTCCGTAGAAGGCGAAGCGATCCTCCAGCGCCAGCCACTCCACGCCCGGGCCGAAGGGCGCCCCGCGCGTCTCGCGCGGCTTCGGCGTGATGACGCGGATCGGCCCGCCTGCGACCCGCACCCGC
>NZ_RKQN01000002.1 GCF_003814555.1 Vulcaniibacterium tengchongense
AGCAACAAAAAAGGGGCCTAGCGTCGCAGCTAAGCCCCTGTTTTTTATGGTGGGCCGTGTTGGAATCGAACCAACGACCAGCGGATTAAAAGTCCGATGCTCTACCGACTGAGCTAACGGCCCACGTTTGCGGCATCGTCGCGGCGGGGCGACGGCGGCGCCCTGCGCGCGGGCACCGCGGGCCTGGCGTTGCGCCAGGCCGCGCATTTTACCCCACGCGCCGCGCCGATGCAGGCGCGCGCGGCGCGGCGTTCAGGCGTAGCGGGTCGGGTCCGCCGCGCCGGCCGCGGCGAAGCCTTGCGCGCGCAGCCGGCACGCGTCGCAGCGGCCGCAGGCGCGCCCCTGCGCGTCGGCCTGGTAGCAGGAGACGGTCTCGGCGAAATCCACGCCCAGCCGCAGGCCCTCGCGCACGATGTCGGCCTTGCTCAGGTACTGCAGCGGCGCATGCACGCGGATGCCCGCGCCCTCGACCCCGGCCTTGGTGGCGAGATTGGCCAGGCGCTCGAACGCGGCGACGAATTCCGGCCGGCAGTCCGGGTAGCCGGAGTAGTCGACCGCGTTGACGCCGCAGAAGATGTCCGCCGCGCCCAGCACCTCGGCCCAGCCGAGCGCGAGCGACAACATGATGGTGTTGCGCGCCGGCACATAGGTCGACGGAATCGCGCCGGCGGCCGTCGCGCCCGCGTCGCCGGTGGGCACCGCGATCGCGTCGTCGGTCAGGGCCGAGCCGCCGATGCTGCGCAAATCGACGTCGACCACCTTGTGCGCGGCCGCGCCCAGCGCACGGGCGACGCGGGCGGCGGCCTCCAGTTCGGAGGTATGGCGCTGGCCGTAGCGCACGCTGAGCGCGTGCGTGGCGAAGCCCTGCGCGCGCGCGATCGCGAGCACCACGGCGGAGTCCATGCCTCCGGAAACGAGGACGACGGCTTTTTTCATGGGAATCCTGCTTCGGGGTGGGGTGATTCGTGCTTCAGCGCCCGGGCGCGTCGTGCCACAGGATCTTGTGCAGCTGCAGCTGGAAACGCACCGGCAGGCGGTCGGCGACGATCCAGTCGGCCAGCGCGGTCGGATCGACCTGGGCGAAGCTGGGCGAGAACAGCACGTCGCAGACGTCGTGCGGGCGATGCTCGGCGAGCACGCCCTTGGCCCAGTCGTAGTCCTCGCGCGAGCAGATCACGAACTTGACCTGGTCGTGCGGGGTCAGCCGCGCCAGGTTCGACCACAGGTTGCGGTGTGCCTCCCGCGAGCCGGGCGTCTTGATGTCGAGCACGCGCGACACGCGCGGATCGACCTCGGCGATGTCGAGCGCGCCGGAGGTCTCCAGCGACACTTCGTAGCCGGCGTCGCACAGCCGCCGCAGCAGGCCGAGGCAGCGCTTCTGCGCCAACGGTTCGCCGCCGGTGACGCAGACGTGGCGGGCGCCGTGGCGGGCGACCTCGGCCAGGATGTCGTCGATCGCCCACCACTGCCCGCCGTGGAAGGCGTAGGCGGTGTCGCAGTACTGGCAGCGCAGCGGGCAGCCGGTCAGGCGCACGAACACGGTCGGCCAGCCGATGCTGCGGGCCTCGCCCTGCAGCGAGAGGAAGATCTCGGTGATCCGCAGCCGTTCGCTCGCCGCTGCGGCCGCGTCGGAGGGAACGGCACTCATCGCGATAGTTTACGCCTCCGCTCGCTCCGGACGGCGGTCACGCCCGTCGCCGGCGCGGACGCGTCCGCCACGGCGGGCCGGAGGCGTTGCGGTGGGCCGGCCGCACGGAGGCGGCCGAGCCGCGCCACGGAGATCTCGCGCCCCGCCCACTGCGCCGCGCCGCGGCCAGCACGGCCGCGCCAGGAAAAGCGCCGGGGACGAGCCTCACGGACGCATCGCGAGCATGGGCATGCATCGCAGCCCCGGGGCCGATCACATCGGTTGCGTCGCGGATGGCGCCGGCGGCAAGCCCGGCGTGTGGGGCGCGCGACGCGGGGCCTCAGCGCAGGCGGCCGAGCTGGATCGCGTCGAGGCGGTCGCGGGCGGTACGGGCGGCGTCGCTGCCCGGATAACGGGTGCCGACCTCGGCCAGGGTGCGCTCGGCGGCGTCGGTCTGCTGCAGGCCGAGCTGGCACAGGCCGATCTTCAGCAACGCGCCCGGCGCCTTGTCGTGGGTCGGGAAGCGGTCGAGCAGGGCCTGGAACTGGTCCTGCGCGAGCTGGTAGTTCTGGGTGACGTAGTAGCTCTCGCCCAGCCAGTACAGGGCGTTGGGCGCGTACGCGCCGTTCGGGTACTTGACCAGGAAGGCCTGGAACAAGCGCGCCGACTCGACGTAGTCGCCGCCCTTGAGCGCGTTGAACGCGGCGTCGTAGGCGCCGCGCTCGTCGGCGCCGGCGGCCAGCGCGCTGCGGTCGCCGTACACGGCCGGCGCGCGCTCGCTGGCGCCCGCGGCGGCTCCTGCGGCCGCACCGGCGGCGCCGGCCGCTGGGGCGGCTCCGCCGGAGGCGGGCGGCGGCGCGACCGGCGCGCCGCTTTCGATGCGGTTGAGGCGACCGTCGAGGTCCAGGTACTGGGCCTTGGAGGTCTCCTCCAGCTGGCGGTTGAGCTGCTGCAGCTCTTCCACCTGGGAGCGCAGCGCCTGCACCTCGCTGCGCAGCTGGGTGATCTGGTTGAGCAGGTCGACATTGACCTGGTTGGACGCCGCCCGCTGCTCCAGCGCGGCGACCCGGTCGGCCAGGCTGGCGCGCTGCGCGGCGGCGGGCGCGGCGGCCCCGAGGGCCGCCGCGAACGCTGCGATCAGAACCGTGGAGCGCAGTCCGGCGTTTCCGGCGAACAGGCCCGGGCGGGATCCGCCCCTGCCCCTCGCCCCCTGCCCTCTCCCGCGCGCGGGAGAGGGGGGGCGGTGGCCGAGCGGAAGCCGCTTCGGACCGGGCGCGAAGGCGAGAAGCAGGAACTGCGTCATCGACGTTCGATTACTTGGCGGTGTAGACGATCTCGACGCGGCGGTTCTTGGCCCAGCAGTCCTCGTTCGAGTCGGTGCAGACCGGGCGCTCCTCGCCGTAGCTGACGACGGTGATCGAGCCGCCGGAGCCGCCGTTGGCCTGGATCGCCGAGGACACCGCGTTGGCGCGGCGCTCGCCGAGGCCGAGGTTGTACTCGCGGCTGCCGCGCTCGTCGGCGTTGCCTTCCAGGGTCATGCGCGCGGACGGACGGTCACGCAGGTACTTGGCGTGGCAGCCGACGATGGCCTGGAACTCCGGGCGCAGGGTGTCCTGGTCGAAGTCGAAGTAGACCACGCGCTGGCGCAGGCAGGCGTCGGTGTCCAGGTCCTCCGGACCATAGACGCCCGAGGTGGCCGGGGCGGTGGTGCTCGGGGCGGTGGTGGTGGCCGGGGTTTCGGCCGGCGGGGTCTCCTTCACCTTCTTGGAGCAGGCGACGGCGGCGGTGCAGAGCACGGCGGCCAGCAGAACGCGGGTGGTGTTATTCATGTTGTTTCCTCGTCTTGAGGTATTGGTCAGGGCAAAAACCGGAAAACGCTTCGGGTCAACGCGGCAGGCGGTACGGCCCCCAGGCCGGCTCGCGCACGTCCCCGTCGGCGAGCACCAGGCGCTGGCGCACCCGGGCGTCGGCGGACACGGCGTAGAGCACCCCGCGGCGACCTTCGCGCGCAGCATAAAGGATCATCATGCCATTGGGAGCGAAGCTTGGCGACTCGTCCAGGGAGCCGGGCGACAGCGTGCTCCAGCGGGCGGCGCCGAGCGAGCTGTCCATCATCGCGATCCGGTACACGTTGCCGTTGCCCTGGGCGGTGGCGATCTTCTTGCCGTCGGCGGACACCGAGGCGCTGGCGTTGTAGCTGCCCTGGAAGGTCACCCGGGTGGCGCTGCCGCCGCTGGCCGGCACCTGGTAGATCTGCGGGCGGCCGCTGCGGTCGGAGGTGAAGTAGATGGTGTTGCCGTCCGCGCTCCAGCTCGGCTCGGTGTCGATCGAGAAGTGGTTGGTGACCTGGGTCAGCGCGCGGCTGGCCAGGTCCATCACGTAGATCTCCGGGTTGCCGGTGCGCGACAGGGTCAGGGCCAGCTTGCGCCCGTCCGGCGAGAACGCCGGCGCGCCGTTGATGCCGCGGAACTTGGCGACCAGCTCGCGGCTGCCGGTGGCGATGTTCTGGATGTAGATCGAGGAATTGCCGCTCTCGAAGCTGACGTAGGCCAGCTTGCCGCCGTCCGGGCTCCACGACGGCGACAGCAGCGGCTCGGGCGAGCGGACCACGGTCTGCGGGTTGTAGCCGTCCGAGTCGGCCACCATCAGCGCATAGCGCGCGCCGCGCCCGGAACCGACCGCGGTGACGTAGGCGATGCGGGTGAAGAACGCGCCGCGCACGCCGGTGATCTTCTCGTACACCGCGTCGGCGATCTGGTGGGCGACGTCGCGCATCGCCGCCGCGCGCGCGGTCAGGGCGAAGCCGAGCAGGCGCTGCTGCTTGGCCACGTCGAACAGCTCGTACTCGACCCGGTAGCCGCCGCCGGAGGCGTCGAGCACGCGGCCGACGACCAGGTAGTCCTGGTTGAGGGCGCGCCAGGTGGCGTAGTTGACCTCGCCGCCGCGGGTCGGCTTCTCGATCATGTCCTGCGCCGGCAGCGGGCGGAACTGGCCGGAACGGGCCAGGTCGGCGGCGACCACCTGGGCGACGTCGGTCTGCGGCGCGGCGGCCGAACCCTGGTACGGCATCGGCACCACCGCGATCGGCAGGGCCGCGGCGTTGCCGCCGACGATGTCGATCTCCAGCCCCTGCTGCTGGGCGGCGGCGGCGAAGGGCAGCAGCAGGGCGAGCAGCGTGGCCAGCCAGGCGAAGGATCGTTTCATCGGTACTCCCGTACGTGTCGCGGCGTTTTCGTTCAGGTTGACAATTGTTAACAGCGCTTCGGTGAACGTCGGTTCAAGCGGGGCGGTGCCCGCGGCGACCGATCAGTGGTCTTCGGCGCGGAAATTCAAGGTCAGGGTGCGCTCGAACACCGGTTCGAACCCCGCGTAGGGCAGCGGCTGGGCCTTGAGCACCGCGGCCTCGACCGAGCGCCGGCCCTGCTCGTCGTAGGCGCAGGGCGAACCGACCTCGGCGCTCAGCACCCGGCCGCCGGGCAGTTGCCGGATCACCAGGCGGCACATGGCGCCGACCGGCACCGTCTCCGGGCGCACCCATTTGGAGCGGATCGCTTCCTGCAGCGCCGCGGCGTAGCGGGCCTTCAGGTCGGTGTCCACGCCGTTGTTGCCGGCGGCCGCCGGGGCCGCAGCGGCGGTCTCGGAGGCCTGGCGGGCGCGCACGTCGGCGATCTGGCGCAGGCGCTGCTCGGCCAGCTGCGCCTCGCGCTGGGCCTGCTCGCGCTTGCGGCGGATCTCGGCCAGGCGGCGCTCCCGCTCCTGCGCCTCCTGCTGCTGCGCCAGGCGGCGCTGCTGCTCGGCCTCGCGCTGGCGCTGCTGCTCGGTCAGGTCGACCTGCTCCTGGCGGCGCTTGGCCTCCTGCGGCTCGGTCTCGGTCGCCGGCTTCGGGGTCGGTTCGCGCACCACCGCGTCCTGGTCGCGCTCGTCCGGCACCGGCAGGAAGTCCTGCGCCTGCGGCTGCGGTTCGGTTCGCGCGTCCTGCGGACGCGGCGCCGGCAGCGGTTGCGGCGGCGGCGCGGCCTCCTCCGGTTCCGGTTCGGGTTCCGGCAGCGGCGGCGGGAGCTCGGCCGGTTCCGGCCGCTCGCTCAGGGTCCGGCGCAGCGCCGGCGACAGCGCGGACGCGTCGATCAGCTCGGCCGAGACCGGCGGGCCGGCTGCGGATACCGGCTTGGACGCGCGCGTCCACCACAGCCCCAGGTACAGCAGCAGGAACAGCAGCGCGTGCAGGCCGACCGCCAGCACCGTCGCCAGCACGGTGTCGGAACGGCGCTCCCTCATGCGCGGGCCTCCGCCGCGGGCGCGGCGCGGCGCGCGGACGGCATCGGACGGGCGTGGCCGCTCATCGGCGTCCGCTTTCCTTCGGCTGGCTCATCAGCCCGACCTTGGCCACGTCGGCGCGCTGCAGCAGCACCAGCGCGTCCATCACCCGCTGGTAGTTGGCGCTGGCGTCGCCGGCGACGAAGATCGCCCGCTTCGGGTCCTGGGCGACGATCGCGCGGACCTTGGCCTCCAGCTCCTGCGCGGTGACCGCCTCGTTGCTGCCGGCCTCGACCGCGAGGAAGTAGTTGCCGTCGCGGTCGACGCTGACCACGATCGGGTCCTTCTTCTCCTGGATCGACTTGGCGTCGGACTGCGGCAGGTCGATGTCGACGCCCAGGTTCAGCAGCGGCGCGGTGACCATGAAGATGATCAGCAGCACCAGCATCACGTCGATGTAGGGAACGACGTTGATCTCGGCCTTGAGTTTGCGCTTGCGGTGGCGGCGCGCGGCGATACCGGCCATGGGATTGCTCTCGTGTTCGTGGCTTCAGCGCCCGCCGCGGCCGGCGCGGCCCTTGCGGGAACGCGCGCACGGGCGCGGCGGGGTTGCGGCGCGAGGCGCGCGGGTCCTCATTCGTCCAGCGACGACTGCCGCTGCAGGATCGAGGAGAACTCCTCGGAGAACGCGTCGTAGCGCACGCTCAGCCGCTCGACCTTGGTCGCGAAGCGGTTGTAGGCCCACACCGCCGGGATCGCGGCGAACAGGCCCATCGCGGTCGCGACCAGCGCCTCGGAGATGCCCGGCGCGACCGTGGCGATGGTCGCCTCCTTCAGCTCCGCCAGGCCCTGGAACGAGATCATGATGCCCCACACGGTGCCGAACAGGCCGACGTACGGGCTGATCGAACCGACGTTGGCGAGGAACTCGAGGTTGTGCTCGAGCTCGTCGATCTCGCGCGAGCCGGTCGCGCGCATCGCCCGCTGCGCGCCTTCCAGCTGGGTGCGCGCGTCGACGCCGCGGCGCTGGCGGATACGGTTGAACTCGCGGAAGCCGGCCTCGAAGATCGCCTCCAGGCCGCTGATGCTGCGGTTGCGCTCGGTGGCGGCGGCGTACAGCTTGGACAGTTCGGCGCCGGACCAGAAGCGCTCCTCGAACTGGTCGGCCTCCCTGGCCGCGCGGTCGAGCACGCGCTTCTTGCGGAAGATGATCACCCACGAGGCGATCGAGCCGAACAGCAGCAGCAGCATCACCGCCTGCACCGGCAGGCTGGCGTGCAGCACCAGCTGCAGGATGTCGAGCTCGCCGCTGCCGGCCGCGGCGGCGCTCGCGGCCTGGACGGCCTGGCCGGCGGCGTTGGCCGCCTCTTCCGGCAGCGGCTCGACCGCGGCCGCCTGTATCGCGAGCAGCAGCGCGCTCATACGGCCGCGCCCTCCGCGGCGGGACGCGCGGCCGGCGCAGGCGTCCGCGCTTGCGGGAGCAGAAGGAGGTGGGAGCGCAGTGGCGTCATCGTTCGCTTCTCCGTGCCCGGTCGGGCGTATCGGTTGGAATCAGTCGGTCGGTGGCAGGCGATCCGGAGCGGCCTCCGGCGTTTCCAGCGCCTTCAGCCGCGCCTGCAGCGCCGCCGGCATCCCGCGCGGGCGGAACCCGGCGGCGTCGAGCGCGGCGATCCGCACGCTGGCGGTCAGCAGCAGCTCGTCGCCGCGGCGGATGCGCTGCGCGAACACCAGGCTGGCGCGCCGGCACTCGCGCAGCGCAGCGTCGACCTCCAGCGCGTCGTCCAGCCGCGCCGGCTTGAGGAAGTCCAGCTGCATCGCCCGCACCGCGAACACCAGATCGTGCTCGCGGCGCAGGAGTTCCTGGCCGTAGCCCTGCGCGCGCATCCACTCGCTGCGCGCGCGCTCGAGAAAGGCCAGGTACCGCGCGTGATACACCACGCCGCCCGCGTCGGTATCTTCCCAGTAAATGCGTACCGGATGGCTGAACATGGCTTAAGAGCGGCGGCTCGGGCTGCGGAAGCGAGGCTCGGGGACGGGCGCGGGGCGGCTCAGAACAGTTCTCCCGAGCCGCCGGCTCCGGCGCCCGGCTCGCGCGTCCTCGGCGGCAGGCCGAGGTGGCGGTAGGCCTTGGCGGTGGCCATGCGCCCGCGCGCGGTGCGGACCAGGAAGCCCTGCTGGATCAGGTAGGGTTCGATCACGTCCTCGAGCGTGCCGCGCTCCTCCGACAAGGCCGCGGCCAGCGACTCGACGCCGACCGGGCCGCCGTCGAAGGATTCGACGATGGTGGCCAGCAGGCGGCGGTCGAGTTCGTCGAAGCCCTCGGGGTCGACCTTGAGCATGGCCATCGCCGCCGCCGCGACCGCGCGGTCGATGTCGCCGCCGGCGCGCACCTGGGCGTAGTCGCGCACCCGCCGCAGCAGGCGATTGGCGATGCGCGGGGTGCCGCGCGAGCGCCGCGCGATCTCGGCCGCGCCCTCGCCGTCGCAGGCGATCCCGAGGATCTGCGCCGAGCGGCGCACGATCCGGGTCAGCTCCTCGGGCGTGTAGAACTCCAGGCGCTGGACGATGCCGAAGCGGTCGCGCAGCGGCGCCGTCAGCAGGCCGGCGCGGGTGGTCGCGCCGATCAGGGTGAACGGCGGCAGGTCCAGCTTGATCGAGCGCGCCGCCGGGCCTTCGCCGATCATGATGTCGATCTGGTAGTCCTCCATCGCCGGGTACAGCACCTCCTCGACCACGGGCGAGAGGCGGTGGATCTCGTCGACGAACAGGACGTCGTTGGGCTGCAGGTTGGTCAGCAGCGCGGCCAGGTCGCCGGCCTTCTCGATCACCGGGCCGGAGGTGACGCGCAGGTTCACGCCCAGTTCGTTGGCGATGACGTGGCTGAGCGTGGTCTTGCCCAGCCCCGGCGGGCCGAAGATCAGCACGTGGTCGAGCGCCTCGCCGCGGGCGCGGGCGGCCTCGATGTAGATCTGCATCTGCTCGCGCACCGGCTGCTGGCCGAGGTATTCGGCCAGGCGCTTGGGCCGGATCGAGGCGTCGACGGCCTCGTCCTCGCGGGTCGCGCCGGCGGCGATGATGCGCGGTTCGTTCATGCGCGTATGTTCGCACGGCCGCGGGCACGGGCGCAGCCGCAGTGGGGCGTCCACGCCCGCCGTGGCACAATCCGCCGCCTCCGCAGCGACGAGAGCCCGCCGTGCAGCGGCATGGAATCCGACATCCGGCGCGCCTGGTGCCGCTGGCCTTCCTCGGCGCGATCCTGCTCGGCACCGCGCTGCTGATGCTGCCGGTCGCCCATGCCGGCCCCGGCGCGGCGGCGCCGCTGGTGGCGCTGTTCACCGCGGTCTCGGCGATCTGCGTCACCGGCCTGAGCGTGGTCGATACGCCGGTGTACTGGTCGCCGTTCGGGCAGGTGGTGATCCTGGGCCTGATCCAGGTCGGCGGCTTCGGCATCATGACCGGCGCCACCCTGCTCGGCCTGCTGGTCTCGCGGCGGCTGCGCCTGGGCACCCGGCTGATCGCCCAGGTCGAGACCCGCGGCCTGGCCCTGGGCGACGTCGCCGCGGTGGTGCGCCTGGTGGTGCTGGCGACGGTGACGGTGGAGCTGGCGGTGGCGGCGACCCTCGCCCTGCGCCTGCACCTGGGCTACGGCGAGCCTTGGGGCGCGGCGCTCTGGCACGGGCTGTTCCACGCCGTCTCGGCGTTCAACAATGCCGGCTTCTCCACCTTTTCCGACAACCTGATGCGGTTCGAGGCGGACGCGCTGGTGATCGTGCCGGTGATGCTGGCGATCGTGCTCGGCGGCCTCGGCTTCCCGGTGCTGCACGAGCTGCGCCGCGAGCCGCGGCGCTGGCGGCGCTGGTCGGTGCACACCAAGATCACCCTGTTCGGCAGCGCGCTGCTGATCGTCGCCGGCATGCTGGCGATCCTCGCCTACGAGTGGCGCAACCCGCTGACCCTGGGCGAGCTGACGCCGGCGGCCAGGCTGCTGGGCGCGCTGTTCCATTCGGTCAGCGCGCGCACCGCGGGCTTCAACACCCTCGACGTCGGCGCGATGCAGCCGCAGACCCTGGCGGTGCACTACGTGCTGATGCTGATCGGCGGCGGCAGCGCCGGCACCGCCGGCGGCATCAAGGTCACCACCTTCTTCCTGCTCGGCTTCGTGGTCTGGGCCGAGGTCCGCGGCTCGCGCGAGACCACCGCGTTCCGCCGCAGCATCTCGGTGGAGGCGCAGCGGCAGGCGCTGACCGTGGTGCTGCTCGCGGTCGGCGCGGTCGCGCTGGGGACGCTGGCGCTGCAGACGCTGGCGGCGTTCCCGCTGGAGCGCCTGCTGTTCGAGGCGATCTCCGCCTTCGCCACCACCGGCCTGTCCACCGGCATCACCGCCGAGCTGCCGCCCGCGGCGCAACTGGTGCTGATCGTCCTGATGTTCGTCGGCCGCGTGGGTACCATTACGGTGGCCACCGCGCTGGCCCTGCGCGGCCGGCGCGCCGACTACCGCTACCCAGAGGAGCGCCCCATCGTTGGCTAAGCAGACTTCCAGCAGCAGCGACAGCGTCGTGGTGATCGGCCTGGGGCGCTTCGGCGGGTCCGTCGCGGACTCGCTGGTGCGGCTCGGCCACGAGGTGCTCGGCATCGACGAGAACGCCGAAGTGGTGCAGAAGTGGGCGGACACCCTGACCCACGTGGTCCAGGCCGACTCGACCAGCAGCGAGGTGCTGCGCCAGCTCGGCGTTGGCGAGTTCCGCCGCGCCGTGGTCGGCATCGGCACCGACATCGAGGCCAGCGTGCTCAGCGTGCTCGCGCTCGAGGAGCTGGGGGTGCGCGACATCTGGGCCAAGGCGATCTCGTACAAGCACGGCCGGATCCTGGAGCGGATCGGCGCGCACCACGTGGTCTATCCCGAGGCGGCGATGGGCGAGCGGGTCGCGCACCTGGTCACCGGCAAGATGATCGATTTCATCGCCTTTGACGACGGCTTCGCGATCGCCAAGACCCAGGCGCCGAAGGAGGCCTGGGGCGCGACCCTGAGCGAGTCGGCGCTGCGCAGCAAGTACGGCGTCACCGTGGTCGGGGTCAAGCGCGGCCGCGCCGACTTCACCTACGCCCAGGCCGGCACCATCGTCGAGGCCGGCGACATCCTGATCGTCTCCGGCACCACCGAGCAGGTGGAGCGGTTCGCGGCGCTGACCTGAGGTCGCGGCGCCCGGCGGACCGGGGGCACGACGGCTCGCTTTCGCCCGCGCGCCGCGTCGCTTGCGCGGCCGGCACGGGCTTGCGCGACCTCGCCGGCGGGGAGTGCCGCCGAAGCAGGCGCCTGCATGGACGTATCCAGGCGTGTCGCGCCAGCCGTGCCCGGTTGCGCTCCGACCGACGCCCAAGGCCCGCGAAGCATGAAAGCCGCGTCCCGGGCCGCGCCCGGGGCGATCGCGCGCGCGGCCCGCCGCAGCGGGCGCGGCGGGTCAGATCTCGACCTGCGTGCCCAGCTCCACCAGCCGGTTGCCCGGGATGCGGAAGAAGTTCGACGCCGGCGCGGCGTTGCGGTGCATGATCGCGAACAGCTTGTCGCGCCAGATCGGCATGCCGCGGTGGCGGCTGGCGACCACCGTTTCGCGGCTGGAGAAGAAGGTGGTGTCCATCGGGTCGAAGCAGATCCCGCCCTCGTCGACGCTGCGCATCAGCGCCAGCGGCACGTCCGGCGTCTCCATGAAGCCGAAGCGCACGATCACCCGGTGGAAGCCGTCGCCGATCTCCTCGATCTTCAGCCGCCGGTGCGCGTACGGCACGGCCAGGGTGACCACGGTCAGGAACACGTTGCGTTCGTGCAGCACCTTGTTGTGCTTGAGGTTGTGCAGCAGCGCGTGCGGCACCACGCCCTGGTCGGTGGTCAGGAACACCGCCGTGCCCGGCACCCGCACCGGCGGCGCCAGCATCAGCCCGGGCAGGAAGGTGTCCAGGCGCAGGCCTTCCTTCTGCACCTCCTCGTGCAGCAGCTGGCGGCCGCGGCGCCAGGTGCGCAGCGTGGTGAACACCGCGATCGCCAGCGCCACCGGCACCCAGGCGCCATCGAAGAACTTGATGCCGTTGGCGACCAGGAACGCCAGGTCGATCAGCGCGAAGCCCACGCACAGCGGCAGCACCCAGGCGCGCGCGCGCAGCCAGGTCGCGCCGGCGACCAGCGCCAGCAGCAGGGTGTCGATCAGCATCGTGCCCGAGACGGTCACGCCGTAGGCCGTGGCCAGGCGGGTGGAGCTGCCGAACGCCAGGATCAGCGCGGTCACCGCCGCCATCAGCACCCAGTTGATCGCCGGAATGTAGATCTGGCCGATGGTCTGGCTGGAGGTGTGCTTGATGGTCATGCGCGGCAGGTAGCCCAGCTGCATGGCCTGCCGCGCCACCGAGAAGGTGCCGGTGATCACCGCCTGCGAGGCGATCACCGTGGCCGCGGTCGCCAGCGCGATCATCGGGTAGCGCGCCCACTCCGGAACGCCGATGTAGAACGGGTTCTTGACCGCGCTGGGATCCTCCAGCACCAGCGCGCCCTGCCCCAGGTAGTTCAGCATCAGCGACGGCAGCACGAAGAAGTACCAGGCGTAGCGGATCGGCTTCTTGCCGAAGTGGCCCATGTCCGCGTACAGCGCCTCGCCGCCGGTCACCGCCAGCACCACCGCGCCGAGGATGAAGATCGCGTGCCAGCCGTGGTCGACGAAGAAGCGCACCGCCCACAGCGGGTTCAGCGCCTTCAGCACCTCGGGGCTGTGGGTGATGTTGAGGATGCCGATCGCGGCCAGCGCCAGGAACCACACGCAGGTCACCGGCCCGAACACGCGCCCGACCTTGGCCGTGCCGTAGCGCTGGGTGGCGAACAGCGCCAGCAGCACCACCAGCGCGATCGGCACCACCCAGCGGTGCAGCTGCGGCGCGGTGACCTCCAGGCCCTCGACCGCCGACAGCACCGAGATCGCCGGGGTGATCACGCTGTCGCCGAAGAACAGCGACGCGCCGAAGATGCCGAGGATGCCCACCGCGTACGCCGGCCGCGAGCCCTTGCGCAGGGTGCGCTGGGCCAGCGCCATCAGCGCCATGATCCCGCCCTCGCCCTCGTTGTCGGCGCGGGTGATCACGGTGACGTACTTCAGCGTCACCACCAGCATCAGCGCCCAGAACACCAGCGACAGGATGCCGAGCACGGTGTCGTGGGTCGGCAGCAGGCCGTAGTGCGGGGAGAACGCTTCCTTGATCGTGTACAGCGGGCTGGTGCCGATGTCGCCGAACACGACGCCGGTGGCGCCGACCGCCAGACCGAACAGGCCGATCTGGCCGTGACCGTGCGGATCGGAACGATCGCCGGCGATTGCGTGGGTACTGGACATAGGCGTGGGGAGAGGGGAAGGAGGTCCGCTCAGCGCAGAGCGGATTTCAAGGCCTTGCGGATGATGGCGGCGACATCGTCGCCCTCGGCGGCGGCGTCGCGCGCCATGCGGGAGGCCTCGGCCGGCTTGTAGCCGAGCTGCTGCAGCGCGATCGCCGCCTCGCTCTGCGGGTCGGCGCCGGGCCCGGCGCTGGGCGGCACCGCGCCGCCGCCGGCCAGGTCGGCGGCGCGGTCGCGCAGCTCGACCACCATGCGCTCGGCGGTCTTCTTGCCGATGCCGGGGATGCGGGTCAGCGCGGCCACGTCGCCGGCCTGGACCAGGCGCGCGAACTCGTCCACCGACACCCCGGACAGCACCGCCAGCGCGATCTTCGCGCCGATGCCGGACACCTTCTGCACGTCGCGGAACAGCCGGCGCTCGGCCTCGCGCAGGAAGCCGTACAGCGCGACGCTGTCCTCCTTCTGCGCGTAGTGGGTGAACAGCGCGACCTCGCGGCCGGGTTCGGGCAGGTCGTAGAAGGTGCTCATCGGCGCCTCCAGCTCGTAGCCGACGCCGTTGACGTCGACCACCAGCCACGGCGGCTGCTTGTGCACCAGGATGCCTTTCAGGCGGCCGATCATGCGCCGCGCCTCCGCAGCAGATGGGTGGCGACGCCGGTGCGAGACGCGGTCGCGCTCATGTGCGCGTGGGTCAATGCCACCGCCAGCGCGTCGGCGGCGTCGGCCTGCAGGCGCGCGTCGGGCAGGTTCAGCAGCAGGCGGACCATGTGCTGGACCTGCTGCTTGTCGGCGGCGCCGCGCCCGACCAGCGACTGCTTGATCACCCGCGGCGGGTATTCGCTGACCGGCAGGTGCCGGCGCACCACCGTCGCCAGCGCCGCCCCGCGGGCGTGGCCGAGCTTCAGCGCCGAAGTCGCCGATTTGTCCATGAACACCGTCTCGATCGCGACCTGCTGCGGCCGCCATTCGTCCAGCAGCGCCTCCAGGCCGTCGCACAGCAGGCCCAGGCGCGAGGGGAAGTCCTCCGCATCGAGCAGCCGCAGCGCCCGCGCGTGCACGAACACGCAGCGGCCGTCGGCGGCGACGTCGATCACGCCCACGCCGGTGCGCTGCGACCCCGGGTCGATGCCGAGGATGCGGACCGCGCCGGGACAAGGGGTGGATGCGGGATGGGACATCGGACGCTCAGCGCCGCGCCGCGGCGGGTTCCGGACGGCGGGGCGCGCGGCCGGCGCGGGACGCGCCGGCCGGGGCCCGGCCCCCCGGGTCCCGGCCGTCACGCATACGCGTCCTCGCCGAGGTCGGCGTTGGAGTACACGTTCTGCACGTCGTCGAGGTCCTCGAGCCAGTCCAGCAGCTTGGCGACCTGCTGCGCGGTCTCGCCGCCGACGCTGACGTCGTTGTCGGCGCGGTAGGTCACCTCGGCCTGCGCCGGCGCCAGCCCGGCGGCGAGCATCGCCGCCCTGACGGTCTCGAACGCCTCCGGCGCGGTCAGCACGTCGATCGAGCCGTCCTCGGGATAGACCACCACGTCGTCGGCGCCGGCCTCGATCGCGGCCTCGGTGATCCGGTCCTCGTCGGCGCCCGGCGCGTAGCTGAGCACGCCGAGCTTGCGGAACATGAAGGCGACCGAACCGTCGGTGCCGAGGTTGCCGCCGAACTTGGTGAAGGCGTGGCGCACGTCGGCGACGGTGCGGACCTTGTTGTCGGTCAGGCAGTCGACGATCACCGCGACGCCGCCCGGGGCGTAGCCCTCGTAGCGGACCTCCTCGTAGGCCACGCCCTCGAGCTCGCCGGTGGCCTTCTTGATCGCGCGCTCGATCACGTCCTTGGACATGTTGTTCGACAGCGCCTTGTCGATCGCCGTGCGCAGGCGCGGGTTGCCCGCCGGATCGCCGCCGCCGCCGCGCGCGGCCACGGAGATCTCGCGGATCAGCTTGGTGAAGATCTTGCCCCGCTTGGCGTCCTGCGCGCCCTTGCGGTGCTGGATGTTGGCCCATTTCGAATGGCCGGCCATGCAACGTCCGTCGCTTCCCGGAAAAACAAGCGGCGGATTATACCGGGACGGCCGTCGCAGGACCGGGCTCACCGTTCGCCGCGGAAGCGCCCCTCGCGCAGGAAATGGACCGCCTGCCCCGCCGCCTCGGCCGAGAGCAGCAGGCCGCTGTGGCTGGCGCGGACCACGACGTGGTCGGCGATGCCGGGCAGGCGGGTCTCGGCCACCGCCACGGTGCCGTCGTGCGGGCCGTCGAAGCGGCCGAACAGCGACCCCAGGCCGACCGGCACCGCGCCGGCGACCACCCCGACCTCGGCCGGCCCCTCCCAGCGGCGGCAGCCGCCGCACAGCAGGCCGGCGCTGCGGCCCAGGGGCCAGCCGGTCAGGCGGCGCCCGGCCAGCGCCCGCGCCGCCGCGCTGCCGCACAGCGGCGAGCCGAGGCAGACCACCCGCCGCACCGGCACCCCCGGCGCGCGGCGCAGCGCCTCCAGCGCGAACAGCCCGCCCAGGCTGTGGGCGAGCACCGCCTCGGCGCCGCGCAGGCGCTCGGCCAGCGCCGGCAGCACCCGCTCCGGCCCGCCGCGCGCGGCGGGATAGGCGAAGACCTCGGTCGCCCAGCCGGCCGCCCGCAGGCGCGCGCCGAGCCAGCGCATCGACGCGCCGGGCATCCAGATGCCGTGCAGCAGCAGGACGCGGGGGGCGCTCATGCCCTGTCCCGCGGGGGCTCGCCCGGCCGGCGCTGGCGCATGCGGGAAGCGGAATGGGGTGTCATCGCCGGTCCGTCGCCTGGGTCGCCGCCCACGGTATGCGTCACCGTGCAGGCGGGCAACGGCAGCCGCGATGCGGGGACCGGCCGCTCGGGGAGGCCGACGCGGCACGCACCGCCGGACTGCCCCGCGGGGCGGGCGCGGAGCGCGGCCGGCGCGCTCAGGAACGCGCGCCGGCCTTCCGGGCGCCGGCGTCCGCCGGCGGCGCGACCCGCACCCGGCTGCCCTCGCGCAGCAGCGCGTTCGGCGCCAGCACCACGGTGTCGCCGGCCGCGAGGCCGTCGAGCACCTCGACCTGGTCGCCCAGATTGCGGCCGAGCACCACCTTGCGGAAGCCGATCGTCGCGTCCGCGCCGAGCCGGGCGACGCGCGCGCCGCCGGCGTCCTGCAGCACCGCGGAGACCGGCAGCAGCAGGGTCGTCGCGGCCTGCGGCAGGCGCAGCGCGACTTCGCCGACCATGCCGGCGGGGATCGCCTGCTCCGGGTTGGGCAGGCGCAGCTCCACGCGCATGCCGCCGACGTCCTCGGAAATGCTCTGCGCGGTGCGCACGACCTCGGCGCGGAAGCGCCGCCCGGGCAGCTCGGGGAAGCTGACGTCCGCCTGCACGCCCGGGCGCACCTGCAACGCCACCCGCTGCGGCACGTCGACCACGATCCGCAGCGGGTCGAGCGCGTTGAGCGCGAACAGCGGCTGGCTGCTGGCCGAATCGCCGACCACGCGGTCGCCGCGCTCGACGTAGCGCGCCGCGATCACCCCCGCGAACGGCGCGCGCACGCGCTGGAACGCCTGCCGCTCGCGCGCGCTGGCCAGCCGCGCCTCGGCCGCGGCGACCGCCGCCTCGGCGGCCTGGCGATTGGCGCTGCGCTCGCTGTACAGCTCCTGCGAGATCGCGCCGGAGCGCACCAGGACCTCGGCGCGCTGGTAGTGGGCGCGCGCCAGGGCGAGCTCGGCGCGGGCCCGCTCGAGCTCCGCCTGGGCCTGGCGCACCTCCTGGTCCACCTCCGGCGCCGAGATCACCGCCAGCACCTGGCCGGCCTCGACCCGGTCGCCGAGGTCGGCGTGGCGCTCGCCGACGAAGCCGGTCGCGCGCGGGTAGATCTGCGCCGACTCGCCGGGCGCGGTGCGCGCGGGCAGGCGCAACTCGTAGGAATCGCCGGCGGGGCGGGCCTGCGCGGTGCGCACCTCCGGCAGCGGCGCGGCGGCCGCCTGCTCGGCGTGGCCGCGGCCGCAACCGGCCGCGGCGGCCAGCGCCGCCGCCAGCAGCAGCGGCGAAGCGCCGCGGGCGGAAAGGAAGGAACGGACAAGGGGGGTCATAGCGGGACTCCAGCGCCGGCGGGCGCGGCCACGGGCGCCGGCTGCGCCGCGCGCAGCCGGCCGCGGCGCGCGAGCACGGCAAGAAGGGAAGGAACCAGCACGAGCGTGGCCGGGGTGCCGAACAGCAGGCCGCCGATCACCGCGCGGCCGAGCGGCGCGTTCTGCTCGCCGCCCTCGCCCAGGCCCAGCGCCATCGGCACGATGCCCAGCACCATCGCGCTGGCGGTCATCAGCACCGGGCGCAGGCGCACCGCGGCGGCCTCGTACGCGGCGATCTCCGGATCGTGCCCGGCGGCGACCAGGTCGCGCACGAAGCTGGTCACCAGCACGCTGTTCGCGGTCGACACCCCGATCACCATCATCACGCCCATCAGCGCCGGCACGCTCAGCGGCGTGCCGGTGAGGAACAGCGCGAAGGCGGCGCCGGAAACCGCCAGCGGCAGGCCGGACATCGCCGCCAGCGGCAGGATCCAGGACTGGAAGTTCACCACCAGCACCAGGAACACCAGCACCGCGGCCATGGCCAGGCCGCCGGCCAACTCGCCGTAGGCGCTCTGCATCTCGCCGGCCTGGCCGGCGATCTCGATCCGGTTGCCCGGCTTCAGCCGCGGCTGCAGCCCGTCGACGATCGCGCTCAGGCGGTCGTAGACGGAGCCCAGGTCGGTGCCCTGGACGTTGGCCAGCACGCTGAGCGTCGGCGCCAGGGTGGTGCGGCCGATGCTCGCCGGCACGCCGCGCGGGGTCACGGTGGCGACATTGCGCAGCAGCACCGTGCGGCCGTCCGTGCCGACCCGCAGCGGCGTGTTGAGCAGGGTCTCCACGCTGTCCAGGTCGGCGATCGGCGCCTGCACCTGCACGGTGTAGGACTGCGCGCTGGCGCGATCCACCCAGTACACCGGCGTCACCGTGCCGGCCGAGCCGAGCACCGCCAGCACGGCCCGGCTCGCGTCCTGCGAGGTGATGCCGAGCTGCGCGGCGCGGCTGCGGTCGATGCTGACCTGGTACTCGGGCAGGTCCAGCACCTGGCGCAAGGTCACGTCGACGGCGCCGGGCACCGCGCGCAGGCGCGATTCGATCTCGCGCGCCGTGGCCAGGTTGCCGGCGACGTCGCGGCCGGTCACCCGCACCTCGAACGCGCCCACCGCGGCACCGGCCAGGGTGCGGCTGGTCGCGTCCGGCGGCCGCTCGAACAGCTTCACGTCGGGGAACTTCTCGGCGACGCGCCGGCGGATCTGCGCCAGGTAGTCGGCGCTGGGCGCGTGCGGCGGGCGCAACTGCAGCATCACCTCGGCCTCGAACGAGCCGACCACCGCGCTGTCGACCATCGCCAGGTTCACCGGGTCGGGGGTGCCGATCTGCTCGTAGATCGTCTGCAGCTCCTCGGCCGGGACGATCTGGCGGATCTCGCGCTGGATCTCGGCCAGGCGCGCCGCGGTCTGCTCCAGGCGCGTGCCGGACGGCAGCCGCACCTGCAGGCGGATCTGCCCGGCGTCGACCTGCGGGAAGTACTCGCGCCCGAGCAGCGCCGCCGACAGCGCCCCCAGCCCGAGCAGCGCGAACGCCGCCAGCGCCAGCACGCCGCCGTGGTGGCCGAGGCGCTCGAGCAGCGCGTGGTGGCGCTCGCGCAGCCGCTCCAGCGCGTGCTCGACCCGGTGGTTGACCGCCAGCAGCGCGCGCTCGAACGCCCGGCGCGGTTGGCGGCGGCTCTCGATGTCCGCCGGCAGCAGCATCGCCGCCAGCACCGGGATCAGCGTGCGCGAGAGCAGGAACGAGGCCGCCATCGCGAAGATCACCGCCAGCGCCAGCGGCGTGAACACCCAGGCCGATAGCCCCGTCATCAGCAGGATCGGCGTCAGCACGATGCAGATCGACACCGTCGACACGAACTCGGGGAACACCACTTCCCGGGCGCTGTCGAGGATCGCGGTGGGCACGTCCTTGCCGAGGGCGATGTTGCGGTTGGTGTTCTCCACGTCGACCACCGCGTTGTCGACCAGGATGCCGATCGCCAGCGCCAGCCCGCCCAGGGTCATCACGTTGAAGGTGTAGCCCAGCAGGTACAGCATCGCCACCGAGGCCAGCAGCGCCAGCGGGATCGCCGCCAGCACGATCAGGCTGGAGCGCCACGAGCCGAGGAACACCAGCACCACGAACGCGACCAGCAGGCCGACGATCACCGCCTCGTGGCGGATCGAGCCGATCGCGTTGTCGACGAACACCGACTGGTCGAAGATCGGTTCGATGCGCATGCCCGGCGGCGCCGAGGCGACGATCTCCGGCAGCCGCGCGCGCACCTCGCGCACGATCTGCACCGCCGACGCGCCGCCGAGCTTGATCAGCGCCACCGAGACCGCGCTGGCGCCGTCCATGCGCGCGACGTTGGTCTGCAGCGCGGCGCCGTCGCGCACCGAGGCCACGTCGCGCACGTAGATCACGTTGCCGCCGCGACTGGCGATCGGCAGGTCGAGGAAGCCGGACGCGTTCTCCGGGCTGGTCTCCAGCGCGATCTGCAGCTCGCGCGCGCCCTCGCGGATGCTGCCGGACGGCAGGGTCGGGCTGCCGCGCTCCAGCGCCGCGGTCACGTCGGCGGGTGTCAGGCCGTAGGTCTGCAGCGCGCGCGGGTTGAGGTCGACCATGATCTGCCGCGCCGCGCCGCCGTACGGCAGGGTCATGCGGATGCCGGGGATGGTCTGGATCTGCGAACGCAACTGCAGGCGTGCGTAGTCGTACAGCTGGGCCTCGGTCAGCGAATCCGAGGACAGCACCAGCTGCAGCACCGGCGTGCTGGAGACGTTGTTGCGGATCACCAGCGGCGGCGAGGTGCCGGGCGGCATCCGGCGCAGGATGGTCTGCGACACCGCGGTGATCTGCCCCAGCGCGCGCTCCAGGCTGACGCCGGGCTGGAAATCGATGCGCACGACCGCCGCGCCGTTGAGCGTGGTCGAGCTGACCTCCTTGAGGTCGTCGACGGTGTTGAGGATCGCGGCCTCGGAGAACGAGGTGATCTTGGCCGCCATCTCCGCCGCCGGCAGGCCGCTGTAGGTCCACACCAGGTTGATCGAGGGGATGCCGACCTCGGGCAGGATGTCGGTCGGCATGCGCCGCGCGGCCAGCGTGCCGAACAGCAGGATCAGGATGGCCAGCACCCCGATCGTGTAACGGCGCGACAGCGCGTATCGGACGATCCACATGGATTGGCGCTCCGGGGGGGAGGACGCCGGGGGGCCGGCGCAGGGGAACGCGCCGCCGCGCCGCGGGCCGGAGCTCGGCTGCGCGACGGCGGGGACGGTCGCATCCTCAGAGAGCGCCCACGTTAGGCGCGGCGCGGCCGCCGGCGTTAGCCCATTGCTGCCGTATGCTTGCCCGATCCTGCAAATCGAAAGTTCCGGCCGCGCCGCGGGCGGCCGGCCTGCCGATAATCCGGGCGAACCGGCAGGAGGCGCAACGCCATGAGCCTACTGAGTCCTTCCGAAACCATCGCGCAACAATCGCTCACCGCGCCGCAGGCGGAGCTGGCCGACCGGATTGCCCGATCGACCCCGGGCGACGGCATCCACCCGACCGCCCTGCCGCAACTGCAGCTGGTCCGCTGCAGCCGGCCGACGCCGTGCACGCCGAACGTCTTCGAGCCGCGCCTGTGCATCGTGGTGCAGGGCAGCAAGATCGCCCTGCTCGGCGACCAGGTCTACCACTACGACCCGCTCAACTACCTGGTGGTGTCGATGACCCTGCCGATGATGGGCCAGGTGGTCGAGGCCACGCCGGAGAAGCCGTACCTGTGCCTGCGCCTGGACATCGAGCCGGAGCAGATCGCCGGCCTGCTGCTCGACACCGGCGCCCAGGCCGGCGCCTCGCCCGGCGCCGGCTCGGCGCGCGCGGCGTACGCGGCGCGGGTGACGCCGGCGCTGCTCGACGCGGTGCTGCGGCTGATGCGCCTGCTCGACGAACCGGAGGACCTGCCGGTGCTGGCGCCGATGGCGATGCGCGAGATCTTCTACCGGGTGCTGCTCGGCGACCTCGGCCACCACCTGCGCGCGGTCGCGATGCACGACAGCCGCCCGCAACGCATCGCCAAGGCCGTGGAACTGCTGCGCCAGCGCTACCTGGAACCGCTGCGCATCGAGGAGCTGGCGCGCTCGGTGCACATGAGCGTGTCCTCGCTGCACCACAACTTCAAGGCCGCCACCACGATGTCGCCGCTGCAGTACCAGAAGCAGCTGCGCCTGCACGAGGCGCGCCGGCTGATGCTCACTGAGGGCCTGGAGGCCAGCGCGGCCGCGCACCGCGTCGGCTACGAGAGCCCGTCGCAGTTCAGCCGCGAATACAAGCGCCTGTTCGGCGCGCCGCCGCGCGCGGAGATCGCCCAGATCAGGGCCGCCGCGGCGGGTTGAGCCCGGCCCGGCGCGCCGGGGGCGGGGCCGGCCGCGCCTGGTTCGGCGCTTCCGCGCGCGCGCGCGCCCCTTGGAACGCCCCGGCCCATTTCGGCGCGCTGGAAACGGGGACGTCCGCGCGGCGCTGCGACGCCTGGCGGGAGGAAAGCCACTCGCAATACAACGCCGCCGCATACGGCAGCGATTGCACCGACAGCATGCCCGCCCAGGCCAAGGTCAGCGCATCGTCGGTGCCGCGCTGCCAAAGCAGCGCCAGGATGCACAGCCATATCGCCAGGAACAGGCCGAATTCCTCGACCACGGCCGCGCCGGCGCGCTGCGCCGGCATCCGCGCGGCGCCCTTGCCGGTGCGGCGGAACGGAAGCCGCGGCGTGAACGCGCTGCGCAGCACGGCACGCGCGATGGTATGGGTCAGGGCGAGCTCGGCGATCAGCGCGCCCGCGGTGTCGCGCCAACCCGGGCTCACGCGGCGGCGATGCAGGATCAGGCCGGACACCAGCTTCAGGCCCAGCGAGGCCGCGCCCAGGGCCGCGAACGCTTGGAACGGCAGCGAATCCCAAGCGGGCGCGAGCAGATGGCCCACGCCGAGCGCGATCGCGCAGGCGGTGAACGCCGCGTGCGCGGCTCCGGCGAACCACGGCAGCCAGCCGGCGAGGTAGTGATAGCGCTGCGACGGGGTCAGCCCGCCGGGCCGCAGGAGCGAGGGGACATGGCGCCTGAAGATCTGCATCGCGCCGAACGCCCAGCGGAATCGCTGCGCCTTGTAGGCCGCGAAATCGTCCGGAAGCAGGCCCCGTCCGTAAACGCGGTCCACGTACAGCGCGCGGTACCCGGCCCGCTGCACCCGCAGGCCGAGTTCGGTGTCCTCGCAGATGCACCACTCGGACCAGCCCAGCCGGTCCAGCAGCGCGCGCCGGACCATGATCAGCGTGCCGTGGACGATGATCGCGTCGCGCTCGTGGCGGTGGTGCATGCCGACGCGGAAGAAGCTCTCCGATTCCCAGTTGCACATCCGCCAGAAAGGATGCCGCGCGTATTCCCGATGCGCCTGCGGCGCCTGCACCGCGCCGACGCGGGGATCTTCGAAGTGCCCGGCCAGATCGCGCAGCCATTCCGGTCGAACCACGTAATCGCTGTCGACGATGGCGACGATTTCGGCGCGCGGGTCGGTGTGCCGCAAGGCGAAGTTCAGCGCGCCGGCCTTGAAGCCGGGCCAGTGGTCCAGATGGAAGAAGCGGAAGCGCCGGCCCAAGGCCCGGCAGCGCGCCTGCACCGGCCGCCAGACGGCTTCGTCGCGGGTGTTGTTGTCGATCACCAGCACTTCGTAGTCCGGGTAGTCGAGCCGCGCCAGGCTGTCGAGCGTCTCGATCACCACCTGCGGCGGCTCGTTGTAGCAGGGCAGGTGGATCGAGATCTTCGGCGCGAAACCGGGCCCGCTGGGACAGGGCGCGGCTTGCCTGCGCCAGCGCGGTTGCGCCAGCGTCTCCAGCAGCTCGAAGCCGCCCGCCAGCAGGTGGACGAAGGCGAACGTCTGCAGCGCGAACAGGATCGCGAACAGGAGCCAGCCCCACGCGCCCGGGTAGTAATCCCACGGCAGCGCCAGCATCCAGACGGCCGACATGAAGGCGCCCTGCAGCATCGCCAGAAACAGCCAGCGCCCCCATGGCCGCAGGTGCCGCGCGCGCAGCGCGAACAGCAGCAGGAACGGGAACGCCAGCGCGGAGGCCGACAGCGCCTTGAAGCGCACGTGCGGATCGTCCCGGACCGGCCCGCTCCAGGCGAACTTGGGTTCTCCGTCGGCGTCGAAGACGCCCCAATGCGCCCCCGCCAAGCGCTCGCCTCTGACCTTCCAAGGCTGGTCGAAGGCCTCCAGCACGTAGTACTCCCAACCGTGCGCCTGCAGCCGCTGCAGCATGCGGCGCAGGAACACGCCCTGGTCCAACCGCGACGCCGCCGCCTCGCCCTGGGACGGACCGGCCGAAGGCCAGCCCACTTCGCCGATCACGATGCGCTTGCCGGGGAAGCGGGCCTGCAATATGCGGTACTGCGCCACCACCCGATCGACGCCGTGCGCCAGCGCGATGCCGTCCCAATACGGCAGCAGGTGCACGACGATGAAATCGACGTGCTCGGCCAGTTCCGGATGCATCATCCAGATGTGGAAGGGCTCGGCGGTGGAGACCGGGACGCGGAACGCGGCGCGGGCGTCGTCCAGCCGGGCGGCGAGCCGCGCCGGCGTCAGGTCGCCGCGCAACACGCTTTCGTTGCCGACCACCGCGCCGGCGATGTTGGCGTGTTCGCGGACGGCGGCGGCCAGGGCGCGCAGCTCGCGTTCGTCGGCTTTCCGGTGGCCGCTCAGCCAGGCCCCGGCGAGCACCTCGATGCCTTCGCGCTCCAGATCGCGCGCCGCGCGCAGATCGGTCGAGGAATAGAGCCGCACCCGGCGGGTGTGCCGCGCGAGCAGCCGGACTTCGCGTTCGATCGCATCGGCGTCGCGCCGCCCGGTCGAGTAGGCGTATCCGTGCGCCTGTCCGTCCCAGGCGGGCGCCTCCGCCGTGCGCGGCGCCGATGCCCAGGCGACCGCGCCCAGTACGGCGAACAGCGCCGCCTCCGCGGCCGCGAGGGCGAATGCGCGCTTGCGGACAGCGGTTGTCGCGGGACGGTCCATGTCTTCGTCCGGAAGCCCCCGCGAACGGCGCGCGGGCGGCACCCTTGGGGCGGCTCCACGCTAGCAGGAGCGGCGCAGGCGGGAGCGTGAACCCGATCGCTTTTCGCGAGCGGACGGACCGGCTCAGCCCGACGCGGCCGCCGCCCCGTCCGGATCCCGGCGCAGGATGAACTCCAGGTCTCGCGTCTTGCCCACCGCGAAGTGGTACTGCCCTGCCCGTACGTAGCCGTGCCGGGCGTAGAAGCGCTGCGCGCCGAAGTTCTCCGACCACACGCCGATCCACAGCGTGCGCGGGCCGCCGGCGAGCAGCCAGTCCTGCGCGGCGCGGAACAGCCGCCCGCCCCAGCCGCCGTTCTGGAAGTCGCGCAGCACGTACAGTCGCTTGAGCTCGCCGTCGCCGGCGCGGACGTCGGGGTGCGGCAGGCCGCACGGCCCGGCCAGCGCGTAGCCGACCGCGCCGCGCGCGGGCGCCTCGAGCACCCAGGTCGCATACGCCGGGTCGCGCAGCAGCGCGGCCCAGGCCTCGACCGCATAGGCCTCGGCGAGGAAGGCGTGTAGGTCCTCGGGCGGGTACAGGTGGCCGAAGGTCTCGGTGAAGCAGGCCGAAGCCAGCCGCGACAGGGTCGCGGCGTCGGCGACGCCGGCGCGACGGATCTGCATGGCTAGCGCGCCTCCTCCTCGCCGTCTTCCTCGTCTTCGTCCTCTTCCTCGTACTCCTCGTCCTCGCCTTCCTCGTCCTCTTCGTACTCGTAGTCGTCCTCGCCGAAGTCCTCGCCGTCCCAGCGGAACTGGCCGTCGGGGACGAAGGTCAGCGCCATCGCGCCCGGCGCGGAGCCGACACGCACCAGCCAGCCGCCGAACACGCGGGCGCGTTCGGTGATCAGGGCGGGGCCGGCGCCCACGTTGGCGAGCCTTTCCCATTGCAGGACGAACGCGTACTCGGTCATACGATCACTCCGTAACAAAGTCGCTTGGCGAAACCGGGGCCGGGCATCCGGCGCGGACGGGCGCAGCGCGCGGCGCGGAACCGCGGCCGGCTGCTCAGGCCTTGGGCGCGGGCGGCCTCACCTGCACGTGCACCTCGGCCAGCTGCGCGTCGGGAATCGGCGACGGCGCGCCGGTCATCAGGCACTGCGCGGTGGTGGTCTTGGGGAAGGCGATCACGTCGCGGATCGATTCGGTGCCGGCCATCAGCGCGGCGATGCGGTCGATGCCGAAGGCGATGCCGCCGTGCGGCGGCGCGCCGTAGCGCAGCGCCTCGAGCAGGAAACCGAACTTCAGCTCCGCCTCCTCCTTGCCGATGCCGAGCAGGTCGAACACCGCCGACTGCATCGACGAGCGGTGGATGCGGATCGAACCGCCGCCGATCTCGTTGCCGTTGAGCACCATGTCGTAGCCGCGCGACACCGCGGTGGCGGCGTTGGCGCGCAGGTCGGCCTCGTCGTCCACCGCCGGCGCGGTGAACGGATGGTGCAGGGCGACGTAGCGGCCAGCCTCCGCGTCCCATTCGAACATCGGGAAGTCGGTGACCCACAGCGGCTTCCAGCCGTCCTCGACCAGGCCGAGGTCCTTGCCGAGCTTCAGGCGCAGCGCGCCCATGAAGTCCGACGCGGTCTTGTAGTCGGCCGCGCCGAAGAAGATCGCGTCCCCGGCCTGGGCCCCGGCCGCCTGCACCACCGCCGCCAGGGTCGCGTCGTCGAGGAACTTCGCGATCGGCGAGTTGACGCCGTCGCGGCCCTTGGCCGGGTCGTCCACCTTCATCCAGGCCAGGCCCTTGGCGCCGAACTTGGCCGCATGCGCGGCGTAGTCGTCGATCTGCTTGCGCGACAGCGCCGCGCCGCCCGGCGCGCGCAGCGCGACCACGCGGCCGCCCTGCGCGTTCGCCCAGTCGGCGAACACCTTGAACTCGCAGCCCTTGACCCGCTCGGCGATGTCCACCAGTTCCAGCGCGATGCGCAGGTCCGGCTTGTCCGAACCGTAGCGGCGCATCGCCTCGGCGTAGGTCATGCGCGGGAACGGATCGGCCAGCTCGACCCCGGCCACCTCGCGGAACACGTCGCGGATCATCGCCTCGACCGTGTCCTGCACGTCGCGCTCGCCGACCCAGGCGAACTCCATGTCGAGCTGGGTGAACTCGAGCTGGCGGTCGGCGCGCAGCGCCTCGTCGCGGAAGCAGCGCGCGATCTGGTAGTAGCGGTCGAAGCCCGCCATCATCAGGATCTGCTTGAACAGCTGCGGGCTCTGCGGCAGCGCGTAGAACTCGCCGGGGTGCATGCGCGCCGGCACCAGGAAGTCGCGCGCGCCCTCCGGCGTGGCCTTGGTCAGGATCGGCGTCTCGATGTCCTGGAAGCCGCGCGCGTCCAGCCAGCGGCGCAGCGCCTGCACCAGCTTGATGCGGGTGCGCATCATCCGCTGCATCTCCGGGCGCCGCAGGTCGAGGTAGCGGTACTTGAGGCGGATGTCCTCGCCCGGGTTCTCGTGGGCGTGGAACGGCAGCGGCTCGGCCTTGTTGAGCAGTTCGATCCTCGTCGCGACCACTTCGACCTGGCCGGTCTTCAGCTTGGGATTGACCGCCTCGCGCTTGCGCACCACGCCGGTCACGCGCAGGCAGTCCTCGTACCCCACATGCGCGGCCGCCGCCAGCACCTCGGCGTTGCCCGCGGCGTCGCTCGGCTCGGCGACGATCTGCACGATGCCTTCGTGGTCGCGCAGGTCGATGAAGCACAGGCCGCCGAGGTTGCGGGCGACGTCGGCCCAGCCGCACAGGGTCACGGTCTGGCCGAGCAGGGCCTCGTCGACGAGGCCGCAGTAATGGGTACGCATGGGGGCTCCGGGTATCGCGGGGCCGGCCCCGGGGGCCGGCGAACATGGCATTTTAGCGGCTGTGGGAGACTGCGGACCGCGGGGCGCCGCTGTCCGCCTCGCCGGACGCGCGGCCGGCCTTGCCGCGCCCAATCGCAAAGGGGATTCGCCATGCACCGATTCGCCTGGAAAGCCGTCCGGATCGCCGCGGGCCTGCTGGCCCTCGCCTTGGCCGCGATGCCGGCGGCCGCGCAGAAGGAACGCGCCTACGCGCCGGAGAACCTGCGCACCCTGTCCTACGGCGACCAGCTCCGCGTGATCAGCCTGGAGTACCGCGAACAGTCCGGCGGCCGGCAGATTCCGGCCGACCAGCTGCGCTTCTATCTCGACCAGGTCAACCGCTCGAACTGGGGCTTCAGCCGGATCAAGGCGGACATCGCCCAGTCGCTGCGCGGCGGCGGCGGCATCTCGCCGCCGGCCGGGCAGACCTTGCGCTGCGACAGCAACGACCACGACGCCAGGCGCTGCGTGCCGCCCTGGCGCGGCCCGTCGCGGCTGGTCCGCCAGGTGTCCAAGAGCCCCTGCGTCGAAGGCCGCAGCTGGAGCTCGCAGGACGGCCTGATCACGGTATGGAGCGGCTGCCGCGGCGAGTTCGCCCCCGCCACCCGGCCGCCGGTCGGCCCGCCCGGCGGCGCCGTGGTCCGCTGCGAAAGCACCCCCGGCCAGGGCCGGACCTGCACGGTGCCGTGGCGCGGGCGCTCGCGCCTGCTGCGGCAACTGCCGGGCGCGGCCTGCGTCGAGGGCCGCACCTGGCAGTCGCAGGCGGGCCGGGTCTACGTCCTCGGCGGCTGCCGCGCGGAGTTCGTCGCCGCGGGCGCGACCCCGCCGACGGCCGGCGGCCGTTCGGTGACCTGCGCCAGCAACGACGGCCGCACCGCCACCTGCGCCTGGCCGCCGGGCCACGGCGTGCCGCGCCTGCTCGAACAACTCTCGAAGGCGCCGTGCATCCAAGGGCAGACCTGGGGCTACCGCGCGCCGACCACGATCTGGGTCAGCCGCGGCTGCCGCGGCCGCTTCGGCAACTGACCCGCGGCCGGCCGCCGGACGTCGCGCGACGAAGTTGCGCGCGGCGTCTCGGCCGCTCCCTCAAGTTCCGCGCACGCTGGCCGCTAACGGGGCGAGGCCCGGAGTAGCGACTCCGGGCCGCCCGCGCCGGTGCAGCCGAGAGGAGGGAGCGCCATGCCGAGACCGCCCAAGCGCGCGCATTGGGCCTGGTGCCTGATGCTGCTGTCGATGCCGGCCGCGGCCCACCTCGGCGCGTCGGGCCCCGGCGCCGACCGGCCCCGCGCCGCGCCGGGCCGCGCGGCCGTCCTGCTCGCCGACGCCTCGCGTGCGGGCATGCGCATCGGCCTGCGCCTGGTCGCCGCCGAGCCGGCGCCGCAGGCGCTGCCGCGACCGGCCGAGCTGGACTTCCCCGCCTCGCCCAACGCGGTGCTGTGCGACGGCACCGGCGGCTATCGCGAATGCCGCACGCCGTTCCCGGGCCCGGTGCGGCTGTCGCGCGAGGTCGGCAGCGCGCGCTGCGTCGAGGACGCGACCTGGGGCTGGCGCGAGGGCGCGGTCTGGGTCGATCGGGGTTGCGGCGCGGTGTTCCAGCGCAGCGACGGCTGAGCGCCGGCGGCGCCCACGACGGCAGCGGGCGACGCGGCAGGCGGCGCGTCGGTGGATCGCGTCGGTGGATTCAGGCGGTCGCGGCGTCGGCCTTGGCCGCGGGCTTGCTGTCGGCCGGCTTGGCGTCGCCGCCGGACTTGCTCTCGGACGGGGCGCCGGCGTCGCCGGCCAAGTTGCGCTTCTTGTCGCCGTCCTTCTTGAAGTCGGTCTCGTACCAGCCGCCGCCGGCCAGGCGGAACTGCGGCGCGGTCAGCTGCCGGCGCACCTGCGGCGCGGCGCAGGAGGGGCATTCGCCCGGATCCGCGTCGGACAGCTTCTGCAGGCGGTCGAAACGGTGGCCGCAGGCGGCGCATTCGAAGGCGTAGATCGGCATGGCGCGAACGGATGTCGTGGAGACCGCGGGCATTGTGGTGGCGGCGCGCGGGTTTTCAAGCGTGCCGCGGCCCGGGCCTGCCCGCCGCGGCGCCGCACGCACGGGGCTGCGGGAGCGGCCGGCGGACGGCGGCCGCGGCCGAGCTAGGCGTCGTACAGCGCCAGCAACGCGTCCTCGGCCTCGGCCAGCTGGGCGGCGACGCGCTCGCGCCGGCGCGCCAGCTCGGCGGCGTCGGTGCCGCCGCCGGCGTAGCGGTCCGGGTCGGCCAGGTCCATGTCGATCGCGTGCAGTTGCGCTTCCAGCTCGGCCACCCGCGCCTCGGCCTGGGCCAGTTTGTGCGGGTTGACCTTGGCCGGCTTCGGCGCCGGCTTGGCCGGGGCGGCGGGCGCGGCCGCGGTCCGGGCCGGCCGGGCGTCGCCGGATTCGCGGGTGCGCAGCCAGACCGCGTAGGCGTCGAGGTCGCCGTCGAACGGCTGCGCCACGCCGTCGGCGACGCGCCAGAAGCTGTCGCAGACCAGGCCGATCAGGTGCCGGTCGTGCGAGACCAGCACGATCGCGCCGTCGAATTCGGACAAGGCTTCCGCCAGCGCCTCGCGCATGTCGAGGTCGAGGTGGTTGGTCGGTTCGTCGAGCAGCAGCACGTTGGGCTGCCGCCAGGCGATCAGCGCCAGCGCCAGCCGCGCGCGCTCGCCGCCGGAGAAGCCGTCGACCGGCTCGAACGCGCGGTCGCCGGGGAAGTTCCACTTGCCGAGGAAATCGCGCAGCGGCTGGGTGCCCACGCCGGGGGCGAGCTCGGCCAGGTGGTCGATCGGCGTGGCGCCCTCGCGCAGCGATTCCACCGTGTGCTGGGCGAAGTAGCCGATGCGCAGGTCCGGGTGCCCGGCGCGCTCGCCGGCCAGCAGCGGGATCTCGCCGACCAGCGACTTGACCAGCGTCGACTTGCCGGCGCCGTTGGGACCGAGCAGGGCGACGCGGTCGCCGGCCTCGAGCACGAAGCGCACGTCGCGCAGCACGGTGTGGTCGCCGTAGCCGCAATCGGCGTCGCCCAGGCGCAGCAGCGCGTGCGGCAGCTTGGCGGGCGCCGGGAAGTCGATGCGCATCGCGCGCTCCACCCGCACCGCCTCGGTGCCGGCCAGCTTGGCCAGCCGCTTCATCCGGCTCTGCGCCTGCTTGGCCTTGCTGGCCTTGGCCTTGAAGCGGTCAATGAAGCTCTGCAGGTGGGCGCGCTCGGCCTGCTCCTTCTCGTAGGCGATCTGCTGCTGGCGCAGCTGCTCGGCGCGCTGGCGCTCGAACGCGGTGTAGTCGCCGGCGTACAGCTTCGCCTTGCCGTCGTGCAGGTGCAGGATGTGGGTGGTCACGCCGTCGAGGAACTCGCGGTCGTGCGAGATCAGCAGCAGTGTGCCCGGGTAGCGCAGCAGCCACTGCTCCAGCCACAGCACCGCGTCGAGGTCGAGGTGGTTGGTGGGCTCGTCGAGCAGCAGCAGGTCGCTGGGCGTCATCAGCGCGCGGGCGAGGTTCAGGCGCACGCGCCAGCCGCCGGAGAATTCCTTGACCGCGCGCCCGTGGGTGTCGGGGCTGAAGCCCAGGCCGTGCAGCAGCTTGCCGGCGCGCGCGGCGGCGTCGTAGCCGCCGAGCTCCTCCAGCCGGTGATGCGCCTGCGCCACCGCTTCCCAGTCCTCGCGCGCCATCGCCTCGCGCTCGGCCACCAGCGCGGCGTGCACCTGGGCGTCGCCCGACAGCACGAAATCGAGCGCGGCCTCGTCCAGCGCCGGTGTCTCCTGGGCGACGGCGGCGATGCGCACCCGCGCGGGCACGTCGAGGTCGCCGCGGTCGGCCTCGACCTGGCCCTGGATCGCGGCGAACAACGAGGACTTGCCGGTGCCGTTGCGGCCGACCACGCCCACCCGCCAGCCGGCGTGCAGCGCCAGGTCGACGTTCGACAGCAACAGGCGTTCGCCGCGGCGCAGAGCGAAATTGCGAAACGAAATCACGGGATGGGCCGAACCGGGGCGCGACAGCGGGGCGCCAGTTTATCGGCAAGCGCCGCGGCGATGATTCGCCGGCGCGCCGATCGGCGCGTCGGCGTCCTGTCGCCCGCCTGCAACGCGGCGATGCCGCAGGCTCATCCGCGCTCGACGGGCGCCGGGGCAGACTGCGCGGGTCCGGCCGCCTCTGCCGCGGGCGTCCCGGTTGCATCCACCGGCCTCGGACCACATTCTCGACCGGTCGTCCGATACGGAGAGTCGATGCATCACACGTCCCTGATCGCCATCCTCGTCGCCGGCTTCTGCCTGGCCTTCGCCTTCGGCGCCATCGCCCAGCGCCTGCGCCTGTCGCCCCTGGTCGGCTACCTGCTGGCCGGCATCGTCGCCGGGCCGTTCACGCCCGGCTTCGTCGGCGATCAGACCCTGGCGCCGCAACTGGCCGAAATCGGCGTGATCCTGCTGATGTTCGGCGTCGGCCTGCACTTCTCGCTGCGCGACCTGCTCGCCGTGCGCGCGATCGCACTGCCGGGCGCGGTGGCGCAGATCGCGGTGGCGACCGCGCTGGGCTGGGGACTGGGGCGGCTGCTGGGCTGGCCGGACGGGGCCGGCATCGTGTTCGGCCTGGCGCTGTCGGTGGCGAGCACGGTGGTGCTGCTGCGCGCGCTCGAGGAGCGGCGCCTGGTCGAGACCGGCCGCGGCCGCATCGCGGTCGGCTGGCTGATCGTCGAGGACCTGGCGATGGTGCTGTCGCTGGTGCTGCTGCCGGCGCTGGCCGACGTGCTGCGCGGCGACGCCGGCGACCCGGTGCAGGTGTGGTCGGCGCTGTTCAAGACGGTGGCGAAGGTCGGCGCCTTCATGGCGGTGATGCTGCTGGTCGGCCGCCGGGTGATCCCGTGGATGCTCGAGCGCGTGGCCGGCACCGGCTCGCGCGAGCTGTTCACCCTGTGCGTGCTGGCGATCGCGCTGGGCGTGGCGTTCGGCTCGGCGGAGATGTTCGGCGTGTCGTTCGCGCTCGGCGCGTTCTTCGCCGGCATGATCCTCAACGAGTCCGAGTTCAGCCACCAGGCCGCGAACGAGACCCTGCCGCTGCGCGACGCGTTCGCGGTGCTGTTCTTCGTCTCGGTCGGCATGCTGTTCGACCCGCGCATCGTGCTCGAGCGGCCGCTGGAGGTGCTGGGCACCTTCGCGATCATCGTGCTGGGCAAGTCGCTGGCCGCGTACGCGATCGTGCGCGCGTTCGGCAAGCCGAACGCGACCGCGCTGCTGATCTCGGTGAGCCTGGCGCAGATCGGCGAGTTCTCCTTCATCCTCGCCGGGTTGGGCATGGAACTGGAGATCCTGCCCAAGGAGGGCCAGGACCTGATCCTGGCCGGCTCGCTGCTGTCGATCATGGTCAATCCGCTGCTGTTCGCCTGGCTCGACCGCCGCGACGCGCGCGAGGCCGCGGCGCGCCCGCCGGAGCCGCCGGAGCATGCCGCGCCGCCGGTGCCCGAAGGCCTGCGCGACCACGTGATCCTGATCGGCTACGGACGCGTCGGCAGCGAGCTGGCGCGGCTGCTGACCGAGCGCGGCGTGCCGCTGGTGGTGGTGGAGGACGAGCAGGACCGCGTGCAGCGCTCGCGCAACAACGGCATCCCCACCGTGCGCGGCCACGCCGGCAACGAGCGCGTGCTCGACGAGGCCTTGCCGCAGAGCGCGCACACGGTGATGCTGGCGATCCCGAACGCGCTGGAGGCCGGCGAGATCATCGCCAAGCTGCGCACGATCAACCCGGCGTTGACCATCGTCGCGCGCGCACACAGCGACGCCGAGGTCAGGCACCTGATCGAACACGGCGCCGACGGCGCGGTGATGGCCGAGCGCGAGCTGGCCCACAGCCTGGCCGAGATGGTGATGGCGACGCCGCTGTACCGCGGTTCGCGCCATCTGCCGCCGGCGACGTGACATCATCGCCGCCATGAACGCCACCGAAGACGCCACCGCGCCGCCGCTCGATCCGATCGAGGCCCGCATCCTCGGCAGCCTGGTCGAGAAGGAAGCGACCACGCCCGACGCCTACCCGCTGACGCTCAACGCGGTGGTGCTGGCCTGCAACCAGAAGACCTCGCGCGAGCCGATCATGCAGCTGGAGCCCGGCGAGGTGGGCAACGCCCTGCGCCGGCTGGAAGCGCGCGGCTGGGTCAAGGCGCAGCACGGCGGCCGCGCCGACCGCTACGAGCACCGGCTCGAGGCCCGGCTCGGCCTGACCCGGGCGCAGGCAGCGCTGCTGGCTTTGCTGATGCTGCGCGGCCCGCAGACCGTGCACGAGCTGCTCGCGCGCAGCGAGCGCCTGGCTCGCTTCGACGGCGCCGAGGACGTGCAGTACGCGCTGGAACGGCTGGCGCGGCGCGAGCCGCCGCTGGTGCGCGCGCTGCCGCGGCAGAGCGGCCAGCGCGAGGAGCGCCACGCGCAGCTGCTGTGCGGCGAACCGGAACTGCCGGAAGCGGCGGCGCCCGCGGCGGGCGCCACCGCCGCCGCGGCGCTGGAAGCGCGCGTGGCGGCGCTGGAGACGCGCATCGCCGCGTTGGAGACGCGCCTGGACGGCGCCGGCGCCGGATAAGGCCCGCGCCGCCCGCCCTGCGTGGCGCGACGGCCCCGCGGGAAGGCGACGCCCGGCGAAACCCGACCCGGCGGCGCGCCGCCGCGCCGACCGCCATCGCGCCTCCGCGAAGCAGAAGGCGCGCCGGGACCTAGCCCTTGCGGAACACCAGCTGCCCGCCCTGGGCCTCGACCCGCACGCCATCGCCCGCGGCGAACTCGCCGGCGAGGATGCGCGAGGCCAGCGGGTTCTCCAGCTGCTGCTGGATCGCGCGCTTCAGCGGGCGGGCGCCGTAGACCGGATCGAAGCCGACGTTGCCGAGCAGCGCCAGCGCGTCGTCGGACAGCGCCAGCCTGAGCCCGCGGTCGGCGAGGCGCCGTTCCAGGCCGCGGATCTGGATGCGCGCGATCTCGCGGATCTGCGCCTTGTCCAGCGGATGGAACACGACGATGTCGTCGAGGCGGTTGATGAACTCCGGGCGGAAGTGCGCCTGCACCACGCCCATCACCGCGGCCTTCATCTGCAGGTAGGCCTCCGGCGAGCCGTCGCCCGCCATCTCCTGGATCTGGTGCGAGCCGAGGTTGGAGGTCATCGCGATCACCGTGTTGCGGAAATCGACCGTGCGGCCCTGGCCGTCGGTCAGGCGGCCGTCGTCGAGCACCTGCAGCAGCACGTTGAACACGTCCGGATGCGCCTTCTCCACCTCGTCGAGCAGGATCACGCTGTAGGGCCGCCTGCGCACCGCCTCGGTCAGGTAGCCGCCCTCCTCGTAGCCGACATAGCCCGGCGGCGCGCCGATCAGACGCGCGACGCTGTGCTTCTCCATGAACTCGCTCATGTCGATGCGCACCATCGCGTCGGACGAGTCGAACAGGAACTCGGCCAGCGCCTTGCACAGCTCGGTCTTGCCGACGCCGGTGGGGCCGAGGAACAGGAACGAGCCGTTGGGCCGGTTCGGATCCGACAGGCCGGCGCGCGAGCGCCGCACCGCATCGGACACCGCGCGGATCGCCTCGTCCTGGCCGACCACGCGCTTGTGCAGCTCCTCCTCCATGCGCAGCAGCTTCTCGCGCTCGCCTTCGAGCATCTTGCTGACCGGGATGCCGGTCCAGCGCGAGACCACCTCGGCGATCTCCTCGGCGGTGACCTTGTCCTGCAGCAGCTTGAAGCCGCGCTGCTCGGCCTCCTGCGCGGCGGCGAGCTGCTTCTCCAGCTCGGGGACGCGCCCGTACTGGATCTCGCTCATCCGGGCGTAGTCCTGGCGCCGCTGCGCCGCCTCCAGCTCGAGCTTGGCCTGCTCGATCTGCTCCTTGATCCGGGTCGCGCCGTGCAGGGTCGCCTTCTCGGCCTTCCAGATCTCTTCCAGGTCGTTGTACTCGCGCTCGAGCCGGGCGATCTCGTCCTCCAGGTCGGCCAGGCGCTGCCTGCTCGCCTCGTCCTTCTCCTTCTTCAGCGCCTCGCGCTGGATCTTCAGCTGGATCAGCCGGCGTTCCTTGCGGTCGAGCTCCTCCGGCTTGGAGTCGATCTCCATGCGGATGCGGCTGGCGGCCTCGTCCATCAGGTCGATGGCCTTGTCCGGCAGCTGGCGGTCGGCGATGTAGCGGTGCGAGAGCGTGGCCGCGGCGACGATCGCCGGGTCGGTGATCTCCACGCCGTGGTGCACCGCGTAGCGCTCCTTCAGCCCGCGCAGGATCGCGATGGTGTCCTCCACGCTGGGCTCGCCGACGAACACCTTCTGGAAGCGCCGCTCCAGCGCGGCGTCCTTCTCCACGTACTGGCGGTACTCGTCGAGCGTGGTCGCGCCGATGCAGTGCAGCTCGCCGCGGGCGAGCGCGGGCTTGAGCATGTTGCCGGCGTCCATCGCGCCCTCGGCCTTGCCGGCGCCGACCATCGTGTGCAGCTCGTCGATGAACAGGATGATCTGGCCCTCGTTCTTGGCCAGGTCGCTCAGCACCGCCTTCAGCCGCTCCTCGAACTCGCCGCGGAACTTGGCGCCGGCGATCAGCGCGCCCATGTCGAGCGCGAGCACGCGCTTGCCGCGCAGGCCCTCCGGCACCTCGCCGTTGACGATGCGCTGGGCCAGGCCTTCGACGATCGCGGTCTTGCCGACGCCGGGCTCGCCGATCAGCACCGGGTTGTTCTTGGTCCGCCGCTGCAGCACCTGCACGGTACGGCGGATCTCCTCGTCGCGGCCGATCACCGGGTCGAGCTTGCCGCTCTCGGCGCGCGCGGTCAGGTCGATGGTGTACTTCTCCAGCGCCTGGCGCTGGTCCTCGGCGCCTTCGGACTGGACGCTTTCGCCGCCGCGCACCTTGTCGATCGCCGCCTCCAGCCGGCGCTTGTCGGCGCCGGCCGCCTTGAGCGCGCGGCCGGCCTCGCCGCCGTCGTCGAGCGCGGCGAGCAGGAACAGTTCGCTGGCGATGAAGGCGTCGCCGCGCTGCTGCGCGAGCTTGTCGGTGACGTTGAGCAGCCGCGCCAGGTCGTTGCCCACGCTGATGCTGCCGGCCTGGCCGGTGACCTTGGGCAGGCGCTCCAGCGCCTCGCCGAGCCGCTCGCGCAGCAGCGGCACGTTGACCCCGGCCTGGGCCAGCAGCGGCCGCGTGCCGCCGCCGCTCTGGTCGAGCAGCGCGGTCAGCAGGTGTACCGGTTCGATCACGTTGTGGTCGCGCCCCAACGCCAGCGATTGCGCGTCGGCGATCGCCTGCTGGAAGCGCGAGGTGAGCTTGTCCATTCGCATGGGCGGACCTCGGGTGCGTTCGGGGCGGCCGGGCCGCCGATGCCCCTCAGATGCGGCTGCGCGGGCCTGGATTCAAGCGCGCATCGTGCGGCGAACGGGCCCCGCCCCCGGGCGACCGCGCTTGAAGCGGGGGCCGGCGCGATGCCGCTCCGGCGCCACCGCCCTGCCCCTTGCGCCGGCCACGGGTCGGCCATACGCAGCGGCGCGCTTCGGCCCGCGTCGACGAATCGCTTACATCGATCTGTTAAAACTCCGGACTCTTATGACCGCAGTCGACGCTCTCCCGCTTCCGCCTCCGCCGCCGCTGGGCGGCGACGTGGCGTTGTTCCTCGACGTGGACGGCACCCTGCTCGAACTCGCGGACCGTCCCGACCTGGTCCGCGTGCCGCCCGGGCTGATCGACAGCTTGCAGGCGGTGCACGAACGCCTCGGCGGCGCGCTGGCGCTGATCAGCGGCCGTCCGCTGGCGCAGCTCGATACGCTGTTCGCGCCGCTGCGCCTGCCCGCCGCCGGGCTGCACGGGCTGCAGGTGCGCGGCCGCGAGCAGGCCAGCCTGGCGGACGACGCGCCGCCGGAGCTGGCCGCCGTGCTGGCGGGCGCGCGCGCGCTCGCCGCGCGCTTTCCCGGCTCGTTGATCGAGGACAAGGGCACCGCGCTGGCGTTCCACTGGCGCGCCGCGGGCGAAGGTGCCGGAGCCGAGGACGCGCTGCGCCAGTACGCCGAGTCGGTGCTGCCGCGCCTGCCGGGCTATTTCCTGCAACCCGGCAAGGACGTGGTGGAACTGCGGCCCGGCGGCGCGCACAAGGGCACCGCGGTCGATCTGCTGATGGCCACGCCGCCGTTCCAAGGCCGCACGCCGGTGTTCGTCGGCGACGATCTCACCGACGAGCACGGCTTCATCGCCGCGGCCGCGCACGGCGGCAGCGCGATCGTCGTCGGCGAGCGCCGCCCGACCTCGGCGCGCTACGGCTTGCGCGGCCCCGCCGAGGTGATGGCGTGGCTGGGACGGGCCGCCCTCGCGGAAGCGGAGGTGGCGCGATGACCTGGCGGGCGCCGCCGGACCTGCCGACCAGCCTGGACCTGGGCATCGTCGGCAACGGCAGCTTCGCCGCGCTGATCGACGGCAACGCCCGCGTGGTGTGGAGCTGCGTGCCGGCGTTCGACGGCGATCCCACGTTCTGCGCGCTGCTGTCGCCGCGCGTGCACGAGGGCGGCGACTTCGCGATCGAGCTGGAGGACCTGGTCTCCAGCGAACAGCACTACCTCACCAACACCGCGGTGCTGCGCACGGTGCTGCGGGACGCGCACGGCGGCTCGCTGGAGATCGTCGACTTCTGCCCGCGCTGGCACCAGAACGAGCGCTTCTACCGGCCGGTCATGCTGATGCGCCGGATCCGCCCGCTGTCCGGGCTGCCGCGCATCCGCATCCGCCTGAGGCCGCTCGCCGACTACGGCGCGACCCGGCCGGAAAGCACCTGGGGCAGCAACCACATCCGCTACCTCGTCCCCGGCTTCACCCTGCGCCTGACCGGCGACGTCCCGGTGCGGCTGGTGCGCGACGCGCTGCCGTTCGTGCTCGACCGCGAGCTGCACCTGGTGCTGGGCCCGGACGAAACCCTGACCCAGCCGGTCGACGCCTTCGTCCGCCACGCCGAGGAGAAGACCGTCGCCTACTGGCGCGAATGGGTGCGCTACCTGTCGATCCCGCTGGAGTGGCAGGACGCGGTGATCCGCAGCGCGATCACCCTCAAGCTCTGCCAGTACGAGGAAACCGGCGCGATCGTCGCGGCGATGACCACCTCGATCCCGGAAGCGCCGAACACGGTGCGCAACTGGGACTACCGCTACTGCTGGCTGCGCGACGCCGCGTTCGTGGTGCGCGCGTTCAACCGCCTCGGCGCCACCCGCAGCATGGAGGACTACCTGCGCTACGTCGCCAACGTCGCTCCGCCCGACGGCACCCTGCAGCCGCTGTACGGCATCGGGTTCGAGCGCGAACTGGCCGAGGAACAGGTCGACTCGCTGGCGGGCTATCGCGGCATGGGCCCGGTCCGGCGCGGCAACCTCGCCTGGCTGCAGCGCCAGCACGACGTCTACGGCAGCGTGGTGCTGGCCTCGACCCAGCTGTTCTTCGACCAGCGCCTGACCCGGATGGGCGACGCCACCACCTTCGCCCGGATCGAGCCGCTGGGCGAGCGCGCGTTCGCCCTGCACGACCAGCCGGACGCGGGCCTGTGGGAATTCCGCGGCCGCGCCGAGGTGCACACCTATTCCAGCGTGATGTGCTGGGCCGCGTGCGACCGCCTGGCGCGCATCGCCGTGCACCTGAACCTGCCGGAGCGGGTCAGGTACTGGCGCCAGCGCGCCGACCTGATCCACGCGCGCATCGTCGCGCAGGCCTACAACGAGGAGCTCGGCCACTTCGTCGAGGCGCTGGACGGCAACCGGCTCGACGCCTCGCTGCTGCTGCTCGCCGACCTGGGCTTCGTCAAGCCCGAGGATCCGCGCTTCGTGCGCACGGTGGAGGCGATCGGCGAGCACCTGCGCCGCGGCGACGCGCTGTTCCGCTATGTCGCCCCGGACGACTTCGGCTCCCCGGAGACCAGCTTCACCATCTGCACGTTCTGGTACATCGACGCGCTGGCGACCATCGGCCGGCGCGAGGAGGCGCGGATCCTGTTCGAGCGCATCCTCGCGCGGCGCAACCCGCTGGGCCTGCTGTCGGAAGACCTGGAGTTCGGCGGCGGCGAGGCCTGGGGCAACTTCCCGCAGACCTACTCGCACGTCGGCCTGATCAACGCCGCGATGCGGTTGTCGCGGCCCTGGCAGGACGCGGCGTGACGGCGATGGGCAGGCTGGTCGTCGTCTCCAACCGCGTCGCCCTGCCGGGCGCCGCCAGCGCGGGCGGGCTCGCGGTGGCGCTGCTGGCCGCGCTCGAGGAAACCGGCGGGCTGTGGTTCGGCTGGAGCGGCAAGATCGACCCGCAGGAATCCGGCCGCATGCACGAGCGCGAGCACGGCCGCATCCGCTTCGTCACCGTGGACCTGTCCAAGCGCGACCACGACGACTACTACAACGGCTTCGCCAATCGCACGCTGTGGCCGCTGCTGCACTTCCGCGTCGACCTGGTCGACTACAGCCGCGAGACCTACGCCGCCTACCGCCGGGTCAACGCGCTGTTCGCCGAGAAGCTGGCGCCGCTGCTGCGCGACGACGACATCGTCTGGATCCACGACTACCACATGATCCCGATGGCCAAGCTGCTGCGCGAACTGGGCGTGCGCTGCAGGCTGGGCTTCTTCCTGCACGTGCCGATGCCGTCGTCGGACCTGCTGGCGGCGCTGCCGCAGCACCAGCGCCTGTTCGAGGGCCTGTCCTCCTACGACCTGATCGGCTTCCAGACCGAGCGCGACCTGGAACGGTTCCAGGACTACGTGCGCCTGTTCGGCCGCGGCCGGGTGATCGCGCACGGGGTGCTCGAGACCGAGCGCGGCCGGCGCCTGCGCGCGGGCGCGTTCCCGATCAGCATCGACACCGGCTACGTCGCCTCGCTCGCGACGGCGGCGGTCGGCAAGGCCAGCGTCAAGCGCCTGGCGACCAGCCTGTCCGGGCGCGCGCTGGCGATCGGCGTGGACCGGCTCGACTACTCCAAGGGCCTGCCGGAGCGCTTCCGCGCGTTCGGCCGCTTCCTGCAGCGCCACCCCGAGCACCGCGGCAAGCTGACCTACCTGCAGATCGCGCCGGTCTCCCGCGGCGAGGTCGCGGAGTACCAGCAACTGCGCGGCGAGCTGGAGCAGCTCGCCGGCCACATCAACGGCAGCCATGCCGAACCGGACTGGACCCCGGTGCGCTACGTCAACCGCAACTACCCGCACGCCTCGCTGATGGGCTTCTACCGGCTGGCGCGGGTCGGGCTGGTGACGCCGTTGCGCGACGGCATGAACCTGGTGGCCAAGGAATTCGTCGCCGCGCAGGACCCGGACGACCCGGGCGTGCTGGTGCTGTCCAGCTTCGCCGGCGCGGCGCGCGAACTCGGCCGCGGCGCGCTGCTGGTCAACCCCTACGACCTGGACGGCGTGGCCGACGCGATCGCCGCGGCGATGGAGATGCCGCTGTCCGAACGCCAGGCGCGCTGGCAGGCGATGATGGACCACCTGCGCGAGCACGACATCACCGCCTGGCGGCGCAGCTTCCTGGCCGCGTTGCGCGCGGGCTGACGGCTTCGACGTCCAGGCCCTCGCCCCAACCCTCGCGCGCGGGAGAGGGGCCCTGACGCGGCTTCGGAGTTCAGCGTCGGGAAGGGCCAAAGCGCGCCGCGTCGAAGCCCATTGCCTGCGATCGGCCCAAGCGCGGCGTCGAAGTCCCTCTCCCGCGTGCGGGAGAGGGATCGGGCGAGGCTGCCCCGCCTCAGACCCGCGCCGTCGGCTGCAGGATCTCGACCCAGTAGCCGTCCGGGTCCTTGATGAAGGCGATGTCCTTCATCCGGCCATCGGACAGGCGCTTCTGGAACGGAACGCCGAGCTGCTCGAAGCGCGCGCAGGCCGCCTCCACGTCCGGCACCGACACGCAGATGTGGCCGAAGCCGCGCGGCTCGCTGTTGCCGTGGTGGTAGGCGAAGGCCGGATCGTTCTCGGTGCCGTGGTTGTGGGTCAGCTCCAGCACGCCGGGACGGCCCAGCAGCCACTCGCCGCGCGCGGGCTCATCGGCCGGGATCTGCGCCGGGTCGTCGACCAGCGCGAGGAAGTACAGGCTGAACTGCGCGTCGGGGAAGTCGCGCTTGCGCACCAGGGTGAAGCCGAGTACGCGGGTGTAGAAGTCCAGGGACCTCTGCGGGTCCTTGACCCGCAGCATGGTGTGGTTGAACACGAAGCCGCGGGTGGCCGGGTCGCGGCGCGACTGGGCGGTCACGCCGGGCAGGGCGTCGAGCTGTTCTTGCAGGGACATCGTGCGTCTCGCGTCGTGGGGGCGGACATTCTAGGTGCGGTCCGGCCGCGTGCGGTTCAAGGCGCGCGCCCGTCGATGGCGGAGGCCGGACGCTGCAGCGACAGCAGCGTCAGCAACGCGGCCAGCGCGACGTAGGCGCCGGCGAACTGCCAGGCGATCGTCCGCGGCAGCCCCTGCAGCGTCCACGGCAGGTACACGCCGCCGCGCGGATCGACCGAGTGGATGAAGCCGAACAGGGTCAGCGCCGCGCCGACCAGCAGCGCCAGCGCCGCGCGGCGGTAGCGCTGCTCGATCATCGCCACCAGCGCGCTCGACCAGATCATCGCGGTGATGATGAAGCCGTTGCCGAGCGTCACGATGGTGGCCAGGTCCGGCAGGCCGTGGCCTTCCACGCCGTTGTACAGCGCGGCGAAGCGCGCCGGCTCGATCCACGCCGGGTTGCCGAGCTTGATCACCAGCAGGTAGGCGATCGACGGCAGGAACGCCAGCGCCACCGCCGGCGCGTGCCGGCGCGGGCTGTCGTGGAAAGCCTGCAGGGTGATGTCCATGCCGACGTAGACGATGATCGGCGCCAGCACCGCCACCGGCAGCCACTGCACCAGCCCCGACACGTAGCCGAGCATCCCGCCCAGGCCGATGAACAACCCGGTCAACAGGGTGTAGCCCTGGCGCGCGCCCATGTGCTTGTACGCCGGCTGGCCGATGTACGGCGTGGTCTGCGCCACGCCGCCGCAGAAACCAGCCACCAGGGTCGAGACCGCTTCGGCCAGCAGGACGTCGCGGGTGCGGTAGTCGTCGCCGGCGGCGCGCGCGCTCTCGCTGACGTTGATGCCGCCCACCACCATCAGCAGGCCGAACGGCAGCAGCAGCGGCAGGTACGGCACGGTGTCCGCCAGCCCGTCGACGAAACCGAGCGTCGGCCACGGCCAGGTCAGGCGCAGCGGCACCGGCTCGGGCACCTTGAAGCCGGGCGCGCCCACGCCGGCCAGGCCCAGGCCGTAGTACAGCGCGGTGCCGACGATGAAGGCCAGCAGCACGCCCGGCAGGCGCACCGGCAGCCGGCCCTTCGCCACCAGCACGTACAGCAGCAGGCCGAACGTGACGAAGCCGACCACCGGCGAGCGCAGGGTCTCGATCAGCGGCAGGAAACCCAGCAGCGCCAGCGCCGCGCCGCCGATCGAGCCGAGCAGCGCCGCGCGCGGCACCGCGCGGGTGATCGCGTCGCCGAAGAACGACAGCACCAGCTTCAGCGTGCCCATCACCACCAGCGAGGCCATGCCCAGCTTCCAGGTCGCCAACGCCGCCGCCTGCGGGTCCATGCCTTCGGCCTTGTAGGCGACGAACGCCGGCCCCAGCACCAGCAGCGCCATGCCGATGCTGGTCGGCGCATCCAGGCCCAGCGGCATCGCGGTGACGTCGTCGCGCCCGCTGCGCGCGGCCAGCCGGCGCGCCATCGCGGTGTAGATCAGGTTGCCGACCAGCACGCCCAGCGCGGTGCCGGGAAACATGCGCGCGAACACCACTTCGGCGGGAAAGCCGAAGATGCCGACCAGCGCAGCGGCGATGAAGCCGAGGATCGACAGGTTGTCGACCACCAGGCCGAAGAAACCGTTGAGGTCGCCGGCGACGAACCAGCGGCGCGGATGGGAGGGCGGCATCGGATGCGGCTCGGGAGGGAAGTCGGGCGGATCGTAGCGAAGCCGCCGCCGCCGCGCAGGTCCGTACGTGAAACGCTGGGAGCGCATCGCCGGAGGCTTCCGCGCCTGCGCTTGCCGCGCGCCGCGGCAAACCGCTGCGGGCGCGCACTCGCCCGCGCCCGCGCAAGACGCGCGCCTACCGCAGCAACCGCCCGGCGCCGGCCGGCTCCGGCGGCAGGCCGCGCGGGCGCCGGCCGGACCCGCGATCGCGATTGCGGGCGAGCCCGCGGTGGGCGCGATCGCGCCAAGCGCACGGACAGGCGCGCCGCCATGCCGCCGCCAGGGTCCACCGGGGCCGGGGAGCGCCCGCGCGACCGCCTCGCTGCCGGTGTCGGCGCGGCGCTCCCCGGGGCGCGGGAACGGGTCGTCGCCACCGGACCCTGCGCCCGCCGCCGCCGGCCCCCGCTCGCCCCTGCATCGCCGCGAAGCGGACGCGCACACCGCGGTCGCGCCGCGGCGGGAACCGCACCCGGCCGCTGCACAACACGCCGGCGCCGCCGAACACCACGATCGCCGCGTCTTCGTCGCTCAGTCGACATCCAGCCACCCGCGATAGCGGACGAGCAGGCCGACCCGCGGCAGGCGCGCCTCGACCTCGAAGCGATAGCGGCCGTCGCGCTCGGCTTCGCGCGCCCGCACCCCGGCGAACCAGCGCGGCGGCAGCGGCACGCCGAGCGCGCGCACCCGCGCCACCCGCCAGGCGATCGCGCCGCCCTCCACGCCGATGCGGAACCCGAACGTCGCCAGGCCCAGGCGTTCGCACAGCAGCCCGTCGCGCGCCCACAGGCGCGAGCGCATCGCGTGCCGGCCGAACCGGCGGGTCCAGCGCTCGCCGCGCGCGTCGACGGCGATCTCCACCGCGATCGGCCCATGCATCGCCGGCGGCAAACGCGCCGCCCGCGCGCACAGCCGGGCCAGCCAGTGGCGGCCGCACTCGACCGTGGCCGCGCCTTGGTGGTTCCCGCCGCCATCGCGCGCATGCAGGGCGCGTACCCGCGGCGCGAGGCGCTCGAAGTCGGCGCCGAGCAGGCGGCGGAACAGGGGCGCCGCCGCCGGCGTGGCGTTGCGGCGCGCGTTCGCGGCGAGATCAGCCGCGTCCTGCATCGACCGCGCCGTCCGGCGCGATCCAGACCAGCGTGGCCATGCGCCCGCCGCGGCCATCGCGGCGATGCGAATGGAAGCGCTGCGGGTCGCCGATCGTGCACAGGCCGCCGCCGTGGATGCGCTGCGGCGCGAGCCCGGCCGCGGCCAGGCGCCGCCGCGCCAGCGCGTACAGATCGACGCGCCAGTGGCCCGGCCGGGTCGGCACGAACGCCGCGGCCGCAGCGGCGTCGCGCCCGACGAAGGCGTGGTAGACCTCCTCGCCGATCTCGTAACGCTGCGGCCCGGCCGCGGGGCCGAGCCAGGCCCGCAGCCGCGGCGGCGCCGTGCGCAGCGCCGCGACCGTGCGCTCCAGCACGCCCGCGGCCAGCCCGCGCCAGCCCGCATGCGCCGCGCCGACTTCGCTGCCGTCGTCGGCGCAGAACAGCACCGGCAGGCAGTCGGCGGTGAGGATCGCCAGCACGACGCCGGGCGTCGAAGTCACCGCGGCGTCCGCCTCGGGTTCGTCGGCCGTTGCCCGGTCGTCGAACCGCAGCACCGCGGTCCCGTGCACCTGCCGCAGCCAGCGCGGCGGCGCCGGCAATCGCGCCTGCTCGGCGAGCAGGGCGCGATTGCGCAGCACCGCCTCGGCCGAATCGCCGGCACGCAGGCCGAGGTTGAGTTCGTCGAACGGCGGCGCCGACACGCCCAGCCCGCGCCGCAACGTGGTGAACGCGCGTACCGCGGCCGGCGCCGGCCAGTCCGCATCGAGCCGCCAGGCCGGCATCGCTCAGCGCTCCCGGTCCGCCGCCGCGGCGTCGCCGCGCAGCGCCTGCACCAGCGCGCGCAGGTCCGCCGGCATCGGCGCGCTGCAGCGCACCGGCGCGCCGGTGACCGGGTGGGCGAACTCCAGCACTTCCGCGTGCAGCGCCTGGCGCTTGAAGCCGCGCAGCGCCGCGACCAGTTCCTCGGTCGCGCCCCTGGGCAGCTTCAGCGACCCGCCGTACAGCGGGTCGCCGACGATCGGATGCTTCAGGTGCGCCATGTGCACGCGGATCTGGTGGGTGCGCCCGGTCTCCAGCCGGCATTCGAGCAGGGTGTGGGCGCGGAAGCGCTCGCGCAGGCGGAAATGGGTGACCGCCTCGCGGCCGTCGTCGCGTACCGCCATGCGCAGGCGGTCGCGTGGATGGCGGTCGATCGGCGCGTCCGCGGTGCCGCCGGACACCAGCGCGCCGACCACCACCGCCAGGTACTGCCGGTGCACCCGCCGCGCCGACAGCTGCTCGACCAGCGCGGTATGCGCCTGCAGCGTGCGCGCCACCACCATCACGCCGGAGGTGTCCTTGTCCAGGCGGTGGACGATGCCGGCGCGCGGCAGGGTGTTCAGCGCCGGATCGCGGTGCAGCAGCGCGTTGACCAGGGTGCCCGCGGGATTGCCGGCGCCGGGATGCACCACCAGGCCCGCCGGCTTGTCGATCACGAACACGTGCTCGTCCTCGTACAGCACCTCGAGGGCGATGTCCTCCGGTTCGGAGTGGGTCCGGACCTCCTGCACCGCGTTCAGGGTGACGGTCTCGCCGCCGCGCACCGGATCGCGCGGGCGCGCTTCGCGGCCGTCGAGGCGGGCGTCGCCGGACTTGATCCACGCCGCCAGGCGCGAGCGCGAATAGTCCGGGAACAGCTCGGCCAGGACCGCGTCGAAGCGGCGCCCGGCGTAGCGTTCGGGGACGACGGCGTGCAGGGGTTCGGCGGACATCGGCATTCCAGCTGCGGTTCAGGGGCGAGGCAGGCGGGCTGCCGGCGGGCTGTTATTATCCGCGCTTCGTCTCCCCGGCGCCCGTCGCACCTGCCATGACCCTACGCTCCGTCCCGTTGCGCCTGCTGCTCCTGCTGTCGCTCGCCCTGCTCGCCGGCGCCGGCTGCAGCCGCTTCTCCAAGGACAAGGACGCCGACGAGGGCCAGCCGGTCGAACAGCTGTACGAGAAGGCGCACAAGTCGATGACCAACGGCAACTGGGCCGCGGCCGAGACCACCTTCCGGCGGCTGGTGGCGCAGTATCCGTACGGCCCCTACACCGAGCAGGCGCTGATCGAGACCGCCTACGCGCAGTACAAGTCGGGCAAGCACGACGACGCGATCAGCAGCATCGACCGCTTCATCCGCACCTATCCGACGCACAAGAACATCGCCTACCTGTACTACCTGCGCGGCCTGGTCAACTCCAGCCGCGACACGGTGTTCCTGCAGCGCGTCTGGCGCCTGGACGCGAGCCGCCGCGACCTGTCCACGCCGCAGCAGGCGTTCAACGACTTCTCGATCGTCGCCGAGCGCTACCCGAACAGCCGCTACGCCGAGGACGCGCGCGCGCGCATGCGCGCCCTGCGCGACCTGTTCGCCCGCCACGAGCTGGACACCGCCCTGTACTACCTGCGCCGCACCGCCTACGTCGCCGCCGCCGACCGCGCCAAGTACCTGCTCGAGACCTACCCGCAGAGCAAGTACCAGAACGACGCCGTGGCCACGCTGGCGCTGGCCTACACCGGGCTGGGCAACAAGGCCCTGGCCGACGACGCGCGCCGCGTGCTCGAGCTCAACGATCCGGCGCATCCCTACCTGAAGGGCGAATGGCCGGACTACCCGAACAACTGGCGCAAGCTCAATCCGTTCGCGGGCGAGAAGTCGGCGCTGGACAACGATTGACGCCGGCCCGGGAACGCTGCGGCGCCGTCCGCGGCGTTTCCGCGGCCCGGCATCGCTCCTACGATCCCGTCTCCTTCCCCGGGAGACGCGCGATGCCGGAACTGCTCCGCTACGCCGCTTTCACCGACCGCCCCGAGGGCGGCAACCCGGCCGGCGTGGTGCTCGACGCCACCGGCCTGGACGAGGCGGCGATGCTCGCCATCGCCGCCGACCTCGGCTATTCCGAGACCGCCTTCCTCCGGCCGCACGGCGACGGCCGCTACGACATCCGCTACTTCAGCCCGCTGGCGGAGGTCCCGTTCTGCGGGCACGCCACCATCGCCAGCGCGGTCGCGATCGCCGAACGCGCCGGCCCCGGCACCCTGCGCCTGCGCACCCGCGGCGGCGAGATACGGGTCGAGACCGCCATCGAGGCCGGCCGCGCCAGCGCCACGCTGACCAGCCTCGCGCCTGGGGTCGAACCGGTTCCCGAAGCGCTGCTCGCGCAGGCGCTGGAGGCGTTGCGCTGGCGCCGGGACGAGCTCGACCCGGCGCTGCCGCCGCGCATCGCCTTCGCCGGCGCGCGCCATCTGCTGCTGGCCGCGCGCACGCGCGAGCGGCTGCGCCGGCTCGACTACGCCTTCGACGCGCTCAAGGCGGCGATGCTCGCGCACGACCTGACCACGGTCGATCTGGTCTGGCGCGAGACCCCGACCCGCTTCCACGCGCGCAATCCGTTCCCGGTCGGCGGGGTGGTCGAAGACCCCGCCACCGGCGCGGCGGCGGCGGCGTTCGGCGGCTACCTGCGCGCGCTCGGCCTGGTCGAGCCGCCGGCGACGGTGACGATCCTGCAGGGCGAGGACATGGGCCGGCCCAGCCTGCTCACCGTCGGCATCGGCGCCGCCGGCGGCATCCGCGTCGGCGGCCACGCGGTGCCGATCGCCGGCTAGCGGCGGTAGCCGTTGCTGATCGGATAGCGGCGCTCGCGCCCGAACGCGCGCCGCGACACCTTCGGCCCGGGCGCGGCCTGGTGGCGCTTCCATTCGCTGGTGCGCACCAGCCGCAGCACCCTGTCCACGGTGGCCGGGTCGTAGCCGGCGGCGACGATCTCGTCGCGCGACTGCTCCTGGTCCACGTGGCGCAGCAGGATGCCGTCGAGCACGTCGTACGGCGGCAGCGAATCCTGGTCCTTCTGGTTCTCGCGCAGCTCGGCCGAGGGCGGGCGGTCGATCACGCCCTGCGGGACCGCCCGGTCGCCGACCGTGTTGCGCCAGCGCGCCAGCCGGTAGACCTCGGTCTTGTACAGGTCCTTGAGCGGCGCGTAGCCGCCGCACATGTCGCCGTAGATGGTGGCGTAGCCGACCGCGTACTCGCTCTTGTTGCCGGTGGTCAGCAGCAGGCCGCCGAACTTGTTGCTCAGCGCCATCATCAGCGCGCCGCGCGCGCGCGACTGCAGGTTCTCCTCGGTCACGTCGGCCGCGCGGCCGGCGAACGGCCCGGCCAGCGCATCGAGGAAGCCCTGGAACGGCTTCTCGATCGGCACCGTCAGCAGCTGCACCCCGAGCATCGCGCACTGCTCGGCGGCCAGGTCGTTCGACAGGTCGGCGGTGTAGCGCGAAGGCAGGCGCACCGCGGTCACGTTCTCCGCGCCGAGCGCATCGACCGCGATCGCCAGCACCAGCGCGGAATCGATGCCGCCGGACAGGCCCAGCCAGACCCGGTCGAAGCCGTTCTTGCGGCAATAGTCGCCGGTGCCGCGCACCACCGCGCGCCAGGCCAGCGCGTCGCGGCTCTCGTCGCCGTCCTCCTGCCATTCCAGCGCGGCGAAGCGGCGGGTGGCGGGGTCGAATTCGACCACCAGCCACTGCTCGACGAACGCCGCCGCCGCCGGGTGCACGGTGCCGTCGCCGTCGGCGACCACCGAAGCGCCGTCGAACACCAGCGAGTCCTGCCCGCCGACCACGTTGAGATAGACCAGCCCGGCCCCGGTCTCCTGCACGCGCTGGGCGATCAGCGCGTCGCGCTGCGCGTGCTTGTCGTGCTCGTAGGGCGAGGCGTTCGGCACCAGCACCAGTTCCGCGCCCCCGGCGACGGTGCCGGCGATCGGCTCGGGGAACCACAGGTCCTCGCAGACGATCAGGCCGACCTGGACCCCGCCGACCTCGAACACGCAGTCCTCGCGGTCCGGATCGACGTCGAAGTAGCGCCGTTCGTCGAACACCGCGTAGTTCGGCAACTCGCGCTTGCGGTAGGTGCGCTCGACCGTGCCGTCGCGCAGCACGCTGGCCGCGTTGTACACCACCGGGCCCGCCGCTTCCGGCCAGCCCACCACCGCGACGATGCCGCGCGCCGCTTCCGCCACCTGCCGCAGCGCCGCCTCGCAGTCGGCGAGGAAGCTCGGGCGCAGCAGCAGGTCCTCGGGCGGGTAGCCGCTCAGGGCCAGCTCCGGGAACAGCACCAGGTCGGCGCCGTACTCGTCGCGCGCCTGCGCGATCATCGCCGCGATGCGCTCGGCGTTCTGGTGCACGGCCCCGACCGGGAAGTCGAACTGGGCCAAGGCGAGGCGAAGCGGTTTGGACATCGTTCGGATTCGCTGTTACGAAGTCGTGGATCGCCGTGGCGAGGTCGTGGATGCGCTCTTTCGAGCCCCTCCCGCGCCAACGGGCGGGGTGTGTCCCGTCGCCGGGTGAGATGCAAGATCAACCGCGGTGCCCCCACCCACCCCTCTCCCGCTTGCGGGAGGGGGATTGGGGTGAGGACCGACCAGGAGCGCCGCCAGGATTGCCTGCAGCACGCCCCCGGTCCGCGCCAGGGCGTCATTGTTCCAGAATCCGAGCACGCGGTAGCCCTGGCGCTCGAGAAAGGCCGTCCTGCCGGCTCGGCGGCCGCGCCGTTGTGCTGGCCGCCGTCGAACTCGATCGCCAAGCACGCCCCGATGCTCCTTTGCCCAAAACGGAAGGCCGCCCGAAGGCGGCCTTCCACGCAACGCCCGGCGCCGGCGCTTACTTGGCCAGCCGCTTGGCGATCGCCGCGCCCAGGTCGCCCGGCGAGCGGACGGTGGTGACGCCGGCCCTTTCCATCGCCGCGAACTTGCCCTCGGCCGTGCCCGAGCCGCCGGAGGCGATCGCGCCGGCGTGGCCCATGCGCTTGCCCTTCGGCGCCGAGGCGCCGGCGATGAAGCCGACCACGGGCTTGGTCACGTACTGGGCGATGAACTCGGCGGCTTCTTCCTCGGCGCTGCCGCCGATCTCGCCGACCATGATGATGCCTTCGGTCTGCGGGTCGTCCTGGAACCACTTCAGCGCGTCGATGAAGCTGGTGCCGTTGATCGGGTCGCCGCCGATGCCGATGCAGGTCGACTGGCCCAGGCCCACGTCGGTGGTCTGCTTGACCGCCTCGTAGGTCAGCGTGCCCGAGCGCGACACGATGCCGACCACGCCCGGCTTGTGGATGTGGCCGGGCATGATGCCGATCTTGCACTCGCCCGGGGTGATCACGCCGGGGCAGTTCGGGCCGACCAGGACCACGTCCTCGTAGCCCTTGAGCACGTTCTTGACGCGCAGCATGTCGAGCACCGGGATGCCCTCGGTGATGCACACGATCACCTTGATCCCGGCGTCGGCCGCCTCGAGGATCGCGTCGGCCGCGAACGGCGGCGGCACGTAGATGACCGAGGCGTCGGCGCCGGTCTCGGCGACGGCGTCGGCGACGGTGTTGAAGACCGGCAGGCCGAGGTGGGTGCTGCCGCCCTTGCCGGGGGTGACGCCGCCCACGACCTTGGTGCCGTACTCGATCATCTGCTCGGCGTGGAAGGTGCCCTGCGAGCCGGTGAAGCCCTGGACGATCACCTTCGTGTTCTTGTCGATCAATACGCTCATGGTGTCCGTCCTGTGCTTACTTGCCGGCGACGGCCGCAACCGCCTTCTTCGCGCCGTCGTTGATGTCGTCGGCCGGGGTGATCGCCAGGCCGGAGTTCTTCAGCAGCTCCTTGCCCGCTTCGACGTTGGTTCCTTCCAGGCGCACGATCACCGGCACCTTGACGTCGACCTCCTTGACCGCGGCGATGATGCCCTCGGCGATCATGTCGCAGCGGACGATGCCGCCGAAGATGTTGACGAAGATCGCCTTCACCTTGTCGGAGGACAGGATCAGCTTGAACGCCTCGGTGACGCGCTCCTTGGTGGCGCCGCCGCCGACGTCGAGGAAGTTCGCCGGCTCGCCGCCGTTGAGCTTGATCACGTCCATGGTCGCCATCGCCAGGCCGGCGCCGTTGACCATGCAGCCGATGTTGCCGTCCATCGTGACGTAGTTGAGGTCGTGCTGGCTGGCCTTGACCTCGGTCTCGTCCTCCTGGCGGATGTCGCGCATCGCCGCCAGCTCCGGGTGGCGGAAGGTCGCGTTGTCGTCGGAGTTGACCTTGCCGTCGAGCACGGCGAGGTCGCCGTTGGTGAGGATCGCCAGCGGGTTGAGCTCGACCAGCGACAGGTCCTTCTCGTTGAACAGCTTGTACAGGCCCAGCATGATCTTGGTCAGCTGGTTGACCTGCTTGGCGTTCAGGCCCAGGGCGAAGCCGAGGTTGCGGCACTCGTAGGGCTGCAGGCCCTGGACGTAGTTGACGTGCAGGGTCTTGATCGCGTCCGGGTTCTCCTCGGCGACCTTCTCGATCTCCACGCCGCCCTCGGCCGAGGCGATGAAGGTGATGGCCTTGCTGCCGCGGTCGACCAGCACCGACAGGTATAGCTCCTTGGCGATGTCGGTGGCCTGGGTGACCAGCACCGCATCGACCGGCAGCTGCACGCCGGCGGTCTGATAGGTGGCCATCTTCGTGCCGAGCATGCCCTTGGCGTACTCGCGCACCTCGTCGTAGGTCTTGGCCAGCTTCACGCCGCCGGCCTTGCCGCGGCCGCCGGCGTGGATCTGGGCCTTGACCACCCAGAAATCGCCGCCGATCGCCTTGGCCGCGTCGACGGCCTCTTCCGGCGTGCGCGCGACGCGCCCGGCCGGCACCGCGATGCCGTAGTCGGCAAACAGCTGCTTAGCCTGATATTCGTGGAAATTCATGCGTCACCGAGGGGAGTGTGAGATGCCCCGCGGCCCGACGCCGGATCCCGGCCGACCGCGAGGGGGGCCGTCATTGTCGCCGATCGTCCTGCCTCGGGCAAAAACCGCGCCATCCCTCGCCCGCGCGGACGCAGCTGCGCCCCGCCCGCCTCCCCCTGCGCCCGGGAGAGCCGGCGCGCGCTCCCGAGCGCGAACCAACGGCGTTCCCCGCGTACGGCGCGCCGGCGGCGGACGCAAGCGTGCCGCTCCGCGCATCGGCGGCGAAGGGGGACCGCCCCGCCTATACTCGGCCCCCTCGCCCGCCCGGAACGCCGCTTGTCCACGCCCCTCGCCCCGCTCGCCGTCGCCGATGCCGATCGCGCGCTGCGGCGCGAACTGTACTTCTTCACCCTGTACCGTCTGTTCGAGGCGGCGCTGCTGGTGTTTTTCCTGTTCGGGCCGATCAGCGGGCTGATCGAGCCGATCCGCTCCGACCTGTTCGCCAGCGCGGTGGCGCTCTCGTACCTGTTCATCGCCGCGCTGCTGTTCGTCTTCGGCCGGCGTGGCGAACTGCGCGCGCAGGCGATGACCGGCATCGCCGCCGACCTGTTCTTCGGCTTCCTGGCGATGCACGCGATGCCCGGCGCCGATACCGGCATCGCGCTGATGCTGATGTTCAACATCGGCGCCGCGGCGCTGCTGCTGCGCGCGCGCTACGGCCTGGGCGCGGCCGCGCTGGCGGTGGCGGGCCTGATCAGCGAATACCTGTGGAGCATGGCGATCGACGGCGAAGGCAGCCGCAGCCTGGCCGAGGCGATCATGTTCGCGATCGCCTACGTCGCCGTGGCCACCCTGACCAGCATCCTCGGCCGCGAGATGCGCGCCGGCTACGACCTGGCCGAACGCCGCGGCGCCGAGGCGGCGCGCCTGGGCGAGGTCAACGAGCTGATCATCCGCCGCTTGCGCACCGGCGTGCTGCTGGTCGACGGCGACAACCATGTGCGCCTGGCCAACGAGGCGGCGATGCTGCTGCTCGGCGACCCCGGCGAGGGCGAGAACCTCACCGGCCTGCGCAACCTCGACGTGGCCGCACCCGAACTCGCCCGCCGCCTGCGGCGCTGGCGCGAGCGCGGCGAGAACGACGAAAGCCCGATGCAGTTCGCCCCCGACCTGCCGGAAGTGGTGCCGCGCTTCACCCGCCTGCTCGCCGGCAGCGCGCAGACGCTGATCTTCCTCGACGACACGTCGTTGCTGTCGCGCCAGGCCGAGTCGATGACCCTGGCCACGCTCGGCCGCTTCTCCGCCAGCCTCGCCCACGAGATCCGCAATCCGCTGGCCGCGATCAACTACGCCGTGCAGCTGCTCGAGGAATCCGACGACGTGCCCACCGCCGAGCGCCGCCTGCTCGAGATCATCCGCCAGCAGGGGCTGCGCATGAACGGGATCGTCGAGAACGTGCTCGGCATGGCCCGGCGCCAGCCGGCGAAGCCCGAGCACATGGAGCTGGTCGGCTTCGCCCGCGAGTTCGTCGACGAATACCTGGCCAGCCACCCGCTCGACCACGACACGCTGCGCGCGACCGCCGAGGTGGCGCGGCTGCCGGCGGTGGCCGACCCGCGCCAACTGCACCAGGTGCTGACCGCGCTGGTGCACAACGCGCTGACCTACGGCCGCATGCCCGGCGCGCCGGCGCGGGTCAGCGTGCACGTGCACGTCGACGAACTGGGGCTGCCGACCATCGACGTGCTCGACCGCGGCCCGGGCATCCCGGAATCGGTGGCCTCGCGCCTGTTCCGGCCGTTCTTCACCACTTCCGGGCACGGCACCGGCCTGGGCCTGTACATCGCCCGCGAGCTGTGCCGGGCCAACCAGGCCAGCCTCGACTACGTGCCGGTGCCCGGCGGCGGCAGTTGCTTCCGCATCCGCCTGGCCGGCGGCAGCCCACTGCTGGGATGACCGGCCGGGCGCTCGCCTTCCGCTGAACAGGCTCGTGGAGGACCGACAAAGAGGTCCGGATGACCCGTAGCGCCCGCGACAGGCGGGAATCCAGGCGTGTCCAGCTTCGAGGGCTTCGGGTTTCACGGGACGACGGAAGCCGTTCAGGCCTCCCCCAACGCCCATGGCCTGCGCGCTTGGCTCTTCACGCGGCCTTAAGCTATCGTGGGAAGGGGAGGGAAAATGGCCGAAACACGCAGTGCATTGGTGGTCGACGACGAGCGCGACATCCGCGAGCTGCTCGTCATGACCTTGGGGCGCATGGGCCTGCGCTGCGATACCGCGTCCACGCTCGCCGAAGCGCGCGGCCAGCTCGGCCGCAACCGCTACGACCTGTGCCTGACCGACATGCGCCTGCCGGACGGCTCGGGCATGGAGCTGGTCGCCGAGATCAGCCAGAAGTACCCGAACACGCCGGTGGCGATGATCACGGCCTTCGGCAACGTCGAGGCCGCGGTCGAGGCGCTGAAGGCCGGCGCGTTCGACTTCGTCGCCAAGCCGGTCGATCTGGCGGTGCTGCGCGACCTGGTCCGCCACGCGCTGGAACTGAACGAGCGCCGCCGGCCGAACGGCGAGGCCCCGGCGGCCGACCGCGTCGCCTCGCGCCTGTACGGCCAGTCGCCCGCGATGGCGCAGCTGCGCCAGACCATCGCCAAGGTCGCGCGCAGCCAGGCGCCGGTGTACATCGTCGGCGAATCCGGCGTCGGCAAGGAGCTGGTCGCCCGCACCATCCACGCCGAAGGCGGCCGCGCCAGCGGCCCGTTCGTGCCGGTCAACTGCGGCGCGATCCCGGCCGAGCTGATGGAGAGCGAGTTCTTCGGCCACAAGAAGGGCAGCTTCACCGGCGCCCACGCCGACAAGCTCGGGCTGTTCCAGAGCGCCGACGGCGGCACCTTGTTCCTGGACGAGATCGCCGAGCTGCCGCTGTCGATGCAGGTCAAGCTGCTGCGCGCGATCCAGGAAAAGTCGGTGCGCCCGGTCGGCGCCAACGCCGAGGTGCCGGTCGACGTGCGCATCCTCTCGGCGACGCACAAGGACCTGGCCGCGCTGGTCGCGGAAGGCAAGTTCCGCCAGGACCTGTACTACCGCATCAACGTAATCGAACTGCGGGTGCCGGCGCTGCGCGAGCGCACCGAGGACCTGCCCGGCCTGTCGGCGCGGATCCTCGAGCGCCTGGCCAAGTCGCAGCACCGCCCAGTGCCGCAGCTCAGCGACGACGCCCTGGCCGCGCTGCGCGCCTACCCGTTCCCGGGCAACGTGCGCGAGCTGGAGAACATCCTCGAGCGCGCCCTGGCGCTGGCCGAGGGCGACCATCTCGACGCCGCCGACCTGCACCTGCCGCGGGTCGCGCCGCCGGTCGCGCCGGCCGCCGCCGCACCCGCACCGGCCCCGCCGGCGCCCGTGCCCGGCGCCCCGGTCGCGGTCGACCCGCGCACCCTCAGCCCGCGCGATACCGCCAGCAGCCCGCTGCCCTCGTACATCGAGGAGATCGAGCGCGCCGCGATCCAGCAGGCGCTGCAGGAAAACCGCTATAACAAGACCCGCACCGCCGCCGCCCTCGGCATCACCTTCCGCGCCCTGCGCTACAAGCTGAAGAAGCTCGGCATCGAATAACGCCACCCTCCTGCGGCGGAGACCGCGGGTCACGGTCCGGCTTGCGGGCGGGCGCAGGAGTCCTTTTCCCTCCGGGAACGTGCGCGAGGTATCCCTCTCCCGCTGCGGAAGCGTGTGCATGGAACCGCTCACCGGCCCGGCGGGAGACGGAAAGACCGCCGGGGGCAGTCGAGGGCAGCGTCAACAGCCCAGTTCTTCGCTCAACCCAATCCCCGTGGCGTCCACGCGCCTTCCGGCATCCCGCGGAGGCAGGTCAGCGACTTCGACTCCTGCCAAGGCATCGCAGAGCACTGCCTCGGCGCCCCTGGCCCCAGCTGTGAGCGACAAAACCCGAGGCCTTTTGGGCTTGCCGAGGCTTGGATCGACCGCGTCCCGCGTACCCTCGCCAAGCGCCTGACAAAAAACGTCACCCCGGTGACGCGTCATGACAGCGGCTTCGGCAGTCAGTGACCTCAACCGTGACCCGCGCACCACTTCGAACATTTCCCCCGTCGAAACCCCGCTTGGCACGGCTTGTGCGTATAACCTGCTGCACGTGCTTCGCGCACGGCAGCCCGAGGACCGGAACGCCGGGCCGAGCGGCACGTGAAATTCAACACTCCTAGGGGAAACACCGATGAAGAAGACCCAGCAAGGCTTCACCCTGATCGAACTGATGATCGTCGTCGCGATCATCGCGATCCTGGCCGCGATCGCGCTGCCGGCTTACCAGGACTACGTGGCCCGCTCGCAGGTGACCTCCGGCCTCGCCGAAATCACCGGGGCCAAAACTGCTTACGAGGTGGGCATCAACGAAGACAAGCCCGCCGCCTATTACACTCAGGCCAATATGGGGCTTGCAAATAATACGGCGCGCTGCAGCACCATCTCTGTGGCGGCTCCAAACGCCGGTGCTGCGTCGCCGGCACTGAGCTGCACCCTTGCAGGCAACCCACGCGTAGCGACTGCAGTTGTCAACCTGAACCGCGACGCGAACGGAGTGTGGACGTGCACTGTTACGGCTCGTCCGGCGAACTGGAAGGAATCGTACCTCCCAGCCGGCTGCACGGCCCCATAATTTGGGCCAGAACCAAAAAGGCCGCCGTAAGGCGGCCTTTTTTTTGGCATAGATTTTGCTCAAATAGCACAATCATACGTCGAAGGGGGCGACATGAAGAATGCTACTGGCTTTAGTCTAATTGAGTTGATGATTACAATTGCCATCATAGCCATACTTGCCGCAATCGCATTCCCAGCTTATCAAAACTATGCTGCGAAAGCCCAGGTTGCCTCCGGACTAGCTGAGATCACTTCCGCCAAAGTTCAGTACGAAATAAAACTCAATGACGGCATAACAGACCCGAATAGCTATACGAACGTCAACCACCTCGGTCTACCTGCTTCTACGCCAAGATGCGCAACAACCGCGGCGCCGCCTGTAAACGGAGCTGCGAACTATGCGATTCGTTGCCTGCTCAAAGGAAACCCTAAAATATCCGGAAGGTTCATCCAGTGGAGTAGATCCTCTGCTGGAGAGTGGACCTGCGAGACCAATGTTGATGTGACGCATAGACCTGCCAATTGCGTCGCCGCGTAAGAATGTGAAATATCCTGGAACTCTGTCGCTTAACTACGCACAGGAGTGAAAACTTAACTTAAGACGCTCATATGAGCCCCGCGACTTGGCAAATGTTCAAACATGAATCCATTGCCTTTTCTCTTCGCGGAAATCGCTTTATTTTAACGGGCGTCGGCGAAATTCCAGCTGCAGTTACCCATAACCCTCAAACCGACGCACGTTTGGCATGACGTCACGCGCGGCTGAACTGTTGCACGACATCGGGCCGCCGCTACAAACGTGCGCCCCGTCAGCTACTGGGCCGGCGAATTGCGGTACATTCGTTCTGGGGAATCGGGGGACTTCATGAGCACCGCCGCCACTGCCAACCTGGTGGGGATCACCGGCATCGCCCGGCGCCTGGTGCTGGACGGGGCGCTGGACGACGGCGCCGCGCGCCAGGCGCTGGCGGCCGCGGCGGCGCAGAAGCAGCCGATCACCGCCTACCTGGCCGAGAAGCGGCTGGTCAGCCCGGCCCAGCTGGCCGCGGCCAACTCGATCGAGTTCGGCGTGCCGCTGCTGGACGTGTCCGCGTTCGACCCGTCCCAGTCCGCGATCAAGCTGGTCAGCGAGGCGCTGGTCCGCAAGCATCGCGTGCTGCCGCTCTTCAGGCGCGGCAACCGCCTGTTCATCGGCATCTCCGACCCGACCAATACCCACGCGCTGGACGAGATCAAGTTCCAGACCAACCTGGTGGTCGAACCGATCCTGATCGACGAGGACCGGCTGGTCCGGCACATCGATCTGTGGCTCGATGCCAGCGACGCCTTGGCCGACACCGTCGGCGACCAGGAAGGCCTGGAAAACCTGGACGTCGGCGGCGGCGGCGAGCAGGACCTCTCCGGCGAGAGCGGCGTCGACGTCAAGACCGACGACACGCCGGTGGTGCGGTTCGTCAACAAGGTGCTGGTCGAAGCGATCCGCAAGGGCGCCTCGGACATCCACTTCGAGCCGTTCGAGACCGAGTACCGGGTGCGCCTGCGCATCGACGGCCTGCTCAAGCAGGTCACCAAGGTGCCGCCGAACCTGCAGGCGCGGATCGCCGCGCGGCTGAAGGTGATGGCCCAGCTCGACATCGCCGAGAAGCGCGTGCCGCAGGACGGCCGCATCAAGCTCAACCTCTCCAAGACCAAGCAGATCGACTTCCGCGTCAGCACCCTGCCCACGCTGTTCGGCGAGAAGGTGGTGCTGCGCATCCTCGACGCCGGCGCGGCCAAGCTCGGCATCGACAAGCTCGGCTACGAGGACGACCAGCGGCAGCTGTACCTGGACGCGCTGGGCAAGCCCTACGGCATGATCCTGGTTACCGGCCCGACCGGTTCGGGCAAGACCGTGTCGCTATACACCGGCCTGAACATCCTCAACGAGGAACACCGGAACATCTCCACGGTCGAGGACCCGGTCGAGATCCGCGTGCCCGGCATCAACCAAGTGCAGATGAACGTGAAGCGCGGCATGACCTTCGCCGCCGCGTTGCGCAGCTTCCTGCGCCAGGACCCGGACGTGATCATGGTCGGCGAGATCCGCGACCTGGAAACCGCCGAGATCGCGATCAAGGCCGCGCAGACGGGCCACCTGGTGCTGTCGACCCTGCACACCAACGATGCGCCGCAGACCATCGCCCGCCTGATGAACATGGGCGTGGCGCCTTACAACATCACCTCGTCCGTGACCCTGGTGATCGCCCAGCGCTTGGCGCGGCGCCTGCACGACTGCAAGCGCGAAGTGCACCTGCCCGAGCACGCGCTGCTCGCGGAAGGCTTCACCCACGAGGAAATCGCCGCCGGGCTGACGCTCTACGAGCCGGTCGGCTGCCCCGACTGCACCGAAGGCTACAAGGGCCGCACCGGCATCTACCAGGTGATGCCGATGAGCGAAGAGATCCAGTCGATCGTGCTTGCCGGCGGCAACGCCCTGCAGATCGCCGAGGCGGCGCAGCGCGCCGGCGTGCGCGACCTGCGCCAGTCGGCGCTGCTCAAGGTCAAGAACGGCATCACCAGCCTCGCCGAAATCAACCGCGTCACCAAGGACTGAGCCATGTCCGCCACCCGTACCGCCGCCAAGCCGACCTCCGCGCGCCGCCCCGACCCGCTGGACGTGTTCGTCTGGCAGGGCACCGACAAGCGCGGCAAGGTGATGAAAGGCGAGCAGCAGGCCAAGAACGCCAACGCGCTGCGCGCCGAGCTGCGCCGCCAGGGCATCACCCCGAAGGTGGTCAAGCCCAAGCCGAAGCCGCTGTTCGGCGGCGCCGGCAAGCGCATCACCCCGCTCGACATCGCCGTGTTCAGCCGCCAGCTGGCGACGATGATGAAGTCCGGCGTGCCGATCGTCGGCGCGATGGAGATCATCGCCAACGGCAACAAGAACCCGCGCATGTCGACCCTGGTCAACACGATCCGGGCGGACATCGAAAGCGGGTCCTCGCTTTACGAGGCGCTGAGCAAGCACCCGGTCCAGTTCGACGAGCTCTACCGCAACCTGGTCCGCGCCGGCGAATCCGCGGGCGTGCTGGAGACGGTGCTCGACACCATCGCCACCTACAAGGAGAACATCGAGTCGCTGAAGGGCAAGATCAAGAAGGCGATGTTCTACCCGGCGATGGTCATCGCAGTGGCGCTGATCGTCAGTTCGATCCTGCTGGTGTTCGTGGTCCCGCAGTTCGAGGAAGTGTTCAAGGGCTTCGGCGCCGACCTTCCCGCGTTCACCAAGCTGATCGTCGCCTTGAGCCGCTTCATGGTCAGCTGGTGGTGGGCGGTGTTTCTGGGCATCGCTGGCGTGATCGTCGCCTTCGTGATGGCGAAGAAACGCTCGGTCGCGTTCTCGCGCTTCCTCGACCGGATGATTCTGAAGCTGCCGGTGGTCGGACAGATCATGCACAACTCGGCGATCGCCCGCTTCTCCCGCACCCTGGCGGTGACCTTCAAGGCGGGCGTGCCGCTGGTGGAAGCGCTGGACACCGTCGCCGGCGCCACCGGCAACGTGGTCTACGAAGATGCGGTCCGCAATATCCGCGACGACGTCGCCGTCGGCTATTCCGTGAACATGGCGATGAAGCAGGTCAACCTGTTCCCGCACATGGTCGTGCAGATGGCGGCGATCGGCGAGGAGGCCGGCGCGCTCGATACGATGCTGTTCAAGGTCGCCGAGTTCTATGAGCAGGAGGTCAACAACGCGGTCGATGCGCTGGCCAGCCTGCTCGAACCGCTGATCATGGTGTTCCTGGGTGTGATCGTCGGCGGTATGGTCGTCGCGATGTACCTGCCGATCTTCAAGCTCGCCTCGACGGTGGGCTGAGAGCGGCCGGCACGAACTTAGGCGACAATCCCGCGCATGGCATACCTCGATCAAAACCCCGCCCTCGGCTACCCGTTGGCGGCCGGCTTCGGCCTGCTGGTCGGCAGCTTCCTCAACGTGGTGATCCTGCGCCTGCCGCGGCGGCTGGAGTGGACCTGGAAACGCGACGCGCGCGAGGTGCTGGAGCAGCCGGAGGTCTACGACCCGCCGCCGCCCGGAATCGTGGTCGAGCGTTCGCATTGCCCGCACTGCAAGCATGTGCTGGCCTGGTACGAGAACATCCCGGTCTTCAGCTATCTCGCCCTGCGCGGGCGTTGCCGGCACTGCGGCACGCGCATCTCGCCGCAGTACCCGCTGGTCGAACTGCTGACCATGCTGCTGTTCCTGGCCTGCGTCTGGCGCTTCGGCTTCGGCTGGCAGGGCTTCGGGGCGATGGTGTTCACCGGCTTCCTGGTCGCGCTCTCGGGCATCGACCTGCGCACTCAGCTGCTGCCGGACCAGCTGACCCTGCCGCTGATGTGGCTCGGTCTGATCGCCGCCTCGGACAACCTGTACTTTCCGGCCAAGCCGGCGCTGCTCGGCGCGGTGGCCGGCTACGTGAGCCTGTGGAGCGTGTGGTGGCTGTTCAAGCAGCTCACCGGCAAGGAAGGGATGGGCCACGGCGACTTCAAGCTGCTCGCCGCGATCGGCGCCTGGACCGGGCTCAAGGGCGTCCTGCCGACCATCCTGCTGTCATCGCTGGTGGGCGCGATCGTCGGTTCGATCTGGCTGGCGACGAAAGGCCGCGACCGCGCCACGCCGATCCCGTTCGGCCCCTATCTCGCGATCGCCGGCTGGGTCGTGTTCTTCTGGGGCGAGCGGATGCTGGACGCGTACCTGCGCTTCGCCGGGCTGCGCTGACGCGCCGCACGTCGCGGGGTTTGCATCGCGCGGCTTGCAGAAGCGGTACCGCTCCTTGTTCTCCGGCGCCCTTGGCCCTGCGGCCACGCTGCCATGGCGCCGCCCATGCGCCGGCATGCCCCCGTGTCGCGCCCGGCCTGCAGCGCCAACCTGAACTGTCGGGGCCCTTGGCCGCCGGCGGACGGTCCCGGTCCTCGCCCGCCTCCGTTACCCTAGGCCGCGGCCATCATGGAAACGCTTTGCGCATGAGTTCCTTCGTCGTCGGCGTCACCGGAGGCATCGCCTCCGGCAAGAGCGAGATCACCCGGCGTTTCCAGGCCTTGGGCGTGTTCGTTGCCGATGCCGACGTGGCGGCGCGGGAAGCGGTCGCGCCGGGATCGCCCGGACTGGCCGAAGTGGTCGCGTCGTTCGGCGAGGACGTGCTGGCGGCCGACGGCAGCCTCGACCGCGCGGCGATGCGCCGGCGGGTGTTCGGCGACGACGCGGCGCGGCACCGGCTGGAGGCGATCGTGCATCCGCACGTGCGCCGGGTACTGCAGGACGCCTGCGCAACCGCTCCCGGGCCGTACGCGATCGCCGCGATCCCGCTGCTGGCGGAAGGCGGCGGCTACGACACCTATCCCTGGCTCGGCCGAATCCTGGTGGTCGACGTGCCGGTGGAAGCGCAGCGTGAGCGGCTGATGCGCCGCGACGGCATCGACGCGGCCTTGGCCGAGCGGATGATCGCCGCGCAGGCGACGCGCGCCCAGCGCCTGGCGATCGCCGACGACGTGATCGTCAACGACGGTTCCCTGGCGGACCTGGACGCGCACATCGCCGCGCTGGACCGGCGCTATCGCGCGCTGGCGGAGCAGTTGCAGGCGCTGGATACCCCGCTCACGCCGGTCGCGGAGGCCTGAACGGCGCTCATTGCGGCCAGAGGCCGCGGATCGCGGCGATGCCCTGCGCGCCATGACGGCGCGCCTCGGCGACATCGCCCGGGCCGAGCCCGCCGATCGCGTACAGCGGCAGCGACACGTGCTCGCGCAGCGCGGCGAAGCCGTCCCAGCCGATGCCGGCCGCGCCCGGATGGCTCGCCGTCGGCCTGACCGCGCCGAGCACCGCGAAGTCGCAGCCCAGCGCCTGCGCCGCGCGCAGCTCGGCCTCGTCGTGGCAGGACGCCGCCAGGGCGAACTGGGCCGGCACCGGACGCGCGCGGCACTCGCGCAGCTGCGCGGCGCGCAGGTGCAGGCCGACGCCGAGCGCGCCGGCCAGGGCCGCATCGCCGTTGACCAGCACCTCGGCGCCCGCTTCGCGGCACAGCGCGACCGCGCGCTCGGCCAGGCGCGGCCATCGCGCCGGATCGGCGCCGCGCGCGCGCAGTTGCACGCGGGCGATGCCGCCCGCCAGGGCACGCTCGAGCCCGGCGAGCCAGGTGCGCTCGTCGGCAGGCTCCGGCGTCACCAGGTAATGCGGCGGTTGCAGCAGCGCCGCGACCACCGGCCGGTCCGCCGGCGGCATCGCGTAGCTGGCGAGCTTGTGCAGCGGCACCCACGCCAGCGCCTGCCCTTCCCGGCCGCGGGCGTGCCCGCGCCAGGCGCGGATCTCGCGCACGTCCAGGCGCAGGCGCTTGTGCGGATAGGCCTGCGGCACGTCGATCAATGCCGCGCCGACCTCGGCCTCGATGCCGAGCTCCTCGCGCAGCTCGCGCGCCAGCGCGGCCTCGGCCGTTTCGCCGGGCTCGCGCTTGCCGCCCGGGAACTCCCACAACCCGGCCAGGTCGCGGCCCTCGGTGCGGCGGGTCAGCAGGACCCGGCCGCGCGCGTCGCGGATCACGCCGGCGACCACGTGCACCGCGGCGCTCGGCGCGGCCACGCCGGTCGCGGGCTCGCGCGCCGCAAGCGCCGGTTCCGGCGCTTCGGCAGCGGCCGACGCGACCGCGTCAGCGCCGCGTCCGGATCTTCGGCTCCTGCTCTCCACGATGCCCGGTTCCCACCTCGCGCACTCCGGCGTCACGCCAACTGGCCGTGGCAGTGCTTGTACTTCTTGCCGCTGCCGCAGGGGCAGGGGTCGTTGCGGCCGACATTGGCGAACGCCTGCTCGCGGCCGCGCGCCTGCGCCGCTTCCTCGTCGGCGCCGAGGCCGCCGGCGTCGGCATGCTGGAACTGCAGCTGGCGCGCCTGCGCCTCGGCCATCGCCCGCTCCTGCGCCTCCAGCGCGGCGACTTCCTCCTCGCTGCGGATGCGCACCCGCGCCAGCAGCGTGATCACCTCGCGCTTGACCTTCTCCAGCATGTCGCTGAACAGCTCGAAGGCCTCGCGCTTGTACTCCTGCTTGGGCTGCTTCTGCGCGTAGCCGCGCAGGTGGATGCCCTGGCGCAGGTAGTCCATCCGCGCCAGGTGCTCCTTCCAGTTCTGGTCGAGCACGTTGAGCATGATGTGCTTCTCGAGCAGGCGCATGGTCTCGCTGCCGAGCTGCGCCTCGCGCTCCTCGAAGTGCCTGCGCACCGCCTCCTGCACCCGCTCCTCGATGGTTTCGGCGTCGAGTTCCGGGCTCTCCTTCGCCATCGCGACCAGCGGCAGCTGCACGCCGAAGTCCTGCGCGAGCGCGGCCTCCAGCCCGGGCAGGTCCCACTGCTCGTCGACCGAGTTCGGCGGCACGAAGCGCGCCACCGTCTCGGCGACCACGTCGCCGCGGATGCCTTCGATGTTCTCCTGCACGCTCTCGGCTTCGAGCAGCTCGTTGCGCTGGGCGTAGATCACCTTGCGCTGGTCGTTGTTGACGTCGTCGAAGTCGAGCAGGTTCTTGCGGATGTCGAAGTTGTGGGCCTCGACCTTGCGCTGCGCGTTGGCGATCTGCTTGGTCACCAGCGGGCTTTCGATGATGTCGTCTTCCTTCAGACCCATCCGCGCCATCACCTTCTGCACCCAGTCGGCGGCGAAGATGCGCATCAGGTTGTCTTCGAGCGACAGGTAGAAGCGCGAGGAACCCGGGTCGCCCTGGCGGCCGGCGCGGCCGCGCAGCTGGTTGTCGATGCGGCGGCTCTCGTGGCGCTCGGTGCCGATGATGTGCAGGCCGCCGGCGGCCTTGACCGCCTCGTGCCGCGCCTGCCACTCGGCCTTCAGCCGGGCGCGGGTGACCTCGTCGAGCGGGCCGCCGTTCCTGGCCTCGAGTTCGGCGATCTCGGCCTCGAGCGAGCCGCCGAGCACGATGTCGGTGCCGCGGCCGGCCATGTTGGTCGCGATGGTGATCGCGCCCGGCCGCCCGGCCTGGGCGACGATGTGCGCCTCGCGCTCGTGCTGCTTGGCGTTGAGCACCTCGTGCGGGATGCCCAGCTCGCGCAGCTGCCGGCTCAGCATCTCCGACACCTCGATCGAGGTGGTGCCGACCAGCACCGGCTGCTTGCGCGCGTGCGCGTCCTTGATCTCGTTGACCACCGCGCGGTACTTGCCGGCCTTGTTGAGGAACACCGCGTCCGGATGGTCCTTGCGCTGCACCGGCTTGTGGGTCGGGATCACCACCACTTCCAGGCCGTAGATGCTCTGGAACTCGTAGGCCTCGGTATCCGCCGTGCCGGTCATGCCGGCCAGCTTCCTGTACATGCGGAACAGGTTCTGGAAGGTGATGCTGGCGAGCGTCTGGTTCTCGCGCTGCACCGGCACGCCTTCCTTCGCCTCCACCGCCTGGTGCAGGCCGTCCGACCAGCGCCGCCCCGGCAGGGTGCGGCCGGTGAACTCGTCGACGATCACCACCTCGCCGTCGCGGACGATGTAGTCCACGTCGCGCTGGTAGATCGCGTGCGCGCGCAGCGCGGCGTTGAGATGGTGGACCACGCTGAGGTTGCGCGGGTCGTACAGGTCGTCCTCCTCGCCGAGGATGCCGGCCTGGCGCAGCAGGCGCTCGGCGTTCTCCTGGCCGGCTTCGGACAGGTGCACCTGCTTCTGCTTCTCGTCGACCCAGTAGTCGCCCTCGGCGTCCTCGCTCTGCTGCCGGGTGAGGTGCGGCACGACGCGGTTGACCTTGATGTACAGCTCCGGCGACTCATCGGCCGGGCCGGAGATGATCAGCGGCGTGCGCGCCTCGTCGATCAGGATCGAGTCGACCTCGTCCACGATCGCGTAGTGCAGCCCGCGCTGGAAGCGGTCCTCCTTCGACAGCGCCATGTTGTCGCGCAGGTAGTCGAAGCCGAACTCGTTGTTGGTCCCGTAGGTGATGTCCGCGGCGTAGGCGGCGTGCTTGTCGCCGTGCGGCATGCCCGGATAGACCACCCCGACCGACAGGCCCAGCCAGTTGTACAGCTTGCCCATCCAGGCTGCGTCGCGCCGGGCCAGGTAGTCGTTGACGGTGACCACGTGCACGCCCTTGCCTTCCAGGGCGTTGAGGTAGACCGGCAGGGTCGCCACCAGGGTCTTGCCCTCGCCGGTGCGCATCTCGGCGATCTTGCCCAGGTGCAGCACCATGCCGCCGATCAGCTGCACGTCGTAGTGGCGCATGCCGAGCACGCGCCTGGACGCCTCGCGGCAGACGGCGAACGCTTCCGGCAGGATCTTGTCCAGCGCCTCGCCGCCTTCGATGCGCTGCCTGAACTCGGGGGTCTTGGCCTGCAGCTCGGCGTCGGAGAGCTTTTCCATCTCCGTTTCGAGCGCGTTGATCCGGGCGACGGTGCGTTGCAGTTGGCGCAGCAGGCGTTCGTTGCGGCTGCCGAAAACGCGGGTGAGCAGGCTGTTGAGCATGTACGGGTCCGTGAAGCGGAGCGGGAAAGCCGACGGCGGCCGCTTTCGGAGTGCGGATCGTCCGGCGAGTTCCCCAAAGGAAAGCCCAGTGCCGAAACGGAATCGGGGCGCCGCGCGCCCCGATCGCATCGAGCCTGGTCTATGGCCACGCCGATTGTAGCGTGGAGGCGCCGGGGGCGCTTATCAAGCGCCGGCGGCTCGCCCTGCGGCGCTCAGCCCTTGATCCGCAGCTTGAGCGGCGACTGCTGGCTCAGGAACTTGCGCGGGTTGACCACCCGGCCGTTCTCCCACACCTCGAAGTGCACGTGGGCGCCGGTCGAGCGGCCGGTCGAGCCCGCCTTGGCGATCTCCTGCCCGGCGCGGACCAGCTCGCCGACCTTGCGGGTCAGGCGCGAGTTGTGGGCGTAGCGGGTGACGTAGCCGTTGCCGTGGTCGATCTCGATCACGTTGCCGTAGCCGGAGCGCACGCCGGCGTAGCTGACCACGCCGTCGGCCACCGCCAGCACCGGGTCGCCGACGTCGGCCTCGAAGTCGATCCCCTTGTGGAACTGGCTGCCGCCGCCGAACGGGTCGGCGCGGCCGCCGAAGCCGGAGGTGATGTAGCTGCCTGCGATCGGTTCGCGCGAGGGCACCGCGTTCATGTCGAGCTGGCGGTTGAACAGCAGCGACTCCAGCACCGACAGCTGCTCGCCGGAGGCGCGGAATTGGCGGTCCAGGTCGGCCATGCCGGCGTCCAGTTCGGGCTTGCTCATGTCGCGCACCGGGCCGGTGCCGCCGATGCCGACCGGCTTGTCGAAGTCGAACTCGCCGTCCTGCAGCTGGCCGATCCGGGTCAGGCGCTCGCCGAGGGCGTTGAGGCGGTTGGCCTCGGCCTGCAGTTCGCCCATGCGCGCGGCCAGCGCGTTGAGCTCGCGCTGGGCGTCGCGGCGGGTGGCCTCGAGCAGGGCCTGCTGGCGTTCGACCTGGCCGCGCAGCAGCGCGTTGTCGGCGATGCCGGCGCCGGCGCCGAGGGCGGCGCCGCTGCCGAACAGCAGCGCGACCGCGAGCAGCGGACGCTGCGCGCCCCAGTGGCCGGCCCGCTGCAGCCACGCCGAACAGCGCGCGCGGGATTTGTTTACGATGGATGGAAAGGTCATACGATGTCTGATTCCAAGCCCAGGTCGCCTCGAGGCCACCTCTCGACCCCGCAAGCCGCGCTGGACGCGCTGCTCGCCGAGCCCGCTGGCGGTCCGATCCACCGAGCGCTGTGGCTCGAAGAACTGGACCGACGGTTGCGCCCTCGCCTGCCGGTTCCGCTGGCCGCGCACGCGCGACTGGCCAACTTCGAGCGCGGCAGGCTCGTGTTCGTCGTCGACGCCCCGGTCTGGCGGGCCAAACTGCGCCTGCTGGCACCGGAACTGCTCGACGCCGCCCGCTCCGTCGGGCTGGATGCGGCTGAACTCGTCGTCAAAACGACAACGCCGGCGGTTGCCTCCCCGCAACCGGACCGGAAAGCCAAACCCCTTTCGGCGGCCGTGCAGCGGGACCTGCAGGCCGCCCTCGCGTCTTTGAAGGAGCCCGAGGCGGGCGGCCCTCGCGACGCATCCTGACCGGCGCCGGCCTCCGGCTGGAAGCACGGCGCAGGACGGGTGCGGGCATGCTAAAGGGGTAACCCGTTGAATTTGTTAAACAGGCGGAAACATTCCGCAATAAACGCGTGAAGTTTTGGTTAAGAGCTCACGCAATGTTCACGTCTGTGATGACTGTCCGTTCCACGCGCGACGCTCGCCGCGCCCACGGAAGCCCCGACCGGCCGCTTCCGCAAGGTCCAGGGGCGCGGTCGAGCCGGTCGCCGCGCCGAGATGCGAACGTGAACGGCCGAAGGCGCCGCGGGCTGGCCGCTCGTCGGTGAAGGCGGGGAGTCGGTGAAGGCGGGGAACGGGGAGCCGCGACCGCCGCGGGTCAGGCCAGTGCCGGCGAACCGTAGGCGACCGGCGCTTCGGCCGGGTCGACGTCGGGGAAGGTCACCTCGTCCCAGGCCGAGCGTTCGGCCAGCAGGGCGCGGACCAGCTTGTTGTTGAGGGCGTGGCCGGACTTGTAGCCGACGTAGGCGCCGATGACCGGGTGGCCCGCCAGGTACAGGTCGCCGATCGCGTCGAGGATCTTGTGGCGCACGAACTCGTCGGCGTAGCGCAGGCCGTCGTCGTTCAGCACCCGGAATTCGTCCAGCACGATGGCGTTGTCCATCGACCCGCCCAGGCCCAGGTTGCGCTCGCGCATGTACTCGAGGTCGCGCATGAAGCCGAAGGTGCGGGCGCGGCTGACTTCCTGGATGTAGTTGGCGGTGGAAAACTCCACCACCGCGCGCGACTGCGACTCCGGGATCGCCGGATGGTCGAAGCGCACGGTGAAATCGAGGCGGAAGCCGTCATACGGCTCGAAGCGCGCGACCTTGTCGCCATCGCGCACCTCGACCGGGCGGCGGATGCGGATGAAGCGCTTGGGCGCGTCCTGCTCGAGGATGCCGGCCGACTGCAGCAGGAACACGAACGGCCCGGAGGAGCCGTCCATGATCGGCACTTCGGCCGCGGACAGCTCCACATAGAGATTGTCGACGCCCAGGCCGGCCAGGGCCGAGAGCAGGTGCTCGACGGTCTGGATCTTGGCCGGGCCGCAGCTCAGGCCGGTGCACAGGGTGGTCTCGGTGACCAGCTCGGCGCTCGCCGGCACTTCCACCACCGGGTCCAGGTCGACGCGGCGGAACACGATGCCGGTGTCCACCGGGGCCGGACGCAGGGCGAGAAACACCTTCTCCCCGCTGTGCAGGCCTACGCCGGTGGCGCGGATCACGTTCTTGAGGGTGCGCTGACGCAGCATCGGGCGTTCTGGAAAACCGGGAGGAGGCCGAATGCGGCCGGGACGGGCTTGGCGCGGCGAATGCGAGTCGTTCCGCCGGCCGGCCGGAAAGCATAGCACCCGGGCGGCTGAACCCGGCCGGAAGCGCTCACGTCCGCTTGACGGCCGGTTCCGCGCGAAAACCGGCCGGCCGGCGGCGGCTGCGGGGCAGCGCCGCCGGCCGGTCCAAGCGCGCCGGGGACGAGCCGGCGCGGAGGACGCGACACCCTCCCCGGCATGCCGGGGAAGTAGTGGGCGCCGCGGCAGCGCGACGCCCCTCCTCCCTGCGGGCAGGGAGGCCTTGCGGGTTCAGTCCGCCTGGCGGCGCAGGAACGCCGGGATGTCCAGGTAGCTGCTGTCGCTGCCGAAGTCGGCCGCGGCCGGCGCCGCCGGTTCCGCCCGGCCCGCGCCGGAGCGCAGGTGGCCGGCGAACCCCGGGCGCGCGGCCGGCAGGTCGTCCATCGCGCCGAACTCGGGCTGGCCGGTGGTGGCGTTGCGCACCAGCTGGATCGGCGCGCGGTGCGCCTCGCGCTCGCCGCCGCGCACCGGCTGCCGCGCCGCAGCGCGGTTGAGGCCGGTGGCGACCACGGTGACCTTGACCTCGTCCTGCATGTCCGGATCGAGCACGGTGCCGATCACGACGGTCGCGTCCTCGGAAGCGAAGTTCTCGATCGTGCGGCCGACCTCGTCGAACTCGGCCATGGTGAAGTCCGGGCCGGCGGTGATGTTGACCAGGATGCCGTTGGCGCCGGCCAGGTTGACGTCGTCCAGCAGCGGGTTCTGGATCGCCGCCTCGGCCGCGGCCTGGGCGCGGTCGTCGCCGCGCGCGGCGCCGGTGCCCATCATCGCCAGGCCCATCTCGCTCATGACCGTGCGCACGTCGGCGAAGTCGACGTTGATCAGCCCCGGGCGCACGATCAGGTCGGCGATGCCCTGCACCGCGCCGAGCAGCACGTCGTTGGCGGCGCGGAACGCCTGGATCATCGTCGCGTTGCGGCCGAGCACGGTGATCAGCTTCTCGTTCGGGATGGTGATCAGCGAGTCGCAGTGGTGGCTCAGTTCCTCGATGCCCTTCAGCGCCACCTGCATGCGCCGGCGGCCCTCGAACGGGAACGGCTTGGTGACCACGGCCACGGTGAGGATGCCCATCTCCTTGGCCAGCTGCGCCACCACCGGCGCCGCGCCGGTGCCGGTGCCGCCGCCCATCCCGGCGGTGATGAACACCATGTCGGCGCCCGACAGCGCGTCCATGATCCGCTCGCGGTCCTCCAGCGCGGCCTGGCGGCCGACTTCCGGGTTCGCGCCCGCGCCCAGGCCCTTGGTCACGTTGCTGCCCAGCTGCAGCTGCAGCTTGGCGCCGCAGTTCTTGATCGCCTGCGCGTCGGTGTTGGCGGTGATGAACTCCACGCCGTCGACGCTGCTGCTGACCATGTGCGCCACGGCGTTGCCGCCGCCGCCGCCCACGCCGATGACCTTGATCACCGCGTTCGGGGCCATTTTCTCTACCAGTTCGAAGTGTGCCATGTCGTCGTCCTCTTATATGCGCCGGATTCGGGGCCCGGGATCGGGGATTCGCAAGAGCAAACCCGAACCCCGTTCCGGCGTTTCTAGTGATTGCTTGACCGCGTCTTTTTCTTGCTGTTGCTGTTGCCCTTGCCGCTGCGACTCGCGAATCCCAAATGACCGATCCCGGCGTCAGAACTCGCCGCGATACCAGTTCTTGAGCCGGTTGAAGAAGCTGCCCGCGCGGCCGGTGGAGATCACCGGGCGGCGCGGGTTCTCGATCTGGCTGCCCATCAGCAGCAGGCCGACGCCGGTGGCGTGCACCGGGTTGCCGACCACCTCGCCCAGGCCGGTCACGTGCTGCGGAATGCCGACGCGCACCGGCATCTGCAGCATCTCCTCGGCCAGCTCGACCACGCCTTCCATCTTCGCGGCGCCGCCGGTGAGCACCATGCCGGCGCGCACGTGCTGCTCGAAGCCGCTGCGGCGCAGCTCGGCCTGGATCATTTCGAAGATCTCCTCGTAGCGCGCCTGCACCGCCTGCGCCAGCGAGGCGCGCGGCATCCGCCGCGGCGGCCGGTCGCCGACGCTCGGCACCTGGATCGACTCCTCGGCCGTGGCCATCTGCGCCAGCGCGCAGGCGTAGCGCACCTTGATCTGCTCGGCCTCGGGCGTGGGCGTGCGCAGCATGTGCGCGATGTCCTCGGTGACCTTGTCGCCGGCGATCGGCAGCGAGGCCGAATGCGCGATCGAGCCCTGCACGAACACGGCGATGTCGGTGGTGCCCGCGCCGATGTCGACCAGCACCACGCCGAGCTCGCGCTCGTCGTTGGTCAGCACCGCGTTGCTCGAGGCCAGCACGCTGAGGATCAGGTCGTCCACCTGCAGGCCGCAGCGCTGCACGCACTTGCTGATGTTGGCCGCGGCCGACTGCGCGCACACCACCAGGTGCGCGTGCACCTCCAGGCGCACGCCGGTCATGCCGACCGGGTTGCGGATGCCCTCCTGCGAGTCGTCCAGCACGTAGTCGCGCGGGATCGCGTGCAGGATCTTCTGGTCGGCCGGGATCGCCACCGCCTTGGCGGCCTCGAGCACGCGGTCGAGGTCGGCGTAGGTGACCTCGCCGTCGCGGATCGGGGCGATGCCCTGCGAGTTGCGGCACTGGATGTGGCTGCCGGAGATCGAGGCGTAGACCGAGCGGATCTCGCAGCCGGCCATCAGCTCGGCTTCCTCGACCGCGCGCTGGATCGACTGCACGGTCGATTCGATGTCCACGACCACGCCGCGCTTGAGCCCGCGCGATTCGTGCGAGCCGATGCCGATCACCTCGATCGGATTGCCCGGCGAGTACTCGCCTACCAGCGCCACCACCTTCGAGGTGCCGATGTCGAGGCCGACGATCAGCGACTTGTCACCCTTGCGATTCATTTCGGAGACCGGAATTCGGGAATGGAGACGGGGGGTTCGGGAAGCGCAGCGCGGCGGTGCGCGGCGGCGCGGCCGGGGCGGGCGCGGCGTCGTTCGCCGCCTCGCGCGGCGGCGCGGCGTCTTCCCACATCAGGGCGAAACCGTTGGTGTAGCGCAGGTCGGCGCGGCGCAGCACCCGCGTCTGCGAGGCGAGCAGCTGCGGCAACAGGCGCACGAAGCGGCCCATGCGCGCGCGCGCTTCGCTGCGGCCGAGCACGATCTGCGCGCCGCCGGCCAGGCCCAGGCTCCAGCTGCCGCGCGGGTCGAGCTCCACCTTCTCCACGCGCAGGCCCAGCGGCGCGAACAACGCGCGCGACTGGTTGTACAGCGCGACGACCTCGGCCACGCGCGTCTCCGGGCCCACGAACAGAGGCAGCTCCGCCGGCACCTCGATGCCGCGCGCCGGGAACAACCGGCCCTGCTCGGACAGCAACCGGTCGCCGCCCCAGCGCGCGAACGGCCGGTGCTCGACCACCACCACCTCGAGCACGTCCGGCCAGCGCTTGCGCACCTCGGCGCGCTCGACCCACGCCAGCTTCGCCACCGCGTTGCGCGCGGCCGCCAGGTCGACCGCGAAGTAGCCGCGCTGCGCGTACGGCAGCAGGACCTTGCGCAGCGCGGCCGGATCGACGCGCTCGAACTCGCCGGTCACGCGCAGGCGCTTGAGCGGCCACTGCGACGCGCCGATCCAGCCGTTGAGCACGGCCACCACCGGCAGCGCGACCAGCGCCAGCGCGAGGATCCAGGCGACGAGGCGGAGCATGGCGTTCACGCCGCCGCACCTCCGTCGGGCTTGAGGCTGGACTCGAGCACGCGCCAGCACAGCTCTGCGAAATCGATGCCGACCTGGCGCGCCGCCTTGGGCACCAGCGAGTGGCTGGTCATCCCCGGCGCGGTGTTGATCTCGAGCAGGTACAGCTGGCCGGTGGCGCGCTCGCGCATGAAGTCGACCCGGCCCCAGCCGCTGCAGCCGGCGGCATCGAACGCGGCCAGCGCGAGGCGGCGGATCTCCGCCTCCTCGGCGCCTTCCAGGCCGGGGCACAGGTACCGGGTGTCGTCGGAGACGTACTTGGCGTGGTAGTCGTACCACTCGCCCTTGGGCACGATGCGGATCGACGGCAGCGCCTCGCGGCCGAGCACCGGCACGGTCAGCTCGTCGCCGACGATCAACTGCTCCATCAGCAGCTCGCCGGGGTAGCGCGCGGCCTGCGCGACCGCGGCGTCGAGGTCGGCCTCGTCGAGCACGCGCGAGACGCCCACGCTGGACCCTTCGCAGGACGGCTTCACGAACACCGGCAGGCCGAGCGAGCGCGCCGCGGCGTGCACGTCGTCGCCCTTGGCCAGGCGCACGTAGCGGGGCGTCGGCAGCCCGACCGACAGCCACACCTGCTTGGTGCGGATCTTGTCCATCGACAGCGCCGAGCCGAGCACGCCCGAGCCGGTGTACGGCACGCCGAGCGCCTCGCACAGGCCCTGCAGCACCCCGTCCTCGCCGCCGCCCTTGTTGCCGTGCAGGATGTTGAACACCCGGTCGACCTTGCCGGCGCGGATCGCGTCGATCAGCGCCGGGATGCCATCGACCGCGAACGCGTCCACGCCGCGCGCGCGCAGCGCCTCGAGCACGTTGCGGCCGGAGTCCAGCGACACCTCGCGCTCGGCGCTGGTGCCGCCCATCAGCACGGCGACGCGGCCGAACGCGGCCGGGTCGGCGATGCGCGGCGAAGCGGTCTGCGCGCTCACTTGGCGCCTCCTTCGAAACCCTGCGCGGCCAGCTGCTGCGCGGCGTAGCCGATGTCGCCCGCGCCCATCAGCAGCAGCAGGTCGCCGTCGGCAAGCACGTCCGGCAGCACGCCGGCCAGGTCGCCGGGGCCGGCGACCACGATCGGGTCGATGCGGCCGCGGGCGCGGATCGCGCGCGCCAGCGACTTGGCGTCGGCGCCGGCGATCGGCGCCTCGCCGGCCGGGTAGACCTCGGTCAGCACCAGCACGTCGACGCTCGACAGCACCGCGGCGAATTCGTCGAACAGGTCGCGCGTGCGGGTGTAGCGGTGCGGCTGGAACGCCACCACCAGGCGCCGGTCCGGCCAGCCGCCGCGCGCGGCCGCGAACACCGCCTCCAGTTCCTTCGGGTGGTGGCCGTAGTCGTCGACCAGCTGCACGGTCGCGCCCCTGGCCGTGGTCAGCCGCGCCAGCAGGTTGAAGCGGCGGCCGACGCCGGCGAACTTCTGCAGCGCGCGCGCGATCGCGTCCGCGCTCACGCCCAGCTGCCAACCGACCGCGGCCGCGGCCAGCGCGTTGAGCACGTTGTGGCGGCCCGGCAGCGCCAGTTCGACCGGCGTGCGCGTGGCGTCCGGCAGGCACAGGGTGAAGCGCATGCAGGCGCCGTCCTGGCGCACGTCCTCGGCGCGCGCGTCCGCGTCCTCGTGCAGCCCGTAGGTCATCACGTGGCGCGGGGTGCGCCCCGCCAGCGCCGCGACCTCGGGATCGTCCAGGCACAGCACCGCCAGGCCGTAGAACGGCAGCCGGTGCATGAACTCCTCGAACGCGGCGCGCACCTTGGCGAAGTCGCCGCCGTAGTTCTCCAGGTGGTCGGCGTCGATGTTGGTGACGATCGCGATCTGCGGGTTCAGGCGCAGGAAGCTGCCGTCGCTCTCGTCGGCCTCGGCCACCAGCCAGTCGCCCTTGCCCAGGCGCGCGTTGGCACCGGCGGCCAGCAGCTGCCCGCCGATCACGAAGGTCGGGTCGATGCCGCCCTCGGCCAGCACGCTGGCCACCAGCGAAGTCGTGGTGGTCTTGCCGTGGGTGCCGGCCACCGCGATGCCGCGCTTGAAGCGCATCAGCTCGGCCAGCATTTCCGCGCGCGGCACCACCGGGATGCGCTGCGCGCGCGCCTCCAGCAGTTCCGGGTTGTCGGGCCTGATCGCGCTGGACACCACCACGCAGTCGGCGCCGAGCACGTTCGCCGCGGCATGGCCGCGCCGCACGGCCACGCCGAGCGAGGCCAGGCGCCGGGTCACCGCGTTGTCGGCGTTGTCCGAGCCGGACACCTGGTAGCCGAGCGTGCACATGACCTCGGCGATGCCGCTCATGCCGACCCCGCCGATGCCGACGAAATGCACGCGCGGGAAGGCCTTGGCGAGGTCGCCGGTGTGCTGCAGGCGGCGGCGCAGGGCCGTGCTCATTCGGTTCGCTCCAATACGATGTCGGCGACGCGTTGGGCCGCGTCGGGCTTGGCCAGCGCGCGCGCCGCCTGCGCCATGCGCAGCAGCGCGCCGCGCCCGGCGAGGGTTTCGATCTCGGCGGCGAGGCGCCGGGCCAGCTCGTCCTCGGACGCGCCCTGCGGCTGCAGCCGGGCGGCGCCGCGCTCTACCAGGAACCGCGCGTTCTGGGTCTGGTGGTCGTCGACCGCCTGCGGGAACGGCACCAGCACGCTGCCGACGCCGGCCGCGCACAGCTCGGCCAGGGTCAGCGCGCCGGCGCGGCAGACCACCAGGTCGGCCCAGGCGTAGGCGGCGGCCATGTCGGCGATGAACGGCTCCACGCGCGCGGCGATGCCGGCCTCGGCGTAGGCGCGCTCGGCGTCGTCCCGCAGCTTCTCGCCGCACTGGTGGCGCAGGTCCACCGGTACCCGCTCGCGCAGCGCGGCCAGCGCTTTCGGCACCGCGCGGTTGAGCGCGCGCGCGCCCTGGCTGCCGCCCAGCACCAGCAACCGCAGCGGGCCGTCGCGCCCGGCGAAGCGCTGTTCCGGCGGCGCCAGCGCCGCGATCTCGCCGCGCACCGGATTGCCGACCACGACCTCGCCGGGATGGCCGAAGGTGTCCGGGAAGCCGGTCAGCACGTGCCGGGCGAAGCGCGCCAGCACGCGGTTGGTCAGGCCGGGCGCGCGGTTCTGTTCGTGCACGGTCAAGGGCACGCCGGCGAGCCTGGCCGCCAGGCCGCCCGGGCCCGCGGCGAAACCGCCGAAGCTGATCACCGCGCGCGGCCGCCGCTGGCGCAGGGTGCGGCCCGCCGCGCGCACCGCGGCGACCAGCTGGAACGGCGCGGCGAGCAGGCGCGCCGCGCCCTTGCCGCGGATCGCGCGCACCGCGATGGTGTCGATCCCGATGCCGTACTGCGGCACCAGGCGCGTCTCCATGCCGCCGTCGGCGCCGAGCCAGCGCACCGGCACGCCGCGCGCGCGCAGCGCGTGCGCGACCGCCAGCCCCGGGAAGATGTGCCCGCCGGTGCCGCCGGCGAGGATCATCACCGGGCGCGGTTCGGCGTCGACGTGCGCGGGACGGCTCACGCGATCCTCCCCAGCGTCGGTTCGACGCGCTGGCGCAGCCGGCTGGTGCCGCGCGCCGGCTCGGCCGCGGCCTGGCGCAGCACCGCGGCCACCGCCTCGGGCTGCTTGGCCGGCCTGCCGCGGCTGCCGGCGGGCGCGCCGGTGGGCGGCACGGCCGGCGCCGGCGCCGGCGCGGCGGCCGCGGCCTCGCCGCGCGCGCGCGCGACCTGGCGCCGCGCGCGCTCGTATTCGTAGGACACCCGCAGCAGCAGGCCGAGCGCGGCGCAGGTCATCATCACGCTGGAACCGCCGTAGGAGATCATCGGCAGGGTCAGGCCCTTGGTCGGCAGCAGGCCGAGGTTCACGCCGATCGAGACCAGGCTCTGCAGCGCCATCCACAGGGCGATGCCGAAGGTGCAGTAGCCGGCGAAATGGCGGCGCATCTCGACGCAGCGCAGGCCCAGCCACAGCGCGCGGCCGGCCAGGCCGGCGTACAGCGCGACCACCGCGCAGACGCCGACGAAGCCGAATTCCTCGGCGATCACCGCGAGGATGAAGTCGGTATGCGCCTCCGGCAGGTACGAAAGCTTCTGCACCGAGGCGCCGAGACCGACGCCGAACCATTCGCCGCGGCCGACCGCCATCAGCGCATTGGTCAGCTGGTAGCCGGTGTCGAACGGGTCGGCCCAGGGATCGAGGAACGAGGTCAGGCGGGTGACGCGGTAGGGCTCGGCGATCGCGACCACCGCCAGCAGCGGCAGGCCGACCAGCACCGGGCCGAACATCCGCGGCATGTTCACCCCGCCCAGCACCAGCAGGCCGGCGGTGATCGCCAGCAGCAGCGAGGACGAGCCGAAGTCCGGCTGCAGCAGCAGCAGCGCGACCAGGCCGACGGCCACGCCCAGCGGCTTGAGCATCGCGCCCCAGGTGGCGGTGACTTCCTCGCTGTAGCGCTTGAGGTAGCTGGCCAGCCAGACGATGTAGAGCAGTTTGACCGCCTCGACCGCCTGGAAGTTGGAGAAGCCGAGGTTGAGCCAGCGCCGCGCGCCGTTGACGCTCTTGCCGACCCCCGGCACGAACACCAGCAGCAGCAGCACGAAGCACAGCGGCAGCAGCCACTGGCTGTACTGCTCGATGCTCTTGAGCTCGGTGCGCATCACCCAGCCGGCCGCGACCAGGCCCATTGCCAGGAACACCAGGTGGCGGACCAGGAAGTAGAACGGCCCCACCTCGAGGCTGTCGGTCACGCCGATCGACGCCGAACCGACCATCACCACGCCGATGCCGGCCAGGGCGCAGGTGATGCCGAGCAGCCACGGGTCGAAGCGGCCGCCGATCGCGTCGAGTCGGGTTGCCTGGCGCGCGGTCTCGTTCATCAGCGCACCTTCAGCGTGGCCAGGCCGACCAGGACCAGGATCACCGAGATGATCCAGAAGCGCACGATCACCCGCGGCTCCGGCCAGCCCTTGAGCTCGAAGTGGTGGTGGATCGGCGCCATCCGGAACACGCGCTTGCCGGTGAGCTTGAACGACGCCACCTGGATCATCACCGACAGGGTCTCGACCACGAAGATGCCGCCCATCACCACCAGCACCAGTTCCTGGCGCACGATCACCGCGATGGTGCCGAGCACCGCGCCCAGCGCGAGCGCGCCGATGTCGCCCATGAACACCATCGCCGGGTAGGTGTTGAACCAGAGGAAGCCCAGGCCGGCGCCGGCGATCGCGGCGCAGATGATCACCAGCTCGCCCGCGCCCGGGATCGTCGGGATCTGCAGGTAGTCGGAGAACACCGCGTTGCCGGAGGCGTAGGCGAACACGCCCAGCGCGCAGGCGACCAGCACGGTCGGCATGATCGCCAGGCCGTCGAGGCCGTCGGTCAGGTTGACCGCGTTGGAGAAGCCGACGATCCAGAAGTAGGCGATCGCGACGAAGCTGACCCCCACCAGCGGCAGCGCGACGGCCTTGAAGAACGGGATGTAGAACGTGGTCGCCGCGGGCACGTCGGCGGTGTGGTACAGGAACAGGCCGGCGCCGAGGCCGAACAGCGACTGCAGCAGGTACTTCCAGCGCGACTTCATCCCGTTCGGGTCGCGCTTGACGATCTTGATCCAGTCGTCCCAGAAGCCGATCCAGCCGAACGCCAGCATCACCGCCAGCACCAGCCAGACGTAGCGGTTGCGCAGGTCGCCCCACAGCAGCACCGCCGCGGCCACGGTGAGCAGGATCAGCGCGCCGCCCATGGTCGGCGTGCCGGCCTTGGAGAAGTGCGATTGCGGCCCCTCCTGGCGGATCGGCTGGCCACCCTTGAGCTGCGACAGGCGCCGGATCACCGCCGGCCCCCACCACAGCGACAGGAACAGCGAGGTCAGCGCGGCGAGGATGCCGCGGAAGGTCAGGTAGCCGAACAGCCCGAACAGGCTCTGCAGTTGCTCCAGCCAGCGCGCGAGTTCAAGCAGCATGGTCGTCCCCTCCGGCTTCGCGCGCGTCGGCGGCCAACAGCGCGGTCACGATCTTGTCCATCGCGCTGCCGCGCGACCCCTTCACCAGCACGCGCACGCCGCCGCGCAGCTGCGCGCGCAGCGCCTCGGCGAGCGTGTCGTGGCGCTCGTACCGCGCGGCCCCGTCGCCGAACGCCCGCGCCGCGTGCGCGCTGAACGGGCCCAGCGCGAACAGCCGGGTCACCCCGGCGGCGCGCGCGCGGCGGCCGACTTCGGCGTGCATCCCGGCCGCGTCGGCGCCGAGCTCGCGCATGTCGCCGAGCACCAGCCAGGCTTCGCCGCCGGCGCCGCGGCCGGCCTCGGCCAGGGTCTCGATCGCCGCGGCCAGCGAGCCCGGGTTGGCGTTGTAGCTGTCGTCGATCAGCACCGCGCCGCTGCGCAGCGCGTGCGTGGCCAGGCGGCCGGCGACCGGGCGCGCCGCGGCCAGCCCTTCGGCGACGGTCGCCAGCGGCGCGCCGGCGGCGAACGCGATCGACGCCGCGGCCAGCGCGTTGCGTACGTTGTGCCGGCCCGGCATCGCGATCTCGACCGCGGCCTCGCCGGCCGGCGACACCAGCACGAAGCGCGAGCCGGCCTCGCCGAGCGCGAGGTCGCGCGCGCTCACGTCGGCGCCCTGCTCCAGGCCGAAGCGGATCAACCGGCGGCCGTGGGCGCACTCGGCGAAGAACTGGGCGAAGGCGTCGTCGGCATTGATCACCGCGGTGCCGCCGTCGCGCAGGTCGTCGTACACCGCCGCCTTGGTGTCGGCGATCGCCAGCAGGCTGCCCATGCGCTCGATGTGGGCCGGGGCGACGTTGTTGACCAGGCCGACGTGCGGCGGCGCGATCGCGGTCAGGTAGGCGATGTCGCCGGGCTTGCCGGCGCCCATCTCGTAGACCGCGTACTGCGCGTCCTCCGGCGCCTCGAGTACCGCCAGCGGCAGGCCGATCTCGTTGTTGCGGTTGCCGGGATTGGCGTAGGCGCGGCCGTGCCGCGCCAGGATCGCCGCGGTCAGCGTCTTCACGCTGGTCTTGCCGTTGCTGCCGGTGATCGCGACCACCGTCGCCGCGCGCCCGCGCTGCACCGCGGCCGCCCAGTCGCCCAGCGCGCGCTCGGTGTCGGCGACCACGACCTGCGGCACGGCCAGGTCCAGCTCGCGCGCGACCAGCAGCGCCGCCACGCCGCCCTGCACCGCCTGCGGCGCGTGGTCGTGGCCGTCGAAGCGCTCGCCCTTGAGCGCGACGAACACCGCGGCGCCGCCCTGCGGCAGCGCGCGGGTGTCGGTGGCGACCGCATCGACCGTGCGGTCCTCGCCGCGCAGGCGGCCGCCGGTCCAGCGCGCGATCTCGGACAGGCGCGTCGGCCTCATGCGCCCCCCTCCCGCCGCTGCGCCAGCACCGCGCGCGCCACCTCGGCGTCGTCGAAGGGATGCTTGACGCCGGCGACTTCCTGATAGGTCTCGTGGCCCTTGCCGGCGACCAGCACGATGTCGTCGGGGCCGGCCTCGCCGATCGCGCGCGCGATCGCCGCGGCGCGGTCGCGCTCGACCACCGCGCGCCCGGGCCGGGCGAAACCGGCGACGATCTCGGCGACGATCGCGTCGCCGTCCTCGCCGCGCGGGTTGTCGTCGGTGACGTAGACGCGCTCGGCGTGCGCCTCGGCGATCGCCGCCATCTGCGGGCGCTTGCCGCGGTCGCGCTCGCCGCCGCAGCCGAACACGCAGATCAGGCGCCCGCGCAGATGCCCGCGCAGCGATTCCAGCGCCTGCTGCAACGGGTCGGGCTTGTGCGAGTAATCGACCACCACCAGCGGCAGGCGGCCGTCGCCGCCGAGCCGGTTCATCCGCCCGGGGATCGGCTGCAGCCGCGGCAGGACCCCGGCGATCGCCGCATCGTCCTCGCCCAGCGCGTGCAGCACGCCGGCCACCGCCAGCAGGTTGTCGACGTTGAAGCGGCCGAGCAGCGGCGAGCGCACCGGATGGCGGGCGTCGCCGAGGACCAGGTCGAAGGCGATGCCGGAGGCGTCGAGTTCCACGCGCTCGGCGCCGACCAGCGCCTGCTGGCCGCCGCGCGCGCTCAGGCCGATGCCGCGCACGCCTTCCGGCAGCCGCGCCAGCAGCGACACGCCGAACGCGTCGTCGACGTTGATCGCCGCCGCGCGCAGCCCGGGCCGCGCGAACAGCTTGGCCTTGGCCGCGCCGTAGCTGGCCATGTCGCCGTGGTAGTCGAGGTGGTCGCGGGTGAGGTTGGTGAACACCGCCACGTCGTAGTGCACGCCGTCGACGCGGCCCTGGTCGAGCGCGTGCGAGCTGACCTCCATCGCCACCGCCTCGGCGCCGGCGTCGCGCAACTGCGCCAGCAGCGCGTGCATCTGCAGCACCAGGGGCGTGGTGAAGCCGGTCGGGCGCGCCGCGCCGTACAGGCCGGCGCCGAGCGTGCCGATGGTCCCGGCGCGGCGGCCGCGCAGCTCCAGCGCCTGCGCGATCAGCTGCACGGTCGAAGTCTTGCCGCTGGTGCCGGTGACGCCGACCATCGTCATCGCCCGCGACGGATGGCCGTGGAACTCGTCGGCCATCGCGCCCAGGCGCGCACGCAGGCCCGGCACCGCGATCGCGTCCGCGGGCGCGGGCAGCCCGGCCGGCGCCGGCGGCTCGAACAGCACCGCGACCGCGCCGGCCGCGCGCGCCTGCTCGGCGAACTGCAGGCCGTGCGCGCCGAAGCCGGCGATGGCGACGAACGCATCGCCCGGCCGCACCTCGCGGCTGTCCATGGTCAGGCCGTGGACGCGCAGGTCGCCGGGCACGCCGGCGACGTCGGGCAGCAGCTCGCGCAGCAGCATCGTCCGGCTCATCGCGCCGCCTCCCGCAGCGCCGGCCGCACCGGCGCCGCGGCCGGCAGCGCCTTGCCCGCGGCCTTGGCGCGCTTGGCTTCGGCCTCGGCCTGCGCCGCCAGCCAGGTGTCGATGTCGTCCGGCGGCACGTCCATCAGCCGCAGCGCGCCCTCCATCACGCTCTTGAACATCGGCGCGGAGACGAAGCCGCCGAAGTAGCCCTTGGCCGGGTCCGGGTCGTCGATCGCCACCACCATCGAGAAGCGCGGGTTCTGCACCGGCACCACGCCGGCGAAGTACGACACGTAGCGGCGCGAGTAGCCGCCGGCGCTGTTGAACTTGCGCGCGGTGCCGGTCTTGCCGGCGACGTGGTAGCCGAGGATCGCGGCCTGGCGGGCGGTGCCGCCGGGTTCGGTCACGGTCTGCATCATGCGCACGACCTCGGCCGCGATCGCCGGATCGAGCACCTGCCTGGGCTCGCTGCGCTCGCCCTTGACGAAGGTCGGCCGGATCAGCTTGCCGCCGTTGCCGAGCGCGGCGTACGCCACCGCGATCTGCAGCGGCGTGGCCGAGAGGCCGTAGCCGTAGGACATGGTCTGCTTGGTGGTGCCGCTCCAGCGCCGCGGCGGCATCAGCACGCCGGTGGACTCGCCGGGAAAGCCGCTGCCCGGCTTCTCGCCGTAGCCGAAGCGGTGCAGGAACGAATAGAAGTACTCGTCCGACAGCTTGGCGACGATCTTGGCCGCGCCGACGTTCGAGCTCTTGGTGATCACGCCGGTGGTGTCGAGCACGCCGTAGTTGTGGTGGTCGGTGGTGCGGTAGCGGCCGTTCGGGATCCAGCCCGGGTTGGTGTCGAACTTGGTGTGCGGGGTGATGACGCCTGCCTCGAGCGCGGCGGCCACGGTCAGCGGCTTCATCGTCGAGCCCGGCTCGATCACGTCGGTGACCGCGCGGTTGCGGTGCGCGTCGAGCTCGCCGGTGCTCACCGCGTTCGGGTTGAAGGTCGGCAGGTTGGCCATCGCCAGCACCTCGCCGGTGGCGACGTCGAGCACCACTGCCGAGCCGGCGCTGGCGCCGGTGCGCTGCAGGGTCGCGCGCAGTTCGCGGAAGGTCAGGTACTGGATGCGGCGGTCGACGCTCAGGGTCAGGTCGCGCCCCGGCTCGGCCGGCTTGACCAGGTCGACGCTCTCGATGATGCGGCCGGCGCCGTCGCGGATCACCCGCTTCACCCCGGGCTTGCCGCGCAGCCAATCGTCGAACGCCAGCTCCAGCCCTTCCTGGCCGCGGTCGTCGATGTTGGTGAAGCCCAGCACGTGCGCCAGCGCCTCGCCCTGCGGGTAGAAGCGGCGGAACTCGCGCTGGCTGAACACGCCGGGGATCTTGCGCGCGAGGATCTTACGCGCCTGGTCCGGGTTGATCCGGCGCTTGAGGTAGACGAACTCCTTGTCCGCGCGCTGGCTCAGCTTGCGGATCAGCTCGTCGGCGGGCACGCCCAGCGCCTGCGCCAGCTCGGGCAGGCGGTCCGGCGTCTTCAGCAGCTCCTTCGGATTGCCCCACACCGACTCCACCGGCGTGGACACCGCCAGCGGCTCGCCGTTGCGGTCGGTGATCATGCCGCGCGAGGTCGGGATCGGGATCTCGCGCAGCGAGCGCGCGTCGCCCTGCTGGCGGTAGAACTCGTTGCTGACCACCTGCAGGTCGAACGCGCGCACCACCAGCGCCAGCGAGCACAGGCCGAGCGTGCCGCCGACCAGCAGCAGGCGGTTGCGCAGGTCGAACCCCTGGCGCGCGCGCGGCTTGCCCGCGCCCCGCTCCTCGCGCGCGGGGCCGCGCCAGGCGCGCAGCAGCTGGCGCAGCGCGCCGCCGCGCTCGCCGGAACGGGAACCGCGTCCGTTCGCCGCGCTCATGGCCGCACCACCACGATCTCCGGGCCTTCCGGGAACTTCATCCCGAGGCGGTCGCGCGCAACCTGGTCGATGCGGTTGCTCTCCGCCCAGGTCGCCTGCTCCAGCTGCAGCCGGCCGAATTCGATGTTGAGCTCGTCGCGCGCCCGCTCCAGCCGGCTCAGCTGCACGAACAGCTGGCGGTGCTGGTGGCGCGCGTACACCACCGCCAGCGCGGAGATCACGTTGGCGGCGACCAGCGCGGTCAGCAGCAGCCGGCTCATGCGGCGCCTCCGGCGGCGGGCAGCTTTTCCGCCACCCGCAACACCGCGCTGCGCGCGCGCGGGTTGGCCGCGACCTCGGCCTCGTCGGCCTTGCGCGCGCCGCCGATCGCGCGCAGCGTCGGCGTGAACGCGACCGCCACCGGCATGCGCCGGCGGGCCGGCGGCGCCTTCTCGTGGCGGGCGATGAACTGCTTGACGATGCGGTCCTCGAGCGAGTGGAAGCTGATCACCGCCAGGCGCCCGCCCGGCTTCAGCCGCGCCAGCGCCGCGTCCAGCCCGGCCTCGAGGTCGGCCAGCTCGCGGTTGATGTGGATGCGGATCGCCTGGAAGCTGCGGGTGGCCGGGTGGATCCGCCCCTCGCCCCGCGGCACCGCCTGCGCGATCAGCGCGGCCAGCTGCGCGGTGCGCTCGAGCGGCTGCTGCGAGCGGCGGGCGACGATCGCCCGGGCGATGCGCCGGCTCATCCGCTCCTCGCCGTAGGTCCACAGCACGTCGGCGATCTCGCGCTCGGGCGCCTCGGCCAGCCACTGCGCCGCGCTCGGGCCCCGCTCCGGGTCCATGCGCATGTCGAGCGGACCGTCCTTGCCGAAGCTGAAGCCGCGCTCGGCCACGTCCAGCTGCGGCGACGACACGCCCAGGTCGAACAGCACGCCGTCCAGGCCGGCGGCGGTCGCGTCCCAGTCGGCGAGCGCGGCGAAGCTGCCGCGGCGGATCGCCACGCGCGGGTCCGCGCCGAACTCGCGTTCGGCGACGGCGATCGCTTCGGGATCCTTGTCCATGAGCAGCAGCCGGCCTCCGGGGCCGAGTTGATCGAGCACGCCGCGCGCGTGACCGCCGCGCCCGAACGTGCCGTCCAGGTACGTGCCGTCCCCGCGCACGCGCAGCCCTTCGAGGGTTTGCGCGTACATCACGGGGAGGTGGCCGGAGAGCGCGCCGCGCTCCATGCCACCCACCGTCACAGCTGCAGGTCGAGCAGCTCCTCGCTCAGATCCTCGTCAGAGATGGTCTGACGGATCTGCGCGTGGTGCGCCTGCTCGCTCCACAACTCGAACTTGTCGCCCATGCCCAGCAGCACCGCCTTCTTCTCGATCCCGACCGCGGCGCGATGGCTGGCGGGGATGGAGATGCGGCCGTTGCCGTCGAGCTCGACGAACGCCGCCGCGCCGACCAGCTTCAGCTGCATCGAGCGGTTGACCTTCTTGGCCTTGGGCAGGGCGTTGACCTGGTCGCGCACGCGCTCCCAGACCGCCTGCGGGTAGAGGTACAGGGAGCCGGACTCGAACGGGTTGTAGGTGATCACCAGGCGGTTGCCGCACTCGCGCGCGACCAGGTCGCGGTAGGCGGTGGGCACCGCCAGCCGGCCCTTGTCGTCGATCGTGATGGCGGTCTCGCCTTGGAACATCCGGCACCTGTTGTGGCCGCCTCTACGCGGGCGGCTTCATGTCACCGAAAACCACGAAAAACCCGGTTTTCCCTCAGATGCCCACCTTAGGCACGCCCGCCAGGGTTGTCAACAGCTTTCCTCGCGCAATTTCGCTTTGCGCATCAAAGGCTTGCGCAGAACTTCACAGTCTTATTCAAGAGTTATCCACTAGCCCTTGTTTCGTCTCATCTTTTGAGACGGACGGCCTTGGCCCGCCCGCGGACGCGGCCAGGATCGGCGTTCGGGCCACGACCGCGCCGCGGCGCAGCAACGCGGCGACGGTGCGCGCCGGGCGAGCGCATGGAGCAGCCGGCGGCCCGGATGCTGACCGCCGGCGCAGGGCGCCTTCCGACTTGACCGCCCAGAGCGGGCTTCGCGCCCGCCGGGGGATGGCACGCCGGACGCCGGGTATCGACCCGAACGCCGCCCGGCCCGGGCGGCAGGCATCGAACGTTCGCGGTCGCGGCGAGTGGCGACCGCCGCGGGTTCCGGCAGGCCCCCGGGGCTTGGTTGCGGCGTGCCCGGCGCGTCGTCCGGCGTGGCCGCAGCGCGCTACGGGGATCGGCCCGCGCGCCCGGGCCGGCCCGCGGGCGCGCCGATACCGACGGCGTCCGTTCCCGGGATGCGCCCCGTTCGCGCGCCCCGCGTACGGGCGCCGATGGCGCGTGAACGATGCCGCCGGCGGCGGTTTCGCAGCCGGCGGCCCATGTAGGGAGCGCGGAGCCGGCCGATAAGCCGGGTTCTGTCGTGGACAGTCATTCCTCTGGGCGCCGCGTCGCCGCGGCGCTCAAGCAGCCTACCCGGAGACACCGCGGGCCGCGGCATCGTCTCCCTATTTGGCCTTGCTCCCGGTGGGGTTTGCCGTGCCGGTCCGTTGCCGGACTCGCGGTGCGCTCTTACCGCACCGTTTCACCCTTGCCACGCGCGTCTTGCGACGCCGTTCGGCGGTCTGCTCTCTGTTGCACTTTCCGTCGGCTCGCGCCGCCCAGGCGTTACCTGGCACCGTGCCCTGTGGAGCCCGGACTTTCCTCGACGCGCTCGCGCGCGCCGCGACTGCCTGGCCGACTCCGCGGAGCGCATTCTACGGCTTGCGTCCGCGAATGCCCAAGGTTCTCCGCGCGGACTACGGGGCCCGCTCAGGTCGGCCTCCAAGCCGCGGCCGCCGCGCGCCGCCTTCTCGCAAGGGCCATCCTCCGGGAGAGCCGCCCGCAAGCCGCAGCCCGCCCGTCGTCCCGCCCGGCCGGACCGGCGGCGTCGGCAGGTACGAACCGCAGCCTCATTCGCCGCCGTACAGCGCCTTGCGCGGCGCGCCGCTCAGCTCGGCGGCGAGCCTGGCCGCCTGCGAGGGCTTGAGGTATTCGCTCAGCCTGGCGTAGAGGCGCTGGCCTTCGGCGATGCGGGCGTCCGCGTCCTCGCCGGCGCCCTGCACGATCAGCACGAACTCGCCCTTGCGCTGGTCGGGGTCGGCGGCGACGCGTTCGCGCAGCGCGCCCAGCGGGCCGTCGAGCACGGTCTCGAACAGCTTGGTCAGCTCGCGCGCGAGCGCGGCCGGGCGCCCGGCGCCGAACGCGGCGACCAGGTCGTCCAGCGTCTCCGCGATCCGGTGCGCGGACTCGTAGAAGATCAGCGTGCGCGTTTCGCCGGCGAGCCGCGCCAGGCGCTCGCGGCGCGCCGCGGCCTTGGCCGGGAGGAAGCCTTCGAAGGCGAAACGGTCGCTGGGCAGGCCGGCGACGCTGAGCGCGGCGATCGCGGCGCACGGCCCCGGCACCGGCGAGACCCGCACGCCGGCCGCACGCGCGGCCCGCACCAGGCGGAAGCCGGGGTCGCTGACCAGCGGCGTGCCGGCGTCGGACACCAGCGCCAGCGACTCCCCGCCCTGCAGGCGCGCGACCAGTTGCGCCGCCTGCGCGTCCTCGTTGTGCTGGTGCAGCGCGAGCAACGGCCGCTCCAGGCCGAAGTGGCTCAGCAGCTGGCGGGTGCGGCGGGTGTCCTCGGCGCAGACCGCGGCGACCGACTTCAGCACCTCCAGCGCGCGCGGCGGCAGGTCGCCGAGGTTGCCGATCGGCGTGGCGACCACGTGCAAGGTCCCGGAAGCCGGGGGGGAAACGGCGTGCATCGTGCGTCCAGGAAAGGGCCGGTTAGAATCCTAACCGGTCCACCACACGCGCCGCAGCGCGGCGGATACTTGCCGATGAGCCCGATTCCCGATCGACGGATGCCGCGGCGACGCGCGCCGAACCCGCCACGCCGCTTCGCCGTGCGCGGCGTTCTCGTCGCGCTGTGCTGCGCCGCGCTGCTCGGCGGCTGCGCCAGCGTCGGCGGGCGGCCGGGCGGCGCGCCGGCGCAGGCCAGCCGCGACCCGGCCGTGGGCCAGGCGCTGGCGCAAGCCGCGGAACTGGCCCGCGCCGGCGCCGCGCTGAACGGTCGCGCGCGCGGCGAGAACCATCGCCAGATCGAGCGCCTGCTCGCCGGCATCGACGACGCCAGCCTGGCGCGCGAAGCGGCCGCGCTCGCCGCCGCCGACCCGCTCTACAACCACGTCGGCCAGGCGCTGCTGCGGCGCGGCCTGCCGCTGCCGCGGCCGTTCGACCGCAGCGGCTGGCGCTTCGGCGCCGCCGACCGCCCCGCCGCCGAGAGCGACGGCTACCGCCCGCCGCTGCGCCTGGCGGTGCTGCTGCCGCTGTCCGGCGGCCTGGCCACCGCGGCGCAACCGGTGCGCGACGGCTTCCTCGCCGGCTACTACGGCGAACGGCGCCGGCGTCCCGAGGTCACCTTCTACGACACCGCCGGCAGCAGCGCCGGCGCGCTCTCCGCCTATGACAAGGCCGCGGCCGAGGGCAACGATTTCGTGCTCGGCCCGCTCGGCCGCGACGAGGTCGTCGCGCTGTTCGCGCGCGGCACGCTGCCGGTGCCGGTGCTGGCATTGAACCGCGACCAGGACCCGCCGCCGCCCGGCCACGCCGGCTTCTCGCTCTCGCCCGAGGACGAGGGCGTGGCCGCGGCCGAGCACCTGCTGCGCCAGGGCGCGCGCCGGGTGCTGGTGATCGGCGGCGGCGACGACACCCAGCGCCGCGCGGTGGCGAGCCTGCGCGCGCGCCTGGAAGAGCGCGGCGGCGCGGTCACCGACGTGGTCGGCGAAGGCGTCGCCGACCTGGCGCCGTTCGCGAACCAGGCGGGCGGCGTCGACGCGGTATACCTGGCCGTGCGCGGCCCGGCCGCGCGCGCGCTGATGCCGAGGCTGGCGCTGGCCGGGTTGGCCGGCAAGCCGCGGGTGGCGACCTCGCAGCTGCTCTCGGGCACCGGCAAGCCGGAGGAAGACCGCGTGCTCGACGGCATCGCCTTCCCGAGCGAGACCTGGACCGCCGGCGGCGGCGTGCGCGGCCTGCCGGCCGCGGCTTCGGTCGCGGCGCAGCTGCCGACCGCGCGCGGCGCGGCGGCGAGGCTGTTCGCGTTCGGCTACGACGCCTGGCTGCTGGCCGCCTACTTCGAGCACCTGGCCACGACCACCGACGACATCGCCGGCGCCACCGGCGTGCTGCGCCTGGACGGCTTCGGCAACGTGCTGCGCACGCCGGCGTGGTCGACCTTCAGCGGCGGCGTCGCGGTGCCGCTGGCGGATGCCGCGCGCCGTTGACCGGCGCGGCCGCGGCGCGGCGGTCGAGGCCGCTGCCCGCGCCTGGCTGCGGCGCGCCGGCCTGCGCGACCTGGCCGCCAACGCCGGCTTCCGGGTCGGCGAGCTCGACCTGGTGATGCTCGACGGCGACACGCTGGTGTTCGTCGAGGTGCGCTATCGCCGCGACCCGCGCTTCGGCGGCGGCGCCGCGTCGATCGACCTGCGCAAGCGCCGCCGCCTGCTGCTCGCCGCGCAGGCCTTCCTCGCCGCGCATCCGCGCTACGCGCAGGCCGGCTGCCGCTTCGACGTGATCGAGGCCGACGGCGACCCCGACGCGCCGCGCCTGCACTGGCTGCGCGACGCCTTCCGCGCCGACGATTGCTGAGCCCGGGCGCCGCGTCCGGCGGCCGCCGCGGATTTTCGCGGCTGCGCACGGGGTCGGACACCCGGGCGCCGCGGTCGGGTCGGCGGCCGCGCGTTGGCGCCCTGCCGCTCGCGGACTCGCCCGGCGGAATCCCGCGCGCACGGGGAGGCGATCGCCCGAACGCCCGCGCCGCGCGCATCCGCGCGAATCCCGCCGGCGGGAATCCAGCCCGGCGCGGCGCATCGGCGGCGCGCTATCCTCGCGCGATGACTCCGCTTCCGCGCGCGCTGCATCGCGAACTGGCCGCCGTGCTCGGCGACGGCTGGCGCGTCGATCCGAACGAGCGCCTGGCGTACGCCTACGACAACTCGCGCCGGCAGGCGCTGCCCGACGCGGTCGCGCTGCCGGTGGAGCGCGGGCAGGTGGTCGCGCTGGTGCGCGCCTGCCGCGCGCACCGGGTGCCGGTGATCGCGCGCGGCCGCGGCACCAACACCACCGGCGCCGCGGTGCCGGTGGCCGGCGGCGTGGTGGTCTCGTTCGAGCGCATGAACCGCATCCTCGCGATCCGCCCCGGCGACCGCTGCGCGGTGGTCGAACCCGGCGTGCTCAACGGCGAGCTGCAGGCCGCGCTCGAGCCGCACGGGCTGTTCTGGCCGCCGGACCCGACCAGCGCCGGCTACAGCACCGTCGGCGGCAACCTGGCCTGCAACGCCGGCGGGCCGCGCGCGGTGAAGTACGGCGCCAGCCGCGACAACGTGCTCGCGTTGGGCGCGGTCGCCGGCACCGGCGAACCGATCCGCTGCGGCACGGCCACCACCAAGGGCGCGACCGGCTACGACCTGCAACGGCTGCTGGTCGGCAGCGAAGGCACGCTGGCGCTGATCGTCGAGGCGACGCTGCGGCTGACGCCGTTGCCGCCGGCGCGGCGCGCGTTGCGCGCGCTGTATCGCGACGTCGCGGCCGCGGCGCGCGCGGTGGCGCGGCTGATGGCGCAGCCGGTCACGCCGTCGATGCTGGAGTTCATGGACGCCACCGCGGTGCGGCTGGCGCGCGAGGTCGGGGGCGCCGACCTGCCGCCGGAGGCCGGCGCACTGCTGATGATCGAAGCCGACGGCGACGCGCAGACGCTGCCGCACGCGGTGGAGGCGCTGATGCGCGCGGCCGCGGGCGAAGGCCTGGTGGCGATCGACGACGCCGCCGACGAGGCCGCGCGCGAGCGGCTGTGGGCGGCGCGCAAGGCGCTGTCGCCGGCGCTGCGCACGCTCGCGCCGGGCAAGATCAACGAGGACGTGGTGGTGCCGGTCTCGCGCATCCCGGAACTGGTCGACGGCGTGCAGGCGCTGGCGCGCGAGTTCGCGCTGCCCATCGTCTGCTTCGGCCATGCCGGCAACGGCAACCTGCACGTCAACCTGCTGTTCGATCCGGCCGACGCCGGGCAGGGCGCGCGCGCCGAGGCGGCGCTGGCGCGGGTGTTCGCGCTGGCCCTCGCGCTCGGCGGCACGCTGTCGGGCGAGCACGGCATCGGCCTGGCCAAGCGCGCGTTCCTGCCGCAGGCGATCGACCCGCCGACCTTGGCGCTGATGCGCGCGGTCAAGGCGGCGTTCGATCCGGACGGCATCCTCAACCCGGGCAAGCTGCTGCCGGACTGACGCCGGCGCTTGTTGCGCGCGGCCGCGGCCGTTAGGATGCCGCCGCGGTCGCGCAGCGGCCGTCGTAAGCGTTCACGTCAACCAACGCGCCACCCTCTCCGGCCATGCCGGGGCTCGGGCCTCCCGCACGCGCGGGGGCGAAGGCGCCTTGCTTGACCGGATCGATCCCCAGGAAATCCGCATGAACGCTGACTCGAAGAATTCCCGTACCCCCATGCTCGGCCTGCGCAAGCTGCCGGCGCGCTACGGCGCGGTGGTGATGCCGCTGCTGCTGTCGATCCTGATGACCTGCATCGTGTCGCTGGTCAGCACGCTGCGCAGCGTCGGCGCCGGGCCCGACTTCCTGCGCCTGTGGCTGGGCGCCTGGGCGCTGTCCTGGTTGATCGCCTTCCCGACCTTGCTCGCGGTGCTGCCGTTGGTGCGCCGCGCGACGGCGGCGATCGTGCGCTCGGCCTGAACCGCGCCACCCGGTTCCTCGCCCCTGCCCCCTCCCGCGAGCGGGAGAGGGGTTCTACGCAGCCGACCGTCCCGCGCGGCGGCAGGATCGTTCGTAGCGGATGCGCGCGCGGCGGAAAAGAAGGATTCTTCGTAGCTGGAGCCCACGCGGCGGCGAGGGTTCCTCCGTAGCCGGGCGGCCCGCGTGCAGGGAAAGGAGCCGAGGCCGCGGCCGGCCGGCGGCGCGCCCACGGGCCGCCGACGGGAGCTAGGCGGCGCCGAAGTGCTCGTAGCCGGCGCGCGGCGGCGTCCAGCGCGCGCCTTCGGCGTCGAATACGGCCACGCCGCTGCCGGCGACGATGCGCCCGATCCAGCTCACCGGCGTGCCGCTCGCTTCGGCCGCGCGCTGCACCGCGTCGATCGCGGCGCTGGGCGCGGTGAAGCACAGTTCGTAGTCGTCGCCGCCGCTGGCCTGCAGCCCGCGCAATGCGTCGCCGGCGAACGCGCCGCGCAGCGCCGGCGAGGCCGGCAGCGCGTCCAGGTCCAGCTCGGCGCCGACGCCGCTGGCGCGGCAGACGTGGCCGAGGTCGGCGAGCAGCCCGTCCGAGACGTCGATCGCCGCATGGGCGAGGCCGGCCAGCGCGCGCCCCAGCGCGAGGCGCGGCGTCGGCCGGTCCAGGCGCGCGCGCAGCACCGGGTCGGCGGCGCCGCCCTGCCGCCATTGCGCCAGCGCCGCGGCGGCATCGCCGAGGGTGCCGCTGACCCAGACGTCGTCGCCGGCGCGGGCGCGGTCGCGGCGCAAGGCGCGCCCGGCCTCGGCCAGGCCATGGACGGTCACGCACGCCGACAGCGGCCCGCGCGTGGTGTCGCCGCCGACCAGGGCGACGCGGTGGCGTTCCGCCAACGCCAGGAAGCCGTCGAGGAAGCCGTCGAGCCAGGCCGGGTCGGCCTGCGGCAGGGACAGCGACAGCGTGCACCAGGCCGGCTCGGCGCCCATCGCGGCCAGATCGGACAGGTTCACCGCCAGCGCCTTCCAGCCGATGTCGGCGGGCGCGCTGTCGCCGGGGAAGTGCACGCCGGCGTTGAGCGTGTCCGTGGCCACCACCAGGTGCCGCTCCGGCGGGACCCGCAGCAGCGCGGCGTCGTCGCCGATGCCCAACAGCACGTCGTCGCGCGAAGCGGCGCGGCGGCGGATGCGCTCGATCAGGTCGAATTCGGCCATCGGTCCTCCTCGCCGGTCACTGCGGAGGCGCGCTCGCCCGCTCCGGGCGCTCGCCCGGGCGCGGCAGGGTCAGCGCGGGCGCGCCTGCACCTCGGCCGCGCGCCAGGCCGCGGCGGCGCGGTCGAGCACGCCGTTGACGTAGGTGTGGCCGTGCTCGGCGCCGAAGCGCTTGACCGTCTCGATCGCCTCGTTGATCACGACCTTGTACGGCACGTCCAGGCGCTGGCGCAGCTCGTAGGCGGCGATGCGCAGCGCCGCGCGTTCGACCGGGTCGACCTGGTCGACGTCGCGGTCGAGGAACGGCTGCAGCGCTTCGTCGAGCTCGGCGCAGTGCGCGTCGACGCCGCGCACCAGGTCCTCGAAGTACTCCAGGTCGGCGACTTCGTGCGCCTGCTCGTGGGCGAACTGGGCGATCACGTCGCGCGCGCTGGCGCCGGACATCTGCCAGGCGTACACCGCCTGCAGGGCGCGGCGGCGCGCGCGCGAGCGCGCGACCGGATCGATGCCGTCGCTGCGACGTCGGTTCATGGCAGTTGCCTCAGCAGGTGGCTCATTTCCAGCGCGGCCAGGGCCGCCTCCTCGCCCTTGTTGCCGTGGCTGCCGCCGGCGCGGGCCTCCGCGTCCTCGTGGCGTTCGACCGCGAGCACGCCGTTGGCCACCGGGACGCGGTAGTCGAGCGCGACCCGCATCAGCCCTTCGGCGCAGCGGTCGGCGACGTGCTCGTAGTGGCGGGTGTCGCCGCGCACCACGCAGCCGAGCGCGACCACCGCGGCGTGGCGCCCGGCGGCGGCCAGGCGCGCGGCCGCGAGCGGGATCTCCCACGCGCCCGGCACCCGCACCACGTCGACCGCGTCGTCGGCGACGCCGTTGTCGGCGAAGGTCTTGCGCGCGCCGGCCACCAGCGTGTCGGTGATGCGCGGGTTCCAGCGGCTGGCGATGATCGCGTAGCGCGCGCCTTCGGGGCTGCGCAGGTCGCCTTCGTAGTGGGTCATGGGCGTTCCGGCTAAAGGACGGACATTCTAGCTCGCTTCGGAAGCCCGCCGCGGCGACGGCGGCGCGCTCAGTGCGGCGGCTCGAGGTACTCGACGACTTCCAGGCCGAAGCCGGCCAGGCCGATCTGCTTGCGCGGGGTGCCGAGCACGCGCAGCTTGCCCAGGCCGAGGTCGGCCAGGATCTGCCCGCCGGCGCCGGTGCGGCGCCATTCGGCCAGCGCGTGCCCGCGCGCCGGCGCGGCCTCGGCTTCGTGCTGCGGGGCGCGCAGGCGCGCCAGCAGCGCATCCGGATCGGCGGCGTCGGCGAGCAGCACCAGCACGCCGCGGCCTTCGCGCGCGATCGCGGCGAGCACGTCGCCGACCGCCGGACCGAAGTCCGCGCGGCGCCAATGCAGCGCGTCGGCGAGCGGATTCAGCGTCTGCACCCGCACCAGCGTCGGCGCCGCCGCGTCGATGCGCCCGCGCAGCAGGGCGAAGTGCAGCGCGTGGCTGAGCCGGTCGCGGTAGGCGACCAGGCGGAACGGGCCGTGCTCGGTCTCGATCTCGCGCTCGTCGACGCGCTCGACGGTGTGCTCGGTGCTCAGCCGGTAGCGGATCAGCTCCTCGATCGAGCCGATCTTGAGCCCGTGTTCGCGCGCGAACGCCTCCAACTGCGGCCGCCGCGCCATGCTGCCGTCGGGGTTGAGGACCTCCACCAGCACGCCGGCGGGCTCCAGCCCGGCGAGCATCGCCAGGTCGGTCGCCGCCTCGGTGTGGCCGGCGCGGCTGAGCACGCCGCCGGGTTGCGACATCAGCGGGAAGATGTGGCCCGGCTGGCTGAGGTCGGACGGTTTGGCGTCCGGTCGCACCGCGGTGCGGATGGTGTGGGCGCGGTCGTAGGCGCTGATGCCGGTGGTCACGCCCTCGGCCGCCTCGATGCTGACGGTGAAGTTGGTGTGGTGCTTGGACGTGTTGTCGCGCACCATCGGCGGCAGGCCGAGCTGGCGGCAGCGCTCGCGGGTGAGCGACAGGCAGACCAGGCCGCGGGCGTGGGTGACCATGAAGTTGACGTCGGAGGGCCGCACCAGCTCGGCGGCCATGATCAGGTCGCCTTCGTTCTCGCGGTCCTCGTCGTCGACGATCACGACCATGCGGCCGGCGCGGATCTCGTCCAGCAGTTCGGGGATGGGGCTGAAGGGCATGGCTCGGGTCTCGTCATTGTCCGTTCCGGCAGGCGCCGGAACCGTCGTCGCGCGGCGCCTGGGCTGGCGCGCGTCCGCTCGTGGGGTGGAGGGATCAGCGGTCCGCCAGCAGGCGTTCGACGTAGCGGGCGACCAGGTCGATCTCGAGGTTCACCGGGTCGCCGACGCGGGCCTGCGCGAACGCGGTATGCGTCACCGTGTGCGGGATCAACGCGACCTCGAAACCGGCGTCGTCCACGTCGTTGACCGTGAGGCTGACGCCGTCGACGCAGATCGAGCCCTTCCGGGCGACGTAGCGCAGCAACGCGCGCGGGGCCTCGAAGCGCCAGCGCTGCGCGCGCGCGTCCTCGCGGATCGCCGCCACCCGGCCGACGCCGTCGACGTGGCCGCTGACCAGATGGCCGCCGAGGCGGTCGCTCGGCCGCATCGCCCGTTCGAGGTTGAGCGGCGCGCCGACCGCGAGGCCGCCGAGCGTGGTCAGCGCCAGCGTCTCGTTGGACGCGTCGGCGGCGAAGGAGGCGGCGTCGAACGCGACCACGGTCAGGCACACGCCGTTGACCGCGATGCTCTCGCCCAGGCGCACGCCGGCGAACGGCAGGGTGCCGACCGCGACGGTCAGGCGCTTGTCGCCGCCCAGGTCCTCGACCGCGGCCAGGCGGCCTACGCCTTCGACGATGCCGGTGAACATCAGCGCGCCTCCATCGGCATCGAGCCGCGGCCGCGCGCATCGAGCGAAGTCGCGCGCAGTCCCGCGCGCGCGGGCGCGGGCCGTCGCGAAAGGAAGGGGGGCCGGACGGCGAATCCCGTCCGGGAGCGTACCGGCATGTACGGCAGAAGCTGCATATGACGTCTCCCGCATCGGTGAGCGAAAAACGCCTCCGGGCACGGGCAGGCGGGCGGCGCGAGCGCGCCGCACGGCAGCCGTCTTCTTTCATCCGGACTGTGGGCCGCTCCCGTCGCCGGGAACAGCCTGACCGTCGGCTCCGGCATTCGACCGGATCTGCTGACCTTCCGCGGCCGCGATTCGCGGCTGCCGGAAGCGCTCGCGGGCTCGCGCGGCATTCCGGGGAATGCGGCGCCTACCGCCGGTGGGGAATTCCGCCCCGCCCTGAAGACGTCGTGGATCGCCGGCGAACCGGCGCGCGCATTCTAGCACCCGTGCCGGCGCCGCCCCGCCATCGCCGAAGGACGCTGCGTTCCGTGCCCCGCCCCTGCCTTCTCCCGCGCTGCCGGAGAACGCGAGCGGGGCCGGGCGGGCGTCGCTTCCGGCCGCGCCTCGAGCCCGCCGTGCCCGGGCCTCGGCCGCGTCATGGCTCGGGCCGCAGCAGCAGGCGCACGTCCTCGCCGAGACGACGAGACTCGACGATCGACAGGCGCAGCTTCTGCGCCATGCGCTCGATGCCGAGGCCGTCGAACAGCGGCCGCGCGCGCTCGCCGAGCAGCACCGGCGCGACGTACAGCAGCACCTCGTCGGCCAGGCCCTCGGCGAGGAACGCGCCGGCCAGGGTCGCGCCGGCCTCGAGCTGGATCTCGTTCACGCCGCGCCCGGCCAGCAGGCGCAGCACCGCGTCCAGGTCGAAGCGCCCCGCGCGCAGCGGCGCCGCGGCGACCTGTGCGCCGAGCCCGCGGGGCGGCTTCGCGTCGGGGGCATGGATGTACAGCGTCGGCGCGTCGCCCTCGCGCACGCGGCCGCGCGCGACCGTGGCCAGGCCGGGGTCGAGCACCACGCGCAGCGGCGGCACGAACGGGGTGTCGTCGCCCAGGCGCACGGTCAGGGACGGGTCATCGGCGAGCACGGTGCCGGCGCCGGTGACGATCGCGCCGCTGCGCGCGCGCCAGCGCTGCACGTCCAGGCGCGAGGCCTCGCCGCTGATCCACTTCGACTCGCCGTTGGCCAGCGCGCTGCGCCCGTCCAGGCTGGTCGCCAGCTTGATCCGCAGCCACGGCCGGCCGCGCTCGACCCGCGACAGGAAGCCACGGTTGAGCGCGCGCGCGGCGCCCTCCATCAGCCCGCAGTCGACCGCGATGCCCGCCGCGCGCAGGCGCTCGAAGCCCCGCCCGGCCACCTGCGGGAACGGGTCGCGCATCGCCGCGACCACCCGCGCCACGCCGGCGGCGACCAGCGCGTCGGCGCACGGCCCGGTGCGGCCGGTGTGCGCGCAGGGCTCCAGCGTCACGTACGCGGTGGCGCCGCGCGCGCGTTCGCCGGCCGCCTGCAGCGCGAGCACCTCCGCGTGCGGCTCGCCGGCGCGCCGGTGCCAGCCTTCGCCGACGATCCGTTCGCCGTGCGCGAGCACGCAGCCGACCATCGGGTTGGGCTTGGTGGTGTAGGCGCCGTGCTCGGCCAGGCGCAGGGCGCGCGCCATCAGGGCATGGTCGACGGCGGAGAAGGACGAGGTCTGCATCGCGCTATTGTGCCCGCGGCCGCCGCGTTGCCGCTCAACGCCGCCGGTACAGGCCGAACCCCGCGTTGAGCGCGCGCTCGCCGCGCTGCCGGGTGATCAGCAGCACCGGCGGCGAGCCGCAGTGGCCCGCTTCGCAGGCGTCGAACAGCAGCGCGTAGTAGCGCCGCAACGGCCCGGACAAGGCCAGCCAGCGGTAGTCCCGGTCCCGGGCGAAGCGCACGCCGATCCGGCGCGGCGGCGCCCGCGCCGGATCGGGCCGCAGTTCGAACTCGTTGCCGGCCACGCGGCTCGCCTCGACCGTGCGGCCGTCGGCGAACTCGATCGCGACCGCCGCGCCCGGCGCCGCGACACCGACCAGCGGATCGCTGAGCGTGATCGACACCGGTTCGCCCGCGGTCGCCGGCTGCTGCATCAGCCACGGCCCCGCAGGCACCAGGCCGAGCGCCACCGCCTGTTCCAGCGAGCCCGCCGCGGCCGCCTGGCGCAGTTCCTCGGCGGTATAGGCGCGGCCCGTCGCCAGCGCCAGCGCGTCGGAGGATTCCGGCGCCAGCGCCACCGCCTCGCGCCCGAGCAGCCGCCAGCGCCCGTGCTGGCGGCGCTCGGCGCCGGCGAAGCGCAGCCGGAATTCGTAGCGGCCGTCCGCGCGCAGCTCGAGGTCCGAATCCAGTTCCTCGCGCTCGTCCTCGTCCATCGCCCACCGCCCGACCAGGCTGGCGCGCAGCGCAGGATCCGCCGGGGCGGACGGCGCCGGGGCGGCGTCGGTTCCGGCCGACGCCGCGTCCGCCGCGGCTTCCGCGGCGCGTGCGGCCGCTTGCGCCGCGCGGGCCGCGTCGTCGGCATCGGCGGCGCAGCCGCTGCCGAAGGGCAGGCACAGGCTCGCCGCGATCATGCAGGCGGCGCGGAAACGAGGAAGTCGGTTCGTCATCGATGCTCCGGATTTTGCCGTGATGCCCGCGCCGCGAAGCCGGGCCGGCTCAGCGGACACGCCCCTTGCCGCGCGGGGCGGGCTCGTCGTCGCCGAGCAGCGGCAGCTGGCCCTCGCCGGCGGCGTCGCTCTCCAGCCGGTCGAGTTCCTCGCGGAAATCGGCGACGTCCTGGAACGCGCGGTACACCGAGGCGAAACGCACGTAGGCGACGTGGTCGAGCTTGCGCAGCTCGGCCATCACGAATTCGCCGACGCGGCGCGAGGACAGCTCGCGCTCGGCGGTCATGCGCAGCTTGTGCACCACCGCGCGCACCGCCGCCTCGATCTGCTCCTCCGACACCGGACGCTTCTGCAGCGCCCGGTCGAAGCCGGCGCGCAGCTTGCGCGCGTCGAAGGCCTCGCGGCGGCCGTCGTTCTTGACGATCAGCGGCAGCTTGAGCTCGATCGTCTCCAGGGTCGAGAAGCGCTCGCCGCAGGCCTCGCACACGCGCCGGCGGCGGATGGTCGCGCCGTCGTCGGACACCCGCGAGTCGATCACGCGGGTGTCGGGGTGCTGGCAGAAGGGGCAGTGCATGGCGCTAGGAACGAGCGAGGGGGAACGAGGAACCCGAGCAGGCCCGGCGGGCGCGCAAGCCATCGCGGGACGAACGCCGCGACGCCTCCATCCGTTGCGCGTTCCTCATCTTCCGTTCCCGGCCTTAACCGTAGACCGGGAAGCGGCGACACTGCGCGACGACGTTCTCGCGCACCGCGGCGATCACGCCCTCGTCGTTCGGGTTGTCGAGCACGTCGCAGATCCAGTTGGCCAGGGCGACGCAGTCGTCCTCCTTGTAGCCGCGGGTGGTCACCGCCGGCGTGCCCAGGCGCAGGCCCGAGGTCACGAACGGCGAGCGCGGGTCGTTCGGCACCGCGTTCTTGTTCACGGTGATGTGGGCCTTGCCGAGCGCGGCCTCCGCGTCCTTGCCGCTGACGTCCTTGCCGATCATGTCGACCAGCATCAGGTGGTTTTGGGTGCCGCCGGAGACGATCCGGTAGCCGCGCGCCATGATCGCCTCGGCCATGGCCTGGGCATTGCGCACCACCTGCTGCTGGTAGGCCTTGAACTCCGGCTCCAGTGCCTCCTTGAATGCCACCGCCTTGGCCGCGATCACGTGCATCAGCGGCCCGCCCTGGATGCCCGGGAAGACGATGCTCTGCAGCTTCTTGCCCAGCTCCTCGGACGGATCCCGCGCCAGGATGATGCCGCCGCGCGGGCCGCGCAGGGTCTTGTGCGTGGTCGAGGTGACCACGTGCGCATGCGGCAACGGGTTCGGGTACACGCCCGCGGCGACCAGCCCGGCCACGTGGGCCATGTCGACGAACAGCCAGGCGCCGACCTTGTCGGCGATGGCGCGGAAGCGCGCCCAGTCCACCACCTGCGAGTAGGCGGAGAACCCGGCCACCACCATCTTCGGCCGGTGCTCAAGCGCCAGGCGCTCGACCTCGTCGTAGTCGATCAGGCCCTGGTCGTTGACGCCGTACTGCACCGCGTTGAACAGCTTGCCCGACAGGTTGACCTTGGCGCCGTGGGTCAGGTGCCCGCCGTGCGCCAGCGACATGCCGAGGAGGGTGTCGCCGGGGTTCAGCAGGGCGAAGTAGACCGCCTGGTTGGCCTGCGAGCCGCTGTGCGGCTGCACGTTGGCGTAGTCGGCGCCGAACAGCTGCTTGACCCGGTCGATCGCGAGCCGCTCGGCCACGTCGACGTACTCGCAGCCGCCGTAGTAGCGCTTGCCGGGGTAGCCTTCGGCGTACTTGTTGGTCAGCACGCTGCCCTGCGCCTCCAGCACCCGCGGGCTGGCGTAGTTCTCCGAGGCGATCAGCTCGACGTGGTCCTCCTGCCTGCGCGCCTCGTCGGCGATGGCCTGGGCGAGTTCGTCGTCGTAACCGGCGATGCGGGCGGAGCTGGGAAACATGCGCGAAACCTCGGACGGATAAGGGGAAAATCGCCGGCGCAGGGCGCGGCCGCGGATCGGCGCATGGTAGCAGGCGCGACCGGGGCCGGGCCCGCGGCGCGGGCGCCGGGGCGGCGAACTGTTCGCTGCGCGCCACAGCCCCTAGAATGCGGCCCGGCGCCCGCCACGCACCGGCGCCTCCGCCGCGGCCGGAACGGTCCGAACGCCGCGCGCTCCCCTCCTCCCCAGGAAGCCGCCCATGAAATGGGTCCTCGTACTGCTCTTCGTCGCCAGCGCGGTGTACGTGCACCTGCGCGGCAAGGTCCGGCACCGGCTCGGCCGGCAGCTGCTCGACCACTCCACCTTCATGGCCCCGGTCAACGTGCTGATGTACGCGTTCTCGCGGGTGCCGACCACGCCGTTCCTGGACGACCCGGGCCGCCACTTCCCCGAGCTGGAGCCGCTGCGCGCCAACTGGCAGGCGATCCGCGAGGAGGCCCGCCGCCTGCGCGAGCTGCAGCAGATCAAGGCCGCCGACGGCTACAACGACGTCGGCTTCAACTCGTTCTTCCGCCGCGGCTGGAAGCGCTTCTACCTGAAGTGGTACGACGACGCGCACCCGTCCGCGGCGACGCTGTGCCCGCGCACCACCGAGCTGCTGCGGCAGATCCCCAGCGTCAAGGCGGCGATGTTCACCGAGCTGCCGCCCGGCAGCGAGCTGCGCCCGCACCGCGACCCGTACGCGGGCTCGCTGCGCCTGCACCTGGGGCTGGAGACGCCGAACGACGACGCCTGCTACATCGCGGTCGACGGCCAGCGCTACAGCTGGCGCGACGGCGAATGGACCATGTTCGACGAGACCTACATCCACTGGGCGCGCAACGACTCCGCGCAGAACCGCATCATCCTGTTCTGCGACGTCGAGCGGCCGCTGAAGTTCGGCTGGGCGCGCGCGTTCAACCGCTTCGTCGCCCGCCACCTGATCGCCGCCGGCGCCTCGCCGAACATGGAAGGCGACAGGACCGGCGCGATCAACCGCCTGTTCAAGTACTTCTACGCCGTGCGCCTGAAGGCCAAGGCCCTGCGCGAGCGCAACAAGAACCTGTACTACGCGCTGAAGTACCTGGGCGTGGCGCTGGTGGTGGCGTTCATCGTGTGGATCTGAGCCAGGCCGGGAACGGGTGAAGCGGAACGGGAAACGGGGGAAGCGCCCCGCCGGTTCCTCGTTCCCGCTTTCCGGTTGCTGATTCCGGCCCTTGGCCGTCCGCGGCCCGGCTCCGGCTGGAGGCTGGTACAATCGCCGCTTCCCACGCCCCGCTCCTGGCCGCCCCGGCCGGGCTCGGCGCGCCCCGGTTCCGGAGCCTCCATGTCGCAATACATCTACACCATGATCGGCGTGTCCAAGACGGTCCCGCCGAAGCGCCAGATCATCAAGGACATCTCGCTGTCGTTCCTGCCCGGCGCCAAGATCGGCCTGCTCGGCCTGAACGGCGCGGGCAAGTCCACCGTGCTGCGGATCATGGCCGGCGTCGACAAGGACTACACCGGCGAGGCGCGGCCGCAGCCGGGCATCAAGATCGGCTACCTGCCGCAGGAACCGCAGCTGGACCCGGACCAGACCGTGCGCGAGGCGGTCGAGGAAGGCGTGGGCGAGATCCTCAGCGCCCAGGCCGAGCTGGACAAGGTCTACGCCGCCTACGCCGAGCCGGACGCCGACTTCGACAAGCTGGCCGCCGAGCAGCAGCGGCTGGAGGCGATCCTGGCCTCCGGCGACGCGCACATGCTCGAGCAGCAGCTGGAGGTGGCCGCCGACGCGCTGCGCCTGCCGCCGTGGGACGCGAAGATCGGCCACCTGTCCGGCGGCGAGAAGCGCCGCGTCGCACTGTGCCGCCTGCTGCTGCAGAAGCCCGACATGCTGCTGCTGGACGAGCCGACCAACCACCTCGACGCCGAGTCGGTGGAGTGGCTGGAGCAGTTCCTGCAGCGCTTCCCGGGCACGGTGGTGGCCGTCACCCACGACCGCTACTTCCTCGACAACGCCGCCGAGTGGATCCTCGAGCTCGACCGCGGCCGCGGCATCCCGTGGAAGGGCAACTACACCGAGTGGCTGGTGCAGAAGGAAGAGCGCCTGAAGCAGGAAGAGAACCAGGAGAAGGCGCGGCAGAAGGCGATCGCACGCGAGCTGGAATGGGCGCGGCAGAACGCCAAGGGCGGCCGTTCCAAGGGCAAGGCGCGCCTGGCCCGCCTGGAGGAGCTGCAGTCGGTCGAGTACCAGAAGCGCAACGAGACCAACGAGATCTTCATCCCGCCGGGCGAGCGCCTGGGCAACTCGGTGATCGAGTTCAAGAACGTCTCCAAGCGCTTCGGCGACCGGCTGCTGATCGACGACCTGAGCTTCATCGTGCCGCCGGGCGCGATCGTCGGCATCATCGGCCCCAACGGCGCCGGCAAGTCGACCCTGTTCAAGATGATCACCGGCCAGGAGAAGCCGGACTCGGGCGAGATCGTGATCGGCCCGACGGTGAAGCTGGCCTACGTCGACCAGAGCCGCGACAAGCTGGAAGGCAACCACACCGTGTTCCAGGAAGTCTCCGGCGGCCTGGACATCCTCAACATCAACGGCATCGAGATCCAGTCGCGCGCCTACATCGGCCGCTTCAACTTCAAGGGCCAGGACCAGCAGAAGATCGTCGGCAGCCTGTCCGGCGGCGAGCGCGGCCGCCTGCACCTGGCCAAGACCCTGCTGCAGGGCGGCAACGTGCTGCTGCTCGACGAGCCGTCCAACGACCTGGACGTGGAGACCCTGCGCGCGCTGGAAGACGCGCTGCTGGAGTTCCCCGGCAACGCCTTCGTGATCTCGCACGACCGCTGGTTCCTGGACCGCATCGCCACCCACATCCTCGCCTTCGAGGGCGACTCGCACGTGGAGTTCTTCCAGGGCAACTACCGCGAATACGAGGCGGACAAGAAGCGCCGCCTCGGCGAGGAAGGCGCCAAGCCGCACCGGCTGCGCTTCAAGGCCCTGAAGTGACGGGAGGACGGGACCGGCGACGGTCCCGTCCGCGCGAGGAGGCGGGATGACGGTACGGCACCAGCAGGACATCGACGGCCTCCGCCGGGTCGGCGCGCTGGTCGCGCAGGTGCTGTCGGCGATGCGCGATGCCGCGACCGCCGGGACCGTCGCGCGCGACCTCGACGCCTACGGCGGCGCGCTGCTGCGCGAGGCGGGGGCGCGTTCCGCCCCGGCGCTGACCTACGGCTTCCCGGGGGCCACCTGCATCAGCGTCAACGAGGTCGCCGCGCACGGCGTTCCCGACGGCACCGTGCTGCGCGACGGCGACCTGGTGAACATCGACGTGTCCGCGGAGCTCGACGGTTACTTCGCCGACACCGGCGCCAGCTTCGTGGTCGGCGCCCCGACCCTGGCGCAGCGGCGCCTGCTCGACGCGACGCGGGAAGCGCGCGACCGCGCGATCGCCCGGCTGCGCGCCGGCGAACGGCTCAACGGCATCGGCCGGACGGTCGAAGCGGTCGCCGCGCGCCGCGGCTTCCGCGTGATCCGCAACCTGGGCAGCCATGGCGTCGGCCGCGCGCTGCACGAGGCGCCCGGCAGCATTCCGGGCCACTACGACCCGCGCGACCCGCGCCGGCTGCACGAGGGCATGGTGATCACGGTCGAACCCTTCCTGGCGACGCATTGCACGCAGGTCCGGGAGACGGGCGACGGCTGGTCGCTGGTGTGCCCGCGCGGCGTGGCGGCGCAATTCGAACACACCGTGATCGTCACCCGCGGCGAGCCGATCGTGGTGACCTGACCCTTTCTCCGCAGCGAGGCCGCCATGTCCTTCATGCAATCGCTACGCGCGCGCTGGCAGGCCGCCGGCTCCCTGGTCTGCGTCGGCCTCGACCCGGAACCGGCGAAGTTCCCGGCCCGGTTCGCGCGCGACCCGGACGCGGTGTTCGGGTTCTGCCGCGACATCGCCGACGCCACCGCCGAGTACGCCTGCGCGTTCAAGCCGCAGGTCGCCCACTTCGCCGCGCTCGGCGCCGAGGACGCGCTGGCGCGGCTGATCGCGCACCTGCGCGCGGCGCACCCGGGCGTGCCGGTGATCCTCGACGCCAAGCGCGGCGACATCGGCAGCACCGCCCGGCACTACGCCGCCGAGGCCTTCGACCGCTACCGCGCCGACGCGGTCACCGCCAACCCGTACCTGGGCCGCGATTCGCTGCAGCCCCTGCTCGACCGCGCCGACCGCGGCGTGGTGATCCTGTGCCGCACCTCCAATCCGGGCGCGGGCGACCTGCAGGACCTGGTGGTGACCGCCGAAAACGGCGCCGCCAAGCCGCTGTACCAGCGCGTCGCCGAGAAGGTGGCGCTGGAATGGAACGGCCACGGCAACTGCGCGCTGGTGGTCGGGGCGACCTGGCCGGAGCAACTGCGCGAGGTGCGCGCGATCGTCGGCGAGCTGCCGATCCTGGTGCCCGGCGTCGGCGCGCAGGGCGGCGACGTCGAAGCGGTGGTGGGCAACGCCAGGACCCCCGACGGCACCGGCCTGATCGTCAGCAGCTCGCGCGCGATCCTGTACGCCTCGGCCGGCGACGACTACGCCGAGGCCGCGGGGCGCGCCGCGCGTGCGCTGCGCGACCAGATCAACCGCTACCGCTGAGGCCGCGCCAGGACGCATACGCCATGTCCCGCGTCCTCGAATCGCTGTTCAAGCTGCGCGCGCACGGCAGCGACCCGCGCACCGAGCTGGTGGCCGGGCTGACCACGTTCCTGACGATGTCCTACATCGTCTTCGTCAACCCGAGCATCCTCGCCACCGCGGGCATGGACGGCGGCGCGGTGTTCGTGGCCACCTGCCTGGCCGCGGCGATCGGCTCGCTGGTGATGGCCTTCGCCGCCAACTACCCGGTCGGCATGGCGCCGGGCATGGGCCTGAACGCGTTCTTCGCCTTCACCGTGGTCGGCGCGATGGGCTACAGCTGGCAGCAGGCGCTGGGCGCGGTGTTCGTCTCCGGCGTGGCGTTCCTGCTGCTCAGCGCCTCGGGGGCGCGCGCCTGGCTGATCGCTGGCATCCCGCCGTCGCTGCGCGCGGCGATCACCGCCGGCATCGGCCTGTTCCTGGCGATCATCGCCCTGCAGAAGGCGGAGGTGATCGTCGGCAACCCGGACACGCTAGTGGCGCTGGGCGACCTGCGCACGCCGGAGCCGCTGCTGGCGCTGTGCGGGTTCCTGCTGATCGCCGCGCTGGAGATCCGGCGCGTGCGCGGCGCGATCCTGATCGGCATCCTCGCGGTCACCGCGGCCGCGCTGCTGCTGGGCCTGGTGCAGTACCGGGGGCTGCTCGCGGTGCCGCCGAGCCTGGCGCCCACCTTCCTGCAGCTCGACGTCGCCGGCGCGCTCGGCGGCGGCGAAAGCCTGTCGCTGGACGCGATGCTGCACGTGGTCATCGTGTTCGTGCTGGTGGAAGTGTTCGACGCCACCGGCACGCTGATGGGCGTGGCGCGCCGCGCCGGGCTGCTGCCCGCGCACGACGCCACCCCGGCGCAGCAGAAGCGCTTCGGCCGCGCGCTGTTCGCCGACAGCAGCGCGATCCTCGCCGGCTCGCTGCTCGGCACCAGCAGCACCACCGCCTACATCGAAAGCGCATCGGGCGTGCAGGCCGGCGGCCGCACCGGCCTGACCGCGCTGGTGGTGGCGCTGCTGTTCCTGCTGGCGTTGCCGTTCTCGCCGCTGGCGGCGATGGTGCCGGCCTACGCGGTCGCTCCGGCGCTGCTGTTCGTCGCCGGGCTGATGCTGCGCGACCTCGGCGACGTGCATTGGGACGACCTCACCGAGGCGGTGCCGGCGGCGCTGTGCACGCTGGCGATGCCGTTCACCTACTCGATCGCCAACGGACTCGCGTTCGGCTTCATCGCCTACGTCGCGCTGAAGGCCTGCGCCGGCCGGGCGCGCGAGGTGCACCCGGCGGCGTGGCTGGTCGCGGCGCTGTTCGTGCTGCGCTTCGCCCTCGCCTAGGCGGCCGCGCGGCTCCGCGCCCAGGCCCGCGCCAGCGCCAGCGGAAAGCGCAGCCAGATCGCCGCGAACACCGCCGCGCTCACCGCCGCGCCGCGGCGGGCCGCCTCGAACTTGCGGTAGTAGCGCCACAGGCCGCGGTGCTTGTGCCATTCGACGAACAGCGGCCGCGAACGGCTGGACACGCCGCGCACGTGCAGCACCCGCACCCGGTTGGCCACCGCGACCAGCGCGCCGGCCTGGCGCGCGCGCCGGCACAGGTCCAGGTCCTCGGCGTGCAGGCGGTAGCCTTCGTCGAAGCCGCCGATGCGGTCGAACAGCGCGCGCGGCAGCAGCATCAACGCGCCGGACAGCGCCTCGACCGGCTGCAGTTCGAGCGCGTCGTCCGGGGCGATCTCCAGCCGCGCCGACGCCGACGCGCCGCGCAAGGCGCCGCGCAGCAGCGCGGCGAAGTCCGGGTCGCGGCGCCGGGCCGCGCCGTCGCGCACGCCGCCGTCGTCGACCAGGTCGGCGCCGAGCAGCGCCGGCGCGCGCGCCGCCGCCAGCGCGCGCAGCCGCGCCAGCGAGTCCGCCTCGACCAGGCAGTCGGGATTGACGAAGGCCAGCCACGGCGTCGCGCCGGCGTCGGCCGCCCCTTGGTTGCAGGCCACGGCGAAGCCGGGATTGTCCGGGTTGGCGATGAAGCGCACGCGCGGGTCGGCCATCGCGTGGCGCTGCACGATCTCCAGCGTGTCGTCGTCGGAGGCGTTGTCGACCACCCGCACCGCGGCCACGCCATCGGCGGCGCGCAGGCGGCGCAGGCAGTCGTCGATGGTCTCGGCGCTGCGGTGGGTCACCACCACCGCGGCGATGCCGTCGGCTCGGGGGTCAGGCGAAGAGATCACGTTGCGGCTCCGGCGGACCGACGCGCTCGAGCGATGCGCCCAGGCGCGTGCGCGCGTCGCGCAGCGGGTCCTGCATCAAGTAGTGGGCCAGGCGCGAATGCCAGTCCGGCCAGCGCGCGTTGAGCGCGTCCATGTCGCCGTCGGCCGGGCGGCCCTCGCCGCGGCGGGCGACGAAGGCGGTCTCGCACAGCGCGTTGCGCCAGCCCAGCCCGGCCAGGCGCAGCGACAGGTCGATCAGCGCCGCGTACCAGGAACCATAGCTGGCGGTGTCGAGCCCGCCGGCACGGCGGCGCGCGGTGCCGCGCAGCAGCACCGCATGGCCGATCGCCGCCGGCAGCTCCGGGTACTGGGCCGGCATCGCCGCAGCGGCGCGGCCGAGCGCGGGCAGGTCGTCCGGCATCGGCGCGATCTCGCCGATGCGCGGCCACGACGCCGCCTCGCCCGCGTTGCTCCACGGCGTGGCGGTGGCGATCGCGCCGTCGGCGGCGAAGCAGTCGCCGAGCCGGGCCAGCCAGCCCGGCGCCGGCACCGCATCCGGCGCGAGCACCGCCACGTCCGCGTCGCCGCACGCCTTCAGCACCTCGTCCAGGTGCGCGGCCTCGCCGATGCCGCGCTGGCGGCGGGTGTAGTCCGCGCGCAGCCGGGTGCGCGCGATCCAGCGCTCGACGATGGCGTAGCCGCGCGGGCCCGCCTGCGCGTCGTCCGCCAGCCACACCGGGGTGCCGGCGGGGGTGGCCGCGTCGAGCGCGGCCAGGCAGGCGTCGAGCGCGTCGTCGTCGGCGCCGACGGGCACCACCACGATCGGCTCGACCGGCGCGGCCGCGCTCATGGCGCCGGCCCGCGTGCGGGCGCCGACCCGTGGGGGCGCGGCCGCGGGCGAGTCCCGGCCGCGGCCGGGAACGGGGGTCTGCGCATGGATGCCGCCGGCCTCGCCGTCACTGCTGCCCGGGCTGGCGCGGCGTCCGCTGCAACGGCTCCATGGCCCGGAAGCGGCGCGAGTACTCGTCGGTCAGCGCGCGCGATTCCTCCGGGTTGCGGACGATGGTGGGCGTCAGCAGCACGATGACTTCGTTGCGCTCCTTGCGCGAACGCTGGCTGCCGAACAGCCCGCCGATCACCGGGATCCGGCTCAGCCCGGGGAAGCCCGAGGAGCCGCGGTCGACGGTATCGCTGATCAGGCCGGCGAGCATGATCGTCTCGCCGCTGCGCACCGCCGCCTCGGTCTTGAGCTTGCGCGTGTTGATGCGCACGTTGCCGTTGCGGTCCGCGGTCTCGACGCTGCCCGGCGAACTGACCTCCTGGACCACGTCCAGGAACACCATCCCGTCCTTGGTCACCCGCGGCCGCACCTTGAGGATGGTGCCGGTATCCAGGTACTGGACCTGGCTGTAGGTGGTGTCGCTGTCGGAATTGGGGTTGATCGTGACCGAGGAGATCGGGATGCGGCTGCCGACGTTGAGCGTGGCCTCGGCGTTGTTGCGCACGAACACCGACGGGGTCTGCAGCAACTGCAGGTCGGTGATCTGGTCGAGCGCGCTGATCACCGCCGCGGCGTTGGTGCCGAGGAAGGTCCACGACAGGCCGCCGCTGCCGTCGCTGCCGATCGGCCGGATGCTGCCGGCGATCGTGCTCCAGGTGTCGCGGCCGACCGCGCTCGGCAGGCCGGCGTCGGTGACCGCGCGCTCGAAGAACCAGTTCACGCCGTACTGCAGCGCGCCCGAGAGGGTCACCTCGACCACCTGCGCCTCGATGTGCACCTGGGTCGGCATCACGTCCAGCTTCTCGATCACGTCGCGGATCGACTTCCACGCCGCCGGGCTGCTGCGGACCAGGATCGAGTTGGTCTCCTCCACCGCCGACACCCCGACGCGGTCGCCGTCGACTTCCAGGGTGACGGCGGCGTTGCCGCTCCGCTCCCGGTTGAGCGACAGCGAACCGCCGCCGAGGCCGCCGGTTCCGCTGCCGGCGGTGCCGGTGTCGCTCGCGGCCGGCGTGCCGCCGATGTTGGCGACGCTGCCGTCCTCGGTGTCCTGCAGTTCCACCGACTCCAGCCCCGGCATCAGCGAGGGCTGGGCCGCGCCGCCGCCGCGGTTGCCGCCGACGCCGAACACGTTGGCCAGCTGCTCGGCGAGGTCGCGCGCCTTGATGTACTTCAGCTCGTAGGAGAACAGCTGCGCGCCGGTACCGGCGCTGTCGATGCGGTCCAGCCACTGCTGGATCTCGTCGAGGTAGCGCGCCTGCGGGGTGATCACCAGCACCGCGTTCGGCCCCTCCAGCGGCATGAACCGGAACATGCCGGCGACCGGCGACTTGCTCTGCTCGCCGAATACCTTCTCCAGGTCGGCGACCACCTTGGTCGCGCGGCTCGACTGCAGCGGGAACACGCCCACCGACATGCCGGCCAGCCAGTCGACGTCGAACACCTGGATCGTGCGCAGGTAGTTCTCGAGTTCCGCGCGGCTGCCGCCGACGGTGATCACGTTGCGGGCGTTGTCGACGTTGACGATGGCGTTGGGGCGCGCGTACGGCTTGAGGATCTTCTCCATCTCGGTGGCGGAGACGTAGCGCAGCGGCACGGCGCGCACCTCGAAGCCGCGCGCCGTGGCCGGCGAGCCGGCGCGCGCCGCGACCGTGCCGGCCAGCGCCTGGTCGGCCGGGACGATGTTGTAGCGGCCGCCGCTGTAGACCAGGCGCGCGTTGTTCCAGCCCAGCACCATCTCCAGCAGGTTCAGCGCCTCGGCCGGGCTGACCGGCTTGGGCGTGCCCAGGGTGACCGTGCCCTGCACGCCCGGCGCGATCACGTAGTTCTGCCCGAGCATGTCGCCGAGGATCGCCTTGACCACGGCGTGCAGCGATTCGCCCTCGAAGTTGAACGTCGCCGAGCCGCTGCTGCCGCCGAGCACCGGCGGCGGCGCGGTGGCGGCGGTCTCGTTGATGACCTGGCCGCTGCCGCGGCGGATCTGCGGGCGCGCGTCGCCGGCGTCCGCGGCCGGCGCCCCGGCCGCGGCGGCCGCATCCGCGCCGGCGGCGGGCGCCGCCCCCGGGTCGTCCGCGCGCTGCAGACGCGGCACCGGCGCCGTCGCGCAGGACGCCAGCAGGCTGGCGAGGGTGGCGCTGGCGATCGCGCGGGTCGCGGTGGAGCGGGGCTGTGGCTTCATGGTCACTGTACCGGCGGCGAATTCTGCGGGGGTTGCGGCGACTGCTGCGATTGCTGCTGGCGCAGCTGGGCGCGGCGCGCTTCGATGCGCCTGCGGATCGCTTCCATCTGCGCTTGCTCGGTCTGCTGCGGCGTCGGCTCCGCGCCCGGCGGCGGCGCCGGCACCGGCGCGGGCTGCGGCGGCGCCACCGGCACGCCGACCGGCGCGGGGCGGCCGGCCAGCCCGCTCGGCGTCGGCGGCTGCCCGCCCTTGCCGTCGAACACGCGCAGGTTCAGCTCGCGCCGGCCCTCGGGGCCTTCGAACACCGCGCCGCGGCGATCGAGCTCGACCAGCCGCCACGCCGGCAGCGAACCGGGCGCCTCGCCGAGCTTGACCCGCACCGAGTCGCCGCCGTCCGGCGGCTGCAGGATCGCCATCCGCAACCCGGGCGTGATCAGCACGCTGGTCAGCACGTAGTCGAAGTCGGCCGCCTGCGCCTCGCCGTCGCCCTGGCCCTGCAGCACGAACGGCTTGGGCCGGCGGTCCTGGGTGAACAGCGGCCGCGCGGCGAACTGGTCGTAGCGCGACAGCGGGCCGATCTCGGTCGCCGCCGACGGCGGCCGCGGCTGCGGCAGCGGCGGCAGCTGGCCCGGGTCGTCGGCCAAGGGCTGCACCCGCCCGCCCATGCCGGCCAGCGCCAGCAGCCAGGCGAGCAGCGCCCAGCCGGCGCAGGCCGCCAGCAGCCAGGTGCGCGGGCCGGCGTCGTCAAGGCGCACGGGCCGCCTCCGCGGATCGCGGCGCACCCGCGCCCGGGCGCAGGTAGCCGTACAGGTCGAAGCTCACGTCCAGGCCGCCGTCGCCGGTGGGCTGAGCGTTGCCCGGCAGGAAGTAGCCGCGCGAGGACAGGATGTTGAGGTTGCCGACGAACAGCCGCGGCGTGCCGCCTTCCAGCGCGTGCAGCACCGCCGCCAGTTCCGGCGTGCCGCAACGCAGGCGCACCTGCACCACCACCCGCGGGTAGCGGTCGCGGCCGGGCGTGGTCAGCGGCGAGCGGTTGCTGATCGCGCAGCTGCGGTTGCCCGGGCTGGCCTGCGCGACCACGCCCTCGAGCCGCTGCACCAGCGCCGCGGTGGCCAGTTCCGCGCTCGCCTCGGGCAGGAAACCGGGGCGGCTGGCCTGCTGGGCGCGGATCTGCGCCAGCCGGCGCTGCACCAGCGGCGCCTGCTGCAACTGCATGCGCTGGCGCAGTTCGCGCTGCTGCAGGGTGCGGATGCGCTCGTTCGCCTCCAGCATCGGCACCGTCCACCAGGGATGGATCAGGACCAGGTAGGCCAGTGCCAGCAGCGCCAGCAACAGGCCCAGGGCGATCCAGCGGTCGCGGTCGAACCGGCGCCGCAGCGGCACGGCGTCAGCGGCCATCGTCGCCCTCCGCGGCCGGACCGCCGCCGGCGCGCGCCGGCGCAGCGGCCGGCGCCGGGCCGAGCTGCGCGGTCAGGGTGAAACGGTCGCGGCCGCTGCCCGGGTCCGGCTGCAACGCGCCGGTCAGCGCCGGCGCGCGCCACAGCGGCGAGCCCTGCAGGCGCTGGATCAACGACGGCGCCTCGCGGCTGAGGCCGATCAGCAGCAGGCTCTCCTCCTCGATCGCCAGCTTCTCCAGATAGGTGCTGTCGGGCAGGCGCCGGCTGAGCTCGTCGATCACCGCGATCGCCGGCGGACGTTCGGCGCGGGTGCGGTCGAGGAAGGCCTGGCCTTCGATCAGCTCGACCAGCTCCTGGCGCTGCGCCGCGGCGCTGCGCGCCTGCTCGGCGTGTTCGGCGATCGACCGCTCGAGCGCCTCGGCCGCGGCGCGGCGGTTGGCGAGCAACTGCCAAAGCGCGGCCGCGACCGCGAGCAGCGCGACCGCGGCCAGGGCCAGGTTCCAGTAGCGGAACGGGTCGCGGTGGCGGCGGCGCTGCGCCGGCGCCAGCAGGTTGACCCCGAGCGGAGCGCCGTCCGCCGCGGCCAGGTCGATGCCGGCCAGGGTCCCGGCCAGCGGGCCGAGCGCCTGCAGCTGCGGATCCAGGCGCTGGCGCGGTACCGCGACCAGTTCGGCCTCGATCTGGCCATCGCCCTCGCGCCGCCGCAGCAGGCGCGCGTCGAACGCCACCGCGGCGGCGTCGAACGGCGTCTGCCGGTCGATCTCGAAGCCGACCACGTCGCGCAGGCGCTCGGCGGCGGCGGCCGGCAGCAGCAGGCGCCGGCGCAGGCCGGCGGCGGCCGGCAGCAGCAGCCAGCGCGGGCGGTCGGCCAGGCGCGGCGGCAGCAGGCGCGCGAGCGGATCGGCGGCGACCGCGACGCCGCTCACGCCGGCCGCCTCGGCCTCCGGCAGCGGCACGCTGCCCAGCTCGCGCAACTCCGCGCCCTGCTGCAGGCGCAGGCGCAGCAGGCCGGCGTCCAGCTGCAGCAGCAACCGGCCCCGGTCCAGGTCGAGCACGCGGCGCGCGCGCGGCGGCAGCCAGGCGGCGAGGTTGCGCCCCCACCAGGCGAGAAAGCCGCCGGCGCCGGGCGCGAGGCGCGCGCCCAGGCGGCGCAGCCGCTCCTGCGCCCAGTCGGCCCGCGGCCGGCTCTCGCTCCGTGCATTCATTGTGGCGAAGCTCCCTCCTCCCATCGCAGCGTCGTGTAGGCCAGGCCAGGCACGGCACTGCCCTGCGCCCGTACGACCGCCCGGAGCCGCGCTTCCCGGCCGTCGGCCAGGCGTGCATGGCTGTCGATACTATAGGTGCCGCTGCCTTCCCCGGCCAACGCCAGGTCCAGCGCTTCCTCGTCCTGCGGGGCGGCCGCGGCGGGATTCGCGCGCTCGCGCTGCGCGACCAGTTCGGCGCCATTCATGCCCATCGCATCCAGCACCCGCGCGGAGGCGAACGCCGGATCCGGCCGCGCGCGGCCGCTGTAGACGGTCAGGTCCGGCGCCAGCCGCGCATACAGGGCCGGGGTCATGCCCAGCACCTGCTGCAGTTCGGCCACGCTCTCGAACTCGGCGTCCTTGGCCCCGTAGGGCAGCCCGGCCGAGGCGTAGTCGGCGTCCTCGCCGCCGCCGGCGGGCTGGGTCAGCGGGTCGCGGTCGCGCCAGTCGACGATCGCCCCCGCCAGCCGCGGCGCCTGGTCCTGCTCGACGCCCGCGGCGCGCAGCAGCGCGGCGAGCAGGGCCGGGTCGGCCTGGTTGAGGTCGACCTTGCCGTTCTCGTCGACCAGGCGCACCTCGACCTCGGCGCCGGCGTAGCGCCAGCGGTAGGCGCGGCCGTCCGGGCGCCAGCGCAGGCGCGGGTCGGGCGCGGCGATCCGGGTCAGCGCGTACTCGAGGCCGGCGCGCGCGACCTGCTGCGCGACCAGGCCGCGGACCAGCACCCGCGCCTGCAGGTTCTCGACCCGCGCGGCCAGGGCGAAGCCGCCGACCAGCGCGGTCAGCAGCGCGATCAGCCACAGCACGAGGATCAACGCCGCGCCGCGCGGCCGGGGCCGGCGCGCGCTCATGGGGTCACCGCCATCGGCTCGCCGATCTGCGCGCCGGCCTGCGGCAGCGCGACCACCAGCGGCGGCCAGGCGCGGCCGTCGCGGTCGACCAGGGTCGCCTCGACCAGCAGCGGCAGGCGGTCGCTGGCCGGCCAGCGATCGAGCCAGGGGCCGAGGCGGCCGGTCTCGTCCAGCGCGCGGTAGCGGAAGCGCGCGCCGCGCAGCCCTTCGACCAGCGTGTCCGGCGGCCGCGGCGCGGTTTCCTCGACCACCTCGCCGGCCAGCACCATGCCCAGGCCCAGGGTCATGCGCACGCCGTCGCCGTCGTCCACCAGCGCGAAGTCGTGCAGGTAGGGCCCGCCGCGGCCGAGGTAATCCGGCAGGTCGGCGACGAAGCGCAGCCGCTCCGGCTCGCCGACGAAGCGCAGCGGCAGGGCGCTGCCCGGGTCGAGGCCGAACGCGACCGGCCGCGCCGCGCTCAGGCGCGCGCGCAGGAAACCCTCGACCGCGCGCATGCGTTCGCTGTCGCGGGCGATCGCCTCGCCGCGCGCCGCACTGCGGCTGGCGGCGCCGAGCGTGGCGAAGGCCAGGCCCAGACCGGCGGCGAGCAGCACGGTCGCCAGCATCACCTCGATGAGGGTGAAGCCGCCCGCCGCCCGCCCCGGGGCACGTGCGCCGCCGCTCATGGCGGCACCGCCTGGGCGTCGGCCGGCACCAGCCGCAGGCTGCGCAGTTGCAGGCGCTGCCCGGGGCCGGCCTCGCCCCACTCCACGCCCAGCGTCAGTTCGAACAGGCGCGCCGCGGTCGGATCGACCGGCGCGCCGGTAGCGGCGAGCACCGGGTCCTGCCACGGCGTGATGCGCAGCCGCCAGCGGTAGCGGCCCTGCTCGAGCTCGCCGGCGCGCTCGCCCGCGACCACCGGCTCGCCGACCCCGACCTGGTCCAGCAGCGATTGCGCGTACAGCGCCGCGCGCCCGGCATCGCCGGACCAGCGCACCTGCCGCGCGGCGCCCGACAGCGTGCCCAACAGCAGGGTCAGCGCCAGCGCGAGCAGCGCGAAGGCGACGATCACCTCGATCAGGGTGTAGCCGCGCTGGCGGCGCGCCGCGACGGCGGCGCGCGACGCCCGTTCGCCGGAGGCCGGCCGCGGCGACCGCGCGGCGTACACGCCGGCCGGCGCCCCGCGGCCCGCGGCGGCCCAGGCCCGCGCCGGGGGATTTCCGCGCGGGAACGGGCGACGCCGATCCGCCGCACTGCCCGCGCCGGCGCACCGGCCCGGAGCTGGCTGCGCCGCGCTCATTGCGCCGTCTCCCGCCGCGGCTCGGCTTCGCCCCGGCGCAGCCGCACCTCGCCGGTCAGCCAGGCCACGTCGATGTCCCAGGCCGCGCGCTCGACGCTCAGCCGCACCCGGCCGCCGGTGGAGGCGCCGTCCGCGAAGAACACGATCGCGCCCTCGCCGCGGCGAGGCTGCGCCTCGCGCGCGCCGACGAAGCTCACCCGCACCGCCTCGTCGATCTCGCCGCGGCGGCCGTTCGGCGCGCTCCAGGCGTGCGCGGCCGGATCGAGGGTGAAGCGCTGCGGCCGGCCGGTGGCGATCGCCTGGGTACGGGTGTAGCGCAGCTGCGCGGCGATCTCCTTCGCCGCCGAGCGCAACTGCAGCCCGCGCACGCCGCCGCCGAGCGCGGCGGCGGCGAGCACGCCGATCGCGGCGATCAGCACGATCACCAGCAACATCTCCAGCAGCGAGGTGCCGCGGCTCCGGGTTCGCATGCCGCGCTCCGGCTCGGCGCCCGCGCGGTTATTCGTACTTGATGTCGGCGTCGACGCTGGTGCCGCCGGGCTTGCCGTCCTTGCCCAGGATCACCAGGTCGAACGGCCCGCTCTGCCCCGGCGCGCGGTATTCGACCGGATGGCCCCACGGGTCCTTCAGTTCGGTCGCCTTCGCGTACGGGCCGAGCCAGCCGGCGGTGTCCGCCGGTTGGGTCACCAGTTCCTCCAGCGAGGCCGGCAGCCGCCCGGTGTCCATCTGGAACGATTCGATCTTGCCGGCCAGGGTCTGCACCTGCGCCTTGGCCAGGTTGTAGTCGCCGCGGTCCTTGCCGCCGAGCACGCGGGTGCCGACGAAGGCCAGCACCGCGCCGATCAGCACGATCACGATGATGATCTCGATCAGGCTCATGCCGCGCTGGCGCGCGGGGGACGGGAAACGGGTGGCGGAACGGCGATTGCGCATGGTCGTGTCCTTGTGGAGAAGCGATTGTTTACCCGAATTCGATGACCGATGGGCTGACTGCGGCGGCAGGCGTTCAGTTCCCCGTTGCGTGCCTGCGGAAACACGGCAAGGGTACCGGCGGGGCCGTGCGGGCGGCGGTGCGGCACGCGCCCGGTGCGCTTCGGGTTCCTCGCCTTTCCTGGCCCACCCCACGGACGGATCGCCTGACTCCGGCATGGCGGGCGTTCGGCAGGCCGCGCGGCCACGCTTGCGACCGCCGCATCCGCGCCCGGTTCCCGTCATCCGGCGGCGCCGCGCCGGCTGCGGATCGCCCGGCCCGGCCGCCCGGGCGTTCGCGCGATGCGCGGCAACGCCGCGCAAGCGCCTGGCTTCACCCGATCGACCCGGTGAGGTCGTAGATGGGCATCAGCACCGCCAGCACCACCACGCCGACCACCGCCGCCAGCACCACGGTCACCGCCGGCACCAGCGCGGCGAGCATGCGGTCGAGCGCGAGCGAGGTCTCCTGTTCGAAGGTCTCCGCGGTCTTGACCAGCATCGCGTCGAGCGCGCCGGACTCCTCGCCGACCTGGATCATCTGCAGCGCCAGGCGCGGGAAGCGCTTGCCGCGGCCGAGCGCGGTCGACAGCGCCACGCCGTTCTTGACCTCTTCCGCGGCCGCCTCGACGTCGGCGGCGAGCACGCGGTTGGCCAGCACGTTGCGGCCGATCGCCAGCGCGCTCATCAGCGGCACGCCGTTGCGCACCAGGGTGCCCAGCGTACGCGCCAGCCGCGCGGTCTCGATCTTCGCCACCAGGGCGCCGGCGAAACGGCGCTGCAGCAGCCAGCCGTCGACCGCCTCGCGGAACGCCGGGTCGCGGCGCTTGCGGTCGAGCCACCACAGCGCCAGCGCCGGCAGCACGACCAGCAGCAGCCACCAGTCGCGCACGAACAGGCCGACGCCGAGCACGACCCGGGTGAACAGCGGCAGTTCCGCGTCCAGGCTCTCGTACATGGTCGCGAACTGCGGCACCACGTAGCCGAGCAGGAACAGCAGGCTCGCGCCGACCATCGCCAGCAGGATCGCCGGGTAGATCAGCGCGTTGACCACCCGCCCCTGCAGCGCGCGCGAGCGCTCGAGGTAGTCGGCCAGGCGCGCCAGCGTCTCGTGCAGGCTGCCGCCGGCCTCGCCGGCGCGGACCATGTTCACGTACAGGCGCGAGAACGTGCCGTGCTGCCGGTCCAGCGCCGCCGACAGCGAGCTGCCGCCGCGCACCGCGTCGCGGACGTCGCCGATGGTACGGCGCGCGGCCTCGTCCTCCGGCAGTTCGAGCAGGATGCCCAGCGCGCGGTCGAGCGGCTGTCCGGCGCCGAGCAGGGTGGCCAGTTGCTGGGTGAACTGCACCAGCCGCGCGCCGGCGAACGGCTTGGGCTTGAACAGCCCGCGCCACAGCGACGCGCCGCCGCCCTCGCCGGCCGGCCGCGCCTCCACCGGCAGATGCCCTTGCTCCTGCAGCCGCGCCACCACCTCGGCCTGGCTCGCCGCCTCCATCTGCCCGTCGAGCAGCTCGCCGCGGGGGTTGAGGGCTTTGTAGTGGAACAGGGGCATGGCGGAAGGAGTCGGGAGTCGGGAGTCGGGAGTCGGGAGTCGGAAGTCGGAAGTCGGAAGTCGGAAGTCGGAAGTCGGGAGTCGGGAGTCGGAAGTCGGAAGTCGGGAGTCGGGAGTCGGGAGTCGGAGTCGGAGTCGGAGTCGGAGTCGCGGGTCGGGAGTCGCGGTCGGCGGTCGGCGGTCGGCGGTCGGCGGTCGGCGGTCGGCGGTCGGCGGTCGGCGGTCGGCGGTCGGCGGTCGGCGCCGAGACTAGCGCGTTTGCCCGCCCTTCCCGCGAAAGCGGGGACCTCGTCCTTTCACTCGCTCGCCAGGCCGAGGGTTCTCGGCCACAGATCCTCCCACAACGGGCTCCCTTTCTCGATCAGCTCCACCTTCCATGCACGCAGCCATTTCTTGATCCGCTTTCCCGAGCGATGGCCGAAGCCATGGTGCCGCGCGATTCGTGCCAGGCCAGCCCGGTTGCATGGCACTTCGATGAAAAGCCCTCGGCCGCATGAGTACGGTGCTGCCGGGTTCCACCGACCAGCTCGCGGGTCACGCCGGGATACAGAACCGTAGCGGCGATGGGCCAGGGGCAGACGGCGGGGCGTTCTTCCATGCGATCCTTTGCCGTTGCGTCGGGCACTGCGCCGAAAAAGGGGGGGGGGATTCCCGCTTCGCGGGAACGAGGACACCTCTATCCCGTGCTTGCGGGCTCAGGCGTCCTCGGTCACCCGCAGCACCTCCTCGATCGTGGTCTCGCCGGCCAGGGCCTTGGCGATGCCGTCCTCGTACATCGTGCGCATGCCGTGCTGGCGCGCGATCTGCTCCAGTTCGCCCATGCCGGCGTGGCGCATCACCGCGCGGCGCAGCTCGTCGTTCATCACCAGGAACTCCATGATCGTGGTGCGGCCGAGGTAGCCGGTCGGCGACAGCGGCGACGGGCGCGGGCGGTACAGATGGATCTCGCCCTGCGGCTGGAAGCGGCGCAGCCCGAACTTGTCGATTTCCTCGGGCGTGGCCCGGTAGCGCTCGGCATGGGTGGGCTCGAGCCGGCGCACCAGGCGCTGGGCGAGGATGCCGTTGACCGTGGAGGTCAGCAGGTAGTCCTCCACGCCCATGTCGAGCAGGCGGGTGATGCCGCCGGCGGCGTTGTTGGTGTGCAGCGTCGACAGCACCAGGTGGCCGGTGAGCGCGGACTGGATCGCGATGCGGCAGGTTTCCAGGTCGCGCATCTCGCCGATCATGATGATGTCCGGGTCCTGGCGCACGATCGAGCGCAGCGCGTTGGCGAAGTCCAGGCCGATCTGCGGCTTGGCCTGGATCTGGTTGATGCCCTCGATCTGGTATTCGACCGGGTCCTCGACCGTGATGATCTTGACGTCCGGCGTGTTGAGCCGGCTCAGCGCGGTGTACAGCGTCGTCGTCTTGCCCGAGCCGGTGGGGCCGGTCACCAGCAGGATGCCGTGCGGCTGCTCCAGCACGCGCTCGAACTGCGGCAGGAAGTGCTCGGTGAAGCCCAGCCGCTTGAAGTCGAAGACCACGGTCTCGCGGTCGAGCAGGCGCATCACCACCGACTCGCCGTGCGAGGTCGGCACCGTGCTCACGCGCAGGTCCAGCTCCTTGCCCTGCACGCGCAGCATGATGCGCCCGTCCTGCGGCAGGCGGCGCTCGGCGATGTTGAGCTTGGCCATGATCTTCACCCGCGAGATCACCGCCGCGGTGAGGTTGGCCGGCGGCGACTCGCCCTCCTCGAGCACGCCGTCGATGCGGTAGCGCACCTTGAGCCGGTTCTCGAACGGTTCGATGTGGATGTCCGAGGCGCGCAGCTCGACCGCGCGCTGGATGATCAGGTTGACCAGGCGGATCACCGGCGCTTCGGAGGCGAGGTCGCGCAGGTGCTCGACGTCGTCGAGGTCGCCGCCGTTGCCCTCGCCTTCGGCGGTCTCGACGATCGCGCCCATCGCGCTGCGGCCCTGGCCGTGCCAGCGTTCGATCAGGTCGCCGATCTCCGAGCGCAGCGCCACTTTCGGCCGCACTTCGCGGCCGGTGGCCAGGCGCAGGGCGTCGAGGGTGTAGGCGTCCTGCGGGTCGGCCATCAGCACGTCGACCGCGCTCTCGCTCTCGGCCACCGGGCAGACCGCGAACTGCTTCATGAACCGGACCGACAGGCCGACGCCTTCCGGCGGCAGTTCCGGCGCGTCCTTGGCGCTGACCAGCGGCAGGCCCATCACCGCGGCCACGGTCTCGGCGTGGTCGCGCTCGGACACCAGGCCGAGCCGCGCCAGCAGCGCCAGCAGGCCGCCGCCGGTCTCCTCCTGCAGCCGGCGCGCGCGCGCCAGGTCCGGCTCCTTGAGCCGGCCCTTGGCCAGCAGGGCTTCGACGATGCGCTCGTCCAGGCCGGTATCGCTGCCCGTGTCGTAGGCGACTGCGTTCACGTCACCCTCCTGCGATCAGAGGCCCGACTTTAGCACCGGGGCACTCCCGGCCGGCCGAAGCGACGCCGAACGGGACGCACGGACGCGGTCGGGAACCCGGCGGCACGCCCGCCGCGCCGGCTTCCTCCGCTCCGGAACGGACGGCGGCGGGGGCGAACGCCAGGACGCGGGAGTGGCCCGCCGCGACGCCCGCGCTCTCCCGCGCGGGAGAACAACGCGGGCGGAGGCGACGCGCATCGACGCCCGAGCGGGCGCCGCAACGCGGAGGCCGGCGCGGGCCTCCGGCGGCTCAGCCCACCCACACCCGCGCGTTGCGGAAGAGCCGCAGCCACGGCGAGTCCTCGCCCCATTCGCGCGGCGCCCAGCTGAAGTTGGCGCTGCGCAGGGTGCGCTCCGGGTGCGGCATCAGGATGGTCACGCGGCCGTCGTCGCTGGTCAGGCCGGCGATGCCGTCGGGCGAGCCGTTCGGGTTGAGCGGATAGCGCGTGGCCACGCGGCCGTCGCCGTCGACGTAGCGCAGCGCGACCGGCGCGGCGGCCTGGTCGGCGTCGCTGTCGAAGGCGGCGCGGCCCTCGCCGTGCGCGATCGCGACCGGGATGCGCGAGCCCGCCATGCCGCGCAGGAACAGCGACGGCGACTCGGCCACCTCGAGCAGGCCCAGGCGCGCCTCGAACTGCTCGCTGCGGTTGCGCAGGAACGTCGGCCAGTGCCGCGCGCCCGGGATGATCGACTTGAGCTGGCTGAACATCTGGCAGCCGTTGCACACGCCCAGGGCGAAGCTGTCCTCGCGGGCGAAGAACGCGGCGAAGGCCTCGCGCAACGCGGCGCGCTCCAGGATCGAGGTGGCCCAGCCGCGGCCGGCGCCGAGCACGTCGCCGTAGCTGAAGCCGCCGCACGCGGCCAGGCCCTTGAACTGCGCCAGGTCGACGCGGCCGGCGATCAGGTCGGTCATGTGCACGTCGACCGCGGCGAAGCCGGCGCGGTCGAAGCCGAAGGCCATCTCGACGTGGCTGTTCACGCCCTGCTCGCGCAGGATCGCGACCTTGGGCCGCGCGCCGCGATTGAGGTACGGCGCGGCCACGTCCTCGGCCGGGTCGAACGCGAGCTTCGGCTTCAGCCCCGGCGCGTCGAAGTCGCGCGCCAGCGCGCGCTCCTCGTCCGCGCACTCGGGGTTGTCGCGCAGCCGCTGCATCGCGTGGGTGGTCGCCCACCAGGCGTCGAACAGCTCGTCCCAGCGCCATTCCACCAGGGTCTTGCCCTCGTGGCGCACGCGCACCGAGGCGCTCGCGGTCGGGCGGGCGATGCGCTGGGCGCAGTCGATCAGGCCATGGCGCGCGACCAGGTCGGCGAACTCGGCGCGGTCCTCGAGCGCGATCTGCACGATCGCGCCGAGCTCCTCGTTGAACAGCGTGCGGAACGGATCGTCGCCCCAGCCGTCCAGGTTGATGTCCAGGCCGGTGCGCGAGCAGAACGCCATCTCGCACAGCGCGGCGAAGGCGCCGCCGTCGGAGCGGTCGTGGTAGGCGCGCAGCAGGCCGGCCTCGCGCGCCTCGCGGATCAGTTCGAAGAAGTCGCGCAGGCGCTGCGGGTTGTCGAGGTCGGGGACGCCGAGCGGCCCGGCGAACGCCGGCAGCGCGGCGCCGCCGTTGGCCTCGGGATGGCACTGCGCCAGCACCGAACCGCCGAGGCGCTGCTTGCCCGCGCCCAGGCCGATCAGCCACAGCTCGGATTCGCCCTCGCGCTCCAGCAGGGGCGTGAGCTGCGTGCGCACGTCCGGCACCGGCGCGAACGCGCTGACGATCGGCGAGACCGGCGCGACCGACTTGTGCGTCGCGCCGCCGCTCTGCCACTGCGCCTGCATCGACAGCGAGTCCTTGCCGACCGGGATGCTGAGGTCCAGCGCCGGGCACAGCTCCAGGCCGATCGCCTTGACCGCGTCGAACAGGCGCGCGTCCTCGCCGGGATGCCCGGCCGCGGCCATCCAGTTGGCCGACAGCTTGATCCGGTCCAGCGCCTCCACCGGCGCCGCGCACAGGTTGGTGACCGCCTCGCCGACCGCCATGCGCGCGGCGGCGGCCGGGTCGAGCAACGCCAGCGGCGTGCGCTCGCCGATGGCCATCGCCTCGCCGGCGAAGCCGTCGTAGCCGCTCAGGGTGATCGCGCAGTCCGCCACCGGCAGCTGCCACGGGCCGATCATCTGGTCGCGCGCGGTCAGGCCGCCGACGCTGCGGTCGCCGATGGTGATCAGGAAGCTCTTGGCGGCGACGGTCGGGTGCGCGAGCACGCGCAGGCCCGCCTCGCGCAGGTCCAGCCCGTGCCACTGCAGCGCCGGCCACGGCGTCGCCGGCGGATGCGCGGTGTCGCGGTGCATCTTCGGCGGCTTGCCGAACAGCACGTCCATCGGCAGGTCGATCGGCCAGTCGCCGTTCTTCGCCGTGTCCGCGGTCGCACCGTAGCCGACCACCAGCCGCTCCTCGGCGGTGGCGTGGCCGACCACGGCGAACGGGCAGCGCTCGCGCTCGCAGATCGCGGCGAACTCGTCCAGCCGGTCCACCGGCACGCCGAGCACGTAGCGCTCCTGCGACTCGTTGCACCACAGCTGCATCGGCGACAGCGACGGATCGTCGCTGGGCACCTTGGCCAGGTCGATCACGCCGCCGAGGCCGGAATCGTGCAGCAGCTCGGGGATCGCGTTGGACAGGCCGCCGGCGCCGACGTCGTGCGCGGTGGCGATCGGGTTGCGTTCGCCGAGCGCGACGCAGCGGTCGATCACTTCCTGGCAGCGCCGCTGCATCTCCGGGTTGTCGCGCTGCACGCTGGCGAAGTCGAGCTCCTCGGCGCTCTCGCCCGAGGCCACCGAACTGGCCGCGCCGCCGCCCAGGCCGATCAGCATCGCCGGGCCGCCGAGCACTATCACCGCATCGCCCGGCTTCATGCCGAGCTTCTTCACCTGCGGCCGGTCGATCGCGCCGAGGCCGCCGGCGAGCATGATCGGCTTGTCGTAGGCGCGCACCTGCGCCCCTTCGTCGAGCTCGAAGCTGCGGAAGTAGCCGGCCAGGTTGGGGCGGCCGAACTCGTTGTTGAACGCGGCCGCGCCGATCGGGCCCTCGAGCATGATCTCCAGCGCCGAGGCCATCCGCGGGTTCAGCGCGCGCGGCCGTTCCCACGGCTGCGGCAGGGTCGGGATGCGCAGGTGCGAGACCGAGAAGCCGCACAGGCCGGCCTTGGGCTTGCCGCCGCGGCCGGTCGCGCCCTCGTCGCGGATCTCGCCGCCGGCGCCGGTGGACGCGCCGGGGAACGGCGCGATCGCGGTCGGGTGGTTGTGGGTCTCGACCTTGATCGCGAACGCCGAATCGGTCTGCGGCTCGGCGCGGTACACGCCGTCGGCCGGGTCGGGGCGGAAACGCCGGCTCGGATAGCCCGCCACCACCGCCGCGTTGTCGCTGTAGGCCGACAGCGTGTGTTCCGGCGTGCTGGCGTGGGTGTGCTTGATCATCTTGAACAGCGACAGCGGCGCGCCGTTCGCCTGCATCGGCTTGCCGTCGATGGTCCAGGAGGCGTTGAAGATCTTGTGCCGGCAGTGCTCGGAGTTGGCCTGCGCGAACATCATCAGCTCGACGTCGGACGGCTGCCGGCCGAGCGCGGCGTAGCGCTCGCGCAGGTAGGCGATCTCGTCCTCGGCCAGGGCCAGGCCCAGGCGCGCGTTGGCGGTTTCCAGCGCCTCGAGCGGCACCCGCTCCAGCTCGCCGCGCGCGGGCGCCGCGAACAGCGCGGCGCCGGCGTCGCGGTCGTCCAGCACCGACTGGGTCATCGGGTCGTGCAGGGCGCGCACCAGCGCCGCCTGCACCGCGCCCGCGGCCGGCCAGCCGGCCAGGTCGTAGCGCAGGCCCCGCTCGACCCGGCGGATCGGCAGGCCGGCGCCGCGCAGCAGTTCGGTGGCCTTGCTCGCCCACGGCGACAGCGTGCCCAGGCGCGGGGTGACGTAGCGCGAGACGGCGCCCTCGGCGCGCGCGGCCGCGCTCGGCCCGGCCTGCAGGATGCGGCGCAGCGCGGCTTCGTCCGGACGCGCGCCCGCCTCGGCCTCGACCCAGTACACGGGCCAGGCGCCGAGGAGACGGAGGGGGGAATGCAGGGCTTGAAGACGGGCTTGGAGCCGTTCCAGCCGGAACGGCGACAGGGCGGGAGCGCCCTCGAGGACGATCATGTCCGGGGAACCGTACGACAGTCGGGCCGGTCATTGTACCGAACGCCCCGCGCGCCCGCCCGGACGCCGGCCCGGGCCGGAGCGGCGGCGGCCACGGCGAAAGCCATCGGCCGCGGAGCGGCGCGGATGCGCGCGGCGAGGGCGAGGCGGCGCCCACGGGCCGCTTCGCCGGCCGTTGCCGCGCCGGCGGTTCCGGCGCGCGATTTCGAAACCCTTTACCCGTGCCGGCCCGCGTCGCGCGGCGGCGAAAATCCCGCCGCAGCCGCTCAGCCGCCGCTGGGGGCCGCGGCCGCGCCGGTGGCCGGCGCCTTCTCCGCGGCCAGCCGGTCCAGGGCCTCGCGCAACGCCTTCGGCGGCACGTAGCCGCCGAGCTGGGTGCCGTCGGCGGCCAGGATCATCGGCGTGCCGGTCAGGCCGACCCGCTGGCCGAGGTCGTACTGCGCGTTGACCGTGGTCTTGCACTCGCGGTTCGGCAGCGCGCGGTCGTTCTTGGCGTCGGTCAGGGCCGTCTTGCGGTCCGGCGCGCACCAGACCGAGACCATCTTCTTGTAGTCCTCGCTGCCGATGCCCATGCGCGGGAAGGCCAGGTACTCGATCGCGATGCCCTGGCGGTTGTACTCGGCGATCTCGCTGTGCAGCTTGCGGCAGTAGCCGCATTCGACGTCGGTGAACACCGTCACCGTGTACTTCGGGTTCGGCGGGCCGAACACGATGCGCTCGCTGGCCGGGATGGTCTTGAGCAACTCGACGCGCATCTGCGCCATCGCCGCCTCGCTCAGGTTCTTCTTCGCGTTCACGTCGAACAGCGCGCCGCCGGCGCCGGGCAGGAACAGGTAGCGGCCGTCGTCGCTGACGTAGACCACCTGCCCGGCCACCACCGCCTCGCGGAAGCCCGGCAGCGGCGCCGCGCCGACGCGCTCGACCTCGACGTGCGGATTGAGCTGCCGCACCGCCTCGACCGCGCGCGCCTCCGGCGTGTTCGCCGCCGGCCTGGCCGCGGCGGGCTGGGTGGTGGCGGCCGGGGTCTTCGCTGCGTCGGCGGGCTGCGGCGCCTGCGCGCAGGCGGAAAGGCTGATCGCGCCGACCAGGGCGATGAGAGTGCGCTTCATCGAGCGGGTTCCTTGCTGAAAGGCGATCCTCGGACCGCCGGAACGGGGGGAAGGTTCCGCCGATTGTGACACGCCTCAACCGCGCGGATGGTGCCTGGCGTGCAACTGCTTGAGCTGCTCGCGCGCCACCAGCGTGTAGATCTGCGTGGTCGACAGCGAACTGTGGCCGAGCAGCATCTGCAGCGCGCGCAGGTCCGCGCCGCGATTGAGCAGGTGGGTGGCGAAACTGTGGCGCAGGCCGTGCGGGCTGATCCGCGCCGGGTCGATGCCGGCCGCGCCGGCGTAGCGCTTCACCAGCTGCCAGAACTGCTGCCGCGTCGGCGCCTCGCCGCCGGCCGAGAGGAACAGCGGCGCCAGCGCGCGCCCGCCCGCCAGCTGCGGCCGCGCCTGGGCGAGGTAGCGCTCCAGCCAGTGCTGCGCCTCCTCGCCCAGCGGCACCAGCCGCTCCCTGCCGCCCTTGCCGAGCACGCGCAGCACCCCTTGGCGCAGGTTCAGCGCGGTCGCCGGCAGGTTCACCAGCTCGCTGACGCGCAGGCCGGCGGCGTACATCAGCTCCAGCATGGCGCGGTCGCGCAGGCCCAGCGGCGTGGCGACGTCGGGCGCGGCGAGCAGCGCGTCGATCTGGCTTTCCGGCAACGCCTTCGGCAGTGCGCGCGGCAGCTTCGGCGGCTCGAGCAGCGCGGTCGGGTCGTCGCCGCGCAGGCGGCGGCGCAGGCACCAGGCGTAGAACGCGCGCAGCGCCGACAGCAGCCGCGCGTTGCTGCGCGGCGAGTAGCCCTCGCGCGTGCGCCAGGCCAGGTAGTCGAACAGCGCCGCGCGGTCGGCGCCGGCCAGGCCGCCGTCGCGGCCGCCGCGCCAGCGCGCGAGCAGCTCCAGGTCGCGGCGATAGCTGTCGAGCGTCTGCTGCGCCAGCCCCTGCTCGGCCCAGATCGCATCGAGGAAGCCGCCGATCGCGGCGGCGTCGGCGTCCGCCAGCGGCGGCAGCGCATGCGCGTTGCGGCGGCGGTCGGCGGGAGTCTTCGCGGTCATCGCACGCAGCTTAGCGGCTATGCTGATGCGATGGCATCCGCTTCCCCTTCCCGCCCCGCCGCCCTGATCGGCTGGCGCCTGCTCGCGCTGCTCTACGACCTGTGGCCGGCGCTGGCGCTGTGGATGCTGGTGTCGGCGGCGTTCACGGTCGGCTTCTACCTGGGCGGCCACCCGGCGCGCGAGAACATCGCGCCGTTCAGTGCGTTGCAGTGGCTGCTGTGGCTGGCGTGCTGGCTGGTCGGCGGCGCCTACGCGGCGATCAGCTGGCGCCGCGGCGGGCAGACGCTCGGCATGCGGCCGTGGCGGCTGCGCGTGGTCGGCGCCGCAGCGGAGCCGCCACCCTGGCGCGCGCTGGCGCTGCGCTATGCGGTGGGCACGCTGTCGCTGCTGCTCGGCGGCCTGGGCTTCTGGTGGGCCTGGTTCGACCGCGACCGCCTGACCTGGCACGACCGCGCCAGCGGCACCCGGATGGTGCGCCTGCCCAGGCCGGGCAAGTAACGGGTGGGAGGAACGGGAAACGAGCAGCGGCACCCATGGCCGCTCCCGTTCCCGCTCGTTGGTTGCGCGCCACCCGCCGCTTCGGCCCTTCAGCCGCTGCGCCGCTTGAACAGGTAGGCCGACACGCCGAGCATGATCACGGTCGGCAGCAGGTAGGCCAGGCGGTAGTCGAACTTGTACACGGTGGCCAGCTTCACGAACTGGGTCTGCAGCTGCCAGAAGCCCAGCGCGAACACGATGCCGACGAACAGCCGCTTGCCCAGCCCGCCGCTGCGCAGCGTGCCGAACGCGAACGGCACCGCCGCCAGGCACAGCGCCAGCACGTTGAGCGGGTAGAACCAGCGCCCCCAGTAGTGCTCCTGGAACTCCGAGGCGTCCAGGCCGTTGCGCTCGCGGTACTCGATCGCCTTGCGCAGCGCGTTCGCCGACAGGTAGCGCGGGCGCTCGGTGCCGGCGGAGAGCGCGGCGGCGTCGAGCTGCGAGTTCCAGCGCTCCTCCGCCACCCGCTCCTGCCGCACCGACCTGGGCTCGAAGTGGGCGCGGGTCACCTCGCGCAGGCGCCAGCCGCCCGGCCGGTGCTCGGCGACCTTGGCGAACGCCAGCGACTTCAGCCGGCCGTCCTCGCCGAATTCGTAGAAGGTGACGTCGTGCAGCTGCAGCCAACGGTCGTCGCCGGCCTCCCGCTCCTCGCCGCCGGCGGCGTTGAGGATCACCTCGCCCTCGCGCGCCCACAGCCCGCTGTACTGCGCCACCACGGTGTTGCCGGACTTGGCCGCGGCCTTGAGCGCGTCCGCGCGCTGCTGGCCCCAGGGGCCGAGGGTCTCGCCGTTGATCACCATCAACGCGGTCAGCAGCGCCAGCGCGCCGGCCACCGCCAGGCTGAGGCGGCGCCGCGACAGGCCCACGGCGCGCAACGCGGTCAGTTCGGAGGTCGCCGCGAGCTGGCCCAGCGCCATCAGCGCCCCGATCACCGCCGCGTACGGGAACAGGTAGTGCAGCCGGCGCGGCACGCTGAGCGCCATGTAGCTCACCGCCTGGGCGAAGCCGTAGTCGCCCTTGCCGATGTCGCCGAACTCGCCGACGAACGCCAGCATGAGGTCCAGGCCGATCAGCACCGCCCAGGTCAGCAGCACCGTGCCCAGCACCGCCTTGCCGACGTAGACGTCGTGGATCTTCGGCAGCAGCCTCATCGCGCCGTCTCCGCTGCCGCGATGCGTTTCGGCCGGCCCAGGCGGCCGTCGCGGAAGTACAGCCAGGCGCCGATCGCCAGCGCCGGCAGCACCAGCCACCACAGGCCCAAGGCCGGCGCGATCTTGCCGCTGGCCAGCCAGCCGCGGCCGGCCATCATCAGGTTGAGCCCGATCAGGTAGGCCAGGAAGCCCATCACCACCCGCCCGTAGCGCGATTGCCGCGGCATGCTGCGCGCCAGCGGCACCGCCATCAGCGCGAACGCCAGGGTCAGCAGCGGCGGCGCCAGGCGGTAGTGCAGCTGCGCGGTGGCCTCGCGGCGCCCGTCGCCGAGCAGCTTCAGGGTCGGCTGCATGTCCGGCGCGTCGGGGTCGTAGCGCTGCTCGCTGGCCGGCAGCAGCAGCTGGTTGCGCGCGTAGTGCAGCATGCGGAAGTCCCGGTCGCCGACCCGCGGCCCTTCGACCTGGAAGCCGTCGTGCAGGGTGAGGTAGCGGCTGCCGGCCTGGTCCACGGTCACCTCGCCGCGCGCCGAGGTGGTGACGTCGATGCGGCCCTCGCCGAGGTCGCGGTAGATGAACACCCGCTCGAACCGGCTGCCGTCGCCGGACATGCTGCCGACGTAGATCACCCCGCCGCCGTTGGGGATGCCGGTGAACGCGCCCGGCTCCAGGCCGGCCACCGCCAGGTTGCGGCCGGCCTCGTTGATCATCTGCTTGGACAGCCGGTCCGCCCACGGCCCCAGCCACAGCGAACAGGCGGCGACCACCGCCACCAGCGGCGCGGCCAGCAGCAGCAGCGGCCGCAGCAGCCGGCGCGGGCCGACGCCGATCGAGGCGATCACCGGCATCTCCGAGTCGCGGTACAACCGCCCCACCGCCAGCATCAGCCCCAGCATCAGCGCCAGCGGCAGGATCAGCGGCAGCCACTTGAGCACCACCAGGCCGAGCTGGGCCAGCATCATCCCCGCCGGCACCCGGCCGCGGGCGATGTCCTGCAGCACGTCGGTGAAGGCCCCGCCGACGGTGACGATCATCAGCACCACCAGGGTGGCGAAGGTCGCCTGGGCGAATTCGCTCAACAGGTAGCGGTCCAGTTTCGGCATCGGATTCGGTTTCGGGGGCGGGGTTGCTCTAAAATCGTCGGTTCGTACCAGGGCGCGCGACGGCTGCGCATGACGCGGCCAGGACCTTGCCGACCCCGATCGGACGCCCGATTGTACGGACTCCGGGTGCGGAACTCCGTACCGAACTCGTTCACCTCTTTCTGCCGGGAATCTGTTGGATGGCCCTCGAATTCGACCTGAACCGCGACGCGCCCGCTTCCGCCCAGACCGACTGCGTCGTGGTCGGCGCCTTCGCCGACGACAGCCTCAGCCCCGCCGCGCAGGCCCTCGACGAGGCCAGCGGCGGCCGCATCCGCGCCCTGCTGGAGCGCGGCGACGCCAGCGGCAAGACCGGCAAGACCGCGTTGCTGCACGACCTGCCCGGCGTGGCCGCGCCGCGCGTGCTGGTGGTCGGCCTGGGCGAGCGCGCCAAGTTCGGCGTGCCGCAGTACCTCAAGGCGGTGGGCGACGCCGCGCGCGCGCTCAAGAGCGGCCCGGTCGCGCACGCGCTGCTGACCCTGTCCGAACTGCCGGTGCCCGGCCGCGACGCCGCCTGGAACGTGCGCCAGGCGGCGATCGCCGCCGACCACGCCTGCTACCGCTACACCGCCACGCTCGGCGCCACGCGCAAGAAGGACGAGCCCGGCCTGCGCACGCTGGCGATCCACGGCGACGACGCCCTGGCCCTGGCCCGCGGCCAGGCCATCGCCGCCGGCGTGCAGTTCGCGCGCGAGCTGGGCAACCTGCCGCCGAACGTCTGCAACCCGGCCTACCTGGCGCAGCAGGCGCAGGAGTTCGCCGCGCGCTTCGACACCACCTCGTGCGAAGTGCTGGACGTGGCCGAGATGGAGAAGCTCGGCATGGGCGCGCTGCTCGCGGTCGGCCGCGGCTCGGCCAACCCGCCGAAGCTCATCGTGCTCAAGTACCTGGGCGGCGGCGACAGCAAGCCGTACGTGCTGGTCGGCAAGGGCATCACCTTCGACACCGGCGGCATCAACCTCAAGACCCAGGGCGGCATCGAGGAGATGAAGTACGACATGTGCGGCGGCGCCACCGTGCTCGGCACCGTCGTCGCCGCGGTCGGGATGAAGCTGCCGGTCAACCTGGTCGCGATCGTGCCGGCGGTGGAGAACATGCCCGACGCCGACGCCTATCGTCCTTCCGACGTGCTCACCAGCATGTCCGGCAAGACCATCGAGGTCGGCAACACCGACGCCGAGGGCCGGCTGATCCTGTGCGACGCGCTGACCTACGCGCAGCGCTTCGAGCCGCAGGCGCTGGTCGACGTCGCGACCCTGACCGGCGCCTGCATGGTCGCCCTGGGCAAGTACGCGTCGGGCCTGATGAGCAAGCACGACGACCTGGCGGACGAACTGCTCGCCGCCGGCGAAGAGGTGTTCGACCGCGCCTGGCGCCTGCCGCTGTGGGACGAGTACCAGACCCTGCTGGAGTCCAGCTTCGCCGACGTCTACAACATCGGCGGCCGCTGGGCCGGCGCGATCACCGCCGGCTGCTTCCTGGCGCGCTTCGCCGAGGGCCAGCGCTGGGCGCACCTGGACATCGCCGGTTCCGCCTCGGACGAGGGCCGCAAGGGCATGGCCACCGGCCGCCCGGTCGGCCTGCTCAGCCAGTGGCTGCTGGACCGCGCCTCCGGCGCGGCGTGACGGGCATGCCCCGCGCCGATTTCTACCTGATCCAGAAACCGCGCTTCCGCGAGGAACCGCTGCTGCTGGTGTGCGAGCTGGCGCGCAAGGCGGTCGAGGCCGAGCAGTGGACCCTGGTGCTGGCGCGGGACGCCGAGCAGGCCGAACGCCTCGACGACCTGCTGTGGTCGTTCGACGACGACGCCTACGTGCCGCACCAGATCGCCGGCGACGAAGAGGACGAGCTCACGCCGGTGCTGATCGCGCCGCCGGAGGTCGACGCGCCGCTCCGCCCGCTGGTGATCAACCTGCGCGACGCGGCGGTGGCCGGCGGCTTCGAGCGCGTGCTCGAGGTCGTGCCGGCGGACGCCGCCGCGCGCGGCCCGCTGCGCGAACGCTGGAAGCAGTACCAGGCGCGCGGCTTCGAACTGAACAAGCACGACATGTAAATCGATGCCCTCTCCCGCCCGCGGGAGAAGGCGCCCGAAGGGCGGGCCGGGGCGTTCTGCTTCGTTCGCGGACGTCCTGCCCCCGCCCCGACCCTCTCCCGCAGGCGGGAGAGGAGGCCACAACCACGATTCCGAGCCCATGACCCACAGCCTCGCCCCCAGCTACGACCCCAAGCAGTTCGAAGCCCGCCTGTACGAGGAATGGGAGCGCAGCGGCGTGTTCAAGCCGCGCGGCGAAGGCGAGCCGTACGCGATCCTGCTGCCGCCGCCGAACGTCACCGGCACCCTGCACATGGGCCACGCGTTCCAGCACACGCTGCAGGACGCGCTGATCCGCTACCACCGCATGCGCGGCTACGACGCGCTGTGGCAGATGGGCACCGACCACGCCGGCATCGCCACCGAGATGGTGGTCAGCCGCAACCTCGCGCTGGAGGGCCGGGGCGAGACCCGCGACTCGCTCGGCCGCGAAGGCTTCGTCGCCAAGGTGTGGGACTGGAAGCGCCGGTCCGGCGACACCATCGAGCGGCAGATGCGCCGGCTCGGCGCCTCCGGCGACTGGTCGCGCAGCGTGTTCACGATGGACCCGATGGCCGCCGAGGCGGTGGTCGAGGCCTTCGTCCGCCTGCACGAGCAGGGGCTGATCTACCGCGGCCAGCGCCTGGTCAACTGGGACCCGGCGCTGAAGACCGCGATCTCCGACCTGGAAGTGGTGAACGAGGAGGAGGACGGCTTCCTCTGGTCGATCGCCTACCCGCTCAGCGACGGCAGCGGCGAGCTGGTGGTCGCGACCACGCGCCCGGAGACCATGCTCGGCGACGTCGCGGTGATGGTGCACCCGGAGGACGAGCGCTACGCCCACCTGGTCGGCAAGACCGTGACCCTGCCGCTGAGCGGCCGCGAGATCCCGGTGATCGCCGACGACTACGTGGACCGCGAGTTCGGCACCGGTGTGGTCAAGGTGACCCCGGCGCACGACTTCAACGACTACGCGGTCGGCCAGCGCCACGGCCTGCCGCTGCTCAACGTCTTCACCCCGGAGGCGAAGGTCAACGACAACGCGCCGGAGAAATACCGCGGCCTGGACCGCTTCGCCGCGCGCAAGGAAGTCCTCGCCGACCTCGAGGCCGGCGGCCTGCTGCGCGAGGCCAGGCCGCACAAGCTGCAGGTGCCGCGCGGCGACCGCACCGGCCAGGTGATCGAGCCCTACCTGACCGACCAGTGGTTCGTGAAGATGGACGGCCTCGCCCGGCGCGGCCTGGAGCTGGTCGAGAGCGGCAAGATCCGGTTCGTCCCGGCGAACTGGATCAACACCTACCGCCACTGGATGGAGAACATCCAGGACTGGTGCATCAGCCGCCAGCTGTGGTGGGGCCACCGCATTCCCGCCTGGTACGACGCGCAGGGCCGGGCCTACGTCGGCCGCAACGAGGCCGAGGTGCGCGCCCGCCACGGCCTCGGCGACGACATCGCCCTGGCCCAGGACGACGACGTCCTGGAGACCTGGTTCTCCTCGGCGCTGTGGCCGTTCAGCACCCTCGGCTGGCCGAACGCGCAGGCGATGGCCGCGCGCGGCTTCGACCGCTACCTGCCCTCGTCCGTGCTGGTCACCGGCTTCGACATCATCTTCTTCTGGGTCGCGCGGATGATCATGGCCACCGACCACTTCACCGGCCGGGTGCCGTTCGAGCACGTCTACATCACCGGCCTGGTGCGCGACGCGCACGGGCAGAAGATGTCCAAGTCCAAGGGCAACATCCTCGATCCGCTCGACCTGATCGACGGCATCTCGCTGGACGAGCTGGTCGCCAAGCGCACCACCGGCCTGATGCAGCCGAAGATGGCCGAGAGGATCGAGAAGGCCACGCGCAAGGAGTTCCCCGAGGGCATCCCCGCCTTCGGCGCCGACGCGCTGCGCTTCACCATCGCCGCGCTGGCGACCCATGGCCGCGACATCAAGTTCGACCTCGGCCGCGCCGAGGGCTACAAGAACTTCTGCAACAAGCTGTGGAACGCGACGCGCTTCGTGCTGATGAACACCGAAGGCGCGCGCTTCGACGGCGCGCCGCAGCCGCACACCGACGCCGAACGCTGGATCCTGTCGCGCCTGGCCCAGGTCGCCGCCGAGGCCGAGCAGCATTTCGCCGCCTACCGCTTCGACCTGCTCGCGCAGGCGCTGTACGAGTTCGCCTGGAACGAGTTCTGCGACTGGTTCGTCGAACTGGCCAAGCCGGCGCTGCAGGGCGGGGACGCCGCGGCCGCCGCCAGCACCCGCCACACCCTGCTGTACGCGCTGGAGCGCCTGCTCTGCCTGCTGCACCCGCTGATCCCGTTCGTCACCGACGAGCTGTGGCGGCAGGTCGCGCCGCGGCTGGGCCTGGCCGAAGGCACGGTCATGCTGCGCCCCTACCCGCAGGCCGCCGAGTTCGCCGGCCGCGACTACGCGGCGGCGGAGGCCGACGTCGAGTGGCTCAAGGCGATGGTCACCGCGCTGCGCAAGATCCGCAGCGAGCTCAACGTCGCGCCGTCGAAGCCCGTGTCGCTGCTGCTGGCCGGCGCCGGCGACGACGACCGCGCGCGCGCGGCGCGCTTCGATTCGCAGCTGCGTTTCCTGACCCGCCTGCAGGGCATCGAATTCCTCGCCGACGCGGATGCGGCGCCGGCCGCGGCCGCCGCGGTGGTCGGCGAGCTGAAGCTGCTGGTGCCGCTGGAAGGCCTGGTCGATCTCGCCGCCGAGCGCGCGCGCCTGGACAAGGAGATCGCCCGCGTCACCGCGGAGAAGGAAAAGAGCGAGGCCAAGCTGGCCAGGTTCACCGACAAGGTGCCCGCCGCCGTGGTCGAGCAGGAGCGCCAGCGCCTGGCCGACTGGACCGCGCAACGCGAGGCGCTGGTGGCGCAGCGGGCCAAGCTCGGCTGAAGCGCGGGACCGAGAGAAGGGGAGCGCGGGGCGAGTGAGCGGGCCCCCGCGCGTTTCGCTCCCGAGGAGGCCCCCTCCGAGGCGCCTCGCTGGTCCGGGCCCCGGATTGAAGCGCGGGAACGAGCCGAATGGAGCGAGGACCCGGGCGCTCGCTCCCGGTTCCTCTCGACTCGTTCCTGTCCTTACGCCTCCGGCAGCAGCTCCATCGCCATCACCAGCGCGTCCTCGCGCCCGTCGCGGGCGGGGTAGTAGCGCGGGCGGCGGCCGATCTCGTTGAAGCCCTCGGAGTGGTACAGCGCGATCGCGCCGGCGTTCGACGGGCGCACTTCCAGGAACACCCGCTCGGCGCCGCGGCCGCGGGCGATGCGCAGCAGCGCGCGCAGCAGGCGCCGGCCGTGGCCGCGGCCCTGCTCGGCCGGGTCGATGCAGATGTTGAGCACGTGCGCCTCGCCGGCGGCGAGGCTCATCAGGAAATAGCCGATCACCATGCCGTCCTGCTGCAGCACCCAGGCCGGATAGTCGGCGCGCAGGCAGTCGCGGAAGATCCCGACCGTCCACGGGAATTCGTAGGCGCGCACCTCCACCGCATGCACGGCGTCGAGATCGTCCTCGCGCATCGGCCGCAGCTCGGCCGCGCGTTGCCGGTGCCCCGCGGAAGAGGCGTGGGCGTTCACGCGCCGCCCTGCCCGCGCCGCAACGCGCGCAGGCGCGGCCACAGCGCGCGCTTGCCGGCGGCGTCGCCGCGCAATCGGCTCGGGTCGGGCAGCAACGCGGCCAGGTCGGCGTCCCACTCGCGGCGGCGCGCGGCGCGCGCGATCGCCGCGCCGAGCCGGTCGCCCGCCGCGGGCGGCCGCCGCGGCGGCGGGACGGGTCGCGCCGGCGCCGCGTCGCCGGGCCCCGGCACCGGTGCCAGCAGTTCCGCCGCCGCCGCGCGCGCGCGCTCGGCGCCGCCGCGCTCGTCCTCCGGCGTGGCCAGGCGCCACGGCGTCAGGCCCATCGCCCGCAGCCACTCGTGCTGCTCGGCGCTCCACAGGCCGGTCATGGCGCCGCCTCGCCCGCCGGCGCGCGGCGCAGCCGTCGCCACACCGCGTAGGCGGGACCGGACAGCGCGTACAGCACGCCGATCGCCAGCAGCACCTTCGGCGGATCGATCGCGATCGCGATCACCACCGCCAGCGCGGCGACGATCGCCAGGAACGGCACCCGGTCGTGGCGCGGTCCGCCGCTCTTGAAGCTGAAATAGCGCAGGCGGCTGACCATCAGCAGGCCCGCGGCCACGGTCACCGCCAGGGCGAGGTAGCGCAGCTGCTCGCCGGCGTAGCCGAGCTCGTGGCAGGTCCAGACGAAACTGGCGACCAGCCCGGCCGCGGCCGGGCTGGCCAGGCCGATGAACCAGCGCTTGTCGACCTGCCCGACCTGCGAATTGAAGCGCGCCAGGCGCAGCGCGGCGCAGGCGGCGTAGAGGAAGGCGGCGATCCAGCCGATCTTGCCCGCCAGCGGTCCGTCGAACTTCAGCGTCGACAGCGCCCAGTGGTAGGTCACCAGCGCCGGCGCCAGGCCGAAGCTGACCAGGTCGGCCAGCGAGTCGTACTGCACGCCGAACTCGCTCTGGGTATTGGTCAGCCGCGCGACCCGCCCGTCCACGCCGTCCAGGATCGCGGCGATGAACACCGCCGCGCAGGCGTCGTCGAAGCGGCCCTGGGTGGCGGCGATGATGGCGTAGAAACCGGCGAACAGGCCGCCGGTGGTGAACAGGTTCGGCAGCAGGTAGATCCCGCGTCCGCGCGGCCGCGGCGTTTGTTGCGTCTCGTCCATGTTCGGAAGTGTAGCGCTTGCTTGCGCCGCGGCACGGTGCTGCAATCGGCGCGTTTGCCCGCCCGCGCTCCGGAGCCCGCCATGCCGTGCCCGCCCCGTTCCCTCCGCCTGCTGCCCTGGCTCGGCGCCGGGCTGTTGCTCGCCCTCGCCCTGCCCGCCGCCGCGAGCAAGGTGTACCAATGGAAGGACGCCCAGGGCGTGACCCACTATTCGGACTCGCCGCCGCCGGACGCGGCCTACCGCAACCGCGCCATCCGCAACCCGGCCGAGCCGGCGCCGCAGGCTGCCGCCAAGCCGGTGGTCAACGCCAACTGCAGCAACGCGCGCAGCAACCTGCAGGTGCTGCAGAGCGGCAGCCCGGTCGGCGTCGACGAGGACCGGGACGGCAAGCCCGAGCGCACGCTCACCGAAAGCGAGCGCGCCAACCGCGTCGCCCTGGCCGAGGCGCAGATCAAGACCTATTGCGAGGCGCCGGCGGTCGCGGGCAGCGGCGGCTGACGCGCCGTTTCCGTTGCGGAAGCGCCGGACGCCGTCACCGGGGAACCGGCGGACAAGGGGCGGAAAGCGGGAGTGGCCCCGCTTTCCCGCGTGCCGGGCGCCCGCGTAGCGGACTCGGGCCAAGCGCCCCCGGATCGGGGCGCCGGTGCGCGGTTTCCGGCGCCGCGCCGCCGTTTCCGCCTGTTCCCCGGCGGCTTTTTTCTCCGGCCCGGCGGGGACGCGGCTTCGGTGATGGCAAAATGGCCGCTTCCCTACCCCGAAAGCCCGCCGATGCGCCTGTCGCAGTTCCATCTCCATACTAGCAAGGAAACGCCCGCCGAGGCCGAGATCGTCAGCCACAAGCTGATGCTCAAGGCCGGCATGATCCGCAAGCTCGCCGCCGGCCTGTACACCTGGTCGCCGTTGGGCCTGCGCGTGCTGCGCAAGGTCGAAACCGTGGTGCGCGAGGAAATGGACCGCGCCGGCGCGATCGAATTGCAGCTGCCGACGATCCAGCCGAAGGAGCTGTGGGAGGAGAGCGGGCGCTGGCAGAAGTTCGGCGACCAGCTGCTGAAGATCCGCGACCGCAAGGAAGCCGAGTACTGCTACAGCCCCACCGCGGAGGAGGCGATCACCGACTTCGCGCGGCAGGAGCTGAGCAGCTACAAGCAGCTGCCGGTGAACTTCTACCAGGTGCAGACCAAGTTCCGCGACGAGATCCGCCCGCGCTTCGGCGTGATGCGCGCGCGCGAGTTCCTGATGAAGGATGCCTACTCCTTCCACCTCACCGACGAGGACCTGGCGCGCGAGTACCGCAACATGCACGCCGCCTACAGCCGCATCTTCACCCGCCTCGGGCTGCGGTTCCGCGCGGTGCAGGCCGATTCCGGCGCGATCGGCGGCGACGCCTCGCAGGAGTTCCACGTGCTGGCCGATTCCGGCGAGGACGCGATCGCCTTCTCCACCGGCTCCGACTACGCCGCCAACGTCGAGGCGGCGGCGGCGGCGGCGCCCGGCCCGCGGTCGGCGCCGGCGGAAACCCTGCGCAAGGTCGAGACCCCGACGCAGCGGACCTGCGAGGACGTGGCCGCGCTGCTGGGCATCCCGCTGGCGCGCACGGTCAAGTCGGTCGCGCTGATGGCCGAGGACGGCTTCGTCCTGGCGCTGGTGCGCGGCGACCACGCGGTCAACGGCATCAAGCTGGGCAAGGTGCCGGGGCTGGCCGGCCACCGCCTCGCCGGCGAGGCCGAGATTCTCGAGCACCTGGGCTGCGAGCCCGGCTTCCTCGGCCCGCTGAACCCGCGCAAGGCCGTGCGCATCGTCGCCGACCGCGAGGTCGCGGCGATGGCCGATTTCGTCGTCGGCGCCAACGAGGCCGGTTTCCACCTGGCCGGCGTCAACTGGGGCCGCGACCTGCCCGAGCCGGACGTCGTCGCCGACATCCGCAACGTGGTGGAGGGCGACCGCGCCGAGGACGGCGGCGAGCTGCGCCTGGCGCGCGGCATCGAGGTCGGCCACGTGTTCCAGCTCGGGCGCAAGTATTCGCAGGCGCTGGGCTTCACCGTCCTGGACGAGAACGGCAAGGCCACGGTGCCGGCGATGGGCTGCTACGGCATCGGCATCTCGCGCATCGTCGCCGCCGCGATCGAGCAGAACCACGACGACGCCGGCATCGTGTGGCCGGAGGCGATGGCGCCTTGGCGCGCGGTGGTGTGCGTGATCAACCCGAAGAACGACCCCACGGTGGCCGAAGCCGCGGAGGCGCTGTACCGGGAACTCGCCGCCGCCGGCGTGGAAACCGCGCTCGACGACCGCGGCCTGCGCCCCGGCGCGATGTTCGCGGACATCGAGCTGATCGGCATTCCGCACCGGATCGTGGTGTCCGAGCGCGGCCTGGCGGCGGGAACGTTCGAATACCGCCACCGCCGCGCCGGCGAATCGGAAAACCTCGACCGCGCCGCGCTGCTGGCCCGTTTCGGCCTGTAACGCGGCGCGGCCGAATAACGCGACCGCGGTCGTGGATTTACGCCGGCGCGGCGGGCGATTATCATCCGGCATTCGCCACGGACCGGCCGATATTCACCGACCCTATTTCCGGAGGCTCCATGATCGATATCGAATCGCTGTCCGCGAGAGAGCTCGACGCCTTGATCAACCAGGCCAAGAAGCGCAAGAACGCGCTCAGCAAGCGCAAGCCGATCGCCGCCGTGCGCAAGCGGCTGACCCAGCTGGCCAGGGCCGAGGGCTACACCATCGCCGAACTGTTCGGCGGCGCGGCGCCGGCGCGCCCCGGGCGGCCGGCCAAGGCGGCGAAGAAAGCCGCGGGCGCCGGGCGCAAGGCCGGCGGCAAGGTCCCGCCGAAATACCGCAACCCCGACAATCCGGCGGAAACCTGGACCGGCCGCGGCAAGCAGCCGCGCTGGCTGGCGGCCTACACCCGCAGCGGCCGCTCGCTCGACGAGTTCCTGATCAAATAATCGGCCTCCGCTTTCGGGAAAACGCCGGCCGCGCGCCGGCGTTTTTCGTTGCGCCGCCGCCCGGGCCCGGCCGCGCGCCGGGCATTTTCCCCCGCGGGTTTTCTCCCCCGCGCGGCGCCGGCAGGAGCGCATCCGGATGCGGGCCCGTCCGGGCCGGCCCGGGAAAAACGCGGCCGGATCCGGGCATCTCGCCGTTCGCGCGCCTCGCGCCGGTCCGGGCCGGCCCTGCGGCTAGAGATTGCGCCGGGGCGGCAGCAGCAGGTTGCCGAACAGCAGGCCGGCGATCAGCGCCAGCAGGATGTTCAGCACCGCCAGCAGCGCGCTCTGGCCGGCGCCGACGTCCTGCTCCTGCACCAGGACCAGCAGCCCGCGCAGGCTGACGCTGCCGGGCACCAGCATGATGATGCCGGGCACGCGCAGGATCGCGCCCGGCCGGTGGCGCCAGCGCGCGTAGGCGTTGCCCGCCGCGGTCAGCACCAGCGCGGCGAGGAAGATGCCGGCCGGATTGCCGAGCGCCTGGCCGCCGAAGCGCGAGATCAGATAGCCCGCCGCGGCCGCGGCCATCACCTTGGGGTAGTCGCGGCGATGCGCGCGGAACAGCACCGCGAACGCGAACGAGGCCAGGGCCAGCGCCGCCCACTCCACCCATAGCGGCTGCGGCCGCGACGCGCGCACCTGCGGGTCCACGCCCAGCAGGGCGGCGACGTACAGCGCGATCGCCACGCCGACGGTCAGCTTCAGCACCGTGGTCACCGCGCCGGCGAAGCGCGCGGTGCCGGAGACCAGGTGCTGGCTGGTCAGCTCGTTCATCGCGTTGGTCAGCGCCATGCCCGGCAGCAGCACGATCAGCGAGGCGATGATCACCGTGTTCTGGTTCAGCGGGCCGACGAAATCGGCGACCAGCAGGGTGATGCCGGCCGCGAACAGGGCGGCGATCGCCTCCTGCGCCTCCTTGAACGGCGGCCGCAGTTCCGCGGCCTGGACCAGCAGGCCGATCAGCAGGCCGTTGATCCCGGCCACGCCGATGTCCAGCCACGGCAGGCGCAGCACACCGGCGATGCCGACCGCGGCCAGGCCGTAGGCGAGCACCTGCATGGCGCGGAAGCGCCGGCTCGGCGGCCGGTCCAGCGCGCTCATCTGCGCGTGCGCCTCGGCCAGGTCGAGCCGCCCCGCCATCACGTCCTCGGCGATGCGGTCGGTTTCGGCCAGGCGGTACAGGTCGTTCTCGCCCGGCGGCAGGCGGATCACGCGGGTGATGTCGCTCTCGCCGGGGCGGCGCAGCGGATCGCTGAAGGTCAGGATCAACCCGGTCGGGTTCGACCAGGGCTGGCACTCCAGCCGCAGCGCGTGCGCGACCGCGGACACCGCGCCTTCCAGGCGCTGCGCGGTGGTGCCGTAGGCGTGCAGGCGCTCGGCCAGTTCGACCACGAAATTGATCCGGGCGGCGTAGCTGGCGGCGTTCAAGGGAGCGGCGGCGGTCATGGCCGGGCATCGTACGCGCGATCGGCGGCGCGCGGCACGGCCATGCGCGGGCGCGAGGCGTCGCCGCGCCGGACGGCCCCGATCCGCGCTGCTATCCTTGCGCCGGCATGGACGAAACCCTCGATCACGCGCCGCAGATCGCCAGCGACGGCTCCGGGCCCGCGCAGCTGCGCCTGTCCGGGCGCTGGACCCTGGAGTTCGCCGAACGCATCGGCGCGGCCCTGGCGCGCGCCCCGGACGACGTGGCCTCGATCGATGCCAGCGCGATCGAGCGGCTGGATTCGGTCGGCGTGCTGCAGCTGCTGCGCTTCGCCCGCCGGCGCGGCCTGGACTTCGGCGCGTTCGCCTTCCGCGAGGACCACCGCGCGCTGGTCAGCGCGATCGAGGACGTCGCCGACGACCGCCCGAAGAAGAAGCGCGAATACGGCATCAACGCCGCGTTGGAGCGGCTCGGCCGGGCGGTCACCCGCAACTGGGGCGAGCTGCTGGCGCTGGTCGCGTTCTTCGGCGAGGGCCTGGTCAAGCTGCTGCGCATGTTCCGCGAGCCCGGCCGCTTCCGGCCGACCGCGACCGTGCACCACATGGAGCAGGTCGGCCTGGACGCGGTACCGCTGATCGCGATCCTGTGCTTCCTGGTCGGCGCGGTGGTGGCCTTCCTCGGCGCCAGCATCCTGCGCGACTTCGGCGCGCTGCTGTTCGTGGTCGAGCTGGTCAGCATCTCGTTCCTGCGCGAGTTCGCCGTGCTGCTGACCGCGATCGTGCTCGCCGGCCGCACCGCCAGCGCGTTCACCGCGCAGATCGGCGCGATGGTCAGCCGCGAGGAGGTCGACGCGATCCGCACCCTGGGCATGGACCCGATCGACCTGCTGGTGATCCCACGCCTGCTCGCGCTGCTGGTGATGCTGCCGCTGCTGACCTTCATCGGCATGATCTTCGGCCTTCTCGGCGGCCTCACCGTCGGCGCCTACAGCCTGGACATCCCGCCGCAGCAATACCTGGCGCGGATGCACGAGACCATGGAACTGCGCCATTTCCTGGTCGGCCTGGCCAAGGCGCCGGTGTTCGCGCTGCTGATCGGGCTGATCGGCTGCCTGCAGGGCCTGCGCGTCGAGGGCACCGCGCAGTCGGTGGGCGAGCGCACCACCTCGAGCGTGGTGCAGGCGATCTCGCTGGTGATCGTGCTCGACGCGTTCTTCGCGATCTGGTTCATGGAACTGGGGTACTGACGTGGCCGTCGCGCCCGCCGCCGTCGTCGATCCCGCCGCGGACACGCCGGCGATCCGCGTGCGCGGCCTGGTCAACCGCTTCGGCGAGCAGGTCGTGCACGAGGGGCTGGACCTGGACGTGCGCCGCGGCGAGATCCTCGGCGTGGTCGGCGGCTCCGGCACCGGCAAGTCGGTGCTGATGCGCAGCATCCTCGGCCTGCGCGAACCGGACGCCGGCGCGATCGAGGTGCTGGGCCTGGACGCGCGCAGCCGCGACCCGGCCCAGCGCCGCGCGATCGAGCGCCACACCGGGGTGCTGTTCCAGGACGGCGCGCTGTTCTCCTCGCTGACCGTGGGCGAGAACGTGCAGGTGCCGCTCAAGGAGTACCACGGCGGCCTGCCCGATTCGCTGCTGTACGAGCTGGCGCTGCTCAAGGTGAAGCTGGCCGGCCTGCCGGCCGACGCGATCCACAAGCTGCCGGCGCAGCTGTCCGGCGGCATGCGCAAGCGCGCCGGGCTGGCGCGTGCGCTGGCGCTGGACCCGCCGCTGCTGTTCCTGGACGAGCCGACCGCGGGCCTGGACCCGATCGGCGCGGCGGCGTTCGACCGCCTGCTGCTGACCCTGCAGCAGGCGCTGGGCCTGACCGTGTTCCTGATCACCCACGACCTGGACACGCTGTACGCGATCTGCGACCGGGTCGCGGTGCTGGCCGACCGCAAGGTGGTGACGTGCGCGCCGCTGGCGGAGGTCGAGCGCTTCGACCATCCTTGGGTGCAGGAATATTTCCACGGCCCGCGCGCCCGGGCGGCGCGCGCGACCCGCGAGGCGAACTGAGATGGAAACCAAGGCCAACTACGTCCTGATCGGCGCCTTCACCCTGGTGACGACGCTGTTCCTGCTGCTGTTCGCGCTGTGGGCGGCCAAGTACTCCTCGGAGAAGGAGTGGAAGAACTACGCGGTCGTGTTCAACGAGCCGGTTACCGGGCTGTCCGAGGGCAGCGCCGTGCAGTACAACGGCATCGCGGTGGGCACGGTGCAGAACCTGAGCCTGGCGCCGGACGATCCGCGCCGGGTGATCGCGGTGCTGCGCCTGCAGGCCAGCGCGCCGATCAAGGCCGACACGCGCGCGCGGCTGTCGATCGCCGGCATCACCGGCAGCCCGTTCATCCAGCTCACCGGGGGCATGCCGGGCAGCCCGCCGCTGGACGAGATCGACCGGCGCGAGGTGCCGGTGATCCAGACCGAAGCCTCGGCGCTGCAGAACATCGCCGACACCGCCAACCGCCTGGTCGCGCGCCTGGACCAGGTGCTGAGCGAGGACAACGTCAGGCGCGTGTCCAACACCCTGGCGCACATCGAGGCGATGACCGGCTCGATCGCCGACCAGCGCGAGGACCTGCGCGCGCTGATCGTCAACGCGCGCAGGTCCAGCGAGGAGCTGGCGCGCACGTTGGACAAGGCCAACGGCTCGCTGGACAAGGTCGACCGCGAGCTGGTCGACAAGCTGCCGGCGATGGTGAACAGGCTCGACGGCACGCTGAACCGGATCGACTCGGCCGCCGCGGGCGCGGACTCGATCCTCAACGACAACCGCGCCGCGATCGGCAGCTTCGCCAACGACGGCCTGGCCCAGCTCGGCCCGACCCTGACCGAACTGCGCGCGCTGGTGCGCGACCTGCGCCGGATCAGCGACCGCCTCGACGGCAACCCCACCCGCTACCTGCTCGGCCGCGACGCCCCCAAGGAGTTCGAACCCAAATGAGCACCGGACGCCCGCCTTCCTTCGCCCGCCCGCTGCTTGCGGGCCTCCTCGCGCTGGCCGCGACCGGCTGCTCGGTCCTCGGCAACTCGACCCGCGAGGCGAGCACCATCTACGACCCCGAGCCGGAGCTGCGCGCCGAGCCCGGCTGGCCGGCGGTGGACTGGCAGCTCGCGCTGCCGCCGCCGAACGCGGCGCGGATGATCGACAGCCTGCGCATCGCGGTGCGGCCGCAACCGAACGAATTGCAGGTCTACAAGGGCGCGCAATGGGCGCGGCCGCCGAGCGAGATGCTCAGCGACGCGCTGCTGCGCACGTTCGAGGCCTCCGGCAAGCTGCCCGGCGCGGCGCGCCAGGGCAGCGGCCTCAACGCCGACTACCGGCTGCTGCTGGAGTTGCGCCGGTTCGAATCGGACTACGGCGCGCAGGGCGCGGCGCCGGCGGCGACGATCGAGGTCGCGGCCAAGCTGCTGCACGCGCAGGACCAGCGCATCGTCGCCGCGCGCAGCTTCGCCCGCGCCCAGCCGGCGGCGAGCGCGGCCGTGCCCGACGTGGTCGAGGCGTTCCGGCTCGGCCTCGGCGAACTCGCGCATGAGCTCGCCGGCTGGACCCTGGCCTCCGGCGCGGCGCACGAGCGCGACGCACACCGCCAGCGTCCTTAGAACCCGCCGCGGCCGGGCTTCTGCGTCCCCGATGCGCGCCGCCCTTTCGCGCTCGGCCCTGGCCGACGGGATGCCCCCGGAAGCCGCGACGGGGATCCCGGATGCGCTTCGCTCGTCCGGGCTGGGCCGGGAACGAGGGCGTGAGCCGCGCCGAGCCGGGCCTCTCGCTGCCTCGATGCGCTTCGCCCTTCGCAGCCAGGGCCGAAGGCCGCGCCCGGAAGCGGGCGGCGACGGCGGGGCAGGTTGCGCTTGTCTGGAAGACGGGGGCTGCGAGGCCGTTCGCCCTCTCCCGCGTGCGGGAGAAGGTCAGGGTGAGGGCGAACGCACCCGATCCGCCTCGCCGCCGCGTGACGCCACCCGCCGGAACGTCAGATTGATCCGCGCGCCGACCGGCCGCACCGTACGCGGCAGCGCGTGCTTGTAATGGCGTTGGGTGGTGCCCGCCATCACCAGCAGGCTGCCGTGCGGCAGTTCCAGGGCCAGCCGCTGCCGCGGGTGCTCGCGATGCCGGAGCAGGAAGCGCCGCGTCGCGCCCAGGCTGACCGAGGCGATCACCGGCGCCGGCCCCAGTTCCGGCTCGTCGTCGCTGTGCCAGCCCATCGCGTCGCGGCCGTCGCGGTACAGGTTGGCCAGCACGCTGTTGAAATCGGCGCCGAGCCCGGCGGCCAGGCGCCCGCGCAGCGCGCGCAACTCCGGCGGCCATGGCCGCGGCTCGAACCGCGCGCCGGAGTAGCGGTAGCGCGCGTCCGGGTCGCCGATCCAGCAGCTGAGCCGCGGCGAATCGACCTCGCGCCCGAACAGGCGGATGCGGTGCACCTCCCAGGGCACGTCGCGGCGCAGAGCGGCGAACAGCGCGTCGGCCTCGGCGCGAGGCAGCCAGTGCGGGTCGAAGCGGAGGTCGGCGCCCTCCAGCGGCAACGGAGTCAAGGCCATGCGCGCACTGTAGGCCGCGCCGCGGCGATTTGCCCGGCTCCGCGCAAACCCGCGACAATCCGCTACCGGATAGGAGGGCGGAACCGGGCGGGTCGTCCGTTTCCAGGAGCCGGCCCTCGCCCAACCCCACCAGCAGCCGCCAGCGGAGCCGCCATGAGCGAACAGGTCACCTCAGCCGACACGGTCGAACGCGACGTGATGGAGTACGACGTCGTCACCGTCGGCGCGGGCCCGGCGGGGCTGGCGTTCGCGATCCGGCTCAAGCAGCTGGCCCCGGAGATCTCGGTCTGCGTGATCGAGAAGGCCTCCACCGTCGGCGCCCACATCCTGTCCGGCGCGGTGATCGAGACCGGGCCGCTCGACGAGTTGTTGCCGAACTGGCGCGACAGTCCGCCGCCGATCTGCGTGCCGGCCACCGAGGACGAGTTCTGGCTGCTGAGCAAGACCGGCGGCCGCAAGCTGCCGGTGCCGCCGGGCATGAACAACCACGGCAACGTGATCGTCAGCCTCGGCGCGATGTGCGCCTGGCTCGCGCCGCAGGCCGAGGCGCTGGGCGTGGAGATCTATCCCGGCTTCGCCGCCGCCGAGACCCTGCACGACGAGACCGGCCGCGTGGTCGGCGTCCGCATCGGCGACATGGGCGTCGCCAAGGACGGCTCGCACAAGCCCGGCTACACCCCCGGCATCGACATCCGCGCCAAGGCCACCGTGCTCGCCGAAGGCGCGCGCGGCCATCTCACGAAGCGGCTGATCAGGCGGTTCCGGCTCGACGCCGGCAGCGACCCGCAGGGCTACTCGATCGGCATCAAGGAACTGTGGCAGGTGCCGGAAGACCGGGTCTCGCCCGGCAAGATCGTGCACAGCTTCGGCTGGCCGGCGGACAACCGCACCTACGGCGGCAGCTTCCTCTATCACCTGGACAAGGGCCGCATCGCGCTGGGCTACGTCAGCGGCCTGGACTACCGCGACCCGCACTACAAGCCGTGGGAAGCCTTCCAGCAGTGGAAGAACCACCCGATGGTCAAGCCGCTGCTGGACGGCGGCAGCATCCTGTCCGCCGGCGCGCGCGCGATCGTCACCGGTGGCTGGCAGTCGCTGCCGAAGGTGGAGATGCCCGGCGCGCTGCTGATCGGCGACACCGCCGGCCTGCTCAACGTGCCCAAGATCAAGGGCACCCACCAGGCGATCCGCAGCGGCATGCTCGCGGCCGAGCATCTCGTCGCCTCGCAGCTGTCGCCGCAGGGCTGGGACGCGAAGCTGCGCGGCTCGGAAGTGATGGCCGAGCTGCGCAAGGTCCGCAACGTCAAGCCGGGCTTCAAGCGCGGCCTCTGGTTCGGCCTGCTCAACGCCGCCTGGGAGACCATCACCGCCGGCCGCTCGCCGTGGACGCTGAGGAACCAGGCCGACTGGTGCTCGCTGGAGAAGGTCGCAGAGCACGAGCGGCAGCGTACCGTCCACAGCGGGCGGGACTACGTCGAGCCCAGCCTGCCGCCGCGCGACCGCCTGCAGGGCGTCTACTACGCCGCCACCGCCCACGACGAGGACCAGCCGGTGCACCTGAAGGTGCGCGACACCTCGATCTGCATCGAGCGCTGCACGGTCGAATACGCCAACCCCTGCACCCGCTTCTGCCCCGCCGCGGTCTACGAGATCGTCGAGGACGCCGCCGGCAAGCGCCTGCAGATCAACGCCGCCAACTGCGTCCACTGCAAGACCTGCGACATCAAGGACCCCTACGAGATCATCGACTGGGTGACGCCGGAGGGCGGGTCGGGGCCGAATTACCAGAACCTGTGACGCGCACGTCGTGCAAGATCGACTGACGAGCGTTCTTTTCCGCAGCTTGCGCTTCGGGTTCCGGCTGATTCCGCTGCCGCCCCGAACCCGCGATACCCTGCGTCGGCGGTTTCTGGACCGCTTCTCCGCCCTGGTACCCCCTGCCCCAAGAGGGCGCGTGGTCAACGGTACGCGGACACGCCGCAGCATGGAACGTGCGGATCAGCCCGCGTTGGGCCATGTCGGTTATCGCCGCCAAGCCCTGCCCTCCCCGCTTCCGGCGACGTTGGTCGCGTTCTACCTGCCGCAGTTCCACCCGATTCCCGAGAACGATGCATGGTGGGGGGAAGGCTTCACCGAATGGCGCAACGTCGGCCGGGCGCTGCCGCAGTTCGAAGGCCACGCGCAACCCCGCCTGCCTGGAGCGTTGGGCTATTACGACCTGCGCAATCCCCAGGTCATGCGCGACCAGGCACGATTGGCGCGGGAATACGGGATCGGCGCATTCTGTTTCTACTTCTACTGGTTCGGCGGCAAGACCCTGTTGGAAGCGCCGATCCGGCAGTGGCTGACGGATCGCAGCATCGACTTCCCGTTTTGTCTCTGCTGGGCCAATGAAAACTGGTCCAGGCGCTGGGACGGCCGTGCCAACGACGTGCTGATCGCCCAGCAACACAGCCCCGAGGACGACTTGGCGTTCATCGCGCATGTCGCCGCTTACCTGCGCGATCCGCGCTATCTGCGCGTGGACGGCAAACCCTTGCTGCTGGTCTATCGTCCCAGCCTGCTGCCCGACCCGCGGGCCACCGCGGAACGTTGGCGCAAATGGTGCCGCGAAGCCGGTATCGGCGAGATCTGCATCGCCTATACCCAGAGCTTCGACAGCGCGCCGCCCCGCGAGTACGGATTCGACGCCGCCGTCGAGTTCCCGCCCAATTTGTCCACACCTCGGGATCTGACCGCGCAGCAACGCCTGATCAACCCGGACTACCGCGGGCAAGCTCTGGACTGGCGCGAACTTGCGGACGACTATCGTCGCCGGCCTATGCCGCCGTATCGGCTGTTTCCGGCAGTCAACTGCGGCTGGGACAACGAACCGCGCCGGCCCGGCAACGGCCGGACCTACCTTCACGCGGCGCCGCGCCGCTACCGCGATTGGCTGCGCGCTACCGTCGAAGAGCGCCTGGGCTCGGCGGCCGATAGACTGGTTTTCATCAACGCATGGAACGAATGGGCCGAAGGCGCGGTTTTGGAGCCCGACGCACGGCTCGGCTACGCATGGCTGCAGGCCACGGCCGACGCTCTGACGCCGCGCAGCGCGCCTACGCCTTCGCAAGCGGGTCCATGCGCCGTCGTGCACGCCTGGCACGTCGATGCGTTCGAGGAAATCCTGAACGCCCTGGACAAGAGCGGCCTCTCCTTCCGGCTCGTCGTGACCGTGCCGCAGGAACGCTCGGAACCGGTGCAAGCCGCGCTCGCCGCGCGCCGGGTCCAGGCGGAGGTGGTCGTCGTCGAGAATCGGGGCCGCGACATCCTGCCCTTCTTGCGCGTCGCAAACCGGCTGCTCGACCAAGGCGAACGCGTGGTCTTGAAGCTGCATACGAAGCGATCGACGCATCGGGACGACGGCGAACTCTGGCGGCATCAACTGGTCGGCAGGCTGCTGGATCCTGCGCGTGCGCCGGCGATCGCTTCGGCCCTCGCGCGGAATCCGCGGCTCGGCCTCGTGGTGCCCGAAGGACACCTGCAACCCCTCGCCGACTTCTGGGGGGGCAACCGCGAGAACATCGACTATCTGCTCACCAGGATCGGCGTACCGCCGGCCAGCGCCGACGCGCGGTTTCCGGCCGGCAGCATGTATTGGGTGAATCTGGAAGCGCTGCGCCCCCTGCTCGACGCACACCTCGATGAATGGGAATTCGAACCGGAGCAGGGCCAAATCGACGGCACGTTCGCCCATGCGGTCGAGCGGGTCATAGCGCTTTGCGTGGCTGCAACCGGGAGCGAGGTTGCCACCGCTGCCGCAATCTGCGGCGCCCCCGAGCCAGCGGGTAACGAACCTTATCCGTTCGCCCGCCGCGACTGAACTCCGTCAAGCACCGACCTCGACGCCTGTCTTGGTACGCACTTCGTCCTGGCTCACGCCAGGCGCCAACTCGACCAGCTTCAGCCCCTGCGGCGTCACGTCCATCACCGCCAGGTCGGTGATGATCCGGTTCACCACGCCGACGCCGGTCAGCGGCAGCGTGCATTCGCGCACGATCTTGTGCTCGCCGTTCTTGGCCACGTGCTCCATCAGCACGACCACGCGCTTGACCCCGGCGACCAGGTCCATCGCGCCGCCCATGCCCTTGACCATCTTGCCGGGGACCATCCAGTTGGCCAGGTCGCCCTTGTCGGTGACCTGCATGGCGCCGAGGATCGCCAGGTCGATGTGACCGCCGCGGATCATCGCGAACGAGTCGTGGCTGCCGAAATAGCTGGCGCCCGGGCGCGCGGTGACGGTTTGCTTGCCGGCGTTGATCAGGTCGGGGTCGACTTCCGCCTCGGTCGGGAACGGGCCGATGCCGAGCAGGCCGTTCTCGCTCTGCAGCCACACGTCCACGCCTTCGGGGAGGTAGTTGGCCACGAGCGTCGGCAAGCCGATGCCGAGGTTGACGTAGGCGCCGTCGGTGAGTTCCTGCGCGGCGCGTTGCGCCATCTGGTCGCGGGTCCAGGCCATGGTGCGGATTCCTGTATTCGTGGGCTCAGGCGGCGCGCACGGTGCGCTGCTCGATACGCTTCTCGGGATTCGGGTTGTGCACGATGCGGTCGACGTAGATGCCGGGCAGGTGCACGTGGTCCGGGTCGATCTCGCCGACCTCCACGATCTGCTCGACTTCGGCGATGCAGACCTGGCCGGCCATCGCGCAGGCCGGGTTGAAGTTGCGCGCGGTCTTGCGGAACACCAGGTTGCCGGCCTTGTCCGCCTTCCACGCTTTCACCAGCGCCACGTCGGCCTTGAGCGCGGTTTCCAGCACGTACCAGTGGCCGTCGTCGAACTGGCGGGTCTCCTTGCCCTCGGCGACCACGGTGCCGTAGCCGGTGCGGGTGTAGAACGCGGGGATCCCGGCGCCGCCGGCGCGCAGCCGCTCGGCCAGCGTGCCCTGCGGGTTGAACTCGAGCTCGAGCTCGCCCGACAGGAACTGGCGCTCGAACTCCTTGTTCTCGCCGACGTAGGAGGAAATCATCTTGCGGATCTGCCGCGTCTCCAGCAGCACGCCGAGACCGAAGCCGTCGACGCCGGCGTTGTTGGAGATCACCGTCAGTCCCTTCACGCCCGAATCGCGCAGCGCCGCGATCAGCGCCTCGGGAATGCCGCACAGGCCGAAGCCGCCGACCGCCAGGGTCTGGTTGTCGGCGACCACGTCGGCCAGCGCCTCGGCGGCGCCGGGGTAGAGCTTGCTCTTCGCGGCCGCGCGCGCGGCGGCAGGGGCCTCGGCCATGGACGTCTCCATCGGATCGAACTTGCGGTGGCCCCAGTTTACCCCGCCCGCCGGGCCGCCCCCACCGTACCTTCGGGCAGGCGGATGCGGCAGACTGCGCGCATGCCCCGCCTCGCTCTCGCCACCGCGATCGCCGCCGCCGGCCGGGACGACGACCTCGCGCCGCTGCTGGACGCCTGCGCCGCGGCCGGTCTCCAGGTGCAGGCGCGCGCCTGGGACGACCCGAGCGTGAGCTGGGGCCGTTTCGATGCGGTCCTGCTGCGCTCGACCTGGGACTACACCGGGCGCCTGCGCGAGTTCCTCGACTGGTGCGCGCGCGTGTCCGCCCGCACCCGCCTGCTCAATCCGCTGCCGGTGGTCGGCTGGAACGTCGACAAGCATTACCTCGCCGACCTGGCCGCGCGCGGGGTACTGGTCGTGCCGGGCGCATTCGTCGAGCCCGAGCAGGACCCGTTGCCCGCATTGCAGGCCTTCCTCGCCGCGCATCCGCATGCGGCGGAGTTCGTGGTCAAGCCGGCCGTCGGTGCCGGCGCGCGCGACGTGCAGCGCTACGCGCGCGAGCAGGAGTTCGCCGCCGCCAACCACCTCGGCCGCCTGCTCGAAGCCGAGCGCAGCGCGCTGCTGCAACCCTACCTGCCGGCGGTCGACCGCGACGGCGAGACCGGGCTGGTGTTCCTCGCCGGCGAATTCAGCCACGCGATTCGCAAGCATGCGCTGCTGCAGCGCGATCGCCCGTCCGAGGCCCTGTTCGCGCCGGAGCGGATCGAGCCGCGCACGCCCAGGCCGGACGAACTCGCGCTGGCGCTGCAGGCGCTGGCCGCTGCCGGCGCGGCGCTACGGATGCGCGCGCCGCTGGCTTACGCCCGCGTCGACCTGCTCCGCGGCGACGACGGCCAGCCGCGCCTGCTCGAACTGGAACTGTGCGAGCCCTCGCTGTTCCTCGCCCAGGCGCCGGGCAGCGCGGAACGGTTCGCGCGCGCGCTGGCCCAGCGGCTCGGCGCGCGCTGAGCCGCGCCGGACGCGTCCCGAAGCCGCCGGCGACGCCTTGCTCCCGCCGCAGGCGTCCGCGTGCATCGGCCCCGTTGCTTCGGCCTGCCCGCCCGTGCCAACGGCCGTTACCAGAGACGCCTGAACAACCATCGTCATCCCGCGAAAGCGGGAAGCCGATGTCCTGGCTGCCGATGGCCGGAGCCGCCGGGTTCCCGCTTCCGCGGGAAAGTCGTTATCCGCCTCTCACGAGCGGCCGTATACGTCCTCGAGGCGGACGATGTCGTCCTCGCCGAGATAGCTGCCCGACTGCACCTCGATCAGCTCCACCGGCTCGCTGCCGCGGTTGCGCAGCCGGTGCACGCTGCCGAGCGGGATGTAGGTGCTCTGGTTCTCGCGCAGTTCGAACACCTTGTCGTCGCAGGTGACTTCGGCGACGCCGGAGACGACGATCCAGTGCTCGGCGCGATGCGCATGCTTCTGCAGGCTGAGCGCCGCGCCCGGCTTGACCACGATGCGCTTGACCTGGAAGCGCGGCCCCACCGCGATCGAGTCGTAGCTGCCCCACGGGCGATAGACCTTGCGGTGGAACAGGTGCTCGCTGCGGCCGGCCGCCTTCAGGCGGTCGACCACCGCCTTGACGTCCTGCACCCGGTCCTTGCGCGCGACCAAGGTCGCGTCGGCGGTGTCGACGATGACCAGGTCCTCGACGCCGATGGTCGCGATCATGCGGCGCTCGGAGGCACGCACCAGGCTGTCGCGGGTGTCGACGGCGATCACGTCGCCTTCGTAGCGGTTGCCGCCGTCGTCGCGTTCGGCCACCGACCACAGCGACGACCACGAACCGATGTCGCTCCAGCCGCAGCTCACCGGGACGACGGCGGCGCGGTCGGTCTTCTCCATCACCGCATAGTCGATCGAGTCGCTCGGGCTCGCGGCGAAGGCTTCGCGGCCGATGCGGGTGAAGTCGAGATCCGCTTCCGCCGCGGCGTAGGCCGCGCGCGCCGCCCCGAGGATCGCCGGCGCATGCCGGCCCAGCTCGTCGAGATAGGCCTGCGCGCGGAACAGGAACATGCCCGAATTCCAGGCATAGCCGCCTTCGGCCAGGTAGCGCTCCGCGGTGGCGAGATCGGGTTTCTCGACGAAGCGCGCCACCCGATAGCCGGCCTCGCCCAAGGCGGCGCCGCGCAGGATGTAGCCGTAGCCGGTCTCGGGGTAATCCGGCGTGATGCCGAAGGTCACCAGCCAACCCTCGCGCGCCAGCGCGGCGGCGGCTTCGACCGCGGCGCCGAAGGCGTCCGCGTCGTCGATCAGATGGTCCGCCGGCATCACCAGCATCGTCGCATCCGCGTCCTTGGCCAGCACGTGCAGCGCCGCGAGCGCGATCGCCGGCGCGGTGCTGCGCGCGAGCGGCTCCAGCAGGATGCCTCCGCTCGGCACCCCGATTCCCTGCAACTGCTCGCCGACCATGAAGCGGTGCTCGTCGGCGCAGACGGTGACCGGCGCCTGGGCATCCGGGAGCCGGCTCGCGCGCAGCACCGTCTCCTGGTACAGCGAATGGTCGCCGACCAGGGCCAGGAACTGCTTCGGCTGGTTCTGCCGCGACAGCGGCCACAGGCGGGTGCCGCTGCCGCCGCTGAGGATGACCGGATGAAGCATTCGAGCTCCGCAAGGGGAATGAGCGCGCAAAAGGGTACCGGATCGCGTTAAGGTCGGCGCTTCCACGACTGAATCGTTGCCGTCGATGCCGCCCGGCGATACGTCCGCTTTCCCGCGCCTGCTCCTGCGCCTCGGCGAGGACACGGCCACGGTGGTCCGCCACGGCGCCCACCTCCTGTCCTGGCGCGCCCGCGGCCGCGAACGCCTCTACCTGAGCCCGCGCGCCGGATTCGCCCCGGGTCGCGCCATCCGCGGCGGCGTGCCGGTGATCTTTCCGCAGTTCTCCGCGCGCGGCCCCGGCCCGCGGCACGGGTTCGCCCGCCTGCGCCGGTGGCGACGGCTCGACGACGGCCGCGCCGCGGACGACCTGCGGCTCGGCCTGGCCGACGACGCCGACACCCGGCGCGCCTGGCCGCACGCGTTCGCGCTGGAACTGCGGATCGCGCTCGCGCCCGCCGCACTCGAACTGGAGCTGCATGTCGCCAACGCCGGGCCCGAAGCCTTCCGCTTCACCGCCGCGCTGCACACCTACCTGCGCGTGGACGAGGTCGCCGATGCGGCCCTGTCCGGCCTGGAGCGCGCGGCATTCGAGGACATGACGGCCGGGGGTGTGCAGCGGCCGGCCGAAGGCGCGCCGCTGCGCTTCGGCACGGAGCTCGACCGCGTCTACCCGGACGCCCCGCCCGTGCTGCACCTGCGCGAGAACGGCGCGGTCCTGCGCATCGAGCAGGCCGGCTTCACCGACACGGTGGTCTGGAACCCCGGCCCCGAGGCGGCGGCGCGCCTGCCGGACCTGGGCGCCGGCGAACATCGCCGCTTCGTCTGCGTCGAGGCGGCCTGCGCCGCCCGCCCGGTCGAGCTCGGTCCCGGCGAACGCTGGTCGGGCCGGCAGCGGCTGGCCGTCGCCGACGAGCCCGCCCCTACGCCTGCGTAGGGGGTCGCGCTCGGCTAGAATCGCGGGCTCTCGGGCCGGATCCGGCCGCGCAAACCAAGGAATCCCCGCACGATGAAGATCCTCGTCGGCTACAAGCGCGTGGTGGACTTCAATGTCCGCATTCAGGTCAAGCCGGACGGCTCCGGCGTGGTCACCGACGGCGTCAAGCTGTCGCCGAACCCCTTCGACGAAATCGCCCTGGAAGAGGCCCTGCGCCTGCGCGACAAGGGCCTCGCGACCGAGGTCGTGGTCGCCACGATCGCCCCGGCCGACGCCCAGGCGCATCTGCGCAACGGCCTGGCGATGGGCGCCAACCGCGCGATCCACGTGGTCAGCGACGCGCCGATCCAGCCGCTGACCGCCGCCCGCGCCCTGCTCAAGCTGATCGAGAAGGAGCAGCCGGACCTGGTGATCCTCGGCAAGCAGGCGATCGACGACGACGCCAACCAGACCGGGCAGATGCTGGCCACCCTGTGGGGCCGGCCGCAGGCGACGTTCGCGTCGAAGCTGGAGATCGAAGGCGGCAAGGCCACCGTGACCCGCGAGGTCGACGCCGGCCTGGAGACGCTCGAAGTCGAGTTGCCCGCGGTGGTCACCACCGACCTGCGCCTGAACGAACCGCGCTTCATCAAGCTGCCGGACATCATGAAGGCCAAGAGCAAGCCGCTGGAGACGATCCCGTTCGCCGACCTCGGCGTGGAGAGCGGCGACCTGCTCAAGACCACCCACTACGCCCCGCCGCCCAAGCGCAGCAAGGGCGTGATGGTGAAGGATGCGGCCGAGCTGGTCGCCGCGCTGAAGGCCAAGGGCCTGCTGTAACTGCTTTCTAGCCCCCTCTTCCGCGCCCGGAAGAGGGTTGGGGCGAGGGCGCGCGATCCGTGCCGAGCACCGCGAGCCCACCCGATGCCAACGGAGATTCCGAGATGTCCAAGGTCCTGATCGTCGCCGAGCACCTCGACGGCAAGCTCAACGCCTCCACCGCCAAGTGCGTGTCCGCCGCGCAGGCGCTGTCGCCGGAGGCCATCGACATCGTCGTGCTGGCCGCCGACCCGGGCGCCGTCGCTGCCGAGGCCGCGCAGATCGCCGGCGTCGCCCGCGTACTGGCCGTCGCCCATCCCGGCAACGCCCACGCCATCGCCCAGGTGCTGGCGCCGCAGGTCGCCGAGCTCGCCGCCGGCTACAGCCATGTGTTCGGGCCGAGCACCACGTTCGGCAAGGACCTGATGCCCTGCGTCGCCGCCCTGCTCGGCGTCGCCCAGGTGTCCGACATCATGGCGGTCGAGGGCCCGCACACGTTCAAGCGGCCGATCTATGCGGGCAACGCCATCATCACCGTCGAGGCCCCGGCCGACCGCACCGTGGTCGCCACCGTGCGTACCGCCTCCTGGCCGGAAGCCGCCAAGGGCGGCAGCGCCGCCGTCGAGGCCGTCTCGGTCGGGGCCGCCCTGCCCGCCCACACCCGTTTCGTCGGCCTGGCCGCCGGCCAGTCCGACCGCCCCGACCTGCAGTCCGCCCGCCGCGTCGTTTCCGGCGGCCGCGGCGTCGGCTCGGCGGAGAACTTCAAGATCATCTACGGCCTGGCCGACAAGCTCGGCGCCGCCGTCGGCGCCTCCCGCGCCGCGGTCGACGCCGGCTACGTCCCCAACGAACTGCAGGTCGGCCAGACCGGCAAGATCATCGCCCCCGAGCTGTACATCGCCATCGGCATCTCCGGCGCCATCCAGCACCTGACCGGCATCAAGGACGCCGGCACCATCGTCGCGATCAACAAGGACCCGGATGCGCCGATCTTCGAGATCGCGGATATCGGGTTGGTGGGGGATTTGTTCGCGATCCTGCCCGAGCTGCAAGGGGCGCTGTAATGCCGACCCTATGGCGGCTCACCCCTTCCGCCGGAGGAACCAGACTTCGATATCGGCAGGCAGCACCGCAAAAAACGGGCGGGCTGCCGATATCGCCACGGTGAGGAAAGCGGCCTTCACTGCCGAGACCTCGCGCGAATAGCGGATGCGCTCGTACAAGCCCGATGCAGAAACGGACGGCAGCGTCATCTGCTCTTCGAGCACGAAACCGTGACGACGCGCCAGCGCTCCCATCGATGCGGTATCGAGGTAATGCACGTGCGGCGAGGGAAACCCGAATTGCCACAGGCGCTCGAACAGGGCCCGCCATACCCAGGCGTGTCATGATGCGTGAAATCCGATACAGGACGCTACGCCGCGACGGCGCATTGACGACCAGCAGCCCTCCCGGCCGCAGCCGTCCGAAACAGGCCTGCAGTGTCGAATTGATATCGGGGATGTGCTCGAGCACGTCGTTGAACGCGATGATGTCGAACCGCCCACTCTCTCCCAACGCCCCCGGGAAAAAGCCGAGGCGGACCTCATGGCCACGGGCACGGGTAGCCTGCGCGACCGCCTTGTCCGGCTCGATGCCAAGCGTATCGAAATCCTATTCTGCTGCTTCGAGGAACCAGCCATGGGCGCACCCCACGTCCAACAGCTTGGGCCGCTCCATAGTGAGCGGCGGCGATAAATCCCTGAGCCGTCGCATCAGCCGCTGGAAATTCGCCTGCGCAGGGCTACTAGCCCACTTTCCCGCGCGGATTCGTCCAAATCGCCCCCTCGGCCTGCTCGAGGATGTGGGGTTGCAGGTTGCTTCCTTCGTAGCTGCAAGACGTGCACTCGAAGTGCCAAGGTCTCAGGCCGGCATTCAATGTGGCGCCGCAAATCGGACAGGGTTGCTTCAAGGTTCCCTCTCTCAAAAGCGTTGAGCGGCGAAGCAAGCCCGGAGGAGTCGTGCTGCCGAGCAGAAGTGTACCGGGGAGAGCCGCTACAATTGTGTCCAAGGGCCGATTGCCAGACACGCCGAACTTCACGAGACCGACGAATGCGTGCTTCCATTGGTGTTGTCATCCCGAGCTATAAGGTACACGACCATATCCTTCGGGTCCTTGGCTCGATAGGCCCCGAGGTCGAACGGATCTATGTCGTCGACGATTGCTGTCCCGACCGCTGCGGCGAATTCGTCAGGCAACACTGCAGCGACCCGCGCGTCGTCGTCTTGCGTCATGAGGCAAACCAGGGCGTCGGCGGCGCTGTCATGACCGGCTATCGCGCTGCGATCGACGACGGCATCCAAATCATCGTCAAGATCGACGGCGACGGCCAAATGGATCCGGCGCTCATTCCGAACTTTGTCTCACCGATCATCCAGGGCGAAGCCGACTATACGAAAGGCAACCGCTTCTTCGATCTAGAGAACATCCATGCAATGCCGAAGATGCGGCTACTCGGCAATGCCGCCCTGTCGTTCCTGACCAAGATCTCTTCCGGCTATTGGGACCTTTTCGACCCCACCAACGGTTACACCGCTATCCATGCCGACGTCGCACGGCATCTGCCTTTCCACAAGATTAGCCGCCGCTATTTTTTTGAGACCGATGTCTTGTTCCGCCTCAACACTCTCAAGGCGGTCGCCGTGGATGTCCCCATGCACGCCAAATATGGAGACGAGGTCAGCAATCTGAAGATCTCCAAGGTTGCGGGGGAGTTCTTCGTCAAGAACCTGCGCAACACCTTCAAACGGATCTTCTACAACTACTATCTGCGCGATATGTCCCTGGCGTCGCTCGAACTCCCATTGGGCGTACTGTTGTTCGGCTTCGGAACCCTTTACGGTATCACCGAGTGGATCGCCGGCTTCCGCTCGGGCACACCGGCCTCCAGCGGCACCGTCATGCTGGCGGCCATGCCGGTCATCCTCGGCTTTCAACTAATACTGGCCTTCGTCGGGTCGGACATCAGTTCGACGCCCCGGCGCCCAATCCATCCAAGGTTGCGCAGCTTCGCACTGCATCCTCCGAGCCCATCATCATGACTTACTTCATCGCATTGCTCTGTGTTGTCGGAATCGCATCCGGGCAGATTCTTTTTAAGCTAAGCGCGGCGTCATTGGCAAAAACCAACAGCTTCCTTGCGCCACAAACCGCAGGTCTGCTAGCGGCGTCGCTAGCGTGTACGGAGTAACGACGATCGCCTGCATCTGGGTACTACAGAAGTCCGAGCTCGGTCGCATCTACCCGCTGATGGCGCCAGCCTTCGTTCTCGTGTCGTTAGGTAGCCATCTCTTCTTCGGTGAGCGGTTCCCTCCCATGTACTTCGTTGCTGTCGCCATGATCATGGCAGGCATAGTCATCACGGTACGAGCCTCATGAGATTGAGTATTCGGGAATTGCCGCCCGCCCCGACACACTGGCCTCTATTCTGCGCCATTGTCTTCGTCGTTGGCCTTGTGTTCACGGCAATCGTTCCGCCATTCCAGGCACCGGACGAATTCCACCACGTACAGCGCGCTTACCTGCTAAGCCGTGGCCAAGTCATCCTTAAATCCCATGGTAACCAGCCATCGGGCGGTGAAATAGACGCGGCGCTTGCGCGTTACATGGATACCTTCACACCGATCATGGGAAAGGCAGCGCGAAAGGTATCTAGAGACGAGATTTTGACTGCGAGCGAGGTTCGTTGGTCAGACAAGACTGTGTTCGCGACGCCCACCGGAACTGCCTACTATTTCCCGGCATTGTATCTTCCGGAGGCCCTTGCCATGTCGTTCGGCAGAGCAACAGGCCTCACGGTCGGGCAGTCCTACAAGCTTGCGCGACTCGCCGCATTACTGACTTGCGTAATCTTGCTTTCAATCGCGTTCTACCTTTACCCGCCACCAATCGGTGTACTGGCCGTCCTACTGCTCCCGATGAATCTGTTCCTGCTCTCATCGGCAGTCCTTGATGGCTTGGCTACTTCGACCTCAATATTGACGATCTCGGCGTTCCTTCGTTTAATAGGCTCGATCGAACGAGCGAAGAATCTCGCTTCGTGCTCGCTCGTTATCTCGGTAGCCTTGGTTGCCTCATGCCGGGCAAACATGCTGCCGATGCTGCTGCTCCCGTTCGTGGCCGCATTCGTACTCCGCGACCGCCGCATGCTGATCGCTGCGCTGATCGTCGCCCTATTTGTGGTCACATGGACGCTCTTTACGATAAATACCACGGTCTATCCGCCAGGGCCACGCGGGAGCGATAGCAGCGCACGACTCCTATTTTTCCTGAGCGATCCGATTGGTCTAGCAAGAATCCTGTGGAATACGTTAGCTGATCCAGCTCTTCGTGCGTTCTACCTGCACTCCTTCATCGGTGTCCTTGGCTGGCTCGACGCACCTCTGCCTGAACTGCTCTATCCACTCATAGCAGCTCTGCTATTCCTCATTGTGATCGCTACGACGACGCTTCGCTCGTTCTCTTGGCTTCGCGGCGTGATGTTGATCGTCGTCGCCAGCTCAGCACTGTTGACGTTTCTTGCCTTACTAGTCCAGTGGACAATTGGTCCAGCAACCAAGGTTGAAGGCGTACAGGGGCGGTATTTCGTTATCCCCGCGATGTTTCTCATCTATGCTTTGACATGTGACCCGACTCCACGTCAGACACTGCGGCGTCGCTGCGCAACGGCGCTGACGTGCCTGCTGGCCGTGATCAGCATCTACGCAGCCACCTCTACCCTGGTTGCGCGCTACCACACCGCCCCACAACAGGCGTCGGTCGCCTCCGGAGAACTACAGGTAGCCGCACCATTGACAGCCAAGCAGGCAACGCAGCTCATTTTCGCGCCCCCGATAGCAGCGGAACACAAGATTACGGAGCTTCGTATACGGATTGGCACTTATCGAATGAGCCATCCCGGGCGTGCGAAGCTCGTGGTTTGGATGGCTGACGGCAAGACGTCCGAGCACCTTTTCGAACTCGCGTCGCTTGAAGATAATGAATACGCGGCTTTTCGCCTGAAACCTGGCAACTATGTCGGCGGCAGGCTGGAGTCCATCGATGGTGAAGGAGTAAGCGTTTACCAGGTAAGCTTCGGGCCCGCGCTGGTGAGCTGTCTGACCGCCGTCACTGAAGATGGACGCACTATCACGACGGCAGGGTGCCCCTGACCCCAAGGCCCCGCTGCCTCAGACGATCGGCGACACCATGGCCCTGAAAGCCGCTTTGGCCTCTTCGGGAACAAAGACGTGATTCCACGCTTGGGGATCGAAATCGACTTGCTCGCTCTCGATCATGGTTCCATTCGACAACAGCCGAAGATCCACATATCCGTTTTCTTGCAAGAACCGGTCGAAGTAGCTGTAATCAGCCCTATCGAGGATCTCAACGAAGATCAGCGGCCGATGCCTTCTGATGGTACGGATCGCACCACGGAAGACAGGCGCCTCATGCCCTTCGACGTCAATCTTGATGATGGACACCTTCGAAAATAAGTTGGCAACACCGCCCGCCAACGCATCAAGCGTTGTCACATTCGTGGTTATCACCTCCGAGTGCTGGGCACGGAACGTCCTTTCTAAGGATGAGCTTGTCTCGACAAGCCCGTGGTCTTGCAAAGGAATGAATAGGTCTGCTGTCCCTTTGTAATCGCTGAGCGCGACGCGAAAGAGCTTGACTCGCCTGCCGAGCTGATTGATCGTGATGTTCTTCTCGAGTACAGGAAGCACTTTGGGATCTGGCTCCACCACCCAAACCTGTCCACGGCGCCTAGCAGCGGCGGCCAGGAGCGTGTAGAACCCTGTATTGGCGCCGATATCTACGACGATTCCACTTGATGCCGCCACTGCACGCCAGAAGATGTCGGGCATAGGGTGCTCAAATGAGTTCCACCCCATATTTCCGATCTTCACCGCAACCTGATCCTTCCCGTTGCAATCAAGCATCCGAATGGACTGGAGGCTTCCGCCAGGTGGAAGCCTCACCTCGACCGACGTCCCTTCCAGCATTGTTGGGTCGTACATATCTCACCTGAGTTGAGCTACATTTGCTTCATGAGACGTTCGTGAAACTCCACCTCGGACATAAAGCGCATGGGGCGGCTGTTGCGCCTCAGCGCAACTTGGCCGAAAAGATCTCGCAATTCACGTGCTTGTTGCTCGAACAGACAGATGCTTCTAGCATGCGGGTTTCTGAAGCCGTCGAGGCGACTGGGGTCTTCCAACAGTTTACGGATCTCCCTGGCCAGTGCCGTTCCATCATCATCGAAGGGCACTATCGCTCCGTTCTCGCCTTCCACTATGTCCTCTACGACGCCGCCGGCATCTGTGGAAATCAGCCAGACATCGCGCACCAGCGCTTCACGTGCCGCAAGGCCGAAGCTTTCCTTACACCGGCTGGGAAATAGCAGCACATCGATGGATCCAAAAAACTCATCGATCGTCGCCTGCGTGTAAGCGGGGACGATCTTTGTCTCGCCCGGAACCTGCCACTGCTCCGGATGAATCGATTGCCATCCCAGATTCAGCGCATTGTCTACTACCCACAATTCATAGTTGGTGTAAGGAAGACTGCGGAATGCCTTTTTCAGCATCTCTCCGCCCTTCATCACCCCCTCGCCACCAACAAATCCGAAGCGGAGCTTACGTTGACTCGGTGGCGTGCGCTTTAGCGCTGACCCCGGGGACGCAACGCCATTCTTATTGACAACCACCTTATTTGAGTCAAAGCCGTTTGCTACGTACAAGTCACGCGAGAACGCACTGGGGGCAAGCAATAAGGCAGCCTTTGATAGCGCTTCGCGCAAGCGCGACGCGCGATATGGGAGCATGGACGCGTCTCGTACGCAGCGTGAACATACGTCTAGCGAAATGGAACGCTGATTGCAGTAACGCCCTTCACCCGTCACCATGAATTGCCTAGCGCACAGCCACCATGCATCGTGCAAAGTGACCACGAAAGGTATCCCTTCCTGCTCACATACGTCGATCAGTTGAACCCCGAGCCCCTGGATGGAATGAAGGTGCACGACATCAGGCCGCCACGCACGGAGAACATTCCTGAACTCCTCCACCGGATATGGGTTATCGAAGTCGAGCACTGGATCTGCTTCGGGCGGCAAGCCCATCGCGAAGACTTCGCAGTGCGAGGATTCGTACCGAATGATTTTGTACGGATGCACCTCGTGGGTTGGCGTAGAGGTAAACATGGCATAGCTGACGCCACCGATTTCATTCAACCGCCGTGCGATCTGCTCGGCGACGATTGTGGCCCCGCCGAAGCTACGCGGCTCAAAGAAGATGTTCACTCCAAGCACTCGCAAGCCGCTCGGCATCAGCGCTTGGTGCGAACTCAAGAAGGGCGCAACGCTCTCGGCTGCGATTGCCTCAGGAGTGAAATGCGCAAGTGCGTGTTGGCGCGCGGCTTCGCCTACACGCGAACGAAGTGCTCGGTCATCCACCAAGCGTAGGATTTGCTCCTCCCACTCTTCAGGAGTCGTGGCAAGAAAACCATTCTTCTCATGCTCGACCGTATACAGGTACTCTTCGGTAGGCGAGCAGACCGAGGGGATCCCGAGCACGGCGGATTCCAAGTATTTAATATTCGACTTGGCGTCGTTAAAGACGGAAGCTTCTAGAGGCGCGATATTAATATCCGCTCTCGCCAAACTCTCCATGTATGTCTCGTAGTCCGTCAGCGGCAACCGCTCGACCTGACCCTTCACACTGTCGTATTCCGGCGGTATGTTCAAAGTACCAATCACCATCAAGCGGACGTAATAACGCGCTTTAAGAACGCGGAGCACCCCCTCCGCCGCGACCTTGAAGTCGGAATCATGGGATCGGGAACCCGAGCCATAAACAATTCGGATGACGCCATCAGTCCGCCTCGGCAATTGCCGAATCCGATCCGCCATGCGGATGATTTCCGCGTCTAATGCGTTGCGCATAACGTGTGTGTGGCGCACACCCGCTTTACGCATCTCTGCCGCCAACGTTGGCGTAGACGCAATGCACTCATCGCAAGCCAACATCATGGCGCGGTACACCGGCACCCCTTTGAGGATACCGTCCCGCGTAGCCTTGTCGAGATCGTTAAGATTCGAATTTGTCTTGTAGGCCTGTAAATCAAATATAAGGTCGTCAACCTCCCAAACGGTTACCACGCCGAGGCTCTTAGCAATACGGAGGGTCTCCAACTGCTCCGGCCACCCAGGAACACGATAGAAGATGGCAATCGTGTGGGTCTGAAGCAGACTCCGCGTCGCAACGACATCCGTCCAATTGACCACGGAGCACTCAATGCCGAGGCTCTGGATCAACTGGCGCTTTTGCAGCACGCGGTATCGCAGGCACTGCTGCAGACCAAGTTCCGCGACCAGCAGGACGCGTTGCACAAGCCGCTGAGATGCCGACCCTGCATCGGGCAGCCCGTTAGGTCGTGTCGTCTTCGCGACACCCGGCAATGCAATGGTGCTGCCGCTGAGGAATAGGCGCACGCGCCTAAACGAATGCCGAAAGCCGCCGGTACGAGTCTCACGCACGAAGGCCAAGGACAGTCTTATCATGCGCTGCCCAATGCCGTGCACCCGTCGCAGCCAATTTAGACCCGTACGTAGGGGCAATGTGAGCTGCCATGATCGCGACGCTTTTATCCTGTCCAGTTCCTCTTGGAGCAATTGGGCGCGGCGAGACAACGGATGTAAGGAATGCTTCGATTTCGCGAGACTAATCGACAGCGATTCGATGCGTAGCTCGCTTTTCGCGACCTCGGCACTCGCCCGCTCGAACTGTAAGCGGTATTCGTCCCTGGCCCGCGCCACATCCTGCAATGCTCGCTCATACCCCGCCACAACCGCCATCGCTGGCGCCGCTGCGCGTTGAGAGGCTGCCCAGCTGGCGAGTGCGGTAGCAACATCTTTTCGAAGCGAATCATCGCGCCCCGCGATCCAACCTTCTTGCGGGAGAGGAAGCGTGAAGACCCAACACATGCCCCATTCCGCAAGCAACTCCTTTGGCGGTTCGGGGCCTCCGACAGCGAAGATCACCCCCTGATCGGACAGGCAAAGACCTGCCCGCCCGAACTTGCGAAGCGAATCTGCAGTGGGCACGACGAGCAAATCCACTCCTGCGGCAGCGACATCGCTTTCAGCGACGCATGCATGACTCCAGTCGTCGAAAGCAGGAAATCGCGCACGAGGATCGACCGCTTCATCGCCTATTTCGTGCAGGATAGACCGCGGAGCCAGTGCCGTCAGCAACTTGCTCACAAGATCATCAAACAGTGCATCCTTGTTCAGCTCTTCTATCGCAGTCATCGCGCTAGCCTCAAGGGCTCCCAGGAATGCTCGTCGCCCACCGCCTCAACCAGCAACGAAGCGTTCGTACGCAGAAACGACTTCCTCCGTCGGCCCAAACATGCGAATAGAGCCATTGTCCATCCAGATGACCTTATTGCAAACCTTACGAATCTCATGGTTCGAATGCATGGCAAGAACCACGATCTCCGACCGCTCGTGGAGGTCGGCCAAGCGACGCTCGGCCTTATGCATGAACGACGCATCGCCTACGCCCATTACCTCGTCCAGCAGCAGAATTTCCGCGTCAACGGCAGTGGAGATAGCGAATGCAAGTCGCACCCGCATGCCACTGGAGTAGGTCCGAATCGGCAGATCGAGGTAATCACCCAATTCGCAAAAATCAGCGATCTGCTGCTGTTTTTCGCGAATCTCCGCTTCGGACATCCCCAAGAGCAAGCCGCGGAGTTTGATGTTCTGCAGACCCGTGGAGTTGTCGTCCATACCAAGGCTGATGTCCAGCAACGGCACCACCTTGCCTTCGCGATGGATGACGCCGTGAGTCGGCGAGTAGATGCCCGCCATGGTCCGCAGGAGCGTGGACTTGCCCGCACCGTTATGGCCGATTAGGCCGATGCGGTCTCCGCTCTCGAGGCGAACGGAAATGTCGTTCAGCGCGCGCACCACGACTACACCATCGTTGTCTTCGGCAATGGCATTTCGCCGTCCCAGACGAACCATCTGCCGCTTGAGCGAGCGCGACTGCACTTCGTAGATGGGCAGGTCCAAGGTGACGCCACTTAGTTCGATGTAGGCCATGCGCTGCTTACACCCAGTACGCGATGCGCTTCAGATAGCGATTGGTAAAAGCCAAGGCGAACAACCAGCCGACGACGGCCAGCCCTACGGCAACGCACCAAGCGGTCAGGCTCGGCACTTCGCCGAGCAGTGGCTTCCGAACCACATCAAGCAGATATGCCAGCGGATTGAGATCGACGATAAAGGAGAAGCGTGTCAGCGCTTCGGGTTTGTACATAATCGGAGTGACGTAGAACGCGACCTGCATGAAAGCAGCCACGATTTGCGGAAGATCGCGAAAACGCGCCGAAAGCAGTCCCGCCAGCATCGCAATCCATGTCCCGTTTAATGCCAACACGAAAAGCGCTGGGACGAAAAGCGGCAGTGTGTCCCACCGCTTGACACCGAAGATCGCCAGCAGCGCTATCACGATGACGAAGTTGTGCGCAAGGATGATCAGGTTGCGCCACGTTACTTGCAGGACATAGATCAGCTTGGGCGTCGAAACCTGGCGTATATAGGCGGCGTTGTTGATGTACGCTTGACTACCTTCGGTAACGGTACTGGCGAACATACTCCAAGAGACCAGGCTGGCCGCGAGGTACGGCAAGTAGTCGCTGAGGTTCTGCCCGAACAGCGTGCCATAGACGACGCCAATGGAAGTGATGATCACCCCCATGCTGATGGTCAACCAGAAAGGCCCGACACGCGAGCGCGCATAGCGTTGTCGGATTTCCAGCCAGCCCAGCAAAGTCCAAAGCCGCCAAGAAGCAATGCTGTGCTTCAGGTCGGCTGCGGCTAGAGTCAACATGTAGTACTTCTCACGTGTATGGGGTCGCAGGGGAAGAGGTGATGCCGTTTGCCCAACAGCATTGCTTTCTCAGGCTGCGTTCAGGGCTCCGTCGATGTCGGCGCGTAGATCCACCATGTTCTCCACGCCTACGCTGAGGCGCACGAGATTGTCTGCGATACCCAATGCGAGACGTCGATCCGCCGGCACCGACGCATGCGTCATGATCGCCGGGTGATTAATCAGGCTTTCGACGCCACCGAGCGACTCGGCGATCGCGAACAGCTCGCAACGTTCCATCATCCGGCGCGCTGCGGCTTCGCCGCCCTTGAGGTGGATACTGATCATCCCGCCGAACCCGTCCATCTGCCGCTTCGCCAGCTCGTGCTGCGGATGCGACTTCAGCCCGGGGTAGATCACTCGTTCGATCGCGGGATGGGTTTCCAGCCATTCGGCCAGGGCCAGCGCGTTGTCGCAATGCGCCTTCATGCGCAGGTGCAGGGTCTTCAGGCCGCGCAGGGCGAGGAAGCTGTCGAAGGGGCCCTGCACGCCGCCGACGGCGTTCTGCAGGAACGCCATCTTCTCGGCCAGCTCGGCGTCGTCGCCGACCACCACCATGCCGCCGACCATGTCGGAGTGGCCGTTGAGGTACTTGGTCGCCGAGTGCATGACGAGGTGCGCGCCCAGCTCCAACGGGCGCTGCACGATCGGCGAGCAGAAGGTGTTGTCGACGACGACGATCAGGCCGTGCCGGCGCGCGATGCCGGCGATCCGTTCGATGTCGACCAGCTTGAGCAGCGGGTTGGTCGGCGTCTCGACCCAGACCATGCGCGTCTCGGGCCGGATCGCGGCCTCGAAGGCGGCCGCGTCGCTGAGATCGACCCAGCTGAAATCCAGGCCCGCGGAGCGGCGGCGGACGCGCTCGAACAGACGGTAGGTGCCGCCGTAGACGTCGTCCATCGCGACCACGTGGCTGCCGCTGTCGAGCAGCTCCAGGATCGTCGAGGTCGCCGCCATGCCGGAGGCGAACGCGAAGCCGCGCGTGCCGCCCTCGAGCGCGGCGACGCAGCGCTCGTAGGCGAAGCGGGTCGGATTATGGCTGCGCGAATACTCGAAGCCCTGGTGCACGCCCGGGCTGGACTGGGCGTAGGTCGAGGTCGCGTAGATCGGGGTCATGACCGCGCCGGTGCTGGGGTCCGGCGTCTGCCCGGCATGGATCGCGAGCGTGCCCAGGCCGGGCTTGCGCGCCCCGCCCTCGGGAGGTGTGTCAGTCATCGAATCCTTCCAATTCCGCAGATTTGGGGCAGCCGGCGATTCTAGCACCGCCCCTGCCGGCCGCTTCGCCGGGCTGCCCTGCGTTTCAGCCGCGATTGCGGCCGTCCGCCTGCGTTCCCTGTTCAGCAAAACACCCGGCTCACTGCACGCGGCGGCGCAGGTAGTTGAGCAGGTCGATCCGGGTGATCAGGCCGAGGAACTGGTCGCCGTCGACGACGATCGCGACGTGGCCGCGGTCGAACACCGGCAGCAACGACTCGATCGGCGAGCGCACCTCGATCTTGTCGAGCTTGCTGACCATCGCGGTGGAGACCGGATCGCGGAAGCGCGCCTCGTCGCCGTACACGTGCAGCAACACGTCGCTCTCGTCGACGATGCCGACGATGCTGTCGCCGTCCATCACCGGCAGCTGCGAGACGTCGTACACCTTCATCCGCTGGTAGGCCGTGACCAGCAGGTCGTTGGGGCCGACCACCACGGTGTCGCGCTGCGAGAACGGGCGCAGGATCAGGTCGCGCAGGTCGCCGTAGGGCTCGCGCTCGAGGAAGCCGTTGTCCAGCATCCAGTAGTCGTTGTACATCTTCGACAGGTACTTGTTGCCGGTGTCGGGCACCAGCGTCAGCACCTTCTTCGGCACGGTCTGCTCGCGGCAGTAGCGCAGCGCCGCGGCCAGCAGGGTGCCGGTCGAGGAGCCGCCGAGGATGCCTTCCTTGGCCAGCAGCTCGCGCGCGGTCAGGAAGCTCTCCCGGTCGCTGATCGCGTAGGCCTTCCTGACCCGGGCGAAGTCGGAAATGACCGGCAGGAAGTCCTCGCCGATGCCCTCGACCATCCAGGTGCCGGACTTCTCGCTGAGCGTGCCCTCGTTGATGTACTGGGCGAGGATCGAGCCGACCGGATCGGCCAGGACCAGCTCGGTGTGCGGCGACTTCTCGGCGAAGCAGCGCGACAGGCCGGTCATCGTGCCGGAACTGCCGCAGCCGAACACGATCGCGTCGGCGCCGCCGACCTCCGCCATCTGCTCGAGGATCTCCGGGCCGGTGCCGAATTCGTGCGCGGCCGGGTTGTCGGGATTGCCGAACTGGTTGATGAAGTACGCGCCCGGCGTCTCGCGGGCGATGCGCTCGGCCAGGTCCTGGTAGTAGTCGGGATGGCCCTTGGCGACGTCGGAGCGGGTCAGCACCACCTGCGCGCCCATCGCCTTGAGGTTGAAGATCTTCTCCCGGCTCATCTTGTCCGGGACCACGAGGATCAGCCGGTAGCCCTTCTGCTGGGCGACCAGCGCGAGGCCGATGCCGGTGTTGCCGGCGGTGCCCTCGACCAGGGTGTCGCCGGGCTTGATCTTCCCCGCCTTCTCCGCGGCCTCGATCATCGACAGGCCGATGCGGTCCTTGATCGAGCCGCCGGGATTCTGCGATTCCAGCTTCAGGTACAGCTCGCAGACGCCGGTGTCGAGACGTTGCGCCTTGACGATCGGCGTGCGGCCGATCAGTTCGAGTACGGAGGAGTGGATGGCCATGCGATTCCTGCGGCCGCGTACCGCGCGGCGTCGCCGGATTCTACCCGCCGGCTCCGGCCGGGGCACGGCGGCCGGGCCCGGACCACCGGGGCGGCCGCGCGCGGCCGCCGCCCCGGTTCCGGCCGCCGCGCGCGCCGGCCGACGAGGAGGCCGGCACGCGCGGCTCGCAAGCGTCAATGGCGCCGGAGCTGCTCGTCGTAGAGGCGGACCAACCGGTCCTTCGCAGCCAGCTTTTCGCGCTTCATCTGCGCCAGGGTGAGATCGTCGATCGGCAACACGCCGAGCTCCGCGTCCATCACCTTCTTGTCGAGATCCTTGTGCCGCTGGTAGAGCCGCTTGAATTCCGGGTTGCTCTTCATCAGCGCCTCGATCTCGGGCTGCGGCCGTTCTTCGAACATGTGAAAGCCTCCTTCAGCATGGTCATGACGCCGGGCCCGCGGGCCCGGCGATGGCGGAAGGCCCCGCAAAAACGGCAACGCCCCGGCCGCCGGGCGGCCAGGGCGTCGTACGGGGTCGTGGGGAAAGGACGGAGCGACGACCGGGCCGGCATCGCACGACCCGGTCGCCGGCAAGCGCGCGGCGGCGGGATCCTGCGGCTGGGTCTGGGTCATCGGAACCGGACTCCTTCGCCGAGCGTTGCGGTCCGCTCGGGTATCCGACCCTACTCCTCCCGGCCGACGTCGGCAAGGCGGTCCGGTCCCCGTCTTCAGCCGCGCGCAGGCGGCCGCCATCCCGGCCCTCCGCGCGCAAGTGCTTGATCCTACGTGCCCCTTGGCGCCGGGGCGGCGCCTATTTGGAGACGACGATCAACTCGGTCTTCTCGCTCTTGCCGCTGCGGCCGCTGACCTGAACGCGGTCCGCCGCGACCCCGCCCGCGGCCAAGGCCTCGCGTACCGCGGCGGCGCGGCGCTGCGCCAGCTTGGCGTCGGCGGCGGTCACCTCGACCCGCACTCCGCCGGCCGCGCTGCTGGCCTGGACGTAGGCGGCGACGGTGCGCACGGCCTTGTCGGCGTCGCCGCTCAGCGCGGCCTTGCCGGCGCCGAACGCGCCCTTGGCCAGGCTGAACACCTCGCCGCGGCCGTCGCGCTTGGACGCGGGCAGCTTGCCGCCGGTGACCAGTTCGGCTTCCTCGCGCGCCAGCCGGGCCTCGCGCTCGCGGGCGGCGTTGAGCCGCGCCGCCTGCGCGCCGGCCACGCCCTGCAGCGCGGTTTCCACGTCCTGCATCGCCAGCGCGTCGGCAGCCTGCTGCTGGCGCAGGCGCTCGGCTTCCTCGGCCTGCATCTGCGCCTGCAGGCGCAGGCGCTCGGCCTCGGCGCGGGCGCGGGCGGCATCCTGGCGGCTGGCCTCGACCAGCAGCTCGGCGCGCTCGCGCTCGAGCCGGTCGGTCTCGCGCTCGGCCGCCTCGGCGCGCGCGGCGATCTCGGCGATCTGCACCCGCCGCTCGGCGACGTACAGGGCGCCGTCGCGGTCGCGGCTGCGCGCCTGCGCCAAGGCGTCGAGCGCCTGGCGCGCCCGCAGCCGCTCGTAGGCGGCGAACGGGTTGAGTTGCGGGTCGGCATCGAGCGCGACCACGCGCTGGCGCAGGCGCGCCAGGTCGGGATCGTCCGCGGCGCGGGCGGCGGGCAGGAGCAGCGCCGCCAGCAGCAGCGGCGCGAACAGGGTCGTGCGCAGGCTCATCGCTGGCCCTCCGGGTTCTGCACGCGCCGGCGCAGCTCGGCGACTTCGTTGCGGCGCAGCTCCAACGCGGCCTCGGCCTTGGCCTGGCGGCTGCGGGCGGCGGCCAGGTCGGCGTCGGCGGCCGCGGCCAGCGCGAGGCGCCGCGCGTCGTCGTCGCGGCCCGCGCTCAACGCGGCCTGCGCCTGCGACAATTCGCCGCGCGCACGGTTGAGATCGTCGGCCGCGTACTGGTCGCCATCGCCGTTCTCGGCGCGCGCCACCGCCTGTTCGGCCGCGGCCACCTCGCCGGTGGGCGGCGGCAACGACGCGCAGGCGCCCAGCGCCGAAGCGAGAACTGCGGCCAGTAGCGGTAACCGGAATTGTGCGAAGCTTGGGGTCATTGGGGCGGCCGTGCGTGAGTGATGCGCCCGGCCATTGTCGGAAGCCGGCAGCGTGCTTGCAACGGGACGCCGGCGTCAACAAGGGGTCGCTGCATGGACATCGGCTATTTTCTCAAGCTGATGACGGAAAAGAACGCGTCGGACATGTTCCTGACCACCGGCGCGCCGGTCTACATCAAGGTCGAAGGCAAGCTCTACCCGCTCGGCAGCACCGGCCTGCCCGCCGGCATGGTCAAGAAGATCGCCTACTCGCTGATGGACGAGGGCCAGGTGCCGATCTTCGAGCGCGACCTGGAGCTCAACATGGCCCTGGCCCTGCCCGACGCCGGCCGCTTCCGCATCAACGTGTTCAAGCAGCGCGGCGAGGTCGGGATGGTGATCCGCGCGATCCGCAGCGTGATCCCGTCGATCGAGGAACTGCAGCTGCCGCAGGTGCTGAAGGAAGTCATCATGGCGCCGCGCGGGCTGGTGCTGATCGTCGGCTCCACCGGCTCGGGCAAGTCGACCACGCTGGCGTCGATGATCGACTACCGCAACAGCAACGTCTCCGGCCACATCCTCACCATCGAGGACCCGATCGAATACCTGCACAAGCACAAGAAGTCGATCGTCAACCAGCGCGAGGTCGGCCTGGACACGCACGCCTTCCACAACGCGCTGAAGAACGCGATGCGCGAGGCGCCGGACGTGATCCTGATCGGCGAGATCCTCGACGCGACCACGATGGAGGCGGCGATCGCGTTCGCCGAGACCGGCCACCTGTGCCTGGCCACCCTGCACTCCAACAACGCCGACCAGACCATCGAACGCATCCTCAACTTCTTCCCCGAGGCCGCGCACAAGAACGTGCTGATGAACCTGGCGCTGAACCTGCGCGCGGTGGTGTCGCAGCGCCTGGTGGTGGGCGTCGACGGCCGCCGCCTGCCGGCGGTCGAGGTGCTGCTCAACACGCCGATGATCCGCGACCTGCTGCGGCGCGGGCAGATCCACGAGCTCAAGCCGGCGATGGAAGCCTCGCTCGAGGAGGGCATGGAGTCGTTCGACCAGTGCCTGTTCCGGCTCTACAAGGAAGGCAAGATCGACATGGAGGAGGCGCTGCGCGCGGCCGACTCGCGCGACGGCCTGGCGCTGAAGTTCCGCCTGTCCGAGGGCGGCAGCGGCGAGCACGACCCGTACGCGGACATGTACGACGTCGGCGCGCAGCACTAGCGCGCTCCTGCGCGAATCGCGACGAAACGCACCGCCCGGCGGGGCCCGCGCGGCGGTCAGCGCACCGAAGCTGCGGAAGTGATCGCGCGGTCAACGCGCCGTGACCGGGAGCCCGCACCCGCGGGCGCGGTGCGTCCGCCGGCGCCCGCCATGGCGCAGAGCCCGCGTGCCTGACGCGGTCGAGCGGTTCCGCACACGAGGCGCGTCAGCGGCGCGCCACGCGAGGCGCCCGCAGCGGGCGCGAGCGGCCGGCGCCCGCGCCTTCGTTCGTCGTTGCAGACGGGGTGGCACGCGCGCCCGGCCGCCGCAGCGGATCGCGAGCGCGCTCACCCCGCTCAGGCCGGCCTGTCCGGCTGCGCGTCGGGGCTGGCGGCGGCGAACGCCGGCAGCGCCAGGCAGGCCTGCTCGATCCGCACCAGGGTCGGATACGGCCCCAGGTCGACGCCGAAGCGGCGCGCGCTGTAGACCTGCGGCACCAGCGCGCAGTCCGCCAGTCCCGGCGCGTCGCCGTGGCAGTAGCGGCCGGTGGCCGGGTCCCCGGCCAGCATCGTCTCCAGCGCGGCGAAGCCTTCGCCGATCCAATGGCGGATCCATTCCTCGCGCTCGGGCTGCGGCACCTGCCAGCGCCGCTCGAGGTACTGCAGCACGCGCAGGTTGTTGAGCGGATGGATGTCGCAGGCCACCGCCAGGGCCAGCGCGCGCACGCGCTGGCGCTCGCCGGGGTCGCGCGGCAGCAGCGGCGGTTCCGGCCAGGTCTCGTCCAGGTACTCGAGGATCGCCAGCGACTGGCGCTGCACGTGCCCGCCGTGCTGCAGCACCGGCACCAGGCGCTGCGGGTTCGCGGCGCGGAATGCGTCCTGGTGCTGCTCGCCGCCGTCGCGCAGCAGGTGCACCGGCACGGTGTCGTACGCCAGCCCCTTGAGGTTCAGCCCGATCCGCACCCGGTAGGCCGCACTGGAACGCCAGTACGAATACAGCCGCAACGACTCGTCCATTCCGCTTCTCCGCTGATGCCCGCCGCCGTCACGCCGCGGGGGCGCGCTCGATGCGCTGCTCGATCGCGCCGAACACGCTGCGGCCGTCGCGGTCGAGCATCTCGATGCGCACGGTGTCGCCGAAGGCCAGGAACGGCGTCAGCGGCTTGCCGTGCTCCAAGGTCTCCACCGTGCGCTTCTCGGCGAAGCAGGACGCGCCCAGCGAGGTGTCCTGGTTGGCCACGGTGCCGGAGCCGACGATGGTGCCCGCCGACAGCGGCCGGGTCTTGGCGGCGTGCGCCACCAGCCGGGCGAAGTCGAACTGCATGTCCACGCCCGCCTCCGGCGCGCCGAACCACTGGCCGTTGACATGGGTGAGCAGGGGCAGGTGGACCTTGTTGTCGCGCCAGGCCTCGCCGAGTTCGTCCGGGGTCACGAACACCGGGCTCAGCGCCGAGCGCGGCTTGCTCTGCAGGAAGCCGAAGCCCTTGGCCAGCTCGGCCGGGATCAGGTTGCGCAGCGAGACGTCGTTGACCAGGCCGACCAGCTGGATGTGCGCCGCGGCACGTTCGGGCGCGACGCCCATCGGCACGTCGTCGGTGATCACCACGACTTCCGCCTCCAAGTCGATGCCGTAGTCCTCGCTGGCGACCAGCACCGGGTCGCGCGGGCCGTAGAAGCCGGCGCTGGTGGCCTGGTACATCAGCGGATCGGTGTAGAAGCTGTCCGGCACCTCGGCGCCGCGCGCGCGGCGCACGCGCTCCACGTGCGGCAGGTAGGCGCTGCCGTCGACGAACTCGTAGGCGCGCGGCAGCGGCGCGGCCAGCGCGGCCATGTCGAGCTCGAACGCATCCTCGGCGCGGCCGTCGTTCAGCGCTTCCGAAAGCGCATTCAGCCGCGGTGCGGCGTTGGACCAGTCCTCCAGCGCGCGTTGCAGCGTGTCGGCGATGCCGGCGGCGCGCACGGCGCGGGCCAGGTCGCGGGAGACGACGATCAGGGTGCCGTCGCGGCCGCCCTCCTTCAGGGAACCGAGCTTCATCGAAACCTCGAGTGTACGAGCGAAGCGCTGTCGCGCGATGGTTTCAATTGTAACGGGTCGCCCGGCGGCCCAGCGACTCGCCAAGCGCCGCCCGCCCGCGAACGCGGCAGCCGCTCCGGACGACGAGGCGCGACGGCATGCCAGGTCCCGCCAGCGCCCGCGAACGTCCCGCGCCGCTTTCGCCGATGGCCGGTCGCGCGCGACGGAGCCCTGGTGCCGGCGCCTCGCCGATCCGTCCCGCCGCCCCGCCGCGCCTGGTCAGGCGAGATCGCACCAGGCGGACGCCCACAACGAAAAACCCGCCTTGCGGCGGGTTTTTCGCGACGCTTGCGCGTCCTTCATCTGGCAGCCCCGGATGGATTCGAACCACCGAATGTCTGAGTCAGAGTCAGATGCCTTACCACTTGGCGACGGGGCTATGCGACCGATTCTAGCGCAGAAATCAGCGCTTGGAGAACTGGGTGGCGCGGCGCGCCTTGTGCAGGCCGACCTTCTTGCGCTCGACCTCGCGCGCGTCGCGGGTCATGAACCCGGCCTTGCGCAGTTCGGTCTTGAGCGACTCGTCGTACTCGACCAGCGCGCGGGCGATGCCGAGGCGGATCGCACCGGCCTGGCCGGTGGTGCCGCCGCCGGAGACGGTGACGACCACGTCGAACTTGTCGCTCGACTGGGTCAGCTCGAGCGGCTGGCGCACGATCATGCGCGCGGTCTCGCGGCCGAAGAACTCGTCGAGCGGACGCTGGTTGATGGTGATGTTGCCGCTGCCCTTGCGCAGGAACACGCGGGCGGTGGAGGACTTGCGGCGGCCGGTGCCGTAGTTCTGCTGAAGTGCCATGTGCTTAACCTTAGAAATCCAACGGCTGCGGCTGCTGGGCGGCGTGCGGGTGCTCGGCGCCCTTGTAGACCTTGAGCTTGCGGTACATCGCACGGCCGAGCGGATTCTTCGGCAGCATGCCCTTCACGCCGATCTCGATCACGCGCTCCGGATGGCGCTCCAGCGCCTGGGCGAGGGTCTCGCTCTTCAGGTTGCCGACGTACCCGGTGAAGCGGTGGTACATCTTGTCCTGCAGCTTGTTGCCGGTGACCGCGATCTTCTCGGCGTTGATCACCACCAGGTAATCGCCGGTATCGACGTGCGGAGTGTAGACGGGCTTGTGCTTGCCGCGCAGGCGGCGCGCGAGTTCGGAACACAGACGACCGAGCGTCTTGCCCGTCGCATCGACCACGTACCAGTCGCGCTGGACGGTCTCGTTCTTGGCGGTGAAGGTCTTCATGACTGCTCTGCTTAAGGGGTACCTGGTCGGGCTGATTCCGTGCCGGCCCCTGCGAGGGCGCCCGTCGGAACTTCGCCTCGCGTTGTGGATGTCGGAGCGACAGAAGCGAAATGATAACCGGGCTCGCGGGCCATCGCAAGCCGCCGGGAACCCGCGTGCTAGCATCCTGCGGCCATGCCCGCCGCGCCCCCGCCCTCACCCGACCCGCTGGTCGCGCTGGCCGAGCGCTGCGTGCGGTGCGGGTTGTGCCTGCCGGCCTGCCCGACCTACGCCCGCGAGCGGCTGGAGGCCGAATCGCCGCGCGGCCGCATCGCGCTGGTCCAGGCCTGGGCGACGGGCGCGGTGGATCCCACGCCCGCCGGCGATGCCCATCTCGACCACTGCCTGGGCTGCCGCGGCTGCGAGGCGGCCTGCCCGGCCGGGGTGCCGTATGGCCGATTGCTGGTCCAGGCGCGCACGGGGCAGCGCCGCCGGCGCCCGCCGGGGTGGCGCCAGCGCCTGGCCGAGCGGCTGATGGCGCGGCCGCGCGCGCTGGCCGCGCTGCTGGCCGGGTACCGGCGCGCCTACCCGGTGCTGCCGCGCGCCTGGCGCCTGCTGCCGCGCCCGCCGGCACCGTTGCCACAGGCGCCCGCGCACGGCCGCCCGGTGGCTGCGGCGCTGTTCGTCGGCTGCGCCGCCGGCCCTTACGAGGCGGCCGCGCGGCGGGCGCTGGCCACGCTGTGCGCGCGGCTCGGCGTCGGCCTGGCCGCGCCGCGCGGCCAGACCTGCTGCGGCAGCCCGCACGCCCATGCCGGCGATGCCGCGGCCGCGGCGCGCCTGGCGGCGGCCAACCGCGGCGCGTTCGCCGGCGCCGGACGCGTGCTGACCCTGGCCAGCGGCTGCCACGAGGCCGTGGCCGCGGCGGTCGATGCGCCGGCCGAGGACGCGCTGGCCTTTCTCGAACGCCACGCCGAGCGGCTGCGGTTCCGGCCGTCGCCGGAACGCGTCGCCGTGCACCTGCCCTGCACCCAGCGCAACGTGCTGCGCTCCGTCACGCCGCTGCGCCGGCTGCTGGCGCGGGTCCCCGGGCTGCAGGCGGTCGAACTGGACACCGGCTACGGCTGCTGCGGCGCGGCCGGGCTGCAGATGCTGGCCGACCCGGTGCGTGCCGCCGACTACCGCGCACCGTTGCTGCGGCAGGTGGCGGAGAGCGGCGCCGCACGGCTGCTCAGTGCCAATCTCGGCTGCCGGCTGCACCTGGCCGGGGCCGCGACGGTGCCGGTGCAGCACCCGCTGGAATACCTCGCCGAGCGGCTCGAGCCGGCTTCGCCCGACGCTCCGGCCACGCCGGTCTAGACTAGGCGCATGAGCACCGCACGCCACCTGACCCCGCTCGACCGCGTCCTCGTCGAAGCCCAGCGCGCGCTCGATACCGTGCTCGGCGCGCCCGCCGCGGCGCGGCCGAACCCGGCGCGCGACGTCGCCGCGATCGAGCTCGACGAGCCCGAACGCCACCACGCCGCCGGCCTGATGCGGATCAACCACGTCGGCGAGGTCTGCGCGCAGGCGCTGTACTGCGGCCAGGCGGCGGTGGCGCGCGACCCGGCCACGCGCGAGCACCTGCTCGCGGCCGCGCAGGAGGAGACCGACCATCTGGCCTGGTGCGCCGATCGCCTGCGCGAACTCGACAGCCGCCCGAGCCTGCTCAACCCGCTGTGGTACGCCGGCAGCTTCGCGATCGGCGCGGTGGCCGGGCTGCGCGGCGACGGCTGGAACCTCGGCTTCGTGGTCGAGACCGAGCGCCAGGTGGAAGCGCACCTGGACGAGCATCTGGATTCGCTGCCGCCCGCCGACGCCCGCAGCCGCGCCATCCTGCGCACGATGAAGGCCGACGAGGCCCGTCATGCCGACCACGCCGAGGCCGCCGGCGCGCGGCCGCTGCCGGCGCCGGTCCCGGCCCTGATGGCGGCGGCCTCGAAGCTGATGAAGGCGGTGGCTTACCGGCTGTGATCCGGGCTGGGGTCCGGATCCGCGGAAGCGCAAGAACCAAGGCGGAGAACAAAGGCGAAGGGCCCGCGGCGCGGGCCCTTCGCCTGTTGGGGTCGCGGATCCGGTCCCGGATCCGACCCCCGCCTCAGTCGGCCAGGTTGCGGCCGTGGTAGAGCTCCTCGATCTCGCGCTTGAGCCGCGCCTCGATCTTCATCCGCTCCTTGAACGAGAGGTTCTTGGCCTTCTCCTCGAACAGGTAGGTGTCGAGGTCGAACTCCTTCAGGTGCATCTTGGTATGGAAGATGTTCTCCTGGTAGACGTTCACGTCGAGCATCTCGTAGCGCGACTTGATGTTCTTGGCCAGGTAGTCCTGGATCGAGTTGATCTTGTGGTCGATGTAGTGCTTCTTGCCCTTCACGTCGCGGGTGAAGCCGCGCACGCGGTAGTCCATGATCACGATGTCGGACTCGAAGCTCTCGATCAGGTAGTTCAACGCCTTCAGCGGCGAGATCACGCCGCAGGTGGCCACGTCGATGTCGGCGCGGAAGGTCGCGATGCCGTTGTCCGGGTGGGTCTCCGGGTAGGTGTGCACGGTGATGTGCGACTTGTCCATGTGCGCGACCACCGCCTCGGAGATCACGCCCTTGGCCTGCGACTTGTCGATCACCGGCTCCTCGGAGATGAGGATGGTCACCGACGCGCCCTGCGGGTCGTAGTCCTGGCGGGCGATGTTGAGGATGTTGGCGCCGATGATCTCCGCCACGTCCGTCAGGATCTGGGTGAGGCGGTCGGCGTTGTAGGCCTCGTCGATGTATTCGATGTAGCGCCTGCGCTCGTCCTCGGACGCGGCGAAACACACATCGTAGATGTTGAACGACAGGGCCTTGGTGAGGTTGTTGAAACCCTGCAACCTCAGGCGCGGCAACGGCTTGACCACGGCGGCGGAATCCCCTGGGGGCGACGAAAGTGCGAATTATGCGGCAATCGCCCGCGCAGCGGGGATACGCCGTGTGGCGGCGCGCCGACCGCAGGCTGAACGCGCGCTCCGTCACAGCTTCGGCTATGCCGCGTGACGCCGAGCGACCAGAATTTGCCCACTGCGCCAGTTCATCCTAAGCTCGCTGGATTACACCGATTTCACGTCCATGTCCGCGAACCCGGTAGCCCCCTTGTCCGCCCTGCGCCGAACCAACAGCCCTCTCCTGCCGGACAGCGCCACGATCGAACGCTTCCTGGCCCACTGCCACCGGCGGCGCTATCCGTCGCGCACCGACGTGTTCCGCCCGGGCGACCCCGCCAGCACGCTGTACTACATCGTCTCCGGCTCGGTCAGCATCATCACCGAGGAGGAGGACGGCCGCGAACTGGTGCTGGGCTACTTCGGCCCCGGCGAATTCGTCGGCGAGCTGGGCCTGTTCATCGCCAGCGACCAGCGCGAGGTGATCCTGCGCACCCGCAGCACCTGCGAACTGGCCGAGATCGGCCATGAGCGCCTGTACGACCTGCTGCTGACGCGGCTGGCCGCGGACGCGCCGAAGCTGCTGTACGCGATCGGCGCGCAGATCTCGCGGCGCCTGCTCGACACCAGCCGCAAGGCCGGGCGCCTGGCCTTCCTCGACGTCACCGACCGGATCGTGCGCACCCTGCACGACCTGGCCAAGGAGCCGGAGGCGATGAGCCACCCGCAGGGCACCCAGCTGCGGGTGTCGCGCCAGGAGCTGTCGCGCCTGGTCGGCTGCTCGCGCGAGATGGCCGGGCGCGTGCTGAAGAAGCTGCAGGCGGACGGCAAGCTGCACGCGCGCGGCAAGACCATCGTCCTCTACGGCACCCGCTGAGGTGGGGCGCGCCGCCGCGCCCGGGGCGGCGACGGCGCGGATCCGCGCGGCCGAGCCGGGCGACGCCCACGACGTCGCCCGCCTGCTGGAGGCGCTGGGCTACCCCTGCGGCCCCGGCGAGGCGGCCGAGCGCATCGGCCTGGTCCGCGACGACCCGCGCCAGCACCTGCTGCTGGCCGAATGCGAAGGCGAAGCCTGCGGCCTGGTCGCGCTGTACACGCTCTATTCCCTGGTCCACGGCGGCGAGCTGGCGCGGATCACCGCCCTGGTCGTGGCGCCGGAGCGGCAGCGCGAGGGGCTCGGCCGCCGCCTGTTGCGCGAGGTCGAGGCGCTGGCGCGGCGCAGCGGCATCGCCCGGATCGAGGCCACCAGCAGCGCCAGCCGCACCGGCGCACACGCGTTCTACCGCCGCTGCGGCTACGCCGAAGGCTCGCTGCGGTTCCTGAAGACGCTGGGCGACTGAGATCGCCCGCGGCCGCGGCCGCGGCCAGCGGCATCGCGCGGGCCGGCCGGGATCGTCGACCCCGGCCTGGCCGTCGCCGCGCCGGCGCTCACGCCACCGGGTCGCCGCCGCGGTCCCGGCAGCCCCAGTTGAGGATCGGCGTGCCCGGCGGCAGCGCGCGACGGAACATCGCCACCCGGCCGGGCTTGGGGTTGACCACCACCGGCTGGCGCGCGGCCAGCAACAGCGGCAGGTCGGCGCTGCTGTCGGAATACGCCACCGCGATCTGCCCGTAGCCGGCGTCCCGGATCATCCGCATCTTGTTGCGGTGGTGGCAGTGCTCGACGGTGACCATGCCGCCGAGGAACGGCGCGCCGACGCTGCCGATCACCGGCAGGTCCTCATGGGCGACGAAGTCGAGGATCGCCCGCGCCAGTTCCGGCGGCGCGCCGGTCGCGATGATCACCCGGTCGCCGGCATCGCGGTGGCGCTGCAGCACCTTCAGCGCGGCCGGCAGCAGGCGCGCGCGCAGGCGCGCGGCGTTGGCCTGCACGTAACGGTCGATCAGCGCGTCCATGTCGCGGCGGCGATGCACGCCGACCGTGCCGATCCACAGATAGGCCGAGATCGCCCGCCGCCGGGTCGGCAGCCAGGCGATCAGCGGCAGCAGCAGCGGCGACAGCAGCAGGGCGAGCGCGGCGCGCCACCAACGCCGGCGGATCAGCCACAGCACCAGGTGCCCGCCGGAATCGCCGTCGTACAGGGTGTGGTCGAAGTCGAACACCACCAGCGGCGCGCACGGCCGCGCCTGCGTCTCGCGCTCGGCCTGCGCCGAGGCCGCCAGGGCCGGCGTGCCGCTCATGCCGCGAACAGCCGCCGCAGCGCGGCACCGGGGTCGGGCTCGCGCATGAACGATTCGCCGACCAGGAACGTCTCCACGCCGGCGCCGCGCATCCGCGCCACGTCGGCCGGCGTGGCGATGCCGCTTTCGGTCACCAGGATGCGGTCGGGCGGCACCGCCCCGCGCAGCGCCAGGGTGGTGTCCAGCGAGACCTCGAAGCTGCGCAGGTTGCGGTTGTTGACGCCGATCAGCGGGCTGTCGGTCTGCAGCGCGCGCTCAAGCTCGTCGATGTCGTGCACCTCGACCAGCACGTCCATGCCCAGTTCCGCCGCCAGGTTGGCCATCTCGATCATCGGCCCGTCCTCGAGCGCGGCGACGATCAGCAGGATCGCGTCCGCGCCGATCACCCGCGCCTCGTACACCTGGTACGGATCGACGGTGAAGTCCTTGCGCAGCACCGGCAGCGCGCAGGCGTTGCGCGCCTCGCCCAGGAACAGGTTGCTGCCCTGGAAGAAGTCGACGTCGGTCAGCACCGACAGGCAGGCCGCGCCGCCGGCCTCGTAGCTGCGCGCGATCGCGGCCGGGTCGAAGTCCTTGCGGATCAGCCCCTTCGACGGGCTGGCCTTCTTCACCTCGGCGATCACCGCCGCCTCGCCGGCGGCGTGCTTGCGCCGGATCGCCTCGACGAAGCCGCGCGCCGGCGGCTGCGCGCGCGCGCGCGCGCGCATGTCCGCGAGCGGGCGCACCCGGCTGCGTTGCTGGATCTCCTCGGCCTTGCGCGCGAGGATGGTCTGGAGGATGTCGCTCATGGCACGGCAGTGAATGAAGAGAAGTGAGAAGGGAGGATGGGGCGGCGGCCTACGCGCGTGTCTCGCTCCCGCTCACTCGCGGCTCGCGTGGCCGTAGGCGCGCTCGACCTTGGCCACGCGCAGTTCGTAGCGCCCGTACCAGTGCGCGCGGCCGTGGGCGCGCGCCGCCGCGTGCTCGGCGTGTGCGCGCCACGCCGCGATCGCCTCCTCGCTGGCCCAGTACGACACCGTGATGCCGAACCCGTCCGCGCCGCGCGCGGACTCGGCGCCGAGGTAGCCGGGCTGCTGTTCCGCCAGCTCGAGCATGCGCTGCGCGGCCGCGGCGTAGCCGGCCTCGTCCGCGCCGTTGCGCTGCGAGGAGAAGATCACCGCGTAGTACGGCGGCGTAGGCAGGCGGGCGAAAGCGGTGTCCATCGGTGGGGCGGAAGGTCCGGCGCGGCCCGTCAGCATAGCCGGCGCCGGCCGGCCGGCGCACCTTCCGCGCCTGCGCGCCGGGCCCGAGGCAGGCTCATGCGGCGCCGATCTGCTGCGTCGCGGCGACGAACGCCTCCAGCTTGGCCAGCGCCGCGCCGGAGGCCAGCGCCGCGCGCGCGCGCTCGATGCCTTCGGCGATGCTGTCGGCGACGCCGGCGGCGTAGATCGCGGCGCCGGCGTTGAGGGCGACGACCTCGCGCGCCAGCCCCTCCTCGTTGCGCAGCGCCTGCAGCACCAGCAGGCGCGACTCGTCGGCGTCGTTCACGCGCAGGTTGCGGCTGTGCGACATCGCGATGCCGAAATCCTCGGGGTGCACCTCGTACTCGCGCACCACGCCGTCGCGCAGCTCGCCGACCAAGGTGGCGGCGCCGAGCGAGAGCTCGTCCATGCCGTCGCGGCCCCAGACCACCAGCGCCCGCTGCGCGCCCAGTTCCTGCAGCACGCGCACCTGGATGCCGACCAGGTCGGGATGGAACACGCCCATCAGGATGCTCGGCGCACCGGCCGGGTTGGTGAGCGGGCCGAGGATGTTGAAGATCGTGCGCACGCCCATTTCCCGCCGCACCGGCGCGACCACCTTCATCGCCGGGTGGTGGATCGGCGCGAACATGAAACCGATGCCGCAGCGCTCGATGCAGCCGGCGACCTGCTCCGGCTGCAGTTCGATGCGCGCGCCCAGCGCCTCGAGCACGTCGGCGCTGCCGGACTTCGACGACACGCTGCGGTTGCCGTGCTTGGCGACCTTGGCGCCGGCCGCGGCGGCGACGAACATGCTCGCGGTGGAGATGTTGAAGGTGTGGGCGCCGTCGCCGCCGGTGCCGACGATGTCGACCAGCCCCTCGCGGTCGGCGACCTCGACCCGGCGCGAGAACTCGCGCAGCACCTGGGCCGCGCCGGCGATCTCGCCCACGGTCTCCTTCTTCACCCGCAGCCCGGTCAGGATCGCCGCGGTCATCACCGGCGAGACCTCGCCGCGCATGATCATGCGCATCAGTTCGACCATCTCGTCGTGGAAGATCTCGCGGTGCTCGATGGTGCGCTGCAGGGCTTCCTGGGGGGTGATCGGCATGGTGCGGTCCGTGATGGTCAAAGCGAGGCGTGTTCGGGGATCGTCCGCCCCGTCGGCAGGCAGGGGGCGCCGGCGCGGCAGCGCTCGAAGCGCGCCCGGGACACGCGGCCCCAGGCCTGCGGCAGGTCGAAGCGCTGCGTGGAATGGGCGGGGCTGGCGGCCCAAGGCTGGGGTTCGGCGCGCGGCGCGATCGCGGCGCGCGGGTCGTGATCGGCGCGCAACGCCAGCCGCCTGCGCGCCCGCTCCGGCGCGCAGGCGTCGCGCGACCGCCGCGCGGCGGCGGCGGCGGGCGGCGGCCGCCACAGCGGCGGCGCGATCGCATGGCGGCAGGCGCAGCCCACGTCAGCGCTCCAGGAAGTTCTTCAGCAGCGCGTGGCCGTGCTCGGTCAGGATCGACTCGGGATGGAACTGCACGCCTTCGACTGGATGCTCGCGGTGGCGCAGGCCCATGATCTCCTCGAACGAGCCGTCCTCGCGCTCGGTCCAGGCGGTGACCTCCAGGCACCCCGGCAGGCGGTCGCGCGCGACCACCAGCGAGTGGTAGCGGGTCGCCTCGTAGCCGTCGGGCAGACCGGCGAACACGCCCGCGCCGCGATGGCGGATGCGCGAGGTCTTGCCGTGCATGATGGTCTGCGCCCGCACCACCTCGCCGCCGTAGGCCTGGCCGATGCTCTGGTGGCCCAGGCACACGCCGAGGATCGGCACGCGCGGGCCCAGTTCGCGGATCGTTTGCACCGAGACCCCGGCCTCGTTCGGGGTGCACGGCCCGGGCGAGATCACGATCCGCTCCGGCGCCAACGCCTCGATCTGGGCGACGCTCAACTCGTCGTTGCGGACCACCTTCACCTCCGCCCCGAGCGCCTGCAGGTACTGCACGAGGTTGTAGGTGAAGCTGTCGTAGTTGTCGATCATCAACAGCATGGGCACGGACTCGCGGTAGGCCGGCGCGGCGCGCGGCGGTCGCGCGCGAAGGCGCGATCGTCCGGCACGGGGCGCGGACGCGGGGCGGGAGGGGCGGAAGCGGCCGCGGGGCGGACGGCCGGCGGGGAATCAGATCGGTAGGGGCAGCGCACGCGGGGGTTCCTGGGACGACGACGGGGCGGGGCGGACGGGGGCCGAAGGCCACCACCATCGCGCATCGCGGTCGGCGCCGAGGAACGGCAGGGGCATGCGAACGATCATCGGCCTACTGTAGCGGCTCGCCGCGCCGAGCGCGACCGCGGCGGTCGCCGCCCGTGCCTGCCGCCTGTCGCGGCGCATCGCGGCCGCGTGCAGGCGCCCGCTCAGGCCGGCGGCAGCAGCACGCGCACCCGCAGTCCCGGCGCGCGATCGAGCAGCCGGATCCGGCCGCCGTGGCGCTGCAAGATCGCCCGCACCAGGCTCAGGCCGAGGCCGATGCCGGGCGAGCCGCGGTGCGCCTCCAGGCGCTGGAAGCGGTCGAACACCCGCTCGCGGTCGGCTTCCGGAATGCCCGGGCCGCGGTCGTCGACCTGCAGCAGCGCGCCCTCCTCGTCCGGCTGCAGCGAGACCTCGACCTCGCTGCCGGCGGGCGCGTACTTGAGCGCGTTGTCGAGCAGGTTCACCACCAGCTGGAACAGCTGGTCGCGGTCGCCGCGCACCCGGCACGGCAGCAGCCGTGCGCGCAGGCGCAGGCCGCGTTCGCCGGCGCTGGGCGTGTACAGCTCGACCGCATCGGCGACCAGCGCTTCCAACGCCAGCACCGGTTCGTCCTGCACCGGCGGCTGCGCCTCGATCCGCGCCAGCCGCAGCAGCGCGCCGAACGCCTGCAGCAACTGGTCGGTCTCGGCCAGCGCGGCGTCGAGCGCGGCGCCGCGGGCTTCGGCCGGCTGGCGCCGCAGCTCTTCGAGGCGGTTGCGCAGGCGGGTCAACGGCGTGCGCAGGTCATGGGCGATGTGGTCGGTGGCGTGGCGCACGCCGCCGAGCAGGTCCTCGATGCGGTCGAGCATGCCGTTGAAGCGGCGCGCGAGGCGGTCGAAGGCATCGTCGCTGCCGTCCAGCGGCGCGCGCAGGCCGAGCTCGCCGGCGCCGACGCGCGCGGCGGTGGCGTCGAGGCTGCGCAGCCGGCGCGACACCCCGCGCGAGGTCAGCCAGCCGATCAGCGCGCCCAGCGTCGCCGCGGCCAGCAGCGCCGCCAGGGCGGTACGCAGCATCAGGGCGAGGAAGCGGTCCTGGCTGCGCAGGCGCAGCCCGGCGAGCAGCACGCTGCCGTCGTCCAGCGGCTGCAGCCGCGCGATCACCCGCGGGCGCCCGGCGCCGGGATCCTCGACGTACTCGATCCAGCGCGGCGCGAGGCGATGCGCCGCCGGGCGCCGCGGCCACGGCGGCGCCGCCCCGAGCACCGCCCGGCCGTCCGGCGCGACCCAGGCGTAGACCGCATCCGGATCCTCCGGCGCGGCGATGCGCCGGCGCAGCTCGTCGCGCAACGCGCCGCGGCCCTCGCCGCGGTACAGCTCGAGCAGGCCGGCGGCATCGGTGCGGACCAACTCGCGCGCGTCCTGGCGCAGCAGCGCCGACACCGCCAGGTACACGCCGCCGCCGAGCAGGACGAAGGCGAGCAGGAACGAGGCGGTCACCGCCAGCGCCAGGCGCGCGCTGGTCGAGCGCGGGCGCGGGCGCCGGCTCATTCGCCCAGCCGATAGCCGGCGCCGCGCACGGTGTGCAGCAGCGGCCGGGCGAAGCCGTGGTCGATCTTCTGCCGCAGCCGGCTGATGTGCACGTCGATCACGTTGGTCTGCGGATCGAAGTGATAGTCCCAGACCGCCTCCAGCAGCATGGTGCGGGTGACCACGCGGCCGGCCTGGCGCATCAGGTATTCGAGCAGCCGGAACTCGCGCGGCTGCAGTTCGATGCGGCGCTCGCCGCGCCGGGCCTCGCGGCCGAGCAGGTCGAGCTCGAGGTCCGCGACGCGCAGCCGGGTGAGCGGCGCGGCCTCCTCGCCGTCGCGGGCGCGGCGGACGATGCCGTCCAGGCGCGCGCTCAGCTCGGCGTAGGCGAACGGCTTGACCAGGTAATCGTCCGCGCCGGCGCGCAGGCCCTCCACCCGGTGGTCCACTTCGCCGAGCGCGGTCAGCAGCAGCAGCGGCGTGCGGTTGCCGGCGCCGCGCAGGGTGCGCAGTACGACCAGGCCGTCGAGGCCGGGCAGCAGGCGGTCGAGGACGATCGCGTCGAAACGCTCGGTGGTGGCCAGGAACAGGCCGTCGCGGCCGTCGCCGGCGTGGTCGACCGCGTGCCCGTCCTCGCGCAATCCCTTGGCGATGAAGGCCGCGGTATGGGCGTCGTCTTCGATCAGCAGCACGCGCATGGGAGGATCCTGGCCGGAACAGGATACCCCGCCGATTCGGGGGTTCGACGGGGTATCCCGCCGGCAGCGGACGCCGGCAAGCGGCGCCGGCGCCGGGCTCAGCCCTTCTTCGCGCCTTCGTTCTTCCTGGTCTCGGCCTTGCGCTCGGCCTTCTTCTCGGCCTTGTGCTTGGCGGAAGCGGAGGACGCGGCCGGTGCGGCGGCCGGCTGCGCGGCCAGGGCCGAGCCGGCCACGGCGCCCAGGGCGATGGCGAACAGTACGTTGCGAAGCTTCATGGCGGACTCCTACAAGGTGGCGGGACGACGGGCCTGCCGTGCCGGCGAACGCCCATCGCCGCACAGACTGCGCCCGCGTCCCTCTCCGCCCGCTTTCCGCAACATGAATTGTTCGTAATGTTCGGCCCCGTTCGGGCGCAGCGCGCGACGTTCGTGCGCCGGGCGGCGCTTGCGAGGCACGCCGCAGTTCGGCGCATGGGTGGCGAATCGGCGCTGTACAGACGTGCCCGCCGCGCGCACCGGAGCGCAGCGCCCTCCGTCCGAGCGGCCGCGTCGCCAGGCCACGGCCGGGCCAACCCGGAGCCGACTTCTACGCGCACTCGAAGGCGCGCCGCGTCGCCGCCCAAGCAGGGCGTATCCACAGGGACAGGGCGCCGGCCGGACAGCCAGCCCGCGACCGCCCGGCGGCCGTCCGTGCCCGATCAGGCTCGGGACTGCGCGGCCGCGCGCAGGGCCGCGCACTCCCCGGCGGGGCCCGCGACCTGCTACAGCCCGCGTGCGGCCTGCGCCACCGCGCGGAACAGCGCGCGGCCCTTGTTCATCGTCTCCTCCCACTCCTTCTGCGGGTCGGAGTCGTGGACGATGCCGGCGCCGGCCTGCACGTACAGGCGGCCGTCCTGGATCACCGCGGTGCGGATCGCGATCGCGGTGTCGGCGTCGCCGACGCGGCCGGGCGCGCTCCAGCCCAGGTAGCCGATCGCGCCGGCGTAGACGTTGCGGCGGATCGGCTCGAGTTCGCGGATCACCTCCAGCGCACGGATCTTCGGCGCGCCGCTGACGGTGCCCGCGGGAAAGGTCGCGCGCAGCACGTCGGCGTAGCTCAGCCCCGGCTTCAGCGTGCCGGTCACTTCGCTGACGATGTGCATCACGTGGCTGTAGCGCTCGATCACGAACTGTTCGCCGACCTCGACGGTGCCCGGCTGGGACACGCGGCCGACGTCGTTGCGGCCGAGGTCGATCAGCATCAGGTGCTCGGCGCGCTCCTTCGGGTCGGCCAGCAGCTCGGCCTCGAGCGCGGCGTCCTCCTCGGGCGTGGCGCCGCGCGGGCGGGTGCCGGCGATCGGGCGCACGGTGATGCGGCCGTCCTGCAGGCGCACCAGGATCTCCGGCGAGGAGCCGACCACCTGGGTGCCGCCGGCGTCGAGGAAGTACATGTACGGCGACGGGTTCAACGCGCGCAGCGCGCGGTACACGTCGACCGGCCGCGCCTTGAACGGCACCGACAGGCGCTGGCTGAGCACCACCTGGAAGATGTCGCCGGCGCGGATGTAGTCCTTCGACTTCTCGACCGCGGCAACGAAGCCTTCGCGGGTGAAGCCGGAGACGAAGTCGGCCTCGTCCAGCGCGCGCCCTTCCAGCGTCTCGGGGTAGCCCGGGCCGCCCTGGCGCAGCCGGTGCACCAGCTCGTCGAGGCGGCGCTGCGCGCGCGCCAGCGCGCGCGGCTGGCTGGGGTCGGCGTGCACGACCAGGTACAGCCGGCCCTTGAGGTTGTCGAACACCGCCAGCTCGTCGCTGTGCATCAGCAGGATGTCGGGCGTGCCCAGTTCGTCGGTCTTCCCGCCCCCCGCCAGGCGCGGCTCGATGTACTGGATGCACTCGAAGCCGAACCAGCCTACCAGGCCGCCGGTGAAGCCCGGCAGGCCCGGCACCTCGGGCACGCTGTGCGCGGCGCGCAGCCGCTCGACCTCCGCGAACGGGTCGTCGACCACGCGGCTTTCGACCAGCTCGCCGTCCTCGGTGACGAACAGCGTGTGCCCGGCGAACGCGTACACGCGCCGCGCCGGCAGGCCGATGATCGAGTAGCGGCCGAAGCGCTCGCCGCCCTCGACCGATTCGAACAGGTACGTGTGCGGGCCGTCGGCGAGCTTGAGGTAGACCGACAGCGGCGTGTCGAGGTCGCTCAGGACCTCGCGCACGACCGGGATCAGGGTGTGGCCGTGGGCGGCCTGCTGCTGGAACTGTTCGGGGGACACGCGGCGATTCCTCGGAAGACGGCGGGGCAGAGGGCGAGGTCGGCGCGCGGCCGCCATCGCCGACCCACGTCGGCAAGGAATTGCGGGTTCGCCCGGGCTGTCATCGCGCTACTCTAGCGGCTTCGCCGGCGCGATGCGATGCGTCAGGGCGCCGGCGGTTCCACTGCGCGGCCGAACAGCGGACAGTCGCGCGGCAGGTGCATGCGCAGCCGCCCCGGCACGCAGTCGATGCGGAAACGCGCCGCCTGCACCGGTTCGCCGTCGACGTTGAGCTGCAGCGGCGCCGGCGCATCCAACTCGACCCACGCCAGGCGCGCGCGCAGCGCGGCGCGATCGAGCGCGGCGTGGCGGCCCTCGGTCAGCAGCGTGCCCAGGGTGTCGCGCATCTCGCCGGACAGCTCCGGCACCACCGTGAGGTCGATCAGGCCGTCGTCGAGCAAGGCCTCCGGGCACAGCGCCTGGCCGCCACCGGCCTGGCGGCCGTTGCCGAGCCCCAGCGCGATGAATTCGCCCGTCCACTCGAACCCGGGCCCGCGCAGGGCCGCGCGCACCGGCTCGATGCGGCCGAGCTTGGCGATGCCGGTGAGCAGGTAGGCCAGGCCGCCGAGCATCTTCTTCAGGCCTTCGTCGGTTTCCAGCGTGACCTGGGTCCCGAAGCCGGCGCTGGCGAGATTGGCGCACCAGCGGGTCGCCTCCGCGCCGGCGATGCGCAACAGGTCGACCGGCCGCGGCGGCGCGGTGCGGACCAGTTCCAGCGCCGCATCCGGCGTCCCGGGAATGCCGGCCGCCACCGCGAAGTCGTTGGCGGTGCCGAGCGGCACCAGCCCCAGCGCCGGCAGCGCCTCCGCCGCCGCCGGTTGCCGCGCGAGCCCGCCGGCCACCGCGCTCAGCGTGCCGTCGCCGCCGGCGGCGATCACCGCGTCCACGCCCTCGGCCACGGCCTCGGCGACGTAGCGCTCGGCATCCCCGTGCTCCCAGGTGACGCGCACGTCCACGCGCACACCGCGCCCGCGCGCGTCCGCCACCGCCGCGCGCAGCGCGTCGTCGTTCGCGGCCTTGCCGTTGAGGATCAGGCGCCAGTGCGGCGCGCGCATGCGCGTCTCCGAAGGACAGGTCCGCGCCGCAGGCTAGCAGCGGCCGCGCAATCGGCCGTGAACCGCCGGCTGTCACACCGGCGTCATCGCCGATCAGGAACATGGAAGGCCATCGCAGGGACGACGGGCGGAGGCGGGATTGCCTCCAATCTTCCGCGGCCAGCCTTCACCGGCTGGCCGTTTTGCTGGGTGACCGCGCGTCGGGCGGGCGGGCGAACGCTCAGCGCAGGTCGGTGTCGGCCAGCACCACGCCGTCCTCGTCGGCGTACAGCCAGTCGCCGGGGCGGATGCGCACGCCGCCGAGCTCGATCTCGACGTCGCGCTCGCCGACGCCGCGCTTGTCGGTCTTGCGCGGGCAGGTGCCGAGCGCCTTCACGCCGAGCGGCAGCGCCGCCAGCGCCGCGCTGTCGCGCACCGCGCCGTACACGAGCACGCCGGCCCAGCCGTTCTCCGCCGCCTGGCCGGCGAGCAGGTCGCCGAGCATCGCCCGCCGCAGCGAACCGCCGCCGTCGACCACCAGCACCCGGCCGCGGCCCGGCTCGGCCACCGCCTCGCGCACGCGCGAGTTGTCCTCGAACGCACGCACCGTGCTGACCTCGCCGTCGAAGGCCAGGCGGCCGCCGAAGTCGCGCAGCGGCAGTTCCAGCACCCGCACCAGGCGGTCGTGCAGATCGCACAGGTCGCAGGTGTTCATCGCTCAGCCCCTCGCCGCGGCCACCGCCGCCTTCATCCTGTAGATCACCTCGGCGTAGTCGGGCGCATTGAAGATCGCGCTGCCGGCGACGAAGGTATCCGCGCCCGCCGCGGCGATCTGCCCGATGTTGTCGGCCTTGACGCCGCCGTCGATCTCCAGCCGGATCGGCTTGCCGCTGCGGTCGATCATCTCGCGCACCCGGCGCAGCTTGGCCAACGCCGAGGGAATGAACGCCTGCCCGCCGAAGCCCGGGTTCACCGACATCAGCAGCACCAGGTCGAGGTCCTCCAGCACCCACTCCAGCGCCTCGACCGGCGTCGCCGGGTTCAGCACCAGGCCGGCCTGGCAGCCGTGGGCCTTGATCAGCTGGACCGTGCGGTGCACGTGCGCGCTGGCCTCCGGGTGGAAGCTGATCAGCGAGGCGCCGGCCTTGGCGAAGTCCGGCACGATCCGGTCCACCGGCTCGACCATCAGGTGCACGTCGATCGGCGCGGCCACGCCGTGCTTGCGCAGCGCCTCGCACACCATCGGGCCGATCGTCAGGTTCGGCACGTAATGGTTGTCCATCACGTCGAAATGGACCCAGTCGGCGCCGGCCGCGAGCACGCGGTCGACCTCCTCGCCGAGCCGGGCGAAGTTGGCGGACAGGATGGACGGGGCGATGACGGTGGGCTGCATGCGAATCTCGTGGAAAAGTAACCAATCAAGAGGAGCGAGTGGGCCGGGGCCGGGCGCGCGCTTTCCCTCGTTCCTCTTCGCTCGTTCCTAGCCTTTCCGGCGCAGGGTCTTGATGCGGTCGTAGGCCTGGTTGATCTCGCGCGCGCGGGCTTCGGCCTGGCGGCGCAGTTCGGCCGCGGCGCCGGCCATGCGGTCGGGGTGGTACTGCGAGATCAGCCGGCGGTAGGCCTGGTCGACCTCGGCGTCGCTGGCCTCGTCGGTCAGGCCGAGCACCGCGTAGGGGTCGTCGCGGCGCAGGCGGAACCAGTCGACGTCGAACGCGTGGCCGATCAACAGCCCGATCAGGGCGCCCAGGAAGGGGTTGCCGCGCAGCAACGCGGCCCCGGCGATGAAGCCGAGCAGTTTGCCGTACCAGCGTTTCATCGGCCCGCTCCGCGCGCCATGCGATGTCTCCGGAAGCCCGCCGCGGCGAGTCCGCACCAGTGTACCTGCACGCCGCCCCGGCCCGGCGTACACTGGCCGGCCCTGCCGCGCGCATGCGCGGTTCCAGGCGTGCGGGCGGGGACTCCACATCCGAGGGCTCCGCGTTGTCCACGACCTTGCTCCACTCCGATCTGCCCGGCCTGCCGCTGCGCCACCGCGGCAAGGTGCGCGACGTCTTCGACCTGCCGGGCGACCGCCTGCCGGCGGGCACGCCGGCCGGGGACTACCTGCTGATGGTGGCGACGGACCGCCTGTCCGCGTTCGACGTGGTCCTGCCCGACCCGATCCCGGGCAAGGGCGAGATGCTGTGCCAGATCAGCAATTTCTGGTTCGGCAGGACCGAGCACATCGTGCCCCACCACCTCACCGGCATCGACGTGGCCGCGGTGTTGCCGGCCGGCGTCGACGCCGCGCTGTACGCCAGGCGCGCGGTGGTGACCAAGCGGCTCAAGCCGGTGCCGATCGAATGCATCGCCCGCGGCTACCTGATCGGCAGCGGCTGGAAGGACTACCAGCGCACCGGCCGTGTCAGCGGCATCGCCCTGCCGCCGGGCCTGCGCCAGGCCGAGCAGCTGGCCGAGCCGATCTTCACGCCCTCGACCAAGGCCGCGGTCGGCGACCACGACGAGAACATCGATTTCGACACCGCGGTGCGCACCGTCGGCGCCGACCTCGCCGAGCAGGTGCGCGACGCCACCCTGCGCCTGTACAAGTTCGCCCGCGACTACGCCGCGCAGCGCGGCATCATCCTGGCCGACACCAAGTTCGAGTTCGGCCTCGACGCCGACGGCCGCCTGCACGTGATGGACGAGATGCTGACGCCGGACTCCTCGCGCTACTGGCCGGCGGACCAGTACGAGGCCGGCAGCAGCCCGCCGAGCTACGACAAGCAGTTCGTGCGCGACTACCTGGAGACGCTGGCCTGGGACAAGACCCCGCCGGGGCCGCGCCTGCCGCCCGAGGTGATCGAGCGCACCCGCGCCAAGTACGCCGAGGCGCTGCAGCGGCTGGCGGGCATCTCGATCGACTGAGCGGTCGGGCCACGTGCGCGCCCCGGCAACGGCGAGGGAGAGTGGAGCATGAATCCGGCCTACCTGTACCTGTCGATCGCGATCGCCGCCGAGGTGATCGCCACCAGCGCGCTCAAGGCGTCGCAGGGCTTCACCCGGCCCGGGCCCTCGCTGCTGGTCGTGGCGGGCTACGGCGTCGCGTTCTACTTCCTGTCGTTGGTGCTGCGGACCGTGCCGGTGGGCGTGGCCTACGCGATCTGGTCCGGCGCCGGCATCGTCCTGATCGCGCTGATCGGCTGGCTGGCGCTGAAGCAGCCGCTGGACGCGGCGGCGGTCGCCGGCATCGCCCTGATCGTCGCCGGCGTGGCGATCATCCAGTTGTTCTCGAAAGCGGCCGCGCACTGACGGCCGCACCGCCCCGGGAGACCGCCGTGAACGCCACCGACTCCGCGCAACGCCCGATCGACTGCTGGTTCGCGCACTATTCCGCCGACCACCGCCATCCGGTCAACCAGCGCATCCACGCGATCTGCGTGCCGGCGATCCTGTGGAGCGTGATCGCGCTGCTGTGGTGCATCCCGGCGCCGGGCACGTGGTTCCGGCCGGGCTTCTGGGCCGGGCTGGCGATGCTGGCCGCGGCGCTGTTCTACTACCGCGCCTCGCGCGCGCTAGGCCTGGGGATGGTCGTCGCCTTCGTGCTGATGGGCCTGCTGACGCGCTGGCTCCATGACGGCTACGGCCCGCGCGTGCTGCTGGCGCTGGCGGTCGGCGTGTTCGTCGTCGCCTGGATCGGGCAGTTCGTCGGCCACAGCCGGCGCTACGAGGGCAAGCGGCCGAGCTTCCTCACCGACCTGACCTATCTGCTGATCGGGCCGGCCTGGGTGCTGGCCAAGCTGTATCGGCGGCTGGGGTTGCGCTACTGAGGCGAGCGGGCCGCCACGGCGGCGGCCGGCGCACGCGGCGCAGGATCGTCGCGCGGCGCACCACCCGGCGACGGCCGAAGGGTCTGCCGCGGTCGCGCGCCGCCCCGCTGGACTGCGCGAAGCGCGAACGGGGACAATCCGGATCGCAGCGGCCGCACGGCCGTCCGCGCGCATCGCCGCTCCGCCAGCTCCGCCTCCCTCGCGCCCGCCGCGCGCCGCCGCCGTTTTCCCATGCCCGCCCGCGACCTGTTCTTCGTCCTGCTGATCGTGCTGGCCTGGGCCGGCAACTTCCTCACTTCGGCGCTGGCGCTGCGGGAGATTCCGCCGTTCCTGTTCACCGCGCTGCGCTTCGCCCTGCTCGCGCTGCCGCTGGCGTTCTTCCTCAAGCGCCCGGCGCCGGGCCAGTGGCCGCGGCTGGTCGCGGTATGTCTGTGCCTGGGCGTGCTGCATTTCGGCCTGAGTTTCACCGCATTGAAGCTGGCCGGCGACCTGTCCTCGCCGGCGATCGTGATGCAGAGCTACGTGCCGATGACCACGCTGCTGGCGTGGTGGTGGCTGGGCGAGCGCTTCGCCTGGCGCACCGGGCTGGCGATCGCGGTGAGCTTCGCCGGCGTGCTGGTGCTCGGCTTCGATCCGCTGGTGCTGGACCGGCCGGCGGCGCTGGCGGTGATGCTGGTGTCGGCCGCGTTCCTCGCGGTCGGTACGGTGCTGATGAAGCGCCTGCACGGGCTCGACGTCTACAGCCAGCAGGGTTGGACCGCGGTGCTCAGCGTGCCGCTGCTGCTGGCGATCAGCCTGGCGTTCGAGCCCGGCGGGCTGGCGGCGTTGCCGCAGGTGAGCGGCGTGGCCTGGTTCGGCGCGCTGTACGCGGCCTTCGTGTCGTCGCTGCTCGGCCACGGCCTGTACTACGTGCTGGTGCAACGCTACCCGGTCGCGCAGGTGACGCCGTGGCTGCTGCTGGTGCCGGTGCTCGCGGTCGGCCTGGGCGTGGCGTTCTGGGGCGACCGGCCGGGGCCGCGCCTGCTGCTCGGCGGCGCGATGGTGCTCGGCGGGGTGCTGCTGATCGCGGTGCGCGCGCTGCGCAAGGCGCGCACCGCGCCGCGCGCCGAGGACCTGTAGGCGGCTAGGCCCGGCGGTCGCCGGCCACGACCGCACGCAGCGCGCCGGCGAGCTCCTCGCACCGTGCCGGGCCGAGGCAGGCGAACAGCTCGCGGTCGACCTCGCGCTCGGTCTCCAGCAGCCGCGCCACCAGCGCGCGCCCGGCGTCGGTGATGTCCACCCGGATCGAGCGCAGGTCGTGGGGGTCGGCGCTGCGGGTCACGCAGCCCATCTCCTCCAGCGAGGCCAGCGCGCGCGACAGCGACGGCGGCGTCAGCCCGGCGGCCTCGGCGAGCCGGCACTGGGTGACGCGGCCGCTGCGCTGCAGCTGGCGCAGCGCCAACCACTCGGTCACGGTGATGCGCAGCCGCCGCGCCGCGCGTTCCAGGCGCAGCTGGCGGTGGCGCGACACCATCGCCAGCCAGTGGCCGAGCAGCGAATCGCCGGCGGGCGGCGGCTCCACCGCATGCGGCGGCGCGATCGCCGGCGCCCAGCTCATCGCCGCCTCCGGTGCGCGTCGGCGCGGCGGGCGGGGTCGGGAGGCAGGTCGTGGCGGGTGGTCATGGCGGCGGTTCCTGGTCGGTGAAATGCGGTCCCAGAACGAAAAACCCCGCGGTCCTGGGGGCCGCGGGGTTCGCTCTGCTGCTGGGCTGGTTGGCGTTGCCTACACGTGCCCGCTCCCCGCGCTGCCTGCCCAGGTAAAGGTGGTGTAGTAGCCAATCGAACCGGCGGCCTGGGCACACGCGCACGGGCGCTTCGCGTCGTACGACGCATGGCGGGCCGGTTTGCGCGGGAAGGGGCGGAGGTTCATCGGCTCCGACGAGACCATGCCGGGCGCCGGCCTGTCAACCGTTGCGTGCGATATGAATTCCGGTGCTGGCGCGGCGCGTCCTGGCCGGGGCGCCACGGTCACGCTTCGGCGCGCGCCACGAACATCGACGCGTCGACCCGGAACGGGCGCGGGGCGTAGCCGAAGTCGCGCTGCGCGGGCGCCGCGTCGAACACCAGGTCGGCGCGCATCCGCCGCACCGCCGCCTCGCCCAGGTCGGTGGCGCGGCCGCTGGCCTGCGCCAGCAGCAGCGCCAGGTTGAACAGCGGCGACGGCAGCTCGACCAGGGTCGGCCGCGGTTCCAGCACCGCCAGCACGCGCGCGACCATCTCGCGGTACGGCAGGGTTTCCCCGCCCGGCACCGCGTAGGCCCGGCCTTGGCTCGCGGCGCTGCCGAGGCAGGCGTACGCGGCCGCGGCCAGGTCCTCGACGTGCACCGGCTGGCGCAGGCCGTCGGCGCCGCGCGGCAGCGGAAAGCACCGCCAGCGCCCGGCCAGCTGGGCGATGCGGGTCAGGGTGGCGTCGCGGCCGGCGCCGTAGATCAGCGTCGGGCGCAGCAGCGTGGCCGCGGCGCCGCGCGCGGCGGCGGCGGCGAACACGCCCTCCTCGCCCTCGCGCAGGCGCTGCGCCAGCGCGCGCTCCTCCGCGTCGGCCGAACCGCGCTTGACCTCGACGCTGGTCGAGCCGAACGCGACCACCCGCGGGCATTCGACCGCCGCCTGCGCGTACCAGCGGGCGAAGCCGTCGAGCGGCCCGCAGCTGAAGATCGCGTCGACCCGCGCCGGCGCGCCGGCCAGCGTCGGCAGCGCGCCTTGCAGCCAGTGCAGGCCGGGCTGGTCCGGATGCCGCCGGCGCGAGACCGCGGTGACGCGCCAGCCCTCGCGTTGCAGCCGGTCGAGCAGCGGCCGCCCGATCTGGCCGCTGGCGCCGAAAACCAGGGCGTGCCGCATCAGCCCGGGCGCCGGGCCAGGGCCGGCCGCAGCCACAGGTAGCCGGCCACCGCCGACAGCACCGATGCGGTCAGCACGCCGAGCACCGCCTCCTCGTACAGCAGCGGGTCGCGGTAGGCCAGCGAAGCGATGAACAGGCTCATGGTGAAGCCGATGCCGCACATCAGGCCGAGGCCGATCATCATCCGCAGGTCCATGCCGTCCGGGAACCGGGCCCAGCCGAGCGCGCGCAGCGCGACCGCCGCGCCGACGATGCCGACCGGCTTGCCGAGCAGCAGGCCGAGCACGATGCCGATCGGCAGCGGCTGCAGCATGTCGCCGAGGCTCAACCCGGACAGCGACAGGCCGGCGTTGACGAACGCGAACAGCGGCAGGATCGCGTAGGCCACCCACGGATGCAGCGCGTGCTCGAGGGTCTCCAGCGGCGAGTGCTCGGTCTCGTCCGGAATCGCGTTGCGGCGGTCGACGTGCGGGACCATCAGGCCGGTGACCACGCCGGCCAGCGTCGCGTGCACGCCGGACTTGAGCACGCACACCCACAGCACCAGGCCGAGCAGCAGGTAGGGCCCGAGCCGGGTCACGCCGCGGCGGTTGAGCAGGACCAGGCCCGCGATCGCCGCGCCGGCCCAGGCCAGCGCGGCCAGCGAAAGCTCGTGCGAATAGAACAGCGCGATGATCACGATCGCGATCAGGTCGTCGACCACCGCGATGGTCGACAGCAGCAGCTTCATGCCCGAGGGCACGCGCGAGCCGAGCAGCGCCAGCACGCCCAGCGCGAAGGCGATGTCGGTCGCGGTCGGCACCGCCCAGCCGCGCATCGCCCCGGCGTCGCCGTGGTTGAAGGCGGCGAACAGCAGCGCCGGCACCGCCACGCCCGCGGCGGCGCAGACCATCGGCAGGATCACCTGGTCGCGGCTGGACAGCTGGCCGCACAGCATCTCGCGCTTGATCTCCAGCGCGACCAACAGGAAGAACACCGCCATCAGGCCGTCGTTGACCCACAGCAGCAGCGGCTTGGCGATCTCCAGCGCGCCCACGCGCACGTGCACCGGCAGCTGGCCGAACGCGCGGTAGAGCTCGTCCAGCGGCGAGTTGGCGGCGATCATCGCCAGCGCCGCGGCGGCGATCAGCACCACGCCGCCGGCGGCCTCGAGGCGGAGGAATTCGCTCAGCGCGCGCAACGCGCGCGGCAGCCGCGGCGCGGCCGGGGTCGAAGTCGATTGGCTCATCCGACGAGTATATCGACCGGAGCGGGCGCCCCGGCCATCACTGCTGCAGCGCCGCCAGCTCGAACCCCAGCCAGGCCAGGAACGCGAACAGCAGCAGCATGCCTTCGGCGCGGCTGACGCGCAGGTCGCCGCGCAGCATCGGGTAGAGCATCAGCGCGAACACGCCGGCCGCCGGCAGTTCGAAGCGCAGGAACGAGGCCGGCATCGGCAACGGCGAGAGCACGGCCATGCCGCCGACGATCAGCAGCAGGTTGAACAGGCTGGAGCCGATCACGTGCCCGACCGCCAGGTCGCCCTGCCCGCGCCGCGCCGCGACCACCGCGGCGGCGAGCTCCGGCAGCGCGGTGCCGATCGCCACCGGCAGCAGGCCGGTGAGCAGCGGCGCCATGCCCAGCGCCTGGCCGAGCGCGAGCGCGTTGCCCACCACCAGGCGCGCGCCGAAGTACAGCAGCGCGGCCGCGATCGCCAGCCGCAGCAGGTTGAGCCCGAGCCCGGTCCGGGTGCGCGCGAACGCGGCGATCGCGTCCTGCAGCTCCGCCGACTCGCGCCGGGCGCGCGCCGCGGCGAACGCCACCACCGCGACGAAGCCCGCGACCAGGACCAGGCCGTCGACGCGGCCGAGGGTTCCGTCCAGCCCGAACGCGATCGCGAGCGCGGTGCCGAGCAGCAGCGCCCACAGCAGCGGCGACAGCGCGCGCCAGCGCACCAGCAGCGGCGCGGCCAGCGCCGAGACGCCGAGGGTGAGGCCGAAGTTGGCGACGTTGCTGCCGACCGCATTGCCCAGCGCCAGCGCGCCCTCGCCGCGGGCGATCGCCTGCGCGTTGACGGCCAGCTCCGGCAGCGAGGTCGCGAACGCGACCAGGAACAGCCCGGCGACGAACGGCCGCATGCCCCAGCGCTGCGCCAGCCCGGACGCGCCCTTGATCGCCGAATCGCCGCCCAGCGCCAGCAGCAGCAGACCCAGCACGAACCAGCCGACCGCTTCCAGCATCGCGCGTTCCTCCCGAGCTCGGCGCCGATTCTTGCCGCGCGGCGGGCGCCCCGTCCAGTGCGCGCGGCCCCCGGCCGGCTTGCGCCGGCGGCACGGCGCGGCCGTCCGCCGCGGCGCGCCCGGCGCGGCCGTGGGCGCCGCTCAGCCGCAGCCTTCGACGTAGTACACCTGCGGCGGCACGCCGACGCGCCAGGCGCTCACCCGGCCGTTGGCGTCGGTGTCGAACAGCAGCACGCCGCGGCCGCCGGCCGGGTCGGGCACGCTCAGGTACTTCGCGCCTTCGACGTACTTGTGCGGCATCTCCTCGACGCGTGCGCCGTAGAGGCGGCGGATCTCGTCGGCGCCCATGCCGACCCGGCCGCCGCCCGGCGCCTCGATCTCGGCCGCGTCCACGTCCAGGCGCACGAACTTGCCGCCCTCGAACATGAAGCCGAGCCGGAATCCGCTCTGCGGCCGCGGCTGCGGGAACAGGTAATAGCAGCCGCCCGGCTCCGACGGCTTGCCTTCGCCGAGGTCGGCGCCCCACGCCATGCGCACCTCCTCCTCGCTCGCCCCGAACGGCGCCGGGCCGAAGCCGGCGTAGCCGATCGCGCCGGGCGCGGGCATCGCGCCGCCCGCGGGCGTGGCTGCAGCCGGGGGCGACGCGGCGGGCGGCGATTCGGCGGGCGGCGCGTTCGCCGGCGGCACGTCCTCGGCGGGCTGGTCCGGCGCGGGCGCCGGCGCGGCCGGCGCCGGCGTCTCCGGTGCGGACTGCTCGCCGCGGCAGGCGGCCAGGGTGGCGATCAACAGCAGCAGCGGCAACGCGCGCATCGTCGTGTCTCCTTGGGACGAGTCGGGCGCAGCCTAACCCGGAACGCGCCGCGGCCGCGACCGGCGCGGCCGCGGCCTGCGGCCCGGTTCAGCGCGCCGGCGGCGCGAAGTGCCTGCGCAGCCCGGCCCAGCACTGCTGATAGTCGCGCTGGCGATGCGCGGCCTCCAGCGCCTGCCGGGTGGGCCGGATCACCGCGCGGGTCTCGAACATGAAGGCCATGGTGTCGCGGATCACGTCGGGCTTCGACAGGTCGGCGCCCGAGGCCTTCTCGAACGTCGCCGCGTCCGGCCCGTGGCCGCTCATGCAGTTGTGCAGCGAGCAGCCGCCCGGCGCGAAGCCCTCGGCCTTGGCGTCGTAGACGCCGCGGATCAGGCCCATGAACTCGCTGGCGACGTTGCGGTGGAACCACGGCGGGCGGAAGGTGTCCTGCGCGACCAGCCAGCGCGGCGGGAAGATCACGAAATCCAGGTTGGCCGTGCCCGGCGTGTCGCTCGGCGAGGTCAGCACGGTGAAGATCGACGGGTCCGGGTGGTCGAAGCTGATCGAGCCGAGGGTGTTGAAGCGGCGCAGGTCGTAGCGGTACGGCGCGTAGTTGCCGTGCCAGGCGACCACGTCCAGCGGCGAATGGTCGATCGGCGCGCGCCACAGGTGGCCCTGGAACTTGGCGATCAGTTCGAACTCGCCCTCCACGTCCTCGTAGGCCGCGTGCGGCGTCTCGAAGTCGCGCGGGTTGGCCAGGCCGTTGCTGCCGATCGGCCCGAGGTCGGGCAGGCGCAGCAGCGCGCCGAAGTTCTCGCAGACGTAGCCGCGCGAGGGCCCGTCCGGCAATTCGACGCGGAAGCGCACGCCGCGCGGGATCACCGCGATCCGCTCCGGCTCGACCTCGAGCACGCCGAGCTCGGTGGCGATGCGCAGCCGGCCCAGCTGCGGCACGATCAGCAGCTCGCCGTCGGCGTCGTAGAAGTAGCGGCCGCGCATGTCGCGGTCGGCGGCGTACAGGTGGATGCCGACGCCGTGCTGGGCCGCGGGCGAGCCGTTGCCGGCCATCGTGTACAGGCCGTCGACGAAGTCCGCCGGCGCCTGCGGCAACGGCAGCGGGTCCCAGCGCATCTGGTCCGGCGGCACCGGGCCGTCGCCGAAGTCGTTGTGGAAGCGCGGCTGCGCGGCGTGCCCGCTCGCATAGGGCGCGAACGGCCCGTGCATCGCCGCCGGGCGGATCCGGTACAGCCAGCTGCGCCGGTTGGCGTGGCGCGGCGCGGTGAACGCGGTGCCCGACAGCTGCTCCGCGTACAGCCCGTGCGCGACCCGCTGCGGCGAATTGCGCCCGACCGGCAACGCGCCGGGCACCGCCTCGCTCGCGAACTCGTTGCCGAAACCGGTCTGGTAACTCGAGGCCACGTCTCGTCCCCCAAAGCGTTTTGCCGCCGATCCCGCGCGCGGGGCGCGGATCGGCGGCGGCGATCTCAACTTCGCCGGCTCCACGCGCCTACGCCGCAACATCCGCGGCGATCCGCGCGGATCCGCGGCGGCAGCATCACAGGACCCCGCGGCGCATCTGGTCGCGCTCGATGCTCTCGAACAGGGCCTGGAAGTTGCCCTCGCCGAAGCCTTCGTTGCCCTTGCGCTGGATGATCTCGAAGAAGATCGGGCCGATCGCGTTCTGGGTGAAGATCTGCAGCAGCTTGCGCTGGTGCGTCTCCGGGTCGGCGTCGATCAGGATCTTGTTTCTCTGCAGCCGCGGCACGTCCTCGCCGTGGCCGGGGATGCGCTGGTCGATCACCTCGAAGTAGGTGTCCGGCGTGTCGAGGAACTCGACCCCGGCCGCGCGCATCTGCTCCACCGTGGCGTAGATGTCGTCGGTGAAGCAGGCGATGTGCTGGATGCCCTCGCCCTTGTACGCGTCGAGGTATTCGTTGATCTGCGACTTCGGGTCGCTGGACTCGTTGAGCGGGATGCGCACCACCCCGTCCGGCGCGGTCATCGCCTTCGACACCAGGCCGGTCTTCGCGCCCTTGATGTCGAAGTACTTGATCTCGCGGAAGTTGAACAGCCGCTCGTAGTAGTCCGCCCACTTGGCCATGTTGCCGAAGTACAGGTTGTGGGTCAGGTGGTCGATGAAGGTCAGGCCGAACCCCTTCGGGTTCTGCTCCGCGCCCGGCACCGGCTCGAACCCGCCGTCGTAGGCCGAGCCCTTGGCGCCGTAGCGGTCGACCAGGTACAGCATGCAGTCGCCGATGCCCTTGACCACCGGCGCGTCCACCGCGCGGGTCTCGGCCTTGTGCGACACCGCCTCGCCGCCGTTGCGCAGCACCGCGTCGAACACCTCCGCGGCGGGCTTCTGGAAGCGGATCGCGAAGCCGCAGGCGCAGGGCCCGTGCTGCGCGGCGAAGTCCGCGGCGAAGCTGTCCGGGTCCTCGTTGACCAGGAAGTTCACCCCGCCCTGGCGGTACACCGTGATCGGCCGGGTCTTGTGGCGGAGCACGGCGGTGAAGCCGAGCTTGCGGAAATAGTCGTGCAGGTGCGCGCCCTGGCCCGCCGGGGCGGCGAACTCGACGAACTCGAAACCGTCGATGCCGAGCGGGTTCTCGAACGTGGTGACCTGCATGCCGAGGTTTGGCTGTGCATTCATGGCATTGTTCCCAGGTGGCGGCACGTCCGCCGGGGACGGCCTGTTCCGAAGAGGCCGTTATAGTTTCAACTGAAACCATAATCAAGGTACGGCGCAACATGAACCAGCCACGCCAGGGCCACGCCGAGCTCGACCTGGAGCGCTTCCTGCCCTACCGGCTGTCGGTGCTGAGCAACCGCGTCAGCGGCACGATCGCGCGCATCTACAGCGAACGCTTCGCCCTCACCGTGACCGAGTGGCGGGTGATGGCGGTGCTCGGCCGCTACCCGGGGCTGTCGGCGAACGAGGTCGCGCAGCGCACGGCGATGGACAAGGTCGCGGTCAGCCGCGCGGTCGCGCGCCTGCTCGAGGCCGGCCGGCTGGAGCGCGAGATCCACGGCGACGACCGCCGCCGCTCGGTGCTGCGCCTGTCCGAGGCCGGCTACCGGATCTACGACGAGGTCGCGCCGCTGGCGCTGGCGTTCGAACGGCGCCTGCTCGAGGGCATGGACGCGAACGAGCGCGCGCTGCTGTTCCGGCTGCTCGACCGGCTCGACGAGCTGGAACTGCGCGCGGAGGCCGAGCCGGTCGCGTCCGAGCCCCTGGCGCGGTAAGCGGCGCGCGCCGCCGCCGCGCCGGCCTGCCTCGGCGCTTCGATCCGGCCGGCGCCACGGCGCGGCGCATCGCCTCCGCGCGGCGCGCTCGCGCCAGGCCGGCCGCTCCGGGCCCCCCCGCGGGCGGCGCGGGCGCGGAACGGCGCCGCGCCGCCGCTCCCGGATGCGCACGCCTTGTCGCCGGCCGCGCCGCGCCCCATCTCGTCCGCGTGCCCACACGCGAGGAACCGCGATGAACGACCCCACGCCCGCCCACACCGCCGAACTGGCGGCGGTGAACCGCAAGATCGTCGCCGAGGGCGAAAGCCTGCCGGCGGTGAAGCTGCGCGACGGCAGCACGGTGCAGACCGGCACGGTCGCGACGATGCTGCACAACATCGCGCTGTACAACGCCGGCGAGCGCGGCGAGGTCGAGCGGCAGCTGGCGCTGGCCGTGCCGACGCTGTTCAAGGTCGGCCTGTTCGAGCTGTTCGCGCCGGAGGAATGGGTCCGCGGCGACAACCCGGGCCGCCGCTACGTCGGCGAGCAGGCGCTGCGCTGGCGCGAGGCGCAGGGCCGCGCCGGCGAAGCCTAGGCTCGCGTCCCGGCAACCGGAAACGACGACGGCGGCCCGCGGCCGCCGTCGTCCGGACGCGCGGTCGGCCGCGCCTACTTCACTCCGTGCATCAGCCGCTGCACCAGCGGTGCGATCAGGAACAGCAGCACGCCGGCGCCCAGCAGCAGCCAGAAGCCGAAGGTGTAGCCGGACAGCGCCGACTGCACGGTCATGCCGCTCTCGCCGCTGACGTGGCCGGCGAAGATGCCCGACAGGTTGTTGCCGATGCCGGTGGACAGGAACCAGCCGCCCATGCCGAAGCCGACCAGGCGCACCGGCGCCAGCTTGGTCACCATCGACAGACCGATCGGCGACAGGCACAGCTCGCCGACCGACTGGATCACGTAGACCATGAACAGCGTCCAGAACGGGATCTTGCCGAACTCGTCGACCAGGCTGGACAGGGCGAACATCAGCAGCGCGAAGGCCAGGCCGTTGAAGATCAGGCCGAGGCCGAACTTGCGCGGGATCGACGGGTTGGCGCGGCCCATCTTCACCCACAGCCAGGCCAGCACCGGGGCGATGGTGATGATCGCCAGCGAGTTCACCGACTGGAACCACGCGACCGGGAAGGTCCAGTCGCCGAAGCTGCGGTCGACGATCTTGTCGGCGAGGAAGTTGAACGAGCTGCCGGCCTGCTCGAAGAACATCCAGAACAGCACGTTGAACACGAAGATCAGCAGCATCGCCAGCGCGCGGTCGCGCTGGGTCTTACCCTCGCGCACGCCCTCGGCGATGATCAGCGCGCACAGCAGCACGAACATCGGCGTCAGCACCCACCAGTTGAGGGTGGCCGCGTCGATGGTCAGCAGGAAGTAGATCGCCGGGATCGCGACCAGCGCGCCGACCAGGGTCAGCAGCACCCGGCCGCGGTGCTCGCCGCCTTCCGGCGGCCGGCCGATGCCGGCGAGCCCGCGGCGGCCGAACCAGAACCACACCAGGCTCAGCAGCATGCCGATGCCCGAGGTGATGAACACCACCTTGTAGGCCGGCATCGCCTCGCTGCCGAACACCTTGTCGGCCAGCCAGCCGGTGAGGATCGGCGAGATCATCGCGCCGAGGTTGATGCCCATGTAGAAGATGGTGAAGCCCGAGTCACGGCGTTCGTCGCCGACCGCGTAGAGCTTGCCGACCATCGTGGAGATGTTCGGCTTGAACAGGCCGTTGCCGGCGATGATCGTCGCCAGGCCGAGCTTGAACACCTCCTGGTTCGGCACCGCGATCATGAACAGGCCAGCCGACATGATCGCCGCGCCGAGCAGGATCGAGCGCTGGTAGCCGATCACCCGGTCGGCGACGTAGCCGCCGAAGATCGCCGCCGCGTACACCAGCGCCAGGTAGGCGCCGTAGAGCTGGTTGGCCGGCTGCTCGCCGGTGCCGCTGCCCTGGTAGAACTGGGCCACGATGTACAGCACCAGCGCCCAGCGGATGCCGTAGAACGCGAAGCGCTCCCAGAATTCGGTCATGAACAGCATCCACAGCGGCTTCGGGTGGCCGAGGCGCTGCGGGAATTCGGGAATCGGCGCGGCCGTGCCGGCCGCGGGCATAGCGGTTCCGCTCATGTGCGGTCTCCCCCGTGTGGATCGAAGAACTGAATGGAAACCCACGCCGGGCGGCACGGGACCCGGGAGATTTACCGGGTGACGTCGGTCACGTCAAACCCGGACGGCCGGCCCGCCCGGCACGGCGCGGGCGGCGGCCCGCGATCGCCGCCCCGGAGCCGCGCCGCCGCTCACCCGCCGGCGGCCGCGGCGAAGGCGCGCGCCAGCAGGCGCGGGAACGCCGGATGCGCCGCGCCCAGGCGCGCCTGCGCCTCGTCCAGCGCGCACCAGCGCAGTTCGGCGTGCTCCTGCCGGTTCCGCGGCACGCCCTGCCAGCGCAGCACCCGGTACAGCCGCAGCCGCCACGGTTCCGGCGCCGCGCCCTCCAGGCGGCCGGCGTAGCGCAGCGCCCCGGCCGCGATGCCGAGCTCCTCGGACAGCTCGCGCCGCAGCGCCTGCGGCCCGCTCTCGCCCGGCTCGACGTGGCCGCCGAACACGTCCCAGGCCCCGGCCAGCCAGTCGCCCTCGTCGCGGCGGCGGCCGAGCAGGATGCGGCCGTCGCGGATCAGCAGCGCGCCGACGCAGTCGTGCACGCGCGTGCGCCGCCTAGGCGGCGCCGGGCGCGGGCGCGCCGATCATCGTGCGCACCTCGAACAGCTCCGGGAAGAAGCTCAGCTCCAGCGCCTGCTTGAGGAAGCCGACGCCGCTGGAGCCGCCGGTGCCGCGCTTGAAGCCGATGATCCGCAGCACCGTGCGCATGTGGCGGAAGCGCCACAGCTGGAACTGGCTCTCCAGGTCCACCAGGTCCTCGCACAGGTGGTAGGCGTCCCAGTGCGCCGCGGTGTCCTCGTAGATGCGCTCGAACACCGGCAGCAGCTCCGGGTCGGACACGTGCGCCTGGCGCAAGTCGCGCTGCAGGTGGCGGGCCGGCACCGGGTGGCCGTGGCGCGCGAGGTAGCGCAGCGTCTCGTCGTACAGGCTCGGCGCCTGCAGCGCCTCGCGCAGCGCGGCTTCGGCGGCGGGATCGTGCGCGAACACCTGCAGCATCGCCGCGTTCTTGTTGCCGAGCAGGAACTCGATGGTGCGGTACTGCAGCGACTGGAACCCGGACGAAGGCCCGAGGATGTCACGGAACTCCATGTACTCCGACGGCGTCAGCGTCTCCAGCACCGACCACATCTCGGTCAGCTGGCGCAGGATCGCCTTGCAGCGGGCGAGGCTCTTCTGGCCACGGTCGAGCCGGTCCTCGCGCAACTGCGCGATCGCCGCCTTCAGCTCGTGGATCATCAGCTTCATCCACAGCTCGGCGACCTGGTGCTGGACGATGAACAGCAACTCGTCGTGGTGCGCCGGCTGCGAGACCGGCCGCTGCGCCGACAGCAGCGTGTCCAGCCGCAGGTAGCCGGCGTAGGTCATCCGCCCGGACAGGTCGGTGTGGATGCCGGACTCCAGTTCGCGCTCGTTCTTGTCGACGCTCATCGCTCGTTTTCGCGTGCCGGCAAACGGCACCGCCCAGGGACGTTCAGGGTAGCGCATCGGCCCGCCGCGGCCGTCATCGCGATGCAACCCGCGGCCGCGAGGATTCGGGCAAACTCCTGTCCGCCGCAGGCCGACGGCCCGCCGGCACCGCCAGGACGGGGGGCGGCGGGCACACAACCCGGGGAAGCTCATGGACAAGTGCGAAGGCCGCATCGCGGCCGCGGTATGGAGCGGCGCGCTGTGGCTGGCGCTCGCCGGCGGCGCGCACGCGCAGGTGGTGATCAGCCAGGTCTACGGCGGCGGCGGCAACAGCGGCGCCACGCTCAGGAACGACTTCATCGAACTGCGCAACACCGGCGCCGCGCCGGTGAGCCTGGACGGCTGGAGCGTGCAGTACGCCTCCTCCGCCGGCACCAGCTGGTCGAACCGGACCCAGCTCGCCGGCACCATCGCGCCGGGCGGCTACTACCTGATCCAGCAGGCCGCCGGCAGCGGCGGCAGCGCCGATCTGCCGACGCCCGACGCGGTCGGTTCCATCGCGATGGCCGGCGGCGCCGGCAAGGTCGCGCTGGTGCGCTCGACCGCCGCGCTCAGCGGCGCCTGCCCGCTCGGCGACGCCAACCTGGTCGACTTCGTCGGCTACGGCAGCGCCGCCAACTGCTTCGAGGGCTCGGCGCCCACCGCCACCCTGGGCAACACCACCGCCGCGCTGCGCAAGAGCGACGGCGCCAGCGACAGCAACGACAATGCCGCCGACTTCGCCGTCGGCGCGCCCAACCCGCGCAACAGCGGCGCCGCCGGCCCGGCGCCGGAACCGGCGCTGCCGCTGGCCATCGCCCGGATCCAGGGCGGCGGGCTGCGTTCGCCGTACGAAGGCAAGCGCGTGGTCACCGAGGGCGTGGTCACCGCGCGCAAGTTCAACAACGGCTTCTTCCTGCAGAGCGAAGGCGACGGCGACCCGGCCACCTCGGACGCGATCTTCGTCTTCACCGGCAGCGCCCCGCCGGCCGCGGCGGCGGTGGGCCACCGCGTGCGGGTGACCGCCAGGGTCGAGGAGTTCGTGCCGTCGTCCAACCGCAACCAGCTCAGCGTCACCGAGCTGGTCGAGCCGACCGTGGAACTGCTGCACGCCGGGGCGGCGCTGCCGGCGCCGGTCGAGCTGGGCGCGGCCGAGCTCGGCCCCGATGCGGCACCGGACGCGCTGGAGCGCCTGGAAGCCATGCGCGTGAGCGTGGCCGCGGCGACCGCGGTCGCGCCGTCCGGCGGCTCGATCCGCGACGCCAGCGCCACCGCCGCCAACGACGGCGTGTTCCACGTGGTCCTGCCCGGCGTGGCGCGGCCGTTCCGCGAACCCGGCATCGGCGTGCTCGATGCGGCCCTGGCCGCGCTGCCGCCGGACAAGCGGCCGCCGCTGTTCGACACCAACCCGGAGCGGTTGATGGTGCGCAGCTGGGGCCAGATCGACGCGCAGCCGCTGACCGTGGACGTCGGCGCGCAGGTGCGCGGCCTGCGCGGCGTGCTCGACTACCACTCCGGCACCTGGGCGCTGCTGCCCGACCCGGCCACGCCGCCGGCGGTCGCGGGCGGCCGCCTGCCGCAGCCGGTGAGCGAGCCGGCCTACGACGAGGTCACCGTCGCCGGCTTCAACCTGCTGCGCCTGTTCGACGAGGTCGCCGACAACAACGGCGCGCCGACCGTGCAGCCGCAGGCACTGGCGTTCCGCCTCGCCAAGGCGGCGGCGGCGATCTGCGACTACCTTAAGGCACCGGACATCCTCGGCGTGGTCGAGGTCGAGAACCTGCGCGTGCTGGGCCTGCTGTCCGAGCGCGTGGACGCCGCCTGCGGCGCGCGCGCGCCGCACTACCAGCCGTACCTGGTGCCGGGCAACGACGTCGGCGGCATCAACGTCGGCTTCCTGGTCGCGCGCCGCGACAACGGCGCCGGCCGGCCGCGCGTGGACGCGCTGGAGGTGGTGCAGTACGGCAAGGACGCGACCCTGGCCAACCCCGACGGCAGCACCAGCCTGCTCAACGACCGCCCGCCGCTGCTGCTGCGCGCGCGGGTGCACCAGGACAACGGCGCGCAGTACCCGGTCACGGTGATCGTCAACCACCTGCGCTCGCTCAACGACCTGGACTCGGCCGATCCGGGCGAGAACGGCTGGAGCAGCGCCGGCGCGCGCGTGCGCGCCAAGCGCGGCGCGCAGGCGGCCTACCTGGCGGGGCTGGTCGAATCGCTGCAGCAGGCCGATCCGAGCGAGAAGATCATCCTGGTCGGCGACTTCAACGCGTTCGAGTTCAACGACGGCTACGTCGACGTGCTCGGCGTGATCAAGGGCGAGCCGGCGCCGCCGGGCCGGGTGCTCAGCCATGTGCCGAGCCCGCTGGCGCGCCCGCTCATCGACGGCTCGCAGCTGATCGCCGATCCGGCGCAGCGCTACTCCTACGTGTACGCCGGCAACGCGCAGGCGCTGGACCACGTGCTGGTGAACGAGGCCCTGTTCCTCGACGCCGCCGCGGTGCGGGTGGAGCACGCCCGCATCAACGCCGACTTCGCGGTCGACCACTTCGACGATCCGGCGCTGCCGCTGCGCGTGTCCGACCACGACCCGGTGCGGCTGAGCATCGCCGTGCCGGCGTTCCGCAGCGCCGACCTGGCGGTCGCCGCGGGCGCCACCCCGCGGTCCGTGCGCGCCGGCCAGACCGCCACCTTCGCCGCCGCGGTGCGCAACGCCGGCCCGAACCCGGCCGAGCATGCGGCGGTGGCGTTCGCGTTCGACGCCGCGGTGACGCCGGCGGTGACCGCGCCCGCCGGCTGGACCTGCGCCGCGCCGGCGCAGGACGCGGCCTCGACCACCGTGACCTGCACCACGCCGCGCCTGGCGCCGCAGGGCGCGGCGGAGTTCGCGCTCGCCGTGGCCGCGCCCGCGCTGGCGCACGGCGCCGCGCTGCGCATGGCCGCGGCGGTGCGCTCGCAGACCCGCGATCCGGCCAACGGCGACAACCAGGCCGAAGCCGCGGTGACGGTGGTGCAGTCGGCGGCCCTGTCGGTGCGGATCGAGGGCGGCCTGCTGCCGGTGCGCAAGGGCGCGATCGCGACCTTCCTGGTGCCGGTGCGCAACGCCGGGCCCGATGCCGCGCAGCAGGCCCGGCTGGTGCTGGAAGGCAACGTCGCCGGGCGCTTCGCCGCGGTGTCCGCGCCGCGCGGCTGGCGCTGCGCGCGCGCCGACACCGGCGCCGGCTTCCGCGCCGAGTGCGCCCGCGAGGCCGCGCTCGCGCCCGGCACGCAGTGGTTCGCCTTCGCCGTGACCGTGCCGGAGCGGCCGCGCCGCGGCGCCGAACTGGAGTTCGCCGCGCAGATCGGCGCCGCCACGCCGGATCCCGACGCGGGCGACAACCGCGACACGATCCGCGTCGGCATCCGCAAGCGCTGATCCGGCAATCGCGGCAGGCGCGAGGGCGCGCTCCGGCGCGCCCTTTTCCTTGCCGCACCCGGCATCCCGGCGGAACGGAGTGGAAAGCGCGTCCCCGTTGCGCCCGGAAGAAGCCGGCGGCGCTCGGCTGAACGCGCGCCGGCCGACGTGGCGGATCGCCGCGGCGCGCGTCCGCGCGCCGGCGCTTAGCGCGTTTCGCGGCGACTTGCATGCCGCAGCGCGCAACGGCTCTTTACCGCGCCTTCGGTATGATCCCCGCGTTCAGCGCATCGGGCTTCCTGCACCGATGCCGTGGCGCCAGGGCCGGCAAAGCCGGCCCGGCCCGCCGCAGCGCCGCCGCCGGCACTGGATCCGGCCGCCCGCCGCGGCTTTCCCCCAACACCCAGTCAGGACCTCCCGATGACGGTCGCCGCGACCTTCGAAATCGAATACCTGCAATACCTCGGCCCGGACGGCGCGCCGGTCGCCGACCTGCCGCCCGCCTTCCGCGACGCCAAGGCGCTGCTGCCGCTGTTCAAGCAGATGCTGTTCGTGCGTACCTTCGACAGCAAGGCGATCGCGCTGCAACGCACCGGCAAGCTCGGCACCTACGCCAGCTGCCTCGGCCACGAGGCCACCCACGTCGGCATCGGCGCGTCGATGCGGCCGGAAGACGTGTTCGCCCCCAGCTACCGCGAATACGGCGCGCAGTTCATGCGCGGCGTGCGCCCGCGCGAGGTGCTGCTGTACTGGGGCGGCGACGAGCGCGGCAACGACTTCGCCGGGCCCAAGCACGACTTCGCCTGGTGCGTGCCGATCTCGACCCAGTGCCTGCACGCCGCCGGCGCGGCGCTCGCGTTCAAGCTGCGCAAGGAACCGCGCCTGGCGGTGGCCTGCTGCGGCGACGGCGGTTCGTCCAAGACCGACTTCTACGCCGCGCTCAACTCCGCCGGCGCCTACCAGCTGCCGCTGGTGCTGTGCGTGATCAACAACGGCTGGGCGATCTCGGTGCCGCGCTCGGCGCAGACCGGCGCCAAGACCCTGGCGCAGAAGGGCCTGGCCGGCGGCCTGCACTGCCTGCAGGTGGACGGCAACGACCTGATCGCGGTGCTGGAAGGCATGCGCCGCGCCGCCGAGCGCGCGCGCAGCGGCGAGGGCGGCAGCGTGATCGAGTTCCTGACCTACCGCCTGCACGACCACACCACCGCCGACGACGCGCGCCGCTACCGCAGCGAGGACGAGGTCAAGGCGGCCTGGACGCGCGAGCCGATCGCGCGCCTGCGCACCTACCTCACCGCGCAGGGGCTGTGGAGCGAGGCCGAGGAGAAGGCCTGGGCCGAGGAATGCGGCAAGCGCGTCGACGAGGAGATCAACGCCTACCTCGAGACGCCGGTGCAGCCGGTCGAGGCGATGTTCGACTACCTGTACGCGGATCCGCCGCCGGATCTGCGCGCGCAACGCGCCGCCGCGCTCGCCCAGGAGGCCCGTCGATGAACGCCGAGAACGCCCCCAAGACCCTCGCCGGCGGCGCGCCCGCCGCGCCGGCCGCGGTCGCGCCGGCGATCACCCTGATCGAGGCGATCACCCAGGCATTGGCCTACGAGATGCGCCAGGACCCGACCGTGCTGGTGCTGGGCGAGGACGTCGGCGTCAACGGCGGCGTGTTCCGCGCCACCGCCGGCCTGCAGCAGCAGTTCGGCCCGGAGCGCGTGCTCGACACGCCGCTGGACGAGACCACCATCGCCGGCCTGACCGTGGGCCTGGCCGCGCAGGGCATGAAGCCGGTGGCCGAGTCGCAGTTCGACGGCTTCGTCTACCCGATGGTGGACCACATCGTCTGCCACGCCGCGCGCTTCCGCTACCGCACCCGCGGCCGCCTGACCTGCCCGATGGTGCTGCGCGTGCCGTGGGGCGGCGGCATCCGCGCCCCGGAGCACCACAGCGAGGCCAACGAGGCGATCTTCACCAACGTGCCCGGCCTGCGCGTGGTGATGCCGTCCTCGCCGGCGCGCGCCTACGGCATGCTGCTGGCCGCGATCCGCGACCCGGATCCGGTGATCTTCATGGAGCCCAAGCGCATCTACCGCCAGTACAAGGAAGTGGTGCCCGACGACGGCGAGGCCTTGCCGCTGGACGTGTGCTACGTGCTGCGCGACGGCAGCGACGTCACCCTGGTCACCTGGGGCGCGCAGGTCAAGGAGACGCTGGAGGCGGCCGACAGGCTCGCGGCCGAGGGCATCGGCGCCGAGGTGATCGACGTGGCCACGCTCAAGCCGCTGGACTTCGCCACCATCGCCGAGTCGGTGGCCAAGACCGGGCGCTGCGTGATCGTGCACGAGGCGCCGAAGACCGCCGGCTTCGGCGCGGAGATCGCCGCGCGCCTGGCCGAGGAGTCGATGTACGACCTGCTGGCGCCGGTCGAGCGCGTCACCGGCTACGACACCCACATCCCGCTGTTCCGGCTGGAAATGAAGTACCTGCCGAGCGTGGAGCGGATCGTCGCCGCGGCCAAGCGCACCCTCGCGGCGGGCTGAGCGATGCCGCGGGCCCGCGTCGTCGCCGCGCACCGCGCGCCGGACCGCCCGCCGATCCGGGTCGCGCCCGGCACGCCGGTGACGCTCGGCGAGCGCGACCGCGAATGGCCGGACTTCGTCTGGACCACGCTGGCCGACGGCCGCGGCGGCTGGGTGCCGGCGACGCTGTTCGACGCCGGGCGCGGCCCCGCCACCGCGCTCGCGGACTACGACACGCGCGAGCTCGACGCCGATCCGGGCGAGACGCTGGAACTCGAGCGCGAGCTGGCGCAGTGGTGGTGGGCGCGCAACGCCCGCGGCGACGAAGGCTGGGTGCCGGCACGGGTGCTGCAGCTGCTGGATTGATACGAACGCCTCCCCTGCCTGCAGGGGAGGCCGGAGGAGCGCGGCGCGTCGATACCGCCGCGGAGAGCGCGCTCCTCCCCCGCCCTGGTGGCAGGGCGGCCGCCACCGACACACGAAACGAGACGATTCCGCATGACCGCACAGAAGACCTTCCTGCTTCCCGACCTCGGCGAAGGCCTGCCCGACGCCACCATCGTCGAGTGGTTCGTCAAGGAGGGCGACACGATCCGCCTGGACGAGCCGCTGGTGTCGATGGAGACCGCGAAGGCGGTGGTCGAGGTGCCTTCGCCGGTGTCCGGCAAGGTGCTGAGGCTGGCCGGCGGCCCCGGCGACGTGATCGTCACCGGCACCATGCTGGCCGAGTTCGAGATCGACCCCTCGCTGCCGCAACGCGCCGAGGGCCAGGAAACCGGCCATCACCACGGCGCCGGCAGCCCCGCGCCCAGCGACGGCGGCAAAGTGGTCGCCTCCGACGACGGCGGCGCGATCAGCGCCGCGGCGGCGCCGGCGCCGAAAGGCGAGCCGCGCGCCGACGCCGGCACCGTGGTCGGCGCGATGCAGAGCTCGGACGCGGTGCGCAGCGAACAGGCGGTCGCGGTGGGCGGGGTCAAGGCGATGCCGGCGGTGCGCGCGCTGGCGCGCAAGCTCGGCGTCGACCTCGCCCGGGTGCGCCCGAGCGGCGCCGACGGCGTGGTCACGATGGACGACGTCAAGCGCGCGGCCGCGGAGGGCGCCGCGCCGCCGGCCGCGGCCCCCGTGCGGGCGGCGGACCGCGCCGCGCCGCCGGCGCCCGCGGCCGCACGCAGCACCCTGTCGCAGTCCGGCCGCCCGATGCGCACCCAGCCGCCGGGCGTGGCCGCGAGCGGCCAGCCCGAGCAGCTCAAGGGCGTGCGCCGCAACATGGCGCGGGTGATGGCCGACGCGCACGCCAAGGTGGTGCCGACCACGCTGGTGGACGACGCCGACCTGCACGCCTGGATCGGCAAGCAGGACATCACCGCGCGGCTGGTGCGCGCGATCGTCGCCGCCTGCAAGACGGTGCCGGCGCTGAACGCCTGGTTCGACGGCGACACCCTGACCCGCACCCTGCATCCGCACGTCGACATCGGCATCGCGGTGGACACCGACGACGGCCTGTTCGTGCCGGCGCTGCGCAACGCCGACATGCTCGACGCGCGCGGCGTGCGCGAGGGCATCAACCGCCTGCGCGCGCAGGTCGAGGAGCGCACCATCCCGGCGAGCGAGCTCTCCGGCTACACGATCTCGCTGTCCAACTTCGGCATGTTCGCCGGCCGCTACGCCACCCCGGTGGTGGTGCCGCCGTGCGTGGCGATCGTCGGCGCCGGCAAGCTGTCGCACGACGTGGTCGCGGTGATGGGCGGCATCGAGGTCCACCGCCGGCTGCCGATCTCGCTGACCTTCGACCATCGCGCCTGCACCGGCGGCGAGGCCGCGCGTTTCCTCAAGGCGCTGCTGGACGACATGGCCCTGCCGCAGTAGCCGGGAGCGAACGGTTGCTCCTCCGCAGCCCGGACAAGCGCAGCGCATCCGGGCTCGCAACGGGGCATCCCGGACGAGGGACGAAGGGGGGAACGGGAACCGCGGAACGCCCCGCTCGTGACCGGTCCCCCTCGATCCGTTCCGAACCGCCTTGATCCGGGCGGGAACCGGCCTCGCGCCATGCTCAAGGCGGCCGCCGTCGACGGCGGCGACACGGGCGCTATGCTCCGCTACCGCACCCGCCCTTCTTCGCGACGGAGCCCCCCATGCCGCACCGCAGCCGCCTCGCCGGCTTCATCATCGACTGCAACACCGACGACCTCGACGCCGCGGCCGACTTCTGGAGCCAGGCCCTGGGCGCCGCGGTCGTCGACCGCGACGCCGGCGACGACACCGCGCAGTACCAGTCCCTGGGCCGGACGCGCGGCGGCCTGTCCGTCGAGGTGCAGAAGGTCGACCATCCTTCGCGCGTGCACCTGGACATCGAGGCCGACGACATCGACGCCGAGGCCGCGCGGCTGGAGAAGCTGGGCGCCAGGCGGGTCGGGTTCGTGAAGCGCTGGTGGGTGATGGAGGCGCCGACCGGCCAGCGCTTCTGCGTGGTGCGGATGAAGGAGCCCGACCGCGATCCGCCGCCGAACGTGTGGGATTGAACGCCCGGGCCGCGCATGCCCTCGCCGGCCCGCTCGCGCGAGCGGGAGCGGGCGGCAGGCCCCCTGCCGGAGCTTCGGAAGCCGCCCTCCCGCTTGCCGGAGCGGTCGGGTGGAGGGCGCCCCGGAACGAACGCGCTAGCCGTGGTGCCAGGGCGTGTCGTCCGCGACCACGCGGTTGCGACCGGCGGCCTTGGCGCGGTACAGCGCCTGGTCGGCGCGGACGAACACCTGCTCGGACCAGTCGCGGCCCGGCTCGCCCATCGCCAGCCCGATCGACACCGTCAGCGGAAACGGCAGCGCCGCCTGCGCGATGTGCCCGCGGATGCGCTCGGCGACCTGCGCCGCGTCGTCCAGGCGCGTGTCCGGCAGCAGGATCAGGAACTCCTCGCCGCCGTAACGCGCGGCGAAGTCGCCATGCCGCACCGAGGCCGCGACCGCGTCGGCGACCGCGCGCAGGGCGCGGTCGCCGAGCAGGTGGCCGTAGCGGTCGTTGACCTGCTTGAAGTGGTCGATGTCCAGCAGCATCAGCGTGTACGGCCGCCGCGCCAGGCGCTCGGCGACCCCCGGGTCCTCGTGCAGCTGGCTCAGCGCGGTACGGTTGAGCAGGCCGGTGAGCGCGTCGTGCGTGGCGCTGTGCTGGAGCTGGTCGTGGCGCCGCTGCAGGTCCTCGCGCGAAGCCTCCAGGCGCCGCGCGAACGCCTCGCGCTCGGCCAGCAGGCGGCGCTGTTCCAGCGCGTAGCGGCGCAGTTCGAGCAGGTGCCCGGTCTGCCGCGCCAGCACGCCCAGGCCTTCGCGTTGGCCGGCGCTCAGCCGGCGCGAGCGCACGTCCATTACGCACACGGTGCCGAGCGCGTGGCCTTCCGGGCTCAGCAGCGGCATGCCGGCGTAGAAACGCACCGGCCGTCCGCCGATGCGCAGCGGCGGCGCGGGGATCCCGGCCTGCGCGCGGAAATCCTCCACCACCAGCAGCTCGTGCGGGTTGCGGATCGCGCGGTCGCATACCGCCTCGCTGCGCGGGGTCTGCGCGTCCTCGATGCCGATCCGCGCCTTGAACCACTGCCGCTCGCGGTCGATCAGCGAGATCGCCGCCGCCGGCGTTTCGCACAGCGTCGCCGCCAGGCGCACGATGTCGTCGTAGGCCTGCTCGGGCGCGGTGTCGAGGATCGCGTACGCGTCGAGCGCGAGCTGGCGCGGCGCTTCCTCGAGCGGCGTGGCGAGCGGCAGAGGGGGGACGGCGGACATGGAGAGGGGGCGCGTGCGGCCCGGTCGCGAAGTGGCGACAGGCTACTCCGGCGGCCGCGCCCGGGCCTGTGATGCACCGCACACCGTCCGGGGCGGCTTCAGCCGCCGGTCCGCTTCGCCTCGCGGTCGAGCCACACTTCCAGGCCTTGCGCGTTGAGCTCGATGTCGATCGCCAGCGCCGCGCGCACCCCGGCCGCGCCGGCGCGGCTGCCGTGGGCCGCCGCGCACTCCGCGTACAGCGCCGCCAGCGCCTCGACCAGCCAGGCGTGGCGGTCCGGCCGGTCGCGCGCGGCGCGCGCCAGCGCGACCATCGCATCGACCTGCTCGATCAGCTCCGCACCGACCCGCGCGGCGTCGCCGATCCGGCCGTAGTGGGTCAGGTACATCGCGTCGGGCTCGCGCGCGCACAGCGCGCGGATCGAGGCCTTCAGCGGCTCGGGTTCGAACTGCACCGGCGAGGTGGTCGGGATCGCGAACGGCCGGCCCTGCGCGTCGTCGAGCTCACGGTAGGACAGGCCGAAGGTGTCGCCGGTGAACCAGCTGCGGCTGCGCGCGTCCCACACGCACAGGTGGTGGCGCGCATGGCCGGGCGTGTCGGCGCACAGCAACGGGCGGCCGGCGAGCTCGACCACCGTGCCGTCGGGCGCCTCGTATACGCGCGCGGCCGGCACCGGCACCACCTCGCCGTAGCTGCGCGCCATCTCCGCCTCGCCGTACACCGCGGTGGCGCCGGCGACCAGGCGGGCCGGGTCGACCATGTGCGCCGCGCCGCGCGGATGCACCAGCAGGCGCGCGTGCGGCAGCTCGCGCATCAACGCGCCGGCGCCGCCGGCGTGGTCGAGGTGGACATGGGTCAGGATCACCCAGTCCACCGCCTCCGCGCCCAGGCCCTGCGCCTCCAGCGCGGCGAACAGCGCCGGCAGCGCATGGCGGGTGCCGCAATCGACGAACGCGGCGCGGCCGTTCTCGACGATCAGGTAGGCGGCGTCGAACCGCGGGCGCTGGAAGCCGGTGTCGATGGTGACGATGCCGTGCGCGGCGTGCGCGGGATCCATGAGGGCGCTCCTGGAGGCGATCGGAGCTCCAGTCTAGGCAGCGCCGGCGCGACGGACGATGCCGCTTTGGTCGATTCGCCCGTCAGTAGAGCAGGCACGACGTGCGCGCCGACAGCAGCCATGCCAGCAGCCACCCCAGCGCGAACAGGATCGGCAGCGCCAGCGCGCCGACCGCGCCCGCGCGCGCCAACCGCCGCGCCGGCCGCAGCACGAGGTGGAGCGCCGCCGCCAGCACCGGCCACAGCAAGGCCGAGGCCGGCAGGAGCAGCACCGGCAGGAGCAGCATCAGCAGCGCGAAGCCGTGGTGCTCGCCGGGCTGCGTGCAGGCGTGGGCGTAGTAGCCGTCCAGGGCCGCGTACGGCCACAGCAGCGCCAGCGACAGGCAGAGCAGGGCGCCGGCCGATGCGCGCAGCGCGCGCCTGCCCGGCGGCGGCCCGGAGCCGGTCATCGCCGGGCTCCGCCGTCGCGCCCGCGCAGCCAGCGCCGGCGCACGAACACGGCCACCGCCAGCACCAGCAGGAACACGCCGTAGGCCACCGAAGTGGCCAGGATCTGCGGCCACAGCCGCCCGTAGGCGCGGTCGGCGTAGCCCAGCGCCCAGCCGTTGGCGGCGACGAACGCGGCCAGCGCCAGCGCCAGCGCGACCGCGTCGAAGCGCCGCCGCGCCACCGTGCGCGGCCGGCGCGGGAACAGCCAGAACAGCGCGCCGAGCACCGCCAGCCACGGCAGGAACAGGATCAGCGCCAGGTTCGCCTCGACCAGCGGGCTCATGCGTCTTCCGCGACGAGTCGCGCCAGCGCCTCGGCCAGCTCGTCGAGGGTCGCGTCCTCGAGCAGGCGCCCGACCACGGCCTCGCCCAGGCGCACCGCGCCGTCCTCGGCACGATGCAGCGCCGCGCCGCCGTCGCGCTTGAGCGCGGCGATCAGCTCGCCGGCGGTGCGCGCCGATTCGTGGCCGACGCTCTGCAGCAGGGCGCGCTCGCCGGCGACCAGCTTGAAGTAGAAGCGGCCGTCGCGCTCGCGGTACTGCTTGAACACCGGCGCCGCCGCCTTGCCCTGCGGCTTGTGCGCGCCGCCGCGCTGCCCGGCCAGAGCCAGGTCGCGCAGGCCAACCGCCTCGCGCAGCGCGCGCAGGCGCGGCGCGGCGTAGCGCTCGCGCAGGCGCTGCGCGCCGGCGCGCAGGATCGCCTCGATCTTCGCCGGCTCGGCGATCAGCGCCTCGTACTTCTCGCGCAGCGGCGCGACCTCGGCGTCGATGCGCTCGAACAGCGCCTGCTTGGCCTCGCCCCAGGCGATGCCGGCGGCGAACGCGCCCCGCATCGCCTCGGTCTCCTCGGCGCTGGCGAAGGCCTGGTAGAGCTGGAACACGTTGGAGCTCCCGGCATCCTTCGGCTCGCCCGGCGCGCGCGAGTCGGTGACGATCGAGTAGATCAGCTTCCTCAGCGTCTCGCGCGGCGCGAACAGCGGGATGACGTTGTCGTAGCTCTTGCTCATCTTGCGCCCGTCCAGGCCCGGCAGCGTGGCCACGTGCTCCTCGATCGCCGCCTCCGGCAGCACGAAGTGCTCGCCGTAGAGATGGTTGAAGCGCTGGCCGAAGTCGCGCGCCATCTCGATGTGCTGGATCTGGTCGCGGCCCACCGGCACCTTGTGCGCGCCGAACAGCAGGATGTCCGCGGCCATCAGCACCGGGTACATGAAGAGCCCGGCGCTGATCCCGGCGTCGTCGTCCTCGCCGGCCTCACGGTTCTTGTCCACCGCCGCCTTGTAGGCGTGGGCGCGGTTGAGGAGGCCCTTGCCGGCGACGCAGGTCAGCAGCCAGGTCAGTTCCGGGATCTCGGGAATGTCGCTCTGGCGATAGAACCAGACCTTGTCCGGGTCCAGGCCGCAGGCCAGCCAGGTCGCGGCGATCTCCAGCGTCGAGCGTTGCACCCGCGCCGGCTCCTGCACCTTGATCAGCGCATGGTAGTCGGCGAGGAAGTAGAAGCTCTCCACGCCCGGCGCGCGGCTGGCGGCCACGGCCGGGCGGATCGCGCCGACGTAGTTGCCCAGGTGCGGCGTGCCCGAGGTGGTGATGCCGGTGAGGACGCGGGTGGGGCTCATGCGAAGCGGAAGCGGAGAAAACGGCCCCACAGTGTACCCGCCCGGGCAACCCCGCCCGTGCCGCCGGCGCGTTTGCATGGCCTGTCCCCTCGCGGAGTCCGCCGCCATGCCACGCCTGCTCTCCCGCCTCGCCGCCCTGCTGCTCGCCTGGTCCGCCTGCGTTCCGCTGGGCGCGCGGCCGCGGGTCGAACTGGAGGTGGTCGACCGCGACGCCGGCCGCGCGCTGGCGCAGGTCGCGCACCGCGGGCAGCGCTGGATCGCCGCCGCGCCCGGACACCGCTATGCGGTCCGCCTGCGCAACGCCGGCCCGGAGCGGGTGCTGGTGGTGTTGTCGGTGGACGGGGTCAATGCGCTCACCGGGCAGACCGCGCACCCCGCGCAGGCCGGCTACGTGCTCGGCCCCTGGCAGCGCGCGGAGATTCCCGGCTGGCGCAAGTCGCTGGACGAGGTCGCGCAATTCGTCTTCGCCGACGTGGCGGCGAGCTACGCCGCGCGCACCGGCCAGCCGGAGAACGTCGGCGTGATCGGCATGGCCGTGTTCGCCGAGGCGCGGGACGCGGATGCCCGCATCCCGGCACCCGGACCGCCGGCGTCGGTGGCGCGGGAATCCGCGCGGCCGTCCGGCGCCGGCGCGGCGGCCGCGGCCGATGCGCTCCGCGCGTCCCGGCAATCGCTCGGCACCGCGCACGGCGCGCGCGAATGGTCGCCGATCGCCACCACCGGCTTCGTCCGCGCCAGCCGCCGTCCGGCGCAGATGCTGGAGCTGCGCTACGACGACGCGGCCGCGTTGCTCGCGCGGGGCGTGCCGCTCGTCCCGCCGCATCCGCGCGAGATACCCGGGGACCGCCCGCGCGCGTTCCCGGTCGGCTTCGTGCCCGACCCGTAGAGGCGGCGGGTCGCCCGGCGAGCGCCGGCCCGCGCCGGCGCGGGCCGCGCGCTTCGCGGAGAACCGCCGCGTCCGCGGATGCGCCGCCCGCGCGCGCAGCGCACCGGCGCGGCGAACGGCGGCCCCGGGCCCGCGCGCAGCGCGCCGCCCCGCAAAAGAAACGGGCCGGCAGGGCCGGCCCGATCTCCTCGTCTTTCCTCGGTTCTTCCACCCGCCGCCGGCGCGCGCCGCGGCCGGAGGATCGCTCCGGCCCCGACGGCGCGCGCCGCCGCGTGTCAGTTCAGCGTCTTCTCGAACTCGCGCACCTCGCGCTCGGCCCGCTCGCGCTCCCAGCCGTAGCGCTCCTGCAGCTTGCCGGCCAGGTATTCGGCGTTGCCTTCGCTCACGTCGAACACGTCGTCGGTCAGATCGCCCCAACGGGCCTTGGCCTGGCCTTTGATCTGGTTCCATTTGCCCGCGATGATGTCTCTGTTCATGCTGCTTCCTCGGTGGCGCGGCGCTCTCGCCGCTTCGTCGCGCTCAGCATGGCGCCCCGTGCATTCGTTCCAGGTCAGGATTGCGTTAGCCGCGCCTCGACGTAGGTGAACGCTTCAGCGCGCGGCGACGAAAAAGGCCGGATCGCTCCGGCCTTTTCGCGTGACGCCGCGGCGCCTCAGCAGTTGCCGTCCTTGCAGTCCTCGGCCGTCTCCTCGACCTTCTCGCCGGCGGACTGCACGTCCTTGCCGGCGCCGGCGACGGTGTTGCACGCCGTCAGCACGCCCGTCGAGAACAGGGCCAGCAGCATCAGGGCCAACAAACGCTTCATGGGACTCTCCTTTCGGAAGTGACGGGTGTCGGGCGGAACCCGCCTGCGGCGGGGTCGCGGTCGCATGACACGCGAGCCGCCGTGAAGCGGACGTGGAATCGGGGCGCCCGGCACGGCCGCGGTTCAGCCTCCCGGCGCGCCGCGCGGGCACGAAAAAGGCCGGACGGGCCGGCCTTCTTCGATGCGCCCGCGGGGGGGGCCGCGGTGGCTTACTTCTTGGCCGAGTCCTCGACCTTCTCGCCGAGCTTCTGCACGTCCTTGCCCACACCTTCGACGGTATTGCAGGCGGACAGCGCGAGCGAGAACGAGGCCAGCAGCAGCACGGCGATCAGACGCTTCATGTTCATCTCCTGATGTCTCTGTGAAAGCGGTTGCGCGGGCGACGCGCAACGGCCGCCCACTATCGCATGGCGGACGGGCGCCTGGCAGCGGGTGCGGCCGGGCCGGCGCCTGCGGCGCTCAGTCGCGCATCAGCGTGGACTTGCCGAACAGGCTCTCGACCAGGTCCACCGCCAGCTTGGCGGTGCGGTTGCGCTTGTCGATGATCGGGTTGAGCTCGACGATGTCCAGCGACCCCATGCGCCCGGTGTCGGCGATCATCTCCATCACCAGTTGCGCCTCGCGGTAGTTCGGCCCGCCCGGCACCCGGGTGCCGACGCCGGGGGCGATGGCCGGGTCGAGGAAGTCGACGTCGAAGCTGACGTGCAGGTGGGTGTCCGCGTCGACGCCTTCCAGCGCCTCCTCCATCGCCCGCTTCATCCCGACCTCGTCGATGTAGCGCATGTCGTAGACGTCCAGGCCGTATTCCTTGACCAGGCGCTTCTCGCCCTCGTCGACCGAGCGGATGCCGATCTGGCGGATCTCGTCGGGCCGCACCGCCGGGGCCGCGCCGCCCAGCCGGGTCAGCGCGTCGGGGCCGAGCCCGCACAGGCACGCCACCGGCATGCCGTGCAGGTTACCCGACGGCGTCACCTGCGAGGTGTTGAAGTCGGCGTGCGCGTCCAGCCACAGCACGCGCAGGCGCTTGCCGGTCCCGCGGCAATGCCGCGCCACCGCGGTGATCGAACCCAGGCCGAGGCAGTGGTCGCCGCCGAGCAGGATCGGCATGCGCCCGAGGTCGAGTTCCGCCGCGACCGCTTCCATCACCGCGCGGTTCCAGGCCACCACCTCGGCGAGGTGGCGGTAGCCCTCGACCGGCTTCTGCCAGGGGTTGCGCGGGCCGTCGAGATTGCCGCGGTCGATCACGTCGATGCCGCGCGCCTCCAAGGCTTCCCCCAGACCGGCGATGCGCAGGGCCTCGGGGCCGAGCCGCGCGCCGCGGTGCCCCGCGCCGACGTCGGTCGGCGCGCCGATCAACGAAACCGGGGGATAACTGCGAGCCATTCGGCGAACCTCCTGCGTGGCCGGCGCTGCGCGCGGCAATGCGCAAGGATAACGCCGCCGCCGGGACCGGCGCATGCGCACGCGGCCCGGACGCGGATGCTCGCGTCCGGTGCGCGATGCGAAGCACGCGGCGAGCGCGGCGCGATGTCCCTCGCCGCGCGGTCGGGCCATGGCCGTCCCCGCGGCCTGCGGCGGCGCGGTGGCGACGGACGTGCGCGCGGCCTTCGCGGTGCGACGCCACCTGGGCGCGGCAGGACGTCGCCGTTTCGCGCGCGCTTCATCGCCGCGCCGGGCCGCGTCCGGAGCCCGATCCGCCCCCGAGGCGGGGCGGCGGCCCGGGCGCTGCGCGCCAGCCGTTCCGTTCGCCGCGGCGGCAGGCGCCCGCGGCGCCGGGACGCGGCCGCGCGATGCGCGGCACAGGGGCCGAAGCTCGCGCGCCGCGGGCTCAGGCCGAAAGCGCGCCGCGCGGGCGGCCCGGCGGCCGCTCGCCGGCCGGCCGCAACCCCGCCTGCCCTTCGCAGTCCTTGCCGAGCGCCCAACTGAAGGCGTCCCACAGCAGTTCGCGGACCGCCTCGGGCTCGTCCTGCAGTTCGCGCGCGCGCAGGTATCGCTCGAATTCGCGCCGCGCCTGGCTTTCGTCTTCGGGACGCATGGCCGTCCTCCCGCTTCGTCCCCTGCACCGCCACCCTAGCGGCGGTTCGCGTAACCGATGTGACAGCGCGCACGGCGATGCCCCGCGCGCCTGGAACCGGCCGGCAGCGCGATCCCGGCCGCATCGCGGCGCGCCACCTTTCGTAGCCGCGATCGCGTCCGCTTCGGCCCGGCGCCCTTCGCGACAAGCCCGTTTTGGGCCGGCGACGTTCGCGCCGGCGCTCGTGTCCCGCCTCGGCCCGCGCCCGGCAGCGCGCATCCGCCTCGCCCGCCGCGGGCGTCGCTACGCCCGGCGATCCCTCCTCCGGAACGTCGCCTCGCCCCGCTGCGGATCGTGGGCGACGCGAACGCGACCTCGGTGGACGCGACGGCGGCGCCCGCGGCAGGATCGAGCGTCCGCACGGCGCCATCGCGGCGCGGCGACGCGGGATGCCGCCCGCACCGCTTGGGGGCGCGCTGCGTCCGCGTTCACGACCGAGCCTGTAGGATGTCGCGGCAATCCGCCGTTCCTTCCGCGTTCCGCTCGCCCCTCCGGGGTCGCTCGCCTCGCTCCCTTCCACGTCTCGCCCCACCGGGGCCGTTCCGGAGCGCCGATGCCCAGCCCGTCCGATCCGTACCGCCGCACGCACCGCCTCGCCCGCCGAGCGGATCCGGCATGACCGCCGCGCGCTGCGACGCCTGCGATGCGGTCTGCTGCCGCCTCACCGTCGTGCTGATGCCCGGGGACGACGTGCCCGCGCGCTTCACCGCCCGGACCGAGGCCGGCCTGCACGTGATGGCGAAGGACGAGGACGGCTGGTGCGTGGCGGTCGACGGCGCGCGGATGCACTGCTCGATCTATGCGAGCCGTCCGGCCGTGTGCCGCAGGTTCGTGATGGACGGCCCGTACTGCCGCGACGAGCGCGCCGCCTATGCCGCGCGCAGCGGCCGCGGCATCGCCCTCACCCTCTCCCCCTCCGAGGAACCGGTCGCATGAACTCCACCTATTTCTTCAGCCCCGCGCGCAGCCACTACGACGGCAAGGGCAGCGCCGCCAAGCACGTCACCAGCGAGCGCATCGCCGCGGACCTGGACGCCTTCCGCGAGGCCGGCGGCCGCATCGAGGTGCTCGGCAACACGCCGCTGCGCAAGAAGGGCGCCGCCGGCGGCGCGGCGGAAGGCGACGCGGGCCCCCGCGGGGCGGCGTGACGCACCGGCCCGTGGCCGCGTGCGGCAGCGGGCGGAACGCACGAGCCCGGCTGCGCTAGGGCGCGGCGGACGGCGCGGGTCGGTCGATCGCGTAGACGACCAGAGGCATCGCGGGTTCGGCGTCGCCCTTGGCCGGCTTGACGAAGTCCAGCTCCGGCCGGCGTGCCAGGCCGAGCCGCTGCATCAGCCGCCGCGAACGCTCGTTCGCGGGCGTCGTCCAGGCCGCGACGCACGGCGCGGGCGTATGCGCCCAGGCCCAGGCGAGGCTGGCCTGCGCCGCTTCCCGCGCATAGCCGCGGCCCCAGTGGCGCTCGGCGATGCGCCAGCCGATTTCGTACATGCCCTGCACCGGCGTGCCCGGGTAGTCGTCGGCGACGCGGATGCCGCAGGTGCCGATCAACTCGCCGCTGTCGCGCAATTCCACCGCCCAGTACGAGTGCCCGTGCCGGGCCTGGTCGGCGATGCGCTTGTCGACCAGGGCGTCGATCTCCGCGCGCGGGCGCACGCCGCCGAGCTCGGCCGTCATCCGCGGCGTGTTGAGGATGGCGGCGAACGCGGGCTTGTCGCTGTCCCGGCAAGGGCGAAGCCGCAGGCGGACGGTTTCGATCATGTGCTCCTCGATCGATGCGTGCGCGCGACGTGCCCGCGGACCGGCCCGGGCGCACGGCGCCCATCATCGCCGACGGAGCGGGCGAACGCATCGACGGCGCGCGCTGCCCGGCCGCAGGACGGCGCCGGCACGCCCGTCCTCCGCCCGGCCGCCGCACCGCGGAGACGCCGCGTCCGGCACCGCTGCCCGCAACCGCACCGCCGACGAGCGGCCGCGGCGCCCGCGCGTTCAGCCGGCGAATGTCATCCGCCGCTCACGTCGCCGGGCGAACACTGCGCCCGCGGCAACACGGGCGCACATGTCGGCGCGTCCGGGCCGCCGCGCGACGAGGTGCGCCATGAGCATCCAGAAGCGGGCTTCCCGGGCGTGGGCGCTGTGCGGGGCGACGCTCCTCGGCCTCTGGGCCGGCGCCGCCGCGCTGCATGCGCAGGGCGCGCCGGCCGCCGCGCCGCCGATGAACCCGCTGTCGGTCGAGCCGCGCGTGCCGCGGCTGGGCATCGCGCCATGCGTGGTCGAGCTGTTCCGCGACGTCAACACCGGCTACTACGGCGAGCCGATGTTCGAGCCCGAATTCCAGTACGCGCCGCCGGCGGACTGCCCCGGCCCCTGGGCCAAGGTGATCTTCGTCGTCGAACTGCAAGGGCCTGGCACGACCGGCATCGGCAACGTGACCTTCGGGCTGGGCGATCCGCACCGCGACGACGGTGTGTTCGGCCACTGGTCCACCGAACTGCTGGTCGCCGGCGCGCAGTACAACCCGGGCCAGCAGCGCTGGCGGGTGGAGCGCGACATCACCGAATACTCGGCGCTGCTGCGCACGCCGCGCCCCGGCTTCGCCCGCGACACGGACGGCTACTTCCGCGATCCGTATTGGGGCGACAATCCGGTCGCTTCGGGCTGGATGATCTTCTATCCCGCCACCGCCGGGCAGCCGGCGCCGGAGGTGCCCGACGCCGTCTTCCCGCTTCCGGCATCGGGGCAGTCGCAGGGTCCGTTGCCGCGCAACATCGAACGCGTCTACCTGGACGTCCATCCGCAGATACCGCCCGGCTTCTGGTTCAGTTGCGTGCCGGCCGACGCCGCCGCCCGTTGGCCGCTGCTGGTGCGCACCCCGCTGGCGCTGGGAGACCGCGTGCCGCAAGCCGGCGACGACGACTCGCAAGGCTGCGTCGGCAGCGGCTACCGCGAGCTGGTCGTGCGCATCGACGGCCAGGCCGCCGGCGTGGCGCCGCTCTTTCCCTGGTTGAACAGCGATCTCAACCTGCGCTTCGAACGCAGCGTCGACGTGCCGGTGCCCACGCCGCAGTCGATCAACCTGATGCCGTACCGGGTGGACCTGACGCCGTTCGCCGCGCTGCTGAGCGACGGGGCGGAGCATCTGGTCGAGATCGGATACATGGGCCCGGAAGGGTCCTTCGGTCCCTTCTTCCACAGCGGCCAGCTGCTGGTCTATCTCGACGAAGGCTCCACTCAGGTGACCGGCGCGGTCACCCGCAACACCTTGCACGGCACGGCCCTGGAGAGCACGACCGGGCGCAACGACTGGACCACCGGCGCGAACGCCACCCTCACCGGCGACGTCGAACGGCTCTACCGGCGGCAGTACGAGATCGCCGGCTACGTCGTCACCTCGCGCGGCCGCATCGACACCACGTTGCGGCAGGAACAGCTGTTCTCGAACACGCAGCACGTGACGCTCGCGCGCCACGACGACCACCGGGACCACACCTACGCGCAGAAGCTGGACCTGACCAGCATCACCGAGCGCACCACGTTGCGGCAGCGCGGCGCCCGGGTGCTCGCGTTCGACCGCATCCGCCACCACTTCCCGCTGCGGATCGACTACAGCGCCAGCGGCGGGCGGGATCCGGTGGCCGGGGCGCACCTCGACCGCGCGCGGGCCTGGGTGTCGCAGGGCCATCACCAGCAGCGCGCCCACTACCGGCCCGCCGGCACCTACGCGGACCGGGTGTACGCGAACTTCGTCGGCAGCCGCGCCTTCGATGCGGCCACCAACGCGTCCACCCGGTGGCAGGGCGTGCGCAGCCACTACTTCCACGACAGCGCCGGCAGCTGCTCGCGCGAGCGCGTGACCTGGCTGCGCGCCAGCGTGACCTCGCACACCCAGGGCGTGGGCTGCCCGGACGGCGTCAACCGCGTGCGCGGCTTCGCCCATCCGGACGGCTCGCCGGACGATCTGGGCTGGTTGCGCTGAAGCCCCGGCGTCGCCGCTCCGCCGCAGCGGGGCGGCGAGGCGGGATCCCGAATGCGGCGGGCGGGAGTCCGCGGGCGTTTGGCGAAGCCTGCGCCACGGGTCGTCGGCCCACGCGCAGCGATGCGGCCGCGGCCCCGGCTGCCGCGAGGCGCCCCGCTGCCCCGGTGCCGAGCCTCGCTCCGCGCGAGCGGCTCGGCGCGCTTCACGCGCGGCGGCTAATCCTGTCCGTCGTCGGCGACTTCGAAGTCGTGGAGGATCGCGGACACCTCGGCGACCGCCGACTCGTACAGATGCGCCGGCACCTCGCCGAGGATGCGGTCGGCCGCGCGGGAAAACGCCTCGTAGAACCCGCTGCGGTCGGGGTGCTCGCGGAGCATCCGCGGCACGTCGTCGCGCAGTTCCGACAGCGTGGCCTTCACGTCTTCCCAGGTGCGCATGGCCCGATTCTGCACCCGGCGGCGCCGCGTGCGCATGAAGGCGGCGCAGGCCTGGCGCCGGCATCGCGGCGTTCGACATCGCGCGCGACGCGATCGGTCGCCGGCGGCGGGCTCGCCATGGGGCGAGCGGAACGGGGAGGCGCGCGCTGCGTGGTGCCGGCAGTCAGAATCGAACTGACGACCTACCGCTTACAAGGCGGTTGCTCTACCAGCTGAGCTATACCGGCGCGCGCCCATTCTAACCGGCGGGCCGACGCACGCGTCAGCGAAGGCCTGGACACCCCGGGGTTCGCTCGCCATTGCGGCGAAAGCCAAGGCGCGTGCGGGCGGCCGAAGACACGCGATCCGCGGCCTTCGGACCCGTTCGAAGCCGCGGGAGCCCGTTTCCGCGGGGAGGGCCGCGGTCAATCAGCCCGTCCCGGATGCGGGGGCGCAGTCGATGCGGCGGAACGGCGCGGCGACCGCGGCGCCGGCCTTGGCCGGGTCGAAGCCGGCCTGGGCGGCGACGTCGAGCCAGACGCGGCTGCGTCCGCCCAGCGCCTCGACCCGGGCCGGGAAGCCCGCCGCGACCAGCGCCTGCGCGCGCCGGCGCGCGCCGTCCTCGTTGCGGTAGCGGCCGAGCGCGATCGCGTTGGCCTCCGCGCCGTCGCGGATCACGTAGTAGTCGTCGAAGCCGGCGGCGGCGATGCGCTGCGCGGTCGCCTGCGCGGCCTGGGCGTCGGCGGCCGGCGGCAGGAACACGCGCCAGCCGCGCGCGCCGCCGGCCGTGTCCTCGCGCGCACGCGCGCGCCGCACCACCGGCTGCAGCAGCACGCGGGCGGCTTGCGCCGCTTCGACGCCGGCGAAGGGGCCGAAGCGGTAACAACGCTCGGCGGCGGCGGGCGCGGCTTCGGATGCGGCCGGCGCGGCGGGGGTGGCCGGCGAGGACGCCGAGGCGGCAGCGGGCGCTGCGGCCGCGGTTTGCCGCACGGGCACCGGCGCCTGGTCGAGCAATCGCAGCCGCGCCACGCCCGGTGGCGGTTCGAACGCCGGCGGCGGCGACGGCGGCGCGCGCAGCGCCCACCACAGGGCGGCGCCGAGATTGAGCACGACCAGCAGGACGACGAGCGCGCGCGCGAGCATCGGGCGATTCTAGGGGCTGGCGGCCGGTTCTGAGTAGGCGGCGCATCCGCGCGCGGCAGCGCCCGCGATGGCGTGCGCGTACGCGGCGCCGACGCCGTTTGTGCGTCGATGCGCCACGTGGTACGCGTTCGCCGGGCCGCGGCGGCGCCGTGCGTCGACGGCGGCGCGGCCGCGTCGTTCCCGTCCCGGACCGCGACGGGCCACGGGCGCCTGCGGCGCGGCCCGTCGCCTGTTCCCCGGGAGAGGGCCCGCTGCGAACCGCCAGGACCCGCGAAGCGAAGGCGCGGCGCCGCGCGTGCCGGTCAGCCGCCCGCCGCGCGCTCGACCGCGGCCCAGCGGGCGAGTCCGTCCAGCACCAGCCCCGGGATCTCGATCGCGTCGGGCAGATGCGCCGCCAGGGCCGCGGCGCCGCCGCCGTGCAACAGCAGCGGCGGCGCACGGCCGAGCAGTTCGGTCGCGGCGGCCCGGCTGCGCTCGATCAGCGCCAGCGCCGCGCCCTCGCAGCCGGAGGCGAGCGCGTCGTCCGTGTCGGCGGCGAACTCGCGGTAGGCGCCGCCGGTGTCCGGCAGTTGCGGCGCGCGCGCATGCAGCGCCTCGCGCATCGTCGCCGGCGAAGGCGCGATGCGGCCGCCGCGATGCAGGCCGTCGCCATCGAGCAGGTCGACGGTCAGCGCGGTGCCGACCCCGCACACCAGCGCCGCGCCGCCGCGCGCGTGCGCGGCGAGCAGGGCCAGGAAACGGTCGACGCCGAGCCGGCGCGGCTGCGCGTAGGCGACGCGCAGCGCGCCGAAGCGTGCCTGGGTGCGGGCGATCGCGATCCGCCGGCAACGCGCGCCGAGGGCCTCGAGCACGGCCAGGCGCAGCGCCGGGTCGGCGACGCTGGCCAGGTAGGCGACCTCGAAACGCGCCGGCAGCACCTGCGCCAGCGCCGCGGCCGCGTCCTCGCGCCGGTGCGGCAGGGCCACGGCCTCGCCGGGAGCGCCGTCCTCGCGCAGCGGCGCGCACTTGAGCCGGGTGTTGCCCAGGTCGAACAGCCAGGCGCTCATGCCGCGGCCCCCGCCGCGCGCACGCTGACCTCGCCGGAATGGAAGCGGCGCTCGCCGCCGCCGTCCAGGCGCACGCGCAGCGCGCCGTCCTCGGCCAGGCCGAGCGCGCGGCCGGACCAGGCCGCGTCCGCGCCCTGCACTCGCACGACTTGCCCGGCCAGCGCGTCGAGCGCGGCGTAGCGTTCGCGGAACGGCGCCAGGCCCTCGGCGTCGAACAGCTCCAGCGCCGGCAGCAACCGCGCCAGCACCGCCGCGGCCACCGCGTTGCGCGCAGGCGGCGGCTGCGGCGCGGCCAGGCCGGCGAGATCGGCCCACGGCTGGTCGATCCGCGCGGCCTGCGCCGGCGGCATGCGCACGTTGAGGCCGAGGCCGATCACCGCGCGCGCCGGCCCGGCGTGCTCGCCGCCGCCCTCCACCAGCACCCCGCCGAGCTTGCGCAGCTCCGCGCCGGTGCCGACCACCAGGTCGTTCGGCCACTTCAGCCGCGCCGCGAAGCCGAGCTCGCGCACCGCCTCGGCCGCGGCGACGCCGGCGACCAGGCTGAGCCCGCCCAGCCGCGCCAGCCCGCCGCCGAACTGGCGCGCCACCGACAGGTACAGGTGCGCGGCCAACGGCGAGGCCCAGGCACGGCCGCGGCGGCCGCGGCCGCCGGTCTGGCGTTCGGCCAGCAGCGCCAGCGCGCCGCGCTCCGGCGTGGGCCGGCGCAGCAGCTCGCTGTTGGTCGAATCCAGGCTCCAGGCGGCCTCGAGCCCGGCCAGCGCCGCCCGCGCGCCCGGCGGCAGCGCGGCGTGGATCGCCGCGGCATCGAGCAGATCGAGCGGCTGGGCGAGCGCGTAGCCGCGCCCGGCGCGGGCCTCGATCGCCACCCCGGCTTCGCGCAGCGCCTCGATCCGCTTCCAGATCGCGGCCCGGGTCTGGCCGCTGGCGCGGGCCAGCGTGTCGCCGGTGGCCGGGCCTTCGATCAGGCGCTGCAGCAGGGCCCGGTCGTCGCTCATCGGCCCGGCTCCGGGCGGCCCGGGCGGACGGCGGATTGCAACGGATCGGGGGCGCGGCGCATCCGTAGATTATGCGCGAGCCCTCCGGCTCGCCGCCCGGCGGCCGGCGCCGCCGGGCTCCGGCCACAGGGAGCGGTTCCGATGCCATACCCGCCCGCCGCGCGGCAGCGGCCTTTTCGCGCTATAGTCCGGCAGTTCCCGGCAGCGGCAGGGCCGGGCCCCAGCGAGGACGCCATGCTCCGGATCTGCCTGAGTCTGCTGATCGCCATCGCCAGCGCGACCGTGGTCGCCGGCGAGGTCAAGCGCAGCTCGCCCAACGGCGACGGCTGCGCCGACGCGGCGAACGAACGCGCCGGCGCGCGCAGCGATGCGGACCATGCCAGCGGCGGCGCGCGCCCGAGCAAGAGCGGCAAGCCCAGCCTGTCCGGCGACGGCGGCGGCAATCGCCTGCAGTCGCCGCGCTGGCACAGCTTCCTGCCGGGCATGTTCCGCTGAGCCTGGCGGCCGGCGCCTGCGTCCTGTCCGCTCCCTCGATCGCGGCCGTGACCCCGCCCCCGGACGGCCCGCCGGCGCGCCGGCGGAAGCTCGGCTGAGCCGCGCCCATGCGTTTGTGGTCGCTGCATCCGCAGTATCTGGATCCCCAAGGCCTGGTGGCCCTGTGGCGCGAAGCGCTGCTGGCCCGGGCGGTGCTGCGCGGCGACACGCGCGGCTACACCCGGCATCCGCAGCTGGAGCGCTTCCGGGCGCATCCGCGGCCGCGCCTGGCGATCAACGCTTACCTGGCGGCGGTGCACGACGAAGCGGCGAGGCGCGGCTATGATTTCGACCGCGCCAAGGTCGGGCCGGTCCGCGCGGTGCCGCCGATCGCGGTCGGCACCGGCCAGCTGGCGTACGAATGGGCGCATCTGCAGCGCAAGCTGGCGATGCGCAGCCCGGCCGTGCTGGCGCGCTGGCATGGCCTGGCGGCGCCGGCCTGCCACCCGCTGTTCCGGCCGCGGCCCGGACCGGTGGCCGCGTGGGAGCGGCCGCACCCGGCGCCCGCCCCCGCCTCCCCCGGTTCGACACCACCGCATTCCGAAGGGCATGGCCGCAGCCGCCCGCAGTGATCCGACCACGCCCCGCCGTCGATGCCCGTAAACCGCCTCCTCGGACTTTTCCGGCGCCCCGCGCCGCCCGCGATCCCGGAAAGCACCTGGCTGGCCGCGCGTGCGCGCGTGCCGTGGCTGCCGGCGCTGGACCGCGCCCGCGAGGCGCGCCTGCGCACCCTGGCCGCGCGCTTGTTGCACGAGAAGACGATCAGCCCGGTCGGCGGCCTCGTCCTCGACGACGTGCAGCGTTGCACGCTCGCGGCGCTGTGCTGCCTGCCGCTGCTGGAATTCGGCGCCGAGGGCCTGCGCGGCTGGTCGCAGCTGATCGTCTACCCGGACGCGTTCCGGGTGAACCGCAGCCACGTCGACGCCGCCGGGGTGCTGCACGAGTGGGAGGACGAGCTGATCGGCGAGGCCTGGGAACAGGGCCCGGTGATCCTGTCCTGGGCCGACGTCAGCGCCGACTGCGAGGACCCGCGCGCCGGCTTCTGCGTGGCCGCACACGAGATCGCGCACAAGCTCGACGCGCTCGACGGCGTGCTCGACGGCACCCCGCCGCTGCCGCGCGAATGGCAGAAGCGCTGGGCGCGCGACTTCCAGGCCGCCTACGACGCCCTCGCCGAGCAGGTGGACGCCGGCGCGGAGACCGCGATCGACGGCTACGCCGCGGAGGCCCCGGAAGAGTTCTTCGCCGTGGTCACCGAGTACCACTTCAGCAATCCGGACGCGCTGCGCGCGGCCATGCCCGCGGTGGCGGAGCATCTGCGGCGGCTGTACGGCCCGCCGGTGTTCGGCCGGCCCGGGTGAAGAGGAACGGATGAAGAGGCGCGGGGAGCGGGTGCGCGCTGCCGTCAAAGCCCCGGCGGCAGCCTGACCTCGAAGCGCGCGCCGCCCAGTTCCTCCGAGCGGCCGACATCGAGGGAGCCGCGGTAGGCGCGCACGACGTCCTGCACCGTGGCCAGGCCGATGCCGTGGCCCTGCACGCGCTCGTCGCCGCGCACGCCGCGCTGCAGGATCAGGTCGAGCTTGGCCTCGGGCACACCGGGGCCGTCGTCGTCCACCGCCAGCAACAGCCCGGGGCGGCGGTTCGGCGCGGTCTCGCCCTGCTTCACCGTCAGCAGCACGCGCGCGCGGGCCCACTTGAACGCGTTCTCCAGCAGATTGCCGAGCACTTCCTGCAGGTCGCCGGCCTCGCCGTAGAAGCGCGCTTCCGGGTCGATCTCGAACTCGCACAGCACGCCCTTGGCGGCGTAGATCTTCTCCAGGCTGCGCACGATCTGGTCGGCGTACGGCTCGATCGCCAGCGGCGCGGCGAACAGCACGTGCCCGGAGCGCGCCGCGCGCGCGAGCTGGTACGACACCAGGTCGTTCATGCGCCGCACCTGGATGTCGACCTCCTCGCGCAGTTCCGGCCCGGGCGCGCCCTCGTCGACGCGCGCGCGCAGCACCGCCAGCGGCGTCTTCAGGCTGTGGGCGAGGTCGGCCAGGGTGTTGCGCTGCCGGTCCAGGTTCTCGCGCTCGCTCTCGATGAAGGCGTTGATGCTTTCGGTCAGCGGTTCCAGCTCGCGCGGGTGGCGTCCGCTCATGCGGGTGGCCTGGCCGCGCTGCACCCGCTTGAGCTCGTCGACCACGCGCTTGAGCGGACGCAGGCTCCAGCGCAGGATCAAGGCCTGCAACAGCAGCAGGATCAGCCCGGCGCCGCCGAGGTAGCGCCACAGCGCCTGGCGGAACACGCTGACCTGGCGGCTCAGCGCGGTGGTGTCCTCGAGGATGTAGATCGTGTACGGGAACTCGGCCTTGTCGTTCTCCTCGATGCTCCAGATCAGCCCGCGGCCGTAGCGATAGGCCTCTCCCGGCTTGCCGTTGATCTCGGTGATCGGCAGCGGGCCTTCGAACAGTTCCTCGTTCGGTTCGAGCATCCGCCCGGCCGGCAGCTGCGGCCCGCGCGCGGACGGCGAATCCCAGTGGCCGTTGGGCAGGATCACCTCGGCGTAGAGGCCGCTGCCGGGGCGCTCGAAACGCGGATCGACCGCCTCGTAGGGCGGGATGAACTCGCCGTTACGGGCGAAGTCGCTGCCGGCGACGTAGGCCAGCGCGTAGCTGCGCAGGCGCTGCTGCAGGTTGGCCTCGGCGGTCTCGAGGAAGGCGCGGTCCAGCGCATAGCCGGCCAGGGCCAGGAACGCGAGCAGGCCGAGGCTGGCCGCCATCAGCTGGCGGGCCTGCAGCGAACGCGGCCGGGCCCAGTTCCTCATCGGCGGGGGCCGGCCGGGCCGGTGGCGTGGACGAGCGGCATCGCCATCAGCTTACGGGGCGCGGCGCCGCAGCGCGCGGCGGCGGCGCCGAGGACGCCGCGCATGAACGCCCGCGGCGCATCGCGCCGTCGCGTCGCTGGCGGAATCGCGGGTCGGGCATTCGGCTCCCTTGGCCCTCGGCGGCGTCCACCCGGCCCTCTCCCGCGCGCGCGGCAGAGGGCGGGGGAAGGCGGGCTTACTCGCCGCTGCGCGGAATCGCGAAGCGGTAGCCGCGGCCGCGCACGGTCTCGATCGGCTTGAGCGTGCCTTCCGGGTCGAGCTTCTTGCGCAGCCGGCCGATGAAGACCTCGAGCACGTTGGAGTCGCGGTCGAAGTCCTGCTGGTAGATGTGCTCGGTCAGGTCCGCCTTCGAGACCAGCTCGCCGGCGTGCATCATCAGGTACTCGAGCACCTTGTACTCGTAGCTGGTCAGGTCGACGTTCTGGCCGTTGACGCTGACCGTCTGCGCCGCCAGGTCGAGGGTGACCGGGCCGCATTCGAGCGTGGGCTTGCTCCAGCCCGCGGCGCGCCGCACCAGCGCGTTGAGCCGCGCCAGCAGTTCCTCGATGTGGAACGGCTTGACCAGGTAGTCGTCGGCGCCCTGCTTCAGGCCCTCGACCTTGTCCTGCCAGCTCGAGCGCGCGGTGAGGATCAGCACCGGGAACTTCTTGCCCTCGTCGCGCAGCGCCTTGATCAGCTCCATGCCCGACATCTTCGGCAGGCCCAGGTCGATGATGCCCAGGTCGAAGGGCACCTCGCGCCCCATGTACAGGCCTTCTTCGCCGTCCTGTGCGGCATCGACGGCGAAACCTTCGCGCTTCAGGCGGGCCGCCAGGGTCTCGCGCAGCGGGGCTTCGTCTTCGACCAGCAGAATTCGCATGGGGACTCCAATGTCAGTCGTCTATCGGCGCGGCATCCGGAGCATCGGCTCCGGAAGGGTGACGGGTCAATCGTCGTCGGCGCGTGTACGGTCGCCGGCGCGGTCGCGCGCCTGCGGATCGTCCATGTAGATGCGGACGCGGCCGCTGGAATCGACCACCTTGACCCGGTTCACGTCGCGCCCATCGTACGGCACCCGCTCGGCGCTGAGCACCTGGCCGCCGGTGCGGCGTTCGATCCGGCGCACCGAATCGGCCAGGGCGCGGTGCTCCTCGCCGCGCGCATGGCCGGCGCGCATCACCGGCGGGCCGCGCCATTCGCCGCCGCGCCCTTGCCCGCGCGACTGCGCCGACGCGCCCGCGGACGCGGCCGCAAGCACGGCCGGCAGCAGCAACAGGAGCGGGCGGAGTCGGATCTTCATGGCCTGGCGTCGAGCGGGCGCAACAATGCGGCGGGCGTGCGGGGACGAAGCTGCATTCTCGAAACGGCGCGGTGAATCCGGTCTGAACTTTTCCTTCACGAACGGGCCGCGATTCAGGCCCGGGCCCGGCCCCCGGCAGCGGCCGGCGCTCAGTAGATCTCGCCGACGCAGCAGCGCAACGAGCCGCCGCCGGCCTCGATCGCGTCCAGCTCGACCGCCTGCAGCGCGAACCCGGCCGCGGCGAGGGCCTCGCGCCGGCCCGGCCGCAGCGCCGCGGCAGCCGCGGCGCTCATCCACACCGCGTCGGCCGACAGCGCGATGGCGTTGCCGGCGAAGGCCGCCTTCTCGGCCGGGTCGAGGCGCAGCGCGTGCGGCGCGTACAACGCGGCGATCGCCTCGGCCGCGGCCGCATCGGCGAAACCGTCGGCGCAGACCAGCGCGGCGCGGCCGGCCAGCACCGCCAGCACGACGTTGGCGTGGTACTCGCCCGGCGCGAGGTCGAACAGCAGGGTCGCGCGCAGGCCGAAGGCGTCGTGCATCAGCCGCGCGCCGGCTTCATCGCAGCGCTCGGACAGGCCGCAGAAGCCGAGCCCGCGGGCGCGGTCGATCACCAGCGCGCCGGTCAGCTCGCACGGGTGCGGCTGCGCCGACAGGTCGATCTCCGCATAGCCGAGCACGTCGCGGAAGAAGCCGCGGATGTCGGCGCGCACCGCCTCGCGCTGGCGCACCGGGTGGCGCATGCGGCCGACGAGGTAGCGCCCGGGCGCGGTGGCGAAGACGTTGTTCGGATACACCGCGTCGGGCGTGTCGGCATCGCCGGCGAAGCAGACAGTCGGCAACGTGCGCGCCAGCGCCCGATGCAGCGCACGGTGCTGGCGTGCGGCGCGCTCGCCGTCGAAGGCCTCGTCCGCGGCCATGTAGCGGTTGTCCTGCGCCGACTGCTCGGCGCGGCGGAACCCCTCGGGCGCCACCAGGAACGCGGCGCGCGCCGTCGCGCGGCCGGGATCCGCGGGCACGCCGCGGGCGTACGCGAGGAAACGGCCGGGGTCGCGGGTGATCACGCCGCGTCGGCCCGCGCGTCCGGCCCGGTCAGCGCCAGCGCGCGCTCGACCAGCGCCCAGTCCGCGCCGGGCTTGTGCGCGCCCTCGCTCAGCACCTGCCGGAACGCGCGCCCGCCGCGCTCGCCGGCGAACAGCCCGAGCAGGTGGCGGGCGATGTGCTTGAGGTAGACCCCGCGCGCGAGCTGCGCCTCCACGTACGGACGCAGGCCGCGCAGCAGCTCGCCGCGGCTGCGCAGCTCGCCGCCGAACCAGGCCACGTCGAGCCGGTGCAGCAGGTACGGGTCGTGGTACGCGGCGCGGCCGAGCATCGCGCCGTCGGCGTGCCGCAGGTGCTGCGCGGCTTCCTCCGGCGTGGCGATGCCGCCATTGACGACCACCTGCAGGTCCGGCCGCTCGCGCTTGAGCCGGTAGGCCCAGTCGTAGCGCAGCGGCGGGATCTCGCGGTTCTCCTTCGGGCTCAGCCCCTGCAGCCAGGCGTTGCGCGCGTGGATCACGAACATGCCGCAGCCGGCCGCGGCGACCGTATCGATGAAGCCGCGGAAGCGGTCCCAGTCGTGGTCGTCGTCGACCCCGAGGCGGCACTTGACCGTCACCGGCACCGAGGCCGGGACCGCGGCGATCATCGCCGCGACGCTGTCGGCCACCAGTTGCGGCTCGCGCATCAGGCAGGCGCCGAAGCGCCCGGCCTGGACCCGGTCCGACGGGCAGCCGCAGTTGAGGTTGATCTCGTCGAAGCCGTGCTCGGCGCCGATCCGGGCCGCCTGCGCCAGCAGTTCCGGCTCGCTGCCGCCGAGCTGCAGCGCCACCGGATGCTCGACCGGATCCATCGCCAGCAACCGGCCGCGGTCGCCGTGGATCACCGCGTTGGCGTGCACCATCTCGGTGTACAGCCGCGCGTGCGGCGCCAGCAGGCGGTGGAACACCCGGCAGTGGGTGTCGGTCCAGTCCATCATCGGCGCGACGGACAGGCGCAGCTGCGCCGGCGGGATCGGGAAAGCGGGGTTCATCCGCGCGATTGTACGGCGCCGCGCGCGCCGGGGGCCGCCGCGCCCGCGGTTCCGGCGCGGTCCGCCCGGCCGGGTCGCCGGCCGGCGACGCTGGCCGGCGGCCGGCGCGCGCTCAGTAGCTCGCGTCGAAAGCGAAGATCGGCTTGCGCGAGCGCCACAGGCCGCGGGTGAAGTCGGGGAACTCCAGGGTCCTGTAGCCCTCGGCGATCGACTGCTCCGACAGCGGCGTGATCGCGCTCCAGGTCACCGCGTCGTAGATGTCGATCGGCATCGGCGCCTGCGCCTTCAGCGCCTCGACGAAGGCGTGGATCACGAAGTAGTCCATGCCGCCGTGGCCGGCGCCCTCGGCCTGCGCGGCGTACTTGCGCCACAACGGATGGTCGAACTGGTCCTGGTAGGCCTGGAACGGCTCCCACGCGTGCGGCGGGCTGCGGCCTTCGATGTGGATCGAGCGGTTCACGTCCATCCACAAGCCCCGGGTGCCCTGCACCCGGAAGCCCAGCGAGTACGGCCGCGGCAACGAGGTGTCGTGCTGCAGCAGGATGGTCTCGCCGTTGGCGCAAGCCAGGGTGGTGGTGACCACGTCGCCGAGCTTGAACTGCACCCGCGTGCTCGGATGGACGGTGCCGCCGCTCTTGGCCACGGTGTATTCGTGCAGGCCGCGCGCCTTGCTGGCGAAGGCGTTGATGTGGGTGAAGCGGTTGCCGCGGTTGATCCCGGTGTACATCGCGCAGGGGCCGATGCCGTGGCTGGGGTACAGCTCGCCGTTGCGCCGCACCGAGTGCTCGGTGCGCCAGCGCGCCTCCGACCAGGCCTTGGGACCGAACTCGACGCCGCTGCCGTAGGGTTCGTCCGGGTCGCCGGAGTTGAACTTCACCGCGCGCAGGTCGTGCTGGTAGCCGGCCTGCAGGTGCACCAGCTCGCCGAACAGGCCGGCGCGGACCATCTGCAGCGCCGCCATCACGTCGCGGCGGTAGCAGACGTTCTCCAGCAGCATGTACGGGGTGCCGGTGCGCAGCTGGGTCTCGAGCACGTCCCAGTGGTCCTGCAGGGTGATGCCGGCGACCACCTCGCAACCGACCGCGACCTTGGCCTGCATCGCTTCGATCGCCATCGGCGCGTGCCATTCCCACGGCGTGGCGATGATCACGCCGTCCAGGCCGCGCTGCTGCAGCAGGCGGCGGTAGGCATGGACGTCGCCGTCCTCGCCGTAGGCCTTCGGCGCCGGCTTGCCGGCCTTCGCGGCCATGTCCAGCGCGCGCTTGAGCATGATCGGCTCGACGTCGCACAGCGCGACCACCTCGACGTCGTCGCGGCGCAGCAGTTCGCGCAGCAGCACCTGGCCGCGCATGCCGGTGCCGATCATGCCCAGGCGCACCCGCCGCCGCGCCGCCCGGGCCGGGGTCGACGGCAGCAGCACGCTGGCGCCCAGGGCCGCGCCGGCAAGAAGGAAGTCCCTACGCTTCATGAAACAGATCTCTCCTCGTGGAACCGCGCCGGTGGACGCCGGCGCGGTCGGCTCTTCGGAACGCGGTCCTCAGGACCGGTCTTTGGAACAGGCCATCGGATCAGGCCGATGGAACACGTTTTTGGAGCAGGCCTCCGAAATCCGACCGCCTGCGATCAGAACTTGTAGCCGACGCTCAGGCTGTAGATGCGGCCGAAATTGTTGGTGTAACCGGGGAAGCTCATCCAGTCGTTCGGGTCGTAGAACGGATGGCGGTCGAACAGGTTCTTCACCGTCGCGCCCAGGGTGAGCTTCTCGGTCGGCCGCCAGGTCACGCCCAGGTTGGCCGTCCACCAGGCCGGCGCGCCGTCGCACTTGCTCGGCTGCAGTGGCAGGTAGCTGCCGGTGCAGGTTTCGGCGTTGTTGTCCTGCGCGTCGATGCGGTCGTAGGCCCACTTGGTCTTGCCGACGTAGTTGACGTAGAAGCTGGTGTTCCAGTCGCCGTAGTTCCAATCGACGTTGAAGGTCGCGCGCAGGCGCGGGTTGTTGTAGTAGCCGACGGTGTTGCCGTAGAGCCAACCCGACTCGTCGCCGGCGTGGTACATGTTGCGTCGGGCGATGGTCGCGGCCACGCCGACGTTCAGGCGGCCCCAGTCGCCCAGGTCGAAGCGGCTGCGCGCGTCGATGTCGAAGCCGTCGACCAGGGTGCGGCCGCGGTTCTTGTACTGGCCGATCACGCTGGCGACGTTGCCGGTGCTGTAGCCCGGCAGCGGGCTCGGGCAGGCCACCCCGCTGGCCGGGTCGGCGCACATCGCCGCCAGCGCGGCCAGGTTGGCGCGGTCGGCGTCGGTGATGCCGAAGCGGGTCAGCGCGATGATGTCTTCGGGCTTGTTGTAGTCCGGCGCGACGATCTCGTTGCGACGGTAGATGAACCAGTAATCGGCCGAGACCGACAGCCAGTCGGCGGGTTCGTAGACGAAGCCCAGGGTGGCGATCTTGGCCTTCTCCGGCTGCAGATCCTGGTTGGGCTGGGTCAGGCGCGCGACGTTGCGGCTGCAGTCGGAGTTGCGCAGCGTGCGGCCCAGGTCGACGTCGCCTGGACGGGCGGACTGCAGCAGCAGGTTGGCGATGGCGTTGGTCTCGTTGCAGCGGATCTCGTCGCGGTAGCCGCCGATCTGCGCGAACACGCCGCCTTCGCCGGACTCGGCCAGGCTCGGCGCGCGGAAGCCCTCGGAATAGGTGCCGCGCAGCAGCAGCTGCTCGAACGCCCGGTACTTCAGGCCGACCTTGGGCGCCAGGTTGGCGTCGAAGTGCGGGTACTTGTCCAGGCGCGCGGCCACTTCCAGCTCCAGCTTGTCGGTGATCGGCGCCACCGACTCGGCGAACAGCGCGTAGGTGGTGCGCTTGCCGTCGAACCAGGAACCGCCCTGCTGGGTGATCAGGCCGTTGGCCGCGTCCTGGTTGCCCGGGGTGTAGAAGGTCTCGCGGCTGAGGTTGAAGCCGAACGCCGCGCGCACTTCGCCCGCGGGCAGCGAGAACAGCGGGCCTTCGACCTTGCCGTCCAGGGTATGCAGGCGCGTCCAGGACTCGATGTCGAAGGTCGGGTAGGCCTCGCGCAGCAGCCGGGCGTTGGCCTCGCTGATCTCGCCGAACTTGTACGCGGGGTTGTCGGAGATGATCACCCGGCCCGTGCCCGGGTCGATGGTGAACGGGCCGAAGGCGCGCTCGAAGCCTTCCAGGTTGACGTTGGCCGTCTGGTAGGTGACCGAATGCGAGCCGGCGGTGGTGAAGGCGCTCTCCCAGCTCCAGTCGCCGAAGGCGCCGCGCAGCCCGAACATGCCGCGGTAGCTCTTGTCGGTGTTGCGCTGGCCGAAGTGATCGCCGCCCACGTCCTGCAGCAGGTACTGCAGGCCGACCACGCCGCCGTTGATCGCGCGCAACGCCGGGCTGGCCTGGTTGTAGACGTTGTTGGGGCCCAGGTAGGGGTAGAAGAACTGGTTGACGGTGTTGCCGGTGTTGCGCGAGAACCAGCTGGTCGGATTGCCGGTGGTGGTGCTGAAGCTGCGCGGGGTGCCGCCGTTGGCGCGCAGGTCGATGTCGGTGTACGTGGCCTCGGCGAACGCCTCGGTGGTCTCGCCCAGCAGGAAGCGCGCGCCGACGTAGGCGGTGGCGCGCTCGGACTCGGCGCCGCCGTCGATCTCGTTGTTCAGCCAGGTCTGCCAGATGCAGCGCGGGCCGGCCGCTTCGACCACCACGTTCTGGCAGCCCGGCGCGGGTTCCTGGGTACGACGGCCGGTGACCGGATCGATCGCGAAGTAGCTGCCGGGATTGAACACCCCCGGCGCGCTGCCGGTGCCCAGGCGCAGGTTGTTGATGTAGTTCGGGTTGTTGACGTAGAACTGCTCGGGCTTCTTGTCGTACCACTCCGACAGCGGAATCGGGTCGCGCCGGTACAGGTTGAGCGAGGCATAGACGTTGTAACGGTCCTCGTCCAGGTCGCCGAAGCCGCCGGTCAGGCTGAGCTGGTGCTCGCCATAGGAATCGAAGCGCGGCGCGAAGTCGGTGGTGAGGTTGATCTCCGCGCCCCGGTACTCGCGCTTGGTGATCACGTTGATCACGCCGGCGACCGCGTCGGTGCCGTACACGGCCGACGCGCCGTCGGTCAGCACTTCCATCCGCTCGATCGCGGCGGCGGGGATCGCATCGATGTTGACGAACTGGGTCTGGAAGCCGGCCGGCGCGCCGTAGTACGACAGGCGGCGGCCGTTCAGCAGCACCAGCGTGCCCTGCGCGCCGAGGCCGCGCAGGTTGGCCTGCGAGGCGCCGTCGGAGCCGGTGAACAACGACTTGGAATCGACCTGCGCCGGGCGCGCCGCCGGCAGGTTGTCGAGCACCTGCAGCAGGGTCCGCGCGCCCATGTTCTCGATGTCCTGCTTGCTGATGATCTGCACCGGCGAGGCCGTCTCCACGTCGGTGCGCTTGATGTTGGAACCGGTGACCTCGATGCGTTCCAGCTCGGTGGCCTTGCCGCTTTCGTCCTGCTGCGCCTCCTGCGCGGCCAGCGGCCCGGCGGCGAGCGCCGCGGCCAGGGCGACGGATAACGCGGTCGCGGGGATGCGACGGGGGGTGCGGCGTGCGGGCGACATCTTCTCTCTCCTCGTTCGATCTGCAGCGCGCGGCGCTGCGGCGGGCGGTGGGCTTGCGTGAGGCGACAGCGATCCCGGGCCGCGGCCGGTCGGCCGCAGTCGGATGCGGGGGATGCGGGGAGGATTCGGTTACGGCGGAAGGATGGTGGCGGCGTCGCCCTCCTGCCCGATCAGGGCCGCGTTGGCCCAGTTGCCGCAGACCTGCGCCGCGCGCGGGCCCTGCGCGCCGAGCGTGCGCAGGCTCAGGCGGCGCAGGCCGCGGATGTCGAGTTCCGGCTTGACCACCGCCGGGGCGCGCACCAGTCCGCTGTCGTACAGCAGGCGGCCGTCGCCCCAGACCTGGAACTGCAGGCCGCCGGCGTTGCGGCAACGGTCGTCGATGCCGAGGTCGGCGCGCAGCAGGCGCCAGCCGCCTTCGAGTTTCAGATCGATGCGGCTGTCCGCGCCGACGCCCAGGCCGCGGCGGAAGTGCAGGCCGTTCATGCGCATCTCGCCGGCGCCGCCGAATGCCTGGTCGCGCGCCACGGCGCCCACGAGCGGCGCAGGCAGCGCCAGTTCCGACAGATAGCGCTGCAGCGGCGGGCGTTCGCCGGCCTGGTGTTCCAGCACATGGAACGTGGACAGCGTGATCGGGCCGACGTCGCGCGGCCGCTGTGCATCGAACGCGCGCGCCGTGGCGGCCTTCGTCGCTTCGACCATCGGATCGGTGCCGCTGGCGGCGTCGCCGTCCGGATTCTGCGTGCTCAGCACGCGGAAGCGCAGCAGGCGGCCGGCGTGCGGGGCGAAGTCAATGCGCTGCAGTTCCTGCTGCAGCCTCAACTGGCCGCGTGCGATGGGTTCGCCCCATTCGCCGTTGCTGTCGGCGATGTAGATCTCGTAGTCGCGGACCTGGCCGTGCTTCCAGTTCTTGTCGTTGCGCGGCGCCAGTTCGATACCGTCGATCAGCTTGCGCTCGCCGAAGCCTACGGTCCACTCGTGTGCGCCGGTGCGTACGGCCTGGTTGCGCACGCTGCGGAACCAGGTGCCCGGATCGTCGTCGAAGGCGTTTTCCAGCGGATGGCCGGGCTCTTCGGCCGGGCGGTTGACCACCAGCAGGCTGTCCGGCGGCAGGGCGCGGCCCAGTTCCGGCGCCGCCGGGAACGCGTCGTCGGCCGGGGCCTTCGCCGCCGGAATATCGAGGCGCAACGCCAGCGCGGTGCGGATGTCGACCGGCGCGGTGCGCACGTGCACGGTGCCGCGCCGCTCGCCCGCGTCGAAGTACCAGCCTTCATTGGCGGCGTCGAACGCGGCACGGTCGGCGAGTTTCGGCAAGGCGCGGCCATCGAGTTCAACGGCCTTGGGCGGCGTGCGGCTGAGCACGCGCAACGCGTAGCGGCGCTGCGGCAGCTGGCCGTCGTACTGGCCCTTCACCGCATCGATGCGCACGCGCACTTCGCCGCTGCCCTGCCCCGGCGCGTGCATCGTGATCGTCTGCTCGCTGAATTCGCCGGTGGCGTACTGGCGCGTGTTGCCGTCGTCCTCGTACAGCGTGTAACGCGATTCGCCCTGCGGATACAGGTCGAAGGTCACCTCGTCGAGCGGCTTCTCGCCGTCGTACAGCATCGCCGGGTACATGGGCAGAATCGCGCCGGCGCGGACGAACACCGGCAGGGTCTTCAGGTCCACTTGCCGATCCAGATCGCGCCCTTGCGCACCGGCGGTAATCTGGCGGCCGTCCCAGTAATCGAACCAGCGCCCCGGCGGCAGATGGATGCCGCGGCGCCAGCCGCGGCTGGCGGCCTGGCTGCGGTACACCGGCGCGACCAGCAGGTCGCGGCCGAGCAGGAACTGGTCCTGGTGCGCTTCGGTGAAGGCCTGCGGGTCCTGCGGGTAGTCCCACATCAGCCCGCGCACGATCGGCGCGCCGGTCTGCGCCGCTTCGCGCGCCAGGCCGTACATGTACGGCGTCAGCCGCATCTTCAGCTTGAGGTAGTCGCGGTTGATGCTGCGGTAGGGCTCGTCGAACCACCACGGGTGCTTGCGCGCGTTCGCCGACCAGCCGGACATGCCCATCAGCACCGGGGTGAACGCCTTCCACTGCAGGTCGCGGGTGAAGGTTTCCGCGCTGCCGCCGAAGATGCCGTCGACGTCGCCGGTGGCGTACGCCAGGCCGGACAGGCCCGAGCCGATCAGGGTCGGGATATGCCAGCGGATGTAGTCCCAGCTGCCGCTCTGGTCGCCGGTCCACGCCACCGCGTAGCGCTGGATGCCGGCCCAGCCCATCACCGTCCACAGGAACGGACGCGAATCGGAGTTGTTGAGGATGCCGTCGAACGCGGACTTGTTCGCGTCCATCGCGAACTGGTAGCCCTTGCCGGTCCAGGCCACGTCGAGCTTCTGCACGCGGCTGCCGGCCTGGCCGACTTCCCACGCGATCTTGTCGACGCCGTCCTCGGTCCACAGGCCGGTGCGGAAGCCGTACTTCGCCAGGCCCTGCACCACTTTCGGCAGGTCGGTGTAGCCGCAGCCGTAGCCGTCGTTGGGCAGGATCCAGCCGCCGGGCATGTCGTGCTCGCGGTATTGCTTCGCGACGCTGTCGATCACGTCCGGCGTGGTGCCGGTGGGGCCGTCGCTCCAGCCTTCGGGCACGGTGCCGGGCTTCTTCTGGTTGTCGCCGTCGTTGTAGCAGTCGGCGTCGCCGTAGGAGAGCGCCCAGCGCGGCAGCAGGCCGGCGCGGCCGGTCAGCGCGGTGTAGCGGTCGAGCAGCTGCGCCAGGCCGTCGCCGACGAAGTAGTAGGCGTCGAAGCGGTCCTCGCGGTGCAGCAGCGTGGCCTGGTCCGGCTGGCGCAGGTCGTAGCTGCCGTCGCTCCAGGTGTTGCGCAGCATGCCCCAGCCGCGCGAGCTGAGCAGCATCGGCGCGGGACTCGGGCGGTCGCCGTCCTCCCAGCCACCGGAGTAGGAGATCTCCAGCTCGCGGCCCTTGAACTCGAAGCGGCCGTTCTGCTGGCCGCCGCCGTAGAAGCGTTCGCCGGCCTCGCTGGACAGCGTCTGCACGCTGCGCTCCGGGTCCAGGTCGAGCGGCTGCAGTTCGCGCCACAACGGCACCGCGCGGCCGTCCTCGATCCGCTCCAGCGCCAGCGTCAGCGGCCGGCGCGCGATCCGCAGCACCAATGCGTCGGTGCGGATGCGGATCTCGCCGGCATCCTCCTCGAGCGTGTGCGCGACCGCGACGGCCGGCTGCGGCAGCACGATCGGCGCGGCCTGGTCGCCGGCGGGCGAGAGCCGGCCGCGCCGGCCGGCCTGCACGCGGACCAGGTCCGGGCGCAGCAGTTCGATGCGCAGGCGGCTGCCGTTGTCGGTGGCGATGTCCCAGGCGGCGGTCCCGTCGTTCGCCGCGGCCGCGAGGCTGCGCAGGTTGCCGACCGGCTCGGCGGACGCGGGCGCGACGGCGAGCAGGGCCGCCATGGTCGCGACGAACAGGACGCCTTTGCGCAATGCGCGGGTTTCCACCTTGCCCCCAGGCCCGTCTATCACGGGAATACGAAACCGTCGTGACCGACTCTAGGCCAGCGCTTCGAAAGGTGTCAACAAATTCAAAAGAAAAAGAGAAGAATTTTTCTATAAACGAAACTTTGTGCAAAGCACAACTTTCAGAATGGCGTGTCCCGGCTCCCGTGAACGTGGCCGGTCCGCTTTCGAATCTCAGCAGGGGACTCCCGTCGCCGACGCCCTGCGAAGGCTTCGATGCCCCAAGCGGCGCGCTTTATCTTTCTTTTTGCTTTCGCAATTTGACTTTTCGAAAGAAAAGCGGGATCGTGCGCAGGCCCAACTGGATTCGCGAATGGACGCCCAACTGCTTCCCGACTCGTCCGCCTGGCAGCGCCTCGGCGGAGGCCACACCGCCGAGGAAATCGCCCAGCAGCCCGCGTTGTGGGACGCGCTGGCCGACTCGCTGGCGCATGCCCGCGCGCGGCTCGGCGGCCTGCTCGACGACTGGCTGGGCCGCGGCGGCCACCGGGTGATCTTCACCGGCGCCGGCAGCTCGGGCTACATCGCCGAGCTGGTCGCCGACCATGTCGGCGCGCAATGGCCGGTGGAAGCGCGCGCGCTCCACACCACCAGCCTGCTGACCCATCCGGGGCTGTACCTGCGGCCGGACCGGCCGACCCTGCTGGTCTCGTTCGCGCGCAGCGGCTCCAGCCCGGAGAGCGTCGCCGCCGTCGACCTGGTGCGCGAGCGCGTCGGCGAGGCGCGCTTCCTCGACATCACCTGCAACCCGGACGGCGAGCTCGCGCGCCGCGGCGCCGGCCGCGCCGACACCGGCACCGTGCTGATGCCGGCGGCCAGCTGCGACCGCGCGTTCGCGATGACCAGCAGCCTCAGTTGCATGACCCTCGCCGCGCTGGCGCTGTTCGAGCGCGAGCCCGCGGCGGCGGCGGCTCGCCTGCGCACGCTGGCCGCGCTGGGCCGGCAGGCGCTGCGCGACTGGGAAGCGCCGGTCGAGGCGCTGGCGCGGCGCGGCTACGCCCGCGTCGTCTACCTGGGCAGCGGCCCGCTGGAGGCGCTGGCGCGCGAGTGCGCGCTGAAGACGCTGGAACTCACCGCCGGCCGCGAGCTCGCGCTGGCGAACACGCCGCTGGGGTTCCGCCACGGGCCGAAATCGACCGTCGATGCGGACACCCTGGTGGTGGTGCTGCGCAGCGCCGACCCGCTGGCGCGCCGGTACGAACGGGACCTGCTCGACGAACTGCGCCGCGACGGCATCGCCGGGCGGGTGCTGTCGGTCGGCCCCCGGGGCGAGGACGAGGCCGAAGGCGATCTGGCGCTGGCGGCGCCGGCGCTGCCCGATCCCTGGCTGGCGCCGCTGTGGCTGACGGTGGCGCAACGCTACGCGCTGCGGCGCTCGGTCGCGCTCGGCCTGGCGCCCGACAATCCCTTCCCCGACGGCACGGTCAACCGCGTCGTGCAGGGCGTGACCATCCATCGCCACGGCGGCTGACGATCATGGCGGACGCGCGCGCACCGGCCTGCTACGGCCTCGACATCGGCGGCACCAAGATCGAGCTGGTGGCCTGCGACGTGGCGCTGGAGACGCTCTATCGCCGCCGCATCGACACGCCGCGGCAGGACTACGACGGCTTCCTGGACGCGGTGGTCGAACTGGTGCGCGGCGCCGACGCCGAGTTCGGCCGGGACTGCGGCGCGGTCGGCGTCGCGTTGCCGGGCGTGACCGACCGCGCCAGCGGCCGCCAGCTCAGCGCCAACGTGCCGGCGCTGACCGGGCGCACGGTCGGCCGCGACTTGCAGCGGCGGCTGCAGCGGCCGCTGCACCTGGGCAACGACCTGCAGTGCTTCGCGCTGTCGGAAGCGCACGGCGGCGCCGCCGACGGCTACCCGAGCATGTTCGGCGCGATCCTCGGCACCGGCGCCGGCGGCGGCTATTGCGTCGAAGGCCGCCTCGTCGCCGGCCTGAACGGCATCGCCGGCGAATGGGGCCACTGGGCCGTGCCGGCCACCCTGCTGGCGCGCCACGGCCTGCCTTTGCTCGAGTGCGGCTGCGGCCTGCGCGGCTGCCTGGAGCGCTACGTGTCCGGCAGCGGCCTCGCCGGCCTGCACCGCCGGCTCGGCGGCGACGCCGCGGACGCGGCGGCGGTGATCGCCTCGGCGCAGGCCGGCGACGCGCTGGCGCTGCGCGCACTCGCCGTCCACCGCGATCTGCTCGGCCACGCCTTCGCCGGCCTGGTGCTGGCGCTGGACCCGCACGTGATCGTGCTCGGCGGCGGCCTGTCGAAGTACCCGCCGTTGTACCGCGAACTGCCCGACGCGATCGCCGCCCACCTGTTCGGCGGCGTGCGCGTGCCGCCGATCCTGCCGCCGAAGTTCGGCGACGCCGGCGGCGCGCGCGGCGCGGCCCTGCTCGCGCGCCAGCGCACGCCGGCCTCCTGACTTCCGCATCCGAGTACCGCCATGTCCGCCGTGCTTTCCCTGATCTGCGCCCACCGCCGCGGCGAGAACGTCGGCCTCTACAGCGTCTGCTGCAGCCACGAGCAGGTGCTGCGCGCGGCGATGCGGGTCGCGCTCGACCACGACACCGTGCTGCTGGTCGAGGCGACCTCGAACCAGGTGGACCAGTTCGGCGGCTACACCGGGATGAACCCGGCGCAGTTCCGCGACTACGCGCTGCGGCTGGCGGACGAGGAGGGCCTTCCGCGCGCGCGGCTGGTCCTCGGCGGCGACCACCTCGGCCCGAACGCCTGGCAGAAGCGACCGGCCGCGGAGGCGATGGCGCACGCGCGCGAGCTGATCCGCGCCTACGCCGCGGCCGGCTTCCACAAGCTCCATCTCGACTGCAGCATGTCCTGCGCGGACGACCCGACGCCGCTGCCGGACGAAACCGTCGCCGCGCGCTCGGCCGAGTTGGCGCGCATCGCCGAGCGCGCCGCCGCCGACGCCGGCTGGCCGCCGCCGGTGTACGTGATCGGCACCGAGGTGCCGGTACCCGGCGGCGAGAGCTCGCTCGGCGGCGGGGTGCAGGTCACCCGGCCCGATGCCGCGGCGCGGACCCTGGAGATCCATCGCCAGGCCTTCGCCTCCGGCCTGGCGTCCGCCTGGGAGCGGGTGATCGCGATGGTGGTGCAGCCCGGGGTCGATTTCGACCACAGCGAGGTGCAGCACTACGACCCGCGCGCCGCGCGCGCGCTGTCGGACTTCCTCGAGCGCCAGCCGCGGATCGTGTTCGAGGCGCACTCCACCGACTACCAGACCGAAGCCTCGCTGCACGCGCTGGTGCGCGACCACTTCGCCATCCTCAAGGTCGGCCCGGCGGCGACGTACGCCCTGCGCGAGGCGCTGTTCGCCCTGGCCGCGATCGAGGACGAGCTGCTGCCCGAAGGCGAACGCTCGCGGCTGGTCGAGGTGCTGGACCGCTGCATGCTCGAGCGCCCGCAGCACTGGCAGAGCCACTACCGCGGCGACGAGCGCCGGCTGCGCCTGCTGCGCCGCTACGCGCTCAGCGACCGCTGCCGCTACTACTGGGGCGAGCCGGACGTGCAACGCGCGGTGGCGACCCTCGTCGCCAACCTGCGCCGCTGCCCGCCGCCGGCGACGCTGCTGAGCCAGTACCTGCCGGAACAGCACCGCGACGTGGTCGGCGGCCGCCTCGAGGCCGAACCGCTGGCCCTGGTGCGCCACAGGATCTATGGCCGCCTGGCCGAGTACGCGCGCGCCTGCGCGCGCAACCGCGCGGCGGCCCGGACCCGAAACGAAACCTCCGGCGTGCCGGCACTTTCGGAACGGTAAGCTTCCGGCTTCCGTTTCGACCGAGAAAGCCGCCATGCGCAACACCCGCCAACGCCGGGAACAGATCCTGCAGCTGCTCGTCCAGCACGGGAACGTGCAGGTCGCCGAGCTGGCCGAACGCTTCGGCGTGTCGTCGGTGACCATCCGCGCCGACCTGGGCCATATCGAGTCCCAGGGCCTGGCCACCCGCACCCACGGCGGCGCCACCCTGCTGCGGACCCCGCCGCAGGAGCGCGACATCCACGAGAAGGACGCGCTGAACCAGCCGCTCAAGGACTCGATCGGCGCGTGCGCGGCGCGCCTGGTGAAGCCCGGCGACAACATCATCATCGATTCGGGGTCGACCACGATGACCCTGGCGCGCCACCTGCGCGGGCATCGCGAGGTCACGGTGATGACCAACGGCCTCAACATCGCCTGGGAGCTGGCCCATGCCCCGGGCGTGGAACTGCTGCTGACCGGCGGCCTGCTGCGCAAGCAGTCGCTGTCGCTGCAGGGCAGCCAGGCCGAAGCCAGCCTCGGCACCTACAGCTTCGACACCCTGTTCCTCGGCGTGGACGGCCTGGACCTGCAGTTCGGCCTGACCACCCACCACGAGGCCGAGGCCAGCCTCAACCACCGCATGGTCGAGCGCGCGCGCAAGGTCGTCGTGCTGACCGACGCGTCCAAGTTCGGGCGGGTCAGCCTGCACCGGATCGCGCGCCTCGACCAGATCCACACCATCATCACCGACGAAGGCATCGGCAGCGACTACCGCGAAGGGCTGCAGCGGCTGGGCATCGAGGTGATCATCGCCGAGTCGCCGCCTTGACCGAGCCGCAAGCGCTGCAGGGCCGCATTCTCACCGCGTCGGGGTGGGTGCGGGGAGAGATCGAATTCGACCGCCGCGTGCGCCGCATCCGCGCCGCGGCGGACGCCGACGGCGCCGGCGAGGACGACGAGCCGCTGATCCTGCCCGGTTTCGTCGACCTGCACGTGCACGGCGGCGCCGGCGCCGACGTCATGCAAGGCGGCGACGCCGCGCGCACGGTCGCCGCGCTGCACGCGCGGCACGGCACCACCGCCCTGCTGGCGACGACGATGACCGCGCACGAGGACGACATCGTCCACGCGCTGCGCGGCGTGGCCGCGGCGATCGCCGAGCCGGCCCCGGGCACCGCGCGCGTGCTCGGCGTGCACCTGGAAGGCCCGTACATCAGCCGCGAGCGCCTGGGCGCGCAGCCGCCGCTGGTGACCGAGGCGACGCTGGCGCAGGTGGAACGGCTGCACGCCGTCGCGCCGATCCGGGTGCTGACGATCGCGCCGGAGATCGGCCGCCACCGCGAGCTGATCCCGCGCCTGGCCGCGCTCGGCATCCGTGTCCAGCTCGGCCACAGCGCGGGCGGCTACGACGACGGCGTCGCCGCGCTGCAGGCCGGCGCGCGCGGCTTCACCCACCTGTTCAACGGCATGACCGGGGTCGACCACCGCAACCCGGGCATCGCCGCCGCCGCGCTCGCGCACGCGCAGTACGCCGAGCTGATCCCGGACCTGCAGCACGTGCACCCGGGCGCGATCCGCGCCGCGCTGCGGGCGATCCCGCGGTTGTACTGCGTGACCGACGCGACCGCCGCCACCGGCATGCCCGACGGCGAGTACGCGCTGGGCGCGCAGCGCGTGCACAAGTGCCTGGGCTGCGTGCGCCTGGCCGACGGCTCCTCGCTCGCCGGCAGCGCCCTGACGATGGACCAGGCGCTGCGCAACCTGGTGTCGATCGGCCTGGACCTGGCCGACGCCTCGGACCGCCTGTCGCGCTATCCGGCCGACTACCTCGGCCTGCACGACCGCGGCCGCCTGCACCCCGGCGCCTGCGCCGACCTGGTCGTGCTCGACGCGCAGCTGCGGCTTCGCCGCGTGTTCGTCGAGGGCGACGAAGTCGCGCCCGCCTGACCGCGGGCCTCCTCACTCGCGGCGTGCGCGCCGCCCTGCCGACCGGACCTGCCCCGATGAACGACGCGATCGCCGCCCCCTCCGCTTCCACGGCCGCGCACGCGCCCCGCTGGCGGCTGCGCTACCTGCTCTTCATCGCCGGCATGGGCGGGCTGCTCTACGGCATCGACATCGGCATCATCGCCGGCGCGCTGCCGTATCTCGAGGCCACCGCCACCCAGGCCTGGCATCTCACCAGCCAGCAGCTCGGGTTCGTAGTCGCGGCGGTGCTGTTCGGCAGCGTGCTGTCGTCGCTGTTCGCCGGCGCCGTCGCCGACCTGATCGGGCGACGCGGCGCGATGGCGCTGGCCGGCGCGCTGTTCGCCGTCAGCATCCCGGTGATGGCGCTGGCGTCGGGCTATCTGCCGCTGCTGGTCGGGCGGTTGCTGCAGGGCGTCAGCGGCGGGCTGATCGGCGTGGTCGTTCCGCTGTACCTCGCCGAGGTGCTGAGCCCGGACCGGCGCGGCCGCGGCGCGGCGATGTTCCAGCTGCTGCTGACGGTCGGGCTGGTGCTGGCGGCGGTGATCGGCCTCTACCACGCGCACGCGGTGGACGCCGCGGCCGCCGCGGCCCAGGCGCTGGACGGCGCGGAGCAGCGCCGGGCGCTGTTCGAAGCGCGCGACCACGCCTGGCGCACGATCTTCTGGAGCTGCCTGCTGCCGGGCCTGGTGTTCACCGGCGGCGTGCTGCTGCTGAGCGAATCGCCGCGCTGGCTGGTCCGCCGCGGCCGCATCGCCGAGGCGCGCGAGGCGTTGCGGCGCACCGTGCCGCCGGCGCAAGTGGAAGCGACGCTGCGGCTCATGCAGGCGCCCGCCGGAACGTCCGCCGGCGCGGGCGAGGCCCGCGACCGCCTGCTGAGCCGCCGCTATCTGCTGCCGTTCCTGCTGGCGTGCCTGATCCTCGCCTGCACCCAGGCCACCGGCATCAACTCGGTGCTGGCCTACTCGGTCAACATCCTCCACCACGCCGGCCTGCCCGGCGCGGTCGCGAACTGGGCCGACGTGGCGATCAAGCTGCTCAACGCCGCGATGACCCTGGTGGCCCTCGCGCTGGTCGACCGCAAAGGCCGCAAGTTCCTGCTGATGCTCGGCAGCGGCGGCATCGCGGTGGCCCTGCTCGCCGCGGCGCTGCTGTTCCTGCAGGCCGAGCGCGGCCGGCTCGACGTGCGCGACGCGCTGCAACGCCAGGCGACGGGCGACGCGCTGTCGCTCCGCCTCGATGCCGCGCAATGGCGACGGCTGGGCGCGGAGAACGCGGATCAGCCGCTGCAACTCGCCGTCTCCTACTCCTACGGCGGCTTCAGCAACGTGCGCTCGCTGCGCAGCGACGCGGCCGGCGAGATCGAACTGGCCCTGCGCCGCGAGGACGCGGTGCGGCCCGACGGCGCGATCGGCGCGTTCTTCCGCCGCCTGCACCTCAACCCGTTCCCGGACCCCGCGGCCGCGGCGCAGGCGCCGCTGCGGATCGAGCGCGCCCGCCTCGGGCCGGTGCCGCCGCCGGCGCACGGCTGGGCCGTGGCCGCCTGCATCCTGGTGTTCGTCGCGTTCTTCGCGGTCGGCCCCGGCGTGTGCGTGTGGCTGGCGCTGTCCGAACTGATGCCCACGCGCATCCGCTCCAACGGGATGAGCATCGCGCTGCTGATCAACCAGTTCGTCTCCACGGTGATCGCGGCGATCTTCCTGCCGACCGTGGGCCATTACGGCTACGCCAGCATGTTCCTCTTCTGGGCCGGCTGCACTGTGGTCTTCTTCGTCGTCGCGGCGGTCTACCTGCCCGAGACCAAGGGCAAGTCGCTGGAGCAGATCGAGGCGCATTTCCGCTGAGCGCGGCCCGCCGCGGCACGGGCGCCGCCGCCTCAACCGGCGGCCGCGTCCGGCTCCCAGACCATGTACACGTCGGCGCGGGCGTAGTGGGTGCCGGGGCGCGGGGCCGGGCGGTGGCGGAAGCCGACGCTCTCGTAAAGCGCCAGCGCCGGGCCGAGCCTGCGGCTCGATTCCAGGAACAGTTCGCGCCCGCCGAGCGCGCGATAGGCGTCGAGCGCGCCCAGCATCAGCTTGCGGCCGATGCCGGCGCCGCGCAGTTCCGGCGCGACCGCCATCTTGGTCAGCTCGTAGACGCCGCCGCCTTCGTGCTTGAGCGCGACGGTGCCGACCGCGCGCGCCGCGGCGTCGACCGCGAACAGGATGCGCCCGCCGCCGGCGAGGATGTGCGTCTCCGGATCGCCGAGCACTTCGCGGTCGATGGCCTCGACCACGAACCAGCGCTGCAGCCATTCCAGGTTGAGGCGGGCGAACTCCCCGCGCCAGCGCGGCGCGTAGCCGACGATGCGGACGGGGGCGGGGTCGACGGCGGGCATGCCGCGATGATAACGGAGCCTGTTTTCGCGGCATGCGCCGCCGCGTTCGCCCGTGCGCCGCACAGCGATGCGCGGCGGCCGGCCGTTCCGCGCAGGCGCGAGCGCGGGCTCACGATCCGTGCGCGCCGGGCTGCGGGTGTTCGGCGGCAACGACGCGGCAGCGAACGCCGGTCGGCATCGGCTGCGCCGACGCCGAAAACGGTCGCGGCGGCCCGCAGGCCGCCGCGTCGGGGTGCCCGCTGCGCCGCTCAGCCCTTGCCCTTGCCCGGCCCGTGCCCTTGCTCCTGGGCCTTGTTGCCCCGGGCTTGCCCGGATGCGGCTTTTCCGCGCCGCGGGCCGCCGGTCGCGCATCCGCGCCCGGGCGGTCGCCCCGGGCCGCTCCCTTGCCCTTGGCGGGCTGGCCCGTCCCGGCCTTGCCGGCCGCGCCCTTGCCGCGCCCGGGGAAGTCGCGCTCGAGCTGCGCGTCGAGCGCGATCGGCCGACCCCAGCGGTCGTAGGTCGGCACCAGGCCCTTCTTCAGCCGGTGGAACTCCGGCGAGCCGGGCTTGATCCCGAGGTTCTGCGCCACCCGGCCCCAGCCGAGGGCGTGGTCGCGCTCCCAGATGTCGACCACGTAGCGGCACGGCCGGCCGATGATCGAGGCCAGCGCGCAGGCGAAGTAGACGTCGCCCGGCGCCCAGCGGCGCTGCACCAGCAGGTCGACCACGAGGTCGCGCGGGGCGCCGTGGTAGCGCACCAGCTCGTCGACGAACGGGTCGCGGTAGCGGCTGCCGTAGCGGTTCATGTCGCCGAGCCAGGTGTCGACCCAGACGTCGCCGCTGCGCGGGTTCCAGCCGAAGGTGAAGTCCTGCGCGGCGGCGGACCCGACGCCGCCGAGCGAGGCGAGCGCGGTCAGCGCGGCGAGCAGGCAGGACTTGAGCGAGGCGGACATGAGGCACTCCTTGGAGGTGGCGGCCGCCGCCGGGAAGCCCGCGGCGGCGGCCGGGCCGTGGCATGGCGCCGGCGCCGCGCGGGCGGCTGCGGCGAACTCAGTCGCGGTCCCAGCGGCGATGGCGATCGTAGCGGTCGTAGTGGCGGTCGCGATCGTGGTAGCGGTGATTGTGGCGGTCGCGGTCGTAGCGCGCGTCGTACCAGTACGCGGCGCAACGGCCGTAGCGGTCGCACTTGGATTTCGGCCCGCGCCAGTGGCCGTAGGCATGCCCGTAGGGCGGTCCGGCGCGATACACGGTGCGGTAGTAGACCGGGCGGCCCCAGCGGTCGCGCACCACCACCAGGCGGTCGCGCGGACCGTAGCCGCCATGGCGGTAGTAGGGGTAACCGTCGCGGAAGATCACGTCGCCGAGATCGACGATCACGCGCACGCCGTCGGCGTGCGCAGGCGCGGGGGCGAAGGCCGCGACGCCGAGACCGGCGGCCAGGATCATCGGTGCGAGCCAGCGGGACAGGGCGGTGGCCATGGGGTTTCGTTCTCCTCGTCGGGCCTGCGCCTGCGGCAGGCTCGCCGCGAAGATGCGGGCGCTCGCGTGAATCCTTTTTTAATCCGGCCGGCGCCGCGCCGGCGGCGCTTAATCGGCGTTGGGCTAAAACCGTTTTCGCTCAGGCCGCCTGCCGGGCCCGGGCATCCAGCGCGCGTACCGCGGCGGGCAGCGCGCCGGCGTCGGCGACCCGGAGCAGGCGCGGCGCATCGTCCGCGACCGACGCCTCGTCCTCGTAGGCCCAGTTGGTGTGGTACGGCACGTGGATGCCCCATCCGCCCAGGTCCAGCACCGGCGCGATGTCCGAGCGCAGCGAATTGCCGATCATCACGAAACGCGCTGCCGGCAGGCCGAATTCCTCCAGCAGGCGGGCGTAGGTCGGCGGGTCCTTCTCGCTGACGATCTCGATCCGGCGGAACAGCCCGGCCAGGCCGCACTGCCGGACCTTGTTCTCCTGGTGGAACAGGTCGCCCTTGGTGATCAGCACGACCGGGAACTCGGCCGCGATCGCCTCGACCGCGGCGCGTACCCCGGGCAGCAATTCGACCGGATGCTGCAGCAGGCGCTTGCCGAGCTCGACCACGCGGTGCAGATCGCGCGCGCCGATGCGCTCGCCGGTGATCGCCACCGCCGCCTCGATCATCGACAGGGTCATGCCCTTCACGCCGTAGCCGAACAGCGCGAGGTTGCGCTTCTCGACTTCGTACAGGCGCTCGTGCACGCGCGCGTCGCGCAGGTCGACGTACGCGCCGACGATGCGCTCGAACTCGAGCTGGGCCTGGTCGAAATAGTCCTGGCTGCGCCAGAGGGTGTCGTCGGCGTCGAAGCCGACCATGCCGATGCCATGCATCGGCACAGTATGCCGCACCGCCTGCGCGCGGCCGGGGCGCGGGCGAAAAGAAGGGCGGCCGGAGCCGCCCTCGCCGATACGGCAATTGCCCTGTCCGGCCGCGTCCGGCGGCCGATCCTGCTGCGGGCGGCCTCAGCGTCCGCCGCCGTCCTGCTGCTGGCCCTGGCCCTGCTGGCCCTGCACCTGGGCCACGTAGGCCTTGTATTCGTCGGGGGTCAGCGCGCCGTCGGCGTCGGCGTCGGCCTGGTCGAACACCTGGCCAAGCGCGGGCACGCTGGCCGCCTCGGTCTTGCTCAGGGTGCCGTTCTTGTCGGCGTCGACGTCGTTCCAGCTCTTCTTCTGCGGCTCGCTGGCGCCGGCGGCCGGCGCCGCGCTGCCGGTCGGCGGTGCCTGCGTCTGCTGCGCGGCCGGATCGGTCTGGGCGCTCTGCGCGCTCGCGTCGGCCGACTGCGCGAACGCGAACGGCGCCGCCAGCACGGCGGAAAGAGCGAACGCACCGATCAGGGAATGGCGGGAATCAAGCTTCATCTGGGGCTCTCCTCGTCGAATGGATGGTGATGCGAGTACGCGCGGCAGTCCCGAAGGCACAGCAAACCGCACGCGGCGACCTTGCCGCCGCGCAAGTGAACGCCGTGCATGCTGCGGGCGTTAACGCTACGTTCCTTTAACCAGCGCGTGCGCGAATGCCGCTAGCGCAACGGCGGCGACGCGAGCGCGGACGCGCAACTGCGTGATCGCGCTCAGGTTTCGCGACATGCGCGCGGCCGCGCGCCGCTGAATGCAACACAACCTTTACGCCGGCTCCTGTCATCGCGACGCGCGCGGATGCGTTTTCCGCGTCCGCATCGCGCGATGCGCGGGCTCAGGCCTCGTCCTCGCGGCGCACCCGGACGTGCGCCCCACCGGCCTCGTCCGCTTCGGCCTGCACCACGACCGGCCGGCAGCACACCGCGCAATCCTCGACGTAACGCTGCGCGCCGGCGGACACGTCCACCCGCAGCTCGAGCGGCTCGCCGCAGTACGGACAGGCGACGCGGATCGACGGCAGCATGGCGCCATGCTGCGGCGAGGCGGCTTCATGCGACGGCAAGACCGCCGCGCGCGGCCGTCACGCGCCGGTAACCGCGCGCGGCGGCACACTCAAGCGCCGGCCGCGGGCGCAGCTGCGCGTGCGTCGCCGCCGGCCCGCACCAGGGAGGCGCCGCATGAAGATCCGCCATGTGTTCAGCACGCCCGACGTCGCCACCGCGCGCGCGGCGATGGACGTCGCCCGCCAGGCCGGCGTGCGCGAAGACGATCTGCTGTTGGTCGCGCGCTCCGACATCGAGCTCGACGACATCCCGAACGAACACAAGGAAGCCGACACCGACCTGGCCGGCGCGGCCCTGCGCGGCGCCGGCTACGGCGGCGCCGCCGGCCTGCTGGCCGGCCTGGCGGCGGTGGTGATCAGCCCGATCGGCCTGACCCTGGCCGGGGCCGCCGCGACCACCCTGGCCGGCGCGATCGTCGGCTCCTGGGCCTCGGCCCTGGTCGGCTCGTCGCTGCCGGATCCGATCCGGCGCAAGTTCGACCACGAGATCAAGAACGGCAACATCCTGCTCCTGGTCGACGGCAGCCGCGAGCTGCTCGCCGCGCTGGAACCGCGCCTGGTCCAGGCCGGGGCCACGCCGCTGCCGTACGAAGAGACCAAGATGAAGGCCTGAGAACGGGCCTGCGCAAGATCCGGGATGGCGGCGCCGGCCCGCGCCGCCGCACCTCGCGCCGCTGGGCGGCCTGCGCAAGCGGGACGGAGACGGGGGCATTGCCAGGCTAAGGTCGCGCTGGTCACCGGCGCGAGTTCCGGGAGGACGGGCGACCGCAGTGTGGTTCGCGCGCGAGGGCGCGCGCGTGGTGCTGGCCGCGCGGCGCCAGGGCGAACTCGACGCGGTGGCCGGGCAGATCGCCGCGCTCGGCGGCGAGGCCTGCGCGTTCGCGGGCGAGCTGCGCGATGAGGCCCAAGCGCAGGCGCTGGTCGCGCGCGCGAGCGCTCCGGCGGACTCGACGTCGCCTCGGGTGAGGGGCGTCGATCGCCTCGCGCCAACCGTCCCGCGCGACCCGCGGGGTCGGCCCGAGCCGGCCGTTCGCGTCGAGGACGCGGACGGCATCGCCCGCGTGGCGCTGTTCCTGGCGTCGAACGCGGCCTCGTTCGTCACCGGCAGCGCGCTGGCGGCGCAAGGCGGGGTGCCGGTCTACCGCGGCTGGCCGGCGTGGGGCGTCGCGGCCGGGCGGATGCGGCTCGCCGCGCAGCCGACGCGGGGCCCTCGCCTCGGCGCGGCGATTGCGGCGGACTTCGCCCGCGCAGGCGCCGCGCGCTCAGAACGTCCGCTGCATGTCCCGGCGCGCGGCGCGCAGCGCCGCCTCTTCGCTCTCCTTCTGCGACTGCGCTTCGGTCTTGCAGACGCGTTCGATGCGGTTGCTGCCGATCTTCTTCACGCGCTGGCACACCAACCGCTCTTCCTGCGCCCGGGCCGTCGCTTCGCTGCGATCGCCGGCGGCGGCGGCCGCTTCCCCGGCCCCCGCTTGCTGCGCCAAGGCCGATACACTGGCCAGCAACGAGATCGACAACAACAGCTTTCCAGCGGTCGTACGCATCGGCTTGTTCCTTGTGATGGGGCGCGTCCCCGGACGCGTCCGCCGAGTCTAGGGCACTGGGCAGGCAAAGGCGGGCACGTCCGGCCCGGCGCATCGGGCGGAAGCCGCTGCCCGTCCCGCCGCCTGTTCCAAATGCGGGATTCTGAATCCAAGCAACCCGCTCTTTGTTCCACCCCTGCGATGCCCATCTTGGTCTCGCGCGACGGCTGTCCAGGCATCCCGCCGGGGCCCGTCGCATCGAATGCCGCCGCTCCCTCCCCCTTCCGCGGCGCGCATCGCAGGGAGTTTCCGAAATGAGCAAGAACAAGATGCTGTCGCGTACTCTGCTGGCGGTCCTGATCGGTGCCGCCGCCTTCGGCGCGCAGGCCGCCGACCGCGGGTTCTATGCGGGCGCCGGCGTGGGCCAGTCCTACGTCGACGAAGGCGCCTACGACGACGAGGACACCGCGTTCTCCGCCTTCGCGGGCTACCAGTTCAACCGCTACTTCGGGCTCGAGGCCGGTTACGCCGACTTCGGCAAGCTCGAGCCGCGCGGCCTCGGCACCGACCTGGAAGCCAATTCGGTCTACCTGACCGCCGTCGGCACCGTGCCGTTCACCGAGAAGTTCTCCGGCTACGCCAAGGCCGGCTGGCAGCGCTGGGACCTGGACCGCGCGATCCCGTCGGCGGTCGGCAACGGCGACGACAGCGGCTCCGACCCGACCTACGGCATCGGCCTGCAGTACCGCTTCACCGACAAGGTGGCGCTGCGCGGCGAGTACAGCCGCTTCGAGGTCGAGGACGCCGACCTCGACCTGGCCCAGGTGCAGGTGCGCTTCGACTTCTGAACCCGCCCGCCAGGGACTGGAAACCGCCGGCGCGAGCCGGCGGTTTTTTTTGCCACCGCGGGGCGCCGGACCGGCATGGCGTCGCGCCGGCGGGCCGAGCGCCGGCAAGCCGCCGCTGGCCGACGCATCCGGGCACCGCGACAGCAGGCCCGTCGCGCATGCGCGCGCGGGCGCCGCGGCCTCCCGCCGTGCGGACGCCCGCCGTATCCGCGACGAACCCGGGCGGCGGCCGCCACGAGGCGCGGCGGCCCGGATCATGCGGGCCGCGTCAGCCGGCCGGGGCCGGCAGCGGCGCGGCCGGCAACGCCATCAACTGCCGCTGCAGGTCGTACAGGAGGTCGTGGTCGCCCGGCAGCCACTGCTCGCTTTCGTCGCCGCGGTAGTGGCGGTGGAACGCGCGCAGCGCCGCCGCCGGGTCGGCCAGGTCGTAGCCGATCAGGCGCAGCGCCGCCCATGGATCGAAGCCGGGCGGCGCCGGTGCCAGCGGCGAGCGCGGCCACAGGCCGAACCCGGCCTCGGCCAGCCTCTGCCAGGGGAACAGCGCGCTCGGATCGCGCTTGCGCGTCGGCGCGATGTCGCCGTGGCCGACGACCAGGTGGCGCGGGATGTCCAGGCGCGCGGTGAGGTCCTCGAGCAGCCGCAGCAGGCTGTCGATCTGCGCCTGCGAAAACGGCTCGTTGCCGTCGTTGTCGAGCTCGATGCCGATCGACACCGAGTTGAGGTCGCTCAGCCCGCCCCAGCGCGAGGCGCCGGCGTGCCAGGCGCGCGCGTCGTCGGCGACCAGCTGGTAGAGGCGGCCGTCGTCGCCGATCAGGTAATGCGCGCTCACCGGCCCGCCGGAGTTGCGGGTCTGCAGCGTCAGCAGCGCCGCCGCGGCGCTCTCCATCTCGGTGTGGTGGATCACGATCATCGCCGCCTTGCGCGCGTTGTGGTTCGGCGAGGGCCGCCAGTCGGCGAGCGGGTTGCGCTGCGCCGGCGGCACGCTGGCGCAGGCGGCCAGCAGCAGCAACGGCAGCGCGGCGAGCGTGCGGCGCGCGATCGTCCCCTTCATCCGTTCCTCCTCCTCGGCCGGGCCGGGGCCATTCTGCGGGTTCGCCGCGGCGCTGGCGAGGCCGCCGTCCCGGTTCGCCCGGATGACGCGGCGCGGCGCCGCCGCGCTCCGACCATCGTCCACCTGCGCCAGGCCCGGCGCTTGGCGACAATGCCCCGTCTGGTTCACCGGAGTACGCCATGTCCGCCGATCCGTCCGCGAGCCCGCAAGGCTGGATGACCCGCGCCGCGCTGCGCAGCGCGGCCTGGGCCGAACGCTGGTTTCCCGATGCCTACGTGTTCGCCGCGCTGGCGGTGATCGTGGTGGCGGCCGCGGCGCTGGCGTTCGGGGCGAGCCCGCGCGCCACGGTCGCCGCCTTCGGCGAGGGCTACTGGAGCCTGATCCCGTTCACCATGCAGATGGCATTCGTGGTGATCGGCGGCTATGTGGTCGCGACCGCGCCGGCGGTGGCGCGTGGCATCGACCTGCTGGCGCGGGCGCCGCGCAGCGGCCGCGGCGCGGTCTGCTACGTCGGCCTGCTGAGCATGCTGACCTCGCTGCTGAGCTGGGGCTTCTCGCTGGTGTTCGGCGGCCTGCTGGTGCGGGCGCTGGCCAAGCGCGAGGAACTGGGCATGGACTACCGCGCGGCCGGCGCGGCGGCCTACCTCGGCCTCGGCGCCGTCTGGGCGATGGGCCTGAGCTCCTCGGCCGCGCAGCTGCAGGCCAATCCGGCGAGCATGCCGCCGGGGCTGCTGCAGATCACCGGCGTGTTGCCGTTCACCCAGACGATCCTGCTGTGGCAGTCGCTGTTGCTGACCGCGATCCTGATCCTCGCCTCGCTGGCGGTGTGCTGGTTCACCACGCCGCGCGGGGCCGCGGCGCGCACCGCGCGCGAGTTCGGCGTCGCCGGGGCGCCCGCGCCGCCCGCGGTGCGGCGGCCGGCACGCCCGGGCGACTGGCTCGAGTACAGCCCGCTGCTGACCGTGCTGCTGTCGCTGCTCGGCTTCGGCTGGCTGGCGCACGAGTTCGCCAGCAAGCCGGCGGTGGGCGCGATCGCCAACCTCAACACCTACAACTTCCTGTTCCTGGCGCTCGGCCTGTTGCTGCACTGGCGCCCGCGCAGCTTCCTGGACGCGGTCGCGCGCGCGGTGCCGAGCACCGCCGGCGTGCTGATCCAGTTCCCGCTCTACGGCGGCATCGCCTACCTGCTGACCCACGCCGCCGGCGCCGACGGCGCCACGCTCGCGCACCGGCTGTCCAGCGTGTTCGTGCGCATCGCCTCGCAGGACAGCTTCGCCGTGGTGATGGGCGCGTACTCGGCGGTGCTCGGCTTCTTCGTGCCGTCCGGCGGCGGCAAGTGGATCATCGAGGCGCCGTACGTGATGCAGGCCGCCAACGAGCTGCAGGTGCACCTGGGCTGGGCGGTGCAGGTCTACAACGCCGCCGAGGCGCTGCCGAACCTGATCAACCCGTTCTGGATGCTGCCGCTGCTGGGGGTGCTCGGGCTGAAGGCGCGCGACATCGTCGGCTTCACCTTCATCCAGCTGCTGGTGCACATCCCGCTGGTGCTCGGGCTGCTGTGGCTGCTCGGGCTGACCCTCGAGTACGTGCCGCCGGTCATGCCGTGAAGCCCGGGGCGGGGAAGGGGAGACCGGAGACCAAAAGGCCGCAATCCCGATCGCAGGACGCGGGAGTCGTGCCGGTTCGCCCGGGGGTCCGCGTCCCCCCTCGCCCGTTACGGGCTTGTCGCCTTCAACCCCAGGTAGTCGCCCTTGCCCAGCGGCACGCCGTTCGCGCGCAGGATCGCGTAGGCGGTGGCCACGTGGAAGAAGAAGTTCGGCAGCAGCTGCTGCGCCAGGTAGTCGCGGCCGCTCCAGCGCAGCTCGCCCCAGCTGCGCGTGGGCATCACGATCTCGCGCGCTTCGGCGCCCTCGAAGCGCTGCGGGGTCAGGTCCTCGATGTAGCCGATCGTGCGTTCGAGGCGCGCGTAGAGCTCGGCGAAGGTGGTCTCGTCGTCGGCCATCCGCGGCGGCTCGACCGCGGCCAGGCGCGCGCAGCCGTTCTTGGCGTTGTCGGTAGCGATCTGCACCTGCCGCAGCAGCGGCAGCATGTCGTCGATCAGCCGCGCCTGCAGCAGCTCCTCGGCGGCGCGGCCGTTCTGGCGGGCGTGGGCCTCGCCCTTGCGCAGCACCTCGCCGAGGTTGCGCAGCGCGCGGGCGAAGACGGGGACGGTGGCGTCGTGCAGGGTCAAGGGCATGGCGGGATCCGCTGGTGAGGTGCGGCACAGCCTAGCGGCGCGCGCGCCGCGCGAGTAGCCGCGCGCGCAGGGAAAAGGCGTCCCATCCGCGGGCCAATGCGGGCGGCGCGCGGCGTGCCGGGGCTCAGTCCGCCAGCGCGGCGATCGCCTCGACCTCGAACAGCATGCCGTCCAGCGCCAGCCGCGGCACCGGGATCAGCGTGCAGGCGGGCTTGTGGTGCGGCCCGAACGCCGCCTCCAGCTCGGCGCCGAACACGTGCAGGCGCTCCTCGCTGTGGTCGACGATCAGCACGGTGAGCTTGGCGACGTCGTCGGTGCTCGCCCCGGCCGAGGCGAGCGCGGTCTTCAGGTTGGCCAGGCCCTGCCGTACCTGGCTGCGGAAATCCGCGGCCAAGCGGCCGTCGGCGGTCTCGCCGCCTTGGCCGGCGACCAGCAGCCAGCGCTTGGCGCCGGAGACGATGGCGAGATGGGAATAGCCGTTCGGCGCGGGATCGTACAGGCCGGCCGGGTTGGAGAGCGTCACTATGGATTTGCGCGGGGGAGCGTTCATGAGATGCCCTGTTCGTCGGGGACGGAACGCGGCGCGATGCCGCCGCATCAGTGTCGACGCGCAAGGACGCGCCGGGCGGCGCACGCGTGACACGCTGCATTGCGCGCGCGGCGTTGCCAGCGCGGCGGCGGGCGTGGCCGGCGCGGGCCCGGGGTCAGCGCGGTTCGCCCGGAGCGCTTGCGCCGCCTGCGGTCGCCGGGTCGAGCGCCGCCAGCGCGCGTGCGATCTCGCCGGCGCCCTGCGGCCGCACCAGCCGCATCCGCTCCTCGCCGTCGCGCAACAGCACCAGGGTCGGCCACAGCTTGACCCGGAACGAGCGCCCCAGCGGGCGCCCGCGTCCATCCTCGATTTTCAGATGGCGCAGGTCCGGATGCGCGCGCAGCGCCGTCTCGATCGCGGGCTGCGCGCCGAGGCAATGGCCGCACCAGGGCGCGCCGAACTCGAGCAGGGTCGCGCCGGGCAGCGCGTCCACCTCGGCGCGCGTGGGTTCGACATCGGCGTAGCGGGGTTGGTAGCTCATCGGTGCGGCCCGTCGGTTCACGAGGCTTGCGCTGCAGGCGTGCGGCTCGCACCGGCCATGGAACCGCAGGCGGTCCGCAGGCGGCGTGAACGCCCGGCCTAATGCCCGCCGGGCGCGGGGGCGCCGCGCGCCGCGGTGCGCAGCACCCGGGGACCGAGAGCGCCCACCGCCGCCACGGCGACGAGGAACAGCAGCCCCGAGGCGACGAAGACCGCATGCAGCGCGACCCGGTCCACCACGATGCCGCCGGCGAACGCGCCCAGCGCGATCGAGAAGTTGAACACCGCCGCCCACAGCGAGGTCGCCGCCTCGGCGGCCTGCGGCGCGGCCCGCAGCATCCAGGTCTGCAGGCTGACCGACACGCCACCGTATGCCAGGCCCCAGAACAGCAGCACGCCGACGCCGCCGGGCGGCGTGTGCGCGAACGCACGGAACGCGAGCACCGCGGCGGCCTGCGCCAGGCCGATCGCCAGCAAGGTGCGGATCACGTCGCGGCCCGCGGCCATGCCGCCGGCGAAGTTGCCGATCAGGCCGGCGACGCCGTAGCCCAGCAGCGCCGGGCCGACCAGCGCGGGCGCCAGCCCCGCCAGGTCCTGCAGCGCGGGACTGACGAAGGTGTAGGCGCCGAAGTGCGCCACCACGATCAGGAAGGTCGCGAAGTTGCCGACCACGACCGCGCGGTTGCGCAGCTGCCCGGCGAGTTCCGCCAGGCCCACCGGCTTCGTCGCCGGCAGCCGCGGCAACAGCAGCAGCAAGGCCGCCAGCACCAACGCGCTCAGGGCGGCCAGGGCGGCGAACGCCGCGCGCCATCCGCCCAGCTCGCCCAGCAGCGTACCGGCGGGCACGCCCAGCACCGTCGCCGCGGCGACGCCGCCGAAGATCACCGACGTCGCCCGCGGCACCGCCGACGGCGGCACGAGGCGGATCGCCAGCCCGCCGGCGACGGCCCAGAACCCGCCGATGCTGATGCCCACCAGCACGCGCGACGCGAGCAGGACCGCGAAGCCAGGCGCCAGCGACGACACCACGTTCGCGACCGCCATCAGCGCCATCAGCAGCGCGAGCAGCTTGCGGCGATCCAGGCGCCCGGCGGCGAGCGGCACCAGCGGCGCCGCGAGCGCGGCGACGACGCCGGGCAGGCTGACCAGCAACCCGGCGCGGCCCTCGGTCACGCCAAAGGCGTCGCGCACCCGCGTCAACAGGCCGACCGGCATCATTTCCGCGCTGACGAGGGTGAACGTGCCCAGCGCGGCCGATGCCACCGCCCACCACGCCATCGCCGACGCCGGCCTTCGTTCCGGCGCTTGTGCCGATGCCGTACCGCAGATTTCCTGGTTCATCTGGCTGTTCCCGTTGGCGCGCGGACGATCGCGCGGCGGCCCGAGGCCGATCGGACGCGCATGGTAGGCTGCGGCGCTCCGTCGGGGACCTGCCGCGACCGTATGAGGGTCATGCGTTCGCGCATGGGCGGCGACGAGGCAAGCGGAACGCGACGAATGGATTGGGACGACCTGAGGATCTTTCTCGCCGTGGCCCGGCACGGCTCGCTGGGCGCCGCCGCGCGCGCGCTCGGCACCACGCAGCCGACGATCAGCCGGCGCCTGAGCGCGTTCGAACGCCGCGTCGGCGCCAAGCTGCTGGAGCGCAGCCGCACGGGACTGGCGCCGTCCGCGCTCGGCAGGGCGCTGCTGGAGAATCTCGGGCGCATGGAGGAGAACGCGCTCGCCGTGGAGCGGCTGATCGCCGCCGGCGAGGCGGGCTTCGCCGGCAAGATCGCGATCACCAGCCTCGACTGGCTCGGCGACCACCTCGTCGCGCCGCTGGCGGCGCGCTTCGCCACGCTCAACCCTTGCGTCGACGTCGAACTGCTGAACGACGCGCGCGTGTACAACCTGTCCCGGCACGAGGCGCACGTCGCATTCCGCTTCGGCCCCTTCGAACAGGAAGACCTGGTCGTGCGCACGCTGGGCGAGGCCGGCTACGGCCTGTACGCCACGGGCGACTACCTCGAGCGGCACGGCCCGCCCGATTTCGCCGCCGGCTGCCGCGGCCAGGCGATCGCGACGCTGTACGAGAACGCCGCCCACGTGCCCGCGCGCCGATGGCTGCAGGCGCTCGCGCCGAACGCGCGCGTCGTCCTGCACAGCAACGAAGTCCAGGCGCTCTTCGCGCCGGTGGAAGCGGGCGTGGCGATGGCGGCGCTGCCGCGGGTGGTCGCCGACCGCAATCCGCGGCTGCTGCGCGTGGCCGCGCCCCTGCCGGAACCGTCGCAGCCGATCCGGATCGGCTTCCATGCGGGCCTGCGCAAGGTGCCGCGCATCCGCGCGCTGATCGACTTCGCCGCGGCCGAGTTCGAGGCGCGCGCCGGGGAGCTCAAGCCGCCGCCGTGACCTCGCGCGCGCAGCGCCGCGCGACTCGTCCGCGGCCGCGCGACCGCGAAGCCGCTCGCCGCGGATTCGGCTGGTCGCGCGGACCGGCCGGCCGCATCCACCTCGAGCCGCGTCGCGAAGTGCGGCGCGCGCGAGGAATGCAGCATTTCTGAAAGAAGCGTGAAACCAACGGCCCGCTAGCATCGCCGACCGCCACCGCAACGGTGGCCTTTCTTTTTTCCAGGCTGGCAGGATTGTGATGAATCGCTACGAAGCATGCGGTAGGAACCGGTTGTTCGTCGTCATTTCGGGTGTGCTGGCGCTGGCCGCCGCGGGCCCGGGCTTCGCCGACGAGGCCGCCGCCGGCATGGACGCTTCGGTCAACACGCTCGACGCCGTGCAGGTCACGGCGGACTATGGCTACCAACCCGTCGACGTGAAGCAGGGCGCGCCGACCATCGTCGACTCGGTCACCTACGACGACATCGAGGCGCCCACCGGCGACAACTCGATCGCGTCGATGCTGGTGCAGGTGCCCGGCGTCAGCTTCGAGGGCGACGGCGACGAGCCGCGCTACATCACCATCCGCGGCATCTCCGCCGACCTCAACGTCACCACCCTCGACGGGCTGGCGCTGGCGACGCTCGGCGAGAACGGCTCCGGCAGCCGCCGCGTCAACCTGCAGCTGGTGCCCAGCGACATCGCCGAACGCGTCGACGTGTTCAAGGCCTTCACCGCCGAGCAGGACTCGGCCGCGATCGGCGGCGCCGTCGACATCGTCAGCCGCTCCGCCTTCGCCACGCCGGGCCCGTACTTCATGATCGACGGCTACGGCATCTACTCCTCGTTCGAGGGCCCGGCCGGCGAGAACTCCGGCGGCGCGACCAAGTCGCACTGGGGCAAGGGCCTGAAGACCGCCTTCGCCGACCGCTTCGGCGCCGACGGCCAGTTCGGCGTCGTGTTCACCGCGCGCTACCAGGACCGCGTGCGCAACTCCAGCAAGATCTGGAGCGACGCGCGCACCTACTTCAACGAGGCCGGGCAGACCATCGCCGGGCCGGACCCGGCGCTGGGCTGGGACGGCACCAACTCGCTGACCAAGCTGGCCTGGGGCGACTACAGCAACGTGATCACCAACAAGGGCGCCTCGCTGAAGCTGGAATGGCGCCCGCGGGAGGACATCGACACGTTCGCGATGGGCTACCTGTACAACCGCCGCGAATCGTCGACGATGAACTCGACCAACCTGCTCGGCGATGCGCGCGACTTCCCGCAGCGCGACCGGGACACCGGCACCGTGGCGGTGGACTACATCCAGTCGGTGGTGCGCTACAACCAGTGGGACCGCACCGCCAGCGGCCTGATCGGCGGCCTGGACTGGCGGCTGGACGAGGTCTCCGGGCTGTCGCTGCGCGCCGGCTACACCCGCGAGTCGTACCAGGACACCCAGCCTTACCTGCAGACGCGCACCACGCCGGACGGCCAGTACTTCAGCTACCGGATGAGCGAGCTGCCGGAGCTCACCGGCTATACCGGCGACCTGTTCTCCAACCGCTACGTGCTGCGCTCGGCGGAGATGACCTACACCCGCGCGAAGCAGAACGTGCTCGACCTGCGCGCCGACTACGCGTACAACGCCGGACCCGGCGCGATGGGCTTCGGCTTCAAGACCGGCCTGCGCTGGAGCCGGATGCGCATGGGCAAGGACGTCGACAGCGAGCGCCGCGTGACCGGCAGCGACGCCACCGGCTACATGTACGACCCCGGCTATTCGCACCACGGCAGCAACGGCCTGGTCGTGCCGTGGCCCGACTACGACTACTTCTACGGCCGGGTCTATCCGGGCCTGGCGATCGACGCGGCCGCGACCCGCCAGCACAGCACGATCTCCGACTACGCCTACGAGGAGGAGATCGCCAACGCCTACCTGTCGCTGCACTACGCCACCGAGGCCACCCACTACATCCTCGGCCTGCGCTACGACGACGTCGGTTTCGACGGGCGCACGCCGCTCACCCTCGACGGCACGCTCACCGACCAGGTCGTGCACCCGCACGGCGGCGACGAGAGCTGGCTGCCGTCGTTCAACGTGGTGCACGACTTCAACCGGGACTGGAAGCTGCGGGCCTCGGCCAGCCGCACCATCGGACGGCCCACACCCGGCCACCTGGCCCAGGCCGAGAGCCGCACCTGCGGCGACGAGACCACCGGCTGCAGCATCACCCGCGGCAACCCGGAGCTGAAGCCGCGCCGCGCCGACAACTACGACCTGGCGCTGGAGCGCTACTTCGGCGGCAGCGCGCTGATCGCACTGACCGCGTTCCGCAAGGACATCGCCGACGACATCTTCACCCTGACCACCGACGTGGAGCGCGACGGCGTGGTCGACCGCGTGCGCCAGCCGATGAACGCCGAGACCTCGACCATCCAGGGCCTGGAGCTCGCCCTGGTCAACCGTGCGTTCGCGTTCCATCCGAACCTCGGCGCCTCGTTCAACCTCAGCCGGCTGGACGGCGGGATGAACTACGTCACCGACAGCGGCGCCCGCGGCATCGACCGCATGCTCTACCAACCGGACTGGATGGCCAACCTCACCGTCAGCTACCGCATCCCCGCCATCGACGGCACCGTGCGCCTGTCGGTCAACCACCAGGACGACTACCTGACCTCGATCGGGTCCCGCCCCTGGGACGACAAGTACGTCAACGAGATGACGACGATGGACCTGTCGTTCTGGCACAAGGTCGGCGACCGCTGGACCTTCAAGTACGAGATCGACAACCTGCTCGACGCGCATCCGGAGTGGTACCACGCCCGCGACATCGGCGGCACGATCTCGCAGCGCGACGAATACGGCCAGGGCGTGTACTTCCACGCCATCTATTCGTTGGACTGACCTCCGGTTTTTTTCCGCGTTTGCGCGACAAGAGCCGCCGAGGCGGCACGAGGGTTCGCACATGATCGATACGCAACGACGCCGGCTGCTCCAGGCCCTGGGCGCGGGCACGGCCCTGTTCGGCACCGGGCTGGGCGCCCGGGCGCAGCAGGCGCCGCGCAACCTGTGGGCCGACCCCAAGTTCGACCGCGATCCGTTCCAGCTCGGCGTCGCCTCCGGCGAGCCGTCGGCGGACGGCTTCGTGATCTGGACGCGGCTGGCGCCGCAGCCGCTGGAACAGGGCGGCGGCATGGTGATGCGGCCGGTCCCGGTGAGCTGGGAACTGGCCGAGGACGAGGGCTTCCGCAAGGTCGTGCGCAAGGGCAGCGCGCTGGCGCGCCCGGAGCTGGCGCACTCGGTGCACGTCGAGACCGAGGGCCTCGCCCCGGCGCGGCCGTACTGGTACCGCTTCGTCGTCGGCGATGCGGCCAGCCCGGTCGGCCGCAGCGCCACCCTGCCCGCCGCCGGCGCGCGCGTGGACCGCGTGCGCTTCGCGGTGGCCGGCTGCCAGCACTACGAGGAGGGCCACTTCACCGCGTGGCGCCGCATCGCCGAGGAGCCGCTGGACTTCGTGTTCCACTACGGCGACTACATCTACGAGGGCCCGGACCCGGGGCCGGGCGAGCGCAAGGTCAACGGCCGCCCGTTCACGCCGCTGCGCCGCCACGTCGGCGGCGAGATCTACTCGCTCGACGACTATCGCCGCCGCCATGCGCTGTACCGCAGCGACCGCGACCTGCAGGCGGCGCACGCCGCCGCGCCCTGGTTCGTGAGCTTCGACGACCACGAGATCGACAACAACTGGGCGGCCGAGCTCGACCAGGACGGCACGCCGGCCGAGCTGTTCATGCTGCGCCGCGCCGCCGCGATGCAGGCCTACTACGAGCACATGCCGCTGCGCCGCGGCTCGATGCCCGCGAACGGGCACATGCGCATGTACCGCCGCGCGGGCTGGGGCGACCTGCTGCAGGCGCACTTCCTCGACACCCGCCAGTACCGCAGCGACCAGGCCAACGGCGACCGCGACGCGCCGCAGGACGCGGTCGTCGCCGCGCCCGGGCGCACCATGCTCGGCGCCGAGCAGGAGGCCTGGCTGTACGACGGCCTGCGCCCGGACGACGGCCACCGCTGGCACGTGATCGCGCAGCAGGTGAGCCTGGCCAACCTGGCGACGAAGTGGCCCAGGAGCGGCGACGAGATCGTGTACTCGATGGACCAGTGGTCCGGCTACCTGGGCGCGCGCCGCCGCCTGCTCGGCCACATCCAGCGGGCGGGGATGAGGAACGTGGTCACCGTCTGCGGCGACGCGCACCGCCACTTCGCCAGCGACCTGCTCCAGGACCACGAGGACTCGGGGGTGGTCTCCAGCGAGTTCCTCGCCACCTCCATCACCTCCGGCGCGGACGGCATCGGCGAGGACGACGACTTCACCCGCCACGCCCGCAGCCTCAACCCGCACCTGAAGGCGCTGGTCGACCGGCGCGGCTACGTGGTCTGCGACGTCCGCCGCGACGCGTGGCATGCCGACCTGAAGATCCTCGACCGGGTGACGGTGCCGGACCAGCCGGTCCGCAGCCACGCCCGGTTCGCGATCGAGCACGGCCGGCCGGGGCTGCAGACGGCCTAGCGCGATCCGCCCACGGCACCGCCCGAGAGGCGCCAGAGCGGACGCGGGCGGCCCCGGATAGCCCGGCGCGCGCTCCACGGCCGGTTCCGGCGAGGGCGGCCCGGGCAGGCTAAGCTTGCCCGGTGCCCTCGCCCTCGCTGCCGCCGCTGTCGGGTTTGCGCGCCTTCGAGGCGGCGGCGCGGCTCGGCAGCTTCGCGCGCGCCGCGGCCGAGCTCAACATGACCCCGGCGGCGGTCAGCTACCAGATCAAGCAGCTGGAGGCGCGGCTGGGCGTGGTGCTGTTCCGCCGCCTGGCGCGCCGCGTGGAGTTGACGACCAGCGGCGATGCGCTCGCGCCGGCGATCCTCGGCGCGTTCGCCACGATGCGCTCGGCGATCGCGCAGACGGTCGAACGCACGCAGGACGAGCTTTCCATCACCACCCTGCCGACGGTCGGCGCGGCCTGGCTGGCGCCGAAGCTCGGACGCTTCCGCGCGCGCATGCCCGCGCTACGCGTGCGGCTGGACATGAGCGTCCCCACGGCGGACCTCGGTGCGCTCGACTTCGATGTCGCCGTCCGCAGCGGCCGGGGCGATTGGCCCGGGCTGCAGAGCCATCTCCTGGTGCCGAACCTGTTCACCCCGGTGTGCAGCCCGGACCTGCTGGCCGAGGCGGGTCGGTGCCTGCGCGGCGACGGGCCGATGCTGCCGCTGCTGGGCAGGCCGAACTGGTGGAGGCTGTGGTTCGGCGCCCTCGGCCGGCGCGACGTCGACGTGGACGGCGCGATCGGCGCCCTGTTCGGCCTGGAGCATCTCGACGCGGCCGCCGCGATGGCCGGGCACGGCATCGCGATCGTCTCGCCGGTGTTCTTCCAGCGCGAGCTCCTCGCCGGCCGCCTGGTCATGCCGGTCGGCCTGGTGGCCGCCGACGGCCGCGGCTACTGGCTCGCCTATCCGCGTACGCAGGCGACGAGCAAGAAGGTGCGCGCGTTCCGCCAGTGGATCGTCGACGAGGCCGCGGCGGATCTCCATGCCGCGCGCGAATTGCTGGCCCACATCGTGGAGGTGGCCCCGGCGCCCGCGGCATGAGGCGGCGGCGGCCGCAAGCCTCGCTACGGAGACGTACCGCAGGCGCGCCGGGGCGCGCTTTCCTGGATCCGCCAGGCCTGCGCCAGGCGCCCGTCCACGATCCGGAATATCGCGATTCCCTCGCGTTCGCGCCCGTCGGAAAGAGCGGCGAGGTATCGGCTCGCGAGGTACTCGTCGAACACGATCGACTCGGCCAGCGCGACACGCGCCGCGTCGGCGCCGAAGAGCCGGCGGACGTCGACTCCGGACGCCCGGGAAGTCCCGATCAATGGCCGGTCGCCGATGGCGTGGGCGGCGCCCGAGCTCGCGAACAGACGCGCGTCCGGGTGCACCAGTCCGCGGACCGCGCCCGCGTCGCCTCGATTCACCGCGGCGACGAGCCGGTCCACCGCCTCGCGGGTGCCGGCGCCCTTCGCCGGATCGAGCGCCGGTTTGCGCGCGGGATGCCACAGATCGCCGATGATCCCGTCGCGCACCCGGTAGACGACGAGGTTGAAGGCGACGCGCCCGTTCGGCGCGGTGAGGATGTTCTTCGATACCGCCGTGTCCCCGGCGACGATCATCTCCGCGACCTCGAGGCGGATCGGCCCGCCCTCCGCGATCCGCGGGAAGGATGCGACCCGTTCGGCGTGCGTTCCCATGGTCTTCGCCAGCGGGCCGTCGAGCCGGTCCGGATGCTCGGGAGTGCCGTAGATCCGCGAGTCTTCGTCGAACAGGGCCAGGAGCGCGGCGCCGTCCCCGGCGCTGATGGTGCGTGCATCCTCCCGCACGACCTCGGCGACCGACCGCGGAGGCTGCGCCACCAGCGCCGCCGCGGCGAAGAACGACAGCAGGGCCATGCCCCTCAGGATCTGTTTCACGGACGTTTTCCCTCGCAGAAGACCTGCCGCACCCTATCGCCGCCCTGTCGCGGCCACAAACCAAATCTGCCGCCCGAGGCCAAGCGGGCCTTGGCCTTCCGCGCGGCACGGGCAGGACCGCGCCGGGCGCGGGTTCGGCCCGCGCGCCGGCTTCCGGTTACACTTGCGCCGCGATACGCCCGCCGCCGCAGGCGCTGGCCACCGAGGTCCCACGCATGAGCGCCAAGCAAGCCGACCAGTAAGCCGCAACGACCTTCGCTTCCTCGTCGTTGCGGCGTTCCTCCGGCTCATGCCTCCATCGCGAGAACGCCGCCCGTTTCCTTCGTCTGCAAGGAGATTCGATCGTGCGTTCCCACAACGCGACTTCCTGGCGGTTCTCCCCGACCGCCACCGCTCTGCTGCTGTCTCCGTTCAACCTGCTGGCCGCGCTCGGCATGGACATGTACCTGCCGGTGGTGCCGCGCATGGCCGATGCGCTGGGCACCGGCGCCGGCGCCGTGCAGCTCACGCTGACCGTGTACCTGGTGCTGCTCGGCGCCGGGCAGCTGCTGTTCGGCCCGCTGTCCGACCGACTGGGCCGGCGCCCGGTGCTGCTCGGCGGCGGCCTGCTGTTCCTCGCCGCCTCGTTCGGGCTGGCGCTGGCGAGTTCGTCCGCGGCGTTCCTCGCCCTGCGCGTGGCGCAGGCGTGCGGCGCATCGGCGTGCATGGTGGTCGCCTTCGCCACCGTGCGCGACCTGTACGCCGGGCGCGACGAGGGCAGCGCGGTGTATGGCCTGCTGGGTGCGCTGCTGGCGGTCGTGCCCGCGGTCGGTCCGCTGCTCGGCGCGCTGGTGGACGGCTGGGCCGGCTGGCGCGCGATCTTCGTGCTGCTCGGCGCGGGGATGCTCGCCGCGCTGGCCGCGGCCTGGGTGCTGTGGCCGGAAACGCGTGCGCGCACCGCAACCGGCGTGCGCCCGGCCGCGTTGCTGCAACCGCTGCGCAGCCGCCGCTTCGGCTGGTACATGCTCGGCTACAGCGCGGGCATGGGCGCGTTCTTCGTGTTCTTTTCGATCTCGCCGTGGCTGATGATGGGCCGCCTGGGCCTGTCGCAGGTCGCCTTCAGCGCGCTGTTCGCGACGGTGGCGCTGTCGATGATCGCGAGCGCCCGCGTCGTCGGGCGGATGGCGCCGCGCTGGGGCATGCGCCGCTCGCTGCAGGGGGCGATGGCCTGCCTGGTGGCGGCCGGCCTGCTGCTCGGCGCGGGCGAGCTGTTCGCGCCGCGGTCGGTCGCCGCGTTGATCGCGCCGATGTGGCTCGCCGGCGCGGGCATCGCCGCCGCCAACGCGGTCGCGCCCAACGGCGCGATGCGCGGGTTCGACGGCATCGCCGGCACCGCCACCGCCCTGTTCTTCTGCCTCGGCGGCGTGCTGCTGGGCACGGCGGGCACCGCGGCGGCGACGCTGCTGCCGCGCGACACCCACTGGCCGGTCGTCGCCTACTGCCTGGCGCTGCCGCTGTGCGTGCTGGCCGTGTCGTGGCGCGCGCGGAACCCGGAACCCGGAACGCCGCGCCCGGGCACGGAATGACGCCACGGAGCGGGAACGCCGGCGGCATGCGCCACGCACGGCGCACCGGCAGCTCCGCCGCGGCCTCGCCGCAACCCCGGCGAGGCCGCCGCTTCCTCATCGGTCCGGCGATCTCATCGAGCCGGCGATGCCGGCGTCCGGCACCCTTGCCGTAGGCGACGCGTACGGCCGGCCGAAGCGGCGGATCGGTCAAGCACCGGCGAGCGCGAGGAACCGGAGGCGATCCGGATCATGCCGGGCCCTTCCCTCGTTTCGCCTGCCGGCAGACCTTCTCGCCCGCCTCCGCCAGGGCCTGCGCTGCCGGATCGGCGCCGCCGCTCGCGTCGGTGAGGACGCGGTAGTCGACCAGCACGCGCTGGACCGCGCCCGCTTCGGCGTCGTAGGACCGGACCGGCGTGCCCCGCAGGCGGTCGCGGACGCGCCCCGGCGACACCGAGACGAGCGCCACCGCCCCGCAATGGACGAAGTACTCCGCTTCCTGCTCGTCCCAGGCGAGGCGGTTCTGCCGGATCGCCGGATCGGCGGGGTCGCCTGGCGCGAACTCCGGCGGCCGGCGGATCCCGATCTGCACCGCGTAGGTGGTCCCCGGAAGCGCCGCGCCGTTGCCGTCGACGGACGGCAGCCGGTCGTCGGCGCGGATGCGTTGCAGATCGACGTAGAAGCCCTCGCCGAGCGGCGTCCAGCGGGGCGCCGCCTCGGCCGGCGCGAGCAGCGCGAGCAGCGCCCACGCCGGAATCGTCCATTCGTGTTTCATGCCCCCCCTTCGCGGCGCGTCGCGCGGCCGTGCCGCTTCCGCGCGACAGGATAGCCGCTGGCAGGAAGCGGCGAGGTTCGGTGGACCGGGGTTCCGCGCCGCCGGGTTGGAGCTTGCCGTGCGCGGACCAGCCGCCACGCGCCCGGTTCCGCGGCTATCCTCGGCCGGTCCGATTTCCAGGAGACGCAGCATGGACCGGTTCACCGGCGGTTGCCTGTGCGGCGACGTCCGGATCGTGGCGTCGGGGCGCCCGTACCGGGTCGGCCTGTGCCACTGCCTCGACTGCCGCAAGCACCACGGCGCGCTCTTCCATGCCTCCGCGGTGTTTCCGGCCGCGGCGGTGCGGGTCGAAGGCGAAACGCGCGACTACGCCGGGCGGTGCTTTTGCCCCGCTGCGGCTCGTCCGTGTTCTCGCGCACCGCCGACGAGGTCGAAGTGAACCTCGGCTCGCTGGACGCGCCCGACCAGCTGGTGCCGACCTACGAGCTCTGGACCGTCCGCCGCGAATCCTGGCTGCCGCCGTTCCCGCTCGAGCGGCGCTACGAGCGCGATCGCGATGCGGGCAGCCGTTTCGAAGGGTAGTCCGCGCTGCTGCGGACGCGGCGGCCGCGACGCCGCCGCACGATCGCGCGGCTTTGCGGTGCGGTCGTGGGCAGTTGAGCTCCACCGGGACGTCGCCGCGCAATGTAGCCCGGGTAGGGGCGAAGCCCGTACCCGCGTCGCGCCGGCCTATCCGCCCGAAGCCCCGGGTGCGCCTGGCTTGCCCGGGCTACGCCGGCGGGGCTCACCCGTCCGGGCGATCGCAGGCACGACACCGCCCCAATCAGGCGGCAGCCTCCTTGTTGCGCGCACCGGCGGAAAGCCGGATGCGGCCAGTCCTCCACGCGCGCGACGAGCCCGTGTTTGACCGGATTGATGCGCAGATCGTCCACGTGCGTGCCCAGGCCGTCCTCGTCGCGGATCGTGTGTTCCCAGAGGCGCGCCTGCCGCAGGCGAGGCGCGTTCGCGCAAGCATCGTCGGCCGCCATACGCATCGCTTGCCCGCTCGATCGATCGAACGATCGATCGAACGGGCAGCCTAGTTCTCGAATGTCCCGGGGGCGAGCGCATCGATCATGTAGTCGATGAAGCAGGTGATGCGCGAGGCGAGCGTCGTGTTGCGGTAGTAGACGGCGTTGATCGATTGCCGGACATCCAGCGTCGCCTTCGGCATCACCTGCACCAGGCGCCCTTCCCTGCGATCGGCGCCCGTCATGAAGTCCGACAGGCAGACGATGCCCTCGCCGGCCAGCGCCAACTGGCGCAGGGTCTCGCCGCTGGACGACGCGATGTGCGGGCGGATGTGCAGCGGATTGCCGCCCGGGTCGCGCAGGGGCCACTGGTTCAGGGTTTCCGGCTGGGTGAACCCGAGCAGGGAATGGCCGGCCAGGTCCGCCACTCGCCTGGGCGTCCCGGCGCGCGCGAGGTACGCGGGGCTGGCCAGCAGGCGCAGCCGGCTGGTCCCGACCGGACGCGCGTGCAGCGTCGAGTCCTTCAGCGGCCCGATGCGGAATGCCACGTCGGTGCGTTTCTCCAGCAGATCGGTAATGCCCTCGTTGCTGGCGAGTTCCAGCTCCACCTTGGGGAACCGCTCCCGGAACCCGGCGACCCGCGGCACGATGACGTGCAACATGAAGGGAGTGGCCGCGTCCACGCGCAAGCGGCCGGCCGGCTGTTGCCGCCGCGCGGCCATCTGTTCCTCGGCCTCTTCCACCGAATCCAGGATGGCGCGGGCCCGGACGAGGAAAGCCGCGCCTTCTTCCGTCAACTCCAATCGCCGGGTGGTCCGGCGCAGCAAGGTGGTTTCCAGCTTGGACTCCAGCCGTCCCAGCGTGCGGCTGGTGCCGGACACCGTCTGGTCCAAATGCTCGGCCGCCGCGGTGATCGACCCGGTGTCCACCACGGCGGTGAAGGCCTGCAGCTCTTCGAGGGTGATCTTCACTGTTGATTTCAGATCAAAAGTATTTGACCTATTAGGACGTTTTTCTGGAAATGTAAAGTCTCCAGACTCTGCGGCATCGCTTCACCCCCGGAAGCGCGCTGACGTGGAGTCCACCATGCCTCTTGCCCTCCTGGCCCTGACCTTGGCGGCCTTCGCCATCGGGACCACCGAGTTCGTCATCGTCGGCCTGATTCCGACCATCGCGGCCGACCTGGGGGTCGGCCTGCCTTCGGCCGGCCTGCTGGTCAGCCTGTATGCGCTGGGCGTCGCCGTCGGCGCGCCGATCCTGACCGCCATCACGGGCCGGGTGCCGCGCAAGCCGCTCCTGGTCGGGCTGATGGTGCTGTTCACCGTCGGCAACCTGCTGGCCTGGATGGCGCCGGGCTACACCACGCTGATCGTCGCCCGCCTGCTGACCGGCCTGGCGCATGGCGTGTTCTTCTCGGTCGGATCCCTCGTCGCGACCAGCCTGGTGCCGCGCGAGAAGGCGGCCCGGGCGATCGCCACCATGTTCAGCGGCATGACCGTGGCCTTCGTCACCGGCATTCCGCTGGGCACGTTCATCGGCCAGCATTTCGGCTGGCGCACCACTTTCCTGGCGGTCGCCGTGTTCGGCCTGGTGGCGCTGATCGGCGCGCAGTGGCTGGTGCCGCGCGACATCCCGCACGCGCCCCCGGCACCGCTGCGCCGGCAACTGGGCGTGCTGCTGCAGCCGCGCCTGCTGCTGGTCTACGCCATGACCGCGGTCGGCTACGGCGGCTCGCTGATCGCGTTCACCTTCCTCGCCCCCATCCTGGAGGAGATCTCGGGCTTCCCGCCGCCGATGGTGAGCTGGGTGCTGCTGGCGTATGGCATCTCGGTCGCCATCGGCAATGTCTGGGGCGGCCGCCTGGCGGATCGCCGTGGACCGGTCGATGCACTGAAGATCATCTTCGGCTTGCTGGCGCTGGTCCTGCTGGTGCTGACCTTCACCGCGCCGAGCCCGTGGCTGGTCGTGCTGACCGTGCTCGCCTGGGGCGCCGTGGCCTTCGGCAACGTGCCCGGCCTGCAGGTCTACGTGGTGCGGCAGGCCGAACAGGTGGCGCCCGACGCGACCGACGTCGCCGCCGGCTTCAACATCTCCGCCTTCAACCTGGGCGTGGCGGGCGGTTCGTGGGCCGGCGCGCAGGTGGTCGCTCACTTCGGCCTGGCGCACACGCCCTGGATCGCCGCGCTGGTGACGCTGGGCGCGCTTGGCCTGACCGTCCTGTCGGGCCGGCTGGACCGCCGCAGCGCCTCGGCCCTGCCCGCCGGCGCCTGATGTCCCCTCGCACTGTCTCGATGCAATCGGAGCGTTCCATGAATATTCCTTCCTTCGGTGTCGGCACCTTCCGCCTGACCGGCCAGGCCGCCGTCGACTCGGTGCGCAACGCGCTCGACGTGGGCTATCGCGCCATCGACACCGCGCAGATCTACGGCAACGAGGCCGAGGTCGGCCAGGCCATCGCCGAGAGCGGCGTCCCGCGCGACGCGCTGTTCCTGACCACCAAGATCTGGGTCGACAATCTCGCCAGGGACAAGCTGGTTCCGAGCCTGTGCGAGAGCCTGGACAAGCTGCGCACCGACCGCGTGGACCTGACCCTGATCCACTGGCCCGCGCCCGGCAACGGCGTCGGACTGCCCGAGTACATGGCGGCGCTGGCCGAGGCCAAGGCGATGGGGCTGACCCGCCTGATCGGCGTGTCCAACTTCAACATCGAGTTGACCCGGCAAGCCATCGCGGTGGTCGGCCCCGGCGAGATCGCCACCAACCAGATCGAGCTGAGCCCCTACCTGCAGGGCCGCAAGCTGGCCGCGTTCCTGCAGGAGCAGGGCATCACGGTGACCTCGTACATGACCTTGGCCTACGGCAAGGTATTGAAGGACCCCGTGCTGGCGGACATCGCGAGCAAGCACCAGGCCACCGTCGCCCAGGTCGCGTTGGCGTGGGCGCTGCGATTGGGCTACGCGGTGATTCCGTCGTCGACCAAGCGCGAGAACCTCGCCAGCAACCTGTTGGCGCGCGACCTGCACCTCGATGCGGACGACATGGCCAGGATCGCCGCGCTGGAGCGCAACGGCCGCGAGGTCGACCCCGCAGGGCTCGCGCCGGCGTGGGACTGACGGGGCGCCGACCATGCTTGCGCCCCTGTCCCGCCTGACCGCCGGCGGCTTCAGCATCGGCATCGAAGCGCCGCTCGACAACGACTGGACGCCGGCCGGCGACGCGGCACGGCGCCAGTCCGGTCGCCTGCCGGGCGAGCCGGCGCTGCACCGCCACGCCGAACTGGCGCGGCTGGCCGACCGGCTCGGCTTTGCCGCCTTGTGGGTGCGCGACGTACCGCTTTACGACCCGGGCTTTGGCGATGCCGCGCAGGTGTTCGAGGTGTTCGCCTACCTGGGCTACCTGGCCGGCATCACCCGCGACATCCTGCTGGGCACCGCCGCGGTCGTGCTGCCCATCCGCGAACCGTTGTTGACCCTGAAATCGGCCGCGACCGTACAGGCGCTCAGCGGCGATCGCCTGCTGCTGGGCGTCGCCAGCGGCGACCGGCCGGTGGAATACCCCCTGTTCGGCCGCGACTTCGAAAACCGCGGCGCGAACTTCAGGGAGCAGGTGGCGCTGCTGCGCGACGGCGCGCGCGGCCGCCTTCCGGGCGGCCTGGAAGTGCTGCCCCGGCTGGCCTCGCCACTGCCATTGCTGGTGGCGGGCCTGGCCCGGCAGACACCGGCCTGGATCGGCGAGCACATGGACGGCTGCCTCGCCTACCCCGGCACGCCCGAAGACCACCTGCGCCGCGTCGCCGCTTGGCGCGCCGTGGCCGGCGCGAAACCCTATGCCAGCTTCATCCACCTGGACCTGGCCGAACGTCCCGACGAACCGATGCAACGCTGGCGATTCGGCTTCCGCGGCGGCCGCGACGCGCTGGTCGACGAACTGAAGGCGCTGCGCGCCGCCGGCGTCGATCACGTCGGCCTGCATTTCCGCCGCAACCGCCGGCCGCTCGACGAGACCTTCCACGAGATCGCCGAGTACGTCCTTCCCCTCTTCCCCGCCCCATGGGCCGGTACCCGCGTGCCTGCCGAGGAGACCTGCGATGCATGAGATCCAAGACCCCTTGTTCAAGCCCTTCGCCCTGGGCGGACTCGAGCTGCCCAACCGCATCGTGATGCCGCCGATGACGCGCTCGCGCGCCAGCCAGCCGGGCGACGTGCCGAACGAACTGATGGCCGAGTACTACGCCCAGCGCGCCAGCGCCGGCCTGATCATCAGCGAAGGCACCTGGATATCGCCGCTGGGCAAGGGGTACGCATGGACGCCGGGTATCCACAGCCCCGCGCAGGTCGCCGGCTGGCGCAAGGTCACCGGCGCCGTGCACGCCGCCGGCGGGCGCATCTTCGCCCAGCTCTGGCACGTGGGACGCCTCAGCCACACCCGCCTGCTCGATGGGCGCTCGCCGGTGTCGTCCTCGGCCATCCAGGCCACGGGCGTCAACGTCTACGTGGCCGAGCGCGACGGCACGCCGGGTTTCGTCCAGGCATCCACGCCGCGCGCGCTCGCCACGGATGAAATCCCGCGCGTCGTGGACGAGTTCCGCCAGGCGGCACGCAACGCCATGGCGGCCGGCTTCGATGGCGTCGAACTGCATGCCGCCAATGGCTACCTGGTCAACCAGTTCATCGACTCCAACGCCAACGACCGCACCGATGCCTATGGCGGCTCGCTGGAGAACCGCCTGCGTTTCCTGGGCGAGGTGGCGAACGCGCTGGTCGAAGGCACGGGGGACAAGGGGCGCGTCGGCATTCGCCTCGCCCCGTTGACCACGCTCAACGGCTGCTCCGACGACCACCCGGAAATCACCTACATCGCCGCGGCCAGGCTGCTGGGCGAGATCGGCGTGGCCTACGTCCATATTGCCGAGGCCGACTGGGAGGACGCGCCGCACATGCCCGTGGAGTTCAAGCAGCAGCTGCGCGCCGCTTTCCCCGGCGCGCTGATCTACGCCGGCAAGTACACCGCCGAACGCGCCCGCGCCGCGCTGGAGGCCGGCTGGGCCGATCTCATCGCGTTCGGGCGGCCGTTCGTGGCCAACCCCGACCTGCCCGAGCGCCTGCGCATCGGCGCCCCGCTCAACGCCCATGACCGCGCCACCCTGTTCGGGGGCGCGGCGCACGGGCTTACCGACTACCCCACGCTGGCCGGGTCCGCGGCCTGAGCCACCCGACAGGAGAACCGCCATGAACATGCTCGCCCGGCTCGCCCTCGCCTCGGCGCTGCTGCCGTTCGCGCAGGCCGCGAACGCCGCCGATTGGTATCCCTCGCGCTACGGGGCCGACGACCAGATCGGCGCGGCCAACCTGCTGACGCCCGAGGTGGTCAAGCAAGCCGTCGGCCTGGTCAAGACCGGCAAGACCTATCCGCTGGCGGTGCCGGTCGACAAGCACCTGCCGGCGTTCCGCCACCGCAGCTTCCGCCTTTACAACATCCAGCCCGGCGAGCAAGCCGGGAAAACGTCGGGGCCGAACAAGTTCAGCTTCAACGACGAACTGGTCAACGGCTGGACCGGCGTGGGCACGCAGCTCAACGGCATCGGCCATATCGGCATCGACAACGTCTACTACAACGGCAACAAGGCGGCGGACTTCGTCACCGTCGAGGGCGTGACCAGGCTCGGCATCGAGAAGGTCCCGCCGATCGTCACCCGCGGCGTAGTGCTGGACATGACCGCCCACTACGGCAAGGCCATCGTGCCGGGCGGCACCGAGTTCACCGTGGCCGACATCCAGGCGGTGCTGAAAAAGCAAGGCATCGCCCTGCGCAAGGGCGACGTGGTGCTGTTCAACACCGGCTGGCTGGAGTTGATCGGCAAGGACAACCGGCAGTTCCTGGAGGTCGAGCCCGGCATCGGCATGGAAGCGGCCCAATGGCTCGCCGACCAGGGGATCGTGGCCTTCGGCGGGGACACCTGGGCGTCGGAGGTGTACCCGAACCCGCATGGCGACGAGGAGTTCCCGGTCAACCAGTTCATGCTCGCCAAGCGCGGCATCTACAACCTGGAACTGATCGACAGCCGCGCGCTCGTGCGCGATCAGGCCTGGGAGTTCCTGTTTGTTCTAGGTCAACCACTGTACGTCGGCTCTACCCAGGTCAACATCAACCCGGTGGCCATCCGATGAACGCGCCATGCCTACCTCCATTTGCAGGCTGCGCTTTTGAAGTCGCCTATGAAGGCCTCACCGCCATCAATGCCTACGCCGCCGACAGCCTGATACTGCGTTACGAAATCACCGAAGGCGCACTTCGAGGCGCGCGTGGAGAGGTCCATTACCGATGGCGGGAAATCATCCCGGACATCTATGCCATCTCGTGGCAGGAAGCCGATGGCGCCACGGTGGTTCACATCGATGATTTTGCCCTGGGGACATCGCAATCCTTCCTCACCACCCGCGAGCTTGATTTGTACCGGCTATCCGGTGCATTACGTCCGCTAGGCGGAAGTTGAAGCAGCAGCAAGGGGCGCTTCAGCGCGGGCAACGTGAAGCACCATTGCGGTTCGGGCGCTTCGGCCCAGTCGAGCAGTGGATCGGCTTCCACCGCCCGTACCAGTTCGGCTTCCGTTTCGACGCGGCCCCTGAGCTATCGGCTTCGTCGCGGAAACTCGTGGCCAAAGCAGCAAAACGAAGGGGCTGGCGGGACGTCCCGGGGCACGCGAATCGGGCAAGTCACGCCAGCATTTCATGCTCATCGCGCTGGCGCGCCTTGGGTCCGAACCAGCGCTTCATGTGCATCCCCGCCGCAACTGCGGGGCTGTTCGGAAGACGCTAGCAGCTGGACATCAGAATCAGAGACTTAGGTCATGGCTGCCCACCGAAGCGCACCGCAAAAGGCGCTATTCCCTTACAAAAAGGGACGCATATTGCGCTAGTTGCTTAGCGTTTCAATTATTGGGCCTGCTTTTTCGGCTTTTTTAGTGAGCAGCTCGCGGGTGCGCCAGCATTTGTGCGGGTCGAGATGTCGCCTTTTGGGGGATGGTGTCGTTGAAGACAAGAACGTTGAGGGCATGACGCATGCCTCGCCCACTACACGTTCAGAGGACCTTCGCGGGTCGGAGTTCCTTAGGCTCGAGTCTGCCGACGGCCCTCTCTACCCCTTGTCTGACCCTTTGGCGATCAGCCATGCGGCACCAAACTCTGCGTGCTCCTTCAATGACATCGCGTGGTCACCGTCATCGGAAAAAGCCAGACGAATATCGTGCTCGTCGATTCCCATCGAGTAAAGAAGCTGGGCAAGTTCTGGAAGGCTCGCCGCGCGAACAGTTCTAGCGCGGTCAATCAGCGCTACGTACTCCACATTTGCCCATTGCCAGCTTGCGCCCACCAGAATGTCCATACGCGGAGCCTACCGCATAGCAATCGGGGATATTCGCTTACCTCAGGCCCGCTGAATGGCCAAGTCACCAACCTGGGGAGTTCACTGGGCTGTCGCATCCCGATCAAAATCGAGCCGGCGCAAATGTCACCAGTTTTGGGGTAACTGCCAACAGAAAATGCGCGTTCAGCCCTCCAAGGGGCCACTACCGGAAGTGATCGTCGCCTCGAATGCCCAGCGCAATGCCTCGGTATCTACCATGGCGTGGTGTCGCCGTACCTTGGCGTGCGGACGATTCTCCAAATACTCCTCGATCCGCGTCAGCACGTCTCCGAAGGTGGCCAACATATATCGGTACGGGACTGCTGAAGGCAGGTCTTGCTGGCCAAAGCCCCTGAGGGCGTGCGATAGCAGGATGAAGTCCAAATCACTGTCGGCAATCAGGAGCGGATCTTTCAAGGACGCCAGGAAGACACGTAGTTCCTTGAAGAAGGCTCCGTCCGGAAGCGCGGATGGCCCGACCTCGCGCACAAAGTTCGACGGAGCTTTGGGCAGTGGAGTGCGCTCCGCGTAAAAGCGGTGCTGACCATCCTGCGTTACTAATGCCAGGCTGACCAATTCGCGCGTGGTCTCGTTTTCCCACTCGACGTCGACGAACACGCGCATTCTCTACCTCTACAAGGCGTCGCGGGCCCTTTCAGGCCCTATCTCCGTCGGTTATCGGGCCCGCGCTATTGAACACAGGTTTCAGGCCAAGCCATGCCCACGCCATCAGTTGTGCGTGAGAAATCGTCCGACCTGCCTCTACGTCGGCCAGCCCGGCGAGTGTCTGCTGATGCTTCTCTTCATCCGATAACTCCGGCACGCACGTGATCAGGTCGCGATCAGATTGGTCCATGCTTAGGACTCCACCCGTTCTTCCGGGATCACTATACCCACGGGATGGTTGCCAGAGGTTGGATCACCCTGTAGCTGGCAATCACCCATCGATGGCTGCTTCCGGCCAACAGCCGACATCGGCACCACGTTCGTAGTCGATATTATTTGCGAGGTTCCGACGGGCCCTGGCTGTATTCGTCGTCGCTCACGTGCTCCATCCATGTCACGACTTTTGCATCGAGCGCTTCCTGAATCGCGATGTGCGTCATCGCGGTCGTTGGCGTGGCGCCATGCCAGTGACGATGGCCGGGCGGGCACCAGATGATGTCGCCGGCGTTGATCTCGACGACTGGTTCGCCTTCGCACTGCGTCCAGCCTTTTCCGGATGTGACGATCAGCGTCTGCCCCAGCGGATGGCTGTGCCACGCGGTGCGCGCGCCCGGTTCGAAAGTTACGGTTGCACCCGCCACGCGCGAGGGTGCTTCCCTCTGGAACTGCATGTCGATCCTGACGTTGCCGGTGAAGTATTCCGCAGGACCTTTGCTGGAGGGGAGGGATCCGTTTCGATCGATGTGCATGGTGTCGGCTCCTCTGGATGATGCGAGCGAGAATGGAATCTGTCCCAGGCTGGCGACGGCAAAGGCCAGCACTGACGACAGCAGGCGTGGTTTCGAAATTTGCATGGAATCTCCTGGGCCAAGTGTTCTCGGCAACGTGACGGGTCGGATTACTCGGATTACTGCTCCGAAAAAACAACACGGCTGCTGCCGCGCCCCAGTACCCGGCTCACATCTTCGGGATCCTCCACGCGACCCAGGCGGGTGTAGGCGTAGGAGGAGCGGAAAGTCTTGTAGAACACGACCACCGTGCTGGCGCCGTAAAGCATCAGGTCGCCGTTGTGGATTGTTCCGGGCCGGCTGGCATCGGTGGGCAGCGGTTGCGATACACCGGCGTGTTTCTCGTTGCCGTTGAGTTCGGCCATCTCCAGGGTCACGGGCAGCCGTGCTGCGAATGCCTTCGCGGCATCGGTATCCGCCAGGGTGACGGAGAAGCGGCGTTCGCCGACGGTCATCCACATGCGGGTTCTCTCCTGTGTGGTGGAAGCTCCGGGTACGTCTTGAGTGACAACATTCGATGTCTGCCGCTCGGAAGCCCTGCAACCGCCGAGCATCAGCATACCGGGCACCAGGACCAGCGCGTGCAGGCTTGCTTGCTTCAACAATCGGATTGTGGACCGCAAGGTGTTAAGCGACATGAGACGTTCCTGCTCGGCGATGCTCAGGCGACTTGCGATGCTGTTGCGCGCGACGTAAGCAGGGTCAGGAGTGCACCCAGCAGCAGTACGACCGCGCTCGCGACAAAGGTGCTTCGGTAACCGCTGCTGTCGAAGAACATCCCGCCTGCGGTCGATCCCAACGCGATAGCCAACTGGACTACTGCGACCATCAGGCCACCGCCTGCTTCGGCATCGTCGGGCATCATGGCGGCGATCCAACTCCACCAGCCCACGGGCGCCGCGGTTGCCAGCAATCCCCATAAGGCGAGCAGGGCAGCGACGGCGCCGACCGATCCACCGAAGGGAATCAGGTTCAATGCAAGCGCTGCCATCAGTACGGGAATGACGATCAATACCCGATACACGCCGCGCTTGAGGACGACGCCAATCATCGCGGTGCCGATGAAACCAGCCACGCCGATGGCCAGGAGGATCAACGACAGCGTGGACACATTCACGTGCGTTACCGTTTCCAGGAACGGCCGCACATACGTGAACAACGCGAACTGCCCCATGAAGAACGCGCCGCAGGCAGCCATGCCGAGCACGATGGTTCGACGCTTGAGCAGCCCGAACACATTGGCGGACTTGTTGCCGCGCGATGCTGACATCGTGGGCAAACTGATCCACTGCCAAGCGAGCGCGATGGCGGCCACCGGAATCAGGCAGAAGAATGCACCACGCCAGCCAATGATTGAACCCAGATAGCTGCCCAGAGGTGCAGCGATCACCGTCGCCAGCGCATTTCCACCATTGAAGATGGCCAACGCACGTGGAACCTGTGCGGCGGGCACGAGGCGCATTGCAGTGGCGGCGGACATCGACCAGAAACCACCGATCACCACGCCGATCAACGCGCGACCGATCATGTAAACGGCGTAGTTCGGCGCCAGCGCAACCACCGCGCCGGATACGGCCATCAGGCCGGTCAGCAACAGCAGCAGCGTCTTGCGGTCCATGCGGCCCGCCAATGCGGAGAGCGACAAGCTCGTCAGTACCGCGAACGCACCGGAAATGGCGATCCCGTAACCGGCCGCGCCTTCGCTGACGTGCAAGTCGGTGGCCATCGGCGTCAACAGAGTGACGGGCATGAATTCCGAGGCAATCAACGCGAACACGCACAGCGTCATGGCGAAGACGCCGCCCCAATGAGCGCGGCGTGCGCTTGCCTGATGCTGGCCGGCGTCCACAGCGATGTTGATGGCGGCGCTCATGGTTCGTGATGTCCGGTTACTGGAACGGGCCGATGACAGTCCTCACTCGGCCGCGAGGTTCTGCTTGAAGAAGGCCGCCAACTTGTCGAAAGGAATGAGATCCGTGCGGTCGTAGAGGTCGACGTGACCCGCGTCCTTCACCCAATAGAGTTCCTTCGGTTGGCCGGCCAGGCGGTAGGCTTCCTCACTGAATTCCTTCGAGTGCGCCTGATCGCCGGCGATGAACAACATCGGGCGCGGCGAGATCGTCGCAATGTCGTTGAACGGGTAGAAGTTCATGAACTTGACGTTGCTGGTGAGCGTCGGATGCGTCGTCAGCGCGGGGGAAGAACTCGCCGGCGTGAACTCGCCGCGGGGCGTGCGGTAGAAGTCGTAGAACTCGCGCTGGATCGGATGCGTGTTCGCATCGAGCTGGTGCACGGTGCCGCCGGTGTATTTCGTCGCCCCACCTTCTGCTTCGACCCAGCGCTGCTGCGCCGCTTCGGCGATGATCGCCTTGCGCTGTTCGAGGGTCTGCGAGTGGTTCAGGGCATCGCGTGTCGCCGCACCCATGTCGTACATGCTCACGGTCGCGATCGCCTTCATGCGCGGGTCGATCTTGGCCGCGCTGATCACGAAGCTGCCGCTTCCGCAGATGCCGAGCACGCCGATGCGCTCACGATCAACGAAAGACTGCGTGCCAAGGTAATCCACCGCCGCGCTGAAGGCTTCGGCGTAGATGTCCGGTGCGACCACGTTCCGCGGCTGGCCTTCGCTCTCGCCCCAGAACGACTGGTCGATCGCCAGGGTGATGAAACCCTGTTCGGCCAGCTTCTGCGCGTAAAGGTTCGAGCTTTGCTCCTTCACCGCGCCCATCGGGTGCCCGACGATGATCGCGGGATACCTGACTCCCGGCTTCCTGTCCTTGGGCAGGAACAGATTGCCCACGATCTTCATGCGGTACTGGTTGTCGAAGGAGACCTTTTCCGTGGTGAGCTGGTTGCTGGTGTAGAAGTTGTTCGCGCCGTGGGACATGTCGGCTCCAGTGGCAATGAGGGGACTGATCAACAGCGCGCTGAGCGCCAGAAGCTTCTTCATGGGATCTCCGCTTGGGACTCCCGGATCAGGAGGCGGGACCATTGTCCGTGTGGGCGATCTGTTTGATTAGGTGATGAATCCTTTTAGGCACTATTAGTTCTGCTAACCAATAGGCTGTGCCACACTCGTCCCATGTCACGCCGCAACCTCAACGATCTACTGGCTTTCGTCACCGTGGCCCGGGAGGGGAGCTTCACCCGCGCGGGCGCTGTCCTGGGCGTGTCGCAGTCGGCGCTCAGTCAGGCCATTAAGGCGCTCGAGGAGCGGCTGGAGATCCGCTTGCTGAACCGGACCACGCGCAGCGTGTCGCCGACACCCGCGGGCGAACGGCTGCTATCTGCCATCGGTAACCGCTTCGACGAGATCGAGGCCGAGCTGGATGCGCTCACGGAATTGCGGGACAAACCGGCCGGCTCGGTCCGCATCACCAGCGGCGACCACGTCCTGCGGACGATCCTCTTGCCCAAGCTGCTGCCGGTGATGCATCGCTATCCGGACATCCACATCGAATTCGATGTGAGCTATGGATTCCGCGACATCGTGGCTGACCGCTTCGATGCCGGCGTTCGCCTGGGCGAGAGCATCGACAGGGACATGATCGCCATGCCCATCAGTCCGAAGTTGCGAATGGCCGCGGTTGCTTCGCCTTGCTACTTCGAAAAGCACCCGGTGCCGAAAGTCCCCGAGGACTTGCAGCGGCACAACTGCATCAACATCCGCTTCCCGTCGGGCGGTGTGTATGTGTGGGAGTTCGAGCGTCGCGGCCGAGAGGTGAAGGTGCGCGTCGAGGGACAGGCGATCTTCAATACCTCGCCTCATATCGTGCTCGCGGCACTTGACGGGCTGGGTATCGCGTTCCTGCCGGAAGAAGAGTTCGCGCCGCACATCGAAGAAGGGCGACTGGTTCGCGTGCTGCAGGACTGGTGCCCACCGTTTGCCGGGTACCACCTTTATTACCCGAGCCGCCGCCAGCATTCGCCTGCGTTCTCGCTCGTCGTGGACGCACTACGGATGTAATGACTGGTTATAGCAGCAGGGCAACTGGTCGTCCTCGCTGCTAACCGAGTCACGTAGTGCCGGATCGGATTCCCCAAGCCAGGCCATCGGTCAGTACGACGCTTGCGTCTTCTGCATCCACCACTAGCGCCTTATGGGTGCCGAACTAGTGGCTTTTGGGTATCCCCACAAACGTCGACTCGAACCGCCTCGTCTCGGTGGCTTACCCGCACTTGCTGTACCCGCAGTTCAAGCACGTCGCGCAGCCGTCCATGATCACCACCGCCTTGGTGCTGCACTTGTGGCACATGGTGGCGCTGGGCGGGAAGCTGGCGCCTTCGCCGGTGACTTCGACGTCCTCCGTGCGCGGGGCCTCGGCGACCTTCGGTTCGGGGAACAGGTCGCCGGCGGGGGCGCCGCTTACGTCAGTGTTTTTTTTTGAGCGGGCCTCGTAGGCGGCGCGCTTCTCGGCGATGAGGGCGCGCTGCGCCTCGCTCATCTCGGGATCGTGCAGCAGGCCGATCGACTTCAGATGGTCCTCCACGATCGTGCCCAATTCGGCGACCAGCGACGGCATGTACACGCCGCCGGGCTTCCAGTAGCCGCCCTTCGGGTCGAACACGGCCTTCATCTCGTCCACCAGGAAGGTGACGTCACCGCCCTTGCGGAACACCGCGGACATGATGCGGGTGAGCGCGACGATCCACTGGAAGTGGTCCATGTTCTTCGAGTTGATGAAGATCTCGAAGGGACGGCGCAGCTCGTGTTCGGTGCCAGCGTTGAGCACGATGTCGTTGATGGTGACGTACAGCGCGTGTTCGAACAGCGGCGACTTGATCTTGTAGGTGGAGCCGACCAGCACGTCGGGGCGCTCGATGCGCTCGTGCATCTGGATGACGTCGGCCGTGGGCAGCGGTTCGGCCGCGGGCACGGCGGCGGGCGCGCTCCTGGCGGCCTCCTTCGCCTTGTCTTCCGGGGTGACGACGCTGTAGCCCTTGATTTTCTTCTCGATCTTGACGGCCATCGGCCTTGCTCCTGGTGCCGGCCCGCGCCGGCGTGTCGTTCTGGGTAGTGCGGAATGCGGCGGGTGCGTGCCGCGCCCTCTCCCGCCGCGCGGGAGAGGGACGGGCATGACGCTTACCTGCGCGCGGCCTTCTTCGCCGGCGCCTTGCGGACCGCGGCCTCCTTCGCCGCCTTGGCGGCCGGGGCCTTCTTCGCGGTCCGCGCGGCGGCCTGCTTCGTGGCCTTCTTGGCGGCGATCTTCTTGGCCGGGGTCTTCTTCGCGGCCTTCTTCACCGGCGACTTGGCCGCGGTCTTCCTGGCGGCGGCCTTTCTCGCGGCGGTCGTCGGCGCCGCCTTCCTGGCGGCCGTCTTGCCTGCGGCCTTCTTGGCCGGCTTCTTCTTCGCCCGCAGCTCGGCGGCGTCCTTCTTCGCCTTGGCCGAGGCGTTGGCGAGCTTCTTCCTGGCGCCGCCGACGGCCTTCTTCACGGTCTTGCGCGCCTTGGTCGCGGTGGTCTTCACCGCCTCGACGGCACTTTCGGCGCGCTCGACCACCACGCTGCCGAAGGTGCTGGCGGTGTCTCGTACGGTCTCGACGGCGTGCGACAGGGTCGCCGTCACTCCGTTGCCATTGCTCATGTGCCCTCCTGAACGGGCGTCAGGTTGCGGTGACAGGTTGCGGTAATCGGGGTTGCGCGAGCGATGCTATACCTGTGGCGCGTGCGCGGCGGCTGAATGCGCGCCACGCCCGGGGCCGGAAAAGCGAATCGCGGAAACGGCCCGGGTTCCGCGCGGAGGCGGTGCGGCCGCCTCCCTCCGCTGGCGCTCCCGACGCCGTGGGTTCCCGCTTCGCGGGAACGCCGGCGGCGGGAGCCTCAGAACTTGCCGTAGTAGCCTTCCTTCAGCGCATCGAACAGGTTGGCGGCGGTGTGCAGCTCGCCGTCGTATTCGATCTGCTCGTTGCCCTTGACCTCGACCACGCTGCCGTCCTCCAGCTCGAAGCGGTAGGTGGTGTTCTCCAGGTCGGCCTCCTTCACCAGCACGCCCTGGAACGCGGCGGGGTTGAAGCGGAAGGTGGTGCAGCCCTTCAGGCCCTGCTGGTAGGCGTAGCGGTAGATGTCCTTGAAGTCCTCGTACGGGTAGTCGGTCGGGACGTTCGCGGTCTTGGAGATCGAGCTGTCCACCCACTTCTGCGCCGCGGCCTGCACGTCGACGTGCTCCTTCGGCGTGATGTCGTCGGCGGCGATGAAGTAGTCCGGCAGCCGGGCCTCCGGATCGTCGGAGAACGGCATCGCCTTCGGGTTGACCAGCTCGCGGTAGGCCAGCAGCTCGTAGCTGTAGACGTCCACCTTCTCCTTGGTCTTCTTGCCCTCGCGGATCACGTTGCGGCTGTAGTGGTGCGCGAACGAGGGCTCGATGCCGTTGGAGGCGTTGTTGGCCAGCGACAGCGAGATCGTGCCGGTCGGCGCGATCGAGCTGTGGTGGGTGAAGCGCGCGCCGGTTTCGGCCAGTTCCTCCACCAGCTCCGGCGCCACCGTGGCCACGCGCTGCATGTAGCGGCTGTACTTGGCGTGCAGCACCTTGCCTGGGATTTCCTGGCCGATCTTCCAGCCGTCCTTCGCCATCTCCGGGCGCTTGCGCAGCATCTCGGCGGTGACGGTGAAGCGCTCCTCCATGATCGGCGCCGGGCCCTTCTCCTTCGCCAGCGCCAGGCCCATCTCCCAGCCGGCCACGGCCATCTCGCGGGCGATGCGCTCGGTGAACTCGCACGACTCCTTGGAGCCGTACTTCATCTTCAGCATGGTCACGGCGCTGCCCAGGCCGAGGAAGCCCATGCCGTGGCGGCGCTTGCGCAGGATCTCCTGGCGCTGCTGCTCCAGCGGCAGGCCGTTCACCTCGACCACGTTGTCGAGCATGCGGGTGAACACGCGCACGACTTCCTTGTACTCCTCCCAGTCGAAGGAGGCCTCGTCGGTGAACGGCTTGCGCACGAACTTGGTCAGGTTGACCGAGCCCAGCAGGCAGGCGCCGTAGGGCGGCAGCGGCTGCTCGCCGCAGGGGTTGGTGGCGCGGATGTTCTCGCACCACCAGTTGTTGTTCATCTCGTTGACGCGGTCGATCAGGATGAAGCCCGGCTCGGCGTAGTCGTACGTCGAGACCATGATCATGTCCCACAGGTGCCGGGCCTTGATGTGGCCGTAGACCTTGCAGGCGACCAGGCCGTCGTCGCGGACGATGTAGTTGCGGTGGGTCGGCCACTCGCGCCAGACCACCTGCCCGGGGTCGTCGAGGTCCAGGTCGCCCTGCTCCTTGACGTGCACCGGGAACACCAGCGGCCAGTCGGCGTTGGCCTCCACCGCCTGCATGAAGCCGTCGGTGATCAGCAGCGACAGATTGAACTGGCGCAGGCGGCCGTCCTCGCGCTTGGCGCGGATGAAGTCCTTCACGTCCGGGTGGCTGACGTCGAACGTGCCCATCTGCGCGCCGCGGCGGCCGCCGGCGGAGGACACGGTGAAGCACATCTTGTCGTAGATGTCCATGAAGGACATCGGGCCCGACGTGTACGCGCCGGCGCCGGCGACGAAGGCGCCGCGCGGGCGCAGGGTGCTGAACTCGTAGCCGATGCCGCAGCCGGCCTTCAGGGTCAGGCCGGCCTCGTGGACCTTCTCCAGGATGCCGTCCATCGAGTCCTCGATGGTGCCGGAGACGGTGCAGTTGATGGTCGAGGTCGCCGGCTTGTGCTCGAGCGCGCCGGCGTTGGAGGTGATGCGGCCGGCCGGGATCGCGCCGCGGCGCAGCGCCCACAGGAACCGCTCGTACCAGTACTGCCGCTTCTCGCCGTTCGGCTCGGCCTCGGCCAGGGCGCGGGCCACGCGCTGGTAGGTGCCGTCGATGTCGGCGTCGATCGCCTCGCCGGTCTTGGTCTTGAGCCGGTACTTCTTGTCCCAGATGTCCAGGGACGCCGGTTGCAGCGGAATCTCGCGTTCGGCCGCGGCCGGCTTGACCGCCTCGAGGCGCACTGTGCTCATGCCTGACTTTCTCCTCGTTCTGGCGCCGGGCGGACCCGGCGCCGGGTTTCTTATGGTGTGTCCCGCTCCGCGCGCGGCCGGAGGCCGGCGACGGCGACGCCCGCGGGTGCGTCCAGTGCGCCCGCGTCGCAATGCGTTGTGTCTGCTCCTCCGCCCATCCCGCTCCCGCTTTCGCCGCGCGCGTACAGCGTCCAGCAACTTCGGCCGGGGGCCTGCATTTGGGCTCCCGTCGCCAAGACGACCACAAGATGTTGTGGCGAGGCAGGGCTCACGCTACTCCGGCCTCCCGCTTTAGTCAACGCCGTCGGGGCGCTTCGCGCATCTTCGGCGAACGTGCGCGAAGCCGGCGAGGAACGGCGAGCGGGCGCGAGGACGCGCGCGACATCGCCGCGGCGCGGCGCGGCACCGCGCGTGCGCCCGTGGACGCGCGAACTTCATTGCCGGTTTAGCGCGCATCTCCGACACTGCCCCGCGCCGTTCAGCCTTGTATAGGCTTGAACCGCGGCGCGGCCACCACGATGTCCGGCACCGCCGCGTCCTCTCCTCACCTACCGACAACGCGTCCAGCCCGTCCATGCGGACCTCGACCAAGACCCTGCTCGCCCTCACCGCGGCCGCCGCCTTCGGCGGCTTCGCCGCCACCGCGATCCGCGACGGCCTGGAGACGCCGGCGCGGGCCGCGCCGTCGCTGCCAGCGGCGACGCCGACCGTGGCCGCGCTGCCCGCCGCGGTCGGGACCACGCCGCTGCCGTCGCTGGCGCCGATGCTGGAGCGGGTCACCCCGGCGGTGGTCAGCGTGCACACCAAGCAGCGGGTCCGGGTCAGCCCGTTCGGCGACGACCCGATCTTCCGCCGCATGTTCCCCGAGCTGACCCAGGAGCGGATCAACCAGTCGCTCGGCTCGGGCGTGATCGTCGACGCGCGCCACGGCTACGTGCTGACCAACCACCACGTGATCGAGGGCGCCGACGAGGTGTCGGTGACGCTGGCCGACGGCCGCACGCTCGCCGCCGAGTTCGTCGGCTCCGACCCAGACACCGACGTGGCGCTGATGCGCATCCCGGCGCAGAACCTGAGCGCGCTGCCGCTGGCCGACTCGGACCGGCTGCGGGTCGGCGACTTCGTGGTCGCGGTCGGCAACCCGTTCGGCATCGGCCAGACGGTGACCTCGGGCATCGTCTCGGCGGTCGGCCGCAGCGGCCTGCCGGGGCTGGGCTTCCAGAACTTCATCCAGACCGACGCCTCGATCAACCCGGGCAATTCCGGCGGCGCGCTGGTCAACCTCGACGGCGAGCTGGTCGGCATCAACACCGCCAGCTTCAACCCGCGCGGCAGCATGGCCGGCAACATCGGCCTGGGCTTCGCCATCCCGACCAACCTGGCGCGCAACATCATGAACCAGCTGATCGCCAACAACGGCGTGGTGATCCGCGGCACCCTCGGGCTGGAGTCGCAGGACGTGACCCCGCAGCTGGCGCGCGGCCTGGGCCTGGACGAGGCGCGCGGCGCGCTGGTCACGCAGGTGTTCGCCGGCGGCGCCGCGGCGGCGGCCGGGCTGCAGCCGGGCGACGTGATCCTGGCCGCGAACGGCCAGCGCATCGACGGCCGCGACAGCTTGCGCAACTTCGAGGGCCTGCAGCCGGTCGGCAGCCGGGTGACGCTCGACGTGCGCCGCGACGGCAAGCCGCTGCAGCTGGCCACGACCCTGCGCGAGCAGCCGCGCAGCCTGGCCGGGTTGCAGCTGGACCCGCGCCTGGCCGGCGCGACCTTCGCCGAGCTGCCCGAGCGCCTGCGCCGCGCCGGCCTGGCCGGCGTGCTGGTGGAGTCGGTGGAGCGCGGCAGCCGCGCCGCGCAGAACGGCCTGCGCAAGGACGACATCGTGATCGCCGCCAACGTCGGCCAGTTCGAGGACCTGGCCGGTTTCCGCGCGAGCTTCACGCGCGCGCCGGCACAGTTGATCCTGCGCATCGTGCGCGGCAACCGCCCGTACGACATCCTGGTGCAGTGACGCCCCCGTCCGCAGAGAGGAGTTCCCCCATGTCCCCCACCTCGACCGATGCGATGAAGAACAGCCTCAGCGAGGCCGGCAGCCACCTCAAGCAGGCCGCCGCCGACACCGGCGACACGCTGCGCAACGCCGCCGCCGCGGCCGGCGAGGAGCTCAAGCTCGGCAAGGCCCAGGTCAAGGCCGACCTGGCCGACGGCGCGCTCGCCGGCATCGACGCCGCCGAGCAGGCCGGCAGCGCCGCGCGCGAGCAGGTCGACGTGCTGCTGGACAAGGGCCGCGACCTGCTCGACAGCGCCGCGGAGCTGATCCGCGAGCGCCCGCTGGCGTCGTTCGGCGTCGCCTTCGCCGCCGGCTGGCTGATCGCCAAGCTCTCCCGCAACGGCGGCGACAGGTAAGCGGGCGCCGTGCGCCAGACCCGCGCCGACGCCGACGCCGAAGCGCCCGGCGCCGATGCCGCGCGCGACGAGGCGGCCTCCGCGCGCGCGGCGTCGCCGGCGGACCTGCTGGAGGCGCTGCGCGAGATCCGCGCCACCGGCCATGCCAGCCTCGGCGCCGCGATCGACGCCGGCAAGGCCTTGCGCTACCTGCTCGCCGCCGACCTCGCCCTGGCGCGCAGCGCCGCCGGGCGCGGGCTGGCGTTCGCCGGGCTCGCCGTCGCCGCCGGCGGTTCGGCCTGGCTGCTGCTGATGGCGGCGCTGGTCGCGCTGCTGTCCCGGGTCGGCCTGTCCTGGCTGAGCGCGATGCTGATCGCCGCCGGCCTGAGCCTGGTCGCCACCGCATTGGCCGGCTGGCGCGCGCTGCGCTACTTCGAATACACCCGGCTGCAGGCCACCCGCCGCCAACTGGCGCGGCTGGGCCTGGGCGAACTGGCCGACTTCATGCCGCCCCCGGACGCGCCGCAACCCGGCCGGGAGGCCGCCGAGGCGCTGCGCGAGGCCGCGCGCAAGGCGCCGCCGAAGGACCCGACCGGCGGCGACATCGTGCCGCCGTGAGCCGCCCCGCACCGAGCCGCCCATGAGCCGCAGCCGCTTCGACCTGCTGATCCACAAGGTGCAGCGCGCCGAACAGGCGCTGGAGGCGCACGAGCGCCGCGCCGCCGCCGACCTGCGCCAGCTGCGCGGCTCCTGGCGGGAGCTGTGGACGCCGGGGCGGATCGTGCTGGTGGGCCTGGCCGCGGGCTTCCTCGCCGGACGCGCCGAACCCGCGCGCCTGGCCCGGCGCGGCGGCGGCGCGATCCAGAGCGCGCTGCACCTGGCCTCGATGTTGTCCGGCCTGTTCGCCGGGCACAGCGCCCAGGCCGCCGCCGGCGAGGCCGAGCAGGCCGCCGCCAGCGCGCAGGAAGTGGCGGAGACCGCCGGCACCGGCAACGAGGCGGGCGCATCCGCCGCGCGTGCGCCAGAATCGGCGGCCACTGCCGCGCCGCGCACCGTCGCGGACCCCGACAGCGACGCCCTCGCGCACGGCGAAGCCGCGCAGCGGGCCGCCCGCGCCGCCACCGCCGACACCGCCGCACCGTGACCCCCGACCCCGCCCCACCCCGATCCGATTCCGGCGACGACGGCAGCGAACCCGCGCAACAGCCCGCGCCGCGGCCGCGCGCCTCGGCGGCGGCGCTGACCCTGGCGACGCTCGCGGTCGGCTTCGCCCTGTGGGCGGCGCAGGACCTGATCCTGCCGGTGCTGCTGGCGATGTTCTTCGCCCTGGTCGGCAACCCGATCCTGCGCGGGCTGCAGCGGCTGCGGCTGCCGCGCATGCTCGGCGCGGCGCTGCTGATCGCCGGTGGCCTGGCCGGCGCGGTGGCGCTGGGCAACCAGCTGATCGAACCAGCCGGGGAATGGGTGCGCCAGGTGCCGCGCGAGATGCGGCAGCTGGCGCCGAAGCTGCGCGCCATGACCAAGCCGATGCAGGACGCCGCCGGCGCGGCGCAGAACATCGCCCGCGTCGCCGGCGGCGAGACCCGCACGGTGCAGGTGGTGCGCACCGAGGCCAACGATCCCTACCGCTCGCTCACCGCCACGCCGCGCCGGCTCGCGTCGGTCCTGGCGGTGGTGCTGCTGACGTTCTTCTTCATGGTCTACGGGCAGTCCCTGCAGCGCAACGCGATCGCGTTGCTGCCCACGCGCCAGCAGCAGAAGCTCACCGTCGACATCCTGCAGTCGATCGAGCGCGAGATCTCGCGCTACGTGCTGACCATCAGCCTGATCAACCTCGGCGTCGGCCTGGCCCTGACCGGCGCGCTGTACGCGCTCGACGTGCCGCTGCAGGAGGCGCTGCTGTGGGGGACGATGGCGGCGATCCTCAACTTCGCGCCCTACGTCGGCCCGCTGATCGGCATCGTCATCATGCTGCTGATGGGCTTCGTCGCCTTCGACGCGCTGTGGCCCTCGCTGCTGCCGGCCGGCATCTACCTGCTGCTGCACACGGTGGAGAGCCAGCTGATCACGCCGATCGTGCTCGGCCGGCGCATGCGCCTGTCGCCGCTGGTGCTGATCCTGGCGCTGATGCTGTTCGGCTGGCTGTGGGGGATCATCGGCCTGCTGCTGGCGGTGCCGCTGCTGGTGTGCGTGAAGCTGGTGCTGGCGCGGATCTCGGGCCTGGAGGGCTGGGCGCGGCTGCTGGAGTGAGCGCCCCGGCGCGCGCGCCTTCACGCCGCCGCGTTCGCGCATCGGCTACTTGGAAGGCGCGAAGGGGATGCGGCCGGGACATTCCGATGCATGCAACGCTGCGCCAGGTTCGACTCGAAGTTTCCGGCGACCGCATCCGCGCCACGTTCGCCTCGCCCGGCGCGGCGCTGCCCGCGGCGCTGTTCGTGCACGGCTGGAATGGCAACCGCAGGCGCGCGCTGGGCCATCTGCGCGACGCCGCGGCGCTCGGCTGCGCCGGCCTCGCGTTTGACCTGCGCGGCCACGAGGACACCGCCGACCAACACGGCACGGTCAACCGCCAGCAGAACCTCGACGACCTGGTCGCCGCCTACGACTGGCTGGCGGCGCGCGCCGGAGTCGATCCGGCCGCGATCGCGGTGGTCGGCTTCAGCTACGGCGCCTACCTGGCCGCGCTGCTGGCGCAGCGGCGCCCGGTGCGCTGGCTCGCGCTGCGCTCGCCGGCGCTGTACCCGGACGAGGACTGGTGCGCGCCCAAGCGCGCGATCAAGCGCGAGCACGACCTGCGCGCGTTCCGCGAGCGCGCGCTGTCCCCGGCGGAGAACCGCGCCTTGCGCGCCTGCGCCGGCTTCCGCGGCGACGTGCTGCTGGTCGAATCCGAATGCGACGAGGTGCTGCCGCGCCAGGTCGCGCGCAACTACCTCGCCGCCTTCGCCGCGGCGCGCTCGCTGACCGCGCGCGTCCTGGCCGGCGCCGATCACGAGCTGGGCACGCCTCGCCACCGCCGCGCCTACGCCGAACTGCTGGCGCGCTGGCTCGACGAACGCCTGCGCGAGGTGCGCCTGGGCGGACTGCGGCGGACGCGCCCGTCCTCCGGACAGCACAGCGGCTCGATCGTGTAGACCCCGGGTACGGGTGGCGAAGAAGCTGTAGCGGCCGTCGCAATGGCCGACCTGCCAGCCGACGGCGTTGGGCCTCGTCGCAGAACGTCACTCCGTGCGGCCGGCACCCGCCAGGGCGAGGCCGGCGGCCAACGTGCCGAGCAGCACGATCGCGAACAGCGCCGGTTCGCGAATGCGGGGCGCGTCCATTGCCTTGCCTCCTGCTTGCGGGCCACGAACGGGCGCAGCGCGCTGCGCCGCGGTCCGGCGGCCTCCGGTGCGCCAGGGCCGGGTGGCGATCCACGCCGCACCCGGAGGCGATCCGCCGGGCCGCGGAGATGGCGCCCGGCCGCGCGCAGCGGCACGGGCGTCCGCTTCTTACACCCGGGTCCGTCCGGCTGCCGCGAACCCGTGCACGGAACGTCCCGCGCCCGTCGGCCGGGGGCCCGGGCACGGCAGGCTAAAATGCCGCCATGCGTTTTCCCGTGCGCGCGATCACCCTCGACCTCGACGACACCCTGTGGCCGTTCGCGCCGATCGGCGCGCGCGTGGAGCGGGTGCTGCACGAATGGCTGCTGCGGCACTGCCCGAACACCGCCCGGTGCTTCCCGGTCGAGGCGATGCGCGAGCTGCGCCAGCGCCTGCACCTGGAGCGCCCCGACCTGGCCCACGACCTCAGCGAACTGCGCCGCCTGACCCTGGTGCGGGCGATGGAGCTGGCCGGCGACGACCCGGCGCTGGCCGACGTCGCGTTCGAGGCGTTCCACGTCGAGCGCAACCGCGTGGAGTTCTATCCCGACGCGCTGCCGGCGCTGCAGCGGCTCGCCGCGCGCGTGCCGCTGGCGGCGGTGAGCAACGGCAACGCCGATCTGGCGCGGATCGGCATCGACCGCCACTTCGCGTTCCAGCTCGGCGCGCGCGAGCACGGCGCCGCCAAGCCGGCCGCGAGCATCTTCCACGCCGCCTGCGCGCAGCTGGCGCTGGCGCCGCACGAAGTGCTGCACGTCGGCGATCACGTCGAGATGGACGTGCTCGGCGCGCACCGCGCCGGCCTGCGCTGCTGCTGGCTCAACCGCGACGGCCAGGCCTGGCCGCACGCGCAGCCGCGCCCCGACCTCGAGTTCACCACCCTCGCCGAACTGGCCGACTGGCTGGATGCGGCGCACACCACTCCGGACACCGTCGCCGCATGAACCTGCCCGCCTGTTTCGCCGAATCCGCCGCCGGCGCCCTGCCGCTGCACGTCGTCGCCCGCGACGGCCTCGATGCCTGGCGCGCCGCGCTGCCGCCGGCCGCGGCCGCCTGGGCGCAGGCGCAGGGCTTCGACGCCGCGCCGGCGACGGCGCTGGCGCTGCCCGGGGCCGACGGCCAGCTCGCCGGCGCGGCGATCGGCGTGGCCGACCCGCTGGACCCGGCCGCCTACGGCCACGCGCCGTTCGCGCTGCCCGCGCGCGCGTTCGCGCTCGCCACGCCGCTGCCGGACGAGGCGCGCGCCGCGCTGCAGCTCGGCTGGGGCCTGGGCAGCTACCGCTTCGAGCGCTACCGCAAGCCGCTGCGCGCGCCGGCGCAGCTGCACCTGCCGGCGTTCGACGAGGACGCCGCCGCACAGCTGGCCGCGTGCCTGCGCGTGCGCGACCTGGTCAACACGCCGACCGAGGACATGGGCCCGGACCAGCTCGAGCAGGTGGTGCGCGAGATCGGCGAGCGCCACCGCGCGCAGGTCGAGGTGATCGCCGGCGACGCGCTGCTGGCGCAGAACTTCCCCGCGATCCATGCGGTCGGCCGCGCCAGCCATCGCGCGCCGCGGCTGATCGCGCTGCGCTGGGGCGAGGCGGCGCACCCGCACGTCGCCCTGGTCGGCAAGGGCGTGTGCTTCGACACCGGCGGCCTCGACCTCAAGCCGGCCGACGGCATGCGCAACATGAAGAAGGACATGGGCGGCGCCGCGCACGCGATCGCCCTGGCCGAGCTGGTGATGGCGCGCAGGCTCCCGCTGCGGATCACCCTGCTGGTGCCGGCGGTGGAGAACGCGGTCGGCCCCGATGCGTTCCGCCCCGGCGAGGTGGTCGCCACCCGCGCCGGCGTCAGCGTCGAGATCGACAACACCGACGCGGAAGGACGGGTGATCCTGTGCGATGCGCTGGCCTACGCCGCCGAGCACCGGCCGGAGCTGGTGCTCGACTTCGCCACGCTGACCGGCGCGGCGCGGATCGCGCTCGGCCCCGACCTGCCGGCGCTGTACAGCAACGACGACGAGCTCGCCGCGCAATGGCTCGACGCCGGCACCCGCCTGCGCGATCCGCTGTGGCGGATGCCGCTGTGGCGCCCGTACCTGCGCTATCTGTCGAGCACGATCGCCGACATCGCCAACGGCGGTCCGTCGCGGATGGCCGGCTCGATCACCGCGGCGATCTACCTGGAGCGCTTCGTCCCCGCCGGGCAGAAGTGGGCGCACCTGGACGTCTATGCCTGGAACGACAACGACCGTCCCGGCCGCCCCGCCGGCGGCGAGGCGCAGGGCCTGCGCGCCGCCTACGCGATGCTGGCCGGGCGCTACTGCGGCTGAGCCGTCGTTTCCGGCTCATCCATCCCGCTCTTCCATCTCGTTCGGCCCGTGTAGCGCGGGTACGAGGGTATGGCTTCGCAACGCGGGGACGCCGGCGATGCGCATGGTTCAGCGCACGCCGCGCGCGGGCAGCGCCAGCGGCGGCAGGCCGAGGATCCAGTCGCGCAGGGTGAGCAGCCAGCAGTCCTGCTCGCGGCTGTCGGGATAGACCAGGTGGAACGGCTCGGCCTGCAGCTCCGGGCCGAACGGCCGCACCAGCGAGCCGGCGCGCAGTTCCTCGGCGACCAGCGCCAGGCTCATCAGCGCCACGCCCTGCCCGGCCAGCGCCGCGGAAATGGTGTGGGTCTCGTCGGAGAACACCGGACCGACGCCCGCGTCCAGGCCCGGCACGCGCGCCTGCGACTGCCACATCGCCCAGTCGACCGGCGCGCTGCGCGCGCCCGGCGGGGCGAAGTGCAGCAGCGTGTGGCGCGGCAACTCGCGCCGGTCGCGCAACCGCAGCATCGGGCTGCACACCGGCGCGAACAGGTTGTCGAACAGCTTGTGCGCGACCAGGCCCGGCCAGCGCCCGCTGCCGTAGCGGATCGCCACGTCGGCTTCGACGCCGTCCAGCGTGACCGGCTCGTGCGAGACGTGGATGCGCAGGTCCAGGCCGGCGCAGGCCTCGCGCAGCTGCGGCAGGCGCGGCACCAGCCAGCGCGAGGCCACCGCCGGCGTCGTGCTCAGGGTGAGGCTGCGCCGCTGCGGCGCGCGCACGCGCTCGACGGCGCCGGCGATGGTCGCGAAGGCCTCGCCCAGCGCGCGCTGCAGGTCCTGCCCGGGCGCGGTCAGCACCAGCTGCCGCGGCCGGCGCACGAACAGCGCCAGGCCGAGCTCGTCCTCCAGCTGGCGCAGCTGGTGGCTGATCGCCGCCGGGGTCACCGACAGCTCCGCGGCGGCGCGCTTGGCGCTGCCCAGGCGCGCGGCGGACTCGAACGCGCGCAGCGCCGACAGGGAGGGCAGACGGCGGCTCATGGATGAATTTTCCTAACTCGTCCTCGAAGAAAAGATCGTTTGTCAGCCTCGTCTGCCGGACCTAGCGTAGGCGGCGATCGGGCCCGACGCATGAACGATCCTAACCTACGAGGTGACACGATGATCCGCCTGCTGCATCTGGACGCCAGCGCCCGCCCCGGCCGCCACGGCGTCGACCCGCACGGCTCGCACACGCGCGCCCTGAGCCAGCGCTTCGTCGCCCGCTGGCGCGCGGCGCGGCCGCAGGACCCGGTCCGCTACCGCGACCTGGGCGCGGCCCCGCCGCGGCCGGTCGACCACGACTGGATCCGCGCCGAGTTCACCCGCCGCGACCGGCGCGAGCCGTGGATGGCGCAGCGCCTGGCCGAGAGCGACGTGCTGGTCGACGAGGTGATCGAAAGCGACCTGCTGGTGATCGGCGCGCCGCTGTACAACTTCGGCATGCCGGTGCCGCTGAAGGCGTGGGTCGACGGCATCGTGCGGATCGGCCGCACCGTGGTGTTCGATCCCTCGCGCGGCGACGATCCGTACATCCCGCTGCTGACCGACAAGCCGCGTCGGGTGGTGGTGCTGTCCTCGCGCGGCGGCCACGGCATGGACGAGGGCGGGCCGCTGGCGCACATGAACCACCTCGAGCCGCACCTGCGCACCGCGCTGGGCTTCATCGGCATCCGCGACGTCCGCGGCGTGGCGGTGGAGAACGAGGAATTCGGCGGCGAGCGCCTGGCGGCCTCGGTCGCGCAGGCGCAGGCACGGGTCGACGCGCTGGTCGACGCGATGCTGGCCGAGACCGCCGCCGCGCAGGCGCCGCGCGCCCTGCAGCCGGCCTGAGCCCGCGCACGTCCCGTCGTCCGCGGCCCCGATGCCTCGAGGCCGCGCCTGCGCGGCGGCCGCCCCGTGCGTCCGCCGCGCGCGCATGCGGAGCGCATCGCCCGCGCCAGGCGCGCGCCGGTCCGGAGAGCGGAGCGCCGGCGCGTCGTCGCGCGACCGGCCATGAGCGCCGACGACCGGCCCGCCTGCAGCGTCCGCGCACCCGCGACCCGTTCGCCGCGACCACCGCGGTCTCGCCGGACGTTCCGCGGGTCCGGCCTCGCGGCGCGCGGCCGGGCCCGGCCGCGCGCGTCGCGCCCGCTTCCCACCCCCTTGGATGACGCCACTGCGCGGATCGCATAGGCTTCGCGTTCCGCCGGCGCGGACCGTCGGCGAAGAAGTGACTTCCGGCCCTGCCTTTCCGCCCGCCGGCGGTCACACTCCCCTCTTTCGCATCGTCTGGACCGTCGATGAACAACTCCGCCGACCTGCTCAGGGAACTGCGCATCGACCGCAGCGCGCCGCCGCCGCCGTCGCGGCGCGGACTGTGGATCGCGCTGGCGGCGGTGGCCGCCGCGCTGGTGCTGGGCGGCATCGGCTGGGCGCTGTTCGGCCGCGAACCGGCGCCGGAAGTGCGCACCGCCACCGCGGTCGCGCTCGGCGGCGGCGGCGAGGCCGCCTCGGTGCTGGACGCCAGCGGCTACGTGGTCGCGCGGCGCATGGCCACGGTTTCGGCCAAGATCACCGGCAAGGTGCGCGAGGTGCTGATCGAGGAAGGCCAGCGCGTCGAGGAAGGCCAGGTGATGGCGACGCTCGATCCGATCGACGCCAACGCCGAGCGCGAACTGGCCGCCGCGCAGCTGGGCTCCGCGCGCAGCCAGGTGGAGAGCGTGCGCGCGCGCCTGGCCCAGGCCGAGGCGGAGGCCCGCCGCCTGTCCACCCTGGTCGCGCAGCAGCTGGTGTCGAAGTCGCAGTACGACGAAGCGGTGGCCGCGCGCGACTCGCTGCGCGCCGAGTTGCTGACCGCGCAGCGCAACGCCCGGGTGGCCGGCGACCGCCTGCGCATCGCCGACATCGGCGTGGACAACACCGTGGTGCGCGCGCCGTTCGCCGGCGTGGTCACCGCCAAGGCGGCGCAGCCCGGAGAGATCGTCTCGCCGCTGGCCACCGGCGGTTTCACCCGCACCGGCATCGGCACCATCGTCGACATGGATTCGCTCGAGGTCGAGGTCGAGGTCGGCGAAGCCTTCATCGGCCGGGTCAAGCCGAAGATGCCGGTCGAGGCCACGCTCAACGCCTATCCGGACTGGAAGATCCCGGCCGAGGTGATCGCGATCATTCCCGCCGCCGACCGCGGCAAGGCCACGGTCAAGGTGCGCGTGGCGCTGAAGCAGAAGGACCCGCGCATCGTCCCCGACATGGGCGTGAACGTGCGCTTCCTCGAGGCCGCGCCGGCGCGCGAGGCGCAGGCCGGGCCGCGCGGGGTGCGGGTGCCGGCGGCGGCGATCGCCCAGCGCGACGGCGCCGAGGTCGCGTTCGTGGTCGCCGGCGGCGAGGACGCGCGGGTCGAACGGCGCGCGCTGAAGCTCGGCCGCACCCTCGGCAGCGACCGCGAGGTGCTGTCCGGCCTCGCCAGCGGCGACACCGTGGTGCTGGACCCGCCGCCGGCCCTGCGGGACGGCGACCGGGTCAGGATCGCGGCGGCCGAGTAACGCCGCCGGCGCGCCGCGGCGTGTCGAAAACCGGCCGCGCGGTTCGTCGTCTGCAGGAGGCCTGGCGGACGCGGTTCCGCCGGGCGCACAGGCAGCAGGCGGGGCGACGTCCCCCGCACGGGTTTCCCAGGGCCGGGGACGTCGCCCGGCCGTTCACGAGGCAACCGCGATGGCATTGGTTTCGCTCCGCAATCTGCACAAGACCTATCAGCGCGGCCCGGAGAAGGTCGACGTGCTGCACGGCATCGACCTGGACATCGAGCCGGGCGATTTCGTCGCCCTGATGGGGCCCTCCGGCTCGGGCAAGAGCACCCTGCTCAACCTGATCGGCGGCCTGGATACGCCGACCTCGGGCGAGATCGAGGTCGGCGGCCAGCGCATCGACCGCATGAGCGCCGGCCAGCTGTCGCAGTGGCGCAGCCAGCACGTCGGCTTCGTGTTCCAGTTCTACAACCTGATGCCGACCCTGACCGCGCAGAAGAACGTCGAGCTGCCGCTGCTGCTGACCCACCTGGGCGCGGCCCAGCGCAAGCGCAACGCCGAGATCGCGCTGACCCTGGTCGGCCTGGGCGAGCGCCTGAAGCACAAGCCCAACGAGCTGTCCGGCGGCCAGCAGCAGCGCGTGGCGATCGCGCGCGCGATCGTCTCCGACCCGACCCTGCTGATCTGCGACGAGCCCACCGGCGACCTCGACCGCCAGTCGGCCGAGGAGATCCTGCGCCTGCTGCAGACGCTCAACCGCGAGCACGGCAAGACCATCGTGATGGTGACCCACGACCCGAAGGCGGCCGAGTACGCGAGCCACACGCTGCATCTGGACAAGGGCACCCTGGTCGAACAGGCGCAGCGCGCGGCGTGACCGACGGGCAGGCCTTCTCCCGCGCGGGAGAGGGCCGGGACGGGCCGCCGCCGGCGACGCGCCGATCGCGCGGTTCCCTCCCTTCCGCCCTTCCCGCAAGCGGGAAGGGACACAAGACACGGAGGCAGCATGAAGTATCTCCACCTGATCTGGGCAGAGTTGTTCCGGCGCAAGACGCGCACGGTGCTGACCCTGCTGTCGATCCTGGCCGCGTTCCTGCTGTTCGGCCTGCTCAACGGCGTGCGCGAGAGCTTCGCCCAGGCCGGCAAGAGCGCCGCCGGCGCCTCGCGCCTGCAGACCGGCTCGCGGCTGTCGTTCATCGAGACCCTGCCGCTGTCGCTGCACCAGCGCATCCAGCGGGTCGACGGCGTGGACGCGGCGACCTACGCCAACTGGTTCGGCGGCGCCTACCAGGATCCGCGCAACCAGATCTTCAGCTTCGCGGTGGCGCCGAACTACCTGGACCTGTACCCGGAGATCGAGGTGAGCGCGGCGCAGCGCGAGGCCTTCGCCAACACCCGCACCGGCATCCTGGTCGGCGAGGTGCTGATGAAGCGCTTCGGCTGGAAGGTCGGGCAGAAGATCCCGCTGCAGTCGACCATCTTCCCCAACCGCGACGGCAGCAAGAACTGGAGCTTCGACATCGTCGGCACGCTGCGCTCGAAGGACAAGGCCAGCGGCGGCTGGTACGACAGCCTGGTGCTGATGCAGTGGAAGTACTTCGACGAGTCCACGCCGTACAACCGCGGCGAGGTCGGCTGGTACGTCACCCGGGTGAAGGACCCTGCCCAGGCCGACCGCGTGGCCAAGGCGATCGACGCGCTGTCGGCCAACTCCGCGCACGAGACCAAGACCCAGACCGAGCAGGCCGCGTTCGCCTCGTGGATGAAGCAGACCGCGGACATCGGCCTGATCGTCGGCTCGATCATGGGCGCGGTGTTCTTCACCTTGCTGCTGCTCACCGGCAACACCATGGCGCAGGCGGTGCGCGAACGCGTTCCCGAGCTGGCGATCCTGAAGACGCTGGGCTTCAGCAACGGCAGCGTGCTCGGCCTGGTGCTGGCCGAGTCGGTGCTGCTGGTGCTGCTCGGCGGCGTGCTCGGGCTGGGCCTGGCCGCCGTGCTCGGGCCGATCATCAACGTCGGCAGCGGCGGCGTGATCAACATGCCGCCGGTGGGCCCGAGCAGCTGGCTGCTGGGCCTGGCGCTGATGATCGGCATCGGCCTGCTGGTCGGCGCGCTGCCGGCGCTGCGGGCGATGCGCCTGAACATCGTCGACGCGCTGTCGGGCCGCTAACGGAGAACCGCGATGAAAAAGATCAGATCCTTCTTCGGCGGCCTCGGCCTGTTCCTGGTGGTGGCGATCGGCCTGGCCGGGTGGCTGGCGCTGCCCTGGTACGTGCTGCTCGGGCTGGCGCTGCTGTTCGCGCTGTGGATGCTGCTGACCCGCCGCGGCCGCCAGGCCGGTTCGGTGACCCAGGTCGGCGTGAGCACGATCGGCCAGCGCCTGGGCGCCTCCTCGGTGATCGTGATCGGCATCGCCGGCGTGGTCGCGGTGCTGACCGCGATGCTGGCGATGGCCGAGGGCTATCGCGAGACCCTGCGCAAGAGCGGCAGCGAGGACACCGCGATCGTGATGCGCGGCGCGTCCGCGGCGGAGGTGATGTCCACCCTCGACCACGACAGCGTCAACGCGATCTCGCAGACCGCGGGCATCGCCCGCGACGCGCAGGGCCGGCCGATCGCCTCGGCCGAGCTGGTGGTCGCCGCCAACCTGCCGCTGCGCGACGGCGGCCCGGACGAGGACGGCAGCGTGCAGCTGCGCGGCGTCGGCGAGCAGGCCTGGGCGGTGCGCCCGAACGTGCAGCTCGTCGAAGGCCGCCGGTTCGACAGCGGCAAGCGCGAGGTGGTGGTCGGCGCGAACGCGCAGCGCCAGTTCCGCGGGCTGGAGGTGGGCAAGCAGATCCGCCTCGGCAGCGAGCTGTGGACGGTGGTCGGCGTGTTCCGCTCCGGCGACGCGATGGAGTCGGAGCTGTGGGGCGACGCCGACGTGGTCGCCACCACCTACCGCCGCGGCAGCACCCGCACCTCGGTCACCGCCAGGCTTGAGAACGCCGCCGCGTTCAAGGGCTTCAAGGCCGCGCTCGCCGCCGACCCGCGCCTGGACGTGGACGCCAGCACCACGCTGGAGTACTTCAGCAAGCAGTCCGAGCAGATGACCAACATCATCCGCATCATCGGCATCGTGGTCGGCGCGATCATGGCCATCGGCGCGGTGTTCGGCGCGCTCAACACCATGTTCGCCACGGTCGCCAACCGCGCGCGCGAGATCGCGACCCTGCGCGCGATCGGCTTCCGCTCGCTGCCGGTGGTGGTGGCGGTGATGCTGGAGACGATGCTGCTGGCGCTGGTCGGCGGGCTGATCGGCGGCCTCGTCGCCTGGGCCATCTTCAACGGCTACACCGCCTCGACCATCGCCGGCGGCGTGGGCCAGCTGACCTTCGAGTTCAAGGTCTCGCCGGCGGTGCTGTGGACCGGGCTGAAGTGGGCGCTGGCGATCGGCTTCGTCGGCGGCCTGTTCCCGGCGCTGCGCGCGGCGCGGCTGCCGGTGACCGAAGCGCTGCGCGCGGCGTAGCGCGTGCGCCGCTCCGCGCGCCGGAGCGGGCCCTGGCGTGGCGTGGCGAGGCGCGGACTGCGCCTCGTCGGCGCGGGCGGTCGCGCGGCCCCAGTCGTTCCCGCATCGGCAGCGGGACGATCCCCGCGCAGCACCCGGGCTTCCCGCCCGCGCCAGGGTGCAGGCCCCGCGGCAACGGCGGCATCGCCCAACGCGGCGATGCCCTCGCCCGCTCGCGTCGCGCAGGGAGGTCGGCAGAGCGCGCGCCGCCAGCGCGTGCGTTTCGCCGCAGCGCGAGGCTAGCGCGCGTGCGCCTCGATCTTGCCGCGCAGCCACTGCAGTCCGGCCAGGTGCTGCTGGTCGTGGCTGCACAGGTAGTGGACCAGCGCGCGCAGGGTCACCGGGCCGTAGTCCTCGAACTCGGCGGTGCGCGCGAGCTGGCGCGCGTCGAGCGCGGCCAGCAGCGCCACGGTCCCGGCGCGCGCGGCGCGGAAGCGCGCCAGCACCTCGGCGGCGTCGGCCTCGGCGTAGCAGCGTTCGGCGGGCAAGGTCTCGCTGATGCCGGGCAGGAACGGCCGCTCCTCCTCGAGCACGCGGCGGAAGCGGCGCTGGTAGCCGTCGATCTCGACGTCGCGCACGTGGCACAGCTGCTCGATCGGCGTGAACGGCTCGCTCGGCACGCCCGCCCAGCTCGGCGGCGCCCAGTTCGCGTAGCCGGCGGGGATCGCCGCGTAGTGCGCCTCGAGCCGGCGCGGGAATTCGGCCAGGGCGGCGAGCGTGGCGGGGTCCAGGCTCATCGCGGTCTCCTCTCGGTTGCGGATCGCAGCGGGACGCGCGGCGCGCCCGGCGCCGCGCGGACGTCAGGTGGCCGGCACCACCGGCCGCCGCGAACGCCACAGGCCCTCGCCGGCGAACACCGCCAGGCCGGCCCAGATGCAGGCGAAGCCGAACGCGCGGGTGGCGTCGAACGGCTCGCGGAAGAACAGCACGCCGAGCAGGAACTGCAGGGTCGGGGCGATGTACTGCATCAGCCCCACCACCGACAGCGGCACGCGCCGCACCGCGTAGGCGAAGCCGATCAGCGGCAGCGCGGTGAGCGCACCGCCGAGCACCAGCAGCAGGTCGAGCCGCCAGCCCCAGCCGCCGAGGAAACCGCCCATGCCGTGCGATTCGCCCCACAGCATCAGCGCCAATGCCGGCAGGAACAGGTACACGCTCTCGGCACCGAGGCCGGCGACCGCATCCACCGCGACCAGCTTGCGCACCAGCCCGTACAGGCCGAACGACAGCGCCAGCGCCAGCGCGATCCACGGCGGCTGGCCGTAGCGCAGGGCCAGCCAGGCGACGCCGGCCGTGGCCAGCCCCACCGCCGCCCATTGCGTGCGGTTCAGGCGCTCGTGCAGGAAGGCCACGCCGAGCACCACGTTGAGCAGCGGGTTGATGAAGTAGCCCAGGCTGGTCTCGACCACGTGCCCGGCGTTCACCGCCCAGATGTACAGCCCCCAGTTGAACGCGATCAGCAGCCCGCTCAGCGCCAGCATCCCCGCCGCGCGCGGCCGCGCCAGGATCGCGCGCAGCCAGCCGCGGCCCTGCTTCCACAGCAGCCAGGCGCCGACCATCAACGCGCCCCAGACGATGCGGTGGGCGACGATCTGCAGCGACGGCACCGCCTTGAGCAGGTGCCAGAACAGCGGCATCAGCCCCCACAGCACGAACGCGGCGGCGGCGACGAGCAGGCCGCTGCGGCGCTCGGCGGCAGCGGCCGCGCTCATGCGCGGCCCTCCCCGGCGTCGCTCGCCGCGACCGGCTTCGGCGCGCGCGACTTCGCCAGGGTGATGATGACCACGCCGGCCAGGATCACCGCCATCGCGCCCAGGTCGTGCGCGGTGAAGCGCTCGCCGGCGATCAGCGCGCCGAACAGCACCGCGATCGGCGGGTTGACGTAGGCGTAGCTGGTCGCCAGCGCCGGGCGCACGTGGTGCAGCAGCCAGATGTAGGCGGTGAAGCCGAAGATGGAGCCTGCGACGATCAGGTACAGCAGCGCCGCGGTGGCGCTCGCGCCCGGCAGCGCGGTCATGCGCTCGCCGTGCAGCAGCGCCGCGACCAGCATCCACACGCTGCCGGTCATCATCTGCCCGGCCGCGGCCATGAACGGCTCCGGCAGGTCCTGGTCGCGGCTCCAGATCGAGCCCCAGGCCCAGGCGATCGGCGCCACGATCAGGCAGACCAGGCCGAGCGTCGAGGAGGCCAGCTCGCCGCCGGCGTTGAGCCAGATCACGCCGAGGAAGCCGATCACCAGGCCGACCCATTCGATCTTCGACGGGTGGCGCCCGCGCAGCATCGCGAACACGCCGGCGAACAACGGCATCGACGCCACCGCGATCGCCGCCAGGCCGGAGCTCACCTCGGTCTCGGCCAGGTTCACCAGGCCGTTGGACAACACCACCATCCAGATCGACAGCACCCACAGCGTCTTCCACTGTTTTCGCGTCGGCGCGGGCGCGCCGCGCCAGCGCAGCACCGCGTACATCAGCGCACCGGCCACGGCCATGCGCAGCGCGCCGAGCAGGAACGGCGGGTAGCCCTCCAGCGCGTAGCGGATGCCAAGATAGGTCGAGCCCCACAGGACGTAGACCGAGGCCAGGGCGAAGGCGACGGCGAGGCCGCTCGGGGCGGCCCGGGCGGCGGACGAAGCGGCGATGCTCATGCGGATTCCAGGCGTAGGGGAGGAGCGGAACAGCGCGCGGCCGGACGCCGACGGCGCCGGCGCGCGCCCGGCGCATGCGATGCCTCGGGCGCGCCGCCGGCGCGGAAACGTTCGGATCGCCCACAGGGTAGCGGGCCGGGCGGAAACGCGATTGATAAATCATGCGGTCCAACGCAAAAATCTTGCATGGCCGGCCCGCCTCCCGTTCTCGACGAATTCGACCACCGCCTGCTGGAGCGGCTGCAGCGCGACGCCGGCGCCACCCTGGGCGAGCTCGGCGAGGCGGTGGGCCTGTCGGCGAGCGCGGTGCAGCGGCGCCTGACCCGCTACCGCAGGAGCGGCCTGCTGCGGCAGATCGCGGTGCTCGACCCGGCGCAGCTGCCGCACGTCACCCTGGCCACGGTGCTGGTGGCGATGGAGCGCGAGACCGCCAAGCTGCACGCCGCGTTCCAGGCGCGCATGCGCGCCGCGCCGGAAGTGCAGCAGTGCTACACCCTGGCCGGCGAGTGGGACTACCTGGTGATCCTGACCACCTGCGGCGTCGCCCACTGCCGCGAGGTCGCCGACCGGCTCTTCATGGACGAGGGCAACATCAAGCGCTACGAGACGCGGATGGTGTTCGACGTGGTCAAGGCCGGCCTGCAGCTGCCGACGCGGACGGCGCAGAAACGGCGCCGGTGAGCGCGGCTGCCCCCGCCCGCTGGCCGCACGCGCGCTACGCCGCGCGCTCGCTCTCCAGCACCCGCTGCTTCAGCGGCAGGCCCCAGCGGTAGCCGCCGAGCGAACCGTCGCCGCGGACCACGCGGTGGCAGGGCACCACGATCGCCACCCGGTTGGCCGCGCAGGCCCGCGCCACCGCGCGCGTCGCCTGCGGGCGGCCGATCTCGCGCGCGATCTCGGCGTAGCTGCGGGTCTGCCCGCGCGGGATCCTCATCAATGCATCCCAGACCTTCTTCTGGAACGCGGTGCCGATCAGGTCGACCGGCACCTGCGCGCGCTTGCCGGCCAGCGCCTCGGCCACCGCGCGCAGGCGCGGGGCGAGGTAGTCGTCGCGGCCGGCGTCGACCCGCTCCAGCGTCGCCCGCGGGAACTCCGCGCGCAGCTTCGCTTCCAGCGCGGCGGCGTCGCCGCCCAGTTCGATCGCGCAGATGCCGCGTTCCGTGGTCGCGACCAGCGCGGTGCCGAGCGCAGTGTCGACCAGGCTCCAGCGGATCCGCTCGCCGGCGCCGCCGGCACGGTAGCGCGCCGGGGTCATGCCCAGCCGCGCGGCGCCGTCCTCGTACACCCGCGACGGCGAGCCGTAGCCGGCCTCGTACAGGGCGGCGCTGACGTCGCGGCCTTCGCGCAGCGCGCCCTTGAGCGCGCCGAGCTTGCGCTGGGCCAAGTATTCGGCCGGGCTCAGGCCGTAGCGGGCGCGGAACCGGCGCTGCAGGTGCGAGGCGCTCAGCCCCACCTGCACCGCCAGTTCCAGCAGGGTCGGCTCGCCTTCGTCGAGCAGGCGGCGGGCGCGCTCGAGCTTGTCCTGCAGCGGCCCGGCGCGGCGGGAGGAAAGGACGGCGGGTTCGGCGTTCGCGTTCATGAGTCCCAGCCTACGGCGGCGGTGGTGGCCGGGCTATCCGATCCTTGCGCCCGGCCAGGCGCGCGTCACGCGCGCCGCGCCGCGCCGTTCACAGGGGCATCGGCACGTTGACCGGCGGGCCTATCGGGTCGCGCACGAAGAACCGGCGCACGCCCCAGGGCTCGCCCGCCGGCCCGTACTCCGGCCCGAAGCCCGGCCCGCGCGACCGGGCCCGCGCCGCGTCCAGGTCGTCGACCTCGACCGGCAGCCGCGGCACCGGCGCGCCGGAGCCGCCTTGCGACGCCACGCCGACCTGCACCGCCAGGCGCTCGTCCGAACCGCAGGCGACGAGCCCGCCGTGGCCCATCGGCACGTCCAGGCCCAGGCCGTCGACGCAGAAGTGGTGGACCGCGCCGGCACCGGCTGAGGCTGACGACGATGCGCTCGACCTTCACGCGCGCGGCGGCGGCGCCGGGCGGGCGCGCCCGGCGCCGGGGTTCAGTCGGCCCAGTGGCCGCGCACGGTCGCGGTCGGCAGCACCTGCGCGGACAGCTGCCGGTCGGCGTTCAGCAGCCGCACCGCGTCGGCGAGGATCGCCGCCGACTCGCGCAGCAGCGGGTCCGGCCGCTTCTCGGCCAGCTTCTCGCGCTCGGCGTCCTTGACCACGTCGCGCTCGCTCGCGGCCAGGCCGTCGTCGATGTCCTCGGCGAGCGGATCCAGGTCCAGGCCCAGCGCCTTGCGCTCGGCCTGGCGCTGCTTGCGCTTGGTCTCCTCGCGCTCGCGCTGCGCGCGGCGCTCGGCCTCGTTGAGGCTGACCCACTTCTTCGCGCGCTCCTCGCGGAACTGCGCCACGTCCTCGGACCACCACTGGAATTCCTTGTCCTGGGCGATGCGCTCGGTGTGCCGCGCCTCCAGCTTCGGCAGCAGCGGCGCGAAGTTGCCGTAGCGGGTGTGCGGCACCGCCGAGATGCGGGTCCACGGCAGCGCGTTATCGTAGGTGCTCTCGCCGTACTCGCTGGCGTCAACCGTGACCGGGAACGCGATGTCCGGCACCACGCCCTTGTTCTGGGTGGAGCTGCCGCTGACGCGGAAGAACTGGGCGATGGTCAGCTTGACCTGGCCGAAGCGCGCCTCCTCGTTGGCCGGCCAGCGGTCCAGGTCGACCAGGTTCTGCACCGTGCCCTTGCCGAAGGTGGTCTCGCCGATCACCAGGCCGCGGCCGTAGTCCTGGATCGCGCCGGCGAAGATCTCCGACGCCGAGGCCGAGCCGCGGTTGATCAGCACCGCGAGCGGGCCTTCCCAGGCGATGCCGGTGTCGGTGTCGCTTTCGACGCTGACGCGGCCGCCGGATTCGCGCACCTGCACCACCGGTCCCTTGTCGATGAACAGCCCGGTCAGCTCGATCGCCTCGCTGAGCGAACCGCCGCCGTTGTTGCGCAGGTCCAGCACCACGCCGTCCACCTTGTCCGCCTTCAGCTGCGCGAGCAGCTTGGCGACGTCGCGGGTGGCCGAGGCGTAGTCGCTGGCGTTGCGGCGCCGGCCTTCGAAGTCCTGGTAGAAGCCGGGCAGCTCGATCACGCCGATGCGCATCTCCGGCTCGCCGTCCCGGCCCGGGATGGTCAGCACCTTGGACTTGGCCGCCTGTTCCTCCAGGCGCACCTTGTCGCGCACCAGCACGATGCGCTTGGGCTCGCTGTCCTGGCCGGCCTCGGCCGGCACGATGTCCAGCCGCACCTTGGTGCCCTTGGTCCCGCGGATCTTCGCGACCACGTCGTCGATGCGCCAGCCGATCACGTCCTCCATCGGCCCGCTCTCGCCCTGGCCGACGCCGACGATGCGGTCGCCCGGCTTGAGCCGGCCGTCGCGTGCGGCGGGGCCGCCGACCAGAATCTCGCGGATCACCACCACGTCGTCCTGCTTCTGCAGCTGCGCGCCGATGCCCTCCAGCGACAGCGACATCGACTGGTTGAAGTTCTCGGCGGTGCGCGGGGTGAAGTAGTCGGTGTGCGGGTCGATCGAGTTGGCGTAGCTGTTGAGGAAGGTCTGGAACACGTCCTCGCCCTTCAGCTCGGCGATCGACTTGCCCATGTTGGTGTAGCGCTTGTCGAGCGTCTTGCGGATCTCCTCCGGCTTCTTGCCGGCCAGCTTCAGGCGCAGCCAGTCGTTGCGCACCGACTGCTTCCACAGCTCGTCCAGCGCGGCCTGGTCGGCGGCCCACGGCGCGTCCTCGCGGTCGTACTCGTAGCGGTCCCCGCCGTCGAAGCGGAAGATGTCCTGCTTGAGCAGGCCGCGCGCGTACGCGACGCGCTCGTCGACGCGCTGCTTGTAGGTGGCGAAGATCGCGTACGCCGGCGCCAGTTCGCCGCTCTTGATCGCGTCGTCGAGCTTGAGCTTGTAGGCGTCGAACCGGGCGATGTCCTGCGCGGTGAAGAACTGCTTGCCGCCGTCGAGCGCCTCCAGGTAGCGCTTGTAGATGTCGGCCGAGAGCGCGTCGTCGAGCGCGCGCGGCCGGTACGCGTAGCGGCTGTCCGAGAGCAGGCCGTAGACCAGCTTGGCGGCGGTGGTCTGGTCGGCGGTGGCGGTGCGCGGCAGCGCCTCGACCGACTTGATCAGGCTCGGCTTGCCCGAATCGGGCACCTCGAGCAGCTGCGAGGTCTTGGCGTCGTCGGCATGGGCGAGCCAGGCCAGCGGCGTGGTCAGCAGGAGGGCGGCGAGCAGCGTGGTCTTGGCTTTCATCGCGATAGGCTTGCGGCCGCGGTCGGCCGGATCGGAACGGGGCGTCGGAGTCAGCATGGGCCGGAGTTCGACCGCCCCACAGTGCCGAAAGTTGCGGCGGCTGTCACCCGCCCGCGGCGGGAAATTGCGTGCCGAAAGCCGCCCTTCGGCGCCCGCGCCGCTCGGCGTTCAGCTGGGGGGAAGGTTCGGGTTAGCCCGGCGTTAGCCTCGCCGGCCCGCGGTCGAAGGCGCGTGAGCGCAACGCGCTCAGGCGCCGGCGGCCACGCCCGCTTCCATCGCCGAGCGATCGGCGTGGTAGGACGAGCGCACCAGCGGGCCCGAGGCGACGTGGCCGAAGCCCAGCTCGTAGCCGTAGGCCTCCAGCGCCTTGAACTCGTCGGGCGTCCAGTAGCGCAGCACCGGGTGGTGGTGCGCGGTCGGCTGCAGGTACTGGCCGATGGTGACCATGTCGACGTCGTGCGCGCGCAGGTCGCGCAGGGTCGCCTGCACCTGCTCCAGGGTCTCGCCCAGGCCGAGCATGATGCCGGACTTGGTCGGCACGCCCGGGTGCTGCGCCTTGAACTTCCGCAGCAGGGTCAGCGACCACTGGTAGTCCGCGCCCGGGCGCACGTTGCGGTACAGCGCCGGCACGGTCTCGATGTTGTGGTTGAACACATCCGGCGGGTTCGTCGCCAGGATCTCCAGCGCGCGCTCCATCCGGCCCTTGCCGCGGAAATCCGGGGTGAGGATCTCGATCTTGGTGCGCGGGCTGTGCCCGCGGATCGCGGCGATGCAGTCGACGAAGTGCTGGGCGCCGCCGTCGCGCAGGTCGTCGCGGTCGACGCTGGTCACCACCACGTAGCGAAGGCCCATGTCGGCGACGGTGCGCGCCAGGTTCAGCGGCTCCTCCGGGTCCGGCGGCTTGGGCCGGCCGTGGGCGACGTCGCAGAAGCTGCAGCGGCGGGTGCAGACCTCGCCGAGGATCATGAAGGTCGCGGTGCCGTGGCCGAAGCATTCGTGGATGTTCGGGCAGCTGGCCTCCTCGCACACCGTGACCAGGCGGTTCGCGCGCAGCTTGGCCTTGAGCTGCTGCACCGAGTTGTCCGCGGGCAGGCGCACGCGGATCCACGAGGGCTTGCGCAGCACCGGGGCGTCGGCGAACTGCACCGGCGAGCGGCCGATCTTGTCGCCGCCGAGCTGCTTGGCGCCCGGCTGCAGCGGCGCGGGCGCGTCGCCGACGACGGCGAGCGGGATGGTCTTGGCGGCGGAATCGCTCATGGCGGGAGGGTCTTGGCCGCGGCTCGCCGCGGAGGAACACGGAGGGAGGATCGGTGCGCCCGGCCGCGGAATCCGTGGCTAGAGATCGGAAGGCGCCGGCTCGACGGCGAGGCCAAACAGGCGGGCGACATGGCCGACCAGCACCGGCTTGACCGCGTCCAGGCCGGACGGGCCGCCCAAGTCTACCATCGCGGTCACCGCCATCCCGGCGTAGCCGCAGGGGTTGATGCGCCGGAACGGTTCCAGGTCCATCGCCACGTTGAACGCCAGGCCGTGAAAGGTGCAGCCGCGGCGCACGCGGATGCCGAGCGCGCCGATCTTGGCCCCGTTCACGTACACCCCGGGCGCGCCGTCGCGGCGCTCGGCGTGGATGTTCCAGTCGGCCAGGGTGTCGATCATCGCCTGCTCGATCCGGTGCACGTACTCCTTCACCCCGACCCCGAGCCGCTTCAGGTCGAGCAGCGGATACAGCACGATCTGCCCGGGGCCGTGGTAGGTGACCTGCCCGCCGCGGTCGACGTGCAGCACCGGGATATCGCCCGGCATCAGCACGTGCTCGTCCTTGCCGGCCTGGCCGAGGGTGAACACCGGGTCGTGCTCGACCAGCCACAGCTCGTCGGCCGTGGCGGCGTCGCGCGCGTCGGTGAAGGCCTGCATCGCCCGCCATACCGGCGGGTAAGGGCGCCGGCCGAGGTCGCGCAGCCGCGCCACGCGCGCGCCCGCCTGCGGCAGCGCCGCCGGCGCGCCACCGGGAACCGCGGCGTCCGCCGGCATGTTCACAGCGTCCATTTCACTTCCGGGTGGTCGCGCAGCAGCTGGTGCGCGCGCTCGTACTGCGCCCGGCTCCCGGCGCGGAAGCTGAGCCGCACCGAGACGTAGCGGCCGCTGCTGGACAACCGCCAGGTCACCGACTCCTGCACCAGTTCGATCCCGGCGTCGAGCAGCAGGTTCGGCAGCACCGTCTCGAGCGCCTTGTCCGCCGCGCCCATCGCGCTGAGCTCGAAAACGCCCGGGAACTGGAAGCCGTGCTCGGGGTTGTCGGATTTGATCTCCATGCCCGGATTATGGACCCGCCCCCCCGCGAACCCAAGGGCGGCGGCGGGACGCTGCATTGCCTGCGGCGCCCCGGTCGCGGGGCCGCCGGATCGAACCGGTCCGGTCGGGATCGCCCCCTCGGCGGCGCCGGCGCCACGCCGCACGGCCGATCGAGTCGGCCCGGCCCCAAAACGGCGAAAGGCCACGCGCGGCGGCCTTTCTCCCGTCCCGGCGAGGCTTATTGCGCCGCCGGATGCTCGTCGCGCGGATCGCGCTTGGACAACTCCAGCAGCGAGGACGAGACCCAGCCCTTGTTGCCGAGCTCGTCCTCGACCTCCCACATCAGGTCCTGCTTGTTGCCGGTCGGGTAGAGCATCATGCCGACATCGAGCGAGCGCACGACCTTGGCGCCCGCGGGCGTGGTGAACAGCCGCGCCGGCTTGATCACCGTCACCGCCTGCTGGGCATTGGCCGCGGAGGCGTCCTCCGGCAGGCCGCCGAGCTGCGCGACGATGTCGGTGTACGCCTGCAGATAGGCCATGGTGATGACCTGGCCGATTTCGGTGTTGGCGTAGCCGCCCAGGCCGGCGCCGCCCAGGCCGCTGCCGCCGAACAGGCCGACGCCGGCGCCGAAGCCGATGTCGGTCTTGGTGGCGTTGCCTTCCGCCATCGCCACCTGCTCGGACGAGCGCACGTCGGTGACCGTCAGCACCACGTCCGCCGTCTTCTTGCGGAAGCTCAAGGCGCCGCCGAGCGCCGCGCCGCGGCTGCCGCCGAGCAGGCCGCCGATCAGCGCGCCCACGCCGTTGCCGCCCGCGTCGTTGTTGCGCGCGATCAGGTCCGGCACCATCACGTAGTCGGCCGCCTTGATCTGGCCCTTGCCGACGTTCGAACGGCCGCGCAGCTCGCCCCCGTACGCGAGCTCGCGTTCGCGCATCGCCGCCTCCATGCCCACGCCGCGATCGAGCAGCGTGAAGCAGCGCGACTTGTTGACGAAGACCTTGATCAGCTTGGACGGCGCGGGCAATTGCTGGCCGGTCCACCAGTCGGTGGCGTCCTCCGGCTCGACCACCGAGATGGTGCCGAGCTTCCTGGCGCAGACCGGGATCTGCGCGACCTTCTCGGCACGCAGCTCCTGTGCGCTCTTGCGCTGCGCCTGGACCGGCCCCGAGGCGAAGACCATCGCGCCGCCGAGCACGCAAGCGGCGGCGGCCGAGAACACGGAATGGTTCATGACGTTTCCCTGTTGTAAGTGTCGTCCGTGGAGCGCCGCGGTGACGCCCCCCCCTGTGCCGGGCAGCCGGCTCCCCTAGCCGGCCGCCCCGGGGGAATTCTAGCGGATCGCGATTGCGGCCGCGGCCCGCCTCAGTCCGATTCCCACCACATCCAGAACTCGTCCCACAGGCGCTTGAAGAAGCCGCCTTCCTCGACCGCGTTCAACGCGACCAGCGGGCGCTGGGCGACGACCTTGCCGCCGAGGCTGACCTTGACCGTGCCGATCTTCTGGCCCTTGGCGATCGGCGCGACCAGGGTCTTGGGCACGTCCATCGTCGGCTTCAGCTGCTGGTACTTGCCGCGCGGCACGGTCACCAGCAGCGGCTGCGCCAGGCCGAGCTGGACCTGGTCGGCGGCGCCCTTCCAGACCTTCTGCCGGGCGATGGCCTTGCCGGCGTCGTACAGGCGGTGGGTCTCGAAGAAGCGGAAGCCCCAGTTCAGCAGGGCCTGGCTGTCGTCGGCGCGCTGCTTCTCCGAGCTCGAGCCCATCACCACCGAGATCAGGCGCTGGTCGCCGCGCTGCGCCGAGGCCATCAGGCAATAGCCCGCCGACGAGGTGTGCCCGGTCTTGATGCCGTCGACCGAGGGGTCGCGCCACAGCAGCAGGTTGCGGTTGCGCTGGGTGATCGGGCCGACGGTGAACTCCTTGATCTTGTTGTACGAATAGGCCTTGGGGAAGTCACGGATCAGCGCGCGGCCGAGCAGGGCCAGGTCGTGCGCGGTGGTGACGTGGCCAGGCTCGGGCAGGCCGGTGGCGTTGAGGAAGTGGCTGCCCTTCATGCCGATGCGCTTGGCGTAGGCGTTCATCAGCTGGGCGAACGCCTGCTCGCTGCCGGCGACGTGCTCGGCCAGGGCGATCGCGGCGTCGTTGCCGGACTGCACCACCATGCCCTTCTCCATCTCTACCAGCGGCGCGCTCTTGTTGACCTCGAACCCCGAGTAGCTGCCGTCGGTGCCGGCGCCGCCCTTGCGCCAGGCGTTCTCGGTCATCATCACCGGGTCGGATTCCTTGATCTTGCCGGCGGCCATCTCCGCGGCGATCACGTAGCTGGTCATCACCTTGGTGATGCTGGCCGGCTCGACCGGCTGGTCGTAGTTCTCGCCGGCGAGGACGTTGCCGCTGGCCACGTCCATCAGCACCCAGGCGGTGCCGACGATCTTCGGCGGCGCCGGCACCGGCAGCGCGTCGCTGGCGGCGGGGCGTGCCGGCTGCGGCGCGGGCGTCTGGGCGACGGCGAGACCGACCGCGAGCGTGGCGATCGCGGCGAGGACGAAACGGGATTTCATTGGTTCGACTGCTCCGGCAGGCCGGTCGCGGACCGGCCGATCACTGAAAAGGAAGGCATTCTAGTCGCGCACGCGTTGCGGCTGGCCGAATCCCAGACCGGCGATGCGCGCGGCGAGTTCCGCCGCGCGCGCGGCCTGCAGCGGCCCGACCCGCAAGCGCCAGATCTTCTGCCCGTTGGCGGCGCCGTCGAGCAGGCGCGCCTCGCCGATGCCCGCTTCGCGCAGCATCGCCAGGGCGCGATCGGCATTGGCGCGCGCGGCGAAGCTGGCGACCTGCAGGACCACGTCGGCGCCGCCGTCCGCCGCGGGCGCGCCCGGCGCCGGCGCCGGCGCAGGAGCGGCGGTCGTCGCGGCGGCGGCGGCCGGGGAGGACGCCTGCGCGGCGCGCCGCTGCGGTTCGGAACGGCCGAGCCTAGCGGCGGGCGGCTGCGCCGGCTTGCCAGTGGCGATGCTGAGCTTGCGCGCCTTCATCCAGGCGTCGAACTCGTCGGCGCTCATCGGCTTGCCGTCCTGCAGCATGTCGAAGCGGTGCGCATCGCCGCGGGCCGGAGCCGGCGCGGCCCGCGCCGGCTCCCCGGCCTGCGCCGCCCGCCCGCCGGCGCCGGGCATCGCCGCGACCAGCTTGTCGATCGCGCTGGCCCCGTTAGCCGCCGGCGCGGCGGCGATGCGGGTGCGCGCCGACGGGTCGTCCGGCGTCAGCGCGCGCACCTCGACCCGCCCGGTGCCGTGCGGATGGATGCCGAGCTTGACCGCCGCGGCGTAGCTCAGGTCGATGATGCGGCCGTCGTGGAACGGCCCGCGGTCGTTGACCCGCACCACCACCGACTTGCCGTTGTCGAGGTTGGTCACGCGGGCGAAGCTCGGCAGCGGCAGCGTCTTGTGCGCGGCGGTGAACGCGTACATGTCGTACACCTCCAGGTTCGAGGTGCGGCGGCGGTGGAACTTCTGCCCGTAGTAGGAGGCGATGCCGCGTTCGACGTAGCCGCTGGGGTCGTCGAGCACGCGGTAGGTCTTGCCGAGCACGGTGTAGACCGGGCGGTTGCCGACCGGCGAGCGCGGCTCGGCCACGACCTCGGGTTCGGGAATCGCGTCGACGTCGGGGACATGGTCGGGCAGGCTGTCGGGCACGCCCGGCTTGTACAGGCCGCCGGCGGTGTAGTCGCCGCGCGTGCGCGGATCCTCCTGCGCCGGCGCGTACGGCGACTTCTTGCGCCCGCCCGGCAGCGGCGCGCGCTCGACCTTGCCGCCGTCGCCGGCCGCGGCCGGCCCGGAGGCGGACTTCTTCGGCGCGCCTGCGCAGGCGCTCAGCCCGATCGCGATCGCCGCGGCGGCGAGCGCGCCCCTCATGCCGGCGGCGGCTCCGCGGCCGCGGCCGCGAGCGGATCGGCGCGGCCGGCGATGGCTTCGGCCAGCTGGTACACCGCCATCGCGTAGTGCTTGGAGATGTTGTAGCGGGTGATCGCGTAGAAGTTGCGGAAGCCCAGCCAGTACTCCGGCCCGTTCGCGCCGTCGAGCGTCAGCAGGGTGGCCGGCTCCTCCGGCGCCACCGCGCCGCGCGGCCGGTAGCCGCGCGCCTGCAGGTCGGCGACGGTGTAGACCGGCTCCAGCGCTTCCGGCGCGATCTCCGCCGCGCCCGGGTCGCGAGCGGCCGGCAGCGTCACCGGCCCGCCGCGCACCCAGCCGCCCTTCTTGACGAAGTAGTTGGCGACCGAGGCGAACACGTCGTCGAGGTTGCCGAACAGGTCGCGCTTGCCGTCGCCGTCGCCGTCGACCGCGAACTCGCGATAGCTCGACGGCATGAACTGGCCCCAGCCCATCGCCCCGGCGTAGCTGCCGGTGAGCGCGGTGATGTCCAGGCCGGCCTCCTTGCCGAGCGCGAACAGCTGGCCGAGCTCGCCGCGGAAGAACGCCTCGCGGCGGTTCTCGCGGTCGGCCTTGGCCGGGTCGCCGCTGCGGGGATAGGCGAAGGCCAGCGTGTACAGCGCATCGAGCACCGGGTAGCGGCCGGTGTTGGCGCCGTAGCTGGTCTCCACGCCGAGGATCGCGACGATCACCTCCGCCGGCACGCCGTACTGCGCCTCGGCGCGCGCGAGCCGCGCGCGGTGCTCGGCGAGGAACGCGCGGCCGCCGTCGATGCGCGCCTGGGTGATGAAGATCGGCCGGTAGTCGCGCCACGGCTTGGCCTCGGCCGGGCGGGACATCGCCGCGACGATGCTGTCGCGGATCTGCGCGCGCGCAAGCACCGATTCGATGTAGGCCGGGTCGAGCCCGTATTGCGCGGCGGTGTCGCGCACGAACGCGGCGCGCGCCTGCTCCAGCGGCATCGGCACCACCGGCTCCGGCAGCGCCGGCGTGCCCGGCACCGGCGGCGGCGCGACCGCAGGCGCCGGTGCGGCCGGTGGCGGCGCCGGCGTGGCCGCCGCGGGCGGCGGCGCGGCCGGGGTGGCGCAACCGGCGAGGACGGCGGCGAACGCGGCCGTCAGCACGGCGGTCGGCACGATCGGGACCGCGCCGGACGCGGCGCTGCGGGCAAGGAGGCGTCGGCTCATCGCGGCGAGGTTAGCACGCGGATTCGCGCGCCAGAACCGCGCGCGGGCGATCGCTCGGATGCGAGTCAGCTTCGTCGCGGCGGCCATGCGCGATGCGACGGCCGGGCCGGACGCGCCGCCGCCGCCGAGGCGCGAGAGGCATCGCCCCGGGTTCGCTGGGCCGCCTGCGGCTCGGCCCCTGCCGCGGGCCGCGTCAGCGCGCGTAGATCGGCCGGTGCGCGCGCACCGCCATCACCACGCCGAGGCCGGCGAGCAGCGACACCGCCGAAGTGCCGCCGTAGCTCAGCAGCGGCATCGGCACGCCGACCACCGGCAGCAGGCCCGCGATCATGCCGCCGTTGACCACCACGTACACGCACAGCGCCAGGCCCAGCGCGCCGGCCAGCAGGCGCGAATAGCCGTCGCGCGCCTGGCTGGCGATCCACAGGCAGCGCCCGACCACGAACAGGTACAGCGCCAGCACCGTGGCCACGCCGGCCCAGCCGAACTCTTCGCTGAGCACGGCGAAGATGAAGTCGGTGGTGTGCTCGGGCAGGTAGTTCAGGTGCGACTGCGTGCCCTGGCCCCAGCCCTTGCCGGTGAGCCCGCCGGCGCCGATCGCGATCTTGCTCTGGATGATGTTCCAGCCGGTGCCGAGCGGGTCCGACTCCGGGTCGAGGAAGGTCAGGATGCGGTCCTTCTGGTACGGCTTGAGCAGCCAGAACCAGGCCACCGGCGCGGCCGCGGCGACGCCGCCGAGCGCGGCCGCGAACCACCACCACGACAGCCCGGCCAGGTACAGCACGAACGCGCCGCTGATCGCCACCAGCATCGCCGTGCCGAAATCCGGCTGCAGCAGGATCAGCCCGGTCGGCGCGGCGATCAGCGCGCCGGCGATCAGCACGTGGCGCAAGCGCGGCGGCAGGCGCTGCCGGTCCAGGTACCAGGCCACCATCATCGGCAGCGCCAGCTTGAGCAGCTCGGCGGGCTGCACGTAGACCACGCCGAGGTCGAGCCAGTGCCGGCCGTGCTTGCCGGTGCCGATCAGCAGCACCAGCAGCAACGGCACCAGCGCGGCGACGAACACCACCGGCGTCCAGTAGCGCAGCTGCGCCGGCGGCAGGCGCGAGAGCAGCCACATCGCGCCCAGCCCGGCGACGAAGAACGCGCCCTGGCGCAGCACCAGGCCGGCGTCGTGGTCGGCGGCGCTGTACAGCACCGCCAGGCCGATGCCCATCAGCGCCAGCAGCGCGCCGAGCAGCGGCAGGTCGAGCGTGCGCGCCAGGCGCAGCAGCAGGTCGAGCAGCCAGCGCAGGATCAGGCTCATCGGGCGGGCTCCGCGGGGGCCGCGACCGGCGGTGGCGAGGCCGGCGGCAGGCCGGCGGCGGGCGCGGGCGCAGCCCGGCCCGATGCCGCCGCGCCGGCGCCCGGTTCCGCGCCGGCAAGCGGCGGCGGCGCAGAACCGGCGTCGCGGCCGCCCGCCGCCGGGCCGGCCGCACCGGCGGCGGACGCGCGCAGCGCCGGGGCCTCCGGCTCGGGCATCTTGCCGAGAAGCCAGGCGTCGAAGATCTTGCGCGCGATCGGCGCGGCGGTGCTGCCGCCGTAGCCGCCGTGCTCGACCACGACGGCGAGCGCGATGCTCGGATTGTCGGCCGGCGCGTAGCCGACGAACAGCGCCTGGTGGCGCAGGTGGTACGGCAGCGAATGCGGATCGAAGCTCTGGCTGCCCTTGCGGCTGATCTTCTGCGCGGTGCCGGTCTTGCCGGCGATCAGGTACGGCGCGCCGCGGCCGATCGCGCGCGCGGTGCCGCCGCCGTGCACGGTCGCCAGCATCGCGTCCTGGACCGCGCGCAGGTGCTCGGGGTGGTCGGTGATCGGCCGCGGCGCCGGCTGCGGCAACGGCGTCCACGGCGCGTCGTAGCCGTCGCGCCGCGCCGCGGCCAGGTGCGGGCGCATCAGCTTGCCGCCGTTGGCGATCGCCGCGGTGGCGCGCACCAGCTGCAGCGCGGTGGCGATCCAGTAGCCCTGGCCGATGCCGGCGTTGACGGTCTCGCCCGCGTACCACGGCTCGCGGCTGCGCTTGGCCTTCCACTCCGGCGACGGCACCACGCCCGGGTTCTCGCCGAGCAGGTCGATGCCGGTGCGCTCGCCGAAGCCGTACTTGCGCATGTAGGCGTCGAAGCGCTCGATGCCCATGTCGTAGGCGAGCTTGTAGTAGTAGTAGTTCACCGACTGCGCGATCGACTTGCGCAGATCGGTCCAGCCGGCGCCGCCGTGGGAGTCGCGCCAGCCGCGGCGCTGGCCCGGGATGCGGAACTCGCCGGTCGAGTACACCGCGTCCCCGGGCTTGCGCAGGCCGCTGTCCAGGCCGGCCAGCGCGATCAGCGGCTTCACCGTCGAGCCCGGCGGGCCGCCGCCGAGCACGTTGCGGTTGAACAGCGGCCGCGACGGGTCGTCCATCAGCGCGCGGTAGTCCTTGTTGGAGATGCCGTTCACGAACAGGTTCGGGTCGTAGCCGGGCAGGCTGACCATGCCGAGGATCTCGCCGCTGCGCGGGTCCATCGCCACCGCCGAGCCGTCCAGGTCGCCGAACGCGGCGACCATCGCCCGCTGCAGGTCCAGGTCCACGCTCAGGCGCAGGTCGGCGCCGGGCGTGGCCGGCACGTGGCCGACCCGGCGCATCGGCCGGCCGTCGACGTTGGTCTCGATCTGCTCGTAGCCGAGCCGGCCGCGCAGGATCTCCTCGTAGTAGCGCTCCAGGCCGGTCTTGCCGATGTGGGTCAGCGCGGCGTTGCCCTCGCCCAGCGTCTTGAGGTCGTCGGCGTCGATCCGGCCGACGTAGCCGATCACGTGCGAGAACAGCTCGGCATGGGGATAGCGGCGGTTGAGGTACGGCACCAGCTCGACGCCGGGGAAGCGCCAGCGGTCGACCGCGAAGCGCGCCGCCTCCTCCTCGCTGACGCGCAGCTTCAGCGGGATCGGCTTGTAGCCGCGGGTGGCGCGGCGCTCGTCCTCGAAGCGCGCCACGTCCTCGGGGCTGAGCGCGACGATCCTCGCCAGCGCCGGCAGCCAGGCCTCGGTCTTGCCGGCCTCGAACGGCGTCACCTCGATCCGGTAGGCCGGCACGTTGTCGGCCAGCACCCGGCCCTTGCGGTCGAAGATCAGCCCGCGCCCGGGCACCACCGGGCGCAGCTTGATCCGGTTCGCTTCCGAGCGCGTGGCGTAGTCGTCGTGCTGCCAGACCTGCAGGCGGAAGTACCAGAACGCCAGCCCGCCCAGCGCGAGCACGACCCCGGCGAAGGCCAGCAGCGAGCGGCGCCGGAACTGCTCGGCCTCGGCGGCGGGGTTCTTCAGGACGCGGCGGCGCGGCCCCATCTCAGCGCCTCCGCCAGCCGCCCAGGCGCAGCGTGTCCAGGGCCAGGAACACCGGCGGCCACAGCAGCAGCCCGGTCAGCGGCGCCAGCCAGAACGCCGCCGGCAGCAGCGGCTCGCCGACCGCGAGGTGGATCGCCGCGACCACGATGCGGTCGTTGAGCAGCAGGCCGCCGATCGCCAGCGCCTGCTGCGACATCGGGAAGAAGCGCAGCCGCGCGCGGAAGCGCTGCAGGATGAAGGTCATCACCACCAGGCGCAGGGCCTGCTCGCCGAACAGGCTGCCGGTGGCCAGATCGCCCGCCAGGCCGAGCAGGAAGGCGAAGCCGAGGCCGGCGCGGTCCGGTTCCTCGATCACCCAATACGCCAGCACCAGGGCCAGCCAGTACGGGCGCAGCGGCTGCAGCAGCGGCGGCAGCGGCAGCAGGCTCAGCAGCAGCGCCGCCAGCAGGCTCAACGGCAGCACCCATTGCGGACGCAGGCGGGTCATCGGCGCGGCTCCGCGGGCCGGTTCGGCGGCGGCGAAGGCGCGGGCGCTGCCGCGGCGGCGCGCGGGCGGGCGGCACCGGCCGGCGCCGGTGGAGCGGCGGCGGGCGCGCCGGTGGACGCCTCGGCCGCGGGGTTCGCCGGCGGATGCGCCGTCGCCGCCGGCGCGGTGCCGTCGGCCGGTGCTTCCCGGCCGAAGGCGCCGGCGGCCGGCGCCGCATGCGGCACCGACAGCAGCACCAGCACCTCGCGGCCGCGGTCGAGCTGCGCCGCCGGCGTCACCTCGCCGACCAGGAACGCGCGGCTGTCGTCCGGCTGCAACCGGGCGATGCGGCCGACCGGGAAGCCGGGCGGGAAGCGCCCGCCCATGCCCGAGGTCACCAGCAGGTCGCCGACCTTGACGTCGCTGGACAGCGGCACGCTGGCCAGGCGCAGGCGGTCGCTGCGGCCCTCGCCGTACACGGTGAGCCGCACGCCGGTGCGCGCCACCGCCACCGGCACCGCATGCGAGGGGTCGGTGATCAGCAGCACGTTGGCGTACATCGGCGTGGTCGCGATGATCTGGCCGAGCAGGCCGCCGGCGTCGATCACGCTCTGCCCCGCCCGCACCCGGTCGCGGCCGCCGGCGTCGAGCACCAGGCGCTGCCGGGTCGGGTCCAGGTCGATGTCGAGGATCGGCGCCAGCATCACGTCGAGCTGGCCGCGGCCGGCGGCGTCGAGCAGGCCGCGCAGGCGCTCGTTGTCCGCGGCGACGGTCTGCAGCCGCGCCATCCGCGCCTGGTTGAGCAGCAGCTCGCGGCGCAGGCGGCGGTTCTCCTCGGTGAGCCGGGCCAGGGTGCCGGCGTCCTCGCCGATGCGTTCGAACAGCCGGCCGGGCACGCCGGCCAGCATCCACAGCGGCTGCGCCGCCAGGGTCGCCTGCTGCCGCGCCTGGCGCAGCCAGCCGCCGCGGTGGTCGAGCACGATCAGCACCACCGCGAGCGCCAGATAGGCCAGCAGCCGCAAGGTGCCGGCGACGTCGGCGCGAGCGGCTGCGGGAGGACCGGCGTAAGGCGGCACGAGGGCGGGCGCGTGAGGGGGGACGGGAAGCGAGAGGGAGCGCCGGAGCGGACCTGCGGCGCGAGCCGGGCCATTGTGCCGCCAACGGCGGGAATTAAAAACCGCCGCGCGCCGCGGCCACCCGCGGTTCGGGCGCCGCCGCGGTCCCGCGCCCTGCGGCACCGGCGCGGCGCGCCCGGGGCGCGGCTTATTCCGGCGCGAAGAACTCGTTGCCGTGCATGTCGACCAGCTCCAGCGCGCGGCCGCCGCCGCGGGCCACGCAGGTCAGCGGGTCGTCGGCGACCTGCACGTGCAGGCCGGTCTCCTCGCTGATCAGCCGGTCCAGGTCGCGCAGCAGCGCGCCGCCGCCGGTCAGCACGATGCCGCGCTCGGCCACGTCCGCGCACAGTTCCGGCGGGGTCTGCTCCAGCGCCAGCTTGATCGCCGAGACGATCCCGGCCAGCGGCTCGCGCAGCGCCTCCAGCACCTCGTTGGAGTTGATCGTGATCATCTTCGGCACGCCCTCGGCGAGGTTGCGGCCGGAGACCTCGATGGTCACCGCCTTCTGCTGCGGGTAGGCGCAGCCGATCTCCAGCTTGATCCGCTCGGCGGTGGCCTCGCCGATCAGGGTGCCGTAGGTGCGGCGCACGTAGTTGATGATCGACTCGTCGAAGCGGTCGCCGCCGATGCGCACCGAGGCCGAATAGACGATGCCGTTCAGCGCGATCACCGCCACCTCGGTGGTGCCGCCGCCGATGTCCACCACCATCGAGCCGCGCGCCTCGGTGACCGGCATGCCGGCGCCGATCGCCGCCGCCATCGGCTCCTCGATCAGGTAGACCTCGCGGGCGCCGGCCTCCTCGGCCGATTCCTTGATCGCGCGGCGCTCGACCTGGGTGCTGCCGCAGGGCACGCACACCAGCACCCGCGGGCTCGGGCGCAGGAACCGGCTCTTGTGCACCTTGCGGATGAAGTGCTTGAGCATCTCCTCGGTGTAGGTGAAGTCGGCGATGACGCCGTCCTTCATCGGCCGGATCGTGGTGATGTGCCCCGGGGTGCGGCCGAGCATCTGCTTGGCCTCCGCGCCCACCGCCGCGACCGAGCGGTTGCCGCCGATCAGCCGGTCCTGGCGCACCGCGACCACCGACGGCTCGTTCAGGACGATCCCCTGCCCGCGGACGTAGATGAGGGTGTTGGCCGTGCCCAGGTCGATGGACAGGTCGTTGGAGAACATGCCGCGAAACTTCTTGAACATCGGGGGATTGGCCGTGAAAGAGGGGCGCCGGAGGGGTTCGCTAGCCTAGCAACCGGCCTCCCCGCCAGCAAGGAAAAAACCTGCGCTGGCGGGCACTTTCCGACCCTGCGGGTCGGCCCGCGGCGGGGCGCCGCGGCGGCGTCCGGCTGGCCGGGGGGGCCGGCAGCGGCTACCCTAGCGCCCGCGCGGCCGCCGCGATGGCCGTTCGCGCGCCCATGCCGGCCCACGGCGGCAGTCGCCGTGCGGCGTTCTTTGACCGATTCGGGGTGATACGACTGATGTCTGCGCTGATCTGCGGCTCGCTGGCCTACGACACCATCATGGTGTTCCCGGACCAGTTCAAGAACCACATCCTGCCGGACAAGGTCCACATCCTGAACGTCTCGTTCCTGGTGCCGCGGATGCGCCGCGAGTTCGGCGGCTGCGCCGGCAACATCGCCTACAACCTCAAGCTGCTCGGCGGCGATCCGGTCCCGATGGCCACCGTGGGCTCCGACTTCGGCCCGTACCGCGAGCACTTCGAGCAGATGGGCATCCGGCTCGACCACGTCAAGGTGATCGACGAGCTGTTCACCCCGCAGGCGTTCATCACCACCGACCTGGACAACAACCAGATCACCGCGTTCCACCCGGGCGCGATGATGCGCTCGTTCGAGAACCACGTGCGCGACGTGCCCGGCGTGAGCTTCGGCATCGTCAGCCCCGACGGGCGCGAGGGCATGCTGCAGAACGCGCAGGAGTTCGCCGAGACCGGCATCCCCTTCATCTTCGACCCGGGCCAGGCGATGCCGTTGTTCAACGGCGAGGAGCTGCGCCGCTTCATCGAGCTGGCCGACTACGTCACCGTCAACGACTACGAATCCAACCTGCTGCAGGAACGCACCGGCTGGAGCGAGAACGACATCGTGCAGCGGGTGAAGGCCTACATCACCACCCGCGGCCCGCACGGCTCGCAGATCCACACCCGCGAGAAGACCTACGACGTCCCGCCCGCGCACGAGCGCCGCGTCACCGACCCGACCGGCTGCGGCGACGCGTTCCGCGCCGGGCTGATCTTCGGCATCGAGAAGGGCTACGACTGGCTGACCATCGGCCGCATGGGCAACCTGATGGGCGCGCTGAAGGTCGAGCACCCCGGCACGCAGAACCAGCGCTTCGACTTCGACGAGTTCGCCGAGCAGTTCAAGCAGCAGTTCGGCTATTCCCTGAGCTAGCCGCCGGCGAAGGGCAACGGATCGAGGGAACGAGCGGCCTTCTCTCGCTCCTCATTGCTCGTTCCTCCTCGCCCGGCCGCCGCCCGGCGGCGCGCTCACATCATGTGCGCGAGCCACAGCAGCTCCGGCTGCGCCAGGCGCTCGAACTCGGCGTAGGGCATCCGCACCGCCTCGTCGTGGTTGCCGGCGTTGAACGCGATCTGCGGCTGGTGCGCCAGGCGCGAATCGACGTACACCGGCATGCCGTAGAGATGGCCGAACGGCGGCATCGCGCCGACCTCGCAATCCGGGAACGCGTCGCGGAACTCGTTCTCCCCGGCCAGTTCGACGGCCGCGCCGCCGAGCGCGAGCGACAACCGGCGCAGGTCGGCGCGGTAGGCGGCCGGCATCACCAGCATCGCCAGGCGGCCGTCGGCCTTGATCATCACCGTCTTGGCGAACAGCTCCGGCGCGATCCGCGCGGCCATCGCGGTGTCGTGCGCGGTGAGCGCGCGCGGGTGGCCCAGGATCGCGTAGGGCGCGTGCTCCTGGTCGAACAGCGCGTGCAGGCGTGGCGCGAGCATGGCGGGCCTCCACCGGCGCGGCGCGCTCCCTGCGTCGTCGCCGGTCGCACGACGTTGCGCGCGCTTCCGCCGCGCGCGGGGTCGCGGCGCTCGCGCGCCGCAGCGTCAGCCTGCTCCGCCGCCGTTACGGCGGCGTCGAGCGCCCCCGGTTCCACGCCGCCGGCATTCGCGCCGGGTCCAGCCCGCCGACCTCGAACACCGCGGTGCGGGTGCCGCCGGCCTCGACCGGGAACTCGATGGCGACGGTCTGCGCGGCCTTGGCCAGCCGCCACAGCGCGCGTTCGTCCTCGACGAACATCGCGATCGCCTGGTCGGTGCGCGGGCGGCTGGCGTCCATCCGCTTCGGCGCCGCGCCGTCCACCGACACCTTCACCTTGCAGCCGCCATAGCAGTCGAAGTCGCCGGCCTCCAGCACCAGGTAGCTGCTGCGGCCCCACTCGGGATGGTCGCGGAAGATCAGCTGCACCGGGCGCGGGCCGCTGCCGTCGACGTCGACCCGCTCCTTGGCGTACAGCGAGGCGGTGACCTGCTGGCCCCGGGGCAAAGGCTGGGTCTGGTAGGTCCACAGCGCCGCCAGGCGCTGTTCCTCGCGGGCGCGCTCGGCCTTGGCCCTGGCCTCGCGGTAGGGCGCCTCGATCCGCGCGGCCGCGGCGCTGCCCGGATGCTTCGAGAACAGGATGTCGCCGTGGGCGCGGGCGAGCTGCCAGTTGCCCTTGGCGTACTCGGCCTCGAACGCGCGCGCCATCTCCTCGGCGGCCTGGGCCTCGGCCCGGGCCTGCGCGGCCGCCGCGGCCTGCGGGTCCTCGCGCGGGCCGCAGGCCGCCAGGGCCAGCGTCGCCACGAGCAACAGCGTCGGTTTGTCCATCGTCGCAAGCCTCGCTCGATCTGAAGACCGCCCGGCCTCGCGGCGCCGCGGGCCGCGCTGCGGCGACTTCGCGGTCGCGGCCGGGGGCGCCGCGTTCGGACGATCCGGGAGCGCCGGGGCCCCGCCCGCGCGGGACCACGGCGCCGGCCGGTCATGGGGTGGACGGCGCGCCCTGCTTCGCCTTCGCGATCGTCTCCTCGACCGAGGCGCTGGTGATCGGGTGGTAGCCCGGCCGCGCCTGGGCGAAGGTGGCCTCGGCCAGCTTCAGGCCGTCCGGCGTCTTCACCAGCGCATTGTAGGTCGGCATGATCAGCTTGCGCCGGCCGACGCGGGTGATGAACTCGGCCGCGGCGGCGTTGGCCTGGGCGTAGCCGTTGCGGATCGCGAGCGGGTACCAGCGCTGCGCGATCTCGCCGTTGGGCGTGCCGGTGAACTGGTAGGCGGCGTCGAGCGCGGCGAGCCGGTCGGCCGGCAGCGTCTCCGGCATGCCTTCGATGAAGTGCACCCACTCCTGCGTGCTCCACTTCGCGGTCTGCGCCGCCTCGGGCAGCGCGCCGCCGTCGAGCCAGGCCTTGCGCGCGGCGTCGACCGCGTCGAACCGCGGCGAGGCCGTCTTCGGCGCGCTGGCGGGAATGCCGGGCTGGTAGATCCATTCGTCCAGCTCGGCCTCGCTGACCTTGCCCGGGTACTTGGCCAGCAGGTTGGCCTTGGCGTACTCGATGAACTTCGTGGTCGGGATCGACTGGAACGCGAAGTGGTCGAAGTAGCCCTTCAGGAACGGATCGAAGGCGTCGCGGCCGAAGCGCTCCTCGAGGAACTGCAGGAACCACGCGCCCTTGGTGTAGACGGTCGCGCTGCTGGCGCCGTCGGGGTCGGCCAGGGTGCCCGGGCGCAGCGCCAGCACCTGCAGCTTCGGATCGATCTGCTTGTATTCCTCGGCCAGCTCGTTGCGGGCGATCACCTTCTCCATGTCGGCCAGTTCCTTGCCGTACAGGTCCTCGACGATGCGGTTCTCGACGTAGCTGGTGAAGCCCTCGTTGAGCCAGCCGTCCTTCGGCGTGGAGAAGGTGACCAGGTTGCCGGACCAGCTGTGCGCCAGCTCGTGCGCGACCAGCGACACCAGCGACTTGTCGCCGACGATCACCGTGGGCGTGGCGAAGGTCAGGCGCGGGTTCTCCATGCCGCCGTACGGGAACGACGGCGGCAGCACCAGGATATCGTAGCGCTCCCAGCGATACGGGCCGTACAGGCGCTCGGCGGTCCGCATCATCTTCTCGGTGTCCTCGAACTCCTTGGCCGCCTTGCCGACCGTCGCCGGTTCCGCCCACACGCCGGCGCGCGGGCTGATCGGCTGGAACACCAGGTCGCCGGCGGCGATCGCGAGCAGGTAGGACGGGATCTTCTGCGGCATCTTGAAGCTGTAGTCGCCGTCGCGCGCCGCGTTCGGGTCGTTGTCGGCGCTCATCAGCACCATCGCGTCGCCCGGCGCGGTCACGTGCGCGGTGTAGGTGAAGCGCACCCGCGGCGTGTCCTGCAGCGGCACCCACGAGCGGGCGTGGATCTGCTGCGACTGGCTGAACATGAACGGCGTCTTCTTGCCCTGGGTCATCTCCGGGGTCAGCCACTGCAGGCCGGAGGCCTCCGGCGAGGTCGCGTAGGTCACGCGGATGCGCGGGTTGCGCTGCGGCGCCTCGATCGTCAGCTTGCTGCCCAGCACCTTGTCCTTCGGCGCCAGGCTGAACTTCAGGTCTTCCCACTTGCCGTCGGCGCGCTCGCCGACCACCTTCTCGATGCTCAGGTCGCGGGTGTCGAGCACCAGCCGGTTCGCCTTCGGGTCGGCCCAGTCGAGGGTGTAGGTGGCGCTGCCGGCGAGCTGCCTGTTGTCGAAGTCGACCTTCAGATCCAGCGCGAGATCGTCGATGCGGACCTGGTCGGGTTCGGCGTAGGAGTATTCGTCGACTTCGGCGACGGCTTGCTGTTCGGCGGCGGCCATGGCGGCATCCCGGGGAGTGTCGTGCGCCGGCGGGGCACCGTCGCAACCGGCGGCGACGGCGACGGCAAGGCAGAGCGACAGGATCGAGTAGCGCATTGCGGAATCCACGATGATCGGTAAGCGGCCGAGTGTAGCGCCCCCGCCCCGGCGCGGACATGGGCCGGAACGCCCGGCCGCGGCGCCGGCGAACGGACCGGATCGGCAACGTCGTGGCGCGCGCGGGCCTCGCGCGGGGCCGGCCGCCGCGCGCTTGGCGGCATGGCCGCAACACAGCTTTGCGGGATCGAGGAACCGCAACGATGCTTTCCGCGCCGCCCGGCTGTTGCGGCGGTGCGCGCATCCCTAGCCTGCATGGCCTCTCCCCTCCGAAGGACGTCCCATGCAACCGCTCGCAGGAAAAGTCGCACTCGTCACCGGTGGCAGCCGCGGCATCGGCGCCGCGATCGCGCGCAAGCTCGCCGAGGACGGCGCCGACGTCGCCCTCACCTACGTCAATTCCGAGGCCCAGGCGCAGCGGGTCGCTGCCGCCGTCCAGGCGCACGGCCGCCGCGGCCTGGCGCTGCGCGCCGACAGCGCCGATCCGGACGCGGTCGCCGCCGCGGTCGAGCGCACGGTGGCCGAGCTGGGCCGCCTCGACATCCTGGTCAACAATGCCGGCATCTTCGCCTACGGCCCGTACGAGGACGTCGGCCGCGGGGACTTCGAACGCATGATCGCGATCAACGTGCAGGCGCCGTTCGTCGCCGCGCAGGCCGCGTCGAGGCACCTGCGCGAGGGCGGCCGCATCATCACCATCGGCAGCTGCCTGGGCGAGCGCGTCGGCGCGCCGGGCATGACGCTGTACGCGCTGAGCAAGTTCGCGGTGGTCGGGCTGAGCAAGGGCCTGGCGCAGGACCTCGGGCCGCGCGGCATCACCGCCAACGTGGTCCAGCCCGGGCCGATCGACACCGACATGAACCCGGCCGACGGCGAAGGCGCCGAGCACCAGCGCCGCGGCCTGCCGCTGGGCCGCTACGGCGAGCCGGAGGACGTCGCGGCGATGGTCGCGCACCTGGCCGGCCCCGGCGGCCGCTACGTCACCGGCGCGGTGCTGTCGGTCGACGGCGGCTTCTCGGCCTGAGCGCCATGCCGCGCGAGGCCGCCTGGGCGTGGGCGCTGCTGCTCGGCGCCGGCCTGCTCGAAGTGGTGTGGGCGATCGCGCTCAAGCAGAGCGAAGGCTTCACCCGCCTGCTGCCGAGCGCGATCGGCATCGCCGCCGCGGGGGTCAGCTTCGCCATGCTGACCCTGGCGCTGCGCTGGCTGCCGGTCGGCACCGCGTACGCGGTCTGGGTCGGCATCGGCACGGTCGGGGTCGCCGTGGCCGGGATCGCCGCGCTCGGCGAAGCGGCGACCGCACCGCGGCTGCTGTGCCTGGGCTTGATCGTGGCCGGCGTGGTGGGGCTGAAGCTGATCGGGCGCTAGCCGGCCGCCTGCCCTCGCCCCGGCCCCTCTCCCGCCCGCGGGGCCCGGCCCCCCCCCGCATGCGGGAGCCGGCGCCGTGTCGTGCCTGGCGCGGGAGAGGGGCGTTGCCGCAAGCCGGCTCAGACCTTGTAGCCGGTGTGGATCGCGACGATCCCGGCCGAGAGGTTGCGATAGCCGCAGCGCTCGAACCCGGCCGCCTGCATCATCGCCTTGAGCTCGTCCTGCGGCGGATGCTTGCGGATGCTCTCGGCGAGGTAGCGGTAGCTGTCGGCATCGCCGGCGAACAGCCGGCCCAGGCGCGGCAGCACCTGGAACGAGTGGAAGTCGTACAGCGGCCGGAACCACTCCGGCTTCACTTCCGAGAACTCCAGCACCCGCGCCTGGCCGCCGACCTTGAGCACGCGCCGCATCTCGCGCAGCGCGGCGTCCTTGTCGGTGACGTTGCGCAGGCCGAAGGCGATCGTCACCAGGTCGAAGCTGGCGTCCGGGAACGGCAGCTTCTCGGCATTGAGCTGCACGTACTCGAAGCCGGCGACCTTGCCCTGGTCGGTCAGGCGGTCGCGCCCGACCCGCAGCATCGCGCCGTTGATGTCGCCCAGCACGATGCTGCCGGTGCGGCCGACGCGTTCGTGCAGCAGCAGGGCGATGTCGCCGGTGCCGCCGGCCAGATCGAGCACGCGGTCGCCCGGCCTGGCCTGGCAGGTGGCGACGAAGTAGCGCTTCCAGACCCGGTGGATGCCCAGCGACATCAGGTCGTTCATCAGGTCGTACTTGGCCGCGACCGAGGTGAACACCTGGCCGACCAGCTTCTGCTTCTCCGCCACGGGCACGTCGCGGAAGCCGAAGTGGGTGGTGCCGGACTTGGGATCGCTGGACTCGTTCATGGCGGGATTATCGCACCCGCGTGCGACAATAGGGCCCCGGCGCGAGGGCCGGGACGAGGAGGACGACACGCGCCGATGAGCCGCTACGCGCCGCGCGAATGGCAGCCGCACGAGCGGCCGATGCTGCCGGGCTCGCCCTCGACCCCGCTGCATCCCACGCCCCGGCGCATCGGCTACTTCGTGGTCGGGCTGCTCGTCGCGATCACCGGCGGCCTCGGCAACGCGCTGGTGACCGCGAACCTGGCCAACCTGCAGGGCGCGATCGGCGCCACCTCGGCGGAGATCGCCTGGCTGCCGGCCGCGTACGTGATGACCAACGCCTCGGTGAACCTGGTCCTGGTGAAGTTCCGCCAGCAGTTCGGGCTGCGCCTGTTCACCGAGTTCTTCCTCGGCCTGTACGCGCTGGTGACCTTCGCCCACCTGTTCGTCAACGACCTCGGCTCGGCGATCGCGGTGCGCGCCGCGCACGGCGTGGCCGGCGCGGCGCTGAGCACGCTCGGGCTGTACTACACGATGCAGGCGTTCCCGGCCGCGCACCGCCTGCGCGGGCTGGTGGTCGGCATCGGCGTGGCGCAGCTGGCGCAGCCGCTGGCGCGGATCTTCTCCGCCGAGCTGCTGGAGTTCGGCGAATGGCGCGGCCTGTACCTGTTCGAGCTGGGCCTGGCGCTGGTCGCGCTCGGCGGCGTGCTGATGCTGAAGCTGCCGCCCAGCGACCGGGTGAAGGCGTTCGAGAAGGAGGACTTCCTGACCTTCGCGCTGTTCGCGCCGGGCATCGCGCTGCTGTGCGCGGTGCTGTCGCTGGGGCGGATCGACTGGTGGCTGGAGGCGGCGTGGATCGGCTGGGCGCTGTGCGGCGCGATCGTGCTGCTGACCTCGGCGTTCGCGCTCGAGCACTTCCGCGCCAACCCGCTGATCAACACCCGCTGGCTGGCCAGCGGCACGATGGTGCGGCTGGCGGTGTCGCTGCTGCTGATCCGCATCGCCCTGTCCGAGCAGAGCACCGGCGCGGTCGGCTTCCTGCAGGCGCTGGGGCTGACCAACGACCAGATGCACGGGCTGTTCGCGATGGTGCTGGCCGGCTGCCTGGCCGGCATCGTCGCCAGCGCGCTGACGATCCGCCCGAACCGGATGATCGTGCCGGCGGCGATCGCGCTGGCCTGCATCGCCGCCGGCGCGCTGCTCGACAGCCGCTCGAGCCACCTGACCCGGCCGGAGCAGATGTACCTGAGCCAGTTCCTGATCGGCTTCGGCAGCACCTTCTTCCTCGGCCCGGCGATGGTCTCCGGCATCGGCCAGGTGATCGCCCAGCCGCGCAACCTGATCAGCTTCGTGGTGCTGTTCGGCATGGCGCAGAACGTCGGCGGCCTGGTCGGCGCGGCGGCGCTCGGCACCTTCCAGACGGTGCGCGAGAAATTCCACTCCAGCCAGCTCGTCGAGCACCTGACCCTGCTCGACCCGCAGGTCGCCGCGCGCGTGCAGGCGGGCGCCTCGGCGTACGCCCCGACCGTCGCCGACCCGGCGCTGCGCAACGCGCAAGGCGTGCGCGCGCTCGGCGCGGTGGCCACGCGCGAGGCCAACGTGCTGGCCTACAACGACGTGTTCCTGGCGATCGCGGCGCTCTCGCTGCTGACCATGGCGTGGATGCTGTTCCACCGCCTGCGGCTGGCGCGCCGCGACCGCCTCGCCGCCCTCGCCCGGACCCCCGCCCGATGAACGTTCCCGCCGACGCCTCCCGCACCCCGCCCGACGCAGCCCGGCGCCAGCGCCGGCGCTGGCAGATGGCCGCGTTCGCCGCGGTCGCGCTGACCGGCGTGCTGATCGTGCTCTACGCCTGGCGCCTGCCGCCGTTCCACAGCACGGTGCAGAGCACCGAGAACGCCTACGTGCGCGGCCAGGTCACGATCATCAGCCCGCAGGTCAGCGGCTACGTCGCGGCGGTGCCGGTGCGCGACTTCCAGCACGTGCGCCGCGGCCAGCTGCTGGCGCGGATCGACGACCGCATCTACCGCCAGCGCCTGGACCAGGCCCTGGCCCAGCTGCAGGCGCAGCGGGCGGCGCTGGCCAACGCCGAGCAGCAGCTGCGCGGCGCCGAGGCCACGGTGGCGCAGCGCCGCGCGGCGATCGCCACCGCCGGCGCGCAGGCCGGCGTGGCCGCGGCCGACCTGCGCCGGGTCGAACAGCTGGCCGCGCAGCAACTGCTCGCGCGCAGCGACCTCGACCACGCCCGCGCCGCGCGCGTGCAGTCCGAGGCGGCGCTGGCCGAGGCGCGCGCCGCGCTCGACGCGGCCGAGCAGCAGGTGCGCAGCGTGCAGGTCAACCGCGGCGCGCTCGAGGCCGCGGTGGCCGGCGCGCAGGCGGCGGTGCAGCTGGCGCGGATCGACCTGGCCAACACCCGCATCGTCGCCCCGGGCGACGGCCAGCTCGGCCAGGTGACGGTGCGCCAGGGCGCCTACGTCACCAACGGCACCCAGCTGATGGCGCTGGTGCCGCGCGCGCTGTGGGTGATCGCCAACTACAAGGAGACGCAGATGGCGCGGATGCGCATCGGCCAGCCGGCGGTCTTCAGCGTCGACGCGCTCGGCGGCGCGCGCCTGCGCGGGCGGGTGCAGGAGATCTCGCCGGCGGCCGGATCGGAATTCGCGGTGCTGCCGCCGGACAACGCCACCGGCAACTTCGTCAAGGTCGCCCAGCGCATTCCGGTCAAGATCGCGATCGACCCCGGCCAGCCGCTGGCGGCGCGGCTGCGGCCCGGGATGTCGGTGGTGGCCAGCGTCGAGACCGGCGCCGGGAGCGACTGAGCGCCGGCGACAGCGGCGCTTCGCGCTGGCATGCTGGCGACGCACTGCACGCCGCCCCCGGAGAGCGCGCATGACCACGCCGAACTACCGCGCCCTGCTCGAGACCGCGATCGCCGAGGCCCGCCAGGGCCTGGCCGAGGGCGGCATCCCGATCGGCGCGGCGCTGTACCGCCACGACGGCCGGCTGCTCGGCTGCGGCCACAACCGCCGGGTGCAGGAGAACGACCCCTCGGTGCACGGCGAGACCGACGCCTTCCGCAAGGCCGGCCGCCAGCGCTCCTACCGCGACACGATCATGGTCACCACCCTGGCGCCGTGCTGGTACTGCAGCGGCCTGGTGCGGCAGTTCGGCATCGGCACGGTGGTGGTCGGGGAATCGGTCAACTTCCGCGGCGGCATCGACTGGCTGCGCGAGCACGGCGTGCACGTGGTCGACCTGGAGGACGCCGAATGCATCGCCCTGCTCGGCGACTGGATCGCCGCGCATCCGGAGGTGTGGAACGAGGACATCGGCGCGGACTGAGCCGGTCCGCCGGCCTGTTCCGCATGGGGCCGGGACCGCAGCGCGGCGCGCCGCCCGGGCGCGCGGCGGACGCCCCGCATGACCTCCGCCGGATGCGCGCGCGGGAAACCCGCGGCATCCTGCGCGCATGCACGCGCCTTGCGCCTACCAGACCCGCCACGCCGCCGGCGACGCCCTGGCCACGCACCGGCACCGCACGGCCTATGCGGCGCTGGTGCTCGACGGCGACTACCTCGAGGCCAGCGCGGACGGCCCGGCCGAGTGCGTGCCCGGCAGCCTGATCCTGCACCCGCGCTTCCACGCCCACGGCGACCGCTTCGGCCGCCGCGGCGCGCGCGTGATCAACCTGGACCTGCCGCCGGGCCTGGCGCCGGAGACGGTGACGGTGCTGCGGGTTCCGGCGCTGGCCGAAGCGGCGGCGGTGTTCGCGCGCGGCGCGCACGAGCTGCCGGCGCTGGTCGCCGCCTGCGCGGCGCAGCCGCCGGCGCCGCTGCACGACTGGCAGCGGCCCTTCCTCGACGCGCTGCGCGACGGCGACGCGCCGATCGCGCGACTCGCCCGGGACGCCGGGGTATCGCTCGCCCACGCCAGCCGCAGCTTCCTCCGCTCGCACGGCATGCCGCCGCAACTGCTCAGGCGCGAGCTGCGCTGCCGGCGCGCGCTCGCGCTGCTGGCCGGCGATGCGCCGCTGGCCGAGATCGCCGCGCGCAGCGGCTTCGCCGACCAGAGCCACCTGACCCGGGCATTGCGCGGGTTCGCCGGCCTGCCGCCGGCGCGGCTGCGGCGGCAGATCAAATCCGTTCAAGACGGCGCCGCGCCCGGCATGCGTCCATAGCGGCACCGGCGGCGCCGCGCGCCGCCGCTCGCCCCGGACCGCCCGCATGCCGACACGCCCGCTTCGCGCCCTGCTCCTCGCCTTCGCCCTGGCCCACGCCGCGCCGGTCGGCGCGGTCGACCCCGACCCGGCGACGAGTCCCGCCGCGGTCGCCGCGATCGACGCCTCCACCGGCGCGATCCTGCAGGGCGACGCGCGCCGCGCGCTGGCCGCGCTGGACGCGGTGCCGGCGTCCGAGTTCGCCGGGGCCGATGCCGGCTACCGCCGCTGCATGCGCACCCGCCTGGGCGGCGCGGCGCCGGTCTACGACCTCGAGGCGGCCACCGACCCGCTGGTGCGCGACGTGCTGCGGCTGTACCAGGACTACTGGTGGCGCGCGCTGCGGGCGCCGGCGCAGCGAACACAGCAGGAGGCCGCGTTGCTGCGCGGACTGCGCGAGCGGCTCGGCCCCGCCGCGGCGGACGCCGCCGACATGGACGCGCTCGAACCGGTGCTGCAGGCGGCGCTGCGCGAGCGCGGCCACCACGCCCAGCTCGGCAGGACCCTGCCGCTGCGCGAGCTGATGCTGTGGCGCAGCCAGCGCAGCCGCGACTACATCGTCGATCTGCCGGAAGGCCGGCAGCGGGTGCCGGTGGACCTGCTGGACGACTTCGTCAGCCGCGGCTGGTCCGGCTACGCGCGTTGCGGCCGGGGCTCGGCCGGGGGCTGGGCCACCGCCGAGCGGCTGTACGCGATCGTGCCGAGCTACCGCGAGGGCCTGGACGGCGAGGCCTTCCGGGTGGTGTTCCTCGGCCACGAGGCGCAGCATTTCGCCGACCAGAACGCGTTCCCCGGCATCGCGCCGTGGGCGCTGGAATACCGCGCCAAGCTGACCGAGCTGGCGCAGGCGCGCGAGGTCAGCGGCAGGCGCCTGCGCGGCTTCGTCAGCGCGCAAAGCGACGACCCGGACTCGCCGCACACCTACGCCAACAAGCGGGTAGTCGCGGACCTGGCCGCCCGCCTGGGCGCGCCGCCGGAGCGCGTCGGCATCGACGCGCTGCAACGGGCCGCGCGCGAGCTGCTGGCCGAGGACACCCGCCGCCGGCGCCCGGGCCCGCGCTGAGGCGCGGCGGCCGGCGTACCATGCCCGGGTCCTCCCGCGCGCAGGCCGCCATGTCCGAGCACACCGCCTCGATCCGCTGGAGCCGCGACGGGCGGCCGTTCGACTACCGGCACTACGGCCGCGACCACCAGTGGCTGTTCGACGGCGGGCAGCGCGTGCCCGCCTCGGCCGCGCCGGACTATCTCGGCAATCCGGCGGCGGTGGACCCGGAGGAGGCGCTGGTCGCGGCGATCTCGTCCTGCCACATGCTCACCCTGCTCGCGATCGCCGCGAAGAAGGGGCTGACCGTCGACCGCTACGAGGACGACGCGGTCGGCACGCTGGAGAAGAACGCCGAGGGCAAGCTCGCGGTCACCCGCGTCGTCCTGCGGCCGCGGATCGTGTTCGGCGACGGCGCGGAACCCGACGCCGGCGCGCTGGCGCGGCTGCACGCGCAGGCGCACGCGCACTGCTTCATCGCCAACTCGGTGCGCACCGAGATCCGGATCGAGGCGCGCTGAAACCGCGCCGCCGCAGCGGCGCTCCGCCCGCCGCGCCGCTGCGGTCGCGACGCGGGACCGGCGCTTCGCCCGCGCCTTCCGCGGAGGCGGGAACACCGCCCTTGCGCCCGCTGCCACCTGCGGTCTCCGGCACCGCACGCGCTCGCCCCGACGATCGGCGGGCGCCGGCGAGGACGGCCAGATGCACTGCAGCTGCGACGTCAGGATCGCATTCGCATCGGCGGCGTCGGCCTTGCACGAGCGCAGCGGCCCTAGCGCGGCGGGTTGAGATACACCGGATTGCCGATCAGCAGCAGCCTGCCGTCGGCGCCGCGCACGTTCGCGCGGATGCGGTGCCGCTTGCCGTCGCTGCGCCAGGCGAAGCGCAGGGTCTGCGGGCTGCGCGCGACCGGCATCGGCGGCTGCGCGGCGAGCGGCCGCCCGTCCTCCAGCAGCTCCACGCGCGCGCCCGCGGCGCCCGCCACCTCGACCGCGAATTCGACCGTGGCGCCTTCCGGCGCGACGAGTTCGCCGCCCATGTGCGCGGTCGCCCCGCCCAGTCGCGCGCCCAGGTCGAGCAGGCGGTCGCGGCTGCCCTCGACGTCGACGAACACGCGGCCGGCGCGCAGGCCGTCCAGGATCGCCGGCATCGACAACGCCTGCGCGTACACCACCGTGGTCGGGCGGCCGACCGGGCTGCCCCCGGGCGTGGCGTCGGCCTGGCCGGCGTCGTGGTTGTCGCTGCCGCCGATCGCGGTCGCGCGGTGGCCGGCGTCGAGCAGCGCCTCCCAGAACGGCACGCCGGAATACGGCGTGTCCGCGTCCATGCCGTTGACCACCTCGACGGCCTGCAGCAAGGCCGGATCCACCGCCGGCCGCGGCGTCCAGCCGCAGCCCAGGCAACGCTCGTCCGACGGGCGGATCGGATGGTTGACCGAGACGAGGCCGCCGAGCCGCGCCGCGTCGCGCAGCAGCGCGTTCCAGTCGCGGCCGCCGGCGACGCGGAAGTCCAGCGGCGCGGCGCTGCCGATCAGGTTGGCGTGGCCTTGGAAGGTGGTGATCTCGCGGCCGGGGATCAGCAGCAGGCGGTCGAAGTACGGCTGCAGCTCGCGGATCGCGTTGGCCTGCGACATCGTGTTGTGGTCGGTGATCGCGGCGAAGTCGAGCCCGCGCGCGACCGCCGCCTGCGCGGTCAGGAACAGCGGGCACGGCACCTTGGCGCCGCCCTGGCTCCGGCAACTGCCGTCGCTGTGCGCGTCGTGCAGGTGCAGGTCGCCGCGGTACCAGCCGGGCGCGTCGCGCAACGGCGGATGGGCGACGGCGGGCTCCCAGAACGGCGTGTCGTCGCGGCCGAACCAGATGCGGGCGAGATACCGCGCGCGCTCCTCGGCGCGGATGTTCGGAATGCCCAGCAGCAGCGCCCAGCGCCCCGGGCGGATCGCCCCGGGCAGGTAGGACGGCGTGGCGTCGCTGGCGGAGACGGTGAACACCGCCTTGTTGCCGCCGCTCCAGCCGCGGAAGCCGTCCGGCCCGAGCAGGCCCAGGTCGACCGTGGTCTTGCGCTCGCGGCCGCCGTACTCGAACTGCACGGTGATCCGTGCGGTGCCCTCGGGCACCTCGAACGGCACCTCGCGGTAGGTCTGGTGGTCAGCGCCGGTCAGCTCGCCGCGCAGGACCAGGTCCGGCGCGGGCGCATCGGCGGCGCGCGCGGACGCGCCGGCCAGGGCGAGCAGGAGCAGCAGGGCGCGCAACGGCGCGGCGATGGGAGGCATGCGGTTCACTTCGCGGAGGTTTCGTGTCCGGGCGCGCGGCAGGCCGGCCGCGCGGGGTTGCAGCGCAGGTAGCCGCCTGCGGGGAATTCCACCCGGTAGGCGCCCCGCCGCGGGTCCGGCCAGGGGTAGTCGGTGGAGACGAACTGCGCGCCGCCGGAGAACGCGGCATCGCGCCGGCGCATGTCGCCGGCGCGGGCCTCGAAGGTGTCCGCGTCGGCGCGGGTGCGGACCAGGAAGCCCGCGGCGACCGCGCGGGCGATCCGCGCGCGCTGCCCGACGGGGTCGTTCAAGGTCAGGTAGGCCGCGGCCGGCGAGGCCTCGTCGGTGTTGACGAACATCGCCCGGCCCTCGAGCGAGCGGCGCGCGCCGCGGTACAGCGCGACCTTGCGCGGTTCCTCGTCGAGCGCGAACAGCACCTGGCCGCGCGCCTCGCCCAGCGTCGGCCAGCGCCCGGCGCGCACCGCGTCGCGCAGGGTCGGGTACGCGCCCTGCACGTCGTCCGGCTCGATCAGGTGGTCGCGCCCGAACACCGCGCGGATCTCGACGTCGAGCGCGTCGAACGCGGCCGCGTCGAACGGCGGCGGCGCGACGGCGCCGGGCCCGCCCGGCCCGTCCTTGGCGTTGATCAGCACCAGCACCGGCGCGTGCCGCGGATGCGCGCGCGACCAGTCGCGCAGCTCGCGCAGGCAGGCCTGCAACGCGACGCACCGGCTGCGGAAATCGATGTCGGCCAGGTGCATCACCTTGAAGCCGGGCCGGCGCATCCGCGCCAGGTCCGCGCCCGGCCACGGCGGCGCCGGGTAGCCGCGCCGGTGCGCGCCGGGCGGGTGCAGGTAGCGGCCGCCCTCGGGATCGTGGAACACATCCAATTCGAGCGTGCGCAGGCCGCGCCGCAGCTGCTCGGCCAGCGGCGGATGCGCGTAGTCGAGCGCGTCGGCGCCGCGCGGGTCGCGGGCGCGGTGCGCGGCCAGCTCGTCCGGCGGGATCGCGCGCTTGTAGCTGTTGTGGCTGCCGATCGCCTGCAGGTCGTTGAGCCGCAGCCGCCGGTCCAGCGCGGCGAGGTCGCAGGCCTGCGCCGCCGCGCCCGCGGCTTCCAGGTCGCAGGCCGGCGCGGCGCGCGCCGCGCCGGCGGCCGCGAGAACGGCCGCCAGCCCGAGCACGCAAGGAAGGCGCGCGCGCATCAGAAGCGGTACATCACGGCCAGGCGGTAGGCGCGGCCGAGGATCGGACGGGCGAAGAAGGTGTTGGCGCCGGCGTCGCCGCTCTGCAGCTCGCCCGCGCGCGGGTTGCCCTCGGTCAGGCCGAGCGAGTTGCCGATGTTGTCGACATAGGCGTACAGCGACCACCTCGGATCGACCTCGAAGCGGGCGCTGGCGTTGAACACGTCGTAGGACGGCAGCCGCACCGAGTTGGCGCGGTCGACGAAGCGCTCGCCCTGGTACTCGTAGCTCAGCTGCAGGCGCAGGCGGTCGTCGAGCAGGTTCAGCGCCGGCGCCAGGCGCAGGCTGCGCTTGGGCACGCGGATCAGCTGGTTGCCGACGAAGTCGCGCAGCACCGGGGCGCCGTTCACCAGCTCGGTGTAGCGCAGGTCCTCGTACTCGGGGTTCTGCAGGGTCGCGGTGAGCTGCAGGTCGAACCACTCGCTCGGGTACCAGCTGCCCTCCAGTTCCAGGCCGTAGGTCTTGGTGGTGGCGTAGCCCTGCTCGACCCGCGAGGTATTGTTGTTGATGTCGAAGACGTAGTTGCTGAACGCCTCGTTGTCATACTTGGTGTAGAACGCCGTGGCGAACAGGTCGAAGGCCTGGTTGGTGAACTTGTAGCCGACCTCGCCGAGGTCCATGGTCTGGATTGGCGGCTTGCTGCCGTTGTTGCGGATGCAGGCCTCGACGTTGTTCGGGTCGCAGCTGGAGTAGCGGGTGATGTAGCTGGACAGGTTCGGCAGGCGGAACGCCGAGGTCCAGCGGGCGAACAGGCCCGAGTACGGCGAGAACTGCCAGTTCGCGCCGGCGGTCCAGCCGGTCTTGCGGAAGCTCTCGTCGTAGGTGGCGAAGCGGCCGGAGCCGGTGAGCACCTGCGAGGCGGCGTAGCCCCGATTCATGTCGACCTGGCGGCGGATCTCGGTCCAGCCCTCGACCTGCACTTCCTCGTGGCGCACGCCGGCGTCGACGCGCAGCGCGTCGTTCACCTGCCACTCGTCGGACAGGTAGAAGGCGTGGGTGGTGGAGCGGCCGCTGGCGTTCTCCCACTCGTAGCCGTAGCGGTAGATGCCGCCGTCGGTGACCGGGCCGACCACGTTGCCGGCGGCGTCCACGCCCACCAGCTCGAGCAGGCGCGCGTTGTCGCGCACGTCGAGCAGCACGTTGGACGAATAGCGGTCGAAGTCCTGGTCGAAGCGGGCGTGGTAGTAGCCGAAGGTGACGTCGTGGCTCTGCTCGCCGAACTCGAAGCGGCGCATCAGCCGGGTGTCGTTGAGCAGTTCCTTCAGCGGCATGGTCACGCCGCGCAGCCCGCCGACGCTCATCAGCGCGTTGCCGTTCTGGTCGGCCAGGTCGAACGCCTGCGCCGGGTCGTCCACGTAGCGCAGCTGCAGCGCGGTGGCGCCCGGCACGCGCGCGAGCAGGCGCTGCGAATCGGCGAGGAAGCGGGCGCCGCTCATCAGCTGCAGCGGGAACAGGCCGTTGCGCCGGGTCAGGGTGTCGCTGTAGCGCAGCGCTTCCGCGAGGCGGAAGCCGGCGCCGAGTTCGTGGTCGAACTTGAAGGTGTACTGGTCGCGCTCGATGCCGGTGCCGACGCTGTTGTCGAAGTCGTACCAGCCGCCGTCGCCCTGCAGCATGCGCACGCGCTCGGTCTCCGGCCCGGCCATGGTGCCGTGGTTGCCGTCGAAGCCCGGCACCGCGCGGATCTCGCCGTCGGCGCCGGTGCGCATCGGGATGCCCAGGAACAGGGCGACGTTGTCGTCCACGCGCTTGTAGTCGAACATCACCGCGCCGCGCTCGAATTCGCGGCTCAGGTTGATCCGGAACTGCCCGCCCTTGTTGGCGTCGAAGCCCGGGTCGCGGACGCCGTCGTCGACCCGGTGGAAGCCGCCCAGGCCCAGCTTCCAGTCGCCGGCGCCGAGCGGCGTGCCGTAGAAGAAGTCGAAGCGGTTGAGGCCGTAGTCGCCCACGGTGTACTTGGCCACGCCCTCGGCGCCGTCGCCGACCACGCGCGGGACGAAGTTGATCGCGCCGGCCGGCGCGTTCGAGTAGAACACCGAGGACGGGCCGCCGCGCACCACCTCGATGCGCTCGATCGTCTCGTCGAGGCGGAAGGCCTGGTCGCCGTTGAGGAAGCCGAGCGCCGGGTCGTGCTGCACCGGCACGCCGCCCTCGAGCAGGGTCACCGAGCCGAAGCCGTCGACCGGAATGCCGCGGGCGCGGATGTTGCCGCTGGCCTCGCCGCCGGAGGCCTCGACCCAGAAGCCGGGCACCGACTTCATCGCCTCGGTCACCGACGTCGGCGCCTGCATGCGCAGCCGCTCCTCGTCGATGCGGGTGATCGAATAGCTGGCTTCGGCCTTGCTGCGCTCCTTGATGCCGGAGCGGCCGGTGACGATCACCGCGTCGAGGTCGCGCGGGTCGGCGTCGGCCGCGGCGACGGCGGCGGCTTCGGCCTGCTGGGCGGCGGCGGGGGCGGACAGCGCGATCAGCGCAGCCAGGGCGAGCGCGCGACGGATCGCACGGCTGAGGTCGTGGCGTTGGGTCATGGAAGGCGTCGTCGATGGGGAACGAGCGCCGCCGCAGGCCTTCCGTAGTCCGCGTGCGGCGAGGCCCGCCATCCTGTTGGGCAAAACTTAAAGATTGGTGACACCGGCGTGACGCGATCGCGCGGCGGCGCGGCGCGCATCGCGGATCGCCGCCGAAACCGCGCGCCTTCCGCGCCGCGGGCCGACACGCCGCATTCGCTTGCTTCCGAAGCAAGGAAATGTTGGGTGCCGACCGGCCGGCGGCGGGCATGGCCCGTTCGCGCACCGCCGCGGGACGCGCCTGCGCGCGCCGTCGACGCGGCGCGGAGTAGACAGGACGCGGCCATGCACGGAAGGAGGAACGCGATGAAGAGCGTGTGGATGACGCAGGACGAGGCGACGCCGCTGTTCCCGTCGCTGTCCGGGCGGCTGGATGCGGACACCGCGGTGATCGGCGGCGGCATCGCCGGCGTCGCCACGGCGCTGTGGCTGAGCGAGGCCGGGCAACGCGTCGCGCTGGTCGAAGCCGACCGCATCGGCGCCGGCAACACCGGCCTGTCCACCGGCAACCTGTACGGCACGCTGTCGCAGGGCCTGGCGGCGCTGCGCCGCAAGTGGAGCGCCGACGCGTTGCGCGAGGCGGTCGCGCTGCGCCTGGAAGCGGTGGCGCGGATCGAGCGCGACGCGCGGCGCTTCGGCATCGACTGCGACTTCGCCCGGCGCCCGCAGTACCTGTGCGTGCGCGGCGACGATCCGCAGCGGCTGCGGCAGCTGGAGGAAGAGTACGAGGCCGCCGCCGAGGCCGGCCTGCACCCGCGCTGGCAAGACCCGCCGCCGCTGGGAACCGCGCGCGCGCTCACCCTCGAGGCGCAGGCGCAGTTCAACCCGTTCCTGTACGTGCGCGGCCTGGCCGCGGTGCTGCACGAGCGCGGCGTCCGCCTGTTCGAGCGCAGCCCGGTGGTCGAGGTCGATGCCGGCGAAGGCCGCGTGCGTACCGCCGCCGGCGAGGTGCGCGCGCGCGACGTCGTGATCGCCACGCATTCGCCGATCGGCTTCAACCTGGTGCAGGCGGAAATGGAGGTGTATCGCGAATACGGCCTCTCCGCCCGGCTGGCCGACGACGCGTATCCGCAGGGCATCCACTGGATCCGCGACGAAGCCCGCTCGGTCCGCAGTTATCGCCATCGCGGCGAGGCGTGGCTGGTGATCGTCGGCGAGAAGCACAAGACCGGCGAGCCCGAGCCCGGGGTCGACTACCCGCGGCGGCTGCAGGAGTACGCACGTGCGCACTTCCGCGTGGCGGAGTTCGGCCATGCCTGGTCGGCGCAGCAGTTCCGCTCCGCCGACGGGCTGCCGTACATCGGCCGCAGCGCGCACCGCAACGTCCACATCGCCACCGGCTTCGGCGCCGACGGCCTGACCTGGGGCGCGGTCGCGGCGGCGATCCTCGGCGAGCTGATCCTCGGCCGCGAGCCGCGCGGCGCCGAGTTGCTGTCCCCGCGCCGGTTCACCCCGGCCAAGTCGGCGCGCACCTGGGCCACGGAGAACGCCGCGGTGGTCCGGCACCTGGTCGGCGACCGCCTGGCCGCCGCCGAGGTGCAGGGGCTGGACCAGGTGCCGCCCGGCGCCGGCCGCATCGTCGAGGTCGACGGCCGCAAGTGCGCGGTCTACCGCGACCCGGAAGGCGGCCTGACCGTGCTGTCGCCGGTCTGCCCGCACCTGAAGTGCCACGTCGCCTGGAACCCCGAGGCCGGCAGCTGGGACTGCCCCTGCCACGGCAGCCGCTTCCGCCCGGACGGCAGCGTGCTGGAAGGGCCGGCGACCGCGCCGCTGGCGCGGGTCGCACCCTAGCCCTGGGCCGGCCACGCCCGGAACCGCCCCCGCCGCGCCTCGCGGAGGCCGGTGTCCGCGCCGCCGGTCGGAAACCCGCCCGTTCATCGCCAAGCCGCCCGTGTCCGCTCTTGACGGGTGGGTACGTTGTGATGGCCGTAACGAATCTTTGTTTAAGCTTCAGTCAGGTCAGCCCAATGCCGGCCCCTGCGATGGACCGCCCCTTCCCGAACGCCGCGGAGCGTCCGCATGCCCGTTGCCGTGCCGCCTTCGCCCCCTGCGCCCACGCCGGCCGGTGCCCAGCGCCAGCGCCTGCGGGTGCTGCTGGTCGATGCGGACCCGGCGCGGCGCAACGCCGAACGGCGCTGGCTGGAGAGCGGCGGCCACGAGGTGCACGTCGCCGCCGACGTCGCCCAGGCCCTGGCCCTGGGCACCGCGGTCATCCCGAGCGTGCTGGTCGCCGACGTCGCCGCGTGCTACTCGGCGCCGCTGGTCGAGCGGCTGCTGGAGGAACTGGCGGTGTTCGAGATCGGCGTGGTCCTGCTGCTGGAGGGCGAGACGCCGGTGCCGGAGGCCTGGGCCGACTACGTGCAGGTGCGCCGGCCCTTCACCCGCGAACAGCTGCTCGAATGCGTGGCCCGCACCGCGCGGCCGATACGCGCCTCCGGCAGCGCCCTGCGCCGCGAGCGCCAGCGCCGCGAGGAGGCGGAAACCCTGCTCGGCATCGCCCTGGACCTCACTTCGCGGGTGGAACTGCATGAACTGCTGCAGCGCGCCACCGACGCCGCGCGCGAGCTGACCGGCGCCGCCTACGCCGCGTTCTTCTACAACTGCCAGGACGAGCAGCGCGGGCATTACCGGCTCTACACCCTGTCGGGGGCGCCGCGCGAGGCGTTCGACTGCTTCGGCATGCCGCGCAACACCCCGCTGTTCGCGCCGACCTTCGCCGGCGAACGCATCGTGCGCAGCGACGACGTGCTGCGCGAGCCGCTGTACGGCCGGCTGCCGCCGCACCACGGCATGCCGGCGGGCCACCTGCCGGTGCGCAGCTACCTGGCCGTGCCGGTGGTCTCGCGCTCGCGCGAGGTGTTCGGCGGGCTGTTCTTCGGCCATCCCGAGCCGGCGATGTTCACCCAGCGCGCCGAGCGCCTGGCGGTGGCGGTGGCGGCGCAGGCGGCCGTCGCGATCGGCAACAGCCGCCGCCTGGCCGCGCTGCGCGGCACGCCGGCCGGCAACCGCGAGGGCTCCGGCTGAGCCGCGCCTGGCATGCGGCCGGTTTCACGTCGCCTTGTGGCGGGGCGGCCTACAACGGCTCGACCGCGCCCGCAGGAGCCGCCGCATGGCGAACCGATCCGGCGCGCGCCGGCCACCTGCGGCGCCGCGCCGATGAGCCTCAGCGAATACCGCCGCAAGCGCCGCTTCGACCGCACCCGCGAACCCGCGCCGGAGCGCGCGGCGAAGTCCGGCCGCGCGATCTTCGTGGTGCAGCTGCACCACGCCCGCCGCCGCCACTACGACTTCCGCCTGCAGGTGGGCGACGCGCTCAAGAGCTGGGCGGTGCCCAAGGGCCCGAGCTTCGACCCCAAGGTCAAGCGCCTCGCGGCCGAGGTCGAGGATCACCCGCTGGCCTACGCCGATTTCGAGGGCGAGATCCCGCAGGGCGAGTACGGCGGCGGCCACGTCGCGCTGTTCGACCGCGGCGTGTGGGCGACCGAGGGGGACGCCGAGGCGCAGCTGGCCAAGGGCCACCTGCGCTTCGAGCTGTTCGGCGACAAGCTCAAGGGCGCCTGGCACCTGGTCCGCACCGCGCGCCCGGCGCGGCAGCCGGAGTGGTTGCTGTTCAAGGCCGAGGACGAGTTCGCCGGCGCGGTGGAGGCCGACGACCTGCTCGGCGACGTGGCCCCGCCGGACGGCCGGGGCGGGCGGCGCGCGGCCGCGGCCAAGTCCGCCACGAAGGCCGCGAAGAAGACGGCGAAGCCCGAGGCGGCGAAGAAAACCGCGGCGGCGGCCAAGCCGGCTCCGCGCCGCCGCCGGGTCGACTGGCGCAAGCGCGCCGAGGCCCTGCCCGGTGCGCGCGCGGGCAAGCTGCGCGACGCGCCGTTCGAGCCGCAGCTGGCGCGCCTGGTCGACCAGCCGCCGGCGGGCGGGGAGTGGCTGCACGAGATCAAGTGGGACGGCTACCGCCTGCTCGCCGTGATCCGCGACGGCGGCGCGCGGATCTGGTCGCGCAACGCGCTGCCGTGGACGCAGAAGGTGCCGGACATCGCCGCCTCGCTGGAGCGGCTGGGCGTGCGCCAGGCGGCGCTCGACGGCGAGCTGATCGCCGGCGCCGGCGGCCAGGCCGATTTCGGCCTGCTCCAGGCCACGCTCGCCGGCGAGAAGAGCGCGGCGCTGACCTACGTGCTGTTCGACCTGCTGCACCTGGAAGGCGTCGACCTGAGCCGGGTCGCGCAGGTCGAGCGCAAGGCGCTGCTCGAGGCGTTGCTGCAGCGCCCGCCGCCGCACCTGGCCTACAGCTCGCACAGCGTCGGCAACGGCGAGGCGGCGTTCGCGCTGGCGCACGAGCGCGGCTGGGAAGGCATCGTCTCCAAGCGCGCCTCCGCGCCGTACCGCGGCGGCCGCGGCGACGACTGGCGCAAGACCAAGCGCCTGGCCAGCGAGGAGTTCGCGGTGGTCGGCTTCACCGCGCCCAAGGGCGCGCGCGCCGGCTTCGGCTCGCTGCTGCTGGCGCGGCCGGACCCGCGCCACGGCTGGCGCTACGCCGGGCGGGTCGGCGCCGGCTTCAGCGACGAACTGCTGCGCGAGTTGTCGGCGCGGCTCGAGCGCGGCGCACGCGGCGAGCCGACCGTGCACGTGGCCGTGGACGATCCGGAGCTGCGCCGGGCGAAGTGGATCGAGCCGCGCCTGGTGGTCGAGGTCTACTACCGCGGCTTCGGCAGCCAGGGCGTGCTGCGCCAGCCTTCGCTCAAGGGCGTGCGCCCGGACAAGGCCCCCGACGACCTGCTCGACGGCGACCGGCCGGCGGCGCCGGGACCGGGTCGCGCACCCGCGCGGCGGCGCGCGGCGGCGAAACCGGCCGACGCCGCGAACCACGCCCCGCGCCTCACCCATCCCGAGCGCGTGGTCTATCCGGATGCGGGCATCACCAAGGCCGAGGTCGCCGCCTACTACCAGGCGATGGCGGACTGGCTGCTGCCGGAGATCGTCGGCCGGCCGGTGTCGATCGTGCGCTGCCCGCAGGGCGTGGAGCGCACCTGCTTCTTCCAGAAGCACCACACCGCCGGGCTCGAGGCGGTGGTCGCCGTGCCGCTGAAGGAGGAAGGCGGGCGCGACGCCGAATACCTGGTGGTGCGCGACCTGCGCGGGTTGATGGAACTGGTGCAGTTCAACGCGCTGGAATTCCACCCTTGGGGGGCGCGCGCGGAGACGCCGGACCAGGCCGACCGGGTGGTGTTCGATCTCGACCCGGGCCCGGACGTGCCCTGGAGCGAGGTGGTCGCCGCGGCGCGCCTGGTGCGCGAGCGCCTCGAGCAGGTGTCGCTGCGCTCCTACCTGCGCACGTCCGGCGGCAAGGGCCTGCACGTGGTGGTGCCGCTGAGCCCGGGGTGCGACTGGAGCCTGGTCAAGCCGTTCACCCAGGCCTTCGCCGAATCGATGGCGCAGATGGAGCCGCTGAAGTTCGTGTCCACCGCCTCCAAGCGCTACCGCAAGGGCAAGATCTTCGTCGATTACCTGCGCAACGGCCGCGGCGCCACCAGCGTCGCCTCGTTCTCGCTGCGCGTGCGCGCCGGCGCGCCGGTGGCGATGCCGCTGCGCTGGGAGGAACTGGCGCGGCTGCGCAGCGGCGCCGCGTTCGACATCTTCAGCGCGCCGAAGCGGATGCGGCGGCTGAAGCGGCACCCGTGGCACGGCATCGACGCGGTGCGGCAGAACCTGGACGACGTGAGCCGGATGCTGGGGCTGGCGAAATCGCGATAACCCCGCCGCGTGGCGCAAGGCCGCCGAGCGCCTCGCGCCATGCCTCCGCTTCCCTTTGCCTTGCAGGGCGAGCCATCCGCGTCGTTCCGCTACGGGAGCGGGATCGCCGCCGCCGCGAAACGCGGCCTGCGCCGCGGCGACTCGATCTCAATGCCGCGGCGTGCTCCCGCCGACGTCGCCGCCGCCGATGTCCTGGCCCTGGCCGTAGCTGGCCTCGGTCTGCTGTTGCTGCTCGCGGCCGGTCGGCGAGTAGCGGCTCTGGCCGCGGCTCTCGTCCTCGCGCACCCGCAGGCGGTTCTCGATGTCGCGCACGCCGCTGCAGGACTCGGCCAGGTCCTCGGCGCGGTACTTCATCTGCCGCCGGCCCACCTCGCCTTCGAGGGTGACCACGCCCTGGCGCACCTGCACCTCGATGCCGCGCGCGTCGATGTCGTCGGCGTCGGTCAGGCGCTCGCACAGCTCCTCGCGGATGCGCTCGTCGGAGCGGGTGTAGTTCTTCGGCCCGATGCCGCGGTAGCCGCGCATGCCGGCGGAAGCGCCGTAGCCGGCATGGCGGCTGCTGCCGTAGCCGCCGCTGCCGCCGTAGCCGCTGCCGGCGTGACCCGCCCGGCCGCCGCCGAAGCGCTCGTCGCCGGCGGGCGGGCCCTGCCACGGCGCGCGGCCGGTGCCGCTGGCGCTGGCGTAGCGGCCCTCGCGCCATGGGCTGTCGTCGTCGCCGTACTCGCTGGCGTAGGTCTCGCCACGGTAGTCGCTGCCGCCGTAGCCGCGGCCGAACTCGCGCTCGCCCAGGCCGTAGCTGCGCTCGCCGCCGGTGCGCGGGGCGTAGCCGCCCGGTCCGCCGCGGCCGAGGTCGTAGCCGCGCGGGTAGTCGCCCGGGTGGCGCTGGTCGCTGTAGCCGAAGTCGGCGGCGCCGAAATCCTGGCCGCGCTCGGCGCCGAAGCGGTAACCCTGGTTGCGGTAGCCGCGCATCCGCTCGCGGTCGTGCTCGTGTTCGCCGAACGAGCCCTGGCGGCCGTAGGTGCGCTGTTCGATGTCCGGGTCCTGCTCGCGGAAGGGGCGGTCTTCGTTTCGGTTCATGGCATGTCTCCTGTCGCTGAGCCAATCGCGGCTGGCGTCGGCGAAACGCTTGCCCAGCCGGACGAGGTCTTGCGCCATCTCGTTGAGTTCGGCGCGAATGCTGCTGTCTCGCATGGCGTGATTCCTCCAGCAGAAGGCGGGGCGGCCCGCGCTCGGAGCGCCACGCCCCGGTGCGCGGTTCGCGTCGATCCACTGTGCCGCAGGCGCCGTTACGCGCCCGCGATGCCGCGGTTAGGCGCGGCGCGGGCGCGTTCAAGATCGTGGCCGGCGCGTGCAGGCGCTCAGGCGCCGGCGCCGGACAGCCCGTTCGAGGCGGCGCCGGCGCGCAGCTCGCGCGCGACGCCCTCCAGCGGCGCCGGCCGCCCGAACCAGTAGCCCTGCACCTGGTCGCAGCCGTGCCGGCGCAGCCACTCGTACTGCGCCCGCGTCTCCACGCCCTCGGCGATCACGGTCAGGCCCAGGCTGTGCCCGAGCGCGAGCAGCGCGCGGCAGATCGAGGCGTTGCGCTCGTCGCTGTCGACCTCGGCGACGAACGAGCGGTCGATCTTGAGCGCGTCCAGCGGCAGGTGGCGCAGGTACGACAGGCTGGAAAAGCCGGTGCCGAAGTCGTCCAGCGACACGCACACGCCCTGCCGCTGCAGCTGGCGCAGCGTGTGCATCGCCTGCTCGGGGCGGTTGAGCAGCACGCTCTCGGTCAACTCCACGTGCAGCGCGCCGCGCTCCAGCCCGAACTCCGCCATCGCCGCCTGGATGTCCGCGACCAGATCGCTGTCGAGGAACTGCACCAGCGAGATGTTGATCGCGATCGGCAGCGTCACCCCGGCCTCGCGCAGCCGCCGCTGCGCGCGCGCCGCCTCGCGCAGCGCCCAGCGGCCCAGCGGCACGATCTGCCCGGAGTCCTCGCACATGCCGATGAACTCGGCCGGCGGCACGAAGCCGCCGCCGGGCAGCGGCCAGCGGGTCAGCGCCTCCAGCGCGGCCGGCGTGCCGTCCCCGGCGTGGCGGATGATCTGGAAGTGCAGTTCGAACTCGCCCGCGTCGAGCGCGCGGTGGATGCGCCCGGCCAGCTGCAGGCGGCGCTTGGCGCGTTCGGTCATGGCGCGGTCGAAGCGCATCACCGCGAAGCGTTCGCTGCGCGCCGCGTGCACGGCCAGGGCGGCGTTGTCGATCACCTGCGCCGGCTCGGCGCCGTCGCCGGGAAAGTCGGCCTGGCCGATCCAGGCTTCCAGCCGGTGCAGGCTGTCCGCGCCCGGCACCGGCTCGCCGACCGCCGCCTGCAGCGCGGCCAGCGCCTCCTCGCCCGCGCCCGGCGCGCGCACCGCCAGCACGAACTCGTCGTCGCGCATGCAGGCGGCCAGGCCGTAGCGCTCGCCGAGCGCGTCGAGCCGGCGCGCGATCGCCCGCCGCACCTCGTCGCCGGCGCCGCGGCCAAGGCTGTCCTCGATCAGCTCCAGCCCGCGCAGCTGCACGTAGAGGATGCGGTAGGCCTCGGCCCCGGCCAGGCGCTCGGCCAGCGCGTGCGCGTTGAGCAGGCCGGTGGTGGGCTCGTGGCCGGCGCGCCAGGCGAGCTCGCGCTGGTGCGCCATCAGCTCGGTGATGTCCTCGGCCAGGATCAGCCGCGCCGGGCGGCCGGCGAATTCGATGTCGGCGCTGTACACCTTCACCTGGCGGACCGAGCCGTCCTTGCGCCGGTGCGACCACACCCGCGCCTCGTCGAAGCCCTCGCGCGGGCGGCGGATGTCCTCCAGCAGCGCCGCGTGCTGCTCCGGCGGGCGGATGTCGAGGATGCGCATCGCCAGGAATTCGTCGCGGCTGTAGCCGTAGCGCTCGGTCGCGGCGCGGTTGACCTCGAGGAAGCGCAGCGTCTCCAGGTCGAACACCCAGAACGGCAGCGGGTTGCGCTCGAACAGCAGGCGGAACTGGCGCTCGGCGTCGGTCAGCCGCGCCTGCACGCGCATGCGCTCGCTGATGTCGACCACGGTGCCGGTCATGGTCTCGGCGCCGTCCTCGCCGGCGACCACGGCGCCGCGGATGGTGAGCCAGCGCACCTCGCCGTCGCGGCGGACGATCCGGTAGTCGGCCTGGAACGGGGCGCGCTCGCGCCAGGCGCGGCCGAGCAGGCGCAGCAGGCGCCGGCGGTCGCCGGGGTGCACCATCGCGTAGAACTCGGCGCGGCGGCAGCCGGTGCGCGACGGATCGAGGCCGAGCAGCTCGCTGACCTGCTCGGACCATGCGATATGGTCGCTGCCGCGCGCGATCGCCCAGGTGCCGGTGCGGCCGACCCGCTGCGCCATGCGCAGGCGGACCGCGCTGCGCGCCAGCTCGTCCAGCAGCCGCGCCTGCGCCGCGCCGCCCCGCCGCACCGTGCGCAGCAGGTAGGCCAGCCCGGCCCAGTACAGCAGGTACAGCACCGCCGCCGCCGCGACGAAGCGGCGCCACGGCGCCAGCACCTCGTCGCGCGAGACGCCGGCGGCGATCATCAGCGGGTAGCCCTGCAGCGCGCGCGCGGCGACGATCCGCTCGACGCCGTCGAGATGGCTGGTGCGCAGGCGCGCGCCGGACGCGCCGGCCAGCTCGCCGGGGAAGCGCCGGCCGACCAGCGCCGGCGCGTGGCTGTGCGCGAGCACGGTGCCGTCGCGGTCGAGCACCTCGACCATGCCTTCGCGGCCGGTGTCGAGGCCGGCGATGATGCCGTGCAGTTCCTCGGCGCGCAGGCGCGCGAGGACCCAGCGATCCGGCCCCAGCGGCATCGCCAGCGGCAGCAGCCACTGCCCCCGCGCGCGCTGCGGCGGGCCGACGTGCAGCGCGCTGCCGCGGCCGCGGCGGTCGTCGGCGATCCAGCGCGGCAGGCTCGGGTCGCCGCGCCCCGGAAGCAACGCGCGCCCCTGGCCGTCGAGCACGACGATGCTCTCCAGTTCGGCATGGCGCTCGAGCACGCCGCGGATCGCCTCGCCCAGCAGCGGGGCCGCCTGCGCGGGCACGTTGCGGAACAACTGCTCGGCATCGCCGGCGATGCCGAGCAGCGCGCGCTCCAGGTTGCGCAGCTCCAGGCGCAGCAGGCGCTCGGCGCCGGCGCTCAGCGCCTGGCTCTGGCGCTGCGCCGAGGCCAGGCGGGTCTCCCGGTCGCCGAGCACCACGTAGGTCAACCCGGCCAGCAGCGCCGCCCCGAGCAGCAGGCCGGCGACCAGGATCGCGCGGGTCGAGCCGGTGCCGGGCGAAGAGCTTGGCGCTGCACTGACGACCATCGTTCCGCCGTGACGAGAGATGAGAAAAACGAAGCAACGCCTGCGGCCGATGATGGCATCGCATGCCGGAATTGGCGAGCGGCGGCGGTCACGCCCGGTCCACCGGCGCGGGTGTATGCCGCGCGCATGGAACGCAGGTTCGCGCCCGCCGCAATCCTCGCCGTCGGTCCGCGCGCGGCGGGCCCGATCGCCGCGGCGCTGCTGGCGGCGCTGCTCGGCGCTTGCGGGCATGCGCGCCTGCTCGCCGGCGAGGACACCGGGCCCACGCCGACGCTCGCGCCGCCGCGGCGCACGCCGCTGCCCACCGTCGACATCGCGCCGGCGCGCGGCTGGCCGGCGGACGCGGCGCCGGTCGCCGCGCCGGGCCTGCGCGTGCGTGCGTTCGCGCGCGGCCTGCGACATCCGCGCTGGCTGCACGTGCTGCCCAACGGCGACGTGCTGGTCGCCGAGAGCGGCGCGCCGCCGGGCAAGTCCGGCATCCGCGGGCTCAAGGGCCTGGCGATGGCCGCGGTGATGAAGCGCGCCGGCGCGGCGGTGCCGAGCGCCGATCGCATCACCCTGCTGCGCGACGCCGACGGCAACGGCCGGGCCGAGCTGCGCAGCGCCTTCGCCGAGGGCCTGGACTCGCCGTTCGGCATGGCCCTGGTCGGCGATGCGCTCTACGTCGCCAATGCCGGCTCGCTGGTGCGCTTCCGCTACCGCGAGGGCGACACGCGCGCGCGGGGCGCGGCGCAGAAGGTCGTCGACCTGCCGGGCAAGGGCGATGAACCCAACCACCACTGGACCAAGAGCCTGCTCGCCGCGCCGGGCGGCACGCGGCTGTACGTGGGCGTCGGCGCCAACAGCAACGTCGGCGAGAACGGCCTGGCCGCCGAGCGCGACCGCGCCGCGGTGCTGGAGGTCGATCCGGCCCGCGGCGCGGTGCGGGCCTACGCGACGGGCCTGCGCAACCCGGTCGGCCTGGACTGGGAGCCGCGCAGCGGCGCGCTGTGGGCGGCGGTCAACGAGCGCGACGAACTCGGCAGCGACCTGGTGCCGGACTACCTGGCCCGGCTCGAACGCGGCGCGTTCTACGGCTGGCCCCACGCGTACTGGGGCGCGCACCCCGATCCGCGGGTGCGGCCGGCGCGGCCGGATCGGGTCGCCGCCGCGCGCACGCCGGACTACGCGCTGGGCGCGCACGTCGCGCCGCTCGGGCTGGCGTTCGCGCGCGACGCGCGGCTCGGCCCCGGCTACGCCGAGGGCGCGTTCGTCGGCCTGCACGGCTCCTGGAACCGCCGCCCGCTGGCCGGCTACAAGGTGGTGTTCGTGCCGTTCCGCGACGGCACGCCGAGCGGGCCGATGCGCGAGGTGCTCGGCGGCTTCCTCGATGCGGCCGGCCGCGCCTACGGCCGCCCGGCCGGCGTGGCGGTCGACCGCCGCGGCGCGCTGCTGGTGGCCGACGACGCCGGCGACGCGGTCTGGCGCGTCGAACGTGCCGCGCCGTAGCCGGCCGCCGCGCCGGCGCGGGCCGCGCCCGTCCGGCCCCCCTCCTTTCGTCGCCGCACGCGAAAAAAACGCCGTCCCGGACTTGGCGGCGCGTTGACGTTGCCCTACATTCCGCTTGCCTGCAGGGTTTCGGGCACAACATCCACTATCGAGTTACTGCGAGACACATATGGCGAAGACCAAGCAAGTGGCAAAGAAAGCCGCGCCGAAGAAGGCCGCTGCCAAGCCGGCCGCTCCGAAGCCGATCAAGGAAGTCCTGAGCAAGTCCGGGCTGGTGGCGCACCTGTCCGAGACCTCCGGCGTCGTGGCTCGCGACGTGCGCGCCGTGCTGGCCGCGCTGGAAGGCGCGATCCACGGCTCCATCAGCAAGAAGGGCGCCGGCGCCTTCACCCTGCCGGGCGTGCTGAAGATCACTGCGGTCAACGTGCCGGCCAAGCCGCGCCGCAAGGGCATCAACCCCTTCACCAAGGAAGAGGTCTGGTTCGCCGCCAAGCCGGCTTCGGTGAAGGTCAAGGTGCGTCCGCTGAAGAAGCTCAAGGACGCCGCGGCCTGAGCCGCGCAAGCGAAGCGGCGCCCCGCGCCGCCCCGCATCGAAGCGGCGCCTCCGGGCGCCGCTTCTTTTTTGCGCCGTGCCGTCAGCCTCGGCCGCGCACCGGCCGCCTGCACGCTTCCGCCACGAACGGCGTCGCCTGCCTCCGCGCGCGCCGCACGCCCGTCACATACGCGGCCTAGCCTGTGCGCCGTCACAGGGGAGGCACCATGGTTCGGACGGGAACGCGCGCGCCGGCACGGACGCTGGCGTTGACGATCGCATGGCTCGTGCTGGGCGCGTGCGAGGCGCCGCCGCCCGCGGCGTCCGCGGCGGGGGAAGCGCCGGCGGTGGCCGCGCCGGAGCCTCTTGCGGCCGCCATAGACCGGTCGCGCGTACGCGCCGAGCAGGCGCTGCGCGCGCAGCGCATCCACACCCCGGCCGGCGACAACGCGGTGGAGTCCTACCTTGCCCTGCGCGAGCGCGAGCCGCAGGCCGCGGACGTCGCCGCCGCGCTGGCCGAGCTGCAGCCCTACGTGCTGATCGCCGCGGAGCAGGCGCTGGCCGCGGGCGAGATCGCCGAGGCGTGGCGGCTGCTGGCGCTGCTGGAGCGGATCGACGCGCAGGCTCCGGCGCTGCCGCGGTTGCGCGGAGCGCTGGCGCAGCGCGGGCAGGCTGCGCGCGAAGCCGCGCCCGCGGCGCCGCTCGCGAGCGCGCCCACGCCTGCGCCGGCCGCGCTGGCGGCGGCGAAGGTTACGCCCGCCGCGGCTTCCGCGCCCGCGCGCACGCCGCCCGCGGGCGCGGCGACCGCAACAGCGCCTGCCCGCACCGACGCCGCGCCCGCAAGCGTCGCGACCGCGGCCCCGCCACCGGCTGCACCGCCGGCGGCCACGACGCCTCCTTCCTCCGTGCCGCCGCGCGCGCACGCGGCGACTCGCGCGCCCCCGCGCCTGCTCAGCGATGCCGCGCCGCGCTACCCGCTCGCCGCGCGCAACCGCCGCATCGAAGGCAGCGCGGTGGTCGCCTTCACCGTCCGCCCCGACAGCAGCGTCGGCAACGCGCGCGTGCTCTCCGCGCGGCCGGCCGGCGTGTTCGAAGAGTCCGCGCTCGCCGCGGCCGTGCGCTGGCGCTTCGAGGCCACCGGGCGCAGCGTCGACGGCGTGCGCACGCTGACCTTCCGCCTGCCGAAGGACGGCTGAGCCGCGCTGGCGGCGCCGCGGCCGCGCGGCGACAATGCCGGCATGGACACGCCCTCCTCCGCCCTGCTCGAGACCGTCGAGCACGAAACCGGCCCGTCCCCGGCCTGGGCCGTGCTGTGGCTGCACGGCCTCGGCGCCGACGGCCACGACTTCGCCCCGATCGTGCCCCAGCTGCTGCGCCCGCACTGGCCGGCGCTGCGCTTCGTGTTCCCGCACGCGCCGCTGCGCCCGGTCACCCTCAACAACGGCCTGCGCATGCGCGCCTGGTACGACATCGTCAGCCTCGATTTCGACCGCCGCGCCGACGAAGCCGGCGTCGCCGCCTCGGTGGCGCAGGCCGAGGCGCTGATCGCGCGCGAGCACGCGCGCGGCGTGCCGCCGGAGCGGATCGTGCTGGTCGGCTTCTCGCAGGGCGGCTCGATCGCCCTGGCCGCAGGATTGCAGCGGGCGCGGCCGCTGGCCGGCGTGGCCGGCCTGTCGACCTACCTGCCGCTGGCGCCGGCCGATGCCGCCGCGCGCCTGCACGAGGCCGCCCGCGCCCAGCCGGTGTTCATGGCCCACGGCGGCTTCGACCCGGTGGTGCCGGCGCAGGTCGGCGCCCGCGGCGCCGCCACGTTGCGCGAACTCGGCTTCGCGGTGGACTGGCACGAATACCCGATGGCCCACCAGGTCTGCGCCGAGGAGATCCGCGACCTCGGCGACTGGCTGGAGCGCCGCTTCGCCTGAATCCGCGCCCGGGGCCGCCGCGCACGAATCGACAGGCCCTAAATCGGCGCCGCGGCCCGCGGACCGGCAGCCCGCCCCGCCTGAACCGGCGGCGGCGGATGACCACGGCCGCCGGCCGGCGCTACTATCCCCCGGGGCGATGTGCCGGCCGGACGGAGGCGCAGGGGACATGAGGGTAGTGATCGCCGATGACGAGCCCTTGGCGCGCGAGCGTCTGCGCGTGCTGCTGGCCGAACAGCGCGGTGTCGAGATCGTGGCCGAGGCCGCCGACGGCCACCACGCCCTGCACGCCTGCGCCGAGCACCGCCCCGACCTGGTCCTGCTCGACATCGCCATGCCCGGCATCGACGGGCTGGAGGCGGCGCGCCACCTGGCCGCGTTCGAGCCGCGCCCGGCGGTGGTGTTCTGCACCGCCTACGACGCGCACGCGCTGTCGGCGTTCGAGGCCGAGGCGATCGACTACCTGGTCAAGCCGGTGCGCCCGGAACGCCTGGCCGCGGCGCTGGAGCGCGTGCGCACCTTCGCCGCCGGCCGCGAGCGCGCCGCCGAATCCGGCAACGCGCGCCGCCGCAGCCACCTGTGCGCGCGCCTGCGCGGCAGCCTGCGCCTGATCCCGATCGAGGACGTGCACTACCTGCACGCCGAGGAGAAATACGTCGTCGTCCACCACGCCCGCGGCGAGGACCTGATCGAGGAATCGCTGAAGTCGCTGGAGGACGAGTTCGGCGAACGCTTCGTGCGCATCCACCGCAACTGCCTGGTCGCCCGCCACGAGATCGTCGAACTGCGCCGCAGCCCCGAAGGCCACGTCCAGGCCGTGCTGCGCCACGGCAAGCAACCGCTCGAAGTCAGCCGCCGCTGCGCGGCGGCCGTGAAGGAGACGCTCAAGCATTTGTGACGCTCCATCCTTACCGGCGCAGCGCCGCAAACAGCGCCCCGGCGCCGGCAGGGACTGCGGCCTATTTCTGAGCTGCCTACGCGGTAGCGAACGACCGAGCACGGCAGTGACTTGACCCGCTCCAGCTTCTGAGCTGCCTACGCGGCAGCGAACGCCGAGCCGCGCGCACTCGGCATAGGCGTCGACTTCTGAGCTGCCTACGCGGCAGCGAACAGGCTTCGGCCGTCCGCGAAACGCAGCGGGGCCTTCTGAGCTGCCTACGCGGCAGCGAACATTCCGACTTTGCGGACTGGTGCGGCGACTTTCTTCCGAGCTGCCTACGCGGCAGCGAACGCTTTCCGGCCCCGCTTGCGAATGCCGCCCGCCTTCTGAGCTGCCTACGCGGCAGCGAACCACGATGCCCAGCAGCTTCTGCAGCGCTTCCTCTTCTGAGCTGCCTACGCGGCAGCGAACCGTCACCATGCCGATCACCAACCCGCCGGATTCTTCTGAGCTGCCTACGCGGCAGCGAACATGCGTTCGCGGCGTTTCCAGCGTCGCGCGCTCTTCTGAGCTGCCTACGCGCAGCGAACATGATTACTGCATGCGCGTGCACGGGAACAGCCTTCTGAGCTGCCTACGCGGCAGCGAACCAAGCTTGGAAATTCCAGACGTGGCGGCCCGACTTCTGAGCTGCCTACGCGGCAGCGAACTCATGAACATGAATGGCGTAAAGCGTGCTTGGTCTTCTGAGCTGCCTACGCGGCAGCGAACCGCATCGTTTTCCCGTCCTTGGAGTACTCGTACTTCTGAGCTGCCTACGCGGCAGCGAACTTGTCTCCCTGTTTCGCCTCGCCGGGACGGCTCTTCTGAGCTGCCTACGCGGCAGCGAACAGCGTATGCACCATCCGTTAGAGCGTGCATCAGCTTCTGAGCTGCCTACGCGGCAGCGAACGCCAGCGCAGGTCGCGCTTGCGTTCCGCCGACCTTCTGAGCTGCCTACGCGGCAGCGAACAGTTTCGGAAGCGGGGAGGGCCTGAGCTATGTCTTCTGAGCTGCCTACGCGGCAGCGAACCCTCTGATGCGCCTGATGCGTCTCAGCCTGCGCTTCTGAGCTGCCTACGCGGCAGCGAACACGTACACCGCGCTGCGTGCGATGGCCTACGACTTCTGAGCTGCCTACGCGGCAGCGAACCTCGCCGCAGTCCTCGCAGTCGTCACGCGGCTCTTCTGAGCTGCCTACGCGGCAGCGAACGAGGGCATCACCGTCGAGCGCGTGCGCGGCTCCTTCTGAGCTGCCTACGCGGCAGCGAACGCGGATCATGCGGCTTCCTCCTCCGGGGTGGTCTTCTGAGCTGCCTACGCGGCAGCGAACCGGAAGGTGCGCGCGAGCATGTTGCGCTTGAACTTCTGAGCTGCCTACGCGGCAGCGAACAGGCCTCCGCCGAGGGCGTCCCCTCCCCTGCCCTTCTGAGCTGCCTACGCGGCAGCGAACACCTTTGCCAGCAACGGTGGCAAGGCGACGAACTTCTGAGCTGCCTACGCGGCAGCGAACCGCCCCGGGTCTTGACAGCGCTACGCGGTCATCTTCTGAGCTGCCTACGCGGCAGCGAACGAGGGCCCGGCGGGCGCGATGCACTTTCCGCTCTTCTGAGCTGCCTACGCGGCAGCGAACGGACCGCGGGATCGACAGGTGACAAGGAGACACTTCTGAGCTGCCTACGCGGCAGCGAACCGGTGCAGGGATGAGCGATACGGCCCCCTGGTCTTCTGAGCTGCCTACGCGGCAGCGAACGAGATGGAGATCGATCTCGGCCAGCTCGGAAACTTCTGAGCTGCCTACGCGGCAGCGAACGAGATGGAGATCGATCTCGGCCAGCTCGGAAACTTCTGAGCTGCCTACGCGGCAGCGAACGGTTGATCCGGACAATCCAGAAGAGGGCCTGACTTCTGAGCTGCCTACGCGGCAGCGAACTGGACATCGTGCTGCACCCGTCCATCCCATTGACTTCTGAGCTGCCTACGCGGCAGCGAACCCTGACCACCTTCTCCGCGTTTGGTCGAGGCTCTTCTGAGCTGCCTACGCGGCAGCGAACGCCAAGAGCACATGTCTCGCCACATCGGAGATCTTCTGAGCTGCCTACGCGGCAGCGAACTCGTCCGTCACCGGGAGATGAGGGCGCGCTATCTTCTGAGCTGCCTACGCGGCAGCGAACACGTGCTGCGCGAAGCAGTGAGCGCGGCGCGTCTTCTGAGCTGCCTACGCGGCAGCGAACTTCGTTGAGCTTCATTTCTTTGCCCTCATGGCCTTCTGAGCTGCCTACGCGGCAGCGAACCGTCAAGGCAAGGGCATTCGGCCGCGTTGCGTCTTCTGAGCTGCCTACGCGGCAGCGAACATATCTCTTAAGCGGCGCGCCTGGGCCAAGACCTTCTGAGCTGCCTACGCGGCAGCGAACGCGACTACTGCATTGCTCATTGCGGTCTCCCTTCTTCTGAGCTGCCTACGCGGCAGCGAACGATGTCGCCGCAGTGGGCAAAGTCCGGGTCAACTTCTGAGCTGCCTACGCGGCAGCGAACTTCGTTTCGGCGAGAACAACCCTCTGCCCTATCTTCTGAGCTGCCTAGGCGGCAGCGAACAAGCAATCGCTGTCGAGATCGCCGCGCGGGAACTTCTGAGCTGCCTACGCGGCAGCGAACAGCGAGCTCAGCGACGATCAGATCGTGGAACTCTTCTGAGCTGCCTACGCGGCAGCGAACCTCGGCGACCTCGTCCACGTCCTGGCCGATCACTTCTGAGCTGCCTACGCGGCAGCGAACGACGTTCTCGCGGCGATCCGTTCCCACGCTGACTTCTGAGCTGCCTACGCGGCAGCGAACCTTGCGAGCCTGGTGGCACAACCGAGATGGGCCTTCTGAGCTGCCTACGCGGCAGCGAACGCCTCCTCGACGGTTGTCGAAGCGCCCCGAAACTTCTGAGCTGCCTACGCGGCAGCGAACGCTATGCAGTTCGCGCAGCGCGGCGGCGAGTTCTTCTGAGCTGCCTACGCGGCAGCGAACGGTGAACCACGGCACCGGGAACGCGATCCGCTCTTCTGAGCTGCCTACGCGGCAGCGAACGGACGACAGCGCTCCCAGGCGGGTCTGCCAACTCTTCTGAGCTGCCTACGCGGCAGCGAACTCCTGTCGTGGAGAGGCCCGCGCCCTGCGAAACTTCTGAGCTGCCTACGCGGCAGCGAACAATTGCGCGCCCTATGCGAGCGGCGCGCCTTGACTTCTGAGCTGCCTACGCGGCAGCGAACTTGCCGTTGATCTGCGTCGGGTTGCTCAGCGCCTTCTGAGCTGCCTACGCGGCAGCGAACGTCGGGTGATGCCCCGGCCGAAGCCGGGGCGTCTTCTGAGCTGCCTACGCGGCAGCGAACGCCCTGGGGGTTGATCCGGACAATCCGGAAGACTTCTGAGCTGCCTACGCGGCAGCGAACGCGTGCCGGCGGAATTGATTGATTTCGCTGGAACTTCTGAGCTGCCTACGCGGCAGCGAACGGGCAGCTTCTTCATGGGGGCCTCCGGTCAATCTTCTGAGCTGCCTACGCGGCAGCGAACCGCGGCCCCTCGCGCGGCTGTTGGAGGGATAACTTCTGAGCTGCCTACGCGGCAGCGAACGTGCTGAAGTGGGAGAACCTGCGCTGGGACAACTTCTGAGCTGCCTACGCGGCAGCGAACGCATCAACGACCAGTGGCGCGTGTGCTTCGTCCTTCTGAGCTGCCTACGCGGCAGCGAACAGGAGAGCTTCATGGATCACATGCGCGGCAATCTTCTGAGCTGCCTACGCGGCAGCGAACTATTACCTCGCGGACGGCGATGCGCATCGGCCCTTCTGAGCTGCCTACGCGGCAGCGAACACGCGGGCAGCCCAACTTCGACTGGCCGGACTCTTCTGAGCTGCCTACGCGGCAGCGAACTTGTGCTGCAGGTTCAGCCAGAACTGCGGCGTCTTCTGAGCTGCCTACGCGGCAGCGAACTCTCCCTCGGTGTATCCGGTAGCGGATAGATCCTTCTGAGCTGCCTACGCGGCAGCGAACATCTGCTGGTCAACGACATCGCAACGCCGGCCCTTCTGAGCTGCCTACGCGGCAGCGAACTAGACGAATATTCCGCCAAGTCGTTGAAAGCGTGCCGCTTCCTACGACGTGGGGCCTGCCCCCCTTTCGGCGGAGGGCATGCGCAAGCCGTTGATTGTCAAAGAGCCTGTCGGAGTGCCGCAGAAAAGGGTCAGAACCAAGGGACCGTGGCGGTGCCGCTCAGGCCGTAGCTATTGAACGTGCCGGGCGCGGCCTCCTTCCGCAGCGGGCCGAGAGCCACGAACAGGCAAAACGGCTGGCCGGTGCTGCGGCTGCGCAGGTGCACGTACGGCAGGTCGGGCCGGTCTTCGGCCGTGGCCGGGATGGCCTCCGCGGCCTGCTCCGCGGTTTCGCCCTTGCGCTGCATGCGTCGACGGCGCAGCCGCTCGACGCTGGTCTTGAACTGGCGACGCTGCACGGTCCGGTGTGGCGACCCTTCCGGCACAGGCAGCACGCCAGTCGCACGAACGTGGTCGCGCACGCCTTTGAGCCAGTCCTCCGCCATCAGTCCCGCCAGCGTGGCCGCGTCCCCGTGCAGGCGCAGCACGCTGCCGATGGCGCGCGGGTCGAGGCTATAACGCGGAAAGCTCACTCCCACGCTGTCCAGCCGGTTCCGCACAAGGGCCAGGTGCAGCTGTCCGTACAGCGCGCCGAGCAAGTGCGGCGCGCTGTTCTCCGGGTCGGGCACGACAGTGAGATCGACGTAGTGGGTGGTCATGTCAGCCATCCGCCTTGCCGAACACCCCGCCGCGGATCAGGGTGGCGACGACGAAGTGCTGCTGCTCCGGATCCGGCACCTTGCCGTCCACGACCCAGCCATCGAGCAGGGTGTAGAAATCGACCTTGGCCTTGGGCTGGCGCCAAGCCTTGCCCTGCGTGGTGACCGAACCGTAGGGCTCGACCGCGATCGGGCCGTTCTCGTCGGCGCCGGGATACCACGTGTCGATAGTCCGCAGGGCATTGCCGATTTTCTGCGAATGGATGGCCGCTACGTCGTTCACCCCGTACAGCGTCTTGCTCTTGTCGCCGCGGCCCCGATCCAGGATCAGTTCCTGGGAAGGGAACACTTCCTGGCCGGCGCCGATGCGGACGAAGGCCGTGACCTGAAGCAGCACATGCGACTCGCCGGCAAGGCCCGCGGCGATCACATCGGCCAGCGCGGACACCTCCGATCGGGCGGTGGGCGCGGCGAGGTCGCGCAACGAGTGCGCCAGCGCGTCGAAGGTCCAGGATGCGATCGGCTCGCCGTCCTTCATCTGCGCCACGCGTACCTCCACCTGCTCGGCGCCGACGCGGTTGCGCCACAGGAAGCGGCCGTTGGCCAGGTTGAGCGCATAGCGGCCGGCCAATTCGCGGAAACCGCCGTGGGCCTGCACGTAGCCTTGCACGGTCTGCACCAGCCGGGCGCGATAGGCGGCGTTGTTGCACGCGGAAGGCTCGCCCACGCCACCGAGCACGCGCAGGGTGAACTGCACCTTCAGCGTGTCGGCATTCGCGGGCAACGCAGCCACATCGACGGTCTGCAGGTTCGGGTTCTCGATGGCGGCGTCCAGCTTGGCCGGATCCTGCTCCTTGTTCTTGAGTCGATTGGAGATGGTGCCGCGCACGGACTTCGCGCGCACGGTCACCGGTTGCCAGTCACCGGAGGCGTCGCGCGCCTCCCAGGCGCCGGCAAAGAACAGGGCATCGGAGGGATCGAGCTTGCGCTCGAAAGCCAGGACGGAAGCGGTTTCGATCTTGTCGGTCATGATGGAATTCCTTGTCGTCACGAAAAACGGTTCAGAGGGGTCTCAAAGCGCTGTGGATGCGGGTTCCACCGGCCTGTAGTCGTTGCGACAGCGGTACACCCCGGCCTCGGCCTGGCTGTCCGCGTACCAGAGGAAGTCGGCCGGCGAACGCAAGCGGTGCGTGCCGACCCATTCGCCCATCGAATACAGGCTCTCGACGAAGCGGAAGGGCGTTTTGGCATCTCGGGCATTGCGCACGGTGCCGGGTGGATACACCCCGGAGAGGGCGCCGTAACCGACCGGGATCGGTACGATCCAGCCATCGCCCTTCCCTCGGCTGGGAATCCAACGCCCCTCGCCGTCCTCCGCCTCAGGGTCGTAATGCCAGTTCACTCGCGACAGCGACAGCCAGGCATCCAGCCGGGTGGCCCGTGGATCGTCCTCCTGCAGCTGCGCCAGTTCCTGGTCGATCAGGTCGTCGCGGGCCACCAGCGCCGAACCGGGCAGCAGGCGCACGCACAGTGCGCGGAAATTCTTCTGCCACCCGTCGCCGGTCATGTCGGCCAGCCAGGGACGGCTGCGTCCCTGCCGGACTTCGGTTGTCGGGACCACGCTGCCGCCGGCGATGCGCATGCCCGCCACCAGGTTGGCGACCGCCTGCACATCGGCGTCGCGCCGCGCGTCGTCCCACTCATCGGCATTGAGGGCGAACACCAGACTCAGGTCGAGGTGGATGCGGCCTTCCTCGACGATGGCGGCGGTGCTGCCGTCCTTCTCCACCGGATTGCGGGTGAGCCGGAAGGCCTTGACGTAGCCGTCGGTGACCTGCTCCTGCCATCCGTGGCAGACCACGCCGACCGCGTTGAAGGCCAGGTGCCCAAGGCCGGCGGCGTTGGCCTTGCGCTCCAGTGCCCATGTCAGGCCGAGGAAGGCCGTCACCGCCGGAAAACCATGGGTGAGCGGGCTGGAGATGGCGTTGGCGTTCTGCACGCGCAGATGGGGCAGCACCAGCAGGTGCGTGTAGTCCGGGCACTGGCTCATGCCGCCCTCCCGGCCGCACGGCGCTGCATCGGCGCCGGCCAGGCCACGTCCAGAATCGCCTGGCGGGCGAAGTGGCGCATCTCGACATCCCCCAACTCGATCAGCTTGTCGCTGCGCTTGCGCAGCTGCGCGTTCAACCACAGGCCGAAGTCGCGCGCCACCTCGTCCGCCCAACCACCGGATTCGTACGCATGATTGAACGCCTCGTCATCGGCCTGCCATTCGGGATGTGCGGGATCGCTGCGGACGGCCAGCGTCGTGCGATCCGGATCGAGCCAGAGCTGCTGATGGCGCGGCAGACGGCAATCCGGAGCTCGCGTCCAGCCGGCGGGGTATTGTCCCCGGACGGCGGCGCCGAACAGGGCCAGCTCCTGGCCGATGGCCTGCTCCAGGGCTTCGCGGCGATTCCGGGTCTGCGCCGTGGGATCGGGATTCGCCGCCAGGAACCCGGCCAGTTCCGCCACCAGTTCGCGCATGCCGCCGAACCGGAGCAAGCCCGCGAAGGCCGTTTCCTGCTTGAGCAGGTGCGTGCCGCTGGGCTTCCATGCGGGAGGCGGCAAGGATGGCAACAGATAGTTGAGCCCCCCGCGCTCGCTATTGAGCTGGCTGATGTTCTGAGGCTTGGTTCCACCGAGTTTGCGGAACGCCAGGTTGCGGTAATCGCGATAGGGCGTGCCCGACGGCTTCTTTTCGCGAAAGGCCGTGCGCGCCTGCACGTTGGCCTCGCCGAAACGCGCATCCTGGATGTCGGCATGCACCGCTTGCGCCAGCGTGCTGGAGAACATGGGCTGCAGCAGGTGGTACTGGGCGTCGTCGCAAGGGTCCTCGCCCGTGAGCCAATAGAGCTGCTTGGCCAGCGGGTGCGAGGCCGGTTCGGTCTCCTCGCGCACCAGCGAGGCGAAAGCCGACATCCATGTCGCCGCCGTGTCCTGGTCGTTGCACAGTGCCGCTTTCAGATCGGCGTCGCTGGCCTGCATCCAGTCCAGCAGGCGCCGGCCATCGACTTCGATCTTGAGGAACTTGAACACGTCCAGCGCAGCGGCATTGCCGACCACGTCCTCGGCGAAGTTCCCACCCAGGACATGGCTGCCGATCTCGGCGCGCTGCGGCAACGCATTCGGCGCAACGTGCAGGCTGCTGCCGCGCGCGTCCGGATGCGTGGCCTTGAGCACGTGCGTGACCGCCTGGATCTGGCCGACGCGGCGGACGGCATCGGCCAGCCACGCGTTGTATTCGTACTTGGCCGGCTCGTAGTTCTTGTCTTTCTCCTTGGCGACCCGCCGCTCCTCGATGAAGCCGGCGATAGCGGATCGGAATCGCCCTTTGCGGGACGATGGCGTTATCACTTCTTCTGTCATGTGGGATTCCTTTCACGCGCCTCGGACGAGGCATGACGGTAGAATCCCTGCAGCAGCCAGCCGCTGCAGGGAGCATTGGGGCCGTTCAATTCACTCTTGTGGCGAAGAGCGGATGGATAGAGTCCCGCGCTTCCTGCATCCTCCTTTTGCGTGTCAAGCCTCACGTACTAATCCGGCAACTGCTATCAATCCGGGCCTGCCCGCCAGCAGGCCCGGTTTTTTTCCATCTGTGTTTTTTAGTGTGGTTAATAAAAATCACACGTGTGGTAGTCTACTCCGGCCGTTGGGTTTTGCAAGCTCACTGCCGCACAGGCAGCTCAGAAAATCTGCGTTTTCAAGTGGGGTGCCCCCCTTGCTAGCTGCCGCACAGGCAGCCTCCCTCCCTTCCGGCGGTGATCACGATGCGATCACTGCTGGAGGGAGTCGTCGCAGGCGGTCGCGTCTCGCGCCCCTTGGACGAGAGGGTGCTTGGACGTGCGGCTCCCCAGCATGGGCGCTGGGTGGTGGAGAGGCTGCGGGCGCCGCTCGCCCAACGCGCTGGCCAATCCGTGGCATGGGCTCGTCAGGCCCAAGAACGGAAACCGAGCCACGGATGCCATTGCCAGCCGCGCCCGTCGTCGCGCTCGGGCGGCACCTCGACCGCGGTGAACTTGCGGGCGGCGTCGCGCAACGGCATGTCTTCGGCCTCGGCCAGTTCGCGCACGCGGTCGAGCAGCTGCGGCACTCCCATCGTCCCCCAAGGCACGACGCCTGGAGCGGGCTCCAGCGCCATCTCCTGCACCAGCTCGCCAGCCGGTACATAGGGTTCCCTTCCCTGCCGCTCCAAGGCGAGCTCGACGCGGTGCACCGTCAGGGTCTCCTCGCCGTCGTCGGGCAGGAACACCAGCGTGCGATCGGGGCAGGGGTCTTCACGGAACGGCTGTTGCTGCGGCAGCACGCCCAGCAGCGTGGCCTGCGGGAACTGCCAACCCAGGCAGGCCTGGTCGCGCTCGGGCGCACGCCAGCCGGAAGGCCGGGTGCGTCCGGGCGAAGGCGCCGCCGATGCCGGCGCGAACCCGGGCAGTGGCTGCATGGCCGCTTCCATGCGCGCGTGCTCCAGCGCGACCCAATGCTCCCGGGAGCGGCGGGCGGCGTCCGCGAGGGGACGGATGCGTGGCACCGCGTCGATGCGCTCGCCATCGGCGCCACGGGTGCCGGAATCCAGGCGCAACGCCTGCAGGCGATGCGTCGCCAGCAGGAAACGCCGCTGCGGGTCGCGCGCGTCCTTCTTCTCGAAGCCCGGCCGCACGAAGGCGGGCTCGTCGGTGCCGGGACGTTCCAGCGCCCTCAGATTGGTGTCGAACACCACGACGTTCGGCGCGGCCGGCTGGCGGCAGCGATGGCGCTGCACGCGCCCGGCGAGCTGGATGACCGAGCGCATGGAGGATGGCTCGGCCACGGCCCAGTCGGCGTCCCAATCGCGTCCGACCTCGCAAACCGGCGAAGCCAGCACGACGAAAAGGTGTTCGCAATCGGGCGCGGCATCGATGGCGGGCCGGACCGCGGGATGCTGCCAGACCTCCGCTTCCGTGCGCCGGTCGAACACGGCATCGAGCATGCTCTCGATGGCCGAGCGCTGCGCCAGCGGGAAGCGGGCGTGATAGACGCACAGGTGGAGGCGCACGCCGTCCGGTGGCGGCGTCCGGGCCAGCGCCTGCGCCACGTCGATCAGCCGGTCGACGTGGGCCATGCGCACCAGGCCGAAACTTGCCCGCCGGCCGGTGTGGGGATCGGTTCCGGCATGCTCGCGATGCAACTGCAGGCAGGCGCGCAACACCTGGCCGGCGAACTCGGTCCGGATCGCTTCGCGCTTCTGGCTGCTGGCGATCGCCAGCGGCTGCAGGCGGGCGACGCGCAGCGGCCGCTGCGCCTCGAGCTGCCGGATCCGATGTTCGACGAAGCGGCCGTGCGCCTCGATGAAGGCGGCGGCATCGATACAAGGGCGCACCGACGGTTCTCCGAATTCGTCCACCCACAGGCAAGGCACCTCGACCGGCGCCTCGGCTCGGCCGCCGTCGGCGCCGCGGTTGCGGCGATACTGCCGGCGCCCAGCCTGGTAGGCGCGGAACATGCCTTGCACCAGTGCGGGCGGCATGGTGGCCGAGGACAACACCACGCGCGCGCCGGCCATGCCGGCAAAGAACACCAGCCGCGCCAGCGCCGGCAGGTCGTCCATGTCGTAGTCGTCCAGCTCGTCGAGCACCAGGTCGCTGCTCATCAGCCGCAGCAGCGGCGCGATTTGCCTTCCGGCGCGCAGGGACTCGCTGGCCGGCGCCAAGTGATCGACGGTGCACACCAGCAACGGCGCCGACAGCAGCTTGCGGATCTCCGCGTCGGCCAGCGCGCGCGACAGCAAGGGATGCCGGGCGACGTCGCCTTCGTAGAGCACGTGGCTGTCTTCTTCCAGCAGCGATTGCGCCGAAGCCGACCCGTCCGCCTCGGCCTGCCGTTCGTGGAACTCGAACAGCGCGCGGTTGGCCGCGCCGCCCACCAGAACGGCCAGCTCGTCCTCGTCCAGGCGCAGGTCACGGCGATAGCTTCGGCCGGTCTGCAGGGTGAGCGTGCGCAGCCCCAGCGCGAAGCTGGCGCGCAGGCCACGTTGCGGATCGGCCAGGGCGTAGAGGATGCGCGCATTGGCCAGGGTCTTGCCGCAGCCGGTGGAGGCCATGTCGACGATGAACGCACCATGCTCGCGCGCGGCCTCGCGCATCGCCACGGCGGCATCGAAGGCCTTGTCCTGCCATGCGAAGCGGGGATCGGCGCTGCGCTTGCGCAGGCCACGATGATGCGCCAGCCGGGGCAGACGACGCTCGAAGCCGGGCAAGGCGTGGGCGATCTGGCCGGCTCCGTCGCCGACGCCGAGCAGGTGCTCCAGCAGCGATTGCTTGAGATGCGGCCGGCCCTGCCGATCCCGATACGTGTTGGCGAACAGTGCCTGGCCGTGCTGCACGAACGGTTGCCGCGCCGGAACCGGGCGGCCGTCGCGATCCACGCCCAGTCCGGAATAGTGGTGGTCGGCCAGCATCAGGCACAGTCGCGCCAAGTGCAGCACCCAGACGTTGTCCAGCCAATCGCCGCGATGGCGCTGCTGAAGCTGCAACAGCCGCCGGGCCACGCGTGCAGCCTGCCTGTGCCAGGCCGGATCGCTCACCGGCAACGGGCCGGCCAGCTCCCAGTAGCGCGACAAGTCCGCCGCCGAAGCGCCGGGATCGGCGACTTCGTTCCAATCGCAGGTGATGCCCGCCAGCGGATTGCGCAGCCAGGCCTGCTCGATACCCCGATTGCGCTTGCCGCCCCAGCGCGCCTGGCCGCTTCCGGTATCCGGGGGGACCGTCGGCAGCCGATGGTGGGTCACGATCAGCCAGCCGATGGCGGCTGCCAGCGGCGCCCGCTCCACCAAGTCCGCAAACGGCGAGCGGCTGCCGGAACCGGGGCCGTCGTGCAGATAGCGCCCTGCCGACGTCCATGCCGCCTCGTTCATCGCCGTATCGTCGGCGAGCCTCCGCAACCATCCGGCGTCGTCGTCGTCGCCGACGAAAGCCAGGAACAGCCGCAGCGACACCCATTCGTGGCGGACCTGGTTGCGCCCGGCGCGTTCGCCCCGCAGCCGTTCCTGGAACGCGACACTGGCCTTGCCCAGATCGTGCAGCAGCGCGGCCAGTCGGGCGAGCAGGCGGACGTCCTCGCCGTTGTGCCAGTCGTCCTCGTCCTCGCGACGCAGCACGTCGCGAGCGGTGGTGTTGGTCGGAACCGCACCCTCCGCGTTGAAGCGGCGGGCGTCGCCTACGATCCACAGCAACTCGGTATGGTCGCGCCCGCGGATCCAGTGGCAGGCCACAGCGGTGTTCTTGCGCGCGGTCTTGCGCAGAAGCTTGCGCAAGGTGGCCAGCCCCACCTCGGTGATGGCCGTCTGCCAGGTGCGCTCGCCGCGGCGCTCGGCGAACTGGTCGAGGATGCGGCGGGTTTCGACCAAGGCACGCTTGTCGCACTCGCAGACCAGCAGCACGTTCATGCCGACTGCTCCTGCGCCGGGACGGCCTGCGCTGCGATTTCCAGCGCTACGGCCTTGGCGGTGTCGATCATGAAGTCCAGCGCTTCGCTGCGCGCCAACGCTTCGATGCAGTTGCGGCGGAACTGCTGCTCGTCGTCGCCGCGCATTGCCGACAGGAACGCTTGTGGCAGGATGGTGGCGTCCTTGACCAGGTCGGCGACGTCGAAGACCAAGCCGCCGCGCCGGGTCTTGCCGTGCAGCACCGCCAGCCCGTGCGGCAACCCCAGTACCCAGCAGGCCGTCGCGCCGAGGCCGTAGGCCAGGTAGTTGCCGTGGTCGAGGAAGCGGTTGGCCGGGTCGGTGCCGGTGCCGCGCTTGGCGCGGAGGAAATCGCCGTAACCGACGGTATCCGCCGCCAGCTTGAACAATGCCTTGCTCAGCCGCGCCTCCTCGGTCAGCAAGGCCGTGGTGTCCTGCGCCAGCGTCACCGCCTGCCGGCTGCGCTCCACCAGCGCCTGGAGCCTGCCGGCGTCGGCGGCGAAACCGGCCTCGCGCAAGTGCCGGTGTGGCCATTGCGCTTGCAGGCGTGCGAGGCGGGAAAGCTGGAAGGCCCGCGCGGCCGCCAGGCGCAGGCTGTCGTCGAACCAGAATTTCACCCAGGCCTGCAGGTACTCGGTGGGCCGATACTCGCTCTGCGGCGAGAACCACACCGCTTCCATGTCCCTCTCATTGGCCGAGAACAACGGCGTGCCGCCCCCGCCACAGAAGCCCACCAGTACGCCAGCTTTGGCCAGTTCGCGCACTGCCGCCTGGGTGATGGACGTGCCGGTCCCCAGCAACAGGCAGGTCGTGTTGGCGATCGGGATGTTCCAGTACAACTGGCGCTTGCCCCCGTCGGTGACGTACTCGACGCGTCCGCCGTTGACCAGCACCCGGCAATGCTCCAGGTAGTACAGGTTCGCGCGCTTGGAATGCAGGATCGTCTTCAGATCCGAGGGCGACAAATCGTTCATCAGCCAACTCCCCCCAAGGGACCGGGTCGCCGCCCTCGAGACGTGGGCGGCGGGAGCGAAATGCGGGAACGACGATGCGCCGCCCGCGAGCCGGCGGCAGGGATGACGCGAAGCCGGCGTTCGCTCTTGACGAGCCGGCATCGGCGGATTTGCACGCAGCAGTGGTTCCATCCACTCCCCCCAGGGCCGATTGTGCCGCAAAACGTCGGCGCCCGGCGACCGCCGTATCGGCGACTCGCATCCAGACAGGCCGGGCGCCGGCCGCGCGCTCGGCGATAATGCCGCGATGGACACGCTGCGCATCGCCACCCGCAAGAGCCCGCTCGCCCTGTGGCAGAGCGAACACGTCGCCGCGCGGCTGCGCGCGGCGCATCCCGGTTTGCAGGTCGAGCTGGTGCCGATGAGCACGCGCGGCGACGAGGTGCTGGACCGTTCGCTGGCGGCGATAGGCGGCAAGGGGCTGTTCCTCAAGGAGCTGGAGCTGGCGATGCTGCGCGGCGAGGCCGACTGCGCGGTGCACTCCCTCAAGGACGTGCCGATGGACCTGGAGCCGGGCTTCGCGCTGCCGGCGGTGCTGCCGCGCGCCGACCACGCCGATGCCTTCGTCAGCGCGCGCTTCGCCGGCCTGGACGCGCTGCCGCCCGGCGCGCGCGTGGGCACCTCGTCGCTGCGCCGGCAGGCGCAGCTGCGCGCGCGGCGTCCGGACCTGCAGGCGATCGACCTGCGCGGCAACGTCAACACGCGCCTGGCCAAGCTCGACGCCGGCGACTACGACGCGATCGTGCTGGCCTGCGCCGGACTGCAGCGGCTCGGCTTCGAGGCGCGCATCCGCTGCCGCCTGGACGCGCCGGACTGGCTGCCGGCACCGGCGCAGGGCGCGATCGCGATCGAGTGCCGCGGCGACGACGCGGCCACGCGCGCGCTGTGCGCCGCGCTCGACGATGCCGGCACCCGCGTCTGCGTCGAGGCCGAGCGGGCGATGAACCGCGCCCTGCACGGCAGTTGCCACGTGCCGGTGGCGGCGTACGCGCAGCGCGAAGGCGCGCGGCTGCGGCTGCACGGCCTGGTCGGTTCGGCCGCGGACGGGCGCAGCGTGCGCGCGTTCGGCGAAGGCGACGCGGCGACGCCGGCCCGGCTCGGCGAACAGGTCGCGCGCCGGCTGCTGGAGCAAGGCGCGGCGGCATTGATCGCGGCGGGCGGGTGAGCGCCCGGTCGCCCGCCTACTCGCGTCGCCATCGCCGCGTTCGACCTGCCGCCCCGGCATGCGCGGCTTCGCCCCGCCCTCGTCCGGACGGCCGTGGGCGGGGCCAGGCGCGTCCGCGGCGGATCGACATGCGGCCGCGCGGACCGCGCTCCATCGCTCGTCGCTCCATCGTGCCGGTGTCCGCGCACCTCCCAGCCGAGGCGTGCGGCTTGCGTCGCGACGCCGGTGCGCTCAGAACCGGCGGCGCAGCTCGATCGTGCTTTCCGCGGTCTCGCTGCCGCCGCCGCTCTGGGTGTCGTGGCGGATCGCGAAGTCGCTCTCCAGCGTCCAGTTCGGCCACAGGTTCACGTCCAGGCTGACCGACTGCTTGACGAAGGCCTCGCCGTGGCCGCTTTCGAACTGCACGCGCTGGGTCCAGCGCGCGCGCTCGCCGAACCGCTGGCCGAAGTTCAGTTCGCCGCGGAACACCGCGCCGGGGCGGTTGATGCCGTCGTCGTGCAGCGGCGCCAAGCGGTAGCCGGCGCCGAGCTTGAGGCCGAGCTCGGTGGGGCCGTTGCGCAGGGCCTGCACGCCGAAGCGGCCGCCGATGCGGTAGTCGTTGGAGTACAGCTCGCGCGACTCGCGCGGCGTCGCCGGCGCGCTCAGCGCGGCGTAGCGCTGGCTGCCGGGCAGCGGCGGCGGCGCCTCGCGCCGGGCGGGGATGATCGGGTCACGCGGCGGCGCCAGCGCCAGGCGCCATTCCTCGTCGCCGCAGCGGGTGGAGAAGCAGTACAGCCGCATCTGCGCCGGATCGCTCGCGATCGCGATCAGCGTCGGGTCGCCGGTGACGACCGGCAGGGGCATGGTGACGAACGGCCCGCTCAGCAGGGCGTACGCGAGGGCGCCGAGCATGGTTGGACGGGTCTGCGGACTGGCCCCGGATGATGCCATGAAACCGGTTACAGGCGCAGCCCGCCGTGCGGCACCGGTCACATTCCGCTCAGCCGAGCGCGTGGAGTGAAAACCGTGCCAGCCTGTACGAGGTCGAAGCAAGGCCCGGTCGCGCCTTCACGGCGCGCGGATTGAAACGGGTTCGGCTCGCTGTCCGCGCAGCCGCCCCACGTCGCGCCATCACGCACGCGCCGCGGATGCGCACCTGGATGATCCGTCGCACCCTTGCGGGCGCGCGGATTCAAACAACGCGGAGCAGATCGACGGCCTGCCGCCGCTCGAGTCGCGCCCTCACGGACGCGGATGGAAACGGCCGGTTAGGCTTGCCTTCGTCGCCGGCGCCAGGGCGCGCCCTTACGGGCGCGCGGATTGAAACGCGCTCGAGCCTGCGACCCGCACGGCGCAGGTGGTCGCGTCCTCGCGGGAACGCGGATCGAAACCGGCACGAGGTGCGCGGCGGGTACACGCGCGATGGGGTCGCGCCCTCGCGGATGGACAGGAACGAGCCGGTCGCTTCCACGCCTTCCTGGCGACGCCGCGCCTCAGTAATACAGCGTGACCAGATGCCGCGCCTGGGCGAAGAACAGCCAGCGCTCGACCAGGGTGCCCAGCAGCGTGGCCAACGCCGCCAGCGCGAACACCGGCCCGGCCAGCTCCGGCAGCGCCCAGGCCAGCCAGGCGGCGAACGCCGGCACCGCCGCGAACAACAGCACCGCCAGCGCGCGCAGCGGCCGCGCGTGGCGGCGCGCCAGCACGTAACCCATCTCGCGGGTCAGGTAGTTGGCCTCGGTATGCGGGCGCTCGAACACGGCGACCTCGCGCCCCGGCAGGCCGACTGCGTCGCCACGATCGGCGCCGAGCGGTTGCCGGTCGATGCGATGCCAATAGGCCAGCTTCAGCGCGGCGGCGAGCGCGGCCAGCGCGAAGGTGACCAGCAGGTTGAACGCCAGCGCCGCGTCGGACAGCGCCGCCCAGTTCGCCAGCGCCATCAGCACCATCCAGCCGCCGAGCAAGGCGAAGGCGAAGTACACCGGCACCACCAGCGCCTGCCGCCACGCCGGGACCGGCTTCAGCGAGGCGTAGATCATCGCCGTGCAGGCCACCGTGCCGGCGGACAGCAGCATCGTCGCCGCGGCGAGCGTAGGCACCAGCGCGCCCTGCAACGGCGCATGGGAGCCGAGGAACGTGGGCGCGGCCACCGCCGCCAGCAGCGCCAGCACGGCCAGCGCGGTCGCCACCGCCAGCACGCCCTCGCGCGACAGCCACGAGGTGCGCCACTGCGAGAACGCGCGCCAGGCGCGCGCCGGCCTGCCGAGGTGGAACAGCGAGCTCACCAGCCCGGCCGTGGTCAACACGAAGCCGGTCGCCAGCAGCACCGCCCACAGCAGCGGCAGCACGCCCTGCTGGGGCGGCCGTCCCTGCGCGTACGGCAGCAGGATCAGCGCGCCGGTCCACAGCAGCAGGCCGTAGCCGGCGCCGGAGAGCGTGGTGAAGAGCAGGACGGAGAAGGCGGGATGCATGCGCTGGTCAGCAAATGCCGCGCCGGTCCCCGCGCACGCGGGGCGGGGAACCTGCGCTTGCGGGTTGCGCAACGGGGCCTTGGCCGGGCCGGCCCGCCGGCCGCGGCAGGCGGCGGGACGGCAGGTCCTTGGCTCCGCTCGCGCGGCGGTCCACAGCGGCGGGATGGAAAACGAGGGGAAGGCTCATCGCGACAGCACGCGGTCGAGCCAGCGCAGCAGCGGCGGCAGCGCGGCGGTGTCGAGCGGCTCCTCGGCGGGGGCGGCGTCCTGGCCGGCGCGGCGCGGCCGCGGCGGCAGGTACTTGTTGACCGGCCGGTAGCCCAGCTGCGGCAGCAGGTCGACGCCGCCGCGCTCGGCCACCAGCCTCGACACCGGCGAGTCCGGGTCGCCGAGGTCGCCGAAGTGGCGCGCGCGGGTCGGGCAGGCCTGCACGCAGGCCGGCTGGCGCTCGGCCTCGGGCAGGTTCTCGTTGTAGATGCGGTCGATGCACAGCGTGCATTTCTTCATCACGCCCTCGACCGCGCTGTACTCGCGCGCGCCGTAGGGGCAGGCCCAGGAGCACAGCTTGCAGCCGATGCACTTGTCCTCGTCGACCAGCACGATGCCATCCTCGGCGCGCTTGTAGCTGGCGCCGGTCGGGCACACGGTGACGCAGGCGGGGGTCTCGCAATGCAGGCACGAGCGCGGGAAGTGCAGCGTGCCCGCCGGCTGCGCCGGCGCATCGCCGCACGCGGGCGCCGCCGCCACCTCGTAGCTGTGCACGCGGTTGAACCACACGCCCGAGGGCTGCCCGCCGTAGGGCTGCTCGTCGGGCAGCGGCGCGGCGAAGCCGCCGGCGTTCCATTCCTTGCAGCTGACCGCGCAGGCATGGCAGCCGACGCAGGTGTCCAGGTCGATCACCAGGCCGAGCTTCTTCTTCGACGGCGGCGGCAGCGCGGTCATCGCCGGGTGCCCCCGGCGATCAACCACACCCCCAGCGCGCACAGGGCGATGCCGAGGCTGACCCGCGGCAGCAGGCCGACCAGCGGCGGCCACGCCAGGCCGACCGGATCGAGCAGCGGGTCGAACACGCCGAACACCAGCAGGATCGTCAGCACGAACCCGGCGGCCAGGCACAGCCAGCCGAGGAGCGAAGCCCAGGATTTCATCGGCGCGTCCCCGTGCGGAATTCGGCGCCGTAGCGCAGCGGCCCCGGCGGCGCCTCGCCCAGCGGCAGCGGCGCGAACTGCGGCGCGCTCGCGTCCGCGGGCGCGGCCTTGGCGATGCGCACGCGCAGGTCGAACCAGGCCGCCTGGCCGGTGACCGGGTCGGCGTTGGCGTAGTCGCCGCGCGGGGTCAGGTCGCTGATCAGGTGGTTGAGCAGGAAGCCGCGGCGGCCCTCCGGCGCGTCCTGGTCGAGGCGCCAGGCGCCGCGGCGCTTGCCGATCGCGTTCCAGGTCCAGACCGTGTCGGGCTGCACGTTGGCCGCGAACCGGGCCTGCACGACGATGCGGCCGTGGTGCGAGCGCACCTCGACCCAGTCGCCGTCGGCAATGCCGTGGCGCGCGCCGGTGTCCGGGTGCAGGTACAGCCAGTTGCGCGCGGCGATCTGCCGCAGCCAGGCGTTCTGCGAACCCCAGGCGTGGTACATGAACATCGGCCGCTGGGTGACCGCGCTGAGCGGGAACGGATGGGCGTCGCCGCGCGCGGAGGTCGCCGGCGCCCCGCCCTCTCCCCGCTCCTCTCCCGCAAGCGGGCGGGACGGCGCGGCCGCGCTGCGGGCGTCGCTTCGACCGCCCTCGTTCCGGTCCGGGCGGTGCGCGGCTTCGAGTTGCGCCGATTCCAGGGGCTCGTACCAGATCGGCAACGGGTCGAAGTACGTCGCCAGCCGTTCGCGGTGCTGCGGCGGCGGTTGCACCGCGCCGTGCCCCTGCGCGGCCAGGCGGAACCGCTGCAACGGCTCGGCGTAGAGCTGCAGCGCGATCGGCGCGGCGGTGCCGAGGAAGCCCATGCGCTGCGCCCAGTCCAGGTAGCCGCGGTTGGCCATCTTGAAGTAGCGCGCGTGCTCGGGGATCTCGCTGCGCCAGAAGCCGCCGTGCTCGACGTAGCGCGCCAGCTGCTGCGGGTTCGGCGGGCCCTTGGCCTCCAGCGCGCCGTCGGCGCCGCGCCAGCCGGCGAGCAGGCCCACGCCCGGCGCGCGCTCGTGGCGGACGATGTAGTCGGCGTAGTCGCGGTACTTCGGCGAGCCGTCCTCGTTCACCAGGCCGGGCAAGCCCAGCCGCGCGCCGAGCTCGATCAGCACCGACTGGAAGCCGCGCACGTCGCGGCCTTCCATCTGCGCGGCGGGATCGAGCACGGGATGGCGGATCGCGTCGGCGGCGCCGTCGGCGTCGGAGATCGGCCGGTCGAGCAGGCTGATCGCGTCGAACCGCTCCAGGTAGGTGGTGTCCGGCAGCACCAGGTCGGCGTAGGCGACCATCTCGCTGGCGTAGGCGTCGGCGTAGACGATGCGCGGGATCCGGTATTCGCCGTGCTCGTCCTTGTCGGTGAGCCAGCGGATCGTCTCGGCGGTGTTCATCGCCGAGTTCCAGCTCATGTTCGCCATGAACATCAGCAGCGTGTCGATCCGGTACGGATCGCCGGCCCAGGCGTTGCGGATCACCGTGTGCATCAGCCCGTGCGCGCTGAGCGGATAGGCCCAGGAGAACGCGTGGTCGATGCGGCGCGGGCGGCCTTCGGCGTCGACCAGCAGGTCCTCCGGGCCGTGCACGAAGCCCAGCGGCGGCGCGTCGAGCGTGCCGTCCTCGCGGCGCGCGCGGCCGGGGCGGTTCGGCGGCGGCACCGGCTTCGGGTACGGCGGCTGGTAGCGGAACGACCCGGGCGCATCGACCGCGCCGAGCAGCAGCTGCAGCACGTGCAACGCGCGGCAGGTGTGGAAGCCGTTGCTGTGCGCGCTGATCCCGCGCATCGCGTGCATCGCCACCGGGCGGCCGACCATCTCGGCATGCGCGCGGCCCCAGGCGTCGGTCCAGGGAATCGGCAGGCGCAGGTTCGAGTCGAACGCGGCCTGGGCCAGCTCGCGCGCGATCCGGCGGATGGTCTCGGCCGGGACGCCGCAGCGCTCGGCGACGGCCTCGGGGGCGTACTGCGGGTCGAGGTAGCGTTCGGCCAGCAGCTGGAACACCGGCACGGCGCGGCGGCCGTCGGGCAGCGCGTATTCGCCGACCACCGCGGGCGAGAGGCCGATCGCGTCGGCGGGCGCGAGGGCGCCGCGGCCCTGGTCCTCGCGGCCCTCGCCCCGGCCGCCTCCCGCAAACGGGCGAGGCGGCCCGCCGGGCGCGCCATGGGAATCGTGTGGCGACCCGTCGCGGGCTCCGCTCGCGGGAGCGGGATCGGGGCGGGGGCGCGCGCCGCGGTCCCAGCACAACGGCCGCCCCTGCGCGTCGCGCGCGAACAGCCCGTCGTCGGCCGCGCCGGGATCGCGGATCACCAGCCAGTGCGCGTCGGTGTAGCGCACCAGGTAGTCGAGGTCGATGCGGTCGGCGCGCAGCAGCTCGTGGATCAGCGCGAACGCGAACAGGCCGTCGGTGCCGGGGCGGATGCCGATCCATTCGTCGGCGATCGCGCCGTAGCCGCTGCGCACCGGGTTCACCGCGACGATCTTGGCGCCGCGCGCCTTCAGCCTGCCCAGGCCGAGCTTGATCGGGTTGGAATCGTGGTCCTCGGCCACGCCCCACAGCATCAGGTAGCGGGTGTGCTCCCAGTCCGGCTCGCCGAACTCCCAGAAGCTGCCGCCGAGCGTGTACAGCCCGCCGGCGGCCATGTTGACCGAGCAGAAGCCGCCGTGCGCGGCGTAGTTCACGGTGCCGAACTGTTGCGCCCACCAGCCGGTCAGCGCCTGGCTCTGGTCGCGCCCGGTGAAGAAGGCCAGCTCGTCGGGGTTGCGCTCGCGGATCGGCTTCAGCCACGAGGTCGCGATCTCCAGGGCCTCGTCCCATTCGATCTCGCGGAACTCGCCGGACCCGCGCTCGCCCACCCGCAGCAGCGGCTTGCGCAGCCGCGCCGGCGAGTAGTGCTGCATGATCCCGGCCGAGCCCTTCGCGCACAGCACCCCGCGGTTGACCGGGTGCTCCGGGTTGCCCTGGATGTAGCGGATCCGCCCGTCCTTCAGCCACACCTTGATGCCGCAGCGGCAGGCGCACATGTAGCAGGTCGTCGTCGCGACGGCGTCGCCGGGCGAAGGCGAAAGATCGAGGATCGGCTCGGCGGGCGCGCGCATCCTTGCATTTTGCCCGTCCCGCCGTCGCGGCGCGAACCGGCGCCGTTCAGGGCCGGCAGCGGCGGCGCTCGAAATCGACCTCCCGGGCGAGCGCGGCGGCGTCGCCGCCGGCCAGCGACGGCGCGGCGATGCGCGCGCGGTTGGCCGGGCAGGGATCGGCCTCGTGGCCCGGAAGCGCGAACGCGCGGCCGATCGCCTCGGCCAGGCGCTGCGGCGACAGCGGTTCGCGCATCCGAAGCGTTCGCGCGGCGGCGCGGGCCGGGCCAACGGATCGGCGGCTTCCGGCCGTGTCTGCCGCTGCGCCCACTGCCGTGCCTGCCCCCGCCAAACGGCCGCAGGCGCGACAGGCATCGTGGGCGCTGCTGGTGTCGTGGGCGTCGGCGTGGCGAGCGTTGCCACCGGCGGCGCGGACGGCGGCACCTTCGCAACGCCGGCCGGCGCGAGGACAGCGGCGGCGAAGGTGCAGGCGCCGCGGCAGGAATTCGGTCCGGATCGCCGTGTCCGCCGGCGGCACCCCGCTGCGCGGCAGGGGCGCAAGCCACCATGCCAGCAACAGGTGCGCGCACGCGGTGATCGCCGCGCCCAAGGCCCGGCCGCGAACCGGCACCCGGTCCCGTGCATGCGGCCTCCCGTGCGCGGCGGCGCAGTGTGCGCAGGACCCGGTTGGCGGCCGGTCCAGCGCCGCGCGCGCCTCGGCGGCGCGTTGACCGGATCTGCCGGTTTGCGCGGCGGCCCTTGATGCGGCGACCACGCGGGCGCATGTACCAACGCGGTGGCCTTCGGCCCGCGATCCGTCGCGGGCGATGGCGGCTTCGGCCGCGGCGTACGCGCCGCGGCCGGTCGCGTCCGCAGGCGGGTCCGGCGGTTCGCGCGCATCCTGGCGACCGCTGGAACGCTCCGTTCGCGCCCCCACGATGGGCGCATCCGGAGCGCTGCGATTCAATAGGCGCCCCACGGCGCCGCCCCGCCTCGCGCGCGCAACGCCGGTCCGGCGGCGGACTCCCGCCGGCGGACGATCACAAGAAAACGGACGAGAAAATCCATGAGAAGCAGCATCGTCGCGGTCGCGATGGCGGCCGCGTGCGCGCTCGCGCCCGCCTGGGCCGGAGTGCGGGTCGGCGGCGGCATCGCCGAGGAACACGGCGGCGAGGAAGCGCCGGTGGCCACGCTGGCGTGGCTCGGCGAGCAGCGCCACCCGTGGGAAGTGATGGTCGGCCACATCGGCCGCCGCGAGGACGCGCGCATCGAGGAATCCTGGTTCTTCGCGCTGAGCAAGCGCCTGACCTGGAACCGCTGGTTCGTCAGCGGCGGCCTGGCCTGGGCCAACGTCGACAACGACATCCTCTCCGGCCATACCCAGTTCATGACCGCCGGCGGCTACGATTTCGGCCGGGTCGCGCTGTCGCTGCGGCACATGTCCAACGCCGGCATCGAGGGCCGCAACCGCGGCGAGACGTTCCTGCTGGTCGAAGTGGGCTTCTGACCGGCGCGGGGCGATGGCGCGGAGGCCGACGCCGATGCCATGCTTAGGCCGCGACCCGCCGCAAAACCCACGCCCGGACCCCCGCCGCCATGGAACGCATCGAACGCATCCACGCCCTGCACCGCATCCTCAGCGCCGCGCGCTACCCGGTCACCGTGCAGCGCCTGCAGGAGGACCTGGAATGCTCGCGCGCCACGGTCTACCGCGACCTGGCCTACCTGCGCGACTACCTGATGGCGCCGGTGGTCGGCAACGGCGAGGCCGGCTTCCGCTACGACCCGAGCGAGGGCGAGCGCTTCGAGCTGCCCGGCCTGTGGCTGAGCTCGGAGGAGCTGTACGCCCTGCTCGCCGCGCAGCAGCTGCTGGTGCGCAGCGGCGGCGGGGTGCTGTCGAACGCGCTGGCGCCGCTGCAGCACCGGATCGAGAAGCTGCTGGACGAGCACGCCGGCGGCCGCCGGGTGCCGGTGGAGCGCGTGCGCGTGATCCCGCACCGCACGCGGCGCCTGGACGAGCCCGCGTTCCGCACCGTCGCCACCGCCGTGCTCGACCGCAAGCGCCTGGCGTTCGAGTACCGCGCCCGCTCCACCGACGAGAAGACCCGGCGCACGGTCTCGCCGCAGCGCCTGACCCATTACCGCGAGAACTGGTACCTCGACGCCTGGGACCACGACCGCGAGGCGTTGCGCAGCTTCGCGGTGGACCGGATCGGCGCCGCGCGGCGCCTGGACGAGCCGGCCCAGGACGTGCCCGACGAGGAACTGGACCGGCAGCTCGCCTCCAGCTACGGCATCTTCTCCGGCGAGCCCAAGGGCTGGGCGACGATCGTGTTCAGCGCCAAGGCCGCGCGCTGGGTCGCCGACGAGCACTGGCATTCGCAGCAGCAGGGCCGCTTCCTCGCCGACGGCCGCTACGAGCTCAAGGTGCCCTACAGCGCCGGCCGCGAGCTGCTGATGGACGTGATGCACTACGGCGCGGACGCCGAGATCGTCGAACCGGCCTCGCTGCGCGAGCAGGCGCGTGCGCTGCTGCAGCTGGCGCTGAGCAACTACGACCGCTGATTTCCGCCCCGAGAGCGCCGCGGAACGAAGCCCCGGGCCGGCGTGGCGCCCGTCCTTCGACCGATCGACGCCCCGGGGCAAGCCGCGGCCGATCCGCCCGGTGGAGAGCTGCACCCGGCGCCGTCCATGAGGCCCCGGCGCGGGCGCGGCGATTGAAGCGGGTCGGCCTCGTTCCGCGGCACGGCCGGCGAGGTCGCGCCCTTGGGGGGGTGCGGACTAAAACCTGGTCAGCCGTGTACTGGCCGATGCGCCTGGCGGGCGCGGGTGAAACGATGCAGCCGATTGCGCTGGTCGCGTATCCGGTCCGTCGCGCCTGGCGGGCGCGCGGATTGAAACGCGTCATCCGTGTCCGCTTGCCGGCACCTGCAGGCGTCGCGCCCTCGCGGGTGCGCGGATCGGGACAACGACGGTGGGCGGCCTACCCGGAAGGCCGGCGTCGCGCCCCCGCGGGCGCGGTGCCTGGACGCGGGCGCCGCATGGCGCCGCTCGCAGGCGGCTGCCGGATCCCGCCCGGGGCGTTCTCGCGCGCTTGCGCGCGTCGCATCCCCTGAGATGTCGTCCGGGCACGTTGGGCGCCCGCCCAAGGGGAGCCCGAGCATGACCGATCCGATCCGCGATTCCGACGAACCGATCTCCGCCGCCGACCTGCTCGAAGCGGTGCTGCGCCACGCCAGCGCGGTCGGCGCGGTGCTGGTGCTGCTGTGGCCGGCCGCGCGCGGCGCCAGCGAGACGTTCGGCTGGCTGCCGCTGTGGCTGCTGGCGATGCCGCTGAGCGCGTGCTGGGCGCTGCGCCGGTTCCGCGCGCCGCCGGTGCGCGAGGCGGCGCCGCTGCGGCGCGAACGCCGGCGCCGGGGCCGCGCCCAGGCGGTGCGCCGCGGTGCGGCGCCGCCGCTGCGGCGGCAGCGCCAGGCGGCCGCCTGAGCCGGGCGCGTTTGCGCGATCGGGCCGGAGCCGTTGCCGGCTCGCGGCGCCGGCGAGGCGCCGCCGCGTCGCCCGACCTCCGGCACGGCGCCCGCGCGGCCGGGCTGTGCTAGGTTCGCGGTTTTCCCGTTCAGGAGCGCCTATGCCCACGCTGCCGCAGGCCTGCCGTGCCCTGCTGATCACCGCCGGTCTCGCCGCCGCGACCGCGGCCGGCGCCGCCCACGCGAAGGAGGCCCCGCCCGTGTCCGACGATCCCTACGCCTGGCTCGAAGACGTCACCGGCGAACGCGCGCTCGGCTGGGTGCGCGAGCGCAACGCCCGCACCGAGGCCGAGCTCGCGGCCACGCCCGAGTTCAAGCAGCTGGAGGCGGACATCCGCGGGATCCTCGACTCCGACGCCAAGATCCCCGCGGTCGAGAAGATCGGCGAGTACTACTACAACTTCTGGAAGGACCGGCAGCACGGGCGCGGCCTGTGGCGCCGCACCACGCTGGAGGAGTACCGCAAGCCGCAGCCGCGCTGGGAGACGGTGCTCGACCTCGACGCGCTCAACCGGGCCGAGGGCGAGAACTGGGTCTGGCACGGCGCGCAGTGCTTGAAGCCCGACTACACCCGCTGCCTGGTCGCGCTTTCGCGCGGCGGCGCCGACGCCGACGTGACCCGCGAGTTCGACCTGGCCACCAAGACCTGGGTGAAGGACGGCTTCTACCGCCCCGAGGCCAAGGGCGGCCTGCAGTGGATCGACCGCGACACGGTCTACGTCTACACCGACTTCGGCGCGGGCTCGATGACCAGTTCCGGCTACCCGCGCGTGGTCAAGGAATGGAAGCGCGGCACCCCGCTGGAGCGCGCCAAGCCGGTGTACGAAGGCCGGCCCGAGGACATGTACATCGCCGCGTTCCGCGACGACACGCCGGGTTTCGAGCGCGACTTCGTCAGCCGCACGCTGGCCTTCTACAACGACGAACTGTACCTGCGCCGCGGCGACGCGCTGGTCAAGATCGACGCGCCGAACTCGGCCAACAAGTCGGTGCACCGCGAGTGGCTGCTGCTCGAGCTGCGCGAACCCTACGCCGCCGGCGGCCGCACCTACCCCGCCGGCAGCCTGATCGCGGCGAAGTTCGACGACTTCCTCGCCGGCAAGCGCGAGTTCGCCGTGCTGTTCGAGCCCACCGAGCGCACCTCGCTGGCCGGCTACGTCTGGACCCGGCACCACCTGGTGCTGAACGTGCTCGAGGACGTCAAGAACCGGCTGAGCGTGCTCACCCCCGGCGCGGGCGAATGGAAGCGCGGCGAATTCGTCGGCGCGCCCGAGTTCGGCACCCTCGGCGTGGCCGCGGTCGATCCGGACGAGAGCGATGCGGTCTGGCTGACCGCGACCGACTACCTGACGCCGAGCACGCTGTCGCTGGCGCAGATCGGGCAGAAGCCGGAGACGCTCAAGACCATGCCGGCGTTCTTCGACGCCTCCCGGCACGCGATCGAGCAGCACTTCGCCACCTCCAAGGACGGCACCCGGGTGCCGTACTTCCTGGTGCGGCCGAAGGACCTGAAGCTGGACGGCACCGCGCCGACCCTGCTGTACGGCTACGGCGGCTTCGAGATCTCGCTCACGCCCGCCTATTCCGGCAGCGTCGGCAAGGGCTGGCTGGAGAAGGGCGGCGTGTACGCGGTGGCCAACATCCGCGGCGGCGGCGAGTACGGGCCGCGCTGGCACCAGGCCGCGCTGAAGGCCAACCGGCACAAGGCCTACGAGGATTTCGCCGCGGTCGCGCAGGACCTGGTCGCGCGCAGGATCACCTCGCCCCGGCACCTGGGCATCCAGGGCGGCAGCAACGGCGGGCTGCTGATGGGCAACATGCTGACCCGGTATCCGGAGCTGTTCGGCGCGGTCGTCGTGCAGGTGCCGCTGCTGGACATGAAGCGCTACAGCCACCTGCTGGCCGGCGCCTCGTGGATGGCCGAGTACGGCGACCCGGACAGCGCCGACTGGGACTTCATCCGCACCTTCTCGCCCTACCACCTGTTCGATGCCGGCCGCGAGTACCCGCCGACGATCTTCATGACCTCCACGCGCGACGACCGCGTGCATCCGGGCCACGCGCGCAAGATGGCGGCGAAGATGCTCGAGGCCGGCAAGGACGTGCGCTACTACGAGAACATCGAGGGCGGCCACGGCGGCTCGGCCAACAACGCGCAGGCGGCGCACATGAGCGCGCTGGCGTTCACCTTCCTGTGGAAGGAATTGAGCCGGTGACCCGCGCGTCCCGCGCGAGCCGGCGTGCATTTTGCGGCTGCGCGTCGCCGCGCGTTCCGGAAGGCCGAGTGTTGGCGGCTGGAGCGCTGCCGGCCCGGGCCTGGCCGACCGGGGGTATTGCGCTTCCCCCGGTCGGGGCATCCTGCCCCGACCCGGGCGCGCGCCGTCCGTGGCGCGCCTGCCGCAAGCCCCCCGGCCGTCCGGACCCTCGGGTACGCGGCCGGCGCGTGAAGAGGCAAACGCCGGCCCGATGGCTCCCGGCCTGCGCCGGGAGCGAAAAGCGCTTCTCCCCGTTGCATCGCCCGCGACCGGACCCATCTGTATGAGACTCTCTTCCCTGCTGCTTTCGACCCTCCTGATGAGCACGACCGCCTCCTCCCTCGCCGCCACCGCGCCGACGCCGCCGCAAGCGGCCAAGAAGCCGCATACGGTGACCGCGCCGCACGGCGCGCAGCGCAGCGACGAGTACTACTGGCTGCGCGACGACAGCCGCAAGAACCCGCAGATGCTGGCGTACCTCGAGGCCGAGAACGCGTACGCCGACGCGGTGATGGCGCGGCTGAAGCCGGTCGAGAGCAAGCTGTACGAGGAGATCGTCGGCCGCATCAAGCAGGACGACAGCTCGGTGCCGTACCGCGAGCGCGGCTGGTGGTACTACACGCGTTACCAGACCGGCCAGGACTATCCGATCCACGCCCGCCGCGAGGGCAGCATGGACGCCCCCGAGCAGGTCATGCTCGACGTCAACCAGCTCGCCGCGGGCAAGGACTACTACAACGTCGGCGACTGGGCGGTCAGCCAGGACAACCGCCTGCTCGCCTACGCCGAGGACGCCGTCGGCCGCCGCCAGTACACGATCCGGATCAAGAACCTGGAGACCGGCGAGCTGTACCCCGAGCAGATCCCCGGCGTGTCGCCGAACCTGGTCTGGGCCGACGACAACAGGACCCTGTTCTACGTCGAGAACGACCCCGAGACCCTGCTGACCAAGCGGGTCAAGAAGCACGTGCTCGGCACGCCGGTTTCGCAGGACGAGCTGGTCTACGAGGAGGCCGACGAGAGCTTCTACATGGGCATCTCGCGCACCCGCGACGACAAGTTCGTCTGCATCGGCGTCAGCAGCACCGTTTCCGACGAGCTGCGTTGCGCGCCGGCGGCCGACCCGCGCGAGTTCGTGGTGCTGGCGCCGCGCGAGCGCGACGTCGAGTACGACGCCGACCACCTCGGCGACCGCTGGGTGATCCGCACCAACGCCGACGGCGCCAAGAACTTCAAGCTGGTCACCGCGCCGACCGGCTCGACCTCGCGCAAGGACTGGCGGGACTGGGTGGCCCACCGCGAGGACGTGTTCATCGACGGCTTCGAGCTGTTCGACGGCTTCACCGCGGTCGCCGAGCGGTCCGACGGCCTGGAGCGCCTGCGCCTGGTCAAGCCGGGCGGCGAGGAGTACGTCAAGGCCGACGAGCCGGCCTACAGCATGGGCTTGGCGGTCAACGCCGAGCCGGACACCGACTGGCTGCGCTACACCTACACCTCGCTGACCACGCCGCCGACCACCTACGAGGTCAACGTCAAGACCGGCGAGCGCAAGCTGCTCAAGCAGCAGCCGGTGATCGGCTACGACCCCGGCCGGTACGAGACCGAACGGGTCTGGGCCACCGCGCGCGACGGGGTCAAGGTGCCGGTGTCGCTGGTCTACAAGAAGGGCTTCAAGCGCGACGGCACCGCGGCGCTGCTGCAGTACGGCTATGGCAGCTACGGCGCGACCATGGACCCGAACTTCAACCTGCCGGTGGTGAGCCTGCTCGACCGCGGCATGGTGTACGCGATCGCGCACATCCGCGGCGGCCAGGAGATGGGCCGGCAGTGGTACGAGGACGGCAAGCTGTTCAAGAAGAAGAACACCTTCACCGACTTCATCGACGTCACCGACCACCTGGTGGCCCAAGGCTACGCCGCCCGGGACCGCGTCGCCGCCTACGGCGGCAGCGCTGGCGGCCTGCTGATGGGCGCGATCGCCAACATGGCGCCGGACAAGTACCGGGTGATCCTGTCGCAGGTGCCGTTCGTCGACGTGGTGACGACGATGCTCGATCCGAGCATCCCGCTGACCACCAACGAGTACGACGAGTGGGGCAACCCGGAGAAGAAGGCGTTCTACGACTACATGCTGTCCTACTCGCCGTACGACAACCTGCGCAGGCAGGCGTACCCGGCGATGTTCGTCGGCACCGGGCTGTGGGACTCGCAGGTGCAGTACTGGGAACCGGCCAAGTACGTCGCCCGCCTGCGCGACGTGAACACCTCCGACGAGCCGGTGGTGTTCCGGACCAACATGGACGCCGGCCACGGCGGCAAGTCCGGGCGCTTCCGCCGCTACCGCGAGCTGGCGGAGATGTACGCGTTCCTGCTGGACCGGCTGGGCGTCGCGGAAAGCGGCGCCGGCAGCGCGAAGTAAGGCGATGCGGGGCGCTTCGCGTCGCGCCCCTTTCCGCGGGCGGGTCCGCGCGCGGGTTCCCCGTCGCGCGGCGATACGTCCCGGAACCCTCTCCCCGCGCGGGAGAGGGGCCGCCCCGGCGAACGCGGCTCGTGTGGCGTCCGCGCCAACGCCGGGCGCGTTTCGCGCCGCTCTGATCCCAGACCCGCGGTGACGCCTTCCCCCCTGCCTCCCGCCGGCCCCGAGCCGCCTTCGTCCCGCTGGCGCTGGGCGTGGTGGCTGCTCGCCTACGCCAGCCTCGCGCTCGGCGTGATCGGCATCGTCGTGCCGGGCCTGCCGACCGTGCCGTTCGTGCTGCTGTCCGCGTTCGCCGCCGCGCGCGGCTCGCAACGCCTGCACCGCTGGCTGCTCGAGCACCGCCGCTTCGGCCCGATGATCCGCGACTGGCAGGCGTACGGCGCGGTCAGCCGGCGCGCCAAGCGGCTGGCGACCGCCACCATGGCGGCGTGCGCGGCGGTGATGTTCCTGACCGCGCCGCGGCCGTGGATGGCCGCGCTCGGCACCGCGATCATGGCCCTCGTCGCGCTGTGGCTGTGGGCGCGGCCGGAGCCGCCGCCGCGCTGAACGCCGCGCCGCGCGTCGTGTCGCGGCCTCCGTGGCGGGCTACACTGCGCGCATGAACGCACGCCACCTCCTGTGTCTGATCGCGCTGCCGCTGGCCCTGGCCGCTTGCGGCAACAAGGGGCCGCTGTTCCTGCCGCCGAAGGAGTTGCCGGTCGATCCCGCCGTGCTGCCGCCGCCGGGCGAGCCCGCGACCGACGGCGCCCCGGCCGACGCCGGCAGCGCGCCGGAAACGGCGCCGCCTGCGCAGGAGGCCACCGATGCGCCGCCCGCCGAAGACGAGGGCGACGCCGAGCCGGTGCCGCCCGCAGGCGCGCGATCCTGAGCCGGAGCCGCCGATGCGCTTCAGCAAGATGCACGGCGCCGGCAACGACTTCGTCGTGCTCGACCTGCGCGACGGTGCGGCGCCGCCCGATCCGGCGCTGTGCCGCGTCATCGCCGACCGCCATTTCGGCATCGGTTGCGACCAGATCCTCGCCGTCGAACCCGGCGCCGACGGCGCGGTGGCGCGCTACCGCATCTGGAATTCCGACGGCTCGCCCTCGCAGCAGTGCGGCAACGGCGCGCGCTGCATCGCCGCCTGGCTGGCGCGCGACGCGCGCCGGCGCGGCGCCGAGCTCGGCGCGCGCTTCGACCTGCTCAGCCCGGCCGGCCGCCACGCGGTGGACGCGCTCGGCGATGGCCGCTATCGCATCGAGATGGGCGTGCCGCGCTTCGCCCCGGCCGCGATCCCGCTGCAGGGCTACGCCGGCGCGCAGGACGAGTACGTGCTCGACGTGAACGACTCGCTCTACACCTTCGGTGCCGTGTCGATGGGCAACCCGCACGCGGTGATCGAGGTCGACGACATCGACGCCGCGCCGGTGGAGACGGTGGCGCCGGTGCTGCAGGCGCATCCGGCGTTCCCCGAATCGGTCAACGTCGGCTTCGCCCAGGTCGAGTCGCGCGCGCGCATCCGCCTGCGCGTGTACGAGCGCGGCGCCGGCGAGACCCTGGCCTGCGGCAGCGGCGCCTGCGCCGCCGCGGCGGTGCTGATCCGGCGCGGCCGGGTCGCGCGCGAGGTGGCCGTGGCGCTGCCCGGCGGCGAGCTGGCCATCGAATGGCCCCGCGACGACGCGCCGCTGCGCATGGCCGGCCCGACCGCGTTCGTGTTCGAAGGAGAGTGGCACGCATGAACGAAACCCCGGAGAAGCTCGGCGCGCACGAAGTCGCGGCGTTCCTGCGCCGGCATCCGCGTTTCCTGCAGCAGTTCCCGGACCTGGCGCTGAGCCTGGTGGTGCCGCGCGAGGAAGGCCCGGCGGCGTCGCTGGCCAGCTACCAGCTGGAGGTGCTGCGCGACAAGAACCGCGAGCTGTCGCGGCGCCTGCACGAGCTGTTCGCCAACGCGCAGGAGAACGAGCGCCTGGCGGTGCGCACGCACCAGCTGACCCTGGCGCTGATGCGCCAGCGCGACGCCGCCGACACCGTCCGCGCGATGGCCGCGAGCCTGGCCGAGGATTTCAACGGCGACCTGGTCCGCCTGGTGCTGTTCCGGCCGGTCGCCGGCCTGGAGGACGTCGATTGGCTGCAGGTCGTGCCGGCCGACGATCCGCGCCTGCGGCCGTTCCGCGACTGCCTGGCCGACGGCGAGCCGCTGTGCGGCCGCCTGCAGCCGGAGAAGCACGCGCTGCTGTACGGCGCGCGCGCCGAGGAGGTGCAGTCGACCGCGTTGCTGCCGCTGCCGGAGCTCGGTTTGGTCGCGATCGGCAGCCGCGACCCGAACCGCTTCTACCCCGGCATGGGCACGCTGTTCCTGCGCATGATGGGCGAGGCGCTGGCCGCGGCGCTGGCGAGGTATGGGCGCTAGCGGCGAGCGCGCGCAGGCTCCCGCCTTGCCGCGGGCGGCGGCGGAGTTCCTGGCCCATCTGCAGGTCGAGCGGCGCATGTCCGCGCACACGCTGGACGCCTACCGCCGCGACCTCGACGCGCTGGCCGCCTGGGCCTCGCGGCGGGGCCTCGACGTGGTCGCGCTCGACGGCGAGCACCTGCGCGCCTTCGTCGCCGCCGAGCATCGCCGCGGCCTGTCGCCGAAGAGCCTGCAGCGGCGCCTGTCGGCCTGTCGCAGCTTCTACGCGTGGCTGGTGAAGCAGGGCCGCCTCGCCGCCAGCCCGGCGGCGGCGATCCGCTCGCCGAAGGCGCCGCGCAAGCTGCCGCAGGTGCTCGACCCGGACGAGGCCGCGGCGCTGGTCGAAGTGCCCACCGACGCGCCGCTGGGGCGGCGCGACCGCGCTTTGCTCGAACTGTTCTACTCCTCCGGCCTGCGCCTGTCCGAACTGTGCGCGCTGCGCTGGCGCGATCTCGACCTCGACGACGGCCTGGTCACGGTGCTCGGCAAGGGCGGCAAGCAGCGCAGCGTGCCGGTCGGCTCGTACGCGCGCGCGGCGCTCGCCGCCTGGCGCGCGGAAAGCGGCGCCGCGGCCGAAGCGCCGGTGTTCCCGGGCCGCGGCGGCGGGCCGATCACGCCGCGCGCGGTGCAGCTGCGCCTGCGCCTGCTCGCGCAGCGCCAGGGCCTGTTCAAGCGCGTGCATCCGCACCTGCTGCGGCACAGCTTCGCCAGCCACGTGCTCGAATCCTCCGGCGACCTGCGCGGCGTGCAGGAGCTGCTTGGCCACGCCGACATCGCCACCACCCAGATCTACACCCACCTGGACTACCAGCATCTGGCCAGGGTGTACGACGCGGCGCATCCGCGGGCGAAGCGCAAAAGCGGGAACGAGTGAAGAGAGGCGAACGAAGAGGAACGAGGAACGCGTGGAAGCCATCCGCCGTCCCTTCGTTCCGGCACGCCCGTTCCTCGTGCCCCATTCCCAGTTCCCGCTCCTGGGCGGCTTGAACCCGCTCCGGCCCGTCCCCACCTCCCGGGAAACGCCCGGAGGCCGAATGGACCCGAGTCACAACCCCCACGTCTTCCACGCCACCACCATCGTGTCGGTGCGCCGCGACGGCCGCGTTGCGGTCGCCGGCGACGGCCAAGTCACCCTCGGCAACACGGTGATGAAGGCCAATGCGCGCAAGGTGCGCCGGCTCGGCCGCGACGGTCAGGTGCTGGCCGGCTTCGCCGGCGCCGCCGCCGACGCCTTCACCCTGTTCGAACTGTTCGAGGCCAAGCTGGAGAAGCACGGCCAGCTGACCCGCGCGGCGGTGGAGCTGGCCAAGGATTGGCGCACCGAACGCCGCCTGGGCAAGCTCGAGGCGCTGCTCGCGGTCGCCGACAAGGAGACCTCGCTGGTGATCAGCGGCACCGGCGACGTGATCGAGCCGGAGGACGGGCTGATCGCGATCGGCTCCGGCGGCATGTACGCGCTGTCCGCCGCGCGCGCGCTGCTCGCGCACACGCAACTCGACGCGCGCACCGTCGCGGTCGAGGCGATCAGCATCGCCGGTGACGTTTGCATCTACACCAACCGCAACGTCGTGGTCGAAGAGCTGTGAGGCCGGGACCGGGGATTCGGCACCGGATTCGAACCCCCCGCTCCCGGCCCCGCTTCGGCCATTCCCCCAATCCCCATATTCCCGAATCCCGGCTCGATGAAACCCGACACCAGCAACGCCACCATGACGCCGCGCGAGATCGTGCAGGAGCTCGACCGGCACATCATCGGCCAGCACGCGGCCAAGCGCGCGGTCGCGATCGCCCTGCGCAACCGCTGGCGGCGCATGCAGCTGCCGCCGGAGCTGCGCAACGAGGTGATGCCGAAGAACATCCTGATGATCGGCCCGACCGGCGTCGGCAAGACCGAGATCGCGCGGCGCCTGGCGACGCTGGCGAACGCGCCGTTCGTCAAGGTCGAGGCGACCCGCTTCACCGAGGTCGGCTACGTCGGCAAGGACGTGGAGCAGATCGTCCGCGACCTGGCCGACACCGCGGTGAAGATGTACCGCGAGCAGGCCAAGAAGCGCGTGCGCACCCAGGCCGAGGAGCGCGCCGAGGAGCGCATCCTCGACGCGCTGCTGCCCCGGCGCGCCGAGCCGCCGACGGTGTTCGGCTTCAACCCGGCCGAGGCGGCCAAGGACGAGCCTTCCGCCGAGGAGAACGAAACCCGCGCCAAGCTGCGCAAGCAGCTGCGCAGCGGCGCTTTCGACGACCGCGAGATCGAGATCGACACCTCGGTCAATGTGGGCGTCGACATCATGGCCCCGCCCGGCATGGAGGAGATGGGCCAGCAGCTGCGGCAGATGTTCTCGCAGGTGGCCGGCGCCAAGACCCACAAGCGGCGCCTGCCGATCCGCACCGCGCGCGCGCAGCTGATCGAGGAGGAGGCGGCCAAGCTGGTCAACGAGGACGAAGTGCGCGAGGCCGCGATCGAGGCCTGCGAGCAGCACGGCATCGTCTTCATCGACGAGATCGACAAGGTGGCGCGGCGCAGCGAGGCCGGGGTGGTCGGCGGCGACGTCAGCCGCGAAGGCGTGCAGCGCGACCTGCTGCCGCTGGTCGAAGGCTCGACCGTCAGCACCAAGTACGGCCCGGTCAAGACCGACCACATCCTGTTCATCGCCTCCGGCGCGTTCCACCTGGCCAAGCCCAGCGACCTGATCCCGGAGTTGCAGGGGCGCTTCCCGATCCGCGTGGAACTGTCGGCGCTGAGCAAGGACGACTTCGTCCGCATCCTCACCGAGCCGCGCGCGGCGCTGACCACGCAGTACGTCGAGCTGCTCAGGACCGAAGGCGTGAACCTGTCGTTCGCGCCCGAGGCGATCGAGCGGCTGGCGGAAATCGCCGCGCAGGTCAACGAGCGCCAGGAGAACATCGGCGCCCGCCGCCTGCACACCGTGCTCGAGCGCCTGCTCGACGCGCTCAGCTACGAGGCGCCCGACCGCGACGGCCAGACCGTGATCATCGACCGCGCCTACGTCGACGCGCACCTGGGCGAGCTGATCCAGGATCCGGACCTGAGCCGCTACATCCTCTGAGCGGCGCGCCCGCGCGGCGCCGACGCGGGCGCCGCCCTATGGCCGCGCGGAACGCGTATCCGCCGGCGATCGGCCGCTGGAACCCGGTCGCGCACGCACTCCGCCCGCAGCGGTTTTCGTGCGCGCGCGGATCGCCTGCCGGAGCATGGCCGGCGCCGGTGCCGACGAATGCAGCGCCTTACCGGCCGCCGGCGCGCGCCTCCGCGCGCCAGCGCCACAGCCCCACGGCCAGCGGCGACGCCGCCAGCACCAGCAGCAGCGCGTCCCAGGCGCCGTCGGCCAGCAGCAGTCCGACGATGCCGCAGGCGCTGGCCAGCGCCAGTACGATCACGGCCTTGAGGGCGTCGCGGCCTTTCATGCGATGGCTCCTTCGCGCTTGCCGTTGCCGTTGCGGCGGCGACGGCGGTCCCACCACAGCCAGGCGCCGTTGGCGGTGATGAACAAGGTCAGCCAGGTGCACAGCGTCCACAGCAGCTTCAGCGCCAGGCCGCCGTAGTCGCCGAAGTGGAACGGCTGCGACAGCCAGATCGCCTGCAGGTACCACGGCGGCTGCTTCACCGTCGCGACCTGGCCGGTTTCGCCGTCGACCAAGGCGATCTGGTACATGCGCTCCTTCAGCCCCTCCTTGCCGCTGAGGAACACGGTGTAGTGGCGCTGGGTCGAGTAGTCGGTGTCCGGCCAGATCACCGACAGCACCTTGCCGTCGGGCACCGCGCGCGCCGCCGCCTGCCAGGCCTGGTCGACGGTCGCGACCGGCTTGCGCGGGTCGGCCATGGCGCCGCCGAACCGCGCCTGCAGGCGCGGCAGTTCGGTGCCCTGCCAGATGCCGGCCGCCAGCGTGCCGAAGCCGAGCATCAGCCCCGTGACGGTCACCACCAGCGCCCAGCCCAGCACCACCGCGCCGATGAAGTTGTGCAGGTCCAGCTGCAGCAGCCGCGCGCCGCGCCCGCGGCGCAGCACGCCGAAGGCGATGCGCTTGACGTAGGGCGCGTACACCACCAGCCCGGACAGCAGCGAGATCAGCACCAGCAGCGCGATCAGCGCGCCGATCAACTCGCCGACGGGGCCGAGGAACCAGTTCGCGTGCAGCGTCAGCAGGAACCCGGTGAGCGTCTTCTCCAGGTCGACGCCGCCGACCAGCTGCGCGGTGGACTGGTCCGCGAAGTGGAACACCGAGCGGTCGTAGCCGCGGTCCCCGGGCGGCGCGGTGGCCACCATCACCACGCCGGGATGGTCCTCCTCCATCGCCACGCTGAGGATCCGTTGATCCGGGAACTTCGCCTGCACCGCCGCCACCGAATCGGCCATCGGCCGCGGCGGCGCGGCCTGGCTCAGCTCGGGCACCACGCCCATCGCGTGGTCGATCTCCTCGTGGAAGATCAGCACCGTGCCGGTCAGGCACAGGATCAGGAACGGGATCGTCGCGATCAGGCTGGTCCAGCGGTGCAGCCAGAGATTGACGCGGAACCAGCGCGACGCCGGACCCGTCCGGGCCGGGGCCTGCTGCGCGTTGGGGGCGATGCCGGAATCGGGGGCCATGGCGTGCTCGCTCTCGAAAGGCGCGGAGTTGGCGGTCAGAAGTTCAGTTCGACGCCGACGCCGTAGCTGCGCGGCCGCGGCAGCGTGGCGACGTCGTCGGCGGCGGTGGCGCCGGGGGTGATCAGCAAAGGCGTGTCGTCGTCGAGCAGGTTATCGACGAAGGCGAACAGGTGGGCGATGCCGATGCGGTAGCCGGCCTTGGCGTCGAGCAGCCAGTACGGCTCGGTCTTGCCGCGCGGGTGGTTGTCGATGCTGGAGTGGTAGGCGTCGGAGTAGCGCGCGTTCGCGCTGAGCTCGAAGCCGTTGCCGGCGACCCAGGCGAAGCCGAGGTTGGCGGTGGCGGCGGGCGCGTTGGCGAACTCGTGGCCCTCGATGTTCGAGTCCGGGTAGTCGGTGACCTCGGTCCGGAGCAGGCCGAGATCGCCGTGCACGGTCAGGCCCGGCGCGGCCAGCCAGCGCAGGCCGAGCTCGGCGCCATAATTGCGGGCGCGGTCGGCGTTGCGCACGATCACCGACCACACCGACGGATCCGGGTTGAGGTCGAACGGCAGCTGCATGTCGCGGTATTCGCCGTAGAACACGTTGCCGGTCAGCTGCATCCGGCCGCCGAGCAGGTCGCCGCGGAAATAGGCCTCGTAGTTGTTCACGTACTCCGGATCGAAGCTGTAGCTGACGATCGGGAAGTCGTAGGTGATGCCCCCGCCGCCGCCGTTGTAGCCGCGCGCGGCGGTGACGCCGAGCGTCCAGGCCTCGTCCGGCCGCCAGGCCAGGCCGAGCTTGGGCAGGAAGGTCTCGTAGGTTTCGTCGATGTCGATCGCCACGAACGTGCCGTCGCCGCCGCGGCGGCGGTGGCGCTCGCGCTCGAAGCGCGCGCCGAGGGTCAGGTCCAGGTCCTCGCGCAGCGCGACCGTGCCCTCGCCGAACAGCGCCGCGGTGTCGACGCGATCGTCCAGGTGCTCGTCGGCGGGGAAGTCGATGAATTCGTTCTGGTCGGCGCGGTACAGGTACACGCCGGCCACGCCGGCCAGGCGCCCGTCGCCGCGCGCCAGGCGCAGGCGCGGCTCGAGCACGTACTCCTCGCCGTCGATGCGGGCGAAGCCGGTGCCGGCCTCGGCGCGGCGCTCCACGTACAGGTCGTTGACCGAGAGCAGGTTCTCGAACGCCAGCCGCGGCGCGAACCGCCACTGCGTATCGACGATGCCGGTGCGCGCGCGCGGCGCGAACACCGGCATGCGCGGGAAGTCCGACACGTGCCCGCCGAACGGCCGGCGCTCGGTCACCACCTGCGGCCCGTGCGCGTCGGCGTGCTGCAGCGTGACCACGGTGCGGAAGCCGTCGAGCGCCTCCGGCTCGAACAGCAGCTTGCCGCGCAGCGTGCGCACGGCGAAGTCCTCGGGATCCTTCACGCCCGGGTACGGCTCGAAATCGACGAAGCTGCGCCAGGTCTGGAAGTCGCCGGCGATGCGGTAGGCGACCTGGTCCGAGAGCGGCCCGGACAGGTAGAACGCCGTCTGCGCGCGGCGCTGGCTGCCGGCGAGCAGGCGGATCCCGGCTTCGCTTTCCCAGGTCGGCTCGCGGGTGCGGATCGCCAGCGTGCCGGCCACGGCGTTGCGGCCCTGCAGCGTGCTCTGCGGGCCGCGCAGCATCTCCACCTGCTCCACGTCCCACATCGACAGGTTGCCGAACACCACTTCGTTGTAGCTGGCCGGGCGGCCGTCGATCTGCACGTTCAGGCGCGGGCGGCTGCCGGCGAAGAACGCGTCGGCGCCCTGCGCCGGGCCGGTGCCGTCGACGCCGCGCACCGCCGGCGCCAGGTTGCTGGTCCCGGTGCCGGTGACGTTGGCGATGTTGCCCAGCACGTCGTTGCTGTCGTCCAGCCCGCGCTGCTCCAGCGCCGTGCGGTCCAGCACCACGGCGCTGGTCGCGGTGTCCTTCAGCGAGCGCTCGGTGCGCTCGGCGGTCACGGTGATGTTGTCCAGGGTGACCGCGTCGGCCGACGCCGCCAGGCCGGCCTGGCCGTGGGCGGAGCCGGCGGCGAGCGCGAGCGCCAGGAACGGGAGCGGGATGCGCATCTTGGGCGGGAGGCCGGATCGGTGGGGCGCCCTACTCTAGTGGAATCAAGAATCATTCGCAAAAAGTGGCGGATCCGCCAGCCGCCGGGGCCGGCGGGCGGAGACGTCCGCGTTCCGCCCCCGGCTCCGGAAGGCGCATGCGAGCCGCGTCGCGGCTGGACCCGGGCGGCGGCGGCCGCGAATGCGCGATCGAGCCGGCGTCGGCCGGGATCGCGCGGCGTCGCACGCAGTTGCCGCACCACGGCCTTGGAGCGCCGGGTTCCCGCCTGTCCGCGCGCACCTGGCGGTGCCGCCGGGCCGCGCGGCGGCTCAGCCGTTGGTGTAGCTGGCGTTGCCCAGGCCGGTGCCGATGGTCAGCACGCCCCAGCGGCGGGCCTTGCGCATGGTCCGGCGCGCGCTCAGGCCCTGCACCACCGCATCGTTGTGCAGCACCACGGCGGGCCGGCGGCCGTCGATCCGGTCCAGGCGCCGGTCCAGCTCGCGCGGCAGGTTGAACGGCGTTTCCCAGTCGCCGGGCAGGTTCTGCGCGCCCTGCGAGATGCCGCCGTCGGCCTCGATTTGGCCCGGACAGGCGATGCCGACGAACGGCGCCAGGCGGATGCCCAGCGTGCGCGCCTGGGCGGCGAGCCCGTTGAGCATGCCGGCGAGCCGCGCCACCGCGTCGCCGCGGTCCGGATCGTCGTTGGCATGGCGCCATTGCAGCCGCTCCAGCACGCGCGCCTTGGCGCCGCCCTCGTCGCGGTCCAGACGGTGCTCGACGATGCCGCAGCGCAGGTTCGAGCCGCCGATGTCGACCGCGAGAAACGCGTCGTACCGCGAGCCGACCGCTTCCGGCAGCAACGGCACCCAGCCGAGCAGCCCGCCCTCGTCGGGGTCGTGCGGCAGCACTTCCAACCCGACGCCGGCACGCGCTTCCTTCAACGCCCGCGCCGCGCGCCGGATCGCGAGCGCGCCGAACTTGCTCTCGGGCAGGCCGCCGCCGAGCACGATGCCTTCGACGCCGTCCCATTCCGGCTGGGCGAGGAAACAGCGCACTACCTCGGCCAGGCGCAGCGCGTAGCGCTCCACCGCGACGTGCACCAGGTGCGCCGCGTCCGGATCGCCGCCGATCATCACCAGGTCGATCGCCTTCTTGCCGAGCTCGGCGCTGGGCTTCTTGCCGAACGGATCCTTGCCGGTGCGATGGCGCTTGCGCACCTCGTCCAGCAGTTCGCGGAACGCCGTCTGGCTGGCGCGGTCGCCGAGAAAGCCGTCGCCGTCCGGGTCGCGGATGGCGAGGTTGTAGCCGTCGATCGTCAGACCGGGCAGCCGCGTCGCGCCGTGGCGGCCGCGGTGGTCGGGGGATTCGGAGCGGGTGCGCTTGCCCATGCGGAACGGAGCCGGGTTCGGCCGGAAGTCGCGACCCGCGATTCTGGGCCGCGCGCCGATCAAGGCCGCGTCATTCGCCCGCGCCAGCCCGGGCGCGCTGGGGCGGCTGCGCGGATCCGGCGCGGCGGCCTCGCCGCGATGCAGGCGCCGCCTCGACGCGCCGCCGTCGCGCGCGCGAGCACGGCCTGTCCCGGCTCGATGCGCTCGCCGCCGCGCACGCGATCAGCGGGCGCCGGGCTCCACCGCGCCGCTCACTTCGACCGGGCCGTCGAGTTCGGCGCCGGTGTCCACCGGCAGGCGCTCGGCCTTGCCGTCGCGGCCGACGCGCAGGACGAAACTGCCTTCCCGGCGCAGGATCACCGCGTCGCGAGGCACCGCCACCACCGCGCGCGGCGCGGCGCTGGGCAGGCCGATGTCCACCGCGCTGCCGATGGGCAGCGCTTCGCCGTGGAGCGCGACGCGCGGTTCGAACAGGCGCGAGCTGCTGAAATCACCTGAATTTTGCGGACTTTCATGGTGGGCCCACCAGGATTCGAACCTGGAACCAAGGGATTATGAGTCCCCTGCTCTGACCGTTGAGCTATAGGCCCATCGGGCGTGCATGTTACAGCGCGGGTGGAGCCGGCGCGCGGCATCTCCGCCGCTGCGGCGGGGTATGTAGCACCATGTTCGCTTCTTCCGCCGCCATCGCGCGAGCGTCGGCGTGCCCCCTGGGCGGTGTTCGGCCGCCCGGCCTACCTTTCAGGAGACGCCACGCGATTCCCGCGCTTTTCCCCTCTACGCGCGGCGGCGTGCGCCGCGCTGCTGGCCGTCGCCGCGCCCGCTGCCGCCGCAGGCGCGCCGCTGCGGCAGGTACCCGGCTACTACCACCAGGTCCTGGGCGAGCTGCGCGTGACCGCGCTGTTCGACGGCGTGGTGCCCCTGACGCGGCAGGAACTGCAGGGCGTGGACGACGCGGCCGAGGATGCGCTGCTGCGCCGCCAGTACGTGCCGGAAACACCGGCCGGCCTGCAGACCGCGGTCAACGCCTACCTGGTGCGCGCGCCGGGCCACGCCGTGCTGGTCGATACCGGCACCGCCGACTGCTTCGGCGACGGCCTCGGCCAGGTGCTGGCCAACCTGCGCGCTGCGGGGATCGCGCCCGGGGATATCGGCACGGTGCTGCTGACGCATGCGCACCCGGACCACATGTGCGGATTGCTCGATGTGGAAGGCCGGATGGCGTAGCCGAATGCGACCGTGTGGCTGGCGCAGGCCGACGCGGATTACGGGTTGTCGGAGGCGTAGGAAGCGAACGCCGCGGACGGGCTGCGCTGGCTGTTCGCCAAGGCGCGGCGGGCGGCCGCACCGTACCGGGCGAAGGGCAGGCTGCGCCTGTTCGCACCCGGCGCGGCGATGCCGGCAGGGGTGGCCGCGCTGGATTCCAGCGGACACACGCCGGGGCATACCTCCTACCTGTTCGACGGGCGTCGCGGGCAGAAGCTGCTGGCGTGGGGCGACATCGTCCACTACCACGCAGTGCAGTTCGCCCGGCCGGACGCATCGCACGAAGGCGACAGTGACCGCGCGCGGGCGATCGCCGCCCGACGCGGGCTGATGGAGCGCACCGCGACCGAGGGTTGGTGGCTGGCCGGCGCGCATCTGCCGTTCCCGGGCCTGGGGCATGTGCGCAAGGAGGACGAGGCCTACGCCTGGGTGCCCGGGGAGTTCGCGCCGCTGCCCTGAGGCGGCGGCCGGCCCCGCCGCTGCGCCCGGCTCGCCCAGGCGCCGCCGCCCTGCCGCCTCCCTTCATGCGCAGGGAGGAAGGTCGGAGCGCCGTTCAGCGCGCCGACATCGAATAGGGCCGCTGCGCGGGATCGGTGGCCCACCGCGTGTTCGGCTGCGCCTGCATCACGAACCGCAGTTCGCCGCCGGCGAGGATCTCCTCGTGGCGCAGGTAGGCGCGCGGCAGCTCCTTGCCGTCCAGCAGCACCCGGCCCACGTACGGCTTCGCATCGCCCAGGCCCTCGGCGACCACGGTGAAGCGCTTGCCGTTGGGCAGGTTCAGCGTCGCCCGCGGCAGGAACGGCCGGCCGATCACGTACTCGTTGCTGCCCGGCGCGACCGGGTAGAAGCCCAACGCGGTGAACACGTACCAGGCCGACATCTGGCCGAGGTCGTCGTTGCCGGCCAGGCCATCGGGGCGCGGCGCGTACTGCGTGGCCATGATCCGCGCCAGCCGCGCCTGGGTGCGCCAGGGTTGCCCGGCGTAGGCGTACAGGTAGGCGACGTGGTGGCTGGGCTCGTTGCCGTGCGCATACCAGCCGATCAGGCCGGTGATGTCCTCCATGTGCGCGAAGATCTCCGGGTCGACCTGCGCGTCGAACACCTGGTCGAGCCTGGCCAGCAACCGGTCCTCGCCGCCGTGCGCGCGCGCCAGCCCAGCCACGTCGTGCGGCACGTACCAGGAGTACTGCCAGGCGTTGCCTTCGGTGTAGTCGCTGCCGTAGCCGCTGGCGGCGGGATCGAACGGTTCGCGCAAGGCGCCGTCGCGCTTGCGCGCGCGCATGAAGCCGGTAGCCGGGTCGAAGACGTGGCGCCAGTTGGCGGCGCGCTTCTCGAAGCGCGCGGCGATCTCCTCCCGCCCCATCGCCCGCGCCATGCGCGCGATGGTCCAGTCGTCGAAGGCGTACTCCAGCGTCTTCGACGCGGCCTCGCCCTCCTCGTCGATCGGCACGTAGCCCAGCTGCATGTACTGCGCCAGGCCGTCGTAGGGCCCGTAGCTGGCGCTGGCGACCATCGCCGCGAGCGCCTCGTCGGCGTCGAAGCCGCGGATCCCCTTCAGGTAGGCGTCGGCGATCACCGGCACCGCGTGGTAGCCGATCATGCACCACGTCTCCAGGCCGTGGAACGACCACACCGGCAGCACGCCGTAGGGGCTGTGCCGCCGGTGCGCGAGCAGCGAGTTGACGAAGTCGGCGTTGCGCTGCTCCGGCTGCACCAGGGTGAGCAGCGGATGCAGCGCGCGATAGGTGTCCCACAACGAGAACGTCGAGTAGTGGGTAAAGCCCTGCGCCTGGTGCACGGCGTTGTCGGGGCCGCGGTAGCGGCCGTCGACGTCCATGAACAGCGTGGGGCCGAGCAGCGCGTGGTAGAGCGCGGTGTAGAAGCTGCGGCGCGCGGGCGCCGGCGCGTCGACGTCGATCGCCGCCAGCGCCCGGGTCCATTGCACGCGCGCGTCCGCGCGCACGCGGTCGAAGTCCCAGTACGGCACCTCGGCATCGAGATTCGCGATTGCCCCTTCCTCGCTCACCGGGGAGATCGCGACCTTGACCAGCAGCGGCTCCTGGGTCCGGCCGAAGTCGAACGCGGCGACCAGCTGGCGCCCCTCGATTTGCGCGCGCTGGCGCGGGTCCTTGTCGCCCGGCGGCGGGAAGCCCTTGTACGGCAGGTCCTGCTCGGTGTCGTGCAGCTGGTGGCCGCTCGGCGCGCGCGAGAAGCGCAGCGCGAAGTACAGCTGCCGGCCCGGCGCCCAGCCGCGGGTCTCGCGGAAGCCGGTGACGGTGCCGTCCGGGCGCACGCGCAGGCGCGACCACAGCACCTTGCCGGGATAGTCGTACATGCTGGTACGCAGGTCGATCACCACGTGCGCCGGCTTGCCCTGCGGGAAGCGGTAGCGGTGCACGCCGACGCGGGCGGTGGCGGTCAGTTCGGCACGGATGCCGTAGTCGTCGAGCGTGACCGCGTAGTAGCCCGGCTGCGCGACCTCGTCGTCATGGCGGAAGCGCGAGGTATAGCCGCTGCCGGGCCGGTCCGGGTCGCCGCGCTCGAGCTTCGGCTCGCCGGACACCGGCATCAGCAGCACGTCGCCGAGGTCGGAATGGCCGGTGCCGGAGAAGTGCGTGTGCGAGAAGCCGACGATGGTGCGGTCGTCGTAGCGGTAGCCCGCGGCCCAGCCGTAGCCGTCCTTGCGCGGCTGGATGCGCGTGTCCGGGCTGAGCTGGACCATGCCGAACGGCACCGTCGCCCCCGGATAGGTATGGCCCTCGCCGCCGGTGCCGATGAAGGGGTCGACCGCGGCGTAGGCGCGCGCTCCCGCGCCGGGGGCGGGCGCGCCCAGCGCCGGGCCGCTCGCGAGTCCCCAGATGCCGAACAGCGACAGCATGGCGGTCAGGCGCGAACGATGCGGCATCGGGCGGCTCCCTGGAGGCGTTTGGATCGGTTGAATCCGCGAACCGTACCACTCCGCCGCCGCCCTTGGCACCGCGTCTGCTGACGATACGGTGTCAGCACCTGGCGGCTAGGCTGGTCCCGGTCCCCAACGAGGAGCGTTGCGATGAACACCGAGCAAGTCGCCCGGCGTCTGGTCGAACTGTGCCGCGCCGGCGAGTACGACAAGGCCCAGGAAGAGCTGTACGCGCCCGATGCCGTCAGCATCGAGATGGAGGGCGCCGGCGGCGACGGCATGCCCGTGCGGGTCGAGGGCATGGAGGCGATCCGCGAGAAGGGCCGCAAGTGGGCCGAGAACCTGGTCGGGATCCATGCCCAGCGGGTCAGCGAACCGGTGGTCGCCGGCGACTGGTTCAGCGTCGCCATGGGCATCGACGCCACCTACAAGGACAGGGGACGGATGCCGATGGAGGAGATCTGCGTGTACCAGGTGCGCGGCGGCAGGATCGTGCGCGAGCAGTTCTTCTACAGCCTGGGCTAGCCGCCATGCGCGCGGATGCCTCGGGCCCGGCATCGGCGTGCCCATCGGACCGGGCGGGCGATCCGCTCGGGCGTCCGCACGCCGGGTCGTCGGCCCTTGCGGCCGGGGGCGTTGCCGGCGGCCGGCGCCGCGGAGGGCGCGGAAAAGGAAAGGCCCGCGCGGGGCGGGCCTTTCGTCGCAGCGATGCCGCGCTCAGTCGATGTCGAGGAACGAGCGCAGCTGCTCCGAGCGGCTCGGGTGGCGCAGCTTGCGCAGGGCCTTGGCCTCTATCTGGCGGATGCGCTCGCGGGTGACGTCGAACTGCTTGCCGACCTCTTCCAGGGTGTGGTCGGTGTTCATGTCGATGCCGAAGCGCATGCGCAGCACCTTGGCCTCGCGCGGGGTCAGGCCGGCCAGCACCTCGCGCACGGTCTCGGTGAGGTTGATGTTGGTGGTGGCCTCGATCGGGGACTCGATGTTGGTGTCCTCGATGAAGTCGCCCAGGTGCGAATCCTCGTCGTCGCCGATCGGCGTCTCCATCGAGATCGGCTCCTTGGCGATCTTCATCACCTTGCGGATCTTGTCCTCGGGCATGTCCATCTCCTTGGCCAGCTCCTCCGGGGTCGGCTCGCGGCCGTACTGCTGGAGCATCTGGCGGGAGATGCGGTTGAGCTTGTTGATCGTCTCAATCATGTGCACCGGGATGCGGATGGTGCGCGCCTGGTCGGCGATCGAGCGGGTGATCGCCTGGCGGATCCACCAGGTGGCGTAGGTCGAGAACTTGAAGCCGCGACGGAACTCGAACTTGTCCACCGCCTTCATCAGGCCGATGTTGCCCTCCTGGATCAGGTCCAGGAACTGCAGGCCGCGGTTGGTGTACTTCTTGGCGATGGAGATCACCAGGCGCAGGTTGGCCTCGACCATCTCCTTCTTGGCCTTGCGCGCTTTGGCCTCGCCGTAGGCCATCTGCCGGCTGATGTCCTTGATCTCGGCGAGGGTCAGGTAGTTGGCCTGCTCGATCGCGATCGTCGCCTGCTGCTCGGCGACGATCTGGTCCTTGACCTCGCGCAGGCCGCTGGACCACTTCTGCTTGCGCTTGAGCAGCTCGTCCACCCAGCCGAGGTTGGTCTGGTTGCCTTCCCAGGCGCGGATGAAGTCCTTGCGCGGCATCTTCGCCACGCGCGTGGCCAGGTCGAGGATGCGGCGCTCGTGCTCCTTGATCTGGTTGACCACGTCGCGCAGGTTCTTGACCAGCTGGTCGGTCAGCGGCAGCGGCAGCTTGAAGGTGACGAACACCGCGGCCATGTCCTCGCGCAGCTTGGTCACGGTCTTGTGGCTGGGGCCGTGCTTGGCGTAGGCCTTGAGGAACTTGTTGTAGTGGCCGGCGAGCTGCTCCATGCGCGCGGCGACCTCGACCGGGTCGGGGCCGGTCACGGTCTCCTCGGCCTCGCCGTCGGCGGCGGCCACCTCTTCCTCTTCGTCGTCCGCGGCGACGTCGGCCTCCTCGACCAGCTCCGCGGCCGGCGGCGCGGCCTCCTCGTCGAGGTGGTCGTTGAAGCCGACGATGATCTCGGCCAGGCGCTTCTTGCCGGCCTTGTGCAGCTCGTAGTCGGCGAGGATCGAGGCGATGGTGGCCGGGAACACGCCGAGCGAGGCCTGGACCTGGCCCAGGCCCTCCTCGATGCGCTTGGCGATCGCGATCTCGCCCTCGCGGGTCAGCAGCTCCACCGTGCCCATCTCGCGCATGTACATGCGCACCGGGTCGGTGGTGCGGCCGCCCTCGCCGTCGAGCGCGGTCAGCGCCGCGGCGGCTTCCTCGGCCGCGGTGTCGTCGACCTCGCGGCCGCCGGTGGTGCCTTCGGCGAGCAGCAGCGTCTCGGCATCGGGCGCCACTTCGTGGACCTCGATGCCCATGCCGTTGATCATGCCGATGATGTCTTCGATCTGCTCGGCGTCGACCAGGTCGTCGGGCAGGTGGTCGTTGACCTCGGCGTAGGTCAGATAGCCCTGCTCCAAGCCCTTGCTGATCAGCTGCTTGATGTCGGACGAGGGAGGCGTACGTTCGTTGGCCATGGGTTGCGCCACCGCGCTGTTGGAGGGAATGGGGAACGTTCCAGTATAGCAGGCCGGCCGCCGGGGCCGGGGCTCAGGCCCGCAACAGGAAGGTGACCGGGCCGTCGTTGACCAGGCTGACATGCATATGGGCGCCGAACCGCCCGGTTTCCACCCCCCCTGCGTGCTTTTCCCGGCAGATCGCGACCAGACGGCTGAAGACCGGTTCAGCCAGCTCCGGCGCGGCCGCGGTGCTGAAGCCGGGCCGCATGCCGCTGCGGGTGTCGGCGGCCAGGGTGAACTGGCTGACCAGCAGCAGGCCGCCGCCGGTCTCGGCCAGGCCCAGGTTCATGCGTCCGGCCTCATCGGCGAATACACGGTATCCGAGCAGCCGATCGGCCATGCGCCGCGCCTGCGCCTCGCCGTCGCCGGGTTCGATGCCGACCAGCGCCAGCAGGCCGGGGCCGATCGCGCCGACCGTGTCGCCGCCGACCCGCACCGAGGCTTCGGTGACGCGTTGGATCAATGCCAGCATCGCAGGAACCCGAGAGGCGGAACCGGGGACGAGTGTAAGGGCACGCTCGCGCGTTCGTTCCGCGTTCCTGATTTCCCGTTCCCCTCACTAAACTGCCCGGATGACCGACTTCGCCGCCCGCCTGCTCTACGCCAGCGCCTGGATGCTCGGGCGCCTGCCCTGGCCCTTGCTGCTGCGCCTGGGCGACGCGCTGGCGCTGTGGTGGCGCTGGCGCGAGGTGCGCGAGGCCCGGGTCGCCCGGGTCAACCTGGAGCTGGCCTACCCGGAACTGGCGCCGGCGCAGCGCGAGCGGCTGCGCCGCGCGATCCTGCGCACCACCGCGCGCCAGGCGCTGGAGACCGCGCGGCTGTGGACCCGCCCGCATGCGCGCAACCTCGACGAGCTGCTGGTCGAGCGCCACGGCACCGAACTGATGGACCGCGCGATCGCCGCCGGCCGCGGGGTGATCGTCGCCGCGCCGCACCACGGCAACTGGGAACTGCTGAACCAGTGGCTGGCCTGGCGCACGCCGCTGGCGATCCTGTACCGCCCGCCCGAATCCCCGGTGGTCGAGGGGTTCCTCACCCGCGTGCGCGCCGCCGCCGGCGACGCCGAGCGGGTCACCCAGGTGCGCGCCGAAGGCCCGGCGGTGCGGCAGCTGTTCAAGCGCCTGGGCGACGGCGGGGTGATCGGCATCCTGCCCGACCAGCAGCCGAAGGCCGGCGACGGCGAGTTCGCGCCGTTCTTCGGCGTGCCGGCGCTGACCATGACCCTGCTCGGGCGGCTGGCCGCGCGCACCGGCGCGGCCGTGCTGTTCGCCTGGTGCGAGCGCCTCGACGAGAGCACGCGGCCGCGCTTCGCGCTGCGCATCGAACAGGCGCCGCCGGGCATCGCCGATCCGGACCCGAAGGCCGCGGTGGCCGCGCTCAACGCCGAGGTCGAGCGCATCGCGCGGCGCGACCCGGCGCAATACCAGTGGACCTACAAACGCTATACCCTGCGCCCGCCGGGTTCCGGGGAGCCGAATCCGTACCACAACCGATAGGGGAATGAGCCGCGACGGCTCGGGAGACTCGATGCGCCGCTGGATGCCGACCTTCGCCCTCGTGCTCGCCTTGCTCGGCCCGTCCCGCGTCGCCGCCGACGATCTGGCCGAAATGAACGCGGTCAGCCGCGCCTGGGACCGCTACGCGCTGCTGAGCAGCCGCGACGATCCGGCCGCGGCCGATCTGCTGGCCGCGTCGAGCCTGCGCCACTACGGCTTCCTGCGCGACGCCGCGCTGTACGCCTCGCCGGAGCAGCTGCGACGGCTGCCGCTGGTCGACCGGGTCCTGGCCTACACGCTGCGCGGCGGGCTCGACGCCGACGCGCTGGCGGCGCTGGACGAGGCCGCCGTCGCGCGGCGCTGCCTGCGCGAGGGCTGGTGCGGCGTGGCCGCGCCGGAGGAGGGCGCGACGCTGCCGCAGCTGAGCCACGTGACCCTGCTCGACGGCGGGCGCGCGGTCGGCGAGCTGGCGCCGCCGACCGGCAGCCAGTTCCAGTTCGGCCCCGAATTCGCCCGCGAGGGCGGCGCCTGGAAGGTCCGCACCGAGAGCACCGTGCCCGACGAATCGGCCCGGCTGCAGCGGCAGATCGCGCAGACCGGCGTGCCGGAGGCCGACCTGCTGCAGCAGATCGTCGCCGGCCTGCTCGGCGCCGACCCGGCACCGGCGCTGGCCGTGCTCGACCGGCCGCTGCGCGACGATCCGGCCGCGCGCACGCGCCTCAACGAGACCTGGCCCAGGTACGAGCAGGCCTACCGCGCCCGCATCGAGGCGCTGCGGCGCAAGGCCGAGGACGGCGACGGCCTGGCGATGTACGGGCTCGGCGCGCTGCTGTATTCCGGCGCGCTGCCGGCGGTGGCGCCGCAGGACCAGGCCGGCGGGCTGGCCTGGCTGGAACGCGCCAGCGACGCCGGCCACGCCCCGGCCGCGGCCCTGGTGCTGGAGGCGCTCAGCCGCGACCAGCGCCCGCCGCGCGGCCAGGCGCCGTCGCCCGAGTTCGTCGCCCGGCTCGCGCGGCACGCGCGCCGCGCCGCCGAGGGCGGCAACGGCCCGGCCATGGCCGAGTACGGCAGCCTGCTGTTCAACGGCGCCGGCGGCCTCGCGCGCGACTGCCGCCAGGCCGAGGAATGGAGCGCCCGCGCCGAGGACGCCGGCGTGCCGACCGCGCGCAACGACCGCGTCTGGTTCCTCGCCACCTGCCCGATCGCCGCCCAGCGCGATCCGCACCGCGCGCTGGCGCTGGCCGGGCACCTGATCGCCAACGCCGACACGCTGCGCTTCGCCGAACTGGATACGATCGCCGCGGCGCTGGCCGCGAACGGCCGCTACGACGAGGCCGCCGGCTACCAGCAGCGCGCGCTCGACGCCCTGCCCGAAGAGGCCGCGGCGCTGCGCCCGCGCCTGCAGCGGCGGCTGCAGGACTACCGTGCCGGCCGCGACTGGGTGCAGGACTTCGACACCTACGCGGAGCCGATGCCGTGAGCGAGGCCGGAGCGCCGCCCGCCGCGGCGGCCGAGGCGCCGTGGCAGCCGCTGCCGGCGCGGGCGCGGCCGCTGTTCGCGCTCGAGCGCGCGCTCGCGCTGGCCGTGCCCGGCGGCATCGCCGGGGGCCTGCTCGCCCTCGCCGGCGGCTGGACCCGGCCGCTGGTCCTCGGCGCCGGCGCCGCGCTGCTCGCGCTGGCGGTCGGCTACGCGATCGGCATGCGCCAGTTCCGCCACGTCGCCTGGCGCCTCGACGAGGAGGGCCTGGCGATCCGCCGCGGCCGGCTGTGGCAGCGCGAGACGCGGGTACCGGCCACGCGCGTGCAGCATCTCGACCTCAAGCGCGGGCCGTGGCAGCGCCGGCGGGCGCTGGCCACGCTGACCGTGCACACCGCCGGCACCCGCCACAGCGCGGTGACGGTGCCGCACCTGGACGCCGCCGACGCCGAGCGCCTGCGCGACCGCCTCGGCCGCCAGGGCGACGGCGACGACGCCGATGAGCAGGCCTGACCCCGCCGCGCCGGCGCCGCGCGAGCGCCGGCTGCATCCGATGTCGTGGCTGTTCGTGCTGCTGCAGCAGCTCAGGCAGTTCATCGTGCCGCTGCTGGCGCTGCTGCTGTTCGGCCGCGGCGACCGCAACGAGCTGTGGTCGCTGATCGGCGTCGGCGCGCTGGCGCTGGCGTCGCTGTGGCAGTACTTCACCTACCGCTACACGGTCGGCGAGGACGGCCTCGCCATCCGCAGCGGCCTGCTCGAGCGCAGCCTGCGGGTGATCCCGTTCGCGCGCATCCACAACGTCGCGTTGCAGCAGAACTTGCTGCACCGGCTGTTCGGCGTGGCCGAGGTGCGCCTGGAATCGGCCGGCGGCGCGCGGCCGGAGGCGGAGATGCGGGTGCTGAAGCTGGCCGACGCGCTGGCGCTGGAGGCGCTGGTGCGGCGCCACGCCACCGCCGCGGCCGAAGGCGCGGCGGCGACGCCGGCGGCGCCGTTGCTGCGCCTGGACCTGGGCGAGGTGCTGCGCCTGGGCCTGGTCTCGAACCGCGGCATGATCGTGGTCGGCGCCGGCGTCGCGGCGCTGTCGCAGACCAACCCGGAGCTGCTGCCGCGGCTGATCGGATCGTTCGGCCGGCGCCTGCTCGGCTATCTCGACGTGCACCGCTTCGGCCCGCTCGAATACGCGCTCGGCGGCGCCGGCCTGCTGCTGCTCGCGGTGGCGCTGCTGCGGCTGTTCTCGGTCGCGCTGGCCCTGCTGCAGTACCACGGCTTCCGTCTCAGCGAGCACGGCCGGCGCCTGACCGTGGAACGCGGCCTGCTCGCGCGCTGGCGCACCAGCGCCTCGCGCCGGCGGATCCAGGCCTGGACCCTGCGCGAGGGCGTGCTGCACCGCGTGCTGCGGCGGCGCAGCCTCGAAGTCGACACCGCCGTGGTCGACCGCCACGGCGGCGACCGCGGCCTGCGCGAGCTGGCGCCGATCGCGCCCCCGCACGCCTGCGACGCGCTGATCGAGCATCTGTTGCCGCAGGCGCGCTGGAACGCGCTGCCCTGGCGGCCGCTGCCGGCGGCGAGCGGGTGGCGGCTGTTCCTGCCGGCGCTGCCGGTCACCGCGCTGGTCGCCGCGCTCGCCGGCTGGCGCTTCGGCGCCTGGGGCCTGCTGGCGCTGGCCTGGCTGCCCTGGGCCGCGTACCAGGCCCGCCGGCAGGCCGCGCGCCTGGCCTATGCGCTGAACGACGCGCTCATCGCGGTGCGCGAGGGCTGGTGGAGCCGGCACTGGCGCTTCGCCGAACTGGACAAGTTGCAGGCGCTGCAGCTGGTGCGCGGCCCGCTCGACCGCCGCTGCGGCACCGCCACGTTGTGGCTCGACACCGCCGGCCGCGGCGCGATGGCGCCGCCGCTGCGGATCCGCTTCCTGCCGCTGGCCGAGGCGCGCGCGCTGTACGCCGAACTCTCGCGCACGCTGGCGCGGCGGCCGCTGCGCTGGTGACCGCGCGGCGCCGCCGCCGCGCTAGGCCCCCCGCCCCCAGTAGCCCAGCTCGCGCCGGATCTGCAGGCCGCGCCACAGCGCCGCCGGCGGCTTGCGCCGCAGCCGCCCGAGCTCGCCGCGCAGCAGCGCCTCGGTCGCGGCGAGCACGCGCTCGGACGAGCGGCCGTCGCGGTACGGGTGGATCGCGTCGGCATAGGCGGCCAGCGCCGCGCGCAGTTCCGCGCCCGGCGCGAACGCCCGCTCGAGCATCGCCTGCAGCCGCGCCGGCGCGTCGAAGTCGAGCATGTGCGGCTTCGGCGCGCGGTTGCGGAAGGTCACCACCGGCTTGCGCTGCACCGCGAACTCGGACACCACCGAGGTGGTGTCGGCGACCAGCACGTCGGCGGCGCGCTGTGCGGCGACCAGCTGCTCGGTCTCGACGAAGGCGGCGTTCGGCCCGGCCAGGGCGCGGTAGCGGGCGAACAGCGCCGGCGCGCACTTCGGGTGCAGGGTCAGCAACCAGTAACGCTCGCCGCGCGCGACCTCGGCGGCGATTTCTTCGTACAGGTGCGGCGCCGCGCTCAGCCGCTCGGTGAAGGTCGAGGCGAACAGCACCACCGGCCGCGCGCCGGCCGGGGCGCGCAGCGCCGCGGCGGCGCCGTCGTCCTCGCGGAACAGCGGATCGAGCTTGGGCCAGCCGGTCTCGGCCACGGCGAAGTGGCGGTGGCGCGCGGCCAGTTGCCGGAACGGCGCGGTCGTGGCCGGGCCCTGCGTGCAGTACAGGTCGAACAGCCCGCGCACGCGGAAATGGCCGCGCGCGTCGGAGCGCTTCTCGACGTTGAAGCCGTGGAACAGCTGCACCTTGGCCCCGGCGACGAAGGTCGGCACCTCGTTGGCGGCGCTGAACACGGCGCGCGGCCGCAGCGCGACCGCCTCGCGCGGACCGCCTATCATGCGCACCGGCGCCGGCAACGCGGCGCCGGCCGCGCCGCCGACGAACCAGGCGTGGGCGCGGTGGCCGGCCGCTTGCAGCGCCTGCGCCAGCGGCTGCAGGATCGGCAGCGCGTACCGCTCGCTCGCGAACAACAGGTAATCCGCCATCGACGCTTCCTCGCCCTCGCCGCCCTCGCCGCCCGCGCCGTCGCCGGCTCCGCTCTCGGCCTGCATTATCGCGTTCAACGAGGCCGACCGCATCGGCGATTGCATCGCCTCGCTCGCGTTCTGCGACGAGATCGTCGTGGTCGATTCGCATTCGACCGACGCCACCGCGCGGGTCGCCGCAAGGATGGGCGCGCGCGTGCTGCAGCGGCCGTTCGACGGCTTCCGCAGCCAGAAGCAGTTCGCGGTCGAGCAGGCCGCGCACGACTGGGTGCTGTGCCTGGACGCCGACGAGCGCGTCGGCGACGCGCTGCGCGCCGCGATCGAGGCCGAGCGCGCGCGCGGCTTCGCCGGCGCCGCCGGCTACCGCTTCGCCCGCCTGAGCGACTACTTCGGCAAGTTCCTGCGCCACGGCAACGCCTACCCCGACCGCGTGCTGCGCCTGTTCGACCGCCGCCGCGGCGGCTGGCGCGGCAAGCGCGAAGTGCACGAGGCCGCGAGCGTCGACGGCCCGGTGAAGACGCTCGCCGGCGACCTGATCCACTACCCGTACCGCTCGCTCGAGCAGCAGCTCGCCAAGACCCAGCGCTACGCGCGGATGATGGCCGAGTACGACTACGCGCGCGGCAAGCGCGCCACCCTGGCCAAGCTGGTGCTGTCGCCGGCCTGGCGGTTCTGGCGCGGCTACGTGCTGCGCCTGGGCTTCCTCGACGGCTGGCACGGCCTGGTCTACGCCTACGTGCGCGCCAACTACGTGCGGCAGAAGACCATCATGCTGTGGCTGCTGCAGAACGGGCAGCCGGTGGCCACGCCCGAACGCTAGAGCTGCCGCTGCGCCGTTCCGGGGCGCAGCGGCACCCTGGCGTCGTTGTTTCCGGCCCCGGCGGCGTCGCCGATCCGGTCCGCCTTCAGCAGGTTGCGCACCGCGGCGACCAGGCGATCGCCGAATTGCCGGTCGTTGGCCTCGTACCACGCGCGCGCGCGGGCGCCGATCCGTTCCCGCTCCGGAGACGGCATCGCCAGGACCCGCTCGATCGCGGCCTCCATCGCGGCCTCGTCGAAGTGGTAGGTCGTGGCCAGATGCTGGCGGCCGCGCGCCGCGGCCGCGACCAGCACGCCGCGATCGGCCCCGACCAGTTCGTTCATCGGCTCCGCGTCCAGGGTGATCGTGACGGCGCCGACGCTCATCGCCTCGACGATGTAGTGGCCGAACCCTTCGGTTTCCGACGGGCACAGGTGGACCGCGTGTTCGTTCTGCAGCCGGCGCAGTTCGTCGTCGCCGACGTAGCCGACGCGGTGTTCGATATTCGCCGCCGCCGGGCCCGGCTGCGCCTTGCAGGGGTTCTGCAACACCCGCAGCACCGGCCACTCCGGGTGCCGGCGCCAAAGGGCGAGCAGCCGTTGCGTGCCCTTGTTGCCGCTGCGGCCGGCCAGATGGAAGAAGGCCAACTCGCGCCGCCGGCCCGGCAACAGCCGATCCTCGCTGGTGAAGCCCACGAACTCGGTCGGCTTGCCGAGCGCCTCGAACACAGCCTGGGCGTGCCGCGTCTTCGCGAGCACCGCATCGACACGGTCGAACAGCGCCCGGTCCCGCTCGTCGAACCACTCCGGGTTGGGCAGCAATGCGGTGCGCCGCGCCAGCGGCAGGAAGTCGCGGTGGACGTGCTCGAACATCAGGTTGAGGTCGGCCGGCGCGGTGCCGGCCGCGCGCATGCCGGCGACCCGCAGCTTCATCCACAGCGGACGCAGCCACTTGCGCAACTTGCCCCGGCGCAGGCCCCAGATGCGGACTTCGAAACCCGCTGCCGACAATGCATTGGCGACCAGCCGCATGTCGCGCGACAGGCCCACGCCGTTGTCGCGCCCGATCAGATTGATGCTCGCCATTCGGCCCTTCGGTCGCTTCGCGCCTGCCGCCAAGTGCGAAAAGTCTACCGGAACGGCGGTATGCGCTGGGCGAACGGAACGGCCGCTCGCGCGCGCGAATTACGCCGGCAGTCAGGCGGGAACCGGTCCGGTGATCGGCCGGCGCCGATCACCGGCAGCCCGCGGCGGCGTCGCTCGGCACCAGCGTCCAGCCGCGCCGGTTGGCGCTGCCCAGGTGCAGGGTCTTGCGCGGATCGATGCAGGCGGCCAGGGCCACGTCCTGCACCAGCAGCCAGCGCCGCGCGGGAGCCTGCCGCTGCCAGGCCAGGCCGCGCCGCATCTGTTCGCCGAACCCGACCTTGAAGCCGAACGTCGCCGCGGGGCGGTCGGCCATCAGCAGGTTCTGCTCCTTCCACGCGACCAGGCCCAGCTCCGCGTCCGGGCCGATGCGGCGGCCGACCTCGCGCATCAACCCGCGCGCGGACGAGGCGTCGTTGAGCAGCGGGCCGGCCACCAGGCCGAACAGCACCCACAAGCCGGCCAGCGCCGCCAGCATCGCCGGCACCGCCCGGCGCACGCCGCCCCACAGCGCGCAGGCCACGCCCCAGGCGCCGATCGCCGCCAGCATCGCGGCGACGCCGCGCGCGTCCGCGTCCATGCCGCGCTCGGCGAGGAAGCGCCGCTCGAATCCGGGGTCGCCGAACCAGGCGGCCGCGCCGGCCAGCAGCAGCCCGCCGAACAGCAGCGCGGTGAACGCCAGCGCCGCGGCGCGCGCGCGCGGCCGGCGCACGATGCCCGGCAGCAGCGGCGCCAGCGCCAGGCACACCATCGGCAGCGCCGGCAGGATGTACATGTCGCGCTTGCCGTCGGGAATGGTGAAGAACACCAGCACCAGCCCCCACCACGCCAGCGGCAGCAGGTAGCGCGCGTCGCGCCGGCGCAGGCGGCGGCGCCAGGCGGGAATCGCCCAAGGCAGCGCCAGCGCCGCCGGCAGCCACATCGTCAGCATGACCTCGAGGAAGTACCACGGCGGCTGGTGGTGGTCCCACGACGTGCCGTAACGCTTGGCGGTCTGGCGCAGCAGGATGTCGTCGACGTAGGCGCGGTATTCGGGCGCGGCGTTGCCGGACACGGCGACCAGCATCGGCACCAGCCACACGCAGGCGGCCAGCACGAACGCGAGCGGACCGAGCCAGAACTTCGGGTCCTTGGCATGCACCTTGACGTCCCAGCCGCGCAGCGAGGCGATGCCGGCGGGGACCAGCACCAGCAGCGCGATCGCGCCGACGCCCTTGCTGATCGTACCCAGCGCCGCGGCGGCCCAGCCCAGCATCCACAGCGGCCAATGCGGGCCGCGATTGCGCCGCACCTGCAGCACGTGGCGCAGCAGGCCGTAGTTGGCCAGGGTGATCCAGAACACCACCAGCGGATCGATCTGCGCCTTCTTCGCCTGCCAGGTGAACTGCAGCGCGAACAGCAGCGCATAGCCGGCGTACAGGCCGACCCGCCGCGTCCACAGGCGCCGGCCGAGGTCGACCACGCACCACAGCGTGCCCAGCGCTGCCAGCAGCGACGGCAGCAGGAAGGCGATGCGCCAGTGGCCGAACAGCAGGTAGGCCAGCCCCTGCAGCCACATGAACAACGGCGGCTTGTCCGAGTACAGCTCGTTGCCGCGGTGCGGGAACAGCCAGTCGCCGCTCTCGACCATCTGCCTGGCGACCAGGGCGAAGCGCGGCTCGTCGGCGGGCCAGGGGTCGCGCAGCCCGAGGCCGGCGCCCAGCACCAGCACGGCGACGATCCAGAACAGCCAGGTCTCGCGGGAACGGGCGGTCTTGAGCATGCGCGGATGATACCGGGCCGGCCGGCGCGTCCAGGAACGAAGAACGAGGAACGAACGCGCGCCGCGCGAGCTGCTCGTTCCCCGTCGCGCCCTACCCGCTCCCGCCGCTCTTGCGCAGGCGCGCATAGAAGAACCCGTCGCCGCCGTGCTCGCCGGGCAGGCGCTGGCGGCCGGCGCCGCTGACGCGGCCGAAGCGCGCGTCCAGCGGCTCGGCGCGCGCGTCCGGGGTGCGCGCGAGGAAGGCGGCGATCTGCGCCGCGTTCTCGGCCTCGAGGATCGAACAGGTCGCGTACAGCAGCACGCCGCCGGGCGCGAGCGTGCGCCAGCAGCCGTCGAGCAGGCGCGCCTGGGCCGCGACCAGCGCGTCGAGGTCGGCGGCGCGCCGATGCCGCAGCACGTCGGGCTGGCGGCGGATCACGCCGGTGGCGGAGCACGGCGCGTCCAGCAATACCGCGTCGAACGGCGCGCCGTCCCACCACGCGCCCGGATCGGCGGCATCGGCCGCGCGCAAGGTCGCGCCGTCCAGGCGCAGGCGCGCGAGCGTGGCGCGCACCCGCTCCAGGCGGACGGGGTCGACGTCGAGCGCAAGCAGGCGCAGGCCCGGGTCGCGTTCGAGCAGGTGCGCGGCCTTGCCGCCGGGCGCGGCGCAGGCGTCGAGCACGCGCGCGCCCGGCGCGGGCGCGAGCGCCTCGGCGACCAGCTGCGCCGAGGCGTCCTGCACCGACGCCGCGCCGGCGTCGAACTCCGGCAGCGCCGCCACCGGCACCGTCGCGTCCAGGCGCAACCCGTCGGGCAGCGCGGGATCGATCGCGGCCTCGATGCCGGCCTCGCGCAGGCGCTCGCGATAGGCATCGCGCGTGCCGCGGCGGCGGTTGACGCGCAACCACAGCGGCGGCTCGGTGGCGCTGGCGGCGAGGATCGCCGGCAGGTCCCGCGGCCAGTCCGCGGCCAGGCGCTCGCGCAACCAGGCCGGCCAGTGCGCGGCCGGATCGCCGGCCGGCACGCCCTCGCGCTGGGCGCGGCGCAGCAACGCGTTGACCAGCCCGGCCTGGTGCGCGCGGCCGAGCCCGCGCGCCGCTTCGACCGTGGCGGCGAGCGCCGCGTGCGCCGGCAGCCGCAGCGGATCGAGCTGGGCGAGCCCGGCGTACAGCAGCGCCTTCAGCTCGCCGTCGCGACGCGGCAGCGGGCGCGGCATCCACGCGCCGACCGCGGCCTCGTAGCGCGAAGGCGCACGCAGCACGGCGAAGCAGATCGCCTCGACCAGGGCGCGGTCGCGCGGATCGCCGAGCGCCGGCAGCGCTGCGGCGAGTTCCGTCTTCAGCGAGCGGCCGCGATGCAGCACCGCGTCGAGCACGCGCGCGGCGGCGGCGCGTGGCGCGGCGCCGCTGCCCGCCCGCCCGCCGCGACGCGACGGCGCCCGCGCCCCGGCGTGGCGCGCGCGCGGCGGGGCGTGGCGTTCGGAGGGCGGCTTATCGTCGGTCACGGGCTCGGCGAGTCATCGGCAGGAACATCGGGGACGGCGAAGGCGCACGATGCCGCGCCGCGCGTGCGACCGGCGGCGGCGAACGGACGGCGCTATGCCTGCGCCAGCAGATCGCGCCGCGCGTTGAGGTAGTCGGCGGCGGTGATCGCCTTGCCGCCCTCGCGCTGCAGCACGCGGATGCGCAGCGTGCCTTCGCCGCAGGCCACGTCGAGGCCGTCGCGGCCGGCGCGCAGCAGGGTGCCGGGCGCCGCGCCGTGGGCCTCGTCGCGCGCAACCGCGCCGTGCAGGCGCAGGCGCTCGCCGGCGACCACCGCCTCGGCCATCGGCCACGGGTTGAACGCGCGCACCTGGTTCGCCAGCACGCGGGCCGGCCGGGTCCAGTCGAGCTTCGCCTCGGCCTTGTCGAGCTTGTGCGCGTAGGTCACGCCCGCCTCCGGCTGCGGCTGCGGCACCGGGCGGATGCCGGCGCGCAGCAGGCCGAGGCCGTCGCCGAGCACCTGCGCGCCGAGCTCGGCCAGGCGGTCGTGCAGCTGGCCGCCGGTCTCGTGCTCGCCGATCGGCGTCGCCCGCGACAGCAGCACCGGCCCGGTGTCCAGGCCCTTCTCCATCTGCATCAGGCACACGCCGGTCTCGGCGTCGCCGGCCTCGATCGCGCGCTGGATCGGCGCCGCGCCGCGCCAGCGCGGCAGCAGCGAGGCGTGCACGTTCCAGCAACCGTGGGTCGGAATCTCCAGCACCGCCTGCGGCAGGATCAGGCCATAGGCCACCACGATCATCAGGTCCGGCCGCAGCGCGCGCAGCGCGGCCCGCGATTCGGCCTTGCGCAGGCTCTCCGGCTGCAGCACCGGGATGCCGCGCAGCAGCGCCTCGCGCTTGACCGGCGAGGGCGTCAGCGCGCGGCCGCGCCCGGCCGGGCGGTCGGGCTGGGTGTAGACGGCGACGACCTCGCCGCGCTGCGCGGCGGCGCGCAGGCTGGGCACGGCGAAGTCGGGCGTACCGGCGAAAACGAGGCGCATGCGGACGAGACTCGAAGAACGGGGATGTCGGCGCAGCCATCGCGCGAGGGGGCCACCGCGCCGCCGGCCCCGCCGCGGCGCCGCTCGCCCCGCCCGGGACCACCGCGCCACACGGCGCGGCGCGCGTCAGGCCGCGGCCTGGCGCCGCTGCTTGGCCAGCTTCTTGCGCACCATCTCGCGCTTGAGCGGCGAGAGGTAGTCGACGAACAGCTTGCCGGCGAGATGGTCCATCTCGTGCTGGATGCACACCGCGAGCAGGCCGTCGGCCCGCAGTTCCTGCGGCCGGGCCTCGCGGTCGAGGTAGCGCACGGTGATGCGGTCGGCGCGGGTCACGTCGGCGAAGATGCCGGGCACCGACAGGCATCCTTCCTGGCAGACCTGCTCGCCCTCGCGGGCGACGATCTCCGGGTTGATGAACACCAGCGGCTGGTTCTTCTCCTCGCTGACGTCGATCACCATGAAGCGCTGGTGCACGTCGACCTGGCTGGCGGCCAGGCCGATGCCCGGCGCCGCGTACATGGTCTCGAACATGTCGTCGAGCAGGCGCTGGAATCCGGGCGTGGGCACGCGCGCGGGATCGACCGGCGCGGCGACGGTGCGCAGGCGCGGATCGGGGAATTCGAGGATGGGGAGCAGGGCCATGGCGTTGGAAATGGGGGCGTGCGTCACAACCGCAACGTGCCGGTGGATTGTAACCCCGTTTACCCCCGGCATTCGCTTGCAACCCCGCGCTTTTTCTGGGCTATAGTGCCGCGCGGGGCCCGCCGTTCAGCGGCGCGGCGGAGCTGCGGAAGCAGCGCAGTAAGGGGAATCCGGGCAGATGGCCACCATGCTTAAACCGTTGCGCACGGTGCTGACCGCGGCGCTGTTCACGATCGCCACCTACGGCATCGCCGCCGAGCTGCGCGGCGACCATCCCGATACCTACGTGGTCAAGCGCGGCGACACCCTGTGGGACATCGCCGGGCGCTTCCTGAAGAAGCCCTGGCTGTGGCCGGAGATCTGGCAGGCCAACCCGCAGGTCAAGAACCCGCACCTGATCTATCCGGGCGACGTGCTGTCGCTGGCCTACCTGGATCGCGTGGCGGTGCAGGAGGGCCCGCGCGAGGAAGCGCCGATCACCGGCATCCCGCTGGCGGAGGTCGAGGCCTTCCTCAAGGACCTGCGCGTGGTCGACAGCTTCGAGCACCTGCCCTACGTGGTCGGCCTGGAGGAGGACCGGCTGCGCAGCAGCCTGAACCAAGTCGCCTACGTGAAGGGCCTGGCCGACGCCCAGCCCGGCCAGCGCTACCTGGTGGTGCGGCCGGGCGCGCGCTACGTCGGCCTCGACCCCAAGCGCTGCTGCGGCAACGCCAACCGCCGCGCGGACGACCTCGACTTCCGCGGCCGCCGCAACATCGGCACCGAGCAGATGTGGAACTACCAGCTGCCGCCCGGCGGTGGCGAGTTCCTCGGCTACGAGCTGATGAAGCTCACCACCGCCACCGTCAGCCGCGGCCAGGCCGGCGACGCCGAGGCCGCGACCGTGGTGATCGACGTGTCCGGGCGCGAGGTCCGGGTCGGCGACCGCCTGATCCCGGTCGAGGCCCAGCCCTACGACCTGCAGTTCTTCCCGCATCCGCCCAGGCAGGAACTGCCGGCCAGGCGCGCGCACGTGCTCGCGGTCGCCGACACCCTGACCACCGGCGGCCCGCGCGACGTGGTCGCGCTGTCGGTCGGCGCCCGCGACGGCATCGACAACGGCACCGTGCTCTCGACCTGGCGCGTCGGCAGCACCGAGGCCGACCGCGTCCGCGTCGGCCTGGATCGCAGCCCCGACCTGGTCGGCCGCGGCAGCAAGGTCAAGCTGCCGGACGAATTCGCCGGCCATGCGATGGTGTTCCGCACCTTCGACAAGGTCAGCTACGCGCTGGTGATGGACAGCGTGCGCCCGACCCGGATCGGCTACGCGCTCAAGCACCCCGACGCGACCCACTGACGCGGCCGCGGCGCTTCGCCGCGAACCGGCGCGCGGGACGAGAGGGCGGCCACGGCCGCCCTCGGCGCATGCGGCGCGACGCGCCGCGACCGGGCGTGGCGCGATCGGGCCACGGTGGATCGCGCATCCGCGCGTGCGCCCATCGGGCCGAACCTGAGACGGTCCTTTCCGCTCCGGCATCCGCGCCGTTCCGCAACGCTCGGCGCGGACACGCGCGCCCGGGCAGGGCAAGACCGCCCGCGCCCGGCACCCGGGCCGACCGGGGTTCCGGACGACGCAACGGGTCGTCTCCACGCCGATCCGCGGAGCCCTGGCCGGGGTCCCGCCTGCGGCGTTTTCCTACCCGATGCCGCGGCGCCCGCCGAGCGCGCGCCCGCGCCGGCCGACGCAGACTGGGGCGATGCGCTGCGACGACGACATCGACGCCCTGCTGCGCCTGGCCCTCGCCGGCGGGCCGGCCGCGCCGCGCCGCGGGCTGCTGGAGCGGTTCGCCAGCGCCGCGGCGGCCTGCCGCGCCGGTCCCGATGCCTGGCGCATCGCCGGCCTGGACGCCGACCAGGCACAAGCCCTGCGGCAGCCGGACCGCGCCGCGCTGGCGCGGGCGCGGGCCTGGCTCGCCGCGCCCGGCCGCCACCTGCTCGGCTGGCACGATCCGGACTATCCGCCGCAGCTGCGGCGCACCCCGAATCCGCCGCCGGCGCTGTTCGTCGCCGGCGAGCCGGCGCGGCTGTGGCACCCCGGTATCGCCGTGGTCGGCAGCCGCGCGCCGACCCCCGGCGGGCGCGAGCACGCGCGCGAGTTCGCCCACGCCTTCGCCGCGTCCGGGCTGGCGGTGGTCAGCGGCCTCGCCGCCGGCATCGACACCGCCGCGCACGAAGGCGCGCTCGAGGCCGGCGGCCTCACCGTGGCCGTGCTCGGCACCGGCCCCGATGTGGCTTACCCGCGCGCCAACGCCGGCCTGCTCGAACGCATCGCGGCCTCCGGCGTGGTGGTCAGCGAGCACCCGCCCGGCACCGGCCCGCACCGCGGGCACTTCCCCAGCCGCAACCGCATCCTCGCCGGGCTGGCGCTGGGCACGGTGGTGGTCGAGGCGGCGCTGCGCTCCGGCGCGCTGATCACCGCGCGCCTGGCCGCCGAGGCCGGGCGCGAGGTGTTCGCGCTGCCCGGCTCGATCCGCAATCCGCTCGCGCGCGGCTGCCACCGCCTGATCCGCGACGGCGCGGCGCTGATCGAAGGCCCGGGCGAGGCGATCGACGCGCTCGCCGCGCAAGCGGCGGAGCTGGCCACGGACTTGCGTGCGCGCCTGTGCGCCCCCATTTCGCCTTCACAGGGGAACGACGCGGCGCCCGCAGCGGACCCGCCGCCGGCGGACCCCGACCACCAGACCTTGTGGAACGCGCTCGGCCACGACCCGACAGGTATGGACGAGCTGGTCGCGCGCACCGGATTGACGGCCGCGGCGGTGTCCTCCATGCTGCTGCTCATGGAGCTTGAAGGCCGCGTGGCCTCGCGGCACGGCCGCTACTTCCGCAGCCGTTGAGGCCGGGCGGTTCCGCCGCAAGTTCTGCCCACCGCGCCGCGTGCGGCGCAGGCCGAGGGAAATGAAAGAGAGCATCCTGGACGTCCTGCTGTACCTGTTCGAGCACTATTTCTCCGACGATGCGGACCTGGTCCGCGACAGCGATTCGCTCCGCAGCGGCCCCCTTTTCGACGAACTCGGCAAGGCCGGCTTCAGCCCGGCGGAAATCCACAAGGCCTTCGAATGGCTGGACGCGCTCGCCCGGCAGCGGCCGAGCACGGCCGCGCCACGCGCGAACGGGCCGGTGCGGGTGTTCTTCGGCCCGGAGCTGGACAAGCTCGATGTCGAGGCGCGCGGCTTCCTGCTGTTCCTCGAGCAGCACGGCGTGCTCGACGCCGACCAGCGCGAACTGGTGCTCGACCGCGCCATGGCCCTGGACCAGGACCAGATCGACCTGGACGACCTGAAGTGGGTGGTGCTGATGGTGCTGTTCAACCAGCCCGGCAGCGAGGCCGCCTACGCGTGGATGGAGACGCAGATCTTCGAGGACGAGCCCGAGCCGGTGCACTGAGGCGCGGCGCCGCCTGCGCCGGTACCGGAGCGATGCGAGGAGAACGGGAAGCGGGCGGGTCGCACCTGCCCGCTTTCGTTTTTTCCGCTCCGCCGGCGCGCGCCGAATTCGGCCTTGCGGACGGCGGCGTCCGCATCCCCATCTAGTGTTCCCGCGCGCCGTCCGGCGCGGCGCCTTGGTCCCCTCCCCAGGAGGACCAGTCGTCCGTCGCCTGGAACGAGGATGGCGCGGAACGCGCACGTGCCGCTCGGCCGGGGCCGGGATGGCGTTTGGCACCCGAGCGCTCGGCCGGGGGATACCGCCGCGGCGCCGCCGCCGACGCGACACGGGCATGAACAGGCCCTAAGATCGCGGCGGGGATACGACAAGGGGACGCGGGATGAACGACTGGTATTACCACGTGCCCGGCCAGGGCCGGGTCGGGCCGCTGCCGGCCGACGCGGTACGCGAGCGCTACCGCCGCGGCGAGATCGACCGCGACACCCTGGCCTGGCACCCGGGCGTGCGCGACTGGCAGCCGCTGGACCGCTTCTCCGAACAGCTCGAACTCGACGTCGCGCCCCTGCCGGAGGCCGCCGCGCCTGCCTTCGCCGATGCCGGGGCGCCTGCCGGCGCGCCCGCGTTCGCGCCGGCGGCCGCCGCGCCGGGCGCGGGCGGCATGGCGGCCTCGCCCTACGCGCCGCCGCAGGCCGCGCTGGCGGAGGACGCCGGCTACCACGGCGGCGGCGAGGTGGTGTACGCCGGCTTCTGGAAGCGCGCGGCGGCGCTGATGATCGACCAGGTCCTGGTCGCGATCGCCTACTACGTGATCCTGATCGTGGCGATGGTCGCGCTCGGCGCGGGCGCCGGCCTGGCCGGCCTGGGCGAAGGCGGGCTCGGCGCGGGCGCGTTCGCGCTGCTCGGCCTGGTCTACCTGCTGTATCCGCTGCTGAGCGCGCTGTACTTCGTCGGCTTCGAGTCGTCGCCGGCCCAGGCCACGCTCGGCAAGATGGCGGTGGGCATCAAGGTGGTCGACGCGTCCGGACGGCGCCTGGGCCGGGCGCATGCGCTGGGCCGCTGGGTCTCGCACCTGCTGGGTTACTTCACGCTCTATGTCGGCTACCTGATGGCCGCGTTCACCGAACGCAAGCGCGGCCTGCACGACATGGCCGCGGGCGTGCTGGTGGTGGACCGCTGGGCCTACACCGGCCAGCCGCAGCGCCAGCGCCGTGCCTTGGGCGCGGTGACGATCGCCGTGCTGGTCCTGGGCGCGCTGCTGCTGATCGCCTACCTGGCGGTGCTGTTCGCCGTCGCCCTCCCGGCCTACCAGAGCTATCTGCAGCGCGCCGGCGCCTGACCCCGAACCTGAACGGAACCGCATCGGCGACCCGGCCGGGCGCGACGCCGGTAGCGGCCCGCGCCGCGCCGGCTTGACAGGCGCGGCCGGCGCATGGCCTCAATAGAAAAAGAAGCACGCCCGCGGCCGCCCCGCGGGCGTCGCCATCTCTAGCCGTCCAGTCGTTTCCCCCGGCAGGACCCGGACCGTCCTGCGGAGTCGCCCAATGGCCAAGAACCTCCTCATCGTCGAATCGCCCGCCAAGGCCAAGACGATCAACAAGTACCTCGGCAAGGACTTCACCGTCCTGGCCTCCTACGGCCATGTCCGCGACCTGGTGCCGAAGGAGGGCGCGGTCGACCCGGAGCGCGGCTTCGCGATGCGCTACGAGCTGATCGACAAGAACGAGAAGCACGTGGAGGCCATCGCCAAGGCGGCGAAGCAGGCCGAGGCGCTGTACCTGGCCACCGACCCGGACCGCGAGGGCGAGGCGATCAGCTGGCACATCGCCGAGATCCTCAAGGAGCGCGGCCTGCTCGACGGCAAGCCGCTGCACCGGGTGGTGTTCACCGAGATCACGCCGCGCGCGATCCGCGAGGCGATGAGCCGGCCGCGCACCATCTCCAGCGAACTGGTCGACGCGCAGCAGGCGCGGCGCGCGCTCGACTACCTGGTCGGCTTCAACCTGTCGCCGGTGCTGTGGCGCAAGGTCCAGCGCGGCCTGTCCGCCGGCCGCGTGCAGAGCCCCGCGCTGCGCATGATCGTCGAGCGCGAGGAGGAGATCGAAGCCTTCGTCGCGCGCGAGTACTGGACCATCGAGGCCGAGTGCGCGCATCCGGCGCAGCCGTTCACCGCCAAGCTGACCAGGCTCGACGGACAGAAGTTCGAGCAGTTCACCATCACCGACGGCGAGGCCGCCGAGGCCGCCCGCCAGCGCATCGTCCAGGCCGCCGCCGGCGCGCTGCACGTCACCGACGTGGCGAGCAAGGAGCGCAAGCGCCGCCCGGCGCCGCCGTTCACCACCTCCACGCTGCAGCAGGAAGCCGCGCGCAAGCTCGGCTTCACCACCCGCAAGACCATGCAGGTCGCGCAGAAGCTGTACGAGGGCGTGACCCTGGGCGAGGAAGGCACGGTCGGCCTGATCACCTACATGCGTACCGACTCGGTCAACCTCGCGCTGGACGCGGTGGCCGAGATCCGCGACGTGATCGCGCGCGACTTCGGCACCCGCGCCCTGCCGGACAAGCCGAACGCCTACCAGACCAAGTCCAAGAACGCGCAGGAGGCGCACGAGGCGGTGCGCCCGACCTCGGCGCTGCGCACGCCGGCGCAGGTGGCGCGCTACCTGTCCGAAGACGAGCGCAAGCTGTACGAACTGGTGTGGAAGCGCGCGGTGGCCTCGCAGATGGTGCCGGCCACGCTCAACACCGTCAGCGTCGACCTCGCCGCCGGCAACGCGCACAGCTTCCGCGCGTCCGGCACCACCGTGGTCGACCCCGGCTTCCTCGCCGTGTACGAGGAGGGCAAGGACACCAAGACCTCCGAGGACGAGGACGAGGGCCGCAAGCTGCCGGCGATGAAGCCCGGCGACCGCGTGCCGCTGGACCGCATCCACGCCGACCAGCACTTCACCCAGCCGCCACCGCGCTTCACCGAGGCGGCGCTGGTCAAGGCGCTGGAGGAGTACGGCATCGGCCGCCCGTCCACCTACGCCTCGATCATCCAGACCCTGCTGTTCCGCAAGTACGTCGAGATGGAGGGCCGCAGCTTCCGCCCGACCGACGTCGGCCGCGCCGTGTCCAAGTTCCTCAGCTCGCACTTCACCCGCTACGTCGACTACGACTTCACCGCGAAGATGGAGGACGAGCTCGACGCGGTCAGCCGCGGCGAGGAGGACTGGGTGCCGCTGATGGAGAAGTTCTGGGGCCCGTTCAAGGAACTGGTCGAGGACAAGACCGAGTCGGTCGACCGCAGCGAGGCCACCGGCGCGCGCGAGCTCGGCACCGACCCGAAGAGCGGCAAGCCGGTCAGCGTGCGCCTGGGCCGGTTCGGGCCCTACGCGCAGATCGGCGACAAGGACACCGACGAGAAGCTCCAGTTCGCCTCGCTGCGGCCCGGCCAGTCGATGCACACGATCACGCTCGAGGAGGCGCTGGAGCTGTTCAAGCTGCCGCGCAAGCTCGGCGAATCCAACGGCCAGGAAGTCAGCGTCGGCATCGGCCGCTTCGGCCCGTTCGCCAGGCGCGGCAGCACCTACGCCTCGCTGACCAAGGACGACGACCCGTACACCATCGACCTGGCGCGGGCGGTGTTCCTGATCGAGCAGAAGGAAGAGATCGCGCGCAACCGCATCATCCAGCAGTGGGACGGCAGCGACGTGCAGGTGCTCAACGGCCGCTTCGGCCCGTACATCAGCGACGGCAGGCTCAACGGCAAGATCCCGAAGGACCGCGACCCGGGCTCGCTGACCCTGGAGGAGGCGACCCGGCTGCTCGAGGAAACCGGCAAGCCGGTGCGCGGCCGCTTCGCCAGAAAGGCGGCGGCGAAGAAGCCCCCCCAGGACGCCGCTGCGGCCAAGCCCGCCGCCAAGAAGACCGCGCGCAAGGCGCCGCCGAAACAGGCCGCCAAGCAGGCGGCGAAGAAGACCGCGGCCAAGAAGGCCGCGAAGAAGGCGCAGGCGAAGAAGGCGGCCAAGCGCGCGGCGGGCTGAACGCCAGGGCGCGCGCCGGCACGGGCGGCGCGTGCGCGCCGCCTCCCTCCGCGTGCGCGAGCGAAGCGGTGGCGCCCCCTTCCCGCCTGCGGGAAAGGGCCGGGGAGCGAGGGCAACAAAGCCGGCCGGAATCGGCGGCAGCTTCGCCGCATCGCAGCCGCATGGCAGCGACCCGCGCGGCACTCGACCTGCGCCGCGAAGCCGCTATGCTCGCCGCGGTCCCCTGCCACCGATCGCCGATGCCCGACTCGATCCCGCCCGCGCTCGCCGTTCCCGCCGCCGCCGCCGCGCTGCGCCGCGGCGGCGTGGTCGCCTACCCGACCGAGGCGGTCTGGGGCCTGGGCTGCGACCCGTTCGACCGCGCCGCCAGCGAGCGCCTGCTCGCGATCAAGCAGCGCCCGGTCGACAAGGGCCTGATCCTGATCGCCGCCGCGTTGCCTCAGTTCGACGGCCTGCTCGACTGGGACGCGTTGCCGGCCGAGCGCCGCGATGCGGTGCTGGCCAGCTGGCCCGGCCCGAACACCTGGATCGTGCCGGCCACCGCGCGCGTGCCGGCGTGGATCCGCGGCGCCCACGCGGGCGTGGCGGTGCGGGTCAGCGCGCACCCGGTCGTCGTCGCGCTGTGCGAAGCCTTCGGCGCGCCGCTGGTCTCGACCAGCGCCAACCTGTCGGGCCAGCCGCCGGCGTTCGCCCGCCCCGAGCTCGACCCGGCCCTGCTGGCGCGGATCGACGGCGTCTGCGAGGGCGAGACCGGCGGCCTGACCGCCCCTACCGCGATCCGCGACGCCCGCAGCGGCGCGGTCCTGCGCGCCTGATGGCGGGAAGGCCGGAAACGAGAGACGGGGACGGGAAGCCGGGGGAGCTTCCTCCGGTGGCCTCACTCCCGGTTCCCGGTTTCTGCCCCAGAATGGGCCCATGCGCTGGCTGGCCGCCCCGATCCTCGCCCTGCTGCCGATCGCGGCGGCGCCGGCGCGCGCCGCCGAGGTGACGATCTACCGCTGCACCGATGCCGCCGGCCGCGTCGCGCTGCGCGACACGCCCTGCCGCCGCGGCGAGACCCAGCAGGTGCGCACGATGCAGCGCCCGACCGACCCGCCGCCGCGCCCCGCCGCCGCGGTGCCGGCCCCCGCAGCGACCGCCGCGCCGCGCGAGCGCGAAGTGGTCGTCTACCGCACCCCGCCGCGGCCGATGTACGAATGCACGACGCCCGACGGCGAGCGCTACCTCAGCGACACCGGCGAAGGCAATCCGCGCTGGGTGCCGCTGGGCGTGCTCGGCTACCCGGTCGGCGCGGCGCCGGCGCTGCCGTACGGCGGTGGCGTGCATGCGCGCGTCGGCGGCCGCATCGGCGGCGATACGCGCTACGAGGTGCGCGTCGGCGACCCTCCGCCGTTGCCCTCGCCGCTGCCGCCGCGCGCCGGCTACCTCCATCCCGCCGGCGCCTGGGTGCGCGATGAATGCCATCCGCTGCCGCAACAGGACGTCTGCGCGCGCCTGCGCGACCGCCGCTGGGAGCTCGACCGCCGCTACAACAGCGCGCTGCAGAGCGAGCGCCGGCGGATCGACGACGAGCAACGCGGCATCGACGCGCGCCTGGCCCACGACTGCCGCGACCTGTGATGCCCCGTCGCGCCCGCATCGCGCCGCGCCTTGCCGCGGCGGTCCTGGTCGCCGCGACCGGCGCCGCGCAGGCGCAGACGGTGATCTATCGCTGCACCGACGCCGCCGGCCGCGTCGCGCTGCAGAACGACCGGCCGTGCCCGCAAGGGAGCAAGCAGGAGACGCGCGTCATCGAAGCGCCGGCGGCGCCGTGGCGCGCGCTGCCGCCCGCCACGCCGGCGCCCGCCGCAGCCGCGCCGGTGATTGCGACACCGGCGCCGGCGCCCGCCGCCGCATCGCGCGTCGCACCGCCGCCGCTGTACGTCTGCGGCGGCCAGGACCGCGAGCGCTACTACAGCGAGGCCGAGCAGCCGCCCTCGCGCTGCGTGCCGCTGCCGGTGGTCGGCCTCGACGGCACCCGGGCCACCGCCGCCGGCAGCGCCTGCCAGGTGGTGCAGGACCGCTGCGAAGCCGTGCCCGCCGAGGCGCAATGCACGCAATGGCGCCGGTACCTGGGCGAACTGGAGTTCAAGGCGCGCTTCGCCCCGGGCGGGCGGCGCCCGGACGCGCAGGCCGAGGCCGAACGCGTCCGCCGCCTGCTCGCCGCCAGCCTCTGCGGCGATTGAGGGCACGCGGCGCGCGTAACGCTGTGGTGGCCGGACGCTCGCGCGACGCCGCGCGCGCTCGGCGAGGCCAAGTGGCCGCGCGGCGGCTAGAAGCCGTAGCGCAGGAACCCGCCGTCCACCGCGATGCATTCGCCGGTGACGTAGCCCGCCGCGGGCAGGCACAGGAACGCGACCGCCGCGGCCACTTCCTCCGGCTCGCCGATGCGGCCCAGCGGCGTGCGCAGCAGCACCTCGTCGAGATAGTCCGGGTCGGCGAGCTTGTCGGAGGTGCGGCGGGTGCGGATGTACCACGGCGCCACCGCGTTCACCCGAACGCCGTCCTCGGCCCATTCGACCGCGAGATTGCGGGTCATCTGGTGCAACGCGGCCTTGCTCATGCCGTAGGGCGCGCCGGTGCGCACGTGGGTCAGCCCGGACACGCTGCCGACGTTGACGATGCAGGACGCGGCGTGCCTCGTCAGCAGCGGGTGCGCGTAGCGCGACAGCTCGAACGCGGAGAACAGGTTGACCTCGAAGATCTGCCGCCACTCGTCCTCGGTGTAGTCGGTCGCGGCCTTGCTCAGGTTGCCGCCGGCGTTGTTGACCAGGACGTGCAGGCCCTCGCCGAAGTCCTCGACCCAGTCCAGCAGTTCGCGGCGCTGCTCCTCGTCGGCGACGTCGGCGACGAAGGCCTGGATCTCGCGCTCGGGGAAGTCCTCCTGCAGCTCGGCGCGCGCGGCGTCGAGCGCGGCCGCGTCGCGCGCGGCCAGCAGCACGTCGGCGCCGAAGCCGAGCAGCTCGCGCGCGATCGCACGGCCGATGCCGGCGCTGCCGCCGGTGACCAGGGCGAGCTGACCGTCGAGCCGCCAACGCTTGGGATCCATCGCTGCCTCCGTAGGTGCGGCCTTCGCCGCGGCGCGGGAGTAGCATAGCGGCGGGTCATAGCGAGGAGTGCCGCGATGGCACGCAGGCTGTTGCTCGCCGTACTGACGCTGGCGCTGGGCGCCGGCTGCTCGAAGCCGAAGCCGCCGGAGAAGGAGCGCCCGCCGGAACCGCAGGCGACCCAGCTGCGCGAGGTGATCCAGGCGCCGCTGGACCAGGCCGGGGCCGCCGATGCCGCGGCCAGGCGCGCCGCCCGGGCGCGGCGCGGCGCGATCGAGGCCGCCGGCGGCTAGCGGCACCGCGCTGCGTCGGACGCCCCGCGGTCGCGGGCGCCTGGACGCGGCACGCGACGGCTCCCTCCCGCGGGAGAGAAGCCGCGGTCAGAACCCGCAGAAGCAGTACGCCAGCGCCTTCACCGGCACGCCGCCGGCGCGCGGCGTCGCCGCGTCGGCGAGGAAGCGCAGGTCGTCGGCGGTGCGCGGCGACGCCCGGGCCAGCAGCGCGGGCAGCAGCGCATCGCGGGCGAAGCCGGAGTCGCGCAGCCAGGCGCGGCCGAGGCGGCTCCCGGCGAAGCCGGCGAAGAAGCGCTCGAACGGCGTCGCCGGCTTCTCGAGGTAGCGCACCCGGTACTCGTCGGGCTTGCCCAGCTTGGCGCGCGCGGCGGCGAAGCCGATCGCCTGCTGCAGCCCGCCCAGCTCGTCGACCAGCCCGCGCTCCTTGGCCTGCGCGCCGGTCCAGACGCGGCCGCGCGCGACCGCGTCGATCTGCTCGACGCTGCGCTTGCGCGCCTGGGCGACGCGGCCGGTGAAGTCGCGGTAGCCCTTCTCGATCACCGCCTGCACCACCTGCCCCACTTCCGGCTGCAGCGGCCGGGTGATGTCGAACGCGCCGGCGAAGCGGGTGGTGCCGACGCCGTCGCTGTGCACGCCGATCTTGTCCAGCGCGCGCGGCAGGGTCGGGATCAGGCCGAAGATGCCGATCGAGCCGGTGACCGTGGACGGGTCGGCGAAGATGCGGTCGGCGTCCATCGCGATCCAGTAGCCGCCGGACGCGGCCAGGTCGCCCATCGACACCGCGACCGGCTTGCCGGCCCGCTTCAGCGCGAGCACCTCGCGGCGGATCTGCTCGGAGGCGAACACCTCGCCGCCCGGCGAATCCACCCGCAGCACCACCGCCTTCACGTCCTCGTCGTCGCGCGCGGCGCGCAGCAGCGCCGCGGTGGACTCGCCGCCGACGGTGCCCGGCGGCTGCTCGCCGCCGCGGATCTCGCCCTCGGCCACCACCACCGCGACCTGCGGCTTGCCCGCCATCTCGGCCAGGCCGCGGTCCAGGTGCGCGAGGTATTCGTCCAGCGAGACCTGGCGGAAGCCGCCCTCGGCGTCGGGGTCGGCGACGCCGCGCTCGGCCAGCAGCTCGTCGACTTCGTCGCGGGTCTTGAGGCCGTCGATCAGCTTGGCCTGCAGCGCCTGCCGGGCGAGGTCGCCCTGCACCGCCGCCAGCTGCTGCGGCAACTCGTCGATGCCCTGCGCGATCCGCGCCGGGTCGAGCTTGCGCGCCTTCGCCACGTCGGCCAGGTAGCGCTGCCAGACGTCGTTCATCCAGAACAGGTCGGCCTCCTTGGCCTCGGGCGACGCCGCGTCGAGCACGAACGGCTCGGCCGCGGACTTGTACTCGCCCACCTTGAACAGGTGCACGTCGACGCCGAGCTTGTCCTGCAGGCCCTCGCGGTAGTAGCTGCGGTAGCGGCCCAGGCCCTCCAGCAGCAGCCCGCCCATCGGGTCGAGATAGACCTCGCCGGCCTGCGCGGCGAGCAGGTACTGGCGCTGGTCCAGCATCTCGCCGAACGCGATCACCTGCTTGCCGCTGGCGCGCACGCGCGCGATCGCCGCGGCCAGCTCGCGCAGCGAGGCCATGCCGCCGGCCTGCAGCTTGTCCAGGCGCAGCACCACGCGCTCGATGCGGCTGTCGCTGCGCGCGGCGTCGAGCGCGCGCAGCAGATCGCGCAGCTGCACCTCGCCCGCCTTCTCGCCCACCGCGCGGCCGAGCGCGCGCGTGGCCGGGTCGCTGCTGTACTGCTCGACCAGCGCGCCCTCCGGCGCGATCACCAGCGCGCTGCGCGCCTGCAGCGGCTTGGCCCGGTCGCCGGCGCCGAGCACCGCGAGGAACAGGAACAGCAGCAGCAGGAACAGCAGGTTGAGGACGAGGCGGCGGGTGAAGTTCACCGCGTCCCACAGCCCGACGAAGAACCGGGCGATGGGGCCGCGACGCGGGGGTTGGCTCATTGCGGGGGACTCCTGTTCAGGCCACCAGCCTAAACGCAGGCGGCGGCGGTTTCACCCGCCATTCGTAACACGGACTTGCGTCGGCGAAACGAAAGCGGCCCCGCATCCGCCGCCCGGGCGCGCGTCAAGCGCCGCCCCGCAACCGCGCCGCCGCCAGCCGCCGCGGCGTGCTCGCGCGCAGGAAGCGCGTGCACAGCAGCAGCGAGGCGAAGGTCAGGCCGGCGATCAGGCCGATCCACATCCCGCGCGGGCCCCAGCCGAGGCCGAGCCCGAGCCCCGCGCCCAGCGGCATGCCGATGCCCCAGTACGCCAGCGCCGCCAGCAGCATCGGCACCCGCGTGTCCTTGAGCCCGCGCAGCGCGCCGGCCGACAGCACCTGCACGCCGTCGGGGAACTGGAACGCCGCCGCGTACAGCAGCAGCGACGCCGCCAGCGCCGCCACCGCGGCGTCGCGGGTGTAGAGCCCGACCAGCGCCTCGTTGCCGGTCAGCAGCACGATGCCGGAGACCGCCTGCGTCGCCAGCACGATCGCGTAGCCGGCGAACGCGGCGCGGCGCACGCCGGCGAAGTCGCCGCGGCCGAGCGCATGGCCGACCCGCACCGTGGTCGCCTCGGCCAGGCCCATCGGCACCATGAAGCACAGCGAGGCCAGGTTGATCGCGATCTGGTGCGCCGCCGCCGGCACCTCGCCGAGACGCCCGATCAGCAGCGCGGTGGCGATGAACAGCCCGCCCTCCATCATCACGGTCACACCGATCGGCAGGCCGGTGGCGAGCAGGTTGCGGATGGTCGGCCAGTGCGGCGGGTCGAAGCGCGCGAACAGCCCGAGGTCGGCGAAGCGGCGCGCGCGGCGCAGCACCAGCAGGAAGCCGACCGCCTGCAGCCACAGCATCGCCGCCGAAGCGTAGCCCAGGCCGCCCGCGCCCAGTTCGGGGAAGCCGAAGCGGCCGAAGGTCAGCGCGTAGCCCAGCGGCCCCAGCACCAGCAGGCCGCCGGCCGACAGCAGCATCGTCGGCAGGGTCCAGTGCAGGCCTTCGCTGAGATAGCGCGTGCAGAAGAACAGGGTCAGCGCGAACACGCCCCAGCGGATGCCGTGCAGGAACGCGGTCGCGCCGGGCACGATCTCCGGCGCGATGCCCACCGGCCCGAGCAGGAGCGGGATCGCGCTGAGGAACGCGAACAGCACCACGCCCAGGCCGAGCGCCAGCCACAGCGCCTGCCGGAACAGCGCGCCGATCTCGCCGCGGCGGCCGGCGCCGTCGAGCTGCGACACCGACGGCGGCACCGACAGCAAGGTGCCGATCGGCACCATCATCGGCAGCCACCACAGCGCGGTGCCGACGGTGACCGAGGCCAGGGTGGTGGTGCCGTGGTGGCCGGCGAGGACGTTGTCGACGAAGCCGATCAGGCCGGTGGACACGTGGCCGGCGACCAGCGGCGCGGCCAGGAACGCGGTGGTGCGGATCTCGCCGGCCAGGCCGCGGCGCGCCGGCGCGGAAACATCGAGGGACATGGGGGAACCGGAACGCGCGACTGCGGCCGGGCCGCATCCGATGTCGGCCGCTGGCGCCGGGTCGCGGCGGCCGGCTATCTTAGCGCGCCGATCCGCCCGCCCGGTTTGCGCAGCGTGCCGGCGCAGGCCCCGCGCCTGGCTCGTGGCGCAGGCCGGGCCGGAGCGGCAGCGGCGCGGGCGGCGCCCGCGGGTGCGCCGCGGCACCGAAGAACGGACCTTCGCCGCCTCGGGGAGAGGCGGCGCGGTTATCGCCGAGACACGGCACCCCGCGGGGACGCGGGAACGACGAGAGAGCCCGAGGTTCCCGATGAGCGCCCACGCCGACCCCGCCGCCCCCCGCCATTGCGAGAACTGCGGCACCGCCTTGCAGGGCCGCTACTGCCACGCCTGCGGGCAATCGATCGTCAACCCGATCCGCCACACCGCGCATGCGATCGAGGAAGTGTTCGAGGCGTTCTGGCACCTGGACGGGCGGGTGTTCCGCACCCTGCGCGACCTGCTCGTGCCGGGCAGGGTCGCGATCAACTACCTGCTCGGCCAGCGCGCGCGCTACATCGCGCCGCTGCGCCTGTTCGTGGTGCTGAGCGTGCTGACCTTCTTCGTCGGCCAGATGGCGATCCACGTCGAGCGGCCGCGCGCGAACGAGGCGGCCGCGGCCCGGCCCGGCGGGGAGGCCGGGCCGGGCGACGACGACGTCGAGCTGTTCGCCCGCGCCGACGATATCGCCGACGTGGAGCGCCGCCGCTACAAGCGGCTGCGCGAACTGGCCGAGGCGCGCGCGGCGATCCCGTCGGTGGTGACCGTCGCCCGCGCCGGCATCGACCGGCAGATCGCCGCGGTCGAACGCGCCGCCGATGCGCGCATCGAACAGCTGCGCGTCGAGCGCGGCCTGAGCGCCGAGCAGGTGGCCGCGGCCCGCGCCGAAGCGGCGCGCGCGAACGCGGCCAAGGCGCCGCCCGGCGACGCGCTGCGCCAGGCGCGCAGCCTGGCCGAGGTCGAGCGCCTGCGCGACCAGCGCCTGGCGCCGCTGCACGCCCGGCTGGCCGACGCGGCCGACGCCGCCGCGCGCCGCGCGCGCCTGCACGAGATCCGCCAGACCAATCGCGCCGCCGGCTGCCGCGCCGCGCAGCTGCAGATCGACCACGCCGCGGTCAGCGAACGCGGCCTGCGCCGCGACCCGACCCGCGACGCGGCGGTGTACGGCGATCCGGAATGCGACGACGTCGACCTGTCCTTCGACGGCGAGCCCTGGGATCCGGTCGACCACCCGCTGCGGGTGGAATGGGCGCCGGAGTTCTTCAACCGCTGGCTCAACCGCCAGATCGGCCACGGCCGGGAGAACCTGGCGCGCGCGCAGAAGGACCCGGGCCTGTACGTGCGCGCGCTGCTGGGCGCGGTGCCGTCGGCGCTGTTCCTGCTGGTGCCGGTGTTCGCGCTGCTGCTCAAGCTCGCCTACCTCGGTTCCGGCCGGCTGTACCTGGAGCACCTGGCGGTGGCGCTGTACAGCCACGCCTTCCTGTGCCTGGCGCTGCTGGCGATGTTCCTGCTGGCGGCGCTGAGCGGCGCGATCGCGCCGCACTGGGCGCCGTTCGGCTGGATCTCGGGCCTGCTGCAGGGCCTGCTCTGGCTGTGGCTGCCGGTCTACCTGCTGCTGATGCAGAAGCGCGTGTACCGCAACGGCTGGCCGCTGACCCTGCTGCGCTACTTCGTGGTCGGCCACCTGTACTTCGTGCTGCTCAGCTTCGCGGCGGCGTTCCTGGCCCTGGCCAGCCTGGTGCGGATGTAGCGCACGCTGCGCGGCGGCGTTCGCGCGCCGGCCGGTTGAACGCGCGCTGACGCCCCCCGGCCGCGCGCTTGCGCCGCGCGGCCTCGGCGGCGACCATCGCGGTGGTGTTCCGGGACGACGTACGACGATGTTGCGTTCGCTGTTCGGCGCGCTGCTCGCGCTGATGGTGGTGCCGCCCGCCGCCGCCGGGGACGGCGCGACGCCGGAGTTCACCCTGGTCACGCTCAATCTGTACCACGACCGCGACGACTGGCCGCGCCGGCGCGAGCGGATCGTGCGCGAGCTGCGCGCGCTGCGCCCGGATGCGATCGCGCTGCAGGAAGTGCTGCAGGACGCGGCGCTGCCGAACCAGGCGCAGTGGCTGGCGCAGCAGCTCGGCTACGACTGGCACTTCGCCAGCGCCGACCCGCCCGGGCGCGCGCGCCGCTTCGGCAACGCCTTGCTGACCCGGCACCGCGTGCTCGCCCGCGGCGAGTCCCGGCTGCGGCCGTACGACAACCATCGCGTCGCCGGCTGGCTGTGCGTCGAGTTCCACGGCCGCCCGCTGAACCTCTACGTCACCCACCTGCACCACGAGCAAGACGGCGGGCCGGTGCGCGCGCGCCAGATCGGCGACCTGCTCGGCTACGTCGAGGCCACCGCCGGGCAGGCGCCGAGCCTGATCGCCGGCGACTTCAACGCCGCCGCCGACCGGCCCGAACTGCGTGCGCTGGCGCCGCGCTTCGCCGACGCCTACGCGGCCTTGCACCGCGACGCGGACGGCGCGGCGCACGGCACGCTCAACCCGCACTACTTCGAATCGCGCCGGGAACGCATCGACTACGTCTGGTACCAGCGCGACCGCTTCGTGCCCGTGGCGGCGCGGATCCTGTTCCGCGAGCCCGACGCGCAGGGCGTGTGGGCCTCGGACCACTTCGGGGTGCTGGCGACGTTGCGCGTGCGGCCCGGGCGGCCGGAACGACGCTAGCGCCGGCAGGCGCGCGCGAGTAGCCGCGGCGCGGGCCGGCCATTCCCGCATGGGCGGCGGAGGCAGGCGCGCGCGAACGCATGGCTCCGTGCGCGGCGCGGATCCGGCATGCCGCTCGAGAGCAGGCGCGAGGCCGGGAAGGCGGAGGCGCGGGGGATAGCGCCCGGACGCCCTGCGCGCGGCTGTCGGTTCCGCGCTTGCGGCGCCTCCCGGCCGGGCGCTCGCGCCGATCGCGGCGGAGCCTCCCGTTTCAGCGCTGCAATCGCCCGGCGAGCCATGCGCCGCGCCGGTCCGCCGGCGTCGCCAGCAGTTCGCGGCGCAGCGCATCGCGCTGGTGCGGCGGCGTGCGCTGGGCCAGCACCGCCAGCTGCGCGCGCTGCGCCGGCGTCAGCGCGCGCAACGCCTGCAGCAGCGGCCGATGCTGCGGTTCCGGCACCTGCGCCAGCAGCGGCTGCAGCGCGGCATAGTCGGCGCCGAGCGCCGGGCCGAGCAGCCAGCCGCGGCGTTCGCTGCCGTCCAGCGCCTCGAAGCGGGCACGCCAGGCCTGCTGCAGTTGCGGCGGCATCGCGGCATGGCGCGCGGCGGCGTCGCGCACCTGGGCGCGCTCGGCCGCGGGCAGCGCCTGCCAGGCGGCGTAGCGTTCGCGGCGCTGCGCGCGTTCGGCCGCGGGCAGCGCATCCCAGGCGGCGGCGCGGCGCGCATAGGCTTCGCGTTCGGCCGGGCTCCAGCCGCGCCAGATGTCCCAGCGCTGCTGCAGCCGGGCGCGCTGCGGCTCCGGCAGCACGGCGGACAACCGCGCCAGCCAGTCCGGCGGCGCGGCCGCGGCGCCCAGCGCCAGCAGCGCCAGCGCGAGGCCGGCGGCGACGCGACCCGGCCCCGGGGCGCGGTCACGGCGCATCGAGGGTCTCCGCGCCGCCGTCCGGTCCGGCGGCGGCGGTCGCCGGCGTCGCCGCGCCCGGTTCGACCGGCAACGGCGGCGGCGCCACCGCACCGGCGGCGTGCTGGGCGGCCAGCCAGCTGAAGAACGCCAGGTCGGCGCTGCCGGCCTCGCCGGCCGGATCGGCGAGCAGGTCGAAGTCGCGATGGGTCAGCAGCGCCGATTCCGCGGCGTAGCCCGCCGCCGGCGGCTCCTCGGGCAGGCGCTGCAGGCGCACGGCGGCATCGCCGCCCGCATCCGCCGGGCGGGGCGGCCGGACGAACGTCGCCGCCAGCGCCAACGCGCACAACGCCAGCAGCGCCCACAGCAGCGGCAGCAGCCAGCGCGGGCGGCGCGGCCCCGGCGCGGCGTCCGCCACAGGGCCCGGCGCGACCGCCTCGCCGCGCAGCAGCGCCTCGCGGGCGCGGCCCAGCCGCAGCAGGCGCGGCGGAGGCAGGGTCTTGATCCGGCGGTGGATCTGCTCGCGCAGCCGCTGCCAGGCCTCCGGGTCGGCGCGGCCGTCGGCCTGGCGCGGCAACGCGCGCTGCAGCGCCAGGCGGTAGCTGGCCGGCGTCACGCCCAGCGCGGCGGCGGCCTCGCCGTCGTCCAGTCCGGCCGCCAGCCGCAGCAGCAGCGCCGCGCGCGGGCCGGCGCCGAGCTCGGCCAGGCGGTCGGTCGGGTCCAGCGCCAGCGCGACCGGCGTGCGCCGGCGCAGCCCGGGCTCGGCCAGCAGGCGGGCCCAGAAGCGCTGCGGCCATGCGCTCATCGGCAGCGCCTCGGCCTCGGCGCGAAAGCCGGTCATCGCCGCGACCAGGGCGGCGTCACCGGCCTCGGCGTCGCCGGTCTGCAGCTCGGCCAGGACCGCGCCGCGCCGTTCGACGCCGCGCAGGAACGCCGACAACGCGGCAGGCGGGGAAACGGACGGCGGATTCATCGCGGCGGCATCGGCATGCGCCGCATCATAGCGACGGCGCCGCCGCGGCGGACCCGCTTGACAAGCGGGCAAATCGCGCTCCGCCAGGCGCGGCGCGGGTTCGCCGCCGAAAGCGGTTGTGCACAGCAGTAATCGAACCGTCATCGGCGCCCCGTCTTCACGCCGCGCGCCCCGGGTGACAGCACTGTTTCACGCCCAAGCCCTTGATTCTCAAGAACATATCGGCGTTGGCACTTTTTTCACCAACCTGGCTGAAGGGCTTGAATTGACGGCATCGCGCACGCCTGCCGACACGGCATGCACAGACTTATCCACACACGGTGTGGATAAGGGCGAAAACGCTTTGCCGGCCGCGACTTGCGTCACCTTTGTCGAGCCGGCGCCAGCTATCGCGCGCAAGCTCGCCCCGGGCGGCCCTTCCACCCGGACGCGCGGCCGGCCGCCCGGCGGTTGACCTAGACTGGGCCGATGTCCGACGCCCCCCCGGCGGTCTGGCGGGTGGCCCTGCCGCTGCCGCTGCCGCGCCTGTTCGACTACCGCCCGCCCGCCGACGCGGCCGCCGACCCGGCGGACGTGGGGGTGCGCGTGCGGGTGCCGTTCGGCAGCCGCGAACTGGTCGGGGTGGTGGCCGGGGTCGGCGCGCCCGAACCGGACGCGCCGGAGCCCAAGGCGGCGCTGGCGCGCCTCGACCCTACCCCGCTGCTGCACGGCGAACTGCTCGAGTCCCTGCATTGGCTGGCCCGCTACACCCATGCGCCGCTCGGCGAGGTGCTGGCGACCGCGCTGCCGGCGCCGCTGCGCCGCGGCGAGCCGGTGCCGGACCTGCGCGCCCGGGCCTGGCGCCTGACCGAGGCCGGCGCGACCGCGCTGCCCCGGCTGCGCCCCGGCCGGCCGCGCCGCCTGGCCGAGCGCCTGGCCGCCGGCCCCGCCGCCGAGGACGCGCTCGACCTCGACCTGGACGGCTGGCGCGAGCCGGCCCGCGCGTTGGCCCGGCGCGGCCTGGCCGAGCGCATCGCCCTCGACCCCGCCGCGGTCGCCGCGCCGGCGCCGCGCCCGGCTCCGATCCGGCTCAACCCGGAGCAGCAGGCGGCCGCGCAGGCGGTGCGCGCCGCCGCGGGCGGCTTCGCGGCGATGCTGCTGGACGGCGTCACCGGCAGCGGCAAGACCGAGGTCTACCTGGACGCGATCGCCGACTGCCTGGCGCGCGGCCGCCAGGCGCTGGTGCTGGTGCCGGAGATCGGCCTGACCCCGCAGACCCTCGCCCGCTTCCGCGCCCGCCTCGGCGTGCCGGTGCATGCCTTGCACTCCGGCCTGGCCGACGGCGAGCGCGCCCGCACTTGGGCGGCGTTCGCCTCGGGGCAGGCGCGGGTCGCGGTCGGCACCCGCTCGGCCGCGTTCCTGCCGCTGCCGCGGGCCGGGTTGATCGTGGTCGACGAGGAGCACGACGCCAGCTTCAAGCAGCTCGACGGCATCCGCTACCACGCCCGCGACTTCCTGCTGGTGCGCGGCAAGGCCCTGGGCGTGCCGGTGCTGCTGGGCAGCGCGACGCCGTCGCTGGAATCGCTGCGCAACGCGCAGGTCGGCCGCTACGCGCACCTGCGCCTGCGCGCGCGCGCGGGCGAGGCGCGGCCGCCGCAGGTGCGGGTGCTCGACGTGCGCAAGCGCCCACTCGAGGCCGGGCTGTCGCCGGAACTGCTGCAGCTGATCGAGCGCGCCCTGGCGGAAGGCGGCCAGGCACTGGTGTTCAGGAATCGCCGCGGCTACGCCCCGGTGCTGCTGTGCCACGACTGCGGCTGGAGCGCGCATTGCCACCGCTGCAGCACCCCGCTCAAGCCCACGGCGATGACCGTGCACGGCGGCGGCCGCCGCCTGCAGTGCCACCACTGCGGCGCGCGCCGGCCGGTGCCCGACGCCTGCCCGGACTGCGGCGGCCTGGCGCTGCAGGCGCAGGGCGCCGGCACCGAGCGCATCGAGGAGGCGCTGGCGGCGCGCTTCCCCGGGTTCCCGGTGCTGCGGATCGACCGCGGCACCACCCAGCGCCGCGACGCACTCGAGCAGGCGCTGGCGAAGTTCGGCGACCGCCCCGGCATCCTCGTCGGCACGCAGATGCTGGCGAAGGGCCACGACCTGCCGAACCTGACCCTGGTGGCGGTGGTCGGCATCGACGAAGGCCTGTTCTCGGCCGACTTCCGCGCGCCGGAGCGGCTCGCCCAGTTGCTGATCCAGGTCGCCGGCCGCGCCGGCCGCGCGCAGCGCCCCGGCGAGGTGCTGCTGCAGACCCACCACCCCGGGCATCCCCTGCTCGCCACGCTGCTCGCCGGCGGCTACCACGCCTTCGCCGAGAACGAGCTGGCGCTGCGCGAGGCCGCCGGCTTCCCGCCGTTCGCGCACCTGGCCCTGCTGCGCGCCGAGGCCAAGCGCGCCGAGGCCGCGGACGCGTTCCTGCACGCGGCCAAGGCGCAGCTCGAAGCGGCGGCCTCTCCCTCCGGCTTGCGCGGCGAAGCCGTGCGCATGCGCGCGGCCGGCGCGTGGCGCGAGAACCGGGACGAAGGCCTTCCCGCGGGCGGGCGCGGCGCGCTCGCGCTGCACGGCCCGCTGCCGGCGCCGATGCCGCGCCGGGCCGGCTTCCAACGCGCGCAGCTGCTGCTGTCCGCGCCGGAACGCCGCGCGCTGCACGCCGCGCTCGACGCCGCGCTGCCGGCGATCCACGCCCTGCCGGAAGCGCGCCGGGTGCGCTGGTCGCTGGACGTCGATCCGGTGGACCTGTACTGACCGCGCGCGGGAGGGGCCGGCGTGAACGCACGCCGGATCACCCGGCCCGCGCCGGCGTCCGCTCCGCGCGCCACGCCCACGCCGCGAGCAGATACAGCGCCAGCGCGACCAGCAGCGTCGCGCGCAGGCCGAACGCCATCGCCAGCAGCAGCGCGGCGATCGCCGCCAGCACCGAGGCGCAGCCGTTCAGTCCCCAGGCCCAGGGCACGAACGCCGGCGCGCGCCGCGCCAGCCGCGCCAGCCCGAGCGGGAACGGCCGGCCCATCGCGAACGCCAGCGGCGCGATCCCGGCCAGCCCGCACAGCGCGCGCGCCCACAGCGGCCACGCCGCGCCGGCATGCGAGGCGAGCGCGAACACGGCGAACTGCCAGGCCAGGCCGAGGCCGATCGCCGCCACCGCGCGCCGCGCCCGCGCCGCCAACGCCGCGTCCGCAGCGCCGGCGGCGCCGCGCTGCGCCTCCAGGCTGCCGAGGCCCGCGCACAGCAGGAACGCGGCCAGGCCGAGTCCGGCGGCGAGCAGCGGATGCCCGACCAGCAGGGTCAGGCGCGACAGCGTCGCGATCTCGATCAGCATGAAGCCCGCGCCGAGCGCGAGGAAGTACAGTCCGGCGCGGGCGCGCGGCAGGGCCGCGTCCGTGGGCGAAGGCAGCGCGCGCAACGGCAGCAGCACCAGCAGCAGCGCCAGCGGCGCGGCCTGCAGCAGCGCGGCGAGCAGCAGCAGGTAGCCCGAGTCCAGCAGCACCGCGCCGCCTTCCGCGCGCAGCCGCCACAGCTCGGGCAGGCTGCGCCAGCGGAAGAAGTGGCCGAAGTACGGGCGGTCGTCGGTGGCCGGCGCGATCGCGAACTTGTAGTCGCGCACGAACGCGTCCGCGCGCGGCGACAGCAGCGCGGCCACGCCCTGGTACAGCGTCGGCGGGTCCAGCGCGTGCAGGCGCTCGCCGGGGCCGGCGCGCCAGCCCGGCACGTGCACCGGGTCGAAGCCGCGCGCCTGGGCGAAACGACGCAGCGCGGCGCGCTCGCCGGCGTCGAACGGCGCGTTCGCCAGCAACCAGGTGCTCGCGTCCCAGTTGCGGATCGCCGCCAGCTGCCGCCCCGGCGCGGCGACGCCGTCGGCGCGCAACGCGGCGACCAGGCCGGCGAACAGCTTCAGCTCGTCGCGCGGCGGCTGCTTGCTCCAGCGGGTGACCGCCAGCCATCCGCGCGGCGCGAGCCGCGCGCGGTAGTCGCGCAACGCCTCGACCGTGAGCGCGTACTGTTCCGACGCTGCCAGCGCGCCGGCGCCGGACGCGGCGAAGGAATCGGCGCCGGCGAGCACGATCAGGTCGTAGCGTGCGCGGGCGGCGCGCACGAAGGCGCGCGGCTCGGCGACGAAGCTGCGCACGCGCCGGTCGCGGTAGAGGCCGCCGGCGTAGCGCGCGTAGTCGCGCCGCACCAGGTCCAGCTTGCGCGCATCGAGCTCGACCGCGTCCACCGCGCGCGCACCCAGCGCCAGCGCCCGCAGCACCTCCATGCCACCGCCGGCGCCGAGCACCAGCACCCGCCGCGGCGCACGCACCGCGTACGGCAACGCCGCGGTGGTCGCGCCCAACCAGGGCTGCCGGCGGGCGCCGTCGTCGCGCACGATCGCGTCCGGGCCGTCGCCGTCGACGTACAGGCCGAGCTGCGGCGGCAATTCCCCGGCGTGGTCCAGGCTCAAGCCCGGCGCATGGCGCAGCGGCACCCGCGGGCTGTCCAGCACCGCCAGCCAGCCGTACGGCCCGTAACGCTCGGCGAGCACCCGCGCACCGGGCAGCAGCAGGGCCTTGCTCAGGCTCTTGAACTCGTTCGGCACCGGCGCCAGCGCCCGCCCCGGCAGCGCCAGCAAGGCCGCGGCGAGCGCGACCGCGAACGCCCGCGGCGCGCCGCGCGCGACCAGCGCCGCCGCGCACGGCCCGCACAACGCCGCCAGCCGCAGCCCGTGCTGCAGCGGCAGCGCCGCCAGCGCCAGCGCCGCCGCCGCGCCCAGGCCGGCGCCGAGCAGGTCGGCGCCGTACAGCCGCGGGATGCGCCCGCCGTGGCGGGCGAAGGCGAGGCCGAAGCACGCCGCGGCGAAGAAGAACGGCACCGCCAGCAGCAGGTACAGCGCGCTCAGCCACGCCAGCTGGCGCGCGTCCCACGCCAGTTCCAGGCCGTTGAACGGAATCGCCCGCGCGAGCGCGACCGCGAGCGCCGCGCTGCCCGCGAACGCCAGCGCGCAGGTCGCGAACGCGGCCTCGAAGCGCGCCTGCAGCCACTGCGGCGGCCGCGCCCGCAGCCACAGGCACAGCCAGGTGCCGCTGGCGCCATGGCCGAGCAGGGCCAGGCTGATGATCATCGCCGCGAACGGATGCCAGTGCGCGATCGCCAGCCAGCGCATCAGCAGCAGCTGGTAGGCCAGCGCCGCGGCCGACACCAGCGCCACCGCGAGGCCGAGGCGGAACCCGGCGGCCGGCGTCCCGGTGCGCGCCATCGCCGCCATCCCCGGGCCGCCGCTAGCGCCCGCCGGTCAGCGGCACGAAGCGCACCGGCAGCACCTGCCGCGTGCGCACGCGCCCGGCCGCGTCCTTGCTCACCCGCATCAGCGTCTGGGCGTGGAAGCTGCTGCCGACCGGGATCACCATGCGCCCGCCGGGCTTGAGCTGCGCCAGCAACGGCGGCGGGATCGACGACGCGGCCGCGGTGACCACGATCGCGTCGAACGGCGCCGCCTCCTGCCAGCCGTAGTAGCCGTCGCCCATCCGGGTCTCGACGTTGCGGTAGCGGCGCAGCCGCTGCCGCGCCTGCGCGGCCAGCGGCGCGACGATCTCGATCGTGTACACCCGCGCGCCGGACTCGGCCAGCACCGCGGCCTGGTAGCCCGAGCCGGTGCCGACCTCGAGGATCTTCTGCCCCGGCTTCGGCTGCGCCAGCGAGGTCATCAGCGCGACGATATAGGGCTGCGAGATGGTCTGGCCGTAGCCGATCGCCAGCGGCCGGTTGGCGTAGGCGTGGGCGCGCTGCGCCGCCGGCACGTAGGCGTGGCGCGGCACGCGCGCGAGCAGTTCGAGCGCGGCCGGGTCGATGCGCGCCTCGCCGGCGCCATCGCGCGCTTGCCGGCGCAGTTCGGCGAGCAGCGCGCGGCGCGGCTGCGCGTACGGGTCCCCGGCGGCAGCCGGGGGCTGCGCCCAGGCGCACGCGCCGCCCAGGGCCCATCCCAGCACGACGCCGCGCGCGACCCCGGCGATGGCGCCAGCGCTCCGCATGGCGCGAGCCTAGGCGGGCCGGCGTGAGGCGCCCGTCGAAGCGACCCGGTCAGGCCGGCGCGGCCTGCGCCGCCTTTCCCGCGCGCCGCTTCGGCCGCTCGCGGATCCAGACGATCTGGTTGTCGCGCCGCAGCTCGAACAGCTCGCTCGCCTCGATCAGGTCGCTGAGCTTGCGGTAGCCGTAGTTGCGCGGGTCGAACGAGGCCTGGTTGCCGATCTGGTGCCCGACCAGGCCGAGGTTGGCCCAGCCGTCGTCGCCGGCCGCGGAATCCACCGCGCGCCGCAGCATCTGCACCAGGCGCTTGTCGCCGCGCAGTTCCTTCGCGTTCCTCGGCCGCGCCGGCGCGGTGCCGGGCTCCGCGTCCGCGTGCGCGGCGCCCAGCGCTTCCAGGTAGATGAACTGCGAGCAGGCGTTGACGAACGGCGCCGGCGTCTTGCGCTCGCCGAAGCCGTACACCTTCAGCCCGTCGGTGAGCAGGCGCATCACCAGCGGGGTGAAGTCGGCGTCGCTGGAGACGATCGCGAACGCATCGAGGTTGCGCGCGTACAGCAGGTCCATTGCGTCGATCACCATCGCCATGTCGGAGGCGTTCTTGCCGCTGGAATAGGCGAACTGCTGGATCGGGCGGATCGCGTATTCGTGCAGCACCGCCTCCCAGCCCTTCAGGTGCGGGCTCTTCCAGTTGCCGTAGGCCCGCCGCACGTTCGCCGCGCCGTGGCGCGCGACCTCGGCCAGGATCACGTCGATCTTCGCCGCGGGCGCGTTGTCGGCGTCGATCAGCAGGGCGATGCGGCGTTCGGGCTCGGGCATGGCGGCGCGGCTCCTCGGGAATTGCCGGCGAGGGTAGCGCAGCGGGCGTGCGCGCCGTTCGCGGCCCGGGCGGCCCCGGCTCCCGTCCGCGAGCAAGCGCCGGCAAAACCGGCGACAATGGCCCCATGAACCGCGCCACCGAACCGATGACCAGCCAGCTCGAACAACTCCGCGCCCTGTCGGCCGTGGTCGCCGACACCGGCGACATCGACGCCATCGCCCGCTTCCGCCCGCTCGACGCCACCACCAACCCGTCGCTGCTGCTCAAGGCCGCGGCGCTGCCGGCCTATGCGCCGCTGATCGACGCCGCGCTGGCCCAGGCCCGCGGCGGCGACCTGCAGGCGCGCGCCGCCGACGCCGGCGACCGCCTGGCGGTGGCGATCGGCGGCGAGATCCTCAAGCTGATCCCCGGCCGCGTGTCCACCGAGGTCGACGCGCGGCTGAGCTTCGACACCGAGGCGACCCTGGCGCAGGCGCGCAAGCTGGTCGGCCTGTACGAGGACGCCGGCATCGGCCGCGACCGCCTGCTGATCAAGATCGCCTCGACCTGGGAAGGCATCCGCGCCGCCGAGCGGCTGGAGCGCGAGGGCATCCACTGCAACCTCACCCTGCTGTTCTCGTTCGCCCAGGCGGTGGCCTGCGCCGAGGCCGGCGTGTTCCTGATCTCGCCGTTCGTCGGCCGCATCCTCGACTGGCACCTGGCCAACGGCATGGCCAAGCCGGCCGCGCCGCAGGACGACCCGGGCGTGCAGTCGGTCACCCGCATCTGGCGCTACTACAAGCGCCACGGCTACCGGACGGTGGTGATGGGCGCGAGCTTCCGCAACACCGGCCAGGTGCTGGCGCTGGCCGGCTGCGACCGGCTGACGATCTCGCCCGAGCTGCTGGCGGAACTGGCCGCGGCGCCGGGCGAGGTGCCGCGCGCGCTGGTCGACGACGGCGAGCGCGCCGCGCCGCCGGCGGCGCTGACGGAGGCCGCGTTCCGCTGGCAGCACAACGAGGACGCGATGGCGAACGACAAGCTCGCCGACGGCATCCGCCGCTTCGCCGCCGACCAGGTCAAGCTCGAGGCGATGCTGGCGCAGCGGCTGCAGTCCTGACCGCCGTGCCGGGTCGACGCCGCGCACGCCCCTTCGCCGTTCCGGCCCCGGCCGGGACCTGCGCCGCCCTCCCGGCGGATCCGCGCGCTTTCGCGAGCGCACGCCGGCCCGGCGCCCGGTCGAACCGCACGCCGGGCGGGCCGCCGGCTTGTGCCGCCCCGGCGCACGCACCGCAGGCATCGCCATGACCGAGCCGGACGCCCGCCCGCACGTCGTGATCGTCGGCGGCGGCTTCGCCGGCCTGTGGGCCACGCGCGCGCTGGCCGACGCCCCGGTGCGCGTCACCCTGGTCGACCGCCGCAACCACCACCTGTTCCAGCCGCTGCTTTACCAGGTCGCCACCGCCGGCCTGTCGGCGCCGGACATCGCCGCGCCGCTGCGGCACATCCTGCGCAAGCAGCGCAACGTCGAAGTGCGGCTGGGCGAGGTGGTCGGCCTCGACCCGGGGGCGCGCACGGCGACGCTCGCCGACGGCGAGGCGCTGCGCTACGACTACCTGCTGCTCGCCAGCGGCGCGACCCACGCCTACTTCGGCCACGACGAGTGGGCCGGCGACGCGCCGGGGCTGAAGACGCTCGACGACGCGCTGGCGATCCGCCGCCGCCTGCTGCTCGCGTTCGAGCGCGCCGAGGCCTGCGACGACCCGGACGAACGCGCCGCCTGGCTCAACTTCGCCGTGGTCGGCGGCGGCCCCACCGGCGTCGAACTCGCCGGCACCCTGGCCGAGATCGCCCGCCACACCCTGCGGCGCGAGTTCCGCAACATCGATCCGGCCCAGGCCCGGGTGCGCCTGATCGAGGCCGGCCCGCGCGTGCTCGCCTCGTTTCCCGAATCGCTGTCGCGCAAGGCGCGGTGGCAGCTGGAAAGGCTCGGCGTCGAGGTCGTGACCGGCACGCCGGTCACCGCGATCGACGCGCACGGCTACCGCCTGGGCGAGGCCTTCGAAGCGGCGCGCACCGTGCTGTGGGCGGCCGGCGTCGCCGCTTCGCCGCTGGGCGCGCTGCTGGAGGCCGAACGCGACCGCGCCGGCCGCGTCCGGGTCGCGCCCGACCTGAGCGTCCCGCACCATCCGGAGATCTTCGTCGCCGGCGACCTGGCCAGCGTGCAGCAGGACGGCAAGCCGGTGCCCGGCGTCGCCCCCGCGGCCAAGCAGATGGGCGCGCACGTCGCCCGCGCGATCCGCGCCCGCCTCGCCGGCCGCACGGCGCCGGCGTTCCGCTACCGCGACTACGGCAACCTCGCCACGATCGGCCGCATGGCCGCGGTGGTCGACCTGCACGGCCTCAAGCTGTCCGGCGCGCTCGCCTGGTGGTTCTGGCTGGCCGCGCACGTGTTCTTCCTGATCGGCTTCCGCAACCGGATCATCGTGCTGGTCAACTGGGCCTGGGCGTACTGGAGCTACCAGCGCCACGCGCGGATCATCCTCGGCGGCGCCGATGCGGAGGCGCCGCGCGACGACCGGTGACAGCGCGGCGGCCCGTTGCGATGCTACGCGGCCCGACCCGACCGCCCGGCCATGGCGACGTTCCTGCTGCTGCTCGACCTGCTCGGCACCTTCGTGTTCGCCCTCAGCGGCGCCATGCTCGCGGTGCGCCACCGCCTGGACCTGTTCGGCGTGCTGGTGCTGGCCTGCGCCGCCGCAGTGTCCGGCGGCATCGTGCGCGACGTGCTGATCGGGGCGACGCCGCCGGCGGCGCTGACCCACGCGCGCTACCTGGTCGTCGCCTGCGCGGCCGGCCTCGCCGGCTTCCGCTGGCATGCGCTGGTGGAGCGGCTGCGCAATCCGGTGCAGATCCTCGACGCCGCCGGGCTGGCGCTGTTCGCCGCGTCCGGCACCGGCAAGGCGCTCGACTACGGCCTCGGCCCGCTCAGCGCGACGCTGCTGGGCATGCTCAGCGGCATCGGCGGCGGCATCGCCCGCGACCTGCTGGTGGCGCGCACGCCGGTCGTGCTGCAGGCGGAGCTGTATGCGGTCGCCGCGCTGGCCGGCGGCGGACTGGTCGCGCTGGGGCGCCTGGCCGGCGTGCCGGATCCGTGGCCGCTCGCCGCCGGCGCCGCGGCCTGTTTCGGCCTGCGTTTCATGGCGATCCGCCACGGCTGGCAGTTGCCGGTGGCGCGGCCGCCCGGGCCATAGCCGGCCCACCGGCCGCGAAAACGAAACGGCCCGGCGATGCCGGGCCGTCTGCGCGAGGGGTTCTTCGACCCGCGATCAGGCCACGAACAGCGCGCGCATCTTCTTCAGCGCGTTGGCCTCGATCTGGCGGATGCGCTCGGCGGAGACGCCGTACTCGTCGGCCAGCTCCTGCAGGGTCACCTTGCCCTCGCCGTCGAGCCAGCGGCGGCGGACGATGTCGCGCGAGCGCGCGTCGAGCTTCTCCAGGCCCTCGCGCAGCACCTCGAGCTGGTTCTCCTCTTCGTTCTCGCGCTCGTAGGCCTGCGACGGGTCCTCGCCGTCGGCGCGCAGGTAGGCGACCGGCGACGGCGGCGCGCCGTCGTCGTCCTCGTCCGGGGCGTCGAAGCCGATGTCGCGGCCGGACAGGCGCGACTCCATCTCCAGCACCTCGCGCTCGGACACGTTCAGGTCGCGGGCCACCGCGCTGACTTCCTCGGCGTTCATCCAGCCCAGGCGCTGCTTGCTCTTGCGCAGGTTGAAGAACAGCTTGCGCTGCGCCTTGGTGGTGGCGACCTTGACGATGCGCCAGTTGCGCAGGATGAACTCGTGCATCTCGGCGCGGATCCAGTGCACCGCGAAGCTGACCAGGCGCACGCCCTGGTCCGGATCGAAGCGCTTGACGGCCTTCATCAGGCCGATGTTGCCCTCCTGGATCAGGTCGCCCATCGGCAGGCCGTAGCCGTTGTAGCCGCGGGCGACGTGGACGACGAAGCGCAGGTGCGAATGCACCAGCTCGCGGGCGGCGTCGAGATCGTTGTGGTCGCGGTAGCGGCGCGCCAGGCGCTGCTCCTCCTCGGCGCTGAGCACCGGGATGCGGTGCACCGCGCTGATGTAGGCGTCCAGCGAGCCGAGCGCGCTCGGCACCGGCAGGTTGTTGGCGACGAGAGCGGTAGACAGGCTGTTCTGGGTCATGGCGGGCATCTTAGCAGTCGCTTCCTGTGACTGCTAAAGGCGGGAAAAGTTCCGGAGCGTTCCGCGGACGGAACGATCTACGGGACGGGGAAGCCGAATGATGCCAAATCGGCTGTTAATGGCCGGTCAACCGCGCCCGCGGCGGCAACGACCAGTCGATCGGGGCCTGGCCGCGGCGGACCAGGTACTCGTTGGCGGCCGAGAAGTGGCCGCAGCCGATGAAGCCGCGGTAAGCGGACAGCGGCGAGGGGTGCGGGGCCTTGAGCACCTTGTGCCGCCGGGGGTCGATGACCTTGCCCTTGGCCTGGGCGTAGCTGCCCCAGAGCATGAACACCAGGCCCTCGCGCTCGCGGTCCAGGACCTCGACGATGCGGTCGGTGAAGCCCTCCCAGCCCTTGCCCTGGTGCGCGCCGGCGCGCCCCTCCTCGACGGTCAGCACAGCGTTGAGCAGCAGCACGCCCTGCTCGGCCCAGTGCTGCAGGCAGCCGTGGTCCGGCCGCGGGAGGCCGAGGTCGCGCTCCAGCTCCTTGAAGATGTTCTCCAGCGACGGCGGCACCGCGGTGCCGGGCTGCACCGAGAAGCACAGCCCGTGCGCCTGGCCGAAGCCGTGGTACGGGTCCTGGCCGAGGATCACCACCTTGACCCGGTCGAACGGCGTGGCGTCCAGCGCGGCGAAGATCTGCGGCCCGGGCGGGAAGATGCGCGCGCCGGCCGCCTTGCGCTCGCGCAGGAACGCCGACAGCGCCCGCATCTCCGGGCGCAGCAGGTAGTCGCCGACGCGCGCCTTCCACGACGGCTCGAGGCGGATGCGGTCGGCGGTGGCGGCGTCGTTCATGCGCTCGGAAACGGAGAAGCTGCGGAAAGCCCCATTGTTGCGGAAAGCCGGCGGGCTGTCCGCCCGCGCCAGGGCCGGCGCACGCGCCGCGAGAGGCCCGGCGGCGCCCGGCCAGGCGCCGCATCCGCGCCACGCCGCTCCTCGCCCGACCGTGCGCGGAACCGCGCGGCCGGCCGCGCGGCGACGTGCCGGTCAGGCGTCGAACGCGCGCTGCTCCGGCTGGCGCGCCAGGCGCAGCTGGAACAGCGCCTTGGTCACCAGCAGCCGTTCCTCGATCGGCTTGAGCACCAGGTCGTTGGCGCCGGCGCGCAGCAGCGCGCTCTGGTTGTCGGGATTGGCGTCGCCGGTCATCACCAGCACCGGCAGGCGGCGCTTGCCGTAGCCGAAGTCGCCGCGCAGCCGGGCGAGCAGGTCGTTGCCGTCCAGCGCGCCCTTCAGGTAGACGTCGGTGAGCACCAGGTCGGCGCCGGGGTCGTCCCGGCCGCGGTGCGTCTCCAGGTAATCGAGCGCTTCCTCGACGCCGATGAAGTGCAGCACGCTCAGGCCGTGGCGCTCGAGCATGCGCTTGGTCGCCAGCGCCACGACCTTGCTGTCCTCGACGTAGAGCACGCGCGCACCGGGGATCGGCTGCGGCTGCACGTAGCCGCGCACGAACGCGGCCAGCGCGTGGTGGCCGAGCGCCTTGTCGAAATAGTCGGTCACGTCCTCGGTGAAGCGGCGCGCCTCCAGGTGCGCCTGGGCGTCGCCGGAGACCACGACCACCGGCACGTAGGCCTGGCCGGCCGCTTCGCGCACCGCGCGGGCGAGGGCGATGCCGTCGCCGTCGGGCAGCACCAACGCGGTGGTGACCAGGTCGACCGCGCCCTCGGCCAGTGCCGCGCGCGCCTCGGCCACGCCGCCGCAGGGCACCACCCGCGCCTCCGGCAGCTCGCGCGCGAGCACGTCGCCGATCAACTTGCGCACCAGCCTGGAACCGTCCACGACCATGATCCGCGGCGCGGCGCTGTGCAGGTGGCGGAGCTCGCGCGCGTCCGCGCTCATCGCGCGTCCGCCCGGCTCTGGCGCAGGAAATGGCCGGCGACCAGGCCGGCGCCGAGCCAGCCGAGCAGGCCCGCGGCCAGCACCACCGCGCCGGCCTGCAGCGGCGCGAAGCCTTGCAGGGCGAAGCGGCTGCCGTAGCTGCGCGCCAGTTCGGCCAGCGGTTCGCGCAGGGCCAGCTCGGCCGCGCTCAGCAGGGCCAGCGCGAGCGCGCCGGCAAGCAGCCCGTAGCAGGCGCCCAGATAGAGGAACGGCCGGCGGATGAAGCCGTCGCTGGCGCCGAGCAGCTGCAGCACCCCGATCTCCTCGCGGCGCGCCTGGATGTCCAGGCGCACGGTGTTGCCGACCACCAGCAACGCGCCCAGGCCGAGCAGCGCCGCCAGTACCCAGGCGAGGCGGCCGCCGAAGCGCAGCCAGGTATCCAGGCGCCGGCGCCAGGCGGCGTCGTGCTGCACCAGATCGGCCTCGGGCAGGGCCTTCAGCGATTCGGCGAGCAGGGCCTCGTCGCCGCGCGGCGTCACCCGCAGCAGGCTCGGCAGCGGGTTCTCGCCGACCGCGTCCAGCGCCTCGCCGAAGCCGCCGGCCTGGCGCAGCTCGGCCAGGCCCTGCTCCGGCGTGCGCAACTCGACCGCGGCCACGTCGGCGCGGCCGCGCAGTTCGTCGGCGAGCGCGCGGGCGCGCCCGGGCGCGATCTCCGGCTTGAGGAACACGCCGACCTGGCGCGACTGCTGCACCGTGCCGGCGAGACGTTCGACGTTGGACAGCGCCGCCCACAGCCCCAGCGGCAGCGCGATCGCCACCGCCATCACCCCGACCGTGAGCAGGCTCGCCCATGGCTTGCGCAGCAACCGGCCGAGGCTGGCGACCAGGCTGTAGGCGTGGTGGTCCAGCCACATCGCCAGGCGCGACTGCGACTTCGCTTCGGCGCTCATTCGGCCAAGTCCTCCGGCGCGATGTCGTCGACCAGCCGCCCCTGGTTGAGCACCAGCACGCGCTTCTTCATGCGCTTGACCAGCGCCAGGTCGTGACTGGCGACCAGCACGCTGGTGCCGCGCCCGGGCAGCGATTCGAACAGCGCCATGATCTCCGCCGACAGCGTGGGGTCGAGGTTGCCGGTGGGCTCGTCGGCGAGCAGCAGCCGCGGCTCGGCGACGATCGCGCGGGCGATGCCGACGCGCTGCTGCTCGCCGGCCGACAGCTGCGCCGGCAGCGCGTTCGCGCGCGCGCCCAACCCCACCCTGTCCAGCACGCTGCGCACGCGCTTGCCGATCTCGCCGCGGCGCAGGCCGCGCAGGATCAGCGGCAGGGCCACGTTGTCGGCGACGCTGCGGTCGGCGAGCAGGCGATGGTCCTGGTAGACCACGCCGATCTCGCGCCGATGCAGCGCGATGCGGCGGCCGCGCACCTTGAGCAGATTCTTCTCGCCGAACAGCACCGCGCCGCGGCTGGGGCGCTCGGCGAGGTGGATCAGCCGGAGCAGGGTGCTCTTGCCGGCCCCGGAATGGCCGGTGACGAACAGCATCTCGCCGGCCGCGACCTCGAAGCTGACCTCGCTCAACGCCTCGCGGCCGTCGCCGTAGCGTTTGCTGACGTGGTCGAAGCGCAGGACGGGCGTCGGCATGGCGGCACTCGGGGCGGATGCCGAAGTATGGCAAGGCGGCGATTGCAGCGGCAATGGCGGACTGCGCCGCGGGCGGCCGGCGCCGGATGCCGAGCCCAGCCGTTCTTTCCCAGCGCGTGCGTCAGCGAAGGTCCGGACGACGGCCGGCGTCCCCGCGCAAAGCGCGGATCCGGCGGTGCCGCCCCCGCCGGACGACGGCCGTGGCCCGGACTTCTCGCTGGTCCGGGCGAGGCCGGCGTCCGCCGACGTTGCGCGTTGCCGTCCCGGCGCAGCGGGTCGTCCATTTCACCGCCCGCACGCCGAAAGAAACGAGCGTCGCGTCCGCGCGCCGGTCCTCCCGGCGCTTGTTCCCGCGCTCTTGCCGCCGGCGGCGCTCAGTGCTGCGAACGCGGGGCGCGGGTCACCAGCGACTTCAGCTTGCGGCCGAGGCGCTTGAGCAGGCCGGGCCGATCCGTCGGCGCGGGCTGCGCGGCCGGCTTGGCCGCGGGCTTGGCCTGCGGCTTCGGCTCGCGCGCGGCCGACGGCTGCGGCGCCGCCGCGGCCGGGTTGGCGCCGCCCTCGCCCGCCTCGCCGCGGCGCCCGCCGCGGCGGCGCCGGCGCCGGCGCTTGCGTTCGCCCTCGCCCTCGCCTGCGGGCGACGGCGACTCGGGCGCCGGCACCGCGCTCTCGCCGCGAGGCGCCCGCTCCGCGCGCGGCGGCCGCGCCTCGCCCTCGGCGCGCGCCGGCCGTGCCGGACGCTCGCCGTCGCGGCGCTCGCCGCGTTCGCGTTCGCCGCCGCTGCGGCGGCGGCGCTTGCCGGCACCGCCGCCGCGGCGTTCCTCGTCGGCGGCGCGCTGCTCGCGCGCTTCCTTGAAGATCGCGCCGATGCTCTCGGCCTCCTCGCCTTCGCCGGCGGGTTGCGCGCGCGGCGCGCGCGGCAGCGGCACCAGCAATTCCGGCTCGACCGCGGCCACCGGGATCTTCTGCTCGATGTAGGCCTCGATGTCCGGCAGGCTCATCGCGTAGCGCTCACAGGCGAAGCTGATCGCGTCGCCCTCGGCGCCCAGCCGCGCGGTGCGGCCGATGCGGTGGACGTAGTCCTCGGCGTCGAACGGCAGGTCGAAGTTGTAGACGTGGCTGACGCCGTCGATGTGCAGGCCGCGCGCGGCGACGTCGGTGGCGACCAGGATCTCCAGCTGGCCCTTCTGGAACTTGTTCAGCAGCGACTCGCGCTTCTTCTGCGGCACGTCGCCGGACAGCACGCCCACGCGGTAGCCGGCCTTCTCCAGCGCACGCGCGACGCGCTCGACGAAGGCCTTGGTGTTGACGAACACCATCGTGCGCGCGCCCTCGCTGCGCGAGAGCAGGCCCAGCAGCAGCGGGATCTTCTCGTCGTCGGACGGGAAGTAGACCCGCTGGCGCACGCGCGCGGCGGTCACGGTCTCGGCCTCGACGACCAGCTTCTCCGGCTCGTTCATGTGCTCGTAGGCCAACTCCAGCACGCGGTGGCTGAGGGTGGCCGAGAACAGCAGTGTCTGCCGCTCGGTGCGGATCGGCATGCGCCGCAGCAGGAAACGGATGTCCTTGATGAAGCCGAGGTCGAACATGCGGTCGGCTTCGTCGAGCACGCAGATCTCGCAGGCGTGCAGGCTGACCACCTTGTGCTGCTTGACGTAGTCGATCAGGCGGCCGGGCGTGGCGATGATGATGTCGGCGCCGGCCTGCAGCTGGGCACGCTGCTTGTCGTAGTCGACGCCGCCGTAGACCAGGGCGAACTTGAGGCCGAGGTCGGCGCCGAACTTCACCGCGTCCTTGTGGATCTGGATCGCCAGTTCGCGGGTCGGCGCCAGGATCAGCGCGCGCGGGTCCTCCGGCTGGCGCTCGGCCAGCGCCGGGCGCGTGAGCAGGCGGTTCATCACCGCGATCAGGAACGCCAGGGTCTTGCCGGTGCCGGTCTGCGCCTGGCCGGCGACGTCGCGGCCGGTCAGCGCGATCGGCAGGGTCAGCGCCTGGATCGGCGTGCAGCGGGTGAAGCCGGCGGCCTCGAGCCCGGCGAGCAGGCTCGGATGCAGGTCGAAGGAGGAGAAGGAAACGTCGGTTAGGGGTTTGTCGCTCATTGGCTGCTTGGCTGTGCGCGCGGAACGCTGAGTCGGCGCCGTGCGCTTGCGTGGGTGGCGTCCGCATCGCAGACTGCCGGGGCCGGTTCCGGCGGGCGCCAGCTCTCGGATTCGGGCGTCGCGGCGGCCTTGAGGCCGTCCGGAAACGCCCCAGTTTACCGTAACGCCCCGGCCATGCCCCGAATTCGGCAAACCGGCACGCCCGCGCCCGCCGCGGGCGTGCCGCCCGGCCATCCGTTTGATTCCGCAGGAGAACCCCGTGAGCGAGAAAATTTTGCACGTCGGCGATGCCGATTTCGACAGCGCCGTACTGCAGTCGTCCGAGCCCGTGCTGGTCGATTTCTGGGCCGAATGGTGCGGCCCGTGCAAGATGATCGCCCCGGCCCTGGACGAGCTCGCCGAGGCCTACGACGGCAAGGCCAAGATCGTGAAGGTCAACGTCGACCACAGCCGCGCCACCGCGATGAAGTACCACGTGCGTTCGATCCCGATGCTGCTGCTGTTCAAGAACGGCCAGGTCCAGGCCACCCAGATCGGCGCGGTCGGCAAGGCGCAGATCGGCAAGATGATCGAGAGCGCGCTGAACTGAAGTCCCCGCGGCCTGCGCCCGCCGACGCAGGCCGCCCCCCGCCGGCGCCGCCTCCGGCGCATGAACGGCGGCCCGCGCGAGGCTTGCCGCGGCGCCTGCGCGGTGCTAGTTTCGTCCTACCCGGCGGCCGGCCGTCCCTTTCCGGCGCCGCACCCCACTCCCGAACCTTTCGTTCCCGAACAGTCCCCGCTCGCCGTCTGCGAGCGCTCGCCGCTTAGCGAGGAAACCCCGCTTGTCCGATACCACCCCCGACGCTGGCGATACCGCCGAGAAGCGCGTGCGCAAGACGCGCGTCAGCAAGGCCGAAACGGCCGCTCCCGCCCTCCAGGCCGAACTGCCGGTGAGCGCCCCGGCCCCCGCCGAAGCCGCGGCGCCCGCGCCGCGCGCTCCCGAGGCGTCGCCGCCGGCGCCCGAGGCGCGCGCCGAATCCGCTGCCGGCCCGGCGCCCGCGGCGGCCGAGAACGCTTCCGGCGACAACGGCAACGCCCCGGCCGCGCGTGAAGGCCGCGACAACAACTACGAAGGCGGCGGCCGCAATCGCCGCGACCGCTTCCGCAACCGCCGCGAGCGCAACCGCGAGCGCTTCCGCGACCGCGAGGGCGGGGCGCAGGACGAAGGCGGCAACGGCGAGGGCTTCGTGCCGCGCCCGCACCCGCAGGTGCCGGAGGGCTTCCCGCAGTACTCGCTGGGCGACCTCAAGCGCATGCCGACGCCGAAGCTGCTGGAGATCGCCGAGCAGCTGCAGATCCACGACGGCGTCGCCCGCGCGCGCAAGCAGGACGTGATCTTCGCGGTGCTGAAGGTGCTGACCCGGCACGGCGAGGGCGTGGCCGCCGACGGCGTGCTCGAGATCCTGCCGGACGGCTACGGCTTCCTGCGCAGCGCCGAGGCCAGCTACCTCGCCGGCCCGGACGACGTCTACATCAGCCCCAGCCAGATCCGCCGCTTCAACCTGCGCACCGGCGACCACCTGTCCGGGCGCATCCGCTGGCCCAAGGACGGCGAGCGCTACTTCGCCCTGTCGATCGTCGATACGATCAACGGCGAGCCGCTGGAGGCGAGCAAGAACAAGGTCCTGTTCGAGAACCTGACCCCGCTGTTCCCGCGCAAGCGCTTCCGCCTGGAGCGCGGCGACGGCTCGACCGAGGACATCACCGGCCGCATCCTCGACCTGATGGCGCCGCAGGGCAAGGGCCAGCGCGCGCTGATCGTCTCGCCGCCGAAGGCCGGCAAGACCATGATGATGCAGCAGGTGGCGACCGCGATCACCACCAACCATCCGGACGTGCACCTGATCGTGCTGCTGATCGACGAGCGCCCGGAGGAAGTGACCGAGATGCAGCGCACCGTGCGCGGCGAGGTCATCAGCTCGACCTTCGACGAGCCGGCCGCGCGCCACGTGCAGGTGGCCGAGATGGTGATCGAGCGCGCCAAGCGCCTGGTCGAGCACAAGAAGGACGTGGTGATCCTGCTCGACTCGATCACCCGCCTGGCCCGCGCCTACAACAACGTGGTGCCGAGCTCGGGCAAGGTGCTGACCGGCGGCGTCGACGCCAACGCCCTGCACCGCCCGAAGCGCTTCTTCGGCGCCGCGCGCAACGTCGAGGAAGGCGGCTCGCTGACCATCATCGCCACCGCGCTGATCGACACCGGCAGCAAGATGGACGAGGTGATCTACGAGGAGTTCAAGGGCACCGGCAACTCCGAGGTGCACCTGAGCCGCTCGATCGCCGAGAAGCGCGTGTACCCGGCGATCAACATCAACCGCTCGGGCACCCGCCGCGAGGACCTGCTGATCGAGCCGGAGCTGCTGCAGAAGATCTGGATCCTGCGCAAGCTGCTGCACGGCATGGACGAGATCGCGGCGATGGAGTTCCTGCTGGACAAGATGAAGAACACCAAGTCGAACGACGAGTTCTTCAGCTCGATGAAGCGCTGAGCGCCGCCCGCGCGCGGCGCGGCGCGCGCCCGGGCCGGCCGCGCGGGAAGCGGCCGGATCCGGCATGGCGCGCACCGCACGCCGGGCCGTCCCGATGCCCCTGGCCGGCGCGCGGCTCAGCGCGGCGCGTGGTCGTCGGGCGCTTCGCGTTGGCCCTGCGCGTGCGCGCCCGGCCCGCCGCCGCTCTCGCGCGCCCGCGCGCGCCGCGCGATCTCCTCGTACTGCTTGCGGATCCGCTGCAGCGCCTCCTCGTCCATCTCCTCCAGGTCGAGCAGGGCGTTGTGCGCGGCCTTGGTCGCGCGGATCAGCTCGTCGAGCTTGATGTGCATCGCCTCGGTGTCGCGGTTCTGGGTGTTCTGGATCAGGAACACCATCAGAAAGGTGACGATGGTGGTGCCGGTGTTGATGATCAGCTGCCAGGTGTCGCTGAAGCCGAACAGCGGCCCGGAGACCAGCCACGCCAGGACGACGCCCACGGCGAGGCCGAAGCACAGCGGCTGCCCGGTGAAACGCGACGCTTCCTTGGCCAGTTTGGTGAAGCCTTTCATGACGCTCTCGCGGCGGATCGATTGAGCCGACGAATACCCCGGCGTACGTGCAGCAGCGGTGACGGCCGCCCGAACGCGGCATTAACGGCGCTTTTTTCACCGACCGACGACGCCGCCGGGACGACATTCGAGGGCAATTCCGAGGTTTTCTCGAGAGCCGCCATGGCGCGCCCGATCTGGACCGGAACGTTGTCGTTCGGTCTGCTCAACATCCCGATCAAGCTGATGACCGGCGAACGCCGGGTCGACCTGCACTTCCGCATGCTCGACAGCCGCAACAACGCGCCGATCCGTTACGAGCGCGTCAACGCCGAGACCGGCGAGGAAGTGCCGTGGAAGGAGATCGTCAAGGCCTTCGAGTACGACAAGGGCAGCTACGTCGTGCTGGAAGAGGGCGACATCCAGGCCGCCTCGCCGGACCACAAGGAGACGGTCGACATCGACACCTTCGTCGACGCCGACGCGATCGGCCCGGAGTTCTACGAGAAGCCGTACGTGCTCGAGCCCGGCAAGAAGGCGGAGAAGGGCTACGTGCTGCTGCGCGAGGTGCTCAAGCGCACCCGGAAGGTCGGCATCGGACGGGTGGTGATCCGCACCCGCGAGTACCTGGCGGCGGTGATGCCGCGCGGCGACGCGCTGCAGCTGGTGATCCTGCGCTTCGCCCAGGAACTGGTCGATCCCGAGGAGTACAAGCTGCCCGAGGGCAAGCTGGACAAGTGGAAGATCAGCGCGCGCGAACTGGAGATGGCCCAGCAGCTGATCGAGTCGATGAGCTCGGAGTGGAAGCCGGACGCCTACCAGGACGATTTCCGCGAGCGCCTGCAGAAGGTGATCGAGAAGCGGATCCGCGGCAAGCAGACCGTGCGCACGCCGGCCGCCGAGGAGGAGGGCCTGCCGGAGAACGCGGCGACCAACGTCATCGACTTCGGTGAGCTGCTCAAGCGCAGCCTGGAGAAGAAGGGCGCCAAGCCGGCGGCGAAGACACCGGCGCGGCCGCCGGCGAAACGCGCCGCGCGCAAGGGCCCGGCCAAGAAGCGCGGCAGCCGCAGCAGCAGCGCCTCATGAGAACCACCGCCACGGCCCCCGACGCAGCGCGTTCCGGCGCCGCCGATGCGGTGCGGCCGGGGCGCCCCGGCGCGCGCCGCCTGACCAGCGCCGAGCGGGTGGTCTACCCGGAGCTCGGCGTGACCAAGGGCGAGGTCGCCGCCTACTACCGGCAGATCGCGCGCTGGCTGTTGCCGGAGCTGATCGAGCGGCCGCTGTCGCTGCTGCGCTGCCCGGACGGCGTCGAGGGCGATTGCTTCTTCCAGAAGCATCACGCCGACGCCTTCGGGCCGCACGTGCACGCGGTCGAGTTGCGGGAGAAGCGCGGCCGCGACGACTACTTCTACGTGCGCGACATCGACGGCGTGCTCGCGCTGGTGCAGATGAACGCGATCGAGTTCCACGTCTGGGCCGCGCGCCACGATGCCCCGGAGCAACCCGACCGGGTGGTGTTCGACCTCGATCCCGGCGAAGGCGTGCCCTGGGACCAGGTGCGGGACGCCGCGCGCGAGGTGCGCGACGCGCTGGCCGGGCTCGGCCTGCGCAGCTGGCTGCGCCTGTCCGGCGGCAAGGGCCTGCACGTGGTGGTGCCGCTCCGGCCCGGCCCGAGCTGGACCGAGGTCAAGGCGTTCAGCGAGGCCTTCGCCGGGCGCCTGGCCGAGCAGGCGCCGGAGCGCTATCTCGCCAGCGCGAGCAAGGCCGAACGCGCCGGGCGGATCTTCGTCGACTGGCTGCGCAACACCCGCGGCGCCACAAGCGTCGCCAGCTGGTCGCTGCGCGCGCGCCCGGGCGCGCCGGTGGCGATGCCGCTGCGCTGGGAGGAACTGGCGCGCACGTCGGGTGCCGCCGCCTACGACCTGCGCCGCGCGCTGCGCCGCGCGCGCGGCCTGCGGCGCGACCCCTGGGCCGGGTTCGCGCGCACGCGGCAGACGCTGCCGACCCTGTCCTGAGCGCCGCGCCGCGGCGTACTCCGCCCGAAGCGGCCGCGCGCGCGGCGGCAGAGTCGTGCCTCGCCGCGCTGGACCGGCGGGCCCTTGCCTGCCCGCGCCGCGCACCGGCTCGGCTTCGCGCCGCCTCGCGGGCGCAGGCCCGGGGAACGCGCCGCGCATCCCGCACCCGCGCAGGACGCGCCCGCGCACATCCATCCACACGGCGCGGCGCGGAGCTTCAGGCACCGGTCTGGCTGTGCGGCGCCTCCACCGGCTTGGATTGCGGCGAGTCGTGCTGGCGCAGCACGATCGAGAGCATCACCAGCGCGAACACCGCGAGGAATTCGCTCTGCCAGTTCTGGAACGACTCGAACCAGAACTGCGGGTCAGCCAGATAGGCGAGATGGCTCGGCACCGCCTCGCCGTTGCGGCGCATCTCCTCGGCGTTCTGCTCCCAGCTGCCCAGCCAGTGGCCCACGAAGGCGCAGGCGAACAGGCCGAGCAGCGCGATGGACAGCGAGTTCTCGTAGAGCTTGCGCACCCAGCCGCCGACTTTCACCGGCCAGGGCGTCGGCCCCGGCTCGATCTCCGGCGGCGGCTCCTTGCCGAACGGCCGCGACTCCGCCGAACCCCACTGCCGCAGCCAGACCGTCAGCAGCACGTAGACGCCCATCTGCAGGAATTCGCTCTCCCAGTTCTCGAACGTGGCCGAGACGAACTGGCCCTCGCCGAAATACTGCAGCCAGCCGACCGGCGGCTCGCCCTCGGCCAGGCGCTCGCGGTTGAGCACCATGCGGCCGCTGATCGCCTGGCCGGCGAAGCTGGCCAGGAACAGCGCCAGCAGCACCAGCGACAGCCCGTTGCGGCGCACGAAGCCCGGCGCCTCGGACACGCTCTCACCCTCCATCCTGGCCTCCGCGCCGCCGCTCAGTGGCGCTTCTTCAGCAGCGACTCGCGCTGCTGCTGGGCGCGGATCGCGTCCACCACGGTGTCCGCGTGCTTGACCTCCTCGGGCGGCGGCAGCACCGCGGGCACGCCGAGCGACTGCAGCCACAGTTCGCGGCTCCAGCCGGCGGTGTGGTAGAGGTGGTGGTTCTCGTCGGGCACGACCTCCTCGTACGCGGCGAGCAGGGTCTTGCCCTCGGCGCCGCCGAGATGCTCGGCCAGGCGGCCGATCAGGCTCCAGTTCTGGTGGTCCTTGGTCTCGGCCAGGACCACGCATTCGCTGGCGACCAGCTCCGCCGCGGCCGGATCGCCGGCTTCGCGCGCCATCCGCATCGCCTCGACCAGCGACTCGCCCAGGTGCGCGACCACCTCGCGCCCGGGCGTCTTCCGCGCCGGGTCCAGGCCGAGTTCGTCGAACACGCCCAGCAGGATGTCGCGATGGCGGCGGGTCTCCTCCAGGTATTCCTGCCACTCCTCGCGCAGGTCCTGGTTCACGGCGCATTCGATCGCCGTCTCGTAGACGCGGATTCCGCCGAGCTCGGTTTCGAGCGCCTGGTAGAGCAGCTCCTGCACCTGCGCGGGATCGTGGGACTTGCGGGCCATATGCATTCTCCTTCGTGGATACGTCGTGACGCGGCGCGGCCGCGCACGGCCGACCTTCCCCGAAGCCTAGTTCCGCAACGGTGAAGGACGCGCAGCGCCGGCATCACGCGCTCTTATCGCGGCGCGCGGGTATCGTCGTCGTGAACGCCGCATGCGTGCGCAGCCGTCATGGAGGCCTCATGTCGACGCAAGACCGCAAAGATCCGCCGATCGACCGGCGCGACCGCGAGGCGCCGCGCGAGAGCGACCGCGAGCGCGAGCGCCGCAAGCAGCACGAAGACGAGAACCAGGACGAGGCGCTGGAGGAAACCTTCCCCGCCAGCGACCCGGTCTCGCCGTTCGTCCCGGCCAAGGCCCCGGAGTGACGGCGCAGGCCGGGCGCACGGTCCGGGGAGGCAACGCCGTGGCGCACGGGCGTGCGACGGACGCGCGCGGCCTGGTCGTGGAATTGCAGACGCTGGCGCGGCCGCCGGATTCGCACGAGGCCGCCACGTTGCGCTGGATCGCCCGGCGCCTGGCCGCGCTGCTCGGCTACGACTACGCCGGCGCGCACGCGGCCGGGGCGCGCTACGACGTGCCGCCGTACTTCGTGCCGGACGCCACCCTGACCTGGACCGAAGCGCAGCGGCTGGGCATCTTCGCCGAGCGCCAGCTGTTCGGCGGCGTGGTGCCGCATGCGTTCGTAGCCGCCAAGACCGTCGGCCACCGGCTGCTCGAGGACGCCGAGGCGGTGCCGCCGGGCTGGGCGCCGCGGGCGGCCGCGGCGCTCGCGGGCGCCACGTTGACCGGCTACGCCGCGTTCTCGCCGGCCGACGCGCGCCGCGCCTGCGCGCGGCTGGCCGCCGCCGGCCACCGCGTGCGCTTCAAGCCCGGCGGCGGACTCGGCGGGCACGGCCAGCGCCGGATCGCGTCGGCCGACGCACTCGACGCCGCATTGGCCGAACTGGGGCCGTCGCTGCTGCAGCGCTACGGCGTGGTGCTCGAGCAGGACCTGGACGAGGTGCTGACCTACAGCGTCGGCCGGGTGGCGGTGGGCGAGCTGCGCATCGCCTATTGCGGCACGCAGCGTCAGGCGCCCGGGGCGGACGGGCGCACCGTCTACGGCGGCTCCACGCTGCTGTGCGTGCGCGGCGAGCTGCACGACCTGCTCGACGCGGACCTGCCGCTGCCGGACGAGCGCCGGCGCGCGGTCGAGCTGGCGCTGCGCTACGACGCCGCGCTGCAACGCGCCTACCCGGCCGTGTTCGCTTCGCGGCGCAACTACGACGTCGCTTTCGGCCGCACCCCGGACGGCGCGCCGCGCTGCGGCGTGCTCGAGCAGTCCTGGCGCGTCGGCGGCGCCACCCCGGCCGAGCTGCTCGCGCTGGAGGCCCTGCGCGACGCGCCGCATCGCCGTTGGGTCCGCGCGCGCTGCCACGAGATCCCGCAACTGATCGAGCCGCCGGCGCGGGCGGCGGTGTCGTTCCGCGGCATCGACGCGACAGCGGGGCCGCTGACCAAGTACGCGATCGTGGACACCGATGGAGATCCGACTCGAGACGATTGAACTGGCGGTCGAGGACGAACGCATCTGCGGCACCGTGCTCGCGCCCGCCACCGAGATGCCCGGCGTGCTGTTCGTGCACGGCTGGGGCGGCAGCCAGGAACACGACCTGGCGCGCGCGCGCGAGGCCGCGGGCCTGGGCTGCGTCTGCCTGACCTTCGACCTGCGCGGCCACGAGCGCACCGCGCAGGCGCGCGAGCGCATCACCCGGCCGCAGAACCTCGCCGACCTCACCGCCGCCTACGACTGGCTCGCGGCGCAACCGCAGGTCGATGCGCGGTCGATCGCGGTGGTCGGCATCAGCTACGGCGGCTACCTGGCCGCGCTGCTGAGCGCGCAGCGGCCGGTACGCTGGCTCGCCCTGCGCTCGCCGGCGCTGTACCGGGACGAGGGCTGGGAACTGCCCAAGCGCCAGCTGCACAAGGCGCAGGATCTGCGCGCCTACCGCCGCAGCCGCATCCGCTGGCAGGACAACCTGGCGCTGCGGGCCTGCGCGGAGTACCGCGGCGACGTGCTGCTGGTCGAGGCCGAGCACGACGAGACCGTGCCGCACCGGGTGATCGAGAACTACGCCGCGGCGTTCCACCGGGCCCGCTCGCTGACCCGGCGCATGATCGGCGGCGCCGACCACGGCTTCACCGACAAGCCGGCGCAGAAGGCCTACACCGCGGTGCTGATCAACTGGCTGACCGAAATGGTGGTCGGCGCGCGCGAGGACGCCGCGCAGTCGCGGCTGAGCGAGCGCAAGCGGGCCAATACGGGCGGATAGGGGCTTCGCGGCTCCGCGCGGAGGGACGCGGCTCGGCCGGAAGCGCCCCCCCGTCCGTGTTGCCCATCGCCGGCGCTGCCCGGCTCGCGGACGCGGCACCCTTGGCCCGCCATCCCCGCGGAAGCGAGGGGCCGCTGAAGGGCGGCGCCATCCCGTCTTTCGCGCAGGCCTGACCCGACCGGCACCCCGGCAAGCGCCGGCATGACGCCGCTCTCCCGTCGCCCATGGCCGGCGATGCGGCGGGGGCGATCGGGCGGTTGCGCAGATCGAACGTGGCGCAAGACGCTGGATTTCCGCTTTCGCGGGAATGACGGCCGCCCGGCCGCGGGAACGACGACGTGGCGTGGTGCGCTCAGCCGTACGGCCCGCCCATCACCGGCAGCACGATGCCGTTGATGTAGCTGGCGCACACCGGCGAGGCCAGGAACACGTAGGCCGGGGCGAGCTCCTCCGGTTGCGCCGGCCGCGCCATGTCGCTGGACTGGCCGAACTTCGCGGTCTCCTCCGGCGGGCGGTCGGCCGGGTTCAGCGGCGTCCACACCGGCCCCGGGGCGACGGCGTTCACGCGGATGCCGCGTTCGAGCAGGTTGCTCGCCAGCGACTTGGTGAAGGCGTGGATCGCGCCCTTGGTGGCCGAGTAGTCGAGCAGCTGCTTGTTGCCGAACAGGCCGGTCTCCGAGCCGGTATTGATGATCGAGGCGCCGCGCTCCAGGTGCGGCAGCGCCGCCCGGGCCATGTGGAAGTAGCCGCCGATGTTGGTCAGCAGGGTCTCCCGCAGCTGCTCGTCGCTGAGGTCCTCCAGGTCGGTGACGTGCTGCTGGAACGCGGCGTTGTTGACCAGCACGTCGAGGCGGCCGAACGCCTCCACCGTGCGCGCGACCGCCTCCGCGCAGAACGCCGGGTCCTTGACGTCGCCGGCGATGGCCAGGCAGCGCCGGCCTTCGGCCTCGACGTGCTCGGCGGTGACGCGCGCGTCCTCGTGCTCGTCCAGGTAGACGATGGCCACGTCCGCGCCCTCACGCGCGAACAGCACCGCGACCGCGCGGCCGATACCGGAGTCGCCGCCGGTGATCAGCGCGGCCATGCCCTCGAGCTTGCCGCTGCCGCGGTAGTCCGGGGCCTCGAAGCGCGGCGCCAGCGCCAGCTCGTGCTCGTTGCCCGGCTTGCGCAGGTGCTGCGCCGGCATCGGGTTTTCCGGCTGTTCGCGCGCGCCGGCCTGCACCGGCTTCTTCTTCGCGGCCTGCTTGGCGGGCGCCTTTTTCTTCTCGCGCTCGTCGGCCTGGCGCTGGAGTTCGCGCTGGCGCTGGGCGGTGCGCGAGGCGCCCTGGGCGGGACGGGCGGCGCCCCGGGATGCGGTCTTGTTCTTGCTGGCTTTGGTGGCCACGGCGGCTCCTCGTGCGTTGCGTCCGATTCGTGACGCCCGAGCCTCGCATCGCGGCCGCTAAACCCGCGTCAATCACCGCCGTGCGCGCGGCGGCGAACAGCGCCGGCTCAGCATGGTGAAAGCGGGATGAGCCCGCTCGATCCGCCGCGTCGCGTCGACCTTCCGCCGGAGGCACGAACGGACTGTCGAGCGCAATCGGGTCGCTACTGCCTTCCCGGTCTCTCGCAGCGCCGCTTGGCAAGCCTCCTGGGCGCGCATCAACGCCTGCCTCATCCGCCGGCGCTTTCGACGGGCTTCGCCGAAGCCCATGGAACGCGCCTGCGCGGCGACGGATTGGGCCCGTGGCCGCCGCCGGGTTGCGCCTGGCGCCGGCGACACCTCGGGCCTGAGGCCGTTGCAGGCGAACCGCTCGTCCGCTTCGGTCTTCGCGCACCGGTTCCGAGCGGTCGTTGGCGCCACCGCTGCAAGAGCCCGCGCCCGGGGCGGCATAATCGCGGCAGACTCGGAGGTGGCGATGCACGGCGGCGGTCTCGAATTGGCGTTGGTGTTCCTGTTGGCCGCGGTGATCGCGGTGCCGGTGTTCCGGCGCTTCGGGCTGGGCGCGGTGCTGGGCTATCTCGCCGCCGGCGTGGCGCTGGGGCCGTACGGGCTCAAGCTGGTGCCCAACGCCGACAAGGTGCTGGCCGCGTCCGAGATCGGCGTGGTGATGATGCTGTTCGTGATCGGCCTGGAGCTGTCGCCGGCGCGGTTGCGGGTGATGCGCAAGCCGGTGTTCGGCGCCGGCGGCGCGCAGGTGGCGCTGTCCGGGCTGGCGCTGGGCGCGGCGGCGATGTTCCTCGGCCTGGGCTGGAAGACCGCGCTGGTGATCGGCCTCGGCCTGGCGCTGTCGTCGACCGCGGTGGGGTTGCAGCTGCTGTCCGAGCGCAAGGCGCTGACCGCGGACTACGGCCGGCTTGCGTTCGCGATCCTGCTGTTCCAGGACCTGGCCGCGATCCCGCTGCTGGCGGCGATCCCGCTGCTCGGCCTGGCGCAGGCGCCGGACGCCGGGATGGACTGGCGGGTCGCGGCCAAGGCGGTGCTGGCGATCGCGCTGGTGGCGTTGGGCGGGCGCGTGCTGCTGCGCTACCTGTTCCGCGCGGTGGCGCGCACGCAGATGCCGGAGGTGTTCACCGGCGCGGCGCTGCTGACCGTGCTCGGCACCGCCTGGCTGATGCAGAGCGCCGGGCTGTCGGCGGGCCTGGGCGCGTTCCTGGCCGGGGTGCTGCTGGCCGACTCGCAGTACCGGCACGAGCTGGAAGCGCAGCTCGACCCGTTCAAGGGCCTGCTGCTGGGCCTGTTCTTCATGGCGGTCGGCATGACCATCGACCTGCGCCTGGTCGCGGCCGAGCCGCTGCCGATGTGCGCGCTGGTGCTGGGACTGATGGCGGTCAAGTTCGCGCTGCTGTACGCGGTCGGGCTGCGCCCGGGCGGGCTCGACCGCCGCGAGGCGCTGCAGCTGGGCGCGGTGCTGGCGCTGGGCGGCGAATTCGCGTTCGTGGTGTTCAACGAAGCGCTCAAGGCCGGGCTGATCGACGCCGCGCTGCGCGCGCGGCTGGTCGCCGCGGTCGGCCTGTCGATGGCGCTCACCCCGCCGCTGCTGTCGCTGGTGACGCGCGCGATCGAACGCGGCGCGGGCAAGGCGCCGCCGCGCGCCTACGATGCGATCCCCGACCACCAGCCGCAGGTGCTGATCGCCGGCTTCGGCCGTTTCGGCCAGATCGTCGCGCGCCTGCTGGTGGCGCAGAAGATCCGCTTCATCGGCATCGAGCACAGCGCCGACCAGGTCGACTTCGTGCGCCGCTTCGGCAACCCGGTGTACTACGGCGATCCGGCGCGCGCCGAGCTGCTGCGCTCGGCCGGCGCGGCGGAGGTCAAGGTGTTCGTGGTCGCGATCGACAACGTCGCCGACAACGTGCGCACGGTGCGGGCGATCCGCCGCCTGTACCCGCGCGCGAAGGTGCTGGCGCGGGCGCGCGACCGCCGCCATGCCTGGGAGCTGATGGACCTGGGCGCGCACGCGGTCCGCGAGACCTTCCATTCCAGCCTGCGGATCGGCGAGCAGGTGCTGGTCGAACTGGGCCTGCCCGAGGACGTCGCCCACGACCACGCCAAGCGCTTCCGCGAGCACGACGAACGCCTGCTCAACGCGCAGTACCTGATCCACGACGACGAGACCGCGCTGGCGCAGTCCGCGGCCGAGGCGCGGCGCGAGCTGGAGCAGCTGTTCGACGCCGACCGCGGCGAGGGCCTGCTGGGCGAGATCGCGCGCGAGGAGCGGGAGGCGAAGAGCGAGAGCTGAGAAACGGGAGGCGGGGAACGGGACGCAGGCGCCGCCGCGCCCGCGTTCCCCACCCTGGCGCCTGTTTCCTGATCGCCCGCTTCAGCGCGGTTCGCGCAGGAAGCGCGCCATCGACACGCCCTGCTCCGGTGCCGGCGGCGCGAATTCGGCGGCGATGTCGACGAAGCCGCGCATCACCGCGATCTCGCGCGGGGTGCGGTTGAGGGTGTCGCGGCGATCCGGGTCGGCGCCGGCGCGCAGCAGGAACTGCACCGTCCGCAGCAGGCCGTGCAGCGCGGCCAGGTGCAGCGGGCCGAAGCCGCGCGGGTCCTGCGCGTCGAGCGAGGCGTCGTTGTCGATCAGCAGCTGCAGGCCGGCGATCAGCACCTCCTCGTCGGCGGCGGTGCCGGGCTCGGCGCGCGCGCCCAGCAGCAGCAGCAGCGGCGTGGCGCCGCCGGCGGCGCGGTCCGGCTCGGCGCCGGCCAGCAGCAGGGTGTCGAACAGCGCGACCAGGCGCGAGCGCTCGCGCGCGCCGAAGCCGTACATCGCCGCGCAGTGCAGCGCCTGGCGGCCCTGCGCGTCGCAGGCGTGGATGTCGGCGCCGGCGGCGAGCAGGCGCGCGGCCAGGTCGGTCAGGCCGAGCGCGCTGGCGACCATCAGCACGGTCAGGCCGCCGGGCAGGCGCTGCTCCAGCGGCGCGCCGGCGGCGAGCAGGCGATCGACGATCTCGACGTGGCGCATGCTCACCGCCGCCGACAGCGGCGTGGCGCCGGACGCGGCGGCGCGGGTCGGGTCGGCGCCGCGCGCGAGCAGCAGGTCGACCACGGCGCGGTGGCCGCCGCCGGCCGCGCGCAGCAGCGCGGTGCAGCCCTGCGCGTCGGTGGCGTCGACCGGCAGGCCGAGCTCGAGCAGGCGGCGCACCGCGTCGGCGTCGCCGACGATCGCCGCCGCGGGCACGTCGGGCTCGCGCAGCGGACGGCGCGGCAGCGGCCAGCCGCGCCAGTCGAGCCAGTCGGCCAGGTCGCGCCGGCCGGAGGCCAGGGCCACGCCCAGCGGCGTCTGCCCGTCGGCGGCGCGCAGGTCCGGCGCCGCGCCCGCGGCGACCAGACGCCGGAGCATGCCGTCGCGGCCGAGCGCCGCGGCCAGGTGCAGCGCGCTCATGCCGTGGCCGTCGCGCACGTCCGGGTCGGCGCCGGCGGCGAGCAGGCGTTCGAACAGGCGCGCCCAGCCCAGCCGCACCGCCAGGGTCAGCGGCGGGTCGCCGGCCGGCGACGGCGCGAACGGGTCGGCGCCGCGCTCGAGCAGCTCCAGCGCCACCGGCTCCAGTTCGCGCGCGGCGGCACCGCCGGTGCAGCAGGCGCCGAGGAAGCGGGCCAGGCCACCGGCGCCGGCGGGCGACAGGCCGCGCCGCAGCAAGGCCTGCAGCGCGGGCAACGCCGGCCGGCCGCGGCCGAGCAGGGCGAACAGCGGGGTGTCGCCGGCGGCGTCGCGCGCCTCGGCATCGGCGCCCTGCGCCAGCAGCCAGTCGATCCGCGCCGGCGCCGCGAGCGCGTCCGCCTCGTGCAGCAGCGCGCCGAGCTCGGCCGGCGACAGCAGCCGGGCGAGGCCGCGCAGCTCCTCGCCGCGGCCGTCGCGCAGGCCCTCGCGCAGCAGCTCGGCTGGGGCGCGGTCGGGCAGCGGCGCGTCGAGGTCCGCGGCGTCGCCGAATTCGTCGGTCAGCGCCGCGGGCAGCGGGTAGGCGCGATCGAGCGCGCTCACCAGCGCCCAGCGCCCGGCCTCGGCGGCGCGGTCGACCGCGCGCTTGCCTTCGGCGTCGCGCCGTTCCGGATCGACGCCGAGCGCGAGCAGCTTCTGCACCAGCGCCGGGCTCGCGCGCTCGCCCTGGCAGGCCAGCAGCAGGGCGCTGCGGCCGCGCGCATCGACCGCGGCGGCGGCATCGGCGCCGCCGCGCGGCAGGTGTTCGAGCAGGCGTTCGAGCACCGCCAGGTGGCCGCCGTGCGCCGCCTCCAGCAGCGGCGTGCGGCCTTCGCCGTCGCGCGCATCGGCGTCGGCGCCGGCGGCGAGCAGGGCGGCGGCGATCTCCGCGTGCCCGGCATGGGCGGCCTCGTGCAGGGCGCTGCGGCCGCGCGCGTCGCGGGCATCGACCTTGGCCCGGAACTTGAGCAGCAGGTTGACGCCGGCCGGGTCGTCCTCCTCGCCGCCGGCCGCGGCGAGCAGTGCCGGCTGGCCGCCCGCCGGTTCCGGCTTGGCGCCGCGCTCGAGCAGGAACTTGGCCAGGCGCCAGTTGCCGACCGAACAGGCCACGCCCAGCGGCGACAGGCCGTCGCGGTTGAGCGGATCGAGCTCGGCCGCGGCGTCGCGCAGCAGCGCGGCCACGCCGGGGTCGGTGCTGCGCGCCGCATGATGCAACGGGGTGTTGCCCTCGGCATCGGTCAGGCGCGGGTCGGCGCCGTTGGCGAGCAGGGTCATCACCGCCTCGGGCCGGCCGTGCCAGCTGTCGCGGGTCGCGGCCAGCAGCGGGGTCATGCCGGCGTGGGCGGCGTTGAGGTCGACGCCGCGGGCGATCAGCGCGCGCAGCAGGCGCAGGTCCGGCAGCACCGCGGCGAGCACGGCGAGGCTGCGCTGGTCGCGGTCCTCGGCCGGCGGCGGCGCGTCCACGTCGGCGCCGAGTTCGATCAGTTCCAGCGCGCGGTCGACCCGGCCGGCGCGCGCGGCGGCGTAGAGCGCGGGTTCCAGCGGCTCGTCGAGGCCGGGCGGCGGCGCGTCGATCGCGGAGTCGGCGGCGTCGAGCGCGGCGAAGCCCGGCAGCGGTTCGGCCGGCGCGACCCGCTGCAGCCACAGGTGCAGCGCCGGCGCGAGCAGCGCCAGCGCCGCGGCCAGGGCCCATCGCACGCCGCCCGCGAGCAGGCCCGGCCAGGCCAGCAGCACGATCGCCGCGGCGGGCGCCAGCACCGCCGCCGCCACGCCGAGCCCGCGCCACGCGCCCAGGTCCAACGCCGGCAGCGCCTGCCAATGTTCGCGCAACGGCCCGCCCTCGCGTTCCAACCCGCGCCACAGCGGCCACAGCCGCCACAGCGCGAGCAGGGCCAGGCCGACCGCCGCGCTCAGGCCGAGCGCGGCGCCGAGCGAGCCGGTGCGCAGCAACGCCGCCAGCGGCCAGGCCGCGGCCAGGCCGAAGCCGGCCACCGCCGCCGCCCACAGCCCGGCCAGCGCCAAGCCGTCGCGGCGCCAGGCGGCGTGCCCCGTCGCGTCGCGGTCGCGCAGCCCGCGCAGCGCCAGCGCATAGGCCGGCTGCGCCAGGGTGCCGGCGAGCGCGGCCACGGCACCGCCGAACCCGGCGAGCAGGCTCAGCAACAGGCCGGCGGCGGCCGCCAGCCCGGCCCAGGGCAGCGCGCGAGCGGCGGCGGCGCGCGGACGCGTCGGCTCAGGCATCGGGGCCCCAGTCCTCGGTCAACGGATCGTGCGCGGTCGGCGGGAACTGCAGATGGAAGCCGCGCGCGGCCAGGTTCGCGCGCACCACCGCCGCGTCCTCGCGGGCGAGCTTGCGCTCGGGCGTCAGCGCCACTTCGAGCACGAACTGCAGCCGGCCCAGTTGCGTGCGCAGTGGCTCGGGCAGGCGCGCGAAGTCGTCGCGCGCGGCGAGATAGACGTAGGTGTCGGCCTTGCGGAGGCTCTTGTAGACGTAGGCTTGCATCGCTCGGGGCAGCGCGCCCGGGGGAAGGCGCGGCGTGATCTCGCGCACAGCATACCCGCGGCGATCCGGGATTGGGCGGCGGGAAGCTGAAGCTGGACGGCGCGGGCGCCGGCGTCACCGCGGGAGGAACCGGAGGGGGGGAACCTGGAACGGGAGGGCGGCGCGGCGACTTCCTCTCGCGTTCCTCGCCGCTTCCCGCTTCTCGTTTGGCTACCCGTTCCTTCCCCCCGCGCTTCCCCGCTCAATGCCGGTAGCCGGCATCCGCGACCTTGCCGCGGAACACCCGGTACGACCAGTAGGTGTAGCCGAGGATCGCCGGCAGCAGCACGACCACCCCGACCAGGACGAAGCCCTGCGAGACCGCGGGCGATGCCGCCTCCCAGATGGTCAGGCCCGGCGGCACGATGTACGGCCAGAGGCCCAGCACCAGGCCGACGAAGCCGAGGAAGAAGAAGCTCAGGGTGAGCAGGAACGGCGCCATGTCGCGGCCCTCCCGGCACGCCGCGCGCCACAGCGCGAACGCGTTGAGCAGCGCCAGCAGCGGCACCGGCGCCAGCCACCAGAAATTCCCGCCTTCGAACCAGCGCGCCATGATCCGCGAGTCCAGGAACGGCAGCCAGGCGCTGACCAGGCCCATGAACGCGACCACCACCAGCACCAGCGGCCGCGCCAGGGTGCGCGCGATCTGCTGCAGCCGCCCCTCGGTCTTCAGGATCAGCCAGGTCGAGCCGAGCAGCGCGTAGCCGAACATCAGCGCGACGCCGGTCAGCATCGAGAACGGGCTGAACCAGCCGAACGCGCCGGCCACGTACTTGCCCTCGCGCAGCGGCATGCCCTCGACCAGCGCGCCGAGGATCACGCCTTGGGCGAACGCGGTCAGCATCGAGCCCAGGGCGAAGGCGGCGCCCCAGGCCGGCTTGCTGCGCTGGGCCTTGAAGCGGAACTCGAAGGCGACGCCGCGGAACACCAGCGCGATCACCATCAGCAGCACCGGCAGGTAGAGGCCCGACAGCACCACCGCATAGGCCTTCGGGAACGCCGCCAGCAACCCGGCGCCGCCGAGCACCAGCCAGGTCTCGTTGCCGTCCCAGATCGGCGCGGCGGTGTTCATCATCTGGTCGAGCTGGCGCTCGTTCTCGGAGAACGGCGCCAGGATGCCCAGGCCGAGGACGAAGCCGTCCAGCAGCACGTACATCAGCACGCCGAAGCCGATCACGCCGAACCACACCACCGGCAGCGCGGTCTGCAGGTCCATCACGCGCCCTCCCGCGCCGCAGCCTCGTCTTCGAGGCTTTCCTCCGGCGCCGACAGCGGCCGCGCCGGGGTGCGCTCGCCGTGCTCGCTGCGCGGCGGCGGCTCGTGCGGCACCGGCCCCTTGCGCACCAGCCGCCGCAGGTACCAGGTGCCGGCGCCGAACACCACCGCGTACACCAGCACGTAGACGATCAGCGAGGCCAGCACGCTGGGGGCGCGCAGGATCGGGCTGACCGCGTCGGCGGTGCGCAGCAGGCCGTAGACCACGTACGGCTGGCGGCCGATCTCGACCACGTACCAGCCGGCGAGGATCGCGACGAAGCCCGACAGCGTCATCCAGCGCCAGCCCTGCAGCACCGCGCGCGATTCGAACAGGCGCCCGCGCCGCCACGCCCACAGCGACGCCAGCGCCAGCGCCAGCATCGCCAGGCCGAGCCCGACCATCACCCGGAACGCGTAGAACACCGGCGCCACCGGCGGCCGCTCGCCTGGCGGCACCGCCTTCAGCGGCGGGATCTCGCCATCGAGGCTGTGCGTGAGGATCAGGCTGCCCAGCCGCGGGATCGCGATCTCGTGGTCGTTGCGTTCCCCGGCCTCGTTGGGCACGGCGAACAGCACCAGCGGCACGCCTTCGCCCTTGGGCTTGTGCTCCCAGTGCGCCTCCATCGCCGCGAGCTTGACCGGCTGGTAGTCGCGCACCTTCAGCCCGTGCAGGTCGCCGACCACGACCTGCGCCGGCACCGCGATCGCGGCGAACAGCACCGAGGCCTTGAGCATGCGCCGCGCCGCGTCCAGGTGGGCGCCGCGCAGCAGGTACGAGGCCGACACGCCGCCGATCACGAAGCAGGTGGTGATGAACGCCGCCAGCACCATGTGCGCCAGCCGGTACGGGAACGACGGGTTGAACACGATCGCCCACCAGTCGACCGGGTGGAACACGCCGTCGACGATCGCGTGCCCCTGCGGCGTCTGCATCCAGCTGTTGGCGGAGAGGATCCAGAACGCCGAGATCAGCGTGCCCAGCGCGACCATGCAGGTGGCGAGGAAATGCAGCTTCTCGCTGACCCGGTTCCAGCCGAACAGCATCACGCCGAGGAAGGTCGCCTCCAGGAAGAACGCGGTCAGCACCTCGTAGCTGAGCAGCGGCCCGAGCACGTTGCCGGCGCGTTCGCTGAGCACCGCCCAGTTGGTGCCGAACTGGAAGCTCATCACGATGCCGGAGACCACGCCCATGCCGAAGGACACGGCGAAGATCTTGGTCCAGAAGAAGAACAGGTCGCGCCACAGGGGGTCGCGGGTGCGCAGCCAGCGCCATTCGACGAAGGCCAGCCAGCTCGCCAGGCCGATGGTGAAGGCCGGGAACAGGATGTGGAACGACACCACGAAGCCGAACTGGATCCGCGACAACAGCAATGCATCCACGGTCGATGCTCCCGATTCGCCGGCGGCAGCCTATAGCCTGCGCCGCGGCGCGTTAATTGGACAAAACGACCACCGGGCATGACCGATAGCCCAAGCCGATGGCGCCGCGCCCTGCTACCCTGCGCCGGCTTTCGCTCCCTCCCGGCGCAGCGGGGAGGGCCGGAGGGTGAAGCGCACATCGGCGATCCGACGCGCGATCGCGGCGATCCACTTCGCCTCTCCCGGCGTCCCTGCGAGCCAGGGAAGAGCGGGCGTCCCTTCCGCAATCCATCGTCCCTCCATGCGCCCAACCACGCTTGCCCTCGCCTTCGCCCTCCTCGCTCCCGCCGCGCACGCGCAGACGCCGATCACGCTGGACCAGACCATGGCCGATCCCGATTGGATCGGCCCGCCCGTGGAGCGGGCGTGGTGGGCCTGGGACGGCCGCCGCGTGCAGTACGCGCTCAAGCGCGCCGGCAGCAACATCCGCGACACCTGGCAGCAGCCGGTCGACGGCGGCGCCGCCGCGGTGGTCGACGGCGCCGCGCGCGCCGACCTCGACGCGGCCGCGCCGGCCTACGACGCGCAGCGCGCGCGCATGGCCTTCGTGCGCAACGGCGACGTGTTCGTGCGCGACCTGCGCAGCGGCGCGCTGACCCAGGTGACGCGCACCGACGCCGCCGAGTCGCGCCCGCAGTGGAGCCTCTACGGCGACCTGGTGTTCCGCGCCGGCAACGACTGGTACCGGTGGCGCGCCGGCCAGGGCGTGGCCCAGGCCGCGCTGGTCAAGGCGGAGAAGGACCCGGCCGCGCCGCCGAAGGCGGACGACCTGCGCGAGCGCCAGCTGGCGATGATCGCCACCCTGCGCGGCGAGCGCGAGCGCCGCGAGGCGCTGCGCGCGCAGGAGGAACAGTGGCGCCGCGCCGACCCGACCCGCGCCCCGGCGCCGGTCTACCTCGGCGACGAGGTCAAGATCGTCGACAGCGCGCTCTCGCCCGACGGCGCCTGGCTGCTGGTGGTGACCGAGCCGAAGAACGGCGACGCCGGCCAAGGCGGCAAGATGCCCAAGTACGTCACCGAATCGGGCTACGAGGAGTTCGAGGAAGTGCGCACGCGGGTCGGGCGCAACCCGCCGCTGCCGCACAAGCTGTGGCTGGTCGACGTGGCGAACGGCAAGACCAGCGAGCTGAAGTTCGACGCGCTGCCCGGGATCGGCGACGACCCGCTCGCGGCGCTGCGCAAGGCGGCCAAGCAGGAGCCGCTCGAGGGCGAGCGCCCGGTGCGGATCGAGACCGACGGCGACGGCACCGGCCCGGCGATCCACTGGAGCATGGACGGCCGCAACGTCGCCGTGCTGGTGCGCGCGATCGACAACAAGGACCGCTGGATCGCCGGCGTCGACCTGGCCAAGGGGCGCCTGGTGCCGCGCGACCGCCTCACCGACGCGGCCTGGATCAACTGGAACTTCAACGACTTCGGCTGGACCCCCGACGGCGCGCTGTGGTTCCTGTCCGAGCGCAGCGGCTGGTCGCACCTGTACCTCAACGAGAACGGCCGCACCCGCGCGCTGACCTCCGGCAAGTGGGAGGTGTCGGCGCCGCAGCTCGGCGCCGACGGCCGCACCTTCTACTTCGTCTGCAACCGCAGCTGGCCGGGCGACTACGAGGTCTGCGCGGTCGACCGCGACGGCGGCGCGGTGCGCGAGGTGACCGCGCTCGACGGGGTCGAGGACTTCGCCCTGTCGCCCGACGGCGGCAAGCTGCTGGTGCGCCATTCCGACAGCTACCTGCCGCCGCAGCTGGCGGTGCTGAACGCCGACGGCAGCGGCCTGGTCCAACTGACCGACACCCGCACGCCGCAGTTCAAGGCGCGCGAGTGGATCGAGCCCGAGTACGTGCAGGTGCCGAGCAAGCACGGCGCCGGCACGATCTGGGGCAAGTTCTACGGCCCGAAGAACCCGGAGCCGGGCCGCAAGTACCCGGTCGTGATGTTCGTGCACGGCGCCGGCTACCTGCAGAACGTCAGCGACCGCTATCCGAACTACTTCCGCGAGCAGATGTTCCACAACCTGCTGGTGCAGCAGGGTTACATCGTGCTCGACCTCGACTACCGCGCCAGCGAGGGCTACGGCCGCGACTGGCGCACCGCGATCTACCGGCAGATGGGCCACCCGGAGCTGGAGGACTACCTGGACGGCCTGGACTGGCTGGCCGCGAACAAGCAGGGCGACCGCGACCGCGCCGGCATCTACGGCGGCTCCTACGGCGGCTTCATGACGTTCATGGCGCTGTTCCGCGCGCCCGGCACGTTCAAGGCCGGCGCCGCGCTGCGGCCGGTGACCGACTGGTCGCAGTACAACCACGAGTACACCAGCAACATCCTCAACACGCCGACGCTGGACCCGGAGGCGTACAAGCGCTCCTCGCCGATCGAGTACGCCGACAGGCTGCAGGACCACCTGCTGATCGCCCACGGCATGATCGACGACAACGTGTTCTTCAAGGACTCGGTGATGCTGGCGCAGCGCCTGATCGAGCTGCGCAAGGACAAGTGGGAGCTCGCGCCCTACCCGATGGAGCGGCACTCCTTCGTCCACCCGGACAGCTGGTACGACGAGTACCGCCGCATCTACGAGCTGTTCGAGCGCACCTTGAAGTGATGGCGCGCCGGCGCGGCCAACGCGCGCCGGATTGCTAGAATGCAGGCGCCGGGCCGCTCGCCCGGCGCTTTTTTTATCGGAACCCCACTCGCTACCCGGACGACGACATGGATGCATTGGACAGGCTCTTCCTCGCCCTCGGCGGCGCGCTCGCGCTCGGCTTCGCCGCGCAGGCGCACGCCGCCGCGCCGCTGGCCTGCGGCGAATACCGCAGCACCGACGCGGACGACCAGCGCACGCTGGTCGTGCTCAACGAACAACAGGCGCTGGTGCGCGCACCCGAACGGGCGCCGCAGCGCTACCTCTACCAGGCCCGGGGCAAGCGCCTGTATCTGTACGATCTCGACGACGGCCACGCCAGCGAGTACAAGCTCGAACGCGGCGGCAAGCAGCTGCGCGCGCAGGAGGGCATGGACGGCAGCTACCGCCTCGCCGAGGCCGCGGCCTGCCAGCCGGTGCGGCTGCCGCCGCCGGGCGAGTGCCGCGCCGACCTCGCCGCCTGCTTCGAGCGCGACGACGCCGATGCCGACGCCCTGCGCGGCTGGTGCGAGGAGGGCATGTCGTTCGCCTGCGTGCGGATGATCGACGGTTGGGCTCCGTCCGGAGACGAGGCGAGGAAGCGCTCCTACGAGGCGGAGTTCCCGGAACCGGCGGTGTGCAAGGAAGGCACCCGCCAGTTCGATGCGCAGGCCTGCGAGCAGGCGGCCAAGGAGGCGTTCGGCCAGATCATGGCGAAGGAGCTGGCCGACATCGCCGGCGAGCTCAACTCCGATCCCAAGCCGCTGCCGGCGGCGCGGCTGGACGCGCTGCCGGCGCTGTGCGCGCGCGACGGCTCGGCCGCGGTCTGCAACAAGGCGGCCGAGGCGCTGTGGGACGGCGGCCGCTACCTGCCGGCGCGCGACGCGCTGCAGGTCGCCTGCGAACGCGGCGGCGATCCGCAGGCCTGCGAGCTGGCCGCGCCGCTGGCCGGCCTGGACGCCGCCGCGCTCGCCGCCAAGCCGGCCAAGGCCCTGCCCTGCGGCGCCTATGCCGGCAACGGCCTGATCGGCGACCTCAATTTCGGCGATCGCGGCCTGGTCGAAGCCGGCGCCGCGACGGTACTGCGCGCGCGGATCGAGAACGGCGACATCCGCATCCGCCACGACAAGGGCGGCGACTTCGTGCTGAAGCCGGTGGCGGGCGGGCGCCTGCTCGGCGTCGACAGCTGGAACCGGTTCGCCGTGTACGAGGCGCAGGGCAAGGCCGGCCGCTGCGCGCCGCCGGTGGCCTACAAGGAAAAGCCGCTGGCGCTGGACTGCCCGGTGCTGAAGGAAGGCGACGCCGAGGCCTGCTGCCAGCGCGGCAACCTGCACGGCTGCAACAGCCTCGGCAACCAGCTGGCGCTGGACGGCGACTGGGCCGGGGCCAAGGCCCAGTACCTGAAGCTGTGCCGGCAGGGCGTGCGCGTCGGCTGCGAGAACCTGCGCCAGGTCTATTCCGAAGGCGGCGACGAGAGCGTGCCGGAGGACCTGCACAAGCTCTGCGCCAAGGACGCGCGCCACGTCGCCTGCGACGTGCTCGAAACCACCCAGTGGGAGCTGCTCGGCTTCGCCAACGCGCTGCGCCAGGCCGCCGAGGAGCTGGAAGCGCAGGAAGCCGGCGGCGACGGCGAGGAAGACGCCGGCATGGAGTGAGCGGCGGCTGCCGCACGCCGGCGAGTCGCAACCGGGGCGCCTGCGGGCGCCCCGAGCGTGTGCGCGCCGTAGAATGCGCGCCATGAACGCCGCCGCACCCGCCGCCGATTTCGACGCCGTCCACCACTATCTCGTTTCCCTGCAGGACCGCATCTGCGCCGCGATCGAGCGGGCCGACGGCGCCGCGCGCTTCCGCGAGGACGCCTGGACCCGCGCCGAGGGCGGCGGCGGCCGCACCCGCGTGCTGCGCGAGGGCGCGGTGTTCGAGCAGGCCGGGATCGGCTTCTCCGACGTGTCCGGCAGCACGCTGCCGCCGTCGGCGAGCGCGGCGCGGCCGGAGCTGGCCGGCGCGGCGTGGCGCGCGGTCGGCGTGTCGCTGGTGTTCCATCCGCGCAATCCGTATCTGCCGAGCACCCACGCCAACGTCCGCCACTTCCGCGCCATGCGCGACGGCGAAACCGTCGCGTGGTGGTTCGGCGGCGGCTTCGACCTGACCCCGTTCTATCCGTTCGACGAGGACGTGCTGCACTGGCACCGCACCGCGCGCGCGCTGTGCGAACCGTTCGGCGGGCAGGCGCGCTACGACGCGCACAAGCGCTGGTGCGACGAGTACTTCTTCCTCCGGCATCGCGGCGAGACGCGCGGCGTCGGCGGGCTGTTCTTCGACGACCTGCACGAGGACTTCGAGCGCGACTTCGCCTACCTGCGCGCGGTCGGCGACGGCTTCCTCGACGCCTACCTGCCGATCGTCGAACGCCGCAAGCACGCCCCGTACGGCGAGCGCGAACGCCGGTTCCAGCTGTACCGGCGCGGCCGCTACGTCGAGTTCAACCTGGTGTTCGACCGCGGCACCCTGTTCGGCCTGCAGTCCGGCGGCCGCACCGAGTCGATCCTGATGAGCCTGCCGCCGCTGGTGCGCTGGGAGTACGGCTACGCGCCCGAACCCGGCAGCGCGGAGGCGCGCCTGGCCGACTACCTGCGCCCGCGCGACTGGCTGCGGGAGGCGGGCGGCTGATCCAGTCGCGGTACTCCCGCGCCGTGGCCGAGGCCGGCGCGAGCGGGCACGGGATCCGGCGGCCGCCCCGGCCTGGCAACGCCGCCGGGTGGAAGCCGAATGCGCACCCGGCCGCCGCCGCACGGCACGCGCAGCCGGCCTGCGAGGCGCGCGGCGGCGCCCGCCGCACGCTCCAACCGGCGGTGCGCGGCGCGGCGTGGCGCGTGCCGCCCGGTCAGGCGGACGCGTCGAACGCCGGGTGGTAGGCCACCGTGCCGGCGCAGCCCGTCGCCGCGAAGCGGATCGCCTGGAAGTACCGGGCGGGGACGCCGGGCAGCACCAGGTCCGGATCGGCGCGGAAGCCGAAGCGCCCGTAGTAGTCCGGTTCGCCGAGCACGACGCAGCCGGCGGCGCCGCATTCGCGCAGCGACGCCAGCGCCCGCTCGACCAGGCGCGCGCCGATCCCGCGCCGCTGCCTCTCGGGCGCGACCGCGATCGGCCCGAGCCCGTGCCAGCCGCCGGCGCCGCCGGAGACGACCACCGCCGAGGCGGCGAGGTAGCCGGCGATGGCGCCCTCGTCCTCCGCCACCAGCGACAGGCTCAACGCCCCGGCCCGGCGCAGCCCGGCGACGATCGCCGCCTCGGTCCCGCTGCTGTACGGCGCGAGCGCGAACGCGCGGCCGATCAGCGTCGCGATCGCGTCGGCCTCGCCGGGCCGTTCGGCGCGGATCGGCAGGCTCACGGCGCGCCCTCCGCGGGGCGGCCGGGGACGGCGCGCGGGCGTTCGTGCGGCGCGGCGGGAGCCGCGCGGAGCCGGTCCGCCGCGCGCGCGGCGGGGCGCGGCAGGGCGCGGGTGGGAATCGTCGGGAACCGGATCATCGGGCGTCCTTCGGCGAGGGAATGGGTTTGCGATACGCCGCGCCCTGCAGGAAGAACTCGAGCGCGTGCGCGAACTCCGCCTGCAGCGAAGCGTCGGCGTCGCCGAGCCATGCCAGCAGCGCGGACAGGTAGAGGAAGTGCAGGTAGCGGGCGAGGCGAACGGGGGGGACATCGTCGCGGATCTCGCGGCTGCGCTGCGCCGCGTCGATCAGACCGGCGTACGCCGCGACCAGGTCCGACCCGTCGTGGCCGCCGGCGCCGTCGCGCACCGCCTGGAAGCGGAAGCGGAGGTAAGGCGCGGCGTACTGGCGGTGGTCCTCCCACCATTGCGCCGAGGCTTCGAGCACGGTCGCGACCCGCGCGGCGAACGACGGCTTCGCCAGGGCCTGCGCCATCAACGGCGCCAGGTCCTGGGCCAGGCGCGCGTGCATCCATTCGGCCAGCACGGCCTCCTTGACCGCGAAGTGGTTGTACAGCGTGCCGCGGGCGACCCCGGCCTCGGCGGCGATCTGCTCCATCGTCACCGCCTCGTAGCCGTAGCGTTCGAACAGCGCCGCGGCCGCGTCGGCGATCTGCGTACGGGTGCGCTGGCGCTTGCGTGACAGGGCGGTCATGGCTTGTCCGGGAAATTGAACAATGTTAAATTTTGCACATTGTCCAATTATTGTCGAGCAGGAGCAAGCCGCGATGGCGAGGCCGGCGGTGGTGGTGATCGGGGCCGGGCTGTCCGGCCTGGCGGCGAGCGTGGCGCTGCGCCGCGAGAGCGGCGCGGACGTGGTGCTGGTGGAGGCGGGCGAGGCGGCCGGCGGCTGCTGTTCCACGGTCGAGGTGCGCGGCTACACCTTCAACAACGGCGCGGTGTACGTCGCCGTGCCCTCGCTGCTGCGGTCCGCGTTCGCTCGCCTCGGCCTGGACTTCGATGCGGACGTCGCGCTGGCGCGCATCGCCCGCCCGCACGCGACCTTCCTCGACGACGGCACGGTCGTGCGGCTGGGCGGCGCCGGGGATTCGCAGGTGGAAGGCGCGGATGCGCAGGCCCGCACCGCGATGCTGCAGGACGGCCTGTCCGCGCTGCAGCGCCGCTGGGCGCCGATCTATCGCACGCTCGTCGAGCAGGTGCTGCCGGCCGAGCCGTCGGCGCTGCGCACGCTCGCGCGCCTGTGGCGCCACCTGCCGCGCATGGCCGGCACGGTCGATCGCCTGATCGCCCGCCACTTCCGCGATCCCGGCCTGCAGGCCGCGGTCGCCTCCACCCTGCTGTACACCGGCATGGCGCCGGAGCGCATCCCGGCGACGCAGATCGTCGGCCTGGTCGCGCTGCTGGAGGAGGGCTTCCACCTGCCGCGCGGCGGCATGGGCGCGATCAGCCAGGCGCTGCTGCGCGCGGCGCGGCGGGCGCAGGTCGACGTCCGCTGCGGCCGCGCGGTCGAGCGCATCGAGCTCGGCCGCGACGGCGTATCCGGCGTGATCCTCGCCGACGGCGAACGCCTGCGCTGCGACGGGGTGGTCGCCACGTGCGCCGGTTTCGCCGCGGTCGAACGCCTGCTGCCCGCCGACGCGGTGCCGCGGGCGCTGGCGCGGCGGGCGCGACGGGCGCCGCTGTCGCATCGCGCGGTCGCGATCCAGCTCGGCGGCGCCGGCGGCGCACGGGCCGAGGCCTTCATCGTCAACCACGTGCCATCGATGCGCGAGCAAGGGCGCCTGCATCAGGGCGGCGCCGAAACGCCGCGCTGGCTGGCGTACACCTGCCCGACCTTGGTGCTGCCCGAACTGGCGCCGCCGGGCCGCACGATCGTCGAACTGCACGCGCCGGCGAGCGGCATCGCTTCGGCGGGGCAATGGACGCGCGAGATGACCCGCGCGACGGTGGCGCGCTACACGGCCGCGGTGCGCGCGCGCCTGCCCGGGCTCGAGGTCGAGGCGATGCGCGTGCTCGATCCCGTCGATTTCGCCCGCGACCGGCATCTGCACGAAGGCGCGCTGTACGGTATCGCCCCGGGCGCGTCGCCGGGCCGCTTCTTCCCGCATCGCACCCCGCTGCCCGGGCTGTACCTGGCCGGCCAGACCACCTTTCCCGGCTACGGGGTTCCGTCGGCGATCCTCTCCGGCATCCAGGCCGCGGCGGCCGCCGCGCAGGACTTGGCGCGCCCGCGGGCGCGCGCATGAGGCGCTGGGTCGGCCGCAGCCTCGTCGCGGTGGGCGTGCTGCACGTCGGATACGGCCTGTTCGCCTACCGCGCGGCGGTCATGGCGGTGGTGGGCGACGGCGTGGTCGGCGCGGTCGATGCGGATCCGGAACGCGCGCGGATGTTCTGGTTCCTCGTCGCCGGGCTGTTGACCGCGCTGTTCGGCGCCATGACCGACTGGCTGGAACGGCGAGGCACGCCGCCGCCGCGGGCGCCCAGCCTCGGCTTCGCGCTGCTGGCCCTGGCCAGCATCGCGGCGCTGCCGGAAAGCGGCGCGTGGTTGCTCGCGCCGCCGGCGGCGGCGCTGCTCGCCCGGGCCTGGAGCCGGCACCGCGGCTGAGCGGCGGCTCAGCGCGCGACGCCTCCTCGTCGCAGCCACGCGGCGATCGCGGCCCCGGCCAGGCCCCAGCCGACCGTCTGCTCGATCAACGCGGCGACGGTGAACTCGGTCGGAAAGCGGTACCAGGTCCAGTACGGCAGATTCACCGCCAGCCAGGCGAACAGCCCGGCGCCGGCGCCGAGCAAGGCGCGCGCCGCGAAGCCGCCGCCGACGCGCGCCAGCACCCAGGCCAGCAGCAACCCGCCGACCAGGTTGGCGGCCAGCTGGCAGACCAGGCTGGGCGCCATGTCCGCCGCGTTCGGATTGCCCTCAGGGCGGTAGACCACGAATGCGTACGGGCTGCCCGCGTACTTCTCGACGAACGCTTGGCGCGCCGCGTCGTCGGCCCACTGCTCCGGCGTCATGCCCGGCAGCAGGTACACGCCGGCGCCCTGGTTGGCGCTCGCGGTGGCGATCTCGGCCAGCGCCGCGTCCTGGCCGTTGGCCACCTTCACGCCCATCCCGCCCAGCGGCAGCGCCGTGTGCGCCAGCGCGCTCCAGACGAACATCACCAGCCCGCCGATCACACCGGCGATCACCCATCGCATGTCGCGCTCCCCTTCCCGGCGGCTCCCTGCCGCGCGCAGAGCATGCGCCGATGCGGACCGGGCCGCATGCTGCAGCGCCACAGAATCGTGCCGGGCTCCCGCCGTAACGAACGCGTAACGCGCGGACAATAAAAAGCCCCGCAGGCAGGGGGGGCCGGCGGGGCTGGTGGAGCGGGGCCTGGGGAGGGGCTGACCGCTCCGGGGGATCACTCCAGGGGAGGGAGAGATCTCGCGACGGGCGTTGCACCCGTCGCGGTCTATATGACCATTCCGAACATGCACGGTTCGTGAAGATTCCCGTTAATTATTTGTAGGGTTCAGGGGCGATTCATTGCCTCGGCGCGCACGCGCTCACGGCGATTCCCCGCCTTCTGCGACGCCATCGCGCGCGCGTGTCCACCGGCACAGGGCACCGCGCACGGCCACTCCGGCGCGCGCACGGGCGCCTCAGTGCGCCTGGTCCCAGTTGTCGCCGACGCCGCTGTCGATCACCAGCGGCACCCGCAGCTCGGCGGCCGCGGCCATGCGCGCGGTGGCCTGCGCGATCAGTTCGTCGACGAAGTCGGCGTCGGCCTCGAACACCAGTTCGTCGTGCACCTGCAGCACCATCAGCGCGCGCTCGCGGCGCTCGGCCAGCCAGGCGTCGATCGACACCATCGCCCGCTTGATGATGTCCGCGGCGGTGCCCTGCATCGGCGCGTTGATCGCGGCGCGCTCGGCGCCGGCGCGCAGTCCGGCGTTGCGGGCGTGGATGTTCTCCAGGTACAGGCGGCGGCCGAACACGGTCTCCACGTAGCCGCGCTCGCGCGCCTGCTGGCGGGTGCGCTCCATGAAGTCGCGCACGCCCGGGTAGCGGCTGAAGTACAGCGCGATGTAGTCCTGCGCCTCGCCGCGGCCGATGCCGAGATTGCGCGCCAGGCCGAACGCGCCCATGCCGTACATCAGGCCGAAGTTGATCGCCTTCGCGGCGCGGCGCTCGTTGGCGCTGACCTGGTCCATCGCCTTGCCGAACACCTCGGCGGCGGTGGCGCGGTGGATGTCGGCGCCGGATTCGAACGCGCGCAGCAGGCCCTCGTCCTCCGACAGGTGGGCCATGATCCGCAATTCGATCTGCGAATAGTCGCAGGACACGATCCTGCGCCCGGGCGGGGCGACGAAGGCCTGGCGGATGCGGCGGCCGTCGTCGGTGCGGATCGGGATGTTCTGCAAATTCGGGTCGTTCGAGGCCAACCGCCCGGTGGCGGCGCCGGCCTGGTGGTAGCTGGTGTGCACGCGGCCGGTGTGCGGATTGATCATCTCCGGCAGCTTGTCGGTGTAGGTGCTGCGCAGCTTGGCCAGGCCGCGGTATTCGAGGATCACCCGCGGCAGCTCGTGCAGCTCCGCGATCGCCTCCAGCGCCTCCTCGTTCGCGCTGGGCTGGCCGGTCGGCGTCTTCACCAGCGCCGGCAGCTTCAGCTCCTCGTACAGCAGCGCGCACACCTGCTTGGGCGAGTCCAGGTTGAAGCTGCGCCCGGCCAGCTCGGTGGCCTTCTGCTGCGCCGCGAGCATGCGCTTGTTCAGGTCGGCCGACTGCCGGCGCAGCTCCTCGGCGTCGATCATCACGCCATTGGCCTCGACCCGTTCGAGCACCTGCACCAGCGGCATCTCGATCTCGCGGTAGACCCGCTCCAGCGCCGGCTCGGCGGCCAGCTTCGGCCCCAGCGCGCGGTGCAGGCGCAGGGTCACGTCGGCGTCCTCGGCGGCGTAGCGGGTGGCGTCCTCCAGCGCGACCTGCGAGAACGCGATCTGCTTGGCGCCCTTGCCCGCGACCTGCTCGTACTTCACCGTGTCGTAGCCGAGGTAGCGCTTGGCCAGCGAATCCATGTCGTGGCGCGTGGCGGTGGCGTTGTAGACGAAGCTTTCCAGCATGGTGTCGTCGGCGTAGCCGGCGACCTCGACGCCATGGCGGCGCAGCACGTGCAGGTCGAACTTGCCGTGCTGCCCGATCTTGCGCAGGCCCGGATCGGCGAACAGCGGCCGCAGCGCGGCCAGCGCGGCGTCGAGGTCGAGCTGCGCCGGCGCGCCCGGGTAGTCGTGGCCGAGCGGCAGGTAGGCGGCGCGGCCCGGCTCGGCGGCCAGGCTCACGCCGACCAGGCGCGCCTGCAGCGGATCCAGGCCGTCGGTCTCGGTGTCGAACGCGAACGCGCCGGCCTGGCGCAGGCGCGCGACCCAGGCCTCGAGCTGTTCGCGGGTCAGCACGGTCTCGTACTCGCCCGGCGCGGCCAGCGCCGGATCCAGGCCGTCGAGCGGTTTCGCCGCGCCGCGGGCGTGGCCGGCCTCGGTGCCGCGCATCGAGACGCGGCCGTCGCCCGCGGCGGCCGGCGCGTCCGCCGCCGCGCCGCCGTCGAGCTCGCGCAGCGCCTGCTTGAAGCCGTAGCGGGCGTACAGCGCCCGCAAGGCCTCGACGTGGCGCTCGCGCAGCGCCAGATCGGCCGGCCCCTGCTCCAGCGCGACCTCGGTGTTGATCGTCACCAGGGCGCGGTTGAGCGGCAGCCGCGGCAGCGCCGCGCGCAGGTTGTCGCCGATCTTGCCCTTGACCGCGTCGGCATGGGCGATCACGCCATCGAGCGAGCCGTACTCGTTCAACCACTTGGCCGCGGTCTTCGGCCCGCACTTGTCGACGCCCGGGATGTTGTCGATCGCATCGCCCATCAGCGCGAGCAGGTCCACCACGCGCCCGGGCGGCACGCCGAACTTCTCGACCACGCTCGCCTCCGAGTCGAGGCGGCTGCCGCTCATGGTGTTGACCAGGGCGATGCCGCCACCGCCGTCGCCGCCGCTGCGCACCAGCTGGGCGAAGTCCTTGTCGCCGGTGGAGATGGTGACGTCGATGCCGTCGCGCGCGGCGCGCAGCGCCAGCGTGCCGATCACGTCGTCGGCCTCCACCCCGGGCACGCGCAGGATGGTGATGCCCAGCGCCTCGACGATCTCGCACATCGGCTGCACCTGCGCGCGCAGGTCGTCCGGCATCGGCGGGCGGTTGGCCTTGTATTGCGGGTACATCTCGTCGCGGAACGTGGGGCCCGGCGCGTCGACCACGAAGGCGACGTAGTCGGGCTTCTCGTTCAAGGTCGCGCGCAGCATGTTGACCACGCCGAACAGCGCCCCGGTCGGCTCGCCGGCCTCGTTGCTCAGCGGCGGCAGGGCGTGGAAGGCGCGGTAGAGATAGCTGGAGCCGTCGATCAGGACCAAACGGCGCCGGGCGGGCGCGGGCGTGGGGGATGCGTTCATGCGGCGATTCTACTCGGCGCCGGCGGACCGCCCCGCGGCTCCTCGCCCCGCTTCCCTCGGAGGCAAGCGCCGGCCCGGTGTGCCGCCTTCGCCCGGCGGCGCGGGACCGCCGCGCGTTCTCCGCGCCCGTCACCGCCGCCTGCGCCGCGACGCCGTATGCTGTGCGCGTCCACTTCCGGAGAACCGCCATGCGCCTCGCCCTGCCCGCCCTGCTGACGCTCATGCTGGCCGGCACCGGCTGCGCGACGATGGGCGCGGCCGAAGACGATCCCACCGCCGCGCTGCAGGGAGCGGAGGTCCGCACGCGCACGGCCGGCGGCGGCGACACCATCGAGGAGTACTACGTCGCCGGCCAGCTGCGGGTGGTCAAGATCACCCCGCTGCGCGGGCCGACCTACTACCTGGTGGACGAGAACGGCGACGGCGTGCTGGACAGCAGCAAGGGCGAAGGGCCGATCACCCCGGTGCAGTACAAGCTGCTGAGCTGGTAGCGGCGACGTACGCCCGCTGTCGCCCGGCGCGACGTCCGCGCCCGTCCATCGCCGCCTTCGACCGCGTCGGCGCGAGCGCCACGGCGGCGCGCCGTTCCCGCACGCGCGCAAGGTGGTGCGCGACCGCGAAAAGCCCCGTCGAACGAGCCCGGCGCGGCATTCATCCGGCGCCGCCCTCTTGCGCGGCGCGTGCCCGGCCGCTCCTGTCACGCGGCAAGCCGCACCCACGCTTGACAAGGCGAATGATTAGGAGTCCTAATTTGTTCATGGACGATGCGCGCCGGCAGGCCCAACTCGGTATCGAACGCTTGGCCGCGCTGCTGCGCATGCGCGCCTGGGGCGAGGACGGCACACCGCCGTTGCACCCGGCGCAACGCGCCCTGCTGCTCGCGCTCGCCGGGCGCAGCGGCGGCCTGCGCGGCGGCGAGCTGGCGGCGCAACTGGGCGTGTCCGCGGCCAGCGTCAGCGATTCGCTGCGCGCGCTGGAGGCCAAGGGTTGGCTGCGCCGTCGACCCGATCCCGACGACGGCCGCGCCAGCCGCGCGGTGCTGACGGCGGCGGGCGCGGCGCTGGTGCGCCGCCTGCAACACCCGGCAGCCGGCCTGGGCCCGCTGCTGCAGGCGCTGCCGGAACAGGATCTCGGCCACCTGCTGCGGGCGCTGCAGCTGATGATCCTCGAGGCGCAGCGGCTCGGCCTGGCCGACGGCCCGCGCACCTGCCTGGGCTGCGAATTCTTCCGCCCGCACGCCTCGACCGATGCCGCCGAGCCGCACTGGTGCGACTACGTCGGCGCGGCGTTCGGCGACGCCGCGCTGCGCGTGGATTGCCCCGAGCAGCGCCCCCGCTCCCGGGAGGCGCTGGACGCGACCGTCCGGCGCTTCCGCGAGGCCGCGCCTTCCTAGGCCGGCGACAGGAGGGCGGCGCCCGACTGCCATCGGGCGCCGCCGTGTCCCTCCACCCGCTACCCGCGAACAGAAGGAGTGTCGAGTATGAAGCAGAAGGCCGTGTTCTATCACGCCGGTTGCCCGGTCTGCGTCGATGCCGAGCGCCAACTCGCGCACGCGCTCGACCCGGCCCGCTACGACGTCGAAGTCGTCCACCTGGGCCAGGCGCGCGAGCGGCTGGACGAGGCCGAGCGGGCCGGCGTGCGCTCGGTGCCGGCCCTGGTGCTGGCCGGCGCGCCGCTGCACATCAACTTCGGCGCGGCGCTGCAGGACCTGCGCTGACGCCGCCCACGGCGCCCGCGCGCGTCGCGGGCGCCGACACCGCGAGGCTTCCATGACCGTGCTCCCTCCCCCGGCCCCGGAGTGGGCCGTCGTGCAGTGGTTCAACACGCCCGACCCGCTGACCCTGCAGGCACTGCGCGGACGCGCGGTCGCGCTGCTGTCGTTCCAGATGCTGTGTCCCGGTTGCGTCGCGTCCGCGCTGCCGCAGGCGGCGCGGCTGCACGCGCTGTTCCCGCGCGAGCGCCTCGCCGTGGTCGGCCTGCACACCGTGTTCGAGCACCACGAGGCGATGACGCCGGCCGCGCTGCGCGCGTTCCTGCACGAGTACCGGATTCCGTTCCCCGTGGGCGTCGACCGCCACGACGGCGCCTCGCCGCTGCCGCGCACGATGCGCGCCTATGCGATGCGCGGCACCCCGACCTGGACCCTGATCGACCGCGAGGGGCGACTGCGCGCGCAGCATTTCGGCGAGATCGACGACCTGCACCTGGGCGCGGAGGTGGCGGCGCTGACGCTCGGCGCCGACCTGCGCGCGCCTCGCGCGCGCGGCGACGCGCCCGGCTGCGCCGACGGCGCGTGCGCGGCGGCCGCCGATGGCTGAGCGCCTCCTGGACGCGGTGCTGACGGGCCGCGCCCGCCCGTACACCCGCCCCGGCAGCGCCAGCGCGATCGACAAGCGCCCGGTCGAAGGCCCGGTGCGGGTCGGCGCTCTCGGCCTGGCCGGCGACGAACAGGGCGACCGCCGCGTGCACGGCGGGCCCGACAAGGCCGTGCACCACTACCCGTTCGAGCACTACCGCGCCTGGCGCGAGGAGCTGGGCGACCTGGAACCGCTGCGGGCGCCCGGCGGCTTCGGCGAAAACCTGAGCGGGCGCGGCTGGACCGAGGACGCGGTATGCCTCGGCGACCGCTACCGCATCGGCGGCGTCCTGCTCGAGGTGAGCCAGGGCCGGCAGCCGTGCTGGAAGCTCAACGACCGCTTCGGCGTCGCCGACATGGCGCGGCGCGTGCAGGCCAGCGGCCGCACCGGCTGGTACTACCGGGTGCTCGAACCCGGCCTGCTGCAGGCCGGCGCGGCGATCGAGCTGATGGAGCGCCCGCATCCGCAGTGGCCGCTGCGGCGCCTGGGCGCGCTGCTGTTCGAGCGCCGCCTCGACCCCGGCGAACTGCGCCAGGCGCTGGAACTGCCGTTGGTGCCGTCCTGGCGCAGGCTGTTCGAGGCGCGCCTGCAACGCGGCGAGATCGAGGACTGGAGCCGCCGCATCGACGGCCCGCGCTGAGGAAACAAACCCCGCCCCGGAACCCCCATGCCGCAATACCGACTGGAAGTGTGGCGCGACGAGCGCCTGTGGTGCCGCATCGAAGCCGACGCCGCGCACGCGCGCGAAGCCGTCGCCGACCTCGCCGCGCGCCTGCCGTCCGCCGAAGGCTATCGCCTGGCCCTGTCCGTCGCCGACGCCGAACGGCGCCTGCTCCGCGCCGAGGACGGGCGCATCGAGGTGCTCGCGCGCGAGCCGCTGTGGCGGCCGATGCCGCTGGAAGCGCTGGACGGCCCGGCTGAGCGCCGCGGCGGCGGCCGCTACGCCGGCTGCAGGTTGGCGTAGGCCAGCACCAGCCACTTGCTGCCGGCCTCGTCGAAGTTGACCTGCACGCGGGCGTGCGCGCCGCTGCCCTCGTAGTCGGTGACGGTACCGACGCCGAAGGTCGGATGGCGCACCTGCGCGCCGAGCTTGACCGGCGGGCCTTCGACCGGCGCGTGGCCGTGGTCGCGCCGCGCCGCGCCGTACATCGGCCGCGCCACCTGCACCTTCGGCCGCACCTCGTTGATCAGCGGCGGCGGGATCTCGCGCAGGAAGCGCGAGGGCACGCCGTACATGTCCATGCCGTGGATGCGCCGGGTCTCGGCGTAGGTCAGCACCAGCTTCTGCCGCGCGCGGGTGATGCCGACGTAGGCCAGGCGCCGTTCCTCCTCGATGCGGCCGGCCTCCTCGCTGGAGCGGCCGCTGGGGAAGATGCCTTCCTCCATGCCGGCCAGGAACACCAGCGGGAACTCCAGGCCCTTGGCGCTGTGCAGGGTCATCAGCTGCACGCCGTCCTCGCCCGCCTGGGCCTGGCCCTCGCCGGCCTCGAGCGCGGCGTAGCTGAGGAAGGCGACCAGTTCCGGCATCGCCGCGGCGTCCTCGTCGTCGCCGCGGACGAAGCGCGAGGCCACCGAGACCAGCTCGTCGAGGTTGTCCACGCGCGAATCGAGCTGGCCGCGCGATTCGTTGAAGTAGTGCTCGCGCAGGCCGGAGCGGATCAGCACGTGGTCGATCTTCTCCGGCAGGGTCATGGCCGCGATCTCGTTGTCGAGATCGTCGACCAGCGCGAGGAAGCCGGCCAGCGCGTTGCGCGAGCGCGCGGCCAGCGCGTTCTCCGCCACCAGCCGCCGCGCCGCCTCCCACAGCGCGACCGCGTCGGCGCGGGCGCGCCGGCGCACCTCGTCGACGGTGCGTTCGCCGATGCCGCGCGCGGGCGTGTTGACCGCGCGCTCGAACGCGGCGTCGTCGCTGCGCGCGGCGATCAGGCGCAGGTAGGCCAGGGTGTCCTTGATCTCGGCGCGCTCGAAGAAACGCAGGCCGCCGTAGACGCGGTAGGGGATCTGCCCGGCCAGCAGCGCCTCCTCGAACGCGCGCGACTGCGCGTTGCTGCGGTAGAGCACCGCGACCTCGCCGTAGCTGCCGCCTTCGCGCACCCACTGGCGCAGGCGCTCGACCACGTAGCGGGCCTCGTCCATCTCGTTGTAGGCCGCGTACAGGTCGATCGGCTCGCCGCTGCCGCTGTCGGTCCACAGCTTCTTGCCCAGGCGGTCCGGGTTGTGCGCGATCACCGCGTTGGCGGCGTCGAGGATGTTGGCGCTGGAGCGGTAGTTCTGCTCCAGGCGGACGGTCTGCGCGCCGGGGAAGTCCTTGAGGAAGCGCTGCATGTTCTCGACCTTGGCGCCGCGCCAGCCGTAGATCGACTGGTCGTCGTCGCCGACCACGAACACGCGCCCGGAGTCGCCGGCGAGCACGCGCACGAAGGCGTACTGGATCGCGTTGGTGTCCTGGAACTCGTCCACCAGGATCTCGCCGAAGCGCTGGCGGTAGTGCGCCAGCAACGCCGGGTTGTCGCGCAGCAGCTCGTGCGCGCGCAGCAGCAGTTCGGCGAAATCGACCAGGCCGGCGCGCTCGCAGCGCTCCTGGTAGGCGGCGTAGGCCTTGAGCAGGGTTTCCGTCCACAGGTCGCCGCCGGCCGCCTGGATGTGCTGCGGGCGGCGGCCCTCGTCCTTCTGCGCGTTGATCCACCAGGCGATCTGCCGCGGCGGGAAGCGCGCCTCGTCGATCTCCAGCGCCTGCGCCACGCGCTTGACCAGGCGCAGCTGGTCGTCCGAGTCGAGCACCTGGAACCCTTCCGGCAGCCTGGCCTCCTGCCAATGCAGGCGCAGTAGGCGGTGGGCGAGGCCGTGGAAGGTGCCGATCCACATGCCGCGCGCGCCGTGGCGCAACTGCGCTTCGACGCGCGCGCGCATCTCGCCGGCGGCCTTGTTGGTGAAGGTGACCGCGAACACGGCGTGGGTCGGCACGCCAAACACTTCGTGGAGCCAGGCGATGCGGTGGGTCAGCACGCGGGTCTTGCCGGAACCGGCGCCGGCCAGCACCAGGTAGTGGCCGGGCGGGGCGCTGACGGCCTCGCGCTGCGCCGGGTTCAGCGCGTCGAGCAGGTGGGAGACATCCATCGCGCCATTCTACCGGCCCGCGTCCACGCGCCTGCGATGGGGCGCGATGCGCGAACGCGGGTGCGCAGCGTTCATCCGGGCCGAGATTCCCTCACCCCAGCCCTCTCCCGCAAGCGGAGCGGGGCTTCGCTCGGAGCTTCTTTCCCGCAAGCGGAAGAGGGAGGCTCGCTCGTAGCGCCGCTCCCGCAAGCGGAAAGACGGACACGGATCCCCTCTCCCGCTTGCGGGAGAGGAGCAGGGGTGAGGGCAGGCGCGGCGGCGGACGCTTACACTGGCCGCCCCTCCCCCGGACGGACGCCGCCATGATCGACCTGTATTACTGGCCCACGCCCAACGGCCACAAGATCACCCTGTTCCTCGAGGAAGCCGGCCTGCCGTACACGGTCCACCCGGTCGACATCGGCGCCGGCGACCAGTTCAAGCCCGGGTTCCTGGCCATTTCGCCGAACAACAAGATGCCGGCGATCGTCGACCGCGCCCCGGCCGACGGCGGCGCGCCGGTCAGCGTGTTCGAGTCCGGCGCGATCCTGCTGTACCTGGCCGGCAAGACCGGCCGCTTCTTCGCCGAGGACACCCGCGGCCAGGTCGAGGTCAGCCAGTGGCTGTTCTGGCAGATGGGCGGCCTGGGGCCGATGACCGGCCAGTACGGGCATTTCCACGTCTACGCGCCGGAGCCGATCGAGTACGCCCGCGACCGCTACAAGCGCGAGGCGCTGCGGCTGCTCGGCGTGCTCGACAAGCGCCTGGCCGACCGCGAGTTCGTCGCCGGCGACGCCTACAGCATCGCCGACATGGCGATCTACCCGTGGATCGACCCGTACAAGAAGGCGCCGCTCGACCTCTCGCCGTTCGCGAACCTGCGCCGCTGGCATGCGGCCGTGGCCGCGCGCCCGGCCACCGGGCGCGCCTATGCCGTCGCCGAGCGCTTCGACACGCAGCGCGAGATGACGCCGGAGATGCGCAAGAACCTGTTCGGCACCCCGTCCGAGGCATGAACACCGCCCTGACCCGCGGCCTCGCCGCCCTGCTCGCCATGTCGCTCGCCGTACCCGCCCTCGCCGCCGACCCGGCCGCGCCGCAGAAGCTCACGCTCGAAGCCCTGGCCGGCGACGCGCCGCTGTCCGGGCCGAGCCTGGCCAAGGCCAAGATCGCCCCCGACGGCAGCCGCGTCACCTTCCTGCGCGGCAAGGAGCACGACCGCAACCGCCTCGACCTGTGGGCCTACGACGTCGAAAGCGGCCGCACCGAGAAGCTGGTCGACGCCGACGACGTCCTGCCCTCCGGCGCGGAGACGCTCAGCGACGAGGAGAAGGCGCGCCGCGAACGCCAGCGCATCGCCGCGCTGAGCGGCATCGTCGACTACCAGTGGGCGCCGGACGGACGCTCGCTGCTGTTCCCGCTCGGCGGCGAGCTGTACCTGTACGACCTGAGCCGGCCCGGCAAGGACGGGGTGCGCAGGCTGACCCACGGCGAGGGCTTCGCCACCGATCCGAAGCTGTCGCCGCGCGGCGGCTACGTCGGCTTCGTGCGCGGGCGCAACCTGTGGGTGATCGAGCTGGCCAGCGGCCGGCAGGTCCAGCTCACCTTCGACGGCGGCGAGACCGTCGGCAACGGCGTGGCCGAGTTCGTCGCCGACGAGGAGATGGGCCGCCACACCGGCTACTGGTGGGCGCCGGACGACTCGGCGATCGCGTTCGCGCGCATCGACGAATCGCCGGTGCCGGTGCAGAAGCGCTACGAGGTCTACCCCGACCGCACCGAAGTGGTCGAACAGCGCTATCCCGCGGCCGGCGACCCGAACGTGAAGATCCGGCTCGGGGTGATCGCGCCGCAGGCCGGCGCCCGGCCGCGCTGGATCGACCTCGGCGCCGACGAGGACATCTACCTCGCCCGGGTCGACTGGCGCGACCCGCAGCGCCTGACCTTCCAGCGCCAGTCGCGCGACCAGCACCGGCTCGAGCTGATCGAGACCGACCTGCGCAGCGGCCGCCAGCGCACGCTCGCCACCGAAACGTCGCCGACCTGGGTGCCGCTGCACGACGACCTGCGCTTCCTGCAGGACGGCCGCATCCTCTGGAGCAGCGAGCGCAGCGGCTTCCAGCATCTCTACCTGCTCTCGGAGGACGGCCGCGACGCGCAGGCGCTGACGTCCGGCGACTGGCCGGTGGACGAGGTGCTGGCGCTGGACGAGGCCGGCGGCTACGTCTACTTCGCCGCCGGCAAGGACTCGCCGCTGGACGTGCAGGTCTACCGCGTGCCGCTGGCCGGCGGCGCGGTCGAGCGGCTGTCGAAGACGGACGGCATCCACAACGCCAGCTTCGCCGCCAACGCCAGCGTCTACGTCGACAACTGGTCGAACCCGGGCACGCCGCCGCAACTGGAGCTGTACCGCAACGACGGCACGCCGATCGCCCCGCTGCTGCGCAACGACCTGGCCGACCCGCAGCATCCGTACGCGAAGTTCCGCGCCGCGCACCGGCCGATCGAGTTCGGCACCCTCACCGCCGCCGACGGCCGCACCGCGCTGCACTACAGCCTGCTCAGGCCGGCCGGCTTCGACCCGGCCAGGCGCTATCCCGTGGTGGTGCTGGTCTATGGCGGCCCGGCCGCGCAGACGGTCAAGCGGGCCTGGGCGCCGGACTTCAACCAGTACCTGGCGCAACGCGGCTACGTGGTGTTCTCGCTCGACAACCGCGGCACGCCGCGGCGCGGCGCCGCGTTCGGCGGCGCGCTCTACCGGCGCCAGGGCACGGTCGAGGTCGAGGACCAGCTCGAAGGCGTGAAGTGGCTGGCCTCGCAGCCCTGGGTCGACGCGAAGCGGATCGGCGTGTACGGCTGGTCGAACGGCGGCTACATGACCTTGATGCTGCTGGCCAAGGCCTCGGACCGCTACGCCTGCGGCGTCGCCGGCGCGCCGGTCACCGACTGGGCGCTGTACGACACCCATTACACCGAGCGCTACATGGATCTGCCGCAGGCCAACCCCGAGGGCTACCGCGAGGCGCGCGTGCTGCAGCACGTGGATGGGCTGAGCTCCAAGCTGCTGCTGATCCACGGCATGGCCGACGACAACGTGCTGTTCGCCCACTCCACCGCGCTGATGAGCGCGCTGCAGCAGCGCGCCCGGCCGTTCGAGCTGATGGCCTATCCCGGCGCGAAGCACGGCCTGAAGGGCGCCGACAACCTGCACCGGCTGCGCCTGACCGCGGCGTTCTTCGAGCGCTGCCTCAAGCCGTAGGCCGAAGCGCCCGGCGGGGCCGGGCGCTCCGCGGACGAAACCGGGAGCGCCGTCGCGCCCGGGCCGGCTGCGGCCTAGCGGCGCATGCGCACGTACAGCCGCTTGGCCAGGTACAGCAGCTTGCCGGAGAAGCCGCGGTCCTGCGCCTGCAGCAGGCGGGCGATTTCCTCGTGCTGGTTGCGGATGTAGCAGTCGCGCTGGCGCAGCAGCGAGTGCAGCTCGGCGACGTCGCCGGCGTCCAGCGTGTAGCCCGCCTCGAACCGTTCCGGCAGCTGGCGATGCACGTAATGCGTGGTGTGGCGGCCGGCGGTCTGCTCGACCGGACGCTCGCGGCTGTAGAAGTACAGCGCGATCGACTTGCGGCTGCGCCCGCGCTCTTCTTCCGGCAGGCGGATCGGGTCGAAGCCGTGCCAGCTGTGCTCGGTGGTCTCGAAGATCACGCAGCGGTTGAACGCCGGCACCACCGACACCGCCGGCTTGCGGTCGGCGTAGGGATCGCGGAACAGCTCCAGGTTGCCGCCCCACTCGGCCCGCCAGCCGGGGTTGAGGTAGACGATCAGGTTGAGCCGGCGATGCCAGCGCTCGCTCGGGTGGTAGTTGAAGTCGATGTGCGGATCGAGCGCCGCGCCGTGGCGGTTCTCGTGGGTGCCGCCGCCGAGATAGAACGGGTCGTACAGCAGCTCCGGGATGCCGGTGATGCGGCCGACCAGGTCGAGGAAGGCCGGCGCCCGGATGGTCTCGTCCAGCGCCGCGTAGTCCGGCCCCAGCGCGCGGATGCGGTCGAGGGTGGATTTGCCGCCGGGCTTGCCGTCGTCGCCGATGTAGTTGCCGCGCTCGAACGGCGGGAACGCGCGCAGCAGGGCTTCGGCGCGCTCGGGCGCGAAGAAGCCGTCGATCACCACGTGCCGGAACGGCGCGGCATTCAAGAAGCGCTCGCGCCAGGCCTCGACGCGGTCGATCACGTGCGGACTCAGCAGGCTCAGGTTGGCGGCGGACATCGGCTCATCCTTGGGCAAGGACGCCCATTATGCCGCCCGCGCCCCGCCATGACCTTCGGCGCTTGGTCCTCCGCCGCGGCGCTGGGATGCTGGGCCGTCTTCCTTCCGCGACGAACGCCATGACCAAGCCGCTCGCTCTCGCCATCGCCCTGACCCTCGCCGCGGCAGCGCCCGCGCTCGCCCGGGACGCCGCGCCCGCGGCCAAGCCCGCCGCGGCGGCGCCGGCGCAGCCGGCCTGGGTCGCCAAGAGCAACGCATACGCGCAGATCCTGCTCGCCGCGCAGGCCGAGTTCGCGCCCGAGCAGATGTCGTTCTTCGGCGTACCCGGCTACGACGACCGCGTCGCCGACCTCGGCCCGGACAACGGCCGCCGCTTCCGCGCGGCGCTGGCCAAGGCCAGGTCCGAGTTGCAGGCCAGGCTGGCGGGCGAGCGCGATGCGAACGTGCGCCAGGACCTGGAGATCATGATCCGCGCCGCGGACGAGAACATCGCCAGCAGCGAACTGGGCGAGCGCCTGACCCTGCCCTGGACCGACGCGCCGCAGCTGGTGTTCAACGGCCTGCGCGGCCTGCTGTCCGACCAGACCCCGCCCGAACGCCGCGCGCGTGCGCTCGACCGGCTCAAGGCCTACGCCGGCCAGGCCCCGGGCACGCGCCCGATCGCCGAACTGGCGCGGCAGCGCTACGAGGAACGCGCCGGCAACGCCAGGCTGCTGCGTCCCACCCGGCTCGAGGTCGAACAGGCCCTCGCCAACGTCGACACGTACCTGGCCGGCATCGACCAATTGTTCGCCAAGTACAAGATCGACGGCGCCGCCCCCGCGCTGGCGGCGCTGAAGACCCAGCTGCGCGACTACGCCGCCTGGGCCCGCGCCGAGGTGCTGCCGCAGGCGCGCGCCGACACCAGGCTGCCGCCGGAGCTGTACGCCAACCAGCTCAAGCAGTACGGCATCGACATCGACCCGCAACTGCTGATCCGCCGCGCCCAGGTCGAGTTCATGGAAACCCGCGCGGCGATGCGGCAGCTGGCGCCGCTGGTGGCGAAGGAGAAGAACCTGCAGGTCGCCGACCCGCGCGACTACGTGGCGGTGATCGGCGCGCTCAAGCGCCAGAGCATGCCCAACGACCAGCTCGAGCGGCGCTACCGCGAGGTGATCGACGCGATCGATCCGATCATCCGCAAGGAGAAGATCGTCGACGTGCCGAACCGGCCGATGGTGATGCGCCTGGGCAGCGAGGCCGAGTCCGCGGCGCAGCCGGCGCCGCACTTCCTGCCCGCGCCGCTGATCGGCAACACCGGCCAGCAGGGACAGTTCGTGCTGCCGGTGGCGGTGCCCACCGCCGACGGCAAGGCGCTGGCCTACGACGACTTCAACTTCGACGCGGTGCGCTGGACGCTGTCGGCGCACGAGGGCCGCCCGGGCCACGAGCTGCAGTTCACCGCCATGGTCGAGCGCGGCGTGTCGCTGGCGCGCACGATGTTCGCGTTCAACTCGGTCAACGTCGAGGGCTGGGCGCTGTACGCCGAGGCCGAAATGGTGCCGTACGAGCCGCTGGACGGGCAGCTGATCGCGCTGCAGTTCCGGCTGATGCGCGCTGCCCGCGCGATGCTCGACCCGATGCTCAACCTGGGCCTGATCGACCGCGAGGCGGCCGGCCGCGTGCTGCGCGACAAGGTCGGCCTGTCCGAGGCGATGACCAAGCAGGAGCTGGACCGCTACACCTTCAACGCCCCCGGCCAGGCCGGCAGCTACTTCTACGGCTACAGCCGCATCCTCGAGCTGCGCATGGAAACCGAGCTGGCGCTGGGCGAGAAGTTCGACCGCCTGGCGTTCAACAACTTCCTGCTCGACCAGGGCCTGCTGCCGCCGGACCTGCTGGCCAAGGCGGTGCGCGAGCGGTTCGTGCCGCAACAGCGCGGCCGGCGCTGACCCGCCGGTTGCGGACGCGGACGGCCCGGGGCCGCACGCCGGGGTACCGGCGCGCGGCGCGGGCGCCGGCCGGAACGAAGCGGCGCGGCGCCCCGGGCGTGCCCGCCGCCTGAACGCTGCCCCGGGCCCGCGGCCCAGCCACGCGGCACTCACGGCGCGGCTGCCTATACTCGGGCGCATGGACGAGCTCTCGCACTGCGTCGCGCAGGCGCCGGCCACCGGCACGCCCCTGCTCGATCGCCACCAGATCGCCGTCGTCATCCCCGCGCTCAACGAGGCGCTGCGCATCCGCGAAGTGGTCGAAGCGGCGCTCGCGCACTGCCCGCGGGTGATCGTGGTCGACGACGGCTCCGACGACGGCACCGCCGAACGCATCGCCGACCTGCCGATCACCCTGCTGCGCCACCTGAGCCGGCGCGGCAAGGGCGCGAGCCTGCGCGACGGCTTCGCCGAGGCGCTGCGCCAGGGCGTGCGCGGCGTGATCACCATGGACGGCGACGGCCAGCACAGCGCCGAGGACATCCCGCGCCTGCTCGATGCGGCCAACCGCTATCCCGGGCACATCGTGATCGGCGCGCGCCTGCGGAAGCGCGAGCGCCAGCCGCTGCACCGGCGCCTGGCCAACGCGTTCGGCGACTGGGGCATCGCCTGGGGCACCGGCTACCGCATCGCCGACACCCAGAGCGGCCAACGCTTCTATCCGGCCGAGGTGTGCGCGCTGCGCGAGGTGCCGGGCGAGCACTTCGTGTTCGAGGCGCAGATCCTGATCTCGGCCGCGCGCGCGCTGGGCGTGCGCTGCGTGTCGGTGCCGATCGAATCGCGCTACGGCCCGCCCGGGCAGCAGGACCGCTTCCGCCCGAGCCACTTCAAGCCGCTGCACGACCTGGGCCGGATCACCTCGCACGTGGTCGCGCAGGTGCTGCGCCACGGCAACCTGCTGCAGGTCTATCGCGACATCCGCGCCAACCCGCCGCTGATCGACGACCGCGACGGCGAGTTCGTGCTCGCGCCGGCGCCGCAGCTGGACGCGGAGGCGCCGTAGCCGCGCGGCCCGCACGGCCGGATCGCGGGGGACCGGACCCACGCGATGCTTGTGCCGCGACCCACGCCGGCCTGCGGCGCGCCCGGCGGCATCCCGCCCCCTGGCGTCCGAAGTACCGCGCCCCGGCCACGCTGCCTCCGCCTGCGTCGCGGGTGTGGTCACGCGAAAGCGACGCGCGTGGCTCGGCCGGGCCTGCGCGCCCGGGTGCGCCCGCCGAGCAGGCGGCCGCCGCCTCGCGAGAGGCGAAACGCGCCGCGAAGGGCCTACCGCGCCGGCGGCGGGTTCGGAACGTAGATCGCGATGCCGTGCGCGTACTTCTTGCTGGGGCTGACGCTGACGCCGATGCCGCCGGAGCTGAAGCCGCGGCCGCGGAAGCTGCCGCCGCCGGCGCCGACGCCGATGCTGCTGTTGCCGTGGCCGTCCTCGGTGCCGATGAACAGCACGCCGTTGGCGCCGAGCTTGGCGGCCTCGACCCGCAGCTTGTCGAGCACCGCGTTCATCTTGTTCTGCTCGCCGAAGGTGAGCGGGCCGCTGGCGGTCTGCAGGCGCGCGATCTCCTCGAAGCCGCCCGGCGGCGCGGTGAAGTAGACCTGCACCTGCGCGGGGTCGATCGGCGGGCGCGGGCGTCCGGTGATCAGGTGCGAGCTGGCGCAGGCGGCCAGCAGCAGGACGAGCGACAGGAGGGACAGGCGGAACATCGCGGCGGCTCCCACGGCCGGAACGGCCGGCACGTAGCGGGATGCTAACTCCACCGGCGTGATGCGGGCGGCTCGGCGCGGCCGCGCGTCATGCCGCGCTCAGCCGGCGCCGACCGGGGACGCACGGCGCGGCGGGTATCATGCGCGCCATGGATCGTCTTTCCGCGCCCGCCGCGCCGGCGTCCGTGCCGGCCGCGCCCGCTTTCGTCCCGTTCCGCCCGCGTCGCGCGCGGCCCTGCCCATGAGCGCGCCCGACCCGCTCCCCGCCCCGGCCGCGCGGCTGGCGGTCGACTATGTCCACGCGCCGGCGGCGGAGGTGCTGGCGGCGCCGGACACGCTCGCGGCGATCGGCTTCGGCGATGCCGCCCTGCCCGACGACCCGCGCTGCCTGCGCGTCGCCCTGCGTCCGCACGGCGCCGCGCCGCTGGAAGTCTGGCGCGGCCAAGGCCCGGTGGCGCGCGGCCGCAGCGACGGCGTGGCCTGGGCCGAGGACGGCACGCTGCAGTTCGGCGCGATCGAACTGGACGAGCCGGACGGCGACATCGAAGCCGCCGCGGAGCGGGCCTACCGGCGCTTCGCGGCGTTCCTGCGCGAGCGCGGCTACCCGCATCCGCTGCGCATCTGGAACTACCTCGACGCGATCACCGAGGGCGAGGGCGACCGCGAACGCTACCGCCGTTTCTGCGTCGGCCGCGCGCGCGGGCTGGGCGCGGTGGATCCGGCGGCGCTGCCGGCCGCCACCGCGATCGGCCGCGTCGCCGACGCCGCGGGGCCGCGCCGGCTGCAGGTGTACTGGCTGGCCGCGCGCGCGCCGGGCCGGCCGCTGGAGAACCCGCGCCAGGTCAGCGCCTGGCGCTATCCGCGCCGCTATGGCCCGCAGCCGCCGGGCTTCGCCCGCGCGATGCTGCCGCCGACCGCGGCGCCGATGCTGCTGCTGTCCGGCACCGCGGCGATCGTCGGCCACGAATCGCGCCACGCCGGCGCGGTGCTGACCCAGCTCGACGAGACCCTGGCCAACCTCGCCACGCTGGTCGCGACCGCGCGCGGGTCGGCGCCGGCGCTGCCGGCCGCGTTCGGCGCCGGCGCGCGGCTGAAGGTGTACGTGCGCCATGCCGAGGAGATGCCGGCGGTGGCGGCGGCGCTCGACCAGCGCCTCGGCCCGCAGGTGCCGCGCATCCTGCTGCACGGTGCGGTGTGCCGGCGCGAGCTGCGGGTGGAGATCGACGGCGTGCATGCCTGAGGCGGCGGCCGCGAACGCGATGCGCGCGCCCGGGCCGTCGCCGGTGCCTGCGCGGCGCCTGGCCGCGGCGCCGCGACCGGAGCCACTTGCGCGGCGCGCGGCAGCCGCTATCGTGCGACCTTCATCGGCCGCGGAGGAACTGCGATGGGACTGATCAGCCTGCTCTGGGGCATCGTCGCGATGGCATGGATGGTGGTCGCCCTGATTCCGTTGCTCGGCTGGGGCAACTGGCTGCTGATCCCGTTCGCCGCGGTCGGCGCGATCATCGCCGCGATCGGCATCCTCTTCACCCGCACCGAGAACCGCGGCCGGGCCAAGGCCGGGCTGTGGCTCAACGGCGTGGTGATCGTGGTCGGCATCGTCCGCCTGAGCCTCGGCGGCGGCATTCTCTGACCGCCGCCCCCCGGGCGCAGCGACGCGCCCGATACCCGCCTCGGCACCCGGCGCCGGCGCATCGCGTGCGGGCGGGGGGCATCGCGCGCGGGCGGCGCGCCGGGTCGTTCCGCGGCCGCCGCCCGCATCGCCGGCCTGCATCGCGGTGGCGCGCGCGTGCGCCGCGGCGTAGCCGCGCAGGCCCGCAGCGCTCCACCCGGTGCGCGACACGGCGGCACGGCGTGCCCCGGACGAACGCAACCGGATCGCCGCTCCGGCCAGGCCGGCGACATGCCGGTTCGGCATGAGCAGATGACGCAAAAGCTTTTCCCAAGCCGGCCCGCCGCGCGTTCAGATGCGCCGGCGGACGGCACGCCGCCCCCGCCCACTTCCGGAGTCCGCCCCATGCCCCGCCATCCCCGCGCGCGCAGCGCCGTCCGCCGCGGCCACCGCCCGGCCGTCCCGCATCCCTCCGCGCTGCTGGCGCTGGCGGTGCTGTGCGCGCCGGGCGGCGCCCACGCGCAGTCGGCGCCGACGGTGGAAGACCTGGCGCGCCGGCTGCAGGCGATCGAGGCCCGGCTCGGCGCGCCGCAGGAGGCCGCCGAACCGGGCGCCGACCTCGCCGCGCTCGACCGGCGCCTGCGCGCGGTCGAACGCACGCTGGAACTGCAGGCCGAAGAAGCGTCCGCGAAAGCGGCCAGCGCCACCCGCGTCGGCCTGAGCGCGAGCAAGGGCCTGTCGGTGAGATCGCCCGCGCAGGACGGCGCCGAGCTGAAGCTGCGCGGGCTGCTGCAGGCCGACGGCCGCTTCTTCTTCGACGACGCGCAGCGGCCGCAGAACGACACCTTCCTGTGGCGGCGCGCGCAGCTCACCCTGGAGGGCACCTGGGGCCCGCTGCTCGGCTTCCGGGTGACGCCGGAGCTGGCCGGCGACAGCGTCACCCTGCTCGATGCCTGGGTCGATCTGAAGTTCGACCCGCGCGCCACCGTGCGCATCGGCAAGAGCAAGAACCCGGTCGGCCTGGAGCGCCTGCAGAACAGCGGCGCCACCGCGTTGGTCGAGCTGGGCTTCCCCGGCGAGCTCGCGCCGGGCCGCGACATCGGCGTGCAACTGCAGGGCGAGCTCGCGTCCTCGACCGTGTCCTACGCGCTCGGCGCCTACAACGGCGCGCCCGACGGGCGCGACGGCGCGACCGCCAACCCGGACGACGACCTCGAACTGGCCGCGCGCGTGTTCGTCGAGCCGTGGAAGAACGCCGGCAGCGCGCTGTCCGGCCTCGGCTTCGGCCTCGCCGGCAGCCGCGGCGGCAAGCACGGCAACGGCAACGCCTTCCTGCCGCGCTACCGCACGCCGGGGCAGGCGACGTTCTTCGCCTACCGCGGCGCGGTGGACGCCGACGGCACGCACGCGCGCTGGTCGCCGCAGGCCTACTTCTACCGCCATGCGTTCGGCCTGCTCGGCGAGTACATCCGTTCCGAGCAGGAGGTCGCGCTGCCGGCCGGCGGCGCGCGCGCCTCGCTCGCGCACGACGCCTGGCAGCTCACCGCCAGCTACGTGCTGACCGGCGAGGACGCGGGCTACCGCGGCGTGGCACGGCCTAACCGGCCTTTTACGCCGGGCGGTGCAGGCTGGGGCGCCTGGGAGCTGGTCGCGCGTTACGGCGAACTGGACGTGGACGATGCCGCGTTCCCGTCGTTCGCCGATCCGGCCAGCGCCGCCAGCCGCGCCGCCGCCTGGACGCTCGGGGTGAACTGGTACCTCAACGGCAACTTCAAGCTCGTCGCCAACTACAGCCAGACCCGGTTCGACGGCGGCGCCGCCGACGGCGCCGACCGCGAGGACGAAAAGGCCTTCCTCGCCCGCGCCCAGTTCTCGTTCTGAATCCCCACAGGAGAACGCGATGAAACCGCTGTTCCGTCACCTGCTGCTCGGCCTGGCCCTGGTGCTCGGCGCCGCCGCGGCGGCCCAGGCCAAGGACCTGGAGCTGCTCAACGTTTCCTACGATCCGACCCGCGAGTTCTACGCCGAGGTCAACCGCGTCTTCGCCGCGCAGTGGCGGCGCCAGACCGGCCAGGCGCTGGACCTGCGCACCTCGCACGGCGGCTCGGGCAAGCAGGCGCGCGCGGTGATCGACGGGCTCGAAGCCGACGTGGTCACGCTGGCGCTGGCCGCCGACATCGACGCGATCGCCGAGCAGGCGCGGCTGCTGCCGGCCGACTGGCAGAAGCGCCTGCCACACAACAGCGCGCCGTACACCTCGACCATCGTGTTCCTGGTGCGCAAGGGCAACCCGAAAGGCATCCGGGACTGGGCCGACCTGGTCCGCCCGGGCGTGGCGGTGATCACGCCGAACCCGAAGACCTCCGGCGGCGCGCGCTGGAACTACCTGGCGGCCTGGGCCTGGGCCGCGCGCCAGTACCGCGATGGCGGCAAGGTGGTGGACTACCTGACCCGGCTGTTCCGCAACGTGCCGGTGCTCGACACCGGCGCGCGCGGCGCCACCACCACCTTCGTCGAGCGCGGCATCGGCGACGTGCTGATCGCCTGGGAAAACGAAGCCCTGCTGACCCTGCGGGAGCCGGGCACGCGCGACAAGTTCGAGATCGTGGTGCCGAGCCTGAGCATCAAGGCCGAGCCGCCGGTGGCCTGGGTCGACAAGAACGTGGACCGGCACGGCACGCGCCAGGCCGCCGAGGCCTACCTGCGCTTCCTGTACTCGCCGGAGGGCCAGCGCCTCGCCGCCAGGCACGGCTATCGCCCGGCCGAACCCGACAAGGTGCCGGCGGCGGAGCTGGCGCGCTTTCCGAAGGTCGCGCAGGTCACCGTCGACGCCGCGTTCGGCGGCTGGAAGCAGGCGCAGGCCGCGCATTTCGCCGACGGCGGGTTCTTCGACAAGATCTACCGGCCGCGATGAAACCGGGGCGTGCCAGCTCCGGCCGCCGGCGCGCGGCGGCGCGCCGGTGGAACGCGGGCCCGCCGTATTCCGCCGCCATGGCGGTTGCGGGACGGGAAGCGCGCATGCGGCAGGTCGTCCCCCGATGAGCGCCGTCGCCCTGCCCGTCCCGCGCCGTGCGCGCCACCCGCTGCCCGGCTTCGGCCTCAGCCTCGGCCTCGGCCTGGCCTGGCTGGGCCTGGTCGTACTGCTGCCGCTGGCGGCGCTGACCGTCCACGCCGCCGGCCTCGGCGCGCAGGGCTGGCTGCGCGCGATCCGGGACGAGCGCGTGCAGGCCGCGCTCGAACTCAGCTTCGGCGCCTCGTTCGTGGCCGCCTCGCTGGCGCTGCTCGCCGGCGCGCTGGTCGCCTGGGTGGTGGTGCGCTACCGCTTCCCGGGGCGGCGCCTGCTCGACGCGCTGGTCGACCTGCCGTTCGCGCTGCCGACCGCCGTGGCCGGCATCGCCCTGACCGCGATCTATTCGAGCAACGGCTGGGTCGGGCGCTGGCTGGAGCCGCACGGGATCAAGATCGCCTACACCCCGCTCGGCATCGTGATCGCGCTGGTGTTCATCGGCCTGCCGTTCGCGGTGCGCACGGTGCAGCCGGTGCTGGAGGCGCTGGGCCGCGAGCAGGAGGAGGCCGCGGCCTCGCTCGGCGCCTCGCGCCTGACCACGCTGCGCCGGGTGATCCTGCCGGAGCTGCTGCCGGCGCTGCTGACCGGCTTCTCGCTGGCGTTCGCGCGCGCGCTGGGCGAATACGGCTCGGTGATCTTCATCGCCGGCAACCTGCCGTACAGGACCGAGATCGCGCCGCTGCTGATCACCATCCGCCTGGAGGAATACGACTACGACGGCGCGATCGCGATCGCCGCGCTGCTGCTGGCGGCTTCGTTCCTGTGCCTGCTGGCGATCAACGCGATCCCGTCGCTGTTCGCGCACGAGCGCAAGGAGCGCGCCCGTGCATGACGCCCTGCAGGAACCGGCCTGGCTGCGCCGCACGCTGATCGCGCTGGCGGCGGTGGTGATGGGCGCGCTGGTGCTGATGCCGCTGCTGATGGTGCTCGGCGCGGCCTTCGCCGAGGGCGTGGACGTGTGGTGGGCGGCGCTGCGCACGCCCGACGCGCGCGCCGCCGTGGCGCTGACCCTGTTCACCGTGGCGATCGTGGTGCCGGTCAACGCGGTGTTCGGCCTGCTCGCGGCCTGGGCCCTGACCCGCTTCGAGTTCCGCGGCAAGCGCGCGCTGCTGGCGCTGATCGACCTGCCGTTCGCGGTCTCGCCGGTGGTCGCCGGGCTGTGCCTGGTGCTGCTGTTCGGTTCGCAGGGCTGGTTCGGCGAGCTGCTGCGCGAGGCGGGCGCCAAGATCCTGTTCGCGCGCCCGGGCATCGTCCTGGCGACGCTGTTCGTCACCTTCCCGTTCGTGGTGCGCGAGCTGATCCCGCTGATGCAGCAGCAGGGCGCGGACGAGGAGCTGGCGGCGCGCTCGCTCGGCGCCGGCGCGTGGACGCTGTTCCGCCGCGTCACCCTGCCGAACATCAAATGGGGCCTGCTGTACGGCGTGCTGCTGTGCTCGGCGCGGGCGATGGGCGAGTTCGGCGCGGTGTCGGTGGTGTCCGGGCACATCCGCGGCCTGACCAACACCCTGCCGCTGCACATCGAGATCCTCTACAACGAATTCGACGGCACCGCCGCGTTCGCCGCGGCGTCGCTGCTGACCGGCCTGGCGCTGGTCACCCTGATCCTCAAGTTCTGGCTGGAGGCACGCCATGGCGACGCCCTCGCTCCGACGCATCGACGCCACTGACCCCGCCGGCGGCCGCGATCCGGCGCCGCCGCAGCGCGCCGGCGCCGCGGTGCACGCGCCCGCGACGGCGGAATCCGTCATCCTGCCGGGGCCCGGCCCCCACCGCCGCACCGGCATGGATCTGCGCATCCGCCAACTCAGCAAGCGCTACCCCGGCGTGGCCGCGCTCGACCGCATCGACCTCGACGTGCGCGCCGGCGAGCTGGTGGCGCTGCTCGGTCCGTCCGGCTCGGGCAAGACCACGCTGCTGCGGGTGATCGCCGGCCTGCTGCACGCCGACAGCGGCCAGGTGCTGTTCGGCGGCACCGACGCCACCCGGCTCAGCCTGCGCGAGCGCAACGTCGGCTTCGTGTTCCAGCACTACGCGCTGTTCCGGCACATGACCGTGGCCGAGAACATCGCCTTCGGGCTGCGCAGCCGGCCGCGCCGCAGCCGCCCGGACCCGGCCGCGATCGCGCGCCGCGTCGCGGAACTGCTGCAGCTGATCCAGCTGCCCGGGTACGGCGCGCGCTATCCCGAGCAGCTGTCGGGCGGGCAGAAGCAGCGCGTCGCCCTGGCGCGGGCGCTGGCGATCGACCCGACCGTGCTGCTGCTGGACGAGCCGTTCGGCGCGCTCGACGCCAAGGTCCGGGTCGAGCTGCGCCGCTGGCTGCGCCGCCTGCACGAGCAGACCGGGCTGACCACGCTGTTCGTCACCCACGACCAGGAGGAGGCGCTGGAGCTGGCCGACCGCGTGGTGGTGCTGCGCGACGGCCGCATCGAGCAGGTCGGCCCGCCGCAGGAGATCTACGGCGCGCCCGTGTCGGCCTACGTGTTCGACTTCATCGGCCGCGCCAATGCGTTCGAAGGCCGCGTCGAGCGCGGCCGGTTGCTGCTCGGCGAGCGCGCCCTGCCGTTGCCGCACGCGCTGCCGGACGGCCCGGCGCAGCTGTACGCGCGTCCGCACGACGCCGCGCTGGCCGAGCCCGGCGACGGCCTGCCGGCGCGCGTGCTCGCGCTGCACCGGCTGGCCGAGCGCATCACCGTGGAGTTGCAGGTCGAGGGCCAGGCGCGGCCGTTCGAACTCGATCTGGTCGCCACGCCCGATACGCGCCCGCCGGCGCCGGGCAGCGCGGTGGGCCTGCGGCTGCTGCGCTACCGGGTGTACCCGCGCTGAGGGGCCTGCGCCGCGCTTCGCCGCCCCGCGCCGCAAACCGCGGTTCCGCGGCGGAGCGTAGAATGCCGCCATGAGCCGCTACCCCTACGCACGCCCGCGGCGGATGCGCCGCGACGAGTTCTCGCGCCGCCTGATGCGCGAGTCGGTCCTGACCACCGACGACCTGATCTACCCGGTGTTCGTGCACGAGCGCGACGGCCGCGAGCCGGTCGCGTCGATGCCCGGCGTGGAGCGGCTGTCGATCGACGAACTGCTGCGCGTCGCCGAGGCCTGCAGCGAGCTGCGCATCCCCGCGCTGACCCTGTTCGGCGTCCCGGACGCGGCGAAGAAGACCGCCGACGGCGCGGTCGCCTGGGCCGAGGACGGCATCGTCCAGCGCGCGGTGCGGGCGCTGAAGCAGCGCTTCCCGGAGCTCGGCGTGATCACCGACGTCGCCCTCGATCCGTACACCACCCACGGCCAGGACGGCCTGCTCGACGACGGCGGCTACATCCTCAACGACGCCACGGTCGAGGCGCTGGTGAAGCAGGCGCTGTCGCACGCGCAGGCCGGCGCCGACGTGGTCGCGCCCAGCGACATGATGGACGGGCGCATCGGCGCCATCCGCGAAGCGCTGGAGGAGGAGGGACTGGTGAACGTCCGCATCCTCGCCTACAGCGCCAAGTACGCCAGCGGCTTCTACGGCCCGTTCCGCAGCGCGGTCGGCTCGGCCGCGGCGCTGGGCAAGGGCAACAAGTACACCTACCAGATGGATCCGGCCAACGCCGACGAAGCGCTGCACGAGGTCGCGCTCGACCTCGACGAGGGCGCCGACATGGTGATGGTCAAGCCGGGCCTGCCTTACCTGGACATCGTCCGCCGGGTGAAGGACGAATTCCGCGTGCCGACCTACGTCTACCAGGTCAGCGGCGAGTACGCGATGCTCAAGGCCGCGGCGCAGAACGGCTGGCTCGACGAGCGCCTCGTCGCGATGGAGGCGCTGCTGGCGTGCAAGCGCGCCGGCGCCGACGGCGTGCTGACCTACTACGCGCTGGACGCGGCGCGCTGGCTGCGCGAGGCGGGCTGAGCGGTGGCGGCGGCGTCGCTGCGCCCGGCCCGCATGGACGACGCCGCGGAGCTGGCGCGCCTGTGCGCGCAGCTCGGCTATCCGCAGGCGGCCGCGGAATTCGAGGCGCGCCTGCGCCGGGTGCTGGCCTCGCCCGACCATCCGGTGCTGGTGGCCACCCACGACGACCGCGCGCTGCTCGGCTTCGTCGCGCTGGAACGGCGGCTGCTGCTGGAGTCCGGCGAGGTGGTCGAGATCGCGGCCCTGGCGGTCGACGCGCAGGCGCGCCGGCGCGGCATCGCACGGGCGCTGCTGGCCGCGGCCGAGGACTGGGCGCGCCGCATCGGCATCGCCGAGCTGGTGGTCCGCTCGAACGTCGCCCGCGCCGAATCGCACCCGTTCTACCAGGGCGTGGGCTTCCGCCGCGCCAAGACCCAGCACGTGTACCGCAAGCCGGCATAGCCGGCACCGCAGCGAGGAGGACGCATGGCGCGGATCGCGATCGTCACCGGCGGCAGCCGCGGCATCGGCGCGGCGACCGCCAGGCTCGCCGCGGGCGCCGGCTACCGGGTGTGCCTGACCTACCGCAACCGCCGCGAGGACGCCGAAGCCGTGGTCGCGGCGATCGCCCGCGCCGGCGGCGAGGCCATCGCGGTGCAGGCCGACCTCGGCATCGAGGCCGACGTGCTGCGCCTGTTCGAGGACACCGACCGCCGCCTCGGCCGGCCCGACGCGCTGGTCAACAACGCCGGCATGCTCGAGCGGCAGATGCGGCTGGAGCAGATGGACGCCGCGCGCCTGCGCCGCGTGTTCGACGCCAACGTGGTCGGCAGTTTCCTGTGCGCGCGCGAGGCGGTGCGGCGGATGTCGACGCGCCACGGCGGCCGCGGCGGCGCGATCGTCAACGTCTCCTCGGTGGCGGCGCGGCTCGGCTCGCCGGGCGAGTACGTCGACTACGCCGCCTCCAAGGCCGCGGTCGACACGATGACCGTGGGCCTGGCCCGGGAAGTCGCGACCGAGGGCATCCGCGTCAACGCGGTGCGCCCGGGCACGATCCACACCGGGATCCACGCCAGCGGCGGCGAGCCGGACCGGGTCGAACGCGTGAAGGCGCGCATCCCGATGCAGCGCGGCGGCCAACCGGAGGAGATCGCGCGGGCGATCCTCTGGCTGCTGTCGGACGAGGCCTCGTACCTGACCGGCAGCATCGTCGACGTCGCCGGCGGCCTGTAGCCGGGCCGCCTCACCGCTCCGCCCAGTCCAGCCCGTCCGGCGATCCGTCCGGATGCGCCGCCCAGTACAGGCGATTGACGCCGTCGGGGCAGCCCGCGCCCGCGCGGTAGTCCTGCAGCGCGCCGCCGGCCGCGACCAGATCGACGCGGTAGCAGCTGGCGTACGAATCGCGGAACAGGTAACGCTGGGTACCGCGCCACACCGCTGCCGGCGCGCCGGCGGGCCCCGCCACGTAGCCCAGGTCGGCCTCGTGCTCGAGCCGGGTGTAGTGGCGGGTGCGGCCCGGCCGCCAGCGCTCGCTGCGCTGCACGAAGGCCTGCCGCAGCCAGACGCCGCGTGGGCGGTAGGCCAGGGTCAGCGGGTAGGCGACGAACTCGCGGTCCTCGGCGAGCAGCGTCGCGCCGAGACGGCGCCGGCTGACGCCTTCGATGCGGCTTTCCAGGTCGATGCCCACGTCGTAGGTCTCGCTGCCGCCGGCGCCGCCCCGCGCGCGCGGCGCGATCAGGTTGTCGAAGCGCGCGCGGCGCTCGACCGTGCTGCGGATGCGGCCACGCGAGGTGTCGACGTAGCCTTCGATCGCGTAGCTGCGCGCGGCCCGGGTGTGCACGCCGCCGCTCACCACGCCGGCCGGGTCGCGCGCCAGCGTGCTGGTCACGCGCGGCGCGGGCGGCCGTGGGGCCAGGGTGTTGCGGGTCACCCGTCCGGTGACCTGCGCGCGGCCGCGGTCGCGGTACACCAGCAGCGTGCCGGCCAGCTGGAAGTCCGGGTACTCGGCCGCGCTCTCGCGGCCGGCCACCGACAGCCGCACCTCGTGCGGCGCGCCGTCGCTGAGCAGCCCGGCGAACGGCGTCAGGTCGATCCGGTACGGCATGAAGTTCAGCGCCTGCGGCGGCGGCGCCGGCTGCAGCAGCGGCGCCGCCGTCCAGAGTGCGTTGAACTGCGGATGCACGCGCGGGAACACCGGCGCCACGCCCGCGGGCTGGCCATCGACATGGACCTGCAACTCGCGGAAGCTGCCGCCGCCGCAGCCCTGCGGCGGCGCGTCGCCCTCCAGGCCGAGCCGGCCCGTGCCGATCGCCAGGCGGCTGCGCAGCTCGGGGAACGCCGCCCGTTGCGCGTCGGGCAGGCAGGTGAACCAGAACAGGTCGTCGTAGCGCGCCTGCGCCATCACGTCGAGGTAGGCGCGCTCGATGTTGCGCGGCAGGTCCAGCCGCGCCGCGAGCGCGCCCTCCGGCGTGCGCACCGCGCGCCAGCCGAGTTCGGGCGCGAGCGAGTACGCCGCGTCCGGCACCCGCGGCGCCGGATGGTCCGGCCCGGCCGGATAGAACAGCAGCGTCGCCGAGACGTAATACGGCGCGTTGAACAGGGTGTAGCGCGGCTGCCCGGCGATCTCCAGCACGCCCTCGCCCGGCGCGCGCAACACCGCGGCGTAGTCGGTGACGTCGCGCTCGGCGCGCCAGTGCGTCGGCACGTCGTTGTCCTGGGCGCCGCCGGCGTACAGCGGGACGCCGCCGATGGACAGCTGCGCGAGCGCCACCCCGTCGAGGTAGCTGGACGGATCGGCGTTGCGCAGCGCGACCTTCAGCACCACCTTGGCCCAAGGCCCGGGACAGGCCGGCGGCGGCGCATAGGGGAACCGCGTGTCGTCGCCGAAGAAGGCCAGGAACGCGGTGATCATCTCCACGCCGCGGAACAACTCGACGGTGCACGGCGTGCTCGCCGGCCGCGGCACCGGGGGCGTTGCGAGCGCCGTGTCGCGGCCACCCGGCGCCGGCAGGGCGGCCGCCGCGGGCGCGCTTTCGTGGGTGCGGTACGGAATCGGCGGTGCGCCGGGCGCGGCCGCGGCCACCGCAGCGGAAGCCGCGGCGCCGACGCGCACGTCGCCGCGAGTCGCGGCATGGACGCAAACCAGGATCACGGCCGCCAGGGCGAACGTCCCCGCCCTGGCGAAGCGCTGGGTGCGCGAGGCGCTTTTCATGCTCCGGCCCTCCCTTGGCGCGGTCGCGCGACCGTAGCAGTTCCGTTGTGTAGGGCCGCATCATCTTGCCGAACAGGCGCAATGCGATGCGTGCGGTCCCCTGCGATGCTCAAACGTTCCCGCCCGACGGCGGCGCGCGCCCGCGGCGACGCGCCGCCGGATGCGACGGCCGCTGCCGCTCACTTGGCCCAGCCCAGTCCGTCGGGCGAGCCGTCCGGATGCGCCGCCCAGAACAGCCGGTTGACGCCGCCCGGGCAATCCGTGCCTTCCCGGAACTCGGCCAATGCGCCGCCTTGCGTGCGCACGTCGGTGCGATAGCAACTGGCGTACGAATCGCGGAACAGGTAACGCTGGTCGCCGCGCCATTCGAGCGCCGGCGCGCCGGCGTCGCCGGGCACGTAGGCGAGGTCGACCTCGTGGAGCAGGTGGGTGTAGTAGCGGGTCACGCCGGGGCGCCAGCGTTCGGTGCGCTGCACGTAGGCCTGTTGCAGCCGCGCGCCGCGGTAGCGGTAGGCGAGGGTCAGCGGATAGGCGATGTACTCGCGGTCCTCGGCGATGAGCTTGCCCGCCAGGTAGCGCCGGCTGGTGCCGCTCACCGAACTGGCCAGGCCCACGCCCAGGCTGTAGCGGTCGGCGGCGTCGCCCGGGCCGTCGTAGGCTTCGGGCACGAGCACGTTCTCGAAGCGGACGGAGCGCTCGACCGTGCTGCGGATGCGCCCGCGCGAGGTGTCGACGTAGCCCTCGATCGCGTAGCTGCGCGTGGACCGGGTGACCACGCTGCCGCTCACCACGCCGGCGGCGTCGCGCGCGAGCGTGCTGGACACGTTCGGCGCGGGCGGCTGGCCGGCCAGGGTGTTGCGCGTCACCTGCCCGGTGACCCGGGCGCCGCCGCGGTCGCGGTAGACCAGCAACGTGCCGGACAACTGGAAATCGGAGAAGCGGGCCTCGCTCTCCCGGCCTGCGACCGACAGCGCCACCACGTGCGGGGCGCCGTCGCTCAACAGTCCGGCGAACGGCGCGAGGTCGACGCGGTAGGGCATGAAGTTCAGCGCCTGCGGCGGCGGTGCCGGCTGCAGCAGCGCCGGCGTGTTCCACAGTGCGTTGAACTTGGGAGGGAAGCGCGGGAACACCGGCACCACGCCTGCCGGCTGGCCGTCGATGCTGACCTGCACCTCGCGGAAGCCGCCTTCGCCGCAGCCCTGCGGGGGCGGCTCGCCCTCCAGACCGAACTGGCCGGTGCCGATGGCCAGCGGGCTCCTCAATTCGGGAAAGGCCGCGATCGCCGCGTTCGGCATGCAGGTGAACCACAGTACGTCGTGGGCACGCGGGTGCGCCATCACGTCGAGGTAGGCGCGCTCGACGTTGCGCGGCAGGCTCAGCGTCGCCGCGAGGGTGCCGGCCCGCCCGCCCACCTCGCGCCAGCCGTGGTCCGGCGCCAACGGGTAGGCCGCATCGGGCACGCGCGGCGCCCGGTTCGCGGTGTTGGCCGGGTAGAACAGCAGGGTCGCCGACATGTAATAGGGCGCTTGGAACACGCCGCCGAAGCGCGGCAACGCCTGGATCTCCATCGCACCCTCGTTGGGCGTGCGCAGCACCGCGGCATAGTCGGTGACGTCGCGCTCGACGCGCCAGTGCGTGGGCACGTCGTTGTCCGCCGCCGCGCCGCTGTACAGCGGCACGTCGCCGATGGAGACGTACGCGAACTCGACGCCGTCGAGATAGCTGTCGGGGTCGGCATTGCGCAGCGCGACCTTCAGGATCACCTTGGCCCAGGGCCCCGGGCAGGCCGGCGGCGGCGCGTACGCGAAGCGGCCGTGGCCGTCCCACGAGGTGAAGTGGGCGATGGGGATCTCGACGTCGCGGAACAGTTCCACCGTGCACGGCGTGCCCGACGGCCGCGGCACGTGCGGACCGGCGAGCACGGTGTCGCGCGTGCCCGGCGCCGGTGCAGCCATCGCCGCGGCGTGCGCGGTGCCGGTATCGGCGGAAAGCGGCGCGGCGGCCGCCGAAGGCGCCGGCATCGCGCCGGCGGTGCGCCCTGCGGCGTTCGGCCGAACGCCGCTGGTGGCGGCATGGACGCAAAGGGCGATCAAGCCCGTCAGTGCCAGCAGTCCGGCTGCGGCCGGACGGCGCTGCGGTTGCGGCGCGGTGCCCATGACCCGGCCCTCCTGTGCCTGGGGTGCGCGGCGAAACCTAGCAGCCCGCCCGTGTAGGGCGGCATCACCTTGCGGAACAGGGCGGGCGCACGGCGTTTTGCCGCGCCATACGGCGCGGACCGCAATCGCTCAGTGCACGCAGCCGGCGCGGCCGGCGACCGCGGGCGCTTTCATCCGGTAGATGTCGAGCTTGCCCGCGCGCGGCGCCCGGGCCGTGCCGCTGACCAGCAGCTCGCCCGGCTTGCTCCAGTCCAGCGCCGGGCCGAGCGTGGTGCCGTCCTCGCCGTTGAACGACAACCGCAGCGGTTGCGCGTCGCGATAGCGCGCCCCGTCGCAATGGGCCAGGTACAGCCGGACCGGTTCCGCCTCGACGTCGTGCGAGCGCGCGAACACCACGCTCGCGCCGTCGCCGAGCCAGGCCGCGTCGAACTCGTCGGCGGCGGTGTTCACGCCCGGCAGCGGGCGCGGGTCGACGAAGGCGCGGCCGTCCCAGCGCGCGACGAACAGGTCGTGGCCGCCGGCGCCGCCGTGGCCGTCGCTGGCGAACAGCAGCCGCCGGCCGTCGCGGCTCGGGGTGGGCGCCCATTCGTCGCCGCGGCCGTTGACCGCGGGGCCGAGGTTTTCGGCCGGGCCGAAGCCGCCGTCGGCGCGGACCTCGGCGCGGTACAGGTCGCCGCCGCCGTGGCCGCCCGCGCGGTTGGAGAAGAAGTACAGCCAGCGGCCGTCGGCGCTGAACATCGGGTCGAAGTCGTTGGCCGCGGAGTTCACCGGCAGCGGCCGCGCGTCCTGCCAGCGGCCGTCGCGCAGCGTCGCCTGCCACAGGTCCCAGCCGCCGGCACCGCCGGCACGATCGGTGCTGCCCCAGACGATGCGGCGGCCGTCCGGCGACACGCTGGCGCGGACCTCGGCGGCCGCGGTCGAGACCGTGCCCATGCCCTCGATGCCGAACTCGGCCAGGAACGCCGCCGCGGGGCCGCCGGCCAGCCACCCGCCCGCCGCCAGCGCCGGGAGTAGACTGAGCCCCCGCCAGGCCGATCGCCGCATCGCGCGTTCTCCTGCATCGTCCGCTTCGTTCCCCCCAGTCTAAGCGAGGCTTCCGTGTCCGACTTCGCCCCCGTCGCCACCTCGACCGTCGTCAAGCGCTTTGCGGTGATCGGCCATCCGGTCGCGCATTCGCTCTCGCCGCGCATCCATGCCGCGTTCTCGCGCCAGACCGGGATCGCGCTGCAGTACACGGCGATCGACGCGGCGCCGGCGCAGTTCGACGCGGCGCTGGCCGAGTTCGCCGCCGAGGGCGGCCTGGGCCTCAACGTCACCCTGCCGCACAAGACCCGCGCCGCCGCGCTGTGCGCCCATCTGAGCGAGCGCGCGCGCCGCGCCGGCGCGGTCAACGTGCTGGTCCGCACCGCGACCGGCTGGGAAGGCGACAACACCGACGGCATCGGCCTGGTGCGCGACCTCACCGAGCGCCACGGCCTCGACCTGCGCGGCCGCCGCACCCTGCTGCTCGGCGCCGGCGGCGCCGCGCGCGGCGTGGCGCCGGCGCTGCTCGACGCCGGCATCGGCGACCTGTTCGTCGTGAACCGCACGCCCGAACGCGCCGACGCGCTGGCCGACGCGCTGGCCCAGCCCGGGCGCGTGCATCCGCGCTACCTGCGCGACATCGCCGCGCTCGGCAACTTCGACCTGATCGTCAACGCGACCTCCGCGGCGCGCGAGGGCGAACCGCTGCCGGCGCTGCCCACCGCGCTGGCGGCGCCGCGCGCGGCGGCGGTGGACCTGAGCTACGGCGAGGCGGCGATCCCGTTCCTGGCCTGGGCGCGCGCGGCGCGGGTGCACGACGCGATCGACGGCCTGGGCATGCTGGTCGAGCAGGCCGCCGAGAGCTTCCTGCGCTGGCACCGGGTGCGGCCGGAGACCGACCCGGTCTACGCGATGCTGCGCGAGCAGCACGCCGCCCTGGCCACCGGCGACTGAGCCGTGGACTGCCGCGCCGGCTGCGGCGCGTGCTGCATCGCGCCGTCGATCGCCGCGCCGATCCCGGGCATGCCGCACGGCAAACCGGCGGGCCTGCCCTGCGTGCAGCTCGACGACGAGCACCGCTGCCGGCTGTTCGGGCGCCCGGAGCGGCCGGCGTTCTGCGCCTCGCTGCGGCCGTCGCAGGACATGTGCGGCGCCGACCGGGAGGCCGCGCTCGCGCATCTGCGGTGGCTGGAGCGGATGACCGATCCGCGCGCCGGGAACGTTGCCGGATAGGGACGTTCCGCTCCTGCCGGCGCCGGGCCGTTCCCGCGGGCCACCGCCTTCGCCAGCCCACGCTGCGCCGCGCGCCACGCCACGCCCGGAGCGATCGCGCGTGGCGGCCGCACGCGGATGGCGAAGCGATGGGCTGCGCCGGCGCGGCGGGTCAGAACCACCGCGCCCACGCCCGCAGCAGCGGGTTGCCCGGCTCCGCCAGCAGCTTCGCGGTCAGCGCCAGCGACATGGTCACCAGCAGCGGCCGCACCGCGCGCCCGCCCCAGCGCATCGCCAGGTGCGCGCCGAGCTGGCCGCCGAGGATGCTGGCCACCGCCATCGCCAGCCCGGCCAGCCACAGCACGTGCCCGCCTGCGACCAGCACCGCCAGCGCCGCCAGGTTGCTGGCCAGGTTCAGCAGCTTGGTGTGGGCGGTGGCGGACACCAGGCCGAGGCCGAACAGCGCGACCAGCGCGGTGGTCAGGAACGAGCCGGTGCCGGGGCCGAAGAAGCCGTCGTAGGCGCCGATCGCGAACGCCACCGCCGCCATCGCGCCGCGGCCGAAGCGGCCGTGCCGGTCTTCCTCGCTGGCCTTGGGCGCGAGCAGGAAGTACAGCGCCATCGCGATCAGCAGCAGGGGCACGAAGCCGGCCAGGAACGAGGGGTCGACCGCCTGCAGCACGCAGGCGCCGAGCACCGAGCCGAGGAACGCCGCCAGCGCCGGCACGGCGAAGCGGCGGAAGTCGATCCGCCGCTGGCGCGCGAACGCGACCACCGCGCTGGCGGTGCCGAAGCTGCTCTGCAGCTTATTGGTGGCGATCGCCGCCACCGGCGGCAGGCCGGCCGCCATCAGCGCCGGGATGGTGAGCAGGCCGCCGCCGCCGGCCAGCGCGTCGATCGTGCCGGCGACGAACGCCACCGCCATCAGCGCCGCGACGGCCTCGAGTCCCGGTTCCATCCAGCCCCCTTGCGAAAGGGCGCGATTCTACGCGGCGGCGAGCAACCGCGAGGCCGGGGAACGAAAAACGAGCGCGCGGACGCCGCACTCGTTCCCCGTTTCCGGCTCCCCGTTCTGGTTCCCCGCTCCTGGCTCCCCGCTGTTACAGCAGTCCGTCGCGCTTCACCGCCAGGTACTTCTCCACCAGCGACGCGGCAAGCTGGTCGCAGGTGACGTCGAGCACCATCACCCCGTGCTCGCGCAGGGCCTCGTGCGCCGCGCTGCGCTGCTGCAGGTACTGCGCGGCGGCGCCGGCGCGGATCGCGCCGGGCAGGTCGTGCACCTCCTCGCCCAGGGCGGTGTCGAGCGCGCTCTCGCGCAGGCTGGCCACGCACACCACGTGGCGCTTGCGCAGCAGGTGCACCGCGGCGAGCAGGTCGTCCAGGTCCTCGTCGCGCAGGTTGGTCACCAGCAGCACCAGCGCGCGGCGGTTCTGGCGCAGCGCCAGCTCGGTGGCGGCGGCGAGGAAGTCGGTCGCGACCGGTTGCGGTTGCAGCGCGTAGCTGGCGCGCAGCAGTTCGTCGATCGCGCCGACGCCGCGCCGCGGCGGCACCCAGGCGCGGTCGCCGCCGGCGGCGAGCAGGCCGACCGCGTCGCCCTGCCGCAGCGCCAGGTAGGCGACCACCAGCGCCGCATCGAGCACGTGGTCGAAGTGCGCCAGCGCGCCGTCGCGGGCGAGCAGGCGGCGGCCGGTGTCGAGCAGCAGCACCAGCTGCTGGTTGCGCTCGTCCTGGTACTCGCGCGAGATCAGCCGGCGCGCGCGCGCGGTGGCCTTCCAGTCGATCTGGCGCAGGCTGTCGCCGCGGCGGTACTCGCGCATCTGGTGGAAGTCGGTGCCCTCGCCGCGGCGCCGGCGCAGGTGCGCGCCGACCAGGCGCGAGGCCTGATCGGCGCCGAACAGCGCGAACCGCGCCAGCGGCGCGAAGTTCGGAAACACCCGCACCCGCTGCGCCGGCGGCGCGACCCGCGAATGCCGCCACAACCGCCACGGCGAATGCAGCCGCAACTGCACGCCCGCGAACGCGAAATCGCCGCGCGCCTGCGCGCACAGGCGGTAGTCCAGGCTGCTGCGTTGGTCGCGGCGCAGCTCGAGCCGGCGCGGCAGGCCGTGCATGCGCCAGCCTCCCGGATACAGGTCGAACACGTCCAGCCGCTGCGCCCGCGCCGCGCCCTGCAGGTGCAGGCTCACCGGCCGCTCGATGCCGATCGGCCAGGTGTCGGGCACCGTCCGCTCCACCTGCGGCGTCGGCGCGCGCAGCACCCGCGCCGCGTCGAGCAGGGCCAGCGCGAGCAACAGCGCCCCGGCGGCATACCAGGTCGCCGCCGCGGCCAGGCCGAAGCCGGCCGCGGCGCCGAGCGCGGCCCATGCCGCGAGCGCCGCCAGCAGCGGCGGCGCCGGGCGCGGCAGGCTCACAGCCACGGCCGTTCCCCGAGCACCACCTTGCGGTAATACAGCACGTTGGCGCGATGGGCGCAGGCGAACGCCACGCCGTAGCCGGCCGCCCTGGCGGGGAGCTCGATGCCCGCCGCCGCGCCGACGAAGGCGGCGGCGAAGGCGATCGCGAAGCAGGCGATCGCCGGGCGCCACAGCCCCTTGGCCAGGCAGTAGAGCGGGCCGAACAGCAAGCCGAGCACGTTGAAGCCGATGGCCAGGCGTTCGCCGAACGGCAGGTCCCGGAAGGAGCCCAGTTGCGGGCCGCCGGCCTTCTCGATCAGCCGGAAGCGCCGCTTCCAGGCCGCGGACACGGGAAGCGCGTCGATGGCGTCGGCTGCCGGGCGCGGCGGCGCGGCGGCGCGCGCGGTCGGCGCCACTTCGTAGGGGTTGTACGACGGGTCCATGCTTGGTTCCTTCTGCGACGACGGGCCTATTCGCGCGGCGCCTCGACCTTGGCCAGCAGTGCGTGCAGCACGTCGTCCGCGCTCTGGCCTTCGATCTGCAGCTCCGGCGCCAGCGCGATGCGGTGGCGCAGCGCCGGCTTGGCGATCTCGCGCACGTCGTCCGGGGTGACGAAGTCGCGCCCGTCCAGCACCGCCTGCGCGCGCGCCGCGCGCACCAGCGCCAGGCTGCCGCGCGGCCCGGCGCCGAGCGCGATCCCGGCCCAGTCGCGGGTGGCGGCGGCGATCCGCACCGCGTAGTCCAGCACCGCCTCGTCCACCGTCACCTGCGCGGTGCCGGCCTGCATCGCCACCACCTCCTGCGGGCCGAGCACGCGCCGCACCTGCGAGAGGTCGAAGTCGGCGGCGCTGCGGCCCTGGCTCACCGCCGCGACCATGCGCTTCTCGTCCGCGCGCGAGGGATAGCCGATCAGGATCTTCAGCAGGAAGCGGTCGAGCTGCGCCTCCGGCAACGGGTAGGTGCCTTCCTGCTCGACCGGGTTCTGCGTGGCCAGGGTCAGGAACGGCGGCGCCAGCGGGAAGCTGTGCCCTTCCACCGTCACCTGCAGCTCGGCCATCGCCTCCAGCAGCGCGGACTGGGTCTTGGCGGGGGCGCGGTTGATCTCGTCGGCCAGCAGCAGGTGGGTGAACACCGGGCCGCGGCGGATGTTGAAGGTCTCGGTCTTCGGGTTCCACACCGCGTGGCCGCTGATGTCGCTGGGCATCAGGTCCGGGGTGAACTGCACGCGCGCGAAGCTGCAGTCCAGCGCCCGCGACAGCGCCCGCACCAGCAGGGTCTTGCCCAGGCCCGGCACGCCCTCGATCAGCACGTGGCCGCCGGCGAGCAGGGCGATCAGCACCTGGTCCAGCACCGCCTCCTGGCCGATGAAGGCCTTGCCGACTTCGGCGCGCACCGCGGCGGCGCGTTCGGCGAGCGCGGCGCCGGTGATCGGGGCGAGGGGCGTGGCGGTGTCGGCGTTCATGGCGGTCTCGGGATCGTCGTCAGAGGGAATTGCGCAGGCGGACCAGGGTGGCGACGCGCTGGCGGAAGCCGGCGTGGTCGTGCGGGAACGGCGTGGCCAGGGCGTCGCGGATCTGCGCCGGCGGCAGGCCGAAGCGCTCGGCCAGCAGCGCCGCCTGCGTCTCGCCGGCCAGGGCCGCGGCCCGCGGGTCGCGCCGGCGCAGGCGGGCGAGGAAGGCCTCGCGCGCCGCCGCGTGCAGCAGGTGGCCGTAGCCGTAGCGGTAGGCGTGCGCGCCGGCGGCTTCGACGTGCTCCAGCAGCGAGCGGCGCTCGCGCGGGGCCGGTTCCAGCAGCGGGCCGAAGCGCTGCGCGCGGGCCCAGAGCGCGCCGAGCAGCGCCAGCAGCAGCGGCGCCCAGGCCATCCAGTGCTGGCGCAGCAGGGTCGCCCAGAACGAGGGCATGCGCGCGTCGTAGATCAGGTGCACGGTGCCCCCGCGGTAGTTCGGCGCCAGCAGCTGCCGGGCCAGGGCGATGTGCGTCGGCTCCTTGAGCGCGGCGTTGCCGAGGTAGTCGAAATCGGCGAGCACGTCCACCGTGCCGGCGCCGTGGGCCAGGCGCATGTAGACGTAACCGCCTTCGGGGCTGGCCCAGGCCAGGCGCGGCGCGCCCGCATCCGGCGCGGTGAAGCGGCGGCCGCGGCAGAACTCGACGTGGCCGCCTTCGCCGCGCACCCGCAGGCCGGTGCAGGCCGGCGGCGCGAGCATCGGCGCCAGGCCGAGCGCGTCCAGCACCGGCACCGGCGCTTCCGGGTCCAGCGGCCCCGGCGGCGGCGTGCGCAGCAGCAGGTGCCCGCCGCGCTCGACCCAGGCCAGCAGCGCCGCCGCTTCGCGCGCGCGCAGGCTGCGCGGGTCGCCGTACAGCAGCACGGTGTCGCCCGGCGCCGGCGGATGCCGCTCCAGCTGCAGCCGCGGCCGCGCCTGCGCGCGCACCCCGTCGGCGCGCAGCGCCAGCAGCAGCACGTGCAGCGGGTTGCGGCGCAGCTCCGGCCCGGGCGGCAGGTCGACGGTTTCCTCGACCCGCTCGTAGGTGCGCAGCCACCAGGCGGCGAACGCCGCCGCGCCCGCGCCGAGCAGCAGCGCCAGCGCCACCGCCCCCAGGTGCGCGCGCGTCGGCCTCATGCCGGCCGCTCCGCCGCGTCGGCAGCGGGCGCCTGCCAGAACCGCCGCGCCAGCGCGGCCAGCAGCGCCTCGAATTCCTCCGCGCCCGGCAACCGCTGCGCGTACGCGGCGTACTGCCACACGCGCACCGCGCGCGCGAACAGGTCGCGGTCCTCGGCCTGCGGCAGCCTGCGCGCGGCGCGCAGGCACTCGGCCTCGGTCGCGCCCGGCACCGGCACCCACTGCGCGCGCCGGGCCATCGCCGCGACGCTGGCGCGGTAGGCCAGCGCCAGCGCCTCGCGTTCGCGCCCTTCGCGCCACAAGCGGCGCGCCGCGCCGGCGACGTCGTCCGGCAGCGGCGCCGCCGCGTCCAGCGCCTGGTGCCGGATCTCGCCCGGTTCGCGCCGCTCGCGCGCGACGCCGTCGCGCAGCCACGGCAGCCAGCGCTTGGCGGTCAGCAGCAGGGCCAGGACCAGCGCCGCGAACAGCAGCCACAGGCCGTATTCGCCGACCGCCGCAACCAGCGCACCGAGCGCGCGCAGCGGCGCCGACGCCGGCTTGTGCGCCTTCGGCGCGTCCGGATGCTTCTTCTTCCAGACGTGGACCGTGCGCTTGGGGCTGACGCTGGGATCGGCGTAGGCGCGTCGCACCGCCTCGCGCAGGCTGCGGTCGTCGGCGAGCCGGCCGCCGAACACCGTCGCCAGCGGCGTGTGCCGGGCGTCCGCGCCCGCATCGGCGGCCGGCGCGGCACGCGGCGCGGGCGCCGGCGCGCGTTCCTGCGCCGCGGCGCGCGGCGCCACGGCCAGCGCGCCCGCCGCGACCAGCGCCAGCGCGGCCGCGGCGGTGCTCAGGCGCGCGCGCAGGCGGCGCAGGCTCAGCTCGATGTCCCAGGCCTCGATCTCGGTCCGGCGATTGAGATACAGGCCGAAACCTGCGCCGACGTAGAACGGTTCGACCAGGCTGGTCGCCGCCCAGGTCGCCAGGTTGAAGCCCAGCACCAAGCCGTCGGGCGATTCGGCCAGCAGCGCCCAGGCGCGTTGCGCCACCTGCGGCAGGTACTCGTTCGGCACGAACAGCAACGCCAGCACCGAAAGGCCCAAGTACAGCGCGATCTCGAAATGCACGCAGACCAGGGTGAGCAGGCCGGCGACGCCGTACACCGGCGTGCCCAGCGCGCGCCGGCGCGCGCGCGCGTCGGCGCCGGCCGCGCCCTCGAGCAGGTCCACCGGCAGGTACAGCGCGCGCAGCGGGCCCAGCCGGCGCCAGGTGAGATAGGCCGGCAGCCAGCGCAGGCCCCAGCGCAGCTGCGCGCGCAGGGTGGCGCGCGCGTCCGGCACCTCGCCGAACACCGCGCGCGAGAGCACGTACAGCGGAATGCGGTCGAACGCCGGCTTCAGCCACCACATCGCCAGCCCCGCCGCCCACAGCGCGTCCGCGGCCCAGGCCAGCGCGTTGCACAGCAGCAGCGCCGGCAGGCTCGCCCACAGCCACGGCCGCCAGATCGCGCCGGCGTGGCGCCGCACCAGCGCGGCGCCGAGCTCGAACGCCTCCCACGCGGTGCGCGGGCGCAAGGCCACGGTGAGCGCTTCGATCTTCACGGCGCGGCGTCCTCGTCCTCGTCGTCGCGGTCGCGCCCGCCGCGCCACAGCCACACGCCGGTCAGCCCCCACAGCGCCGCGCCGGCCGCGTACTTGATCCCCGCGGGCATCCAGCCGATGGACGACCAGAACGCCTCGACGAACGCGGCGAACACCAGCATCGCCAGCACGCCCAGGCACAGCCGCGCGCCGCGCCGGCCGCCGACCCGCAGCGCCTCGCCGCGCGGCAGCCGGCCGGGCGCGACCAGCGCCAGCCCCAGGCGCAGGCCGGCGCCGCCGGCGATCACGATCGCCGTCAGTTCCGGCGCCGAATGCCCGGCGACGAAGCGCCAGAACGGATCGCCATGCCCCACCGCCTGCAGGTGCCCGGCGATACCGCCGATGGTGACGCCGTTGGCCACCAGCACCGCCATCGCGCCGACGCCCGCGAGCAGGCCGCCGGCGAAGGTGCGGAAGCCGATGCTGACGTTGTTCCAGATGTAGTAGCCGAACATGCCCAGGTCGGTGCCGCTGTCGCGGCCGAGCTTGCGCGAGGGATCGGCCGGGTCGTACATCGATTCGAAGCGCAGCAGCTGCGCCGGGTCGAACAGCGAGGCGGACAGCTCCGGCTGCAGCTGGATCGCGACGAAGATCGCCAGCAGCGGCAGCCAGAACAGCGCCGCCGCCGCCAGCATGCAGGCGCGCTCGGCGCGCACCAGGCGCGGGAAGTCGGCCAGCAGGAACTCCAGCGCGCGCCGCCAGCGCGGCGCCGGCGCGCGGTACAGCACCTCGTGGCCGCGCTGCATCAGCCGCTGCAGGCGCGCGACCACCGCGGGGCTGTAGCCGCGCCGCCGCGCCAGCGCGAGCTGCTGGCACAGGCGCCGGTAGCGTGCGGGCATCTCGTGGTCGGCCAGGCCGTGCCATTCGCGGCGGCTGGCGCGGGCGCGCCGCGCGCTGCCGGCGCGCGCGTCCAGCCAGCGCTCCAGCGCCTGCCACTCGGCCTCGTGCTTGCGGACGAACCGTTCCTGGCGCATCGCCGCTCCCTAGCGCCGTCCGAGCAGCCAATTGGCGATCGCGTACAGGCGCGTCACGCCCGGCGCGCCGCGCATGCCGGTCAGCGGTTCGGCCAGGTCGGCCAGTTCCTCCTGCCGGGCCGGGGTCAGGCGCGGGCCGCGTTCGGCGAAGGCGAGCAGCGCGGCCTGCTCGTGCGGCCGCAGCGCGAGCGGCGGCGCCAGCGCCCCCGGCACGGCCGGCGCCGGCGGCGGCTGGTCGCGCGGCTCGTGCACCACCAGGGTGCCGGCGACCAGGTCGCCCAGGCGCCGGCTCCAGGGGTCGAGCAGGCTCGCGGTCAGGCCGGTGGCGTAGGCCAGCGGCAACATGTCGACCGCGCGCAGCAGGTTGCGCACGAACGCCGCGAGCCAGCCGACCGGCGCGCCATTGGCGGCGACCACGCGCAGGCCGAGCGCGCGCTTGCCCGGCGTGCGCCCCTTCCACAGCGCCTCGAACAGCACCGGGTAGAACCAGTACAGCAGGAACATCGTGACCGCGTAGAACCCCATGCCGCCGCGGCCCAGCGCGCCGAACGCCATGCCGGCGACCGCCAGCGCGGCGAAGCGGATCGCGAAGTCGATCGCCCAGGCCAGCGCGCGCGGCACCGGCCCGGCCGCGGGCAGGTGCAGGGCCACGCCCTCGGGCGTGACCACCTCGCGGTAGGTGTCCAGGAGCATCCGTCGCGGCTCAGGCGTTCACGACGAGGGTGTCGGCGATGTAGTCGTGCAGGCAGCGCCGCTCCACGCCGAAGATCCACAGCACGTTGGCGAGGCCGAACGCCGGGCCGAGGTACGGGATCTGCCCGATGACGCCGGGCACCACGCCGCGCAGCCAGAAGATCCGGGCGAGCCGGGCGCGGCTGTAGTCGCTGCGCACGATGCGGATGCCGACCCAGCGCTTGCCCAGGGTCTGGCCCTCGCGGGCCAGCAGCACCAGCTGCCAGATCGCCAGCGCGACCAGCGCCAGCAGGGTGAGCAGCAGCAGCGCCGGCGCCAGCGCCGCCAGCGCGATCGCGCCATCCGCCAGCTGCGCCAGCAGCCGCGGCAACCGGCCGGCCCTGACCGGCACCTCCCCGGCCTCGGCGGCGTCCGCGGCGGTGGCGGCCTCGGCGCGCGGGCGCGGCGGCGCCTGCACCGGCGCCGCCGGCGCGGCGTACGGGTTGCGGAACTCGAACTCGTCCATGGCGTTTCCCCCTTTCCTTTCCTGGCGCATGGTGGCGGCGGCCCCCTGCCGCCGCCCGCCGGTCACCCGGGCATGCCCAGGTAACGGTCCTTCAATCGTACATAGTGCCGGGCGCTGTAGTGCAGTTGCTCGATCTCGCGCTCGCTCAGCCGGCGCACGCAACGCGCCGGGTTGCCCAGCCACAGCTCGGCCTCGCCCACGGTCTTGCCCGGCGCCACCACCGCGCCGGCGCCGACGAACCCGTAGCGGCGCACGCGCGCGCCGTCCAGCACCTTGGCGCCCATGCCGATCAGGCACAGGTCCTCGATGGTGCACGCGTGGACGATGGCGCCGTGGCCGACGGTGACGTCGCTGCCGATCAGCGTCGGCAACCCGCCCGGGCGGGTGAACGGCCCCTCGTGGGTGACGTGCACGACCGCGCCGTCCTGCACGTTGCTGCGCGCGCCGATGCGGATGAAGTTGACGTCGCCGCGGATCACGCAGCCGGGCCACACCGAGACGTCGTCGCCGAGCTCGACCGCGCCGATCACGGTCGCGGCCGGGTCGACGTAGACGCGCTCGCCGCAGGTCGGGAAGGCATCGAGATAGGGGCGCAGGCTCATGCGGGCAGTGTATCGCGCCGACCTCGACCGACCTGCCCATGCGGTCGCGACGCTCCCGGGATGCCGCTTCTGCGCGCCGACGCTGCCGCGCATGGGCGCGCTGCCCGCAGGCCGCTCGAGGGACCGTTCGCCCCGGCCGCACGCCTGCGCGAGGCCGGCGCGGCGACGCCGCTCCGCGCAGTCCGGGCCGCGCCCAGGCTGCTTCGGTCCGCTGGCCGACTAGCCCCGTCCCCGCCGCTGCGCGGCCACGGCGAGCTGGGTGGCGCGCCTGTCCGATGCGCTGCTGTGCCGCGAAGGCGGCGCGCCGGCCGGGTGAACCGTACCGCCCCGGCGCTACACTGCGCGCCATGAAGATCGCCAGCTGGAACGTCAATTCGCTCAACGTGCGCCTGCCGCATCTGCAGCAATGGCTGGGCCAGGCCGCGCCGGACGTGGTCGCGCTGCAGGAGACCAAGCTCGAGGACGCGCGCTTCCCCGACGACGCGCTCGCCGCGCTGGGCTACCGCAGCGTGTTCTGCGGGCAGAAGACCTACAACGGCGTGGCGATCCTGTCGCGCGAGCCGGCGCGCGAGGTGCAGTACGGCATCCCCGGGTTCGAGGACACGCAGAAGCGGGTCATCGCCGCCACGGTCGGCGACCTGCGCATCGTCAACCTGTACGTGGTCAACGGCCAGGCCGTCGGCAGCGAGAAGTACGAGTACAAGCTGCGCTGGCTGCAGGCGGTGCACGACTGGCTGCAGGAGGAGCTGCGCGCGCATCCGCGCGCGATCGTGCTGGGCGACTTCAACATCGCCCCCGACGAGCGCGACGTGCACGACCCGGCGCTCTGGCACGACGGCCACATCCTGTCCTCGGCCGCCGAACGCGCCGCGCTGCAGCGGCTGTGCGCGCTCGGCCTGCACGACGCCTACCGCGCGCTCAACCCGGAGGCGCGCGAGTTCAGCTGGTGGGACTACCGCCAGGCCGGCTTCCGCCGCAACCTCGGCCTGCGCATCGACCTCACCCTGGTCTCGGAGGCGCTGCGCCCGCATTGCGGCGCCTCCGGCATCGACCGCGAGCCGCGCACCTGGGAGCGGCCCAGCGACCACGCGCCCGCATGGGTCGAGCTGGCCTGATCCCCTGATCCCCGGCCTCCCGCTCCCGCAGGCGGGAGGAGTTGCGCCTTCCTCCGCACCCTGCACGCTTGCTCCCGCTTGCGCGCGCCTGGCCGGCCGGGCTGGCTCGATTCCCCGATCCCCTACCGCGGCCCGCTCACGCCCGCGGGAGAGGGGCCTTGGTGCCCCATCCGCCGCGACCCGGACGCGGATGGGGACCGAGCGTCGCGGACGCCCGGCCGTGTGCGGGCCCGCGTTCCCTCCCTTGCCCGTGGCGCGGGAGCGCGGGGCGATGCCGGTGCGGATGTCGCTGCGCGGGCCCGGCGCCCTCTCGCGCTCGCGGGAGAGGGCCGGGGTGAGGGCACGGCGCGCGCGCAGCAAAAAGGCCCGGCGCGAACCGGGCCTTCGCGTAGGCGGCATGCGCTTCGATGTCAGCGCACGCGGCCGCGGCGGAACAGGTTGACGATGGCCAGCAGCACGATCGCGCCGACCAGGGACAGCAGCAGTCCGCTGATGCTGAAGTCGCCGCTGTTGATGTCGCCCCCGCCGATGCCGAGCACGCTGCCCAGCCAGCCGCCGATGAACGCACCGATGATGCCGACGATGATGTTGAGGATGATGCCCTGCTGCGCATCGGTCCTCATGATCAGGCTCGCCAGCCAACCGATGATGCCGCCGACGATCAGCCAAATGATGATGCCCATATGCAGTCTCCTCTGATCCGTTGACGTGGGAACGCCCAGAAAGGCGGTGGGGCGAGGCGAAGTCTGGCTGTACAGGCGTGACGGAGGCGTCAGAGCAAGAACCGCGCCGCTGCGAGCACCCGCAGCCCGGACGCGGCGGCGGCGATGGCTTACCCTGAGTCGGTTCTTTACGCGCCGTTCGCCTCCGTTCGCCCGCCGATCATGTCCGTTTCCTCCGCTTCCGATGCGGCGCCGGCCTCGCCGGTGCGTTGGGCCTGGCAGCCGCTGCCGCCGCGGCAACCGGCCGAGCCGCTGGCGCGGGCCTGGCTGGCGGCGCAGCTCGGCGCCAGCGCCGAGCGCCTGCCGCTGCAGCGCGACGGCCGCGGGCGCCCGCGGCTGCAACCGCCGTGGGCGGACTGGGACTGCAACTGGAGCCACAGCGGCGAGGCGCTGGCGGTCGCGCTCGGCCGCGATGTCGAGGTCGGCATCGACCTGGAGCGGCTGCGGCCGCGCGCGCGCGCGCTGGAGCTGGCCGCGCGCTTCTTCGCCGCCGAGGAGGTGGCCTGGCTGCACCAGGCGCCGTCGGCCGCGGTGCGCGACCACGCCTTCCTGCGCCTGTGGTGCGCGAAGGAGGCGGTGCTGAAGGCGCACGGCCACGGCCTGGCGTTCGGGCTGCACCGGCTGCGCTTCGCCGACGGCGGCGGCGCACTGCGCCTGGTCGCCTGCGATCCGGCGCTGGGCCGGCCCGCGGACTGGCGGCTGGTGGAACTGCGCCCGGCGCCGGAGTACCTCGGCGCGCTGGCATGGCGCGCGCGCGCCGGCGTCTAGCGGCGCGCCGTGCGGAACGTGCGCGCCGCATCCGGATCGTCGCGGCGCCGATCCGGTGCCGTTCGGCGGCCGGGCCGCAAGCGGGCGGGGAACGGCCGCGTTCGCCCGGCGGCGCGCGGACGCGGCCGCGCGCCGCTTACACTGCGCGGCGCATGAACACGCCCGCCCCCGACCCCGCGTTGCGCCGCCAGCTCGAGGACGGCCTCGACGCGCTCGCGCTCGATCGCGCGCACGCTGCGCCGCTGCTCGACTACCTCGCCCTGCTCGCGCGCTGGAACCGCACCTACAACCTCACCGCGGTGCGCGACCCGCGCGAGATGGTCGCCAAGCACCTGCTCGACTCGCTCGCCATGCACCCGTTCGTCGACGCGCTGCTCGCGCAGGGCGGCGCGCTGGCCGATCTCGGCACCGGCCCCGGCCTGCCCGGGATCCCGCTGGCGATCGTCAAGCCGGGCCTGCGCGTGACCCTGGTCGAGAGCAACGGCAAGAAGGCGCGCTTCCTGCGCGAGGCGACGCGCGCGCTCGGCCTGGCGCAGGCGCGCGTGGCCGAGTCGCGGATCGAGGCGCTGGACGAGCCCGGCGCGTACGCGGCGATCACCGCGCGCGCGCTGGCGACCCTGGCGCAGATCCTGCAGCTGGGCGGGCACCTGCTGGCGCCGCACGGCCGCCTGCTGGCGATGAAGGGCGCCCATCCGGACGAGGAGATCGCCGCGCTGCCGCCGGGCTGGCGGGTGCTGCGCGCGCACCGGCTGGCGGTGCCCGGGCTGGCCGCCGAACGCCACCTGGTCGAGGTCGGCCGCGACGCCGGCTGAGCGGACCGGGGGCGGCGGCGCGCGCCTCGCGTCGGCCGCCCGGCGCCGTCGGTCGCCGCGCCCGGGCGCGCGCGTCGCCGCCCGGGCGCGCCGCGCCGACCCGGGCGGTTCAGGCGCGGGCCGGCCGCGCCCGCCCCGCTGCCGCCGCCATCCGGGCATAATCCCCGGTCCGGCTCCGCGCCGGCTCCTTTCCGTCACTTCGTCAGGACGAGCCGCATGGCCCGCATCATCGCCGTCGCCAACCAGAAAGGCGGGGTCGGCAAGACCACCACCGCGGTCAATCTGGCCGCCGCGCTCGCGAACGCGCCCAAGCGGGTGCTGCTGGTCGATCTCGACCCGCAGGGCAACGCCACCATGGGCAGCGGCGTGGACAAGCGCGAGCTGGAGGCCTCGGTGTGCGAGGTGCTGCTCGGCGAGGCCGGCGTGCGCGGCGCGATCGTGCGCACCGCCGAGCAGTTCGACCTGCTGCCCGGCAACATCGACCTGACCGCGGTCGAAGTGCAGCTGATGGCCGAGCCCGGCCGCGAGCAGCGCCTGCGCAACGCGCTGGAGCCGCTGCGCGGCGAGTACGACTTCATCCTGATCGACTGCCCGCCGGCGCTGTCGCTGCTGACCCTCAACGCGCTGACCGCGGCCGACTCGATCGTCGTGCCGATGCAGTGCGAGTACTACGCGCTGGAAGGCATCAGCGCGCTGCTGGAGACGATCGAGGCGATCAAGGGCCGGCTCAACCCGAAGCTGGAGATCGAGGGCGTGCTGCGCACCATGTTCGACGTGCGCAACAACCTCGCCAACGCGGTCTCGGCCGAGCTGATCAAGCACTTCGGCGACCGCGTGTTCCGCACCATCGTGCCGCGCAACGTGCGCCTGGCCGAGGCGCCGAGCCACGGCCAGAGCATCGTCGGCTACGACCGCGCCAGCCGCGGCGGCATCGCCTACCTCGGCCTGGCCGGCGAGGTGCTGCGCCGCCAGCGCGAGCGCGAGCAGGCCGCGCGCCAGGCGCAGGGCGCCGCCGCGCCGGAGGCCGCGGCATGAGCGCGGCGAAGAAGCGCGGCCTCGGCCGCGGGCTGGAGGCGCTGCTCGGCCCCAAGGCCGCGGCGGAGGCCACCGCGCTGGAGGGGCCGGTCGAGGGCGACGTGCTGCGCACGCTGCCGATCGACGCCCTGGTCGCCGGCAAGTACCAGCCGCGCAAGCACTGGGACCAGGAGAAGCTCGACGAGCTGGCCGAGTCGATCAAGGCCCAGGGCGTGATCCAGCCCATCGTGGTCCGCGACCTCGGCGGCAAGACCTACGAGATCATCGCCGGCGAACGCCGCTGGCGCGCCAGCAAGCTGGCCGGGCTGGCCGAGATCCCGGCGGTGGTGCGCGAGGTCGACGACCGCACCGTGGTGGCGATGGCGCTGATCGAGAACATCCAGCGCGAGGACCTCAACCCGCTGGAAGAAGCCAACGCGCTGCAGCGGCTGATCGACGAGTTCGACCTGACCCACGCCCAGGCCGCCGAGGCGGTGGGCCGCTCGCGCGCGGCGGTGTCGAACCTGCTGCGCCTGCTCGAGCTGCCGGCCGAGATCCGGGTGCTGGTGGAGACCCGCGCGATCGAGATGGGCCACGCCCGCGCGCTGCTCGCGCTGACCCCGCAGGCGGCGATCGCGCTGGCGCGCCAGGCGGCCGAGCACGGCTGGTCGGTGCGCGAGGTCGAGCACCGGGTGCAGCAGCTCAGCGCCGGCGCCATCCCCGGCGGCGCCAGGCCCAGGCCGGCCAAGGCCAAGCCGGCCGCGGACATCGTCTCGCTCGAGCGCGAGCTGTCCGAATCGCTCGGCACCAAGGTCAACGTGCTGCACGGCCGCGGCGGCCGGGGCCGGCTGGTGATCCACTACAGCGACCTCGACTCGCTCGAGGGCGTGCTGGAACGGCTGCGCAGCAGGGCCGAATGAGCCGCACCGGCGCCTGGGCGGGCGGGATCGGGCCGCGGGCGGAACCCCGCGGTCCGGGAGCGAGCGGCGGGGAGCGGGGAGCGGGCGCGATGCCCGCGCGCGCCGCGTTCGCCCCGGCTGGCGGGTCGCTGCGGCCTCGCGGCCCGGCTACGCGACGCGCGCCATGAACCCCTATCGCTACCGCGCCGCCCTGCGCGCCACCCACCCGCACGCCGACCTGGCGCCGCTGTTCGACGCCCTGCAGCTGCGGCCCACCCGCCTGTGGACCGCCGGCCAGCCGCGGCCGGGCGCGGGCGGCGGCGAGGCGCGCTACCGCGACAGCTACGCCGCCGCCGCGCTGACCGGCGGCGAGGCGCGCGCCTGGAGCGTGGAGCCGCTGGAAGACTTCCTGCAACGCACGCTCGCCAGACTGGAACCGCACCGGCCCGCGTTCGAGCGCCTGGCCGCCGGCGGCGGCCGCGGCGAACTGGCGCTGGAGCTGTCCGGCGGCGCGCGCTTCGGCTTCGCCGTGAGCGCGGCGGTGTGCGAAGCCCTCACACGCCTGAAGCTATCTTTCGCCATCGACGTCTACCCTGGTCCCGATGACTGAACCCATCCTCGTCACCGGCGCGGCCGGCTTCATCGGCGCCTACGTCTGCCGCGAACTGCGCGGCCGCGGCGCCCACGTGGTCGGCCTGGACAACTACAACGACTACTACGACCCGCAGCTCAAGCGCGACCGCGTCGCCGCGCTGTGCCCGGACGTGGACATCCGCGCGCTCGACCTCGGCGACCGCGCCGGCCTGGCCGCGCTGTTCGACGAGGTCGCGCCCACCCGGGTGATCCACCTGGCGGCGCAGGCCGGCGTGCGCTATTCGCTGACCAATCCGCACGCCTACGTCGACAGCAACCTGGTCGGCTTCGTCAACCTGCTCGAACTGTGCCGGCACCGCGGCATCGCCCACCTGGTCTACGCCAGCTCCTCGTCGGTGTACGGCGATTCGGCGGTGCCGCCGTTCTCCGAGGACCAGCGGGTCGACCGGCCGCGCTCGCTGTACGCGGCGACCAAGGCCGCGAACGAGCTGATGGCCTACACCTACGCCCAGCTCTACGGGCTGCGCGCCACCGGCCTGCGCTTCTTCACCGTGTACGGCCCGTGGGGTCGGCCGGACATGGCGCCGTTGCTGTTCTCGCGCGCGGTGCTGGCCGGGCGGCCGATCGAGGTGTTCAACCACGGCAAGATGCGCCGCGACTTCACCTTCATCGACGACATCGTCGCCGGGGTGCTGGGCGCGCTCGGGCACCCGCCGGCGGACGCGCCGCCGCACCGGGTGTTCAACCTCGGCAACCACACGCCGGTGGAGCTGGAGCGCTTCATCGCGGTGATCGAGGCCGCCGCCGGCAGGCCGGCGCAGAAGGTGTACAAGCCGATGCAGCCCGGCGACATGATCGAGACCATGGCCGACACCTCGCGCGCGCACGCCGCGTTCGGCTTCGACCCGGCGACCTCGATCGACGCCGGGCTGCCGCAGGTCGTGGCCTGGTGCCGCGACTACTTCGGCGCCCGCGCCTGAGTCGCTGAACGCGAGCCCGCCTGGCCGCGCCGGCGCGGATGCGCCGCCGCGCGGTTCGCCGTACCCTCCCCACACCGCCGCGCCCGCCGCCCGGCGCCGGTTCCCGCGAGCCCCCATGAGCCCTGCCGCCCCCCGCCTGTCCGTCGTCGTTCCGGTGTTCAACGAGCGCGACAACGTCGCCCCGCTGGTGCGCGAGATCCTCGCCGCACTGCGCGGCCGGGTCGCGTTCGAGATCGTCTACGTCGACGATTGCTCGCGCGACGACACCCTCGCGGCGCTGCGCGAGCTCAAGCGCGAGGTGCCGGAGCTGCGCGTGCTGCACCACGTCCGCCAGAGCGGGCAGAGCACCGCGATCCGCACCGGGGTCAAGGCCGCGCGCGGCGAATGGATCGCCACCCTCGACGGCGACGGCCAGAACGACCCGGCCGACATCCCCAGGCTGCTGGCCGAGCGCGAGCGCGCCGCGCCGGAGGTCAAGCTGTTCGCCGGCTGGCGCGTGCAGCGCCGCGACAGCGGCAGCAAGCGCTGGGCGTCGAAGTGGGCCAACGCGATCCGCGCGCGGATGTTGCGCGACGACACGCCCGACACCGGATGCGGCATCAAGCTGTTCGAGCGCGAGGCCTTCCTCGACCTGCCCTACTTCGACCACATGCACCGCTTCCTGCCGGCGCTGATGCAGCGCGCCGGCTGGAAGACGGTCAGCGTGCCGGTCAACCACCGCCCGCGCGGCGCCGGCGTGTCCAAGTACAACAACCTGCAGCGCGCGCTGGTCGGCATCCGCGACCTGCGCGGCGTGGCCTGGCTGATCGCGCGCAGCCGGCTCACGCCGGTGCGGGAGATCGACTAGCCGCCCGCGCCTGCGCGGCGCGCCGGAAGCGGAGGCCGGCGACGCCCCGACGAACGGCGCGCGCGCGACAACGACCTCCCGGGCGCGCCGCCCGGCCCTCTCGGAAAACCCCATGCTCGCCGACTTCATGAACACCCCGATCGCCTGGCTGGAATGGACCGGGCTGCACATGTCGCCGTGGAAGATCATCGGCCTGACCGGCGCGCTGATGTTCGGCGGCCGCTGGCTGGTGCAGTTCCTGGCCTCGCGCAAGCACGGCAAGCCGGTGATCCCGCGGCTGTTCTGGTACATGAGCCTGGTCGGCTCGGTGATGACCCTGGCCTACTTCCTGTTCTCGCAGAAGCAGGACGCGGTCGGCGTGGTGCAGAACCTGTTCCCGGCCTTCACCGCCGCCTACAGCCTGTACCTGGACATCAAGCACCGCGGCTGGAACCGCGACCGCGCCGGCCACTGAGGCGGCGCGGAGCGCCCGGTTCGGCCAACCGCGGCGGCCGGCGGGATGCGAAGATCGGCGCCTCGCTCCCGGGGAGATACCGCATGAAACGACTCGCGCTCGCCGTCCTGTTGGCCCTGCCCGGCGCCTGCGCCGTGGCCGCGGCGCCGCCCGCGGTCGCGCCGGCGACCTCCGCCGACGCCCGCTTCGAGGCGATCCACACCCGCGAATGGGCCTGGCGCCAGGAGCAGCTCGGCATCGCCGACGAGGACGGCGACGGCAGCGGCGACCGCCACCGCCTGCCCGCGGTCGACCCGGCCAGTCAGGCCGCGCGGCTGCGGGTGTGGCAGGACGTGCTGCGCCAGCTCGACGCGATCGACCCGGCCCAGCTCAGCGCCGGGAACCGGGTGAACCTCGCCATCTACCGCGCCCAGGTCGAGAACCTCGCCGCCGACGTGCGCTTCCGCGCCTACGAGATGCCGTTCAATTCGGACTCCTCGTTCTGGTCGAACCTCGGCTTCATGACCCGCCGGCCGCTGCGCAGCGCCGAGCAGTACCGCGCCTACATCGATCGCCTCGCCGACGTGCCTCGCTACTTCGACGAGCACATCGCCAACATGCGCGCGGGCCTGGCGCGCGGCTTCAGCGTGCCGCGCGCGGTGCTGGACGGGCGCGACGCCTCGATCGCCGCGGTCGCGCAGCTGAAGGACCCGGAGCAGTCCAAGTTCTTCGAGCCGCTGAAGAAGATGCCGGCCTCGATCCCGGCCGAGGAGCAGCAGCGCCTGCGCGAGGCCGCGCGCGCGGCGATCCGCGACCGGCTGATCCCGGCCTACGCCCGCCTGCTGGCGTTCTTCCGCGAGGAATACCTGCCGCAGGCGCGCACCACCCTGGCCGCCGAGGCGATGCCGGACGGCGCGGCGTACTACCGCCAGCAGATCCGCGAGTACACCACGCTCGACCTCGACCCCGAGCAGATCCACCGCATCGGCCTGGAGGAGGTGGCGCGGATCCAGGCGGAGATGGACGCGATCATCCGCCGGGTCGGCTTCAAGGGCGACTTCGCCGCGTTCCTGGCGTTCCTGCGCACCGACCCGCAGTTCTACGCCGCCACGCCGCAGCAGCTGCTCGAGCGCGCGGCGTGGATCGCCAAGCGCGTCGACGGCGAGCTCGGCAAGTTCATCGGCACGTTGCCGCGCGAGCGCTTCACCATCGTGCCGGTGCCGGACGACATCGCGCCGTTCTGGACCAGCGGCCGCGGCGGCGCCGGCACCTACTGGGTCAACACCTACGACCTGCGCTCGCGCCCGCTGTACAACCTGCCGGCGCTGACCCTGCACGAGGCCGCGCCCGGCCATGCGCTGCAGGGCTCGCTGGCCAAGGAGCACGCGGCGCAGCCGGAGTTCCGCCGGCGCAGCTATATCTCCGCCTACGGCGAGGGCTGGGGCCTGTACAGCGAGAAGCTGGGCCAGGAGATGGGCATCTACGAGACGCCCTACGAGGAGTTCGGCCGCCTGACCTACGAGATGTGGCGCGCCTGCCGGCTGGTGATCGACACCGGCATCCACCACAAGGGCTGGAGCCGCGAACAGGCCCAGGCCTACCTGCGCGAGCGCACCGCGCTCAGCGAGCACGAGGTGGTGACCGAAGTCGACCGCTACATCTCCTGGCCGGGCCAGGCGCTGAGCTACAAGCTCGGCGAGCTCGCGATCGTCCGCCTGCGCCGCGAGGCCGAGCAGGCGCTGGGCCCGAAGTTCGACCTCAAGGCCTTCCACGACGTGGTCCTGGGCCAGGGCTCGGTGCCGCTGCCGGTGCTGGAGCAGCAGGTGCGCGACTACATCGCCAAGTCGGCGCCGGCCAAGGCCGGTTGATCGCCGTGCCCCAGGCCGGGCGCGCAGGATCGCTTGCCGACGAGCCCGGTCGGCGCCAATGTCGGCGCGCCGCCGCCGGCGCCGCGGCCTGTTCATTCCCAGGGAGGAAGTCCCTGCGCACGACCGTCACCACTGCCGTTCCGCCCGCCAGCCTCGTCGCCGCGCCGGCCAGCCCGGCCGCCGACTCGTACGCCTTCGGCAACCGCGCACTGGCCGTGGGCGATCCGGTCGGCCGCTTGGCGGAGCTGGCCGGCCCGCCGGTCCACAAGGAGGTCGTCGAGAACGAATTCGGCGCCCAGGTAGCCGAAACCTGGGAATACCGCCGCGACGGCAAGTCGCTGCTGATCACGGTCAAGGACGGCAAAGCCCAGCAGATCCGGGAGCTCCACTGAGCGCTGTCCCGGGCTGCGGGCCCTGTGGCCAATCGCCCGGCTTGTGGATAAGTGCTTGCCCAGGCGCCCGCGGCCAGGCATAATGCCCGGCTCGCTGCGTCCGGTCGGCCGAAAGGCCGGGACCGGGCGGCCCGGAAGCACGGTTCCGGTCCGCCGCCGGCAGCGGACCCGTCCTCCCGCATCGTGCGCCGTCCCTGCGACGGCGGGGCCGCCGCCTCCCTGGCCAAGGGAAGCTCCTTTTGCGGATCCCTCCGCAAGAACAACCGAGGTGCGTATGTCCCGCGTATGCCAAGTCACCGGCAAGCGCGTGCAGACCGGCAACAACGTCTCGCACGCCAACAACAAGACCCGCCGCCGCTTCCTGCCGAACCTGCACGAGCGCCGCTTCTGGGTCGCTTCCGAAAACCGTTGGGTGAAGCTGCGCGTTTCCGCGCAGGCCCTGCGCACCATCGACAAGAACGGCATCGACGCCGTCCTGGCCGAGCTGCGCGCCCGCGGCGAAAAGATCTGAGTCTGAGGAGCAACGAACCATGGCTTCCAAGCGCGACAAAATCCGCCTGATCTCCTCGGCCGGCACCGGTCACTTCTACACCACCGACAAGAACAAGAAGAACACGCCGAACAAGATGGAGATCAAGAAGTTCGATCCCGTCGTTCGCAAGCACGTGATCTACAAGGAAGGCAAGATCAAGTGATGCAGTGACGCCTGCGCGCCAAGCGCAGCCTTCGTCGCCGCATCATCCCCGCGGAAGCGGGGATCCGCACGACAGCCCGCCGCCCGGCGGGCTGTCGTGTTTCCGGCGGCCGAACGCGGCCACGGCCTCCATCCTCCCGCCGCGAAGGCGCAGGGGAAAAGCCGGCCCCGCGCCTTCCGGGCGCTATCCGGGGTTGAGCTCCAGGCCGCATCGATACTTCTTTCCATCCACGGCCATGGTGAAGAACGGCCTGCGGTCGAGCGTCGCTGCGCCTGCGTCCGGATCGGGCAAGGGGCCGAAGCGGACGAACTCACCGTCTTGCCGTTGGCCAGCCTCGCCGAAGCGAACCGGCCTTCCGCGTCCGGGTCGAAAATCGCTTCGCCCCAGGAGCGGAACCACCGCCGGCTCTCTCCCCCGGTTGCCCGGAAAACGTCCACGTCGAGCGCACGGCGCTGTTGCTGCGCGGCCAGCCCAGGCGCCGGGCATCGCTGCCGGAAATCCCGCCCATCCCGATGTTCAACGACTCCGCGCCCATCGAGCAGGAGAAGACTTCGTTCCAGGTGAAGCGGTCCTCGAACTTTTGCCTGCCGTCTTCGCGTCGGACGCGACCTGCGCACTCCCGGCCGACGGCCGCCTGGCGGCATCGGCATCGCCCGGGGCTTCGGCCGGCGTGCATGCGGCCAGAGCGAACAGCAGCACCCCGGCCGCCGGCAGCGCGCACCGGCGCCGCCATGCGTCCGATGCCCGCGAGCGGTTCGGGCCGGCCCGCGGCCTCGTCTAGGCCTGCACCGCCTGCCGCTGCGCGGCGAGGAAGGCGCGCAGCGACGCCGGCTTGACCGGCTTGGTCAACACCCGGCAATCGCGTTCGCGCGCGGCGTGCTTGAGCGCATCGCTGCCGTCGCCGGTGAGCAGCGCCGCCGGCAGCGCGCGGCCGCAGCGTTCGCGCAGCGCGTCGATCACGCCCAGGCCGTCGAGCCGGTCGTGCAGGTGGTAGTCGACCAGGGCCACGTCCGGCGCGCCGCGCTCGGGATCGTCGAGCAGCGCCAGCGCGTCGTCGGCGCTGGCGGCGAGCAGCGGCACCGCGCCCCAGCGCTGCAGCAGCGCGCGCATGCCGTCGAGGATCTCGCGGTCGTTGTCCACGCACAGCACGCGCAGGCCGGCCAGAGCGTCGCCGCCGGCCGCCACGCGCACCGGCGCCGCCGGCACCGCCGGCAGCGCACGCCCGAGCGGCACCGTGATCGAGAACATGCTGCCGGCGCCGACCCGCGAGCGGACCCGCAGCGGGTGGTCGAGCATGCGCGCGATGCGCTGGCAGATCGACAGGCCCAGGCCGAGCCCGCGTTCGCCGCCGCCGGCCTGGTCGAAGCGGCGGAACTCGTCGAAGATCTGGGTCAGGTGGTGCTCGGAGATGCCCGGACCGGTGTCCCAGACCTGCAGCTCGACCAGGCCGCCGCGCGGCCGGGCGGCGATCAGCACGCCGCCCTCGCGGGTGTAGCGCAGCGCGTTGGCGAGGAAGTTCTGCAGCGCGCGACGCAGCAGGCGGCGGTCGCTGCGCACCGGGCACGGCGCCTGCGGCGCGCGCACGTGCAGCTGCAGGCCGCGGCCGGCCGCGACCGGCGCGTACTGCACCGCCAGCTCGCGCAGCAGCTCGTGCGCGTCGAAGTCCGACAGCTGGATGCGCAGCGCGCCGGCGTCCAGGCGCGAGATGTCGAGCAACCCGTCGAGCAGGTCCTCGGCGGCGCGCAGCGAGGCGTCGACGCGCTCGGCCAGGCGCGCGCGCTCGTCGGGATCGGCGGTCTCGCGCAACGCGGTGGCGAACAGGCGCGCGGCGTTGAGCGGCTGCAGCACGTCGTGGCTGATCGCGGCGAGGAAGCGGGTCTTGGACTGCTGCGCGGCCTCGGCCTCGCGGGTGCGCTGCTCGACGCGCTGCTCCAGCGTCTCGTTGATCTCGCGTAGGCTCTGCTCGGCGCGCTTGTAGTCGGTGACGTCGCTGTAGGTGGTGACGTAGCCGCCGCCCGGGAGCGGCTGGCCGCGCATCTCGATCACCTGGCCGTTGGCGCGCACGCGCTCGAACACGTGCGGGCTGCCCGCGCGCAGGTGCGCCAGGCGCCGCCGCACCTGCTCGTCGATGTCGCCCGGGCCCATCTCGCCGCGCTCGGCGTTCCAGCGGATCAGGTCGCTGACCGGGCGGCCGACGTAGAGCATGCCGTCGGGATACTCGAACAGCTCCTGGTAGCGGCGGTTCCACGCCACCAGGCGCAGCTCGGCGTCGACCACGCTGACGCCCTGGCTGATGTTCTCCAGCGTGGTGGAGAGGATCTGCCGGTTGAAGCGCAGCTCCTGGTTGGCCTCGTCGAGCAGCGCGACCACCTCGCCCAGCTCCATGCCCGAGCCGCGCAGCGCCGAGGTCAGGGTCAGGCGCGCCGAAGCGGCGCCGATCGCCGAGGCGAGCAGGCGCTCGGTGAATTGCGCCAGCGCGCGGTCGGCCGGCTGCTCCGGCTGCCAGGGGCGGCCCTGCGCCTGCGCGTAGTCCTCGAACGCGCGGCGCGCGTGGCGCTCGCCGACGATGCGCTCGGCCAGCGCCAGCAGCTCGCCGCTGCGCACGTTGCCGGCCCAGCCGCCCGGGCCCAGCGCCGGGCGCTGCGCGTACGGGTCGAGGAACGGCGCCGCCAGCAGCTGGTCCTGCAGGCGCGGGCGCTGCCGCACCGACACCATCACGAACGCGCCGACGTTGAACAGCAGCGACCAGAACACGCCGTGGGTCAGCGGATCCCAGCCCTGCAGGCCGAACAGCTGCTCCGGCCGCAGCCAGGCGATGCCGAGCGGGCCGCGGTCGATCCATTCGCTGTCGAACCAGCCGCGCGCCAGCGCCGGCAGCAGCAGCGTGTACAGCCACGCCAACCCGCCGGCCAGCAGCCCCGCGAACGCGCCGGCGCGGCTGGCGCCGCGCCAGTACAGTCCGCCGATCAACGCCGGCGCGAACTGCGCCACCGCGGCGAAGGCGAGCAGGCCGTGCTGCGCCAGCGTGTCCTGGCCGCTTGCGTCGAAGTAGGCGGAGCCGCGGTGATAGGCGTAGGCCAGCATCGCCAGCAGCAGGATGTTGGTGCGGCGCACCCACAGCACCTGGCGGTCGATGCCCTGGCCCTCGCGCAGCGCGCCGCTGCGCAGCAGCAACGGCACCACCAGGTCGTTGCTCACCATCGTCGCCAACGCCACGCTGGCGACGATCACCATGCCGGTCGCGGCGGAGAAGCCGCCGATGTAGACGAACAGCGCCAACGCCTCGCGCTGCTGGGTCAGCGGCAGCGCCAGCACGTAGGTGTCCGGCGACACGCCGGTGCCGGTCAGCAGCGCCTGCCCGGCCAGGGTGATCGGCACCACCAGCAGCGAGATCAGCGCCAGGTAGCCGCCGAACAGCCAGCGCGCCGGGCGCAGGTCGGCGGGGTCCTGGCATTCGACCACGGCGACGTGGAACTGGCGCGGCAGGCACACGATGGCGGCGAACGCGAGCAGCGTCTGCGCGACGAAGCCGGTCGGCAGCCCCGGCGCGAACACCACGTCCGCGGCCTGCACGATGCGCTGCGGCAGCGCGCCGGTGCCGGGCAGGTGCAGCAGCGCGAACACGCCCACCGCGACGAACGCGACCAGCTTGACCAGCGATTCCAGCGCCACCGCCAGCACCATGCCGCGGTGGTGCTCGGTCGCGTCGATCTCGCGCGTGCCGAACAGGATCGCGAACGCCGCCAGCAGCAGGGCCACGTAGAACGCCGGGTCGGCGAACAGGCCGGCGTCGCCGGGCACGCCCGACAGCACCTGGATGCTCATCGCCACCGCCTTGAACTGCAGCGCCACGTACGGCACCGCGGCGATCAGCGCCAGCGCCGCGACCAGCGCCGCCAGCCCCGGCGCGCGGCCGTAGCGCGAGGACAGGAAGTCGGCGATGGAGACGATGCGGTGCTGGCCGGAGATCAGCACCAGCCGTTCGAGGATGCGCCAGCCGAACACCAGCAGCAGCAACGGCCCGAGGTAGATCGGCAGGAACCCCAGCCCGGTGCGCGAGGCGGTGCCGACCGCGCCGTAGAACGTCCACGACGAGCAGTACACCGCCAGCGCCAGCGAGTACACCATCGGACGCAGCCAGCGCTGGCGCGCGGACGGCTCGCGCTGGTCGCCGTAGTAGGCGACCGCGAACAGCACGCCGACGTAGCCCGCCGACACCAGCAGCAGTATCCAGCCGGGGATCACCCGCTCGCGCCTCCTCCGAACGGGCCGAGTGTACGTCGCGGGAGGAGGACCGCGGCGGGGGCGGCGCCGTGGCCGCGGCCACGGCCGGGGCGGCGACCGGGCCGGTCGGCGCGGGCCGGGGGCGTGATCGTGGCCGTCCGGCGCCCGTGCTGCCCCTGGCGGCCCAGGTCCGCCGGCCCGGGATACCGCTGTGCGAGCGCGGCGGTCGCCCTTCCGCGGCGTGGCCGGCCGACCTCGCCGGACACCTGGCGGCTGGGCCGGGGCCCGCAGGCGCGCGCGACTGCGGTCCGGCAGCTTGCGTCTGCTGGCCAGGAATGACGGGCGCAAGCCCGGCGTGACGGCCAAAGGCGTGTTCGCCGCCGCCGGGTTCCCCCGGCGGCCGGGAGCAACGCTTCCGATCTCACGTCAGGAGCCGCGATGGTCGCCTCGTTGATAAACCCTGGCAGGGGCGAGGCCACGCGACCGCCGGCGGCCACGCCCGCACGGCATCGCCATGCCGGCCGCGAACCGCCGGCGCCGCGCGAGTGTCGCCGTGAACCGTTCCCTCCTCCCGGGTCGAGCCGATGCCGTCGCGCTCGGTGACGAACAGCCGATCGCCGTGGCCGGCGACGGTCATCCGTTGGGCGGATTCAAGCTGGTCCGGCCGCTGCGGCTCGCACGGTGGGCGCTTCGGTCGTGCCGGGAGCGGGATCCGTATCACTTTGCCGCAACGACGCTCCGCTCCGCGCCCACGCAGCGCGGAGCGCACCGCCGCGGCTCGCAGGCCGCATCGCCTGCTTCCGCGCCGCATCGAGGGCGGCCCGTGCGGCTTGAATGCCCGCCGGGCGCAGGTTCGCCCTCCGTGCGAACCGGTGCCGCACGCGCGGCGTCCGGACGCTCCGGTGGCCGGGCTAACGCCGGGAGCGGATCGGCCCCCGGAGCCGGTCGGAGTTGGAGCCCTCTTGGGCCCGCGCCGCCCACGCCCTGACCGTCTCGTGATGCGGCGCCCAGGCCTCCCAGGCCGATTGCGCCCAGCGTCTGACCATCGCCGCATGTGCGGCGGCCCCATCGGCCTGCAGCACATCGCGCACGGTGACGGAGCCGAGCGATGCCGGGGGCTCGAGCCAGACGAAGCCGTGCTTGAGCCTTCCCGCCTTGAGCATGGCGTCGTTCGCCCGTTGCGGCGTCAGGCCACGCTCGAGGAACAGGCACAAGCGGATCAGATGAACCCCGACGGACTGGTTGCTTTGCCGGGATGGAGAGCCGGGATGCTGCACGGCATAGGCATCCACGCCCAAACGGTGCGTGGCCAGCAGCGCAGGGTCGCTGTACTCGCGCGCCAGGACCTCGCCGAAGGCCGCCCAGCAGGCGGGCGACGACGCCATGTAAGGGTGAACCGGCCCTTCGCGCCTGGGGAATCCGGCCCCGCAGCCTGGACATGGTTCGAGATCCGGTATCGTCATGTTCGAGGTCCCGTGCCTGGAACCGCCGCAAAGGCGCTCCGGCTCGTCGCGCCGCGAAGCGGCTTCGGCTCGGACGAAGCGCCCGGGCGCAATCCCGTGCGGCCGACGGGCCAATAGATTCCCTGGCAGACCGGCCCCGGGGGCAGCCAACCCAGCCGGAGCAGCCTCGGGATCGTCACGGACGGCGGCGCGAGCTCCATCGTGCCCGGAAGCTTGATCAGCATCCGAAAAGTGACGGGAGGGCGCGTCGCGAGGTGGCTGCGCACCATCCGGCGACGGTGCGCGCGCACCCGACCGCCGCGGACGGCGGTCCGCCCCGCCAAGGCTGCCGTCAACCACGCCAGCGCAGTGACGGCGAACGCCGCACGGATCCCGAATGGCGACGCCGACGTGACGATCAAGCCGGTAGCGCCCACACAGGCGATGAGCATGCCGGTGATGTACGTCCGGCCGGTCCAGCGGTGCAGGCGGGGATGGGCCCGCGGCCACCGGGCCGGAAGCTGGCCCAACCCGAGAACGAGGGCCGGCGCCCCGCCGGCAAGCTGGAGCCACGGCCAATCGCGCCGCGCCCCGAACATGCCGTGGACCGCCAGCAAGACATGGATGCCGCTCGCCCCGAGGACGAGCAACACGATGGCCGAGCCAGCCCGCCGGGCCAGGCGGGGGCGGTTCGAAGGCGGCATGCCGGACGCGCCGGGTGGCCGCTTGGGCGTCCAAACCATGAATAGCCCCGATCCGGGAGCGCGGCCCCGATGTTCGATATCCGCAGGCCAGGCCGTCAACCCGGAAAGCCGCTTTTGCGGCCGACGCGATTGCGCGGGCCGCGGCTCGGCGCCAGCCCGCCTCTCGCGATCGGGGGCGCGGGCGGCCATGCCGGGACTCGGCGGCGCGCAGCGGAACCGCGCCCGGACGGCCCCGAGGCGGACCGGCGAGGCTAGCGGCGATCCAGCACCGTCCGCAGCACCGGCACGGTGGTGACGTCGTCCACGCCCTTGAAGGCGGCGATACGTTCGCGCAAGTCGGCCAGTTCGCCCGGGGTGTCCACCTGCACCAGGACCATCAGGTCGGTCTCCCCGGCCACGCTCTGGCACAGCCGCACCTGCGGCTGGTCGCGCAGCAGGGGCAGCACGTCGTCGCAGCTGAAGCCCTCGGCGTGGCGCAGCAGCAGCCAGGCCTGCAGCGGGTCGCCGGCGGCGAGGCGCACCGTGTACTGGGCGATCACGCCGGCGCGCTCGAGCCGCTGGATGCGCTCCTGCACGGCGCTGCGCGACAGGCCCACGGCCTTGGCCAGCGCCACGGCCGGCAGGCGGGCGTTGTCCTGCAGCAGCGCGATCAGGCGGCGGTCGGTCTCGTCCAGGCGCTTCATCGGCGGCGGAGCGGCGGCGGTGCCGGCATTCTGCCGGGTTGAGACCGGCGCGCGCGAGCGCGCACAGTGCCACGGTCGCCACCGCCCGCCCTCGCCCCGATGTCGCACGGGACCGGTTCCGCCCGCCTCCCCGCCGCCGCTTCATGCGGTGGCCTTCCTCGCGCGGATGGCTTCGGCATCACCGTGGCGTATTTCGGCAGCGAGGCGGCGATCGCCGCCTGGCGCGCGCTCGGCCGCCGCGGTGCGCGGGCACGGGCGGCGGCCTCGGTACGCGCGCTACGAGTTGCGTATCGCGCGGGTGGAGCGCCCCTGTGAAAGCAGCGGAACGCAGCGAACGGTCGCCGCGCCGCGCCGATTCCCCGGATCCGGGGACCAACACCAATGGAGGAGAAGGCATGATTCTCGACGCGCGCACCGCGCTCATTCCGATCGACGTGCAACGGGCGTTCGATCACGCCCCTTGGCCGCGCCGCAACAACCCGGCCATGGAGCGCAACGGGCTGCGGCTGCTGGCGGCCTGGCGCGCGGCCGGATGGCCGCTGATCCACGTCTGCCACGACTCGGTGCAGCCGGGCTCCACGCTCGCACCCGGGCTGCCCGGCAACGCCTTCCGCGCCGGCTTCGAACCACGGCCCGGCGAGGCGCTGGTGCGCAAGTCGGTCAACGCGGCGTTCATCGGCACCGACCTGGACCTGCGCTTGCGCCGGCTCGGCGTCGAGCACGTCGTGCTGTTCGGCATCAGCACCGACATGTGCGTGTCGACGACCGCGCGGGTCGCGGCCAATCTCGGCTATCGCGTCACCGTGGTCGGCGACGCCTGCTGCTGCTTCGATCTGGACGATGGCGCCGGCGGCGTGATCCCGGCGGACGAGGTGCACCGCGCGCACCTGGCGACGCTGCGGGCGGAGTTCGGGCAGGTGGCGGATACGGACGAGGTGCTGGCGTGGCTGGCGCGGGCGGCGGCCTAGGCCCCCGGGCCGATGCGGCGCCCGCGGCGCGCCGCTCCCCCTCCCGTCTTCAGGAGAGGGAGCGCGCAGGGCGCAGGGCTCAGTCCTTTTCCTTGCCGATCACCTTGCCGGTCGCCGGGTCGATCTTGAGTTCGACGTCGCGGCCCGACGGGTCGTCGGCCTCGGCGTTCCAGATGCCGTCCTCGTAGTCGACATCGTGGATGTTGGTGTAGCCGGCCGCGGCCAGGCGCGCGCGCACGTCGCGCTCGGTGAGGTTGGCGACCTGCTCGTCGGGGTAGACATTGCCGGACTGCGGGTCGATGCGCACGTCCACGCGGTTGCCATTGGCGCTGCGCGCGTCGGCCTTCCACACGCCGTCGAACTTGACGTCGTTGACCTTGGTGTAGCCCTGCGCGGCGAGGCGCTCGCGCACCTGGTGCTCGGTCAACGGCGCCTGCGCGCTCTGCTGCGCGGCGTCCTGCGCGAACGCGGCGCCGGCGCCGCCGAGCAGCAGGGCCAGACTGCAGGTGAGCAGGGTCTTCATCGCGTCCTCCTTCGTGTCTGATCCATGCGGATCGGGTAGCCGGAGTGTTGGGCGGCGATGGCGAACCGGTGGTGAAAGGCCACGGTCGGCGCGGCCTGCGTTCAGCGGCAGGACGATCGCTCTTTACGGCCCCTTCACCGGGGCGCGAGGGACCCGCGGCCCGCGGCCTGCCGATCCGCCGGCACGCGCCGGCGGCCATGCGACCGCGGCGGCTGTTTGCGTTTCCTCCCTTGCGGTTTTGCCGGTTGCGGCCCGAACCGGCGCGCGCAACGCTGCGTTCCCGCGCGGGGGTGGCCCTGCGCCTGCGCCTGCCGCACACTGGCGCGGCTCCGGCGCGACGCCGAGCGCTTCCCTCCCCTCGCCGCCGCGCGGACCCGCGTCCGTCGCGGCGGCCGTTTTTATCGGAAAGCCGCATGGACGTCTCCCCCGCCGCCGTCGCCGTACGCCCGCGCTGGCGCGAGCGCGCGCTGGTACTGGCCGGCATCGTCCTGTCCGCATTCAACCTGCGCACCGCGGTGACCTCGCTGACGCCGCTGCTGGACCAGCTCGGGCGCGAGTTCGGCTTCGGCCCGACCATGACCGGGGTGTTCGGCATGGCGCCGACCGCGGCGTTCGCGCTGTTCGGCGTGGCCACGCCCGGCATCGCCCATCGCCTCGGGCTGGAGCGCACCGCGCTGCTGGCGATGGCGCTGGCCGCGGCCGGCCTGCTCGCGCGCGCGTTCGCGGGCGACGCCCATGCGCTGCTCGCCGCGTCGGCGCTGGCGCTGTCCGGCATGGGCATGGGCAACGTGGTGCTGCCGCCGCTGGTGAAGCGCTACTTCGCCGACCGCGTGGGCACGGTCAGCACGCTCTACATCGCCGTGCTGCAGGTGGGCACGATCCTGCCGGCGCTGTTCGCGGTACCCCTGGCGCACGCCGCGGGCTGGCGCACGTCGCTCGGCGCCTGGTCGCTGGTCGCCGCGGCCGCGGCGCTGCCCTGGCTCGGCGTGCTGTGGATGGAGCGGCGCGGCCGCTCGCGGCAGGCGCGCACGCTGGCGCGGCTGCACGACGCCGCGGTGGCGCCGCACGACGAGGCGCCGGAGCTGGCGCGCGCGGAGACGCCTGGCAAGGTGTGGCGCTCGCCGGTGGCGTGGGGCCTGATGCTGATGTTCGGCAACACCTCGCTGGTCACCTACTCGATGTTCACCTGGCTGCCGAAGCTGCTGATCGAGGCCGGCGGCAGCGCCGCGCTCGGCGGGGCGATGGTCGCGCTGTTCTCCACGCTCGGCCTGGTCAGCGCGCTGCTGCTGCCGGCGCTGGCGGTGCGCATCGCCAATCCGTTCCCGATCGTGCTCGGCTGCGTGGCCGCGTACCTGGTCGCGTTCGCCGGCCTGCTGTGGGCGCCGATGGACGCGCCGATGCTGTGGGTGGCGCTGCTCGGCCTGGGGCCGAGCACGTTCCCGCTGTCGCTGACGCTGATCAACCTGCGCACGCGCACCCAGGCCGGTTCGTCGCGGCTGTCGGGCTTCGTCCAGGGCGCGGGCTACGCGCTGAGCTGCCTGGGGCCGCTGCTGTTCGGCTGGCTGCACGAGCGCAGCGGCGGCTGGGGCTGGCCGTTCGCGTTCCTGCTGCTGTGCCTGGTCGCGCTGACGGTGGGCGGGCGCATGGCGTGCCGGCCGCGGCTGCTCGAGGACACCTGGTAGACGCCTTCACGCCTGCGCAACGCCGCGGGCACCGGGTGTTCATGCCCGCTGCGGCACGGTGGGGGCCGGACCCCACCGGAGCCCCGCCATGAAGCCGCGCGATCCCCGCCCTGCCGGCAAGCCCACCCCCGAGCACGCGCCGCCGCGCGATGCCGAGCGGCCGCAACCGGACGAGCCACAGCGCTCGCCGCGCGAGTACGCGCACAGCTCGGGCGACCGCAACACCAAGCGCCACCCGCGCGACGACTGGCCGCGCTACGAGGGCGGCGAGCAGCGCGACGCGCCGACCGATCCGCCGCCGCGCAAGCCCGAACCGCACTGAGGCGCGCGGCGCGCGCAGCGGGTAATCTGGCGGGCCTTCGCCGACCCGCCGCCCATGCCCCTGCGCACCGTCGCCGCCGCCCGCTACGTCACCCCGCTGCGCGAGGGCGGCTCGCTGCCGGCGGTGATCGAGGGGGACGACGACGGGCTGTATGTGCTCAAGTTCCGCGGCGCCGGCCAGGGCGCAAAGGCGCTGGTGGCCGAACTGGTCTGCGGCGAACTGGCGCGCGCGCTCGGCCTGCCGGTGCCGGAGGTCGTGCTGGTCGAGCTCGACCCGGAACTGGCGCGCACCGAGCCGGACCCCGAGATCCAGGACCTGATCCGCGCCAGCGCCGGGCTCAACCTGGCGCTGGACTACCTGCCCGGCGCGATCAACTTCGACCCGGTCGCCGAACAGGTGGCGCCCGAGCTGGCCGCGGACGTGGTCTGGTTCGACGCTTTCGTCAGCAACGTCGACCGCAGCTTCCGCAACCCGAACCTCCTGGTGTGGCATCGCGCGCTGTGGCTGATCGACCACGGCGCGGCGCTGTACTTCCACCACGGCTGGGACGGCGCCCCGGACGACGGCGACGGCGCCGCCGCCAACCCGTTCCCGCTGATCCGCGAGCACGTGCTGCTGGAGCAGGCCGGCAGCGTGGCCGACGCCGACGCCCGCCTGGCGCCGCGCCTGCACGCCGACGTCTTCGACGCGGTGCTGGCGCGGGTGCCGGACGGCTGGTTGGGTGGCGGCGGCGCGCAACCGGCGGCGCTGCGCGCGGCCTACCGCGCGCACCTCCTCGCGCGGCTGCAGCGGCGCCAGCGTTTCGTCGAGGAGGCCGAACGTGCGCGCGCCTGACGTCTACGACTACGCCGTGATCCGCGTGGTGCCGCGGGTGGAGCGCGAGGAGTTCGTCAACGCGGGCGTGATCCTGTCGTGCCCGGCGGCCCGCTACCTGCGCGCGCGGGTGGAACTGGACGAGGCGCGGCTGCGCGCGCTCGATCCCGCGGTCGATCTGGAAGCGGTGCGGCGGCACCTGCGCGCGCTCGAGGCGATCTGCGCCGGCGGGCCCGGCAGCGGGCCGATCGGCCGGCTGCCGCCGCGCGCCCGCTTCCACTGGCTGACCGCGCGGCGCAGCTCGGTGCTCCAGACCTCGGCGGTGCACCTGGGCCGTTGCCGGGACCCGGATGCCGCGCTCGAGCACTTGCTCGCGCGGATGGTGCGGCCGCCGCGCGCCTGACTATCGCGGGCGCGCGGAAACGAAAAAGCCCGGCCGAAGCCGGGCTTTCGATACGGCCGCCGGAGCGGCCGCATGGGTTCGACGCTCAGAGCGGCTGCACGGCGTCGGCCTGCAGGCCCTTCTGGCCCTGGACGACGGTGAAGCTGACCTTCTGGCCTTCCTGCAGGCTCTTGAAACCCGAGCCCTGGATCGAACGGAAGTGCACGAACACGTCCTCGCCATTCTCGCGGCTGATGAAGCCGAAACCCTTGGCGTCGTTGAACCACTTTACGGTGCCGTTTTCACGGGACATTGCTTGCTCCTTGGAACAGTTGAACGGAAATGCCGCTGGGAACGCGGCGGGGGAGCTGGTCGCAAGGAGTAGCGAGGTGCAACGATGGAGTGAAACGTAGATCTTCATCGGGCCACGATCGACAGTGACCCTTGACTAACTCAGCACGGCACACGGTAGTGGCAAACGCCGCAAAACGCAAATGCCGCGTGCCGCGCGCGTGCTCCCCGTTCAGCCGAACCCCGCCCAGGAGGCTCCCGCCCATGCCGGTCTACGTCGACGACGCCGTTCATCTCTGGCGCGGCCAGCGCTGGGCGCACCTGATGGCGGACACGCTCGGGGAGCTGCATGCGATGGCCGACCGCCTCGGCATTCCGCGCCGGGCGTTCCAGAACAAGACCAGCGGCGCGCACTACGACGTCACCGCCGAGCTGCGCGCGCGCGCGATCGCGCTCGGCGCGGTGCCGATCTCCCGTCATCGCGACCGCGCGCAGGTGCGGGCGGTGATCGCCCGGGCCAAGGCGCAGGGGCGCGGCGAGGCGCCGTAGCCCGCGGAGCCGACGCGCCGCCGGGCCTCGGGAAAGGCGGGGCCGCCACGGACACGCGACGCGCCGAGCCCGCGCGAATGCCCGCCGTGCCGCGGCGAGGCGCATGCCGCGCCGCGCCGCCGCGCGATTCCGGCGCCCGGCGCCCGCGCCTACAATGCGCGGCGCCGACGCAACGCCTCATGGAGCACGCCATGTCCGAGACCCCGCCCGACCGCCTGTCCAACGACCCGAGCAGCCCGTACTACGACGAGGCCGCGCTCGAACGCGGGGTCGGCATCCGCTTCAACGGCGTGGAGCGCCACAACGTCGAGGAATACTGCGTCAGCGAGGGCTGGGTGCGGTTCCCGGTCGGCAAGGCGCTGGACCGGCGCGGCAACCCGATGACGATGAAGGTCAAGGGCAAGGTCGAGGCGTACTTCCGCAGCTGAGCCCGGCCGGCACGTCGGCGACGCGCGGCCCATGCCCGATCCAGGCGCGGGATGGCGGGATACTGGGCCACCGCCGGAATGCACGCGCGCCGGACACGCGTCCGCGGCTCCGGCGCGGAGAGAGGACGACGCATGCGCCGCGCCCTGCTGCTGAGCCTGCTGCTTCCCTGCGCCGCCGCCGCGGTGCGGGCGCCGGCGGCCCCGTGCGAGCAGCGGGTCCTGGCCGAGCTCGGCTGGCGCTTCGAGCCGGCCGACGTTCCCGCGCTGCAGGTGCATGCCGGGGCGCCCTGCACGCGCGCCGACCTGGCCGAAGCGCACGCCGCCGGCGACCTGCGGGTGGCGCTGCCGCGCGATCCGCAGCGCGCCGCCGCGCAGGGCGATGCGATCGCCGCCCTGCTCGAGCACCCGGCCACGCGCTGCGCCTACGCGTACCGGCTCGGCGCCGCCACCCGCCGCGCGGCCGACCGGCTCGCGGCCAATCCGGGCTACCGCTTCAGTGGGCTGCAGCTGGGCTGGATCGGCTTCGGCCGCGGCGGCGCGCGGGCCGACGGCTGGCGCCCGATCTTCGGCTTCGGCCGCGGCTTCGTGCCGTCCGGGCGCAACTCCACCGCGATCGAGGCGTTCTACCGCGGCCGCGTGCGCAGCGAATGCGGCGTCGGCCGCCAGGTCGCGCAGTACGCGGCGCAGTACGAGCTGTACGGGGCGGACGCGTTCGACCGCGAGTTCGCCGCCGACGAGCTCGCGATCGGCACCTTCGTCCGGTTGCACGACACCCGCAGCATCCTGCTCGGCGACGCCGCCGGCGAACTGGCGGAGGACCCGCTCGGCGTCGCCGCCGCGGCGCTGGGCCGGCAGGCCTTCGCCGGCCGCCCCGGCTACGTGGTGCACGTGTTCGACCGCCGCCACCTCGACGACCTGAACAACCAGGCCGAGAACTTCGTGGTCTACGACGTGAGCCGCGAGGCCGCCGAGGCGCTGCGCGCGCGGGGCGGGCTGGCGGCCACCAACGCCCGCAGCCGCGAGATCTGGCGCCTGGCGCGCGAACTCGGCCTGCGCGGCCACCGCCTGCACGAGCGGTTGCTGTACGAGCGCGACCCGGTGTTGCGGCGGCGCCTGGACCCGCGCCAGCGCGCGCTCGTCGCCCGCCTCGACGCCCTGCTCGACGACCCGGTGCTGCGCGGCTTCCGCATCTACGTCCATCCGCGCGGCGTGCGGCCGCTGGCGTACCACGTCGTGCGCCTGCTCGACCGCAACCCGCGCACGCCGTTCCGCACCGAACTGGCGCCGCACAACCTGCACGGCGCCTTGATGCATCGCTATCTGCAGCGGCGGCTGGCCGACTGCGCGGCGGCGCGCTGAGCGGCGCCGCCCCTTCCGGATCCGTCAGCGCATCCGCCCCGCGGGCGGAACGCTCAGGCCTTCAGGCGCCAGCCGGTGCGGAAGATCCAGTACACCGCCGCCAGGCAGGCGAGCAGGAAGCCGACGATCGCCGCCAGGCTGATGCCGACGTCGACGTCGGCCTGGCCGTAGAAGCTCCAGCGGAATCCGCTGATCAGGTACACCACCGGGTTGAACAGCGCGATCTTCTGCCACAGCGGCGGCAGCATCGAGATCGAATAGAACGCGCCGCCGAGGAAGGTCAGCGGGGTCACGATCATCAGCGGGATCAGCTGCAGGCGCTGGAAGCTGTCCGCCCACAGGCCGATGATGAAGCCGAACAGGCAGAACGTCAGCGCGGTCAGCACCAGGAACGCCAGCATCCAGCCCGGGTGCGCGATCTCGTAGTCGACGAAGAAGCGCGCGGTGAGCAGGATCAGCGTGCCCAGCATCAGCGACTTGGTGGCCGCCGCGCCGACGTAGCCGACCACGATCTCCAGCGTCGAGACCGGCGCCGACAGCAGCTCGTAGATCGTGCCCGACCACTTCGGCAGGTAGATGCCGAAGGATGCGTTCGAGATGCTCTCGCTCAGCAGCGACAGCATGACCAGGCCGGGGATGATGAAGGCGCCGTAGCTGACTCCGTCCACCTCGCCCATGCGCGCGCCGATCGCCGCGCCGAACACGATGAAGTACAGCGAGGTGGACAGCACCGGCGAGACGATGCTCTCCATCAGGGTGCGGAAGGTGCGGGCCATCTCGAAGCGGTAGATGGCGCCGACGGCATGCAGGTTCATGCGCGCGCCTCCGTGCGGCCGCCGCGGACCAGGCTGACGAAGATGTCCTCCAGCGAGCTCTCGCTGGAATGCAGGTCCTTGAAGTCCACGCCGTGCTCGTTGAGCCGGCGCAGCAGCGCGCCGATGCCGGTGTCCTCGGCCTGCACGTCGAAGGTGTAGGTCAGCGACTGGCCGTCCTCGCTCAGCTCCAGCGGGTAGCCGGCCAGGCCCTCGGGCAGGCGCTGCAGCGGCGCCTGCAGGTGCAGGGTCAGCTGCTTCTTGCCGAGCTTGCGCATCAGCGTCGCCTTGTCCTCGACCACGACCAGCTCGCCCTTGTTGATCACGCCGACCCGGTCGGCCATCTCCTCGGCTTCCTCGATGTAGTGGGTGGTCAGGATGATGGTGGTGCCGCTCTCGCGCAGGCGCCGCACCATCTGCCACATGTCGTGGCGCAGCTCGACGTCCACGCCCGCGGTGGGCTCGTCGAGGAACAGGATCGACGGCTCGTGGGCCAGCGCCTTGGCGATCAGCACGCGCCGCTTCATGCCGCCGGAGAGCGTCATGATCTTGGCGTCCCTCTTCTCCCACAACGACAGGTCGCGCAGCACCCGTTCCAGGTGCGCCGGGTCGGGCGGCTTGCCGAACAGCCCGCGCGAGAAGCGCACCGTCGCCCACACGCTTTCGAACGCGTCGGTGGACAGCTCCTGCGGCACCAGGCCGATCAGGCCGCGCGCGGCGCGGTAGTCGCGCACGATGTCGTGGCCGTCGGCGAGCACGGTGCCGGCGCTGGGGTTGACGATGCCGCAGACGATGCTGATCAGCGTGGTCTTGCCGGCGCCGTTGGGCCCGAGCAGGGCGAAGATCTCGCCGCGGCGGATGTCCAGGTCGATGCCCTTGAGCGCCTGGAAGCCGGAGGCGTAGGTCTTGGTCAGGCCGCGGATGGAGATGATCGGCTGCATGCGGCGGAGGGTCGCGGGATCGGGAGCGCGCATCGTAACGGACACGGGCCCGGCGCTCAGCCGAGCTCGCCGATGCTGCGGCCGGACGCGTCGCAATCGCGCCAGCGTCCTTCCAGCTGTCGGGCGAGGCGGCGCAGGAAACGGCGGAGGTTCGCCAGCATGTTGTCGTCTCCTTGGGCGGGAACCCAGGGTAAGGGCGCCTCCCGGGAGCGATAAGCCGTGCCCGCGGGGAAGGATCGTCCCGCCGACGGGGCAATCCAGCCGCGCTGGAAGCGCCGCCGGCGTTGCGGCCTAATAGGCGGCCCGTCCGCCGTTCGCGCGCAGCGAACGGCGGCGCACCGTTCCCGCGGAGGCCGCCATGCAGTTCCTGCTCCTGGTCTACACCGACGAATCCCTGCTCGAGGCCCTGCCCGAGGGCGAATACGACACGATGATGCGCGCCTGCCTGGCCCATGCCGACGAGATGCGCGGCGAAGGCAGGCTGCTGGCCTCGCAGCAGCTCGAGGCGCCGGCGAGCGCGAAGGCCGTGCGCATCCGCAACGGCCGCACCACCGTGGTCGATGGGCCGTTCGCGGAGACCAAGGAAGTGCTGGCCGGCTTCAACCTGATCGAAGCCGGCAGCATCGAAGAGGCCGCGCGCATCGCCGCGCAGTTCCCCTGGGCGCGCACCGGCTGCATCGAAGTGCGGCCGGTGCGCGACATGGACGCCGAACGGCGCCGCGTCGGCGCCTGAGTCTCGGCGCCTGCGACGCGCGCGCGACACTGGCGCCCTCCTCGTCAGGGAGAGCGCCGGAGCGGCGCGCGGACTGGGCCCGTGCGCCGCTTCGGCGTTTTGACGTCGCAGGCGGTTCCGGCGAGGCGCGCTCGGGCGAGCGCCCGGGCGGTCCCGCGCCTCACTCGGCGGCGGCGTCCTCGCCGCCGTCCTCGGCCGGCACGCCGCTGCTGCGCCGGTCGCGCAACCGGTCCTCGACCGACTCGCCGCGGTCTTCCAGGTCGGCTTCGCGCAAGGCCTGGTCCAGCCGCTGCTCGTCGCCGGGCCGGCGCAGGCCGTGGTGCTGGCCGCTGATCTCGCCGCCCGGCTCGGGCGGGCGCACCAGGTCGCGGGGGATGTCGTCGTCTCGGGTGTTCATCGCGTTCGTGTCCGGCGGGAGGAAGGGCGTCCAGCCGCGGGCCCCGGGCCTGCGGCCGGCGTGATCGCTCAGCGGTCGTCCTGCTGCGCGCTGCGTTGCTTGCCCTTCATCGCATGGGCGGCGGCCAGCTCCTGCTGCGACAGGCTGCCGTCGCCGTTGCCGTCCATCTGCGCGAACTTGCGCTGCATGCCGGCGTCGTACTCGGACGCGGTCAGGGTGCCGTCGCCGTTGCCGTCGAGCTCGGCGAGCTTCTGCGCCGCGCTCATGCCGCCCTTGTCGTCGCGGTCCTTGCGCGCGTCCAGTTCCGCGGCGGTGAGGTTGCCGTCGCCGTTGGCGTCCATCTGCCCGAACTTGGCCTGCGCCGCGGCCGCATGTTCGGTCGCGGACACGGAGCCGTCGCCGTTGCTGTCCATGCTCTTGAGCTTGTCGCCCTTGTCGCCGGCCCAGGCGGTGCCGGCCAGCGCGAACAGCGCCGCGGCGATCGTGGTGGTGCGGAAAGTGGTGCTGCGTTTCATTGCTGTGCTCCTCGACTGCGCATTGCTGCGTTCTCCCCGGCGGGCGCAGACTGCGCCGCGCGCGGTGAGGCCGCCGTCAATTGCTGCATCGCGAAACCGCTGCGGGACGCGTCCGTTCACGCGCATGAACCGTGTTAGCGCGGCCTCACGGTTTCCTGCGCCGCGGCTAACGCGCAGGCGCGTAGCGTGCATGGACTCGGCAACGCAGTGGAGCAGCAAATGGGCACCAACAAGCACGCGCGCGACCGGGTCGAATCCGGCCGCACCACGCCACCCAGCGGCCACGACGAGACGACCGACCGCAGCCACGCGCTGCGCGCCGGCAAGAACGGGCCGACCCAGCGCAAGAGCGCGCCCGAGCGCGAGGCGCCGACCCGGCCCGAGGGTCGCGACGACCACCGCAGCGGCAGCGACAAGCGCCATTGACCCACCCACCCCGCAGAGGCACCCGATGCGCCCGGACAAGCAGAAACTGAATGCGCAGCACAAGGAAGGCGCCAAGCGCGCACGCAAGGACCTGGAGAACCGCCGCCCGCCCAAGGCGGCGTCCAAGCAAGGCCACGCGGCCAAGCAGGCCGGGCAGGACTCCGTGCTGCGCCGCGACGAGCCCGGCGGGCACCGCCTGCACTGACCGGCGCGCCGCGACGCACGCCGTCCGCCGGGACGGTTTCCGTGAACCGGAACCGTCGCGCGGATGCGCGGTGCGCGGGAACGGCGACCGCCGTCATGGTTTCCCGCTGGCGCGCCGGCGGCGCCGACGTAACATGCCTCGGCATCGCGCCACTCCCGAGGGGGAAACCATGAAACGTCTGTTGTGCGCCGTCTCGCTTGCCGGCCTGCTGCTGGCCTCGTCCGCCGCTCTCGCCAAGGGCCCGCCGCACGGCGGCCACCCGCCGGGCCACCACAAGGGCTGGCACTCGGGCCACAAGGACTGGAAGCGCGGCGAAAAGGTGCCCGTGGTCTACCTGGAGCCGAAGTACGTCGTCGACTACCACCACCATCATCTCGCCCCGCCGCCGCCGGGCCACCGCTGGATCCGCACCGACGACGGCAAGTACCTGCTGATCGCGGTGGCGACGGGCATCATCGCCGACATCCTGCTGCACCACTGAGCCGCGGCCGCGCCGCGCGTCGGACCGCAACGACCCGGCGCGGCCGGCGGCGGCCAGGCCGCTCACCTCGCCGTTGACGTCGCGGATCTCGGTGGAAGCGAAGCCGACCTCGGCGAAGGGGCCGGCGGCCTCATGGAAGGCGTCGCCCACGGCAGCGACGAGGCCTGGCGCCTCGCCGATGACGTCGACCGCCGCAACGGCGACGTCCGGAACCTCAACGATGACGTCGATGACCTCAAAGATGACGTTCGTGACCGCGTCGGTGGCGTCCGGGACCTTGTCGTTGAGGTCGCCGACGCCTCGTCGGCGGCGCCAGGAAGGCGCCCCCGGGCTGGCTCGCGCCGGTCGCGGATCGGGCGGGACGGCGGCTCCGGCCCGTGCGGGGTGCTCCCGCGGCAAGGGCAGAGGGCGGTGCATGCCGGCGGCGCGGCGCCTTGCCCCTGCGCCGGCGGACGGACGCCTCAGAGGCCGTCCTGCGCCCGGCCGGGATTGGGGGTGTCGCCGCTGCCGATGCCGTGGCTGGCCTGGCCCGCCGCCTGGGAAGCGAGGCCGATGCTCGCCCGGGGCTCGCCGGCCAGCACCGGGTCGCCATGCGGCGAGGTGGTCTCGCCTTCGTCGAGGGGTGCCGACGGCCTGCGCGGAGCGCCCGGGCGCCGCTGCCAGGCGCGATAGGCGGCATAGCCGATGGCGGCCACGGCCACGGTCCTCAGGATGCGCATTGCCGTTCTCCTCGTGCTGTCGAACGCGCAGCTTGCCGCGCAAGGCGTCATGCGGGCGTGACCCGGAGGTCAGGGAAGCGTGCATGCGCGCGCCGTCGCCGCGCCGCAAGCGGAACGCCCGGCGCCGGCCCACGGGCGCGGTGCGTGCGCGCGGCGCGGCGATGCGGCCGCCCGGCGCTGGCGGATCGGCGCGCCTGCCCGCCATCATGGGGCGATGCCCCTCGCCCTCGACCACCTGCGCCGCTACGCCGTCGCGCGCTCGCTGTTCAAGCCCACCACGCTGCCGCGCGCCGTCGAGCGCCTCGGCTTCGTCCAGGCCGATCCGATCCGCGCGCCGGCGCGGGCGCAGGACCTGACCCTGCGCCACCGCGTGGCCGGCTATCGCGCGGGCGACCTGGAACGCCGCTATCCGCGGCTGCCGCTGGAGGAGGACTTCTTCGTCAACTACGGCTTCGTGCCGCGGCCGCTGCACCGGCTGATGCATCCGCGCACGCCGCGGATCGCGTGGTCGAAGGCGCAATGGAAGCGGGCGCGTGCGGTGCTGGCCTTCGTCGCCGAGCGCGGCGAGGCGCATCCGCGCGAGGTGGACGCCCACTTCGGCCACGGCAAGGCCACCAACTGGTTCGGCGGCTCGTCCAACGCGAGTACGCAACTGCTCGACGGCATGCACTACCGCGGCCTGCTGCGGGTGGCGCGGCGCGAGGGCGGCACCCGCGTCTATGCGCCGCGCGTCGCCGACGACGTGCCCGCCGACGAAGCCACCGCGCACGCGCGGATGGACGCGCTGGTGGACGTGGTGGTGCGCAAGTACGCGCCGCTGCCGGCGTCCACGCTGGCGCAGCTGGTCGGCCATTTGCGCGGCGGCGCGCCGCAGTGGGGCGCGCTGCGCGCGGCGGCGCTGGCGCGGGCGAAGCGGCGCCTGGGGCACGCGCGCGTGGACGGCGTGGACTGGTACTGGCCGGAGGAGGAGAACCCGGCGAGCGCGCGCTGGCGCCCGAACGAAACGGTGCGCCTGCTGGCGCCGTTCGATCCGGTGGCGTGGGACCGGCGCCGCTTCGAGGCGTTCTGGGGCTGGGCCTACCGCTTCGAGGCCTACACGCCGGCGCCCAAGCGCAAGCTCGGCTACTACGCGCTGCCGCTGCTGTGGCGCGACCGCGTGATCGGCTGGGCCAACCTCTCCGCCGCCGGCGGCAGGCTCGCCTGCGATTTCGGCTACGTCGCAGGCCGCCCGCCGCGCGACGCCGACTTCGACCGCGAGCTCGAGGCCGAGCTGGCGCGCATGCGCGGGTTCCTGGGCCTGGACGGCTGAGGCCGAGAGCGGGGCCTGGCCACCGCCGTCCGCGAAGCGTTCCCGCACCCGAAGGGCGGCACGCCCCGCGGAACCGGGGGTCGCGGCGTCCACGCCGATGGCGGGCCGCGCGATCCCGGCGCGAGCCGCGCCCGCTTCGCGGCGTCGCCGCGGCGCGCGACGCCGTTTCGCGCCTCCTTGGCGTGCGCTTGCGCAGAGTACGCCGCATGCAGATGCCCGACCTGATCGGCTGGCTGTCCTCGGCCATCCTCATCGCCACCCTGTCCCGGCAGACCTGGCGCCAATGGCGCGAACCCGACCCGCGCGGCGTGTCGTACTGGCTGTTCCTCGGCCAGATCGCCGCGTCCACCGGCTTCGTCGTCTACAGCTGGATGCTGCGCAACTGGGTGTTCATCGTCACCAACTCGCTCATCCTGCTGACCGCCGTCGCCGGCCAGCTGGTGCTGTGGCGCGCACGCCGGCAGTGCCGCTGACGGCGCCGCCGGCGCCACGCCCGCCCGGGCGATGTCCGCGGCGCGGCATTTGCGCGGCGGCGGATCGACATGGCGCCGCCCGCGCCGGCGGAGCCGGCGCGCAGCCGGGCATCGCTGCGGGACGGAAACGGCAGGTGACGCCGCGCCCCCGGGCGCTGCCGGGCCCGGGCCCGCGGCCGGCATTCCGGGCGCGGAAACCGGCGTTCCGCTGGCGTGCTGGCGTCTCATGCTGCAGTGCACAATAATGCGCGCATGACCGCGCACGCCCAGGCTTCCCTTGCTTCTTCCCCGCCGCCGGCGCTGAGCCCGCGCCAGGTGACGCTGATCCTGTTCGCCCTGGCGATGGGCGGGTTCGCCATCGGCACCAGCGAGTTCGTGGTGATGGGCCTGATCAGCGAGATCGCGCGCGGGCTGGGGGTGAACGAACCGCAGGTCGGCCACGTGGTCAGCGCCTACGCGCTGGGCGTGGTGGTCGGCGCGCCGCTGCTGGCGATCCTCGGCGCGAAGCTGTCGCGCCGCAGCCTGCTGCTGGCGCTGATGGGCTTCTACGCCTTCGGCAACCTCGCCAGCGCGCTGGCGCCGGGCTATCCCACGCTGATGCTGGCGCGCTTCGTCGCCGGGCTTCCGCACGGCGCCTACTTCGGCGTCGCCGCCCTGGTCGCCGCGCGGATCAGCCCGCCGGAGCAGCGCGGCACCGCGGTCGGACGGGTGATGCTGGGGCTGTCGATCTCGCTGCTGGTCGGCAATCCGCTGGCGACCTGGCTGGGCCAGCACTTCGGCTGGCGTTGGGCGTTCGCCATCGTCAGCGTGATCGCGCTGGCGACCGTGGCGATGACCGCGCGCGTGCTGCCGCGCGTGAACGCGCCGCGCCCGGACGCGTTGCGCGAGCTGCGCGACTTCAACCGCAAGCCGGTGTGGCTGGCGCTGGGCATCGGCGCGATCGGCTTCGCCGGGATGTTCTGCGTCTTCAGCTACCTGGCGCCGACCCTGGTGCAGGTGACCGGCGTGCGCGAGTCGTTCGTGCCGTTCGGGCTGGTCGCGTTCGGCCTCGGCGGCATCCTCGGCACGCTCGCCGGCGGCTGGCTGTTCGACCGCCTGCAGTTCCGCGCCGCCGCGGTGGTGCTGGGGTGGTCGGCGCTGGTCCTGCTGCTGTTCCCGCTGGCCGCGCGGTCGGTGTGGACGGTGCTGCCGGCGGTGCTGGCGGTCGGCACGATGGGCGCGCTCGCGCCGATCCTGCAGGCGCACCTGATGGACGTCGCCGCCGAGGCGCAGACCCTCGCGGCCGCGTCCAACCACTCGGCGTTCAACACCGCCAACGCGCTCGGGCCGTGGCTGGGCGGCATGGCGATCACCGCCGGCTACGGCTGGACCTCCACCGGCGTGGTCGGCGCCGCGACCGCGATCGCCGGGCTGCTGGTCTACTTCTGGGCGCGGCGCGAGGCGCAGGCGCGGGCGGTGCTGGCGGTGGAGTGCGAGTGAGCGGCGTCGCGGCCGCGGCGATCGCCGCGTCGCGCCGTCGCGGCCGAGGCCCTCAATAGATCTTGCGCTGGGCCAACGGCGGCGGGCTCCACTGGTAGAGCCAGGTTTCGCTGAGCGCGTTGCCGGCTTCGTCGCGCAGGAACAGCCGCAGGTCGATCTGGCGGCTGTCGGGGTGGTCGGGCACCGCGTCGAACATCACCCGGTAGCCCCGGATCTCGTGCTGCGGTCGCGCGGAGATCGTCTGCAGCCTGGCGCCGCGCGCGTCCAGCACCGGTTCCACCTGCGCGTTGCGCGCGGCCAGCGCGGCGAGCGCGCCGCCCTTGAAGTCGATCGCGAAGCGCTGCGACCAGGTCTCGCGCTTGAAGCCGATCACCCCGCCCAGGCCGGTGCGGGTGGCGACGCACTGCGCCAACGGCGGCTGCGCCGGCGCCGCCGCGCCCCAGAACAGGCGGTAGCCGACCAGCCACTCCTCGCCCGGCTGCGGCTTCCGCCGCGGGTTCCAGAACGCGACGATGTTGTCGAAGGTCTCGTCCACGGTCGGGATCTCGACCAACTGCACCGAGCCCTCGCCCCAGCCGTGCTTGGGCTCCACCCACAGGCACGGACGGCGGTCGTAGAACACGCCATCGTCCTGGTAGTGGTCGAAGTCGCGGTCGCGCTGCAGCAGGCCGAACCCCTTCGGGTCGCGGTCGGCGTACATGTTGAAGCGCAGTTCCGGCGGGTTGGTCAGCGGGCGCCAGATCCACTCGCCGCCGCCGGTGTGCATCGCCAGGCCGTCGCTGTCATGGATCTCCGGGCGCCAGTCCCAGGCCATGCGGCGGTCGTTCTCGCCGGTCTGGTACATGCTGGTGCACGGGGCGATGCCGAGGCGCTCGATCGGCTTGCGCGGATACAGCGCGGCGTCCACGTCCATCAGCAGCGGCTCGCCGGGCGTGATCGCGAAGCGGTAGGCGCCGGCGACGCTGGGCGAGTCGAGCAGGGCGTAGACGACGAGGGTGTCGGAGTCCGCCGCCGGCCGCTCCAGGTAGAACGCGACGAAGTCGGGGAACTCCTCCGGCCGGTCCATGCCGGTGTCGATCGCCAGCCCGCGCGCCGACAGGCCGTACTGGCCCTGCCGGCCGACCGCGCGGAAATAGCTGGCGCCGAGGAACGCGGCGAAGTCGCGGTCCGGGTCGCCGCGCCGGTTGAGGCGGAACCCGGCGAAGCCCAGGTGCTCCGACAGCTTGACCCGGCCCAGGCCGCTGCTGCCGTAGTCGAACATGCCGGGGTCGTACTCGATCGCCCGCGCCTGTCCGTTCGCGACCTCGTGCATCGCCACCGGCCGCTTGAAGAACAGCCCGAGATGGAAGAACTGCGCCAGGTAGCGGCCCGCGTCGCCGGCCCACAGCGCGTGATCCTTGCGGTAGCGGATCGACTGGTACTGGTCCCAGTTCAAGGCCGCCACCGCCGGCGGCAAGTCGCCGCCGTGCGGCCGGTACGGCGCCTGCGCGAGCGCGCGCGCCTGGCCCTTGAGCGCGGCGTAGTCGAACGGCTGCGGCGGGCCGAAGCGCAGGAGGTTGCGGCCGTCGCCGGTCTTGGCGCAGGCGGCGGACGAGAGCAGCGCGGGCGGCAGCCCGAGCACGGCCAGCGCGCCCGCGGCGCGCTTGAGGAACTGGCGTCGGATCATGCGGTGGGCGCGTCGTGAACGGGACCGCCATGCTAGCCAAGGCGCCGGCGGGGCGGCTAGGCGATGGATTCATGGAGCGTTTACGGCCGCGCGCGCCGTTCGTCCCCGAAAGGGGCGTCGATTCCCGGGTTTTCCGTTCGTCGTATCGACAGGCGCCGGGAACGACCGGCCCGAATCCACCCCAGGGAGCGACGACGATGCGCGTGATGGTGCTGGTGAAGGCGAATGCGGAATCGGAAGCGGGCGTGATGCCCTCGGCCGAGATCCTGGAAGCGATGGGCCGCTACAACGAGGAGCTGGTCAAGGCCGGGGTGATGCTCGCCGGCGACGGCCTGCACCCGAGCGCGAAGGGCGCGCGCGTGCGCTTCGAGGGCGCGCGGCGGACCGTGACCGACGGCCCGTTCGCCGAAACCAAGGAACTGCTCGCCGGCTTCTGGATCTGGCAGGTGCGCACGTTCGAGGAGGCGGTGGAGTGGCTCAAGCGCGCGCCGTTCGACGGCGGCACCGAGGTCGAGCTGCGCCCGATCTTCGAGGCCGAGGACTTCGCCGCGACGCTCACGCCGGAACAGCGCGCGCGCGACGAACGCCTGCGCGCCGGGCTCGGCGCGCGCGCCTGAGCGCCCGCCCGCGGAGGACGACGATGCGCGTGCTGGCCCCGGTGAAGGCGAGCGCGGCCTGCGAAGCGGGCGAAGGCGGCGCCGCGGCGCTGCGCCGCGGCAACGAGGAGCCGGCTCGCGCCGGCATGCTGCTGGAAGGCCTGCAGCCCGGCGCGCGCGGCAAGCGCGCGCGCCCGGGGAACGGCCGGCCTGCGGTGACCGACGGTCCGTTCGCGGAAACCAAGGAGCTGGCCGCCGGCTTCCGGCCGTTGCGGGTCGGCTCGCCCGAGGACGCGGTGGCGTGGATCGCGCGCGCGCCGTCCGGCGACATCGGCGGGGTCGAACCGCGCCCGGCCGGCGCGGATTCCGGCGCCGCGGTGTCGCCGCTTCCCGGTTCGCGCCCCGCCCTTCCCTGCGCATGCCTGAGCGTCGGCCTTCGACGCGAGGAGACATCCCGATGCAGCTGATCCCCTACCTGTTCTTCGCCGGCCAGTGCCGCGAGGCGTTCGACTTCTACGCCCGCGCGCTGGGCGGCGCGGTCACGATGCGCGTGACCTACGGCGAAACGCAGATGCGCGAGCAGACGCCGCCGGAAGCGCGCGACTGGGTGATGCACAGCGAGATCCGCGCGCCCGGGCTGATCCTGATGGGCGCCGACGGGCCGAACGCCGACGTGCCGCCGGGCGCGGGCACCAGCGTCAACGTGCAGGCGGGCACGCCGGCCGAGGCCGAGCGCGTCTACGCCGCGCTGCTCGATGGCGGCACGGCGACGATGGCGCTGCAGGAAACGTTCTGGGCCTACCGCTTCGGCATGCTGGTCGACCGCTACGGCAAGCCGTGGATGGTCAACTGCCTCAGGGAAATGCCGCCGGTGTGAGGCGGAGCGCCGGCGCGCGAGTTGCGCCCGGCGCGGCCGCGGGTGCTAGATTGCCGCTCACCGGAGGAACAGGGGAGCGCCGATGGCCGCAGGCACGCAGGACCTGGAACTGTTCGTGCGCGAGGCGCTCGCCCGCGGCGCGCCGAAGCCGGCGATCGAGGCCGCGCTGGCCGCGGCGGGGTGGCCGCCGGAGCAGGTCCGCAGCGCGCTGGGCGCCTACGCGGACGTCGACTTCCCGGTGCCGGTGCCGAAGCCGCGGCCTTACCTGTCGGCGCGCGAGGCTTTCCTCTACCTGCTGCTGTTCGCCACGCTGTACATCGCCGCCTGGCACCTGGGCAGCCTGCTGTTCGACCTGATCGAGCGCGCCCTGCCCGACCCGGCCGATCCGCCGTACGCGGGGGCCGGGCTGGCGCATTCGATCCGCTGGTCCACCGCTTCGGTGATCATCGCCTTCCCGGTGTTCCTGTTCGTCGCCCGCCACCTCGGCCGCGAACTGGCGCGCAATCCGGTCAAGCGGCTGTCGCCGGTACGCCGCTGGCTGACCTACCTCACGCTGTTCCTCGCCGCCGGCGTGCTGATCGGCGACATGATCACCCTGGTCTACAACCTGCTCGGCGGCGAGCTGACCCTGCGCTTCGCGCTCAAGGTGCTGGTCGCCGGGGCGATCGCCGGCACCGTGTTCGGCTACTACCTGGCCGACCTGCGGCGCGAGGAGAAGGAGGCGTGAGCACGCCGCGCGGGCCGCAGGCCGGCCGCTGGCTGGCGCTCGCGGCGAGCGTGGTCGTGGTGGCGACGGTCGCCGCCGCGCTCTACGTGACGGGCTCGCCGGCGGAGCAGCGCGAGGCCAAGCTGGACCGTCGCCGCACCGCCGACCTGCAGCGGATCGAACGAGCGCTGCGCGCCCACGCCCGGCGCACCGGCGCGCTGCCGCCTGGCCTGGCGACGCTCGCCGCCCAGCCGGGGCAGCGCCTGCCGATCGCCGACCCGGTGAGCGGCGCGCCCTACGCCTACGAGGTGCTCGGGCCGCGCCGCTTCCGCCTGTGCGCGCGCTTCGCCACCGACACCGCGCAGGTGCCGGATGCGGCGATCGCCTGGAGCGACGATTGGCGCCACGGCGCCGGCCGCCAGTGCTTCGAACGCGAGCTCGAGCCGCGGCGCGCGGCTTCCGGCTGAACGCCGGTTTCGCGGCGGCATGACGGCCGCGGCGCTAGGGTGCGCCGATGCCACACCCTCGCGGATCTCCTCGCCCGCGCTCCGGCCGCGGGCTGTGCGCGGCGGGCCTGGTGGCGCTGGCCGGCTGCACCGGCGGCGCGCCGGACCCGCCGCAGGTGGCGCCGCCCGGGCGTCCGGAGAGCGCCAGGACCGACGCGCTCGAAGCCGGCGCCCGGCTGCTGCAGACCGACGCGCCGCTGCTGGGCTTCGACGTCTACCTGGTCGGCTTCCACCCGCTGAAGGACGAACCGCACGCGCAGATGGAAGCGCACCACTTCTGCCGCCAAGTCAACGAGGACTTCGCCCAGTGCGCGCTGTTCGACGGCAACACCGCGCGGGCCAACCTCAACGGCATCGAGTACATCATCTCCGGGCGGCTGTTCGAACGGCTGCCGGCGGAGGAACGCGGGTACTGGCATCCGCACAACGGCGAGATCCTGTCCGGCCAGCTCGCCGCGCCGTTCCTGCCGCAGGCGGCGGAAAAGGCGCTGATGCGCAGCAAGCTCAACAGCTACGGCAAGACCTGGCACACCTGGCATTCCCGGCACGGCACCGCGCCCGGCGACGCGCTGCCGCTCGGCCCGGCGCGGTTGGCCTGGTCGTTCAGCCGCGACGGCGAGGCGCAGCCCGCGCTGGTCGAGGCGCGCGACCGCACGATGCGCATTTCCACCCCGCAGCTGCGCCGCGACCGCCAGGACCTGGTGCCGCTGGCCAAGCCGCAGGAGGGCGTGGACGCGCTGCGCGCGGCCTTCCCGCAGGCGACGCCGATCCCGGGCGTGGTGGACAAGGCGGAGACGCGGCGCTAGGACAAGGCCGGCACGACCGCCGCCGTTTCCGCGAAAGCGGAGTCGGGCGACTTCGGATGCCTGCAGGCCGAGGACGCCGGCTGCCCGCCTGCGCGGGGAAGGACGGCCATCGCGGGGCGCCTTCCCGACAGGAGCCGGGCGATCCCGCGTCCGCGGCATCGCCGCGAAGGCGGAATCCAGCGGCTGGAGCGCGGGAACCCGGAGACGCCGCAGAAGGTCGGCGCGCGGCGGCCGAAGCCGCGTTTTCGCGGACGCGCGGGGCGATGCCCGGCCGTTGCCGGCGACGCCGGCTCCGGTCCCGGCGACGACGCCGGCTACTCCGATCCCCGCCCCGGGCCCGGGTCCTCGCCGCGCGCCAGCCGCTCCTCGACCGCGCTGAACGCCGAGCGGGTGCCGGCCGGCGCGTCCGTCATGCCGGTGGCGAAGTAAACCACGCCGGTGCCGCGCTCGCGATCGAGCCACAGGCCCGAGAGCAGGCCGTAGGCGGCGCCGGCATGGCCGATGCGGGCGATGCCATCGCCGAACGGATCGTCGCGGCAGCCCTCGCGACCCGTGGCGAGGACCTGCACCGCCAGGCCGTAGCGGCAGTAGAAGCCGCGCTTGGCCGGGTCGCCGCCGTCCTCCTCGTAGGTCGCGCCGTTGCCGCGGGCGTAGGTCCACGCCGGATGCGTCATCGTCCGCACCGACGCGGGCGTCAGCAGGCGCACCCCGTCGACCTCGCCGTCGCGCAGCAGCAGCCGGCCGATCCGGGCGAGCCCGTTCGCGGAGATGCGCAGCCCGCCCTGTGGCGAGAACAGGGCGCCGTTCGCGCCGGGCCGCCAGCGCGCCAGGTCGCAGCGGCCGTCGCGCGCCGGGTTCACCGCACAGGCCGGCTTGCGGCCGCGATGGTCGTCGCGTACCGGCCGCCGCTGGGCGTCGTACAGCACCACCGCGCGCGCGGCGGTGCGTTCGTCGCAGGCGGCCCAGTTGAAGCAGCCGACGATGCCGAGCGGACGCAGCACCAGCCGGTCCATCAGCCGGTCGAAACGCTCGCCGGTGGCCTTCTCCATCGCCGCAGCGACCAGCGGGAAACCGAGGTTGGCGTAGCGGAAATGCGTGCCCGGCGCGTGGGCGGCGTCCCAGGCGCGCGGGTCGGCGAGGATCTCGCGCAGTTCGCCGTCGAGCGGCACCGCGTGGTAGCCGGCGGCGTCGGTCAGGCCGGCGCGGTGCGAGAGCAGCAGGCGCAGGGTGACCGGCGCGTCGGGGTACGCCGGATGGCGCAGCCGCCAGCCGAGCAGCGGCGACAGGTCGGCGTCGAGATCGAGCTTGCCCTGCTCGACCAGGCGCAGCACGCCGATGGCGACCACCAGCTTGGAGATCGAGGCGATCCGCACCGGGTCGTCGGCGGAGACCGCGCGCCGCGCGGCGAGGTCGGCGTAGCCGCGCGCGTCGGTGGCGACCACCCCGTCGCGGTCGAACGCGACGCGGACCTCCGCGACCGGCCCGCCCGCGTGCGCGCCGCCGGCGGCGAGCGCGGCGACGCACAGCGCGACGCGCAGGCGGCGCACGGCTAGTGCGCCGCGGCGGCCGGCCGCGCGTCCTGCGCGCGCGCCCGCGCCAGCCGCGGCCCGTACAGCGCGAGCAGCTTCAAGGTCACGCCGTTGGTCCAGCCGAAGCCGTCCTGCAGCGGGTATTCGCCGCCGCCGCCGCCCTTGAGGCCCTCGGCGTCGTATTTCTCCACCAGCTTGCGTTCGCGCCGGAACAGCGCGTCGACCTGGGCGAGGAAGTTGCGGCCGATGGTCTCGGCCAGCGCGTCCTCGCCGTAGCGGCGCAGGCCTTCGACCGCGACCCACTGCAGCGGCGCCCAGGCGTTGGGCGCGTCCCATTGCTGGCCGGTGTTGAGCTCGGTGGTGACCAGGCCGCCGGGGCGGACCAGGCGCGCGCGCACCGTCGCGGCGGTGCGCTGCGCGCGTCCGGGCGCGGCCAGGCCGGCATACAGCGGGAACAAGGCGGCGGCGGTGACCTGGTCGCTGACCTTGCCGGCCTTCCAGTCGTAGTCGGCGTAGTAGCCGGCCGGGTTCCACAGGTGCTGTTCGATCGCCGCCCGGCGGCGCTGCGCGCGGCCGCGGAAGTCCTCGGTGCAGGCGGGCTGCGCGTCCTTCTCGCAGGCCACGGCGATCACCGATTCGAGGTGGTAGAGCAGGCTGTTGAGGTCGACCGGCACGATCGCGGTGGTGCGGATCGTGCCCAGGCTCTTGCGGTCGCCGAGCCAGCGGCTGGAGAAGTCCCAGCCGCTCTCCGCGGCGGCGCGCAGGTCGCGGTAGACCTCGCCGGGCGCGCGCCGCGGCGCCTGCGCCGCGGTTTCGAGGTCCTGCAGGTAGGATTCCGGGCGCGGCGCGTCGCGCTCGTCCCAGTAGCGGTTGAGCAGGCTGCCGTCGGCCAGGCGCACCACGCGCCGCGAGGCCTCGCCCGGCGCGAGGGTGTGCGCGCCCTGCATCCAGTACGCGTGCTCCCTGCGCAGCTGCGGCAGGTAGCGGCGGTACACCGCGTCGCCGCCGCGGCGCGCTTCCAGTTCGACCATGTAGGCGAAGAACGGCGGCTGCGAGCGGCTGAGGTAGTAGCTGCGGTTGCCGTTGGGGATGTGGCCGTAGCGGTCGATCAGGTAGGCGAAGTTGTCGAGCATGTCGCGCACCCGCTGCGCCTGCCCGCCTTCGGCCAGGCCGAGCATGGTGAAGTACGAATCCCAGTAGTAGATCTCGCGGAAGCGGCCGCCCGGCACCACGTAGGGCTGCGGCAGCGGCAGCAGGCTGCCGTGGCGCGGCGCGTCGGACGGACGGCGGGTCAGCACCGGCCACAGCGCGTCGATGTGGCGGCGCAGGTCGTTTTCGGCGCGCACCGCGCCGGCCTCGGCCGCTGCGGGTTCGTCGAAGTGGTCGGCGACGAAGGCCGCCAGGTCGAAGCCGGGCGCGTCGCGCCGGGCGAGGTAATCGGCGCGGATCCGCGCCGGCTCGCGCCGCGGCACCATGTCGGCGAAGTGCTTCTGGTCCTCGAACAGGCGCGCGCGCTGCACCGCGTCGAACAGTTCCGGATAGGCCTGGTCGGGCGCGCGCGGCGGCTCGGCGACGGCGCCGCGCGGCGGCGCGACGTCCGCGCGCGGCTGCGGCGCGCAGGCGGGCGCGGCGAGAACGGCCAGGCACAGGGCCAGCAGCGGGGCCCGGAACAGGGAACGATCGCGCATGCGCAGCACTCTCCCGGTGGAAACGCCGGGCGTCAGGGTAGCCGAGCCGGCGTGTGCGAGTGGAGAGCCGGCGCGCCCTCGCCTCAGCCGCGCGGCGGCGCGGGCGCACGGCGCAGCAGCGGCGCGGCCGCCGCGCCCAGCGCCTTGCGCAGGCAGCGCACCATGTGGCTCTGGTGGGCGAAGCCGGCCTCGGCCGCGACCTGCGCGGCGGTCCGGTCGCGGCGCAGCAGCAGCGCCCGCGCGCGTTCGACCCGCCGCCGCACCACGTAGGCGTGCGCCGGCATGCCGGTGGCGCGCTTGAACTGGGTCTTGAAATGGGACACGCCGAGGCCGGCGACCTGCGCCAGCCGCGCCAGCGACAGGTCCTCGTCCAGATGCGCTTCGATGAACTCGGCCACGCGCTGCAGTTGCGGCCGGCTCAGGCCGCGCGCCGCGGGCGTGGCGGCGCGGTGCCGCATCAGCAGATAGCCCAGCAGCGCCTGCGCCAGGCCGTCGGCGTACAGGCGGCCGCCGGGCCGCCCGGCGCGCTGGTCGGCGTCCAGCGCCCAGGCGATGTGCTGGATCTGCGGGTCGCGCAACTGGTGGCGCAGCGGCAATGCGGCGCGCGCGCCGTCCAGGCCGAGTTCGTCGGCGGCGCGCGCCAGCAGCGCGGGGGCGAAGCGCAGCATGACCGAGTCGCTGGGGCCGTCCTCCTGCCACCGGTCGGCGCTGCCGGCCGGCAGCAGGTCGACGTCGCCGTGCGCGTAGCGGAAGCGGCGGTCGTGGCAGGTGCCAGTGACCGGCGCGCCGGTGTGCACCTTGATGCGGTGCTCGGCGACCGGCTCCAGCGCGACCGGCCCCGGCCGGGTGGCGAAGCGCTCGACGAGGATGTCGCCGGCGGGCGGCAGCAGCGGAACGGATACGGACGAAGGCGGATGCATCGTGGGCTCGCGCGGCGGAGTGCCGCGATTATCGGCCGCCGTTCGGCCCATGCCGTGGACACTGCGTCCCGGCGTCCGCGCGTGCTCGAACGCCGGCCGTTCCTGCGCGACGCGCGCCGCGCGCGGGCCGACGATGCGCGCTCCGCGCCGCCGCCGTGGCGGCGCATCGGACACGAGGAGCATGCGATGACGCACGAAACGAAGGCGGAGACGAAGCGGGCCACGGTGATCGGCCTGGGGCAGATGGGCGGCACCCTGGCGCGGCTGCTGCTGGAGGCCGGCTACGAGACGACGGTGTGGAACCGGACCGCGGCCAAGGCCGGGCCGCTGCTCGCGGCCGGCGCGCGGCTCGCGCCGTCGCCGCTGGCGGCGGTGCGCGCCAGCCCGGCGGTGGTGGTGTGCGTGCACGACTACGCCGCTTCCGATGCGATCCTCGACGAGGAGGTCGCGGCGGCGCTGGACGGCCGCCTGTTGCTGCAGCTGACCACCGGCAGCCCGCAGGAGGCGCGCGCCGGCGAGGCGCGCGTGCGCGCGCTGGGCGGAGCCTACCTCGACGGCGCGATCCAGGCCGCGCCGGGCCAGATGGGCCGGCCGGACACGCCGATCCTGCTGTCGGGCGCGGAAGCCGCGTACCGCGCGCACGAGCCGCTGCTGCGCGTGTTCGGCGGCGGGCTGGAGTACCTGGGCGAGGACGCCGGCGCGGCGGCGGCGATGGACATGGCGACGCTGTCGTACATCTACGGCGCGGCGATCGGCTTCTTCCACGGCGCGCGCATCGCCGAGGCCGAGGGCTTCCGCGTCGACCGCTACGGCGCTCTGGTCGCCGGCATCGGCCCGACCTTCGCCGACTTCCTCAGGTACGAGGGCGAAGCGATCCAGGCCGGCGACTTCACCGTCGGCGAAAGTCCGCTGAGCATCTCGGTCGAAGCCACCGCGCGCATCGCCCGCGCCGCGCGCGAGCGCGGCATCAACGACGAGTTCCCGGCCTTCGCCGCCGGGCTGTTCCGCCGCGCCGCCGACGCCGGCTACGGCGGCGAGGAAGTCGCGGCGCTGATCAAGGTGCTGCGCGGCGACCCGGGCGCGCGCGCCGCGGCCTAGCGGCGGCCCGGCGCGGCCGGCGGCACGCGGACGATGCGTTCGGTGCCGTCTTCGGCCTGGATCGACAGGTCCAGGCCGCTGCGCGCGCTTCGCCGCAGCAGCGCCTGCAGTTCGTCCAGGTCGAAGCGTTCGGCCGGCTCGCCGCCGAGTGCGGTGACCACGTCGCCGGCGCGCACGCCCGCGCCGGCCGCGGCGGATCCTTCGGCGACATGGAGCACGCGGAAGCGCGTGCGGTCGACGCGGTCCAGGCCGAACCCGAGCGTGGCCGGGGTTTCGAACGGCTCGGCGAAGCGGCGTCCGGGCTCCACCCGCAGGCGGCGGCTGTCGTAGTCGAAGGTGAGGACGAAGCGCGAGAGCACCGCCTGGCCGACGTTGCCCGCCAGCAGCCGCGAGGCGAACACGCCGGCCTTGGCCTCGACGATGTCGGCGGACGGGCGCGGCAGCGCGTGCGGTCCGAGCTCGAAGCGCCGCACCTGGCCGGTGCGGATGCGGACGTGGCCGCCGACGCCGCCCATCATGCCGGCGCGGTCCGCGTCCAGGACGATGCCGTGTCCGGCGGCGAACGGCGCCAGCAGCGACAGGCCGCTGCCGGAGCCGGTGTCGAGCGCGAACAGCCCCTCGGCGCCGTCGACCCGCGCCGTCGCCTGCGGGGTACGGTCGTCGAAGCTCAACGCCAGCACGTCCGGAGCGTCCGTTCCGGCCAGGCCGCCGGCCGGCGAGACGGTCAACAGGCGCGCGTCGTAGTCGATGCGCACGGTGAAGCGCCGCAGCAGCTCGTAGCCGATCAGCCCGGCGATCGGCGGCTTGTCGCCGCGTTCGACCAGCAGCTGCGGCAGCTCGACGATCAGGAAGCGTTGGTCGTCGAGTTCCACCTGGCCCAGGCGATAGCGGCCGGCGCGGGCGGTCTGCAGGCTCTGCACGCCCTCGCCGGCGCCCTGCACCGGCTGCTCGCCCTCGCCGCGCAGGCCGAGCGCTCGCGCGGCCGCCGGGGTGAGCAGGTTCAGCCCGCCGGTGTCGAGGAGGAAGGGCAGCGGCGCGCCGCCGTCGATGGACAGCGATACCAGGATCTTGCCGGCGTACAACTCGAACGGCACCGTCGTTCGGCGCGCGCCGCCGGCGATGCGCGCATCGCGCACCGCCGACGCCGGGCGCGCGAAGCGCGCCGCGTCCGCGACCGGACGCGTGCGCACGCGGGTCAGGCGCAGCAGGCTGTCGTAGCGGGCGTCGCCTTCGCTCTGGCGCACCGAGAACGGCAGCCGCACGCCGTCGACCTCGCGGTAGTCGCCGTAGTGCAGCACGGTCTCGCGGCCGTCGTCGCCGCGCCGGTGCAGGCGCGCGAGCAGGCCGGTGCGCGCGTCGAGCCAGGCCGCCAGCGTCGCGCCCCGGGCGGGCGTCACTTCGACCACGTGGTAGCGGGCGTCGCCGTCGCGGCGCTCGCCGAGGTAGGCCATCGCGGCCGGATCGCGTGCGGGCGGCGCGAACCAGCCGTTGCGGGCGAGGTAGGCGTCGGTGAGCGCTTCGCGCCGCGCGGCGGCGCCGTCCAGCACGGTGACCAGGCCCTTTTCGTCGCGCATCCAGGCGTCGCGGCCGTCGTAGCCGCGCTCGCCGTGCTGCACGCCGAGGTCGGAGCGGACGCGGTGGCGGCCGCCGACGAGATCGCGGCGCACCCGCACGCGGCCTGCCTCGCCGCCCTGGCGCAGCGCCGCCTCGTATTCGATTTCGCCGATGCGGTCCCAGCGCTCGCCGCCGCTGGCGGCCTTCATCCGCGCGAACAGCGCCTGCGGGTCCGGGTCGGCGGCCGCGGCCGCGGCCGGGGCGGCCAGCCAGGCCAGGGCGGCGCAGAGCGCGAGCGCCAGGCGCGGCCATCGGTGGAACGGGGTCATGGACTATTCTCTGCGGGCGGGATGGCCATCCTGCATTCAAAACTTATCGAATTACAACAAACTTTTATTACTTTACGGAAATGACCGAATCTGTTAACGGCGCCCGGCGGCGGGCGCGGACGGTGCGGCGCCTGCTGGCCTGCGGCATCGCCGGCCTGGCCCTGGCCAATGCCTGGCTGTGGTGGCAGGGGGGCGCCGGCGGCCAGTACGGCGGATTCGGCGTCGAAGTCGACATGCCGGCGTACCTGCAGCCGCACCCGCGGGTCGCGCTGGCGTCCGCGTCGGTGCTCTCGGCGGTGCTGCTGTACGGGCTGCTGCGGCTCTCGCGCCTGATGCGGCTGTTCGAACGCGGCGAGTTCTTCAGCGCCGCGGCCACCCGGCACCTGCGCGCGTTCGCCTGGGCGCTGGCGCTGCTGGTGCCGGTGGACGTGCTGCTGCCGCCGGCGCTGCTCGGGCTGCTCGCGGCGGCCGGCTGGGCCGAGGTGCGCGAGGTCCGGCTGCAGCTGGAAGCGGCGCACTTCTGGGCGCTGCTCGGCGCGCTGCTGTTCCTGCTGGTCGCGTCGCTGATGGCCGAGGCGCGCCGGCTGGCCGAAGACAACGCGCAAATCGTCTGACCATGGCCATCGTCGTCAACCTCGACGTGATGCTGGCGCGGCGCAAGGTCAAGTCGCGCGAACTGGCGGCCTACGTCGGCATCACCGAGCAGAACCTGTCGCTGCTCAAGTCCGGCAAGGTCCGCGGCGTCCGCTTCGCGACCCTGGAGCGCATCTGCGAGTACCTGCAGTGCCAGCCGGGCGACCTGCTCGAATTCCGGCCCGGCGCCGGCGCCCCGGACCTGGAAGCGGACGCGGAGGATGGCTGAAGCCACCCGCGGCGTTCCGCTGCGGGCGGTCGGCGTCGGCGGCACCGGCAAGCGGCCGGTGTCCGGGCGGCGCGCGCACCGGCAGCGCCAGCGGCAACGTCGCGCCCGCGAGGCCCGGCAGGCGCGGCCGCGACGAAGGCGGCGCTGGACGCGGCTGGCCCGCAATGCCGGCAAGCCCGTCGGCGTGCTCCTGCGCAGCGGCGCCGAGCGGGCACGGGTACGGCGGGAGAACCGGTTTCCCGGTGGCGCGCGCGATCGCGCCGCGGCGATCTTCCTCGTCCGGACGGCGCCGGCCGACGCCCTGGCCGGCGTGCGGCATCGCCGCGACGAGGCGCTTGCGCTCGGCGCGCGCGATCCACGTGCGCTACGGCGATGGCAGGCCCGGCTCCCCGGCGGCGGATCCGGCGGCGGCACCGCGCGCAACATGGACACCGCCGCCAGGCGCGCCGGATGGCGCGCGGCCGACCTTCGCCACGTCGGTTTGTCGCAGGCCGCGCGCACCGGTAGGCTCGGTCGCGGCCGGCGGCGTCCGCCGCCGGGCCGCACCGCAAGCGCACAGGAGACAGGGAGATGCCCCAGGTCCACGGAAGCAGGTGCACGAGGCTCGCCGCCGCCGCCGCGCTCGCGACGGCCGCCGCCGCGGCATTCGCGGCCGAACCGGCGCTGTCGCCGGCGCAGCAGGCCGCCGTCGACAGGCGCATCGCCGCGCTCCGGGACCCGCAGGAGCGCGAACTGGCCCGAGGCTGGAGCAATGCCAAGAAGGTCGCCGAGGCGATCTGCCGGCCGCTGGCGCTGCCGGCCCTGAGGAAGCAGGTGAAGGGCGCGGACCGGGTGTTCCTCGGCAGCGACGACCCGGCCACGCTGACCCTGGAGAGCGACCGCCTGCTGCGCGGCCGCGGCCAGCTGCGCGCCGGCGATGCGTGGCGCCAGTTCGCGTTCCGCTGCCGCCTCGATCCCGGAACCGGCCGGGCCACCGCGTTCGCGGCCACGCTCGACTGAGCGCGGCGAAACCGCGTTCCGCCGGCGGCGCCCGCGCCCCGCCCGCGATCAGCCGCGCGGGACGCGCGGATCGGCGGCGTTCACGTCCTCCGCGCCCGGCGAGGAGGCGTCGGTGGCGCCGGCCTCGCTCACGCGCTCGACGGCCTGCGCGTGCGCCTCGGCCGCGTCGTGCCGGGTGTCGTCGCGGTGCAGGTCGGCGCGCAGGCGCGGCAGCGCCTCGGGGTGGTGCGCGTCGAGGAAGTCGATCATGCGCTCGCGCACCGCGCAGCGCAGATCGAACAGGTCGCCGGAGTTGCGCGCGCTCACCAGCAGCCGCACCTGCACGGTGTGGCGGTCGGCGTCGGTGACCTGGGCCACGCAGACGCGGCCGTCCCAGCGCGGGTCGCTCTCGCAGATGCGGCGCAGCTCCGCGCGCACGCGCTCCATCGGCGTGCGGTAGTCCAGCCACAGGAACGCGGTGCCGAGCAGCTGCGCGCTGGTGCGGGTCCAGTTCTCGAACGGGTTCTCGATGAACCACTGCAGCGGCACGATCATCCGCCGCTCGTCCCAGATGCGCACCACGATGTAGGTGCTGGCGATCTCCTCAATGCGGCCCCATTCGCCCTGCACGATCACCACGTCGTCCAGGCGCAGCGGCTGGGTGGTGGCGATCTGCAGGCCGGCGATCAGGTTGCCGAACACCGGCTTGGCGGCGATGCCGGCGACCAGGCCGACGATCCCGGCCGACGCCAGCAGGGTGGTGCCGAGTTGGCGGATCGCGGGGAAGGTCATCAGCGCCACCGAGATGCCGACCAGGGCGATGCCGCCCTGGACGACCCGGCTGATCACCCGCGTCTGCGTCTGCACGCGGCGCGCGGCGAGGTTGTCCTCGACGTCGACCGGGTGCTCGCGCAGGATGCGCGCCTCCACCGCGCCGACCGCGCGCACCGCCAGCCAGGTCAGGCACAGCAGCCCGCCGATCGCGAGCCCGTGCTGGATGCGCGCCGCCCACGGCGGCGGCAGCGGGGTGGCCGCCACGGCCAGGCTGAGGAACAGCAGCGGCGCCGCGACGCCCGCAGGCGCGGCGATCACCCGGATCACGCGCACGCGCAGCCGGCTTTCGCCGCGCTCGCGCGCCCGGCGCGCGAGCGCGCGCACCAGGCGGTTCACGATCAGGCCGAGCGCCAGCGCGACCAGCAACGGCCACGCGACCGCGATGATGTGCTGCCAGGACGTCGGCGGCATGTCGTTCCTGCGGGCGGGCGGACGCCCATGCTCGCAGCGCGCGCGTGGATGGCGCGTTCAGGAGGCGAGCGAGATGCGGCGGCGAAAGCGATGAAGCGAACGGGGTGAGGAGCCGGGGCCCGGGTTCAGGGGGCCGGGAGTTCGCGGCCCAGCCAGCGGTCGATCAGGTCCTTCTCGAAGCGCAGCGCATCGCCGGCGCCGACGGTGTCCGCGCCCATCATGAAGCCGGAGTCGCGCAGCTCGCGCTCGCCCTCGGCGGCCACGCGGCCGTCGGCGTCGAGGCGGCGGAAGTACAGGTCGATGCGCGGCGGGTGGATCTCGCGGATGAAGCGCGTGTCCTGCAGCGCGACGCCGTGCCAGGGTTCGTACTCGCCGGCGCGCTTGATGTCGCGGATCTCCACCTCCAGCCGCTGGCCCGGGGGCAGCCGGCGCGCGGCGCGCTCGCGCAGGTACTCGGCGATCTGCCGCACCCAGTCGCCGCGCACCGCGGCGGCGCGGTTGCGGCTGTGGCGGATGTCGCTGAAGCGCGAGGGGTCGGTCCAGCGCACGCTCACCGGGCCCTGTTCGGGCAGGCTGCGCGGCGCGTCGGGATCGGTGACGTTGCGCGCACGCGCATCGGCCGCGCCCGAGGCGGCGGCGACGGCGAGCAGCGCGGTGCACACGACGGCGCGGAGGTTCATGGCGTTTCCGATCGACCCGGGACGAGGCGATTATCCGCCCGCGCGGCGAAGGCGGCCACACGCGGCGCGCGGCGTTGCCGCGGATTCAGCGGGTTCTTCGCGCGGCGTGAAGGTCGGCTGCGTATGCTCGGCGGTTCCGGGCGCCACCCGCCGCGGCGCACGATCATTCCTACAAGCTGTATGCCTCCTTCCGCCGAAATCCCGGGCCTCGCCGGCCAGCTGTACCGCACCATGCTCGATCGCCTGCCGGTCGGGGCCTATGCCTGCGACACGGACGGGTTGATCACCTACTACAACCTCAAGGCGGTCGAACTGTGGGGCCGGGCGCCGAAGCTGTGCCATCCGGACTACCGGTTCTGCGGCTCCTACCGCCTGTACGCGACGGACGGCTCGCCGCTGGAGCATCACCGCTCGTCGATGGCGCTGGCGCTGAGCCAGGGGCGCGAGTACCTCGGCCAGGAACTGCTGGTCGAGCGCCCCGACGCGACCCTGGTGCCGACGCTCACCTATGCGTCGCCGCTGCTGGACGAGAATGGCGAGGTGGTGGCCGGCATCAACATGCTGGTCAACATCAGCGAGCGCAAGCGCTTCGAGCGCCTGTTGCGCGACGTCAACGAGACCAAGAACCTGTACATGGCGACGCTCGCCGACGAACTGCGCACCCAGCTGGCGGCGCTGCGCCGCGCGCTGGGCAAGATCGAGCGCATGGTCGACCCGCTGGCGCCGCGCCCGGCCGCGCTCGACGAACTGGACGGGCGCATGCGCGAGATGGGCAGCCTGATCGAGGATCTGCTCGAGGTGCCGCAGGCGCGCATGCTGCGCGAAGCGCAGGAACCGGCCGTCTGATTCCATAGCCCGCCAACGGAACGCGGGCGCCGCCGCGGCGACGCCGCACGCGCGCCGCGGGGGGGGGCACGGAGGCTGCCCGATGCCGAGGGGCCGCCACACGGCCGGGGTTCGCGCCTTCCGGCCGCCTAGGCCACGACGCGCGCAAGGGCCGCCGCCTGGACGCGGCCCCCATGGCGATGAATCGAAGCAGCCTCTTGTGCGGTCCAGCCCCAGCGCTCCGCTTGCCTGCACGATGATCGTCAGCGAAAGCAGCATGTACAGCGTTTCCGGCAGGCACAGGAGCCTGCTGTACCCGCCGAGCGCAGTCGGTCTTCTGGAATCTGTGCCCGGGGAGACCGGCATGGTGTATATATCTACACCATGCCCGACCTGTCCCCCCAACGCGCCGCCGTCCTGGCCTTCATCCGCGAGCGGATCGAGGGCGGGCAGCCGCCCAGCCTGGCCGAGATCGCCGCACGCTTCGGTTTCGCCTCGGTCACCGCGGCCAAGAAGCACGTGCAGGCGCTGGCCGACGCCGGGCAGGTCGAACTGGCGCCGAACCAGCGCCGCGGCATCCGCCTGCCGGAGCGATCGGCGGCGCGGCCGGAGCTGGTGACCCTGCCGGTGCTGGGCCGGGTCGCGGCCGGCGTGCCGATCGGCGCCGACATCGGCCTGGAGCAGGAGCTGCGCCTGGATCGCCGGCTGTTCTCGCTGCCGCCGCACTACCTGCTGCGCGTGCAGGGCGATTCGATGATCGGGGACGGCATCCTCGACGGCGACCTGGTCGGCGTGCACCGCAGCGCGGAGGCGCGCAACGGCCAGACCGTGGTCGCGCGCATCGACGAGGAACTCACCATCAAGCGGCTGGAGCGCGGGCGCGGTTCGATCCGCCTGCTGCCGCGCAACCCCGCGCATGCGCCGATCGTGGTGCGGCCGGGGCAGGACTTCGCCATCGAAGGAATCTACTGCGGCCTGGTCCGGCGGGGCTGAGCCGTGGGCGCGGTGGTCGCGATCGAATCGCTGCTGGACCGGCGCCGGGTCTGGAAGGGCCGGCCGGCGGCGCCGCCCGCCAGCCCGCAGCCCACCGGCCACGACGCGCTGGATGCGGCATTGCCGCTGGGCGGCTGGCCGGACGCCGCGCTGACCGAGGTACTGGTCCCGATGGACGGCGTCGGCGAGCTGCAGTTGCTGTGGCCCACGCTGGCGCGGCTGTCGCAGGCCGGCGGCACCGTCGCGCTGGTCGCGCCGCCGTACCTGCCATACGCACCGGCCTGGCTGCGCGCCGGCGTGCGCCTGCCGCAACTGCAGGTGGTGCGCGCCGCCGGCCGCGATGCCTGGTGGGCGGCGGAGCAATGCCTGCGTTCCGGGGCCTGCGCGGCGGTGCTGTGCTGGCCGCAGCAGGCCGACGACCGCACCCTGCGCCGCCTGCAGGTCGCGGCGGAGAGCGGACGCTGCCTGGGCTTCGCGTTCCGGCCGCTGCGCGCGGCGCGCAATCCTTCGCCGGCGGCGCTGCGCATCGCGATCGACGCCCGGCCGCGGCAACTGCGCGTGCTGAAGTGCCGCGGCGGGCTGGCGCCGGCGCGGCCGATTCCGTTCCCGCCACCGGCCACGCGATGAGGGCGCGGCGATGCATTGGGTCTGCCTGCTGCTGCCGCACCTGGCGCTGGACGCCGTCCTCCGCCGGCATCCCGAGCCCGATCGGCCATGGGCGCTGATCGCCGGCCCGGCGCAACGGCGCGTGCTGCATTCGGTGAATCCTGCCGCGCGCGCCCTCGGCCTGCGGCCGGGCCAGTCGCTGGCGGCGGCGCAGGCGATCAGCAGCGGTTTCGCCACGGCCGAATACGACCCCGGCGCCGAACGGCGCGCGCACGAGCTCCTCGCCGCCTGGGCGTACCGCTTCAGCTCGCAGGTCAGTACGCAGTTGCCGCACGCGATCGTGCTGGAAATCGGCCGCAGCCTGAAGCTGTTCGGCCCCTGGCCACGGCTGGAAGCGCGGCTGCGCGAGGAGCTGCACGGACTGGGTTTCCGCCATCGCCTGGTCGCCGCGCCGAACCCGCATGCGGCGCGGGTGCTGGCCAACGCGCACGATGGCCTCGGCCTGACCGAGGCCACGCTGCTCCAAGGGCTGGGCCAACTGCCGGTGGAGCGCGCCGGCTTCGAACGCGAGGTCGCGCAGGCCTTGCAGCGGATGGGCCTGCGCACGCTGCGGCAGGTGTTCGCGCTGCCGCGCGACGCGCTGGCGCGGCGCTTCCCGAGGGCGGTGCTGGCGCACCTGGACGCGATCCGCGGCGAGGCGCCGCCGCTGCGCTACTACCGGCCGCCGGACACGTTCGAACAGCGCATCGAGTTCGAGCACGAGGTCGAATCCAGCCAGGCGCTGCTGTTCCCGCTGCGCCGGCTGTGCGCGGACTTGGCCGCGTACCTGGCCGGGCGCGATGGCGGCGTGCAGCGCTTCCGCCTGCTGCTGGAGCACGAGCGTTGCGCCGACAGCACGGTCGAGGTGGGCCTGCTCGCGCCCGAGCGCGAGGCGGCGATGCTGTTCGAACTGGCGCGCGGACGGCTGGAGCAGGCCCGGGCGCCGGCGCCGGTGCGCGGGTTGCGGCTGCTCGCGCACGAGCTGCCGCCGTTCGTGCCGGCCGAGCGCGACCTGTTCGATGCGCGCCCGCAGCAGGCGGTGCCGTGGGCGCAACTGCGCGAGCGCCTGCGCGCGCGGCTCGGCGACGACGCGGTGCATGGACTGGTGCTGCAGGGCGATCATCGCCCCGAACACGCGTGGAGCGAGCAGGGCGGCTCGACGCCGTTGCCGGCGGCGCTGCCGCCGCGGCCGGGCTGGCTGCTGCCGCAGCCGACGCCGCTGCGCGACCACCGCCTGACCGTCCTCGCTGGCCCGGAGCGGATCGAGTCCGGCTGGTGGGACGGCGAGGTGCGGCGCGACTACTACCTGGTCGAGACCTCCAGCGGCCAGCGCGCCTGGGCCTGGTGCCATCCCGGCGAACGCGGGCCGTTCATGCTGCACGGCTGGTTCGCATGAGCGCGCTGCCGGACTACGCCGAGCTGCATTGCCTGTCGGCCTTCAGTTTCCAGCGCGGAGCCTCCGTGGCCGAGGAGCTGTTCGAGCGTGCCCGGCAACAGGGCTATGCCGCGCTGGCGATCACCGACGAATGCTCGCTGGCCGGCATCGTGCGCGCGTACGAGGCGGCGAAGAAGCACGCGCTGAAGCTGATCGTCGGCAGCGAGATCGCGGTCGAGGCCGGCCCCAAGCTGGTGCTGCTGGCCGCGGACGTCGACGGCTACGTCGCGCTGTGCCGGTTGATCACCGTCGCGCGGCGCCGCGCCGGGAAGGGCGCGTACCGCGCCTTGCGCGAGGACTTCGATAGGCTGCCGCCGGGCCTGCTGGCGCTGTGGGTGCCGCCGGACGATCCCGACGACGGCGATGCCGCCTGGCTCCAGCGCACCTTCGCCGGGCGGCTGTGGATCGCGGTCGAGCTGCATCGCGGCCCGGACGACGACGCCAAGCTGCAGGCCCTGCGCACGCTCGGCCGCCGCCTCGGCCTGCCGCTGGTGGCCGCCGGCGACGTGCACATGCACGTGCGCTCGCGCCGGCGCCTGCAGGACACGCTGACCGCGATCCGCCACCGCACCACCGTCGCCGCCGCCGGCGCGCTGCTGTTCCCCAACGGCGAGCGCCACCTGCGCACCCGGCGCGCGCTGTCGGCGATCTATCCCGCCGACCTGCTGGCCGAGACGGTGCGCATCGCCGGGCGCTGCAGCTTCGCCTTGGATCAACTGAAGTACCAGTATCCGCACGAACTGGTGCCGGCCGGCGAGACCGCGCTGTCCTGGCTGCGCAAGCTGACCTACGAAGGCGCGCGCGAGCGCTGGCCCGGCGGCGTCCCGGACAAGGCGCGGCGGCAGATCGAGGCCGAGCTGGAGCTGATCGCCGGGCTGGAGTACGAGTCCTACTTCCTAACCGTGCACGACATCGTCCGCTTCGCGAAGGAGCGCGGCATCCTCTGCCAGGGCCGCGGCTCGGCCGCCAATTCCACGGTCTGCTACGCGCTGGGCGTGACCGCGCTGGATCCGGACAAGATCAGCACCCTGTTCGAGCGCTTCATCTCCAGGGAGCGCAAGGAACCGCCCGACATCGACATCGACTTCGAGCACGAGCGCCGCGAGGAGGTGCTGCAGTACGTGTTCGAACGCTACGGCCGCGGCCGCGCCGCGCTGGTGGCGGTGGCGATCAGCTACCGCGGCAAGAGCGCGATCCGCGATGTGGCCCGCGCGCTGGGCCTGCCGCCGGACCAGGTCGACGAGCTGGCCAAGATCATGGAGCGCTGGAGCGGCGAGAAGCCGTTCGCCGCGCACCTGCGCGAACGCGGCTTCGATCCCGACGCGCCGGTGATCCGCCAGGTGCTGGACCTGACCGCCGAATTGATCGGCTTCCCGCGCCACCTGTCGCAGCACCCGGGCGGCTTCGTGATCTCCGAGCACCCGCTGCACACCCTGGTGCCGGTGGAGAACGCGGCGATGGACGGCCGCACCGTGATCCAGTGGGACAAGGACGACCTGGACGTAATGGGCGTGTCCAAGGTCGATTGCCTGGCGCTGGGCATGCTGACCGCGCTGCGCAAGACGCTCGGCCTGCTGCGCCGGCACGGCCGCCGCGACTTGGCCCTGGCCGCGATCCCGCAGGACGACCCGGACACCTACGCGATGATCTCGGAGGCCGACACCGTCGGCGTGTTCCAGATCGAGTCGCGCGCGCAGATGGCGATGCTGCCGCGGCTGCGGCCGAAGGACTTCTACGACCTGGTGATCGAAGTGGCGATCGTGCGGCCGGGGCCGATCCAGGGCGACATGGTCCACCCCTACCTGCGCCGGCGGAAGGGCGAGGAGCCGATCGAGTACCCGCCCGCGCTGAAGGACGTGTTCGGGCGCACCCTGGGCGTGCCGCTGTTCCAGGAGCAGGTGATGCAACTGGCGATCCAGGCCGCCGACTACACGCCCGGCGAGGCCGACCGGCTACGCCGCTCGATGGCGGCCTGGAAGCGCCACGGCGGCCTGGAGCCGCATCGCGAGCGGCTGATCGGGCGGATGGTCGAGAACGGCTACGGCCGCGACTACGCCGAGCGCATCTTCCGCCAGATCGAAGGCTTCGGCAGCTACGGCTTCCCGGAATCGCACGCGGCCAGCTTCGCCCTGCTGGCCTATGCGTCGAGCTGGCTGAAGCGGCACGAGCCGGCCGCGTTCGCCTGCGGCTTGATCAACAGCCAGCCGATGGGCTTCTACACGCCGGACCAGATCCTGCAGGACGTGCGCCGGCCGCGCACCTGGCTGCCGCGCGGCGTGCGCGTGCTGCCGGTGGACGTGCGCTTCAGCGAGTGGGATTGCACGCTGGAGTGGATCGGCCGCGACCCGGCGCCGGCGATCCGCCTGGGCCTGCGCCTGATCCAGGGCTTCGACGAAGAGTCGGCACGGCGCATCGGGGCCGCGCGCGCGAAACGCGCCTTCGCCGACGTGGCCGACCTGTGCGAGCGCGCCGCGCTCGACCGCCGCCAGCAGGCGCTGCTCGCCGACGCCGGCGCGCTGAAGGCGCTGGCCGGCCATCGCCACCGCGCGCGCTGGACGGTCGCCGGCGTGGAGCGGCGGTTGCCGCTGCTGGGCCCGCGCCATTCGGCCAGGGAGGCGCAGGTGGCGCTGCCGATGCCGAGCGCCGAAGAAGACGTACGCACCGACTACGCCGTCGTCGGCACCACCCTGGGCAAGCACCCGCTGACGTTCCTGCGCAAGGCATTGCGGGCGCGCGGATGCCTGGCCTCCGACGAGCTGGCGAACGCCCCGCATGGCCATTGCGTCAAGGCGGCGGGCCTGGTGCGCGGCCGCCAGCAGCCGCAGACCGCCAGCGGCGTGATCTTCGTGACCTTGGAAGACGAAGCCGGCGCGGTCAACGTCGTGGTCTGGAACCACCTAGCGCAGCGCCAGCGGCGCGTGCTGCTGGAATCGCAGTTGCTGGTGGTGGAAGGGCGCCTGGAGCGGGTGGATGGCGTGCAGCACCTGATCGCCAAGCGGCTGGAGAACGGCAACAGAATGCTCGGTGCGCTGGACGTAAAGTCCCGAGATTTTCGGTAGTTCACAAGACGGCGCCCCATGTGCACCGTCCGGAGGGAGCAGCAAGTCAGCCGGCGCCCTGCCCTGACTTGGAGCTCTTCCTAACCCTTTTGGGTGGTGTGGCTACCGGCTCTGTGCCGATGCCCGAGGTCAGGCAGTACCGGCCTGGCCAGCAAGCCTATGCAATCAATGGCACCGCTACGACGACGGCAGGCGGAACGACTTCTACCAGCAACTACCGAGCCACGGTCACTCCGAACCAATCTGCGGCCGGCGCATTCGCGGGAGGTTTCAGCAGTGGGCTTGCAAACGGCGCCGCGCTGGGAATGGCGATGCGTGCCAAACGGAACCAAGAGAAGGTTTACAAGGGATGCATGACGGCGTTGGGATGGATTGAAGGTTCGAACTGACAGGGAACCGTGATGTCGAACGAACTTCACAATGGCCGTAATCCGCCGCGTCGCCATGTGTGGATGCATGCAGCGCTCCTTCACAGGCGCAATCACCCAATAATGTGGTCGGTCAGTTCAGGATAGGCGGCCGAAACGGAATGCTTGTCCACACTCGCAGCGGCAAAGATCGACGAGGATAACAATCGGCAGATGACGAGGATCGCTTCCGGAGGCCAGACGGGCGTTGATCGCGCGGCTCTAGACGCCGCCCTCGCCACCGGTATTCCCCATGGCGGCTGGTGCCCGAAAGGGCGCCTGGCCGCCGACGGGCCGCTGCACCCGCGCTATCTGCTCCAGGAGACCGACTCGGCCGGCTATCGCCAGCGCACCAGGCGCAACGTGCTCGACAGCGACGGTACCTTGATCCTCAACACGGGACCGCTCGGCGGCGGAACCCAACTCACCCTCCGGTTCGCCGGGCAGTTCCGCAAGCCCGTCTGCATCGTGGACCTCGAACGGCCTCTCAGTCCCGAGGAGGTCCTGGCCTGGATCGATGCGAATCGCATAAAGGTACTGAACGTGGCGGGGCCGGGCGAAGCGAAGCGGCCCGGCATCTATGCGCAGGCGCGAACCTACCTCGATCGCTTGCTGGCGCTTTGGGCACTGCTCGACCAGGCCGGCAACCGGCCGAATTCCGCCGCCGATCCCGCCTAGGAGCCGTCGCAACGGGTCGCCTGCCGCGCGGTGAACCGCCCTTGCCAGCGTGGTGGATGAACACGACGGACAGGCCGCGGCGCGCATGGACAAGGCCCATTCGGCCCCCGTTGCCAGGACTCGCCCTCGTTCTCCTTGCCGCCGCGCACACAAGGGCACTGATGTCCGCGTTGGGGCTGGCGATCGACTTCGGCTACGGCCATGCGCGCGGCCGTCCCGTGGAGCGCGGCGGCGACTTGACGCGAACGGTCCGGGCCCGCATGGTGCGATCGCGATCGGTCAGGCGAAGCATCGGGCCCGCGAGTGCAGCCCCGGAGGCGGTCGAATGCGCAATGCAAGGAATGGGCGGAAGCCGGCAAGCCCGGTACTGGCCTGGATGTTCGGCACCCGGGCGGGCGGCTTTTTCGTGCCCTTGGCCCTCACGCGATTCGCCCTCGGCTCGTTCTTCTTCGCCTCCGGCTTCAACAAGCTGTTCGTGGATGCGAACCGGAACGCGATGCTGGAGACGATCTCGGAGGCGGGGATCTGGTGGCCGCAGGCCATGGCGCCGTTCGTTGCCGGATGCGAAACCGCGTTCGGCGCTCTGCTGGCGATCGGCCTGCTGTCCCGGGTCAGCGCGGCGATCCTGCTCCCCATCAGCACCACCGCGCTCCTCACCGTGGGCGTGCATCAGATTCCAGAAGGGCAGAATGCGCTCGGCTGGTACAGCTGGCTCCTGTACCTGCCGGAAACGCTGTACATGCTGCTTTCACTGACGATCATCGTGCAGGGAAGCGGACCGCTGGGGCTGGACCGGCTCGTGCACAGGTCGCTTTCGCCATGACGCGTCCGACACCGCGATGCGTGTCGGCAGGCGCTTGATGCGCGGAGCTGGCATTCCCGAGGCGGAAGCCGAACTCGGCGACAGGCTGCAACTCCAGCAGCCCAGCGATCCTCGCGCGAGATCACGCGCGGACCAGGCGAGACGCGGCGCACCAACGCCGGGCGGGCTCCTATTGGATTAGGGCTGAGTCACGTTCGCCCGGGACAAGTGCGGACGCGCCGCTCGACGGGTGACGCCGCCCGAAGCAGGCCCCCTTGTGAAGGACTGCTCGGGAGTGAACGACGGCACCGGACATGGACGCCCCCACCCGCGATGGACGCGATGCGCGGCGCAGGCCGCGGATGTCATTCCGGGCCCCTTCCCGCACCGACGCCTCGATGGGCGCCTTCCAACTCGCTTCTCACGATGTCCGGCGTCAGCACCTGCGGCAGGACCACGCCCTCCGCCATGCCGCGATAGAGGACGTACAGCGGCACGCCCGGGGCCTGGTGCTGCCTGAGGAATTCGCCCACCTTCGGATCGTCGTTGGTCCAGTCGCCCTTCATGTACAGCGTCTGCGTGCGGCGCAGCAGATCGCGGAATTCGGAGGTGCCGAGCACCGTCTGCTCGTTCGCGATGCAGGTGATGCACCAGTCCGCCGTCACCGCGACCAGCACGTTGCGCCCTTCCTTGCGCGCCTGCGCCAGGTCGCGGGCGGAATAGGCCGTGGCGCCCTGCATCTGCGACGGCCGGGTGCCGTCCTTGGCCGCGGCCGGCATGCGATGGACGACGCCCACCGACAACGCACTGGCGCAGACGACCAGCGCGCCCAGCCCCTGCCGCCAGCGCTGGCTCCGCCAACGTCCCTGCTCGAAGAGCCAGAGGCCGAACGACAGGATCACCGCCGCGGCCAGAACCACCCCCACCGCATCGGCGCCCTTCTGCTTGCCCAGCAGCCACGCCAGCCACACGGCCGTCAGCAGCATCGGGTAGGCCAGCACCACCTTCAGCGTGTCCATCCACGCGCCGGGCTTGGGCAACAGCCGGGCCAAGCGGGGCACGAACCCCACCAGCAGGAACGGCAGCGACAATCCCAGGCCCAAGGCCAGGAACACCAGCAACGCCGCGGCCGGCGAAGCGGTGAAGGCGTAAGCCAACGCCGGCCCCATGAACGGCGCCACGCAGGGGCTGGCCACCACGCAGGCCAACGCGCCCGACCAGAAGTCGCCGGCGGCGCCGGTCTTGCTGAGCAGCTTCTGCCCGGAGCGGCCCATGCCGCCGCCCAGCGTGAACAACCCGGCCATGCTCAAACCGATCAGCACCATGATCAGCGCCAACGCGGCCACGAACCCGGGCTGCTGCAGCTGGAATCCCCAGCCTATCACCGCGCCGCCGGACTGCAGCGCAACGATGACCATGCCGATGGCCGCGAACGAGACCATCACCCCTGCGGTGTACCACAGCGCATGACGGCGGGCATGGGCGCGGCTGGTGCCGGCATCCAGCAGCGACAGGACTTTGAGCGATAGCACCGGCAGCACGCAGGGCATCAGGTTCAGCACCAGCCCGCCCAGCACGGCCAGCGCCAGGATCGCCGCGAAGCCACCCGGCACGGCCGCCGCTTGCGATGTCCCGGTCGCCGCGCTGGCCGCGCCGCTGGACAGCAGAAGAGCCACGGCCCCGGTCATGGCAGGTATTTGTCGGAGCCGGGCATAACCGGCTTCCATGGACGCCGTCCCGGCACGGGCGTCGTAGCCTTCCTGGGCCAGCGCTTCGCCGGTCACGCGGTTGCACCGCCCACGAACCGCGGGGCCGAGGCGGGGACAGGCCCGATCGCCAGCAGTGCGCCCGCGGCTGCGGCGGTCAGACAGGGGCACGAATCGAAGGAGTGGCATCGCGCGCGTCGCTCGAATGAAGAGCGAGGCATTCTCCGGACGCGGCTCGCGATCGGAATAGAACGATTACGAAATTCGGCGGCGCCCGAGCCCGGAGAGCGGGCACCCGGGCAGCCGATGCGGCCGCCGCCGCGCCGGCGAGCGCCGGCGGCCCGCCTGCCCTTCCGCCCGCCGCCCTTCGGATATGGCCCGCACCGGCCGGAATTCCCAATATTGCCCAGCCCGGGGGAGGCCACCTGCACAGACAGGGAATTCCGCCATGAGTGCGACCCCGTCCGAGAACGCCTTCCTGTACCGGCAAGTGAGCGGGACCCTCGACCGGGCACCCGCGATCCACAAGCTCGATCTGGCTACCTGTTGAATCCGATCACCGAAAAAGTCCATCGGCGGCGCATCGACGGCGCGCTTCTGCCGCTAGCGCGTCGCCTTTTCCGCATCGGTGAGCGGCCGGTCGACGGGATATCGACGTTGCGGAATCCAATCCTGCGCATTCCATCTTCAGCCTTTGCCCGCTTCAATTCTGTCGCTTCCGTCTCCGCACCCGGATACGGCGCTGCCCCGCCGCAGAGTCGGCGCAAGCGCTGCAATGGCGGCCGTGCAGCGCCGCGCTCATCGCCGCGCCTGCACGCGCGCGCCCGACAGGCGCGGCTCGCCGTCGACCACGTCGGTCCAGACCACGTGCAGCGCATCGCCGGCGACCGCCAGCCGGGCGAAACCGGTCGCGCGGCCGCGGCCGTGCAGGCGCGCCACTTCGAGGCGCTGGGTCTCGCGGCGCAGGTCCGGCGTCCACCGCGCCAGCTGCAACGCCTGGCCGCGGGCGTCCTCGCGCAGCCACAACGCCCAGACCGCGTCGCCGGCGTGGGCGACGTCGACGCGGCCCTGCACCGCGGCGCCGCGGTCCAGCGTCGCCGGCGCGGCGAAACGCTCGCCGGCATCGTCGCTGCGCGCCAGCTTCACCGCCGGCTCGCCGCCGGCCGCGGTGTACCAGGCGACCGCCGCGGCGTCGCCGCGCGCCGCCACCGCCGGGCCGTTGACCGGGCAGGCCGGCATCTTCCAGCCGTCGGCGTGCACCGGCCGCGGGCCGGTCCAGGCGCCGCCCTCCAGGCGCGTGGCGACGATGTCGCGGATCTCCTCCGGCGTGCGGTCGCGATAGACCAGCAGCGGTCCGCGCGCGGTCGGCGCGGCGTCGGTCTGGCAGCAATCGCAGGTCATCGCGTCGAGTTCGCGTTCGTCGTGGCGGCGCAACGCGGCATCGAAGGTCGCCGCGCGCAGGCTCATCGCCCCGGCGTGCCCGGCGTGCCCGCCATGGCCGCCGCCGGTGCGGCGGCCGTCGAGCCAGGCGATGCCGAGGCGGTCGCCGCCGGCGGGCCACAGCGACACGAAGCCGTGCTCGGTCGGCGTGCCGTCGTCGTTGACGCGGATCGGCGCCGACCAGCGCCGGCCGCCGTCGCCGGAGCGGCTCAGCACCACGTCGTAGGCGTATTTCGCCGCCGCCGACTTGCGCAGCCAATGCGCCCACAGCGCGCCGTCGGCGCCGACGGCCAGGTGCGGGACGTCGGCCCAGTTCACGAACCAGTCGTCGCCGCGCGCGATCTCGGCCGGCGCGCTCCACGCGCCGTCGCGCCAGCGCGCGAACTTCAGCGCGTGGCCGCGCCCGAGCGGCTCGATCCAGGACAGCAGCAGGCTGCCGTCCGGCGCGGCGACCAGGTCCGGCTGCGCCGCGACGCCGCTCGCCGGCAGCGGCCATGCCGCGGCGGCGAACGTCGCGGCCGCGGCGCGCGGCCCCGGTGGCGGCGCACCGGCGGCGGTGCGGGGGCCGCGGTCGCAAGCGGCCGCGAGCAGCAGGGCCAGGCACAGGGCGGCGCGGGCGTTCATCCGCACAGCCTAACCGCCCGGGCGCGAAACCGGGCCATCACGTCCTGGGGCTCCGCGGCGACGGCGCCGATCGCGGATCGGGCCATCCGCGTACGCCCTGCCCTCGCGCGGCACGAAGGCGGGTTCGCCCACGCACGTTCGCGGATCGCTGGCAAGCCCGCTCTTGCCGCCTGTGCGCCGGGAGGACGCGACTGCCGAGCGGCCATGCGCACCGGCCGCCGTATCGGCGGCGCAAGCACTCGCGCTCGGGGCCGGCGCCCGGATGCGCGCTGCAGGCGCCGGCGTCGGCGGGACATGCCCGCGGCGACCGCTTCGCCCCGGCTTGCGCCAGCGCCGCGCATCGGTGCGCACGCGCGGCGAGAACGGCAGGCGGCAATCCGCGGCGAAGCGGAGCGATGCGTTACGCGCTTTCGCCGGAGCGCGAGGGGACCTGTTCGCCGGTCGTCGCGAAGTATCGCGCGCGGTCCGGACGAATCTTCGCCGTCCCGAACGAACGAGCGCCGGCCACCGAGCCGCCGGTCGGCCGCACGGAAGCGCACGAGGCGGGCGCCGCGTCAGGCGACGCGGCTGCGGCGGGCGCGGGTCAGATGCACCAGCAGCAGCGAGATCGCCGCCGGAGTCATGCCGGGAATGCGCTGCGCCTGGCCGACGGTCTGCGGGCGCACGCGCTCCAGTTTCTGCCGCACCTCGGCCGACAGCCCGCGCACCGCGGCGTAATCGAAGCCGGCCGGGATCGCGGTGCGCTCGTGGCGCTGCTGGCGCGCGATCTCCTCGCGTTGGCGGTCGAGATAACCGGCGTACTTTGCCCCGATCTCGACCTGCTCGGCGACCTCGGCGTCGACCCCTGCCGCCGCGAGCGCGGGCACGCGCATCAGCCGGGCGTAGTCGAGCTCCGGCCGCTTCAGCAGGTCCAGCGCGCTGGTCTCGCGGCTGATCTCGATGTCCAGCGCCTGCGCGATCTCGCGCCCGAGCGCGTTGTTCGGCGCCGCCCACAGCGCGCCCAGGCGCGCGTTCTCGCGCGCGATCGCCTCGCGCTTGGCCTCGAAGCGCGCCCAGCGCGCATCGTCGACCAAGCCGAGCTCGCGCCCGACCGGGGTCAGGCGCAGGTCGGCGTTGTCCTCGCGCAGCTGCAGGCGGTACTCGGCGCGCGAGGTGAACATGCGGTACGGCTCGGAGGTGCCGTGGGTGGTCAGGTCGTCGACCAGCACGCCGAGGTAGGCCTCGTCGCGGCGCGGGCTCCAGCCCTCGGCGCCGCGCACGAAGCGCGCGGCGTTGACGCCGGCCAGCAGCCCCTGCGCCGCGGCCTCCTCGTAGCCGGTGGTGCCGTTGATCTGGCCGGCGAAGAACAGGCCGGCGATCGCCTTGGTCTCCAGCGTGGTCTTCAGCCCGCGCGGGTCGAAGAAGTCGTATTCGATCGCGTAGCCCGGGCGGGTGATGTGGGCGCGCTCGAAGCCGCGGATGCTGCGCACCAGCTCCAGTTGCACGTCGAACGGCAGCGAGGTGGAGATGCCGTTCGGGTAGACCTCGACCACGTCGAGACCTTCCGGCTCGACGAAGATCTGGTGGCTGGGCTTGTCGGCGAAGCGCACCACCTTGTCCTCGATCGAGGGGCAGTAGCGCGGGCCGATGCCTTCGATCTGCCCGGTGTACAGCGGGCTGCGGTCGAGCGCGCCGCGGATGATCTCGTGGGTGCGCTCGGTGGTGTGGGTGATCCAGCACGAGACCTGGCGCGGGTGGTCGTCGCGGCGGCCGATGAAGGAGAACACCGGGCGCGGATCGTCGCCGGGCTGCTCCTCCATCACCGAGTAGTCGAGCGTGCGGCCGTCGATCCGCGGCGGCGTGCCGGTCTTGAGCCGGTCGACCGCGAACGGGCCCTCGCGCAGCTTGTGCGCGAGCGCGACGGCCGGCGGGTCGCCGGCGCGGCCGGCGGCGTAGGTGGTCTGGCCGACGTGGACCTTGCCGGCGAGGAAGGTGCCGGCGGTCAGCACCACCGCCGGCGCGTGGAAGCGCAAGCCGGTCTGGGTGACCACGCCCTCGACGCGGCCGGCGGCGAACACGATGTCGTCGACCGCGGCCTGGAACAGGGTCAGGTTCGGCTGGGTCTCGACCGCGCGGCGGACGAAGGCGCGGTACAGCGCGCGGTCGGCCTGGCAGCGTGTCGCCCGCACCGCAGGCCCCTTGGACGCGTTGAGCCGGCGCCACTGGATCCCGGCCGCGTCGGCGGCGCGGGCCATGATCCCGCCGAGGGCGTCGATCTCCTTGACCAGGTGGCCCTTGCCGATGCCGCCGATGGCCGGGTTGCAGCTCATCGCCCCAACCGTCTCGATGCTGTGGGTCAGCAGCAGCGTGCGCGCGCCGGCGCGGGCCGCCGCCAGCGCGGCTTCGGTGCCGGCGTGGCCGCCGCCGACCACGATCACCTCGTAATGGTGGAAGGACTCGCTCATGGGCTGCTCGGACGCCCTCGGCGCCCCGGTTGCGATGGAGTGTGGATTTTAGGCCGGCTGCCGGGGGCCGTCGCCGCAGTTGGCACGGTTCCTGCGTCGTCTTTCCCGCACCCAGCGGGGCAGGCGCTACGCGCCGGCTGGAATTGGAACAGGGGCTGGCCAAGCGCTCGCGGGGGAAGCCGGGGCCGAATGTTGGGGGACATTCGGCCCCTTTTTTATTCCGCTCATTTCCGCTCACGTCCGCGACAGCCGGCGCGCGATCGCGCGCATCGCGCGGCGCCGCGCGGGCGCCGACGGAGAGTGCCGGAGAGAGGGTGCCGGCACCCGACGGGGACGGAACAGGGGGGATCCGTGGTTCCCCGTCGGGCGACCGACGTAGGCAAGAACCGGCCATCCGCTTCGCATTACGTCCAAAAGCGACGCAACCGGTCAGGTGGCGGTAGATTGCGGGCAGTTCGCCGCGGGCGCAAGCGGAAAAGGGTGACCGGGCGCGAATTTTTCGCAATCGGCCGACGAGCGGCCGGATTCAGCTTTTCGCAGCGGCGCGGCGGGGCCGAGGCGCAGGGCGAAGCGGACAGGCCGGGCGCAGGCGGCGCGTCCGGCGCAGGCACGGGCGGATCAGCGCTCCTGGGTGCGGACCCGGCCGCTGCCGCCGATCTGCCGCCACGGCGCGGCGCGGCTGCCCTGCGGGCGGGGGCCGCCTTCGACGCCCGGCCGCGGCGCCGCCGCCGGCCGCGGAGCGCCGCCCGGGCGTTCCAGGCGCATGGCCTCGCCGCCGCGCGGGCGCAGCGAGTCGAGGTCGCGCCACGGCGCCTTGCCGGGCGGGCGCGGCATCGACGACGGCGGCGTGTTCGACGGCGGCCGCGGCCGGTGATGATGGTAGTGGTACGGCGGCCGGTAACGGTAGCCGTAGTACGGATAGCCGTAATAGCCGTAGCGGTACGGGTAGCCGTAGTAGCCGCCGTAGTACGGCCAGCCGTACCCGCCGTAGTAACCGCCGTGATAGCGGTATTCGACGCTGGGCCGCCCGTAGTAGTAGTCGCCGCGCCCGCCGTAGCCGCGATAGGCGTAGTCGGTGACGCAGCCGGCGAGCAGGCCGGCGGCCAACGCGGGCAGGAGCAGTTTGCGGATCATGGGCGGAGCCCCCCGAGGGTCTGCGGCCAGCATCGGCCCGCCCCATTGAACTCGCCCTTAATTGTCCCGGCCCGTGCCGCGGGCGGGACTGAGCGGTTCAGCCGCGGCGGGACGACGCCCGCACCCGCCGTGCCGACACGCGCGCCGCCGCCCCGCGGGCAGCCGGAGCGCGCCCGCCCGGCTGCTACAGTCGCGCGATGAACGACAGCGCCTCCGTCCTCCCCGATTTCGACGCGGTGCTCGCCGCCGCCGCGCGCATCGCCCCGCATGCCCACGTCACCCCGGTGCTGCGCTCGCGCAGCCTGGACGCGCTCGCCGGCTGCGAGCTGCATTTCAAGGCCGAGCACCTGCAGCGGGTCGGCGCGTTCAAGTTCCGCGGCGCCTGCAATGCGGTGTGGGCGCTGGACGACGAGGCCGCCGCGCGTGGCGTGGTCACCCACTCCTCCGGGAACCACGGCGCGGCGCTGGCGCTGGCCGCGCGCACCCGCGGCATCGCCTGCCACGTGGTGGTGCCGGAGGGCGCGGTCGCGGCCAAGCTGGCGGCGATCGAGGCCTACGGCGCGGTCCTGCACCGCTGCGCGCCGGGCATCGCCGCGCGCGAGGCCGCGTGCGCGCGGGTGCAGGCGCAGACCGGCGCCGCGCTGGTCCATCCCTACGCCGACCCGCGCGTGATCGCCGGCCAGGGCACCGCGGCGCTGGAGTTGTTCGCGCATGCGCCGGAGCTCGACGCGCTGGTGGTGCCGGTCGGCGGCGGCGGCCTCGCCGCCGGCTGCGCGATCGCCGCGGCCGCGCTCGCCCCGCGCGCCCGGCTGGTCCTGGCCGAGCCCGCCGGCGCCGCCGAAACCGCGGCCTCGCTGCGGCGCGGCGAACGCGTCACCGAGTTCGTGCCGGACACGATCTGCGACGGCCTGCGCGGCACCCTCGGCGAGCCCAACTTCGCGCTGCTGCGGCGCCACGCGGCCGAGGTGATCGTGGTCGACGATGCCGCCACCGTCGCGGCGATGCGCCTGTTGTGGCAGCGCACCAAGCAGCTGGTGGAACCGTCGTCGGCGGTGGCGTTGGCGGCGGTACTGGCGGCGCCGCAGCGCTTCGCCGGCCGCCGCGTCGGCGTGGTGCTGTCCGGCGGCAACGTCGACCTGGACGCGCTGCCGGCGCTGTTCGCGCGACGCTGATCACATAACGCGCGGCCCGTTGCTTTTTCGCGGGGCTTGCGCTCATATCCTCGCTCTCGTCACGCCGGCGGCCGATGGGGAATCGCGCCGAGCGAGGCATCCGCGCCGCGGATGGCGACGAGCGCGAACGGACTCCGCAACCGGCTCGCGAATGGGGAACGTGCGGGAAACGGTTCGACAGCCGGCAGGAAGGGGGAAGGGCGATGGTGGACGTCGAGTTCCGCGTGGTGGCCGATCGCCGTGAGGGCCTGTTGCTGGCGCTGGGGCAGACGGTGATCGCCTGCGGCTTCACCCTGCTGCGCCAGCGCATGGTCGGCAGCCATGAAGGCGTGGTGCTGACCATGCTGGTGCGCGGCCCGGACGCGCAATTGCTGCAGCTGGAGGACCGCCTCGGCGCGCATCCGCTGGTGCGCAGCTTCGAGGCGGCGCGCCCCGACGCGCCGCCGGCGAGCGCCCCCGCCGTGACCCCGGCCGCGGCGCAAGCGGCGGCGCCGGACGCCGGCCGGATCGAGGCGCTGTTGCCGCAGCTGGCGCGCGACTACCCGAACATCTTCATCCCGCTGCTCGCGCTGGAACGCGAGCTGCCGCCCGAGCAGCGCGAATCGACCCTGCGCTACATCGGCCAGCGTGTCGGCGCCTGGGTGTACAAGCGCGACTTCGCGCTCGGCGGCCGCCTGGCGCTGCACGACGCGGTGCGCCACATCGCCCTGCCGGCGCTGCGCCAGATCGTCCAGGCCGAGCTGCACGAGGACGCGCTGAAGGTGCGCAACAGCCCGTTCTGCCACCGCGGCGAGGCCGGCGCGTGCTGCCATTTCCTGCGCGGCATGCTCGGCGGCCTGCTCGGCGACGCCCACGGCGGCGAGCACCTGCACGTGGTCGAAAGCCAGTGCCGCAACGCCGGCGCCGCGCTCTGCAGCTTCGAATTCCGCGCCTGATCCGCACCGCACGCGCGCGCCCGTCCGTTTCCGTTCCACCCACCCGAGCCGAGGGAGGCCCGCCATGCCGCACGAACATGCCGTCCAATGCGTCCACGACCCGCTGCTGGTCGCGCTCTCGTACCTGGTCTCGGTGCTGGGCTCGTTCACCGCGCTGCAGCTGGCGGTGGCGATCCCGGCCGCGCGCGACGCGCGCCAGCGCTGGCGGGCGATCGTCGCCGCCGGCGCGGCGATGGGCGGCGGCGCGATCTGGGCGATGCACTTCATCGCGATGATCGCCTGCAAGATGGACATCCCGGTGAGCTACCACGTCGGCCTGACCGTGCTGTCGGCGCTGATCGCGATGGTCTCGTGCATGGCCGGCCTGGCGATCGCCAGCGCCGGCGTGTTCGGCTGGGGCAAGCTGGTCGTGGCCGGGCTGTTCATGGGCCTGGGCGTGACCGGCATGCACTACTCGGGCATGGCGGCGATGCTGATGCCGGCCACCACGCACTACGACACCGGCCTGGTCGTCGCCTCGGGGGCGATCGCGGTGGCCGCCTCGATCGCCGCGCTGTGGCTGGCGTTCAACCTGCGCGGCTGGCTGCAGATGTTCGGCAGCGCGCTGGTGATGGGCGTCGCGGTGTGCGGCATGCACTACACCGGCATGGCCGCGTCGCGCTTCGTGCCCGACGGCAGCGGCGCGGCGCCGGCGGGCGGCCTCAGCGGCGCGCACCTGGGCCTGAGCATCTTCCTGGTCACCAGCGTGCTGCTCGCCGCGGTGCTGGCGATCAGCCTGGTGCGCCAGCGCCAGCGCGCGATGGTGCAGATCTGATCGGAGCGCCGGCCCGTTCGCGCGGCCTCGCGCGGCGGGCCGCTATCATGTCGGCCCGGCCGCAAGGCCGGCAACCTCCAGGATTCCGGCCATGAGCACCGACGCCGCCCGCGCCCAGGACCGCAGCATCGAACTGATCCTCGCCTACTACGCCGCGTTCAACCGCGGCGACTGGGACGGCATGCTCGCGCTGCTGGACGAGGCCGTGGTCCACGACTTGAACCAGGGCCAGCGCGAGACCGGCCGCGCCGCCTTCGCCGCATTCCTGCGGCGGATGGCGCGCTGCTACCGCGAGCAGCTGCACGACATCGTGGCGATGGCCGCCCCGGGCGGCGAGCGCGCCGCCGCCGAGTACGTGGTGCACGGCGAGTACCTCGCCGACGACGAAGGCCTGCCGCCGGCGCGCGGGCAGAAGTACGTGCTGCCGGGCGGCGCGTTCTTCGAGATCCGCGACGGCCGCATCCGCCGGGTGAGCAACTACTACAACCTGCAGGACTGGATCGCGCAGGTGCGCTGAAGGCGAGCATCGCCCCGGGCTGCGCCGGCCGGCGCCGCGTGCCTGCGGTCTTGCTTTTCGTTCGAACGCGCCGCGAGGACGCGTGCCCGCCCCCGATGCCTGTTCAAGCCGCGCGGCGATGCGGCTTCGGCGCGGACCGATCGTTTGCGTTTTGCCCGGCCTGAGGCAAGGAACGCATCGGCGCGCCGTGGCCGCGATTGCCTAACGCATTCTTAGCCCGGGCGCGCTTAGAGTGGCGCGCCGCTTCCGCACCCGACCCGCCGCGCCGATGGTCCGACTGCCGCGTTCCGCCCCGTTCTGGACCGCCGCGCTGGCGTTGCTGCTGTCCCTGCTCCTGCTCGGCCACCGCGGCATCTGGGACCCGGACGAGGGCCGCTACACCAACGTCGCGCTGAACATGCTCGACAGCGGCGACTGGCTCAACCCGCGCCGCAACCACGAGGTCGGGCACTGGACCAAGCCGCCGCTGACCTATTGGGCGATCGCCTCGAGCGTCGCGGCGTTCGGCGTGAATCCCTGGGCCGCCCGCCTGCCGGCGGCGCTGTCCTACCTGCTGTGCGTGTGGCTGGCCTGGCGCATCGCCCGGCGCCTGCGGCCCGGTTGCGAGAACCAGGCGGCGCTGATCTACGCGACCATGCTGTTCACCGTCGGCGCGGCGCAGCTGATCACCACCGATTACCTGCTCGCCGCCGCCGAAACCCTGGCGATGTGGGCGTTCGTCGAGGCCCGCTTCGGCCCCGGGGCGGCGCGGCCGCGACGCTGGATCGCGCTGATGTGGGTCGGCTTCGCGCTCGCGTTCCTGACCAAGGGACCGCCGGGCCTGTTGCCGCTGCTGGTGGTGCTGCTGTTCGACGCGGCGCTGCCGGGGCGGCGCGAGCACCGCGCGCTGCAGTGGTCCGGGCTGCTGCTGTTCGTGCTGCTGGCGCTGCCGTGGTACGTCGCGGTGATCCACGGCAACCCCGGCCTGTTCCGCTACTTCATCGGCGACGAGGTGGTGAACCGGGTCACCACCAACGAGTTCGGCCGCCATGGCGAGTGGTACGGCTGGCTGCAGGTCTACCTGCCCACGCTGCTGCTGGGCACCCTGCCGTGGACGCCGGCGCTGCTGCGCTGGGCGCGCACGCTGCCGGCGAGGGTGCGGCCGTGGTGGCGCGACCCGCCGCGCCGCGCCGCCGACGCGGCCTGGTTGCTGCCGTGCCTGTGGCTGCTGCTGCCGTTGCTGGTGTTCTGCCTGGCGCGCTCGCGGCTGCCGCTGTACATCCTGCCGCTGTTCGTGCCGCTGGCGGTGATCGCGGCGATGCAGCGCCACCAGGAGGGCCGCGCCCTGCCGCGCTGGCCGCGGCTGGCGCTGTGGGCCGCGCTGCTGCTCGGCCTGCAGGCCGTGGCCGGGTTCTGGCCGACGCACAAGGACGCGGCGGACTGGGCGCGGGCGATCCGCGCGCGCGCCGGCGCCGTGCGCGAGGTGGTGTTCGTCGAGGACATGGCGCGCTACGGCCTGCACCTGCATCTGGGCCGCGGCGTGGAGATCGAGAAGATTTCGCTCGAGCCGCTGCCGCAGCCGCGCTTCAACCCGCCCTACGACGAGCCGCTGGCGACCGAGCTGGCCGAGCACGAGCCGCACGTGGTCTGGATTTGCAAGGCCGGGCGGTGGCCCGCCTTGCGCGCGCGGATCGCCGCCTTGGGCTACCAGGCCTCCGCGCTGGGGACGCCGTACCAGGGGCGGGTGATGTTCCGGGTGTCGAAGCCGAGGCCTTGAGAACGAGGAACGGGCCGCGAGGGAAGAGCCCGTCGCGCCCCGGTTTCCAGTACCCCTTCACTCGCGCCCCGCGCCAAGCCACTGCCCCAGCCCTTCGCCGAGCAGCAGCCGGGTCACCGCGGCGCGTTCGGCCAGCGGCTGCGCGCGCACCACCTCGAGCAGCTGGCCGACCGCGCGGCAGCGCGCGTCGTGGTCGTCGCCGGCCAGCGCCGCGGTGAAGCCGTCGTGCAGCAGCGCCGCGCGCACGCCGGCGGCCTTCAACGCCTGCCGCGCCTGCGCCGGGTCGTAGGGCTGGCGCGGGCTCTGCGCCGCGCTCACCACCAGCACGGCGACGGCGTCGGCGAAGCGCGCGCGGGTGTCGTCGCCCAGCCGGCCGGACAGCTGCTGCAGCCGCTCCAGGCCCGGCTCGCCGCGCGGATCGAACAGCGCGCACAGCGCCTGCGCGTCGCGGGGCGACTGCGCGCTCGCGTGCAAGGCCTGCAGCAGGCCGTCGAGCGCGGAGTCCGGCGCCCGCAGCAGCAATTCCTCGCCGCTGGCGAGCACGGCCGCGGGGTCGAGGCCCCAGGCGTCGAGCGGCGGCGGCTGCGCGGGCGCAGACGTGGGCGCGGCCGCGAGCAGCAGCGGCAGCCAGCATGCGGCGGAACGGCGGCGAAGCGTCATCGTGATCTTTCCTGCGACCGGCCGACTGTAGCCGCCGGCGACTGAATCCCCGCATCCTGCCGCATGCGGCGCACGCCCGGCGCCGGCTGTCCATGCGTTCCGCGAGGTATCGCGAGCGGCCGCAGCGCAGGCCGGCGCGGCCACCGGCGGCAGGGGCGTCGCCGCAGCGCCTGACGCATTCGGGGCGCGTCGCCCGCCCACACCGCGACCGCGTTCCGACGCCGCGCGGGAGCGGAAGCGGCTTCCCGCGGCCGGGGCGTCACGCCCCGCGCTCGCAGCGCAGGGCCTCGCCCGGGCGACGTTCGCCCGCCGCGCGCGCCGCGACCAGGCTGAAGGCGACGATGCCGAGCACCACCAGCGCCGCCCCGAACAGGGCGCCGCCGCGCGGCCAGGCCTCGCCCAGCCACAACACGCCGATCAGGGTCGCGAACAGGATCTCGGCGGCCTGCATCGCCTCGGCGGCCGCCAGCGCGGTCGGCTCGCGGCGGACCATGCCGGTGGCCTGGAAGAACAGCACCGTGGCGACGATGCCGGCGCCGAGCGCCACGCCCGCGGCCAGCCACACCTGCCCCGCCGAAGGCGCGCCGGCCTGGGCGTACGCATACGCCGCCACCGCCCACCACAGCGGCTGGCTGGCCAGGGTCATGCCGAACACGCGCTGGGTGGCGTTGAGCTCCGGCAGGCCGCTGCGCGCGTGGGCGCGCTCCAGGTGCAGCAGCAGGCCGCGGTTGCCGAGCGGATAGGCGAACGCCGCCACCGCCACCAGCGCCAGCGCGAACCAGCCCTGGCGGTCGAGCGCGCCGCCGCCGTGGCCGAACTGCAGCAGCAGCACGCCGAGCACCACCACCGCGCCGGTCGTCAGCGCCGGCAGCGGGATGCGCGCGCGAGGGTCGCGCGCGCCGCCGCCCCGGTACAGCAGCGGCGCGCACAGCATCCCCGCGATCACGGTCAGCTGGAACGTGCCGGCGACCAGCCACGACGGCCCGCTCGCCGCGGCCCAGCTCAGGCAGACGTAGAACAGCACGAAGCCGATGCCGCTCCACAGCAGCCACGGCCCCGGCTGGGCGCGGATCGCGCGCCACACCGGCGCCGCGCCGCCCTGCCACGGCATCAGCGGCAGCATCAAGGGCAAGGTGATCAGGTAGCGCAGCGCCGCGGTCCAGGCCCAGTGCCCGCCGTCGACCGCGGCGGCGCGGTTGAGCACGTAGGTGCAGGTGAAGAAGAACGCCGACGCCAGCGCGATCGCCACCGCCGCCAGCGCCCGCCGGCGCGGCGTCATCCGCGCCTCCGCACCGGGATGCGATCGGCGGGCACGCGCACCTCGTCGACGCCGCCGCTGCGGATCGGCGTGCCCGGCGGCGGGCCCCAGGCCTGGGCGTAGATCACCTCCCAGGTCGCGGGCAGGCGGCCGTCGCGGCGGAAGGCCTCGTAGGCCTGCGCCGCGCGGGCGAAGCGCGCGCGCCCGGTGAGGCTGCGGCGGCGTTCGCGCAGCGCGTTGGTCGCGCCCAGCGCGCGCAGCTCGCGCATCAGGTGCGCGAGGTCCGGATGGCCGAGCACGAACTCGTCGCGGTCCAGCACCGGGTTCTTGAAGCCGGCCGCGATCAGCGCGTCGCCGAACTGGGCGATCGACGCGAACGGGCTCACGTGCGGCGCGTCGTCGGCCTGGGCGAAGGCCTCGCGCAGTTCGTGCAGCGTGTCAGGGCCGAAGGTCGAGACCAGCAGCAGCCCGTCGGGCTTGAGCACGCGGCGGAAGCCGGCGAACACCGCCGGCAGGTCCTCGACCCATTGCAGGCACAGGTTCGAGAACAGCACGTCGACGCTGGCGTCGCGCAGCGGCAGCGCGCGCGCGTCGGCGCAGACCGGCGCCGGGCGGCGCGCGAACGGGCGCCAGCCGCCGGCGTGGCGGCGCGTCTGCCGCAGCATCGGCAAGGCCAGATCGAGCGCCAGCACCTGCGCCTTGGGCCAGCGCCTCTGCATCGCGGCGGCGGCATGGCCCGGGCCGCAGCCCAGATCGACCACCCGCTGCGGCGGCGCGCGGCCGAGCGCCGGATCGTCGAGGTAGTCGAGCTGCTCCATCAGCCGCGCGCCGACTTCGCGCTGCAGCGCGGCGGCGCCGTCGTAGCCGTGCGCGGCGCGCGAGAAGGCGCGGCGGATCTGGCGGTGGTCGAAGGGATCGGTCATTCGGGATCGGCGGGATCGAAAGGGAGCGCCGGAACGCTCGTGGGGGGAGGCGAATGGGCGGCCGACATTGTCCTCCGGCGCGGCACGCGGCTGTTCCACCCAGTCACGTACGCAGCCAGGATTACCGGGTTGCGCGGCCCCCGGCGGCAGGGATGCCGCCGGGAAGCCTGCATGGACGTACTCACGGCGTGGCGCGCAACGCGGTATCCCTGGCCGCTTGCGCGACCTTGCGAAAGCATTCGTTGGTGGCCAGGCACATCAAGGCAGGGCGCGCATGAACGCGTCGATCTCGGCCGCGACCTGGTCCGCGGCGCCGAGGAACGGCGCGTGCCCGGCGCCGGCGATCACCACGCTGCGCGCCTGCGGCGCCAGGGCCGCCGCGGCCGGCATCGCCCCGGGCGGGATCAGGCGATCGCGGCGGCCGGCGATCCACAGGCTCGGCACCGGCAGCCGCGACAGCTCGGCGCGCGCGTCGAACGTGTCCAGCAGCGCCAGGCCCTCCTGCAGCGCGCGTTCGGCCGGTTCGCCGCGCGCGAACGCCTGCCGCTTCAGGTCGCGCAGTTCTTCCTGCGCATGGGTCGAACCCAGCGCCTCCAGCGCGAGAAAGCCCTCCAGCGTGCCGCGGAAATCGCGCCGCAGCGATTCGCCGAACTCGCCGAACAGCTGCGGCGCGACCCCATGCGGCCAGTCGGCGCCGGCGACGAAGCGCGGCGAGGACGCCACCATCACCAGCCCGCGCACGCGGCCGGGGTGGTCGAGCGCGGCGCGCAGCGCGAACTGCCCGCCCAGCGACCAGCCCAGCCAGACCGCGTCCGGCACCCGCGCGACCAGCTCGGCCGCCAGCGGCGCCGGCTGCAGCGGGGTGTCGTCCTCGCGCGCATGGCCGTGGCCGGGCAGGTCGACCGAGTGCAGGGTGTAGCGGTCGGCCAGGCGCTCGGCCAGCGGCGCGAACAGCTCGCCGTGCATCGCCCAACCGTGGATCAGCGCCAGCGCGGGGCCCTGCCCGCGCGTTTCGATGTGCATGGTGTCGTACGTCTTCGCTTGCTAGGCCCTGCCCCGCTGGCGGGGCTGGGCCGGGGTGGTGCGCAACGCCGCCAGCGCGGCCAGCGCCTCGTCGCGGCGCGCGGCCGCGACCAGCAGATGATCGTGGTGGAAGCCGGCCAGCACATTGCACGGTATGGCGCGTTCGGCCAGCGCGCGCGCGACCGCGGCGGTCAGCCCGACCGCCTCGAGCGCCGAATGCACGCCCAGCGTCAGCCAGGCGGCGACGAAGCCGTAGCGCAGGCCGAGCGCGTCGGCATCCTCGCGCCGCAGCACGTAGCTGGGGCCTTCGGCCTCGTGCACGACCGCCTGCGCCAGCGCGGCCAGCCGCGGATCCGGCGCGGGCGCGGCGACGAACACGTACTCGTCCGGGCGCGCCTGCACCTGCAGGGTGGCGAGCATCGCCGCCAGATCGGTTTCGCCGCTCACCGATGCGCCCGCGATGCGCCGCGCGCGCGACGCTGCCGAAGCGATCCGCCGAGGGCCATCGGCCGGCTCACAGGAACAGCAGCACCGGCGCCCGGTCCGCGGGGCGCGGCGGTTGCGCATGCGCCGGATCGCTACGGTCGCGCGCCTGCGCCAGCGCCTCCACCAGCCCGTCGACGTCGCCAACGCCGTGCAGCGCCGACAGCGTGACCCGCAACCGCGCACGGCCTTCCGGCACCGTCGGCGGACGGATCGGCGCGACCCAGTAGCCGGCCTGCTCCAGCGCCTGCGCCATCGCCAGCGCGCGCGCGTCGTCGCCGCACAGCACCGGCTGGATCGGCGTGTGCGAATCGAGCAGGTCCAGGCCATGCCGGCGCGCGCCGTCGCGGAAGCGCGCGATCAGTTCCTCGAGCCTGGCGCGGCGCCAGTGTTCGGCCCGCGCCAGCCGCACCGCGGCCAGCGCGGCCGCGGCCAGCGCCGGCGGCAGCGCGGTGGTGTAGACGTACGGGCGCGCGGTCTCCGCCAGGTGGCCGATCAGGTCGGCCTCGCCCAGTACCGCCGCGCCGTAGCCGCCCAGCGCCTTGCCCAGCGTGGCCAGCTGCAGCGGCACGTCGTCCGGGCCGAGCTTGGCCGCGGCCACGCTGCCGCGCCCGTCCGGGCCGACCACGCCGACGCCGTGCGCGTCGTCCACGTACAGCAGCGCCTTCTGCACCCGGGCCACGAGCGCCAGCTCGCGCAGCGGCGCGACGTCGCCGTCCATGCTGAACACCCCGTCGGTGGCGAGCATCGCCGCGCCCTCGGGCAGGCTGCGCAACTGCCGGATCGCGCCCTCGGCGTCGAGGTGCGGATAGCGGCGCAGGCGGCAGCCGGCCAGGCGCGCGGCGTCGATCAGGCTGGCGTGGTTGAGCCGGTCCTGCACGCAGACGTCCTCGTCGCCGAGCAGCGCCTGCACCACCGCCAGGTTCGCCATGAAGCCGCTGCCGAACAGCAGCGCGCGCGGGTAGCCGAGCCAGTCGGCCAGTTCGCGCTCCAGCGCCTCGTGCGCCGCGTGGTGGCCGCAGACCAGGTGCGAGGCGACGCCGCCGGCGCCCTCGCGCGCGGCCGCGTCCTGCAGCGCGTTCGTCACCGCGAAGTGCTGCGACAGGCCGAGGTAGTCGTTGCCGCAGAAGTTCAGCAGCGAGCGGCCGTCGACGGTGCAGCGGGCGCTGTCGCGGTGGCTCACCACGCGGCGCACGCGCGTGCGCCGGGCCGCCTCGCGCTGCGCGCGCGCGGCGGCGATGCGCTCGCGCCAGGACGGGCGGCTCATGCCGGCCCCGCCGCGGCGCGGTCAGGCGGCGCGGCCTCGCGCCGGCGATTCGACGATATCGGCATGGACGGTCTCCCCCTGCTCGACCACGGGCATCGGGCGCAGGCCCAACCGGGCGAACAATGCCATATCCCGCTCGGTGTCGGGGTTGCCGGTCGTCAGCAATTTCTCGCCGTAGAAGATGGAGTTCGCCCCGGCCAGGAAGCACAGCGCCTGCAGCTCGTCGCTCATCGACTCGCGCCCGGCCGACAGCCGCACCATCGAGCGCGGCATCAGGATGCGGGCGACCGCGATCGTGCGCACGAACTCGAACGGGTCCAGCTCGGCGGTGCCGGCCAGCGGCGTGCCCTCGACCCGGACCAGGCGGTTGATCGGCACCGAATCCGGGTGCGCCGGCAGGTTGGCCAGGGTCTGCAGCAGGCCGGCGCGCTGCTCGCGCGACTCGCCCATACCGACGATGCCGCCGCAGCAGGTCTTCAGCCCGGCGTCGCGCACGTGCGCGAGCGTGTCCAGCCGGTCCTGGATCTCGCGGGTGTGGATGATCCGGTTGTAGAACTCCGGCGCGGTGTCGAGGTTGTGGTTGTAGTAGTCCAGCCCGGCGTCCTTGAGCGCGCGGGCCTGCTCGCCGCTGAGCATGCCCAGGGTGGCGCAGGTCTCCAGGCCCAGCGCCTTCACCTCGCGGATCATCGCCGCGACCTTGGGGATGTCGCGGTCCTTCGGCGAACGCCAGGCCGCGCCCATGCAGAAGCGGCTGGCGCCGGCGGCCTTGGCCTGGCGCGCCTTCTCCAGCACCGCCTCGGTGCTCATCAGCTTGGTCGCCTCCACCCCGGTGTGGTAGCGCGCCGCCTGCGGGCAATAGCCGCAATCCTCGGGGCAGCCGCCGGTCTTGATCGACAGCAGGGTGCTGACCTGGACCTGCGCCGGGTCGAAGTGGGCGCGGTGCACGCCGGCGGCGCGGTGCAGCAGTTCCGGGAACGGCAGCTCGAACAGCGCCCGCACCTCGGCGCGGGTCCAGTCGTGGCGCAGGACGGGGCGTTCGCTGACGGCGGGCATGGGCGTTTTCCGACGGCTCCGGCGAGGCAGGCCGGGCAGTCTGGTGGGCATGGCCGCACCTGTCAACCAAACCTCATCCTTCCAAGTTGACAAGGCCGCAACCGCGCCGGCGCCCGCGCCCGAGGCCGCCGCGCCGCAATCCGGCAGTCAGGTGCCGGGCGCCGGCACCGGGCCGGCGACGTCGCCGCGGCCTCGCGCGAACCATCCCGCGCTGCGCCGCTGGCTCGATCGCATCGGCCTGGCCCTGTGGCCGCCGCGCTGCCTGCTCTGCGCCGAACCGGGCGAGGCCGGGCGCGACCTGTGCCGCGCCTGCCACGCCGCGCTGCCGTTCGCCGGGCCCGCCTGCGTGCGCTGCGCGCTGCCGCTGCCGGCGCCGGCCGAGCTGTGCGGCGCGTGCCTGCGCCGGCCGCCGCCGCAGGCCAGCGCCCACGCCGCCTTCGTCTACGCGTTCCCGCTCGACCGCCTGCTGCCGCGCGCCAAGTTCCATGGCGACCTGGCCGGCGCGCGCCTGCTGGCGCAGCTGATGGCGCCGCGCTTCGCCGCCGCGGAGCGGCCGCAGGCGCTGCTGCCGGTGCCGCTGCACCGCAGCCGGCTGCGCCGGCGCGGCTACGACCAGGCGCTGGAGCTGGCCCGGCCGCTGGCGCGCGCGCTCGAGCTGCCGCTGCGCGACGACCTGCTGCGGCGCGTCCGCGCGACCGCGGCGCAATCGCGGCTGGACGCGGCCGCGCGCCGGCGCAACCTGCGCGGCGCCTTCGCGGTGCGTGCCGGCGTCCCGCTGCCGGCGCACGTGGCGGTGTTCGACGACGTGATGACCACCGGCGCGACCGTCCATGCCGCCGCGCGCGCGCTGCGCCGCGCCGGCGTCGCGCGCGTCGACGTGTGGGTGTGCGCTCGGGCGCCCTGACGCGAGGCGTGGGGCGCGCGCGAAAAACGCATGCGCGCCTCCCGCCGCCCGTTTCCGCGCCCCCGCTTCTCAACCCGGTGCGCGCAGCGCCAGGTCCGCGGCGATGCCGGCGAACACCGCCAGCCCGACCCAGTGGTTGTGCAGGAACGCGCGGAAACAGGCCGCGCGCTCGCGCCGGCGGGCGATCGCGAACTCGTACGCCACCAGCAGCGCGGCCGCGGCCAGCCCGGCCCAGTAGCAGCCGCCCAGCGCCGCGCGCTGGCCGACCAGCGCCAGCGCCACGAAGAAGAGCCCGTACAGCACGCCCTGCGCGACCAGGTCGAGGTCGCCGAACAGGATCGCGGTGGACTTGCTGCCCATCTTCAGGTCGTCCTCGCGGTCGACCATCGCATACCAGGTGTCGTACGCGGTGGACCACAGGATGTTGGCCAGGTACAGCAGCCAGGCCAGCGCCGGGACCTCGCCGCGCACCGCCGCGAACCCCATCGGGATGCCCCAGCCGAAGGCCATGCCCAGATACACCTGCGGCAGGTAGGTGTAGCGCTTCAGGTACGGGTAGCTGGCCGCGAGCGCCACGCCGACGAAGCTCAGGTACACGGTCAGCCGGTTCGTGGTCAGCACCAGCGCGAACGCGGCCAGCATCAGCGCCGCGAACACCGCCAGCGCCTCGCGCCCGGAGACCGCGCCGGTCGCCAGCGGCCGCTCCTTGGTGCGCTCCACGTACGGGTCGAGCCAGCGGTCGGCGTAGTCGTTGATCACGCAGCCGGCCGAGCGGGTCAGCCACACGCCGAGGCTGAAGACCACCAGCGTCCACCACGGCGGCACGCCGCCGGCGGCCAGCCACAGGCCCCACCAGGTCGGCCACAGCAGCAGCAGCCAGCCGATCGGGCGGTCGCCGCGCATCAGCTTCCAGTACAGCCGGAGCCGGGTCTGCCAGCGCGGCGCGAGCGGGGGGGCGTAGCGTTCGTAGGTCATCGGGGGACGTCGGAAGGGGCCGGCGGCGAGCGTCGGGGCGCGGGTCGGCGCCGCGGCAGCGCGCGAACGCGCATTTGCCGTTAGAATGCCAGGTCCGCGCGGCGCGATCTCCAGGATCGGCCGGCGCGGATCTCAGCCAGGCGCCCGTAGCTCAGCCGGATAGAGTAGTGGCTTCCGAAGCCATTGGTCGGGGGTTCGAATCCCTCCGGGCGCGCCATCCCGTGCGAAGCGCACGGGAGCGGCACGTATACTGGCTGGCGCGCGCGGCCGCACCCTGGGTGCGGCCGTTTGTCGATGGCTATGCGGGCGCCTCGCCAGGGCGTGCGCGACAGGGTGGGTTTGTGCGCAACTACGACCTCGAATTCCTGAAGAAATTCTCGCTGGTGATCGGCTTCCTGATGCTGGTCACGCTCGGCCTGATCCTGGGCGCGCTCTACCTGCACCACCAGCTGCCGCCGGAGGTCGATCCGAGCGCGGTCAAGCGCACCCAGGAGCGCATCGCGCCGGTCGGCGCGGTCTACGCCGGCGCCACCGGCGCCGCCGCGCAGCAGGCCGCCGCCGCGGCCGCCGCGGCCAAGGCCGCCTCGCAGGTCGCCTACGGCGGCACCCTCGATGGCCAGGTGATCTACAACAACCTGTGCACCGGCTGCCACACCTCCGGCGCCGGCGGCGCGCCGACCCTGGACCAGGCGCATTGGGGCCCGCGCCTGGCCAAGGGCAAGGAGACCCTGCACAAGCACGCGATCGAGGGCTTCACCGGCACCGCCGGCGTGATGCCGCCGAAGGGCGGCAACCCGGCCCTGACCGACGAGCAGGTCGTCGCCGCGGTCGACTGGATGCTGGCCAACCTCAAGTAGGCCGCACCGGCCACGCGATTCGACGACGCCGCCTCCGGGCGGCGTCGCCGTTTGTGCGGGTCGCGAATTGCCGCCGCGGGCGCCGCCGCGCGACCCGCCATCGACGAACGCCGCGGCCTCGCCGCAGGCGAACTCGAGCGCGGCGCGCCCGGCGCGCAGGAGGCATGGCGGCGCGACGTTGCCGCGCCGCGCGTCTGCGCACCGTCCGGCGCTTCGCTTCCGGACCCGCGCGTCCGTCGCATGCGCGCAAGGCACCGGTCGCCGTGCCGACCTGCCGTTCCAAACGGAATAACGAAGCGCGCATGCGCGACCCCGTATCATGCGCGCATGAACACGCCCGCCTTCCCCACGTCCGGCGCGGTGCCGCTGCTGCTCGACGGCCCGGCCGGGCCGCTCGAACTCAGCGTCGAGGCGCCGGAGGCGCCGCCGCGGCCGGCGGTGGCGATCGTCTGCCATCCGCTGCCGATCGAAGGCGGCACCATGCACAACAAGGTCGTGACCATGACCGCGCGCGCGTTGCGCGAATGCGGCCTGGCCACGGTGCGCTTCAACTTCCGCGGCGTCGGCGCGTCCGCCGGCAGCTTCGACGAAGGCCGCGGCGAGGCCGACGACCTGCGCGCGGTCGCCGCCTGGGTGCGCGCGCAGCGCCCGGACGCGCAGCTGTGGCTGGCCGGCTTCAGCTTCGGCGCCTACGTCACGCTGAAGTGCGCGGCCGGGCTGAAGCCGGCGATGGTGATCTCGATCGCCCCGCCGGCGGCCGGCCGCGCCTGGGACTTCGGCGAGATCCTGCCGCCGGACTGCCCGTGGCTGGTGATCCAGGGCGACGCCGACGAGATCGTCGATCCGCAGGCGGTGTACGACTGGCTCGACGGCCTCGCCCCGCTGCGCCGGCCGCCGGAACTGGTGAAGATGCCGGACACCGGCCACTTCTTCCATCGCCGCCTGATGGACCTGCGCGGCGCGATCAAGAACGGCATCAAGGCCCATCTGCCGCCGGCCGCCGACGGCCGCACCGACGCATGAGCGCGCCGGCGCCGCAGCCCGCGCCCACGCCGACGCCGCCGTCCGCCGCCTACGCCGGCGGCGCCGCCCGCGGCGAGTGGCAGGACGACCCGGCGCAGCACCCGGCCCTGCGCGAGCTCGACCGCCTGCACGCGGCGCTGCTGGACCCGCCGCGGCCCGGCCTGCTCGACCGGCTGCGCGGCCGGAAGCCGCCGGCGCCGCGAGGGCTGTACCTGTGGGGCGGCGTCGGCCGCGGCAAGACCTTCCTGATCGATCTGTTCTACGACACGCTGCCGTTCGAGGACGTCGCGGCCGAAGGCCATGCCGGCGCCGTTCCCCCGCCAGGCGGGGAAGCGGGCGACCGTTCGCGCCTGCCCGCCGCGCCGGCGCGCGGCGCCGCCCCGCGCAAGCAGCGCACCCACTTCCACCGCTTCATGCGCGAAGTGCACGCGCAGCTGCGCGCGCACGCCGGCGAACGCGACCCGCTGGCGACGATCGCGCACGACTGGGGCCGGCGCCTGCGCGTGCTGGTGCTGGACGAGTTCTATGTGGTCGACATCGGCGACGCGATGCTGCTCGGGCGCCTGCTCGAGCGCCTGTTCGCCGAAGGCGTGGCCCTGGTCACCACCTCGAACACCGAGCCGAAGCACCTGTACAAGGACGGCCTGCAGCGCGAACGCTTCCTGCCGGCGATCGCGCAGATCGAGGCGCATTGCAAGGTGCTGCACCTCGACAGCGCGCACGACTACCGCCTGCGCGCGCTGACCCGCTCGCCGGTGTACCGCGCGCCGCTGGACGCGCAGTCCGACGCCTGGCTGGCCGAGCGCTGGCGCGAGCTCGCCGCGGCCTGCCCGCGCGAGGCCGGCCCGCTGCGCATCGACGGCCGCGCGATCCCGGTGCGCGCGCTGGCCGAGGGCCACGCCTGGTTCGACTTCGCCGCGCTGTGCGAAGGCCCGCGCGCGGCCAGCGACTACATCGAGATCGCCACCGAGTACCACACCGTGCTGGTCGGCGGCGTTCCGCTGTTCGACGGCCGCAACGACGACGCGGCGCGGCGTTTCGTGCACCTGGTCGACGAGTTCTACGACCGCCACGTCAACCTGGTCTGCACCGCCGCCGCCGCGCCGCCGGCGCTGTACGTCGGCGGCAGGCTCGCGGCGCTGTTCGAACGCACCGCCTCGCGCCTGGTCGAGATGCAGTCGGCCGAATACCTGGCGCTGGAACATCGCGGTTGAACGCGGCCGGCCTGCGGCGCGCGGGGCGCTCCGCATTCGCCTGCGCACTGCTGGCCGCGGCCGCCGCGTGCGGCGAACGGCGCCCGGCGCCGCCGCTGCGACGGGCGTTCGCGCTGGCCGCGGGGCAGCGCGCGCAGGCGCACGTGCCCATCCGCGAACCCGGGCCGTACGCGCTCCAGCTCGCCGACCCGTAATGCCGGCGCCAGGCGCGCGCACGCGCGCGCCTGGCGTTCGGCGGGCGGCCGCGACGTCGGCACCGACGCGGTGCCGGTGGCGACCGTGCGCCGGCGGCGCCGCTGCGGCGGACCGTGCGCGCGCCGGAGCCAAGTGCGTGGGCGTGCTGTCGGAGCTGGCGCGGCCGCGCCTGTCGCCCGGCGACTTACGCCGGTCGGGGCCCGCGTCGCCGCGGCCGCCGCCGGGGTGCGGGAACGGCCGGTGCGGCTGGCCTCGGTCGAGGCCTGCGCCGGCCAACGACGTGGGCTACGCGCGCCGGGCCTGCCCGCGCGCCGTCCGGCCGCGCAGGACGGATAGGACCGCGTAGACCAGCACCAGCGCCGCCAGCGACGTGGCGATCGCCGCCCATTCCTTCGCGCTGAGCGTGGTCAGGATCGCCCCCATCGTCAGCACCGCCAGCGCCGGGACCGTCGCCCCGCCGGGCAGGATCAGCGGCGCACCCGGGCCGCGCAGGTCGAGCGCCTGCGCGCGCCACGCGGCCAGCGCGACCGCGGCGAACACCAGACAGATCGCGCCGCCGGAAATCAGCGCCAGGGCCTCGAAGCTGCCGGCCACCGCCAGCGCCGCGGCGATCGCCGCATGCGCGAACAGGCCCAGCCGCGGCACGCGATGGCGCGGGTCGACCCGGCCGAACGCGCGCGGCAGGTAGCCGTCGCGGCCGAGCGCGAACAGCAGGCGCGAGGACGAGAACAGGTTGCCCATCAGGAAGCCGAGCATCGACACGCCGGCCGCGGCGAGCAGCGCCGCGCGCGCCGGCGACCACAGCGCCCCGGCCGCGTCGGCCAGCGGCGCGCGGCTGCCGGCCAGCGCCGGCCCGAGCGCGCCCTGCGCGACCGCCTGCAGCGCGACGTACAGCAGCACCACCAGCGCGATCGCCGCCAGGGTCGCGCGCGGCACGTGCCGCGACGGGTCGCGCACCTCGCCCGAGGGCACCAGCGCGGTCTCCATGCCGGAATACGCGAACACCGTCAGCACCAGCGCCGACCCGAACGCGCCCCACGACGGCAGTGCCCGCGCGTCGAAACCGAGGTCCGCGCCGACCAGCCACAGCCCGAGCCCGGCGAGCAGGAACAGCGGGGTCAGCTTCAGCGTCGCCAGCAGCACGATCGCGCGCGCGCCGAGCCTGACCCCGAAGGCGTTGAGCGCGAACAGCGCCGCGTACGCGGCGACGATCAGCGCCGCGCGCGGCGCGCCTTGGGCGAACGCCGGCCAGGCCTGCGCCGCCTGCCCGGCCAGCGCCGCGGCCACCCCGGCGCTGGAGGCGACGTTGCAGATCCACATCAGCGCACCGGCGAGGAAGCCGGCGAACGGGCCGAAGCCGGCGCCGACGTAGGTGTACGGCCCGCCGGTCGCGGTGGCGCGGCTGCCGACCGCGGCGAAGCACAGCGCGGTCGGCACGATCGCCAGCGCGCCGGCGACGAACGCCAGCGGCGCGGCGGCGCCCAGGCGCGCGGCCAGCAGCGCCGGCATCACGAAGATGCCGGCGCCGACGATGATGTTGACGATCGACGCCCCGAGCTGGAACGGCCCCAACGCCCGCACCAGCGCGGCCTCGCCCTGCAGCGGCGGAGAGGTCGGGCGGACGGCGTCGGTCATCGGCGGGGGCTCGTGGCGGGAAAGCGCGCGAGCATGACACACGCGCCGGGGCCGCCCAAGCGGCGCATGCCTGGATGGCGGGCTCCGGTCTCAAGAGGTAGATCCCCTCCTGCCGGAGGGCTGATATCGCCAACCGGAAGCCTGCTCCATGAAAGGAAGCGCCATGCACGAGAATACGCGCTTGCCCCCGAAGGGCCGGGAGGTGCCGATCGAGCGCCCTCGGTCCGGCCAGCGGGTAGCGGGGGGCCGCCCAGGCGACGGGCCTGTCGGGGACGAAGGTGCGCACGTGGCGCCGGTTTCGACAAGCCAGGGGCTGCAGGACCGCAGCAGCCGGCTTCGCCGCCGCCCATGGGCGATGGCGCCCGGGCGGCGGGCGCGAATCGAGCCGGTGCGTCGGCTGCGCAGGACCGGACAACGGATCGCCAGCGCGATACCCGCTCATCCGTTGTCGCGGTCCTTGGCCTTGAACCCCTGTGGTGCCTGGCCATGAGCGCGGCGCCGCAGGCGGTCCTGTCGCCGTGCCGCGCCAGCGGCCGGCCGTCGATGATCAGGCTCGCGTCGCCGCTGGCGATCGGGAACACGCCCTGGCACTTCGGGCACTGCACCGGGTCGCCCGCCCGCGCCACCGCCTTGCCGTGGATGCCGGTCTCCGCCGAACCGGTCAGCACTGTGCCGCCGTGGTCGGTCTTGTCGCCGACGACGATGAAAGGCTTCGACATCTCACGCGGCGGATGCAGCCTCCGCCGGGTGCGAGGGACCACGGCGCGATTCGGCGTCGATCTCCGGCGGCCATTTCACTTCCGGCGCGAAGCGCATCGCGATGTAGTGGCCGATGCCCCAGGGAATGAACAGCCAAAACATCAGTAACGTCAAAGGGACATTGAACGCCCAGGCCAATGGACTCATTCGCCGCCTGGTTTCCCGCCCTTCCTCGGTCGGGTCCAGGAAGCGCATGTACTCGAAGAAACTGCGCCGGAAGGTGACCTCCTGCCGTCGCGGCGGATATGTCGGCAACCCTTCTGGTCCATGTTCCATGTACGTCCGGCAGTACGCCCACATGTTGTACAACTCGGCCGTGGTCGGGTGATTGCCCTTCAATTCGAACCGGTCCACCACCTCGTTCGTGCCCGGCTTGCAGCTCACCAGCCACAGCGAGAAGCGTTGGATGTACGCCTTGCCGTTGAAGCCCGCCTGCCGGTGCAATTCGGCCTGCAGGGTGTCCCAGTCGAACACCTTGACGGTGGTCGGCCACTTCTTGAACGGGTTCATGCCGTAGGCATGCTCGTAGACGTAGACCTTGCGTTGAGTGCGGTTGAGACGGACAGGACGATCCCGGGGAATTGAAAGGTCGGCTTTAAGCAGTAGAAAAACTATGCTGATCGCCAAGGCCGCCATAAAAGGCCATGCCAGCATAGGCACAATCATCTCGCGGCCGACCGTCCACATTGCATACGCCAAGAACCCGAGCATTAACGGAAAGAAGAAGATTCCCAAAACCCCGAAAAGCACACCGATACCACGCATCAGCGTTGATGTTCTTGACACCTCCAGATATGTAGCGTCCATCGCATTGACATCGCCGTGCACCATCTTCGGCGCGCGATCCAGCGGCGCATCCCGCTCCGGAAGGTCCTCGTACCAGTGCGGATGCTCGGGCACCCGCTTCGACTCGCCTTTCGCCATGGTCAGTCTTCGTCTCTCAGTTCCACGCTCGCGCGCGCTGCGGTCGGCATAGCCCGGCCAGCGTGGTTCCACTATTACTTGCCTGGGCCACATCAGGCCCCGCCGTCGCCACTGACCAGGAGCCGGCTCAGTCGTTCCGCGTCGCGGCCGGCCGGTTCTACTTTGATCGAGGCCGGAAGGAAGTCCACATTCCTCTCGACATGGCAGTAAGCGGCGGGAGCGTTAATTGCGCCCGGACCCGGGCCATAGTCCGGGGCCTATCCAAAGAATGGGCACACACCATCACCCCTTACGCACCAATCTATCTATCTGACGCAGATCACGGAAAATTATTGATTATTACACCGTGACTCGCGAACCCCACGATGCCGCTTTCAGCAAAGACCAGAAGACAGCGAGTGTAGGCGATTATGTAATTGACCTCGCGTCGGGAAAGATGCTTGGCATGGCCGAGGACATCAAGACAACCGCCGAATCTTGTCTTCCATTTCCCGGCAAGCAATCCGGACTGGAACGCCTTCCGCAACCCTGATCCTGCGCCGCACCGGGCGGATAGAGCTACGCATCGCGACAATCTTCCGCCCGCACGCGCGCGGATGCATCACCGGTCAGTTTGGCGAGGACCGCTACGGACACAGGCTGGCCGCCACCGCTCCCGGCGCGAGCTGATTCGCGGGGAGGAAGCTACTCCGCCTCTTCCGGCGGCGGCACGATCGCGCCCGGGTCGAGCGCGAGGCGGCTGGCGATCAGCACCGCCTGGGTGCGGTTGCTGGCGCCGAGCTTGCGCAGGATCGCGGTGACGTGCGCCTTGACCGTGGCCTCGGACACGCCCAGCTCGTAGCCGATCTGCTTGTTGAGCAGGCCGGCGCCGAGCATCTGCAGGACGCGGAACTGCTGCGGGGTCAGGTCGCGCAGGCGGCGGGCGGCGTCGTGCTCGTCGTCGGCCGCCGCCGGCGCCGACAGCGCCGCCGGCGGCGCCCAGCGGTCGCCGTCGAGCACGCTGGCCAGGGCCTGGCCGAGCGTGGCCGCGTCCGCCGACTTGGGGATGAAGCCGACCGCGCCGTGGTCGAGCGCGCGCCGCATCACCGCCGGCTCCTCGCGCGCGGACACCACCACGATCGGCAGCTGCGGATGCAGCGCGCGCAGGTGCACCAGCGCGGAGAAGCCCTGCGCGCCCGGCATGTTGAGGTCGAGCAGCAGCAGGTCGGCGTCGGGCTCGCTCTCGACCAGCGCGTACAGCGCCTCGACGTTGTCGGCCTCGCGCAGCTGCGCGTCCGGCAGCACGCGCGCGACCGCGCCGCGCAGCGCCTCGCGGAACAGGGGATGGTCGTCGGCGATGAGCAGAGTGGACATGGGGGATGAGGACGTCGCCTTCCTTGCTTGCGTGGAACGGAACGGCCGAGCCGCGTGACGGACGTGCTGCGCCGGAGCCCCTCCCCCGGCTTCCCCCCGCGGCGCGGGGGGAAGCGGTGCTCACGGCACGCGCCGCTCCTTGACCAGCGACTCGACCACCGACGGGTCGGCCAGGGTCGAAGTGTCGCCGAGCTGGTCCGGCGCGTTCTCGGCGATCTTGCGCAGAATGCGGCGCATGATCTTGCCCGAGCGCGTCTTCGGCAGGCCCGGCGCCCACTGCAGGTGGTCCGGCGCGGCGATCGGGCCGATCTCCCGGCGGACGTGCGCCACCAGTTCCTTGCGCAGCTCCTCGCTCGGCGCCTCGCCGGCGACCAGGGTGACGTAGGCGTAGATGCCCTGGCCCTTGAGGTCGTGCGGGAAGCCGACCACCGCCGCTTCCGCCACCTTCGGGTGCGAGACCAGCGCGCTCTCGACCTCGGCGGTGCCGATGCGGTGGCCGGAGACGTTGATCACGTCGTCGACGCGGCCGGTGATCCAGTAGTCGCCGTCGGCGTCGCGGCGGCAGCCGTCGCCGGTGAAGTACATGCCCGGGTAGGTGCGGAAGTAGGTGTCGATGAAGCGCTGGTGGTCGCCGTAGACCGTGCGCATCTGCCCGGGCCAGGAATCGAGCAGCACCAGGTTGCCCTCGGCCTCGCCCTCGAGCAGCTTGCCGTTGGCGTCGACCAGCGCCGGGCGCACGCCGAAGAACGGCTGGGTCGCCGAACCCGGCTTGAGGTCGGTCGCGCCCGGCAGCGGCGAGATCAGGATGCCGCCGGTCTCGGTCTGCCACCAGGTGTCGACGATCGGGCAACGGGCGTCGCCCACCACCTCGTAGTACCAGCGCCAGGCTTCGGGGTTGATCGGCTCGCCGACCGTGCCGAGCAGGCGCAGCGAGGCGCGCGAGGTCTTCTTCACCGGCTCGTCGCCGTCGCGCATCAGCGCGCGGATCGCGGTCGGCGCGGTGTAGAAGATGGTCACCCGGTGCTTGTCGATGACCTCCCAGAAGCGCGACACGCTGGGATAGTTCGGCACGCCCTCGAACACCACCGCGGTGGCGCCATTGGCGAGCGGGCCGTAGACGATGTAGCTGTGGCCGGTGACCCAGCCGACGTCGGCGGTGCACCAGTAGACGTCGTCCTCGCGCAGGTCGAACACCGCTTCGTGGGTATAGCTGGCGTAGACCAGGTAGCCGCCGGTGGTGTGCAGCACGCCCTTCGGCTTGCCGGTGCTGCCGGAGGTGTAGAGGATGAACAGCGGATCCTCGGCGTTCATCCGCTCCGGCACGCAGTCCTCGCTCTGGCCGTCGATCACCGCGTCGTACCAGCGGTCGCGCGGCATCTGCATGTCGACGGCGGCGCCGGTATGGCGCACCACCAGCACGGTCTCGACCGAATTGGTGCCGGGCAGCTTCAGCGCGGCGTCGACGTTGGCCTTCAACGGCACCTTCTTGCCGCCGCGCAGGCCCTCGTCGGCGGTGATCACCAGCTTGCTGCCGCAGTCGGCGATGCGGTCGGCGATCGACTGCGGGGCGAAGCCGCCGAACACCACGGAGTGGACCGCGCCGATGCGCGCGCAGGCCAGCATCGCGGCGATCGCCTCCGGGATCATCGGCAGGTAGATGGTGACGCGGTCGCCCTTGCGCACGCCCAGCGCGCGCAGCGCGTTGGCCAGCCTGCACACGCGCGCGTGCAGCTCGCGGTAGCTGATGCGCTGCGCCGGCTTGGCCGGGTCGTCCGGCTCGAAGATCAGCGCGGTCTTGTCGCCGCGCCCGGCGAGGTGGCGGTCCAGGCAGTTGACGCTGGCGTTGAGCTCGCCGTCCTCGTACCAGCGGATGTGGAAGTCGTCGAGCCGGTAGCTGACGTCCTTGATCCGGGTCGGCTTGCGGTACCACTCCAGGCGCTCGGCGACGCGGCCCCAGAACGCCTCCGGCTGCGCCACCGACTCGGCGTAGAGCCGTTCGTAATCCTCGCGCTTGATCCGCGCGCCGGCGGCGAACTGCGGATCGATCGGATGGACGGCAGGGGTTGGGGTCATGAGGCGCTCCGGACGTGATCTCGTCGTGACGGCCGCGCGGCGGCGGCGTTCGCGGGCGTTCCAGTGTGCCGCATTCGTCGCGGCGGCCCGCCGCGGGCCGGGCTAGACGATAGTCGTAGGCGCCAAACGCCGCGCGGCGCCGCCGCATCGCCGGCGCCGGGGCGCGCGCCCGCGGCGCGGCGCCAAGCGCTTGAAAGCGCGCGCGTTTGCGGCCGCTTCCGCCGCCGCCGCGCCGGCGCCGCGCGCCGCATCCACCGTCGGCGGCGTACGACCAATGGGGAATGGTGATGCGCCGCGATGGCCTTGCAGGCTGGCGCGGACCGTGCTCGTCGCGCGGCGGTTCTTCGCGTACGTCCCCATTCGGTTCCTTCGGGAGGGAATCATGTCCACACGCACGACAATGCCGGCGCGCCGCCACGCGTCGATCCGGCGTCGCCCGCTCGCGGCCGCGCTGCTGGTCGCGCTCGCGCTGCCGGGCGCGGCCTTCGCCCAGACCGCGAAGGAAAAGGAGCTGGAGGCGCGCGTCGCCCAGCTCGAAGCCATGGTCCGGCAGCTGATGGCGCAGCAGCAACAGCAGCAGGCGCAGATCGGCCAGGTGCAGAGCGCGCAGGCGGCGGCGCCGGCCGCGCCGGCGGCCCCCGCCCAGCCGGCGCTGCAGAGCACGCCGATCATGGCCACCGCCAACCCGGGCACGCGCTTCACCTACGGCGGCTTCATCAAGCTCGACGCTTCGGTCACCCAGACCAACGACGGCGACATCCCCGACGGCACGGTCGGGCGCCTGTTCTACGTGCCCAAGGCGATCCCGGTCGGCGGCGGCCGCACCGGCGAAGGCGGCGCCGACACCGACATGGGCGTGAACTTCTCGCGCTTCTGGTTCGGCGCCGACACCGACCTGGACAGCGGCGACAAGCTCAAGGCCTACCTGGAATTCGACCTGTTCGGCGGCGGCAGCACCGCCTTCACCGGGAACGAGGTCGCGACCAACACCTACGCGCTCACCCTGCGCCACGCCTACGTGCAATGGAACAACTGGCTGGCCGGCCAGACCTGGTCGAACTTCCAGGACACCGCCGCGCTGCCCGATACCGTCGATTTCCTCGGGCCGACCGAGGGCACGGTGTTCGTGCGCCAGGCGCAGCTGCGCTACACCCAAGGCCCGTGGTCGGTGTCGATCGAGAACCCGGAGACCGTGTACACGCCGTACCAGGGCAACATGGCGCAGGTCTCCGGCGACGACGGCGCGGTGCCGGACGTCACCGCGCGCTACACCGCCAAGGGCGACTGGGGCCACTTCGGCATCGCCGGCCTGGTGCGCCAGCTCAGGTACCAGAACGGCGCGCTCGGCATCGACGAGTCCGGCACCGGCTACGGCCTGAGCGTGTCGGGCAAGCTCAACATGGGCGCCGACGACGACCTGCGCTACATGATCACCGGCGGCAGCGGCATCGGCCGCTACGTCGGCCTGGCGCTGAACAACGACGCGGTGCTCGACGCCGACGGCGACCTGGAGAACATCGACCTGGTCGCCGGCTTCGTCGGCTGGCGCCACGTGTTCAGCCCGAAACTGCGCGGCAACGTCTTCTACTCGCGCGCCGAGTACGACAACGAGACCGCGCTCACCGGCTTGGGCATCACCAAGTCGGCGCAGTCCGCGCACCTGAACCTGATCTATTCGCCGCTGCCGAAGCTCGACCTCGGCGCCGAGCTGATCTGGGGCCAGCGCGAGCTCGAGAACGGCGACCGCGGCGAGCTGCGCCGCCTGCAGACCCACGTGAAGTACAACTTCTGACGAGGCCGGCCATGTCCACGATTTCCGCAACCCATCCGACGAGCGGCGAGCTGACCCGCGGCCACAAGAAGGTCATCTTCGCGTCCAGCCTCGGCACCGTGTTCGAGTGGTACGACTTCTACCTGTACGGCTCGCTCGCGGCGATCATCGCCAAGCAGTTCTTCAGCGGCCTGGAGCCGGGCGCGGCGTTCATCTTCGCCCTGCTCGCGTTCGCCGCCGGCTTCGCCGTGCGCCCGTTCGGCGCGCTGGTGTTCGGGCGCCTCGGCGACATGATCGGGCGCAAGTACACCTTCCTCGTCACCATCGTGATCATGGGCGTGTCGACCTTCCTGGTGGGCGTGCTGCCCAGCTACGCCAGCATCGGCATCGCCGCGCCCATCATCCTGATCACGCTGCGCCTGCTACAGGGCCTGGCGCTGGGCGGCGAGTACGGCGGCGCGGCGACCTACGTCGCCGAGCACGCGCCGAACGGCAAGCGCGGCCTGTACACCAGCTTCATCCAGACCACCGCGACGCTGGGCCTGTTCCTGTCGCTGCTGGTGATCCTCGGCAGCCGCCTCGCGCTGGGCAACGAGGCGTTCGAAGCCTGGGGCTGGCGCATCCCGTTCCTGGTCTCGTTCGTGCTGCTGCTGGTGTCGGTGTGGATCCGCCTGCAGCTCAACGAGTCGCCGCTGTTCCAGCAGATGAAGGCCGAGGGCAAGGGCTCGAAGGCGCCGATCACCGAGAGCTTCTTCACCAAGAACGGCAAGATCGCCCTGCTGGCGCTGCTCGGCGCCACCGCGGGCCAGGCCGTGGTCTGGTACGCCGGCCAGTTCTACGCGCTGTTCTTCCTGACCCAGACGCTCAAGGTGGACGCGACCACGGCGAACCTGCTGATCGCCGGCGCGCTGATCATCGGCACGCCGTTCTTCGTGGTGTTCGGCTGGCTGTCGGACAAGATCGGCCGCAAGAAGATCGTCATGGCCGGCTGCCTGGTCGCCGCGCTCACCTATTTCCCGCTGTTCAAGGCGCTGACCCACTACGCCAACCCGGCGCTGGAAGCCGCGCAGAACAGCGCGCCGGTGACGGTGATCGCCGACCCGGACGAGTGCGCGGTGCAGTTCGTCCCCGGCGAGCTGAAGTCGCACGTCAAGTTCAACAGCTCCTGCGACATCGCCAAGGGGCTGCTGGCCGGCAAGTCGATCCCGTACCACAACGAGACCGCCGCGGCCGGCAGCGTCGCCCAGATCCGCGTCGGCGACCAGGTGTTCTCCAGCTTCGACGCCAAGGGCCTGACGCCCGAGGAGACCAAGGCCCGGACCGACGAGTTCAGCAAGGCTGTGCTCGCCGCGACCACCGCCGCCGGCTACCCGGAAAAGGCCGACCCGGCCCGGATCAACAAGCCGATGGTGCTGCTGCTGCTGACCCTCCTGGTGATCTACGTGACCATGGTGTACGGCCCGATCGCGGCCTGGCTGGTGGAGCTGTTCCCGACCCGGATCCGCTACACCTCGATGTCGCTGCCGTACCACATCGGCAACGGCTGGTTCGGCGGCTTCCTGCCGACCACGGCGTTCGCGCTGGTGCTGGCCACGGGCAACATCTACTCCGGCCTGTGGTATCCGATCATCGTCGCGCTGATGACCTTCGTGATCGGCTCGCTGTTCCTGCGCGAGACCAAGGACGTCGACATCCGCAGCTGAGCGGCCCGCTCCCGTTCGCCCTCGCTCCAGCCCCTCTCCCGCCCGGGAGAGGGGTTTTTTCGTGGCGGCGAAGGCCGCTGCGCCGCGGCCGGCGCGGATCGCCGCGCAACCCTCGGCCGCCGTGAAGCGTTCCGCGGCCGCGAAACCCCTCTCCCGCGGGCGGGAGAGGGGGGTGGGTGGGCAGAGCGTCTTTACTCAGCCGCGCTTGGCGCGCGCGAACGCCTGCGCCAGGGCGTTGTTCATCGGCGCCGCGGCGGGCTTGCCGCCGGCGCGGTTCGAATCGCGGCCGCCGCGGGGGCCGTGCGCGCGGGCATCGCGCCGCTCGCCGTTCTCGCGCGGGCTGCGCGGCGCCGGCGCCTCGTCGTCCAGGCGCCGGGTCAGGGCGATGCGCTTGCGCGCCACGTCCACCTCCAGCACCTTCACCTTGACGATGTCGCCGGCCTTGACCACCTCGCGCGGGTCCTTGACGTACTTGTCCGACAGCGCCGAGATGTGGATCAGCCCGTCCTGGTGCACGCCGATGTCGACGAAGGCGCCGAACGCGGCGACGTTGCTGACCACGCCTTCCAGGATCATCCCCGGGCGCAGGTCCTTGATGTCCTCCACGCCGTCGGCGAAGCGCGCGGCCTTGAACTCCGGGCGCGGGTCGCGGCCGGGCTTCTCCAGCTCCTTGAGGATGTCGCGCACGGTCGGCACGCCGAAGCGCTCGTCGACGAACTGCTCCGGCTTGAGCGAACGCAGCAGCGCGGCGTCGCCGATCACCTGCTTCACCTCGCGGCCGCACTGGCGCAGGATGCGCTCGACCACCGGGTAGGCCTCCGGGTGCACCGCCGAGGCGTCCAGCGGTTCCTCGCCGTCGGCGATGCGCAGGAAGCCGGCGCATTGCTCGAAGGTCTTCTCGCCCAGGCGCGGCACCTTGAGCAGCTCCTTGCGGCTGCGGAACGGGCCGTTCTGGTTGCGGTAGACGACGATGTTCTCGGCCACGGTCGGCGACAGGCCGGAGACGCGGGTCAGCAGCGCGCTCGATGCGGTGTTCACGTCCACGCCGACCGCGTTCACGCAGTCCTCGACCTTGGCGTCGAGCGCGCGCGCGAGGCGGATCTGGTCGACGTCGTGCTGGTACTGGCCCACCCCGATCGCCTTGGGCTCGATCTTGACCAGCTCGGCCAACGGGTCCTGCAGGCGCCGCGCGATCGACACCGCGCCGCGCAGCGACACGTCGAGGTCCGGGAACTCCCTGGCCGCCAGCTCCGAAGCCGAGTACACCGAGGCGCCGGCCTCGCTGACCACGATCTTCTGCATCTTCAGCTCCGGCGCCAGCCTGAGCAGCTCGCCGGCGAGCTTGTCGGTCTCGCGCGAGGCGGTGCCGTTGCCGATCGCGACCAGCTCCACCCGGTGCTTCGCGCACAGCGCGCGCAGCACCTGCAGCGACTGTTCCCACTGCCGCTTGGGCTCGTGCGGGTAGATGGTCGCGGTGTCGACCAGCTTGCCGGTGCGGTCGACCACCGCGACCTTGACCCCGGTGCGCAGGCCCGGGTCGAGGCCGAGCACGGCCTTCGGCCCGGCCGGCGCGGCCAGCAGCAGGTCCTTGAGGTTGTCGCCGAACACCGCGATCGCCTCGGCCTCGGCCTTCTCGCGCGCCTGCGCGAACAGGTCGAGCATCAGGTGCAGGTGCAGCTTGGCCTTCCAGGTCAGGCGGCAGGTGTCGAGCAGCCACTTGTCGGCGGGGCGGCCGGCCGCCTTGACGCCGACGTGCGCGGCGACGCGCGCCTCGGCCTGGGCGTGGCCGGCGTCCGCGTCGGCGCCCGGGTCGAGGTCGAGGAACAGGAATTCCTCGCGGCGGCCGCGGAACAGCGCCAGCAGCCGGTGCGAGGGGATCTTCGCCAGCGGCTCGGCGTGGTCGAAGTAGTCGCGGAACTTCTCGCCCGCGACCTCCTTGCCTTCGGCCACGCGCGAACGAATCATGCCCACCTCGTGCAGCCACTGGCGCAATTCGCCGACCAGCTGCGCGTCCTCGCCCCAACGCTCCATCAGGATCGCGCGCGCGCCGTCGAGCGCGGCCTTGGCGTCGGCCACGCCCTTCCCGGCGTCGACGAAGCCGGCGGCGAATTCCTCCGGCACGAGGCGGGGATCGGCAAGCAGGCCGTCGGCCAACGGCTCCAGGCCGGCCTCGCGCGCGATCTGCGCGCGCGTGCGGCGCTTGGGCTTGTACGGCAGGTACAGGTCTTCCAGGCGCGCCTTGCTGTCGGCGGCCTCGATCTGCGCGCGCAGTTCGTCGGTCAGCTTGCCCTGCTCCCCGATGCTGGCCAGCACCGCGGCGCGGCGGTCCTCCAGCTCGCGCAGGTAGGCCAGGCGCGTTTCCAGGTTGCGCAGCTGGGTGTCGTCGAGCCCGCCAGTGGCCTCTTTGCGGTAGCGCGCGATGAACGGCACCGTCGCGCCCTCGTCGAGCAGGGCGATGGCGGCCTGCGCCTGTTGCGGCTGGGCGCCGATCTCCTCGGCGATGAGGCGGGCGATCTTGGCGGCGATCTGCTGTGCGTGCTTGGCGTCGTCTTGCATTGCGTTCGTGGCTCGATCCCGGAAGGCGCGGGGGAGCGGCGATTGTCGCAACGCGGCCGCGTCCGCGGTACCCGTTGACAGCGCGGCGCGGGCGGGCTCGCGCCGCGCGGCCGCGTCACCGGCCCCGCTCGCCCGCGGCCAGCGGCCGCACGTATTCGAGCAGGCTGACCAGGGTCTTGCCCGGTTCTTCCCACGGAATCATGTGCGCCGAGCGCTCGAACCACACGCCGCGCTTGTACGGCGCGTCCACCTCGTCCAGCCAGGCCGCGGTGGGCTCCGACGGCGTGGTGTAGTCGTGGCGGCCCATGAACATCAGCACCGGGATCGGGAACTCGCGCACCGTGGTGTAGTCGACCTCGAGGAACTCCGGCAGCACCTTGGCGAGGGTGAACACGCTGCCGCGGTCGATCGCGCATACGTCCTGCGCGTCGTAGTCGGGCGACAGCAGCGGCGCGCGGTAGTAGTAGCGCGAGTGCTCGCGGAACGCGCTCAGGCCGCCGTAGTGCTGCGCCCACTTGCGCGCCAGCACGATGCGCTCGCGGGTGATCGGCCGGTCGCCCGGGTACGGCGCGATCGTCTCCATCTCGCGCACCGCCTCCTCGTTCCCGTGCAGCCTCGCCTGCCGCATGCCGTAGTCGAAGCTGATCCGCTCGTTCTCGCGGGTGTTGATCACCTGGCCGATGCCGACGTAGGCGTGGAACAGGTCCGGCCGCTTCAGCGCCGCGCCCATCGCGACGATCGTGCCCCAGCTGTGCCCCATCAGGATCAGCTTGTCCTTGCCGTAGCGGGCGCGCAGGTGCTCGGCCACCTCGATCGCGTCGTCGACGTAGCGCGAGATGCGCACCGTCCCGGCGATCGAGTCCGGGTCGACCGCGTTGTAGGTCTTGCCGGCGCCGCGCTGGTCCCAGTTGACCACGGTGAAGTATTCCTCGATCGGGCGCTGGAACTGCCACAGGCTGGGGGTCACCGGCGCGGCGGGCCCGCCGTGCACGAACAGGATCATCGGGTTGGCGCGGTCCTGCCCGCGCACGTTGAGCCACTGCTCGATGCCGCCGATCCGGGCCTTGTACGCCTCCTGCACGCCGCCGGGCGCGACGATGCGCTCGAGGTCCTCGATGACCTCGCGCGCCTTGGCGTAGGGCGCGACGTCGGGGCATTCCTGGGCGTGCGCGACGGAAACGGCCGCGGCGAGGCCGAGGAGGGCGGCAAGCAACGTCTTCCGGGATGAGGGCATGGGCGATCCGTGGTGTCGTGCCGCTCGGCACGGGGCGGGTGAGCGCCCGGATGCCGGTGCGATGGGTCGAACCGCACTCGGATCGGGCGGCCCCAAGGTGCCGGGCGGCGAAAGCCGCGGCCACTGCCTTGAGTCATGCCTCGCCGCCGGGCGGCTTGCATCGCGATCGCCGCGCCGCGGGGACCGGTCCGATCGGTCGATGTCGCGTCGTCGCGATCCGCCGGCGCGGCGGCCTGGCGCACCCACGAAGTCCATGGGAGCCGCCGCGCCCGGTCCGCGGCGCGGCGACGGCGCCCGCATCGGCCGCTCGGGCGTGCGGGCGCGCGCTACTGCGGCGGCGCCGCCAGCTCGGCCGCGCCGAGGTAGCCGTCGCGATCGGTGTCCTGGCGGCGGAAGGTCGCGGCCAGGCGTGCGCGGTGCTCGGCGAGGTTCACCGGCTTGCCGCGGCCGCCGGGCAGTTCGGCGGGTTCGAGCTGGCCGTCGCCGTTGCGGTCCATGCGGGCGAAGGCGTAGCCCATCCAGTCCTGGTATTCGACCAGCGAGACGCGCCCGTCGCGGTCGGCGTCCATGCGCGACAGGTAGTCGGCGGTGCCGTGCACGGCCTGGCCGAAGGCGGCCGAAGCGGACGCGGCGAGGACCAACGGGAGCGCGAGCCGCACCGCGCGCGCGGCGGACGCGAAAAGGCCCGCACCGTCCGATGCGGGCCCTTCGATGCGCGGCGGCGCAGCGGCGCGGTCCATCGCGGGGCGTGCCTCGCCCGGATCAGGTCCGTGCCGGCGCCAGCGCGTAGCCCTTCAGCCGGGCCGAGAACGCCTGCAGCGCGGCGATGCCGCTGGCTTCGGCCTCGTTGCACCACGCGTGCAGCTTCTGCAGGGTGGCCTGGGCGTCGTGCGAGCGGTCGTCGAGGATCTGCGCCAGGCGCGCGCGGAACTCGGCCAGGGTCGCGATCTTCGGCCGCTCGGCCAGCCAGGCCTGCAGCTTGGCGCGCTTGTCCTCGTCCAGCCAGCGGCCGCCGTCGGCCAGGCCGTGGCGCAGCTTGCGCGGCAGCTTGAGCTTGGCCTCGCGCAGCGCCGGCAGGGTGACGTTGCGGTAGTAGTCGGTCATCGCCTGGAAGCGGATCGCCAGCAGCGCCTTCAGCGTCTCGCCGTCGGGCATGGCGATGTTCGGGCGCACGTCGAGCGCGGGCGCCACGCGCAGCACCTTGGCCAGGCGCAGCTTCTCCAGCAGCTTGATCGCGGTCCAGCCGATGTCGAACTCCCACTTGCGCAGGGCGAACTTGGCCGAGGACGGGAACGCGTGGTGGTTGTTGTGCAGCTCCTCGCCGCCGATCCAGAAGCCCCACGGGGTCAGGTTGGTCGCGGTGTCGGTGGTCTCGAAGTTGCGGTAGCCCCACCAGTGGCCGAGGCCGTTGACCACGCCGGCGGCCCAGAACGGGATCCACAGCATCTGCACCGCCCACACCGCCACGCCCTTGAAGCCGAACAGGGCGAAGCTGATGAACAGCAACAGGGTCGGGCCGAGGGTCGCGTACGGGGTGTACAGGCGGCGCTCGATCCAGTCGTCCGGGCAGCCCTTGCCGTACTTCTCGATGTCCTCGCGCTGGGCGCGGGCGGCGCGGTACAGCTCGACGCCACGCCACATCACCGTGTCGATGCCCTTGAACTGCGGGCTGTGCGGGTCCTCCTCGGTCTCGCACTTGGCGTGGTGCTTGCGATGGATCGCCGCCCACTCCTTGGTGATCATCGAGGTGGTCAGCCAGGTCCAGAAGCGGAAGAAGTGCGCCAGCACCGGGTGGAAGTCGACCGCGCGGTGCGCCATCGAACGGTGCAGGTAGAGGGTGACCGAGAAGATGGTCAGCTGCGTCGCCACCAGCAGGTAGACGAGCAACTGGCCCCAGCCGGCCTGGAGCAGGCCGCCGGCGAGGAAATCGAGCAGGGAAATGGACATCAGGACTCCGGGGGATACGCAGGGGACCGGCGAGCCGACGATCCCAGGTCCGATCATGCCAGCCCAAGCCCACCCTTCGCTCGGGTATGGGCCGGATCTGTGATGGGGTCGTTCAGGCCCGGCGCAAGCGCAGGCCCGATATTCGCACCCGCGCTGCCGCGCCGCGTCCGTGGATCGATCACCTTGCTGAACGAACGCTGCGGCCGTCACGGCGCCTGGCGCACCGCGCTCCTCTGCCGGCTGCGCATTGCCGTGGTCTTCCGGCCGCGAGCCGCGCCCGGCGCGCGGCGCGCGCCCGAACCAAGCGAATCGCGAGGGGGCGACTTCGCGCGCATGCGATGCGCGCGCCGCGCCAGCCGCGCGATCTGGAGCCTCGGGTGAGCCTTCCGGCGCACGCTGCGCGATGCACCAGCGACCCGGCCGCGCGGTTCTTCGCCCGGCAGCACCGAAGGCGATCCGACCGCTGACCGCGCATGCGGCCGGACCGGAAAACGGCGGCGCCGGCTGCCGCCCGCCGCGCGCCGACGTACGCTTGCGCCATGCCCGAACTGCCCGAAGTCGAAACCACCCGCCGCGGCCTGGCGCCGCACGTCGAGGGCCGCACCGTCGCCGGCGTGGTCCTGCGCCGGCCCGACCTGCGCTGGCCGATCCCGCCCGAGATCGCGCGCGAGTTGCCGGGCCAGCGCATCGCCGCAGTGCGCCGGCGCGCCAAGTACCTGCTGCTCGACACCGCCGCCGGCAGCGCGCTGCTGCACCTGGGCATGTCCGGCAGCCTGCGGGTGCTGCCGGCCGATGCGCCGGTGCGCGCGCACGACCATGTCGACCTGGCGCTTGACTCCGGCCGGGTGCTGCGCTTCAACGATCCGCGCCGGTTCGGCTGCCTGCTCTGGCAGCCGCCGGGGCAGACCCACGCGCTGCTCGCCGGCCTCGGCCCGGAACCGCTTTCCGAGGCGTTCGACGGCGATTACCTGTTCGCGCTCAGCCGCGGCCGCAAGGCGCCGGTGAAGGCCTTCCTGATGGACCAGCGGGTCGTGGTCGGGGTAGGCAACATCTACGCCGCCGAGGCGCTGTTCGCCGCCGGGGTCTCGCCGCTGCGCCCGGCCGGGCGGGTCTCGCGCGAGCGCTACCGGCAGCTGGCGGAGGCGATCAAGCGCATCCTGCGGTACGCGATCGGCCGCGGCGGCACCACCCTGCGCGATTTCCTCGACCCGGACGGCGCGCCCGGCTATTTCGAGCAGGAACTGGCCGCCTACGGCCGCGGCGGCGAGCCCTGCCCGCGCTGCGGCCGGCCGCTGAAGCAGGCGGCGATCGGCCAGCGCACCACGGTCTGGTGCGGGCACTGCCAGCGCTAGCCGCCCCGTGCGCGGCCGCTGAGCTATATTCCCCCCGATGGCCGACTCCGCCGACATCACCTTGCTGCTGGATGCGGCACGCGGGGGCGACCGCGCGGCGCTGGACCGCGTGCTCGCCACGCTCTACCAGGAGCTGCACGCGATGGCCCGGCGCCAGCTCGCGGGGCAGCACGGCCATACCCTGGACGCGACCGCGCTGGTGCACGAGGCCTACCTGAAGCTGGTCGGCCGCCACGAGGCGCAGTTCGACGACCGCGCCCACTTCTTCGCCTACGCCGCCTCGGCGATGCGCAGCGTCGTGGTCGACTACGCCCGCCAGCGCCTGGCGCAGAAGCGCGGCGGCGACCTGCACCGGGTCACCGAGCTGCCCGACGACGTCGAAGGCGGCCTGCGCCTGGACGAGGAGACCCTGGGCCTGGACGCCGCCCTCACCAAGCTCGCCGCGGTCGACCCGCGCCTGGCCCAGGTGGTCGAGCTGCGCTACTTCGCCGGCCTGTCGGAACTGGAGATCGCGGCGCTGCTGGAACGCTCCGAGCGCAGCATCCGCCGCGACTGGCAGAAGGCGCGGCTGTTCCTGCTGGCCTCGCTGAAAGACGGCCGATGAAGGGGAACGCATGAAGAGGAGCGAGAAACGCGGGGAAACGGCCGCTCGTTCCCCGTTCCCGACCGCCCGCTCCTGATCCCGGGCCATGGATCCGGATCGCTGGCAACGCCTGTCGCCGCTGCTCGACGCCCTGCTCGAGCTGGACGCGGACGCGCGCGCCGAGCGCCTGCAGCGCCTGCGCGCGGAGGACGCGGACCTGGCCGGGGAGTTGCAGCGGCTGATCGCGCTGGAGGAGGCGCACGCCGACTTCCTCGCCGAGCCGCTGGTCGGACCGCCCGCGGGCCTGCGGCCCGGCGGCGAGGTCGGCCCGTACCGGCTCGAGCGCCTGCTCGGCGAGGGCGGCATGGGCCAGGTCTGGCTGGCCGCGCGCGCCGACGGCCTGTACCAGCGCCGGGTCGCGCTGAAGCTGCTGCGCCCGGGCCTGGCCGACCACAACCTGCGCCTGCGCTTCTCGCGCGAGCGCGAGATCCTCGCCCGGCTCGCGCACCCGCACATCGCCCGCCTGCTCGACGCCGGGGTCAGCGCCGAGGGCGTGCCGTACCTGGCGCTGGAGTACGTCGAGGGCGAGCCGATCAGCGACTACTGCCGCAACCGCCAGGTGCCGCTGGAGGCGCGCCTGCGCATGTTCCAGCAGATCTGCGACGCGGTCAGCCACGCCCACGCCAACCTGATCGTGCACCGCGACCTGAAGCCGTCCAACATCCTGGTCACGCCCGGCGGCGACGTGCGCCTGCTCGACTTCGGCATCGCCAAGCTGCTCGATTCCGACGCGCCGATGATCGAGCGCACCCGCACCGGCATGCGCGCGTTCACCCTGCACTACGCCGCGCCGGAGCAGGTGCGCGGCGAGCCGGTGACCACCATGACCGACGTGTACTCGCTCGGCGTGGTGCTGTACGAACTGCTCACCGACACCAAGCCGTACCGGCTCAAGCGCCAGACCGACGCCGAGTGGGAGGAGGCGATCCTCGCCGCCGACCCGACCCGGCCGTCGCTGACCGTCCTGCGCCGCGGCGAGGAGGAGGGCGAGGCCGACGCCGCCACGCTGCGCCGCCTGGCGCGCGCGCTGTCGGGCGATCTCGACAACATCGTGCTCAAGACCCTGTCCAAGCGCCCGGAGCAGCGCTACCCCTCGGTCGAGGCGCTGGCGCTGGACCTGCAGCGCTACCAGGCGGGGCGCCCGGTGCTGGCGCGGCCGCAGAGCTGGAGCTACCGGCTCGGCAAGTACCTGCGCCGGCACCGCTGGGCGCTGGCCACCGGCACGCTGGTGGCGACGGTGCTGGCGGTGTCGCTGGCGACGGTGGCCTGGCAGGCGCGCCAGGCGGTCCAGGAGGCCGGCCGCGCGCAGGCGATGCAGGACTTCATGGTCGGCGTGTTCGAGAGCGCGCGCGGCACGCCCGAGGGCCAGGCACTGGACCTGCGCGGCCTGCTCGACGCCTCGCTGGCGCGCGGCGACCGCGAGCTGGCGCGGCAGCCGCGCGCGCGCGCCGAGCTGCTCGGCGTGATCGCGCGGCTGCGCATCGGCCTGGGCGACTACCGCGAAGCGCTGACCCTGCTCGAACGCCAGGCCGCGATCCTGCGCGGCCTCGACGACGCGCCGGTGAGCCTGCAGCTGGAGTCGCTGACCCAGCGCGGCCAGGCGCTGCGCCTGCTCGGCGAGCCGCGCCGCTGCATCGAACTGATGCAGCCGGCGCTGGCCACCGCGCGCCGCGAGCAGGCGCAATTGCCGCCGCAGGCCAGCGAGTTCTATTCCCAGCTCGGCCGCTGCCGGCGCGAGGACGGCGAGCTGCAGGGCGCGCGCCAGCTGTTCGAGCGCGCGCTGGCGGTGCGCCGCGAGGACCGCGACGCGGTCGGCGCGGTCGAGAACCTGATGGACCTGGCCCAGCTGCAGGCCGATGCCGGCCAGACCGCGGCCGCGCTGCAGGGCTTCGAGCAGGCGCGCGCGCAGCTGACCCAGACGGTCGGCGAGCGGCACGCGCTGCAGGTCGAGATCGGCCGCCAGATCGCCGACCTGCGCCGCGAGCTGGACCAGGTCGACGCCGCCGAGCGCGAAGCCGCCGACAGCTACGCGCTGGCGCTGGAGGTGTACGGCGCGCAGCATCCCTCGACCCTGGCGCTGCGGCGCCAGCTCGCCCAGCTGCACATCGCCCAGGGCCGCTTCGCCGACGCCCAGAACGAACTGCGCGAGGTGCTGGGGCAACTGCTGCAGCGGCGCGACCGCCAGCGCGGCAACCCGGAACTGGAGGAGGTCTACCGCCAGCTCGGCCTGCTCGCCTGGGAGCGCGGCGACGCGCCGCGCGCGCTGACCCTGCTGCAGCGCGCGCTGGCGATCGCGCGCGAGAACGGCGACGGCGCGCGCGTGGCCGACAGCCTGTACGCCTACGCGCGCGTGCTGCACGGCAGCGGCCGGCAACGCTCGGCCCTGGCCGCGCTGAACGAGGCGGGGAAGCTGCGCGAGGCGCGCTTCGGCGCCGGGCACCCGCTGCTGGGCGACGTGGCCCGGCTGCGCGGCCAGGTCGAGGTCGCGCTCGGCCGCCACGACCAGGGGCTGGCGCTGCTGCAACGCGCGGTCGCGCTGACCCGCGCCGGCTACGGCGCCGCGCACCCGCGCACGCGCCTGGCCGAGCTGGCGCTGGCGCGGCAGCTGGCGCGCGACGGCGAGACCGACGATGCCGTGGCGCGGCTGCGACTGCTCGCCGGCCTGCCGACCCAGGACCCGGAGCTGCGCCGCACCGCGTGGCGCGCGCAGGCCTATCTCGCGCAGCTGCGCTGCGCCGCGCCGGAGGAACCGCCCGACGCCCGCACCGAGGCGCAGACCGAGCTCGACGCGCTGCTGGAAACCCTGCGCGAGCAGCAACCCGACGGCGGCCTGGTCACGCGCGAGGTGGAGGCGATCCGGCGCGGCTGCGGCTGAGGCACCCGCAACCGCTTCATCTCGGGACCGGGCACCCCCGCGTCCTTCGCCGCCTCCGCCGTGCGAAGCCGCCGCGCGGGCGGGCCGCCTGCCTCGGGGGCGGCGGAGGCAAAGCTACAGCAGCAGCGGCGGCTGCAGCGGCTCGATCGTGCCCTCGCCGCGCATCACCTTCTTGTACTCGGCGCGCGAGACCGAGACGTAGCGGTCGTTGCCGCCGATCTCCACCTGCGGCCCTTCGCGCACCGCGCGGCCCTGCGCGTCCACCCGCACCACCATCGTCGCCTTCTTGCCGCTGTGGCAGATGGTCTTGATCTCGGTCAGCTCGTCGGCCCAGGCGAGCAGGTACTGGCTGCCCTCGAACAGCTCGCCGCGGAAGTCGGTGCGCAGGCCGTAGCACAGCACCGGGATGCGCAGCGCGTCGACCACCTCGGTGAGTTGCCACACCTGGGCCTTGCTCAGGAACTGCGCCTCGTCGACCAGCACGCAGTGCAGCGGCCCGTGCGCGGCGATGTCGCGCTCCACCCTGGCCTGCAGGTCGTCGCCGCGCTCGAAGCCCATGCCCTCGGCGCGCAGGCCGATGCGCGAGGCGACCACGCCGGCGCCGGCGCGGTCGTCCAGGCGCGGGGTCAGGATCGCCACCCGCATCCCCCGTTCGCGGTAGTTGTGCGCCGACTGCAGCAGCGTGGTGGTCTTCCCGGCGTTCATCGCCGAGTAGTAGAAGTAGAGCTTGGCCATGGATCGAAACAGGAACGAAGGATCGGGGACGAGGAACCGGGGCGGAGGCCGGGCGCGGGCGGTGCGCGATCACGCATCCGTTCGCCGTCCGTTGCGGGTTTCCGGGTTGGCCCGCCGCGCCGCCGCTTCCGCCCAGCGCCGCGCCATCGCCGGCGAAGTCATGCACATCGCGTCGAAGGTGACGGTGGTGACCGCGCGCTCCAGCAGCTGGATGTCGGCCTCGTGCTGGCGGGCGACGTGCGGGTCCTCGAAGAAGATCGCGCGGCGGCAGCGCCGCTCCAGCACCAGGTCGGCGATCTGCGCGTCGCCGCCCATCGGGCCGCTGCGGTAGCGCTGCGCCCATTCGCGGTCCTGCGGCCAGCCGCGGCTCCAGGCCAGCTCGTTCAGGCGCTGGCCGGTGGTGCCGGTGGCGACGCGGCGGGCGAAGCGCGAGAGCAGGTCGAAGTGCTCGGCGGCGAAGGCCAGCATCTGCGGCTTCATCGCGTCGTGCGCGATCAGCGCCAGGGTCTGGCGCTCCAGCGCGTGCAGGTCGTCCGCCCCCGGGTCCGGCGCGAGGCCGGCGTGGAGGCGCTCCACCTCGATCCAGTCGCGCGCGCCGGCCATGGTGGACACGAACGGCTTGCCGTGGATCACGCACTGCCGCTTCAGCGCCAGCGCCTCGGGAAACACCGAGGACGGGTCGACCGGGTCGATCAGGTAGATCGCGCCGTCGAGCGCGCGCGCCGGATCGTCCGGGCCGGCCACTTCGGCGACCAGTTTCATCAGCCCGCCTTCGCGGCCGTAGGGATAGCGGCGCAGCCCCGGATGGCCGCCCAGCCGCCCTGCCGCGGCGATCGCATCGTAGGTGCGGCCGACCGCGTGCAGCTCCAGTCCCAGCTCGCGGATGCCCGCCTCGCAGGCGTCGAGCCAGCGGAACAGCGCGGCGTCCGCGCCCAGGTGGTGCAAGCGGTTGGCGGCCAGGCCCAGGCGCATGGGGGTTCCGTCGTGATCGGCACAGGCGCGCAGTCTATTACGCGCCCGCCACCCACCGGCGCGGCCGCCGCGGAGCGGGTCAGTCCGCCGGGTCGTCCACGGCCGTCGCGGGCCCGACCTCGACGTTGCCGTGCTTCCAGATCGCGTCTTCCACCGCCCAGTACGCGCGCGCGTCGAGGCGCCAGTCGGCGTATATCGCCGACAGGTCGAAATCGCCGGGGCCGCCGGGCGCGGCACCGGTCGGCCCGCTCACCTGCAGCCGGCCGTCGGTGTAGCCGGTGCGGCTGCCGGTGGTCCGCGAGCGCGCCTTCAGGATCGCGCGCTGCAGCCGCGGCTTGGCCGCCGCGTCGCCGAACTCGGCGTACAGCGCGCCGCCTTCGCGCAGCGCGCGTTCGCGTTCGTCCCGGCCGAGTTCGAGCCACATCTTCTCGCGCAGCACGACGAAGCCCGGGTACAGGCGCTCGGCGGCGAGGTCGGCCCAGGCGTAGGCGAGCGCGCGGTCGCGCCCGACCCCGACGCCATGCCAGTACATCAGGCTGATGCGGTGCTGCGAATACTTGTCGGCGTGGCGCGCGGCCCTGCGGAAATGGCGCAGCGCGTCGCGCCACTGCCCCTTGGCGGCGGCGTCGCCGCCGTACAGCCGCCACAGTTCGTTCGGGTGCGTGCGTGCCAGGCGCGTGCGCCGGTCGTAGTCGCGCGCGTGCATGCGGTCGGTGTCCGCGACCACCGCCTGCGCCGCGACCGGCGGCTCCGCCGCCCGGGCCGCAACCGCCAGCGCACAACCCCAGACGATTGCGAAGATCCGCATCGCGCCTCTCCCGCAGTGCCGCCGCGCGCCCGGCGCGGGGCGGACCTGGCCGCCCGGAGCCTGCGATGCGGCACAATACGCCGCCGCCTCCGCGGCAGCAAACCCCCGCCATGCACGGCCTCAACCCCCCCCAGCGCGCCGCCGTCCTGCACACCGACGGCCCCCTGCTCGTGCTCGCCGGCGCCGGCAGCGGCAAGACCCGCGTGATTGTCGAGAAGATCGCCCATCTGATCGGCTCCGGGCGGATGCCGGCCCGGCGGATCGCCGCGATCACCTTCACCAACAAGTCGGCGCGCGAGATGAAGGAGCGCGTCGGCAAGCGGATCCGGGGCGACGCCGCCGAGGGCCTGACCGTGTGCACCTTCCACGCGCTCGGGCTGAAGTTCCTGCAGATCGAGCACGCCCGCGCCGGCCTGCGGCGCGGCTTCTCGGTGTTCGACAGCGACGACAGCGCGGCGCAGGTCAAGGACCTGCTGCCGCCCGGGACCAAGCCGGACGCGATCGACGACATGCGCCAGCTGATCTCGCGCGCGAAGAACGCCGGGCTGTCGCCGGAGGGGGCGCTGGCCGCGGCGGGGAGCGCGCGCGAGATGGAGGCCGCGGCGCTGTACGCGCGCTACCAGGCGCGGCTGGCCACGTTCAACGCGGTCGACTTCGACGACCTGATCCGCCTGCCGGTGCAGCTGCTGGAGGCGAACGAGGACGTGCGCCTGGCCTGGCGCGAGCGCATCGGCTACCTGCTGGTCGACGAGTGCCAGGACACCAACGACGCGCAGTACCGCCTGCTCAAGGCGCTGGCCGGGCCCAAGGGCCTGTTCACCTGCGTGGGCGACGACGACCAGTCGATCTACGCCTGGCGCGGCGCCAACCCCGACAACCTGCTGCAGCTGGGCAGGGACTACCCGGGCCTGCAGGTCATCAAGCTGGAGCAGAACTACCGCTGCTCCAACCGCGTGCTGCGCGCGGCCAACGCGCTGATCGCGCACAACCCGCACGAACACCCGAAGACGCTGTGGAGCGACAATCCCGACGGCGAGCGCATCCGCGTCTGGGAATGCCGCGACGCCGCGCACGAGGCGGAGAAGGTGGCCGGCGAGATCCACTTCCTCGCCGCCGCCAAGCAGGCGCCGTGGAGCGACTTCTGCATCCTGTTCCGCGGCAACCACCAGAGCCGGCCGCTGGAGAAGGCGCTGCAGCTGCTGCGCATTCCCTACCACCTGTCCGGCGGCACCGCCTTCCTCGAGCGCGGCGAGGTCAAGGACGCGCTGGCCTGGCTGCGGCTGATCGCCAACCCGGACGACGACGCCGCGTTCCTGCGCGCGGTGCAGGCGCCCAAGCGCGAGGTCGGCGCCGGCACGCTGTCCCGGCTCGCCGAGCTGGCGCAGCAGCTGCACCTGCCGATGTCGCGCGCGGCCGAGCAGATCGGCGTGCTCAAGCAGCTGACGCCGCGCGCGGCCAACGCGCTGGACGGTTTCGTCGCCATCGTGCGCCAGCTGCGCGCGCAGGCGCAGCAGGTCGCGCCGGCCGAGCTGGTGCGGGTGCTGGCCGAGAAGAGCGGCCTGCTCGCGGCGATCCGCGCGCAGTGCAAGGACGAGGCCAGCTTCCAGCGGCGCAAGGAGAACCTGGAGGAGCTGTCGGAGTGGTTCGACGGCGGCAAGGGCGCCGGCCCGGGCGAACTGGCCGCGCAACTGGCGCTGCTGTCGCATGCGGACAAGGGCGAGCCCGGCAACCAGGTGCGGCTGATGAGCCTGCACGCGGCCAAGGGCCTGGAGTTCCGCTACGTGTTCATCGTCGGCATGGAGGACGGCACCCTGCCGCACGAGATGGCGCTGGAGGAAGGCTCGCTCGAGGAGGAGCGGCGCCTGCTCTACGTGGGCATCACCCGCGCCAAGGAACAGCTGTGGCTGTCCTATTCGCGCCAGACGCAGCGCTGGGGCGACAAGGTCCGCCTGCAGCCCAGCCGCTTCTTCGACGAGCTGCCGGCGGCGGAGATCCAGCGCGACGGCGCCGACCCCGAGGCCGACGCGGCGCGCAAGCAGGAGCGCGCGGCGGCCGGGTTCGCGGCGATCCGGGCGCTGCTGGAGGAAGGCTGAAGCGGCGACCCGCTTCGGCCGCGGTTCGCGCGGATCGGCACGGATGAATCGCCACGCGAGCGCATCGCAACGCCCCGCACCGGCTTCGCCGGGGCTGCGGGCTCCTCCGGCTCCTGCGGCGGCCCGCCCCACCGGTCGACGCCGCTCGATGGCCGCAGCGGGAACGACGGGCGGACGCGGCCGTTGCGCTCTGCGGCCCGATGCGGAATCCTCTTTCCGCGGTCATCCGCGCAAAATCCGTGGCTGAGCCGAATCCATGCGCCTGCGCCGCATCCACCACGTCGCCCTGATCTGTTCCGACTACGCGCGCTCCAGGCGCTTCTACGCCGAGACGCTCGGCCTGCGCGTGGTCGGCGAGGCGTACCGGGCGGCGCGCGATTCCTGGAAGCTCGACCTGGAACTGCCGGACGGCGGCCGGCTCGAGCTGTTCTCGTTCCCCTCGCCGCCGCCGCGGCCTTCGTATCCGGAGGCCTGCGGCCTGCGCCATCTCGCGTTCGAGGTCGAGGACGTCGCCGGCGCGGCGGCGGCGCTGCAGGCGCAGGGCGTGGCGGTCGAGCCGATCCGGGTCGACGAGTTCACCGGCCGCCGCTTCACCTTCTTCGCCGACCCGGACGGCCTGCCGATCGAGCTCTACGAAGCCGGCTGACGGGTGCCGGAGCCCAGCGCATGGCGGCCGGCCGGCCGCGCATCCCGGGCGTCCGCCGAACCGCGGCGACGCGGTCCCCGGGGCACCCGTCCCGCGCGCCGGCGCCAGGCGCGGCGAGTCGCGGGTCGCCCGCGACCGCCGCGTCGCCTCTCTGCGGCGCGCGGCGATGCGGGGGCGCCGCCGGAGGATGCGCGTCGCGGGCGCTGCCCGGGGAGCCGTCGCGCCTCAGCGGGTGACGGCGATGACGCCGCAGGCCAGGCGCCCGCCGGCGTTGCCGGTCGGCTGGGTGGTGTAGTCGTCGGCCGCGGCGTGCACGATCACCGCCTTGCCGGCGACGTCGTTCGCCGCGCCGCCGCCGAGGGTGACGCCGCTGGCGTGCACGTCGACCTTCGCCACGCCTTCGGCGTCGGCGACGATGTTGTCCATGTCGCCGGCATGGTGCGCGCCGCGGTCGACCTTGCCGTGCGGCGCGCCGGCCGGGTTGAAGTGGCCGCCGGCGCTGCTGGCGTCGGCCGCGCTGCAGTCGCCCTTCTCATGGATATGGATCGCGTGGGTGCCGTTCGGGCCCAGGCCGCCGATCTCGCCGCGCAGGTGCACGCCGTTGCCCGTCGGCCTCAGCTCGAGCGTGCCGCTGACCAGGCTGCCCGAGGCGGGCGCGAGCACCACCCGCGCCGCCTGCGCGGTCGACGTCGCGCCGGCCGCAGCGGCCGGGCCCTGCCCCGCGTCGGCCCGCGGCTGCGTGCCGGCGTCCGGTGCGGTGCTGCAGGCGCCGAGCAGCAGGGCGGACACGGCCGCGGCCAGGGCGAGGGGGAGCGTTGCGGTCTTCATGCGGAACTCCTGTGGGTGCGAACGCGATGAATGCGGGAGCGAAAGCTTAGGCGCGGCCCGGTGCCGCATCGGTGAACGGTTGCGCTAGCGGCGCCGCCGGCCCGGCCCGAGCTTGCGGGTCAGGGTGTTGCGGCCCAGGCCCAGGCGCGCCGCCGCTTCGGTGCGGCGGCCGCCGGTGTGCGCCAGCGCGGCGTCGAGCAGGGCGCGTTCGAAGCGCTCGCGCGCCTGCGCGTGGATGCCGTCGCTGCCCCGCGCCAGCTGCGCGCGCGCCCAGGCCGCCAGGCGCGCGTCCCAATCTTCGCCGGCGGCGTCGATCCCGTCTTTGCCCGATGCGGCGGCCAGCACCTCGTCGAGATCGGCGCGGGTGATGGTGTCGCCGGGCGCGAGCGCGGCCAGGCGCCAGCACAGGTTCTCCAGCTGGCGCACGTTGCCGGGCCAGGAATAGGCGAGCAGCCGTTCCAGCGCGGCGTCGGCGAAGCGCTTGGCCGGCGCCTGCAGCTTGGCCGCGGCGGCGGCGAGGAAGCGCTCGGCCAGGCGCGGGATGTCCTCGCGCCGTTCGCGCAGCGGCGGCAGCCGCAGGCGCACCACGTCGAGCCGGTGCAGCAGGTCGGCGCGGAAGCGGCCCTGCTCGACCAGCGCCTCCAGGTCCTGGTGCGTGGCGGCGATCACCCGCACGTCGACGCGGATCAGTTCGCGCCCGCCGACGCGGAAGAACTCGCCCTCGGCCAGCACGCGCAGCAGCCGCGTCTGCAGCGGCAGCGGCATGTCGCCGATCTCGTCGAGGAACAGGGTGCCGCCGTCGGCCTGTTCGAAGCGGCCGACGTGGCGCCGCTGCGCGCCGGTGAACGCGCCGGCCTCGTGGCCGAACAGTTCGCTCTCCAGCAGCTCGGCCGGGATCGCCGCGGTGTTGAGCGCGACGAACGGCCGGCCCGCGCGCGGCGACTCGCGGTGCAGCGCGCGCGCGACCAGCTCCTTGCCGGTGCCGGTCTCGCCGGTGATCAGCACCGACAGCGGCGCCTGCGCCAGGCGGCCGATCGCGCGGAACAGCGTGCGCATCGCCGGGGTCTCGCCGACCAGGCCGTCCTCGCCGGCAGCCGCTTCGCTCGGCGCCGCGGGCACGGGGCCTTGCCGCGCCTGGCCGAGCGTGCGCGCGGCCAGCGCCACCGCCTCGTCGAGGTCGAAAGGCTTGGACAGGAACTCGTGCGCGCCGCCGCGGAACGCGCCGGCGGTGCTGGCCACGTCGGTGTAGGCGCTCATCACGATCACCGGCAGCCGCGGCGCGCGCGCCTTAAGCTTGTCCAGCAACGCCAGCCCGTCCTCGCCGGGCATGCGCACGTCGGTGAACAGCAGGTCGGGCGCGCCGCGCGCCTCCAGCGCGGCGAGCGCGTCGGCGGCGCGCTCGAAGCCGTCCACCTCGTAGCCGGCCTCGCGCAGCGCGGTGGCCAGGACGAAGCGCACGCTGCGGTCGTCGTCGACGACCCAGATGCGGGCGGGCTCGGCGGCGGTCATGCGGCTGCGGCTCCTCTGCGGCGCGGTGCGGGCTTCGTGTCGGGCGCGGAGCGACGGAGCGAAAGGGCCGGGCGGAGGGGAAGCCGTGGCCAGGCGCCGCGGCCGCGGCCGCCGGTCCCCACGTTCCGGTTTCCTCCTGATCCCGCCCTCTCCACTCGCGCCTCGCGGCGCGCGCGACTGCGCTCACCCGCCATCGCCGTCCTCCTCCAGCGCCAGCGGCAGCAGCAGGGTGAACACGGTATGCCCCGGGCGCGAGCGGTAGACCAGCGAGCCGCGGTGCTCGCGCGCGACCTGCTGCGCCAGCGCCAGCCCCAGCCCGCTGCCCTCGGCGCGGCCGGACACCAGCGGCAGGAACAGCCGCTCGGCCAGCTCCTCGGGCACGCCGCGGCCGTCGTCGGCGATTTCCAGGCGCAGCGCCAGCGCATGCGCCGCCTCGCCGATGCGCGCGGCGTGCTCGGCGCGGGTGCGCAGCGTCACCTGGCTCGCGCCGGCCTCGATCGCGTTGCGCACCAGGTTCCACACCGCCTGCGTCAGGCGGTCGGCGTCGCCGTGCAGTTCCGGCAGGCTCGGATCGTAGTCGCGCACCAGGCGCACCGCCCAGCCGGCCTCGCTCTCGGCCAGGCGCAGCACGCGCTCGAGCACGGCGTGGATGTTGAGCGGCTCGTGCGGCCGCGCCGGCGCCGGGTTGAGCAGGCGGTCGACCAGGCCGGTCAGGCGCTCGACCTCGCCGGCGATCAGCGCCACCAGTTCGCGTTCGGCGCGGCCGCCCTGCGCCGCGTCGAGCCGCCGCGCCAGCAACTGCGCCGCGCCCTTCAGCCCGGCCAGCGGATTGCGCAGCTCGTGCGCCAGGCCCCGGAGCGCGGCCGACAGCGCCGAAGGCAGCAGCAGCGCCGGATCGTCGCCCGGGAACTCGTCGACCGGATGCGCCTCCAGCAACCAACCGCCGTCCTCGCCGGCGCTCAGCCAGACGTCGGCGAAGCGCGCCTCGCCGTCGGCGAAGCGCAAGCCGACCCGGCGCAGGCGCAGCGGCGCGTCGGCGCCGTCGTGGCGGGCCAGCGCTTCGCGCAGGCGCCCGTCGCCCCCGTCCAGCCCGCCGAGGGGCCAGCCGAGCAGGCGCCGCGCGCTGACGCCGAGCCAGCGCGAGAACGCGGTGTTGTTGCCGGCGATGCCGCCGTCGGCGTCCGCCCACGCCAGCGGCGTGGTCAGGCTGTCCAGATCGGGGCGCGGCGCTTCGGGCATCGCACCATGCTAGTGCAAAACCCTCGTCGGGCCCCAGCGCACGCACCGGAGCGCGCGAGGTCGCAGGCGCATTCGCCGCTCGGGCGGCGGCGTGGTGGGGGCCGCCGGCGCCCGGACATTCGCCATCCGTGGCGCGCGGCTTCGCCGCTGGCCTGGATCGCCTGCGACGGACGGGCCTGTCCGCAATGCGCTTGCACGAAGAGGCCTCCCGGCGCATGCGCCCGGAAGCGGCGCGACGCGCATGGCGGACAAGGCCTCCGCGCCATCCACCTCGACATGGACGGCAAGGAAGCAGCCGCGGCGAGCGGGCGTGGCGCTGCGCCTGCGCCTCGCGGCCGGCCGGCCGGCGCGCCGACCCGGGGCGTTGTCGCCTCGGATAAGCGGCAGTCATGTTCCCGCGCGCAGGATGGCGATGCGAAAGCAACTTTCGCCCGCCGGACGCCGTCCCGCGCGAATCACAGGCCGTCGACCGGACGGCTCCCGCCCCGAAGAACCGCCCGCGCGATCGCATTCGCGTCGGGGTTGTTCGCGGCGCATCCGCCCCGAGGCGGAGGAGATCGCTTGACCCATCCCGCTTTCCGGACCTGCATGGTCCTCGGCATTCTCGTGTCCCCCGGCGACGCCAGCCGGCAATTCCGCGTAACCGTGTGCCGATTCTGCATCGATGAGGAGCTCGCGAAGAACGACGAATCGCTCGTCCTGGCGATCATCGGCGACTACGATCCGGCCTGCGGACAGGCCTGCTACTTCTGCGAGACGCGCGCCTGAATCGACGCATGGATAGCGAAGGCGCGGCGCGCATGACGGCGGCGTCACCTCTCTTAAGCGTTTACCCGCGCGAACGCGAAACCCGCTTCGATCTCACGCACGTGTCACCCGCAGCCGCGCAGCATGTCTTCTACCGACGATCGGTCGGGGCAAACGGGATGTTCGAGATGGGTAACCAGAACCAGCGCGAAGAGGGCCAGAACCGCCAGGAAGGCGGACAGCAGAATCGCCAGGAAGGTGGCCAGCAGAACCGGCAGGAAGGCCAGAACCGCCAGGAAGGTGGCCAGCAGAACCGCCAGGAAGGCGGACAGCAGAATCGTCAGGAAGGCCAGAACCGCCAGGAACAGCGCCGCTGATGCCGTCGGCGACATCCAGGATCTGCGAATCGGGAAGGCTTCGGCCTTCCCGATCGCTTTACGCGCCCGCTTCCCGCATGCCGATGTGCCTCGACGCGGACCGCGCAACGCGGCGCGCCGCACGCGCACTCGCCGCGTTCGTGGGCCAGGCGCGGACTTACTCGATCACGTAGCCGGCGAAGCGCCACACCCGGTCTTCGTCCAGGCGCAGCGAGACCAGCTCGCGCGCGGTGCGGTTGTTCTGGAAGCGCGTCGCGAACTCGATGCTGGCATAGAGGCCGGGCGGCAGCTGGGTGCCGCCGGTCACCTGCTGGCGGCGCACCGCGAGCCAGCTGCGCTCGACCGGCGCGCCCAGCGGCTTGCGCGTCTTCGCCAAATGGCCGACGAACTCTTCGCGCTTCACCGTGCGCTTGGTGACCGCCGAGGCGCCGTCCCACAGCGCGCCCGCCTGGTCGCGGTCGAAACCGGCCAACACCTGCACCGCGGCGTTGGCGAGCGTGTTCGGATCGATGTCCTGCGTGGCGGCCGCCTGTTGCGGCGCCTGCGCCGGGCGCGTGGCCCGCGGAGTCTGCGCCGCGGCGGGCGCGGCCAGGACGCACAGGGCCAGGGCCCACGGGATCAACCTCTGCGGCGAAGCGAAGCGTTTCATGGCATTCCTCGGTACTGCATGGCGTAGGGCGGAAGAAGAAGGATCGGGGGAGGCGAACCCGCCTGCCCCGATGGGCCGCGTGCGCGGCGCTGCGGCATCGCCCCGGGGAAGCGGGGCGCGGCCGCGGCTGCCGCCGCCGAAGCGGCGGGCGGCCGCCCGGCGTCCGGGGAGAGTAGCCCGGAAGATCCGGCGGCCGTCACGGGAGGACGCCGCGGATTCGTGAATGGCTTCATCGGACGCCGTCCGTGGCGATCACGACGCGGCGGTTCGGTTGCAGGCAGTCGATCAGCGCGGCGCGCGGCAGCGACGGGTCGCAGCGCTTCAGCGGCTCGGCTTCGCCGCGGCCTTCGGCGGTGATCCGTTCCGCGGGCACGCCGTCGTCGATCAGCAGCCGGCGCACGGTCTCCGCCCGCCGCTGCGACAGCGCCAGGTTGTACGCCGCGTCGCCGATCCCGTCGGTATGGCCGATCACGCGCGTGCGGTACTGGCCGGTCCCGCCGCGGATCTGCGCGGCGATGCGGGCGATCTCCTCGCGTCCGTGGGGCAGGATGTCGGCCACGTCCGAGCGGTCGAACGCGAACAGCGCGTCGGTCGAAACCTCGAAGCGCTTCGCCGCGCCGGCCGCGGACTGACCGCCGGCCGCTTCGTCGCCGCCCTGCAGCAGGCCGGCGCATTCCGCGGGGGACCAATGGAAGCTGCGGCCGCGGTACTGGCGGTCGAAGATCACCTTGTACTGGCAGGTGACGATGCGGTCGCCCTCGCGGAAGTGGAACAGGTAGTCCCACTCGCGCGCGGCGAAGCCCTCGCGGAAGTGCGGCCGGCCGATCAGGTGGTAAAGCTGGTCCTTGGTCGCGCCCGGGCCGATCTGGCGCAGGCTTTCCCGGTTCGGGAAGGTGCCCTCCTCCAGCACGATCCGCTCCCGGGCCGGGAAGACCACCTCGCCCGCGGTGCCCTCGGGCGAAACGTCGCGGCTGACGTGGCGGGTGCAGCCCGCGCCCGCCATCGCCGCCGCCAGCGCCAACGCCGTCCAGCCGAGCGCCGCTCCTGCATGTTTTCCGATCTTCATGTGCGTTCTCCGTTCGGCCGCGCCGCTCACCACTGGATGCCCGCGCCGACCGAGAAACCCCAGTCGCGCGCGGTGTTGCCGCTGGCCTGGGCCTTGTAGACCCAGCGGCCGTTGTCGGTGATGCCCGACAGGCCCACCGCCATGCCGTACTCGCTCTGGTAGCCGCCCAGGCCCACCGCGAGCATGCTCTTGCCCGGCAGGTAGGCCTGCGGCAAGCCCGCCATCGCCATCGCCGACGCGGTGGCGCCGCGGTAGCCGCGGTCCATGGTCCAGATGTCGTCCTGCAGCTCGCCCAGGCGCGCGTCGGTGTAGCTGTTGGCCTGGCTGAGCATGTTGCTGAGGCCGGACTGCAGCTGGCCGACGTTCACGGCGTCGGTCGCGTTCACGCCCGCGGCCACGTTGTGGATCGTGGTCGGGCCCGAGCCGCCCGCGTTCAAGGTGATGCTGTTGTAGTTGTTGGAGCCGTCGGCGTTCTTGTCGTACTGCACCCCGCCGGCGGTGATGCCCTTCAACTGCGAGACGTTCACCGCATCGGTGTCGGCCACGCCCGCAGCGACGTTGGTGATGCGGCGTTCGCTGCCGGCCGCGCCGACCGACACCGTGTTGTCGGCGGAAGCCACCGAACCGGCGCCGATGGCGACGCTGTTGTTGCCGGTCGCCGACGCGCCGTTGCCGAACGCGGAGCTGCCGGTGCCCGAGGCCGTGCTGGCGTTGCCGACCGCGGTGCTGTTGTTGCCCGACGCCGTCGCCCCCGCGCCGCCCGCGGCCGAGTTGCTGCCGGTCGGGGCTGGCGCGCCGGCGCTGTCCGCGCTCACCTGGAACATGCCGGTCGAGCCGTTGTTGATGTTCTTGATCGTGGTCTCGATGTTGGTGACGCGGTTGTCCACCTGGGCGATCGCCTGGTGGGTGGCGTGGAGCTGGCTGCCGTTGATCGCGTCGGTGCTGTCGGCGGAGATGCGGCCGGCCGCCACGTTGGTGACGGTGCGCTCGGCGCCCACCGCGCCCACGCTCACCGTGCTGGTCGGATTCGTGCCGGCGAACCCGTAGTTCACGCCGTTGATCGTGGTGCCGGTGGTCGCCACCGCCGCCGCGGTGGTCGAACCCGCGCCGAGGGCGACGCTGCCCGGCTCGTTCGCGGTGGCGCCCGGGCCGAGCGCCGTCGCCTGCGCGCCGTTCGCCACCGCGTGGGTGCCCAGGGCCACGCCGTCGGCGAAGTTGACGGTCGAGTTCTGGCCGATCGCGATGCCGCCCGGCGCCGTCATCTGCACGACGGCGCCGTTGCCCATGCCGATGCCGTTGTCGCCGTTGACCGTGGTGCGCGGGCCGATCGCCACCGATTCGGCGCCGGCGGCGAGCGAGTCCGCCGCGGTCGAGTTGGCATGGAAGTACAGGGTCGGCGTCACCGCGAACGAGCTCAGCGCGCCCTTCAGCTGGCGCAGCGTCACTGCGTCCTGGTCCTCGGTGCCGTCGGCGACGTTGGTGATCTGCCGGTACGAGGTGGCGTTGCCCACCGACACCGCGCCCAGCAGGGTCTTGTCGGTCGTGTTGTACGGAACCAGGCCGGTGCCGGCGAGGATGCCGCCGGATTGCGGCGCGACCGCCCGGTCGGACACCGATCCGGCGCCGATCGCCACGGCGCCGGCGGTGGTCGCCGAGGCGTTGAAGCCGACGGCCACGCCGCCTTCGCCGGTGGCGCTGGCGGCCACGCCCGCGGCGAGCGAGTTGATCCCGGTGGCGCCGTCGTTCGCGTGGTTGGCTTGCGGCGTGCCGCCGTCGTTGACGCTGTAGTAGTGCGTCGCGTTGGCCTCGACGGTGGTGGCCAGGTTCTCCACCGCCTGGTTGGTCGCATGCAACTGCGAGCCGTTGATCGCGTCGGTGGAGCCCGCGCCGATGCGGCCAGCCGCCACGTTGGTCAGCGTGCGCTCCTGGCCGGCCGCGCCGATGCTCACCGTCCCGACCGGCGCGCCGCCGGCGAACGCATACGACTGCCCGTCGAGCACGATGCCGGTGGTACCGACCGCCACCGCCGTGGCGGCGCCCGCGCCCAGGGCCACGCTGCCGGCATGGACGGCGGTGGCGCCGAAGCCGATGGCCACCGCCGCCTCGCCCGAAGCCGCGGCGCCGACGCCGGCCGCCAGCGCGTTGAGGCCCGTGGCGCCGTCGTTGGCATGGTTGCCACCGGCCACGCCGTTGTCGTTGACGCTGTAGTAGTGCGTCTGCGCGGCGCCCACCGCGTCGGTGAGCTGGCTGAGGTTGACCGCGTCGGTCGGGTTCACGCCCGCGGCCACGTTGGTGATGGCGAGGTTGCCCGCGTCGATGCCGCCGGTGGTCACGCTCGGGCCGCCGGCGATGGTCAGGCCCGTGCCGTTCAGCACGGTGCCGCCCGCGCTGACGCTGTTCACCGTGATGTCGTCGGCCAGGTCGAAGCTGACGTCGTTGCTGGTCGCGTTCTTGCTCACGACCAGATTGCCATCGTCGTTGCGCAGGTCGAGGCTGTTGCCGGTGGCGCTGGCCACGCCGACGTTGGACGCATTGGCCCCCTCGGCGCTGACGCTCCAGCCGCCGCCCAACGTCTCCACCGCCTGGTTGGTCGCGTACAGCTGCGAACCGTTGATCGCGTCGGTGGAGGTGCCGCTGATGCGCCCGGCCGCGACGTGGGTGATGGTGCGCTCGGCGCCCGGCGCGCCGACGCTCACCGTGCCCGTCGGGCTGGTGCCGGCGAAGCCGTAGGTGGTGCCGTTCACGGTCGCGTTCAGCGTCGCCACCGCCGGATCCGTGGCGGAGCCGGCGCCCAGCGCCACGCTGTTGGCGTCGTCGGCGGTGGCGCCGAAGCCCACGGCGACGGAGCCCTCGCCGGCCGCCGCCGCGCCGACGCCGGCCGCCAGCGCGTTGAGGCCGGTGGCGCCGTCGTTGGCATGGTTGCCCCCGGCGACGCCGTTGTCGTTCACGCTGTAGTAGTGGACCACGCCGGCATCGATCTCGGTGCTGAGGTTCTCGATCGCCTGGGTCGCGGCGAACAGCTGCGAGCCGTTGATCGCGTCCGTCGACGTCGCGCTGACGCGCCCGGCCGCGACGTGGGTGATGGTCCGCTCGGCGCCCGCCGCACCGACGCTCACCGTGCTCGCCGGCGCGGTGCCGGCGAAGCCATAGACCACGCCGTCGATCGTGGCGCTGGACGTCGCCACCGCGGCGGCCGTCACCGACCCCGAGCCCAGCGCCACGTCGCCGGCGCCCGCCGCGGCCACGGCGCCGTCGCCGATCGCCACGTTGCCGGCGATGCCGGCCGCGCCCGCGGTGGAACCGTTGCCCAATGCCACGCTGCCCTGGCCGATCGCGCGGTTGTTGTTGCCGATCGCCACCGCGCCGGCGGCTTGGTTCGCCGCCGTGGCGCTGGCCGTGCCGTCGCTGTTGGCGATGTTGTTCGCGCCGCCGGTGAAGGCGCCGGTGCCGCTGGCGTAGCTCGGGTCGCCGATCGCGACCGCGCCGTCGCCGTAAGCGGTGTTGCCGGCGCCGATCGACACGGCCTTGCCGCCGGTGGCGGTGGCGTTGGAGCCGATCGCCACGGCATCATCCGCGTCGGCCATTGCGTTGAGACCGATCGAGGTCGTTCCGCTGGCGGCGATGCCAATGCCGGCATTGGTGCCGATGGCGACGTTGTCGTCGCCCGTCACGTTGTTGCCGGCGGAGGCCGCCTGGGTGCCGTCGTAGTCGACCGTACCGTCACCGCTGCCAAGCGCGATGTTCCGCGTGCCTGTCACGCCTGCGCCTGCGCCCTTCTGGGCGTTGGTGATGCCGCCGCCGATGCCGACGTTCTGTGCGCCGGTGACGAACTGGCCGGCTCCGACGCCCATCGCAATGGAATTTGCGTTGGCTGCCGTCGATCCGGACCCGGCGCCGCCGCCGATCGCCACCGCGCCGTCGCCAATCGCGTTCGCAAACGCGCCCAGTGCGGTCGCGCTCTGGCCCGCGGCCGTCGATTCGACGCCCAGTGCGGTGGTCCAGATGGCGGTTGCCTCGGCGGAGTTGCCGATCGCGACGCCGCTTCCGCCCGAGACGAGGGACCGGGTGCCCATGGCGATGCCCGACTGGGCGTTTGCGACCGACGAATTGAACCCGATCGAAATGCCGTTCGTGGACGCGGCATCGACCATGTCACCGATGACACTGTTGCCAAGGGCGACGCTGCCATCCGCCAGCGCGTGCACCTGGTTGCCCACTGCGGTGGCGTTGATGCCTGCGGCTACGGCGTTGTAGCCGATGGCGGTTCCTTCCAGGGCGGTCGCGCTGGACATGTAGCCGATCGCCGTGCTCTGGATCCCGCTCGCGGCCGCGCCCACGCCGGCCGCGAGCGCGAACCTGGCGCTGGCGCCATCGTTGTTGTAGTTGGCGCCGATCGTGCCGTTGTCGTTGACGCTGAAGTAGTGGACTTCGCCGGCGGCGATGGCCGCCTGCAGCGCCTGGTTGGTGGCGTACAGCTGCGAGCCGTTGATGGCGTCGGTGGAGGCCGCGCTGATGCGGCCGGCCGCCACGTTGGTGATGGTCCGCTCGGCACCCGGCGCGCCGACGCTGACGGTCGACAACGGATTGGTGCCCGCGAAGTTGTACGCGGTGCCGCCGATCACGACGCTCGGCGTGCCCACTGCGGCTGCCGTCACCGAGCCCGAGCCCAGCGCGACGTCCCAGCGATTGGTGGCGATCGCACCCGATCCGAGCGCCGTCGCGTCCGCCGCCGAGGCCCGGGAGGAGGTGCCGAGCGCCACGGTGTTGTTGAAGCCGGCGCCGGCGTCGGTGCCGATGGCCAGCGCGTTGATGCCCGTGGCGTTGCTCACGCGGCCCATCGCCAGCGCGCTGGCGCCGTTGGCCGTTGCGTTGCCGCCGATGGCGATGGCGTTTTCGCCGATGGCGCTGCTGGATTCGCTCAGCGCGACCGTGCCCGCGCCTTCGGCGCGGTTGTTGTTGCCCAGCGCCACGCTGCCCTGGCCGATCACGGTGTTCCGGTAGCCGATGCCCACCGCGCCCTGCGCCGGATTGCCCGGCGTGCTCACCGCCTGCCCGCCGCCGCCGACCAGGTTGGTGTTGCCCATCGCCACCGCGCCGTTGCCGGTGGCGGTGTTGTCCAGGCCGGACGCGACCGCACCGTTGCCGGTCGCGGTGTTCGGGTCGCCGATCGCCACCGCGCCGTCGCCGTTGGCGAGATTGCCGGCGCCGATCGCCACCGCCCTGCCGCCGGTGGCGGTGGAAGCGTTGCCGATGGCGACGGCGTCCTCGGCGTCGGCGACGGCGCTGGTGCCCATCGCGATCGCGTTGAGCGCCGAGGCGCTGGCCTGGTAGCCGATCGCGGTCGCCTGCTCCCCGGCCGCATCGGCCTCGAAACTGATGGCAGTCGCGCGGAAACCGGTGGCGCTTGCCGCCCGGCCCAGGGCGGTCGAACTTCCCCCCGTCGCGACGCTTCGCGCGCCAATCGCCGTGCCAGCGAGAGCGCCTGTGCTTTCGGCGCCTATCGCGACCGCCTCGAAGTCGTGCGACTGCGCGGCGCGGCCGATCGAAACCGTGCTGTTGCCGTCGGTCACGCTGTCCAGGCCGAGCGCAACGCCCGCGTAATTGGTCGCATTGGCGTTGGAACCAATCGCAACGACGCTGTTGCCGTCGGCACCGGCAGCATTGCCGATAGCCAGAGACTGATAATTGAGGGCAGAGGCGGCATTGCCCAAGGCAAGGGTCTGCTGCCCGTCCGCGACGGACAGATTGCCGATCGCAATGGCGCCATCGTTGGAGGCGTTGGCGTCGGCACCGGCCGCGAGCGATCTGATGCCGACAGCCCGGCTGCCCCCGCCAAGGGCCGTTGCTCGCTCAGCCGATGCCGTCGCGTCGCGGCCGAGCGCCGCCCCCCACGACGCTGAAGCGACCGAATTCTGTCCGAGCGCAATCGCCGCCGGCCCGGTGGCGTTCGCCCCGACGCCGAATGCCGCCGCGTTATGACCACCCGCCGAGGACGACAGGCCAATCGCGATGCCGTTCGGCGCATTGATCACGCTGGAGTTGTAGCCGATCGCGATGCCGTACAGCGATGCCGCATCGACCGACATCTTCATCGCACCGTTGCCGCCGATGGCGATGCTGCCGGCAGCCGCGGCGGTAACCTGGTTGCCGATCGCGGTCGAGTTCTCGCCCGAGGCGACGGTCTGATAACCAACGGCAGTCGCCTCCGGGCCGGCGGCGGAAGCTACCGCGCCCGTGGCCAGTGCGAACATGCCGGTGGCGCCGTCGTTGTTATAGTTTGCCCGTGGCGTGCCGCCGTCGTTGATACTCAGGTAATGCGGCGCCGCGCCGGACACCGCCGATTGCAGCGATTGCTGCACGGCGAAGAGCTGCGAGCCGTTGATCGCATCGGTCGAGGTCCCGCTGATCCGGCCGGCCGCGACGTTCTGGATCTGGCGCTCCGCGCCCGGCGCGCCGACCGAAACGACGCTCGTCGGCGCAGCACCGGCGAAGTTGTAGGTGGTGCCGCGGATGACGGTGCTGGCCGTCGGAACCGCCGCCGCCGTCACCGAGCCCGAGCCCAGCGCCACGTCGCCCGCGCTGGTGTTTGCTGTCGCTCCTGTTCCAAGCGCCAGTGCGTTCGTCTGGCCGGAAGCGGCACGGAAGCCGACGGCAACGGAACGCGTTCCCGTCGCCACCGACCCCCCGCCCAGCGCCGTGGCGATCGATCCTGACGCCAGCGCCTCCGTACCAATTGCCACGGAGTCCCGCCCGGTTGCCTGCACGCCGCCATTGAACGCGTTGCCGATCGCGATGGCGCCGGCAGCCGTTGCCTGGCCCCCGCCGACCGCGATGGCCATGCCGATGGGCGAGCCGTCGCCGGCCGCCTCGGCGCCCGAACCAATCGCCACGTCGGCGGCATGGGTCGCGATCGCAGCGTCGCCGAAGGCAAGCGCACCCGCGCCTCCCGCACGGCTGGCGTTGCCGAGCGCGACCGAACCCTGGCCGATCACCGTGTTCTGGTAGCCGATGCCGACCGCGCCCTGCGCCGCCGTGCCCGGCGTGCTCACCGCCTGGCCGCCGCCGCCGACCATGTTGGTGTTGCCGATGGCGACGGAGCCGTTGCCGGTGGCGGTGTTGTCCAGGCCCTGGGTCACGGCGCCGTTGCCGGTCGCGGTGTTCGGGTCGCCGATGGCGACCGCGCCGTCGCCGTTGGCGGTGTTGCCGGCACCGATCGAGACCGCGCGGCCGCCGGTGGCGGTGGCGTTGGAGCCGATCGCCACGGCCTCGGCCGAGCTTGCAAGCGCGTTGGTGCCCATGGCCAGGGCGTTGGCGGCGTTGGTCACCCGCGCGTTCCAGCCGATGGCGACGCCGTTGGTGGACGCGGCATCCACCGCGACCCCGGTGTTGGCGCCGATCGCGACGCTGCCTTCCGCCGCCGCGGTGACCTGGTTGCCGAGCGCGGTCGAGTTGATCCCGCTGGCCTGGCTCAGGTAGCCGATCGCGGTGCCTTCCAGCGCGCTCGCGGCGGCCTGGTTGCCGATCGCGATGCCCTGGTTGCCGCTCGCGTTGGCCTGCGAACCGGCCGCGAACGCGTTCAGCCCCGAGGCGGCCGCGCTGATGCCCAGCGCGATGGCGTTCTGCGCGGAGGCGTTGGCCGCCGTGCCCAGCGCGGTGGCGGCGATCCCGCCGGCCGAAGCGCCGGTGCCCATGGCGGTTGCGTTGTTGGCGCGCGCGTTGGCGTTGTAGCCGATGGCGGTGGTGGCGTTGGCCGCCACGCCGATGCCCGCATTGGTGCCGATGGCGATGTTGTCGTTGCCCGACACCAGATTGCCCGCCGACGCGTCCAGAGTGGCGTCGTACGCCACGGTGCCATCGCCGGTGCCGAGCGCGATGTTGCGCGCGCCCGTCACGCCGGAGCCGGCGCCGCGCATCGCAGAGGGCGCACCCGCGCCCATCGCCGTGTTCTGCGCACCGCTGACCAGCGTGCCGGCCGCGATGCCCATGGCGATGGACCCGGTATTGGTTGCGGTCGATCCGGCGCCGGCCCCCTGCCCGATGGCGACCGTGCTGTCGCCGATGGCCACGGCTTGCGTGCCGAGCGCGGTGGCGCTGTTGCCTGTCGCCCGGGCGCCGTTGCCGATGGCGGTCGCGGCATCCGCCGTCGCCTGCGCCGTGGGACCCAACACCACCGCGTTCGCACCGGACGCGGCGCTGTTGGTTCCGATCGAAATGGATTGGGTTCCGCTCGCATTGGCGTTGACCATCAGCCCCAGCGAGTTCGTTCCGGACGCGACGGACTGATAGCCGATGGCGATGGCGTTGACGCTGCCCGCGTTGGCGTTGCTGCCCAATGCCGTGGTGCCCGTAGCCGTGGCGCGCGCGCCGTTTCCGATCGCGGTGCCACCGCCCGCGGTCGCACTCGCGGCTTGGCCGACCACCGTGGTGTTGTTGGCCGTCGCCTGCGCCTGGCGCCCGAGCGCGACGGAGTTGCTGCCGGTGGATGCCGCCGCATCGCCGATGGCGACGCCGAAATTGCTCGCGGTGGCGCCGCTGCCGGCGCCGATGGCGATGGAGAACGAGCCGCAGGTGACCGGTGCGCTGGCACCGGTGCCCAGAGCCGAATCCGTGCCCTGTGCGTCCATCTGCACGCAGGTGCCGGCCAGCGCCGGCGCGGGGACGAACAGCGTCAGCGAACCCGTCGCGGCCGACAGCAGCGGCAGCAACAACGCCGTCGAACCGAATCGTCCGGCGACGAGGGACACGGCCTTCGTTTCCTTGCGGACTCCGGAGCCCTTGCCGTTCGGCGACGCCAACTCGGACGCCACGACCAGCTGATTGCGCGACCGGCTCCACACCAGGCTGTAGATCTTGTTCATGCTGCTTTCCCCATCCGAAGAGAACCGCGGATCTCTCCGCGGCGGCGAACTGCGGCGCGGCCGCGCGAGGCTGTCGCGGGCCTTGCCGGGTTTTGCGTCAGGCGCGGCGCGGCGCGGCCGGTGCGGGGCACCGGTCACGCTCGCGTCTGCTCGTGGCTACGGCATGCGCGGGCGGGCCGCGGCGCCGACTCGAAGGAACTCGTGCGTCATCCATGCTCCCCGCCCCCAGCCGCCCCGTGCCGTGGCGGCTTTGCGCACTTATGGCCCAGAAGCGTCAGGAATACACTCACCGTTCCTCACCTTTTCTCACCCAAACTCACCGGAAATTTCATTTCCGCCGGGTAAAGGCCGACTGCAGTCACACTTCATCGCGACGTCCGCGACGAAAGCGCTGATTGCGCAAACTCGGCGGCTGACGTCGGCGGAAACATCGGGCGATGCGCGGACCGCCATGGCCGAACTCGGCGCACCGCACCTTCGCGGCGAATGGCGCCGCCGCGACGGCCGGTATCGGCGCGGCCGCGGCGCGGGACGGCCATGCCCGCTTCGGCGCCACGACGCGGAGGCGCGACGATTGGCCGGGTTCTCGCCACATCGTCGGGGCGTGAGCCGGCGGCCGGGCGAGGTTTCGTCGCCGTCGTGGGCGGAGCGCCGATCGGCGCGTCTTCGCCGTCGCCGGAAAGCCGGATGCGACGACCGGCACGCTCGACCCGGGCACGGTGCTCCGCCCGTCGAACCGCGGGCGGCGCTCCGCTTTGCTTCGGTGCACGGAGGCTCGCGACTGCGGCCGCGATCAACCGCCCTTCACGGCCGCGCGCCTAGCATCCACGCCGCACACCGGAGGCCTGCGATGCGGCGAGTGCGCGACGACCGGACGGTACCGCCGAGGGCCCGACGATGCCGTCCGGCCGCGGGCACTCGCCCGGCGGCCGCGGCCCGGGGCGGATTCGCCGGCCGCGCCGGGAGCGCCGGGTGGCGTGCGGCGCCGCCGGGCGCGCGCCATCGATGCCGCGGCGGGGCCATGCGACGCCGCGGGCGGCCGCGTCCACGAACGAGCGCCGCGATGCCGGCAGGCGCGCCATGAGCCCGCGCCTCGCGCTCGCCTACGCCGGCTACCTGCTCTGGCTGGCGGCCGGCTGGGGCGATTTCCGCCGCCACCGCCGCGCCGACCTGCCGCATACCTCGGGGCTGCGCGAATCGGCCCTGCACCTGGTGCAGCTGGCGCTGGTCGGTGGCGCGCTGGTCGCGGCGCTGGCGCTGCGGCCCAGCCTCGCGCTGCTCGCGCTGCTGCTGGCGGCGGCGCTGGCGCACGCGGCGGTGGGCTATCTCGACACCCGGCACGCGTTCGCCGCGCGCACGATCGATCCGCTCGAACAGCACCTGCACAGCGTGCTCGACATGGCGCCGTGGATCGCGCTGGGTCTGTTCGCCGCCTGGCAGTGGGACGCGGCGGTGGCGCAGGGCTGGGGCCTCGCCCTGCGGCGGCCGGCGCTCGGCGCGCCGGTCTGGCTCGCGGCGCTGGCGCCGGCGCTGCTGCTGTGCGTGCTGCCGGCGTTGCGCGAATTCGCCGCGGCGCGTGCCGCGCGCCGGCGCGATGCCGGAGCGGCGGGGTGAGCGGGGAGGCGGCATGCGCATCGCGGTGATCGGCGGCCGCGGCCTGATCGGCCGCGCGCTGGCCGCGGATCTGGCCGCGCACGGGCACCAGGTCGTGCTCGGGCTGCGCCGGATCGGCGACGCGCCGCGGGACGCGATCGAGGTGGACTACGCCCGCCCCGAGCCGGAGCGCTGGCGCCGCCAGCTCGCGGGCGTGGATGCGCTGGTCAACGCGGTCGGGATCTTCCGCGAGCGCGGCGCGCAGCGCTTCGAGGCGATCCACGTGGACGGGCCGCTGGCGCTGTTCCGCGCCGCGGCCGAGGCCGGCGTGCCGCGGATCGTGCAGATCTCCGCGCTCGGCGCCGATCCGGATTCGCCGTTGCCGTATTTCTCCAGCAAGGGCCGCGCCGACGCGGCGCTGTTGGCATCGCCGACGGACGCAGCGGTGGTGCGGCCGTCGCTGGTGTTCGCGCCGAGCGGGGTCAGCGCGCGCGGCTTCCTGCGCCTGGCGGCGCTGCCGCTGACGCCGTTGCCGGGCGGCGGGCGGCAGCCGATCCAGCCGCTGCACCTGGACGACCTGTGCACGGGACTGCGCCGGCTGCTCGAAGACCCCGCGCAACGCGGGGTGGTGGCCGCGGTCGGGCCCGCGCCGCTGCGGCTGCGCGACTATCTGGCGGCGCTGCGCCGCGGGCTCGGCCTGCGCGGCCGCCTGCGCGTGCTGCCGGTGCCGGGCGCGTTGGCGCGCGCGGGCGCGCGGCTGGCGGCGCTGTCGCCGCGCAGCCTGGCCACGCCGGAGTCGCTGCGCATGCTCGAGGGCGGCAACGTCGCCGATCCGGCGCGCTTCGCCGCGCTGCTCGGCCGGCCGCCGCGGCCGCCGGCCGCGTTCGTCGACGCCGAGGCGCGCGCCGCGCTGCGCCTGCGCGCGCGGCTGGACTGGCTGCTGCCGCCGATGCGCTGGAGCGTCGCGCTGCTGTGGCTGGCCACGGCCTGGGTGTCGCTGTTCGCCTACCCGGTGCCGCGGAGCCTGGAGCTGCTGGCGCGCACCGGCCTGCACGGCACGCTGGGGGTGGCCGCGCTGTACGGCGCGGCCGGGCTCGACGCGCTGCTCGGCCTGGGGACGCTGTTCGCGCGCACGCGGCGCTGGGCCTACCGCGCGCAGCTGGCCTTGATCGCGTTCTACACCGCGGCGATTACCCTGTGCCTGCCGGAGTACTGGGCGCACCCGTACGGCCCGGTGCTGAAGAACCTGCCGCTGCTGGCGATGATCCTGGCCTTGCACGAACTGGACGAGCCGCATGGATCCGGTGACCGTTAAATACCTGCACGTGCTGTCCTCGACGGTGCTGTTCGGCACCGGCGTCGGCAGCGCGTACTACCTGTTCGTGACCAGCTGGAGCCGCGACGTGCACGCGATCGCATCGATCACCCGGCACGTGGTGATCGCCGACTGGCTGTTCACCGGCAGCACCGTGGTGATCCAGCCGCTCACCGGCTTCTACCTGGCGCACCGGCTCGGCATTCCGCTGGGCACGCCGTGGCTGTACTGGTCGCTGGTGCTGTACGCGATCGCGGTGCCGCTGTGGTTCGCGGCGGTGTGGCTGCAGATGAAGCTGCGCGACGTCGCCCGCGCCGCGCACGCGGCCGGCACCGAGCTGCCGCCGCGCTACGCGGGCTATCTCGGCGCATGGACCGCGGTGGGCGTACTCGCGTTCGTGGCGTTCCTGTCGATCTTCTACCTGATGGTGGCCAAGCGGCTGCCGTTCGCCTGAGCGCCGCGCCTCGGCTGCGGGCGGCGCGGACGCGCAGGCCGCGCTTCGCGCCCCTGCGGGAACGCGCCCGGGCTCACGCGCCATCCGCGGTCGTCCGGCGGCTGGCCACGGCCCGCAAGGCCCTGAGCTGAAGGCCGGGAACGCACGCCCGGAGCCGTGGCGGGTTCCAGGCAGCCGCACCGCGGTGGCGCGCGGGGTCGCTCCCGTCGTTCGCATGGTTCGCGCGCCCTCCGGTGCGCGCCGGACGGGTCCGTCGCCGCCGCGACAGCGGCACGCCGCCTTCGACGCCTTTCTCCCGCTCCGCGATTCGCCGCGCGCGGCTCAGTCCTCGCCGGCGGGCAGTGGCTCGCCCTGCGCGTCGTAGGCCGGCGGCGAGTAGAAGTTGACGGTCCTGAGCGGCTTCGCGCCGGTGTTGCGGATCTCGTGGCGCTCGCCGCGTTCGATCAGCAGCAGGCTGCCGGCGGCCAGCGGCTGCTGCCGGCCCTCGACGATCGCCTCGCCTTCGCCCGCCACCACGAACAGCCACTGGTCGGCGCCGCGGTGGCGGTTGTCGGGGCCGCCCTCGCGGTCGCCCGGCGCGATCGTCATCTCGGCCGCCTGTACCCGATGGGCCTCGAAGGCGACGCGGAAATCGTCCTCGAAAATCAGTCGCTGGTGTTTCATGGTGCTCCCTTGGCTGCGGATCCTCGCGCGAAGGCGCGCGGACGGGTCTGCCCTCGAGCGGGGCCCGGACGATCGCCCGCGCTACCGCCGGAACGACGGGCAAGGCCGGGTCGTCCAGGCCTCCTCGGGAATCGGCGCGCGAACCGCGTCCACATGGCGGTCCGCGGCCGCGAACGCACGAAGCTTATCGCGGCGGCTTCACCGCCTGGCGGTAGCGGCCCACCAGCTCGCCCTTGGCCAGCACGTGGCCGCGCGCGGCGGCGAGGACCTGGTCGCGGTCGGCGCCGGGCGGCAGGTCGAGGGTCGTGTCCAGCGCCAGCACCTGGATGTGGTAGCGATGCGGCGGGTCGCCGGCCGGCGGGCGCGGGCCGTAGTAGCCGACCGAGCCGCGGCTGGTGCGCCCCTGCATCAGGCCTGCGGGTTCGGTCAGCCGCATCTGCTCGTGCAGGCCTTCGGGCAAGGCGGTCACTTCGGCGGGGATGTTCCACGCCACCCAGTGCACGAAGGGTGTGATCGGCTTGGCGTCCGGGTCCTCCATGATCAGCGCGTAGGAGCGCGCGCCGGGCACCGGCGTCCAGCGCAACGCCGGCGATACGCCGTCGGCGTACTCGCTGTGCTTGGCGGGGATCTCGCCGCCGGCGGGGATGGCGTCGGAGGACACCCGGATCGGCGCCGCTTGCCGCGCCGCGGTCTCGTCCCGCTGCAGCGCCAGCGGTACGCCGACGCCCTTGGCCGCCTGCTCGCGCATCGGCCCGGCGGGCGGGGGCTTGGCCGCGCCGGCGGGCCTGCCGCCGCGGTAGGCGACCCGATAGATCGTGCCGTTGCCGTCGTCGCTCATCAGCAGCGCGCCGTCCTTCGCCCAGGCCAGGCCGACCGGCCGCGCGATGTGGCTCTTGCCGTCGGCGCTAAGGAAGCCGGTGACGAAGGGCTCGAATCCCGCCGGCTCGCCGCCGTCGAAGCGGATGCGCACGATCTCGTAGCCGGACGCCGGCTGGCGGTTCCACGAGCCGCGCATCGCCACGAACGCGTCGCCCTGCATCTGCCGCGGGAAGCCGCTGCGCGCGTCGGCGAAGACCATCTGCATCGGCGCCGCGTGTGCGGTGTAACCCAGCGCCATCGGCACGCTGATCGCCTTCCACTGCGCCTTGGTGATCTCCCCCGGCGGCGTGCTCTGCGGGTTCTCGCCGCCGTCGCCCCAGACGTGCGGCCAGCCGTACTGCTTGCCGAGCTCGAGCTTGTTGAGTTCCTCCGGCTGCACGTCGTCGCCGAGGAAATCGATGCCGTGGTCCATGCCCCACAGCTCGCCGGTGGCCGGGTGCCAGCCGAAGCCGATGGTGTTGCGCAGGCCGCGGGCGAAGATGGTGCGCGAGCTGCCGTCGGGCGCGGCGCGCAGCAGCGTCGCGTGCTCGGGATGGGTCTCGTTGCACGCGTTGCAGGTGGAACCGACGCTGATGTAGAGCATGCCGTCGGGGCCGAAGTCGAGCGTGCGGTTGGGATGCTGGCCGCCGTCGGGCAGGTCGCCGATCAGCATGCGCATCGGCCCGAGCGTGCCGTCCTCGCGGATCGGCGCGACGAACACTTCCTTCACCGTGGCCAGGTACAGCCGGCCGTCGCGGATCGCCAGGCCGTGCGCGCCGGGGCGGTGCGCCACCGCCTGCGGCGCGCCGTCGGCGCGGCCGTCGCCGTCGGCGTCCCTCAGCATCAGCACGTCACCCTGCTCGCGGCGGCTGACGTAGACCGTGCCGTCAGGCGCCACCGCGAGCATGCGCGGGTTCTTCAGCCCGCTGGCGAACACGCCCACTTCGAAGCCTTGCGGCGCCTTCAGTTGCGCCAGGCGCGCCGGGCCGGGCTCGGCCTTGGCCGGCTTGACCACGCTGACCGAGAGGCGCTGTTCGGTGCCGTCGCCCTGCTGGGCGAGGGCGGGCGCGGCGGCGCACGATGCACCGGCGGCGATCGCAACGGCGAGAAGCTGTCTCATCGCGAACCTCATTGCGGTTCGCCCGGCGGCGGCATGCGTCGCGCGCGTCGCGGCGGCAAGGGCTCGCGGCGGCGCCGGGCGCGGGAATCGCGGCAATGGTCGCGCAGCGGCGTGGTAACGGGCGTGAAGGAGCGCGCGCCCGCGCGGCGATGGCGAAGGACGGCGGCGCCCGGCCGCGCCCTCGCCGCGGGCGAGCGCCGCTGCGGGCCGGCTCGCGGGAAGGCGGTGCATTTCCGTCGTGCGTCCGCCGTCGTTTCCGCCCGCGGAAGGGAACGGGGAAGCGCCGGTCCTCTCCCGCGCACGGGAGAGGACCGGGCGCGGATCAGGGCGTCACTTGGCAGCTCAGGGTGAGCGTCACCGAGCCGTTCACGGGCAGGGCGGGAATCGCGACCCCGGTTCCGGACTGCAGCGCGGCGGCCAGGGCCGCGCCGCTCTCGGCCGGGCAGGCGGCGCCGTTGTTCGCCGCGCCGCAGGCCGCGGCGGCGCAGGCCAGCCCGGAGGTCGGCGTGTCGCGCACCGTCGCGCCGTTGGCCGCGCTCGGCCCGAGGTTGGTCACCACGATGCTGTAGTCGACGCGGGCGCCGGCGTTCACCTGGTCGTCGGCCGCATCCGCCGGGCCGGCCGACGGCGTGTTGGTCTTGGTGATCCGCAGATTGGCCTCGTTGGCCACGGTGAACGAGGCCGGCGGCGTTTCGCCGGTCTTCTCCTCGCCGGTGGTCGCCGAGCGGTAGCCGATCTCGGCGACGTTCTCGATCGCGGTGTCGTGGGCCACGTCCGGATCGATCGTGACCCGGAACTGCAGCCCGGTCGCCGAGGTCGCGGTCGGCGTGGGCGCCGGCGTCAGCGTGCCGCCGGCGCTTGCGTTGGCGCCGACGCCGGCGCGGAACACGATGCGGCGCTGGGCGGCGTCGTATTCGGCCTGGTCGTCGCCGGCGCCGTCGGTCTTGTTGCCCGCATTGGGCCCGTGGGCCACGACGATCGAACCGGGGACGTACGTCACCCCGGCCGGCAACGGATCGGTGACGACCACGATCTCCGCATCGTCGTTGCCGGTGTTGGCGACCGAAACGGTATAGGTGACCTCGTCGCCGGGACGGTACGGCGCGCCGTTCGCGTCGGTGGCGGACTTGCTGAAGTTGGTGACCACCTCCGGCTCGAACACGTCGGTGGCGATGGTCATGATGCCGGGGTAGTTGACGTCGGTGCCCGAGCCGCGGATGCGCGCCACCGCGCTGGTCGCGCCGTTCGGCAAGGCCGGGCTCGGCCGGAACACGTCGATGTCGATGCCGAGCGTGTTGTTGTAATCCGGCGTTCGCCCCGCGGTGACGTGCGCGCCGTTGACGCTGATCGTGCTGTTGTACATGTCCGCGACCGGATTCACCGCGTTGGACACCGCGTTCAAGCTGCCCGTATCCGCGCCGAACATCAGCGCGGACGCGCCGCCGGCGTCGTTCTGGCCGCGGTCGCCGTCGTAGGTCACCAGGCCCACGTCGCTGTTCACCGGCCCCGTCGGCGGCGTGTAGAAGCCGCTGATGCCGACGTCGATCGCCGGGTTGTCCGCGTTGGCGAGCTGGAAGCCGTCGAACACCGACAGGTTGCGCAGGGTCCCGTTCGGATCCTGGTAGGCGACGACCAGGGTCCAACCCGCCCAGAGGTCCGTGGCTCCGGTGGAGAGCGCCACGTCGGCGACCGTGTAGACGCCGCTGCCGCCTGCCGAGACCAGCGCGGTGACGTTGGCGAAGGACTGGTAATCCGTGCCGATGACATCGGTCGCGTTCGCCGCCACGGTGGTGTAGCCGCCGCTCGCGGGCGTCTGGAAACGCACGCTGCCGCGCGCGTTCGCCGGTCCGTTCTTGCCGGCCCAGTAGAGTCCGGCGAAGAGCACGGTGGAACCGGCGGGCAGATTCAACGTGGCGCGGCTGGAGTTACGGGTGGCGGGATCCGAATCCACGTCCACCGCGACCATGGTGAAGTTGTTGTTGCGGTTGTCGTTCGGGTTGGTGAGGCTGCCGTTCTGCGCCGTCGCGCAACTGGCGTTGCCCGGCGGGCAGGTCAGGCTGGTGTTGCCGATCAGCGCGATGTCGCCGCGCACGATCAGCGGCTGCGCCGCGGGCGCCGGGAAGCGCCGCGCGAAGGCGCGCTGCGCGAACGCCGGCGCGGCCGCCGCCCACGACGCCGCCAGCAGCAGGCACGCGACCGGCATGCGCCAACGCCGCCGGCGCGCGGCGGATTCGAGGTTCGTGTTCTGCAATGCGCTGCCGGACATCAGTATCTTCCTGCGAGGTTGAGGAACCAGCCCTTGTGGTCGTAATCGAAATCGGTGAGGTCGTCGCTGAAGTCGGTGAAGTTGTAGCCGACGCCCACCCGGAAGTTGCTGCCGATGTCGCGGTCGACGCCCACCAGGAAGCCCTTGCGGATGCCGCCGTCGGTCACTTCCAGCTGGCGGTACTCGGCCAGCGCGTGCCAGGCCCGGCCGAACTCGTAACGCACCTGGCCGGCCAGGAACGTGGCGGCCGACTCCGCCCACTGCCCGCTCAGGCGCCCGTAGCGCACCTCGCCCTCGCGCCGCATCAGCTTGCCGGCGTATTCCCAGCGGCCGTTCGCCGCGTACACCGCCTCCAGCGACAGCACCTGGCTGCGCTGGTCGTAGGTGGCGACGTTGTCGCCGACCTGCTGCAGCGCCGACACGTCGTACAGGTAGGTGTACTTGCCCAGCAGCGTCCAGCGCCGGCTGTCGACCGGCCGCCAGGCGAAGCCGAGATTGCCCTCGACGAACTTGGCCCCGGCCTGGGCCTGCAGCCGGTCCTCGGTCTCGGAGTAGTTGATCCGCGCGGCGATGCGGAAGCTCTCGCTGAGCTTGTGCATCAGCCGGTGGGTCGTGACCCACTGCTCGCGGCGCTCGGCGCCGCTGTCGCGCCGCCATTCCAGCTTGCTCTGCCACTGCGTGTCGGCCGAGGTGCGGCCGCCGCCGAAGCTGACCGCGTCGCGCTCGACCAGGCCGACGCTGTTGTCCAGCTCCGCGGTCTGCAGGGTGAAGCCGAGGTTCCAGCCCAGGCCGGGATAGAAGTCCATGCCGAAGGTGTGGGCGAGGCCGGACTCGTTCGGCGCCTTGAGGAACTGGCTCTCGTTGAACAGGTTGACCTGGTTGGACAGGCGCCAGCGCTGGCCGAGGGTCCAGCCCGGGTTGGCGCCGCGGTCGAACAGCGGGTCGTACTCGGTGGTGTCGGTCGAATAGGTGTAGGCGCCGTACAGCGTGTGCTCCGGCGACAACCGGTATTCGGCGTTCACCTGCGCCGCGTCGCCGCGGTCGCCGCCGGTGAGCTCGGCGCCGACCGAGGACAGGTCGCCGAACAGGTACTTGCCGCCCAGGGTGAGGGCGTCGTTGTCGGCATAGCGGCCGCCGTCGTCGTCGACGGTGAACTGCGCGGTGCCGTACAGCTCGAGGTTGGCGCCGAAGCGGTGCAGGTAGCGCAGCGCCGCGAGCGTGCCGACCGCGTCGAGCGCGTCCTGGTCCTCGTCGACCCGGCGCAGCTCGCCGCCGAGCATGTCGTTCTCGCCGATGCGCCATTCGCCGGTCAGCTGCGCCTGGGTCAGCGCCTCGGCGCCGCGCTCGGCGCGGCTGTAGCGCGAGTAGAGCTTGAAGCGGTCGCCGACCCAGCCCAGCAGCTCGGCGCCGCGCTCCTCGATCGCCATGCCCTGGTCGGCGCGCGCCACCGAGAAGCCGCCGTCCACGCGCCGCCACCAGGCCCCGGCCGACCAGTCGCGCCCGGTCCAGCCCAGCTCGCGCAGGTTGACCCGCGCCTCGGCGCTGTTCGCCTCGCCGGAACGCGCGCCCAGGCCCGAGTTGAGTTCGGTGAAGCTCAGGCCGCCGTTGTCGGAGAAGAACACCGGCACGCTGGTCGCGTCCGATTCGGCGTGCTCGAGCTTGAGGTAGGTGCCGCGCCCGGCCTGCAGGGTCAGGTCGGCGCCGCGCAGGCTGTAGTCCTCGCCGGCGCGGTTCTCGTCGACGTAGGTCGCGCCGAGCGCGACATGGTCGCCGAACCAGTGCTTGCCGCGGAGGCCCGCCGCCAGTTCGTCGGCGTCGAAGCCCGAGGGCACGTATTCGTAGTCGGCCAGCAGCACCTGCACGTAGCCGTCCAGCGGCGCGTCGCGGGTCAGGGTCGGAATGTTCTCGCGGGTGACCTGGGCCAGCGGCCGGGTCAGGATCACGCGGCCCTGCAGCTCGTCGATGTCGTAGTCGGCGCCGCGCAGCAGGTCGACGCGCTTCTCGGCGCGGCCGGTGGCGGCGTCGCGGATCTCCAGCACCAGCCGGTCGGAGCCGGGCAGCAGGTCGGTGTGCTTGAGGTAGTAGAGGCTGCCGCCGGTGCCGAGGAACTCGCTGTGGCCCGGGGCGCTCTGCGCCTCGGAGGCGAACCCGCGCAACTCGGTGGCCGGCTCGCCGAGCACGGTGTTGCGCTGCGAGCGCCACGCCAAGGCGCCGCCGTACAGCGCGCGCGAGTACTGGCCGTACTCGGTGCCGGTGAAGCCGGTGGCGAAGTTGCCCCACAGCGCCTGGTTCTTGTCCCAGTCGACGCGCACGTACAGCCGGCCCTGGGTGTCGACGTCGCGATAGGTGGTCGAGTCGTCGCCGTAGACGGGGTAGTACAGGTCCGGGTCGAGGCGGCGGAACACGTCCTGCGGGTCGGCGTCCCAGAAGCCGTTGAACAGTTCGCCGACCTCGCGCTCCTGGGTATCGGCCTGCGCGGTGATCAGGTACTTGCCCTTGACCTTGCCCTTCAGATAGAAGGCCAGGCGGCCTTCGACCAGGAAGCTGTCGTCGAAGCGGTCATCCGGCGCGAGCGGCTCCACCGAGCCGCCGACGCTGTTCTTCGAAGCGGTCACGTCGGCGAGCGCGACGGCGAACAGGTAGCGCCCGCTGACGTCGACGTCGAGCGTGCGCTCGAGCGTCTGCTGGTCGGCGCCGGTCAGCTCGACCCGGAACGGGTGGCGGCCGATCGGCACCAGGTACTCGGCGGCCAGCTTGCGCTCCAGGTCCAGCGGCTGGCTCTGGCCGTTGATGCGCAGCGAGTAGCCCTCCGGGATGTCGCGGCCGTGGATGCGTACGCGCGAGCCGTAGATCGGGATGTTCTGCTGGCGCAGGCCGTTGCCGCCGTAGGCGCTGTCGACCAGGCTTTGCCGCTGCGCCTGCTCGGTGGACCCGAACGCGGTGCCGAACTTGTCCTCGATCTGCGAGCGCAGGCGCTGCAGGCCGCGCTCGGCGTCCTCCGGGCGCACCAGCTGGATCCGCTGCGGGTAGGTCTCGTCGTACTGGGCGCCGTCCTTGCCGTAGGCGCGGACCACGTACTGCAGCTCGTCGCCCACGCGCGGCATCGCCTCGCGCGGCAGCGCGCCGTCCCACTCGGCCTCGATGGTGTTGCCGACCTGCAGCGGCACGGTGGCGACCGGGGTCACCAGGTCGGCGTCGCTGGCGCGGTAGAGCAGGATCTCGGCGCGGCCGATGAAGTCCGGGTAGTTGCTGTAGACGTAGAACCGCACCGGCTGGGCGATGCGCGCGCCGTCGAAGGCGACGAAGCTCGGCGCCGAGGCGTTGAGCTCGGGCTGGCCGAGCGCCGGATCCTCGGTCGCCCAGATCACGCCGCCGCCGGGCAGCTGCAGCGAGCGGGTCGCGATCGCGACCGCCTTGCCCGGCCGTTCCGCCGCCACCTCGACGCGGCGGTCGGGCTGCAGCGCCTGCGCGGTGGCGGCGTCGGCCGGCGTGCGCGGCGCGTCCTCGCCGCGGCTGCGCACGCGCACCAGCACGCCGCGCCCGGATCGGCACACGCCCTCGGCGCAGTCGATTTCCGCCCCGTCCCGCGGCGCCGGGCCGGCAGCGGACGGCGAGGGTTCCTGCGCCGCGGCCAGCGGCGCGCCGCCGGCGAGCAGGCAGATCAAGGTGTAGTCGAGCAGCTTCATCTTCATGGTCGTCCCCTTACCGGCCATGCGCGCCGACCGAAGCCGCCGGTCCGTCGCCGATGCCCACGCGCAGACGGCTGCGCGCCCCCGGACTCAATTCGGCCGCGATCGCGTCGAACACGGCCTTGGCGCGGCGCAACGCGAGCCCGGCGTTGTAGGCCTGCGCGCCGCGCCGGTCGGCGTAGCCGGTCACCGCGACCGCGCCGCCCTGCATGCGCTCGATCTCCGCCGCGATGCGCGCGATCAGCGGCGCGTACTCCGGCTTGATCCGCGTCGAATCGGTGTCGAACAGCACCGCGCCGAGCACCGGCGCCTCGCCGAGCGCGACCGAGGTGCTGTCCGGGTCGTCCGGCTCGGCGCGCAGTTCGACGCTCAGCGCCAGCGCGACCTCGCGCGGCAGGCGGTCGAGCAGCGCGTCGCGCAGCGCCAGCGCGCGCTCGTAGGCCAGCGCCTGGGAGGCGCCGTCGGCACCGATCACCACCTCGCCGCCGCCGTGCTGGCGCAGCTGCGCGGCCATCTCGTCCAGCACCGCGGCGTCCTCGGCGCGCAGCGCGGCGCTGCCGGAGTCGAACATCACCTCGCCCAGCTGCAGCTCCAGCGTGCGCCTGCCGCCCTCGACCAGGCCGGAGGGCAGTTGCACGCCGAAGTCGAAGCGCACCGGCAGGCCCGGGGTGATGCGGCGCAGGCGCGGGTTCTCGGTGGTGAACCTCGCGCCCGGCGGCAGCGTGGCCGGGTCGACCTTGAGGATGAAGTTGCGGCCGCGTTCCTCCGGCCCGCCGGCGACGCCCTCGAGGTGGTAGCGGCCGTAGCGGTCGGTCTCGATCAGCAGCCCCTCGACCGAGGCGATGCGCACCCCCGGGATGCCCGGCTCGGCGATGCCGGCGTTGCCGATCACGTAGTCGACGCGGTAGCCGCCCTCGACCCGGCTGATGCGGCGCTCGACGCGCGGCTCGGCCGCGGTCAGGCCCCGGGCCGCATCGCCGCTGCGTTCGATCCGCGTGGTGCCGGCGGCGTCCATGCGCAGGGTCAGGCCCTGCGCATTGGTCAGCACGAAGTCGCCGGTGAACTGCAGTTCGCGCAGCGTCTGGCTGATCGTCACCGCATGCGCCAGCGGCGGCTCGGCCTCGGACGAGCGGCCGTCGATGCGGCCGAGCTCGACGCCGTGCAGCAGCGGCGCGCTGGCGTCGGCCAGCGGGCGCGGGCCGTCGCCGCGGTCGATCGTGGTCGAATTCGGCAGGTACGCGCCCGGCGCGAAGCCGCCCTGCACGCGCACCTCGCCCAGGTGGGCGTCGTCCTGCCAGCCGTCGCCGTCGCGGTCGTCGTACACGGTGCCGACCACCAGCGACTCGTCGAGCAGCGGATCGCCGGCGAGGCGGACCTCGGCGCTGGCCTCGTTGGAGATCGTGCGGCCGCCGTCCTCGACGTGGGCGCGGTTGACGTGCAGGCCCGGGCGCACGCCGGCGCCGACCCGCAGCAGGTACTGCACGGTCGCGCGCTCGCCGGCGCGCACGTCGAGCCGGTCGACGCGGATCGGATGGGTGCCGGCCAGGCGCGCGACGCCGTCGGCGTCGGCCACGGTCAGCGAATCGGCGACATAGCTGAAGCCCGGCGGCGGCGTGTCGACCAGGGTCGCGTCGCTGACGTTGGCCGCGCCGACGTTCTCGATGCTCAGCGTGTACCGCACCAGGTCGCCGATCCTGGCTTCGCGCGGGCCTGCCTGCTTGACCACGCGCAGCTGCGCGGCGTCGGCGACGCGGTGGCGGGTCGTGCAGGTCGCGCAACCGGCGGCCTGGTTGCCGCCGCCGCCGCTGGCGACCACGGCGTTGCTGACGTCGCCGCTCGCGTCGGCGTTGACCACCGCCGGGTAGACGAACTGGTAGCGGCCGGGCACGGTCCCCTCGGGCAGGCGGCAGACGATGGCGCCGGCGTCGGCCGCGCAGCCCTCCGGCAACGCGCCGATGCTGAGGCCGGAGCCGGGCGTGTCGTTGAGCACCACCGGCTGCGTGGTGGCGGCGTTCGCTACCGTCACCGCCAGGGTGTAGGTGATGGTGTCGCCGATGCGGACTTCGGCGCCGTCGCCGGGACTGGCGGACTTGCTCGCCTCCACCACCGGCGCGGCGATCCGGTGCTCGGTGCTGCAGGCGTCGCAGATCGGCTCGCCGTTGCCGCCGCCGCTGGCGACGACGCGGTTGCCGATCGTGCCGCTCGCGCTCGCGCCCGCCGCGACCACGGTGGCGTAGCGGAATTCGTAGGTGCCGGGCAGCGCACCCGCCGCCAGCGTGCATTGCAGCGCGTCGCCGGCGATCGAGCAGGCGCCGCCGTCCGGCACGCTCGGGGTGCCGGCGAACGCATGCGCGCCGCTGAGGGTGTCGGTGAGCGCCACCGGCGCGGTGGTCGCCGAGTTCGCCACGGTCACGCGCAGGGTGTAGCCGATGGTGGCGCCGGCGTTGACGGTGGCGCCGCTGGCGGGATCCGAGGCCTTGGCGACGGTGACCACCGGCGCGACGATCGGATGCTCGGTGGTGCAGGCGCCGGCGCAGGTCGGCGCATCGTCGCCGGCGGGTACGACGGCGTTGCGCACCGCGCCGGTGGCGTCGGCGTTCACCGTGGCCGGGTAGACGAAGGTGTAGCGGCCGGGCAGCGCGCCGGCCGCGAGCGTGCAGGTCACCACCTGGCCCGAGCCGGCGCAGCCCGCCGGCAGCGCGCCGAGGCGCTGGTTCGCGCTCAGGGTGTCGGTGAGTACGACCGCGCCGGTGGTGGCCGAGTGGGCGACGTCGACCGCCAGGGTGTAGGTGATGGTGTCGCCGGGGCGCACCTCGCTGCCCGGGGCCGGGTCGGCGCTCTTGGAAACGGAGACCGCGGTCGCGACCACCGGGTGCTGCGTCGCGCAGGCGCCCGGGGCGCAGCTCGGGTGGTCGGCGCCGCTGGGCACGACCGCGTTGTCCACCGCGCGCGTGGCGTCGGCGTCCACCGTCGCCGGGTAGGCGAAGGTGTACGTGCCCGGCAGCGACCCCGCCGGCAGCGTGCAGGTCACCACCTGGCCGGAGGCGCTGCAACCGGCGGGCAGCGTGCCGAGGGTCTGGTTCGCGCTGAGCGTGTCGGTCAGCGTGACCGGCGCGGTGGTCGCCGAGTTCGCGACGGTCACCGACAGCGTGTAGGCGATGCTGTCGCCCGGCGCCACCTCGGTGCCGCTGGCCGGCGCGGAGGACTTCGCGACGGTCACCGCGGTCGGCACCACGGTGTGCGCGGTTGCGCAGCCGCCGGGCGCGCAGCCCGGCTCGTCGTCGCCGCTCGGGACGACGGCGTTGCCGAGCGCGCCGGTGGCGGCCGGATCGACCGCGGCGCGGTAGCGGAACGCGTACGTGCCCGGCAGTGCGCCGGCCGCCAGCGTGCACACCAGGGTGCTGCCCGACGGCGTGCAGGCGCCGCCCGCGGGCAGCACCGGCGCGCCGGCGAAGCGCTGTGCGCCGGTCAGGGTGTCGGTCAGGGTGACGATGCCGGTAGTAGCCGAATCCGCCACGGTCACCGTCAGCACGTATTCGATCTCCGTGCCCGGGTTCACCACCGCGCCGCTGCCCGGATTGGAGGCCTTGGCGACCGTGACCGCCGGCGGCACGATCGGGTGCGTGGTGCCGCAGGCGCCGCAGGTCGGATCGTCGCCGCCGCTCGGCACGACGGTGTTGCCGACGCTGCCCGTGGCCGCGTCGCCGATCCGGGTGCGGTAGCGGAACTCGTACGCGCCCGGCAGCGCGCCGGCCGCGAGCGTGCACACCAGGGCGGTGCCCGAGGGCGCGCAGCTGCCGCCGGCCGGGACCACCGGCGAGCCGACGTAGGTTTGCGCGCCGCTCAGCGTGTCGGTGAGCGTGACCGCGTCGGTGGTCGCGGAGTTGGCGACGTTCACCGTCAGCACGTACTCGATCTCGCTGCCCGGGTTCACCACCGCGCCGCTGCCCGGGTTCGAGGCCTTGTTCACCGTCACCGCGGAATCGGTGATGGTGTGCGTGGTGCCGCACGCGCCCGGCACGCAGGCCGGGTCGTCGTCGCCGCCCGGGACGACGTTGTTGCCCAGCGCGCCGGTCGCGGCCGGGTCGATGGCGGTGCGGTAGCGGAACTCGTACGTGCCCGGCAGCGCGCCGGCCGCCAGCGTGCACGCCATCGTCCTGCCCGACGGCGCGCAGGCGCCGCCCGCCGGCACCACCGGGGTGCCGGCGAAGGCCTGGGCGCCGGTCAGGGTATCGGTCAGGGTGACCACGCCGGTCGTCGCCGAGTTCGCGACGGTCACCGCCAGCACGTACTCGATCTGCGTGCCCGGGTTCACCACCGCGCCGCTGCCCGGGTTGGCGGTCTTGGCCACGGTCACCGCGGCCGGGACGACGGTGTGCGTGGTCGCGCACGCGCCCGGCGCGCAGCTCGGGGCGTCGCCGCCGCCGGGCACGACGTTGTTGCCCAGCGTGCCGGTCGCCGCGGCATCGACGCGGGTGCGGTAGCGGAATTCGTGCGCGCCCGGCAGCGCGCCGGCCGCCAGGGTGCACACCATGGCGTTGCCCGAGGGCGTGCAGCTGCCGCCGGCCGGCACCACCGGCGAGCCGGTGAAGGCCTGGGCGCCGGTCGGCGTATCGGTCAGCGTGACCGCGTCGGTGGTCGCCGAATGGGCGACGTTCACCGTCAGCACGTACTCGATCTCGCTGCCCGGATCGACCGCCGTGCCGCTGGCGGGAACCGAGGCCTTGGCCACGGTGACCGCCGTGGCGACGATCGGATGCCCGGTCCGGCAGGCATCGGCCGCGCACGTCGGCCGGTCGTCGCCGCCCGGCACCACGGCGTTGCCGATCGAGCCGGTCGCGGACGCCGCCACGGTGGTGGCGTAGCGGAACTCGTAGCGGCCCGGTGCGGAACCCGCCGCGAGCGTGCAGACCATCGTAGTGCCCGAGGGCGCGCAGCTGCCGCCGGCCGGGACCGTCGGCGTGCCGGCGAACGCCTGCGCGCCGCCCAGCGTGTCGGTCAGCGTGACCGCCGCGGTGGTGGCGGAGTGGGCGACGTCCACCGCCAGCGTGTACTCGATCGTCCGGCCGGGCTCGACGGTCGTGCCCGAGGCCGGATTCGAGGCCTTGGCCACCGTGACGGCGGGCGCGACCGGCGTGGTTTCGGCGCAGTCGTTGCCCGCGGCGGCGCAATCCACGTTCCTGGCCTGCACCGTGTTGTCGATGCTGGCCGCGCTCCCGGGCAGCGGATCGTCCACCCGCACCACGAACGCCAGGGTGCGGGTCTCGCCGGCGGGAATGTTGACCGTGGCGGTGTTGGTGCAGGCGCTGGCGGAGCAGGCGAAGTCGCCGCCGACGAAGCTCGTGTTCGCCGGCAGGGTGTCGGTCACGTCGCCCGGGAACAGCGTCGCCGCCAGGTCGCCGGCGGCATGGCGGACCGCGATGCGGTAGGTCAGCGTGTCGCCGGGGCGCACGCGCGCGCCGCCCGCGGGCGCGGCGCCATTGACCAGGGCGAGCGTCTTTTCGACCTGCAGCTGCGCCGGCTGCGGTTCGGCCGGGAACGCGCACGAGGCCAGGTCGCGGGCCTGGTTGCCGGCGGTGGCGGCCGCGGGCGTGAGCGTGCCGGAGGCCAGATCGAGCCGGTAGTACCGGCTCTGCGTGCCGCCTGCGCTGTTGTTGGCGACGTACAGGTCGCCGTCCGGACCGAACGCCACGCCGGCCCACTGGATCGAGCTCGGCACCCCGTTCAGCAGCGGCCGCTGCTGGCGCACCGCCACCAGCGGAGCGGCGTCGAAATCGATCTTGTACAGGTCCTGGCTGACGGTCAGCCAGCCGTTGCCCGCGGCGTCGAACGCGACGTCGCCGGAGCTGTAGACGTTGTTCGCGGGGGCAACGTCGAAGGCGAGGTTGCCGACCAGGCTGACCGTGTAACCGTAGGCTCCCGCCGCCGCCACTCGCCACACCCGCGGGGTGGCGTTGTCGCCGGCGACGAGGAAGCCGACGCCGTCCTGGCGCATGCCCGCGCGCGGCAGATCGGGCGCGGCGAACGCGGGCGCCGCGTGGTACCAGCCGCCGTTGCCGGGGTCGTACGCCCACAACTGGGCCATGCCGCCCTGGTAGCTGATGAACAGCAGCCGCCTGTTGGAGGGGTCGATCATCAGCGCGTTGAGGTTGCCGGGCACCGGCAGCGACAGCCCCGGCACCTGCGTTTCGCTGCCGCCGATGGCGTAGCGGTAGAAGTGGCCGGTGCCGCTCGGGTCCGATTGCCCGACGTTCCAGACGGTGTTCGCTTCGCAGAAGTCGAAGCTCGGCACCGATACGATCGGATCGCGGTCGGTCGCGCTGTCGTTGCCCGCGTCCGGATCGCTGACGCCGGACGGCGTCGCCACCGTGGCGGTGTTGACCGCGTTCTGCGCCCAGGCCTGCGGCGCGGCGAAGGCGGCGCACGCAAGAAGAAGCGCATGAGCGACGAAACGGCGGCCACAGGCCGCCAGACTCGTTTCGAGTTTGAGCACCACGCCGACTACCCCCTGGCGCGACCCCTCCGGGGCGGCGCTAGCAGACGTTCACGGATCCCGATCGGGGCAGTCGCGCGTTGGCGCCACGGCCCATGCCGCCGAAGGGCGTCGGCTCGAGCCAAGGAAGGCACGGCCGTCCCGATGACGGCGGCATGCGTCCTGGCCCGGCTGCCGACAAACCGCTACGGCGCGCACAGGCTAAATGTGAACTATGTCACAACTCAATCACGAAAACTCACCAAAACTCACCTTTTATTTCACCCGGCGGGCGCCCGGGCCGCCGTTTCGGCCGGTTCCGCCGCGTCGCGACGCCGATGACGGGCCGGCACCCCGGCTTGGGCCTGCCCCTTCCGCCAAGCGCAGGAATGCGGCGCGGGGCGGCGCGCGGACGAGGCCGCGCGGCGCGTCGGGGCGCCGCTGCACTTCGGGCCGGGCGCAAAACGGACGAAGGCCCGGCGGGTGCCGGGCCTTCGCCTGCGCCGTGGGCCGCGCCGCGCTCAGGTCTCGTACGCGGACTCGCCGTGCGAGGTGATGTCCAGGCCCTCGCGCTCGGCGTCCTCGCTGACCCGCAGGCCGACCGTGTACTTGACGATCAGGAACGCGATCAGCGCGACGCCGCCGGACAGCGCCACCGTCACCAGCACGCCCTGCAACTGGATCCACACCTGCGCGGCGATGCTGTAGTCCGGCAGCGCGGTCTCGGTGACGTAGTCCCAGATGCCCGCGCCGCCCAGCGCCGGCGCGGCGAACACGCCGGTCAGCAGCGCGCCGACGATGCCGCCGACGCCGTGCACGCCGAACACGTCGAGCGCATCGTCGGCGCCGAGCAGGCGCTTCAGGCCGTTCACGCCCCACACGCATGCCGCGCCGGCGATCGCGCCGATCGCCAGCGCGCCGCACAGGCCGACGAAGCCGGCCGCCGGGGTGATCGCGACCAGCCCCGCGACCGCGCCCGAGGCGGCGCCGAGCATCGACGGCTTGCCCTTGCCGATCCACTCCACCGCGGTCCAGCCCAGCACCGCCGCGGCGGTGGCGAGGAAGGTGTTGACGAAGGCCTGCGCCGCCACCGCGTTGGCCTCCAGCGCCGAGCCGGCGTTGAAGCCGAACCAGCCGACCCACAGGATCGACGCGCCGATCATCGTCAGCGTGAGGTTGTGCGGCTTGATCGCCTCGCGCCCGTAGCCGACGCGCTTGCCGGTCATGTACGCGCCGACCAGCCCGGCCACCGCGGCGTTGATGTGCACCACGGTGCCGCCGGCGAAGTCGAGCGCGCCCTTGGCGAACAGGAACCCGGACTGGGCCAGCACGCCCGGCACCGCCTCGTTGCTGGCGAACGCGTCCGGCCCCGGGAAGAACCACACCATGTGCGCCATCGGCGTGTAGGCGAAGGTGAACCAGAGCACGGTGAACAGCAGCACGCCGGCGAACTTCGCCCGCTCGGCGAACGCGCCGACGATCAGCGCGCAGGTGATGCAGGCGAACGCGCCCTGGAACGCGAAGAACGCCAGCTCCGGCACGTACACGCCCTTGCTGAACGTCGCCGCCATCGCGCCGGCGTCCAGCCCCCGGGCGAACAGCCGGTCCCAGCCGCCGATGAAGGCGTTGCCGGCGGTGAAGGCCAGCGAGTAGCCGTACAGCGCCCACAGCACCGCCACCAGCGAGAACACCAGCAGGCACTGCATCAGCACCGACAGCACGTTCTTGCTGCGCACCAGGCCGCCGTAGAACAGCGCCAGCCCCGGCAGGGTCATGAAGATCACCAGCGCGGCGCAGACCAGCAGCCAGGCGAGGTCGCCCTTGTCGGCGGCGGGCGGCGCGGCCGCGGTCTGCGCCAGGGCGGGAAAGGCGCCGAGCAGGGCGGCCGCGGCGATGCCCGCCCCGGCCGCCCTCCCCCGCCGCCGCGCCGCGCGGGCGGCCGCGGTGCGAGGCCCCGCTGCCCGCGTCGCGGAGGGCGCGGCTGCTCGTTCCTTCGCGGCGGCGTAGGCGGGTCCTCGTCCCTGCCCCCGCGTCGCCGGCGATGCGGCCCCTCGCGCGGCCCGGCGGTCGCGGGGGAAGGCGGGGATGAGGGCTTCCGCCGATGTCCCGCTCGCGCGGGCTTCGATCGTCTTCGTGTTCATATCGAATCTCGCTGTCGGGTTCACAGGGCGTCGTCGTCGAGCTCGCCGGTGCGGATGCGCACCGTGCGCTCCAGCGGCTGGACGAAGATCTTTCCGTCGCCCACCTTGCCGGTGCGCGCGGCGTTGCTCAGCGCCTCGAGCGCGGTGTCGAGCAGCGATTCGGGCACCGCGCACTCGACCTTGAGCTTGGGCAGGAAGTCGACGACGTACTCGGCGCCGCGGTACAGCTCGGTATGGCCCTTCTGCCGGCCGAAGCCCTTGACCTCGGTGACGGTGACGCCGGACACGCCCGCCTCGGTGAGCGCCTCGCGCACCTCGTCGAGCTTGAACGGGCGGATGATCGCGGTGATCAGTTTCATCTGGCTGCTCCGGGGAGTGGATGGGCGGGCATCGCTCAGAACCCCTTGCTCACGGTCAGCACCACGGTGTCCTCGCCGAGGAAGTTGCCGTGCGCGTTGGTGTAGCGGGCCTCGTCGGCGTCCGTGCCGGTGTAGGCCAGCGCGACCGCGAAGCCGTTGTCGAAGGACCGGGTCGCGCCGAGCTTCCAGTCGGCGTATCCGAAGTCCTCGTTGTTCTCGACCCACTGCTTGCCGGCGCGGGCGTTGAGGGTCCAGCCGGGGGCGAATTCCCAGTTGGCGGCGAGGTCGAGGTAGCCGCTGCCGCCGGAGTCGGCGTAGCCGAACAGGTCGGTGAGGGCGTAGGAGTACTTGAGCGCGAACACGCCGGCGCTGAGGCCGAGGTAGAGCTCGGCGGTGTCGGGGCTGTTGAAGCCGGCGGGATAGTCGCCGGGATACCAGTAGTACAGCGCGCCGACGTCGAAGCCGACCGCGCCGGAGAGCCTGCCGCGATAGCCGGCGTAGGCGTCGAGTTCCAGGCTGTTGGAGATCCGCGCCCCCGGCGACGACGCGTCGGACAGCCAGCTGACGTTGCTGCCCCAGGCGCCGGCGTAGAAGCCGCTATCGGCGGCGTATTCCAGGCCGCCCTGCAGGGCCGGTGCCTGGTTGGTCTGGGAGAGGCCGCGGAAGACGTAGTCGCTGGTGACGGCCAGCGAGCCGGTGGTGGTTCCGGCGTGCGCGGCGGCCGTTCCCAGGCCGGCGAGCACGAGGACGGCGAGCGTAGGACGGCAGCGGTGGACGGCGTTTCGAGACGACATGACGCAGGCTCCTCATAAGCGGTGGCCCCTCCCCGGTCATTGCTTCGTGCTCTGTCGCGCGGGCGCTTCCGTTCTGCCTGCCCGCGGTGTCTCCGGGGCGCGGCCGCCCGGCGGCGGGCGCGTACCCGTCGATTCGCTTACCTCGTGGTGGTGGTGTCGTCGCACCCTCCCCCGCGTGCGCAGGGGAGGACGGCAATGGCGGCGCCGCGGCCCGGCGCCTCCGCGCGGCCCTCCCCGTCGCCGGGAAGGGCGTGCCGCGGGTCAGATCGTGTAGTACAGCTGGTATTCGAGCGGGTGCGTCGCCGCGCGGAACGCGGTGACTTCCTTCATCTTCAGCGCGATGTAGCCGTCGATGAAGTCGTCGGTGAACACGCCGCCGGCCTTGAGGAACTCGCGGTCCTGGTCCAGCGCCTCGAGCGCCTGGTCCAGCGAGTGGCACACGGTCGGGATGTTCTTCTCCTCTTCCGGCGGCAGGTCGTACAGGTCCTTGTCGCTCGGCGCGCCCGGGTCGATCTGGTTCTTGATGCCGTCCAGGCCGGCCATCATCAGCGCGGCGAAGGTCAGGTAGCCGGACTGCATCGGGTCGGGGAAGCGGATCTCGATGCGGCGCGCCTTCGGGTTGGCCACGTACGGGATGCGGCAGCTCGCCGAGCGGTTGCGCGCCGAGTAGGCCAGCATCACCGGCGCTTCGAAGCCCGGCACCAGGCGCTTGTAGCTGTTGGTGGTGGAGTTGGCGAAGGCGTTGATCGCGCGGGCGTGCTTGAAGATGCCGCCGATGTACCACAGCGCCGTCTGCGACAGGCCGCCGTAGCCGTCGCCGGAGAACAGGTTCTGCCCGCCCTTGGCCAGCGACTGGTGCACGTGCATGCCGCTGCCGTTGTCGCCGACCAGCGGCTTGGGCATGAAGGTCGCGGTCTTGCCGTTGCGGAAGGCGACGTTCTTAATGATGTACTTCATCGTCAGCAGCTCGTCGGCCTTGGCGACCAGCGAGTTGAACCTGGTGCCGATCTCGCACTGGCCGGCGTTGGCGACCTCGTGGTGATGCACCTCGACCTCGATGCCGACCTGCTCCAGCGTCTTGCACATCTCCGCGCGCAGGTCGTGCAGCGAATCCAGCGGCGCCACCGGGAAGTAGCCGCCCTTCACGCCCGGGCGGTAGCCGGTGTTGCCGCCCTCGTACTCGCGGCCCGAGTTCCAGTGCGCCTCTTCCGAGTCGATGTGGAAGAAGGTGTGGCCCATCTCGTTGGCGTAGCGCACCGAGTCGAAGATGAAGAACTCCGGCTCCGGGCCGAAGAACGCCTGGTCGGCGATGCCGCTGGACTTCAGGTAGGCCTCGGCGCGCTTGGCCACGCCGCGCGGATCGCGCGAATACGCCTGCATGGTGGCCGGGTCGAGGATGTCGCAGGTCAGCACCAGGGTCGGATCGGCGGTGAACGGATCCAGGAACGCGGTGCTCGCGTCCGGCAGCAGGATCATGTCGGACTCGTTGATGCCCTTCCAGCCGGCGATCGAGGAGCCGTCGAACATCTTGCCGTCCTCGAACAGGCCGGGCTCGATGATCGACTTGGGGAAGGTGACGTGGTGCTGCACGCCGCGCATGTCGGCGAAGCGCAGGTCGACGAATTCGACCTTGTGGTCACGGATGAGCTTTTCGACGTTTTCGAGCGACATGGAGAAGTCCGGTTGGAGTGCGGGGATGGCGGGGTTGGCGTTGCGGTGAAGCGCCGCGACGGCTCCTCCGAAGCAGCTTCCGTGCCAAGCCCCGGCATCCGGCAAGCGATTGATTTGCTTGAGCTCGCGTGGCGCGCCGCCGGAGGTTTGCACCAGGCCGGTGCGGAATCCGCGCGAACGCACCGTGATGGAGCGTGCGACCGCATCGGCTATGCTGCGCCGCCGAATCGCTTCCGCCCGATCCGAACGCCATGACCGATCTGCTCGCCGCGCTGCTGCTCGGCATCATCGAAGGCCTGACCGAGTTCCTGCCGATCTCCAGCACCGGCCACCTGCTGATCGCCCAGCATTGGCTCGGCGCGCGCCCGGACTTCTTCAACATCGTGATCCAGGCCGGCGCGATCCTCGCGGTGACCCTGGCCTTGCGCCCGCGGTTGTGGGCGCTGGCCACCGGCTGGCGGGCGCCGGAGCAGCGCGACTACCTGGCCAAGGTGGTGGTCGCGTTCCTGGTCACCGCGCTGGTCGGCCTGCCGGTGCGCTGGGCGGGCTGGGAGCTGCCGGAGACGGTGACGCCGATCGCCTGGGCGCTGATGCTGGGCGGCGTGTGGATGCTGGTGGCCGAGCGCTGGGCCGAGCGCCGCGGCGACCGCGCCGAAGTGACCTGGACGGTGGCGGTGCTGGTCGGCCTGGCGCAGGTGGTGGCGGGGGTGTTCCCCGGCACCTCGCGCTCGGCCGCGGCGATCTTCATGGCGATGCTGGCCGGCACCAGCCGGCGCGAGTCGGCGGCCGAGTTCGTGTTCCTGGTCGGCATCCCGACCATGTTCGCCGCCAGCGGCTACGCCTTCCTCGAACTGGTCGGGGAAGGCGCGGTCGGGCGGCAGCCCTGGGGCGAGGTCGCGGTGGCCTTCGCCGCGGCGACGGTGACCGGCTTCGCCGTGGTCCGCTGGCTGCTGGGCTACATCAAGCGCCACCGCTTCACCGGCTTCGCCGTGTACCGGATCGCGTTCGGCGCGCTCCTGCTGTTGCTGATGCCGCCGGGGAGCTGAGCCCGGCGCCGCGAGGGATTCGGCCCCGCCCCTTGCCGGGCGGTCCGGCGGCGCGTGCCCGCGCGGCGCCGCGGAAGCCCTGTATTCGCCGCCGCGCCCCGCGAGACGTGCCGTCCGCGCGCGAGCCGGGCGCGCAACGGCCGGGGCTCGATGTCGGCGGCCGAGCCGGCGCCGGGGAGGCGGGAACGATGCGGGGAAGCGGGAACGCGGGGCCCGTCGCGGCGCTCGCCGTTCCCGGGTTCGTTCCCGCGCCGGGGGTTGCTATCGTCTGGTGCCGGCGGTGCCACGGCGCCGCGCAGGCGAATCCGTTCGGCCAAGGAGCGTGCGATGAAACGACTGCCGTTGCTGGTGCTGCCTCTCGTCCTGGGCGCCTGCGCCCGGCCCGTTACCGGCGATGCGCCTTCCGCGCCGCCCGCTGCCGTCGAATCCGCGGCGCCGCGGCCGGCGCTCGAGGCCTATCGCTGGCAACTGCGCGACGCGCGCGACGCCCGGGGCCGGCGCCTCGAGGCCCTGTTCGCCGATCCTGCGCGGCCGCTGCGGCTGGACTTCGGCGCCGGCCGTATCGCCGTGGCCAACGCCTGCAACCGCATCGGCGGCGCGTACCGGCTCGACCGCGATCGCCTGCGCATCGAGCGCCTGCAGTCGACGCTGATGGCCTGCGCCGATCCGAAGCTGGGCGCGCTGGATCGCGAGATCGCCGGCCGCCTCGAAGCGGCGCCGCGGTTCGCGCTCGCCGGCGGCGAACCGCCGACCCTGACCCTGACCACGCCGGCCGGCGAGACGCTGCGGTTCCAGGGCGAGGCCACGCCCGAGACCCGCTACGGCGGGCCGGGCGACACCGTGTTCCTCGAGGTCGCGGCGCAGCGCCAGCCCTGCCCGCATCCGCTGATCCGCGACATGCAGTGCCTGCGCGTACGCGAGCTGCAGCACGACGCGCAGGGCCTGCGGCGCGGCGCCGGGGAATGGGCGCCGCTGTACCAGGAGATCGAGGGCTACGCGCACCAGCCGGGCGTGCGCAACGTGCTGCGGGTCAAGCGCTACCGCGTGCCGGACCCGCCGGCGGACGCGCCGGACGTGGCCTACGTGCTCGACCTGGTGGTCGAAAGCGAGATCGAGCGCTAGCCGGGCGGCACCGCCTCCACGCCGCGCGCGGCCGTTCGTCCGCACCGCCCGGCCTGCCGGGCACGGCGGCGCGGTCGACTTGGCGGCGCACCGGACTGGCAGCCATAGCGACGCGGCGGCCGGGACGCGATGCGGAGGCCCCGGGATCCCGCACGAGCGCGCGGCGGCTTCCCGCGGCCGCGGTGCGGCCGCCAATCACCGGCGGGTTCGCGCTGCCCGGCAAACACCGCCCGGCAGGCCGTCGCCGGCTCAGCCCTGCACCGCCGGATTGAGCGAGTAGGTGCCGTAGATCGCCGCCTCGGCGAGCACGTGGCCGTGCATCGCCCGCAGCGCGTCGGCGGCGGTGAAGCGCTCCGGCAGGTCCAGGCGCGCCACGTCCAGCGCGAACAGGCGGAAGAAGTAGCGGTGCGGGCGCAGGTCGTTCGGCGGCGGGAACGGGCCGTCGTAGCCGAGCCAGTCGCCGGCCAGGTCCGGGTTGCCGGCGAACCAGCCGGTGTAGTCGTTCAGCCCCTGGCGCGCGCCGGCCGGGCCGGACGGCTCGCGCTTGCCGTGCGCGACCACGCCGTCGCTGCAGCTGCCGGCGGCGATCTCGCGCACCCCGGCCGGGATGTCGACCATCGCCCAGTGGGTGAACTCGGTGCGCGGCTGCTCGACCGGGATCTGCACGTCGGGCTGGCCGACCATCTCCGGCACGGTCGGCACGTCCGGGTCGATGCACAGCAGCGCGAACGAGCGCGTGCCCTCCGGCACCTCGCTCCAGGCCAGGTGCGGATTGCGGTTCGGCGCGAAGCCGACGCCGTCGGCGGTGGCCTGCCCGCCGGCGAACTCGGCCGGCAGGCGCTGGCGGTGCTGGAAGCTGTCGCTGCGGATCTGCATCTGTGTCTCCCATGAAGCAGGAACGAGGGGAGGAACGGGAACGAGAGAGAACGGCGCTGCGCGTTTCTTCCCGCGTTTTCGGCCCTGGGATCGCCGAAGCGGTGGCCCGAACCCCGGGCTCCCCCGGCCCGCCCATCCTACCCGCCCCGGACCAAGCCGGACGAGGAAGCACGCGCGGCGGGGAAGGACGGTCGCGGTCGATGCCGAGCGCGATCGAGGCGTCGAGCGCGCCGCGTCCGCTGGCATCCAAGACTCCTCCCGCTATTCGTACTTCGTTTCCGGCGCTCTTCCGCGGGCGGAATCGGCTGCGCACGGCGACGGGTTTCGCCCGCGGCCCGGCGCCTCTACGCCGGGTAGCCCAGCCGCTGCGCCACCGGCGCCAGCAGGGCGAAGGCCTCGCGCAGCGGCTCGGCATAGGCGCGCCAGCGACCCGCGGCCAGGCGCGGCGGGCCGAACAGCGGCGCCGGCGCCGGCGCGACGCGGACCTGCAGCGCCTCGCCGATCGCCTGGGCGATGCCCGCCGGATCCTGGGCGATCTCGTCGAGCCGCAGCAGCCGATGCGGGAACAGGTCCCGCTCGTGCAGTTCGGCGACCTGCCCCAGCACCTTCGCCAGCCAGGCCGCGCCGGCCTCCGGCGAGGCCAGCGCATACGGCACCGGGCTGCCGAATGCGAGCCAGTCCAGCAGCATGTCGCGCGGGTCGCGCAACGCGACCATCAGCACCGCCTCGGGCAGGTGCGGCCGCAGGCCCAGCAGCAACGCGTTGTCCCACCACAGCAGCCAGTCGAAGACGGCGCCGTCGCGCACGCCGCGGGCCGGCAGCGCCGCGCGCCACAGGTTGACCACGTAGGCCGGGTCGAGCGAGCCGTCGAGCAACCCGGGCACCGTGGTGTAGCGCTGCAGCGGATCGTTCGGCGGCTGCGGGCCGAGGCGGTCGGCGCGCAGCGGCGCGCCGGCCTGGTCGAAGGTCACCGCCAGGCGCTCGACCAGCGAGCCCGGGGCGCCCCACAGCAGCAGCACGCCCGGCGCCGCCTCCGGCCGCGGCGCGAGTTCCGGCCACTGCGCGATCGCGTCGCTCTGCGGCGGCAGCGGCAGGCGCTGGTCGACCACCTCGGCGTGCAGCTCGGCCCAGGTCGCGGCGGCCGCCTCCGGCTGGCCGGCGATGTCGAAGCAACGGCCGAGCAGCTGCCGCAGCGAACGCTTCACGTTCGGGTCCGGCGCGCGCGCGAGCAGGCTCTCCACGCGCAGCACCGCGGCGTCCGGGTCGCGCGCGAGCAGGCCGTCGAGCACGCGCAGTTCGGCCTGGGCGTGGCCGGGCTGCAGCTCGGTGATGCGCTGCGCGACCGCCTCGGCCTGGTCGTGCTCGCCGGCGTGGTCGTGGAGGGTGGTCTGCGCTTCCAGCGCCGGCACGTAGTCCGGCATCGCCGCCTGCCAGCGCGCGACCACCGCGCGCGCCGAGTCGCCGGCGAACGGCTCGAACACCAGCCGCGCGCGCCACAGGTCGTCGGATTCGGGGTGCCGCTCCAGCGCCGCATCGAGCGTGCTGCGCGCTTCCTCCGCCAGGCCGAGCCGGCGCCAGGCCTCGAGCAGGGCAAGCACGGTGCGGCGATCCAGCGGCTGCTCGGCGAACGCCTGGCGCAGCAGCTGCAGCGCGCGCTCGTTGCGGCCGGCCTCCAGCTCCAGCTCGCCGACCAGGCGGCGCATCGCCGGGGTGACGCCTTCGCCTTCGAGCAGCGGCGCCAGCTCGTCGGCCGCTTCGGCCGGGCGGCCCTGGCGGCGCACCAGGTCGGCGATCAGCGCGCGCAGCGGGCGCGAGCCCGGGTCGCGCTCGAGCAGGCCGCGGAACGCCTGTTCGGCGAACGCGAAATGGCCCTTGGCGAGGTAGGCGAAGCCGAGCGCGTGGCGCAGCTGCGGCTCGTCGGGCGCGCGCTCGGCGGCGCGGGCCAGGATCGCCAGCGCGCGGTCGGCCTCGCCCCGGCGCAGCGCCAGCGTGCCTTCCAGCGCGGCGACGTGCGGGTGCTCGGGGGCGATGCGCGCGGCGGTGCGGGTCAGGCGCTCGGCCTCGGCCAGGTCCTGGCGCGCGATCGCCAGGTGCGCCTGGATGACGTAGGCGGGGAACTGGTTCGGGTCCAGGCCGGTCGCGCGCGCCAGCGCGGCCTCGGCCTCGCTGAGCTTGCGTTCGGCCAGCAGCAGGCCGGCGCGCTCGAGGTGCAGGTCGGCGTCGTCCGGCGCCAGGCCCAGGGCCTGGTCCAGCGCCGCCAGCGCGGCCTCGCGCTCGCCGTTCAGGCGCAGCGCCGCCGCGTGCAGGCGGTGCGCGGTCGCGTCCTGCGGCTGCGCGGCCACCGCCTCGCGCGCCGCGGCCAGCGCTTCGAGGGCGGCGCCGCGGCGCAGGGCGTCGAGAATCGGTTCGTACATGGGGCGGCTCGGCGTTCGGGCGAAACCGCGATTGTAGCGGCGGCGCCCGCGCGGACGCCGCATCGCTTCTCGCCGGTCCGGGCGAGGGGCGGATCAGGAGCCGTCCAACGGGGTCAGCAGGCGCGGGCCCGCGCCGACCGGGTAGCGCGCCAATCGCCGCGCGCCAGCGCGCGGCGCGCGTATTCCGGCGCGCGCGTGGTAAGCGCGCGATTGCGCGGGGGCATGCGCGAAATCCGCGCCGAACAGCGCCTGCAGGTAGCACCGCTGTGCATCCGGGTCGCCTGCCGCCGCTGCCGCATCGGTCGCGGCGAAGTAGTCGCGCGGGGCCTGGGCGAGGTCGTCGCCCGCCCCCGCAGGCCCCATCCGATGCGGCGTTCGCGGCGGCGCATCCGATGCTCCGTCCAGGCCGATGCCTAGCCCGCGGCCCCCGCCAGCCGCTCGGCGATCCAGCGCTCGGCGAAGCCTTGCAGCCGCGCGCTTTCGAGGAAACCGCAGTGGCCGCCCCACGGCGACAGCTCCAGGCGGGCATGGGCGGGCAGGCGCAGGCTGCGGAAGCCGTCGACCGGGATCACCGGGTCGTCCTCGGCCATCAGGATGCTCGCCGGCACCTGCAGCGCGGCCAGGCGCTCGCCGGCGATCGAATAGCCGTCGAAGTAGCGTTCGAGCGTGCCGAACTCGGTGTGGCGCTCGACCAGCCACTGGGTCAGCGGGCGCATGCGCAGGTTGAGCACGCGGTCGTCGAAGGCGTGCACGTGCGGGAACAGCGCGCGCTTGCGCAGCAGCGAGTCGCGCCACTTGCGCTCGAAGTACCACAGGTACAGCGGCAGGGTCTGCTCCATCCAGTCCATGGTGCGGGCCGGGTCCAGCACCGGGCACACCGCGCACACGTGCGCCAGCTCCAGCCCCGCGGCCGGCGCGCGCAGGGCCAGGCGCAGGGCGAAGTTGCCGCCGAGCGAGTAGCCCGCCACCGCCATCGGCCGGCGCGGGAAGCGCGCGGCGACGTCGCGCGCGGCGTGCACCACCTCGTCGATGAGGTTGGAATGGAAGATGCCCTCGTTGAGGTGGTGGGTGCCGCCGTGGTCACGGAAGTTGAGCCGGAACACCTCGAAGCCGCGGCGCAGCAGCTCGGCCGCGGTCAGGCGCATGTAGCTGGAGTCGGCGCTGCCTTCCCAGCCGTGCAGCAGCAGCGCCAGGCCGCGCGGCTCGGCGCCCGGCAGCACGCTGTGCAGCCCGTGCAGGCGCACGCCGCCGCCGCCGTCGATCAGGTGCCCGGTGGTGACCGCGCCGAGCGCCGCCAGGCGGCGCTCGCCGTGGCGGCGGCGCAGCGGGCTGGTGCCGAGCACCGACTGCACGTGCGGGTTGCGCAGCCAGGTCGGCGGGCGGTAGTCGGCGGCGGTGAGCATGGGGGAGTTCGGGGACGCGGGCCGCAGCGGCAAGCTTAGCGCCTGGCAGCGAGGCACGAGCGCGCCGCGGGAAACGAGAGGCACGGCCCGCCGCTCCCGGCGCCCCTCGCCGGTTCGCCGCTCGCGTCCGGCCGGCCGGCCGCTCAGCGGGTCATCGCCTCGACGATGCGCGCGCGCGCCAGCTCGGCGATGCGGCGGCGGCCCTCGGCCTGGCCGGGCTGGATCGGCTCGAGGAAGTGCACCTCGGCCGGCCGCGGCGGTTCGCCGAGCAGGCGCAGGAAATTGGCCAGGAAGCTCTCGCGCGGCTGGAACGCGACCACGTGCTGGGCCTCGCCGCGCTCGCCGTAGCGCAGCGCGACCGGCTGCACCGGCACCCCGGCCTCGACCGCGGCGAGGAAGATGCGCGCGTGGAACGGGCCGATCTCGCGCCCGCCGCGGGTGCCGCCCTCCGGGAACACGCCGACGCTGCGGCCGCCGCGCAGCCGGCCCAGCATCTCGTGCAGCACCCCGCCCAGCGACTCGGTGCTGCCGCGGGCGTGGAAGATGGTCTCGCCGCGCGCGGCCAGCCAGCCGACCACCGGCCAGCTCTGGATCTCGCGCTTGGCGACGAAGCCCATCATCCGCTGGCTGTGCAGCGCCTCGATGTCGATCCAGCTGACGTGGTTGGCGACGAACATCGCCGCGCCCGGCAGCGGCTCGCCGAAGCGGCGCAGGCGGAAGCCGAAGATGCGCATCAGGCCGGCCGACCAGGCGCGGATCAGGCGGTGCTCGAGCGTTTCCTCGCCGATCCGCAGGTTGCGGGTCAACGGGGTCATCATCAGCAGCACCAGCGGCAGGTCGACCAGCACGTGCCAGAGCAGCAGCGGCACCCGGTACGCGTAGCGCAGCGGGCGCCACCGGTCGGCGGCGGCGGAAGGTGCTTCGGAGGGGGCGAGCATCGCTCGCATTCTGCCGCAAAGCCGGGGAGGGGTGAATTGGAACGCACGCGCCGCGCGGCACTGCCGGCGCCGCTCCGGGGAGCGCCGGGCACGGCACGCTGCGCCGCACAGCGGCCGCCCGCGCGCCTTCGGCTAGCATGGCGCGATGCTCCGCCGATCCAAGCCCCCGGACGCCGCCGCCACGCCCGCCGGGCCCGCACGCCCGCGCATGGAAGACGTCGCCGCCGCGGCCGGGGTGTCGATGAAGACGGTGTCGCGGGTGTTCAACCGCGAACCGAACGTGCGCGAGGCCACCCGCCGGCGCGTCGAGGAGGCGGCCAAGCGGCTCAACTACCTGCCCAACACGTCCGCCCGCAGCCTCGCCGCCAACCGCTCGTACCTGGTCGCGCTGCTATACGACAACCCGTCGTCGAACTACATCATGGAAGTGATCGACGGCGTGCTCGACGCCTGCCGCAGCGCGGACTACAACCTGATGCTGCGGCCGGTCGACTACGCCGGCGCCGGCCACGTCGAGGCGGTCGGGCAGGTGATCGCGCAGTACCGGCCGGACGGCCTGGTGCTGACGCCGCCGCTGACCGACGACGGCGCCCTGCTCGAGCGCCTGCGCCACCTCGGCGTGCGCTACGCCGGGCTGTCGGCCAAGCCCGGCAACGTCCGCATCGGCGCGGTGCTGGACGAGCGCCGCGCGGTCGCGGAGATGCTCGCCCACGTGGTCGCGCTCGGCCATCGCCGCATCGGCCACATCACCGGCCACCGCGACCACGGCGCGCGCGCCTGGCGCCTGGCCGGCTACCGCGACGGCCTGCGCCGCGCCGGCATCGCCTACGACCCGGCGCTGGTGGTCGAGGGCCGCCACACCTTCGAGTCCGGCGTCGCCGGCGCGCGCCGCCTGCTCGACCTGGCGCACCCGCCGAGCGCGATCTTCGCCGCCAACGACGACACCGCCGCCGGGGTGATCTTCGAGGCCAGCGAGCGCGGCCTGCGCGTGCCCGACGACCTGTCGGTGTTCGGTTTCGACGACACGCCGTTGTCGCGGCAGATCTGGCCCGGGCTGAGCACCGTGCGCCAGCCCAGCCGCGAGATGGGCCGGATCGCCGCCGAGCAGTTGCTGCGGGAGATCCGCGGCACCGGCACGGGGCGCGTGGTGCGGGTGCCGTACCAGCTGCAGCTGCGCCGCTCCATCGGCCCGCGACGGCGGGCGTGAGTGGGCGAAGCGGGGAACCAAGAGAAGCGCGGCCTGCGCCGGCGTCCCCGCTCCTGTCCCCCGCGCCCCGTCATCCGCTCCTCGCCACCACGGCCAGGGTCAGCCGCGACACGCACACCGGCCGGCCGCGTTCGTCCTCGATCCGGATCTCCCAGACCTGGGTGCTGCGGCCGACGTGCAGTGGGCGCGCGGTGCCGGTCACCACGCCCTCGCGCACGCCGCGCAGGTGGTTGGCGTTGATCTCGATGCCGACCACGCCCTGGCCCTCGCCCACGCACAGGCCGCCGGCGCTGCTGCCGAGCGTCTCCGCCAGCAGCACCGAGGCGCCGCCGTGGAGCAGACCGTACGGTTGCCGGGTGCGGGCGTCGACCGGCATGGTCGCGCGCAGGTAGTCCGGGCCGAGTTCGGTGAAGACGATGCCCAGCGGCTCCATCGCGGTGCCGCGGGACAGGGCGTTGAGGTCGTCGAGGGATACGCCGGGGCGGAACAGCGGCGCGGGATCGGCAGGCGGAGTCATCGCCGCACGATAGCCGAGCGCCGCGTCCGGCGGCCAGCCCGGCGGGGCCGGGCGGCGGAACAAAAAGCGGTCCGATCGGGGCGCCGCCGTGCCGGCGGCCGCTGCGCCATCCGGACCGGGGGAAACCGGGCTCAGGCGCAGCGGAAGCGCGGCTGCATCCACTCGCGCACGTAGCGGCGCTCGCTGGCGTAGCCGCTGCTGTTGCCGTAGCCGATGCCGAAGTCGCGCTCGCGATGGACGTGGCGGGCCGGCGCGGCGGCCGGCAGGGGCGTGCGCAGGGGCGCGGCGGCCGGGGCGTTCGGGGCGGAAAGGCGCGGGGCGTTCATGGTCTTGCTCTCGGTGGGAACGGCGGGTCAGGCGCAACGGAAGCGCGACGGCGCCCAGTCGCGGGTATAGCGCGGCACGCTGGCGTAGCCGCTACTGCTGCCGTAGCCGACGCCGAAGTCGCGTTCGCGGTGGGCGCGGCGGGCGGCCAGCAGCACGACGGGGGCCGGGGCGGCGGGGTGGGTCGGGGCGGGGCGGGAAGCGTTCATGGCGGTGTCCTTCGTGGGGTGTGCGTTGGTGTGTTGGTAAAGTACAACACCAGCTCAATCCCGCCATGGGCCGGAAGTCACCCCACCGAAGACCTAGGCCGGGCGGGTCCGGCGGGGCCGGGGCGGAACACATCGATAGGAGATGGCGCGGCGCGCCGTTCGGTTGCCATGACCGATGGCCTAGCCGGAGCACGAGGGGAGAGGAACGGGAGAGGCGGAGCGCGGCGTTGCCGTGCTGCACGGCGCCGCCCTTCCGCCGACGGCTCGCGCGCGCCAAATCAGGGGGATACGGCGCCGGGCGACCAAGGGCACGTTGCCCGGAGCCGGCGCGACGCCCGGATGCGATCTCGGCGCATCCGATGGGGCTGGACGACAGGAGGCCGCGGGAAGCGAGCAGGCCGGCGCGCGGTTTCGCTCGAGCGGCTCCCGCCCTTCGTTGCTCGGCGCACGCATGCCCGCGCCGTCCCGACGATGCGCCCGCGCCGGCGGGCGAGTCACAGGATCGGGGCGAGGCCCGCGCCGAAGGCGGTGAAGATGCGGGTGGTCAGGCCCTTGAGGCCGAGCGCGACCTCGGGGAAGTCCCCGACCGGCCGGTAGCAGGCGCGGAAGTTCGGGTCGCTGGGCAGCAGCGGCTGCGGGCAGTCCGGGCCGGGCACGAATTCGTAGCTGGTGGCGTAGCGCATCGGCCAGAAGTCGAGCACCGGCATCGCCTCGAACAGCTTGCCCAGCGAGTAGGTCAGGCCCGACAGCACGACCGGCTTGTCGCGCCGTGCGATCACCCAGGAGTTGGCCGGGGCGATGTCGCGGCGGATGCTCGCCGCCAGCGCGCGGGCGAACGCCGGATCCTCGATCACCACCGCGCTCTCGGTGTTGTAGTGGTCGCCGCGCGGGTCGAAGTTGTGGGTGCCGACCACGCCGATGCGCTCGTCGATCACCAGCGACTTGGCGTGCAGGCCGATGCGCACGCCGGCGCGCTTGAGCGGCACCGGCTGGTTGACCCGGCGCGAGGCGTAGCGCAGCGCGCCGTACTCGCGCGACAGCGCGCGCCGGTACTGCTCGCGCCCGACCACGCTGTTGCGGTCGTAGCGGCGGCGCAGATCGCGCAGCTCGGCGGCGCGGCGCGCCCGGCGCGCAGCCTCGTTCTGGTCCGGTTCCAGGCCCTCGCCGGTCAGCGCGCGCGCGGGCTCGACCGACTGCGGGTCGGCGTCGCCGCCGAGGTCGTCGAACTCCGGCAACGGCGCGCCGGTCGCGGCCAGGTCGATCGGCGCGTCGAGCGGGAACGGCTTGTACTCGTAGATGTTGAAGCCGAACTCGCGCAGGTAGCGGCGCTTGTACTTGTACGACAGCGCGTAGGCGATGAAGGCGTCCGTCGCGGCCAGGCTGTTGGTGGAGACGATCACCCGCGGGCGCCGCTCGGGCGGGCGCCGCCGCAGTTCGCGGAACAGGCCCTGCGCCGACTTCGACAGCACCAGGTACGGCGTCTGCAGCAGCACCTCCTCCCGCGCCGATTCGATCAGCCCGCGCAACGAGTCCGACGCCGGCGCCTGCGCCTCGCCGGCGTCGCGGTGCTTGTCCGGGGTGTCGGAGATGTAGCGCACCCGCCCCACCGGCAGCGCCGCCTCGGCCAGCCGCCGCCGCACGGTCTCGCCGTCGGCCACGTCGCGGCGCAGCGCCTCGGCGCGCTGCGGCCGCTCGAACCGCGCCGGCGGCAGCGCCGGCACGCCGTCCTCGAGGACGCGCCGGCCGACGTCGTTGAGCCGCTCCACCGGCACGCTGCGGCGGTCGTCCCAGAAGCGGGCGAAGTCCTCGCTCATCTGCCGCGCCACCGGCCCGGCGACCAGCAGGTCGCGGTCGCGGAAGTTGTATTCGTCGTCCCAGTCGTAATAGTCGTCCTGGTAGTTGCGCCCGCCGGTGATGCCGACCGCGCCGTCGACCAGCAGCAGCTTGGTGTGCATGCGCTGGTTCAGGCGCCGCCAGCAGCAGGCCGCGGCGAGGGCGTACTTGGGGTAGCTGATCTGGGCGCGGCCGAGCACCGGGTTGTAGAGGCGCAGCTCGAAGTTGGCGTGCACCCCGGCCAGCGCGGCCAGGGTGTCGACGTGCTTGAGCGCGGCCAGCTGGTCGATCAGCACCCGCACCCGCACGCCGCGCCGCGCCGCCGCGATCAGCTCGTCCAGCACCAGCCGGCCGGCGTCGTCCTCGTCGAAGATGTAGGTCTGCAGGTCGATCGCGGTGGTGGCGCTGCGGATCAGGTTGACCCGCGCCAGCAGCGCATCCGGGCCCTTGTCCAGGATCAGGGCGTAATGCCGCGGCTGGTCCGGCCGCGATTCGGCGAACGCGCGCGCGGCCAGCTCGCGCAGCGGCGAGGGCTGCGCGCAGGCGTCGGCGCGGTCGCAGGCCAGCGCCTGCGGGCGCGCCGCGGCGACGATCGCGCCGGCGCGGTCGCGCTGCGCCGGGCTGAGCGTGGCGCAGGCGGACAGGGCCAGCGCCAGCAGGACGGCCGCGCCGCGTCGCCACAGGCTCACGGCGGCGGCTCCGGGCGCAGGCGCACGCGCAGGGTGAAGCGGACGCGGTCGAGCAGCGCGAACTGCCAGCCGTCCAGGCCGTAGTCGGCGCGGCTCACGCTGCCGCGGGCGACCACGTCGCAGTCGCGCCCGGGGCGGGCGCAGCCGGCCGGGTCGATGACGAAGGTCTCGATCCGGCTGACGCCATGCATCGTGAGCTTGCCGCGCAGGCGGCCGCCGTCCTGGACCAGGGCGTAGGGATGGGGCTCGGACACGAACTCGATCAGCGGGTAACGTTCGGCGTCGAAGAAGCGCGGGCCGCGCGCGAGCCGGGTGTGGCGCTCGGAGTCCCCCACCCGCACCGCGCCGGTGGCGAGGCGGATCCGCACCGTCCGGCGCCCGTCGGGCAGGGTCTCGACCTCGCCCTCGTACCGCGGGAAGTCGCCGGCCACCTTCTGCCCCCAGCGGGTGCGCAGCTCGAAGCCGAAGCGCGTGTGCGCCGGGTCGAAGCCCTGCACCGGGGCGGGCTGGGCGGAGTCCGCCGACGCCAGGCCCGGCAGGGCCAGGGCCGCGCACAGCAGCAGATCGCGTCCAAGGCTTCCGGTCACGGCCACCAGAAGGCGTCGAGCCGCGCGGCGCCGGGTTCCAGCGCCTGGCCCGGCGGCAGCGACAGCGCGGCGATGCCGGCCGGCGGCATGCCGCGGTAGTCGCCGGACTGGCCGCTGTGCAGCAGCGCCGCCAGCCGCTCCAGCCCCGGGTTGTGCCCGACCAGCATCAGCCGGCCGGCGTCGCCGTGGGCGTCGGCCAGGGCGATCAGGGTGCCGGGCGTGGCCTCGTAGATGGCCGGTTCGATGCGCTGGTCGACGTAGCCGATCACCGCCAGCACCGCCTCGAGGGTCTCGCGGGTGCGCCGCGCCGGCGAGCACAGCACGCAATCGGGCACCAGCTTGTTCGCGGCGAGCCAGCGCCCGGCGGCTTCGGCTTCGGCCAGGCCCTCGGCCGAGAGCGGCCGGTCCAGGTCCGCCTGGCCGGCGCTTGCCGGCTCGGCGTGGGCGTGGCGCAGCAGGATCAGTTCGCGCATTCGCGTCGCCATTTCGGAATCCGGCCGGCATTATCCCCGACTCGCGCGCCGCGCCGCGTTAGGCCGACGCGCACGGCGTCGGGCACGCCTCCGCCCGCGCGGACCCGCATGCCGGCGCCGCGCGCGCTCAGGCCTTCTTCAACCAGCGCAGCAGCGGCTGCCAGTCGGCCTGGTGCTCGCGCACCTGCAGCGACTGGTAGTCGAACAGGCTTTTGCCCAGCCCGACCAGCACCACGTAGGCCTGGCTGTCGCGCAATTGCGCCACCAGCGGGTACGGCCAGGCCGCGAGCAGTTCCAGCGCCTGCTGCGTGGCGTTGGTCCAGGGCTTGAGCCGGTTGCCGACCAGGCCGACCCGCAGCTCGCCCCGGCGTACCCGCGGATGCCGCGCCAGCGAATCCAGGAACGGCACGCTGGCCTCGATGTCCAGCGCCGAGGGCTGCACCGGCACCACCACCGCGTCGGCCTGCTCCAGGAACGGTTCCAGGTCCTCGCCCATCGCCCCGGCCGGGGCGTCGATCAGCAGGCGCTGGGCGTCGTCCGGCAATTGTTTGCGCCAGGCCTTGCGGCGGGTGCCGTCGAGCGGCAGCACCGCGCTGTCCAGCGCGGCCCGGCGCTGCGCCCAGCGGGTGGAGGACCCCTGCGGGTCGGCATCGACCAGGACGGTGCGCAGGCCGTCGAGCGCCGCCTGCGCGGCGAGATGGGTGACGATCGTGGTCTTGCCGACGCCGCCTTTGGAACTGGCCACCAGGACGGTCTTCATGCGGACTCCCCTCTGGATGGAAGCCGCAGCGTACACCGCCGCCAGGGAGCGTGCATGCGGCTGCGGGGAAGGATCGGAGAGGAGCGAGGAAGCGGACGAGCCACCCGCTTTTGCGCCTCTTCGCTCGCTCCGGGCGTCAGCCGCTCCAGTGCGCCCACAGCGGCAGGGTCAGCAGCGACAGCAGCAGGCCGTAGCCCACCATCGCCGCGGCCAGGCGCGGCACCAGGCCATGGGCGATCGCCAGCGCGCCGGCGGTCACCATCGGCGGCATCGCCGCCTCCAGCACCGTCGCCCGGGCGATCTCGCCGCGCAGGCCGAGCCACGGCGCCAGCAGCAGCGCCAGCGCCGGCAGCACCGCCAGCTTCAACGCCAGGCCGGCCGCCAGCGGCTTGAGCTCGTCGCGCGGCAGGCTCAGCCGCACCGACAGGCCGATCGCCAGCATCGCCAGCGGCAGCAACGCATCGGACAGCCGCTGCAGCCCGCCGGCGACCCATGCCGGCGGGTGCGCCGGCATCACCGTGAACCCCGCCAGCAGGGCCCACAACGGCGGGAACTTCGCCACGCGCAGCGCGACCTGGCGCAGGCCCGGCGCCTGCTCGCCGCCGTAGCGCGCCAGCACCCACAGGCCGAACGTCGACAGGACCAGGAAGGTGCCGAACTGGTCGTACACCACCGCGTACGGCAGCGCGTGCTCGCCGATCAGCGCGCGCGTCAGCGGGTAGCCGAGGAAGCTGGTATTGCCATGCGCGACGGTCAGCAGCAGCACCGCATGCTCCGCGCGGCGGAACTTCAGCCCGCGCGCGGCCAGGCCGACCAGCAGCACGGTCGCGCCGAGCAGCAGCCACGGCACCGCGACCACCCCCAGCAGCGCCGGCTCCAGCTGCAGCCGCGGCGCGTAGCGCAGCACCGCCGCCGGCAGGCACACGTACAGCACCACCAGGTTGAGGGTCTGCGCCGCCTCGGCGGGCAGCGCGCGCAGGCGTTGGAACAGGTAGCCCAGCGCCAGCATCGCCAGCACCAGGGCGAAGGCGTCGAAAGCCATGATGCCGCTCAGTACCCCGCCGCCTGCCCGTCCTTGCGCGACTCGCTGGCGCCGATGTAGCCGCCGTGCGGGTTGACCATGATCGCCTGGTAGCCGCCGTAGGGGCCGTCGGCGAAGCGCACGCTGTGGCCCTTGCGCATCAGCGCGCGCACGGTCTCGTACGGGAAGCCGCTCTCCAGGTCGAGCTCGCCGCCGTCGGCCATCGCTTCGTTCTGGCCGGCAGGCTCGGTGGAACCGTCGTGCTGGATGCGCGGCGCGTCGCCGGCCTCCTGCAGGTTCATGCCGAAGTCGATCAGGTTGAGCAGGATCTGCACGTGGCCCTGCGGCTGCATCGCCCCGCCCATCACGCCGAAGCTCAGCCACGGCTTGCCGTCCTTGGTCACGAACGCCGGGATGATGGTGTGGAACGGCCGCTTGCCCGGCGCGAACGAGTTCGGGTGCCCTTCCTTCAGCACGAACTGCTCGCCGCGGTCCTGGAGGATGAAGCCCAGGCCCGGCGGCGCCATGCCGCTGCCCATGCCGCGGTAGTTGGACTGGATCAGCGAGACCATCATGCCGTCCGCGTCGGCGGTGGCGAGGTAGATGGTGTCGCCTTCGTTGAGCTGCGGGATCACGCCCGGCTCGGCCGCCTTCATCGCCTTGTCCGGCGAGATCAGCTTGCGCCGCTGGCGCGCGTACTCCTTGGAGATCAGCCTGGCGACCGGCGTCTTGTAGAAGTCCGGATCGGCGTAGGACGCGGCGCGATCGGCGAAGGCCAGCTTCTTGGCCTCGGCGAACAGGTGCACGTGTTCGGGGCTGCCGAAGCCGTACGACTTCAGGTCGTAGCCCTCCAGGAGGTTGAGCATCTGCAGCGCGGCGATGCCCTGGCCGTTCGGCGGCAGCTCCCATACGTCGTAGCCGCGGTAGTTGGTGGAGACCGGCTCGACCCACTCGCCGCGGTGCGAGGCGAGGTCCTCGTAGGAGAGGAAGCCGCCGTTGGCCCTGAAGTAGGCGTCGATGGCGCGGGCGATCTCGCCCTTGTAGAACGCGTCGCGGCCGCCTTGGGCGATCTTCTCCAGGGTGCGGGCCAGGTTCGGGTTCTTCCAGATCTCGCCGGTGCGCGGCGCGCGCCTGTCCCCCGGCCCGGCGCCGGCGACGGTGAACTGCTCGGCGAAGCCGGGCCACTGGGACAGGCGCGGCACCGACAGGTTCCAGTAATAGGCGATGGTCTCGTGGACCGGGTGGCCCTCGCGCGCGTAGCGGATCGCCGGCGCGAGGTCGTCGGCCATCGCGCGCTTGCCGAAGCGCCCGTGCAGCGCGAACCAGGCGTCGACGGCGCCGGGCACCGTCACCGGCAGCGGCCCGTGCGGCGGCACCTCCTTCAGCCCGCGCTTCCGGAACTCCGCCAGCGTCAGCGACTTCGGCGAGCGGCCCGAGCCGTTGTAGCCGTACAGCTTGCGGGTCTTCGGGTCCCAGACGATCGCGAACAGGTCGCCGCCGATGCCGTTGCCGGTGGGTTCCATCAGGCCGAGCGCGGCGTTGGCGGCGATCGCCGCGTCCACCGCGCTGCCGCCCTGCTTCATCACGTCGAGCGCGATCTGGGTCGCCAGCGGGTGCGAGGTGGCGGCCATCGCGTGCGGGGCGTAGACCTCGCTGCGGGTGGCGAAGGGCTTGCCGGCGATGCGGTCGGCGCCGGCCGCGGCGACGGGCAGCGACAGCAGCAGGGCGAGAAGCAGCGGACGCATGGCGAGAATCCCCGGGAGCGAGGCCCGCATCCTAGCGCCTGGGCCGCCGGCGCCGCACCTCGATTTCCATCCGCATTTCACCCGGGCCGGTCGCGGCGACGGCCGCTTTGCGGACGACGGGCGGCGCCCGCGGCGCGGCTTACGGCCAGGCCGGCGGATCCTGCGCCCAGGCGGCCTGCACCTCGGCCAGGGCCGCGCGCTCGGAGTCGCGCCAGTCCGGCAACAGCTGCGCGTAGCGGTCCGGCGTGCGCCACAGCTGCGGCTCGCTGCGCACCGCGGCGGCGTACCACTGCACCGCCTCGTCCTTGCGCCCGAGCGTCCACAGCGCCAAGGCCAAGGTCGGCGGCATCCACGACGCGGTGATGTTGCGCGACTCGACCAGCGCGCGCCATTGCGCCAGCGCGCCCTCGGCGTCGCCGGCGCGGAACAGGTCCCAGCCGTAGTTCCAGGCGAGCGAGCGCCACAGGCCATGGCTGCGGTCGATGTTGCCCAGCACCCGCGCATACAGCTGGCGGCCGAGGTCGACGCGCCCGGCCGCCATCGCGATGTGGGCCAGTTGCGCGGTGGCCTCGTGCGCGCGCGGGTCGCGCTCGACCAGGCGGACCAGCTTGTCCGTGGCGGCGTCGCCGCTCTCCTTGACCGCGACGATGGCGCGCGCGGTGTTGGCGTCCTGGTCGAAGTAGAACTCGGCCGGCTTGGGCAAGGACTGCGCGGACGCGGCGCCGGCCACGGCGAGCAGCGCGGACAGAAGCGAACGACGGTACGGCATGCTGCGGATCCCCCTGTACAACTCCCTCATGCTACCCCCTTTGCCACCGCCGCGTGACGCGCGTGTGGCGGCGGGACGGACGCACAGGGTCGCAGACCGCGGACGCCGGCGCACGGCCGGACCATGCTGGATCCGGCCGCCGAATCGCCCCATCCGGGCGGAAAGCCGGCGCTACCGCGGCAGCAGCGCCACCTCGTCGATCGCCCACAGCGGGTCGTGACCGCCGCTGGCGAAGACGAAGCACAGGTCGTGGCGGCCGCCGCCCGGCGGCAGCGGCGCGCGCAGCACGGTCAGGCCGTCGCGGCCCTGGGCCGGCGCCAGCGGCAGGCGCAGCGCGGCCGCGCCGTCGCAACCGTCCAGCCGCACCTCCAGCGCGCCGCCGGGCAGCGACGCCGGCCGCGCCACCACCCGTGAGGCGTCCTTCCACAGCTGGAAATTGTGCGGCAGCTGGCCGACGCGCACTTCCAGCGTGCGCGCCGCACCCAGGTCGGCGTCGGGGTAGATCCAGCACGGGTCGAACACGTCCGCCACCAGCAACGCGCGCTCGTCGGCGCCGCGCTCGGCGCCGGCCACCCCGGCCGGCGCGTCGTCCTCCATCCGCAGCACCAGGTCGCCGCGGCAGGAGCGCAACGCGTGGCCGCCGCGCGCGCGCAGGCTGCGCGCGTCGAGCACGAAGCGGCGCGGCGCGCCCAGCGGCCGCCCGCCGGCGAAGGCCGCGGCGGTCACCGTGGCCGGCAGCGGCAACGCCAGCGGGCGCGCGTATTCCGGCGAGGCCGCGTCCGGCGCGCGGCCGTCGAGGGTGTAGCGGATCGTGCCGAAGCCGGTCTGGTTGCGCAGGCGCACTTCGGCGCGGCCGCCGCCGACGGGCCGGGCCTCGAAGCGCACCGCGAAGGCGCTGTCGGAGGCGGCGAAGCCGGCGGCGCGGTAGCGCGCCATCTGCGGCGCCAGGCGGCGCAGGAAATCGTCCCAGTCGCGGCGCGGCTCCGGCGTCCACACCGCCTCGGCCAGCGCCGCCGCGCGCGGGAACAGCGAACGCTGCACGCGCTCGTTGGTGCGCTGGTGTTCGGTCCAGAGGTTGACCTGTGCGCCGAGCACGCGCCGGGCCTGGTCCGGGTTCAGCTGCGGCGGCACCGGCCGGAACGCGTACACGTCCTTCAGCGCGATCACGCCCAGCCGGCCCGGGGTCTCGTCGCCGGCGTCGCTCTGCAGGTGGTCGAGGTACAGGTCCGGCGCCGGCGACAGCACCACGTCGTGGCCGGCGCGCGCGGCTTCGATCGCGCCGTCGACGCCGCGCCAGGACATCACCGTCGCGTCCGCCGGCGGGCCGCCTTCCAGGATCTCGTCCCAGCCGACCAGGCGCTTGCCCTTGCCTTCCAGGTAGCGGCCGAGCCGGCCCATGAACCAGCTCTGCAGCTGCATCTCGTCCTTCAGGCCGAGCTCGCGCATCCGCGCCTGCACCTTCGGCGAGCGCTGCCACTGGTCCTTCGCCGCTTCGTCGCCGCCGAGATGGAAGTAGCGGCCCGGAAACAGCGGCACCACTTCGTCGAGGACGTGCTGCAGGAACGCGAACGTGCTTTCGTCGACGTTGAACAGCCAGGTGTGCACGCCCCAGTCCGGCGACACCGGCGGCCGCCGCCCGGTGACGCCGAGTTCCGGGTAGGCCGCGATCGCCGCCTGCGCGTGGCCCGGCAGGTCGATCTCCGGCACCACCGCGATGTAGCGCTCGGCGGCGTAGCGCACCACCTCGCGGATCTCGTCCTGGGTGTAGAAGCCGCAGTACGGCCTGGGCTTGCCGTTTTCGTCGCGCCCCGCCGCGCCGGCGGGGATGCGGCAGGCCCCGACTTCGGTGAGCCGGGGATAGCGTTCGATCTCGATGCGCCAGCCCTGGTCGTCGGTCAGGTGCCAATGGAAGGTGTTGAGCTTGTGCAGCGCCATCTGGTCGAGCAGCGCCTTGACCTCGTCCACCGTGCGGAAGTGGCGCGCCACGTCCAGCATCAGCCCGCGCCAGGCGAAGCGCGGCGCGTCCTCGATGCGCTGTGCGGCGATCGTCGCGGGGCCGCTGCCGCCCTCGGCGGTGGCCAGCTGCCACAGCGTCACCGCGCCGTAGAACAGGCCGGCCGGGGCGCGGGCCGCGATCCGCGCGCCCTGCGGCGCGATCTCCAGCACGTAGGCCTCGTCGCCGGCGGGCGCGATGCCCGGGTCGAGCGCCAGCACCACGGCGGCGCCGGCGGGCGGCCCGCCGACTTGCGGCGCGAAACCGCGCGCCTGCTGCAGCCGCGAGGCCAGGTCGCGGGCGATGCGCAGCGCCTCGGCGTTCCCGCCCGCCACCGCGATGCGCGCCTGCGGGCCGAGCACGAAGCGGCCCTCGCGTACTTCGACCTGCGCCGGGCGCGGGATCACCGGCGCGGCAACGGCTTCGGCCGGGGATACGGCCTGCCTTGCCGGGCCGGCGTCCTCCGAGCCGGCGCCGCTCCGGCACGCGCCCAGTACCGCAACCAACGCCACCCACGCCCAGTTGCGCAACGCGGTTCTTGGATTCATCGCCACCTCTTCCTCAGGCCTAGGCCGGCCGACCTTCGTCAAACGACGGGCCCGGTGGTCCGGGCCCGTCGTGTCGCCGCGAGCGACCGCCCCACGGTCAGAACTTGAACTGGAACGACGCCATGTAGCGGCGGCCCGTCGTATAGCGGTTCAACGGATGGGTCTTGTCCAGCTTGCCCGACGCGTCGACCTGGTACTGGCCGTATTCCTCGTCGGTCAGGTTCATCGCGTCGAACGAGATCGAGTAGTGGTCGTTGAACCTCCAGCCCAGGCTGAGGCCCACGTCGGTGTAGTCGTCCACCGCCGCCGGCGGCGCGCCGGCGACATAGCCGCCGGCGAGGTACTCGTCGCGCCAGTTGTAGGTCACGCGCGCCGTGAACGGCCCCTTCTCGTAGTACGGGCTGATGTTGACGGTGTTCTCCGACAGGTACGGCATCCCGGTGCCGGCGTCGGTTTCGCCGTCCGCGTAGGTGTAGTTGGCGCTCAGGCCGAAGCCGGTGTCGGCGAAGGGCTGCTGGTAGCTGAGCGTGATGCCCTTGACCTCGGCGCCGCCGGCGTTGAACGGCCGCTGGATGCTGTAGTCGCAGAAGCCATCCGCGGTGCAGCCGGTGGTCGGGTTGTTGGCGTAATTGGCCTGCCAGTTGGCCGGATCGTTGTCGCGGATCGAGTTGTACCAGCGTTCGGTGGTGGCTTCCTGGTCGATATAGTTGCTGACGTCCTTGTAGAACAGCGTCGCCGCGAGCACCGCCTCATCGGCGAAGTACCATTCCACCGAAGCGTTGTAGTTGTACGACTCGTACGGCTCGAGCTCGGCGTTGCCGCCTGCGCCGGTGAGCGTGCTGTCGTTGAGGAAGGTGTTGTTCACCATCTGGTTGTACGGCGCCCACGCGATGACCTTCGCGCCGGACAGGCGGAACAGCACGTCCGCTCCGGTGTCGAACACGACGTTGAACGACGGCAGCAGGAAATCGTGGTCGCTGCTCCTGGTCTGCCACGAGCCGGCGGGCGGCGGCAGCACCGGCGCGCCGCCGTAGTTGTAGCCGGTGGCGTCGATGTCCGTGGTCACGTAGCGCAGGCCGAAGTTGCCGCGCACCAGGTCGTTGGCGAAATTCAGTTGGACGTAGCCGGCGGTGTTGTCCTGCCGCAGCGCCCAGGTGTTGTTCAGATGGCTGCCAGGATCGCCGCCGCTGGCGAAGTCGATCGGGCTGCCTTCGACCCAGTTCCTGACGTTGCCGCGGCCCACGTAGATGTGCCGCCCGTGGTCCGGCGAGAAACCGCCGAAGCCGTCGAGGATGTCGACATATCCGATGGTGCCCACGTCCGCCAGGCTGGCGCCCGCGCGCACGCCGCCGTATACGTTCAGCTGGAAATTCTCCTCGTGCTCGTTGTAGCGCACGCCGACCAGCAACTGGTTGAAGAACCCGCCGCCGAGATTCCTGGTCCAGTCGAGTTGGCCGTAGGTGTCCTTGGCCTCGACCTGGAAGACGCCGGTGTTGCCCATCCAATCGGTGCCGCGCCAGTTGGCCGGGTCGCGCGCGGCGGCCGGATCGTCGAAGGTGATGCCCCGGTCGATGTCCCAGCTGTAGCCGCCCTGGTAAACCGGCTCGATGAACCACTGCTGCATCCGCGGGTTCTTGGACTTGCTGGCGCCGATTTGGCCGCTCAGTTCCCAGTCGCCCGCATCGAAGCTGGCGCGTGCGTCCAGACCCTTGGTGGTCACTTCGGACGACCGCACGTTGTTGTCGTAGAACGTGTTGCTGCCCGCGCCGGCATGGCCGCTGGTGACCACGCCGCCGGCGCCGACGTCGAGGCGGTCCGTCGTGCCCGGCGTGTTGGTCAGGAAGTTGTACATCGACTGGTTGTAGTTGTCGAAGCTTTCCTTGATGTACAGGCCGCTCAGCTGGAACTCCAACTCGTCGGTCGGCTTGCTCTGCAGGTTCAGCATCACGCTGTCGCGCTTGCGCTCCTGCTGGAACCAGGCGGCATTGATGAAGTTGGGCACGTCGGCGTCCGCGGGCGCGCCGACCTGGTTCGGCAGGTCGCTGGCCTTCACGTAGCCGAATACCTCGATGCCTTGCCGGTCCACCTGCTCCTCGTGGTGCTGGGCGGCGATCGTGAGGCCGAAGGTTTCGTCCGCATTCTTCCAGCTGTAGAGCAACGAGGCGTTCGGTTGCCCTTCGCTGGCCTGGTCGTTGTAGTTGTAGCCGACGGAACCGTTGATCGTGTTGGCCTCCAGGTCCAGCGGCTGGCGGCTGTGCATCAGCACCGTGCCGCCGAGGCTGCCTTCCGGCAAACGCGCCTCGGGGGACTTGTACACCTCCAGGCGCCCGATGATCTCGGACGCGATCAAGGTATGGTCGAAGCCGCGGCTCGGATTCTCGCCGTACAGCCAGATCGTCTGCGCGACCGGATGGCCGTCGAGGAAGGTCAGGTTGAGGCTCGGGTCCGTGCCGTCGATGCTGACGCGCTCGCCTTGGCCGAAGCGGCGGTCGAGCGTGACGCCCGGGATTTGCGCCATCGCCTCGGCGACGTTCGTGTTCGGGAAGTCGCCGATGTCCTCGGCGGTCAAGGCCTCGACGACGGCGTCGGCGTTGCGCTTGGTCTCCAGCGACTTCATCAGGCTGGCGCGGATGCCGGTGACGACGATGGTGTCCAGGTCGGTCGGGTCCTGGTCGGCCGCGGCGGGCTGCGCCGCGGTGGCCTGGGGCGCAGCGGCCTGCTGCGCGGTCGCGGTGCCGGCGACGCCGGCGAGGGCCGCGAGGATACTGGCCGATAGCAAGGTCTTGCGGACGTTCATTGCGCTCTCTCCCACTGGCTGTGTGCGATCCCGCGGTCCCGGTCTTGGCGCCGGCGTGGCGGGTCCGGTTTCAATCCGTGTCTTCCCGCGCGGGCGCCGGCCGGTCGTCGCCGACCGGCGCGCTTGGGCGCTCGTGCGCGTGCTCCAGGTACCAGCTGGCGGCGCCGATCACCCCCAGCCGGTCGTTCTCGATCAGCCGCACCGGCACGCGCTCCAGCGCGGCGCGCATCACGCCCTTGTCGAGCAGGCGCGCGTGGAACGCGCTGTGCGGCAGGAAATCCTTCAGCTGCGGCACGATGCCGCCGGCGATGAACACCGCGCGCGCGCTGCTGAGCACCGCCAGGTCGCCGATCACGCTGCCGAGCAGGGCGCAGAAGGTCTGCACCGCTTCGGCCGCGGCCGGGTCGCCGGCGCGCGCGGCGGCGCTGATCGCGGCCGGCGCGCGCAGCGTGGCCACGGCGCCGTCGAGCGCGCAGATCGCCTGGTACAGGTTGACCAGGCCCGGGCCGGACACCGCCTGCTCGGTGGCCACGTGCGTGCCGCCGCCGCGCCGCTGCAGCCAGTGCAGGATCGCGATCTCGCGCGCGGTGCCCGGCGCGAACGCGGTGTGCCCGGCCTCGGTCGGCAGCACCACGACCTCGCCGCGGTGCGGGATGCGCACCGCCGCGCCCAGGCCGGTGCCGGGGCCGACCACCAGCACCGGCCCCGGCGCCGCCGTGTCGATGCCGGGCGTCAGCAGCGTCGCCTCGTCGGCGTTCATGCACTGGGCCGCGTGGGCGGCGGCCTGGAAGTCGTTGACGAAGCGCAGCTCGCGCAGGCCGAGCCCGCGCCGCAGTTCGGACAGGCGGATCGGCCAGAGCAGGTTGGCGTTGACCACCTCGTCGTCGAGCGCCACGCCGGCGCAGGCGACCGCGACCCGGTCGACGCCGGCGCTGCCCGGTTCGGAGTCGATGAAGTCGGCGAGGATCGCGGCCAGCCCCGGATGGTCGGCGCAGGCGTACTTGCGGTGGGCGAGCACCTCGATGCGGCCGCCCGCGCCCGGCCGCACCAGGCCGACCCGGGTATGGGTGCCGCCGACGTCGGCGGCGAGGAAGCGGGCGTCGCCGTGGCGCGCCTGGGTGCGGGCGTTCATCGGCGCGCGCCGCTGCCTGCGCGTGGTGCGCATCGGCTCCACCGGTACCGCGCCGCCCTGGACTGCCACCGCATGCTTCCTCCGTCGCACCGGCTCCCCGCCGGCGCGGCCGAGAGTGCGGCGCCGATGACAACGTTGTCAACAGAGGCCCAGAATCGACGCGGCGAATTCCGCGTACAAGGCGACGAACGGTCGAATCCTGCTGCGGCGCAACACGCCCCTGCGTGGCTTCGAGGCCGCCACGGCCGCGGCCCAGGGCTGGCGCTGGCGCACCGCGGCGACATGTGACAACGTTGGCCCCGGAGCGCCGCACGGGTCATCGGCGCCGCACATCTCGGGAGGGAGCACATGAGCACCGCACCGGCCGCCGCGCCGCGCTACGGGTCGATCGCGATCGTCGGCCTGCTGTTCTTCATCTTCGGCTTCGTCACCTGGCTCAACGGCCCGCTGATCGCCTTCGCCCAGCTCGCCTTCGACGTGAGCGAAAGCGCCGCGTTCCTGATCCCGTCCGCGTTCTACATCTCCTACTTCTGCCTGGCCCTGCCCTCGTCGCTGATCCTCAAGCGCACCGGCATGAAAAAGGGCATGGCCCTGGGCCTGCTGCTGATGGCCGCCGGCGCGGCGGTGTTCGGCCAGTACACGACGCAGCGCTGGTATCCGGGCGCGGTCGGCGGCGTCTTCGTGATCGGCGCCGGCCTGGCGATCCTGCAGACCGCGGTCAATCCCTACATCAGCATCCTCGGCCCGATCGAAGGCGCGGCGCAGCGCATCGCGGTGATGGGCATCTGCAACAAGGTCGCCGGCGTGCTGGCGCCGTTCGTGATCGGCAAACTGGTGCTGCACGGCATGGGCGACCTGTCCAGCCAGGTCGCCGGCGCCGACCCGGCGACCAAGCAGGCGCTGCTGGACGAGTTCGCCGCGCGCATCCACGACCCGTACCTGCTGATGGCCGGGCTGCTGGCGCTGCTGGGGGTGGCGATGCTGTTCTCGCCGCTGCCGGAAATCCGCGCCGAGGAGGCCAATGCGGCGCCGGCGGACGACGGGAGCATGGGGGCGTCCGGCGCCAAGGCGAGCCTGTTCCAGTTCCCGCACGTGTGGCTGGGCGCGCTGTGCATCTTCGTCTACGTCGGCGTGGAGGTGATCGCCGGCGACGCGATCGGCGTGTACGGCCAGGCGCTCGGCCTGCCGCTGGACGAAACCAAGTTCTTCACCTCGTTCACCCTCGCGGCGATGCTGCTGGGCTACCTGGTCGGCCTGGTGGCGATCCCGCGCTTCGTCTCGCAGCAGGCCTACCTGCGCTGGTCGGCGATCCTGGGCGTGCTGCTGGTGCTGGGCGCATCGGCGACGGACGGCTACGTCTCGGTCGGCTTCGTCGCCGCGCTGGGCTTCGCCAACGCGATGATGTGGCCGGCGATCTTCCCGCTGGCGATCGCCGGGCTCGGCCGCTTCACCGAGTACGGCTCGGCGCTGCTGATCATGGGCATCGCCGGCGGCGCGGTGATCCCGCAGCTGTTCGTCTGGCTCAAGCAGCACCACCATTTCCAGGCGGTGTTCGCCCTGCTGATGATCCCGTGCTACCTGTACATCCTGTATTTCGCGGTGCGCGGCCACCGCGCCGGCCTGGCGCGCACGCCTGCGGCGGCGGCCGCGGCCGCGCCGCACGGATGAGCGTTCCACACGCCGCCGTAGGTCGCTCGCGGCGCGCCCGCGGCTGGTAGGCTAACCGCCGAGTCGCCGCGCCGTTCCCCGCGGCGCGTTCGCCGGCAATGCGAGGCAACGTGCGCAGACCCACCATCAAAGACGTCGCCGAGCGCGCCGCGGTGTCGCTCAAGACCGTCTCGCGCGTGATCAACGACGAACCCAGCGTGCAGGCGCGCACCCGCGACCGGGTGCAGCAGGCGATCGCCGAGCTCGGCTACCAGCCCGACCCGTCCGCGCGCAGCCTGCGCAGCGCGCAGCCGTACGCGCTCGGCCTGGTCTACGACAACCCCAACCCGTACTACGTGATCGCGGTGCAGAACGGCGTGCTGTCGGTGTGCCGCGAGACCGGCTACGGCCTGCAGATCCATCCCTGCGATTCGTCCTCGCCGAATTTGGCGCAGGAGCTGATCGGGCTGGTCCGGTACTCGCGCCTGGCCGGGCTGGTGCTGGCGCCGCCGATGTCCGAGCGCCACGCCCTGGTCGAGGAACTGGTCGCGCACGGCGTGCGCCTGGTGCGCATCGTCTCCGCGGCCAGCGACCCGCAGGACGGCAGCGCCTGCGTGTTCGTCGACGACCGCGACGCCGCCTACGACATCACCGAGCACCTGATCCAACTTGGCCACGCGCGCATCGGCTTCCTCTGGGGCGGCAAGTCGCACGGCTCCTCGTGGGAGCGCTACAAGGGCTACGAGGACGCGCTGCGCGACTACGGCATCGCCCTGGATCCGGAGCTGGTGGTCGAGGGCGACTACTCGTTCGACGACGGCTTCCGCGGCGCGCGCCGGCTGCTGGCGCTGCCGCGGCCGCCGACCGCGATCTTCGGCAGCAACGACGAGATCGCCGCCGGCGTGCTGGCCGCGGCCAAGTCCAGCGGCCTCAACGTGCCCTACGACCTGTCGATCGCCGGGTTCGAGGACAGCCCGTTCTCCAAGCAGAGCTGGCCGGCGCTGACCACCGCCAAGCAGGCCACCGAGGAGATCGCCCGCCACGCCGCGCGCCGCCTGCTGCAGGAGATCCGCGAGCAGCCCGCGCGCAAGCCCCTGGCCAACGAAGGCTTCAGCCCCGAACTGGTGGTGCGCGGCTCGACCGCGCCGCCGCGGCCGCGCTAGCGGGCGGATGAAGGCGCCCGCTGAGGCGCATGCGCTTGGGAGATCTGAGCCGAATGTACAGGGGCGCTAAAGCCGCGCTGCGACGTGCCTCCGGGGGAAGCCGGGGCAGCTCACGAGGCACGTCAGTCGCCGTTGAAGCTGGCTCGCATCGTAGTTCCGGAACCCGTTCTGCCAGATCCCGCTCTCCGCATCGTAGTACCGCCCAGGAAAGCCCAGGTTCAGCCCGCCGATGCCGTCCTGGACGACGACCCGGCCGAACGCGTAGTTGTTCGCACGGCACACGTTCGCTTTCGCGGCGTGGGACACCCGCTCCGGCCGGCCCAGATGATCGGTGGGCACCGCGTAGACCTGATTGTCGCCGCTGTTCACCAGGCCGACCAGCTCGCTGCCCAGCCGCAGGTAGTTCCTCCAGGCGTTGCGGCTCCAGTCGTACTCGGCCGGCAGCTGCCCGTCCACGCCGCAGATGAAGCCCGTCGCGTTCGGGCTGCCGCGGGTCCTGTACGTGCGCCGGCCCAATGCGTTGACCCAGTAGTACGTCGTCGTACCGTCCTTGGTCGCACTCGCCAGGCGATTGAACCCGTCGTAGGTGTAGGTCGCATCGCCGTTGGCGGTGACGTTGCCGTTCGCGTCCAAGGCGAAATTCCGCGGCCGCGCGCCCGTCATCGCCAGCAGCTTGTTGCTGGCGTAGTCGACCGTGTTGCGCCGCGAGCCGCTGCGCCGGTTACGCCCGCAGCATCGACGCCGCGCGGGCGAGGGCCTCGATGGCGCCCCATTCCCCGGCGGCCAGCAGCTTGGACGGGGTCAGCCAGGAGCCGCCGACGCAGGCGACGTTGGGCGTGGCGAGGTAGTCGCGGGCGTTGTGCGCGCCGATGCCGCCGGTGGCGCAGAAGCGGATCTCCGGCAGCGGGCCGTGCAGCGCGCGCAGCGCGGCGGCGCCGCCGGCGGCCTCGGCGGGGAAGAACTTCTGGAACACGAAGCCCTGCTCGGCCAGCGTCATCGCTTCGCTGGCGGTGCCGGCGCCGGGCAGCCACGGCAGCGCGGACGCCTGCGCCGCGGCGACGAGGGCGGGCGTCGCGCCGGGCGACACCGCGAACTTGGCCCCGGCCTTTTCCGCGTCGGCCAGGTCCTGCGGCTTGCGCACCGTGCCGACGCCGACGATCGCGCCTTCGACTTCGCCGGCGATCGCGCGCACCGCGTCCAGCGCGGCGCGGGTGCGCAGGGTGATCTCGATCGCCGGGATGCCGCCGGCGACCAGCGCGCGCGCCAGCGCCACCGCATGCCTGGCGTCTTCGATCACCACCACCGGCATCACCGGCGACACGTGCAGCACGTTTTCGAGCAGGCCCATCTTGGTCTCCAAGGTTGACGGCGCCGCGGCGGGGTGCCGGGCGCGGGAATGCGGTGCGGTAGCCGCGCCGGTTCGCGGCCCGGCATGCGCCGCGCCCGGTCGCGCCTCCTGATCGGCGGGCACGCGGGCGCGCGGGCCTTCGCCAGGCCGCGCGCGGACGCGGGCATGTCTCCGGTCGCGTTCGCTCACGGCCGCGACACGACCTCGTCCAGGCTGCGCAGCAGATCGCCGGGATCCTCGTACACCCGGTAAGCGCCGGCGCGTTCGAGTTCGTCGCGGCCGTAGCCGCCGGACAGCAGGCCGACGCCGAGCGCGCGGGCGCGCTGCGCGGCGAGCAGGTCCCAGATGCTGTCGCCGACGACCACGGTGTGCTCGATCGGCACGCCGAGGCGCCCGGCCGCGGCCAGGAACAGGTCCGGGTCGGGCTTGGCGTGGCGCACCTGGTCGCGGGTCACCACCGGCACGCGCTGCGGGTCGACGCCGAGCGCCTCGAGGTTGTGCCGCGCGGTCTCCATGCGGCCGCTGGTGGCGATCGCCCAGGCGGTGCCGGTCTCGGTCAGCTGGCGCAGCAGCTCGCGCGCGCCGGGCAGCGGCCGCACCGAGGCGGACAGCCGCGCATAGGCCTCGGCGTGGCGCCGGCGCATGCGTTCCAGGCGCGCCTCGTCGAGGTCGTGGCCGATCTCACGCAGCAGCATGCGCGCGAACAGGCCGCCGCTCATGCCGATCTTGCGGTGGATGCGCCAGATCGACAGTTCGATGCCTTCGGCGTCGAGCGCCTCCTTCCACGCCAGCACGTGCTGGTAGACGCTGTCCACCAGGGTGCCGTCGAGATCGAACAGGAAGCTGTTGCGCATCGCGGGGCTCATCGTGCGTTCTCCTCGTGTCGCGGCTCGCGCGCCGGACCGCTGCGGCCCATTGGGCCGCAGGCGGCGTCGAACGGGCGAGAAAGCGCGGCCGACCGCGGCCGGCGCCGGAGCGGGGAGCGCTCGGGAACGGCGCGCATCCGCCCGCCTCAGAACACGCTGGCGCCGCGGTCGGCGGCGCCGACCGCTTCGCGGAACAGCGCGAACAGTTCGCGGCCCATGCCGCTGCCGTGCGCGGACAGGTCGGCGGTGGCCGGCGCGCGCGCGGCCCATTCGGCGGCGTCGACCCGGGCCTCGAGCGTGCCCGCGCGCGCGTCCAGGCGCACCACGTCGCCGTCGCACAGGCGCGCGAGCGGGCCGCCGCTGGCCGCCTCGGGGCTGACGTGGATCGCCGCCGGCACCTGGCCCGAAGCGCCGGACATGCGCCCGTCGGTGACCAGGGCGACGCGGTGGCCGCGCTTCTGCAGCACGCCCAGGATCGGGGTGAGCTGGTGCAGCTCGGGCATGCCGTTGGCCTTGGGGCCCTGGAAGCGCACGACGACGACCACGTCGCGGTCGAGCTCGCCGCGTTCGAAGGCCTGCTTGACCTCGCGCTGCTCGGAGAAGATCCGGCACGGCGCCTCGATCGCGAGGCGGTCCTCCGGCACCGCCGAGACCTTGATCGCGGCGGTGCCGAGATTGCCGCGCAGCACGCGCAGGCCGCCGTCGCGGCGGAACGGCTCGGCGACAGGGCGCAGCACGTCCGGATCGGCGCTTCGCTTCGCCGCCGGCACGAACTCGACGCGGCCGTCGGCGCCGAGCCGCGCCTCGACGCGGTAGCGCGCGAGGCCGGGGCCGGCGATCGTCTCGACGTCGGCGTGCAGCAGGCCGGCGTCGAGCAGTTCGCCGACCAGGAAACCGAGCCCGCCGGCGGCGTGGAAGTGGTTCACGTCGGCGCTGCCGTTCGGGTACACGCGGGCCAGCAGCGGCACCACCGCGGACAGCGCGTCGAAATCCTCCAGGCGCAGTTCGATGCCGGCGGCGGCGGCGATCGCCACCAGGTGCAGCAGGTGGTTGGTCGAGCCGCCGGTGGCGTGCAGGCCGATCACGCCGTTGACGATGGCGCGCTCGTCGACGATGCGGCCGATCGGGCGGTAGTCGTCGCCGAGCGCGGTGATCGCCGCGGCGCGGCGCGCGGCCTCGCGGGTCAGCGCGTCGCGCAGCGGCGTGTTCGGATGGACGAAGCTGCTGCCCGGCAGGTGCAGGCCCATCAGCTCCATCAGCATCTGGTTGGAATTGGCGGTGCCGTAGAAGGTGCAGGTGCCGGGGCCGTGGTAGCTGCGCGCCTCGGCTTCGAGCAATTCCTCGCGCGTGGCCTTGCCCTCGGCGTAGCGCTGGCGCACGCGCGACTTCTCGTCGTTGGGCAGGCCCGAGGTCATCGGGCCCGCGGGCACGAAGATCGCCGGCAGGTGGCCGAAGCCGAGCGCGCCGATCATCAGGCCCGGCACGATCTTGTCGCACACGCCCAGGTACAGCGCGGCGTCGAACATGTCGTGCGACAGCGCGACCGCGGTGGACAGGGCGATCACCTCGCGCGAGAACAGCGACAGTTCCATGCCGTCGCGGCCCTGGGTCACGCCGTCGCACATCGCCGGCACGCCGCCGGCGACCTGCGCGGTGGCGCCGGCCTCGCGCGCGGCGTCCTTGATCAGCGCCGGGAAACGCTCCAGCGGCTGGTGCGCGGAGAGCATGTCGTTGTAGGCGGTGACGATGCCGAGGTTCGGCGCGACGCCGCCGCGCAGCATGGCCTTGTCCGCAGCGGGGCAGGCGGCGAAGCCGTGGGCGAGGTTGCCGCAGGCCAGCCGCGCGCGGTGCGGGCCGCGCCCGGCGGCCGCGTCGATGCGCGCCAGGTAGGCGGCGCGGCGCTCGCGGCTGCGTTCGCGGATGCGTTGGGTGACTTCGGCGATGACGGGATGCAGGGGGGACATGCGAAGCTCTGTCTCTATCCCCTCCCCCGCCTGCGGGGGAGGGCCAGGGTGGGCGCGGACGAAGCGCCGATGCCGCGTGCGCACTGGAACGTTGCGGGCGCCTTGCCCCTGGCCCCGCTTTCGCCCGCGCGCGGGAGCAGGGGCCCGGGGCGCGGTGCGGTCACGGGCACCAGTACAGCAGCGGCGGCTGCGGCGCGCCGGCCAGCACCGCGCGGATCGGCAACGGCGAGCGCGGGTCGCGGGCGGCGCCGTCGAGCACCTCGCGCTTCTTCGCGCCCTCGATGTGCAGGTACAGCGCCGGCGCGGTGAACAGCGCGCTCAGGGTCAGGGTCATGCGCGGCTCCGGCATGGCCGCGGTGCGCACCGCCAGCACCGGCGCGCGGCCGCTCGGCTGCAGGCCGATCTCGCGCAGGCCGGGCCGGTCCGCGCCGAGGTCGGGGAACAGCGAGGCGGTGTGGCCGTCCTCGCCCATGCCGAGCACCGCCACGTCCAGCGGCAACGCGCGGTTGGCGACCTCGGTCAGCACCGGCAGCAGCGCCGCTTCCGGGCCCGGCGCCGGCCGCCACAACGGCAGCAGCGTGGCCTGGGCGGCGGCGCCCTGCAGCAGGGTCTCGCGCAGCAGGCGCGCGTTGGCGCGCGGATGCTCCGGCGGCACCCAGCGCTCGTCCGCGGGCACCACCCGCACGCGCGTCCAGTCCAGCGTCTGCCTCGACAGCTCGGCGAGGAACGCGCGCGGCGTGTTGCCGCCGGACAGGGCGATGCGCGCCTCGCCGCGGCGGGCGATGGCGCCGCGCAGGTCGGCGGCGACCGCGCGCGCCAGCGCCGCGGCCAGGGCGGCGCCGTCGTCGAACAGGTGTTCGCGCAACGGCAGCGGATCGGGCGTCAGCACGGTCAGTCGCTCCGCGGTCTTAGCCTGCGTCTTCATGCCAGGTTCTCCCGTCGCGTTCGATCAGGGCCACCGCGGCGCTGGGGCCCCAGCTGCCGGCGGTGTAGGGTTTGGGCGCGTCGCCGCTCTTCTCCCAGGCGGCGCGGATCGGGTCGATCCAGGCCCAGGCCGCCTCGACCTCGTCGCGGCGCATGAACAGCATCGGGTTGCCGCGCACCACGTCCATCAGCAGGCGTTCGTACGCCTCCGGCTGGCGGCCGCCGAAGGTCTCGGCGAAGCTCAGGTCCATCGGCACCCGGCGCAGGCGCAGCCCGCCCGGCCCCGGCACCTTGTTCATCAGCCACAGCTTCACGCCTTCGTCGGGCTGCAGCCGGATCACCAGCTGGTTCGGCGCCAGCGCCGCCGAATCGCCGAGGCCGTCGAAGATCGAGTGCGGCACGCGGCGGAAATTGACCACGATCTCCGACATGCGCTCGGCCAGGCGCTTGCCGGTGCGCAGGTAGAACGGCACGCCGGACCAGCGCCAGTTGCGCACTTCGGCCTTCAGCGCGACGAAGGTCTCGGTGCGCGAATCGTTGCGGCCGAGTTCCTCGAGGTAGCCCGGCACCGGCCGGCCCTCGACCGCGCCGGCGCGGTACTGGCCGCGCACCGTGAGCTGCGCGGCCGAACCGTTCTCGATCGGGCGCAGCGCGCGCAGCACCTTGAGCTTCTCGTCGCGGATCGCGTCGGCCGCGAGCGAGGCCGGCGGTTCCATCGCCACCAGGCACAGCAGCTGCAGCAGGTGGTTCTGGACCATGTCGCGCAGCGCGCCGGAGCCGTCGTAGTAGCCGGCGCGGCGTTCCAGGCCGACGGTCTCGGCCACGGTGATCTGCACATGGTCGATGTGCTCGGCCTTCCACAGCGGCTCGAACAGCGCGTTGCCGAAGCGCAACGCGATCAGGTTCTGCACCGTCTCCTTGCCGAGGTAATGGTCGATGCGATAGATCTGCCGCTCGTCGAACACCTGGCCGAGCGCATCGTTGATCGCCACCGCGCTCGCCAGGTCGTGGCCGATCGGCTTCTCCACCACCACCCGGGTGTTGGCGCCGGCCAGCCCGGCCGCGCGCAGGCGCTCGCCGACGCTGCCGAACAGCGCCGGGCCCACGGCCAGGTAGAACACGCGCGCGCGCGCCTCGTCCGCGAGTTCGGCGGCCAGTTCGGCCCAGCCGGCCTCGGCGCTCAGATCCAGGCGGCGGTAATGCAGCAGGCCGAGGAAGGCGTCGAGCGCCGCCGGCGCGCGCGGGTCCTCCAGCAACACCTGCTGCAGCGCCTCGCGCACCCGGCCGCGGTAGGCCTCGTCGCTCTGGGCGTCGCGGGCCAGGCCGAAGATGCGGGTGCCGGCGACGATCTGGCCGTCGACGTAGCGATGGAACAGCGCCGGCAGCAGCTTGCGCAGGGCCAGGTCGCCCGTGCCGCCGAAGATGATCAGGTCGAAGGGCGCCATCGGCGCGACGGCAGCGGTCACGGAGCTCTCCAGCGGACTTGAGACCAGTAGCATACCAGCGACGATACCACTGCAATACCAGCGGCGCAATCGCGCAACCAGGAGGAGCCCGGCAAAGAGACGAGGAAGGGCTGCTTCGCCCGCTCCGCCGTCTCCCGCGAGGGCGGGAACCCCAGGCCGTATGCCTCTGGGCGCCCCGCTGCCCACTAGCAGGAATGACCGCAGGCCGGGCGCCCCTGCTGCGTACGGGGCGGCCGCAGGCGAACGCCTTCCAGGGAGAGGGGGGGCACCGGTGACCACGGAATAGGCTTGCCTGCGATCAGGTCGCGAAGCCACCGGCGCCCCGCGGCCGCGGAACGACGGTGCCCCACGCAAGCCCTGCTCGCCCCCTGGTTCCTCCGCTCCGTTCCTCCGCACCCGTTCCTCTTCATCCTCCCCGCCGTTCACGCCGCTTGCCGCCTCTGGTATCTAACTGGTATTATCTCGCCGATGCAGGCCTATCTGGTCAACGAGTTCCGCCGCCAGTGCGCCGCGCGCCGCGCGCCGGCCTACGAGCACCTGCGCCGCACCCTCCAGCACGCGATCGAGAACGGCGAGGCCGCGCCGGGCCAGGCGCTGCCGGGCGAGCGCGAGCTCGGCAAGCTGCTCGAGCTGTCGCGGGTCACGGTGCGCAAGGCGATCGCCGGCCTGGTCGCCGACGGCCTGCTGGTGCAGCGCCAGGGCGCCGGCACCTTCGTCGCCGAGCGCATCGTCAAGTCGTTCTCCAAGCTGACCAGCTTCACCGACGACCTGCGCGCGCGCGGGCTGGATCCGAAGTCGGTGTTCCTCGAGCGCGGCACCGGCGAGGTCACGCCCGACGAGGCGATGGCGCTGAACCTGTCGCCGGGCGCGCAGGTGGTGCGCTACTACCGCCTGCGCGTGGCCAACGGCCAGGCGCTGGCGCTGGAGCGCACCGTGGTGCCGCAGAGCGTGCTGTCCGATCCGGCGCTGGTCGAGAACTCGCTGTACGAGGCCTTCGCCAGGCTCGGCCTGCGCCCCACCCGCGCCCTGCAACGGCTGCGCGCGATCGCGTTCGACGCCGAACAGGCGCGGCTGATGCAGCTGGCCGAGGGCAGCCCCGGCTTGTTCATCGAGCGCCGCACCTTCCTCGACGACGGCCGCGTGGTCGAATACACCCGCTCGTTCTACCGCGGCGACGCGTACGACTTCGTCGCCGAACTGCAAAGCGAATAGCGCGGGATGAGGGGACGAAGCGAGGGACCAGAAAGGCGGGGCGGCTTCCTCGGCCTCGCCCCGCCCGTCCCTCGCCTTCCTCCGCCCCCCGCTTCTCACCCACTTCACTTCCCGTTTCCCACTCCTCGATGAAGACGCCGACCGCGACCCGCATGTACGCCGAAGCGCAGGAGGCGGCCGCGGCCGTCGCGCGCCAGTTCGACGCCAACGCCGCCGCGGTCGAGGCGCTGGCCGCGCGGCTGCGCGCCCAACCGCCGCGCTTTATCGTCACCTGCGCGCGCGGCAGCTCCGACCATGCCGCCACCTACGGCAAGTACCTGTTCGAGACCACGCTCGGCCTGGTCACCGCCTCGGCCTCGCCGTCGGTGGGCTCGGTGTACGCGGTGCGGCCAAAGCTGGACGGCGCGCTGTTCGTCGCGATCTCGCAGTCGGGCAAGAGCCCGGACCTGCTGCGCAACGCCGAGATCGCCAAGGAGGCCGGCGCGCACGTGCTCGCCCTGGTCAACGTCGAGGATTCGCCGCTGGCGCGGCTGGCCGATACCGTGCTGCCGCTGCACGCGGGCCCGGAAACCAGCGTGGCGGCGACCAAGAGCTACCTGTGCTCGCTGGCGGCCTTGCTGCAGCTGGCCTCGCGCTGGTGCGGCGACGCCGCGCTGCGCGAGGCCGAGGCCGGCCTGGCGGACGCGCTCGCCGACGCCTGGGCGCAGGACTGGTCGGCGCTGGTCGGCGGCCTGCGCGCGGCGCGCAACCTGTTCGTGCTCGGGCGCGGGCTCGGCCTCGGCGCCGCGCAGGAGGCGGCGCTGAAGTTCAAGGAAACCTGCGGCCTGCATGCGGAGGCCTTCAGCAGCGCCGAGGTCAGGCACGGGCCGATGGCGATCGTCGGCCCCGGCTTCCCGGTGCTGGCCTTCGCCCAGGACGACGACACCGGCGCCGGCACCGCGGCGGTGGCCGAGGAGTTCCGCGCCCGCGGCGCGCCGGTGTGGCTGGCGCGGCCGGGCGCGCCGGGCGCCGGCGTGCTGCCGCTGCCGGCGTCGGCGCACCCGGCCTGCACGCCCCTGCTGACCGTGCAGAGCTTCTACAAGGCCGCCAACGCGCTGGCCTGCGCGCGCGGGCACGACCCGGACGTGCCGCCGCATCTGAACAAGGTGACCGAGACGGTGTGATGCCGACGCGCCTGCGTGCAAGCGAAGGCGCGCGGGGCGGACGCGCCCGCCGTGCGCCGGGGATCGCCGCGGCGTCCGCCCCCGCCCTCGCGCGCACGCGGGCAGCGGCCCCGGGCGCTCCCGTTCTCTCCACACGCGGGAGCCGGGAGAATTCCAGCCCTCTCCCGCACGGGAGAGGGGAGCCGATGAATGCCAGCCCGCTCGCGCGCGCGGGAGAAGAGGAGCCGATGCCATGACCGCCACCGCCTTCGTCAACGGCCGCGTCCTCACCGAGCGCGGCTTCGAATCCGACCTCAGCGTGATCGTCGAGGACGGCCGCATCGTTGCGGTGCTGCCGGGGCCGGCGCCGCGCGGCGCGCGCACGGTCGACCTGCAGGGCCGCCATCTCGCGCCGGGGTTCGTCGACACCCAGGTCAACGGCGGCGGCGACGTGCTGTTCAACGACGAGCCGACCGTCGACGGCCTGCGCCGGATCGCCGCCGCGCACCGCCGCTTCGGCACCACCGGGCTGCTGCCGACGCTGATCAGCGACGGCAACGCGACCATGTGCCGGGCGATCGCCGCGGTGCGCGAGGCGATCGCGCAGGGCGTGCCGGGCATCCTCGGCATCCACCTGGAAGGGCCGTATCTGAACCAGGCGCGCAAGGGCGTGCACGACCCGGCGCAGTTCCGCGTGCCCGACGCGGCCGAGCTCGACCTGGTCGCCTCGCTCGACAACGGCAAGACCCTGCTGACCCTGGCGCCGGAGCGCTTCGACCGCGTCACCCTGCAGGCGCTGGCCGCGCGCGGCGTGATCCTCAGCGCCGGCCACACCGCCGCGGACTACGCGCAGATGCGCGCCGGTTTCGCGGCCGGCGTCCGCGGCGTCACCCACCTGTTCAACGCGATGACCCCGCTGGGGAGCCGCGAGCCGGGCGCGGTCGGCGCCGCGCTCGACGACGCCGAGGCCTGGTGCGGGCTGATCGTCGACGGCCACCACGTGCACGACGCGACGCTGCGGGTGGCGATCGCCGCGCGCCCGCGCGGCAGGATGATCCTGGTCACCGATGCGATGCCGCCGGTCGGCGGCGAGCGCGAGGACTTCGCGCTGTACGGCGTGCGCATGACCTGCCGCGACGGCAAGTGCAGCACCGCCGACGGCACGCTGGCCGGTTCGGCGCTGGACATGGCCTCGGCGGTGCGCAACACCGTGCGCCGGCTCGGCCTGCCGCTGGACGAGGCCTGCCGGATGGCCGCGCAGTACCCGGCCGAGTTCCTCGGCCTGGGCGGCGAACTCGGGCGCATCGCGCCGGGCTACCGCGCCGACCTGGTCGCCTTCGACGACGACGTGCGGGTGCGCGGCACCTGGATCGGCGGCGTCGGCGGGAGCGAGTAAGGCGGGACGAAAAGCGAGCGGGCGCGCTCCGTCGTTCCCGTTCCGCTTCGTTCGTCCCGGCCCGCCGGGCGCGGGCGGGCCCGCTGCTACAATTCCGCCGTCTCCCCACGCCCGAACGCCCGCGCCGCAACCGCGCCGCGGCGCCGCCGGGTGCCCGCAGCCCATCCGCGGCCCCCGGTCGCGACGAGCCACGCCATGACCCGCACCGCCGAACCCCGCTCGCCGTCCCCGGCCGACACCGCCCCGACCCGCAGCCTGCCCGACGCCGACTACACCCTCGAGCACAAGTACACCCGCGAGCGCGGCCGCATCTATCTCAGCGGCGTGCAGGCGCTGGTGCGGCTGCCGCTGATGCAGCGGCTGCGCGACCGCGCCGCCGGCCTGAACACCGCCGGCTTCGTCTCCGGCTACCGCGGCAGCCCGCTCGGCGGCTTCGACCTGGAACTGTGGCGCGCGCGCAAGCTGCTGGAGGACGCGAACGTGAGGTTCACCCCCGGCCTCAACGAGGACCTGGGCGCGACCATGGTCTGGGGCACGCAGCAGGTGGGGCTGTTCCCCGGCGCCAAGGTCGATGGCGTGTACGGCATGTGGTACGGCAAGGGCCCGGGCGTGGACCGCTGCGGCGACGTGTTCAAGCACGCCAATGCCGCCGGCACCTCGAAGCACGGCGGCGTGCTCGCCCTGGCCGCCGACGACCACGCCTGCCGCAGCTCGACCCTGCCGCACGGCAGCGAGCACGAATTCGTCAGCGCGATGATGCCGATCCTCAACCCGGCGGGCGTGCAGGACATCCTCGACCTCGGCCTGGTCGGCTGGGCGATGAGCCGCTTCACCGGACGCTGGGTCGGCTTCAAGACGATCGCCGAGACGGTGGAGTCCTCGGCCTCGGTCGAGGTCGATCCGCTGGCGCTGCGGATCGTGCCGCCCGAGGACTTCGAGCTGCCGCCGGGCGGGCTCAACATCCGCTGGCCGGACCCGCCGCTGGAGCAGGAGCTGCGCCTGCACCGCTATGCGGTGAAGGCGGCGCAGGCCTTCGCCCGCGCCAACCGCGTCGACCGCACGGTGATCGACTCGCCGCGCGCGCGGCTGGGCATCGTCACCACCGGCAAGAGCTACCTCGACGTGCTGCAGGCGCTGGAATACCTCGGCCTGGACGAGCGCGCCTGCGCCGAGCTCGGCCTGCGCGTGTACAAGGTCGGCATGACCTGGCCGCTGGAGCCGCTGGGCATTCGCGCCTTCGCCCGGGGCCTGGACGACATCGTCGTGGTCGAGGAGAAGCACGCCTTCATCGAAAGCCAGATGAAGGAGCTGTTCTACAACTTCGAGGGCCCGCGCCCGTCGATCGTCGGCAAGTACGACGAGGCCGGCGCCTGGATCCTGCCGTCCACCGGCGAGCTGACCCCGGCGACGATCGCCGGCGTGATCGGCCGCCGCGCGCTGCGCCTGGGCCTGATCGAAGGCACCGCCGCCGAGCGCATCGAGAACGTGCTGCGCTGGATGGCCGAGAAGGAATCCGAACTGGCCCTGCCGCGCGCGCAGTTCCCGCGCGTGCCGCACTACTGCTCCGGCTGCCCGCACAACACCTCGACGGTGGTGCCGGAAGGCAGCCGCGCGCTGGCCGGCATCGGCTGCCACTACATGGTCACGTGGATGGACCGCCGCACCGACACCTTCACCCACATGGGCGGCGAAGGCGTGACCTGGGCGGGGCAGGCGCCGTTCACCGAGACCCCGCACGTGTTCCAGAACCTCGGCGACGGCACCTACTTCCACAGCGGCTCGCTGGCGATCCGCCAGTCGATCGCGGCCGGGGTCAACATCACCTACAAGATCCTCTACAACGACGCGGTGGCGATGACCGGCGGCCAGCCGGTGGACGGCAGCCTGAGCGTGCCGCAGATCGCGCACCAGGTGCGCGCCGAGGGCGTGCGGACCATCGTCGTGGTGTCCGACGACATCGCCAAGTGGAGCAAGCGCGAGATCTTCCCGGAAGGCGTGGAGTTCTTCGACCGCAAGGCGCTGGACGCGGTGCAGAAGCGCCTGCGCGACACGCCCGGCGTGACCGTGCTGATCTACGACCAGACCTGCGCCACCGAGAAGCGGCGCCGGCGCAAGCGCGGCAAGATGCCCGACCCCGCCAAGCGCGTGCTGATCAACTCGCTGGTCTGCGAAGGCTGCGGCGACTGCGGCAGGAAGTCGTTCTGCGTGTCGGTGCTGCCGAAGGAGACCGAGTTCGGCCGCAAGCGCGAGATCGACCAGTCCAACTGCAACAAGGACTTCTCCTGCGTGGGCGGCTTCTGCCCGAGCTTCGTCACCGTCGAGGGCGGCGGCCTGCGCAAGCGCAAGGGCGCAAGCGCGAAGGACCGCCTCGCCGACCTGCCGATGCCGCAGGTCGCCAGCGACCTCGCCCAGCCCTGGAACATCCTGATCACCGGCGTCGGCGGCACCGGCGTGGTCACCATCGGCGCGCTGCTGGGCATGGCCGGGCACCTGGAAGGCAAGGGCGCCACCGTGCTCGACCAGACCGGCCTGGCGCAGAAGGGCGGCGCGGTCACCACCCACGTGCGCATCGCCCGCGCGCCGGATCGACTGCACGCGGTGCGCATCGCCGCGGGCGAGGCGGACCTGGTGCTGGGCTGCGACATGGTGGTGGTCAACGACTACTGGGCGCTGTCGAAGATCCGCGCCGGCCGCTCGCACGTGGTGCTGAACAGCTACGAGGCGATGCCGGGCACCTTCACCACCCGCCCGGACATGCAGTTCCCGGCCGCCGACATCGTCGCCGCGGTGAAGCTCGCGCTCGGCGGGCGGGCGCCGATGCTGGTCGACGCGACCCAGCTCGCCACCGCGCTGATGGGCGACGCGATCGCGACCAACCTGTTCATCCTCGGCTACGCCTGGCAGCAGGGCCTGGTGCCGCTGTCGCTGGAGGCGCTGATGCGCGCGATCGAACTCAACGGCGCCGCGGTGGAGATGAACAAGACCGCGTTCGCCTGGGGCCGGCTGGCCGCGATCGACCCCGGCGCCGTCGCCGACGCCGCCGGCCTGGTGCGCACCCCGCCGCCCGCGGCCGAGGCCGCGCCCGGCGCGCTGCCGATGCTGGCGCCGCGGCCTTGGGAAGGCACCGAGTGGGGCGCGACCTCGGCGCCGCGCGACGCCGGCGGCGAAGACCCGTTGCGCCACCCGCCGCTCGCGGGCGAGGACCGGGGCGCGGCCGCCGGCGGCCTCGCCTTCCTGCCGCTGGACGACGAGCGCCTGTCGCGTTCGCTGGACGAGCTGGTCGCGCGCCGCGCCGCCTTCCTCACCGAGTACCAGAACGCGGGCTACGCCAAGCGCTACGCCGACCTGGTCGCGCGGGTGCGCGCCGCCGAGCAGGCGCGCGCGCCCGGCAGCACCGCGTTGGCCGAAGCGGTGGCGCGCTACGCGTTCAAGCTGATGGCCTACAAGGACGAGTACGAGGTGGCGCGGCTGTACACCAGCGGCGAGTTCCAGCGCCGCCTGCAGCAGCAGTTCGAGGGCGACTACCGGCTCAAGTTCCATCTCGCCCCGCCGCTGCTGGCCAAGCGCGATGCGCAGGGCCGCCTGGTCAAGCGCGAGTACGGCCCGTGGGTGTTCACCGCGTTCAAGTGGCTGGCGAAGCTGCGTTTCCTGCGCGGCACCGCGCTCGACCCGTTCGGCCGCACCGAGGAGCGGCGCACCGAGCGGCGGCTGATCGAGGACTACTTCCGCACCGTCGAACGCCTGCTGGCGCAGCTCGGCCCCGGCAATGTCGCCCTGGCCGCGGAGATCGCCTCGGTCCCCGAGCACATCCGCGGCTACGGCCACGTCAAGGAGGAGCACCTGCGCCGGGCCAAGGCGCGCGAGGCCGAATTGCTGAAGCGCTGGGACGAGCCGCTGCGGCTCGCCGCGGCGGCTTGACCGCCCGACCGCCGACCGCGGTCGGACCCATGGCCCGGGTCTTCGGCGCGCGGGCTCGCCCTGCGCGGCGGCCGGGCGGCGGCTCCTGGCGCGCCACTGCTGACGCCAGGCTGGCAGCAGCGCGCGCGAGAATCGCAGCGCCCACGACGAGCCCGCCATGGACACCGAACAGCTCAAGCGTTTCTGCGCCCGCCTTCCCGGCGCCGCGGCGGTGCTGCACGGCCCGCCGGCGAACATCCTGGTCTACGCGGTCGACGGCAAGACCTTCGCCTACTTCAAGACCAGCGCGCCGGAACGCTGGCGCTTCAGCGTCAGGGTCACGCCGGAGCGGTTCGTCGAACTGACCGACCAGCCCGGCATCAAGCCGGCGCGCTGGCTGGGCCGCTACCGCTGGGTCACCATCGTCGACGTGCGCGCGATGCCGGCGGACTACCTGCGCGAACTGGTGCGGTGGTCGCATGCGCAGGCGCTGGCGAAGCTGAGCCGCAGGCGGCGCGCGGCCCTGGGCCTGCAGGAAGCGGCCGAATGATTGCCGTCCGCGTAGCTGCCGTCATCGCCGGGCAGTGGTCGCCGTCCCCATGTCGTCATCCCGGCGAAGTCCGGGACCCGGCGGCTTCGCGTCATCGGACGCCAAAGCCGCGGACGCCCGCCTTCGCGGCAAAGCCGGGTCGTTCGCTCGCTTGCCTCGCGCGGCGCGACGACGGACATCGCCTTCCAGGCGGCCACAACCGTGGCGGCCTCCGAGGTCCGCGGCTTTCGCCGCGGCACGCCTGCTAGCATCGGCCCCGTCTTCCACGGAGCCCGTCGATGCGTCCCCTGCTGTTGCCTGCCCTGATCGCCAGCCTGCTGGCTTCGCCCGCGCTCGCGCAGAACGCGCAGCGCCCCGAGGTCGCCGCGGCCGCCGCGGCGCTGCGCGACGAGGTCGTCGCCTGGCGCCGCGACTTCCACCAGCGTCCGGAGCTGTCCAACCGCGAGGAACGTACCGCCGCCAAGGTCGCCGAGCGGCTGCGCGCGCTCGGGCTGAAGCCGAGGACCGGCATCGCCCACCACGGCGTCGTGGCGATCATCGAGGGCGGCAAGCCGGGGCCGAGGATCGCCCTGCGCGCGGACATGGACGCGCTGCCGGTGACCGAGCAGACGGGCCTGCCGTTCGCCTCGAAGGTCACCACCTCCTTCCGCGGCGAGACCGTCGGCGTGATGCACGCCTGCGGCCACGACGCGCACACCGCGATCCTGCTCGGCGTGGCCGAGGCGCTGGCGAAGCGCAAGGCGGAGCTGCCCGGTTCGGTGATGCTGATCTTCCAGCCGGCCGAGGAAGGCGCGCCGGATGGCGAAGAAGGCGGCGCCGAGCTGATGCTGAAGGAAGGCCTGTTCCGCGACTTCAGGCCGGAGGCGGTGTTCGGCCTGCATGTGTTCTCGACCCTGCCGGCCGGCACCCTCGGCGTGCGCCAGGGCCCGCTGATGGCGGCCTCGGACAAGTTCACGATCAAGGTGAAGGGCCGGCAGACGCACGGCTCGCGGCCGTGGGGCGGGATCGACCCGATCGTCGCCGCCGCCGACCTGGTCGGCAGCGCGCAGACCGTGGTCAGCCGCCGCACCGACATCGCCAAGCTGCCGGCGGTGGTCAGCTTCGGCGCGATCAAGGGCGGCATCCGCTACAACATCATTCCCGACGAGGTCGAACTGGTCGGCACCATCCGCACCTTCGACGAGGCGATGCGGCAGAAGATCTTCGCCGACCTGAAGAACGTGGCCGAGCACGTCAGCGCCGCGCACGGCGCCAGCGCCGAGGCCAGCGTGCCGGACCGCGACGGCAATCCGGTCACCGCCAACGATCCGGCGCTGACCGCGCGCATGCTGCCCAGCCTGCGGGCGGTGGCCGGGGCGGACAAGGTGGTCGAGCCGCCGCTGCAGATGGGCGCGGAGGACTTCTCGTTCTACGCGCGCGAGGTGCCGGCGATGTTCTTCTTCGTCGGCGCGACCGCGCCCGGCATCGATCCCGCGACCGCCCCGGGCAACCATTCGCCGAAGTTCACCCTCGACGAATCCGCACTCGACCTCGGCCTGCGCGCGCTGCTCCAGGTCGCCCTCGACTACCTGCATTCGCCGCCCGCGCGGGGCTGAACCCCGCCGCCGGCGCGGACGCTCCGCCCGGTTCGTTGCCGGGTCCGGGTCGATCGAGTACGGATGGGTCTCGGCAAGGTGGCCCGGCTGCGCCCGCACCCGCGCGAGCCAGGCCCGGACGTGCGGGTGCGCGGCGAGGTCGAAGCCGGCCTCGTCGGCGCGGCTGGCGTAGGCGAACACGGCGATGTCGGCGATCCCGTAACCCGCGCCGGCGGCGCGCCTGGCCTCGACCAGCGCCGCCGGGCGCCGCGCCAGCTTGCCGGTCAGCCGCCAGCGGCGCAGCGCGCCGATCCGGCTCCCGATCCGCTCCGGCTCGAACGACAGCCACTGCCAGACCTTGGCCCGGCCGAACCCGTCCCCGGGCAGGTACGGCGTGCCCTCGGCGAGGAACATCAGGATCGCGTTCGATTCGGCCAGGGTGCGGCCGTCGTCCAGGCGGATCGCCGGCACCGTGCCGGTGGGGCTGATCGCGCGGTACTCCGGGCGCCGGCCTTTGCCGCGGAAGATCGCGACCGGTTCGCGGCGATAGGGCCGGCCGAGGTGGTGCAGCCATGGCCGCACCTTCCAGGCGTTCTGCGAGGGCAGGTAGTCGTAAAGCGTGAGCATCGGGGCGCTCCGGCGGGGAGGGCGCCAGTGTCGGCCGCGGCACGGCGCGGCGATATCCGCGTCTTGCGGCCAGACACGCCGCGGTCGGAAAGCGTTGGGACGCGCCCCGCTAGAATGCGCGCATGACCCAGGAACTGCCGCTCGGCCGCCACGTCGACTACCCGCGCGAGTACGACGCCGCGCTGCTGTTCCCGATCGCGCGCGCGCTCGGCCGCGACCCTCTCGGCCTCGACGCCGGCGCGCCGCCCTTCGTCGGCGAGGACCGCTGGCACGCCTACGAGCTGAGCTGGCTGGACGGCCGCGGCAAGCCGTGCGTGGCCACCGCGACGATCACCGTGCCCGCCGCCTCGCCGCGGCTGATCGAATCCAAGTCGCTCAAGCTGTACCTGAACTCGTTCAACGCGACCCGCTTCGCCGACGCCGAGGCGGTGCGCGCGCGCATCGCCGCGGACCTGTCGCAGGCGGCGGGGGCCGGGGTCGCGGTGGCGTTCGGGCTGCCGCCGGTGGATGCGGCGGCGAACGGCACCGACATCGACGCGCTCGAGATCGACATCGACGACTACGGCCCGCCCAACCCCGCGCACCTGCGCGCGGACGCCGGCGCGCCGGTCGAGGAAACCCTGAGCAGCGCGCTGCTGAAGTCGAACTGCCCGGTCACCGGCCAGCCGGACTGGGCGCGGGTCCGCATCGCCTACCGCGGGCCGCGGCTGGACCGCGCCGGGCTGCTGCGCTACCTGGTCTCGTTCCGCGACCATGCCGAGTTCCACGAACAGTGCGTGGAGCGGATCTTCGTCGACCTGCTGCGGCATGCGCGGCCCGAGGCGCTGTCGGTGGAGGCGCGCTACACCCGCCGCGGCGGCCTCGACATCAACCCCTGGCGGGCCACGCCGGGGCACCCGCGGCCGCCGGTCGGCCGCGACGAGCGGCAGTGAACCGTGGCGCCGGTTTTCACGCCGCGGTAATCCTTTGCTAACAAGTCGCGTGTCATGGTGGCTCCCGCCCAACGGCAGGAGCCCGCGATCCATGACCACCCCGGACCCGAAAGCCGATTTCTCCGGCGTCAGCGCCAAGGTCGACACCACCGAGGAGAAGGTGGAGAAGGCCGACTTCTCCGGCGTCAGCGCCCGCGTCGACAGCACGGAAGAAAAGGTCGGCGAGCAGACCTACACCGTGGCCCAGGGCGACACCCTCTCCCACATCGCCCAGCGCTTCTACGGCAAGGCCAGCCGGTGGAAGGCGATCTTCGAGGCCAACCGCGACCAGCTGGACGACCCGGACAGGATCCGCCCCGGCCAGGTGCTGAAGATCCCCGCGCTCGACGACTGAACCCGCCGCATTCCAAGGAGAGTGTGCCCATGACGATCCGCCCGCTGCACTACGCCGTCGCCGCCGCCCTGCTCGCCATCGCCGCGGCCGGCTGCAAGAAGCAGGACGAACCGCCCGCCGCCACGCCCCCGGCCGCGACCGAACCGGCGCCCGCGCCGCCGGCTTCGCCGCCCGCGCCGGCCGCCGCGGAAGTCCGCGTCACCGGCGTCACCCTCGGCAACGCGGCCAACGCCGACAAGCAGATCGCCGCGCCGACCGCGAGCTTCGCGCCGAAGGACAAGATCATCGTCTCGGTCGCCACCGACGGCACCGCGAGCAACGCCGAGCTCGGCGCGCGCCTGGTCTACCAGGACGGCCAGACCGCCGGCGAGCAGAAGCAGGCGCTCAACACCTCCGGCACCGGCACCACCAACATCGAATTCACCAATGCCAACCCGTGGCCGGCCGGCAAGTACAAGGCCGAGGTCACGCTCAACGGCAACGTGGTCGAGACCCGCGAGTTCGAGGTCAAGTAACCCCTCTCTCCACCGCTGGGTGGGCAAGCCGGGCGCGCCGCGCATGCGACGCGCCCTTTTTTTCGCGCGGCCGCCGCTCAGCGCCGCGGGAAGGCGCCGTCGAGGTAGTACCAGCGCCCGTCTTCGCGCACGAAGCGGCTGATCTCGTGCAGCCGCGCCGCGGAGCCGCCGCCGACGACCCGGTAGCGGGCGACGAACTCGACCGTGGCGCGGTCGCCGTCCGGCACGTGCCGCTTCACTTCCAGCCCGAGCCAGCGCGTGGCCGCGGCGTCGCCCAGCTCGAGCGCGTCCGGGCGCGTGGACGGATGCCAGCTCGCGCGCAGGTAGCCGGCATCGCCGCGCACGTAGGCGCTGTAGCGCGCGCGCATCAGCGCTTCGGCGGTGTCGGCGGGAGCGCCGGCGTGCAGGCGGCCGCAGCAGTCGGCATGGGCGCGGGCGGAGCCGCAGGGGCAGGGGTCGGCAGGGGGCATGCGGGCGGTTCCTCGGCACCGCATTCTGGCGGAAACGGGCGGTCCGCCGAACCTCGATCCGCAAACACGCCGACGGCCGCGACACGGCGCGCGCGGCGGGATTGCCGGCGCGCGCACGCGATCCCGACTACCATGCGCATCCCGCCTTCGCCGCGAGTGCCGATGAAACCGCCCGCCTATCTCGACGACGCCCGGATCGAACGACTCGCCGACCTGCTCGAACGGCGCGCGGTGCCGTTCAAGGGCTTCAACCTGGAAGCGCTGGATGGCTACCTGTCGGCGCTGGCGGTGGCGCCGGAGAGCCTGCCGTTCGAGCGCTGGGAGCCGCCGGTCTGGGGCAAGCCGCCGCGCTGGAACGACGAGGCCGAGCGCGCCGAGGTCGAGGCGCTGCTGCGCGGCCACGCCAACATGGCCGCCGCGCGCGTGCGCCACGGCGGCGACGAGCTGCCCGACCACCTCGCGCCGCTGCTGTGGCTGCCCGAGGATCCGGAGGAGGAGCAGGACGACGAGCTCGACGTCGGCCGCGACTGGGCACTGGGCTTCTTCCGCGCGGTCGAGCTGAGCGAGGCGGCGTGGGAGCGCTGGCTCGACGAGCACGAGTGGATCGACGAGATCTTCCTGCGCCTGGACCGCCTCGCCAGCGGCGAGGTGATCGGCGAGGACCCGGACCAGCCCGGCGAACCGATCGGCTACCGCGAACGCCTGGAGATCGTCGCCGCGCTGCCGGACATGCTCGCCGACCTGCACCACCACCGCATCGACGCGCTGACCCCGCGCGAGCCGATCCGCCGCGCGGAGGCGCCCGACCGCAACGCGCCCTGCCCGTGCGGCAGCGGCAAGAAGTACAAGAAGTGCTGCGGCGCGGGCTGAGGGCTCGATCGCGTCTTCGCGCCTGAGGCCCTCTCCCGCTTGCGCAAGGGACGAAGGCCGGGGCCGGCAGGCCCGCGATGCCGCGCCAGTCGGCGGGGCCCGCGCGCGCCATACCGCTGCGTTCTGTGGGCATGACCGTTCGCGGCTTTGCCGGTCCGGTCGAAACCGCGACAATACGGGAGCCGCGCGTTCCGCACGCGCCGATCGCCTGCGGCGCCGCCGCCGCGATTCCGCCCGCCGCAAGGCCGTCCTCCGCACCCGACAGCGAGCCCACGCCGAATGTCCAACGCCCCCAAGATCCTCTACACCCTGACCGACGAAGCCCCGTTCCTGGCCACGGCCTCGCTGCTGCCGATCGTGCAGGCCTTCGCCGGCACCGCCGGCGTGCGCGTGGAAACCCGCGACATCTCGCTCGCCGGCCGCATCCTCGCGCAGTTCCCGGACGTGCTGCGCGACGGCCAGCGCGTCGCCGACGACCTCGCCGAGCTCGGCCGCCTGGCGACCACGCCGGAGGCGAACATCATCAAGCTGCCGAACATCAGCGCCTCGGTGCCGCAGCTGAAGGCGGCGATCGCCGAACTGCAGGCGCAGGGCTACCCGTTGCCGGACTACCCGGAGGAGCCGCGCGGCGAGCAGGAGAGCGAGACCAAGGCGCGCTACGACCGGGTCAAGGGCAGCGCGGTCAACCCGGTGCTGCGCGAGGGCAATTCCGACCGCCGCGCGCCGGCTTCGGTGAAGGCCTACGCGCGCAAGCATCCGCACCGGATGGGCGCGTGGAGCGCCGACTCGAAGGCGCACGTCGCGCACATGGCCGAGGGCGACTTCTACGGCAGCGAGCGCTCGGCGACGATCGCCGAGGCCGGCAGCCTGCGGATCGAGCTGGAAGGCCGCGACGGCCGCCGCATCGCGCTCAAGACCGGCATCCAGGTGCAGGCCGGCGAGGTGGTCGACGCGGCGGCGATGAGCGCCAAGGCGCTGGCCCGCTTCGTCGACGCGCAGATCGAGGACGCGCGCGCCCGCGGCGTGCTGTTCTCGCTGCACCTGAAGGCGACGATGATGAAGGTCTCCGACCCGATCATGTTCGGCATCGCGGTCAAGCGCTTCTACGCCGACGTGCTGGCCAAGCACGCCGAGGCGCTGGACCGGGCCGGGTTCGACCCGAACAACGGCATCGGCGACCTGTACGCGCGCCTGCCCTCGCTGCCGGCCGACCTGCGCGCGCGGATCGAGGCCGACATCGCCGCGCAGTACGCGCAGCGGCCGGCGCTGGCGATGGTCAACTCGGACAAGGGCATCACCAACCTGCACGTGCCCAGCGACGTGATCGTCGACGCGTCGATGCCGGCGATGATCCGCGACGGCGGCAAGATGTGGAACGCCGAAGGCCGGCTGCAGGACGCCAAGGCGGTGATCCCGGACCGCAGCTACGCCGGCATCTACCAGGCGGTGATCGAGGACTGCAAGGCGCACGGCGCGTTCGATCCGGCGACCATGGGCAGCGTGCCCAACGTCGGCCTGATGGCGCAGAAGGCCGAGGAGTACGGCAGCCACGACAAGACCTTCCAGATCCCGGCCGACGGCGTGGTGCGGGTGATCGACGAATCGGGCCGGGTGCTGATGGAGCACGCGGTCGAGGCCGGCGACATCTGGCGCATGTGCCAGACCAAGGACGCGCCGATCCGCGACTGGGTCAGGCTGGCGGTGGAGCGCGCGCGGCTGTCGAACACGCCGGCGGTGTTCTGGCTCGACCCGCAGCGCGCGCACGACCGCGAGCTGATCGCCAAGGTCGAGCGCTACCTGAAGGAGCACGACCTCGCCGGCCTGGACATCCGCATCATGAGCCCGGTCGAGGCGATGAGGCACTCGCTGGCGCGCATCCGCCAGGGCCAGGACACGATCTCGGTCACCGGCAACGTGCTGCGCGACTATCTCACCGACCTGTTCCCGATTCTCGAGCTGGGCACCAGCGCGAAGATGCTGTCGATCGTGCCGCTGATGGCCGGCGGCGGCCTGTTCGAGACCGGCGCCGGCGGCAGCGCGCCCAAGCACGTGCAGCAGTTCGTCGAGGAGAACTACCTGCGCTGGGATTCGCTGGGCGAGTTCCTGGCCCTGGCCGCCTCGCTCGAGCACCTGGCCCAGCGCACCGGCAACGCCCGCGCCAAGGTGCTGGCCGACGCGCTGGACCAGGCCAACGCGAAGTTCCTCGACAACGACAAGTCGCCCTCACGCAAGCTGGGCGGCATCGACAACCGCGGCAGCCACTTCTACCTGACGCTGTACTGGGCGCAGGCGCTGGCGGCGCAGGACCAGGACGCCGAGCTGAAGGCGAGGTTCGCGCCGCTGGCGAAGGCGCTGGGCGAGAACGAGGCGAAGATCGTCGAGGAACTGGTGGCGGTGCAGGGCCGGCCGGTCGACATCGGCGGCTACTACCATCCGGACCTGGCCAAGCTGTCGGCGGCGATGCGCCCGAGCGCGACCTTCAACGCCGCGATCTCGGCGCTGTAAGGCCCGGGCGCTTTCCTCGCCTCTCCCGTTCGCGGCGGAGGCGAGGAGCGGGCCTCGATCGCCCCGTTGCCCGGTCCCGGACCGGGCGAAGCGAAGCGCGCGCGGCAGCGGGCGGGCGCCGGCCCGCGCCGGGCCGGGCATGCGAGCCGCAGCGCGGGGCCCGTCGCCGCCGGACGAAACGCGCTCCCGGCGCAGCGCGCCCCGGCATCGCGTTCGACCGGCGGCGGCAGGGCCGGCCGCCGGAACGCGGCCGACGCTCAGCTGCGGTCGACGAGGCGGGCGATGCGGCCGTCGCGGAACACGAACTCCGACTCGCCCTGCAGCTCGATCGTCGCGCCCGCGGCCGGGCCGCCGGGCAGGTCCGTGGCCAGGCGGCCGCGGTAGGCGATGCCGGCGACCGCGCGGTCGCCGTCGACCCGCAGCGCGGTCACGCGCTGCTCGCGCTCCACGAACAGCGCCTTCGCCCGTTCCGCCAGCGCGCGGAATTCCTCGATGCCCCGCGCCGAGGCGGTGAGCACGCCGCCGGAGTAGTTCTCGAACACCACGTCCGCGCGCAACAGCGCCAGCATGCCGTCCACGTCGAAGGCGTTGTACGCGGCGAGGTAGCGTTCGATCAGGTTGGCGGGGTTCGCGTCGTTCATCGCTTCGCTCCGGGCGTCGGTCGTGTCTGCAAGGATAGGCCGGGCCCGCCAGGCCGGGCAGGCGCGGTTCGCCCGCGCATCGGCCGGCATCGGCGTTCGGCCCCTGATGCGGCGGTTACGGCGGTCAGGGCGCGCCGGCGTCGCCGCGCAGGTACGGCGCGGCGCCGTTGCGCTCGCGCTCGCGCTGCTGCTTCTCGAAGAAGCGCGTCGCCTCGGCCTCGGTCATCTCGTACTTCGGCGCCAGGTGCGGCAGCAGCAGCCGCAGCCAGGCGCGGCTGAGCTTCCGCGTCTCGCGCGGGCAGGCCGCGGCGCGCGCCTGCGGCAGGTCGCCGTCGACGACGATGCCGACGTACTTGGCCGGGTCGGTGCCGTAGATCAGGCACTGCAGGTTGAAGTAGCGCTGCTCGCCGAGCGCGTGCTCGTCGGCGTAGGCGTCGAGGTTGTAGGCGCCGGTGCCGTGGGCGAGCATCCAGTCCGCCGCCATGCGCAGATTCCCGACGGTCTGCGCCGGGGTCTCGTCGAGGCCGGCGAAGCGCAGCATCAGCATCGCCGCGAGCTGGTCCACCGCGTCCTCCTCGCGGCCGGTGATCGGCAGGTCGAGCAGGTCGACCAGGGCGTGGCCGGTCTCGTGCAGCACGATGAAGCGCACGTTGGCGCGGGTGTAGCGCAACGGGAATTCGGCGTCGAGCTTGCCGGCCTCGCGCTGCTCCTCGCCGCGCTCGTACAGCGTCTTCAGCGTCTCGTAGCACAGCACCACTTCGGCGGTCTCGGGCACGTAGAAGGCGCCGGACTGGCCGCATTCGGCGGTCACGTAGCGCAGCCGCCGCGGCAGCAGGAACAGGCCGTCGATCGCGTGCACTTCCGGCAGCTCGCGCAGCAGGTCGGCGTCGCGCACGCGCTCGTGGACCGGCCGCAGCCCGGGCGAGCGCGGCGCGACGTACTCGTACTCGAACGCCGGGCCGGCCGGCTTTTCCGCCTCGCCCGCCGCGACCGGCCGCGGCCGCACCACGCTGCGCGGCGGCGGCGGCGCGGGTGCCGGTGCCGCGGCCGCGGTGCGCGGCGACGGCAGCTGCACCACGATGCCGCGCGACCAGAGCGCGTAGCCGTAGGCCCCCGCCGCGGCCGCGGCGGCCAGCGTCAACAGCGCCAACGATCCCCTGAGCATGCGCGGTCCGTCCCTTCCCCCGACGATGGCGCGATGGTAGCAGCGGCATCGCGCCGCGCCGGCGCGCCCGCTCAGGGGGTCGGGTCGGCGACGGCGGACGCCGCGGGCCGGGCCCGCAGCGCCCACGCGACGCCGACCACCAGCAGGCCGATGCCGAGCAGCGTCGCCGGCTCCGGCATGCGCCCGCGGTGCAGGTAGGCGTAGGCGAGCGCGGCGAGGGTCTCGAACACGATCAGCTGACCGGCGGTCGCGGTCGGCAGGCGCCGGCTGGCCTCGTTCCAGCACAGCGTGCCGAGCCAGGACGCGAACAGGCCGATCGCCGCCATCAGCCCGACGAAAAACAGCGGCCGCGGCCCGAACGGCATCGCGAACCCGCTACCGCTTGCCGCCAGGCCCAGCCACAGCAGCGCGTAGCCGGCCAGCGCCAACGGCAGCGTGGCCACGCCTTGCGCGGTGGCCCAGGTGCGCGGGCTGCGGCCCGGATGCGCGCGCAACCAGTCGGCGTTGCGCAGCGGATACCAGGTCCAGCACGCGACCGCGCCGGCCGCGAGCAGCGCGCCCTGGGCGTAGCGCCACGGCTCGGCGTGCGGATCGGCGCGCAGCGCGCGCAGTTCGACCCGGTTGACGCAGGCGATGCCGAGCGCGATCAGCGCCAGCGACGGCAGCAGCCGGCGCCACGGCAGGCGGCCGTCGCGGCGGTTCGCGCACAGCGCGATCACCACCGGCAGCGTGCCGATGATCATGGTCGGCAACGGCGCGCCGGCGCGCTGGATCGCCGCGGCCAGGCACAGGTAGTACAGCAGGTTGCCGACCGCGGCCAGCTTGAGCGCCTCGATCCAATCGGCGCGGCCCAACCCGCGCAGCGCGGCGCGGTCGAGCCAGGCCAGCGGCAGCGCGATCAAACCGAAGGCGAGATAGCGCCCGACCGACTGCAGCGCCGCCGGGTACTCCGGCAGCAGCAGCGGCGCGAGGAACACCAGGCCCCACATCAGGCCGGCGGCGAGGGCATAGAGGGTGCCGATCCACATGGCCGCCAGCCTCGCGCATGCGCAGGCCGCGCGTCTTGTACGAGATTGCGGTCGTTCGCCGCGTCCGGCCCTCAGCCGCGCACCTGCCGCCGGTAGCGCGCGGGGGTCACGCCGTAGCGGCGGACGAACGCCCGCGTCAGGTGCGCCTGGTCGGCCAGGCCGACGCCGGCCGCGGCCCGCGCCGGCGTCTCGCCGGCGGCGAGCAGGCGCTTGGCCCGGTGTAGGCGCAACGCCATCAGCATCTGCTGCGGGGTGGCGTGGTACTGGGCGCGGAACCGGCGCAGGAAATGGAACGGGCTCAATCCCGCCACGGCCGCCAGTTCCTCCAGCGTCAGCCGCTCCTGCAGGTGCGCGTGCAGGTAGTCGAGCACCGGGGCGAAGCGCGGCGCGGCGCCGTCGGCCGCCGGGCGCGCGATCCGCGCCTGGCCGCGGAACTCGTCCAGCAACTGCAGCAGCAAGCCGTCGAACGCCAGCGGCTCCCCGGCCGACCACAGCCGATCCAGCAGCAGCGAGATGCGGCGCGCGCGCGGCGGGTCGTGGTGCACGGCCGCGTCGAACCACCAGCCGCGCTCGCCGCTGACCGTCTCGACCGCCTCGGGGTCGAGATAGATCATCCGGTAGCGCCAGCCTTCCGTGGTTTCGGCGCGGCCGGTGTGCAGCGCGTCGGGGTTCATCAGCACCAGCGAGCCGGGCGCGGCGAGGTGGTCGCTGCCGCGGTAGCGGAAACGCTCGACGCCGGATTCGATCGCGCCCAGGCCGTAGGCCTCGTGGGTGTGCGGCTCGAACGCGTGGCGGACGATGTGCGCGCGGTACAGCTCGACGCCGGGCCGATGCGCCGGGCGGCGGTACTCCGCGCGGTCCTGCGGGTGCTCGAAACGGGCCGGGACGCCTTGCATGGGGCGATGATGCCACCGCGGGAGCGATGCGCCCGCCGCCTGCCTGCCGCGCGGAAGCGATCGCGCTGCGGGCACGGCCCGAGTCGGCCCGTGCCGGCCGCGGCAGCGAAACGGGGCCTCGCCGGGCCCCCGGAAGCCAGGCCCCCTCGCCCTCGGCGACGCGGCGTCGCCGGTTCCGCTTTCGCGCGCCGGACGGCGCGCGGTCAGGCCCTGCCGGGTCCCCGCGCCAGCCAGTGCAACGCCTGCGCGGCCCATTCCCGCGTCAGCACGCCCGCCGGCCGCTCCTGCGCCAGGGCCGCGGCCTGGCCGGCCCATAGCGGCTGGAAGTCGGCCGCGCCGGCTGCCTCGGCGCGGGCGCGCAGCGGCGCCAGCGCGGCAGCGGCCAACGGGAACGGCGGCACGTCCTCGCCCATGGGCCCGAGTTCGCGCATCAGCCGGTTGAGCAGGCCGCGCGCCGGCCGGCCGGTGAACAGGTTGGTCAGCGCGGTCGCGTCGTCGCGCGCCTCGCGCAAGGCGGCGCGGTGCAGCGGCGCGGTGGTCGCCTCCGGCGTGCGCAGGTAGGCGGTGCCGATCTGCACGCCGGCGGCGCCGAGCGCGAACGCGGCGGCGATGCCGCGCGCGGCGGCGATGCCGCCGGCGGCGATCACCGGCACCGCCACCGCATCGGCGACCTGCGGCAGCAGCGCGAACAGGCCGGGCTGCGTCGCCACGTCCAGGTCCAGGAAACAGCCGCGATGGCCGCCGGCTTCCGCGCCTTGCGCGACCACCGCGTCGCAGCCGCGCTCGGCCAGCCAGCGCGCCTCGGCCACGGTGGTCGCCGAGGCCAGCACCTTGGCACCGCTGCGGCGCACCCGCGCCAGCAGCGCGGGCCCGGGCAGGCCGAAGTGGAAGCTGACCACCTCCGGCCGCAGTTCCTCGACCAGCGCGCACAGCGTGGCGTCGAACGGCGCACGGCCGCCGCCGCCGGCATCGCCGGCGTCCACGCCGAGCTCGGCGTAGTAGCGCGCCAGCCGCTTGCGCCAGCGCGCCAGCGCCTCGGCGTCGGCGCGCGGCGGCGCGTGCGCGAAGAAGTTGAGGTTGAGCGGCGCGGCGGCCGCGGCGCGGAAGCGCGCCACTTCGGCGCGGATCCGCTCGGGGTCCAGGGTCGCGCACGGGATCGCGCCCAGCCCGCCCGCCTGCGCCACCGCGATCGCCAGCGCCGCATCGTTCGACCCCGCCATCGGCGCCTGCAGGATCGGCACGGCGATGCCGAGCAGGTCGAGCGCGCGGCGGTCGGGCCAGGCCGCATCCGCTTGCATGCTCATCCGCGCTTCTGCTCCGGCAGCAGGCGCCGGATCGCCGGCCGCAGCTTCGCCGCCAGCGCGTGGAAGCCGGCGCCGGTCGGGTGCATCTCGTCGAACCACAGCCCGGGCGAGGCGAGCGTGCCGCGCAGGTCGGCGTAGTGGAACCCGGCGTGCTCGCGCCGCAGCGGTTCCAGCACGCGCTCGACGAAGGCGTCGATCAGCAGCGCGGCGAAGCGCCGCTGCGCCTGCGGCTGCGGCAACGCACGCGCCATCGGCTGCGCGATCCACGGCCCGAGCCGGTCCTGCAGCAGCGCCGCCAGGCCGACGTTTTCGACCGTCAGCCGCGCCGGCACGCCAAGCCGCTGCGGGTAGTCGTAGCTGTGCGCCAGGATCGGCGTGCCCGGGCGCAGCGCGCGGAAGCGCGCGATCATCCGCGCATAGGCCGCGCGCACCTGCTCGAAGCGGCCGGACGCCTCGACCCGGGCCAGCGCCGCCTCCGGCGTGGTCGGCTGCGCGCGGGCGAACAACCGCGCGAGGAAGGCGCCGACGAAGTCGTTGCCGCCGGCGCTGACCAGCACCAGGTCGAACTCGAACGCGCCGTACCAGCCGGCGAGGTCGGCCAGCGCGCGCGGCGCGAACATCCCGGTGGCCAGGTCGCCGCTGTCCTCGGCGCGGAAGAACAGCCCGCCGGCGCCGGCCAGCGGCACGCCGCGGGCCTCGTCCTCCGGGGTCGGGTACACCAGCCAGTCCAGCAGGTTCATCGCCAGCGGCGTGGAGAACCAGGAGTCGCCCTCGCAGAACAGCACCGGCGTGCGCGCGAACAGCGCGGGGCGGCGGCGCAGTTCGCGGTACAGGCGGCGGAACTCGCCGCGCCGGGTGGTCATCACCGACGGGGATGCGGGCATCGGGCTCTCCTCGGCCGCGCCGCGGCGGCGCGCAGCGGCCATGATGCCCGCTGCCGGCGGCGCGCGTTACCGCCGCGGCATGTTGCGCGTGCCGGCCCGGCCGGCAGCGCCTCAGGCGCAGCCGGCGGTGCAGTCGCGCTCGGCCGGCGCCGGCGCGCGCGGTTCGCGGCGCGGCGCCGGCGCGGCCGCGGCGTCGGCTTCGGCCGCGGCCGGTGCCGTGTCCTCGAACAGCTCCGGGTGGACGATGTGGCCGTGCAGGAACAACAGGCTCTTGAACAGGTTCATGGCGCGCTCCGGCTGCGGGGCCCGTGGACAAATACTTGAGTGATTCGCAAGATAGGCCCGGCCGCCGCGCCGAAAAAGCGAGGCTTTTGCAAGCCTGACTTGAGCCAGGATCAAGATGAGCCGCCCACCCCTGTACGCCCTGCTGGGCTTCGCCGCGGCCGCGCGCAACGGCAACCTGACCCGCGCCGCCGAGTCGCTGCACCTGACCGTCAGCGCGCTCAGCCACCAGATCCGCACCCTCGAGGAGCGCCTCGGCCGGCGCCTGTTCGAACGCGGCCCGCGCGGCGTGCGCCTCACCGCCGACGGCGAACGGCTGTGGGCGCGGGTCGCGCCGCACCTGGAGGCGCTGGAGCGCGCGCTGCGCCCGTACGGGCCGCGCCGCGACGAGGTGCTGACCCTCAGCCTGATGCCGTCGATGGCCTCGGCCTGGCTGGTGCCGCGGCTGGGCGGCTTCCTCGCCCGGCACCCGCAGCTGGAGCTCAACCTGCTGTCGAGCATCGACCTGGTCGACTTCGAGCGCGAGACCGGGGTCGATGCCGCGCTGCGCGGCGGCTACGGGCGCTGGCCGGGGCTGGTCGTCGAGCATCTGTTCAACGAGACCCTGGTGCCGGTGGCCAGCCCGGCGCTGATCCAGCGCATGGGCGGGCGGGTGCCGCGCCTGCAGGATCTGGGGCAGTGGCCGCTGCTCGGCGATCCGAGCCAGCACTGGCAGGACTGGTTCGCCGAGCACGGCGGCGAGCCGCCGGCGCGCTACGTCGCCCACTTCGACGACTCCGAGACCATGCATCGCGCCGCGGTCGAGGGCCTCGGCGTGGCGCTGGCGCGGCTGGCGCGCACGCGGCTGCTGATCGAGGCCGGGCAACTGGTGCCGCTGACCCGGGCGCGGCTGACCACCGACTACGCGCACTACCTGGTCTATCCGCCGCGCTCGGCCGACCATGCCGGCCTGCTCGCGTTCCGCGACTGGGTGCACGCGCAGGCGCGCGAGTACGTCGCCGGGATCGAGGCCGCGCCGAGGCCGCGCGCCGACACCGCCGCACGCAAGCTCTGCCCCGAGCCGCCGGGCTGAGCGGATGCGCGGGCGCGCGCCCGGCCGATGCCCGCGTCTGCGCGGCGGCCCGCCGGTTCGCGAATGCGACCAATGCACGGCGCCCGCCACGGTGCGCGGCTCCGCCCGGACCGGCGCGCCGCTTCGGGCGTTTCCGGACAAGGGCGAACCGCGCGACCTTGCTGTCCTTCCCGCGAGAGCGGGGATCCGGAGACTTGCCTGCCGGATGGACCGGACCCCGGAAACCCTGGATTTCGCGGACGGCGACCGGATGTTTCGGCGGAAAGATCGAGCCGATGGTCCGCCGCCACGGAACGCCGAAACCGACGGCTGCGACTGCGAGGCGGACGGCACGCGCTGATGGCCATGCGCCCGCCGCCCGTTCTTCCGGCACATGGCCCGCCGCGGCGATGCGCTAGGCTGGCGCTTCCCGAATCGGAGGACGCCCCGTGACCCGGACCCGACTGCCGCTCGCCGCCGCCCTGTTGCCCGCGCTGCTCGCCGCCTGCGCCGCCACCGGCGCGCCCGCCACGAACGATGCGCCGGGCCGGGCGATGCCGGCCGACGCCGCCGGCGCCGCGCTGGACGAGGCGATCGGCGGCGCCTGGCGCACGCCGGCCAACGTCGCCCGCGACCGCTACCGCCACCCGAAGGAGACGCTCGGCTACTTCGGCGTGCGGCCGGACCAGACCGTGGTCGAGATCACCCCGGGCGGCGGCTGGTACGCCGAGATCCTGGCGCCGTACCTGCGCGAGCGGGGCCGCTACGTCGCCGCGGTCTGGGACGACGCGATCCCCGGCCAGCCCAAGTACCGCTACACGCTCAACGACCAGCTGCGCGCCAAGTTCGCCGCGAGCCCGGCGGTGTACGGCACGCCGGAGGTGCGCACGTTCGATCCGCAGGCGCCGGACTTCGGCCCGCCGGCCTCGGCCGATGCGGTGCTGACCTTCCGCAACGCCCACAACTGGGTGTCCGACGGCAACGCCGAGGCCTACTTCAAGGCGTTCTTCGACGTGCTCAAGCCGGGCGGCACGCTCGGCGTGGTCGACCACCGCGCCAAGCCCGGCACGCCGCTGGAGGCGATGAAGAAGTCCGGCTACCTGACCGAGGCGCTGGTGATCGGGCTGGCGCAGGACGCCGGCTTCGTGCTCGACGGCAAGAGCGAGATCAACGCCAACCCGAAGGACACCGCCGACCACCCCAACGGCGTGTGGACCCTGCCGCCGAGCAACCGCCACGACCCGGCCGACGCGGCCCAGTACCAAGCCATCGGCGAGAGCGACCGGATGACGCTGCGGTTCCGCAAGCCTTGAGCGGGATCCGGGCGGGCGGAGCCCGGGCCCTCGTCCGGCTCCGCAAGGGACGGGGCTGCCGCCGCTCCTCTTCGCCCCGGGCGGGCGCAGCGCCGGTCGCGGACCGCGTCGCCCGAGATCAAGGCCGGCGCGCTTGCGATCGCGCGGCGATTCGCGCGCGATCGGGCGCCCGTGCCGTTCGACGCGGCCGCGATCGCGGGCAGTCCCGCCTCCGGGAGTGAGCGGCGCGCGGAACACGGCCTCCTCTACGATTCGCGTCCGCCCCCCTTTCGCCTCCACGCGTGCTGATCGCCCTCAACAAACCCTACGGCGTGCTCTGCCAGTTCACCGACCGCAGCGTGCCGCCGCGGCGCACCCTGGCCGAGTTCGGCCTGCCCGCCGACGTGTACCCGGCCGGCCGGCTCGACCACGACAGCGAGGGCCTGCTGCTGCTCACCGACGACGGCGGCCTCGCCCATCGGCTGACCGATCCGCGCCACAAGCAGCCCAAGACCTACTGGGTGCAGGTCGAAGGCGATCCCGACGACGCCCAGCTGGCCGCATTGCGCGACGGCGTCGTCCTCAACGACGGCCCGACCCGGCCGGCGCAGGTGCAGCGCATCGACGCCCCGCCGCTGTGGCCGCGCGACCCGCCGGTGCGCTATCGCAAGAGCGTGCCCGACGCCTGGCTGCAACTGACGATCCGCGAAGGCCGCAACCGCCAGGTGCGGCGGATGACCGCCGCGGTCGGCCTGCCGACGCTGCGGTTGGTGCGGGTCGCGATCGGCGGCCACCGGCTCGGCGAGCTCGCCCCGGGCCAGTGGCGCCGCTGCGATTGAATCGCGCTGCCTGAGTCGCGCCGCTGCCACGCGACCGCGCCGCACACCCGGCGCATCGCCCAGTCGCGCCGCCGTGCCGCGTCGCCGAGCAGCAGTGCTGCAGCCGCGCCATCGCGCCGCGCATGCCGCTTGCAGCCGCGCGCGATCGGAGTAGCATGAAGCCGAGCCGACGGACAGACCGTCGGCCACCACCACCGTGAGGGAGCCTCATGGATTTCGATTACCTGGTCTTCATCGGCCGCTTCGAGCCGTTCCACAACGGCCACGCCGCCGTCGCCCGCCACGCGCTGGAGCGGGCGCGCAAAGTGATCTTCCTGGTCGGCTCCGCCGACACCCCGCGCACGATCAAGAACCCGTTCACCGTCGCCGAGCGCGCGGTGATGATCCAGTCCGCGCTGAGCGACGCCGCCGACCGCCTGCTGGTGCGGCCGCTGCGCGACCACCTGTACAACGAGAGCCAATGGATCGCCGCGGTGCAGCGCGCGGTCGCCGAGGCGGTCGCCGCCGACGGCGGGACCGAGGCGGCGCGGATCGGCCTGATCGGCCAGGACAAGGACGCCTCCAGCTATTACCTGCGCGAGTTCCCCCAGTGGCCGCTGGTCGACGTGCGGCATACGGAGACGCTGTCGGCGACCGAGTTGCGCCGCTACCTGTTCGAGGCCAACCGGCTCGACAGCCACGGCGGCCTGATGCTGATCCGCGCCAACGTGCCCGGTCCGGTCTACGACATGCTCGACGCGTTCCGGCGCAACTCGCCTGCGTTCGCCCAGCTGGTCGCCGAGTACCGCTTCATCGAGCAGTACCGCGCCGCCTGGGCCGAGGCGCCGTATCCGCCGACCTTCGTCACCACCGACGCGGTGGTGGTGCATTCCGGCCACGTGCTGCTGGTGCGCCGCCGCGCCGAGCCGGGCAAGGGCCTGTGGGCGCTGCCGGGCGGCTTCGTCGGCCAGCACGAAGGGCTGCTCGAGGCCTGCCTGCGCGAACTGCGCGAGGAGACCCGGCTGAAGCTGCCGCTGCCGGTGCTGAAGGGCTCGCTGAAGCACCGCGAGGTGTTCGACCACCCCGAGCGCAGCCTGCGCGGGCGCACCATCACCCACGCCTTCCATTTCGAGATCCCGCAGGGCGAGCTGCCGCCGGTGCGCGGCGGCGACGACGCCGACAAGGCGCGCTGGTTCCCGGTCGCGCAGGCGCTGGACATGGGCCCGCAGCTGTACGAGGACCACCTGCACATCCTCGAATACTTCCTCGGCCGCGGTTGAACCGCGGCCTCCCCGCCGGCGGACAGACCGCCGGCCTTCCCGACGCGAAGGAGCTTCCGTCATGCAATGCCTCGACAACCTGCTGCTCAACACCGACAGCTACAAGGCCAGCCACTGGCTGCAGTACCCGCCCGGCACCGACGCCACGTTCTTCTACGTCGAATCGCGCGGCGGCACCTACGACCGCACGGTGTTCTTCGGCCTGCAGGCGATCCTCAAGCAGTACCTGGGCCGGCCCATCACCGGCGCCGACATCGACGAGGCGCGCGAGCTGTTCGCCGCCCACGGCGAGCCGTTCAACGAAGCCGGCTGGCGCTACATCCTGCAGCGCCACGGCGGCCGCCTGCCGCTGCGGATCCGCGCGGTGCCGGAGGGCACGGTGGTGCCGACCCACCAGGCGCTGGTGACGATCGAATCGACCGATCCGCAGGCGTTCTGGGTGCCCTCGTATCTGGAAACCCTGTTGCTGCGGCTGTGGTACCCGGTCACCGTGGCGACGATCAGCTGGCACGTCAAGCAGACCCTGCGCCAGTTCCTCGAGCGCACCAGCGACGATCCGGAGGCGCAGCTGCCGTTCAAGCTGCACGACTTCGGCGCGCGCGGCGTGTCCAGCGCGGAATCGGCCGCGCTCGGCGGGATGGCGCACCTGGTCAATTTCCTCGGCACCGACACCGTGTCCGGCCTGCTCGCCGCACGCACCTACTACGACGAGCCGATGGCCGGCTATTCGATCCCGGCCGCCGAGCACAGCACGATCACCAGCTGGGGCCGCGAGCGCGAGGTCGACGCCTACCGCAACATGCTGGCGCGCTTCGCCAAGCCGGGCGCGATCGTCGCGGTGGTATCGGACAGCTACGACATCTACCAGGCGATCAGCGAGCACTGGGGCCGCACGCTGCGCGAGGAGGTGATCGCCTCCGGCGCGACGGTGGTGATCCGGCCCGACTCCGGCGACCCGGTCGAAGTCGTGCACCAGTGCCTGAGCCGGCTCGACGAAGCCTTCGGCCACACCGTCAACGGCAAGGGCTACAAGGTGCTGAACCACGTGCGGGTGATCCAGGGCGATGGCGTCAACCCGACCAGCATCCGCGCGATCCTCGAACGCGCGACCAGCTTCGGCTACGCCACCGACAACCTCGCCTTCGGCATGGGCGGCGCGCTGCTGCAACGGCTCGACCGCGACACCCAGAAGTTCGCCCTGAAGTGCTCGGCGGCGCGCGTCGACGGCCGCTGGATCGACGTCTACAAGGACCCGGTGATCGACAAGGGCAAGGCCAGCAAGCGCGGCCGGATGACCCTGGCGCGGCACCTGGAGTACGGCCACTACAAGACCCTGCCGCTGGCCGGCGAGGCGGTCGCGCTGGAGCCCGCGCAGGCGCCGCTGGGCTATGCCGACGCGCTGGAAACGGTGTGGGAGGACGGCGAGCTGCGCCGCGACTGGCGCTTCGCGCAGGTGCGCGAGCGCGCCGACGCCGCGCGGCTGTGAGCCGCCGCAGCGCGGCGCCGCTCAGTCGGCGTCGCGCTCGCCCTGGCCGGCGGTGGCCGCGACCGGCACCGAGTTCGCCGCCGGCCGGGTCAGCAGCCACACCCCGGCCAGCACCACCGCGGTGCCGAGCAGCTGCACCGCGGTGATCGCCTCGCCGAGCAACCAGGCGCCGAGGAACACCAGCGACACCGGGCCGATCACCGCCAGCTGCGCCGCGGTACCGGCGCCGAGGCGCGCCACCGCGCCCATCGTGAAGGTCACCGGCAGGAAGGTGCAGAACACCGCGTTGGCCAGCGCCAGCGCGTAGGCGGTCGGGCTCAGCTGCAGCAGGTGCGCCGGATCGCGCACCAGCAGGTAGTGGACCGCCGTCGCCGCGGTCGACACGCACATCGCCCAGGCGACCAGGCGCAGCGAGCCGATCCGCTTCAGCAGCTGCCCCGACAACGCCAGGTACAGCGCGTAGCTCAACGCCGCCAGCAGCACCAGCGCGCTGCCCAGCAGTACGTGTTCGCCCTCGACCCGCAGGTTCTCGACGAACACCAGGGCGACGCCGGCGTAGCTGACCGCCAGCGCGATCCACTCGCGCCGCGCGACCCGGCGGGCGAACGCGAACACGCCGATCAGCAGCACGAAGGTGGGGTTGAGGAACAGGATCAGCCGCTCCAGCGACACCGGCACGTATTCCAGGCCCCAGAAGTCGAGCAGGCTGGAGAGGTAGTAGCCGAGCACGCCGAGGATCACGATCAGGCCGAAGTCGCGCCGGCCGATCGGCGCCAGCCCGGGGCGGCGCGCCTCGCGCACGCCCAGCAGCAGGAACAGCGGCAGCGAGAACAGCATCCGCAGCGCCAGCACGTCGAGCGCGTCCAGCCCGTGGCGGTACTGGAACTTGGCCAGGATCGCCTTGGCCGAGAACAGCACCGCGCCGGCCGCGCCGAGGGCCAGGCCGAGCCGGCGCGCGCCGGCGGGGGAGGACGTCACGTCGATGGGGTCGGACGGGAGGGGAGAGCGCCATGATAGCGGCCGCGCCCGCACGCGCCCTTGCCCGGCTTGGCCGCCGCGCGGCGTCGTACGTATCGGCAGACACGCGGCGGCCGCATTCGCGGCATAGCCTGGCGGGGCCGCTTTCGGCAAACGGTTCAGGCTGGACCGCCGGCTCCGTGCCCGGTCCGCGCAGGTTCTGCTAACGTCGGCGTAACCGCGGGTGGCGCGACAGGGGGCGCCGCTTCCAGGGACAGAGAGAAAGGCATGGGCGCAACCACCAGCAGCACCGGCAGGATCCTCGTCGTCGACGACCAAGCGGCGAACCTGCGCGTGGTGGGCACGCTGCTGTCGCGCCAGGGCTTCGAGGTGGTCACCGCCAGCGGCGGCGAGGAAGCGCTGCGCCTGCTCGACGACCAGGCCGCGCCGGACCTGGTGCTGCTCGACATGATGATGCCGGGCATGGACGGCTTCGACGTGCTCGCCGCGATGCGCGGCCGCGGCATCACCCAGGTGCCGGTGGTCTTCGTCACCGCCGCCCACGACCGCGACCTGCTGCTGCGCGCGTTCGACGCCGGCGTGGTCGACTACGTGACCAAGCCGTTCCTGCCGGAGGAACTGCTCGCCCGGGTCAACGCCCACATCGGCCTCAAGCTGACCCGCGACCGCCTGGAGCGGGTCGCGCGCGAGCGCGAGGAACTGGTCAACCTGGTCGCGCACGATCTCAAGAACCCGATCAGCAGCGTGCTGTTCGCCAGCCAGCTGCTGCGCGACGGCCTGTGCAAGCCCGAGCGGGTGCCGCGCTACCTGCGCATGATCCACGACAGCGCCACCGACGCGCTCGACTACATCCGCCATTACCTGGAAAGCCAGGCCGCCGGGCGCCGCGCGAAGACCGCCGACGGCGAGCGCGCCGACCTCGGCGAGACCCTGCAGTGGCTGGCCCAGCGCTACGAGGTGCAGCTGGAGGCGCACGGCATCCAGCTGCAGGTGCTGCCGCCGGCGATCCCGGCGGCGGTGGCGATCAGCCCGCGCGTGCTGCGCCAGGTGGCCGAGAACCTGGTCACCAACGCGATGAAGTACGCACCGGACACCGAACTGCTGCTGGCCGCGCGCGCCGGCGCGCCGGGCTACTGGCGCCTGATCGTCGCCGACCGCGGGCCCGGCATTCCGCCCGAGCGCGAACGCGAACTGTTCAAGCCGTTCGTGCGCCTGCACGAGGCCAGCGACGGCCGCTCCAACGGCCTGGGCCTGGCGCTGGCCAGGCGCATCGTCGCCAACGCCGGCGGCCAGCTCTGGTACGAGCCGCGCCGGCACGGCGGCGCGCGCTTCATCGTCGAACTGCCCGAGGCGCCGGCGGCGGAAGAGCCGGCCGGCTGAGCGCCGCTACTGCGGACCGGCGTGGGTTTCGCTGCGGCCGCCACCGCGGCGCGTGCCGGTGCGCGCGCGCGCGCCGCCGTTGCTGCGTTCGGCGCGGCGCGCGTCGATCCGGCGCGCGCTGCCCTCGAGCGCCTCGGCGTCGTCGCCCTGTGCGGCGAGCCGCTGGCGGCGCCGGTGCGCGGCGTACCAGAGCAGGCCGGCGCCGGCCACGGCCGCGGCCACCAGCACCGGGTTGCGGCGTACGAACATGCCGGCCGCGCGCGCGCCGGTCTTGACCGCGCCGATCGTGGCGCCGGTCTCGATCCAGCGCCCGGTGTGGCGGCCGACCGCCGGCATCGCCTGGCGGATGTTCTCCCCGACCGCACCGGCCAGTTCCATCGCGCGTTCGGGCAACGAGGTGAGCTTGCTCATGGTCGAACCCCTTCGTTGGCGGCGTCCAGTGTCGCCGCGGTCTCGTTGAAACAGCGTGAGCGCGGCTGGCGGTCTCCGGCTCGGCGCTGAACGCCGCGGGTGCCCGCGGGCGCGGCGCAGCGCGATCGCGCCGCGCGCGCCCGGCCCCCGGGTTCCGGGCCTAGGTGCCGCGCGGCTTGGCGCGGTGGGTCGCGGCGGCGGTCCAGGGGTCGTCGGGCCAGGGATGCTTCGGGTAGCGGCCCTTCATTTCCTTCTTCACCTCCGGGTAGGTGCGGTCCCAGAACCCCTTCAGGTCCTGGGTGATCTGCAGCGGCTTGCCGCCCGGCGAGAGCAGGTGCAGGGTCAGCGGCACGCGGCCGTCGGCGATGCGCGGGGTGTCGGCCAGGCCGAACAGCTCCTGCAGCTTGACCGCCAGCACCGGCGCGCGCGGCGCGTCGGCCGCGTCGTCGTAGCCGTATTCGATGCGCCGCTCCAATCCCGACGGCACCACGATCCGGGTCGGCGCCAGCGCGTCGATCCGCTGCCGCGCCGTCCAGTCGACGCGCGACCTCAGCGCCTCGCCGAGCTCCTGCTCGCCGAGCGCGTCGAGCCGGGTCTTGCCGCTCAGCGCCGGCTTCAGCCAGTCCTCCAGCGTCGCCCGCAGCGCGGCGTCGGACAGGTCGGGCAGGGCCTGCACACCGGTCGCGTACTCCGGCAACCAGGCGCGCAGACAGCGCACGCGCGCGCGCCACTGCCGCAGCGATTCGGTCCACGGCAGCGCGTCCAGGCCGAGCTGCCGCACCGCGTCGACCAGCGCATCGGCGTAGCGCGCCGGGTCGGGCCTGGCCAGCGGCCGGCTGTCGATGACGATGCGGTCGTAGCGGGTCTCGCGCACCGCGGCGATGGCGCGCGCGGCGGCGTCCCAGACCACCCGGTCCTCGACCACGAAGCGCTGCGGGAATTCGCGCCGCAGCCGCACCTCGTCCAGCGGCGCGGCGCGCAGCACGCGCGCGTCGCGGGCCTCGTCGCGCAGCTCGGCGACCACGATCCACGGCTCGCCGTACAGCGCGCTGTCGTCGAACAGCTTCGCGCTGCGGCCGTTGGCGAGCTGGTAGCGGTAGGGATCGCCCGGATGCTGGCGGCCGATGCGGTCGGGGAAGGCGTGCAGCAGCACGTCGCCGATCAGATGCGCCGGCGCGTCCGCGGGCGGCGCGAGGTCCAGGCGCAGGCGGCGGCGCCATTGCTTGGCCGCCTGGTCGAGCGCGGCCAGCGCCGAACGCGACGCGTCCGCCGGCGCGCGCCCGGCGCGGAACGCGGCCAGCGCCTGCCAGCGCTCGGCCAGCGCGTCGCTGCGGCTGCGCAGCGGGTCGCGCGCCTCGATCAGCGCGGCCAGGTCGCAGGCCAGCGCGCGTTCGTGCGGCTCCTCCGCCGCCAGCAGCATCGCCGCCAGCCGCGGATGGGTGCCGAGCGCGAGCATGCGCCGGCCGAGCGCGGTGATCGCGCCGCCTTCGAGCGCGCCGAGGCGCTGCAGCAGCTCGCGCGCGGCGGCCAGCGCGCCGGGCGGCGGCGGGTCGAGGAAGCGCAGCTGCGCCTCGCCCCAGGCCGCCAGTTCCAGCGCCAGGCCGGCCAGTTCGACCTGGGCGATCTCCGGCCGCCGCTGCGGTTCCAGCCGCTGCGATTCCGGCCACAGCCGGTAGGCCCAGCCTTCGGCGACGCGCCCGGCGCGGCCGGCGCGCTGGTCGGCCGAGGCCTGGGCGATGGCGACCACGTCCAGCCGCGAGAAGCCGCTGTTGGGGTCGTAGCGCGGCTCGCGGGCGAGGCCGGAATCGATCACCACGCGCACCCCGGGCAGGGTGACGCTGGACTCGGCGACGTTGGTCGCCAGCACCACGCGGCGGCGGCCGTCGGGATCGGGCTGCAGCACCCGCGCCTGCTGCTCCACCGGCAGCTCGCCGTGCAGGCTCAGCACCTCGGCGGCGCCCGCCGCGGCGCCCGCGGCCAACGCCGCCTCGCAGCGCGCGATCTCGCGTTGCCCGGGCAGGAACACCAGCACGTCGCCCGGGTGCGCGGCCAGCGCCTGCTCGACCGCGCGCCGCACCTGCTGCTCCAGCGCCTCCTCGCGCCGCGCCGGGAAATGCGCCACCGTCACCGGAAAGCCGCGCCCGGCGCTGCCCAGCCGCGGCGCGTCGAGGAACTGCGCCAGCCGCTCGCCGTCGAGCGTGGCCGACATCACCACGACGCGCAGGTCGGGCCGCACCTGCGCCTGTACGTCCAGCGCCAGCGCCAGGCCGAGGTCGGCCGACAGGTGGCGCTCGTGGAACTCGTCGAACAGCAGCGCGCCGACGCCTTCCAGCATCGGGTCGTCCTGCAGCATCCGGGTGAGGATGCCCTCGGTGACCACCTCGATGCGGGTGCGCGCGGAGGTCTTGTTCTCGAAGCGGATGCGGTAGCCCACGGTCTCGCCCACCGCCTCGCCGCGCTGCCGCGCCATGAAGCCGGCGGCCGCGCGCGCGGCGACGCGGCGCGGCTCCAGCATCACGATGCGGCCGCCGCCGAGCCAGGCCTCGTCGAGCAGCGCCGGCGGCACCTGCGTGGTCTTGCCGGCGCCGGGCGGCGCCTCCAGCACCAGCCGCGGATGCGCGGCGAGCGAAGCGCGGATGCGCGGCAGCAGTTCGTCGATCGGAAAGGTCGGGCGATTCACCCGCGCAAGGATACGGGACGCGCGGGGCGCCGCTCGGCCGTTGCTAAACTGCGCGCATGGATTTGATCGACATCGGCGTCAACCTCACCCACGACTCGTTCGACCGCGACCGCGACGCGGTGCTGCAGCGCGCGCGCGCGGCCGGCGTGGCGCAGATGGTGGTGACCGGCGCCAGCCGCGAGCACTCGCCCAAGGCGCTGGAGCTGGCGCGCGCGCATCCGGGCGTGCTGTTCGCCACCGCCGGCGTGCACCCGCACCACGCCGTGGAATACACCGCCGAGTGCGACGCCGAGATGCGCGCGCTGCACCGCCATCCCGAGGTGGTCGCGGTGGGCGAATGCGGCCTGGACTACTTCCGCGACTTCTCGCCGCGCCCGGCGCAGCGCAAGGCGTTCGAGCGCCAGCTGGAGATCGCCGCCGAAACCGGCAAGCCGCTGTTCCTGCACCAGCGCGACGCGCACGCCGACTTCATGGCGATCCTGCGCGGCTTCGACGGCCGCCTCGGCCCGGCGGTGGTGCACTGCTTCACCGGCACGCGCGAGGAGCTGTTCGACTACCTCGACCGGGACTGGCACGTCGGCATCACCGGCTGGCTGTGCGACGAGCGCCGCGGCCGCCACCTGCGCGAGCTGGCCAAGAGCATCCCGGCGGAGCGCCTGATGGTCGAGACCGACGCACCCTACCTGCTGCCGCGCACCCTCGACCCGATGCCGAAGGATCGCCGCAACGAGCCGGCGTTCCTGCCGCACATCGTCGCCGAGCTGGCGCGCGACCGCGGCGAGGACGCCGCCGTCACCGCCGCGCGGACCACCGCCACCGCGCGCGCGTTCTTCCGCCTGCCGGCGCCGGCGGGCTGAGCGGGCTCAACCGCGCGCCGCGCGCCCGGCCTGGTACGCCTGCAGGTGGCACCACGCCGCCGCCAGCAGCGGCGCGGGATGCCCGGCGGCGCGGGCGCGCCGCAGCATGTCGCCGACGATCTGCTCGGCCTCGACCGCGCCGCCGGCTTCCAGGTCGCGCAGCATCGAGGCTTTCAGCGAAGAGCCCGGTTGGGTCAGCGTCTCCAATGCCTGCCGCCGCGACGGCTCCGGCACCGGCTCGCCGGCCGCGTCGGCCGCCGCCAGGCATTCGGCGTACAGCGCCTGCATCAGCTCGCGGCCGCCCTCGGCGGCGACGATGGTGCCGACGTCGGCGCGCATCAGGCAGGTGCCGGCCGCAAGCGCGGCCAGGAACGCGAACTTGGTCCACTGCTCGCGGGCGATGCGCGGCGAATGCACGTGGTCGAGCCCGGCCTGCGCGCACGCGGCGGCGAACGCGCGGGTGCGCGCGCTGTCCGGATCGCCGGAGCGCTCGCCGAAGGTGATCGACGCCGGGCGGCCCAGGTGCAGCACCTCGCCGTCCGCGCCCAGCGCCGCGCTGATGAAGCACAGCCCGCCGAGCACGCGCCCGGCGCCGAAACGCGCATCGAGCGCGGCGTAGTGGCGCAGCCCGTTGAGGATCGGCAGCAGCGCCGCGCCGGCGTGCGCCATCGCCGGCGCGACCGCTTCGATCGCGCTGTCGAGGTCGTAGGCCTTGCAGCTCAGCAGCACCAGGTCGAACGGCGGCTGCGCGGGCAGCTGAGCGGCGGCGATCGCCGCGACCGGCAGATCGGCGTCGCCCAGCGGGCTGCGGATGCGCAGGCCGCGCTCGCGCAGCAGCGCCGCGCGCGCCGGCCTGACCAGGAAGGTGACGTCGGCGCCGGACTGCGCCAGGCGCCCGCCGAAGTAGCCGCCGGTGCCGCCGGCGCCGAGGACCAGGATCCGCATCGCCGCCTCAGCTGCGCAGGCCCACGCCGCGCTTGAGCAGCCACAGGCCGAGCGCGGCCAGGGCCGCGGCGAAGCCGAGCATCAGCGCGTAGGCGATCCACAGCGGCACGTCGGACACGCCGAGCAGGCCGTAGCGGAACGCGTTGACCATGTAGAAGATCGGATTGAGATGGGTCGCGGTCTCGGCCCAGTCCGGCAGCAGCTTGACCGAGTAGAACACGCCGCCGAGGTAGGTCAGCGGGGTGAGGATGAACGTCGGCACGATCGCGATGTCGTCGAACTTCTTCGCGTACACCGCGTTGACGAAGCCGGCCAGCGAGAAGATGGTCGCGCCCAGCAGCACCGTGGTCAGGGTGACCAGCGGGTGCGGCAGGCGCACCTTGGTGAACAGCATCGCGATCGCCAGCACGATCGCGCCGACCATCAGCCCGCGCAGCACTGCGCCGGCGACGTAGCCGGTCAGGATCACCCAGTTCGGCATCGGGCTGACCAGCAGCTCCTCGACGTGGCGGCCGAACTTGGCGCCGAAGAAGCTGGAGGAGATGTTGCCGTAGCTGTTCTGGATCACGCTCATCATCACCAGGCCGGGGACGATGAAGTCCATGTACTTGATCCCGTCCATGGTGCCGACGCGCGAGCCGATCAGGCCGCCGAAGATCAGGAAGTACAGGGTCATGGTGATCGCCGGCGGCACCAGGGTCTGGCCCCAGATGCGCAGGATGCGGTTGACCTCGCGGCGGACGACGGTGCCCAGCGCGGTGAGATTGCGATGGGCGACGGTGGGTTCGGAGGGGGCGGCTTGGTTCATTGGATGCTCGTATCGCCTGATCTCGTCGTTCCCGCGAAGGCGGGAATCCAGTGGCTTTCGACTCTGCAGAAGGCGACGAGGCGATCTGCCGGCCCGCGCGCCCTCAGCCGCCCGCTCCCGCGGGAGCGGGCTCAGCGTGGCGCTAGGCCACCTGCTCCGGCACCGGCTGCGCGGTGCCGTCCTGGGCGTTCTCGCCGGTCAGGCGCACGAACAGCTCCTCCAGGCGGTTGGACTTGGTGCGCATCGACCGCACCCGGATGCCGGCCTCGCCGAGCGCGGCGAACACCCGGTTGAGGTCCATCGCCCGCGGCATTTCCAGGTCGAGGGTGTGGTCGTCCGCGGCGACCAGCGTCGCGCCCGGGATCGCCGGCAGCGCCTGCGGCAGCCCGCCGTCGATGTCGAGCAGGAAGCCCTCGACGTCCAGCTTGGCCAGCAGCGCCTTCATCGGCCCCTGCTCGACGATGCGGCCGCGGTCGATGATGGCGAGGTTGCGACACAGGCTCTCGGCTTCCTCGAGGTAGTGCGTGGTCAGGATGATCGTGGTGCCGGCGGCGTTGATGTCCTTGAGCGTCTTCCACATGCCGCGGCGGATCTCGATGTCGACGCCGGCGGTGGGTTCGTCGAGGATCAGCAGCCGGGGCCGGGTCATCATCGCCCGCGCGATCATCAGCCGCCGCTTCATGCCGCCGGACAGCGTGCGCGACATCTTCTCGGCCTTGTCCCACAGCTGCGCGCGCTTGAGCTCCTCCTCGGCGCGCTGCAGCGCCTCGGCGCGCGGAATGCCGTAGAAGCCGGCGTAGTTGACCAGGATGTCGATCGGCTTCTCGAACATGTTGAAGTTCAGCTCCTGCGGCACCAGGCCGATCAGGCGCATCGCCTCGTCGCGCCGGCGCTGCAGGTCGACGCCGAAGATCGAGACCGAACCGGAACTGAGGTTGACCAGCGAGCTGACGATGCCGATCAGCGTGGACTTGCCGGCGCCGTTGGGCCCGAGCAGGGCGAAGAAGTCGCCCGGCGCGACTTCGAGGGTCACGCCCTTGAGCGCCTCGACCCCGGTCTTGTGGGCGCCGCCGTCGTAGGTCTTGCGCAGATCGCGCACCGACAGGGCGGGAACGGCGGCGGGCGCCGCGACGGTCTGGTTCATGGGAAGTGAAGCCTGCGCCGCGAGCCGCGCGGCGATCGGCGCTAGTATAGGCGCCCCCGTGGCGACGCTCCGGCCACGCACTGTTGCAGGTTCCGTCCGCTCCGTGGCCATCCAGCACTTTCCGCTCAAGCTCGTCTCGCGCCGCATGCTGGCCCCCTCGGTCGGGCACTACACCTTCGTCCGCGACGACGGCGAGCCGCTCGACTTCGTGCCGGGCCAGTTCATCCAGGTGCATTTCCGGTACGCCGACGGCACGCCGACCAAGCGCAGCTATTCGCTGGCCACGGTCCACGACCACGCGCTCGGCCCCGGCGAGGCGGTCGAGATCGCGGTCAGCTACGTGCCGGGCGGCGCCGCGACCGCGCTGTTCGAGGGCCTGGAACCCGGCGACCGGGTCGACGCCAGCGGCCCGTTCGGCCGCTTCTGCCTGATGCCGAACGACCGCAACCCGCGCTATCTGCTGATCGCCACCGGCACCGGGGTGACGCCGTACCGGTCGATGCTGCCGCAGCTGGAAGCGCTGATCCGCGAGCGCGACCTGCGCGTGGTGCTGCTGTTCGGCGCGCGCACGCCCGCCGAGCTGCTCTACGGCGAGGAGTTCTACGCCTTCGCCGCGCGCCATCCGCGCAACTTCCGCTTCGTGCCGTGCTTCTCGCGCGAGCTGCCGGCCGAACCGCACCCCGACGTGCGCCACGGCTACGTGCAGCAGTTCCTCGACGAGTTCGCGCCGAACCCGCAGGAGGACGTGGCCTACCTGTGCGGCAACCCGAACATGGTCGACGCCTGCTTCGAGGCGCTGAAGGGCCACGGCCTGCCGGTGGCGCAGATCCGGCGCGAGAAGTACGTCAGCAGCAAGTAGGCGCGCGGACCGCGCGCCCGGGTCGAGTCGCGGGCGACGGTTCCTCCGGCACCGTCGCCGCGAGGCGGTGGCGCGTTCGCCGCGGCAACGGGTTCAGCGCGGCGTTTCCCCGGCGACGAGGCCGCCTGCCAACAGTGTCCAGCTGCCTGTGCTCGGCTTCGCCGGCCGGGCCATGCCGGGCACGCTCTCGACGATCCCGTTCCCCGGCAAGACCGCATCTCGCAGCGAGGGCCGCTCGGGAGGCCGGCAGGATTCCGCGCGGCAGCCCGCGGCCGGTCGCGCATCGCGGGCGCGGCGCCGGCACGCACCGCGCGGACGGTGCCTTGCGCGCCCGGACGCGGTCACATCCGCCGCCGTCCGCCGTCTATGATGCCGACGACGGGACCCACGGGGGAGACGGACCATGCCCGATTTCCGATGGCGGCTCGCCGCGGTCGCCACGGCCCTGCTGCTGGCCGGCTGCGGCGGCGGTGCGAGGAACGCGGACGACACCGCCGGCGTACGCCGCTACGGCGCGCTCGCGTTCGCGCCGTGCACGCTCAGCGGCGGCGCCGGCGCCAGCATCGCCGCGCAATGCACCACCCTGTCCGTGCCGGAGAACCCGGCCGCGCCGCAGGGCCGCGCGATCGCCCTGCGCATCGCCTGGCTGCCCGCCACCGACGCGGCCGGCGCCGCGCCGGACCCGGTGTTCTTCCTCACCGGCGGCCCCGGCCAGGCGGCGACCGAGTCCTGGCCCGCGGTCGACCCTGCCTTCGCCGAGGTGCGCAAGCGCCGGCACGTGATCCTGGTCGACCAGCGCGGCACCGGCGGCTCGCACCCGCTGATCTGTCGCGACGCGCAAGGCCGCAGCGCGGTGGCGGACGAAGGCGCGGCCGGCAGCGACGAGATCGCCGGCTTCGCCCGCCGCTGCGCCGGCGCGCTCGACGCCGACCCGCGGCACTACACCACCACCGACGCCGTCGCCGACCTCGAGCGGGTGCGCGCCGCGCTCGGCGCCGAAACCGTCGACCTGGTCGGCGCGTCCTACGGCACCCGCGTGGCGCAGCAGTACGCGATGCGCCATCCGCGCCGGGTGCGGGCGATGGTGCTCGACGGCCTGGTGCCGAACGAGCTGGCGCTCGGCGCCGAGCACGCGCGCAATCTCGACGCCTCGCTGGCGCTGCAGTTCGCCAAGTGCCGCGAGCTGCCCGCCTGCGGCGACCGCTTCGGCGACACCCGCGCGCGCCTGCGCGCGCTGATGCGGCGCCTGCGCGAGGCGCCGGTCGAGGTGGCCTACCGCGATCCGGGCACCGGCGAGGAGCGCCGCGGCACGCTCGGCGCGGACACGGTCGCCGGCCTGACCCGGCTGTTCGCCTACGCGCCCGAGGCCGCCTCGCTGCTGCCGCTGGTGCTGAGCGAGGCCGACCAGGGACGCTACGCGGCGCTGATGGCGCTGAGCCGGCTGGTGCAGGACCAGCTCGGCGAGCAGATCGCGCACGGCATGCAGCTGTCGGTGCTATGCGCCGAGGACGCGGACCTGCTGACGCCCGATCCGGCCGAAGCCGACACCGTGCTCGGCACCGCCCTGGTCGACCTGCTCCGCGCGCAATGCGCCGTGTGGCCGCGCGGCCGCCGTCCCGCCGACTTCCACCGGCCGCTGCGCTCGGACGCGCCGGCGCTGCTGCTGTCGGGCGAATTCGACCCGGTCACGCCGCCGCGCTACGGCGAGCAGGTGCTCGCGGGCCTGCCGAACGGCCGCCATCTCGTGCTGCGCGGCCGCGGCCACGGCAGCTTCGCGGTCGGCTGCGTGCCCAAGCTGCTCGGCCGCTTCCTCGAGACCGCCGACGCCAAGGCGCTCGACGCGAGCTGCCTCGACAGCGTCGGCTACGTGCCGCCGTTCACCGGCTTCAACGGTTGGGAGCCCTGAGTGATCACCGCCCACGACCTGCACAAGAGCTTCAGGACCAAGGCCGGCGCGGTGAAGGCCGTCGACGGCGTGCGCTTCGAGGCGCGCGACGGCGAGATCACCGGCCTGCTCGGCCCCAACGGCGCCGGCAAGACCACCACGCTGCGCATGCTCTACACGCTGATGAAGCCGGACGCCGGCGAGGTGCGCGTCGACGGCCTCGACGCCGCGCGCGAGCCGGATGCCGTGCGGCGCGCGCTCGGCGTGCTGCCGGACGCGCGCGGGGTGTACAAGCGCCTGACCGCGCGCGAGAACATCGCCTACTTCGGCGAGCTGCACGGGCTGCCGCGCGCGCGCATCGCCGAGCGCACCGCCGCGCTGGCCGCGGCGCTGCAGATGGAGGACATCCTCGACCGCCAGGCCGAGGGCTTCTCCCAGGGCCAGCGCACCAAGACCGCGATCGCGCGCGCGCTGGTGCACGACCCGAAGAACGTGATCCTCGACGAACCGACCAACGGCCTGGACGTGATGACCACCCGCAGCATGCGCGCGTTCCTGCAGCACCTGCGCGCGGAGGGCCGCTGCGTGATCTTCTCCAGCCACATCATGCAGGAGGTCGCCGCGCTGTGCGACCGCATCGTGGTGATCGCGCGCGGCCGCGTCGTCGCCAGCGGCACACCCGACGAGCTGCGCGCGCAGACCGGGCAGTCCAACCTCGAGGACGCCTTCGTCCACGCGATCGGCTCGGAGGAGGGCCTGCACGCATGACCACGCCGAACGTGTTCTCCGCGGTGTGGACGGTGATGCGAAAGGAGCTGCGCGACATCGGGCGCGACCGGCGCACGCTCGCGCTCGCCCTGCTGCTGGGCCCGCTGCTGTATCCGGTGCTGATGATCGGCATCGGCGCGCTCGCCGAGGGCCGCGCCAGGACCCAGCTCGACAAGACCCTGGAACTGCCGGTGGCCGGGCGCGAGCACGCGCCGAACCTGGTCGCGTTCCTCGCCACCCAGGGCATCCGCGCGGTGGACGCGCCGGCGGACCTGGACGCCGCGGTCGCGCGCCAGGACGCCGACGTCGGCCTGCGCATCGATCCGGGCTACGCCGAGGCCTGGCGCGCCGGCCGGCCGGCGCTGGTCGAGGTGGTCCACGACAGCACCCGCCGCAACGCCGAGATCCCGGTGCTGCGCGTGCGCAGGGCGCTGGAGGGCTACCGCGACCAGGTCGGCGCGCTGCGCCTGCTGGTGCGCGGGCTCGACCCGGGCCTGACCCGCGCGCTCGCGGTCGGCAGCCGCGACGTGGCCAGCGCCGACGCCAAGCGCGGCCTGCTGCTGTCGGGCATCCTGCCCTACCTGCTGATCCTGATGGCGTTCCTCGGCGGCGCGTACCTGATCATCGACGCCACCGCGGGCGAACGCGAGCGCCAGTCCCTGGAACCGCTGCTGGCCACGCCGGCGCCGCGCGGCGCCATCGTCAGCGGCAAGATCGCCGCCGCGTGCGCGCTCGGCCTGCTGTCGCTGCTGCTCACCCTGCTGGCGTTCAAGCTCGGCGCGCAGCTCGCCACCGGCGTGGCGCGCCTGCTCGATGTGCGCTGGAGCGCGATGGGCAAGATGCTGCTGGTCCTGCTGCCGATGCTGTTCGTCGGCACCACCCTGCTCACCTTCCTCGCCGCCGCGGCCAAGAGCGTCAAGGAAGCGCAGAGCCACATGACCTGGCTGATGCTGCTGCCGATGCTGCCGACCATCGCGCTGGCGGCGAATCCGATCAAGACCGCGCCGTGGCAGTACGCGGTGCCGTTCCTCGCGCAGAACCAGATGCTGCTGAAGGTGATCCGCGGCGAGGCGATCGAGCCGGCGACCTGGGCGATCTATCTCGGCGCGTCCTGCGGCCTGGCGGCACTGCTGTGGTGCGCGGCGGTATGGCGCTACCGGCAGGAGCGGCTGGCGATCTCGGGCTAGCGGCGCGCCCGGCGCGGCGCACCGCCACCGCCCTTGGCGCCTTTTCCTGCCCCCAACGAACAGCCCTCTCCCGCCACGCGGGAGACGGCGAGGGCACTCCGGCAGCGCGTCCCCACCCGGCCTGCGGGGCACCTTCTTCCGCGGGCGGAAAAGGGAAACAGCGAAGAGAGGCCGAACGGCGAACTCGCCGCGGCCAGGCCCCGCTCCGCCCTGACGAATAGCCCCTCTCCCGCATGCGGGAGAGGGGTTGGGGTGAGGGGGCGGCGGCAGTGCCGCGTCGCGATGTGCCGCTTCGGATACGGCGTCGCCGCCCTCCATGGCGCAACGGTGCGGGCTTCGGATCGCCCGGCCCCGCCTTCGCGCGCAGTGCCGCGTCGCGATGTGCCGCTTCGGATAGGGCGCCGCTGCCCTCCCTGGCGCAACGGTGCGGGCTTCGGATGGCCCGGTCCGGCTTCCATGGCCGGGCGTTCGCTCCCGCGCGGGCCAATGGCCCGCAAGCGCGGGAGCTCACCCCTCCGGGTTGAAGCCGATGGTGCGGCGGGTGGTGACCGGGGCGCTGACCGGCTGGAAGCGCCACTTGCGCACCGCGTTGACCGCTTCGCGGTCGAACACGCGCGCCGGGTTGGAGCGGACCACGCGCGCGGCGGTCACCGAGCCGTCGGTGCCGACGGTGAATTCGACCTGCACCTCGCCCGAGGTGCCGGCGCGCAGCGCCTCGGGCGGATAGCGCGGCGCCGGGGTCGAGACCGGGCGCAGCGCCTCGGCGCCGCCGGCCGCGGGCGCGGCGGCGGTGCGGGCGGCGGCGGCGCGTTGCTCGGCCGCACGCTGTTCGGCGGCGCGCTGCTCGGCCGCGCGTTGTTCGGCGGCGCGCTGTTCCGCCGCGCGCTGCTCGGCGGCCTGGCGCTCCGCGGTCTGCTGCTGTTGCTGCTGTTGCTGGGCGAGCTGGCGCGCCGCTTCCTCCTGCTGCCGGCGCTGGTCCTCCTGGCGCTTCTTCTCGAGTTCGGCCTGGCGCTTGGCCTCTTCCTCGGCGCTCAGCTTCTGCTGCTCGGCGCGCTGGGCCACCAGCCCCTGCTGCTGGACGATGCTGTTCTTCAGCCGCGCTAGCGCGGGGTGTTGCGGGTCGGCCTTCTCCAGCAGCGCGGACAGGCGCTGCGCCTCGGCGAAGTCCTCGCGGTTGACGCTCTGCTCGATCGCGATCACCACCATCGGCAACAGGTCGGTCAGCGCGCTCGACACCGCGGCGTCGCCGGGGGCCTTGTCGCGCAGGGCCAGGTAGTACTCGACCGCGTTGTCCTCGGCCGGGGCGTACAGGCGGTTCTCGCCGTAGGCCTTGCGCGCGGCCTCGCGCAGCTGGTCCGCGCTGAGCGCGGCGACCTTGCTCGAGACGGCGTTCGCCGCGGTCACGGCCGGCGCCGCGGCGGCGGGCTTCGCGGTCGCCGCGTCGTCCTGGGCGGGCTGTTCCTTCTGGCACGCGGCCAGCGCGAAGGCCAGGGCCAGTGCGGCCGGTGGCAGGACGGACAAACGGCGCGCGCGCCGCTGCAGCGGTTGGACTTCGGTCATTGGCGGACATCTCCCCTGTGGCGCCCCGGGCGCACGACACTACATCGCGTGACGCGGCGCCTTTGTCAAGCGTACGTTCATGTTGGAGCCTAACACCTCCGCGCCGGCGGCGTCCCGGCAGCGGTCGCGGTCCGCGGCACGCTACTTGCCGATGCAGAAGCTGGCGAAGATGTGCCCGAGCAGGTCGTCGGCGCGGACCCGGCCGGTGATCTCGCCGAGCCGGTCGTGGGCCAGGCGCAGGGATTCGGACGCCAGTTCCAGCGCTTCGAGGGCCAATTGCGCGCGGGCCTCGGCCAGGGCCTCGGCGGCGCGCTGCAGGGCCTCGACGTGGCGGGCGCGGGCGGTGAACGCGCCCTCGCCGGCCGCGCCGGCGCCGGCCAGCTCGCGCAATCGCGCGTGCAGCGCATCCAGGCCCTGGCCGGTCCGCGCCGAGACCGCCAGCGCGTCGGCCGGCAGGGCCGGCGGCGCCGGCAGCAGGTCGGCCTTGTTGTACAGCCACAGCCGGCGCGGCGCCGCGGCCACGGCGTCGGCGACCGCGGCGCGGCCCGCGTCCGGCGCGCGCGCGTCGAGCACGACCAGGGCCAGGTCGGCGCGCTCGAGCTCGGCGCGGGCGCGGCGCATGCCCTCGCGCTCGATCGCGTCGCCGCCCTCGCGCAGGCCGGCGGTGTCGACCAAGGTCAGCTCGACGCCGTCGCTGCGGATGGTTTCGTGCAGCAGGTCGCGGGTGGTGCCGGCGAGCTCGGTGACGATCGCGCGCTCGCTGCCGGCGAGGGCATTGAGCAGCGAGCTCTTGCCGGCGTTCGGCGGGCCGACGATCACCGCGTGCAGGCCGTCGCGCAGGCGCCGGCCGCGCTCGGCGGCGCGCAGCAGCGCGGCCAGCGCGTCGGCGGTCGCGTCCAGGCGCGCGCGCAGCGGGGCGCCGCCGAGGGTGTCGAGCGGTTCGTCGGCGAAGTCGATCGCGGCCTCGACGTGCACCCGGATCGCCAGCAGGTCCTCGGCCAGCGCCTCCACCCGGCGCGAGAACTCGCCGTCGAGCGCGCGGCGCGCGGCGCGGGCGGCGTGCAGGTCGGCGGCGGCGATCAGGTCGGCCACCGCCTCGGCCTGGGCGAGGTCGAGCCGGCCTTCGAGGAAGGCGCGCTCGCTGAACTCGCCCGGGCGGGCGCGGCGCGCGCCCAGTTCGACGCAGCGGGCGACCAGCGCCTGCAGCACCGCCGGGCTGCCGTGCGCCTGCAGTTCGGCCACGTCCTCGCCGGTGTAGCTGGCCGGGGCGGCGAAGTACAAGGCGATGCCATCGTCGAGCACCGCGCCGGCGGCGTCGCGGAAGCGCGCGTAGTGGACCCGGCGCGGCGTCAGCGGCCGCGCGCAGATCGCCTCGGCGATGCGCCGCGCCTGCGGCCCGGACAGGCGCACGATGCCGACGCCGCCGGCGCCGGGAGCGGTGGCGATCGCGGCGATGGTGTCGCGGGCGGGGTCGGCGGGCATGGGCGTGGACGGTTCGATGGGGCTGCGAGGCCGGGCCGTAGCGCAGCCGCCGATGGGCAGGGATCGCAAGGATACGTCGTCGTCGCGCCGCGGCCCGCGTGCGCGGCCGCGGCGCTTCGATGCGCGCCGCCGTTCCCTCCCAGCCGGCCGCGCCGCGGTCCGCCGCTCCTCGGGCAAAAAAAGACCCGCCGGCGGCGGGTCTTTTCGTCGGGCGCGCCGCTCAGCCCTTGGCCGGCGCCTCGCTGTAGCGCTTGATCATCCACCACTGCTGCAGCAGGCCCAGCGCGCCGTTGGTCACCCAGTACAGCACCAGGCCGGCCGGGAAGAACGCGAACATCACGCCGAACACGATCGGCATCCACTGCATCATCTTGGCCTGCATCGGGTCCAGGCCGGTGGTGGGGTTGAGCTTCTGCGTGAACCACATGATCGCGACGTTGATCACCGGCAGCACGAAGTAGGGGTCGCGCGCGGTCAGGTCGGTGATCCAACCGATCCACGGCGCGTGGCGCAACTCGACCGACTCCGACAGCATCCAGTACAGCGCCAGGAACACCGGCATCTGCACCAGGATCGGCAGGCAGCCGCCGACCGGGTTGATCTTCTCCTTCTTGTACAGCTCCATCATCGCCATCTGGAACTTCTGGCGGTCGTCGCCGTAGCGTTCCTTGAGCTGCTGGATGCGCGGCTGGAACTTGCGCATCTTCGCCATCGATTTGTACTGCGCCGCCGACAGCGGGTACATCACCAGCTTGATCAGCAGCACCAGGCCGACGATGGCCCAGCCCCAGTTGCCGGTCAGCCGGTGGATCCAGGCCAGCACCGAGAACAGCCAGCCGGCGATCGCGGCCATGATGCTGAAGCTGCTGAAGTCCACCGCGCGGTCCAGGCCGGGCACGTTCTCCGCCTCGATCGCCTTGACCAGCTTCGGGCCGACCCACAGCCGCGCCTGCGTGCTCGCGGTCGCGCCGGGCGCGACGGTGACGCCGGGGCCGAGTTCGCGGATCAGGTACTGGGTGCCGCCCGCGCCCTGCGGCGTCGCCAGCGAGAAGGTGCTGTGATCGTTCGCGCCCGGGATCCACGCGGCGAAGAAGTGATGCTGCAGCATCGCGATCCAGCCGCCGGTGACCTGCTTGTTGAGCGGGCCGTCGTCGGCGAAGTCCTCGTACTTGCGCTTCTCGTACTTGTCGCCGCTGGAGTACCAGGCGGCGCCCTGGAAGCTGTACTGCTCGGCGCTGGTCGGGCCCTTGCGCACCAGCTCGCGCGGCACGCGGGTGAGCTGGCGGTAGACGTAGCCCTGCCACGGCGCCGCGCCGCGGTTGACCACCTCGTCGCGCACCTGCACCACGTAGTCGTTGCGGCGGAAGGTGTAGGTGCGGCGGATGGTGACGCCGTTGGGACCGGTCCAGACGAACGGCACCGTGATCTCGCGCGCGCCGTCGGCCAGCGCGTACTCGCGCTGCGCGGCTTCCGCACGGAAGCTGCCCTGGTGGGTCGGCGCCGGGCCGCTGCCGCTGACCCAGCCGCTCTGGGCGACGAAGTAGTTGGCGGGATCCTGCGCGAACAGCCGCACCGGCGGGCTGTCCGGGTCGTGCGTGCGCGGGTACTTGAGCAGGTCGGCCTGGCGCAGCTCGCCGCCGTCGAGCACCACCCGCAACACGTCGGTGGTGACCACGACCGGCGCGGCCGCCGCCGGAGCCGTGGGAGCCGCCGAGGCGGTGGCGGCGGGCGCGCCCGCCGCCGGGGCAGCCGGTACGGCGGGCACCGCCGCGGGCGCCGGCACGCTGGCGTCGACGGCCGCGGCCGCAGCGGCCGGCGCCGGCGGCGCGGCCTGCTCCTTGCCCCACTCCATCCACAGCAGCGTCGCCACCATCAGCCAGGCGAGGATCAGGAAAACGCGGGTCTGGTTCATCGGCGGGCGCTATTCGGCGGACAGGGGGGCTCGGCCGGCGCGGCGGCCGGCGCGGGGGCGGGTGGGGAAGCGGCCGGCATTGTGCCGGGCGCGGCCGGTGCGGGCAACGCGCCGGCGCGCCGCAGCAAGGCGCGCAACGCGGCGTCGAGCTCGGCGGCGCCGGCGGCCGCGGCCGGGGGCCGCGCCACCAGGACGTAGTCGCCCGGCGCCAGTTCGGCGCGCAGGCGGCGGAAGCTTTCGCGCAGGACGCGCTTGATCCGGTTGCGGCCGACCGCACGCGCGTCGACCTTGCGCGAGACCGCCAGGCCCAGCCGCGGCGGCTGGGCGCCAGCTTGCCAATGCAAAGCCAGCACGGGCAACGCCACGCGCCGGCCGTGCTGGAAGATGCGGTCGAAGTCGCTGCGCGCGCGTACCCGCGCGCTGCGCGGGAAGCGGGCCGGAACAGCCATGGCGGTCGCGGGGCGGCGCCGGCGCGGGGCCGGGCGGCCGCGCGCCGCAGCGGCGCTTAGGCCGACAGGCGCTTGCGGCCCTTGGCGCGGCGGCGGGCGAGGACCTTGCGGCCGTCGGCGGTCGCCATGCGCGCACGGAAGCCGTGGTCGCGCTTGCGCTTGAGGTTGCTGGGCTGGTAGGTGCGCTTGGTGGCCATGGTCGGCTCGGCGTAAACGACGGAAAAGACTCGGGATTCTAGGGCGAACCGGAACCGGGGTCAACTCGGCCGGGGGCTCTGGGGCTCTGGGGCTCTGGGGCTCTGGGGGCTCTGCTCTGGCCTTTGCCTTGGCTCGGGCTCGCGCCGGCCGGCCTTGGCTCCGGCGCTCCGGCGTGGCGAGATCGCTCGGTGCGGCCATCCAGTGCCCGCCGATCGGAATCACGGTCCGGGACACACGTCCGGCGCCCTTGCGGATGCATGGCGGCACCCCGGAACGGGCGGCATGTGGATGCCGCGCGCCGGGCCGGCCCGCCCGTCCCGGCGGGCGGGGCCCCGGCCGCCGCCGGCCGGAAGGCGATTCGATCGCCGGGATGCGCCGCGCCACGCCGGCGGCACCCGCCGGCACGCCGGTCGCCGCGCGCCCGGCAGCGGGCGCCTTCAACCCGGTGGTCCGCCGGTTTCTGCGCGCCGTGGCCGGCGCTCGCGCTGCTGGCGGGCCCGTCCCGCAGGGCGCGGCCGACCTCACATCCTGTGGACTAACCTGTACACGCGCCTGTGGACAAGTCCTGTTCCGCGACCGGGCGCGGTGATAGGCTGACCGACCCCCTCCCTCCGTTCGCCGCGATCGCCGATCGCGCCGACGGCGGCTTTTCGCCCGCGCGCGACGCCGCCCCAAGCCTCAGAAGTACCGATCCGATGGATGCCTGGCCCCGCTGCCTCGAACGCCTAGAAGCCGAACTGCCGGCCGAAGATGTCCACACCTGGCTCAAGCCGCTGCAGGCCGCGCGCCGCGACGACGTCACCGTGCTGTACGCGCCCAACGCGTTCGTGGTCGAGCACGTGCGCGAGCGCTACCTGGCCCGGATCCGCGAGCTGCTGGCCCATTTCGCCGGCAGCGCCGAGGTGAGCCTGGAGATCGGCTCGCTGCCGCGCGCCAGCGCCCCGGCGCCGGCGGCGATCGCCCCGCCCACGGGCCGCGGCATCGACGCGCCGGCGCGCCCGGCGCCCTCGGCCGAGCCGTTCCACAGCCATCTGGACAGCCACTACACCTTCGACAACTTCGTCGAGGGCCGCAGCAACCAGCTCGGCCGCGCCGCGGCCTGGCAGGCCGCGCAGAAGCCGGGCGACCGCGCCCACAACCCGTTGCTGCTGTATGGCGGCACCGGCCTGGGCAAGACCCACCTGATGTTCGCCGCCGGCAACGCGATGCGCGCGAACAACCCGCAGATGCGGGTGCTGTACCTGCGCAGCGAGCAGTTCTTCAGCGCGATGATGAAGGCGCTGCAGGACAAGACCATGGACCAGTTCAAGCGCCAGTTCCAGCAGGTCGACGCGCTGCTGATCGACGACATCCAGTTCTTCGCCGGCAAGGACCGCACCCAGGAGGAGTTCTTCCACACCTTCAACGCGCTGTTCGACGGCAAGCAGCAGATCATCCTGACCTGCGACCGCTACCCGCGCGAGGTCGAAGGCCTGGAGCCGCGGCTGAAGTCGCGCCTGGCCTGGGGGCTGAGCGTGGCGATCGAGCCGCCGGACTTCGAGACCCGGGCGCAGATCGTGCTGAGCAAGGCGCGCGAGCGCGGCGCGGCGATCCCCGAGGAAGTCGCGTTCCTGCTGGCCAAGAAGATGCGCAGCAACGTGCGCGACCTCGAGGGCGCGCTCAACACCCTGGCCGCGCGCGCCAACTTCACCGGCCGCGCGATCACCGTCGAATTCGCCCAGGAGACCCTGCGCGACCTGCTGCGCGCGCAGCAGCAGGCGATCGGCATCCCCAACATCCAGAAGGTGGTGGCCGACTACTACGGCCTGCAGATCAAAGACCTGCTGAGCAAGCGGCGCACGCGCTCGCTGGCGCGGCCGCGGCAGATGGCGATGGCGCTGGCGAAGGAACTGACCGAGCACTCGCTGCCGGAGATCGGCGACGCCTTCGCCGGCCGCGACCACACCACCGTGCTGCACGCCTGCCGGCAGATCCGCACGCTGATGGAAACCGACGGCAAGCTGCGCGAGGACTGGGACAAGCTGATCCGCAAGCTCAGCGAGTGACGGTCGCGACCGCGCGCGGCTGCCCGCGAGTCCCGGCCCGGCGCCGGGACTTTTCGTTTCCGCCCGGCCGCGGATTTCGCATCTCGGCCCGGCGCGGACATACTTATCCGCAGTTCCGGTCGGGCAAGCCGTGCATGCGGCGGGCACAAGCTGTGGACAATTCGCGCGCCGTCCGCATGCGCTAGAGTTGTCCACAGTTTGTCCGCTGTTTGCGCGGCCGCTTTTACCGGAGTTTCACGCGCTATAAAATCCTTGTAGATCAATGGCTTGAGTGGTGTTTCCCCGGTTTCGGCCGGCTCCACCGCCACCACGCTTTTGATTTATTCCACACCTTTTGTATTGGCACGGGGACGGGGTCCGCATGCGTTTCAGCCTCCAACGCGAAGTGTTTCTCAAGCCGCTCGCTCAAGTCGTCAACGTGGTCGAGCGCCGTCAGACCTTGCCGGTGCTGGCCAACCTGCTGGTGCAGGTGCAGGACGGGCAGCTCTCGCTGACCGGCACCGACCTCGAGGTCGAGATGGTCTCGCGCATCCAGGTCGACGAGGCGCAGGACGGCGAGACCACGATTCCCGCGCGCAAGCTGTTCGAGATCGTTCGCGCCCTGCCCGACGGCAGCAAGGTCACCGTCTCGCAGAGCGGCGACAAGATCGCGGTGCAGGCCGGCCGTTCCCGCTTCAGCCTGTCGAGCCTGCCGGCGAACGACTTCCCGTCGATCGACGAGGTCGAGGCCACCGAGCGGGTCAAGGTGCCGGAAGCGGCGCTGAAGGAGCTGATCGAACGCACTGCGTTCGCGATGGCCCAGCAGGACGTACGCTATTACCTCAACGGCCTGCTGTTCGACCTGCGCGAGGCCAGCCTGCGCTGCGTGGCCACCGACGGCCACCGCCTGGCCCTGTGCGAGGCGACGCTGGAGCACAACGGCGCCAAGCGCCAGCTGATCGTGCCGCGCAAGGGCGTGCAGGAATTGCAGCGCCTGCTCGAAGGCGGCGAGCGCGAGCTCGAACTGGAGATGGGGCGCAGCCACCTGCGGGTCAAGCGCGACGACGTCACCTTCACCAGCAAGCTGATCGACGGTCGCTTCCCGGACTACGAGGCGGTGATCCCGATCGGCGCGGACCGCGAGGTGCGGATCGAGCGCGAGGCACTGCGCGCGGCGCTGCAGCGCGCGGCCATCCTGTCGAACGAGAAGTACCGCGGCGTGCGCCTGGAAGTCTCGCCCGGGTTGCTCAAGATCAGCGCGCACAATCCGGAGCAGGAGGAAGCGCAGGAAGAGGTCGAGGCCGATACCCGCGTCGACGACCTCGCGATCGGTTTCAACGTCAACTACCTGCTCGACGCCCTGACCGCGCTGCGCGACGAGCACGTGGTGCTGGCGCTGCGCGACGCCAATTCCTCGGCGCTGGTGCGCGAGGCGGCGAACGAGCGCTGCCGCCACGTGGTGATGCCGCTGCGGCTGTAGCGCCATCGCCGGCGAAGGCGGCAAGCCAAGCCAGGCCGGGCCCCAAAGGCCCGGCCTTTTTGTTGCCCGCCGCCGGCATCCAAAGCGAGCAGCTTCGCCGCCGTGCCGTCGCCGCGGGCCGCGGGCCGCTTGCCCTTGGTACGCTCTCACATCGCAACCGCGGAATGCAGATCCTCGGCCGCGTCGCCGGTGCCAGCCGCGCGGCTGTTCCGCCTGCGGTGTTCCACGTGAAACCCGACGAGCAATGGCCGGTTCCAGGTTGTGCCGTCCCCTCGGCTAGACTGGCGCCTCCATGCACGTCACCCGCCTCGAACTGCGCGGCCTGCGTCGCTTCGCCGCGCTCCGCCTCGCCCCCGCTCCCGGCCTGAACCTGATCACTGGCGATAACGGCGCCGGCAAGACCAGCGTGCTCGAAGCGCTGCACCTGATGGCCTACGGCCGGAGCTTCCGCGGCCGGGTCCGCGACGGGCTGATCCGCAGCGGCGATCCGGCGCTGGAGGTGTTCGTCGAATGGCGGGAGCGGGCGGCGGCCGCGGCCGTCCCGGAAATCGCCGACGCCGATGGGTCCCCTCTGCGGACGCGTCGCGCCGGCCTGCGCCATACCGGGCAGGCCTGGACCGGGCGGCTGGACGGCAGCGACGTCGCCAGCCTGGGGGAGCTGTGCGCCGCGTTGGCGGTGATCACTTTCGAGCCCGGCAGCCACGCCTTGATCACCGGCGGGGGCGAGGCCCGCCGGCGCTACCTGGATTGGGGCCTGTTCCACGTGGAACACGGTTTCCTGCCGCTGTGGCGCCGCTATGTCCGGGCGCTGAAGCAACGCAACGCCCTGCTCAAGGCCCGGGCCCGCGACGCGCAGCTGGACGCCTGGGATCGAGAGCTCGCCGAGGCGGGCGAGCCGCTCAGCCGCTGGCGCGAACGCTATCTGGACGAGTTGCAACCCCGCTTCGCCGCGGTGTTGGCGCAGCTGGCCCCCGCCTTGGGCGCAGCCGAGCTGGAGTACCTGCCCGGCTGGCGCCGCGACGAATGGCCGCTGGGCGACGCGCTGCTGCTGGCGCGCGAGCGCGACCTGGCCGCCGGCTACACCAGCGTCGGTCCGCACCGGGCCGATTGGAGGATCCGCTTCGCCGCGTTGCCCGGTCGCGAAGCCCTGTCGCGCGGCCAGGCCAAGCTGACCGCGCTGGCCGCATTGCTGACCCAGGCCGAACACCACGCTGCGGTGCGGGGCGAATGGCCGGTGGTGGCGTTGGATGATCTGGCCTCGGAACTGGACCGTCATCACCAAGGCCGGGTGCTGCAGCGGTTGCGTGGCTGCCAAGCGCAGGTGTTCATCACGGGCACCGAGGCGCCGGCGGCCTTGGCCGACGCGGAAGTCGCGCGGTTCCACGTGGAACATGGCTCGGTGATCGGCTGATCGGCGCAGCGGCTATGTCGGCGCGGCAAGCCGCCGCAGGCCCTCGATGCATCGAAGAAGCGCGACCTGCGCCGGGCACTCCCTCTTCCATCCGGCGGCCGGGCCGAACGCCTCGGCTGGGATGCGCCGCGTCTTCGATGGCGCAGTCCACGAGTCTGGAGGCGGAACCTATCCCGCGGCTGAGCGCCTCGCCGCGGGGCCTGCGCGGCCCCCGGAGCCACGCCGGGGCGTCGGCACGGGCCTGTTATACTCCCGGTTCGTATAGCTAATGTGTCTCGACGCGTCCGGCCACCGCCGCGATCCGCGTCGCCGGAGCCTGCCGCCGCATGACCCAACACGAGCAAGATCCCGCTCAGACCCCGTCCACGCCCGACGCCGCGCCCGTCTACGACTCCAGCCGGATCACCGTGCTGCGAGGCCTGGAAGCCGTGCGCAAGCGGCCGGGCATGTACATCGGCGACGTGCACGACGGCACCGGCCTGCACCACATGGTGTTCGAGGTGGTCGACAACTCGATCGACGAGGCCTTGGCCGGCTTCGCCGACGACATCATCGTGACCATCCACGAGGACGGCTCGGTCTCCGTGCAGGACAACGGCCGCGGCATCCCGGTCGACATCCACAAGGAAGAGGGGCGCTCGGCGGCCGAGGTCATCATGACCGTGCTGCACGCCGGCGGTAAGTTCGACGACAACAGCTACAAGGTCTCCGGCGGCCTGCACGGCGTCGGCGTGAGCGTGGTCAACGCGCTGAGCGAGAAGCTGACGCTCGACATCTGGCGCGACGGCTACCACCACCAGCAGGAATACGCGCTGGGCGAACCGCTGTACCCGCTCCGGCAACTCGAACCCTCGACTCGCCGCGGCACGCTGACGCGCTTCTGGCCGTCGGCGGCGATCTTCAGCGACGTCGAGTTCCATTACGACATCCTGGCCAAGCGCCTGCGCGAACTGTCGTTCCTGAACTCCGGCGTCAAGATCACCCTCGCCGACGAACGCGGCGAGGGCCGCCAGGACGTATTCCAGTACGAAGGCGGCATCCGCTCCTTCGTCGAGCACCTGGCGCAGCTGAAGACGCCGCTGCACCCGAACGTGATCGCGGTGTCGGGCGAGCAGAACGGGATCGGCGTGGACGTCGCCCTGCAATGGACCGACGCCTACCAGGAAACGATGTTCTGCTTCACCAACAACATCCCGCAGAAGGACGGCGGCACCCACCTGGCCGGCTTCCGCGCCGCGCTCACCCGCACCCTCAGCAACTACATCGAGCAGAACGGCCTGGCCAAGCAGGCCAAGATCGCCCTGTCCGGCGACGACATGCGTGAAGGCATGATCGCGGTGCTGTCGGTCAAGGTGCCGGACCCGAGCTTCTCCAGCCAGACCAAGGAGAAGCTGGTCAGTTCCGAGGTGAAGCCGGTCGTTGAGAGCGTGTTCGGCGCTCGTTTGGAGGAGTTCCTCCAGGAGCACCCGCTCGAGGCGCGCGCCATCGCGGAGAAGGTGGTGGACGCCGCCCGCGCCCGCGAGGCCGCGCGCAAGGCGCGCGAGCTGACCCGGCGCAAGGGCGCGCTCGACATCGCCGGGCTGCCGGGCAAGCTCGCCGACTGCCAGGAGAAGGACCCGGCGCTGTCCGAGCTGTTCATCGTCGAGGGCGACTCGGCGGGCGGCTCGGCCAAGCAGGGCCGCAACCGCAGGAACCAGGCGGTGCTGCCGCTGCGCGGCAAGATCCTCAACGTCGAGCGCGCGCGCTTCGACCGCATGCTCTCCTCCGCCGAGGTCGGCACCCTGATCACCGCGCTCGGCACCGGCATCGGCAAGGACGAGTACAACCCCGACAAGCTGCGCTACCACCGCATCATCATCATGACCGACGCGGACGTGGATGGCAGCCACATCCGCACCCTGCTGCTGACCTTCTTCTACCGGCAGATGCCGGAGCTGATCGAGCGCGGCCACGTCTACATCGGCCTGCCGCCGCTGTACAAGATCAAGCAGGGCAAGAACGAGCTGTACCTGAAGGACGACGCGGCGCTCGACGCCTACCTCGCCAACAGCGCGGTCGAAGGCGCCTCGCTGGTGCCGGCCGCGGGCGAGCCGGCGATCGTCGGCGAACAGCTGGAGAAGCTGCTGCTGGCCTACGCCGGCGCGCGCGAGGTGATCGCGCGCAGCGCGCACCGCTACGACGCCAGCGTGCTCGAGGCGCTGATCGACGCCGCGCCGCTGGACAGCGCCGCGCTCGGCGACGGCGAAGCGCTGCGGCGCCAGCTGGGCGCGATCGAGGCGCGCCTGAACCGCAGCGGCCTGGGCAAGCCGCGCTATACCCTGGAGCTGCACGCCGGCGACGGCCGCCCGGCCGCGCTGCTGGTCAAGCGCCGGCACATGGGCGAGGAGCTGACCCAGGTGTTGCCGCTGAGCGCGTTCGAGAACGGCGAATTGCGCGCGGTGCGCGAGGCCGCGGCTCTGCTGCACGGGCTGATCCGCGACGGCGCGCAGATCCAGCGCGGCAACCGCACCCAGCCGGTGGCCAGCTTCGCCGAGGCGCAGGCCTGGCTGATGGAAGAAGCCAAGAAGGGCCGACAGATCCAGCGCTTCAAGGGCCTGGGCGAGATGAACCCGGAGCAGCTGTGGGAAACCACGGTCAACCCCGACACCCGGCGCCTGCTGCAGGTGCGGATCGAGGACGCGGTCGCGGCCGACCAGATCTTCTCCACCCTGATGGGCGACGTGGTCGAGCCGCGCCGCGAGTTCATCGAGGACAATGCGCTGAAGGTCGCCAACCTGGACGTGTGAGGCGTGTGGCTGGCGCATGCGCAGGCCTGCGCCGCGCTCGCCTCGACGCCGTCGCGCAGGCGATCGCGCCCGGCGCGCGGCGGCCGACCGGCCGCCGCGTCCCGGCCGCGTCCGAACGGTCGCCTCGCCGCTCGCCCGGTTGCCCTCAAGAACCGCATTGACGAACCGTTAATCCGAGTCCCGCTACAACCCGGCCACCGATTCACGTTGGGGATCCGCGCGCGATGAAACTGGATTCGAGGACGCTGCCGCGCTCCGCGCCGGCCTGGGCCGCAGTGGCGGTCGCGGCCGTGGTCGCCGCCTGCGCCACCACCACCTCGCCGACCGGCCGCCGCCAGTACGTCGGCGCGGTCTCGCAGGCGCAGCTCGACCAGCTCGGCGCGCAGGCCTTCGCCGAGGCCAAGGCCAAGCAGAAGCTGAGCACGGACGCGCGCCAGAACGCCTACGTGCGCTGCGTCGCGGACGCGATCACCCGGCAACTGCCGGCCGGGTGGCAGCGCACCTGGGAGGTCGCGGTGTTCGCCGACCCCTCGGCCAACGCCTTCGCCCTGCCCGGCGGCAAGATCGGCGTGAACACCGGCATCTTCACCGTCGCCAAGACCCAGGACCAGCTCGCGGCGGTGATCGCGCACGAGGTCGGCCACGTCGTCTCCCGTCACCACGACGAACGCATCACCCGCCAGCAGGGCGCCTCGACCCTGCTCGGCCTCGGCAGCGCCCTGCTCGGCAGCGCCTACGGCTCCACCGCTGGCGACGCCGCCGGCCAGCTCGGCGGCGTCGCCGCGCAGACCCTGTTCCTGCTGCCCAACTCGCGCCAGCAGGAAAGCGAGGCCGACGTGGTCGGCCAGCAGCTCGCCGCGCAGGCCGGCTTCGACCCGCGCCAGGCGGTCAACCTGTGGCAGAACATGATCGCCGCCGGCGGCAGCCGGCCGCCGCAGTGGCTGTCCACGCACCCCGATCCGCAGGCGCGCCTGCAGGAGCTCGGCGCGCGCGCCGGCTCGCTGATGCCGACCTACGAGCAGGCCCGCGCCGCCGGCCGTACGCCCAAGTGCGGATGAGCGCGGAGAAAAACGCATCGACCCCGTATCCCACAGCCCCGCGTTTCTGGTAGCGTGTCGGCCCCCCGGCCCCGCGCCGTCATCGCCGGCCCGCGGCAGCGAATTCGAGGTGCATATCCATGAGCAAGCTCTCCGTCCGTAACCGCACCGTGCTGGCGGCGGCCATCGGCGCCGTACTCGCGTTCGGCGCGATCAGCCAGGTCAGCGCGCAGTCCGCGCAGGAGCGCGCCGAGCAGCGCCGCGCCCGCCAGGCGGAGCGCGCCGGCAAGCAGGAGAAGCCGGCCGACGAATACCCGCAGGCCACGCGCAAGTCGCCCGACATCAAGGCCTCGTCCAAGGCCGGGTCGAAGCTGCAGAAGCTGGTCAAGCTCTACGAGGACGAGAAGCCGGCCGAGGCGCGCGCGCTCGCCGACGAGATCATCGGCAACGCCTCGTTCAACGCCTACGACCGCTCCTTCGCCGCGCAGATCGGCGCCCAGGCCGCCTACGACGCCGACGACACCGCCGCGGCGATGGACTACCTCAAGAAGGCGATCGAGTTCAACGGCCTGGACAACAACGCCCACTTCGGCGCGATGTTCATGCTCGCCCAGCTGCAGCTGCAGGAAGACCAGTACGAGCAGTCGCTGCAGACGCTCGACCGCTTCTTCGCCGAGTCCAAGAGCACCAAGCCCGAGCACTTGGTGATCAAGGGCAACGCCCTGTACCGCCTGGAGCGCTATCCCGAGGCCGCCGCCGTGCTCAAGCAGGCCATCGACGCCTCGCCGGAGCCGCGCAACGACTGGCAGCAGCTGCTGATGGCGGCCTACAACGAAGGCGGCCAGAGCGCCGAGGCGGTCAAGATCGCCGAGAACCTCGCGGCCAAGAACCCGAACGACAAGCGCGCCCAGCTCAACCTCGCCGTGGTCTACCAGCAGGCCGACATGCTGGACAAGGCCGCCGGCGTGCTCGAGAAGCTGCGCGCCAGCGGCCAGCTGACCGACGACAAGGAATACCGCCAGCTCTACGCCACCTACCTCAACATGGACGGCAAGGAGAAGGAGGCGGTCGCGGCGATCAACGACGGCCTGCAGAAGGGCGTGCTCAAGCCCGACTACCAAGTCTACGTCGCGCTCGCGCAGGCATACTATTTCTCCGACCAGTTCGGCCCCGCCATCGACGCCTACCGCAAGGCGGCGCCGCTGGCGCCCGACGGCGAGACCTATCTCAATCTCGCCCGTCTCCTGTGGCAGGAAGACCGCATTCCGGAGGCCAAGGAAGCGGCCCAGCAGGCGATCGCCAAGGGCGTGAAAAAGCCCGAGGACGCCAAGAAGATCCTCGCTTTGCCTGCCAAGTAAGGCAAAGCGAAACTTCCCGGTCGGGCTTGGTAGCGCTGGTCCGATTTGGTATATGCTAGGAAGTTCCCGTGACCGGTAACCGGTTTCTGGGAGCATGTTGACGGCCCGCGGCGCCCTGGCGTCCGGTAACACCTCCGAGCTACGGCGCATGACGCAAGACTTCGAAATCCACCCTCATACCGATGAAGAACGCGAAGGTCTGAACTGGGCGCGCATCGCCGGTATCACCATGGCGATCGCGGTGCATGCCGCCGCGCTGCTGTTGCTGCTCGCGCCGATGGCGCCGCCGGCCCAGCAGGAGCGCAAGGAAGAGGTCACCTTCGTCAACATCATCAAACCGCCCCCGCCGCCCCCGCCCCCGCCGCCGCCGCCGCCGGAGCCGCCGAAAGAGCTGAAGCCGCCGCCGAAGATCGCGCCGCCGCAGCCGACGCAGCTCCCGCCGCCGCCGGAAGAGCCGCCGATCGTGGTCGAGGATCCGAGCCCGGTCGACGTCGAGGCACCGCCGCCGGCGCCGCCGGCGCCGCCCGCGCCGGCCACGACGATCGAGTCGAGCGTGGATCCGTCCTCGCGGCGCCTGAACCCGCCGAAGTACCCGCCGACCGAGGCCCGCCAGGGCATCGGTGGCACCGTGGTGCTGATCATCAGCATCGACGGCCAAGGCAATGTGCTTGATGTCTCGGTCGAGAAGTCGAGCCGCAACCGCAACCTCGACCGTGCCGCCATGGACGCAGCCCGGAAGTGGAAGTTCAACCCGGAGATGCGCAACGGCGTCGGCGTTCCCAGCCGCGTCCGCGTCCCCGTCGACTTCGTCCCGCCGACCTGACCGGTCGGCCGGGGCCTCTTCCCGCAACACGTAACAACTTCTTCCCATTCCACGACACTCAAAGGTAAGCGTCATGCTGCAGGAAACCACCACCGCCGCTGCGACCGGAGCCGGGGGCAACGCCCAGGCGCTTCAGCAGATGAGCTTCGCCCATCTGCTGCAGAACTTCGATCTGGTCGGCTGGATCGTCTTCCTTACCCTCGCCCTGATGTCGGTGATGTCGATCTACTGGATCGTCGTCAACTTCATCAAGAACATGCGCCTGCGCGCCACGTCGGACCGCGTCATCAGCACGTTCTGGGAAACCCCGAACGCGCAGGACGCCATCCGCTACATGGAAGAGCAGCCGCGCTTCGAGCCGTTCTCGAAGATCGCCCTCGACGCCGCCCAGGCCGCGGCGCACCACCAGCGCCACGAAGGTTCGCGCCTGGTCGAGTCGCTGAACCGCTCCGAGTTCGTCGACCGCGCCCTGCGCCAGGGCGTGACCCGCGAGAGCTCCAAGCTCGAGGCCGGCCTGACCGTGCTCGCCACCGTCGGTTCGACCGCGCCGTTCGTCGGCCTGCTCGGCACCGTGTGGGGCATCTACCACGCCCTGATCCGCATCGGCGCCACCGGCCAGGCGTCGATCGACGCCGTCGCCGGCCCGGTGGGCGAGGCGCTGATCATGACCGCGATCGGTCTGTTCGTCGCGATTCCGGCGGTGCTGGCGTACAACTTCTTCACCCGCATGAATCGCGTCACTAACAACAAGTTCGATACCTTCGCGCACGATCTGCACGACTTCTTCGCCACCGGCGCTCGCGTCGGCGAAGCGGCCGTCAAGCGCTGATGCGGTCGTAACACCGACGCCCTTTCGAAGCAGGTTGGAGTTCGGACATGGCCTTTAGTGCAGGCAACGACAGCGGCGGCCCGATGGCCGAAATCAACGTCACGCCGCTGGTCGACGTGATGCTGGTGCTGCTGATCATCTTCATGATCACCGCACCGTTGATGTCGCATAAGGTCAAGGTCGACCTTCCCGAAGCGAACCTCGACAAGCGCGAGGAACTCGCTCCCCCCGTACCGCCGATCACCCTGGCGGTACGCGAGGACGGCTCGCTGTTCTGGAACGACGAGCCGATCAACAAGGACCTGCTCGAAAGCCGGCTGTCGGTGGAAGCGCAGAAGACCCCGCAACCGCAGATCAACGTCCGCGGCGACAAGACGACCAAGTACCGCATCGTCAGCGAAGTGGTGCAGATCGCGCAGGCCCAGGGCATGCGCAAGGTCGGCTTCGTGGCGACCAAGGAACGCTGAGCGCAACCGGAGACTCACGTTATGGCATTCAGTTCCGGCTCCGGCCGCGGTTCCCCGATGGCGGACATCAACGTCACCCCGCTGGTGGACGTGATGCTGGTGCTGCTGATCATCTTCATGGTCACGGCGCCGACCCTGTCGTATCCGATCGACGTCAACCTGCCGCAGAAGTCGATCAACCCGCCGCCGCAGACCAAGACGCCGCCGCCGCCGATCTCGCTGCGGATCGACGCCTCGGGCCAGGTGTACTGGAACAACGCGCCGCAGCCGCTGGACGCGCTGCAGGGGCTGATGGAGGCCGAGGTCCAGAAGGACCCGACCAACCAGCCCATGCTCGAGATCGAAACCAGTCCGGATTCGGACTACGGCATCCTGGCCAAGGTCCTGGCCAAGGCCAAGAACGCAGAAATGGAAAAGATCGGCTTCGTCCAGAACCAGTGACGAAGACCGAACGGGTTTGACGCTTACCGTCGTGAACGCCGCCTCCGGGCGGCGTTTTTTTGCGCGCTTGCCGGGGCGGGGCGGCGGGCGTGGCGTGGAGGCGGCATGGGGTCCGAAGGAGCCAAGGTCAGGGCCGTCTCCGCCTGCCTCCGCAACGACCGCGCGCGGCCGGCGAAGCCGCCGCGATCAACGTCACCCCGCGGGTCGACGTGTGCCGGTGCCGCTGGTGATCTTCATGGTCGCCGCGGCGGTGGCCGTGCGGCGACCTGCGCCGGCCGCGGCCGGGCTCAGCGGGACGATGCCGCCGCCGCCGTCGGTGCCGGGGATCGACCCGCCGGCGGTTTCGCCTGGACGGCGTCGCGCGGGATGCCGACGCGCTGGCGGCGGTGCCGACCGACCTGGCGCGAGGCGCGCCCGGAACGGTGCCGCGGATCGAGGCCGCGGCCTAGCCGACTACCCGGATTCGCCGGCGCGCTGGCGCAGGCGCGACGGCGGGGGCGGTATCGCCCTGCCCGAGCCGTGCCTCGGACCGTGCACGCGATCAACCGCGATCGAAGAGTTCGAGGCGTGCGACGCGCGCACTGCGCGGCGGTGGCCCGTTTACGAAAGCGGAAGCAGGGACTGCGAGCGCCTTGTCGAAACAGAGGGTGGGCTGGCCGTGCGCGGACGTTGCGACGGTAGCGCTCGAATGCCGAAGCCGACGGCGCGCGGCATCGGCGGCGCTTCCGCCGAAGTGAGAACAGATGCGGTCAGGCCGACTCCGGTCGCGACCGAACCACGCGCGACGGATCGCCGCGGCTGTGTCGAAATGGGCGCCGTGCCGCGTACCGGGCTTGCGGGGCTGCGATGCGGTTGCCTAGGCGCCGGCTCGCGACGCGGCCCTGCCAGCCGGGGATGCCGGCGAGGATCCGCAGGCGGTTGCTTACCGTCATGGCGAGGCCGTCGTAGCACCTCGCCGATCAGCGCATGGCCGATCGAGACTCCAGCACCCCGGCACCGCGGTGGGAACGGAGCGAGAACGGATCGCCGCGGCTGTGTCGAAACGGGCGCCGTGCCGCTTGCCGGGGCTTGCGAGGCTGCGATGCGGCGGCCAGGCGCCGGTTCCGCGCCGGCTCGCGACGCGGCCCTGCCAGCCGGGGATGCCGGCGAGGATCCGCAGGCGGTTGCGTACCGTCACGGCGAGGCCGTCGTACAGCGCCTCGCCGATCAGCGCATGGCCGATCGAGACTCCAGCACTCCGGCACCGCGGTGGGAACGGAGCGAGAACGGATCGCCGCGGCTGTGTCGAAACGGGCGCCGTGCCGCGTGCCGGGGCTTGCGGGGCTGCGATGCGGCGGCCAGGCGCCGGTTCCGCGCCGGGTCGCGAAGCGGCCCTGTCAGCCGGGGATGCCGGCGAGGATCCGCAGGTAATTGCGTACCGTCACGGCGAGGCCGTCGTACAGCGCCTCGCCGATCAGCGCATGGCCGATCGAGACTTCCAGCACGCCCGGCACCGCGGCGAGGAACGGACCGAGATTGGCCTGGCTGAGGTCGTGGCCGGCGTTGACGCCGAGGCCGGCGCCCTGGGCGCGGCGCGCGGCCTCGGCGAAGTGCGCGGCCATCGCCGCGCCGGTGCCGGCTGCGTGCGCCTCGGCGTAGGGGCCGGTGTACAGCTCGACCCGGTCGGCGCCGCTCGCCGCGGCCGCGCCGATGCTGTCGCGCGCGGCCGCGGTATGCGCGTCGGCGAACAGGCTGACCCGGCAGCCCAGCGCCTTCAGCGCGGCCACGTGCGGGCGTAGCCGGTCGAGATCGTGGCGGAAGTCGAAACCGTGGTCGGACGTGAGCTGGCCGTCGGCGTCCGGCACCAGCGTCGCCTGCGCCGGCCGCGCCTGCTCGCACAGGGCGAGCAGGCCCGGATAGCCGGGCCGCGGCGGCGCGAACGGATTGCCCTCGATGTTGAACTCGGCGCGGTAGGCGCGGGTCAGCTCGGCCAGGGCGAGCACGTCGTCGGCGCGGACGTGGCGCGCGTCCGGGCGCGGGTGCACGGTGATGCCGTGGGCGCCGGCCTCGAGGCAGGCCTGCGCGGCGCGGACCACGTCCGGCTCGCGGCCGCCGCGCGAATTGCGCAGCACGGCGATCTTGTTGACGTTGACGCTGAGCAAGGTCATCGCGGCGCGAGCATAGCAGTTCGCGCCGGCGCGGCCCGTGGCGCGGCGACGCCGGCCCACCCACGCGCACGCGGGCGGCGTGCAAGCGCGGGTCAGACGGCGGGCGGGCTCGGCGGTTGCCCTGCGCGGCGCGCTTCGGCCTGCTCGCGCAGGCGGCGCAGTTCGGCCGGGTCGAGGATCAGCGCCGCGTCGCGACTGTGGCTGCCCACGCGTTGCGCCAGCAACGCCATCACCCAGGCCAGCCCCAACGCCAGCGCGGCCAGCAGGCAGACCAGCAGGATCGCGACCGAGGAGGTCTTGAACGCGATCGCGAGCGCGACCAGCGCCAGCAGCAGGTAGAGCCAGTGCATCGCGACGATGCTCCATGGGGGCGACGGGTGCCGGCAGTGTAGCCCGCCGCTTCGCGCCGGCCGCGGCCGGCCGCCCGGCCGCGGCGACCGTCGGTCGCCCCGGCGACGGCGCCCGCCGCGGCCGCGGTCGCCCTTGGCGGTATCGCCGTCGGGCCGACCGCCCGAGGCCGGACTCGCGGAACCGAAGCGCCGCATGCAAGTGCGTGGCAAAGCGCGGAGGCGGGGCAACGCACCGCCGGCGTCCGCCGCGTGCCGGGGCCACGGCGAAGCGGGCCCTCCTGCCGCCCCTCCCCGGACCCGCAGCGGCCGCCGGTGATGCCCGCAAGAACGCGCGCCGCGCCGCCGGACGGGGCGGGCGCGAACGGCGTGCGGTGCGAAGGCCTGCCGGCGAACCCCGGCTCGCGTCCATGTTCCCGCCCTCGCCCGCGCGCCGTCCGCCGCGGGTCAAAGAAGCGGCGACACCAGGCGCGCCAGCGCCTCGGGCAAGCGGCTGCGCCACAGCGGCTGCGCGCGATCGGGCCGCACCCGCGGCGCCATCGAGCACTCGTGCTGGATCAACTGCGCCAGCTGCGCGGCCACCCCGGCGTCGCGGAACAGCACCGACACCTCGAAGTTGAGGCGGAAGCTGCGGTGGTCGAAGTTGGCGCTGCCGAGGATGGCGAGGTCGTCGTCGCACAGCAGCGCCTTGCTGTGCAGCATGCGCGGGCCGTACTCGTGGATCTTGACCCCGGCCTGGAGCAGTTCGTCGAAGTAGGAACGCGCCGCGTAGGTGACCACGCGGCTGTCGCAGCGCCTGGGCACCAGCAGGCGCACATCGAGCCCGCCGAGCGCGGCCGAGGTCAGCGCCATGCGCGCGGCCTCGCCGGGCACGAAGTACGGCGTGACCAGCCACACCCGGCGCCGCGCGGCGTGGATCGCGCCGACCTGCAGGCGGTGGATCGCCTCCCAGGACGAATCCGGGCCGGACACCAGCACCTGCGCGGCGATCGGCCCGGGCTGCGGCGCCGGGCGGTGCAGGCGCAGCGGCGGCTCGCCGGTGGCGTAGGCCCAGTCCTCCAGGAACACCAGCTCCAGCTCGCGCACCACGTCGCCCTCCAGGCGCAGGTGCAGGTCGCGGAACGCGTCCTCGCGCAGGCGCTCGTCCTGGTCGTCGGTGACGTTGATGCCGCCGGTGAAGCCGATGCGGCCGTCGATCACCACGATCTTCCGGTGCGTGCGCAGGTTCAGCCACGGCCGCCGCCAGAACCAGCGCAGCTTCATCGGATGGAACCAGGCGACCTCGGCGCCGGCGTCGCGCAGCGGGCGCAGGAAGCGCTCGCGGGTGCGCCCGGAACCGACCGCGTCGAGCAGCAGCCGCACCTGCACCCCGGCGCGGGCGCGCTCGATCAGGGCGTCGCGCAGCGCGGTGCCGGTGCGGTCGGGCAGGAAGATGTAGTACTCCAGGTGCACGTGCTCGCGCGCCTGCGCGATCGCCTCCAGCAGCGCCCGGTACTTGGCGGCGCCGTCGACCAGCAGGCGCACGTCGGTGGCGGTGCTCGGCGGCAGGCCGGTGGTGGCCTGGGCCAGGCGCGCCAGTTCGATCGCGTCGGGGCTCGGGTCCAGGCCTTCCGGCGGCGGCGGCAGCGCGGCGCGGGCGCGGGTCCGGCGCAGGCGTTGGCGGGTGATCCGCTGCGGGCCGAAGAAGTAGTAGATCAGGAAGCCCAGATAGGGCAGCGCGGCCAGGCTGATCAGCCAGCTCAGCGTCGCCACCGGCTCGCGTTTCTGCAGCACGATCCACAGGCCCAGGCCGACCAGATAGCCGAGCCAGCCCAGGGTCAGGTAGAAGCCCAGGTCCGGGATCGAGGCGAACGCCTCCCGGGCGCTGCGCAAGGCGTCGAGCATGCGGGTCTCGCTGAACCGTTCAGAGGCGTGTCGTCGCAAGGGCTGCGACGGCCGGGACCTAGGATAGCCAGGAAGCCCCCTTTCCCGCCTTTCGCCGCGGCAGGGCATCCGGAGCCCCTCTCCAGAGTATCGCCGACGCCCACTCTGGCCCTTGCCCTGTCCGTTAGAAGGACAGCGGCGCGGTGGCCGGCGGGGAGGTCGCTCCGGGTGGCACCGGGGGCGGAGGGTCCCGTGAGTTGGTTTGGAGGCCGGTTGTGGACGCGCGCAAACCCCAGGCACCGATCAAGGGCCGCGGCGCCGCCTCGTACGTGGACGGGCGCTATGCCAAGACCGTGGCCCGCGGCGAGGACGACGGCTGGGGCTCGGTGTACGAGGACCTGCTCGAGCCGCCGCACCCGGACACGCGCGTGACCGAGGAGCGCGCGCGCAGCGTCGTCAGCCGCAACGACTCGCCCGACGTCGGCTTCAGCCAGTCGGTGAACCCGTACCGCGGCTGCGAGCACGGCTGCGTGTACTGCTTCGCCCGGCCCTCGCACGCTTATCTCGACCTGTCCCCGGGCCTGGACTTCGAGACCCGGCTCTACGCCAAGACCAACGCCGCCGAGCGCCTGCAGGCCGAGCTGGCCAGGCCCGGCTACCGCTGCTCGCCGATCGCGCTGGGCATCAACACCGACAGCTACCAGCCGATCGAGCGCCGCTACCGCATCACCCGTTCGCTGATCGAGGTGCTGTCGGCCTGCTCGCACCCGTTCAGCCTGATCACCAAGAACGCCGCGGTGGTGCGCGACCTGGACCTGATCGCGCCGATGGCCAGGCGCGGCCTGGTCACCGTGTATTTCTCGGTGACCTCGCTCGACAACAAGCTCTCGGCGCGGATGGAGCCGCGCGCCTCGGCCCCGCACGCGCGGCTCAAGGCGATCCGCGCGCTGAGCGAAGCCGGCGTGCCGGTCGGGGTGATGGTCGCGCCGACCATCCCGATGATCAACGACCGCGAGCTCGAGCACATCCTCGAAGCCGCGCGCGAGCACGGCGCCGGCGCCGCGGGTTACGTGCTGCTGCGCCTGCCGCACGAACTCAAGCAGATCTGGCGCGAGTGGCTGGAGCTGCATTACCCGGACCGCGCCGCGCACGTGATGAGCCTGATCCGGCAGATGCGCGGCGGCAAGGACTACGACAGCACGTTCGGCGCGCGCATGCGCGGCGAAGGCCCGTTCGCGCAGCTGATCGCGCAGCGCTTCGCCAAGGCGCACAAGCGCCTGGGCTTCGGCCGGCTGCCGCCGCTGGATACCGGCCAGTTCGTGCCGCCGCGCAAGCCTTCGCCGCAGGGCGAACTGTTTTGAGGCCGGGGTGACAACACGGGGGCGGGAAGCGACAGGCCGGCGCCGGCGCGCACGTTCCTCCACTTCCCCCTCTCGCTACCCCTTCCATCTCCGCTTCAAGGCCACAAGGGCCCGCCCAGCCACAGCCAGCGCGCCATCCAGGCGCTGGCCAGGCCGAGCAGCGCGGTCAGCGGCAGGCCGATGCGCAGGAAGTCGGCGAAGCGGTACTGGCCGGGGCCGAGGATCAGCAGGTTGCCGTGGTGGCCGATCGGGGTGAGGAACGCGACCACCGCGCCGAGCGCGGTGCAGACCACGAACGGCGTCGCCGGCAGCTGCAGCGATTGCGCCACCTCGACCGCGATCGGCCCGAGCAGCACCGTGGTGGCCGCGTCCGACAGGATCTGGGTCAGCAGCGCGGCGACGCCGAACATCACCACCAGCACCGCCAGCGCCGGCCAGTGTGCGATCAGGTGCAGCAGGCCGCCGGCGAGCAGCTGCGCGGTGCCGGTGCGTTCCATGGCGATGCCGAGCGGGATCACCCCGGCGATCATCACGAAGATGCGCACGTCGATCTCGCGGTAGGCCTGGTCGACGTCGACGCAGCGCGTCACCACCATCGCCACCGCGCCGAGCAGGAACGCCAGCGGCGCCGGCAGCCATTCGGTCGCCGCGGCGAGCACCGTCGCGGCCAGAATCGCCAACGCGATCGGCGCGCGCACCCGCCGCCGCGCCTCGCCGGCGAACGGCACCAGCATCAGGAAGCCGTGGTGCGCCGCGAGCTCGGCGAAGCGCGAGGGCTTGCCCCACAGCACCAGCAGGTCGCCCTCGCGCAACGGCGCGTCGGAGGCCCGCAGCGGCAGGCTGCCGTCGCGCCGCCACAGCCCGGCGATCACCGCGCGAAAACGGCCGGCGAAATTCAGCTCGCGGACGCTGCGGCCGATGAACTCCGAGCCCGGCGCGAGCACCGCCTGCACCAGCTGCGCCGGGCCGTCGCCGTCGACGCGGTCGCCGTAGCGGGCGATCGCGTGCAGTTCCAGCCCCGGGTCGTCGTGCAGCGAGGCCAAGGCATCGGCCGAGGCTTCGACCAGCAGCAGGTCGCCGGCGATCAGCGGGCTGGCGTCGGTGAGGTCCTCGCGCAGGCGGCGGTCGCGGACCCAGCCGAGCAGGCGGAACTTGTCGCCCAGTTCCTTGCGCAGTTCGGCCAGCGGCCGCGTGCTCCAGCGCGAGCCCTCGACCACCAGCAGCTCGGTGCGGTAGCGGTCCAGGCGCAGGTAGTCCTCGTCGGCGAGCGCGCCGAAACGCCTGGGCAGCAGCCAGCGCGCCGCCAGCATGTACAGCACGCCGAGCGCGACCAGCAGCAGGCCGATCGGCGTGATCGAGAAGATACCCAGGCCCGGCGCGCCGGCGCGCTCGATCAGGTCGTCGGCGAGCAGGAAGGCCGGTGCGCTGACCAGGGTCAGGGTGGTGCCGAGCGAGGCCGCGAACGACATCGGCATCAGCAGCCGCGACACCGACAGGCCGCGGGCGCGGGCGAAGCGCGACAGGATCGGCAGCATCATCGCCGTCACCATCACGTGATGGGTGAACGACGAAAGCATCGCCACCGCCGGCATGGTCACCGCGATCGCGCGCGTCTCGCTGCGCCCGGCGGCGCGGCCGATCGCCTGGCCGATGCGCTCGGTCAGGCCGGTGGCGGCGAGCGCGCCGGAGATCACGAACACCGCGGCGACGATGATCGCCGCCTCGCTGGCGAAGCCGGACAGCGCCTGGCGCGGCTCGAGCAGGCCGGTCAGGACCAGGGCGAGCAGGGTCAGCATCGCGGTGACGTCGACGCGCAGGCGCTCGCTGACGAACAGATACAGGCTTCCGGCCAGGATCAGCAGGAACAGCAGGGGTTGCGCGTCCATGCCCGGCATTTTGCGGCAAAATCCCGGCCGCGTTCGGACGCCGCGTCCTGCACCGGTCCGTCACGGCCGCCGCCGCTACACTGCACCGTCCCCGCGCCCGCGCCCACGACGATGCCCTCCGTCACGAGCGAAACGCCAGTCCAGGATCGCGGAGACGACCGTCTCCGCGCGGCCATGGCCGTGTCCGGAATCGGCATGGCGATCCTCGATCTGCAGGGGCGCTGGGTCGAGGTCAACCCGGCCTTCGAGCGCATGTTCGGCTACGGCGCCGGCGAACTGGTCGGGCAGTCGGCGCTGTCGTTCGTGCATCCCGAGGACGTGGCGCTGTCGCGGCGCTATCTGCAGGACCTGATCGACGGCACGTTGCCGATGCTCGACGAGCAGCGCCGCTACCTGCACCGCAACGGCGAGGTGGTGTGGACCCACACCAACGTCGCGGTGATGCGCGACGGCGACGGCAAGCCGGTCTACCTGCTGCTGCAGCTGCGCGACATCGGCGCGCAGCGCCGCGCCGAGGCGCAGCTGAAGTCCCAGGCCGAAGCCGAACACGCCGCCTACGACCTGGCCATGCGCCAGTTGCAGCTGTTCGCCGATGCGGTCGCCCACGACCTGCGCGCGCCGCTGCGCTCGATCGAGAGCTTCTCGGCGCTGCTGGCCGAGCGCGCCGGCGAGCGCCTGGACGCGAGCGAGCGCGACTACCTGGACCGGATCCGCGCCGCGGCCGCGCGCATGGGCGGCCTGCTCAGCGCGCTCGGCGACCTGTCGCACGTGACCCGCGCCGAGCTGCACCCGCGGCCGGTGGACCTGAGCCTGCTGGCCGAATGGGTCGGCGCCGAACTGCAGGACGCCGAACCGCAGCGCCGCGCCGAGATCCGGGTCCAGCCCGGCCTCGACGCCCACGGCGACGAGCGCCTGCTCAAGCTGCTGCTGAGCCAGCTGATGGGCAACGCCTGGAAGTTCTCCCGCGGCCGCGACCCGATCCGGATCGAGGTCACCGGGGAACACGTCGACGGCCGGCTGCGGCTCGAGGTCCGCGACCAGGGCGTCGGTTTCGACATGCGCTATGCTCATAAGCTGTTCGAACCCTTCCAGCGCCTGCACGGGCCGGATCAGGGCGGGGGGCACGGCCTCGGCCTGGCGATCGCCAAGCGCATCGTCGAGCGCCATCGGGGCCGCCTGCATGCGCATTCGCAACCGGACGCCGGCAGCGTGTTCACGGTGGAACTGCCCGCCGTCGCGCCGACGGAGGAACGCAGTTGATGCACAAAGAGATCCTGCTGGTCGAGGACAATCCCGACGACGTCGAACTGACCCGGATCGCGTTCGACGAAGCCAAGATCGCCAACCGCCTGGCGGTGGTCGGCGACGGCGCGGAGGCGCTCGACTACCTGTTCGCGCGCGGCCGCTACAGCGACCGCGACCCCGAGGACCTGCCCTCGATCGTGCTGCTCGACCTCAACTTGCCGAAGGTCGACGGCCGCGAGGTGCTGCAGGCGATCCGCGCCAACGAGGCCACCCGCACCCTGCCGGTGGTGGTGCTGACCACCAGCGCCGAGCCGTTCGACGTCGAGGCCAGCTATGCGCTCGGGGTCAACAGCTACATCCAGAAGCCGGTGGACTTCGAGCAGTTCGTCTGGGCGGTCAAGCAGGTCGGGCTGTACTGGCTGGTGCTGAACCACCCGCGCTGAGCGCGCCCCGCGGCGCCTGGCCGCGGGGCGGAACGAGCGTGCGGCCCTCGGCCGGGCCGCCGGTGCCGTCCGCGACCGGCCGGCCGTTGCCGCGCCACCCCGCCGTTCCCTTTCCGCGACCCGCCGCCGGCATTTCCCGGGCCCCGCGGCACCGTTCCGCCAGAACAGAACGCCATGGCATTGGGCGTCCGCAGGGGCCGGTGCACGCCGCGCCCGGGCTCCCGCCGTCGCGGAATGACGGCCCCGAGGCGCAGCGGAGTCGCGGCGGGCGACCGGCCCGCGCCCGCGGCGGCGCGGCCTCAGCCGCCACCGAACAGCTGCTCGGCGCGCTGGAACAGGATCCAGCTGGTCGCGATCACCTTGTCCCCGCCCTGCGGGCGGTTGCCGCGGTGGGTGTGGGTGAACGCCGCCGGCGCGATCAGCAGGCTGCCGGCGCGCGGCGCGATCTTGCGCCGCTGGTACAGGAACTCGGTCTCGCCGGCGGCGAAGCCGTCGTTGAGGTACAGCGTCCACAGCAGGTGCCGGTGCAACGTCTCCGCGCGCGCGTCGCGCGGGTACAGCTCGCAGTGCCAGTACGGGTAGCCGCCGCGGTCGGCGGCGTAGCGCTGCAGGTTGATCGAGCCGGGGCGCAGCACGGTGGCGACGATCGGCGCCAGCGTCTCGTCGTCCATGTCCGCCAGGCGCTCGGCGGTCAGGCGCCGGCGCCGGCCCTCGGCGTCCGGGGTTTCCAGCATCAGCGGCGCGATCAGCGCGTGCGGATAGCGGCGCAGGTAGGCCAGCACGCCGCGGAACACCGCACGGTTGAGCAGGGCCTCGTCCTCGCGCCAGTCCGGGCGGCCGCTGATGGTCAGGTCGCGGCTGTCCTTGAGCTCCGGCAGCACGCCGCCGCCGACCCGGCCGGGCACGGTGTCGGCGCTCGCCTCGAGGCGCGCGACCAGGCGCGCGCACTCGTCGCGCCCGAGCATGTCGGGATAGACCTCGATGAAGTCGAGGCCGGCTGCGGGCTGGAGGGCGGCGTCTGCGGGCATGGCGGGTTCCCGGGGAGGGGCGTCCATCCTCGCACGCCGCCCGGCTCAGCCGCGCGCGTCGTGCTCGCGGTGGTAGCGCACCGCGGCCTCGACCTCCTGCCGGGAGCCGAGGAACACCGGCACGCGCTGGTGCAGGCCGGTCGGCTGCACCTCGAGCATGCGCTGGCGGCCGGTGCTGGCGGCGCCGCCGGCCTGTTCGACCAGGAACGCCATCGGGTTGGCCTCGTACATCAGCCGCAGCTTGCCGCCCTTGGCCGCGCACTTGCTGTCCAGCGGATAGCTGAAGATGCCGCCGCGGGTGAGGATGCGGTGCACGTCGGCGACCATCGAGGCGACCCAGCGCATGTTGAAGTCCTTGCCGCGGGGGCCGTCCTTGCCGGCCAGCAGGTCGCCGACGTAGGCCTGCATCGGCGGCTCCCAGAAGCGCTGGTTGGACATGTTGACCGCGAACTCGCGGGTTTCCTCGGGAATGCGCATGCCACGCGCGGTCAGCACGAAGCTGCCGATCTCGCGGTCGAGGGTGAAGGCGTGGGTGCCGTTGCCGACGGTCAGCACCAGCATCGTGCTCGGCCCGTACACGCAGTAGCCGGCGGCCACCTGGGCGGTGCCGGGTTGGAGGAAGTGCTCGTCGCGCGGCTCGCTCACGCCCTCCGGGCAGCGCAGCACCGAGAAGATCGTGCCGACCGAGACGTTGACGTCGATGTTGGAGCTGCCGTCGAGCGGATCGAATAGCAGCAGGTAGTTGCCGCGCGGGTAGTCGTCGGAGATCGGCAGCGAGACGTCCATTTCCTCCGAGGCCAACGCGGCGAGGTGCCCGCCCCAGGCGTTGGCCTCGAGCAGGATTTCGTTGCTGAGCACGTCGAGCTTCTTCTGCGCCTCGCCCTGGATGTTGATCGAGGCCCGGCCGCCGCTGCCGGCGTCGCCGAGCACGCCGCCCAGCGCGCCCTTGCCGACCGCGATCGAGATGCTCTTGCAGGCGCGGGCGACGACTTCGATCAGCAGGCGCAGGTCGGCGTTGATGCGGCCGGCGCGTTGTTCTTCGATCAGGTAGCGGGTGAGCGAGACCGGTGGCGTCATGGCGGGGACCGCGGCGAAGAAGGGCCGCCATTGTCGCCGATGCGCGCCGGCGCGGTCAGCCGGCTTCGCGGCGCGGCGGCTCCTCGTACGCGGCGTCGTGCCAGCGCAGGGCCGTGCAGCCGAGCCGCGCGGCCATCGCCCGCACCTGCCCGCGCAGCGCCGCCTCGATCGCCGGCGCGTGCGGGCCCGGGCGCGCGTACAGCGCGTCGACGCGGAAGCAGTAGCCGCCGCGCGGCAGCGCCAGCCCGGGGGTGGCGCAGGCATAGCCCACCGCGGCCGCGTCGAGCCGGGCCAGCCAGGCCCAGGCGCGCCGCGGCGGGTCGAGCAGTGCTTCGCGCAACGCCAGCGCCGCGTCCTCGTGCGGCAGCGCGCCGCCGCGCAGCGCGTGCTCGCGGCACAGCGCCAGCAGCGTCGCCAGTTCCGCCGCGCCGACGGCGGCGACGGCGATCGCGGGAGCGCGAGCGAACGGATGCGGCGCGGCGCTCATCGTGCGGGCTCCGCGGCGCCCGGATCGCCGGCGACGGAAGCGCCGCCGCCGGGGGCGGGCGCCACCAGCGGCGGCGCGCAGCCCAACTCCCGGTGGCGGCGCTCGACCGTGGCCAGGCGCTCGTCGGCCTCGCCGAGCGCCGAGCGCGCCGCGGCGTGCCGAATGCCGACCACCGCCGGCAGCACCGCCTTCCATGCGCCGCGCCGCGCCCGCGGCGCGGCCTCGCGGCGGCGCAGGGCCGCGGCGCGCTCGTCGGCCAGGCGCGGGCAGTCCAGCGCGTCCAGCTGCGCCAGCGGCGTCGGGCTGCGCGGGATGCCCGCGCAGGCGGCGGGAAAGCAGGCTAGGATCGCGGCGGAAGCGACGCGGGGGCGCATGGCGGTCTCCGTGGGGCGGGTCCGATGCGCGCAGCCTGCGCGCCCGGTTTTAAGAACGCTTTAATCGCGCCGGGGCACCGTGGCGGCGTGGACGAAGACGGGAACGAGCCCTCGCCGATGAACCTGCTGCTGGTCGAGGACGATGCGATGCTGGCCGAGGCGGTGCGTGCGGGGCTGGAGCAGCAGGGCTTCCGCGTCGACTGGGCCGGCGACGCCGCGCACGCGAAGACCGCGCTGGTCGAGCACGACTACGCCGCGGTGCTGCTCGACCTCGGCCTGCCCGGGCGCTCCGGGCTGAGCGTGCTGGCGGCGATGCGCGCCCGCTACGACGTCACCCCGGTGCTGATCGTCACCGCCCGCGACAAGCTCAGCGACCGCATCGCCGGGCTCGATGCCGGCGCCGACGACTACATCGTCAAGCCGTTCCAGCTCGACGAGCTGTACGCGCGGCTGCGCGCGGTGGTGCGGCGCAGCCAGGGCCGGGTGGCGCCGGTGCTCAGCTGCAACGGCGTGGCGCTGGACCCGGCGCGGCGCGAGGTGACCCGCGACGGGGTCGCGGTGGCGCTGAGCACGCACGAATTCCGTACCCTGCAACTGCTGCTCGAGCGGCAGGGCCGCATCGTCACCCGCGAGCAGCTGGAGGAGGCGGTGTACGGCAGTTCCGGCACGATCGAGAGCAACACCATCGCGGTCTACATCCACCAGCTGCGGCGCAAGCTCGGCGACGGCCTGATCCAGACCGTGCACGGCTACGGCTACCGCGTCGGCGGGAGCGCGGCGTGAGCGCGCACTCGCTGCGCGGCCGCCTCACCTGCGCGCTGCTGTGGTGCATCGTGCTGACCTGGGCCGGCTGGAGCGTGTGCCAGTTCGAGCAGATCAAGCGCGAGCGCACCGGCCTGTGGGACGCTTCGCTGCGCGAGATCGGCGAGCAGATCCTGCGTTCGATGCCCGACAGCGTGGCGCTGCTGCCGCAGGTGCCGCCGGCGCCCGCCGCGGCCGGCCCGGCCGACCGCAAGATGAGCTTCCAGGTGTGGGCGCGCGGCCGGCTGGTGGTGCATTCGCCGGCGGCGCCGCGCGCGCCGCTCAAGCCCGACTTCCGCGACGGCTTCGACCTGCGCGGGATCGGCGGCGAGCACTGGCGCGTGTACAGCCTGACCGACGCGCGCCGCGGCTTGACCGTGCAGGTCGGCCGCTCGCGGGCGATGCTGGCGCGCGAGGTGCACGGCTGGGTGCGGCTGAGCCTGCTGGCCGCGCTCGGCCTGTTCGTGGTGTTCGCGCTGGCGGTGTGGTGGGTGATCGGCCGCTCGCTGCGGCCGCTGACCGGGCTGCGCGACGCGATGCTGGCGCGGCGGCCGCTGGACCTGACCCCGCTGCCGGACGCGGCGCTGCCGTGCGAGGTGCGGCCGCTGGTGCAGGCGTTCAACGCCCAGCTGCAGCGCGTCGACCAGGCCCTGCAGCACGAGCGCCGCTTCATCGCCGACGCCGCGCACGAGCTGCGCACGCCGCTGGCGGTGCTCGGCGCGCATGCGGACCTGGCCCTGCGCGCCGGCGACGGGGCCGAGCGCGAGGCGGCGTTGCGCCGGCTCAGCGCCGGGGTGCGCCGCAGCGCGCGCCTGTCCGAGCAGCTGCTCGACCTCGCCCGCCTCGACGCCGCCACCGCGGCGGCGCCGCGGGTGCCGGTGGAACTGGCCGAACTGGTGGTGATCGTGGTGCGCGACTTCGAGATGCTGGCGCGCGAGCGCGGCCAGCGGATCAGCCTGCGCACCGAGCCCGGCGCGATCCGCGGCGACGTCGACCAGCTCGGCATCCTGCTGCGCAACCTGGTCGACAACGCGCTGCGCTACGCCGGCGCGCTCGGCCAGATCGCGGTCGAATGCCGGCGCGCGCGGCGCGACGGCGTGGAAGGCCTGTGCCTGAGCGTCGCCGACGACGGCCCCGGCGTGCCCGCCGAGGACCGCGCGCGGATCTTCGACCGCTTCTACCGCGCCGCCGGCAGCGCCGAGCGCGGCTGCGGCATCGGCCTGTCGCTGGTGGCGCGGATCGCCGACACCCACGGCGCGCGGATCGAGGTCGGCGATGGCCTGCACGGCCGCGGCCTCACCGTGGCGGTGTTCTTCGCCCTGGCCGACGCGGAGGCGGCGCCGCGCGCGCCCCGCGCCGAGGAGGCGGGCGCCGCGCTGCCGCTCCTGCAGGAGCGGCCCGGCGAAGGGTGACGCGCCCCGCGCGCGGCGGGGCGCGGCCCCTTCGCTGCGCGGGCCGCGTGCTGACAGCACCCTGGCAGCAGCCCCCGCGCATCCTGCCACGGTGCGGACGGCCCGCGTCTGCGAGGCACCGCCGCCGCCGCGCCGGTCGCCCGGCGCGCAGGCGCCGCACGCCCGTCCCTCCGCCCGCAGGAGCCGATGCCGCATGAGCCCCGCCCCCGCGCGCGACGGCCGCCACGACTTCGACTTCCTCCACGGCCGTTGGCGCGTCCGCAACGAGCGCCTGCGCGAACGCCCCGCCGGCGGCGGCGGCTGGGAGGTGTTCGCCGCCGACCAGGAGTGCCGGCCGCTGCCCGGGGGCCTCGGCAACATCGACGACTTCGTCGGCGAAGGGGTCCGCCCCCGCCGCCGCCAACGCGTCCTCGGCCTGGCGCTGCGCCGGTACCCGCCGCGACTGCGGCGGTGGGGCCTCTACCGGGCCGGCAACCACGACGGCGCGCTCGACGCGCCGAGGGCGGGCGGCTTCGACCAGGACGGCGTCGGCACCTTCCCTGGCCGGCTCGCCCACGCCGGCCGGCCGGTGCCGGCGCGCTGCGTCTGGCAGCGGCTCGGCGCGCACGCGGCGCACTGGCGGCAGGCGTTCTCGGCCGACGAAGGCCGCCCCCGGGAGACCTACTGGCGCATGTGGCTGCGCCGCATCGACGCCGCCGGGCGCCTGCGCCACGAGGACGGCGTGATCGAACTGCGCCGCGACGCGCTGCGCCCGGGCCGGCGCGAGGCGCTGGTCCACCTCTTCCAGCGCGGGTTGGTCGAGCCGCAGGAGGCGGTCGGCATGCACGGGATCGGCCCGTTCCGCGATCTCGACGATCCCGACCGCTTCGTCTGGCTGCGCGGCTTTCCCGACATGGCCGCGCGCGATCTCGCTGGGCGGCTCCTGCGCCGGACCGGCCTGGCGCGCGCACCGCGACGCGGCCAACGCGACCGTGGCCGACAGCGACAACGTGCTGCTGCGCCCGGCGCGGCCGGGCGCGGGCCTGGCGCCGCAACCGCCGCGGGCGCGGCCGGGGGAGCGGGCATAGGCCGCGGGCCTGATCGAAGCCGGCATCTGCCTGCTCGACGCGCCCGCCGAGCAGGGCTTCCTGGCACGCTTCGAGCGCGAGCTGGCGCCGCGGCTGCGCGCCGCCGGCGCCGAGCTGCTGGCGACCTACGTCAGCGAGACGGGCGAGAACGGCTTCCCGCGCCTGCCGGTGCGCGAGAACGAACCGGCGCTGGTGTGGCTGACGCGGTTCGCCGACGTCGCCGCGCACCATCGCTACGAAGCCGCGCTGGTCGCCGACGCGGCCTGGCGCGACACGGTGGCCGACGCGCTGCGGCACGGGTTGCGGCAGCCGCCGCAACGGCTGCGGCTGGCGCCGACCGCGCGCTCCGAGTCGCGCGGATGAGCCCGTCGCCGCGGCGCAAGCGGCGGATTGAGCGGTGCCGGCGCGCGGGCGATCATGGCGCATGCGCCGCGCCGACCGCCTGTTCCTGCTGATCCATGCCCTGCGTGGCCGCCGTTCCGCGATCACCGCGCACAGCCTGGCGCAGACGCTGGGGGTGTCGTTGCGCACCGTGTACCGCGACGTCGCCGACCTGCAGCGTTCGGGCGTGCCGATCGAGGGCGAGGCCGGGGTCGGCTACCTGCTGCGCAAGGGCTCGGACATCCCGCCGCTGATGTTCACGCCCGACGAGCTCGAAGCCCTGGTGGTCGGCACGCGCTTCGTGCGCGCGTTCGGCGGGGTGCGGCTCGGGCGCGAGGCGGCCGCGGCGCTGCTCAAGATCGAGGCGGTGCTGCCGCCGGAGCTGCGCGAGCGCAGCCAGCGCACGCGGATCTTCGCGCCGGAGGTGCGGCGGCTGGAGAACAGCGGGCTGATCGACGACCTGCACGCGGCGATCAACCACCGCACGGTGCTGCGCCTGCGCTACCGCGACAACGACGCGCGTTCGAGCGAGCGCGAGATCGAGCCGCTGTGCCTGGCGTTCTGGGGCGGGGTATGGACGCTCGGCGCCTGGTGCCGGCTGCGCGCGGACTTCCGCAACTTCCGCCCCGACCGCATCCTCGAGTACCTGCCCACCGGCGAGGTCTTCGCCGAAAGCCGCGAGCGCGGCCTGGAGGCCTACCTGCGCGCCTGCGCCGAGTAGCGCCGGCCTGCGCCAGGCCCGGCGCAGGGCGCGCCGGCGGCGGGACGGCGCTTTGGCCGCTGACTCGCGCGGCGCACGACCGCCATCCCCGCGGAAGCGGGAACCCGGGCCGCGAAGGGCCGGCAAGGGCGGCGGCTCGGATCCTTCCCCGGATTGCGGCGGCGACGGCGAGCGGCGCGCGTGCAAGGCAGCGCGCGCGTTCGCGCGCTCCGCGGCCGGGAACGAACCCCGGCCGCGGAGCGGCGCCACGCTCAGATCACCCGCAGCGTGATCGCCTTCAGCACCGCGCGGGTGCGGTCGCGGGTGTCGAGCTTGTCGAGGATGGTGGAGACGTAGTTCTTCACCGTGCCCTCGGCGAGGAACATCGCCCGCGCGATCTCCTTGTTGGAGTAGCCGCCGGCGAGCAGGCGCAGGATCGCGACCTCGCGCTCGCTGAAGCGTTCGCGCGGGGCGTCGGCGGCGTGGTAGCGGTAGCGCGCGCGCACCGGCTCGGTGCTGACCGGCTGCAGCAGGGTCTCGCCGGCGGCGAGGCGCGCGATCGCTTCGCGCAGGTCCTCCGGCGCGGCGTCCTTGAGCAGGAACCCCTGCGCGCCGGCCTCGGCCGCCTGCAGCGGCAGCTCGCTCTCGTCGAAGGTGGTCAGCAGCAGCACCGGCGTCGCGTCGCCGCGCTCGCGCAGCGCGCGCAGCGCGGCCAGGCCGTCCATGCCGGGCATGCGCACGTCGCTGAGGATCACCTGCACCGGGGTCTGCGCCAGCCGCGCGAGCAGCTGCGCGCCGTCCTCGGCCTCGAACGCGATCCCGATGCCGCCGCGTTCCAGCAGCGCGCGCAGCCCGGCGCGGACCAGGGCCTGGTCGTCGGCCAGGGCGATGCGGATCGGCGCGCTCATGCCGGCAGACTCGCTTCGATCCGCAGCGCGCCGGCCGGCGAGCGTTCCAGCCGCAGTTCGCCGCCGTGCGCGGCGATGCGCTCGCGCATCCCGGCCAGGCCGTTACCCTCGCGCAGCGCGGCCGGGCAGCGGCCGTCGTCCTCGACGCGGATGCGCAGCGCCGCGCCTTCGCGCGCGACCGTCACCCACAGCTGCGCGGCGCCGGCATGGCGGGCGCTGTTGGTCAGCGCTTCCTGCACCAGCCGCAGGAGGGTCTCGGCGGTGTCCGGATCGGCCACGCGGACGTCCTCGGCGATCCGCAGCCGCAGCGCCGGCCGCGGCAGCGGCGCGGCGAGGGCGCGCAGCGCGGTGCCCAGGTCGAGGCCGCGCTCGTCGCGCAGCGCCTGCACCACGCCGCGGAGATCGCCGAGCAGTTCGCCGGCCAGGCGCTCGGCGACGTCGAGCTCGGCGTGCCCGGCCAGCCGCGGGTCGGCGGCGAGCGCGCGCAGGTTCAGGGTCAGCGCGGTCAGCTTGTGCCCGGCGACGTCGTGCAGCTCGCGCGCCATCCGCAGGCGCTCGCTGTCGCGCGCGCTGTCGGCCAGCAGCGCGCGGGTGGCGAGCAGGTCGGCGTTGACCCGGGCCAAGCGGTCGCGCGCCTGCTCGGCGCTGCGCGCGTAGTAGGTCGTCAGCGCGGCGAAGGCCTGGAAGCCCAGGTACAGCATCAGTTGCAGCTCCGGCCGCGCGTGCCCGCTGAGCGCCAGCACCAGGTAGACCCCGGCATCCATCAGCGCCGCCAGCAGCAGCACGGTGCGCGGCCGGTAGTCCATCGCCAGCTCGGCGATCAGCACCACCGTCAGGATCGGCGCGATGCCGGTGCGCGCGGCCATCGCGATCAGCACGAACGCGCAGCCCGCCTGCAGCAGGTACAGCGCGGCGCGGGCGAGCGGGCGGTGCGGCACCAGGTCGAGCGCGAGCAGCGCGGCGAGGAACACGCCCAGCAGCGTCCACGCCGGCGCCATCGACCCCGCCAGGTCGTAGCGCAGGCCCAGGCCGACCGCGGCGACGGTGATCGCGGCGGCCAGGTTCATCGGTTTCAGCAGTTCGCGCAGCCGGCCCATGGCGCCATGCTGCGCCGCGGGGCCGGAGCCGGGCAATGCCGTCCATGCCGAAAGTGACTTCCGGCACCGCCAGGCGATGACCGCCGGCTCCTGCGGCGCGCGGCGCCCCGGCGGAGACTGCAGGCGCACCCGACCGGGAGATCTGCCATGAACCGCCTCGCCGCCCTCGCCTCCGTCCTGCTCGCCGCCGCGGCCGCCGACGCCGCCGCGGCCGACCTCACCGTGCACCTGCGCGGCGTCCGCCGGCCCGCGGGCACGGTGCGCCTGCTGCTGGTGGACAGCCCGGCCGGCTGGGCCAACGCCGCCGCGCCGGTCGCCGCGCGCGCGGTACCCGCCGACGGCGAACCGGTGACGGTCGTCTTCACCGGCCTGAAGCCGGGCGCCTACGCGCTGATGGCGATGCACGACGAGGACGACGACGGCCGGCTCGACACCAACCTGGCCGGCCTGCCCACCGAGGGCTACGGCTTCAGCAACGACCCGCCGAGCCAGGGCAAGCCGGCGTTCGAGCAGGCCCGCTTCGAGCTGGGCGAGGCCGGCGCCGGAATCGACATCTCCCTGCGCTGAGGGCCGCCGCCATGACCGCTGCCTCGAATTCCCGTTCGCGCCGCCGCTTCCTGCAGGGCCTGCTGGCCGGTGCGGCCGCCGCGGCGCTGGCGCCCGCGCGCCGGGCGTTCGCCGGCGATCCGGCCGAGTTCGCCGCCGGCCTGGCCGAGCGCCCGTGGCTGGCCGGCTGGAAGAGCGTCGCCGCCGAGGCGTTGGGCCCCGCCGCCGCCGAGCGGCGCGGCCGCCTGCCCGAAGGCCTGGCCGGCACGCTGTACCGCAACGGCCCGGCCTGGACCGAGCGTGCCGGCTTCCGCTACGAGCACTGGTTCGACGGCGACGGCATGGTCCACGCCTGGCGCCTCGGCCAGGGCCAGGTGCGCCATCGCGCGCGCATGGTGGCGACGCCGAAGTTCCGCCGCGAGCAGGCGGCCGGCCGCTTCCTGCTGCCGGCCGCCGGCACCACGGTGCCGGGCGCGCGGCCGGGCCGCAACAACGACGACGGCAACACCGCGAACACGGCGGTGACGACGATCGGCGGCCGCCTGTTCGCGCTGTGGGAAGGCGGCTCGGCGTTCGAGCTCGATCCGGACTCGCTGGATACGCTCGGCCCGGTGACCTGGCGCCCGGACCTGGCCGCGCTGCCGTTCTCCGCGCATCCGCTGCGCGAGCGCGACGGCACGCTGTGGAACTTCGGCGCGACCATGCTGATGGGCGGCGGCGGCCTGCTGCTGTGGCGGATCGGCGCCGACGGCGCGCTGCGCGGGGCGCACGTGCTGGACGTGCCCGAGCCCGGCTACCTGCACAGCTTCGCGATGACCGAGCGGCACCTGGTGTTCGTGCTGATGCCGTTCCGCTTCGAGGGCGCGGGCGCGTTCTTCCAGCGGCTGCGCTTCGCGCCCGATCGTCCCTGCCGCGTGGCCGTGGTGGCCAAGGCCGAGCCGGAGCGCGCGCGCTGGTTCGAGGCCGACTTCGCCGCGGTCTACCACTTCGGCGACGCCTGCGAGCGTGGCGGCGAGATCGTGGTGCGCGCGGTCCAGCATCCCGATCCCGAGGAGGCGCGCTCGCCGATGCGCGAGGCGATGCGCGGCCACGCGCCCGCCGCGAACACCGGTTCGCGCCTGGCCGACCTGCACCTGGACCTGCGCGGGGGCCGCGCGCGCTGGCGGCCGCACGACGCGCCCGACCTGGAGTTCCCGCTGTTCGACCCGCGCACGCCCGGCGACCGCGGCGCGCGCCTGTACGCGCCGGTCCGCATGGACGCGCGGGCGCCGTACTTCGACGCGGTGGCGATGCTCGACCCCGCCCGCGGCCGGCGGCAGGTGCACCGCTACGGCGCCGGCGTGCTGGCCGAGGAGCACGTGTTCGTGCCGCGCCCGGGCAGCACGCGCGCGGACGACGGCTGGCTGGTCGGCACCTTGCTCGATGCGAGGCGCGGCCGCAGCGGCCTGGCCGTGCTCGATGCGCGGCGGGTCGACGCCGGCCCGCTGCTGGAAGCCTGGCTGCCGTACGCGTTCCCGCTCGGCTTCCACGGCCATTTCGCCGCGGCCTGACCGCGGCCGGCCGCGGTCGCCCGCGCGCGCGCAAGCCCGGCCGCTTGCGCCGCGGCCCGGGCCCGCCCCGCGCTCACTGCAGCAACGTCACCCGGGCGCTGCGTTGCGCCGCCGCGCCTTCGCGCGCGCCCAGCGCCCGCGCGCTCGCCGCGTCCGCGCCGGCCGCTTCCGCCACGGCGACGCCGCGCTCGCGCAGCCAGGCGGCGACCGCCTCGGCGCGCTCGCGCGCGAGGCGGGCGTCGCTGCCGGCATAGCCCTCGACCCGGACCGGGCCCGCGTCCCAGCGCGCCAGCGCCCAGGCGATGTCCTGCAGGCGCGCCTGCGCGGCCTCGTCGAGCTCGGCGCTGCCGTCGCCGAACGCGACCGCGGGCAAGCCCTGCAGCGCCGGCACCACCGCCACGCGCGGGCCGTCGCCGTCCTGGCGCAGCGCGGCTTCCAGGCGCCGGGCCGCGGCCACGTCGAGGCCGGCATCGCCGCGCAAGCGCCACAGCGCCTGCTGGCCGTCGTCGAGCACGTCGAAGCTGCCGAACGCGGCGACCGCGCGCTCGCGCAGCGCCGCCAGCGCCTCGTCGCGCGCGCTGCGCGCCAGCGCGTTCTGCCGCGCCTCGTTCTGCAGCCGCAGCACGCTGTCGCGCAGCTGCGCCAGGGTGTCCTGCTCGCGCGCCAGCGCATCGTCGTCGGCGGTCACCACTTCGCGCAGGTCGATCGACACCGGCCGGCCGAGCGCGTCCTCCAGCCTGCGTTCCAGCTGCTGCGCCAGGCCCGGGCGATGCCTGGGCGTGAGCAGCATGGCGTCGACGTGCAGGCGCTCGCCGCCGCGCTCCACGCGCAGCGAGCCGACCCGCCCGCCGTCGCGGCCGGCGGCTTCGTCCAGGGTCGTGCGCACGGTGCGCTCCTCCTTGCTGCGCTCGGTGATGTCGCGCAGCGCCAGGCCCAGCGGGATCGACAGCACCAGGAAACTGCCGACGATCAGCGCGGCCTGCCACGCGGTCTGCTTCGGCGAGTCCCGGTGGCCGAAGCCGTACCACAACGCCATCACCGTCACCGACAGCGAGATCGTCAGCAGGTTGGTCATGAACAGGAACGCGGCGCCGCCGGCGATGCCCGGGCTGCCGGTGGCGATGCCGTAGCCGACCACCGCCAGCGGCGGCATCAGCGCGGTGGCGATGGCCACGCCGACGATGGTCTCGCCCTTCCGGGTGATGGTGGCGTAGGCGCCGGCCAAGCCGGAGAACAGCGCCACCAGCAGGTCGAACAGGTTCGGCTGGGTACGGGCCAGGATCTCCGGCGTGGCTTCGCGCAGCGGCGAGGCGGCGACGATCAGGATCGAGGTCGCCAGCGCCAGGCCGATGCCGACCGCGATCGTGGTCAGCGCGCTGCGCAGCGCGCGGAAGTCGAAGGTCGCCAGGGCCATGCCCATCTCGACGATCGGGCCCATCAGCGGCGAGATCAGCATCGCGCCGATGATCACCGCCGCCGAGTTCTGCAGCAGCCCCAGCAGGGCGATGCCGCAGGCCATCACGCACATGAAGGCGTAGCGCGGCGCCAGCGCGCCGGACTCCCGCACGTGCCCGAGCACGGCGGCGCGGTCCAGTTCCAGGTTCTTGCGCCGCCATTGTTGCAGCCAGCGCCAGGCGACGGCCGGGGTGAGCATGGGTGACTCCTTTCGCGGGGCATCCCGGGGCGGGACGAAATGGCGATCCGTTATAGCGGACTTCCGAATCGTTCCAATAGGAGAACTACGAAATAACCCGGCCTTTACCCGCCGCCGCCGCCGCCGCGCCAAGGTGCGCGCGACGGCAGAGCGGAGGAGGCGTCATGCGCATCGCGATCATCGGCGCCGGTTTCAGCGGCAGCGTGCTGGCCATCGAGCTGGCGCGCTCGGCGGGACCGGGGGTGGACATCCTGCTGGTCGGCGAGGCCGACAGCTACGGCCGCGGCCTCGCCTACGGCCAGGCCCGGCCCGAGCACCTGCTCAACGTGCGCGCGCGCGACCTCGGCGCCACCGCCGACCACCCGGGCGAGTTCGCCGACTGGCTCAACCTGACCGAGCGCGCGCGCGCCAGCTTCCTGCCGCGGCTGGTCTACGGCGAATACCTGTACTCGCGCCTGCAGGCCGCGGCGCAGCTGAGCCTGGCGGCGCTGCAGCGGATCGAGCAGGAGGCGGTGGCGCTGGAGCGCGAAGGCCCCGGCTTCCGCATGCACCTGGCCGACGGCCGCGGCTTCGCCTGCGACGCGGCGGTGCTCGCGGTGGGCGCGCTGCCGCCGCAGCGGCTGGCCGGGATCGGCCCGCGCCTGGCGGTGCATCCGAGCTACCTGGGCTGGCCGTGGCACGAGGGCGCGATCGACCGCGTGCATCCCGACGCACGGGTGCTGGTCGTCGGCACCGGGCTGACCATGGTCGACGTGGTCGCCACCCTGCAGCGCCGCGGCCACCGCGGCGGGGTGGTCGCGCTGTCGCGCCACGGCCTGCTGCCGCAGGCGCACCGCGAACTGCCGAGCGCGCCGGTGGCGCTGCCGCCGCACGTGCTGCAGGCGCTGCAGCGGCACGACCTGCGCGGCCTGGTGCGCGCGCTGCGCACGCTGGCGCCGGTGGTGCCGGACTGGCGCAGCCTGGTCGACGCGCTGCGCCCGCACACCCAGGCGTTCTGGCGCGGCCTGCCGCCGGCCGCGCGCGCGCGCTTCCTGCGCCACCTGCGGCCGTACTGGGAGGTGCTGCGGCACCGCCTGGCGCCGGCGGCGGCGGCGCAGCTGGAGGACTGGTGCGCGCGCGGCCGGTTGCAGGTGCGCGCCGGTCGCCTGGTGCGCGCGCGCCGAGGCGAGGACGGCATCGAGGCGCTGATCCGCGGGCGCGGCGATGCCCATCTGCGCAGCGAGCGCTACGACGTGCTGATCCGCGCCACCGGCTTCGACACCGACATCGAGCGCACCACCCATCCGTTGATCGCGCACCTGCGCGACGCCGGCCTGCTGCGCGCCGACCCGCTCGGCCTGGGCGTGCAGGCGACGTCGGAATTCGAGGCGCTGGACCGCCGCGGCGCGCCGGTGCGCGGGCTGTACTGCCTGGGCCCGCTGCTGCGCGCGCAGCTGTGGGAGATCACCGCGGTGCCGGAACTGCGCGTGGCCGCGCGGCGGCTGGCGCAGCGCCTGCTGGCGGGCGAGGCGCGCCTGCGGGGCGCGCCCGCGGCCGCGCCGCCGCGGCACGCGAACTTGCCCTAGCCGCGGGAGGTCCCGCGGGGCCGCGGTCGCCCCTCGCCCCGGGCGCCGCGGGGCCGCTGTTCTTCGGCTGCGGATCCAAGGCACGGATGGAGCGGCTTGTCCGGCATGTCGCCCGGGGCACAGCGCACCTTGGGCGATGCCCAATGCCGCAGTCGCGATGGCACGGTGCTGTCCGCGCCGGCAGTCCGTGGAAGGCGATGCCTTGTCCGTTCCCGTCCGCGTCGATCCGCGCGGTTTCTTTGCGCCTGCGCCGAGCCTCACGGCGAGGCGTGGAGCGGGGCCTCGGCCTCAGACGTCGCCGTCCTCCAGCCAGCCCTCGCCGCTGCCGCGCTGGTAGACCGTGTCGGTGTCGAGCACCGCGCCGGCCGGGATCGAGTCCTGCCGCGCCAGCCTGGCGTAGATCGGCGCGAAGTCCGGCGCGGTCGCCTCGATCAGCTGCTCGTAGCTGTCGATCACGAAGTAGGTCTTCTGATAGGTGTCGATGCGGTAGCGCGTGCGCATGATCCGCTCGAGATCGAAGCCGATCCGGTTCGGCGCGGCCGATTCCAGGCAGTGGATCGATTCGCTCTTCGACGAGACGATGCCGCTGCCGTAGATGCGCAGGCCGCCGTTCTCGCGGATCAGGCCGAACTCGACCGTGTACCAGTACAGCCGGGTGAGGTTCACCAGCGCGGCGGGGCCGATGCCGTGCGCCTTCACCCCACCCAGGCCGTAGTGCTGCATGTAGTCGGCGAACACCGGGTTCATCAGCAGCGGCACGTGGCCGAACAGGTCGTGGAACAGGTCCGGCTCGCTCAGGTAGTCGAGCTGCTCCGGCCGGCGGATCCACCAGGTCACCGGGAAGCGCCGGTGCGCCAGGTGGTCGAAGAAGGTCAGCTCCGGCAGCAGGCCCTCGACGCCGACCAGCTCCCAGCCGGTGGCGCGGCGCAGCTGCCGGTTCAGGTCGTCGAAGCGGGGAATGCGGTCGGGCGTCATGCCCATCGCCGCCTGGGTGCGCAGGAACTCCTCGCTGGCGCGGCCGACCAGCACCTCGCGCTGGCGCGCGAACAGCGTCGCCCAGACCTCGTGGTCGGTCGGCGTGTAGCGGGCCCAGGGCTGCTCGACCACGGCGGTCGTATACACCGGCACGTAGCCCTTGTCGGTGAGCTGGTGTTCGACGCGGCGGGGCGTGGCGGCGTTCATGCGGGGGCTCCTCGGCTACGCCCCGACTCTAGCCCCGCCCCCGCGCAATGGGATTGCGTTGTTGCGCTGACAAGCGGTTGCGGCGCAATATCCTTGCGTCGAACGGACGAGGAAAGCACGAACATGGCCGCCGTCGAGCTCGACCGCACCGACCTGCTGCTGCTTGCCGAGCTGCAGCGCCACGGCCGCCAGACCAATGCCGAACTGGCCGAGCGCGTGCACCTGTCGCCCTCGGCCTGCCTGCGCCGGGTGCAGCGGCTGGAGCGCGAGGGCGTGATCGCCGGCTACCGCGCCGAGGTCGACCCCGAGCGCCTCGGCCTGGGCCTGCAGGCGTTCGTCCGCGTGCAGCTGGGCCGGCACGACGCCGAGGCCATCGCCGCCTTCGCCGAATTCGTCAACGCCTGGGACGAGGTCGTCGCCTGCCACGCCCTGACCGGCGACATGGACTACCTGCTGCAGATCGTGGTGCAGGACCTGGAGCACTTCTCCCGCTTCCTGCTCGACCGCCTGCTCAACCAGGCCGGCGTCGCCGACGTCAATTCCAGCTTCGTGCTGCGCACGGTCAAGGCGTTCGGCGGGATGCCGCTGCCGGGGCGGTGAGCTTCAGTCGAGGCCGCGCAGCCCGGGCGCGAACAGGCCGAGCACGAACCAGCCGGCATGCAGCAGCCAGATCAGGCCGACGTAGAGCTTGATCTGCTCGGCGTTCCACAGCGACGCGCGCAGGTCGATCAGCAGGCCGGCCGGCCAGCCCTCCAGCCACTCCGCGCCGCCGCGGCGCAGCACCCACCAGCACAGCAGGCTGCTGGCCGCGAACAACAGGCACCACCAGAACAGGCTCATGGCGATCGGGTCTCCGGGCGAAGGCGCAGGCGGGGCATGGGCGGGTGTGCGAAAGCGGATCGTCGGCGGTCCGGGAGCGGCCTACCGGCGCTGCGCCAGGAACGCCGCCGACCGCTCCAGCGCCAGCCGCCCGGCGGCCGTGTCCAGATCGAACTGGTACTCGTGCGGCAGAGCGGGTACATGGTGGCCCGGAAAGAACAGCGCGTCGACCGCCACGCCTTGGCGGCGCAGCGCCGCGGCGAAGGCGCGCGACTGCGGCGCGAGCGGGTCGGCGTTGCCGGCCGAGACGAACGCCGGCGGGAAATCCGGCGTGACGTAGCGGATCACCGCCGCCGCCGCGATGCCCGGGTCGCGCAGGAAATCCTTCCGGCCGCTGTAGGACCACAGCAAGGTCTCGAGCAGGCCGGCGTAGGGGCCGTCGGAATTCGCCATCGTGACGTCGTAGGCGCCGCAGTAGAGGAGCACGCCGCGCAGCTGCGCGCGCGCGAGCGGCGCGCCGATGCCGACCCGCGCGGCGTATGCCGGGGAAGCGACGATGTTCGCCATCTGCGCGACGATCTGCGCCCCGGCGGAGTCGCCGGCAAGGAACAGCCGGGTGCGGTCGATGCGCAGCCGCGGCGCTTCGCGGTCGAGATAGCGCAGCGCCGCGGCGAGCTGCCGCAGCGGGGTCGGGTAGGTCGCGCCCGGCGCGATCGAGTAGTTCACCGCCACCACCGCGTAGCCGCGCGCGGCCAGGATCCGCGCGTAGTTCGCCACGTCGTTCTTGTTGCCCGACACCCAACCGCCGCCGTGCACCCACACCACCGCGGGCAGCGCCCGCCCGGCGGCGAGCGGCGCGGGACGGTAGACGTCGAGGCGTGCGTCGCGGTCGCCCGGTGCGTACGGCAGATCGCGCTGCGCGGCCACCCCGGGCGGCACGTGCTTGGCGAGCGCGGCCGACATCCGCGCCGATTCCTGGTCGAAGGCATGGCGGACCAGCAGCGCGGCGGGCCAGGGGCTGAGCCGGAACGCGGCGTAGCCGGCGAGCGCCAGGCCCAGGCCGAAGCCCCACGCCAGGAGCCTTTTCGCGCGCGCCGCGAACCCTTGCCGCCGCATCCCTCGCATCCTCGCGTCCATCGCTCCCCGCCCCGCCGGGCCTCGCCCGAAGGCGGCCGCCCGCAGGGTAGCGCTAAGCGGCGCCGGTAGCGAGCGCGGCCATCGCCTCCGGCGTCCAGGTGCACACGCCCTTTTCGCGCACGCCGGCGCCGAGCCCGCGGTAGAAGCCGATCGCGCGCGCGTTGCCGGTCTCCACCGTCCAGCGCGCGAAGGCGTAGCCGCGCGCCAGGCACTCGCGCGCGACCGCCGCCATCAGGCGCTTGCCGACCCCGGCGCCGCGCGCCGCCGCCGCGACGAAGACGTCGTCGACGTGCAGGTACTCCCGGCCGTACCAGATCGAGTACTGGACCGTGTAGGACACGAAGCCGACCGGCGCGCCGTCGAGCTCGGCGATGAACGCGGCGAACGCCGGCCGCTCGCCGAAGCCGTGGCGTCGCAGCGTGTCCTCGTCGGTGCGGACGTAGGACGAGAAGCCCTCGTGCGCGGCCAGCGCGCGGATCAGCCCGAGCAGCGCCGCGGCGTCGTGGCGTCCGGCTTTCCTGACGATCGGGCCGGGTGCAGTCGCGATCATGCGCCGGACGACCCAACGCCGCCGTCCCCGGCGATCGGGCGCGGCGTGCCGGGCAAGGCGTAGCTGATCACGGCCTGCCGCGGCTTCCGCTTGAAGCGCGTGGCGATCGCCGCGCGCGACAAGGCGCCGATCTCTTCGGTGCCGCGGCCGTGGGGAATGCCGTCGAAGGCGACGGTCACGTCGCTCGGCGCGCCGTTGCGCCAGTTGAAGCCGACGCTCGGCTTGGCGCCGACCGCGCGCCCCCGGGCCTTCGCGACCTGCTGCGAATGCTCGAATCCTTCGCCCAGCGTCTCGGCCATGCCGCATCCGGCCAGCGCGTCGGCCAGGCGCAGCGACGGCAGCAAGCGTTTCATCCTCCCCCTCCCCTCGATGTTGTCCCCGAGCACCGGCGGCCGCGCGCGCCTGCGCGCGCGGCCGCTCATCCCTGGCCCGGCGCCGGCGCGAGCAGGTTGGCGTCGCGCGCCAGCAGCCAGCGGCCGTTTTCCTTGCGCAGGACCGACAAGGTGTGCCCCGCGCGGGTGATCGGCGCGCCGCCGGGCGGCGTGGCGACCACGGTGAGCCGGGCCCACAGGAAGGCCCAGTCGCCGAGCACGCGGATCTCTTGGATCTCGCTGGCGCCGTCGAACCGCGGCGCGTCCGTCCCGGCCTGGGCCGCGGCCGCCGCGGCGAAGTCCGCCTTGCGCATCGGCCGCTGCCCGGGCACGAGGAACACCGCATCGTCCGCGATCAGCGACAGCACCGTCCCGGCATCGCCGGCCTTCGTCGCCGCCATCCAGGTGGAGACGAGCTCGCGGATCGCATCTTCGTCGCTGCGCATGCGGCCTCCCATCGCGCGCCGGGGCGGCGCGGTCGCGGTGCGATGCTGTGCCCGCGCCGCGGGCCTGTCAACGCGGAGCGCCGGCCTCACTTGGCCGCGGCGCGCGCGCCGCCGGCGTCGCAATCCTTGCCGCGGCCGAGCAGCCGGCCCAGGCCGAAGCGGCCGGGCGCGCAGGCCTTGAGCGGCGCCGCGGCCGGCGCGGGCCTGGGCGTCTGCGCGGCGACGCGCGCGCGCCGCAGCTGCTCCAGCTTGGCCTTGATCTGCGGCATCGCCGCCAGCGCAGCGCGCTCGCCCTCGAGGATGGCGCGGTTCTTCTGCTCGAACGCGGCGGCGCCGATGTCCAGCACCGCCGGGCGGATCACCACGTCGGCGCGCGCCAGTTCCTGCGCGCCGAGGCGCTGGCCCATGATCGTGATCGACTGGTTGACGGTGCCGAGCAGGCCGTCGGGCTTGCGGCCGTCGGCCTTGCTGGAGATGTCCACCGCGATCACGAAGTCGGCGCCGAGCTGGCGCGCGGCGTCCACCGGCACCGGGCTGACCACGCCGCCATCGACGTAATGCGCCTTGCCGATCGGCACCGGCTCGAACACGCCGGGGATGCTGCTGGACGCGCGCACCGCCTGGCCGGTGTTGCCGCGCACGAACACGGTGCGCTTGCCGGTCTCCAGTTCGGTCGCGACCGCCGCGAACGGCTTGGGCAGCTTCTCGATCGGGCGCTTGCCGACCAGCTCGTTGACGTAGTCCTGCAGCTTCTGGCCCTTCACCACGCCGCCGGAGAACAGGCTGACGTCGCGGATCTTCGCCTCGTCCAGGGCGAAGGCGTGCTCCTGCATCCGGAACGCGTCCATGCCGCTGGCGTAGAGCGCGCCGACCACGCTGCCGGCGCTGGTGCCGGCGACGATCTCCGGCTGCAGGCCGTTGGCCTCGAGCATCTTGATCACGCCGATGTGGGCGAAGCCCTTGGCGGCGCCGCCGCCGAGCGCCAGGCCGATGCGGATCTTCGGCGGCGGGGGCGGCGGCGCGACCGCCGCCGGCGGCGGGACCGGCTTGACGTTCCCGCCGCAGGCGCCGAGCAGCAAGGCGAGCAGGCACGATGGCAGGAAGCGCGAGCGGCGGAACGGATTCATCGCAGTGGCCATGGGGGAGCGCGGCCGGCGGAGCATACACGCCGCCGGCCGGGTGCGGACGGGCGCGACGCGGCCTTGCTCAGAAGCCGTTGTCGCCGTCGAGGATGCGGCCCAGCCCGCCCAGCACCGAGCCTTCGCCGCGGGCCTGGCCGCCGCCCTGCGGCGCCGCGGCGAACATGCGCGCGGCCATGCGCGAGAACGGCAGCGACTGCAGCCAGACCTTGCCCGGCCCGGTCAGGGTGGCCAGGAACAGGCCCTCGCCGCCGAAGAACATGGTCTTGACCCCGCCGACCATCCGCACGTCCATGCTGACGGTGTCGTGGTAGGCGACCACGCAGCCGGTGTCGACGTCGAGGCGTTCGCCGGCGCGCAGCTCGCGCTCGACCACGGTGCCGCCGGCGTGCACGAACACCCAGCCGTCGCCTTCCAGCTTCTGCATGACGAAGCCCTCGCCGCCGAACAGGCCGGTGAGGATGCGGCGCTGCAGGGCGATGCCGACCGACACCCCGCGCGCGCCGGCGAGGAAGCTGTCCTTCTGGCAGATCAGCCGGCCGCCGTGCTCGTCCAGCTTCATCGCCAGCACCGTGCCCGGGTAGGGCGCGGCGAAGGCGACGTGCGCCTTGCCCTGGCCGGTGTGGGTGAACATCGTGGTGAACAGGCTTTCGCCGGTCAGCACGCGCTTGCCGGCCGAGAACAGCTTGTCCATGAAGCCGCCGCCCTGGCCGCTGTGGCGGCCGTCGCCGAACACGGTGTCCATCTGCACCGAGGCGTCCTTGTACATCAGCGCGCCGGCTTCGGCGATCGCGCTCTCGCCCGGGTCGAGTTCGATCTCGACGAACGGCATGTCGTTGCCGACGATGCGGAAGTCGATGTCGTCGCTGCGCCGGCTGGCCATCGACGGCAGCGGCGGCAGCTGCGGCGGCGCGGCCTCCAGCGCCTCGGCGAACTCCGGCATCGCGCGCACCTTCTGCCAGCCGGACAGGCCCTCGCGCCAGCACAGGTCGTCGGGATGGGCGCGCGCGTGCGCGGCGGCGGCGTCGGCGTCGAGCGGGCCGATGCGCTGCTGGCTGCCGGGGGAGACGAAGTACCAATGGCTCATGGCGGCGTTGTTCCGGGGAGTCGAAAGCCGCGAGTGTAGCCGCGCGCGATGGCGCGGCACCGGTCGAAGGTCACCGGCGCGGCGCGCGGCCGCGGCACGTTCAGTTCTCGGCCAGCGCGCCCGCGCGGCGTGGCGGGCGTGCAGCGCGGCGGTGTCGAACAGCGGCCCCTCGGCGTCGCCCTCGCCTACCAGCAGGCCGGCCCCGGTGCAGCCCGGGATCACGCCCTGCGCGCCGCGCGCGACCGGGCCGGCGACCACCCGGCGGTATCGCGCGCGCGAGGGTTCGCGGACCACGCCGCGGCCCAGCTCGTCGTAGACGGCCCGGTGCACGAGCGTGCGCTGCCCGGCGTCGGGCACCGGCACCTCCAGGCCATGCCGCTCGGCCTGGCGCTCGCGGCAGAAGGGCTCCTCCATGGTGAAGCGGGTGCCGGGCAGGCCGACCCGGCCGCGGGCGCGGATCGCCTGGGCGGTGGGGTCGGCGATGTGCAGCAAGGACAACCCGCCCGCGGCTTCGACCGCGCGGCGACCCGGTGCATGGTCGGTGCAGAGCACCCGCAACTGCGCGCCGCCGGCGCGCAGCGCCCGCGCGGCGCCGTCCCGCGTCGCAGGCGCTCGATCGGGGCGGGTCGACGCTGTACAGCAGCGGGCGCGCCGAACGCAGCCCGCCGCATCGCTCGCGCACCGTCTCGTTGATCGGCCGGCAGTACGGCAGGGTCGATCCCGGCTCATCCCGCCGAGCAGGCCGAGCGTCTTCATCGCCCGCCCGGGACCGCGGCCGCGGGCTTGCCGAAGCGCTCGCCGAAGAAGTCGCCGGCGTTCCAGGCGGGCCGCTGCGGCGCGTCGGCGACCAACTCGCCGATGCGCGCGTTGAGCCGCGCCAGGCGCGCGGCGTCGGCGTACTGGATCGGCTGGTCGGCGTCGTCGCTGGGGCGGTGGTAATGCTCGCGCAGGAAGCCGTGCAGCGCGGCCTTGGCGTCGCCGTCGCGGCCCTGGACGCCGCCGATCAGGTACACCGCCGGGACGCCGGCGCGGATGAACGGATACTGGTCGCTGCGCACGAACACCGCTTCCTCCGGGAACGGATCGGGCGAGAGCTCCACCCCGACGTCGCGCGCGGCGCGATGCAGCACCGCCTGCAGGCTGGAGTGCTCGACGCCGATCGGCACCGCGTCGCGGGTCGGGGTCAGCAGCACCGGCATGTCCATGTTGACGTTGGCGACCAGCGCGCCGCGCGGCACCGCCGGATGGCGCGCGAACCACTCCGCGCCGAGCAGGCCCTTCTCCTCCGCGGTCAGGGCGACGAACAGGATCGAGCGCTTCGGCGCGCGCGGCGCCTGCGCCAGGCGGTGCGCCGCCTCCAGCATCACCGCCACGCCGAGCGCGTTGTCGAGCGCGCCGTTGTAGATCGCATCGCCGTTCACCGGCGCGCCGATGCCGACGTGGTCCAGGTGGGCGGTGAACACCACGTGCTCGCCGGCCAGCGCCGGGTCGGCGCCGGGCAGGCGCGCGACCACGTTGCGCGACTCCGCCGGCTCGATCTTCGTGCGCGCGGACAGCGCCAGCGTGCCCGGCAGGTCGAAGCCGCGCAGGCGGCCTTGGTCCAGCGCGCGGAACAGTTCCGCGGCGCGGCGGCCGCTGCCGGCGAACAGCGCCTCCGCCGCGGCGTGGGCGACGCTGGCGACCACGCGCAATCGCGGGAAGGTGTCGATGCCGCGGCCGTCCCCGGCGCGCAGACGCATCGCCGGCTTGTCCCAGTTGGCCGCGCCGCGCGCCCACGGCGAGCGCTTCTCGTCCTCGGGCCCGGCGACGAACACCGCGCCGACCGCGCCGCGCTCGCTCAGCGCCGCCAGCTTCTCGCGGTAGGAGGAATGGAACGCACGGCGGTCGTCGTCGAAGCGCTTCGGCGCGCCGTTGAACAGCACCGCGATCTTGCCGCGCACGTCGATGCCGGCGAAGTCGTCGTGGCCCAGCTCCGGCGCGTGCACGCCCTGGCCGACGAACACCGCCGGCGCCTCGACCTGGGCCTGTGCGGCGTCGAAGTTCACCGCCGGCAGGAACTGCTCGCGCCAGCGCAGCTCGGTGCGGCGGCCGCCGCGGACGACCGCCAGGCGGTTGCCCTGCGCCTCGCGGGTGCCGCGCAGCAGCGGCACCCGCTGGAAGTAGCTGCCGTCGTCGCCGGCCGGGGCCAGGCCGAGCGCGCGGTAGCGCTGCGCCACGTACGCCGCGGCCAGGTCGTAGCCGCGGGTGCCGGCCTCGCGGCCTTCGAGCAGGTCGTCGGCGAGGAAGCGCACGTCCGCCTCGATCCGGCGCGCGTCGGCGCCTTCGGCCTCGCCGCCCGGCGCCGGCCCGGCCGCGGGCGGCGCGCCGCGCTGGCAGGCGCAGAGCAGGGCGGCGGCGGCGAACAGCGCAAGCGGACGCGCGAGGCGCATGGGCGGGCTCCGGGGAACGAGACCGCCGAAGCTAGCATCGACCGGTGCGCCCGGCGACAGTGGCGAGCGTGGATCGCTCCGCCCGTCGCCAGGCGGCCGGTCCGGTGCGCGCGACCGCGAGGGAAAACCGCGGGCGCAGGCGCCCGCCGCCCTGCGCGCTTCGGTCGTGGCCCGCCCTACTCCCCGCGCGGCGGGAAGCGCAGCACCACGCCGCGGTCCGGTTCGGGGCGGTTCCACAACACCGGCACCTCGCGCGGGCGGGGCGGTTCGAGTTCCCCGTCCAGCGGCGCGCGCGCGGCGTCGTCCTCGTCTTCCCAGTCGTAGCGCTTGCGCGGCGGCAGCGGGTCGGCGCGGCGCCACAGCAGCGCGGCGATGACGCCGCCGAGCGCGCCGCCCAGGTGCGCCTGCCAGGACACGCCCGGCTCGCGCGGCAGCACCGTCAGCAGCATGCCGCCGTAGAACAGGAAGGCGAGCATCGCCGCCGCCACCGAGGCGCGGTCGCGGCGCAGCAGGCCCAGCGCGAACACCAGGAACATCAGGCCGTGGCTCAGCCCGCTGGCGCCGAGATGGTGCGAGCCGGGCGCCCCCAGCAGCCAGGCGCCCAACCCGGCGCCGAGCCAGATCAGCGGCAGCGCGCGCCCGGTCGCGCGCGGGTACAGGCCGCCGGCGAGCGTGCCCAGCATCAGCAGCGCGATCGCGTTCGCCGCCACGTGCTCGAACGAGCCGTGCAGCAGCGGCGCGGTCAGCACCCCGAGCAGGCCTTCCGGCGCGAGCGGCCGCACCGTCCAGGCGGCGACGTCGAAGTGCGGCTGCGCGGTATGGATCGCGACCAGCGCCAGGACGAAGCCGAGGCTGAGGTTGAGCGCGCGCCGCCAGCGCCGGCGGTCGGCGCGGCGCTGCTCGGGCGTGTCGGGGACCGGTTCGGGCAGGGGCAGGTGCATGCCACCGCAGTGGCGGCGCGCCGGCGCGATTGCAAGGGCCAGGAGAGCAACGAGGGAGAGGAACCGGAAACGGGAGGGCCGCGGCTCCGCTCGCCCGGCGATTGGTTCCCGCCCCGCGGACCCCGGGTGCGCTGCGCTTGCCCGGGCCACGGGACCGCCCACGAGCAGCCGGCACGGCCGAAGGCCGCACCCGGCAACCCGGATGCGCCTTCGGCCGCGGGGGTCAGGCCGCGCCGGCGCGCGGCGGCCGCATCACGCTCAGCACCATGGTCGCGGCCAGGGTGGCGGCGACCACCGCCAGCGACCAGGCCACCGGGATCTTGTACACGTCGACCAGCAGCATCTTGGCGCCGATGAACATCAGCACCAGCGCCAGGCCGTAGGGCAGCAGGTGGAAGCGGTCGGCGACCCCGGCGAGCAGGAAGAACATCGCGCGCAGGCCGAGCACCGCGAACACGTTCGAGGTCAGCACGATGAACGGGTCCTCGGTGATCGCGAAGATCGCCGGGATCGAGTCGACCGCGAAGATCAGGTCGGTCACCGCGATCAGCACCATCACCACGAACAGCGGGGTGTACCAGCGCTTGCCGTCGATCCGCACCGCCAGCGCATGCCCGTGGTAGCCGGGCGTCAGCGGCAGGTGGTTGCGCATCCAGCGCAGCACCGGGTTCTTCTCCAGGTCGGGCGTCTTGCCCGCCGCCAGCAGCATCTTCACGCCGGTCAGCAGCAGGAACACGCCGAACACGTACAGCACCCAGTGGAACTTGGCCAGCAGCATGGCGCCGGCGAAGATCATCACCGCGCGCAGCACGATCGCGCCGAGCACGCCGATGATCAGCACCTTCTGGCGTTCGATCTCCGGCACCGCGAAGTAGCTGAACAGCAGCAGGAACACGAAGATGTTGTCGACCGCGAGCGACTTCTCGACCAGGTAGCCGGTCAGGAACTCCAGGGCGATGCGCTGGCCTTCCTCCGCGCCGGAGTGCCCGGTCACCCACCACCACAGCCAGGCGTTGAACGCCAGCGCCAGCGCGACCCAGCCGACGCTCCAGAACAGCGCCTCGCGAAACCGCACCTTGTGCGGTCCGCCGTGGCGCATCAGCAGCAGGTCGACGAGCAGCGCGGCGACCACCAGCACGCCGAACACGCTCCACAACAAAGGATTGGCGATGGTTTGCATGAAAGCTCCCGGAATCGTGGCGTGGACCGCGGCCGGGCGCCGGAGAATGCGCGCACCTTCACCGCGGAAACGGTGAAGGTCTCGCTCGCAGGCCGATGGGCCTGCCGCGGCACCGGAGCCTGGGCTCGTAATGACGGCGTCCGCGAACGGGAGCTACTCCCCTTCGCCGCGAAGCATACCCGATCCGCGGCGGGCGCCGCGCGGGCGCCGGTACAATGCGTGGATGACGCCCGAGTATCCCGCCGTACGCCTCAAGAACGCCTGGAAGTCCGCGCACCCGTGGATCTTCCAGCGCCTGGTCGACAAGCCCGCGCAGCGGCCGAAACCCGGCAGCGTGGTCGACGTGTACGGGGTCGACGGCGACTGGATCGGCCGCGGTTTCTACAACGGCCATTCGCGCATCGCCGTGCGCATCCTCGAGACCGACCCGGCGGTGCCGGTGGACGCGGCCTGGTTCGCGCGCAGGATCGCCGAGGCGGTGCGCCTGCGCCGCGAGATCCTCGGCCTGGACGAGGTCAGCGACGCCTGGCGCGTGGTGCACAGCGAGGGCGACGGCCTCTCCGGCCTGGTCGTGGACCGCTACGGCGAGCTGCTGGTGGTGGAGTTCTTCAGCGCCGGCATGTTCCGCCACCGCGAATGGATCTACGACGCGCTGCGCGCGCAGTTCCCCGGCTGCCGCTTCTACAGCTTCGCCGACGAGCACGTGCAGAAGCAGGAGAGCTTCGACTTCCGCGCGCCCGAGCCGGTGCCGCCGGCGGTGATCACCGAGCACGGCATCAAGTTCCGCGCCGACCCGGCCGGCGCGCACAAGACCGGCTTCTTCGCCGACCAGCGCGAGAACCGGCAATGGCTGAGCCGGTTCTGCGCGGGCAAGCGCGTGCTCGACTTGTGCTGCAACACCGGCGGTTTCGCCGTCTATGCCGCGGTGCGCGGCGCCAGCGAGGTGGTCGGCATCGACATCGACGCCGACGTGATCGAGATCGCCAAGGCCAACGCGCGGCTCAACCACGTGCGCCCGCGCTTCGTCCAGGCCGACATCTTCCCGTGGCTGCGCGACGCCGCGGCCAACGGCGAGCGCTTCGACGTGGTGATCCTCGACCCGGCCAAGATGACCCGCGACCGCGAGCAGGTGATCCCGGCCCTGAAGAAGTACCTCGACATGAACAAGCTGGCGCTCGCCACGGTGGCGCCGGGCGGGCTGTTCGCGACCTTCTCCTGCACCGGCCTGGTCAGCGAGGAGCAGTTCCTCGACATGCTGCGCCGGGCCGCGTTCTACGCCGGGCGCACGGTGCAGGTCCTCAAGGTCGGCGGCGCCGGCCCCGACCATCCGTGGCTGGCGCAGGTGCCCGAGAGCCGCTATCTGAAGGCGGTGTTCTGCCGGGTGCTCGACTGAGCGCAGCGGCGCCACAGCGGCGAGTGGCGGGGACGGGCGACGGGCCGAGGCCCCGCCCGTGTCCCGGTCCTGTCACCGGTTCCCGCCTCCGGGAGCGGCGATCAGCGCGCCGCGGCCGCCGCCGGCATGGTCGCCGCCGGGGCCGCGGCCGGGGCGCGATTGGTCAGCACGATGCCGGCGAACACCAGCGCCAGCGCGGGCCAGAACAGCGCGCCCAGCGCTTCGCCGAACAGCAGCGCGGACGCGGCCACGCCGGTCAGCGCGATCACGTAGCCGATCTGGCTGTAGGCGGCGGCGCCGGCCCGCTTCTGCAGGTAGGCGCCGGCCAGCTGCGAGGCGATCGTCACCGCCACCAGCCCGGCCAGCAGCGGCCACAGCGGCAGCAGCGCCGCACCGCCGGCGCCGCGCAGGCCCGCCAGGAACAGCGGCGCCAGCAGCGCCGCCTGCAGCGCCAGGGTGCCGGCCGACGCCGCCGGCGCCGCCAGCCCGGCCGGCCAGCGCCGCGAGCGGTAGACGTTGCCGGCGGCCAGCAGCATCGGCACCCCGACCGCGACCGCCAGCGCCAGGCCCTGTTCGGCGTCGACCGCCTGCGCCCGCGGCACCAGCACCAGCAGCACCCCGGCCAGGCCCAGGCCGGTGCCGGCCAGGGTCTGCGCCGGCGGCCAGCGGCGGTCGAGCGCGGCGTTGAACAGCGCGGTGAACATCGGCGACAGCGTCACCAGCACGGTGAACACCCCGGCCGGGATCCGCGCCAGCACCCAGTTGCCGAGCAGCGGCCCCGCGGCGATGCCGATCAGCGCCGAGGCCAGGAAATAGCGCAGATGGACCCCGTCGCGCGGCGGCAGGCGCCGCCCCAGGCCCAGCGCCAGCAGCATCAGCGCGGCCGCGCCGGCCAGCTGGACGAAGGCGATGGCGGCCTGGCTGGCGCCCGCGTTGAGCAACAATTTGGCCAGCACGAAGCCGGCGCCGACCAGGCTGCCGGTGGCGAGGGTCAGGGCGAGGCGGGTGGCCAGGGCGTTCATGGCGGCGGCTTGGCGCGGCAGGGATGCGGCGAGGTTAGGGGTTCCGGCCGTGCGGATAATCGGCCCCGGCGTCGCTAGACTGTTTCCCCATGTCGACAATCCCGTCCGCGCGGGCGCCGGGCGCACCGCTCGACCTGGCCGGCCTGCTCGCCTTCGTCCGGGTCGCCGAGCTCGGCAGCTTCGTCCGCGCCGCCGAGAACCTGGGGCTGTCCAAGGCCGCGGTCAGCAAGCAGGTGGCGGCGCTGGAACGGCGCCTGGGCGCGCGCCTGCTGCACCGGACCACCCGCCGCCTGAGCCTGACCGAGGCCGGGCAGGCCTACCTGCTGCACGCGCAGGCGGCCCTGGCCGAGGCGCGCGCGGCCGAGAACGCGGTCGCCGACACCCAGACCGTGCCGCAGGGCCGGCTGCGCGTGACCGTGCCGATGAGCTTCGGCCTGCTGCACGTGGCGCCGTGGGTGAGCGCGTTCCTGCGCGAGTACCCGGCGATCGACCTCGACCTGCAGCTCGACGACCGCGCCCGCGACCTGGTGCTGGAGGGCTACGACCTGGCGATCCGCTTCGGCAGCCAGCTGCGCGACTCCAGCCTGGTCGCGCGGCGGCTGTGCGACGTGCGCGTGCTGCTGTGCGCGGCGCCGGACTATCTCGAACGGCACGGCCGCCCCGGCCACCCGGACCAGCTCAACGGCTACGATTGCCTGCACTACTCCTACAACCCGACCGGCCGCGCCTGGCAGTTCCGCCGCGGCGAGGAGACCGTGCGGGTGGCGCTGGCGACGCGGATGGAGGCCAACTCCAGCCTGGCGCTGCGCGCGGCGATGCTGGCCGGCGGCGGCCTGGCGCGGGTGCCGGAGTTCGTGGTCGCCGACGACGTCGCCGCCGGGCGGCTGGAAATCGTGTTGCCGGACTGGCAACTGCCGGCGCTGAGCCTGCACGCGGTGATGCCCGAGCGCCGCTACGTGCCCGCGAAGGTGCGCGCGTTCGTCGATTTCCTCGCTGCGCGCTGGGCGGCGCAGCCGGGCTGGCGCCGCGCCGCGGACGGTGCCGATCCGCGGTGACGCCGTGATCCCGGCGGTGTCGCCGCGGCGGACGCGGCCGCCCGGCCTGGACTGCGCGGCGCACCGCCCGCCGCGTCTCGCGCGGGACGGCGCGTTCCGGTGCGCGGTCCGCGCGCCCGCGCAAATCCGTGGCGCAGGGCCGGCCCGGCGCGCGCCGGCACGCCAGCGGAAGGCGCCGGCCTCAGAGCGCGCGGCCGTCGAACTGCCGCACCGGGATCGCCGCCAGGTCGATGTCTTCCAGGCAGCGCAGGTTGACCGCCGCCATCGCCTGGCCGTCGGGGCCGACGCCTTCGCCGTACGGATGCATGCCGCAGGTGCGGCAGAAGCGATGGCGGACCACGTGCCGGTTGAAGGTGTAGCTGGCCAGCGCGTCCTCGCCGCGCACCTGCAGGCGTGCGCGCGGCACGAACCACAGCAGCGCGCCCTTGCGCCGGCAAATCGAGCAATTGCAGGACAGCGCGCCGTCGATCTCGCCGTCCACTTCGAACTTCACCGCCCCGCAGTGGCAGCTGCCTTGGTAATACGCCATCGTCGCTCTCCGTCCGGACGCCGCCGGCATCGGCGGCCGGCGCATTATGCCGCCGCCGGTCGCAGCCGCTGCGAACGCGGCGCTTACACTAGGCCCATGCCCGACGTTTCCCTGCTCCTGTTGCTGCTGCTGATCGCGGTCGTGGTCGCGGTGGTCCTGCTCGTCGTCCTGCTGTTGCGCCGCCCGGGCAACGGCCACGTCGAACTGCTCGCGCGGCTGGAGCAGGCCCTGCGCGAGGAGCAGCGCGCCGGCCGCGGCGAGCTGCGCCAGCTGCTGGACAGCCTGTCGGCGCAGCAGGAACAGCGCATCGAAGGCTTCGGCGCGCGCCTGACCGACCTGACCGTGCGCACCGACCAGCGCCTGGACGTGCTGCGCGAGGCGCTGACCGAGGACGCGCGCAAGGCCCGCGCCGAGAACGCGCAGTCGCTGCGCGACTTCGCCGCCGCGCTCGACCTGCGCATCGCCGAACTCGGCCGCGGCAACGAACTGCGCCTGGGCGAGATGCGCGCCACGCTGGAGCAGAGGCTGCGCGAGCTGCAGGCCGACAACGCCGCCAAGCTCGAGCAGATGCGCGCCACCGTCGACGAGAAGCTGCACGCCACGCTGGAGACGCGCCTGTCGGAAAGCTTCGGCCACGTCGCGCAGATGCTGGCGCAGGTGCACCAGGGCCTCGGCGACATGAGCAAGCTCGCCGCCGACGTCGGCGGCCTGCAGCGGGTGCTGACCAACGTGAAGTCGCGCGGCATCTTCGGCGAGGTGCAGCTGGCCGGGCTGCTCGAGCAGGTGTTCGCGCCGGAGCAGTACGCCGCCAACGTCGCGACCGTGCCGGGCAGCAACGAGCGGGTCGAATACGCGGTGCGCTTCCCCGGCTCCAGCGGCGAGGCGCCGGTGTGGCTGCCGATCGACGCCAAGTTCCCGCGCGAGGACTACGAACGCCTGCTCGACGCGCAGGAGCGCGGCGAGCCCGACGCGGCGCGCGCCGCCGGCGAGGCGCTGGAGCGGCGCGTGCGCCAGGAAGCCGCGCGCATCCGCGAGAAGTACGTCGCGGTGCCGCACACCACCGAGTTCGCGATCCTGTTCCTGCCCACGGAGGGCCTGTACGCCGAGGTGCTGCGCCGGCCGGGACTGGTCGAGGCGCTGCAGCGCGAGCAGCGCATCGCGGTCGCCGGCCCGACCACCCTGCTGGCGCTGATGACCAGCTTCCAGATGGGCTTCCGCACGCTGGCGATCCAGGAGCGCTCCAGCGAGGTCTGGCGCACGCTGGGCGCGGTCAAGACCGAGTTCGCCAAGTTCGGCGCGGTGCTCGACGCGGTGAAGAAGAAGCTCGACGAGGCCAGCAACAAGATCGACGAGACCGGGCGCCGCACGCGCGTGCTGACGCGCAAGCTGCGCGAGGTCGAGGCGTTGCCGGCCGAGGACAGCCAGCGCCTGCTCGGCGTCGAGCTCGACGGCGGCGACGAGGACTGAGCGCTCGCGGGGCGATTCGAACGCACGGGGACAAGGGGCCTGGGCGCGCCGCGTTGCGGCCCGGTCGGCGCGGGCGTGCCGCGGTTCCGGGCGGGGCCCCGGGCGAGGGCCGCGCTGGTCGAATAACGGGTGCGATGTCGCGCGATGACCGATCGCCGCGCGACCACCCTGCGCGCGCGCAGGTCCCTCACCGCGTTCGACGACGTGGCGGGGCCCGACTCGACGGCAGGCGCTCGCCGCAGGCGCTGCGATGTCGCCTTCGAGCCGCGATCCGCGCCGGACGCGAGGCGCCGCCGCGCTTGCGTCCGCACGCGGCCGCGCGGACGCGGCCCGCCCTCAGGTGCCGTCGATCGGGGTGATCGGCATCGCGTCCACCGGCACGGTCGGGTTGTTCTCCTCGCGCAGGTAGTCGGGGAGGCTCGCCTCGTCGCCGTTGATGCGGTCGCCGAAGATCTGGTAGTCGCGGCGCTGCATCCAGGCGTCGCGGACCAGGGTGTAGTCGTCCTCGGCGCCTTCGCGGAAGCTGTCGGTGGCCAGCAGCTGCGCGCGCACGTCGACCAGCTGCAGGCCCTGCAGGCCGACGCGCACGCGGTCCTCCTCGATCTGCCGCACCGGGCTCAGCGGCGCGTCCGCGGCCAGGCCGAAGGTGTCGCGCAGGGTGCGCGGGCCGAACAGCGGCAGCTCGACGTAGCGCGACTTCCTCCAGCCCCACACGCCCAGGGTCTGGCCGAAGTCCTCGCTCTTGTTCGGCAGCTTGGCGTCGGTGGCCGGGTCGAACAGCCCGCCGATGCCGAGGGTGGAATTGAGCAGGAAGCGGCCCAGCGACTGCCCGGCCTGCTTCGGCTTGCCCTGCAGCAGCGCGTTCAGCGCCGACACCGGCTGGCGCAGGTTGTCGAAGAAGTTGCTCACGCCCAGCCGCACCGGCCGCGGCACCACCTTGACGTAGCCGCGCGCCAGCGGCCGCGCCACGGCGCGGTCGACCGCGTTGTTGAAGCGGTGCATCCGGCGGTTGTAGCCCTCCCAGGGATCGTAGGCGGCGGGCACCGCCGCCGGCGCCGGCAGGCTCGGGTCGGCGACCGGGTTGTAGCCGTTGCGGCCGTAGAGCGCGTCGAAGTCGCGCTCGGCCTCGGTGCGCGGATCCTGCGCCGCGGCGGCGCCTGGCGCCGGCACGGCCTCCGCGCTGGCCGGAACCGCGGGCGCGGTGCCGGCCGGAGCCGCGGCCGGTGCGTCCGCGCCCGTCGCCGCCGCGGGCTCGCCGGTCTCCGGCGGCACCGGCTCGGTGGCCGGCGCCGGCGCATCCGCGCCCGCCGGCGTGCAGTCCGGCGCGGCGCCGGGGTCCGCGGCCTGCGGGCACGGCGCCGCGGCCACGGCTTGCGCGACCGGGGGCGGGAGATCCTGGGCGTGGCCGGCCAGCGGCAGGCTCGCGAGCGCGAGGGCGATGACGGGGGCGGTAAGGCGCATGGTCGCAGTCTAGGTCTCGGAACGGGGCGGCGCGCGCGGCGGTCGGCGCGGCCGATGGAACGCTGCGTCCGCGCTCAGCCGGCGAACGCCAGGCCGGCGTCGAGGCGGTAGGCGGCGCGCAGCTCGGCCAGGCCCGGCGGCGTGCCGACCAGCTCGGCGCCGCCGGCGCGTTCCGCCAGCTCGGCCAACAGGGCCAGGCCGGCGCTGTCGACCGCCTCGACCGCACGCAGGTCGAACCGGCGCGGCGGCGGCGCGAGCGCGCGCAGCCGCGGCCATAGCGCCGCCACCGCGGCGCGGTCGAGCGGCCCGGCGAAGACCAGCGCGTCGCCTTCCTGGCGCACGGACGCGCTCATGTCAGTCGTTGCCGGTCTGCGGCTGGGCCTGCAGGCGGCCGGCCTTGATGTCGGCGGCGACCTGGGCGATCGACTTCTGCCGCAGCGGCGCGTCGAACTGGTTGCGGAAGGTCTGCACGAAGCTGACGCCTTCCACCATCACGTCGAACACCTTCCAGCTGCTGCCGGTCTTGCGCATCAGGTAGTCGACCGGCACCGGCTCGCCGCCCTGGCGCAGGTACTCGCTGGAGACCTTGACGATGGCGCCGCCGCGGATCGGCGTCTCCGACTTCACCCGCACCTGCAGCTTGGAGTTCAGGTCGAGCAGGGCCGAGCCGTAGCGCTGCATCAGGCTGTCGGTGAGCGCGTCGGCGAACAGCTTGACGTCGGCGTCCGAGGCGCCGCGCCCGTGCGCGCCGAGCACCAGGCGCGCGGCGTAGTCGCGGTCGAAGACGTTGTCGAACTCGGTGGCGATGAACTGGCGCAGCGCGGCGCGGTTCTGGGTGAACTCGGCGCGGCGCTTCTCCAGCGTGGCGAGGATGCGGGTGCTATTGCTCAGCACCAGCTGGCTCGGGGTCTGCGCCGCGGCGGCGGCCGGCGCCGGCGCGGACTGGGCCAGCGTCGCGGCCGGGGCGACGGCGAGCAGCGCGGCGGAGAGGATCAGGGAAACAGGCGTGCGCTTCATGATGGGTTCGTCCTGAGTGGGGGCGTCACTGGCCTTGCAGATAGGCGGGAACGTCGTCGCCGGCGGGCTTCTCGGCCGGGCCGGGCGCGGCGGGAGTCGCGGCATTGTCGGCGCCGGCGCCGCCACCGCCGCTGAACATGTACTTGCCGACCAGCTGGATCAGGTCGACGGCGGACTGGGTCAGGTAGATCTCGTCGCCGGGCTTGAGCGGGTCCGGATCCCCGCCCGGGGCCAGGTTGACGTAGCTCTCGCCGAGCAGGCCGCTGGTGAGGATGCTCGCGGCGGTGTCGGCCGGCAGCTTGTCGTAGCGCTTGCTGATCGCCAGCGTGACCACGGTGTCGAACTTGACCGGATCGACGTCGATCGCGGCGACGTGGCCGATGGCGACGCCGCCGATCTTGACCGGCGCGTTCGGGCGCAGCGCGCCGATGCTGGTGAAGCGCGCGGTCAGCGGATAGGTGTCGCTGCCCAGGCCCCAGCGGCCGTTGGTCGAGGCCAGGGCCAGCACCAGCAGCGAGGCCAGGGCCAGCAGCAGGAAGGCGCCGACGGCGAATTCGATACGGGGTGCGCGGATGCTCATGGGTCACTCGTTGGAGGTTGCTGCCGCGAAGGGCGCGGATAGGCACGGATCGAGCGGGAGCCGGGGCCGCGGGCGCCTCCGGCCCGGCCCCGGAACCGCGCGGTTGGACGCGGCAGCCGTCGCCTTCGCTTCATCCGTGCGCATCCGCGTCGATCCGTGGCCCAGGTTCACTTGAAAAGAAAAGCGGACATGACGAAGTTGAACATCAGCACCAGCAGCGAGGCGTTGACCACCGCGCGGGTGGTCGCCACCGAGGTGCCCTCGATGGTCGGCTCGGCGTGGTAGCCGACGTAGGCGGCGACCAGCGCCGCGGTGGCGCCGAACACCGCCGCCTTGACGAAGGCCATCAGGAAATCGTCGACGGAGTCGACGCTGTCCTTCATCACCTGCCAGAACATGCCGGCGTCCAGCCCGATCACGTGCACCGACTCGAAGTAGCTGGCGCTGATCGCCAGGCTGCAGAAGAAGCCGGTCAGCAGCGGCACGCACAGCACCGCGGCCCAGAAGCGCGGCGCCACTGCCTTGCCGACCGGGTCGATCGCCATCAGCCCGAGCGCGGTGATCTGGTCGGTGGCGCGCATCAGGCCGAGCTCGGCGGCGATCGAACTGCCGGCGCGGCCGATGAACAGCAGCGCGGTCAGCACCGGGCCGAGCTCGCGGTACAGGCCCAGCCCGAGCATCGCGCTGACCTGGTTGGAGGCGCCGTAGGTGTCGAGCGCGCGGTAGCCGAGCAGGGTCACCGACAGGCCGACGAAGGCGCCGCCGACCGCGACGATCGGCAGCGAGCGCGCGCCGATCTTGTAGATTTCGCGCACCAGCTCGCGGAAGAAGTCGGCGGTGGGTTTGGACGCGCGCAGCACCGACAGCGAGAACAGGCCGGCGCGGCCGAGCGAACGGGTCGCGGCGACGAAGGGCATCAGGCGGTCTCCAAGGGCGTTGATCCGCCGCGCGCGCGGGGCGGCAGGGCGGCATGCGGCGCGCGGCGCCCGCGCCGCGGCATGCGCGCGGGCCGGGACGGTGGGCGGGCGGCGAGCCGGTCCGGGGGCGTGCTCATGCCGCCTCCGAGGCCCGCGGCGCCGCGTCGAACGCGATCGGCCCGTCCGGTTCGCCGTTGAGGAACTGCCGCACCAGCGGGTCGGCGCTGGCCTGCAGCTGCGCCGGCGTGCCGGAGAAGACGATGGCGCCGTTGGCGATCACGATCGCGTGGTCGGCCACCGGCAGGGTCTCGTGCACGTGGTGGGTGACCACGATGCTGGTCAGGCCGAGCGTGTCGTTGAGCCGGCGCACCAGGTCCATCACCACGCCCGAGGCGATCGGGTCCAGCCCGGTCAGCGGCTCGTCGTAGATCATCAGGGGCGGGTCCAGGGCCAGCGCGCGCGCCAGCGCCACGCGCCGCGCCATGCCGCCGGACAGCTCGCGCGGATAGGCGTCGGCGGCGGCGCGCAGGCCGACCGCGTGCAGCTTCATCAGCACCAGGCGGCGGATCACCGGCTCCGGCAGGGCGGTGTGCGCGCGCAGCGGCAAGGCGACGTTCTCGGCGGCGGTGAGGTCGGTGAGCAGGCCGTTGCCCTGCAGCAGCACGCCGATACCCTTGCGCAGCTCCAGCAGCGCGCGGCGGCCCTGCGGCACCGGCTGTCCCAGCACTTCCACCGAGCCGGCGGCCGGCGCCAGCTCGCCGGTCAGCGCCGCCAGCAGGGTCGACTTGCCGCTGCCGGAAGGGCCGAGCACCGCGACCACGCGGCCGCGCGGCACCTCGAGGTCGACGTCGCGCAGCACGGTGCGGCCGCCTCGGTCGAGGCGGAGCTGGCGGAGGCGGACGATGGGGCCTTCGTGGCGCATGCGGTTCGCGGTTCGGCGGTCGAGCGGCGACCAAGCGCAACAGCTTGGCCGGAAGAAGCTGAACGATTACGGGGCGATTGTCGCAGGTCGAGCGGGAAAGCTCGACCTGCGGGCGATGGCAGCCTACGACGCGGTTATTGGGGCGGCCTTAAACATCGCGCCGCGCCGCGGTGCGCGCGCCCGCGCCCCCGCGCGGCGTCGCGGCGGCGGTCTTGGCGTCGCCGCCGGCCGCGCCGCGCGCGCGATCCCGCGCCGGTCTCGGCAGGCGAGACGCGAGCGGGCAAGATGTGCCGCTATGCCCGTCGCCGCCGATTTCCGCCTCTACCACTCCAATGCGCTGGAGGTGCTGGCCGGGCTGCTGGCGGAGCAGGTCGCCGCGGTGCCCGCCGGCGACGACTGGCTGCGCCCGGACACGGTGCTGGTGCCGCAGTTCTCGATGCGGCGCTGGCTGCAGCAGGCGCTGGCCGAGCGGCTGGGCGTCTGCGCCAACCTGCGTTTCCTCACCCCGGGCGAGTTCGTCGACGAGGTGCTGGACGCCCACCTGGGCCCCGCGCCCGAGGGCGATCGCCTGGCTCCACCGACGCTGCGCTGGCACCTGCTGCGCGAGCTGCGCACCGCGCCGCCGCCGGCGCTGGCGGGCTTCCTCGCCGAACCGGACCCGCTGCGCGCCTGGTCGCTGGCCGGCGCGCTCGCCGACACCTACGAGCGCTACCAGGCCTGGCGCCGCGACTGGCTGCTGCGCTGGGAGCGCGGCGCCGACGGCGGCGACTGGCAGGCCGCGCTGTGGCGGCGGGTCGGCCGCGGCCGGGCGCACCGCGCGCGCCGCATCGACGACTACCTGCGCCGCTTCGGCGCCGCCGACGCGCCGCCGCCCGCGGCGATGCCGCCGCGGCTGTTCGTGTTCGCCTGCCAGAACGTCTCGCCGGACGTGCTGCAGGTGATCGCCAGCCAGGCCCGCGCCGGCGAGCAGCACTTCTACCTGCACACGCCGGCGCGCGCGTTCTGGGGCGACCTGTCGCGCTGGGACGCGTACCGCCCGGCCGACGACGACGCCTTCCTCGGCGGCGGCGACGGCGGACCGAACCCGCTGCTGGCGGCCTGGGGCCTGGCCGGCCGCGACTTCGTCGCCGCGCTGCTCGGCGGCGAGGCGGTGGCGCCGCGCTTCGAACTGGCGCCGCACGCCGAGCCGCCGCGCGATACCCTGCTCGGCCGCCTGCAGGCCGACGTGCTCGACAACCGCGCGCCGCTGGCCGGCGAGCCCGGCCCCGGCTGGCCGCGCGCGGCGGTCGAGCGCGGCGACGCCAGCCTGCAGTTCCACGCCTGCCACACCCCGCTGCGCGAGGTGCAGGTGCTGCACGACCAGCTGCGCGCGCTGCTGGAGGCGCCGCCGCCGCCGGGCGAGCCGCCGCTGCAGCCGCGCGACATCGCCGTGCTCGCGCCCGACATCGACCGCTACGCGCCGCACGTCGAGGCGGTGTTCGGCGGCGCGCTCGGCACCGCGCGCGAGCTGCCCTACACCATCGCCGACACCAGCCCGCTGGCCAGCGCGCCGGTGGCGGAGGCGTTCCTGCGCCTGCTCGAGCTGCCGCTGCGCGCGCCGACCCTGGCCGACGTGCTCGACCTGCTCGCGGTGCCGGCGATCGCCGCGCGCTTCGGCGTCGACGACGCCGACCGCGGCGCGCTGCAGGACTGGCTGCAGGCGGCCGGCGCGCGCTGGGGCCTGGACGCCGCCGACCGCGCCGCGCACCACGCCGGCGGCGACGGCGCCTACACCTTCGAGTTCGCGCTCGACCGCCTGCTGCTGGGCTACGCCAGCGGCGCCGAGGCCGAGATCGGCGCGGTCGCGCCGTGGCCGGAGCTGGAAGGCCAGGCGGCCGATGCGCTGGACGCGCTGCTGCGCTTCCTCGCCCTGCTGCGCGAGGCGCGCGCCCGCCTCGCCGCCGCGCAGCCGCCGGCCGCCTGGCAGCAGGCGCTGGAGGCGCTGCTCGAGGACGCGTTCGCGGCCGAACGCGACGGCGCCGACGCGGCGGCGCTCAGGCGCCTGCGCGAGGCGGTCGCGGCGTTCGCCGACGGCGCGCGCGAGGCCGGGTACGACGCGCCGGTCGAGCACGCGGTGGTGCTGGCGCAGCTGCGCGACGCGCTCGGCCAGGCCGATGCGCGCGCGCCGTTCCTGTCCGGCGGCGTCTGCTTCGGCCGGATGGTGCCGATGCGGCTGATCCCGTTCCGGGTGATCTGCCTGCTCGGCCTGGACGAGCAGGCGTTCCCGGCGCGCGACCCGCGCGACCCGCTCAACCGCATCGCCCGCGCGCTCGACACCCGCGAGCGCCGCGTCGGCGACCCCTCGCGGCGCGACGCCGACCGCTACCTGTTCCTGCAGCTGTTCGCCTCCGCCGGGCGCGCGTTCTATCTGAGCTGGTGCGGCATGGACCCGCGCGACAACGCGCGCCGCGAACCCTCGGCGCTGGTCAGCGAGCTGCTCGACGCCGCGGCGCGCTACCACGCCGGCGAACGCGAGGCGGTGCGCGAGGCGCTGGTGGTGCGGCACGCGCTGCAGCCGTTCGCGCCGGCGGCGTTCGGCGCGCCGCACGAGGGCGAGCGCCTGCCCGGCGGCCTGGAGCCGCGCCGCTTCAGCTACGACGAGCGCTGGCACCCGGCCGCGCGCGAGGCGCCCGGGGCCGCCGCGCCGCCGCCGTTCGCGGCGCCGGCGCTGCGCCTGCCGCCGCGCGGCGAGGGCGAGCCGGTGCTGGCGCTGGAGCGCCTGCGCCGCGCGCTGCTGCGCCCGCACGCGGTCTACCTGCAGGACGGCCTCGGCCTGCGCCTGCCGGACGACGAGCCGCCGCTGCCGGAGCACGAGCCGCTCGGCGCGCCGGATGCGCTCGCGCAGTACCAGCTGCGCGAAGCGGTGTTCGCGGCCTGGCTGCGCGCCGGCGCGCGGCCGGACCCGCGCCGGCTGCACCCGCGGCTGGTCGCGCGCGCGCTGGCCGCGCCGGGGGCCGACGGCCTGGCCACGGTCGCGGCGCTGCTGGACGAGGTCGAACCGTTCGCGGCGATGACGCTCGAGGCCGGCTTCGGCGCCGAAGGCGCGCGCGTGCCGGTCGCGATCGACTGCGGCGGCGGGCGCGCGCTGCACGCCAGCCTCGACGGCGTCCACGGCCGGCGCGTGCTGCGGGTGGCGCTGCGGCCGAAGGGGCTGCACGGCGGCCACGCGCTGCGCCACGGCCTGGACCGGCTGTGCGCGGCTTGCGCCGGGCTGCAGTTGCACGAACTGGCCCGCCCCGAGGCCGAGGCGCCGCCGCAGTGGCGCACGCCGCCGGCGCTGGCGCCGGCGCGGGCGCGCGCGGCGCTGGCCTGGCTGCTGGCGTTGCGCGAACGGGCGCTGCGCGAGCCGCTGCCGTTCCTGCCCAAGGCCGGCTACGCGTTCGTGCGCGCCTGGGCCAGGAAGGGCGACGCCGAGGCCGCGCTGAAGGCCGCGCGCGACTGCTGGGTCGGTGGCGAACGGGCCGGCGCGCCGGAGGCCACGCCGGCCACCCGCCTGGCGTTGCGCGGCCGCGACCCGTTCCTCGACGACGACGCGCAGTCGCGCCGCGACTTCGCCGCGCTCGCCACCGCGCTGTTCGCCGCGCTCGAGGACGGCGCCGCGCCCGACCCGGAGGCCGGCGCATGAGCGCCACCGTGTTCGACACCCCGCTCGACGCGCGCAGCCTGATCGAGGCCAGCGCCGGCACCGGCAAGACCTACGCGCTGGCCGGGCTGTTCGCGCGCGCGGTGATCGTCGGCCGGCTGCGCGTGCCGCAGGTGCTCGCGGTCACCTACACCGTCGCCGCCACCGCCGAACTGCACGAGCGCGTGCGCCTGCGCCTGCAGCGCGCCGCCGAGCTGGCCGCGCAATGGCGCGAGGGCGACGCCGGCGAGCGCGCCGGCGACGAGGCCGAGACCGCGCTGCTGCGCCGCCTGATCCAGGCCGCGCTCGCCGCCGGCGAGGCGCTGCCGGCGCTGCGCCTGCGCCTGGCCCGGGCCGAGCGCGAGATGGACCTGGCGGTCATCGCCACCATCCACGGCTTCTGCCAGCGGGTGCTGGCCGAGCACGCGCTGGAGGCCGGCGAGCCGCTGCTCGCCGCCGAGGTGGTGCCGGCGAACGCGGCCGGCCGCAGCGCGCTGGCGGTGACGCTGTGGCGCGAACGCGCGCGCGACGCCGACGGCGCCGAGTTCCTGCAGCGCCACTTCCGCAGCCCGGACGGGCTCGCCGCCGCGCTCGGCGCGCTGCTCGCGCCCGAGCCGCTGCTGCCGGCGCCGCCCGCGACGCTGCCGCCGGACCCGCGCCCGCGCCTGCGCGCGGCCTGGCAGGACTTCCGCGCCGCCTTCACCGCGCACGGCGAGGACGCCCACGCCGCGTTCGCCGCGGCGATCGCCGGCAAGGCGCTCAACGGCACCCGCTACAAGCGCGAGCAGCTCGACGCCCTGTGGGCTTGGCTGCAGGCGGCGACCGCGCGCGAGGCGCCGCCCGCCGACTGGCCCGAGCGCCTGGCCCGCTACACCCCCGCGGCGCTCGCCGAGGGCAGCAACAAGGGCCGCCATCCGCCGCAGACGCCGCTGTCGGGCGCCCTCGCCGCGCTGCTGGACGCGCGCGAGGCGCTCGCGCCCTGGCGCGAGGCCGCCGACCTGCAGCGCCTGCACGCCCTGCGCGCGGCCGCCCGCGCCCGCGACGCCGCCGACAAGCGCGCGTTCCGCTACCGCGACTACGACGACCTGATCGGCGCGCTGCACGCGGCGGCCACCGACCCGGCGCTCGCGCCGCGGCTGGCGGCGGCGCTGCGCGAGCAGTTCCGGCTGGTGCTGGTCGACGAGTTCCAGGACACCGACGCGCGCCAGTGGACGATCTTCGAACGCCTGTTCGGCGACGGCGGCCTGCTGCTGGTCGGCGATCCCAAGCAGGCGATCTACCGCTTCCGCGGCGGCGACGTCGAGACCTACCTGCTGGCCCGCGACGGCGCCGCGCTGGCGGCGCCGCTGCGGCACAACTTCCGCTCGCGGCCGTGCGTGCTGGCGGCGGTGAACGCGCTGTTCGCGCAGCCGCACCTGGAGGGCGCGCTCGGCGCCGGCATCCGCTTCGAGCCCTCGCTGCCGGGCCGCGACGGCGACTGCGACGGCGACCTGCGGCTCGACGGCGCGCCGGCGCCGGCGCTGGTGTTCCGCCGCGTGCCGCCGCGGCAGGCCGAGAAGGACGGGCACGTCGAGCAGAAGGAGTGGGACAAGGCCGAGTCCACCCGCCACGCCGCGCGGCTGTGCGCCGACGCGATCGCCGAACTGCTGCGCCAGGCGCGCGAGGGCCGCGCGCAGCGGCGCGAGCACGGCGCGCTGCGGCCGCTGCTGCCGCGCGACTGCGCGGTGCTGGTGCGCGAGCACCGCGAGGCCGCGGCGATGCGCGAGGAACTGGCGCGGCGCGGGGTGTCGGCGGTCAGCGCCGGCCGCGGCAGCCTGTTCGCCACCGAGCACGCGCGGACCCTGCAGACGCTGCTGCTGGCGCTGGCCGCGCCGGGCGACGAGCGCCGCCTGCGCGCGGCGCTGGCGACGCCGCTGTTCGGCTTCGACGCCGCCGCGCTGGCGGCGCTGGAGGACGACGGCGCCGCGCTGCGGCAGTGGCAGCACGGATTCATGCAATGGCGGCTGCGCTGGGAGCGCCACGGCCCGCAGGCGCTGCTGGCCGAGGTGCTGGCGCGACAGGCGCCGCAGCTGCTCGCGCGCGCCGACGGCGAGCGCGCGCTGACCAGCCTGCTGCAGCTGGCCGAGCTGATGCAGGAGGCGCGCGCGCAGCGGCTCGGCGTGCAGGGCCAGCTCGACTGGCTGCAGGCGGCGATCGCCCATGCCGACGCCGACGACGAGCACCAGCAGCCGCGCCTGGAATCCGACGCCGGCCGCGTGCAGATCCTCACCCTGCACCGGAGCAAGGGCCTGGAGTTCCCGCTGGTGTTCCTGCCGTTCGCCGGCATCGGCCGGCGCAACGGCAACGGCAAGGCCTTCGTCGACTACCACGACGAGAGCGGCCAGCGCGTGCGGCAGTGGAGGACCGCGTTCGCGCACGCCGGGGCGCCGGCCTGGGACGAGGCCTGCAGGCGCGCCCGGGCCGAGGAGGCGGCCGAGGACATGCGCCTGCTCTACGTCGGCCTGACCCGCGCCCGCGACCTGCTGTGGCTGTGCGGCGGCGCGCTGGCCAAGAACGCGGATACCGCCTTGCACCGCCTGCTCGGCGGCGAGCTGCCGGGCGATGCATTGCGCGCCGCGCTGGGCCCGCGCCTGCAGCTGGTCGACGCGCCGCTGCCCGCCGCCGAGGCGCCGCTGCGCCTGCCGCCGGCGCCGGCGCCCGCGGTGCCGCCGCCGCGGCGACCGCAGCGGGCGCTGCGCCGCGACTGGTGGATCCACAGCTTCAGCCAGCTGCACCGGCAGCGCCCGCACGGCGCCCAGGCGCTGGTCGAAGAGGCGCCGGCGGACGATGAGCGGCCGCTCGCGGCGGCGGCGCCGGCCGGCCCGGTGCGCTTCGGCGGCACCCGCTTCGGCAACGCCCTGCACCTGGCGCTGGAGCAGGTGGACTTCGCGCGCTGGCGCGGCCACGCCGGCGAGACGCCGCCCGCCGGCGAGGACGCGCCGCTGCGCCGCGCCCTGCGCGCGCAGGACTATCCGGACGCGGACCTGGATGCCGGCGTGCGCGAGCTGGCGCCGCTGGTCGCGCGCACCCTCAACGCGCCGCTGCCCGCCGCGCCCGGCACCGCGCCGGTGCGGCTGTGCGAGCTGCCGGCCGCGGCGCGCCGGGTGGAGATGGAGTTCCACTTCGCGCTCGCCGACGCCGACGGCGAGGCGCTGCTGGCGCTGCTGCACGCGCACGGCGTCGCCCTCGACCGCCGCGGCTTCGGCGCCTGGCCGCGCCTGAGCGGGCTGATGAACGGCAAGATCGACCTGGTCTACCGCCACGACGGCCGGCTGTACGTGCTCGACTACAAGTCCAACCTGCTGCCCGACTACGGCCCGGCCGCGCTGGCGCAGGCGATGCGCGGCAGCGAGTACGACCTGCAGGCGCTGCTGTACGTGGTCGCGCTGCACCGCTGGCTGCGCCTGCGCCGCGGCGCGGCCTACGATTACGAGCGCGACTTCGGCGGCGTGCACTACCTGTTCTGTCGCGGACTGAGCGCGGAGGACCCGCAGCGCGGCGTGGTCGCGCTGCGCTTCCCGGCGGCGCTGGTCGAGGCCGCCGACGCGCTGTTCGCGCCGGGCGGAGGCCGCGCATGAGCGCGCCGGTACCGGAGCGCGGCGTGCGCGCGGTCGACCGCGCCTTCGCCGCGGCGCTGCGCCGGCTCGACCCGGCGACCGACCCGCAGGTGCTGCGCGCGGCCGAACTGGCCTCGCTGGCGGTGAGCGCCGGCCATGCCGGCCTCGACCTGCGCCGCCCGCAGGCGCTGCTCGACGGCGACTGGCCGCCGCCCGCCGCCTGGCGCGAGGCGTTGCGCGCCTCGCCCTGGATCGCCGCGCCGGCGCCCGACGCCGAAGCCGATCCGCAGGCGCCGCTGGTGCTGGAGCGCGACCTGCTCTACCTGCGCCGCTACCGCGAGTACGAGCGGCGCCTGGCCGCGCGCCTGCGCGCGATCGCGCGGCAGCCCGCGCGGGCCGGCGACCTCGCCGCGCTGGCGCCGCTGTTCGCGCAGCTGTTCCCGCAGGCGCGCGGCGACGACGGCGGCCAGGCGCGCGCGGCCGCGCTGGCGTTGCTGCGGCCGCTGCTGCTGGTCACCGGCGGCCCCGGCACCGGCAAGACCACCACCCTGGCGCGGTTGCTGGTGCTGCTGATCGCGCAGCGCCGGCGGCTGGGCGGCGCGCCGCCGCGCATCGCCCTGGCCGCGCCCACCGGCCGCGCCGCCGAGCGCATCGCCCAGAGCCTGCAGCAGGCCGCCGCGCAGCTGCGGGCGGCCGGCGTCGACCCGGCGCTGTGCGAGGCGCTGCCGCTGCAGGCGCGCACCCTGCACCGGCTGCTCGGGCCGATCCCGGACCGGCCGCGCTTCCGCCACGACGCCGCGCATCCGCTGCCCTACGACGTGGTCGTGGTGGACGAGGCCTCGATGGTCGACCTGCCGCTGATGTGCAAGCTGGCCGAGGCGGTGCCCGACGGCGCCGCGCTGGTGCTGGTCGGCGACCCCGACCAGCTGCCGTCGGTGGAGGCCGGCGACGTGCTGGCCGCGATCGTCGCCGCCAGCGGCGACGGCGCGACGCTGCCGGCCGCGGTGGAGGCCGCGTTGGCGCCGCTGCTCGGCGCGCCCGCCACCGGCGACCTGTTCGCCGCGGCGGAGGACGCGCCGCTGGCCGGGCACCGCGTGCACCTGCGCCGCGGCTGGCGGCAGTCGTCGGCGCTGGAGCTGGCGCCGCTGGCCGACGCCGCGCGCACCGGCGACGGCGAACGCGCGCTGGCGCTGCTGCAGTCGGGCACGTTGCGCGGCGTGCACTACCACGCCGGGATCCACGACCCGCTCGCGCCGGCGCTCCGCGAGGCGCTGCTGGCGCCGTGGCGCGCGCTGCTCGCCGCGGAGGATGCGGAGCAGGCGCTGGCGCTGGCCGGCCGCGCCCGGCTGCTGACCGCGCTGCGCGAGGGCCCGTGGGGCGCGGCGCAGCTCAACGCGCGGATCGAGGAGGCGTTGGCCGGCGCGCAGCGCGAGCCCTACTTCCACGGCCGCCTGCTGCTGGTCACCGAGAACAGCTACCGCCACGGCCTGTTCAACGGCGACGTCGGCGTGTGCCTGCGCGACCCCGGCGGCGCGCCGGTGGTGTGGTTCGCCGGCGCGGAGGGCGTGCGCGGCTTCCATCCGGCGGCGCTGCCGGCGCATGCCGGCGCGTTCGCGATGACCGTGCACAAGGCGCAGGGTTCGGAGTTCGATGCCGTGTGGTTGCTGCTGCCGCGCCAGGACGCGCGCACGTTGTCGCGCGAGCTGGTGTACACCGGCCTCACCCGCGCCCGCGAGGCGCTGCACCTGTGCGCCGGCGAGGCGGTGCTGCGCGCGGCGCTGGCGCGGCGCGCCGAGCGGGTGTCGGGCCTGGCCTGGCGCCTGCGCGAGCCGCCGGCGGACGCGGCGGCCGGCGCCGTCCGCTGAACGCCGACCGCGAGGCCTCGCGGCGCCTGCGGCCGCGCCGCGGGCGTCGCGCGGGATGCGCGCCGCGGTTCGATGGCGCCGGCGGCTACGCCAGCGCCGGGTCGCGCCCCTCGCCCGCCTCGGCTTCCGCCGGCGCCTCCGGCGCGGGCGCGCGCTTGGTCCTGGCCTGGCGCACCACCTTCGCCAGTTCCGCCTTGATCGCCTCGCTCGAGGCCTGCTTGGCCGCCTGGCAACGCGCGCGCGCGTCCGGGCAGAGCACCTGCATGTAGTCGGCATCGAAGTTCAGCCGCTCGACCAGGAAGTCGACGAAGGCGCGCACCTTCGGCGACTGCACCCGGCCGCGCGGGAACACCGCGTTGAACGCGTAGTCCGGTCCGGTCCAGCCGGCCAGCACGCGCTGCACGTAGCCCTGCTCGGCGTAGGCCTTGACGGTGACGTCGCTGGCCAGCATCAGCGCCTCGCCGCAGAGCAGCGCGCCGGTGAGCGGCGCCGGGTCGTTGGCGACCAGCACCGGGTCGATGCGGTAGTCGTCGAGCCGGGTGCCGTCGCTGAGCGGCCAGAAGTACTGGCCGTTGCGGCGGAACTTCGGCATCGCCAGGGTGCGGTGGTGCTGCAGGTCGTCGGGGTGCAGCGGTTCGCCGTGGCGGGCGATGTACTGCGGGCTGGCGTAGACCTGGGTGCGGAAGGTGGCGAGCCGGCGCGCGATCAGGTTCGAATCCGGCAGCGGCCCGCCGCGCAGGGCGACGTCGATCTCCTGGTCGATCAGGTCGACGTTGTCGTTGCTCAGCACCATGTCCACCCGCACCTCCGGGTGGCGCGCGTGGAACTCGCCCAGCAGCGGCGCGATCCAGGTGATGCCGATCGAGTACGGCGCGGTGAAGCGCAGCCACCCGCGCGGGCCGCCCTGCAGCTGGCTGACCGCGCTCTCGGCCTCGTCCAGTTCGCGGGCGATGCGCTGGCAATGCTCGAAGTAGACGTTGCCGGCCTCGGTCAGGCCGAGCTTGCGGGTCGTGCGGTGCAGCAGTTGCGCGCCCAGGCGCGCTTCCAGTTCCTGCACCTTGCGGCTGACGGTGGTCTTGGGCAGCTGCAACGCGCGCGCCGCGGAGATGAAGCTGCCGTGCTCGACCACCTTGACGAAGATCAGGGTGTCGTTGAGATCGCGGGCCATGACGAGGCTCCGGTGGGGGCGCGCGGGAGGGGGAGGAGGCGGCGCGCGCGAACGCCGGTAGGACGATACGGCAAGGAAGCGCGGGGTCATTGACCCGTCGCCGGGACAATTATTCCCTCATTTACCGGCTAATCAAGTGCCGCACGCGGCCCTAGCCTGTGTCGCGGATTCCCCCGACTCCCTCCCCCGCCATGCCCGCCTCCCGCCCCCTCCGTTACGCCTACCTGCCGCTGATGCTGCTCGGCATGGGGGCGTTGTTCGCGGTCGCGTCCCGCGCGGTTCGGGCGAGCTTGCCGGCCGGATCGGCGGAATTCCTGCTGCTGGCCTGGATCTTGGCGTTCGTGCTCGCGCTCCCGGCGGCGTTGTTGCTGCTGGGGGTGGCCGCGGCGCTGCGCAGGTTGCGCGGCGATGTCGCCACTGTCCCGTGCACGGGAGTAAATGTCCCATGAGCGGGACGATTTCGCCGCCCTTGGTGGTGCTGGGCGCGACCGGCGGCATCGGCCGCGGCGTGGTCCAGGCCGCGCTGGAGCAGGGCCGCCCGGTGGTCGCGGTGGCCGCGGACCGCGCCGAACTGCAGGCGCTGCGCGACCGCCATCCCGGCGCCGAGCTGCACACCGTGGTCGGCGCGGTCACCGGCGATGCCGACGGCGCCCGCCTGGCGCGCGCGCTGCGCCGGCTCGGGCGGCCTTTCGCCGGCGTGGTCGCGGCGATCTGCGGCGATCCCGAGCGCGGCCGCCTGCTCGACCGTCCGGCCGCGTTCCTGCGCCGCAAGCTCGACGAGGAACTGCTGCCGCACCTGGCCGCGGCCCGCCACCTGATGCCGCTGCTGGCCGCGGGCGAGCGCGGCGGCGGCTACGTGCTGATCGGCGGCCCCGGCAGCGAGCACCCGTGGGCCGGCTACGGCCATCGCTCGGTCGCCGAGGCGGCGCTGCGCATGCTCGCCCGGGTGCTGCACGACGAGGCCCGGCCGCTCGGCGTGCGCGTGCAGCTGCTGGCGATCGAGCGGCCGGTGTGCACCGAGCGCAACCGCGAGCACGCCTGCCCGCAGTGGCCGAGCGCGCTCGCGGTCGGCCAGCGCGCGTTGGCGCTGATCGGCGCCCACGGGCCGCCGCGGCCGGACGCGGTGGTGCGCTACCCGGACGCCGCCGGCGACGCCGGTGTCGATTCCGCGCCCGCCGGATCGACGCAGGGACATGCGGCCGGATCCGGCGCCGACGCGCCCACGGCCGATCTGCTGCCAGCACGTTGTCTGCAGGACGCGCGCACGCTGCTGCGCAACCTGCTGGTCACGGACCGCAACGCGATCTCGTCTCCCTCTTCCAACTCCAACCCTCAGGAACCTTCGCCCCCATGATGCCCCGCAAAACGCCAGCCCGGTCCGGAACCGGGATCCCCGCCCTCGCCCTGGCGGCGAGCCTGGCCCTGAGCGTCGCGCTCGCGGCGTGCAGCAGCCAGGCCGAGCCCGCCGCCGGCCACCCGCCGCCGCCCGAGGTCAGCGTCGCCCAGGTGCTGACCAAGCCGGTCCGGCAATGGGACGAGTTCACCGGCCGCGTCGCCGCGGTCGAGACCGTCGAGCTGCGCCCGCGCGTGTCCGGCTACGTGCAGCGCGTCGCCTACCAGGAAGGCCAGGAGGTCAAGAAAGGCGACCTGCTGTTCGTGATCGACCCGCGCCCGTACCGCGCCCGCCTGGCCCAGGCCGAGGCCGACCTCGAGCGCGCCCGCGCCGAGGCCCGCCTCGCCCGCGCCCAGGACGAGCGCGCCAGGACCCTGCTCGAGGCCAAGGCGATCTCGCGCGAGGAGTTCGAGAGCCGCCGCGCCGCGCTGACCCAAGGGGACGCCGCGGTGCGCGCGGCCGAGGCCGCGCTCGCCAACGCGCGCCTGGACCTGCAGTTCACCGAGGTGCGCGCGCCGATCGACGGCCGCGCCGGCCGGGCGATGGTCACCGAAGGCAACCTGGCCCAGGCCGACGCGACCCTGCTGACCACGCTGGTCTCGCAGGACCCGGTCTACGTCTACTTCGAAAGCGACGAGCAGAGCTTCCTGCGCTACCAGGAGCTGGCCCGCAAGGGCGAACGCGCCGCGTCGAAGAACCCGGTGCGGGTCGGCCTGGCCAGCGAGCAGGGCTACCCGCACCAGGGCACGGTCGACTTCGTCGACAACCAGGTCGACCCGACCACCGGCACGATCCGCGCCCGCGCGGTGCTGCGCAACCCGGACCGGATCTTCACCCCCGGCCTGTTCGCGCGCGTGCAGCTGGAAGGCAGCGGCGAGTTCAAGGCGATGCTGATCGACGACAAGGCCGTGCTCACCGACCAGGACCGCAAGTACGTCTACGTGCTCGGCCCGAACAACACCGCGGTGCGCAAGGACGTGGTGCTGGGCCGGATGATCGACGGCCTGCGCGTGGTCCAGTCCGGCCTGGCGGCGAACGACAAGGTGATCGTGCACGGCGTGCAGAAGGTGTTCATGCCGGGCATGCCGGTGGCGCCGAAGACCATCGCGATGGGCGCGCCGCCGCCGGACGGCCGCGTGGCGATGAAGTGACCCGCGCGGCCCCTCCCCGACCGCGGGGAAGGGCCGCACAGGACTGAGGCCGCCGCGCCGGCTGCTGCGGCGCGCGCGCCTCGTGCCTCGCGACCTCCCTCCGCACGCGGTGGGAGCCGCTCCCCGCATTCCTGCGCCGGCGACGGCGCAGCCCAGGATCTTGCGGCCGCGCGCCGCAGAGGAAACCCGTTATGGACTTCTCCAAGTTCTTCATCGACAGGCCGATCTTCGCCGCGGTGCTGTCGATCGTGATCTTCGCCGCCGGCCTGATCGCGATACCGATCCTGCCGATCAGCGAATACCCGGAAGTGGTGCCGCCGTCGGTGGTGGTGCGCACGGTGTACCCGGGCGCCAACCCGAAGGTGATCGCCGAGACCGTGGCGACGCCGCTGGAAGAGGCGATCAACGGCGTCGAGGACATGATGTACCTCAAGTCGGTGGCCGGCTCCGACGGCGTGCTGCAGATGACCGTGACCTTCCGCCCGGGCACCGACCCGGACGACGCCGCGGTCAAGGTGCAGAACCGCGTCGCCCAGGCGCAGGCGCGCCTGCCCGAGGACGTGCGCCGCCAGGGCGTGACCGTGCAGAAGCAGTCGCCGACCTTCCTGATGGTCGTGCACCTGACCTCGCCGGACGGCCGCTACGACACCCTGTACCTGCGCAACTACGCCCGCCTGCACGTCAAGGACGAGCTGGCGCGCGTCCAGGGCGTGGGCGACGCCCAGATCTTCGGCGGCGGCGACTACGCGATGCGCGCCTGGCTCGACCCGGACAAGATCGCCTCGCGCGGCCTGACCGCCGGCGACGTGGTGCGGGCGATGCGCGAGCAGAACGTGCAGGTCTCGGCCGGCCAGCTCGGCGCCGAGCCGATGCCGAACAGCCAGTTCCTCACCCTGATCAACGCCCAGGGCCGCCTGCGCAGCGAGCAGGAGTTCGGCAACATCGTGATCAAGAGCGGCGAGGGCGGCGAAGTGGTGCGCCTGTCCGACGTGGCCCGCCTGGAGCTCGGCGCCGGCGACTACACCCTGCGCGCCAAGCTCGACGGCAAGAACGCGGTGGCGATCGGCATCTTCCAGGCGCCGGGCGCGAACGCGCTGCAGATCCGCGACGAGGTCGTGGCGAAGATGGACGAGATGTCCAAGCGCTTCCCGCCGGGGATCGAGTACGCGGCCGTGTACGACACCACGATCTTCGTGCGCGACTCGATCAAGGCGGTGGTCTCGACCCTGTTCGAGGCGATCGCGCTGGTGGTGCTGGTGGTGATCCTGTTCCTGCAGACCTGGCGCGCCTCGATCATCCCGCTGATCGCGGTGCCGGTGTCCGTGGTGGGCACGTTCGCCGCGCTGTACCTGCTCGGCTTCTCGATCAACACCCTGACCCTGTTCGGCCTGGTGCTGGCGATCGGCATCGTCGTCGACGACGCGATCGTGGTGGTGGAGAACGTCGAGCGCAACATCGAGGAGGGCCTGACCCCGCTGGAAGCGGCGCACCAGGCGATGAAGGAGGTGTCCGGCCCGATCATCGCGATCGCGCTGGTGCTGTGCGCGGTGTTCGTGCCGATGGCGTTCCTGTCCGGCGTGACCGGCCAGTTCTACAAGCAGTTCGCGGTGACCATCGCCATCTCGACGGTGATCTCGGCGATCAACTCGCTGACCCTGTCGCCGGCCTTGGCGGCGCGCCTGCTGCACTCGCACGATGCGCCCAAGGACCGCGCCACGCGCCTGATCGACCGCCTGTTCGGCTGGCTGTTCCGCCCGTTCAACCGCTTCTTCAAGAGCAGCTCGGACAAGTACCAGGGCGCGGTCTCGCGCACGCTCGGCCGCCGCGGCGCGGTGTTCGCGGTCTACGCCGGTCTGCTGCTGGCCACCGGCCTGATGTTCAAGGTGGTGCCGCCGGGCTTCATCCCGGTGCAGGACAAGCTGTACCTGATCGCCGGCGTGAAGTTGCCGGAAGGCTCGTCGCTGGCCCGCACCGACGCACTGCTGAGCAAGGTGAGCGACATCGCCATGGCCACCGAGGGCGTCGAGCACTCGATCGCCTTCCCCGGCCTGAACGCGCTGCAGTTCACCAACACGCCCAACACCGGCGTGGTGTTCCTGCCGCTCAAGCCGTTCGCCGAGCGCGGCGGCCGCAGCGCCGCGGAGATCAACGCCGAGATCAACCAGAAGATCGCCGGCCTGCAGGAAGGCTTCGCGTTCTCGATGATGCCGCCGCCGATCCTCGGCCTCGGCAACGGCAACGGCTACCAGGCCTTCATCGAGGACCGCGGCAACCTCGGCTACGGCGCGCTGCAGAGCGCGGTGCAGGCGATGCAGGGCACGGTGGCGCAGACCCCGGGCATGGCCTTCCCGATCACCAGCTACCAGGCCAACGTGCCGCAGCTGGACGCCGAGGTCGACCGGGTCAAGGCCAAGGCCCAGGGCGTGCCGCTGACCGAGCTGTTCGACACCCTGCAGACCTACCTGGGTTCGGCCTACGTCAACGACTTCAACCAGTTCGGCCGCACCTGGCAGGTGATCGCGCAGGCCGACGCGCCGTACCGCGACAGCGTCGAGGACATCGCCAACCTGCGCACCCGCAACGAGCGCGGCGAGATGGTGCCGATCGGCTCGATGGTCACGATCAAGGAGACCTACGGCCCCGACCCCGTGCTGCGCTACAACGGTTACCCGGCCGCGGACCTGGCCGGCGAATCGGACCCGCGCGTGCTGTCCTCGACCCAGGCGATGCAAACGCTGACCGACATCGCCGCGAAGGTGCTGCCCAACGGCATGACCATCGAGTGGACCGACCTGAGCTACCAGCAGGCGACCCAGGGCAAGGCCGCGCTGATCGTGTTCCCGCTGGCGATCCTGCTGGTGTTCCTGGTGCTGGCCGCGCTGTACGAGAGCTGGACGCTGCCGCTGGCGGTGATCCTGATCGTGCCGATGTGCATGCTCTCGGCGCTGCTGGGCGTGTGGCTCACCGGCGGCGACAACAACGTGTTCGTGCAGGTCGGCCTGGTGGTGCTGATGGGCCTGGCGTGCAAGAACGCGATCCTGATCGTCGAGTTCGCCCGCGAGCTGGAGATGCAGGGCAAGGGCATCGTCGAGGCGGCGCTGGAAGCCTGCCGCCTGCGCCTGCGCCCGATCGTGATGACCTCGATCGCGTTCATCGCCGGCACCGTGCCGCTGGTGCTGTCGCACGGCGCGGGCGCCGAAGTGCGCTCGGTGACCGGCATCACGGTGTTCGCCGGCATGCTTGGCGTGACCCTGTTCGGGCTGTTCCTGACCCCGGTGTTCTACGTCGCCCTGCGCAAGCTGGCCGGGCGGCCGCTGGTCAGCCATGGCCACTCCACGCTGGAGGCGCACGTCGTCAAGGGATAGGCGCGCGGGGGGAGGCGCGGGGAGCGAGCGCAACCGGCGCTCCTCCTTCTCCCCCCGGCCGGGCGCCCTGCGCCGTGCCCGCTTCGTTTCTCACTCCCCATCCACGGAATCCCCCATGTCCACCGTTCCCACTCCCGATTCCAGGGTCGCCCTGGTCACCGGCGCGACCCGCGGCATCGGCTTCGAAACCGTGCGCCAGCTGGCCCGGGCCGGCGTGCACACGCTGCTGGCCGGGCGCGACCGCGCCAAGGCGGTCGAGGCCGCGCTCAGGCTGCAGGGCGAAGGCCTGCCGGTCGAGGCGATCGCGCTCGACGTGACCCGCGCCGAGAGCATCGCCGCGGCGGCCGACGAGGTCGCGCGCCGGCACGGCCGCCTCGACATCCTGGTCAACAACGCCGGCATCATCGCCGAGGACCCGCGCGCCGCGGCCCCCTCGCAGCAGCCGCTGCAGGCCTGGCGCGAGACCTTCGAGACCAACCTGTTCGGCGTGGTCGCCGTCACCCGGGCGTTGCTGCCGCTGCTGCGCCGGGCGCCGGCCGCGCGCATCGTCAACGTGTCCAGCCTGCTCGGCTCGCTGGCCGCGCACAGCGACCCGGCCTCGCCGGTCCACGGCTTCAAGGCGGTCCCCGCCTACAGCGCGTCCAAGAGCGCGCTGAATTCCTGGACCGTGCACCTGGCCCACGAGTTGCGCGACACGCCGGTCAAGGTCAATGCGGTGCACCCGGGCTACGTCCGCACCGACATGAACGCCGGCGCCGGCGAGCTCGACGTCGCCACCGGCGCGAAGACCAGCGTCGAAATGGCCCTGCTCGGCGGCGACGGCCCGAGCGGCGGCTTCGTCCATTTGGGAGAAACCCTGCCATGGTGATCCGTTCCCTTGCCCTGGGCGTCGCCGCGGCGCTGCTCGCCGCCTGCGCGGTCGGCCCGGACTACGTGCGCCCGAGCGTGGCCACGGCGGAGCGGTTCGTCCGCGACGAACCCGCCGCGGCGCAGGACGGCGCGGCGGCCGCGCCGGCCCCGACGCCGGAAGCCGAGGCCGAGTTCTGGCGCAGCTTCGGCGATCCGCTGCTGACCCGGCTGGTCGAGGACGCGCTCGCCGCCAACCACGACCTGCGCATCGCCCTGGCCCGCTACGACCGCGCCAACGCGCTGCTGCGCGGCGCCAAGCTCGATCGCTGGCCGGCCGTCACCGCCAGCGGCAGCGCCGGCGAGTCGCGCGCCAGCGCCGACCAGATGCCCGGCGTGCCGCGCGCGGACCGCGACGTCGAGAACTACCAGCTGCAGGCCGACGCGAGCTGGGAGCTCGACCTGTTCGGCCGCGTGCGCCGCAACGTCGAGGCGCAGCGCGCCGAGGCCTGGGCGGCGGCTTCGGACCTGGACGCGCTGCAGGTGGCGATCGTCGGCGAGGTCGCGCGCAGCTACGCCGAACTGCGCGGGCTGCAGGAGCGCCTGCGGGTGGCGCGCGAGAACGCCGACAACCAGCGCGAGACCCTGCGCCTGGTGCAGGCGCGCCTGGACGCCGGCCGCGGCACCGAGTTCGACACCGCGCGCGCGAACGCGCAGCTGCAGGCCACGCTGGCGCGGGTGCCGGTGCTGGAGGCGCAGGTCGCGGTGACGATGCATCGCTTGGCGGTGCTGACCGGGCGCACGCCGGAGGCGCTGATCGCCGAGCTGACCCCGCCGCAGCCGCTGCCGGTGCTGCCGGCGCGGCTCGATCCCGGCACGCCCGGCGAGCTGCTGCGGCGGCGCCCGGACGTGATCGCCGCCGAGCACCGCCTGCACGCGGCCACCGCCCGCATCGGCGTGGCCACCGCCGACCTGTTCCCGCGCTTCACCCTCGGCGGGCTGATCGGCAGCCAGGCGATCGACAGCGACGCGCTGTTCGAGCGCGACAGCGAAACGCGCCTGGTCGCGCTCGGCGTCGACTGGTCGTTCCTCGACATCGGCCGGGTGCGCGCGCGCATCGCCGCCGCCGACGCGGAGGCCAGCGGCGAACTGGCGCGCTACCAGCAGGCCGTGTTGCTGGCGCTGGAGGACACCGAGAACGCGCTGGTGCGCTACGCCCGCTCGCGGGTCGAGGACCAGCACCTGCAGCAGGCCGCCGCCGACAGCGCGCGCGCCGCGCAGCTGGCGCGGGTGCGCTACGACGCCGGCGCCGCCGACCTGTTCGAGGTGCTCGACGCCGAGCGCACGCGGCTGACCGCGGAGGACGCCCTGGCCGAGGCGCGCACCCGCAGCGTCGCCAATGCGGTCGCGCTGTACAAGGCGCTGGCCGGCGGCTGGCCGACGCGCGTGCCGCTGCGCGAGGACGTGGCCCGGCGCTGAGTCGCGGCGGGCCGGCGGCGCGCGCGAGTCCCCTCCTCCTTCCTCGCTCGCGCCGCCGCCGGTCCGTCCCCGCGCGTCCGCGTGCACGCGGCTTCGACCTCGCTGAGCCGTCGCCGACTGAACGGAGCGCCTTCACCTCGGCTGCAACCTCCGCCGCCTAAGGTCTGTGCTCGCCGACGCCGCTCGGCGCCGGCCCACGACACGAGGCACAGCGATGAGCGAGATCAAGAAAGACCACAGCATCGGTGCGGGCACCGGCGCGGTGGCGGGTGCGGTCGCCGGCGCGGCGATCGGTTCGGCCGCCGGGCCGCTGGGCACCGCCGCCGGCGCGGTGGTGGGCGGCGTGGTCGGCGCCAGGGCCGGCGATTCGATCGCCGAATGGGTGAACCCCACCGAATACCGCGCGCACTTCGAGCGCGAGTACAAGCGCGCGCCGTACTACGTCTCCGGCAGCCGTTGGGAAGACTACGAGCCGGCCTACCGCTACGGCTACGACACCTATCCGCATTACCGCGGCCGCCGCCTCGACGAGGTCGAGCGCGACCTCGAGCACGGCTGGGACCGCGCCCGCGGCGAGTCGCGCCTGGCCTGGCCCGAGGCGCGCGAGGCGGTGCGCGATTCCTGGCACCACATCGAGCGCGCGATGCCGGGCGACGCCGACCGCGACGGGCGCTGAGCGCGCGGGTTCACGATACGGATCGTCGGCAAGCAGCGCAGCACGGCGCAACGCAACGTCTCTGGGGCCGCACCTTGCGGCCCTTTTTTCATCGCCGCGGCGCTGGGGTAGGATGCCCGTCCCCCAAGAGGAGGCCGCCGCGATGGCCGATACCGACAAGCCGACCCGCGAGCAGGCCGAAGCCGCGGTGCGCACGCTGTTGCGCTGGGCCGGCGACGACCCGCAACGCGAAGGCCTGCTCGACACGCCCAAGCGCGTGGTCGAGGCCTATGCCGACTGGTTCAGCGGCTACGCCGAGGATCCGGGCGAGTACCTCAAGCGCACCTTCGAGGAAGTCGAGGGCTACGACGAGATGATCGTGCTGCGCGACATCTCGTTCGAAAGCCATTGCGAGCACCACATGGCGCCGATCATCGGCAAGGCCCACGTCGGCTACCTGCCCGACGGCAAGGTGGTGGGCATCAGCAAGCTCGCCCGCGTGGTCGAGACCTACGCGCGCCGCCTGCAGGTGCAGGAGAAGATGACCGCGCAGATCGCGCAGGTGATCCAGGACGTGCTGCATCCGCGCGGCGTCGGCGTGGTGGTCGAGGCCGCGCACGAGTGCATGACCACCCGCGGCGTGCACAAGCGCGGCGTCAGCATGATCACCTCGAAGATGCTCGGCAGCTTCCGCGACGACGCCCGCACCCGCGCCGAGTTCCTGCGCTTCATCGACGTCGGGCAGGGGCGCTGAGGGCCGGCGCGCGCCGCATGATCGGCGGCCGGGTGCGCCGCCGGCCCGCGGCCTCGTCGCGGCGCGGAGGGAAGCCGGCCGCGGCCGGCCGATGGGCAGTGGATGCGGCCGCGACGCCGGCGGCCGCCCGGGCGCGCGCGGACGATGCGCGCGACGGCGCGGACGGGCCCGCGCATCGCCCGGCGCGATGGTTTCCGCGGTTACTGAATCCATTCGGTTTCGCGCGCAACTTTCCTGTGCATTCAAGCACTTGAGCGGCGTCTCTTGACGCGGCGGGGCGATCGTGCTGCGGAAATTGCCGCAGCGCACAAAGTGTGTTCTAGTCGGACCGACCACGAGGACGAGGCCGGCCGGACCGCATGCGGACCGCGCCGCCGCGTCGCCGCTCGCCCGGTATCGCCCCGCGACCGCCCAGCCCCGGAGCCACGATGCAGCCACCGCCGTCCGCCCCCGCAGGCCCCGCCGGTTTGTACGATCCGCGCGACGAGCGCGACGCCTGCGGCTTCGGCCTGATCGCGCAGCTCGACGACGCGCCCAGCCGCGCGCTGGTCGATCGCGCGATCGAGGCGCTGGTGCGCATGACCCATCGCGGCGGCGTCGCCGCCGACGGCCTGTCGGGCGACGGCTGCGGCCTGCTGGTCCGCCAGCCGGACGCGTTCCTGCGCGCGCTCGCCGGCGAGGCCGGCATCGCGCTCGGCGCGCACTACGCCTCCGGCCTGGTGTTCCTGCCGCGCGATCCGGCGCAGGCGGCGCAGGCGCGCGAGGAACTGGCCGCGCAGCTGCAGCGCGAACGCGTCGCCGTGGCGGGTTGGCGCGCCGTGCCGGTGGACCCGGCGGCCTGCGGCGAACTCGCCCGCCGCACCATGCCGCGCATCGAGCAGGTGTTCGTGGTCCCGACCGGCGCGTTCGACGCGGCCAGCTTCCAGCGCTCGCTGTTCCTGGCCCGGCGCCGCGCCGAGCAGCGGCTGCGCGCGCTGCCCGACTTCTACGTGGTCAGCCTGTCGATGGCCAGCATCGGCTACAAGGGCATGGTGCTGCCGGAACGGCTGGCGCAGCTGTACCCGGACCTGCAGCGCGCCGACCTGGCCAGCAGCGCGGTGGTGTTCCACCAGCGCTTCTCCACCAACACCACGCCGCGCTGGCCGCTGGCGCAGCCGTTCCGGCTGCTGGCCCACAACGGCGAGATCAACACCATCGCCGGCAACCGCGCCTGGGCGCAGGCGCGCGCGCACGTGTGGCGCACGCCGACCCTGGACCCGACCGAGTTCGACCCGGTGATCTCGCTCGACGGCTCGGACTCGCAGTCGCTGGACAACATGCTCGAGCTGCTGCAGGCCGGCGGCATGGACCTGCTCAAGGCGATGCGGATCCTGATCCCGCCGGCGACCCAGTCGCTGGAGTACAAGGACGCCGACCTGGCCGCGTTCTACGAGTACTACGCGCTCAACACCGAGCCCTGGGACGGCCCGGCCGGGATCGTCATGCTCGACGGCCGCTACGCCGCCTGCACCCTGGACCGCAACGGCCTGCGCCCGGCGCGCTGGATGCGCACCCGCGACCGCCACTTCCTGATCGCCTCCGAGGCCGGCGTATGGGAGCTGCCCGCGGCGGACATCGAGGGCAAGGGCAAGCTCGGCCCGGGCGAGATGATCGCGGTCGACCTGTACCTGGGCGAGGTGCTGGACTCCGACGCGATCGACCGCATCAACCGCGCGCGCGCGCCGTACAAGCGCTGGCTCAAGCAGGGCATGACCTACCTGCAGACCGAGCTGATCGACCCGGCGCTGGCCGCCGAGCCGTTCGACGCGGAGACCCTGGCCACGTTCCAGAAGCTGTTCCAGCTGACCCGCGAGGAGCGCGAGCAGGTGCTGCGCCCGCTCGCCGAGACCGAGCAGGAAGGCATCGGCTCGATGGGCGACGACGTGCCGATGGCGGTGCTGAGCCGGCAGGTGCGGCCGCTGTACGACTGCTTCCGCCAGGCCTTCGCCCAGGTCACCAACCCGCCGATCGACCCGCTGCGCGAGGACTGCGTGATGTCGCTGGCCACGCAGCTCGGCCGCGAGGGCAATGTGTTCGTCGACGGGCCCGGCAACGTCGCCCACGTGCACCTGAACTCGCCGGTGCTGAGCCAGCGCAAGCTGCGCCAGTTGCTGGCGATGCCGCCGTACGCCGCCGCGCACGCGCTGATCGAGCTGAACTACGCGCGCGAGGAGGGGCTGCAGGCGGCGATCGGGCGCCTCTGCGCGCAGGCCGAGGCCGCCGCGCGCGAGGGCCGCGTGCTGCTGGTGCTCAGCGACCGCTATCCGCAGCGCGACAAGCTGATGGTGCACGCGCTGCTCGCCACCGGCGCGGTGCACCAGCACCTGGTCCGCACCGGGCTGCGCTGCGAGGTCAACCTGATCGTCGAGACCGGCACCGCGCGCGACCCGCACCATTTCGCCTGCCTGATCGGCTTCGGGGCCACCGCGGTGTATCCGTACCTGGCCTACCAGACCCTGCTCGACCTGGGCCGGCGCGGCGTGCTCAGGACCAAGCACGGCCAGCATGCGGAAATCGGCCGCAGCTACCGGCGCGGGATCAAGAAGGGCCTGCTGAAGATCATCTCCAAGATGGGCATCAGCACCATCGGCAGCTACCGCGGCGCGCGCCTGTTCGAGATCGTCGGCCTGGCGCCGGAGGTGACGGCGCTGTGCTTCGCCGGCACGCCGTCGCGGATCGGCGGCGCCGGCTTCGCCGAGCTGCAGGCCGACGACGAGCGGCTCGCCGCCCACGCCTGGAACGCGAACGCGCTGCCGGCGATCGGCGGCCTGCTCAAGTACACGCCGGGCGGCGAGTACCACCTGTTCAACCCGGACGTGGTCACCCGCCTGCAGCGCGCGGTCGGCACCGGCGAGTGGGCCGATTGGCAGCGCTATGCCGAGGCGGTGAACGAGCGCCCGTTCGCGGCGCTGCGCGACCTGCTCGAACTCGACACGGCGCGGGCGCAGCCGGTCCCGCCGGACGAGGTCGAGCCGGTGTCGGCGATCGTCCGCCGCTTCGACTCGGCGGCGATGAGCCTGGGCGCGCTGTCGCCGGAGGCGCACGAGGCGCTGGCGATCGCAATGAACCGCTTGGGCGGGCGCAGCAATTCCGGCGAGGGCGGCGAGGACCCGGCGCGCTACGGCACCGACCGGGTGTCGAAGATCAAGCAGATCGCCTCCGGCCGCTTCGGCGTCACCCCCGAATACCTGGTCAACGCCGAGGTGCTGCAGATCAAGATCGCCCAGGGCGCCAAGCCGGGCGAGGGCGGCCAGCTGCCGGGGCACAAGGTCAACGAGCTGATCGCGCGGCTGCGCTACGCGATGCCGGGCATCGGCCTGATCTCGCCGCCGCCGCACCACGACATCTACTCGATCGAGGACCTGGCGCAGCTGATCTTCGACCTCAAGCAGGTCAATCCGGCCGCGCTGGTGTCGGTGAAGCTGGTCAGCCACGCCGGCGTGGGCACCATCGCCACCGGCGTGGCCAAGGCCGGCGCCGACCTGATCACCATTTCCGGCCACGACGGCGGCACCGGCGCCAGCCCGCTGTCGTCGATCCGCTACGCCGGCACGCCGTGGGAGCTGGGCCTGTCGGAGGCGCGCCAGGCGCTGGTGGCCAACGACCTGCGCGGGCGCGTGATCCTGCAGGCCGACGGCGGCCTGAAGAGCGGGCTCGACGTGGTCAAGGCGGCGCTGCTGGGCGCGGAGAGCTTCGGCTTCGGCACCGCGCCGATGATCGCGCTGGGCTGCAAGTACCTGCGCATCTGCCACCTCAACAACTGCGCCACCGGCGTGGCCACCCAGGACGACGCGCTGCGCCGCGAGCATTTCCTCGGCCTGCCCGAACGCGTCGAGAACTTCTTCCGCCTGCTCGCCGAGGAGGTGCGGCACTGGCTCGCGCGGCTGGGCGCGCGTTCGCTCGGCGAGATCGTCGGCCGCACCGACCTGCTGCGCCAGCTCGACGGCGAAGGCGCGCGCCAGCGCAGGCTCGACCTGCGCCCGCTGCTGGCCGGCGGCGCGCCCGCCGGCGCCGGCGGGCACTGCGGCGCGCCGGCGCCGGCGGTCGCGGCCGGCAGCCTGGCGCTGCGCCTCGACGCCGACCTGGCCGAGGCGATCGCCGGCAAGCTCGGCGGCGAGTTCCGCTACCCGATCCGCAACGTCGACCGCAGCATCGGCGCGCGCCTGTCCGGCGCGATCGCGCGCGCGCACGGCGACCGCGGCATGGAGGACGCGCCGATCACGGTGTCCTTCGCCGGCACCGCCGGGCAGAGCTTCGGCGCGTTCCAGGCCGGCGGCCTGCACTTCGAGCTGGAGGGCGAGGCCAACGACTACGTCGGCAAGGGCATGGCCGGCGGCCGCATCGTGATCCGCCCGCCGCGCGGCGCGCGCTGGCTCGCGCACGAGACGCCGATCCTCGGCAACACCTGCCTGTACGGCGCCACCGGCGGCGCGCTGTACGCCGCCGGCCGCGCCGGCGAGCGCTTCGCGGTGCGCAACTCCGGCGCCACCGCGGTGATCGAGGGCGCCGGCGACCACTGCTGCGAGTACATGACCGGCGGCGTGGTGGTGGTGCTCGGCCGCACCGGCCTGAACTTCGGCGCCGGCTTCACCGGCGGCATGGCCTACGTGCTCGACGTCGAGCGCGACTTCGTCGACCGCTACAACCACGAGCTGATCGACATCCTGCGGATCGCCGGCGACGGCTTCGAGCACCACCGCTCGCACCTGCGCGAGCTGCTGGAGACCCACATCGCCCTGACCGGCAGCCGGTGGGCGCGGCGCATCCTCGACGAGATGCGCGACTTCCTCGGCAAGTTCTGGCTGGTCAAGCCGAAGGCGGCGAGCCTGGAATCGCTGGCCGAGAACCTGCGGAGGGCGGCGTGAGCAAGATGAGCGGCAAGAAGCCCGTTTTCGCCTTCCGCGACACCCCGCGGCGGATGCCGGCGCGGATTCCGCTGGAGTTGCGCCGCGGCGGCGACTGGAGCGAGCTGTACGGCCACTTCGGCGAGGCCGAGGCCCAGCACCAGGCCGGCCGCTGCCTGGACTGCGGCAATCCGTACTGCAGCTGGAAGTGCCCGCTGCACAACTACATCCCGAACTGGCTGGAGCTGGCGCGCGAAGGCCGCCTGTCCGAGGCCGCCGCGCTGGCCCACGAGACCAATCCGCTGCCGGAAGTCTGCGGCCGCGTGTGCCCGCAGGACCGGCTGTGCGAGGGCAGCTGCACGCTCAACGACGGCTTCGGCGCGGTCACCATCGGCGCGGTCGAGAAGTACATCGCCGACCGCGCGCTGGCCGAGGGCTGGCGCCCGGACCTGTCCAAGGTCGCGCCGACCGGCAAGCGCGTGGCGGTGATCGGCGCCGGCCCGGCCGGGCTGTCCTGCGCCGACCGCCTGGCCCGCGCCGGCATCGAGGCCACGGTGTTCGACCGCTACGAGCAGATCGGCGGCCTGCTGCACTTCGGCATTCCCAGCTTCAAGCTCGACAAGTCGGTGCTGGCGACGCGGCGCGAGGTGCTGGAGGGCATGGGCGTGCGCTTCCGCCTCGGGGTCGAGGTCGGCCGCGACCTCGGCCTGGACGCTCTGCTGGCGCGGTACGACGCGGTGTTCCTCGGCCTGGGCAGCTACCGCTACACCGACGGCGGCCTGCCCGGGCAGGACCTGAAGGGCGTGCTGCCGGCGCTGCCGTTCCTGGTCCACAACGGCCGCCTGGTGCACGGCGACGACGAAGCGCACGGCAAGCCGATCGCCGGCTGGGAGGACCACGTCGACCTGCCCGACCTGCGCGGCAAGCGCGTGGTCGTGCTCGGCGGCGGCGACACCGGCATGGATTGCGTGCGCAGCGCGGTGCGCCTGGGCGCGGCGCAGGTGGCCTGCGCCTACCGCCGCGACGAGGCCAACATGCCCGGCTCCCGGCGCGAGGTCGCGAACGCGCGCGAGGAGGGCGTGCAGTTCCTGTTCAACCGCCAGCCGCTGGAACTGCTCGGCGAGCACGGCGCGGTGACCGGCGTGCGCGTGGCGCAGACGCGCCTGGGCGAGCCGGACGCGCGCGGCCGCCGGCGCGCCGAGCCCATCCCCGGCAGCGACTCGGTGCTGGCCGCGGACGTGGTGATCATCGCCTTCGGCTTCCAGCCCGATCCGCCGCACTGGCTCGCCGCGCACGGCATCGAGCTGGAAGGCGACGGCCGCATCCGCGTGCTGCGCACGAACGAGGGCTGCGCCACGCGCCGCCGCGGGCCCGGCGACGCGCTGCCGTACCAGACCACGAACCCGCGCGTGTTCGCCGGCGGCGACGGCGTGCGCGGCGCGGACCTGGTGGTGACCGCGGCGTTCGAGGGGCGCGAGGCGGCGGCGGGGATCGCGCGGCTGCTGCTCGGCTAGGCCGCGCAGCGCCTCGCGCGGCGCTTTCCTGGGTTGCGGCGCGGCTCGCGGCGCGCATCCGCCGCTTTCGATTCGGCCGGGCAGGCGTCGCGCGGCGGCGGCGCGCAGGCGCGCACCGGTGGTTCTTCGTTCGCGGCGACCGCGCCCGGAGGTCGGCCGCGGCGCCGCGCCGGGCCGGAGGGACCGTCCGCGCCGCTGCTAGACTGCGCGCCTCGCCGCAAGCACCCCGGCTCCTCCCGTGACCGATCCCGCTCCCGTCTCCGGCACGCGCCGCCGCGCCGCGCTCGCCTTCATCTTCGTCACCGTGCTGATCGACGTGCTGGCCTTCGGGGTGATCATCCCGGTGCTGCCGCACCTGGTCGAACAGTTCGTCGGCGGCAAGACCGACACCGCCGCGTACTGGATCGGCGCGTTCGGCACCGCGTTCGCGCTGATCCAGTTCGTCACCTCGCCGGTCCAGGGCGCGCTGTCGGACCGCTACGGCCGCCGGCCGGTGATCCTGCTGTCCTGCCTGGGCCTGGGCCTGGACTTCGTGTTCATGGCACTGGCGCCGTCGCTGGCCTGGCTGTTCGTCGGCCGGATCATCTCCGCGATCACCTCGGCCAGCTTCACCACCGCCAACGCCTACGTCGCCGACATCACCCCGCCGGAGCAGCGGGCGAAGCACTACGGCCTGCTCGGCGCCGCGTTCGGGCTGGGCTTCATCGTCGGCCCGCTGATCGGCGGCTGGCTGGGCGAGCTCGACCTGCGCCTGCCGTTCTGGTTCGCGGCCGTGCTGGCGCTGCTGAACTTCGTCTACGGGTTGCTCGTGCTGCCCGAGTCGCTGCCGGCCGAACGCCGCGCGGCGAGGTTCGACTGGTCGCAGACGGTGCCGTTCGGTTCGCTGAAGCTGCTGCGCCGCTATCCGCAGATCTTCGGCCTGGCGGTGGTGGTGTTCATCGCCAACCTGGCGCATTACGTCTACCCGAGCGTGTTCGTGCTGTTCGCCGACTACGCCTACCGCTGGGGCCAGAAGGAAGTGGGCTACGTGCTGGCGGTGGTCGGCGTGCTCAACGTGATCGTCAACGTGGTCCTGGTCGGGCGCGTCGTGCGCGGGCTGGGCGAGCGCCGCGCGTTGCTGTTCTCGCTGGCCTGCGGCGCGCTCGGCTTCGCGATCTACGGCGCGGCCGACGTGGGCTGGATGTTCCTGCTCGGCCTGCCGGTCGGCGCGCTGTGGGCGATCTCGGCGCCGGCGACGCAGGCGCTGATCACCCGCCAGGTCGGGCCCGAGGCGCAGGGGCGCATCCAGGGCGCGCTGATGAGCCTGGTCTCGGTCGCCGGCATCGTCGGCCCGGGCCTGTTCGCCGGCAGCTTCGGCTACTTCATCGGCGAGCGCGCGCCGCTGCACCTGCCCGGCGCGCCGTGGTACATCGCCGGCCTGCTGCTGGCGCTGGCGGCGCTGATCGCCTGGCGCTACGCGCCGCGGTCGCAACCGGCGGGCGAGGCCGCGGGGCCGTAGCGCCAGGGAGCGAGCGCACAGGCGCGGGGAACGGGCGGCGGCCGGCGGGCCCGTTCGTCGCTCTCCACGGTTCCTCCGCCGTTCTCGCGTCCTTGACGGCGCGGCGCCGATGCTCGACATCGATGCCGAAACGCCACGAGCTCGCGCCGGACCCGCCCGCCGACGAGGCGGCGCAGGCGGCCGTGGCGGCGGGGCTGGTCTACGTCAGCGACCGCGACCCCGGCATCCGCCGCCGCCGCTCCGGCACGGGGTTCCGCTATGTCGACGCGCAGGGCCGGCCGGTGCGCGACGCGGCCACCCTGGCGCGCATCCGCGCGCTGGCGATCCCGCCGGCCTACACCGACGTGTGGATCTGCGCCGACGCGCGCGGCCATCTGCAGGCCACCGGCCGCGACGCGCGCGGGCGCAAGCAGTACCGCTACCACCCGGACTGGCAGGAGGCGCGCGGCAACGGCAAGTTCGAACGCATCGTCGCGTTCGGCCAGGCGCTGCCGCGGCTGCGCCGGCGCCTGCGCCGCGACCTCGCCAGGCCCGGCTTCCCGCGCGAGAAGGTGCTGGCGATGGTGGTCGCGGTGCTCGCCGAAACGCGGCTGCGGGTCGGCAACGACGAATACCTGCGGCAGAACCGCTCCTACGGCCTGACCACGCTGCGCAACCGCCATGTCGACTTCGTCCGCGGCGGGCGCGCGCGTTTCCATTTCCGCGGCAAGAGCGGGCTGGAGCACGAGGTGGTGCTCGACGACGCGCGCCTGGTGAAGCTGATCCGGCGCTGCCAGCAGCTGCCCGGCCAGGCGCTGTTCCAGTACCTCGACGACGAGGGCGCGGTGCAGCCGGTCGATTCGGGCCAGGTCAACGACTACCTGCGCGAGGCGATGGGCGAGGCCTTCACCGCGAAGGACTTCCGCACCTGGAGCGGCACGCTCGAGGCGTTCCAGCGCCTGGCCGCGATCCCGTGCCCGGCCGACGCCGGCGAGCGCGCGCTGGCGGCGACGGAGAAGGCGGTGCTCGCCGAAGTCGCGCGGGCGCTGGGCAACACGGTCGCGGTGTGCCGCAAGGCCTACGTCGACCCGGCGGTGTTCGCCGGCTGGCGCGACGGCCGCCTGCCGCGCTTCGCGGCGCGGGCGCACGGCGCGCGGCAATGGGAACAGGCGGCGCTGCGCTTCCTGCGGCGCGCGCACCATTGAGACGAACGCCTTCTCTGCCCGCGATTCGCCGCGCCTACGGCCCCTCTCCCGCCGCGCGGCAGGGGGGAAGGGCATCCGGGCGCGCGCCCTCATCCGCCCTCCGGCACCTCCTCCCGCGAGCGGGAGAAGGGAAACGCAACGACGACGAACGCGGACGTTCCGCTCATCCCTCCAGCGCCGACAACAACTCCGCCGGCAGCGGCAGCAGCGCCCAGAACGCGGTGTCGGCCTCGGCCCAGCGGGCCGCGGCCTCGCCGAGGATCTCCAGCAGGGTGTCGAAATCCTCGCCGTGCGCGGCGCGCCAGTCGCCGGCGTGCTCGACCAGCAGCAGGTAGCCCGCGGCCGGCTTCCACGACAGGTCGGCGAGCGCGTCGGCCAGCGCGTCCCAGTTGTGCCCGAACCAGTCCGGGAATCCGCCGGCCGCGGCGAAGCGGCGCAACAGCGCGGCCTTGTCGGCGCAGCCGGCCAGGTCGATCCGCAGCACCGCGTAGCCGAGCCCGCCGGCGGCCTGCGCCATCGCCTCGGTGTCGCGCGCGTCGACGAAGTACACGCCGCTGTGGCGCGCGTCGGCCAGCAGCATGCGCAGGTCGACCGCGCTCATCGCGCCTCCGCGGCGTGGAAGTCGAAGCGGCGGAAGCTGCGGTAGTGGTCGGCGGTGTACCAGAACTCGCTCGGCGGGTCGCCCCCGGCGACGATGCGGCGCGCGCCGCGGTCGCGCTCGCCGGGCGTCGGCACGGTGTACTCGCGATACCAGCCGCGCGGCCGCGGCGGCAGGCGCCGCTCGCGGTTCTGGAAGACCGAGCCGTCCTGGCGGTACGGATGCGGCCCGCCGGCGACGATCCGCGCCAGCACCGGCGCCGCTTCCGGCGGCAGGAACCCGGGAAGGCTTTCCCGCGGCGCCGCGTCGGATCGCGCCGGCGCCCGCGCCGCCGGTTCGGACCCCGCGTCGCCGCCGGGCCGCTGCAACCACAGGCCCAGGCCGAGCAGCGCGATCGCGGCGAGCAGCCAGGGCAGGGTGCGGCGCATCTTCGTTCCGGAACGGGAGGGGCGAACGCAGAGTCTAGGCCAGCGCGCGCCTGCGGCCCATCGCGGCGGCCGGGCGCGTCGCCTTCCGTTCCGGTCTCACCCGCGCGGAGGCGCGGTACGCCGCGCCGCGGTCACGCGGGCGCCGGGCCCGGCCGCGCTTCGTCCGCGAGCGGGATCGGCGCCAGTTCGTACTGCTCTTCCACCACGTCCACGCCCCAGGCGCGGCCGGGCTTGCGCGCGATGCGGCGGAAGCCGGCGGCGCGGTACAGGTGCGCCGCCGCCTGCAGGTCCTCCACCGTCCACAGCATGATCGAGCGATAGCCCTGCTCGCGGGCGAAGGCGATCGCCTCCCCGATCAGGCGCCGGCCCAGGCCCATCCCGCGCGCGTTCGGGTCGACCAGGAACCAGCGCAGCTGGGCGACTTCCGGCGCGGCCTCGACGATGGCGATGCAGCCGACGACGCGCTCGTCGCGCTCCACCAGCCAGAGCCGCTCGCGCGGCGAGCCCGCCTGCGCGAAGCGCGCGAGCGGTTCGGCGACGTAGGCCTCGAACGTGTGGTCGTAACCGTGCTCGCGCGCGTACAGCTCGCCGTGCAGCAGCACCACCCGGCCGATGTCGCCCGGGCGCAGCTGCGTGCGCAGCACGATCGGCGCGGCCGCGGCGGGGTCGCTCATCGCCGCCTTCAGCCGCAGCGCAGCCCGGTGATCGCGCCGCGGTCGTTGACGTCGACGTTGATCCGGTCCTCGCGGTAATCCATGGTCGCCGGCTGGCCGGGCCGCAGCACGCGCGCGTCGCGGCTGCCGGTGTCGCGCAGGATGCGGTTGACGACCTCGTCGTTCACCCCCTGGCCGATCGCCCAGCGCGCGCCTTCGGCGTTGCACACGCCCGACGGCGGGCGCGCGTCGGCGGTCGGCGGCGGCGCCGACGCGCAGCCGAACAGGACGAGCGAAAGCGTCGATGCGAAAAGCGAGCGTATCGCGAGCATGGCCGGTCTCCGTGGGTCGGTGCGGTGCGATGGCCGCCGTGTGCGGCGCGTGCACCCGGCGCAGCTTAGCAAACGGCCGCGCCGCCGCCCTGCACGCGCGCGTCGCGGCGGCCGGTGCGGACGCGCGGGGTATGCTGGGCCGTTCCATTGATGGAGGAGAAGGATGGTTTTTCGCCTATCGGTGGCGCTGCTGGGCGCCCTAGTGCTGGCGGGCGTGCTGGCGCCGGATGCGTTCGGCCACTGGAGCGGGCGTCTGCAGGCTTCGACCCTGGCCGGAGCCGGCTGGCTGTACCTGGTGATCGTGTTCGCGGCCCTGGTGTTCCTGGGCGCCCTGGCCTTCGGCCGCACCGGCGCGCTGCGCATCGGCGGCGACGATGCGGAGCCGCAGTTCTCGCGCGGCTCGTGGTTCGCGATGCTGTTCTCCGCGGGCATGGGCATCGGCCTGGTGTTCTGGGGCGCGGCCGAGCCGCTGTCGCACTACCACACGCCACCGGAAGGGCTGGCGCCGGACAGCTTCTCCGCGGCGCGCGCGGCGATGCGCTACACGTTCTTCCACTGGGGCCTGCACCCGTGGGCGGTGTACGGGCTGATCGGCCTGGCGATGGCGTGGTTCCAGTACAACCGCCATTCGCGCGGCCTGATCAGCGACCTGCTCTCGCCGCTGATCGGCCGCCACGCGCACGGCGCGTTCGGCCACCTGGTGGACGTGCTGGCGGTGGTGGCCACCGCGATCGGCGTGGCCACCACGCTGGGCTTCGGCGCGGCGCAGATCGGCGCCGGGCTCGGCCATGTCGCCGGCGTGCCGAGCGGCCTGGCCACGCAGCTGGCGGTGATCGCGGTGGCGTTCGTGCTGTACATGCTGTCGACGCTGTCCGGGCTGGACCGCGGCATCAAGTGGCTGTCGAACTTCAACCTCGGGGTGGCCTTGCTGCTGTTGGCGCTGGTCGTGGCGCTGGGGCCGACCGCGTTCGTGTTCGAGACGCTGACCACCACGCTGGGCGGCTACCTCAACGAGCTGCCGGCGATGAGCCTGCGCATGTCGCCGTTCTCGCAGAGCGCCTGGGTCGGCGAGTGGACGATCTTCTACTGGGCCTGGTGGATCGCCTGGGCGCCGTTCGTCGGCGCGTTCTTCGCGCGCATCTCCTACGGGCGCACGGTGCGCGAGTTCGTGCTCGGCGTGGTGTGCGGCCCGGCGCTGGTCAGCTTCCTGTGGTTCTCCGGCTTCGGCGGCAGCGCGCTGTTCCAGCAGATCATCGGCCACCACGACCTGCTGCCGGTGCTGGAGCGCGGCTACGAGTACGTGCTGTTCGCGGTGCTGGAGCCGCTGCCGTTCGCGCCGGCGCTGGCGTGGCTGGCGATCGTGCTGCTGCTGAGCTTCTTCGTGACCTCGGCCGATTCGGCGACGCTGACCCTGGCCAGCATGTCCAGCCCGACCGCGGCGGATCCGCCGCTGCGCCGCAAGCTGGTCTGGGGCGTGCTGCAGGCCGGCATCGCGGTCGCGCTGCTCGGCGCCGGCGGGCTGGACGCGTTGCAGGCGGTGGTGATCGTGGCCGCGTTGCCGTTCGCGCTGCTGCTGGCGGCGGTGATGCCGGCGCTATACCGGGTGCTGGCGCAGGACCTGGCCGAACACGACCGCCTCGCGCGCGAACTGCACCGCGCCGAGCTGCGCTGGCTGGCGCAGGAGCGCGACCGCGGCGCGCCGCGGCCGGAAGGCGAGGGCGGCCCATCGCGCTAGTTTGAGGTTCCGAAAGGTCGTTCCCTCTGCCCGGAGCGGATGTCGCCGAACAGACGCTCCACTCCGCGAGGGAACCACCATGTACAGGATGCGTGCTTGATCGGGAGGAGCCGAGAGGCGTTGATCGAGCTCCCGGTCCGGCCAGCCCCACCCTCTTGATCTTTCGTGGCAACGATATGGCTGCCCGGGAACCTGTTGGCCTCGCAGGTACCCTGAGGACGGCAAGCAGAGCATGGAGACGCCTGCGCGCCAGGCCCGAAGACGCACGCAAGCGGTACGAGCGGTACCCAAGGAACCGTGGAAGTCCGGATGCTATGCGGCTGCGTGCGTGCAAAAGCCGCCGCCTCTGTTGGGCCAGGACATCGCCGGGTGGGTCACGACCCAGCAAGTGTCCGACGATGCCGAGTTGGCGGAGTTCGACACCCTCGGCAAGGTGCCTCCGCCCGCTCGAGACCCCCGGGAACCTGCGAACGCGCCCCCGGCATCCTTCCCGTCGCCGCGACGCACTTCGACCGATGAGGGCCTGTCGGCCGCTGGCTTGGCTAGCTGGCCGCGCTCGTTTGCTGTGGGCGAAGATCGGCGTCAGCGACGCCTGGCTGGGCATCGCCGAGGGGATGAGCGGTTACGAACGGATCGACGTGGAGATCCGCATCGTCGGGTTCGACCGGGCGCGCAGCGCGTACGAGTGGCGGCTGTACGCGCGGCACGAGAAGCGTGGCGAAATCGCGGCGACGGCCGGGCGCCACGGCATGCCGGCGCCGCCGATGTACGTCCAGGCGGCGCCCAACCGAGGTATTTTCGGTGGGCTCACGCGGGACGAATCAGAAGACTGGTTTCGCGGGTTCGATAAGGGTACCGAGACCTACGAGGACGGTGCGTGGGTGATCCGGGATTCGGTGGAAGTGCAGCGGAGCAGGTTCCAGCGTGCGCGGCTGCGGCTGGACTACTGGCCGGACTATGCCGACCGCAGCGCGCGCGCGAGCGTGGAACTGAGAGACGAAGACTGACCATGGCGAAAGGCGAGTCGAAGCGGGTGCCCGAGCATCCGCACTGGTACGAGGACCTTCCGGAGCGGGATGCGCCGCTGGATCGCGCGCCGAAGATGGTGCATGGCGATGTCAATGCGATGGATGCGGTTTGCCTGGAAGTTTCCCGGGCATCGACGCTGATGCGGGGATTGTGTGTTGTTGCCGGGCTTTTAGCCCTCGTTGCTGCTGGTGTGAGTGTGGTCTTTTTGGGGCTCGTCCTGTCGGATCCAGATGTTACGGGCGATGAATTTGTCGTTCTTCTGCTCGGTTTTCTATTAACGATCACCACTTCGGTTTGGCTTGGCGGTTGGGCCTTCAAGACAGACTTTACGGTCCCTCGTGATCGCCCCGTCCGCCTCAACCGCACTCAACGCAAGGTCTACGTCTACGAGCATGCCTACGGCATGAACCCGTTCAAGAAATGGCCGACCACCATCAAGGTGTTCGACTGGGACACCCTGCAGGCCGAATTGCACCGGCAGGCGGGCTTCAACGGCAAGGCGTACATCCAACGCTTCTCGCTGTGGCTGGTGAGCTGCAAGCCGGGCACGAACGAGGTGGTGGACCGGTTCGAATTGAAGGGCAATCACCCGACTACGGCCGAGTTGTACAACATGTGGGCGTACTGCCGGACGTACATGGAACATGGACCAGAAGGGTTGCCGACGTATCCGCCGCGACGGCAGGAGATCACGTTCCGACGTAGCTTGTTCGAGCATATCCGCTTCCTGGACCCCACCGAGGAAGGGCGGGAGGTGCGTGCGCGCATGACCGTATGGGACTGGGTCATCAATCTTCCGATTTTCCTGGCGGGGTTCTGGCTGATGATTCCGGCGGGCATCGGCCACTACATCGCGATGCGCTTCGCACCGGAAGTGAAATGGCCGCCGGAGATCGACGCCGAATCGCGCCGCGGTCCCTCGCACCCGGCGGAGGCTGCATCCGCCGCGGGAGGTTGAAATGGCGAAGCCTTTCATTGTCGTCGGCGACAAGACCGAGCACGGCGGCACGGTGCTGACCGGTTCGCCGGAGACCGGCATCCGCGGCCAGGCGGTCGCCCGGTGCACGACGAGGTGCAGCGGAACGGATGCGCCGGCGTAGCCCGTCGCGGCCGGCGATCCCTTGCGCATCGGCGCGGAGACGGACAGCGCGGGATCCGCGGTGCCTGCGTGCCCGCTTCGGCCCGGGTCGGGCAGGCGTCCTGGGACGGCGGCGGGCGACGCCGCTGCCGCGGCGGGGCCGGATGCCGGCCGCCGCCGTGGCGCGTCCGTGCCGGTCCGCGGCACGGGGACGAGGGCGCGCGGCTCAGCCCCGCGGTGCCGCGGCCGCGTCCAGCGCGTACAGGTGCAGCGCTTCGCCCGCCTCGTTGACGAAGGTGCGCTCGAAACGCAGGCCGAGGTGTTCGAGCACCCGGATCGACGCGGCGTTGTCCGGCGCGACGATCGCCAGCAGGCGCGGCAGCTTCAATGCGCCCAACGCATGGTCTCGCACCGCGGCGCAGGCCTCGCGCGCGTACCCGCGCGACCAGTGCCGCGGCAGGAAGGCGTAGCCGATGTCGGGCGCGGGCAGGCTGTCGCGCTGGAGCAACCCGCACAGCCCGAGCGCCTCGCCGCTCGCGCGCGCCTGCACCATCCACAGGCCGAAGCCGTGCTGCGCGTAGCTGGCGCGCGGGCCGTTGCGGATGTAGTCGCGCGCGCTGTCCAGGTCGCGCACGCCGCGGTCGCCGATGTGCCGCAGGAACGACGGATCGGTCAGCAGTTCCAGCACGAACGCCGAGTCGCGCCGTTCGTCCAGTTCGCGCAGGCGCAGGCGGTCGGTGGCGAGGACGTCGCGGGACATGCGGCGGATCAGCGCTGCAACTCGAATACCGCGCGCACCGACTCCCGGTACTCCACGGTGGGCTGCAGGTAGCGGCCGGGCGCGGCTGCCGCGCGGCTGCCGGACACCGTGACGGCGTGCAAGGGCGACGGCTCGGCGACCACATACGTCTCCAGCTGCGAGTTCAGGCTGTTGATGCTGTAGACGGGACCGAGGCCGGCCTGGAACACACGCGCCAACTCGGCGGCCTCCTGGCGCGCGTCCGCGACCGCGCGGCGCTTGGCTTCCGCGCGCAATTGCTCGGCGCGGCTGGATTCGTAGGAGACGCCGCCCACGGTCGCGCCGGCGGCCAGCGCCGTATCGAGCAAGGCGTTCAGGCGACCGACGTCGCGCAACAGCACGTCGACGTTGCGCGAGGCGGCATAGCCGTTGGGGACGCGCCTGCCGTCGACGAAATCGAATTCCTCGTTCGCGAGCAGGTTCGAGGCGCGCACGTCCTTTTCGGCGATCGCGAACGTCGGCAGCGCTTCCAGCAGCCGATTCACCCCGGCGTCGACCCGTTGCTTGGCCGGCAGCGGCGCATCGGCGCGGTGCCGGAAATCCAGCGACACCCGCGCCGTGTCCGGCGTGGCCTTGACCTCGCCGGTGCCCGAGGCGACGACGTGCGGCGCGTCGGGCAGCGGGGTGCCCGCCAGGCCGCACAAGGGAACGAGCCACAACAGCCAGCCGATTGAACGCATATGCCCCTCCTGTTTTTCCGGCGACGGCGACGATGGACCGGAACGCTCCCGCGGCCCGAACGGGGTCGCCGGCGCGCAGCGGCCGCCGGCCGTCATTTCTCCTTGCGCCAGTTGATCGACGCCCGGTTCTCCACCGTGCTGGATTCGATCTGGATGTCGAAGCCCTTGCGCAGCAGGTACTTGAGCATCAGCACCTGGCCGGTGCCGAGCAGCGACACGCCGTAGCCGACGTACAGGCGCGGCGAGATGCGCTTGCCGAAGCCCAGCACCGAGCCGCCGAGGGCGCGGCTCTCGGACACGCCGGCGTCCTCCAGGCCGAGCCTGGCGCCGAGCTGCGAGGCGATCAGGCTGCCGCCGGCGGACAGCGCCGCGCTGGCGGCGTTGAGCTGGCGGCTCTCGTCGCCGCTGAGGGTCGACAACGGCCGGCCGAGGGTCAGGTAGGCCAGCGCCTCGGACTGCGAGCTGGCCGGGTCGGACCAGACCTCCGCCTTCGGCGCGCTGGCGCGGCCGCTGATGTCGACGCCGGCGGTGACGTCGCCGACCACGCGCTGCGCGCGCACGTCGAGGATCGGATCGTCCACCGGGCCGCCGGACCAGGCCAGCGCGCCGCGGGTGATGTCGAGTTGCTGGCCGTAGGCCTTGTAGCGGCCCTCGACCTCCAGCTTGCCGCTGCCGGTGGTCTCGCGGCCCGGGCGCGCGCGCACGCGCAGCTGCCCGGCGAGGCTGCCCTCGAGGCCGAAGCCGTTGAGCCGCACGTCGTCGCCGACCTGCAGGGTGAGGTCGAGCTCGAGCGCGGTGGCGCCGCCCTCGTCCGGGTCGGCCGGGTCCAGCACCACCACGTCCTCCGAGGCCGACACGCCCTGGTCCAGACGCTCCAGGTCGATCCGCGCCGACGGCACCGCGACCGTGCCGGTCAGCTGCAGCGGTTCGCCGGCCTTGTAGCGCAGTTGCAGGTCCGGGCTGGCGACCGCGCGCAGGTCGCGCGTATCCGACACCAGCACGTTCCGTCCGCGCAGGCCGAGCAGCAGCGGCGCGTCCTGGTTGCGCCAGTCGAGCGCGCCGTCGATCGCCAGCGTGCCCTCGCCGGAGCGCACGCTGCCGACGATGCGCGCGCTGCCGTCGTCGCGCGCGTCCAGGCGCAGGTCGCCGTCCTCCAGCGCGATCGCCAGCGACGGCAGCTCGGTGGCGAACTGCGACAGCCGCGCCTGGCCGCCGAGCTGCGGCCGCGCCGGGGTGCCGGCCAGGCGCAGCCGGCCTTCGAGCCGGCCCTTGGGCTCGACGATGTCGGGCGAGAACAGCTCGATCCAGGTCAGCTCGTCGGTGGCGAAGCTCAGTTCGCCGGCCATCGGCGCGTACGCGTCCCAGCCGCCGCTCAGGCGCGCGTCGATGCGGCCGCCGCCGTTGAAGCCGGTGCCGAATTCGGCGTTGATCCGGCGCGGGTCGAAGCTCGCGTGCAGGCGCAGGCCCTGGTAGCTGAGCAGCTCGCGGCGGGCGCGCTGGCTGTTGCGCATGCCGCCCTCGGCCGATTCCAGGTCGAGCTGGCCGCGCCAGCCGTTGCCGAGCGGGCGCAGCTGCGCGGTCAGCGCGATCTCGCCGCGCAGCAGCCAGGGCAGGCCGTGCTCGCGCTCGGGCAGGTAGGGGGCGAGCAGCGCCAGCGGCAGGCCCTGGCCGCGCAGCGCGACGCCGCGCCGCGGCCAGTCGGCGCTGGCGCACAGCGCGCCGCCGTCGCTCGCCGCCAGGCAGCTTTCGCCGAGGCGGCCGTTGCGGCCGTCCCAGGCGTACGGCGCCGGCTCGCGCAGGCGCCAGGCCGCGCCCTTGGCCGGCTGCAGCTGCAGCGCGGCCAGGGTGCCCTGCCAGCTCGCGCCGCGCCGATGGGCGCTGCCGGCGAGGCTCAGCGTGCCGATCCCGCCCTGCGCGCGCGCCTGCAGCTGCAGCGCCTCGACCGCGCCGCGCGCGTCCGCTTCCAGCGACGCCAGCGGCACGCCCACCTCCAGCCCGCCGGCGCGCAACGCCAGTTCGCCGCCGCCGCGCCGCCACGGCAGGCGGCCGCGCAGGCTCAGGCTGCCGACGCGGTAATCGGCGTACTTCAACCCGGTGCCGGTCAGGTCCGCGGCGAGGTCCGGCGCGTCGCGCGGGCCGCGCAACTGCACGCGCCCGCGCAGGCTGCCGGCACCCTGCGGCAGCAGGTCGGCGAGCACCAGCGGCTCGAAGCGGGCGTCGACGTCGAGTTCGCGCGCGAGCTTGCCCCGGGCCTCGATGCGGCTGGCGCCCAGGCCCAGCGCCGCGTCGCCTTCGTAGGCGTCGAGGTCGGCCGGGCGCGCCGCGCCGTGCATCGCGAAATGCGCACGCCCGCGCAGCGGGCGGCCGCGCAGGCGCCCGCCGAGGTCGGCGGCGTCGGCGACGATCTCCAGGCCGCCGTCGCTGCGGGTGCGGCCGGTGCTGCTCAGGCGGCCGTCGATCGCGCCCTTCCAGTCGGGAGCGAAATAGCCCGGGTCGAAGCCGGCCAGCGTCGCGCGCGCGTCCCAGCCCAGCGCCGGCGCCCAGGCTAGGCTGCCCTCGGCGTCGAGGCGGCCGCTGGGCATGCGCGCCTGCAGCGACTTCAGGGTGGCGCGCGCGTCGTCGCCGCGCGCGTCGAAGCGCAGTTCGGCGCGGTCGCGCTCGCGGCGCAACTCGGCGCGCCCGATCGCCGCCCAGGCCTGCAGCGTGCCCGCGACGCCGAGGTCGGCATCGGCCGCGACCGGCGCCGGCGCCGGCCCGCCCGGCGCCGGCGCGGCGCCGCGCCACTGCAGGCCGCGCGCGTTGACCGCGAAGCGGAACCGGGCGTTCGCCGGGTCGGTGAAGTCGGCGCGGCCGCGCAGCGTGGCGGTGCCGTCGAGCAGCGCCAGCGCCAGCGGCTGCACCTCCAGCACCTGGTTCTCCAGCCGGACCTTCGACGGCCGCACCTCTGCGCGCAGGTCGCCGCGGGCGAAGCGGCCGCCCAGGTCGGCCGCGCCGCCGACACCGTCGGCTCGGAAGTCCAGCGCGATCGGCGGCGCGCCGTCGGCGTCGGCGCCGGTCAGCAGGGTCGGGTCGAGCGCGTCGGCGCGCGCGCGCAGGTGCCAGCGCGGGTCGTCCCTGCCGCGCAGGGTCAGCGTGGCCTGCAGCGGCTCGGGCGCGCGCCCGGCCACGGCCACGTCCATGCGCGCCAGGTCGCCGCGCGCGACCAGCCCCAGCCGCGCCGGCGTGCGCCCGGCCGCGGCCGGCAGCACCGCGGTCGCGGTCAGGTCGGTGCGGTAGTCCTCGCGCGGCGCGTACACGCCGTGCGCGGCGAAGCGGCCGCGGTCGCTGTCCATGTCCAGGCGGGCGATCCGCAGGCGGCCGTTCTGCGCATCCAGCCCGGCGCGCAGGCGGCGCACTTCCAGCAGCCGCTCGCCCTCGCGGACCAGCACGAAACCGTCCACGCGCACGTCGTCGGCCTGCAGCTCCAGCGGCGGCGCGATCTCCGGCAGCACCTCCGGCCAGCGCGGCAGTTCGAACGGCTCGTCTTCGCTGCGCGGCAGGGTCAGGGTCGCGCCCTCGACCTGCAGCGCGTCCAGGCGCAGGCGCCGGCCGAGCAGCGGCATCAGCGCCGGATCCAGGTGCACGCGGCGGGCGGCGAAGGCGGTGTCGCGGTAGCGGAAGCGCACGTCGTGCAGGGTGAGCGGCCCGGACACCGGCCCCTCCGCGGCGCGCCAGGCCAGCGAGGCGTCGGCCGGCAGCCGCGCGACGATCTGCGCCAGCAGCAGGTCGCGCCCGCCGACCGTCGTCAACAGCCAGTACACGAACGCGGCCAGCAGCAGGGTCAGCGCGGCGGCGGCCAGGCTGCCGCGCACCGCCAGCCAGCGCAGGCGCGCGCGCCGCCGCCGGCGCAGCTCGGCGATGCGCTGCTCGTGCGGGTCGCTGGGGGCGGGGTCGCTCATGCGCTCACCATTCCGCGCCGATGTTGAGGTAGATCTCGAAGTTCGAATCCGGGTCGTTCAGCCCGCGCGCGATGTCCACCCGCACCGGCCCCACCGGCGAGCGCCAGCGCGCGCCGATGCCGACGCCGGTGTGGATGTCGGGCGAGCCGTCGAACGCGTCGCCGGCGTCGACGAACGCGGCCGCGCCCCAGCTGTCGTTGAAGTAGTGCTCGAACTCGGCGCTGCCGGTGACCACGTTCTTGGCGCCGAGCGCGTAGGTCTTGCCGTCGCTGCCGACCGTGGTCGGGCCGACCTCGCGGTAGCCGTAGCCGCGGATGCTGCGGTCGCCGCCGGCGAAGAAGCGCAGGGTCGGCGGCATGTCGATCAGCGCGCCGGTGAAGGTGCGGCCGAGCTCGCCGCGCACGATCAGGCGGTTGCGTTCGCCCAGGCCGCGGTACCAGTTCGCGCGCGCGTAGGCCTGGAGGAAGTTGGCGTCCGAGCCGACGCCCTCGAGCCCGCCCTTGAGCTCCACCGTCACGCCGATGCCGCGGCGCGGGAAGATGCGGTCGTCGGCGTCGATGTACTCGGCGCGCACCGACGGATACAGGAAGGTCGCATAGCGGTAGCTGACCGGCGTGGCGTCGTCGCCGTCGTCGTCGGCGGCGTAGCTCCAGCGCTCGCGCAACGCATGCAGCGAGGCCACCGCGTTGAGGCGGCGGTTGACCTGGCCGCTGCGGCTGGCGACGAACTCGACCCGGCGGGTGTCGATGTAGTCGGTCTGCTCGTCGGCGAACTGCAGGCTCGCGGTGTACCAGCCGTCGAGCCAGGCGAACGCCGGCACCCGGTACTGCACGGTCGCGGTCTTGCGCCGGGTGGCCCAGTCGAGCTGGGCCAGGGCCTTGTGCCCGCGGTCGTTGACGTAGCGGCGCTCGGCGCCGAGGCGGATGCCGGCGCCGCTGTCGGTGCCGTAGCTGATGCCGGCGGTGTAGATGTTGCGCTTGGCCGGGGTCAGCGTCACCGTCACCGGCACCTGGTTGTCGGCCGCCCGCTCCGGGTGCGGCTCGATGTCGATGGTGGAGAAGTAGTCCAGCCGCGCCAGCGATTCGCGCAGGCGGTCGAGCTTGCCCTGGTGGTAGTAGCTGCCCTGGTCCCAGTACACCAGCCGCTCGAGCAGGCTGTCGCGGACGATGCGCTTGGGCGACTGCACGAACGCGATCGGGCCCATGTCGTAGCGGCCGCCGCTGTTCCAGACCAGGTCGATGTCGGCGGCGTGCTCGGCGCGGGTGACCTCGACCCGGCGCGAGCTGAAATCGGCGTCGAAGTAGCCGCGCTCGGCCAGGCGCCGGGTGATCTTGGTCTTGCTGGCCTCGTACAGGGCGTGGTCGAACACGTCGCCGGCCTGCGGCCGGAACGCGGCGAGGTCGCGCTGCAGGTAGTGGTCCTCGCCGCCCTCGCCGATGATCGCCACGTCGGCGCGGCGCACCCGCACCGGCTCGCCGCGCTCGACCGTGATCGTCACCGCCACCGCGTCCGGCGTGCCGCCGCGTTCGACGCTGATCCGCGGCGAGTAGTAGCCGAACGGCTCCAGCGCCTCGCGCGTCTCCTCCTCGGCCTCGCGCACCAGGTAGGCCAGGCGGCGGCCGGACAGCTGCTTGCCGATCGCCTCGACCAGGCCCAGCGAGACGCGCACGTTCTCGGTCTGCGCCTCGTCCAGGCCGCGGATGTCGACGGTCGCGACCTTCGCCGCCCGCGCCGCGCCGCAGGCGAGCAGCAGCAGCGCGGCGGCGAGCAGGGCGGGCAAGGGGCGCATCGACGCAGAATAACCGGGCGTCATCCTGAACCTGGTTAATGGGGGATGAGTCCGGCGCGCGCGCCGGACCCGGTCAGAGCGAAAGGTACTCGATCGCGGCGACGCTGCCGAGGCGGTCGGCGAGGCGCTTGAGCAGGGCCAGGCGGTTGCGGCGCAGCGCCGCGTCGTCGACGTTGACCAGCACCGCGTCGAAGAACGCGTCCACCTGCGGCCGCAGCCGCGCCAGGCGGCCGAGCGCGGCGACGTAGTCGCGCCGCGCCAGCAGCGGGTCGGTGTCGGCGACCGCCGCGTCCACCGCGTCGGCCAGCTCGCGTTCCGCGGCTTCGGCGAACAGCGCCGGGTCGGGCGCGTCGGCGATCGCGTCCTCGGACTTCCTCAGGATGTTGCGGATGCGCTTGTTGGCCGCGGCCAGCGCCGCGGCCTCGGGCAGCTTGGCGAATTCGCCGATCGCCTGCAGGCGGCGGTCGAAGTCCAGCAGCGAGGCCGGGCGCAGCGCCGCGACCGCTTCGAACTGCTGCGGCGGCACCGCGCGGTCGGCGTAGTAGCCGCGCAGGCGGTCGAGGACGAAGTCGCGCAGCTCGTTCGCGTCCGCGCGCGAGCGGCCCTTCGCGTCGCCCACTTCGCCGACCACGTCGCAGGCGCGCGCGAGCGCGGCATCGAGGTCGAGCTCGATCTCGCGCTCGATCAGCGTGCGCGCGAGCCCGAGCGCATTGCGGCGCAGCGCGAACGCGTCCTTGTTGCCGGTCGGCTTCAGCCCCGCGGCGAAGCCGCCGGCCAGCGTGTCCAGCCGCTCGGCGATCGCCAGCACCTGGCCGAGCCCGCTCGGCGCGACCGCGTCGCCGGCGAAGCGCGGCATGTAGGCCTCGTCGATCGCCGCGGCCAGCGCGGCGCGCGCCTCGTAGGGCAGCTCGGCTTCGAGCGCCCGGTCGGCCATCGCGTAGTAGCGGCCGGCGATGCCCTGCAGTTCCGGGAACTCGCCGACCAGGCGCGACTGCAGGTCGGCCTTGCCCAGCTCGGCGGCGCGGCGCGCCAGCGCCGGGTCGACGCCGACCGCCTGCGCCACCGCCTCGGCCAGCGCGGCCACGCGCGCGGCCTTGTCGGCGACGGTGCCGAGCTTGGCCTGGTAGGTGACCGTCTTCAGGCCTTCGTTCATCGACGCCAGGCCCTGCTTCATGTCCTCGACGAAGAAGAACTGCGCGTCGGCGAAGCGCGGGCGGATCACCCGCTCGTAGCCCTTGCGCACCGCGGCCTCGTCGCGGCTGTCGATGTTGGCGACGCCGACGAAGCGTTCGGACAGCCTGCCGGCCGCGTCCAGCACCGGGAAGAACTTCTGGTTGGCTTCCATCGTCGCGATCAGCGCCTCCTGCGGCACCGCGAGGAACTGCGGCTCGAAGCCGCAGGCCACCGCCTTGGGCCACTCGGTCAGGCCGTTGACCTCCTCGAGGATGCCGGCGTCGATGCGCGCCTGCCCGCCGGTCGCCCGCGCCGCGGCCTCGACCTCGGCGACGATGCGGGCGCGGCGCTCGTCCGGGTCGACCAGCACCTTGGCCGCGCGCAGCGCCTCGACGTAGTCGCCCGGCGCGCCCAGCCACACCGGCTTGTCGTGCATGAAGCGATGGCCGCGGCTCATGCGGTCGCCGCGCAGGCCGAACAGCTCGGCCTCGATCACCTCGCCGCCGAACAGCAGCACCAGCCAGTGCGCCGGGCGGGCGAAGCCGTAGTCGTGGTCGCCCCAGCGCATCGGCTTGGGAATCGGCATCGCCGCGACCGCCTCGCGCAGGATCTCCGGCAGCAGCGCCGCGGTCGCGGCGCCGGGCTTCACCGCGCGGTGGACGAAGCGCTCGCCCTTGGCGTCGCGCAGCTTCTCCAGCGCGGTCCACTCGACCCCGGCCTTGGCGGCGAAGCCTTCCAGCGCGCGGGTCGGGCGGCCGCCGGCGTCGAGGGCGATGTTCAGGTACGGCCCGAGCACCTCGGAGGTCTGCTCCGGCTGCTGCGTCGCCACCGCCGGCAGCAGCACCGCGAGGCGGCGCGGGGTGTAGAGCGGCTTGGCGTCGCCGCGCTCGAAGGCGATGCCGCGCCTGGCCAACCCGTCGATCACCCCGTCGAACAGCGCCTGCGCCAGGCCGGGCAGGGCCTTGACCGGGAGTTCCTCGGTGCCGAGTTCGATGAGCAGCGGTTGCGTCGTGGTCATGTCTTGCCTTTGCTGTTCCCCTCTCCCCGCGGGAGAGGGCGGCGCGCAGCGCCGGAGGAGGGGGCGGCGGAACGGCGACGGGGCCTGCGAACCGTCGCCTGGCGCGGGAGCCGGCGCATCGATCGCGCGGCGCGCCGGATTCGCGGCCGCCTCGCCGCACGTCCCTGCGGCACGGCCGAAGGGGCGCGCGGCCGGGAGATCACGCGGCCGGCCTCGCCTGGCGCATCCCCGGGAAGCCGAGCTTCTCGCGCTGCGCGTAGTAGGCCTCGGCCACGCCCTGGGCGAGGCGGCGCACCCGCAGGATGTAGCGCTGGCGCTCGGTCACGCTGATCGCCCGGCGCGCGTCGAGCAGGTTGAAGCTGTGGCTGGCCTTGCACACCTGGTCGTAGGCCGGCAGCGGCAGGCCCAGCTCGACCAGCTTCAACGCCTCGGCCTCGCAGGCGTCGAAACGGTGGAACAGTTCGGCGACGTCGGCGTGCTCGAAGTTGTAGGCGCTCTGCTCGACCTCGTTCTGGTGGTAAACCGCCCCGTACGTCACCGGCGCGCCGTCCGGGCCGTAGGTCCAGACCAGGTCGTAGACGTTGTCGACGTTCTGCAGGTACATGCACAGGCGCTCGAGGCCATAGGTGATCTCGCCGAGCACCGGCTTGCACTCCAGGCCGCCGGCCTGCTGGAAATAGGTGAACTGGGTCACTTCCATGCCGTTGAGCCAGACTTCCCAGCCCAGGCCCCAGGCCCCGAGCGTGGGCGACTCCCAGTTGTCCTCGACCAGGCGCAGGTCGTGCACCAGCGGGTCGACGCCCAGCGCCTTGAGCGAATCGAAGTACAGCTCGACGATGTTGTCCGGCGAGGGCTTCATCGCCACCTGGTACTGGTAGTAGCGCTGCAGGCGGTTGGGGTTCTCGCCGTAGCGGCCGTCGGTGGGGCGGCGGCAGGGCTGCACGTAGGCGGCGTTCCACGGCTCCGGGCCGAGCGCGCGCAGGAAGGTGGCGGGGTGGAAGGTGCCGGCGCCGACCTCCAGGTCCAGCGGCTGGATCAGCACGCAGCCCTGCTGCGCCCAGTAGGCGTTGAGCCGCTGGATCAGCTCCTGAAACGTCGGCGGTTGCGGGATCGTGGGGGCGGCCATGGCGTCGCTCATGCGCTGCGGCAAAGCGCGCTAGTATAGCCACGGGCCCATGCGGCCCCGCTGTGTCCGCCTTCGTTCCGCTGCGGTGGAACCTGGCCCGGGGAAAGGAGCGAAGCGGTTGCCGACGCGTCGGCGGCCGGCGCGCCCGCCTCGTGGAGACGGCGCAACCCGCCTCGAACTTCGCCGTGAATCTCCCGTTCCTGATCCTCGAGACCGGCCAGCCGGTCGCCTCCATGCGCCGCCACCGCGGCTTCCCGCACTGGATCCGCGTCGCCGCCGGCCTGGCCCGCGACGAGGCGGTGGCGGTCAACGTCGAGGCCGGCGACCCGCTGCCGCGCCGCGACGGCTTTGCCGGCGTGCTGATCACCGGCTCCGGCGCGATGGTCACCGACCGCGCCGACTGGAGCGAGCGTTCCGCCGACTGGTTGCGCGAGGCCGCGCACGACGGCCTGCCGCTGTTCGGCATCTGCTACGGCCACCAGCTGCTCGCGCACGCGCTCGGCGGCGAGGTCGGCGACAACCCGGCCGGACGCGAGATGGGCACGGTGCACGTCGAACTGCATCCGCACGCCGGGGCCGACCCGCTGTTCGCCGGCCTGCCGCCGCGCTTCCCCGCCCAGGCCACCCACCTGCAGACGGTGCTGCGCCCGCCGGAGGGCGCCACCGTGCTGGCGCGCTCGGCGCAGGACGACTGCCACGCGTTCCGCTGGGGCGAGCGCGTCTGGGGCGTGCAGTTCCACCCCGAATTCAGCGCCGCGCACATGCGCGGCTACGTGCGCGCGCGGCGCGAGGCGCTGCAGCGCGAAGGCCGCTGCGCGAAGGCGCTGGCGCGCGAGGTCAGCGCCGCGCCGCACGCGCGCCGGGTGCTGCGCCGGTTCGTGCGCCATGCGCGCGCGCTGCACGCGCGCTGAGGCCACGGGCGAACACGAAGGAAAACGGAAACCACGATGACGCAGATCCGCAAAGTCCCGTTCAGCGCCGGCGCCGAGTGGCTGCTCGGCGGTTTCGCCCTGCTGCGCCGGGCGCCGCTGGCGCTGAGCCTGCTCGGCCTGATCTGGGGCGGCCTGTCGGCGTTGGCCTCGGTCACCGGCCAGGCCTGGCTGAGCCTGCTGCTGGCGGTGCTGGGGCCGATCTTGTTCGCCGGGATGATCTACGCCGCGCGCGAGGTCGACCAGGGCCGCAGCGCGCAGCCGGCGCACCTGCTGGCCGGGCTGCGCGAGGGCAAGGCCGCGCGCCTGCTGGCGATGCTGCTGCCGCAGCTGGCGGCGCTGGTGGTGCTGGCGATCCTGCTGGTGGCGATGCTCGGCGGCGAACAGTTGCAGCACATCGCCCGGGTGATGGAGCAGGTGCAGGCCGGCACCGCCGATCCGGAACTGGCCAAGACCCTGCCGGCCGGGCGCATGCTCGGCTGGCTGCTGCTGGCGATCGTGATCGGCGTGCTCGCCGGCTTCTTCACCTTCCTCGCGATCCCGGACGTGATGTTCACCGAGCGCGGCCCGTTCCAGGCGATGGCGATCAGCTTCCGCGCCTGCGTGCGCAACCTCGGCGCGCTGGTCGTGATGCTGGTGCTGATCGTGATCGCGACCTTCGGGCTGAGCCTGGCCGCGAACATCGTGATCGTGCTGCTGGCGCTGGCGATCGGCCAGGTGGCGGCGCTGTTCGTCGGCCAGCTGCTGATGATGGCGGTGCTGATGCCGGTGATGGCCGGCACGATCTACTACGCCTGGCGCCAGCTGCTGGGCGGCGAGCCGCCGCCGCTGCCGAGCGCGAACGGCGCCGGCATCGAGGTCTGAAGCCGCGGCCGGCGCGCGTAGCGCCGCGCCTCGCGCACGGCCGGATCGCTGCCGGCCCGGGCTATACGGCGCACGGCCGCCCTCGACGCGGCGCGCCCGCCGCGGGATTCGCCCGCAGGCGGGCGCGCAGCGCGGTAGCCGGAAGCGGAGTCCCCGAGCGCTGCAGGACGGAGGCGATCCGGCTCGCCGCCCGCGCGGTCGGCCGGGGCGCCGGGATCGTCGCGCGGCTGCGCCGCGGGCCCGCGCGAACCGGGCTCAGCCGTCCTGCGCCTCGTCCGCGGATTCGCGTCCCGGGTCGCCGGCGCCCGGCACCAGCCAGCGCGCCGCATGGATGCCGAGCTCGTACAGCAGGCACATCGGGATCGCCAGCATCAGCTGCGAGATCACGTCCGGCGGCGTGATGATCGCCGCCAGCACGAACACGCCGACGATCGCGTAGCCGCGCGCCTCCTTCAGCTGCTGCGGCGTGACCCAGCCCAGCAGCACCAGGATCACCAGCGCCACCGGCAGCTCGAAGCTGGCGCCGAAGGCGAGGAAGATCACCAGCACGAAGTCGAGGTACTTGCCGATGTCCGGCATCATCGCGACCACGTCCGGGGTGAACTTGGCCAGGAAGCCGAACACCGTCGGCAGCACCATGAAATAGGCGAAGGCGCAGCCGATGTAGAACAGCGCCACCGACGAGACCAGCAGCGGCAGCGCCAGGCGCTTCTCGCGCCGGTACAGGCCGGGGGCGACGAAGGCCCAGGCCTGGTACAGCAGCCACGGCACGGTCACGATCAGCGCGGCGAAGAAGGCCAGCTTCATCGGCACGAAGAAGCCGCCGGCCGGGTCGTTGGCGATCAGCTGGCCGCCGGCGGGCAGGTTGCCCAGCAGCGGCCGCGCCAGCCAGCCGTACAGCTCGGCCGCGAACGGCACCAGCGCCAGGAACGCCAGCAGCAGGCCAGCGGAGGCGCGCAGCAGGCGCGCGCGCAGTTCGATCAGGTGGTCGATCAGCCTCGGCTCGTCGCCGGCGGCGGCGGACTCGTCCCCGGCGCGGTCGCGCAGCATCACCGGCGCTCCCCGGACGCGTCGCTGCGCGGCGCCGGCGCCTCCGCAGGCGCGTCGCCCCGGCCGGCGTCCGGGGCCGGGGCGGTCTCGTCGCCTTCAGGCAGTTCCAGCGGCCGCGAGGACGACTCCAGCGCCGGTTCCTCGCCGCCGCGCTCGAATTCCTCGCGCAGGGCGCGTTCCTCCTCGCGCAACCGCTCGCGCGCCTCGTTCAGGCCGCTGCGCAGCTCCTCCTGCGCCTCGCGCAGCTGCGCCTCGGTCTGCTGCAGGCTGCGCTTGAGCTCGTCGGCGGCCAGTTCGTGCTCGAGCTCGGCCTTGACCGAATGCCATTGCGCGCGCGCGCGCCGCACCCACAGCCCGGCGAAGCGCGCGGCCTTGGGCAGGCGCTCCGGCCCCAGCACCACCAGGGCCACGAGCGCGATCAGCAGCAGCTCGGAAAAGCCGATGTCGAACATGGCGACGGCCGCGCGCGCGGCGGCGGGTCAGCGCGGCTGCTCGTCTTTGCGTTCGGCGCTCTCGCTGCCGGCGCCGGTGGCGTCCTTGCGCGACTCGTCGGGCAGCCGCGCCTGCGGCTTGTCCTCGTCGCGCATGCCCTTCCGGAAGCCCTTGACGGCTTCGCCGATGTCGTGGCCGACGTTCTTCAGCCGCTTGGTGCCGAAGATCAGCACCACGATCAGCAGCACGACCAGCCAGTGCCAGAGACTAAAACTGCCCATGAGGGTATCCGCGCGAATCGGGACGACGAGGATAACGCAGCGTCGCTGCAGATGACGTTACGGCGCGGCGCCCGCGCGACGACGCGGCCTTTACGGCAGCGGCTCGGACTTCACCGGGCTTTCCACGGTCTCGAACGGTTGCGGCTGCGGCTCGGTGGCCGGCGTGGCCAGCGGCGCGGTCTGCGCGGCCGCCGGAGCGGGAGCGGCAGCCGGCGCGGCGGCGGCGCGCACGGCGGGCTCGCCGCGGCGCGCGCGGGCGGTGGCGCTGGCCTCCTCGAGGCGGTCGCGGAAGTCGACCACCGCGTTCGACGGCTGCTGCGCGGCGCGGCCCTCGAAGATCATCCGCGGGGTGGTGCCGGGGCCGTACACCGCCTGGTTGGCGTCGTCGTCGATGCTCAGCACCGCGCCGTCCAGGGCGATGCCGGCGAACAGGCCGCGCGCGCGCGACCACGACCAGATCTCGGCCTTGAGCTGGCCGTCGGTGGCGGTGGCGGCGTTGCGCCCGACCGGGCCGGCGGCGACGCCGGCGTCGGCGCCGAGCGTGACCTTGCCGTTCACGATCGAGTCCAGGCCGCGCTCGCTGCGGAACACCAGCACGATGTCGGCCGACTGCACGCCGGCCTGGAAGCCGATGCTGCCGCCGGTGAGCTTCACGAAGCTCGGGTTCGACCAGGTGCCGTCCGGATTCTTCACCGACATCACGCCGTGGCCGCGGCGCCCGCCGAGCACCAGGCCGAGCTTGATCGTGTCGGGCACGACCACGACCGCGCGCGCCTCGTCGAGCAGCTTGTCCGGGATCGCCGACTCCGGGATCGCCTGGATGTCGGCGAGCACGCGCACCGCATTGCGGGCGCGCTCGTCCTCGCCGGGGCCGGCGACGGCGGCGCCGAACGCGCCGAGGCAGAGGATCAGGGCGGCGAAACGCGACAGGCGGGACATGGCGGGGCTCCGGAGCAAGGCCCGAGGAACACGACGGACCGTAAGGGTAGCGGGGTGCGGCCGCAAGCGGACTTTCGGTTCAGGCTAGTGACGCGGCAATGAATCGGCGCGGAACCGCGCCGACGCCGCGCCGCGTAGGCGCCGGCGCGGCGCAACTGTCATGCTATGCGCATGCCCGCCCACGCCAGCCTCGCCGCCAGCGACCCGCGCGACACCGCGCTGCTGCTGGTCAACCTCGGCACGCCGGAGGCGCCGACCGCGCCGGCGGTGCGCCGCTACCTCGCCGAATTCCTCTCCGACCGACGCGTCGTGGACCTGCCCGCGTGGCTGTGGCGGCCGCTGTTGCGCGGCGCGGTGCTGCCGCTGCGCGCGCCGAAGGTGGCGCACAAGTACGCCAGCATCTGGCTGCCGGGCGCGGACGGCGGTTCGCCGCTGGCCGCCTACACGCGCCGCCTGGCCGCGGCGACCCAGGCCGAGCTGCCGGAGCTGCGGGTGGCCTGGGCGATGCGCTACGGCGCGCCGTCGCTGGCGCGCGCGCTCGCCGGGCTGCGCGCCGGCGCGCGCCGGCTGCTGGTGCTGCCGCTGTACCCGCAATACTCGACCACGACCACCGCCTCGGTCGCGGACGTCGCGGGCCTCGACGTCGACCGCGCCGACCTGGCCGCCGACGCCGCCGGCGCGCCGCATCTGCAGTCCGGCGACGGGCGCACGCGGCTGGTCCTGCACTACCACCGCGACGCCGGTTGGGTCGATGCGGTCGCCGCGTCGATCCAGGCCGGGCGCGCCGCGCGCGGCGCCGGCGAGCACCTGCTGTTCTCGTTCCACGGCCTGCCGCAGCGGCTGGCCGACCGCGGCGATCCGTACCCGCGCCAGTGCGAGGCCAGCGCGCGGGCGATCGCGCAGCGGCTGGGCCTGGCCGAGGGCGAGTGGTCGCTGAGCTACCAGTCGCGCTTCGGCCGCGCGCGCTGGCTGGAGCCGGCCACCGATGCGACCCTGGACGCGCTCGCCGAACGCGGCCTGCGCCGGGTCGACGTGGTCGCCCCGGGCTTCGCGGTGGACTGCATAGAGACCTTGGAGGAAGTGGCGATGATGCTGGCCGAGCGCTTCGCCGGGCGCGGCGGGCAGCTGCGCTACCTGCCCTGCCTCAACGATGCGCCGGCGCACGCGCGGGCCCTCGCGGCGATCGCGCGCGGCGCGCTGCGGGACTGGGGCTGATGCCGGCGGCGGGACTGCGCGAATTCGCGCTCGACATCCGCATCGGCCGCATCGCCGGCCTGCGCGGCGGCCGCGCCGGCGCGCCGCGGGTGCTCGCGCTGCACGGCTGGCTCGACAACGCCGCCAGCTTCGCGCCGCTGGCCGCGCACCTGCACGGCATCGAACTGGTCGCGCCGGACCTGCCCGGCCACGGCGCCAGCGCGCACCTGCCGCCGGGGGCGGACTATTCCTTCGCCGGCGCGGTCGACAGCGTGCTCGACATCGCCGACGCGCTCGGCTGGGAGCGCTTCGCGCTGCTCGGCCATTCGATGGGCGCCGGCATCGCCAGCCTGATCGCCGCCGCCTGCCCGCAGCGGGTCGAGCGGCTGGTCGCGATCGAGGCCTTGGGCGCGCTGGCGGAGGCGCCGGAGCGCACGGTGCCGCGGCTGCGCGAGGCGATCGCCGCGCGCCGCGCGCTGCCCGGCAAGTCGCTGCGGGTGTTCCCCGACCTGGCGCTGGCGGTGCGCGCGCGGATGGCCGCCGGGCAGCAGCTCGGCAGCCGCCTGGACGAAGCGGCGGCGCGGCTGCTGGTCGAGCGCGGGGTGGCGCCGGTGGAGGGCGGCTTCGTCTGGTCGAGCGATCCGCGCCTGACCCTGCCGACGATGCAGCGGATGAGCGAGCCGCAGGTGCGCGCGCTGATCGCCGGCATCGAATGCCCCACCCGGGTGATCTACGCCGAGCCGGCGCAGCCGTACCTGCCCGAGCCGCAGCGGCGCGAGCACGCCGCGCTGCTGCCGCGCGGCGAGCTGATCGTGCTGCCGGGCGGGCACCACCTGCACATGGAACGGCCGCAGGCGGTGGCGGCGGCGATCGGCGACTTCTTCCTGGCCTAGCCGGCCACGCGCGCCTCGTTTCGGCGGCGACGGGCGGGAGCGGGCGCGGCTACCGCCCCGGCTTGCCGCACAGGGCGCGCAGCGTCGCCTTCAGCCGGCGGCCTTCGCGGTGGAAGTAGTCGCGCTCCTGGCGCCAGTGCGGGAAGCGCGCCTCGACCTCGCGCCAGAACGCGCGCGAGTGGTCGGCGCGGATCAGATGGCACAGCTCGTGCACCAGCACGTACTCGTACGCGCTCGGCCGCGCCAGCACCAGCGACAGGTCCAGCGCCATCGAGCCGTCCGGCGCCAGCGAGCCCCACTGCGACGACATCGGCTTGAACGCGACCCGCCGCGGCGGGCGCGGCAGCGCCGGCAGGTAGCGCGGCAGCCAGCGGCCGAGGTCGGCGCGGGCCTCGGCCTCGTAGAACTCGCGCAGCGCGCGCCGCAGCGCGGCCTCGCCGGCGCGCGCGGGCTGCACGAACAGCAGCGCCTGCGGATCGTCCGGGTCGCGCCGCACGCCCGCGTAGCGGCCCTCGCGCCAGCGCAGCGGCAACTGCGCGCCGCGCAACGGCAGCTGCGCGGTGACGCCGGGCTGCAGCGCCGGCACCTGGTCGAGCGCGTAGCGGTCGAGTTGCGCGAGCAACCAGTCGCGGTGCTCGGCGAGGAACCGGTCGCCCGCGGCCAGGCTGCTGCGCGGCGGCAGGGTCAGGCGCGCGCCGCGTTCGTCCACCGACAGCTTGAGCCGGCGCGCACGCGGATCGCGCACGCGCTGCAGGGCGACGACCCGGCCATCGGGCAGGTGCAATTCGAGCGACTCGCGCTCGATCGCGCGCGGCTTGGGCGCGAGCAGGCGGGCGAGCGATGAGGGCGGGGACGGCATGGGGGACTCGCCGGACGTGCGGGAAGGTGACCACGCACCGCTCCTTGGCGCGCTTCGATCATACCCGCGCGGCGCGGCATCCAGGTCGCGGCGTCCACGCGCACCGGCGCGCCGCCACTCCGATCCTCGCGCACGCGGTGCCGGCAGGACGTCGCCGCGGCCCGCCATCTTCGCTTCTTGCGGGTGGAGGCTCACCCCGGGGCGCAGGGAGCCACCGGGAACGGCGGCGCGCGTCTGTCGTCCCGGACGGCTCCGCACCGGTTGCTCGCCTCAGGCCTCGGCCTTGGACAGCTTCAGCGCGCCTTCCAGCACCGTGAACAGGCGGCGGAACTCGCCGGCCATGAGCACGAAGCGCGCGTCGAGCTCCGCGCGCAGGTCGTCGCGCTCGGTCGCCTCGAGCTCGTCGACCGCGCCGTCGAGCAGCTTGAACTTGCGCACGATCAGGTCCTCGCCGAGCACGAACGAGACGTGGTCGTCGAGGTTCAGCGCCAGGCGGGTGACCTGCTTGCCCGACTCCAGGTGCTTGGCGATCTCGTCGCTCTGCAGTTCCATGCGCTGCACCTTGACCACCGCGCCCTGGTCGATCGGGTCGCGCAACTCGCATTCGTCGCCCAGCGACAACCCGTCGGGCAGCGGCTCGCCGGCGACCCAGCCGGTCAGCACCGCGCGCGGCGCGACCTCGGCGTTCAGCGGCAGCGCCGGGAAGCTGCCGAGCGCGCGGCGGATCTCGCTGACCACGTTCTCGCCGCTCTTGCGGCTGGAGGTGTCGACCGCGACCACGCCGTGGCCGAGATCGACCAGCGCGTCGGTGCGCGAGGGCTTCACGAACGCGCGCGGCAGCAGGTCGGTGATCAGCTCGTCCTTGATCCGCTTGCGGGTGCGGCCGCCGGGCTTGCGGCCTTCCTTCTGCTCGATCTCCGCCAGCTTCTTCTGCAGCAGGTCGTTGACCACCGAGCCGGGCAGGATCTTGTCCTCGCCGCCGACCGCCAGCCACAGCGCGTCGCCCTGGCGGTGCGACAGCGCCTCGGCGTCGCGCCCGAACGGGCTGATGAAGCCGCGGCTGGACAGTTCCAGCGGGCCGACCGGCTTGAGCTGGCATTCGTCGAGGCCGGCGTCGAGGTCGTCGAACCTGGTCGAGGTGGGGAAGCGGAACAGGGTCAGGTTGCGGAAGAACATCGAGGATCCAGGTCGAAAATCGGAAAGGGGCGGTGCGGCGATCGACGCCGGCGTTCGCGCGAAGGCGGAGATTGGGCCGCGGCGGAGCGGCGCCATCCAGCGGCTTCGCCTTCACCGGAGCCGGCCGGGCAAAGTCTCTAGGCGCTGCCGTCACGCGGCCCGAAGCCCCTGCCCTCGCGGGAACGACGATGCGGGTTCATGGGTCCATCAGGCCTCGCCCTCGCCGCCGGCGGCTTGCGGCTCGCCGGCGAGCCACGCGTGCGCGTCCGGCAGCGGCGCCGCGCCCTGGCGGCCGAGCGCGAGGAAGTCGAACAGCTTCGGGTCGCTCAGCTGCGAGGGGCGGATGTCGCCGAGCGCGCGGGCGATGGTTTCGATCCGGCCCGGCGATTCCTTCTCCCAGGCCTCCATCATCCGCTTGACCTGCTTGCGCTGCAGGTTCTCCTGCGAGCCGCACAGGTTGCAGGGAATGATCGGGAAGCCCCTGGCCTGCGCGTAGGCGGCGATGTCGTCCTCGCGCACGTAGGCCAGCGGGCGGATCACCACGTGCCTGCCGTTGTCGCTGAGCAGCTTCGGCGGCATGCCCGCCAGCTTGGCGTGGAAGAACAGGTTGAGGAAGAAGGTCGCCACCAGGTCGTCGCGGTGGTGGCCCAGCGCGATCTTGGTGAAGCCCTGCTCTTCCGCGTACGAGTACAGCGCGCCGCGGCGCAGCCGCGAGCACAGCGAGCACATCGTCTTGCCTTCGGGCACCACCCGGGTGACCACCGAGTAGGTGTCCTGCTCGAGGATCCTGTACGCCACGCCGATCGATTCGAGGTACTGCGGCAGCACGTGCCCGGGGAAGCCCGGCTGCTTCTGGTCGAGGTTGACCGCGACCAGTTCGAACCTCACCGGCGCGCTGCGCTGCAGCTGCAGCAGCACGTCGAGCATGGTGTAGCTGTCCTTGCCGCCGGACAGGCACACCATCACCTTGTCGCCGTCCTCGATCATGCCGAAATCGGCGATCGCGCGGCCGACCTGGTGGCGCAGGCGCTTGGCCAGCTTGTTGGCTTCGTGCGCGCGGCGGCGCGCGGCGCTGGCCGGCGTCGGGTCGAGGAGGGGCAGGACGGTGCTCATCGGACCGCCGATTCTACCGGAGCGGCGCGTCCGCACCCCGGATCGGGCGCCATGCGGGCGCAACCGGCGCGCGCTAAGCTTCGGCCATGATCGCCAGCGACGATCCCGCCGCCATCGCCCGCCAACTGGCCGAATTGCGCCGGGAGCACCGCGATCTGGATGCGGCGATCGAGCGCCTGGCGCACGCCAGCGGCGCCGACGAGCTGACGGTCAAGCGGCTGAAGAAGCGCAAGCTGTGGCTGAAGGACTGCATCGCCCGGCTGGAGAGCGCGCTGATCCCCGACGAACCGGCCTGAGGCGAGAAACGGAGGGGGAGCGGCGCGGCGCGGGAAGGGCGACGACGCCCCGCGCCCTCCACGCTTCCCTTCGCGCTCACTCGCTCCGCGCCTCTTCGCCCGTCCCCACCCTTTCCGGGCTGACCTTCTCGATCGAATGGCGCAGCTCGCGGCCGAGGATGAACTTGGCGTCGCGGGCCCAGGACTCCAGGCGTTCGTCGAAGGCGAGCTTGCCGTGCTCGTCCGGCCACACCAGCTTCAGCTCGCGCAGCTTCTGGATGAAGCCGCGGAACAGGGTCTTGTCGAAGAACTCCGGCGCGGCCGGCGCGTACAGCAGCGACAGGCGCTGCGCCGCGAGCTGGCACAGCGTCTCCAGTTCGGCCGAGGTCAGCCGGCCGGGGCCGTTCTTGGCCAGCACCGAGGTGGCGATGTAGTAGCGCTCGAACGCCTGCTGCAGCGAATGGCCGATCGCGCGCAGGCGGAACACCTCGTCGGTCTGGCCGGCGTTGCGCTGGAGGATGCCGCCGTCCTCGTCGCCGACCTTCTCCAGCAGGCCCTCGCGCACGAACAGCTCGACCGTGCGCTCCAGGCGTTGCGCGAACTCGTCCTCGCTCCAGGGCAGGAACAGCTCGGCCTGCAGGAACGGATACACGCTGCGGCCCAGGCGCAGCAGGGTGCGCTGGCTCATCCGCCGGTTGTTCTGGAAGCAGCACGCGGTCCACGCCGCGGCGGTGAACAGGTGCAGGACGTTGTTGCGGAAATAGCTCAGCAGCACCGCGGTGTCGCCGCTCACCGAGAGCACGTCGCCGAGCGGATGCGAGGTGCGGGTGAGCACGCCGATCTCCTCGCCGTGGGCGACGATCTCCTGCGGCGTGTGCGGAGTCACCGTGACCCGGTCGGAGTAGGGCAACTCGGCCAGCACCGACTTGGACAGGGCGATCTGCGCCAGCAGGTCCGCCTCGCCCATCGCGTGCTTGGGCGTGGACAGCAGCGCCAGCGCGAGCAGGTTGATCGGGTTGACGTCGGCGGCGCGGTTGACGTTGATCTGGATCCGCTGCGCCAGCGCATCGACGGTGTCGGACAGCCACTTGGGCTTCTCGTCCTCGCCGACCGGGCGGCCGTCCCAGTCGGGCGCGTGCTCGGCCAGGATGTCGTTCAGGCGGATCGGCTCGCCGAAGTTCACCACCACCTGGCCGTAGTTGCTGCGCAGCACCCGCGGGATGCCGGTCAGCAGCTGCCAGATCGATTCCTTCTGCTTGGGCTTGCCGGACAGCTCGTCGAGGTAGCTGTTGCCCTCCATCAGCTTCTCGTAGCCGATGTACACCGGCTGGAACAGCACCGGGCGGGTCGGCTGGCGCAGGTAGCCGCGCACCGTCATCGCCAGCATGCCGCCCTTGGGCGGCAGCAGGCGGCCGGTGCGCGAGCGCCCGCCTTCGATGAAGTATTCGATCGAGTAGCCGCCGGCGATCAGCTGGGCGACGTACTCGGAGAACACCGCCGAGTACAGCGCGCTGCCGCGGATGCTGCGGCGCAGGAAGAACGCGCCGCCGCGGCGCAGCAGGGTGCCGACCACCGGCAGGTTGAGGTTGGCGCCGGCGGCGATGTGCGGCGGCACGATGCCGCGGGTGTAGAGCAGGTAGCTCAGCAGCAGGTAGTCCATGTGGCTGCGGTGGCAGGGCACGTAGACCACCTCGTGCCCCGGGGCGTCCTGCTTGAACCTGTCGAGGTGGTGCACCAGCACGCCGCGGTAGATCCGGTTCCACACCGGGGTCAGCAGGAAGCTGGCCGAGCGCACCACCGGGTGCGAGTAGTCGGCGGCGATCTCGTAGGCGTAGGCGTGGGCCTTCTTCCAGGCCTCGATCAGGCGGGTGCCGTCGCGCTTGGCCTGGTCGGCGATCGCCTCCTTGACCGCCGGCGCGGCCAGCACCCGGTCGACCAGCAGGCGCCGGGTCGACAGGTCCGGGCCGATCACCGCCGCGCGGATGCGGCGGAAGTGGGTGCGCAGCACGCGCGAGAGCTTGCCCACGGTGCGCTCGGGCGGCAGGCCCTCGGCGACGATCGCGCGCAGGCCGACCGGGGGCGAGAACCGCACCAGCGTGTCGCGGCCGTTGAGCGCGATCGCCAGCAGCCGGCGGAAGCGGCCGACCAGGGTCCAGTTCTCCGAGAACAGCACCGAGAACCAGCCGCTGTTCTTGTCCGGGGCGCGGCCGACGAAGATCGACACCGGCACCAGCTGCACGTCCAGCGCGGGATCGGCGCGATGCGCGTCGAGCAGGCGCGCCAGCGATTCGGAGTGGCGCTTGGGCGCGGGCGGCGCGGCGCCGGTCAGCGCCTGCAACTGGGCCAGGGTGTTGGCGTTGCGCCGCGACAGCGCGAGATAGGCGCGCTTGCGCCCGAGCGGGTCGCCCGGCAGCGGCTGCAGCGGCGAGGGCAGGCCGGCCTCGCGGCAGGCGCGCTCGAGGATCAGCGCGTTGGACAGGCCGTAGTCCTCGAGCACGTAGCAGACCGGGCGCCCGCTCCACTCCGGCGGGATCTGCGCGGCCGGCGCCTTCGGCTCGATGGTCAGCTGCACCCACGGCGCCATCGCCCGGCCGAGCAGGCGCGCCCACCACGGCCGGCGCGGCGCGCCCGCGCGCGGCGCCCGTCCGGGCGGGGGCGGCATCGGCAGCTCGGCCTGGGCCGGGTCGCGCCCGGCGTCGCCATCGCGCGGCTCCGCCGGCGCCGGGCGCGGCTCCGGCGGGGCGGCGTCGGCATGTGCGGGCGCGGCCGGGCTCGGCTCGTCCGGGAAGGGCAGGGGCGTCTGGTTCGGCATTGCGGCGCCATTATGCCTGCGCGGCCGAAAGCGTATTCAGTGCGTCAGCGGCGGGCCGCTTCCGCCTCGGCGTGGCGCAGGACGTCGCTGAGATACCAGCGGCCGTCGCGGCGCTCGGCCTGCAGGCGCGCCTCGATCGCGCGGCCGGCGAGCACGTAGCGCAGGCGCAATCGGGCGCGGTCGCCGTCCTGGCGCTCCAGGGTGACCGCGGCGCCGTCCAGGGTGGCGTCGAGGTCCAGGCCGTAGTCGGCCAGTACCTGCTTGAAGCGCGCCGCGAACGGGCCGAGCCGCTCCAGGCTGGCGGCCATGCCGAGCTCGCGCATGCGCGCCTCGCCGGTGCCGAGCCCGGTCAGGCGCGCCGCCGCCGCCAGGCGCGGCACGTGGCGCTGGGCGCGGCGCAGGTCGCCCAGCGGCGCGCGCTGGCCCCAGCCGCGCATCGCCTCGACCAGCTGCAGGTAGTGCGCGCGCTCGTCCTCGCTGTAGCCGTGGTCCTGGGTGCGCAGGTACTGGGCGGCGAACAGCCCCAGCGCCGCGGCGGCCGAGCGCAGTTCCGCGTCGGCGCCGGCGAACTGGCGGCGGTAGGTGGCGAGCAGGCGCCGCTCCGAATCCGGCGCGGCCAGGGCGGCGAGCATTCCCGGCAGGCGCTCGTGCAGCGGCAGTTCGGTCAGCGGCCACAGGGTGCGGCCTTCGCGCCAGGCCCGCTCCAGCGAGCCGTGCAAAGCCGGCGGCACCGCATGGCGGGCGTAACCGGCCAGGTCGTTGTCGCGCAGGTCCTGCAGCAGCAGTTCCAGGGCCCGGGCCGGGGCGTCGGCGCCGCGCTCGGGCTGCAGCTGCGGGGCGCGCTGGCAGCCCGCGAGGGTCGCGGCGGCGGCCAGCAACAGCGCGGCGATGGCGCGGCGGCGTCGGATCATGCGGGTTGGCGGCTCCCCAGTCGCAGCCGGCATGGTGGCCCGGCGGCCGACGCGGCGGCAAGCCGGAGGCGGCCGGACTGCGACCCGGCGCCGCTTATCGGCGCGCAGAGGTGATTCTTTAGGGCAGGAATGTGACGAAATCTGTCCGTCTCGGCCCCGATAACGTTATCGCGCCTTGGAGCACACTCGGTTCGCGACGCGCGTCACGTTGTGCCGGCAAGGACTTGGCGGCGGCGGGCGCGGTGGCACGGGTTTTGCCTAAACGGCTGTCGATCCGGCGTTCCGCCGGCACATCCACATTCAGAAGGCCGATTCCGCGATGAAGCTGCTCAAGCCGACCTTGCTCGCCACCGCCCTGCTGGCCGCCGCTCCGGCCGCGCTGGCGGCGACCCAGACCGCCAACATGAACGTGTCGATCACGATCGAGAACAGCTGCACGATCGTGGCCAACCCGCTGAACTTCGGCACCCGCAACACCCTGGCCAACGACATCGACGCCGCCACCACGGTGAAGGTGACCTGCACCGGCCAAGGCCCGATCAGCATCGCCTTCGGCACCGGCGGCGGCGCCGGCGCGACCCTCGCCAGCCGCAAGATGAGCCGCACCGGAGGCGCCGAACTGATCAACTACGCGCTGTACCGCGACGCCGGCCGCACCCAGGTGCTCGGCGACGGCAGCGCCAGCACCGCCCGCATCGCCGGCACCAGCACCGGCGCCGAGCAGTCCTTCGACGTGTACGGCCGGGTCTTCGGCGGGCAAGGGCCGAAACCGGTCGGCGCCTACACCGACACCGTCGTCGCCACCGTCGAATTCTGATCGCCGCGATGGCTCCGCGCCGGCCCGCCCTGGCGGCGGCCGCGCTCGCGCTCGCCCTGCTCGCCGGGGCGACGCAGGCGCGCGGCCAGCTGCAGGTCCGCCAGACCTCGGTCGAGCTGCCGCCCGGCGTGCGCGGCGGCCGGCTGGTGCTGGCCAACGCCGGCGACGCGCCGGTGGCGGCGCAGGTGCGGCTGTACGCCTGGACCCAGGCCGGCGGCGAGGACCGGCTGGAGCCGAGCCAGGCGCTGGCGGTGAGCCCGGCGATCGCCGAGATCCCGCCCGGCGGCGAACAACTGGTCAGGGTGGTGCGCAACGCCACCGCGCCGGCGGCGCAGGAACAGGCCTATCGCCTGGTCGTCGACGAGCTGCCGGGCGATCCCGGCGCGGAAGCGGGGCAGGCGGTGCAGGTGCGCATGCGCTACCTGGTGCCGGCGTTCGTGCGCACGGCCGACCCGGCGCCGGCCGCGCTGGACTGCGCGCTGGAACCGGCCGCGCTGGTCTGCCGCAACCGCGGCGGCCGCGCCGCCCAGCTCGGCGCCAGCGGCCTGGTCGCGCGCGACGGCGCCCGGCTGGAACTCACCCCCGGGCTGCTCGGTTACGTGCTGGCCGGCAGTACCCGCCGCTTCGCCCTCGATGCGAAGGCGCTGGGCGGCAAGGCGTGGTCGACGCTCGAGGTGCAGCTCAATGGCCAGCCGGCGAGCATCGCGCTGTCCGGCCAGCCGTAAGCCCGCCGTCCTCGCCGGCGCCTCGGCGCTGGCGCTCGCCGCGCTGGCCGGCGGCCGCGCCACGGCGGGCGCCGGCGGCGCGGCGACGGGCGGCCTGCCGGCCGGGCTCGACGACATGGCGCCCCCGCCGGCGGTGCTGTCGGAGGCGCCGCAGACGCTCTACCTCGACGTGATGATCGACGGCCAGCTGGTGCGGCCGCTGGTGCGTTTCCACCGGGCCGACGGCCGGCTGTGGGTGGCGCCGGGCGAGCTCGACGCCGCCGGCCTGCAGTTGCCGCCGGGCCTGCCCACCGATGCCGAAGGCCGGATCGCCCTGGACAGCGTGCCGGGGCTGGGCGTGCGCTTCCAGGGCTCGCTGCAGCGCGTGCTGCTGGCGCCGCCGCCGGGCATGCGCCGCGCCGTGCGGCTGGGCTACCGCAGGCCCGAGGCGGTCGCGGTGGATCGCGACGCCGGCCTGCTGCTCGACTGGGACGCCTACGGCCGCCGCTATCGCGACAGCGATACGTTCTCGCTCGGCACCGCGCTGCGCTGGTTCGGCCGCTACGGCGCGCTGGAACTGTCCGGCGTCAGCCGCGCCGGCGACGGCGCCGACGACGCGTACGCGCGCCTGGACACGCGCTGGACCTGGTCCGACCCGCAGCGGATGTGGACCTGGACCGCGGGCGACTTCATCTCCGGCGGCCTCAACTGGACCCGGCCGCTGCGCCTGGGCGGCCTGCAGTGGCGGCGCAATTTCGCCACCCGGCCGGACCTGATCGTGTACCCGGTGCCGCAGTTCAGCGCCGACCCGACCGTCCCCTCGTCGGTGGAGCTGTACGTGAACAACGTGCGCCAGTACCAGGGCGAGGTCGACCCCGGTCCGTTCGTGCTCAGCGACTTCCCGCGCGTGACCGGCGCCGGCGAGGCGGTGGTGGTGGTGACCGACGCGCTCGGCCGCACCACCCAGACCAGCGTGCCGCTGTACGTCGACTACCAGCGCCTGGCGCGCGGGCTCAGCGACTTTTCGCTCGAGGCCGGGCTGCTGCGGCGCCACTACGGCAGCCGCTCCGACGACTACGGCGACGACCCGGTCGCCAGCGCGAGCTGGCGCTACGGCCTGCGCGATGCGCTCACCGTCGAACTGCACGGCGAGGCCGGCGGCGGCCTGCGCCTGGCCGGCGGCGGGCTGGCCTGGTCGCCGCTCGGCCGCTACGGCGTGGTCACCGCGGCGTACGCGCGCAGCGAGCTGGCGCGCGACGCCGGCTACCAGTACGCCATCGGCTACCAGTGGTTCGGCCAGCGCGCCGGCTTCGACCTGTACCGGCAGCGCGCTAGCGCCGGCTTCCGCGACCTCGGCGCGCTCGAGGCCGGCAGCCTGCCGTTGCGCGAGCAGGACCGCGCCTCGCTCTGGTTCGGCGTGCCGCGCGGCTCGCTGTCGCTGAGCTGGCTGCGCTACCGCGACCACGCCGAGCCGGCCAGCCGCACCGTCAGCCTCGGCCTGGGCCAGAGCTGGCGGCGGCTGTCGTATTCCGTGGGCGTGTTCGACGACAGCCGCGCCGGGCACGGCGTGTCGCTGTCGCTGAGCCTGCCGCTGGGCGAGGCCGTCGACGCCTCGCTCAGCCTCGACCGCGACGGCGGCGACACCCGCGCCGCCGCCGCGCTGCGACGCAACGCCCCCTACGCCGGCGGCTGGGGCTGGACCGCGCAGGCGCGCGACGACGGCGACGGCCAGCTCGGCGCCCATTACCGCGGCAGCGCCGGCGAGGCCTGGTTCGGCGTCGACCGCAGCGGCGGCCACGGCGGCGCGTTCGCCCAAGGCTACGGCAGCGTGGTGTGGATGGACGGGCAGGGCTTCCTCAGCCGCGCGGTCAGCGACGCGTTCGCGGTGGTGTCCACCAACGGCGTCGCCGACGTGCCGATCCTGTTCGAGAACCGGGTCGCCGGCCACACCGACGAAAACGGCTACCTGCTGCTGCCGGAGCTGCGCGGCTGGCAGCGCAACCGGGTCGCGATCGACCCCGACGGGCTGCCGCCGGACCTGGACGTGCCGGCGATCGAACGGATGGTGGTGCCGGCCGAGCGCAGCGGCGTGCGGGTCGAGTTCGCCCTGGCGCCGCTGCGTTCGACCACCCTGGTGCTGCGCGATGCGCAGGGCCGGCCGGTCGAGCCCGGCGTGCGCGTGCGCCGCGGCGACGGCAGCGAGGCCATCGTCGGCTTCGACGGCGAACTGTGGCTGGAGCGCTACGTCGAGGGCGAAACCCTGAGCTGGACGCGCGCGGGCCTGCGCTGCGCGGCGGTGGCGCCGGCGCGGGCGGACGCCGGGCCCGGCCCGGCCCGGTGCGAAGCGGAGGCCACGCCATGATCCTGCGCGCCGTCCTCGCCGCGCTGCTCGCGTTCGGCGCTCTCGTCCCGTGCGCGGCGTGGGCGCAGGCGTTCTCGTGCCAGGCCGACACCACGCCGGCCCTGGACTTCGGCCGCCCCGGCGCCAATCCCACCGCGACCGTCGACACCGCGGCCACGCCGACCCTGCGCGTGACCTGCACCGGCTGGTACAACGCGACGATCAAGGTCTGCGTCGGCATCAACGCCGGCTCCGTCGACGGCGCGCTGGCGCCGCGGCGCCTCGGCAACGGCGGCGCGCGGCTGAGCTACCAGATCTACGGCGACGCCGCGCGCACCCAGGTGGTCGGCCCGATGGCGGGGAGCGGCTCCGCCGGGCCGCTCGAGGCGAGCGTGACGCTGAACCAGAACCCGTTGCTGGTGTTCGGCAGCGGCACGGTCGAGATTCCGCTGTACGGCCGCGTCTTTCCCGACCAGAGCGGCCTGGCCGCGGGCACCTACCAGTCGAACCTGACCGTGCAGGTCGACAGCGTCGCGGGCAACGGCACCTGCCGCGGCACCCACAACCCCGAGGACACGCTGACGATGAACGCGCGCGCCGTGCTGCCCGGCAGCTGCAGCATCGTCGCCGACGACCTGAACTTCGGCACCCGCGCCAGCCTCGCGTCCGCGGTCGACGCGAGCACCACGTTGACGGTGACCTGCACCAGCGGCACCGCCTATGCGGTGAGGCTGGACGGCGGCCGCGCCGGCAACATCGCCGCGCGGCGCATGTACCTCAACGGCAGCGGGCCGCAGGCGATCGCCTACGACCTCTACACCCATGCCGCGCGCACCCAGCCCTGGGGGGACGGCAGCGTCGGCGCGGTGGTGGAAGGCGTCGGCGCGGGCACCGGCCTGGGCACGCCGCAGGTCCTGACGGTCTACGGCCGGGTGCCGGCGCAGGCCACGCCGGTGTCCGGCACCTACCGCGACGTGGTCACCGCGACCGTCGAGTACTAGCGCGATCCCCGCGACGCCGCATCGGCCGCGCCGGCGATCCGTTCCGCCGCGCCGGGGCGGCGGCGGACGGCGGGCACGGTCTCATGGCGCCGCATCCAGCGCCGCCCGCTTGGCCGCGCGCCGCCGCTCGCGCGGCTGCGCCCCGTCGTTGTTGAACAGCGCCGGTTCCCAGGCGCCGTAGCTCGGGTTCGGCAGCATCCACCAACGCTCGCCGAACCAGTCGTCGTACTCCTCGAGCAGCCGCGCGCGCGCCTGCGGCGTGTTCGCGACCACCTGCACGAAGTCGCCGAGCTGGTCGCCGAACTGCATCAGCACGCGGTACCTCCGACCGGCCAGGCGCCGGCGGCAGTTCTTCTCGCTGCCGTTCTGCTCGCAGCCCTCGACGAAGGTGCCCAGGCCGAGGAACACGCTGTCGTCGGCGACCGGCATGCCCACCGCCTCGAGGTTGGCGAGGGTGGCGTCCTTCAGGTGGGTGGCGCGGTTGGACAGGTACAGGATGGTGACGCCCTTCGCCGTGGCCGCCTTGGCGAACTCGACCACGCCGGGCACCGCCTTGGCCTTCTTCTCCGCGACCCAGGCATCCCAGCCGACCTCGTCGTACTCGCGGCCGTCGCGGACCAGCCGCGCCTGGTAGGGCGAGTTGTCGAGCACGGTCTCGTCCACGTCCATGATCACCGCCGGCTTCAGCCCCGTGGCGGGGTTGCCGCGTTCTTCCGGCACCAATGCGTCCCAGTGCGGCTGCTTCAGCGCCAGGTCGAGCTTGTCCGCGGCCGCGCGGTAGACGCCGATCGCCGTCGCCCGGTATTCCGCCGAGGCCTGCATCCAGAGCACCGCGTTGAGGTTGTCGTCGGCCGGGGCCGAAGCGGGCGCCGCCGCGGCGGGCGCGGGCGCCGGCCCCGCGGTGTCGGTGCGCTTGCAGGCGCCGAGCGCGAGCGCGCAGGCGAGAACGGACAGGGGCAGGACGCGAAGGCGCATGTCGATCCGGGCGGGGCCGAAAGGCGGCGAGTGTAGCGAAGCGCGACGGCCGGTGGATGGCGCGGCGCGGGCGTCGGCTTGTCCGGATCGGCGCGCCGGGTCAGCGCGCGGCGGGTTCGGCGATCTGCAGCGACACCTGCTTGCGCGATTCCGGCAGCCACTGGGTGCCGACCTCGCGGAAACCGAAGCCCGCATGGAAGCGGCGCGAGGCCTCGTTCGGCGGCACCACGTAGAACTCGCAGGCCACGCGGGGCACCCGCTGCGCGCGCGCGAACGCGAACAGGTCCTCGTACAGCCGCCGGCCGAGGCCGCGGCCCTGCTGCGCGGTGGCGACCACGACCCGGTCGATGTAGAGGAAGCGCCGGTAGCGCGCCGCGAACCAGCGGTAGTTCGGGCTGTCGTAGTCGGCGCCTTCGCGGAACGCGAGCAGGAACGCCGCCACCCGCTCCTGCCCCTCGGCGCCTGCGCACAGCACGCGGTGGCAGGCGGCCTGGGCATCGAGCCGCGCCAGCCGGGCGGCGTCCAGCGGGCTCAGCATCGCCTCCCATTCCAGGTTGAGAGCCAGGATCGCCGGATGATCCTCGGGGCGGGCATCGCGGATGCGGTAGCTCATCGCGGCAGTGTACGCGCGCGCGGAGGCGCGGGCCGGGACCGGGCCTGCGATGCAGGCCGCGCCCCGGGCCGGCGCCTCGCGCGCGCCACGGGCCGCGCCGGGCGCGCCCCCGGGCGCGCCGCCGGGCGTGCCGCAGCGCTAGCATGGCCGCATGGGCACGCTCCGCATCCGCGACGCGCACGCGCACGATCTCGAGCTGCTCGCCGCGTGGGCCCGGGCGATGGCCTGGGAGACCGAACGCAAGCGGCTCGACCCAGCGTGCGTGCGCGCCGGCGTGGCCGCGGCGATCGCCGACCCGGCGAAGGCGCGCTACCTCGTCGCGAGCGAGCAGGCGACGTTGGCCGGGCGCGAAACCGTGGCGGTGCCGGTCGGCACGCTGAGGCTGACCCGCGAGTGGAGCGACGGGCGCAACGGCGAGTGGTGGTGGATCCGCAGCGCGTACGTGCCGCCCGGGCACCGCCGCCGCGGCGTGTTCGCCGCGCTGTACCGCCATGTGGAGGCGCAGGCGCGCGCCAGCCCCGGCGTGGTCGGCCTGCGCCTGTACGCCGAGCGCCACGATGCCGCCGCGCAGCGCGCCTGCGCCGCGCTGGGCATGCAGGACGCCGGCTACGCGATCTTCGAAACCGCGTTCTGACGCCGGGGACGCCGGCGACGCCGGGCCCGCGCGGGCGGCCGAGCGGCGGCGCGCGCCGGCGCCTGCCCGGCGGCCGGGCCGGATCGGCGCAGGCGCCGCAATCCGGCACTTGAAAAGATGAGAATCGTTCTCAATTATGGGCGGAGGGCCGTTGCGGCCCGGACCGGAGGCCTGCATGACACTCCCGCTGCGCAAGCCGGATGCGCCGCCCGCCGCGTCTGGCGAGCGCGCGGCGCTGCTCGATGCGGCCGAGCGGCTGTTCGTCGCCCATGGCGTGGCGCCGGTCGAACTGGGCGACGTCGCCGCCGCGGCCGGCCTGCCCCTGCGCGCCGCGGCCCGGCACTTCGCGGGCAAGGATGCGCTGCTGGCCGGGTTGCGCGAGCGCTTCGTCGCCGACTTCTGCGCCGGCCAGCGCGCGGCGATGGAGCGCTGCCGGCCCGGCGACTGGACCGGCCGCCTGCGCGCCTGGATCGCATCCGGCTTCCACGGCTACCTGGACCATGCCGCGCTGCACGACGTGGTCTTCCACGATGCCCGCGCCCACGACCGGATCGCGCTGCAGCACAACCCGGTCGTCGACCAGCTCACCGAGCTGCTGCAGGCCGGCGTCGAGGCGCGGGCATGGGTGAGCACCGACCCGCGCATGACCGCGGTGATCTTCTTCAACGCCCTGCATGCGGCGGCCGACCGGGTGATCGCCGCGGGCGAGCCGTACGAACGCGAGCGGCCGTTGCGCACCCTGATCGGCTACTTCGAGCGCTCGGTGCAGTGGTGGCGGCAGGCGTGAGCCGCGTGGCCGCCCACCTCAGCGGGCCGGGGGCGCGGGGTCGTCGGCCTCGCGGCGGTTCTCGGCGACGAGCTCGCCGGCGCGCGGATCGAACGCGATCGCCAGCTCCACCCGGTGCGGGCCCGCCAGCGACGCCGGTTCGCAGCGGTAGCTCCAGCTCGGTGCCGCCTCGAGGATCGAGCGGTCGACCAGGCGGTTGCGGCTGCTGCGCCCGATCGCGCCGTGCTGGTAGCGGCCGGCCTCGTCCAGCACGACCGCCAGCGTGGCCCGTGTCGGCAGCATCGGCGCGTCGCCGCCGGCCCGCACCGGCGCCCGCTGCGGCGAGGGATCCAGGCCGCACACCGGCGGCGCGCGTTCGGCGGCTGCCGCGCACGCCGCGGCCGCGAGCAGGCCGGCGAGCGGCGCCCGCGCCGCGATCCGCGCCGTCACAGCTGCGCCCGCGCCGCTTCGGCGCTGGGCAGATGCACGAAGTTGACCGGCACGCCGTGCGCCTGCAGCACCGCGGCGATCTGCCGCTGCCGCGCCTGGAAGAGCTGGTGCCGGCGTTCGAGCCGCGCGCGGCATTCCGGCGTGTCGCAAGGCGCGTCGGCGGCGTAGCGCGCCTTCCACGCGCGCGGGTCGAACAGGGCGATGCGCGCCTCGCCGCCGGCGTAGTGCACCAGCGGCTCCGGCGGCGCGTCCAGCCAGGCTTCCTTCTCGGGCCGCAGCAACGCGGTTTCCAGCAGTGGCCACAACGGCGCCAGGCCGGCGTGTTCGTACTGCAGCGCGGTCATCGCCGCCAGGTCGTGCACGGTCAGGTAGCGGGCGTGCTCGACGGCCAGGCCGAACGCCTCCTGTGCGCGCAGCGCGGTGGCGGCCCCGGCCATGCCGCGCTCGAGCAGCTCGCGCTCGAACGCGTCGCCGACCCGCATCGCCACCGCGTCGTCGCCGCCGAGCACGAACGGCACCAGCCGCAGCGGTCCGCCGACGTGGTCCGGCGACGGCGCCAGCGCGCCGGGCAGGCGGCCTTCGTGGGCGCCGAACGCGATCACCCGGCCGCCGCTCCAGTCCGCCTGCGCCGGTACGCTCGGGCGCGGCGCCCGCGCCGCGAGCTGGTCGAGTTCGCGGTGCAGCGGCCAGGCCGGGCGCAGCAGCTCGACCGGGTCGTAGTGCGCGCCCACGGTGGCGAGCTCCAGTCGCGCCGCCTCGGGCGCGAAGCCGGCGAGGTCGCGCGCGATCAGCTCGGCCAGCGCGCCGGCCTCGGCCTGCGCGAGCGCGTACCGCGCCACCGGCGCGTCGCCGCGCAGTTCCAGCGCGAGCGCGCCGAGCACGCGCAGGTCGGCGGCGGACGCGGGATCAGGGCGGGCTGAATTCATGGATACGCTGGCGTTTGGTCGCTCGCGGAGGCGGCGCTACACTGCGGCCATTATGCCCGCGCGCCATGCCGGCCCGGGTGATCCGTCCCGCGAGGTGTAGCGATGCGCTCCGTCCGTCCCGTCGCCGTGCTCGGCGGCGTCCGCATTCCGTTCTGCCGCCAGAACACGGCCTATGCGGACGTCGGCAACCTCGGCATGTCGGTGCGGACGCTCGGCGCGCTGGTCGAGAAGTTCGGCCTGCACGGGCAGCAGCTCGGCGAAGTCGCGATGGGCGCGGTGATCAAGCATTCCTCGGACTGGAACCTCGGCCGCGAGGCGGCGCTGTCCTCGGGGCTGTCGCCGCTGACCCCGGGCATCACCCTGCAGCGCGCCTGCGGCACCTCGCTGGACTCGATCATCACCGTCGCCAACAAGATCGCCGCCGGGCAGATCGAGGCCGGCATCGGCGGCGGCTCGGACACCACGTCGGACGTGCCGATCGTGTACGGGCAGAAACTGCGCCGGCGCCTGCTCGCCGCGGCCGCGGCCAAGACCCCCCGCGACAAGCTCGCGGCGTTCCGCGGCTTCCACCTGCGCGAGCTCAAGCCCGAGTTCCCCGGCGTGGCCGAGCCGCGCACCGGCAAGTCGATGGGCGAGCACTGCGAAGACATGGCCAAGCAGTGGAACATCTCGCGCGACTCGCAGGACGAATGGGCGCTGTCCTCGCACAAGAAGCTGGCCGCCGCCTACGAACGCGGCTTCTTCGACGACCTGGTGGTCAGCTTCCGCGGGGTCTCGCGCGACAACATCCTGCGCCCGGACACCACGCTGGAGAAGCTGGCCTCGCTCAAGCCCGCGTTCGACCGGACCAGCGGCCGCGGCACGCTCACCGCCGGCAACTCGACGCCGCTCACCGACGGCGCCGCGGCCTGCCTGCTCGCGTCGGAGGATTGGGCCGCCCGGCACGGCCACGAGGTGCTGTGCTACCTGCGCGACGCGCACGTCGCCGCAGTCGACTTCGTCCACGGCGAGGGCCTGCTGATGGCGCCGACCGTGGCGGTGCCGGAGATGCTCCGCCGCAACAGCCTGACCCTGCAGGACTTCGACTTCTACGAGATCCACGAGGCCTTCGCCGCGCAGGTGCTGTGCACGCTGCGCGCCTGGGAGAGCGAGGACTACTGCAGGAACCGCCTCGGCCTGGACGCGCCGCTGGGGCGGATCGACCCGGCCAGGATCAACCCCAACGGCTCCTCGCTGGCCACCGGCCACCCGTTCGCCGCCACCGGCGCGCGCATCGTCGCGACCGCGGCGAAGGAACTGAAGCAGCGCGGCGGCGGCCGCTGCCTGGTCTCGATCTGCACCGCCGGCGGGATGGGCGTGGTGGCCATCCTGGAGCGTTGATTCCGGGAAGACGAGCTGGCCCGCCGCGCGCGAGGAGGGCCGCGTGCCGCACGTGCCGCCGCCCGCGCGCGAGCTGCCCGGGCGGATGCAGGCGCTGTGCGATTTCGCCAACGCGACTCACGAGGACGGCTTCCTGGATCCGGTGATCCGCGCGATCGCGATCCGCTTCCAGATCGGCTACGACCATCCGTTCTACGACGGCAACGGGCGCACTGCGCGCGCGTTGTTCTACGGGTCGATGCTGCGCTCCGGTTACTGGAGGGTCGAGTTCCTGTCGATCTCCAGCATCCTCAAGCACGCCAAGGCGCAATACCTGCGCGCCTGCCTGTACACCGAGACCGACGACGCCGACCTGGGGTACTTCGTCAACCACCAGCTCGACGTGATCGTCAAGGCCATCGACGGGCTGCATGCCTATCTGGCGCGCAAGGCGGACGAGCGCCGCCGCGCGGAAGCCCTGCTGCGCCCGACTTCGGCCAAGGGGCTGCAACTGAATCATCGCCAGCGCGCGCTGTTGCTCGATGCGGTGCGCCATCCCGGCAAGTTCTACCGGATCGAGACGCACCGGCAGTTGCACGGCATCACCTACCAGACGGCGCGCACCGACCTGCTCGGGCTGGTGGAGAAGGGCTTGCTGCGGCAGCACAAGCAAGGCAAGGCCTACGTCTTCGACGCGGCCGGGGACCTGCCGGAAAAGCTGGAAATCTGGCGGCCGGCCTTCCGCTCAGCCGCGCAGCCGCGGCACGCCGTGCTCGTCGCGCTCCTCGACTACCGCCTCGTCGTAGATCTTCTGCCGCAGGTCGCGGCCGGGCAGTTCCGCGGCCGCTTCGCCGCGCGCGGCGCGCAGGGCGTTGGCGTAGCACAGGCGCGCGCGCGCTTCGTCGCCGGCCTGGGCGAAGCCGTGGCCGAGCTCTTCCCAGGCGTCGGCGTTCGCGCCTTGGGCGAGGGCGCGATGCAGGTAGGCTTCGGCCTGCGGCCATTGGCCCTGCGCGCGCGCCAGCCGCGCCAGCGCGACCAGCAACGCGGGGCTGGCCGGATGCGCCTGCAGCCAGCGCTCGGCGTTCTGCCGGCGCGCGTCGAGGCGGCCGATCGGCAGGCGGCCGTAGAGCTCGGCCAGCGGTTCGTGCCACCGCGCGTCCAGCGCCTGTTCGATGCTGCGCGCCGCGGCTTCGTCCCAGCGCAGCGCGGCGGCGCGTTCGGCGTAGGCGGCGACCGCGTCCGGGTCGTTGCGCAGCGGCTTGGGCAGCGCTTCCCAGCGGTCGGCGAGGACGTTGGCGTCCTCCGCCTGGCGCAACGCGGCCGCGGCCCATTCGGCCTCGAGCCGGGCCAGCGCCTCGGCCGGCAACGCCTCCTGTTGGCGCAGCGCACCGAGCAGGCCGTAGGCCTCGCCGGCGCGGCCGAGCGCCGCCAGCGCCTGCGCGCGCAGCGCCAGGCCGCGCGGCGGCAGCGGCTGCGCAGCCGGGTCGTCGAGCGCGGCCAGCGCCTCGGCCGCGCGGCCGCGCAGCAGCGCGAGGTCGGCCGCGGCGACCGCACGCGCGGGCGCGGCGTCGACGCCGGCGAGCTGGCGCTGCGCCGCGTCGAAGTCGCCGCGCGCGGCGGCCGCCCGCGCCGCGCCGATGCGCGCGGCCGCGGCCGCGTCGCGCCGCTCGGCGGCCTGCGCCAGCAGCTTCCCGGCACGGGTCCAGCGGCCTTCGTGCAGGGCCTCGAAACCGCCGATCAGGCGCGCCCGCGCCTGCTGCTCGCGGCGCCGGCGCAGTGCGGCGAACGGCAGGCCGGCCAATTTCGCCAGCAGCCACAGCAGCGCGAACGCGGCGATCAGCAGCGCGATCGCCTTCGGCACGTTGGTGCTGTAGTCGTTGCCGCCGTAGCGCACCAGCACGTAGCCCGGATCCTGCACCAGCAGTTGCGCGACCAGCGCGCCGGCCAGCGCGAGCACGATCCAGAACAGCAGTTGGCGGAACACGTTCATCGCGACCTCCCTGTGTCGGCTCAGTCGGCGCGCAGCTGGCGCAGTTGCTGCAGTGTGCTGCCCAGTGTCGGAATCGACGGTGAAAGCGGCCGCGCGGCGATCGCGCGCAGCCGCGCCTGCTGCCCGCGCAGGGCCGGCGACGGCGGCGACAGCCGCGCCAGCCAGGCCTCGGCGCGGGCGAGCGCCGCGCGGTAGCCGGCGACGTCGCGGCGCTCGGCGGCGGCGCGCGCCAGGGTGATCTCGAGCTGCAAGCCGGCGAGCGCGGCGATGCGGTCCGCCGGCTGCACGGCGACCGCGCGGTCGCTCGGCCGCACCTCGACCAGGCTGCCGAACGCGCGTCGCCACCACGGCGCCTGCGGATCGGCCGCGGCCGGCGCGGGCGGCGCCGCGCCGAGCGTCGCCGCGAACGCGTCCAGCTGCGCCAGCGCCTGCGCGCGCGGGTCGGCGCCGAGCGCGTCCAGCGCCGCGCGCTCCTGCTGCAAGGTCTGGCGCAGGCTCAGGTAGGCCGGGTCGGCGATCGCCTCGAGCACGCCCGAGGCCAGCGCGTAGGCGCGGCGCGCGCCGTCCAGGTCGCCGGCGATCAGCAGGCGCTGCTGGCCCAGGCTCAGCAACAGCTCGGCTTCGTCCAGGCGCAGCGCCTGGTCGCCGCGGCGGTCGGGGTCGGCGAGCTTGGACACGGTGTCCTCGAGCAGGCTGGCGCGCTGGCCGATGCCGAGCAGTTCGTCGCGCAGCACGCGGTTAGTCGTGTCGGCCTGTTGCAGGCGCTGCTGTTGCGCGCGCTGGTCGCGGCGCAGCGCGTCCAGGCGCGATTCGGCGGCCTCGACCCGCAGCGCCAGATCGGCCGCGGCCGCGCGCGTGCGCGCGTCCCACGCACGCCACTGCCACAGGCCGAGCCCGGCCGCGGCCAGCGCCAACAGCGATCCGGCGAGCCAGGGCCAACGGCGGGGGCGGGGAGCGGACGAAGGAAGCGGTGTCGACACGGGCGCGCAGGCTGGGGGAACCGCGCCATGCTACCGGATGCGACGGCGGTCACGCCGCGTCCGCGAGCGCCGCGGCGGCGGCGTCGACCAGGTCGCGTGGCCGCGGCCCGCGCGCGACCCGCACCTCGGCGAAGCCGTGCGCGCGCGCCAGCGCGGCCAGGCGCTCGCTCGCGGCGGCCACGCGCGCGCGCAGCAACTGCGCGCGCGCCGGCGGCGGCAGGACGTCGAGGATGCGCTGCAGGGCTTCGCCGCTGGACAGCGCCAGCACCGCCGGCGCGGCGAGCGCGCGCAACCGGGCCACGTCGCGCGCGGCCGGCGCGACCGGCTCGCGCTCGTACACGTCGGCGCGCAGCAGTTCCGCGCCGCGCGCGTGCAGCGCCGGCGCGAGCATGCCGCGGCCGCCCGGCGCGGTGACGAAGCCGACGCGCGCGCCGCGCAGGTCGGCGAGCTCCGGCAGCGCGAGCAGCCCTTCGCTGTCCATCCGCGCCGGCGAAAGCACGCCGTCGACACCGGCGCGGCGCAGCGCCGCGGCGGTGCCGGCGCCCACCGCGAGCCAGCGCTGTCCGCGCCGCGCCCGCAACGGCTGCAGCGCGCGCGCGGCGCGCACCGCCGCGGGGCTGGTGAACAGCACCGCGTGCGCGCGCAGGGCATCGCGCAGGGCGGCGCGGGTCGCGTCGTCCTCGCGCGCGCGCAGCCGCCACGGCGACAAGGCGATCAGCCCCGCGCCGCGGCGCGCGGCGGCGCGGCGCAGCGGCGCGTGTTCGCCGCGCGGACGCAGCGAGATCACGTACCATGCGGGCGGCGTGCGTGCGGACATGCCGCCAGCATAGCCGCGCCGCGCCCCGTTCCCGACATCCCGTCCGCATGGATCCTTCGTCCGAACCGGCGCTGCGGCGCCTGCACGATCACTACCTGTCGATGCCGCCGGTCGCGTCGATGCAGCTGCAGATCGCCGGCTACGACGGCGACCGCCTGCGCCTGCGCGCGCCGCTGGCGGCGCACGTCAACGACAAGGGCTGCGCGTTCGGCGGCAGCCTGGCCTCGCTGATGACGCTGGCCGGCTGGGGCCTGGTGTCGCTGCACGTGGAAGCGGCGGCGCTGGACGCGGAGGTCTACGTGGCCGACAGCCAGATCCGCTACCTGGCGCCGCTGTTCGCCGACCTGGAGGTCGAGGCGGCGCTGGCGCCGGAATGGAACTGGCCGGACTTCGCCGCCACGCTGCGCGAGCGCGGCCGCGCCCGCGTCGGCCTGGTCGCGCGGGCGCGCCTGCCCGACGGCGGCGTCGCCACCGAGATGACCGGCCGCTACGTCGCCATCGCCAGGCGCTGAGCGACCCGTGCCTGCGCGGCGCGCGAAGCGGTACGATGCCGCGGTCTTCCCGCCGGACCTTCCGCATGCGCCTGCCGCTGATCGCCGCCGCCCTGCTCGGCCTGCTGCTCGTCGCCGGCCCCGCCGCGGCCAGCCGCAAGAGCGACGCGCTGGAGCGCAACCAGTACGCGTGGTCCGGGGCGATCCGCTGGGGCGACTTCGAGGGCGCGCTGAACCTGATCGACCCCGCGTACCGCCAGGCGCACCCGGTCACCGAATTGGAACTGGAGCGCTACCGCCAGGTGCAGATCACCGCCTACCGCGACCGCGGCGCTAGCGCCGACATGAAGGCCGGCGAGGCCGTGCGCGAGATCGAGATCGGCGTGGTCAACCGCCACACCCAGGCCGAGCGCACCGTGCGCTACCGCGAGCAATGGCGCTGGGACCCCGAAGCCAGGACCTGGTGGCTGACCAGCGGCCTGCCCGACCTGTGGGACGGCCGCTGACCGGTTTTGCGCCGCCGCGGGGGCTGGGCGACAATCGCGGCCCCGCTTCGCCCCCGTGATGCCGTGAACTTCCAAGAACTGCTGGCCTTCGCCGAGCGCCACCCCTATCTGTCCCTGGCGCTGGCCGGCCTGACCTTGGCCATCGTCTACACCGAGATCGCGCGCCTGTTCCGCGGCTATAAGGCGCTGCGCCCGGCCGAGCTCACCGTGCTGATCAACCGCGAGAACGCGCTGGTGGTCGATCTGTCGGCGAGCGCCGACTTCGAGAAGGGCCACATCGCCGGCAGCAAGTCCGTGCAGCCCAGCCAGTTCGATCCGGAGAACAAGCTGCTGGCGCCGGCCAGGCAGCTGCCGGTGGTGGTGGTGTGCCGCAACGGCCAGGCGTCCGCGGACGCGGCCAAGCGCCTGAAGAAGGCCGGCTTCGAAAAGGTCTACTGGCTCGACGGCGGCATCCTGGCCTGGCAGCAGGCCGACCTGCCGCTGGTCAAGGGCCGCGCCTGAGCGCCCTTGATCGCGCCGCGCACGCCCCAACGCTGATCGGCGGGGACGCGCGGAAGGGGAGGCTTGCCGCGGCCGCGCCGCCTCGCGCAATCTGAATGGCCGGCCGCGCCGAAGCCGCGTGCCATAATCGCCCACTTACCGCTTTGTCACTGGAGTCGCACGAGATGTCCGAGGAAACCGCCAACGGCGCCGCCGCGCCCGCCGAAACCGCCGGCCCGGCGTTCACCGTCGAAAAGATCTACGTCAAGGACGTCTCGTTCGAGGTTCCGGGCGCGCCGGCCGTGTTCAACGAGCAGGCCCAGCCGCAGCTGCAGATGAACCTCAACCAGAGCGTGCAGCGGCTCAACGAGAACGTGTTCGAGGTGGTCCTCGGCATCACCCTGACCTGCAGCATCGGCGACAAGTCGGTGTACCTGGCCGAGGTGAAGCAGGCCGGCGTGTTCGGCCTGGCCGGCTTCGACGTGCAGACGCTCGACGCGATGCTCGGCACGCATTGCCCGAACATCCTGTATCCGTACGCGCGCCAGCTGATCAGCGACCTGATCTCGGCCGGCGGCTTCCCGCCGTTCTTCCTGCAGCCGATCAACTTCGAGGCCCTGTACGCCGAAGGCCTGCGCCAGCGCGCCGCGCAGCAGCAGAACCAGGGCGGGCTGGCCGACGCCGAGACCGCCGGCAACGCCTGACGGCGCCGCACCATGGACGCGAAAGCGCCCTCGACCGTCGCCGTGCTCGGCGCGGGGTCCTGGGGCACCGCCCTGGCCGCGCTGATCGCCCGGCACGGCCACGACGCCGTGCTGTGGGGCCGCGACCGCGACACCATCGCGGCGATCCGGGCGCGGGGCGAGAACCCGCGCTACCTGCCCGGCATCGCCCTGCCGGAGCGCGTGCGCGCGACCGAGGACCTGGCCGGCGCCCTGCGCGGCGCGGACCTGGTGCTGGTGGTCGTGCCCTCGCACGCGTTCGCCGAGACCCTGCGCACGCTCGCGCCGCTGCGTCCGGCGCACGCCGGCGTGGCCTGGGCGACCAAGGGCTTCGAGCCGGGCAGCGGCCGCTTCCTGCACGAGGTCGCCGAGGAGGTGCTCGGCGACGGCGTGCCGCTGGCGGTGGTGACCGGCCCGTCGTTCGCCAAGGAAGTGGCGCAGGGGCTGCCGACCGCGCTGACCGTGCATGGCCGCGACCCGGCGTTCGCCCAGCTCGTCGCCGACGCGCTGCACGGTCCGGCGTTCCGCGCCTACACCGGCAACGACCTGCTCGGCGCCGAGCTCGGCGGGGCGATGAAGAACGTGCTGGCGGTCGCCACCGGCGTCGCCGACGGCATGCAGCTCGGCCTCAACGCCCGCGCCGGCCTGATCACCCGCGGCCTCAACGAGATGCTGCGGCTGAACCACGCGATCGGCGGCAAGGCCGAGACGCTGATGGGCCTGGCCGGGCTCGGCGACCTGGTGCTGACCTGCACCGGCGACCTCTCGCGCAACCGTCGGCTCGGCCTCGCGCTCGGCCGCGGCCAGTCGATCGCCGACGCGGTCCGCGAAATCGGCCAGGTGGTCGAATCGGTGCAGACCGCCGACGAGGTGATGCGGCAGGCCGAACGCCACGGCATCGAGCTGCCGATCTCCAGCGCGGTGCGCGCGGTGCTGCACGGCGAGATCACGCCCGCCGACGGCCTGCGCCAGCTGCTCGCGCGCGAGCAGAAGCCCGAGTACCCGGCCGGGCTGTTCGACCGCTGACGCGCGGCCCGGGCGCGGCGCCCGGGCCCGGTCGCGGCCGTGTGTCGCGCACGCCGCGCAAGGAAAAAGCCCGGCCGAAGCCGGGCTTTCCCGTCGCGCGGCGCGGCCGCGATCAGAAGCTGGCGCGCACCCCGGCGAAGTACTGGGTGACGTCTTCCACCACCTCCACCTCGCCGACCAGGCCCCAGGTGCGGTTGAACTTGAACTGCCCGCCGAGGGTGCCGACGAAGTCGCCCTCGAAGTCGCCGCCGTCGAGGTAACCCAGCTTGACCCAGCCCTCGGCGCGCGCGTTGCCGCCACGCAGGCCGACCGCGAGGCGGCCGCCCTTGGCGTCGTCGCTGCCCGAGCCGAAGCCGGGCAGGCGGGCCTCGAGTTCCAGGCGCTGGTAGGCCAGCTCGGCGATGAAGTCCAGGCGCTCGCCCATCTCCTGGCGATAGCCGACGCCGAACTCGGCGCGGCTCAGGTCGACGTCGAGCTTGTACTCGTCGAGCAGCCGGTAGTCCTCGGAGACCTTGGCGTAGCTGCCGAACAGGTTGAACGAGGGCGAGATCGCGACCGAACCGCGGATGTAGCCGCCGTCGCCTTCCGGATTGTCGAGATCGCGTTCGTCGTAGTGGATCTTGGCGTAGCCGCCTTCGACGTAGGTGTAGCTCACGCCTTCGGCCGCGGACGCGGCGAAGGGCGCCGCCGCGAGCGCCGCGGCCAGCAGAATGGATCGCTTCATGGGTCCCCCCATCCTTGTAGTAGTGATGAATGTCCAGCCGCTGCGCGAGCGGCGGCACAAGATAACGGAATTTTCACAAGGCCGCAACGGCCGCGCGCCGGCCAAAAAAGAAGCCCGGCCGGAGCCGGGCTTCGATCGCGACGTTCGGGGGAGAGAGAGAGGTCGCGAAAACGGTGACGCGAGTTTCGACCGCGGGCGGTCGTGGAAGTTCCGCCGTCAGAAGCTGGCGCGCGGACCGACGAAGTACTGGGTGTCGCCGTCGGCGAACTTGACCTCGCCGCTGATGCCCCAGGTCGGGTTGAACTTCACCAGCGCGCCGACGCGGCCGTAGAAGTCGCCGTCGATGCCGTGGTCGTAGTCCTCGTAGCCGGCCAGCGCGTAGCCCTCGAAGTTCGGCGAGAACGCGCCGCGCACGCCCGCCTCGACGCTCCAGCCGTCGAAGTCGGCGTTGCGGCCGGCGTCGAACTTCTCGTAGGCGACGCGGGTGAGCAGGTCGACGTTCGGGTTCAGCTCGTGGTTGTAGCCCACGCCCAGGCGCCACTGGTCGAAATCGATGCTGGTGTGCTCGATCTCCTGGTTGCTGTAGCTGCCGAACAGGTGGAAGTTCGGCGCGATCGCGCCGGAGCCGCCGATGGTCCAGCCGTCGGCGTCGGCGCCTTCGTCCGGATTGGTGGCGATGTAGCCGCCCTCGACGTAGGTGTAGGACACGCCGTCGGCGGCGGACGCGGCGAACGGCAGCGCCGCGAGCAGGGTCAGGGCAAGCAAGGAACGCTTCATGAATTCGGCCTCTTTTCGTTGTAGTTCGGTCCGCGGCAGGCGCACGGCGCCGCCACGGCAGGCGCAGTATCCGCGCATAACTTCAATTTAACCTGAATTCTGAACCGAAAAGTTCAGGAACTATTGCGCTTGCGCGAGGTCGCCCGGGGCGCGGCGCGGGAACCGCGGCGCTCCGGCTGTTTCGTAGTTTTCCGATTTCCGCGCCCGCGATGCGCTCCTACCGTGGAACGGGACAACGCGAGGAGCCGACCATGTGGACCACCGATCTGATCCGGCGCTTGCTGGAAACCTTCGAAATCGCGCTGCCGGGCGTGAACGTCAGCCAGCTGAAGCTGGCCGGTCACAGCGCTGCCGAGGTGCAGGCGGGCCTGGAGTTCATGCGCACCGAGGGCCTGATCGACGTGGCCGTGGTGCACGACGTCGCCGGCAAGAAGTACACCGGCGCGGTGATCGGCCTGACCCCGCTGGGCATGTCGTTGCTGGGGCTGATGCGGGCCGGCGAAATCGGTGCGGCCATCGGCGCGGAGATGCCGGCCGCGGGAACGCGCGCGCTCGACCGCGCCGCGTGAGTCCGCCGCGCGCTCCTGCTGTTGCGGCCGCCGCGCGCGCGGAGGGCGTCAGCCGCCGCCGGCGAAGCCGTGCTGGCGCCAGGCCTCGAACACGGTCACCGCGACCGCATTGGACAGGTTGAGGCTGCGGTTGTCCGGGCGCATCGGCAGGCGCAGGCGTTGCTCCGGCGGCACCTGCTCCAGCACGTCGGCGGGCAGGCCGCGCGTCTCCGGGCCGAACAGGAACACGTCGCCGGGCTGGTAGCGCGGCGCGTCGAAGCGCGTCGTGCCGCGCGTGCTCAGCGCGAACACCCGCGGCGCGGCGCCGCGTTCGCGCGCGATCGCCGCCAGCGCCGCGTCGAGGTCGTCGTGCACCTGCAGGGTGGCGTACTCGTGGTAATCGAGGCCCGCGCGCCTGAGTTGCCGGTCCTCCAGCGCGAAGCCGAGCGGCCGCACCAGGTGCAGGCGCGCGCCGGTGTTCGCGCACAGGCGGATCACGTTGCCGGTGTTGGGCGGGATCTCGGGCTGGAACAGGATGACGTCGAACATCGCGGTCGGCGGCGGCGCGGGCGGCGCATTATCCGCCACGCGCGCGGCGCGCTCACCACGGCACCGCGCGGCCGCGCCAGTCGAGGAAGCGCCCGCTGTCGGCGACGGTCGCCGCGTCGAGCACCCGCAGCAGGCCGCGCACCGCGTCGGCCGGCGCGACCTGCGCGCCGGCACCGCCCATGTCGGTCTGCACCCAGCCGGGATGCAGCGCGAGCACGGCGACGCCGCGTTCGGCGAGCGCCCGGGCCAGCAGCGCCGTGGCCATGTTCTGCGCCGCCTTGGAGATCGCGTAGCTGGGCGTGTGGAAGCCCGCGGCGGAGGCGATCGAACCCAGCTCGGACGAGAGATTGGCCACCACCGCCCCGGACGCGAGCAACGGCGCCAGCGTCTGCGTGAGCAGGAACGGGCCGCTGGCGTTGACGCGGAGGCTGTCGTCGAGATGGGCGATCGGCACCTGGCCGAAGCGTTCGCCCGAATGCAGCACGCCGGCGTTGTTGATCAGCAGGTCGAGGCCGTCGAGCGCCAGCGGCAGCTCGCGCGCGAGCTCGGCGTGGCTCTTCGGCTCGGCCACGTCCAGCGGCAGCACGTGCAGGCGGCCCGGATGCTCGCCCGCGAGCTGGTTCAGCGCGTGCGCGCGCGCCGGCCGGCGGCAGGCGGCGACCACGCGGTCGCCGCGGGCGAGCAGCTGGCGCACGAACTCCAGGCCGATGCCGCGGTTGGCGCCGGTGACCAGGCAACGGCGCGGCGCAGGGCGGGCATTCATCGCGAACCTCCGGCAACAGGAATCCGGCGAAAGCCTAGCGCCGCGGCCGCGGCGCGCAGGTGATGCGGGACTTGTGGCCTAGTGCGGCGGCCGCCGGGCGGCGGCTAGGATGCGGGGTGCCCGGGCGGGGAAGCCCGGCGCCCCTCTCCAAAGACAGGAGTTCCGCATGAGCCCAGCGCATCGGCCGCGTGCCGCCGCCCTCGCCCTCGCCCTGGCCGCCGCGTTCGGCGGCGCCGCGTTCGCGCCGTCCCCGGCGCGGGCCGACACGAAGGCGTCCGCCGGCGTCGACATCCCGTACGAACAGTTCACCCTTCCCAACGGCCTGCGCGTGATCGTGCACACCGACCGCAAGGCGCCGATCGTCGCGGTCAATCTCTGGTACCACGTCGGCAGCAAGGACGAGCCGGCCGGGCGCACCGGCTTCGCGCACCTGTTCGAACACCTGATGTTCAACGGCTCGGAGAACCACAAGGGCGAGTTCTTCGAGCCGTTCGAGCTGGTCGGCGCCACCGACATGAACGGCACCACCAACTCCGACCGCACCAACTACTTCGAGAACGTGCCGACCACCGCGCTCGACATGGCGCTGTGGATGGAATCGGACCGCATGGGCCACCTGCTCGGCGCGATCGACCAGAAGACCCTCGACGAACAGCGCGGCGTGGTCCAGAACGAGAAGCGCCAGGGCGAGAACCAGCCCTACGGCCAGGTGTGGGACGCGCTCAACCGCGCGCTGTACCCGAAGCACCACCCGTACCACCACAGCACGATCGGCTCGATGGCCGACCTCGACGCGGCCTCGCTGGAGGACGTGAAGACCTGGTTCCGCGCCTGGTACGGCCCGAACAACGCGGTCTTGGTGCTGGCCGGCGACATCGACGTGGCCACCGCCAAGGAGAAGGTCGCCCAGTACTTCGGCGACATCCCGGCCGGGCCGAGCATGGCCCAGCCGAAGGTCGACGTCGCCCCGCTGGCGAAGGACAGCCGCCAGACCATGACCGACCAGGTGCCGCAGGCGCGCGTCTACCGCGCCTGGAACGTGGCCCAGGCCGGCACCGAGGACGCCGACCGGCTGGTGCTGCTGGCGCAGGTGCTCGGCGGCAGCAAGTCCTCGCGCCTGGACCGGCGCCTGGTGCACGAGGAGAAGCTGGTCGACAACGTCTCCGCGTTCGTCTCCACCTCGCAGCTGAGCTCGAACTTCCTGATCATGGCCGACGTCAAGCAGGGCGTGGAGCCGGCCAAGGTCGAGGCGGTCATCGACGAGGAGGTGGACCGGCTGCTGCGCGAAGGCCCGAGCCAGACCGAGCTGAAGCAGGCGCAGACGATGTTCAAGGCCGGGTTCGTGCGCGGCATCGAGCGCATCGGCGGCTTCGGCGGCAAGGCCGACGTGCTGGCCGAATGCGCGGTGTATACCGGCGATCCGGGCTGCTTCCGCGCGAGCCTCGACCACATCGCCTCCGCCAGCGCCGCCGACCTGCGCGCGGTCGGCGCGAAGTGGCTGGAAAAGGGCAGCCACACCCTGGTGGTGGTGCCCGGCCCGCGCACGCCGTTGCCGGAGGAGCCGTCGGTGACGCCGACGCCGCTGACCCTGCCGCCGGCGGATCCGAAGTACAAGACCCTGCCGAGCACGGTCGACCGCAGCCAGGGCGTGCCGCAGACCACGCGCTTCCCCGAGCTGAAGTTCCCGGCGCTGCAGCGCGCGCGGCTGAGCAACGGCACCCAGGTGATCCTGGCCGAGCGCCACGACATCCCGGTGGTGCAGTTCAGCTACGAATTCGACGGCGGCTTCCGCGCCGACCAGGGCGGCAAGCTCGGCACCTCGAGCTTCGCCATGGGCATGCTCGACGAGGGCGCCGGCGAGCTCGACGCGCTGGCGTTCGGCGACCGCGCCGAATCGCTCGGCGCCACGCTGGGCGCGGGCGCTTCGCTCGACGGCAGCCGCGCCTCGCTGTCGGCGCTGAAGGAGTCGCTGGACCCGTCGCTGGCGCTGTTCGCCAAGATGCTGCGCGAGCCGCGCTTCGAGCAGAAGGAGATCGACCGGGTCAAGGCCAGCTGGATCGCCGGCATCAAGCAGGAGAAGGCGCGCCCGAACGGCGCCGCGCTGCGCGTGCTGCCGCCGCTGCTGTACGGCGAGGGCCACCCGTACGCGATGCCGTTCAGCGGCAGCGGCACCGAGGCGTCGATCGCCGCGCTGACCCGCGAGGACCTGCTCGGCTACCACCGCCGCTGGCTGCGCCCGCAGGGCGCGACGCTGATCGTGGTCGGCGACACCACGCTCGCGGAGATCGTGCCGTTGCTGGAGAAGCATTTCGGCGACTGGACGGGCGAGGGCGGCGGCGCGGCCGCGACCACCGTGCCCGAGGTCGCGCGCCCGCAGAAGCCGCGCGTGTTCCTGATCGACCAGCCCGGCGCGATCCAGGCCAACATCTTCGCCGGCGAGCTGGTGCCGTCGACCCGGCACGCCGATGCGGTCAAGTTCGACATCGCCAACGCGGTGCTCGGCGGCGAGTTCTCCTCGCGCCTGAACATGAACCTGCGCGAGGACAAGCACTGGGCCTACGGCGCCTACAGCTTCACCTCCAACGCGCTGGGCCAGCGGCCGTGGCTGGCGTTCGCGCCGGTGCAGATCGACAGGACGGTGGAATCGCTCAAGGAGATGCGGCGCGAGATCGCCGACTACGCCAGCGGCAAGGCGCCGCCGACCGCCGCCGAGGTGGCGAAGATCCAGGCCACCGAGATCCGCGGCCTGCCCGGCGCCTACGAGACCGCGTCGGCGGTGCTGGGCACGATCGGCGGCATCGTCCGCTACGGGCGTCCCGACGACTACGTGTTCAAGCGCAAGGCCGAGATCGAGGCGCTGACGCCGGAGCAGGTCAAGCGCGCCGCGGCGACGCTGGATCCGAACGCGCTGACCTGGGTGGTCGTGGGCGACCTCGAGCGCATCGAGCAGCCGATCCGCGCGCTGGACCTCGGCGAGGTGCAGGTGCTCGACGCCGACGGCAAGCCGGCGGCGAAGCGCTAGGGCGCGCAGGGTTCGAGCCGGCGCGGCGCACCGCTCCCGCCGTCGTGGCGGGAGCGGCGACGCCGTCGCGGCGACGGATCGTCGCGCCGTGTCCGGCGCGACCGACGCGCCCGTCCGCGCGCGTCGGCGGTGGGTTCCTTGGCGCTGCGCCTGGGATGGCGCCGGCATCGCCCGCCGTTCACCCGCCGTCGTTCCCAATCGCGGGCGATGCGGCGACAATCCCGCCGTCTTCCGCTTCGACCACGAGAACCATGCGCACGACGACTTCGAGGTTGAGCCTGCTGGCCGGCATCGCGCTGTTCGCTGCCGGCTGCACCTGGGTGCCGATGAAACCGGGCGCGGCCGCGGTGCGGGTGATCGCCGCCGGCGGCGCCCCGGCCGGCTGCGAAAAGCGGGGCGAGGTGGTGGTCTCGGTCAAGGACCGGGTCGGCCTGTACCGCCGCAACCCGCTGCGCGTGCGCGAGGAACTGGAAACCCTGGCCCGCAACGAAGCGCCCGGCCTGCAGGCCGACACCGTGCAGCCGCTGGGCGAACCGGTCGCCGGCGAACAGCGCTACGCCGCCTGGCGCTGCGGCGCGGGCGGCGGGCGCGCGGCCAGCACCGGCGCCGGCGCGACGACCGGCGTGCAGACCTACCCTTTGGGCGGTTGAGCCGCAGCTTGCAGGTCCGCAGATGCTCCGAACGCCGATCCGAACGGCAGTCCTCGCCGCATTGCTGTCGTCGGCGCTGCCGGCGGCCGCCGCCGAACCGGCGCGCGCGGCCGGGCCGATGGCCGCGCCGGGGTTGCGCGACCGCCTGGTGGGCACCTGGCGGGTGGTCGCCATCGAGGACCGTCGGGATCGCGACGACCCCGGCAGCGCGTGGATCCAGCCCTATGGCCCGAATCCGCGCGGCTACATCGTCTACGACCCCACGGGCCACGTGTCGGTGCACATCATGAGGACGCCGGCGCCGGCGAGATTCGCCGATCCCGATCGTCCGAGCCCGGCCGAACTGGCCGCGATCCACGAGGGGTACGCGGGCTACTTCGGCACCTACCGCGTCGACGAAGCCCGGGGCACGGTGACCCACCACGTCGAGGGCGGTTCGCTGCCGGACTACATCGGCACCGACCAGGTCCGGCCCGTCTCCGTGTCCGGCGACCGCCTGACGATCGGCGACGGGCGGACCTGGCGCCGCGTACTCGAGCGGGTCGAGTAGCCCGCGTTCCACACGCTACCGTATGGCGGGGGGCGCCGCAAAAGCGCTAAGATCACGAGCTCTTAACGCCTCCGGTCAGCCCCCATGTTGTTCCAGCACGTCGCCATCGCCGGCCTCGCCCATATCGACGCCCCGCGCCGGCTGACCTCGGAGGAGATCCACGCCCGCCTCAAGCCCACCCTCGACCGCCTCGGCATCAAGTACAACGTGCTCGAGGAAGTCGCCGGCGTGCGCGAGCGCCGCCTGTGGGACGGCCAGGTCAAGGCCTCCGACGCCGCCACGCTGGCGGGCGTCAAGGCGCTGGCCGATGCCGGCATCGACGCCGACCGGGTCGGCCTGCTGGTCAACACCTCGGTCAGCCGCGACTACCTGGAGCCGTCGACCGCGAGCATCGTCGCCGGCAACCTGCGCCTGCCCGACACCTGCCAGAACTTCGACGTCGCCAACGCCTGCCTGGCCTTCCTCAACGGCATGGACATCGCCAGCCGCATGATCGAGCGCGGCGAGATCGACTACGCCCTGGTGGTCAACGGCGAGACCGCCGACCTGGCCTACGAGAAGACGCTCGAGCGGCTCAGCCGCCCCGACGTGACCGAAGAGCAGTTCCGCGACGAGATGGCCACGCTGACCCTCGGCAGCGGCGCCGCGGCGATGGTGCTGGCGCGCAGCGAGCTGGCCCCGGGCGCGCCCCGCTACCGCGGCAGCGTGACCCGCTCGGCCACCGAATGGAACCAGTTGTGCCGCGGCGACCTGGTGCACGACCGCATGATCGCCGACGGCCGCATGCTGATGATCGAAGGCCTCAAGCTCGGCCAGAAGACCTTCGCCGCCGCGCGCGCCGCGCTCGGCTGGGTGGTCGAGGAGCTCGACGAGTTCGTCATCCACCAGGTCAGCAAGGCCCACACCAGGGCCTTCCTGCGCGCGTTCCGGATCGACCCGAAGAAGGTCATGACCATCTTCGGCGAGCACGGCAACATCGGCCCGGCCTCGGTGCCGATCGTGCTCAGCAAGCTGCGCGAGATGGGCCGCCTGAAGAAGGGCAGCCGCATCGCCCTGCTCGGCATCGGCTCGGGCCTGAACTGCTCGATGGCCGAGGTGGTGTGGTGAGCGGCCGCGCCGCGTAGCGACCCGTCGGGTTACTGCGGCGCCGGGCAGGCCGGATCGAGCCCGGCGAAGCGGGCGCAGACCGCCTGGCGGCATTCCAGCCCCTTGGGCGTGTTGGCGCGCGGGCAACGGCGGAGCAACGCCTGCACGTCCTGCGCCGGCGCGTCGGCGGCGCGCCCGTCGCGGGCGCGGAGCTGCTGCACCAGGTCGTCCATCGCGCTGGGTTCGCTGCCGCCGCGCGCGTACGCCGGCTGCTCGATGTTCTTCAGCAAGGTGGCGAGCAGGTCCGGATCCGCGCCGGCGTTCGCCGGCGTCGCCGCGCGTCGCGGCGTCGAGGAGGAAGCCTCGCGCGTACGCGCTTGCGCGCGCGCCGCCGGCGCGGACGATGGCGGCTTGGGTGCGGTCGCGGCGGCCAGCGCCTCGGCGAAGGCGCGGTCCTCGTCGGCGGCCATCGCGCTGGATTCGCTCGTGGAGAACGGCGTCTCGTCGGGCGCGGCGTCGACGATGATCGAGGTCGCCGGCGCCCCGTGATCGGGCGCGGCCGGCGTGGCGACCGGAGAGGCCGGCGCCGGCGCGACCGGAATGGGGTCGCCTTCGCCCAGCAGCACGAAGCCGGCCACGATCAGGCCCAGCGCGGCAAGCGCCGCCGCGCCGGCCAGCAGCGGGAACTTGCGAGTGCGCGGAGCGGCCGGCGGCGGCGCCTCTTTGCGGCCTTCCATGCCTGCTAGAATCCGTGCCGGGGCGGGCCCCGATACGGGTGCAGGGGTGTTGGAAAGCAGGCTGGGGCGGTTGGGTTTGGCCTCTTGCCGATCCACGTGGACTCCTTTCCAGCTCCGGAAAAGGCCGGATTCAGGCTCGTTGCATTCTAGCCGACGAGGTCGGACCGTCAACGCGACGCGTTGCGCGGCCGACGTCGTCGCTCCACGGACAGGTCCCGCGTGCTCGCGATCGGCGTAGCGATCTTCTTCCTCCTGGCCGGGCTCGCCGCCTGGCTGGCGCTGTTTCCGGAGGCGCGCGACGCCTGCGCGGCGTTGCTGGGGCGTTTCTCGCGCCGCCTGGCCGCGGGCGCGGCGCGGCTCGGCGAGCGCGTTTCCTCGCGCGGCGCCGATTCCGGGCAGCGGCTTCGCGCCGGCACGAACTCGCTGTTGCGGCGGCTGCAGCGCAACCGCTGGCCGCTGCTCGCCGCGGTGGCGGTGCTGGCGGTGCCGCCGCTGCTCATCCTGCAGTTGCGGCAGCGGCCCCAACTCGAGTTGTTCGACGACGCGGTCGTCGACCCGGCGCAGTCGCAGGTGCTGGCGCTGCTGCGCGGCGAGCGGCTGGTGCCGCCGCCCGACCTGCCGCCGGAGATCTTTATCGCCGCCGAGGCCACGCTGCTGAAGATGGGGCCGGCGGCGATCGTGCCGGAGAAGATCGTCACCGCCGACCGCCGCTGGGAGCGGATCCAGCCCGATTTCCAGCAGCGCGTGCTGGCGGTGTACCAGGTCATGCGCGAGCAGTACGGCATCGAGATGGCGCTGGTCGAGGGGTATCGAAGCCCCGAACGCCAGGCGGAACTCGCCCGCGCCGGCAAGGCCACGCGCGCGGGCGCGGGGCTGAGCTGCCACCAGTACGGCTTGGCCGTCGACAGCGCGCCGCTGCGCGACGGCAAGCTGCAATGGGACATGTCCGATCCCTGGACCCGCAACGCCTACTTCCTCTACGGACGCCTCGCCCAGGAGGCCGGCCTGGAATGGGGCGGCAGCTGGCGCAGCCTCAAGGACTACGTGCACCTGGAGGCCAAATCCGCCTGCCGCGCCGCGATCCGCGCGGCGCGGGCGGGGTGATAAAGCCCGGAGAGTCTTGGTATCTTCCTCGCCTGCACAAGGAGGCTCCGCTCGCCCCGCACGAGTGACAAGGAGTGCGTCGATGTCCCAATCCCCATCGTCCGCAGCGACACGACCGGCCCTGCCGCCGTCGCGGCCGGCCGCGCGCCCGAGGGCGGCGGCGAGTCGCCCGCGCGGGCCGACGACGGGGCGGCTCGCCTTCGCTGCGCGGGCCTTCGGCGCGGCTCAGGCGAGGGCCGCGGACCGGCGCCGGTGCCGCGCGCGCGGGCCGGTACCCGATGTCGCCGCCGGACGCGGCGGGCGGGCCGACCCGGTCGCGAAGCGGGCGCCCGGCGGGCCGGCGGCCCGGGCGCGCGCGCCGCACGCTCCCGCAGGCCGCGGCGGCCGCCGGAATGCCCGCACGAACCGCCTGGGACACCATGCGCAGCGCTGAAGTCCGCGCCCCTCGACCTGCCCGCCCGTGGCCCTGGTGGAAGCGGCTGCTGTCGTGGTGCCTGGTCTGCGTGCTGGCCTGGGTGGCCGTGGTCTTCGTCTGGCAGACGGCAGGGGCCAATCCCGACGCCGGGGACCTGCTGCTGTGGTTGCTTGCGTTTCCGGTGGCGCTGATCGCGGGCTTCTATCTGCTGCGGGCCGGCCTGCGCCGCGGGCTTCGCCGCGGCGCCCGCGTCGCCGCCGGATCGGGCCTCGCCGCGGAAACGGCCGGCGGCGAGGCCGCGCCCGCGCCCGGTTACCGGCTGCAGCTGCGCGCGCAGGCGGTATGGTCGCGGGCCGGCGCGAGCGCGGAGGAGGCCTTGCAGAACCTGCGCGCCGCGCCGCGGCCCGGATTGCACCCGAGCCTCAAGGACCAGCACGGCCTGCCGGTGTTCGCCGCGCCCGTCGACGACGTCGCGACGGAGGCGGTGGTCGCTTCGCTGCAGGCGCTCGCGCCGGAAGAGCCGGTCGAGCACTGGGACGAGGAAGCCAAGCGCGCGCTCGCGCTGCTGGAACCGGTCGCCGAAGAACTGCTGCGGGCCGACCTGGCCATGCAACCCGCCGCTGCCGCGCCGGCGCAGGACCCGGACGCGCTGCCCGCGTACGTCTACGCGCATTCGCGTTCGGTGCGCGCCGCGCCGCAGGCCGCGCGGCCGGTGCTGCACGCGCACCTGCTGCTGCCGGCGCGCTGGCCGGCGCGCGTGCGCGAGATCGCGATCGACTGGCTGCGCCGTCTCGCCCACGGGCTGGGCTACGACGATGCTGCGATCGAATGGGTTTCGCTGCCGCTGGCGCAGCCGCGCGAGGCGTGGCGCCTGATCGAGCAAATCGGCCAGGAGCACAAGCGGCTGCCGGCCGGAGACCGCTTCCTGCTGCTGGCGGCGGATTCCTCGGTCGGCGCGCGCGCGATCGAGGAGCTCGACCTCGCCGGCCGCCTGTTCTCGGCGACCCGGCCCGAAGGGCGGATCCCGGGCGAGGCGGCGGCGGGCGTGCTGCTGGCGGCCGCGACCGACGCCGACGCCGACGCCGACGCCGACGCCGACGCCGACGCCGACGCGGACGCGGACGCGGACGCGGACGCAGCCGATGCCGCGCCGCTGCTGCTGCACCGGCCGATCGTCGAGAGCGCCGCGCGCGACGGCCGCAGCCGCGCCGCGATCCGCGAGGCAGCCGCGGTATGCGAACGCGCGCTGGGCGTCTCGGGCTGGGGCGCCGACGCGGTCCGCGCGCTGGTCAGCGATGCCGACCCGCGGCCGAGCCGCTCGGTGGAGGCCGCCGGCGCGCTCGCGGCGCAGTTCCCCGAGCTCGAACCGGACCTGCACGGCCTGCATTTCGGCATGGTCTGCGGCGACGTCGGCATCGCCGCCCCCCTGGCGCTGCTGGCGCTCGCGGCCGCGCAGGCGCAGCGGGACCGCGCCCCGGTCCTGGCGCTGGCCGTCGGCGAGGACGCCGTGCGCGCGAGCTTGGCCGTGACACCTTCCATCGCCCCGCCGGCGGTCGCGGACGCGACCGCCGCGGCCGCCCAACCGATCAGGACGTAGCGTTTCGATGAGCAGGCTCAGATATTGGTTGACGGACTACCGCGTGGTCACCGCGATCGGCGTGATCGCGGCGGCCGCCCTGGTGTACTTCGGCGCCGACAGGCTCACCAGCATCGGCGCCTGGATCGTGGCCGTCGCGCTGCTGGGCCTGGTGGTCTGGGCGGGCGTCTGGCTGGTGCGGCGGCTCCTGGCCACGCGCGCGGCCCGGCGCCTGGACGCGATGGTCGCGCAGCAGGCGGAGCAGGCGGTGGCCGCCGCCAAGCCGGCGGCGCGCGCCGACGTCGAGGTCCTGCGCGACCGCATGCAGGAAGCGGTCAAGGCGATCAAGAGCTCCAAGCTCGGCCTGATGAAGGGCAACGCGGCGCTCTACGAACTGCCTTGGTACGTGATCATCGGCAATCCCGCCGCGGGCAAGAGCACGGCGATCCTCAACTCCGGGCTGCGCTTCCCGTTCGAGGACAACCGCAGCAACGTCATCCACGGCCTCGGCGGCACCCGCAACTGCGACTGGTACTTCACCACCGAAGGCATCGTCCTGGACACCGCCGGCCGCTACACGGTCAGCACCGAAGACCGGCTGGAGTGGCTGACCTTCCTCGATCTGCTCAAGAAGCACCGCCCGCGCGCGCCGATCAACGGCATCATCATCGCCGCCAGCATCGCCGAGCTGTCGGGCAGCAAGCCGGAGTTCGCGATCGAGCTGGCCAAGAACCTGCGCCAGCGCGTGCAGGAACTGACCGAGCGGCTGGAGGTGTTCGCCCCGGTCTACGTGATGTTCACCAAGGCCGACCTGATCGCCGGCTTCGCCGAGTTCTTCCGCGGCCTCGACCCGTCCGAGCGCGAGAACGCGTGGGGCGCGACCCTGCCGTACGACCCGAAGGGCGAGACCGACGCGCTGGCCGCGTTCGACAAGCACTTCGACGAGCTCGGCGAAGGGCTGAAGGAGATGAGCCTGGCGCAGATGGCGATGCAGCGCGGCCGCGAACCCTCGCCGGGCCTGCTGACGCTGCCGCTGGAATTCGCCGCGATCAAGCCGGCGCTGCGCACGTTCATCGCCACGCTGTTCGAGGAGAACCCGTACCAGTTCAAGCCGGTGTTCCGCGGCTTCTACTTCACCAGCGCGCTGCAGGAAGGCATCTCGGTGCAGCATGCGTCCGAACGCGTCGCGCGCCAGTTCGCGCTGCAGCCCCGCGGCGCGGCGGCGGAGCGCGCGCCGGTGTCGGAGAGCAGCCATTTCCTGCTCGGCCTGTTCCGCAAGGTGATCTTCGCCGACAAGCAACTGGTCCGGCAGTACTCGAGCCCGACCCGCAATCGCCTGCGCTACGCGGTGTTCTTCGCCTCGGTGGCGGCGCTGGCGATCGCCCTGGCCGGCTGGACCTGGTCCTACACCAGCAACCGGCAGCTGGTCGCCAACGTTTCGGCCGACCTGGACAAGGCCATCCAGCTGCAGAAGAACCAGGTCGACCTGCAATCGCGGATCAAGGCGCTGCTGGTCCTGCAGGATCGCCTGGAGCAGCTCGACCGCTACCGGGAGGAGCATCCGGTCGGCATGGGGCTAGGCCTGTACCAGGGCGAGCGGATCGAGCGCAAGCTGCGCGAGGAGTACTTCCACGGCATGCGCCAGCTGATGCTGGCACCGGTCACCGCCAAGCTCGAGGACTACCTGAGCCAGGTGGTCGCGCGGCGGAGCGAGCTGAAGCAGCCGCCGATCGCCGGCGCCGAGGCCGGCGCGAACCCCGCCGCCGACGCGCCGCCGGCGCAATCCGCGGCCACCCTGTACCAGGAGGCGTCGCCGACCGACGCCAACGACGCCTACGCCGCGCTGAAGACCTATCTGATGCTGGCCGACCGCGGCAAGGCCGAAGCCAGCCACCTGACCGACCAGCTGACCCGCTTCTGGCGCGGCTGGCTGGAGGACAACCGCGGCAACATGCCGCGCGAGGAGATGGCGCGCGCCGCCGAACGGCTGATGACCTACTACGTCGGCCAGACGGCGCAGCCGGAATGGCCGCAGATCGATCCCAAGTTCAGCCTGGTCGACGACAGCCGCCAGGCGCTCAAGCAGGTGATGAAGGGCACGCCGGCGCGCGACCGCGTCTACGCGCAGATCAAGCAGCGCGCGGCGACCCGCTACGCGCCGATCACCGTGGCCAGCCTCTTGGGCGAGGACAAGGGCAGCACGCTGGTGCAGGGCAGCTACGCCATCAGCGGCGCGTTCTCGCAGGCGGCGTGGAAGGGCTACGTGGAGGATGCGATCAAGGAGGCCGCCAACACCCAGCTGAGCACCACCGACTGGGTGCTCGAGCAGACGGTGCAGAGCGACCTCACCCTGGTCGGCAGCCCCGAGCACATCGGCCAGGAACTGCGCGCGATGTACAAGGCCGAGTACGCGCGCGAGTGGCGCAAGTTCCTGCAGGGCGTGACCGTCGCCGAGTTCGGCACCTTCGACCAGGCGGTGGAGCGGATGAACGTGCTCGGCGACCCGGCCGGCTCGCCGCTGCGCAAGCTGCTCGAGGCGGTCAACCGCGAGACGGTCTGGGACAACCCGGCCGCGGCGAACAGGCTGCTCGGGCAGGCCAAGAGCGGCCTGGTCGAATGGTTCAAGCGCGTGGTGATGCGGCGCAATCCGACCTCGATCCCGATGCAGATCAACCCGGCCACGGGCAAGGAAGAGCCGGTGCCGATGGGCCCGATCGGCAAGGAGTTCGAGGGCCTGGCCCGGCTGCTGGCGCCGCGCGACGGCGCCCCGCCGCTGCTGGACGGTTATTTCGAGGCGCTGGGCAAGCTGCGCACCCGGCTCAACGCGATCAAGACCCAGGGCGACCCGGGTCCGGGCGCGCGCAAGCTGATGCAGGAGACGCTGGACGGCAGCGGCTCCGAGCTCGCCGAGGCGCAGCGGCTGATCGACGAGCAGATGCTCAACGGCCTCAACGACGCGCAGCGCCAGGCGCTGCGTCCGCTGCTGGTGCGGCCGCTGATCCAGAGCTATGCCGCGCTGGTGCGCCCGGCCGAGGGCGAGATCAACCGCACCTGGCAGGCCCAGGTGTACGAACCTTTCCAGAGCACGCTGGCGCAGAAGTATCCGTTCAACACCGGGGCTTCCGTGGAGGCGGCGCAGAGCGACATCGACCAGATCTTCGGGCCGAGCGGGGCGATCGCGAAGTTCGGCAACGAGGCGCTGGGCAGCCTGGTGATCCGCCGCGGCAACACCATCACGCCGCAGCGCTGGGCCGAGCTGGGCGTGAGCCTGCGTCCGGAGCTGATGAACAACTACGCCGCCTGGGTCGGCGGCGGCAGCGGCGCCGCCGGCGGCAGCGGCATGATCTTCGAGATCCTGCCCGCCGCGGCGACCGGGCGCGAGTACACGATCACCATCGACGGCCAGCAGCTGCGCTATCGCAACACGCCGCCGCAATGGACGACGTTCCAGTACCCGGGCCCGCAGGGCGCGCCCGGCGTGCGCGTCGAGGCGGTCACCGCCGACGGCCGTACCGTCGAGGTGTTCAGCGCGCCGGGCCGCAACGGCATGTCGCGGCTGTACAGCGCCGCCGAGCGGCGCTCGGTGGGCGAAGGGCACTTCCAGCTGACCTTGCGCAAGGACGATGTGGAAGTCGGCTTCGAGCTGCGCATCGTCAGCGCGCCGCAATCCAACGCCAGCCAGGGCAATGGGCTGCGCGGCCTGAAGCTGCCCGAGGTCGTGGCCGGCCCCGCGCCGACGCCGCCGGCGGCGCAGGTGGGGGCCGCGGTCGCGGATGCCGGCGCCTCCGCGACCGCGGGAGGAGACCTCTGATGCTCGCCAACGGAGCCCTGCCGGTCAGCTACTTCGGCAAGCTGCCGTCGCGGGGCGATTTCGTCCGCACCGCCGACAACCACCAGCTGATGCTGCTGCTGGACCGGTGGGCCGGCAGCGGCGTGGAGCTGCTCGCGCGCGACCCCGGCTGGAAGCAGCTGTACGACAACGCGCCGCCGCTGCATTTCGCCTTCCTCGGCTCGCGCAGCCGGCTGGCGATCGGCGGCCACCTCCTGCCCAGCCGCGACGCCACCGAGCGCCGGTTCCCGTTCCTCGCTGCGACCCGCCTGGAGGTGTCGCAGCCGTTGGCGTTCATCGCGCGCAGCCCGCTCGCGCTGGCGCGGCTCTGGACCAGCCTGGCGCGGCTGAGCCGGCAGGCGGTGCAGGCCGAGGACGCCGGCGAACCGCTGCGCGAGCTGGCCGACAACCGCATCGCGGTCAATGCCGACCCGGCGGTGTACGAAGCGCCGTTCGCCGACTTCCTCGACATGCAGGACGTCGCCTCGCTGCAGGCACTGCTGCGCGAGTCGGGGCACGCGCAACTGCAGCTGCGCTGGACGCTGCCGGCGCTCGGGTTGCTGCTGCAGCCGCTGCTCGCCGGCGCGGCCGGCCAGATCGACAAAGGCCTGGCCCTGCCGCTGCCGCGCGATCCGCTGTACCGGCCGCTGGTGGCGGCGTTCTGGCTCGACCTCCTGGCCGGGTTCACCGCGCGCGCCGATTTCGAGATCGCCATCCTGATCAAGGAAGGCGCATCGCACGCGCCGCCGGAGCTGATCGTCGGCTTCAACGGCGCCGACGGGCGCACCTTGCAGGCGGCGCTCGATCCGCAGGTCGCCGCCGAGCACATCATCCGCGTGGACGAGGCCGACTGGGTCGAGGAGCAGGTCGCCGGCGACTACGCGCTCAACAAGCTGGTCAGCTACCTCGAGCGCGACGAACTGTCGCTGCGCACGGCTCGTGCCGCGTTCGGCGAAACCTTCCTGGGAACGTGAACATGCTTCGCTCCGCATTCCGCAACACATCGCGCCTGCGCCTGCTGCCTGCGGTCCTGCTGGCGCTCGCGGCCGCGTCGGCGCAGGCCCAGACCGCCGCGCCGCCGGCGCCGAAACCGGTGATCGCCTCGGGCACGGTGCCCGACGAGGCGACCAAGGCCGCGGTGGTCGCGCGCCTGCGCGAGCTGTACGGCGCCGAGCGCGTGGTCGACCGGATCGAGGTCGACGCGAACGTGGTCGCGCCGCCGAACTGGCGCCGGCACGTCACCACCATGCTGACGCCGTCGCTGCAGCAGGTGTCCGGCGGCCGCGTCGACATCAGCGGCAATTCCGTGCGCATCGCCGGCGAAGTGGCCAACGAGGCGCAGCGCCAGCAGGTGGTCAGCGACATGGTCACCGCGCTGAACAATCCCACCTACGGCTTCACCAATGCGCTGCGCAGCGGCGGCGCGAAGCAGAAGGTGCTCGACGCCGCGCTCGCCAACCGCATCATCGAGTTCGAGAGCGGCAGCGCCACGCTGACGCCGCGCGGCCAGGCGATCCTCGACGAGATGGCGGCGGCGATGCGCCAGATCGGCAATGCGCGGGTCTTGATCGTCGGCCACACCGATGCGGTCGGCCGACGCGAGGCGAACATCGAACTGAGCATGGCGCGGGCGATGGCGGTCCGGGCCTATCTCGAGCGGCAAGGCATTTCGCCCGGCAACCTGAGCGTGCAAGGCCTGGGGCCGGATCAGCCGGTGGCGGACAACGCCACGCCGGAGGGGCGGGCGCGCAACCGGCGCATCGAATTCCGGGTGCTGTAGCGGCGATCGCCGGCGCGCCCGAAGGCGCGCATCGGCCGCGCCGGCGGGGCGTCAGTATTCGCTCGGCGCGTTGTCGCCGGTGTCGAGCAGTTCCTCGATCTGGCTCAGCGTGGTGTCGTCCTTGATCACCCGCCGCAGCCAGATGTGCAACGGCATCTCGCCCCAGCGCGCCGCTTTCTCGGCGAGATAGGCGACCGGGCTGTGCGGTTCGGTGCGGCGGAAGAACTCCGCCACCCGGCGCAGCTGCGCGATCGCCTCCCTGCGGGTCTCGATCGCCCCGAAGCCGCCGCCGGCGGGCGCGGCGGCCGCGGCAACGGCGGGCGGGTCGGCGGGCGTGGGTTCGGCGTAGCCGTCGACCAGCACGCCGGCCTCGCGGGCGAAGCGGCGCGCGGTGTCGGCGACGCGTTCGAGCTGGTCGCGCACGCCGGCGAAGCTGGGGCCTTCGTGGCCGAGCCGCGCATCCACCGATTGCTCCAGCGCCTGCAGCGCCTCGCGGCACTCGGGAAGCGCTTCGATCAGGCGCAGGTAGAACTCGTGAGACGTCGCCCGGCGGGCGGCGTCCAGCGTGGCGACCGCATCGGCGTCGCGGCGCGCGTGGATCGCCTCGATCTCGGCCAGGCCGTAGCGCCCTTGCGGCGCCTGCACCAGCGGCAACTGGCGCAGCCATTGCGCGGACTGGTCGAGCAGCCAGCGCAGGCTGCCCACGCGCTGCTCGTAGTCGCCGTCCTCGGGCTGGGGATGGATGTCCTCCCAGTAGCGGTCGCACAGTGCGGCGACCAAGCGATAGCCCTGGGCCAGGCCGGCGAAGCCCTGGAGTTGCGTCTGCGCCTCGGCCCACCAGGCCGCCAGGCGCAGGTCCTTGCTGCGCTGCTGCAGCAGCTTGCCGGATTGGCCGGCCACGGCGGGCCAATCGGAGGACTTGAGCTCGGTGATCCACTCCCCCTGTTCGAGGGTGGGGTCGTCGGCGCGGCGCGCTTCCTGGATCGCGTCGAACTCGACCGAGAACGACAGGTCCTCGCCGCAGGGGGCGGCATCCGAGACGGGCGCCAACAGGGCATCCAGGTCCAGCATGGCAGTCCATTGAGGTCGGGTGAGGGGGATTCTAACCAGAGCGGGGCTGACGCGGGCGGTCATTCCGCGCCCAATCGCGGCAACCGGCAAGGAAGTTCTGGTACCTTTTGCGGGCGCATGGGTCGGCCCCGACGAAGGCGCCGGGCGGCCGCGCCGCCGCGGCGCTCTTGCGTTCGCTTTCAAGGAGGACAGGCGTGAGCTCGTTGCAGTCAACGCAGGGATTGCTGGCCGCGCTGGCCCGTTACGCAGGCGCGGACCGTCTGTACCGCCTGGAGCTGGGCGAGCGCAGCGACGAACTGGTCGTGGAGCGGTGGCAGGGCCGGGAATCGCTGTCGCCGTCGACGGCGGACGGGGGCTACGAATGGTGGGTGGATGCGCTTTCCACCGACGCGCATCTGGACCTGGAGGGGTACCTCGGGCAGCGTGCGAGGCTGTGGACGCGGCTGGCCGGGGGCGGCGTCGCGAGCCGCAGCGGCCTGGTGCGCGAAGCCGCCTGCCTGGGCAGCGACGGCAGCCTGGCGCGCTACCG
>NZ_RKQN01000003.1:0-45600 GCF_003814555.1 Vulcaniibacterium tengchongense
CTGACACCATGCACACCACGATCCTGGCCCTGGACCTGGGCACCACCACCGGCTGGGCGCTGCGCGACCGCACGGGCCGAATCACCAGCGGCAGCCAATCCTTCAAGCCGCAGCGCTTCGAAGGCGGCGGCATGCGCTACCTGCGCTTTGGCCGTTGGATTTCTGAAATTCAGACATCGGTTTCTGAACTTCAGTTTTTGTACTTCGAGGAAGTGCGCCGCCACGTCTCGACCGACGCGGCGCACGCCTACGGCGGGTTCCTGGCCACGCTCACGGCCTGGTGCGAGCACCACGGCATCCCCTACCAGGGCGTGCCGGTGGGCACGATCAAGAAGCACGCCACCGGCAAAGGCAACGCCCGCAAGGACGCGGTGATGGCGGCCGTGCGTGCGCGCGGCTACCTGCCCACCGACGACAACGAAGCCGACGCGCTGGCCCTGCTGCACTGGGCCATCCAGCAGCACGACGCGGCGCAGGAGGACTGAGATGATTGTTCCGACCCCTCGCTACCGCTGCCCGCTGGGGCGCCTGCAGCCCGAGCCGATGGACGTGGAGGCCGTCAAGCGCCGCGGCTGGCGCGAGCAACGCCTGCTCGTCGTCTCCCTCGAGGACGACCGGCTCGACTGGATGGAACGCGAGCTGATCCGCCGAATCGGCGAGCGGCTCTACGGTGCACGGGAGGCGCGCCATGGCTGAGTGGACCGTCGAGCGGGTGGCCGAACGCTTCCGGGAGGCGGCCATCACCGCCCACCGCTAGCCGTCCGTGCGCGTGCAGGGCCCCGTCCACACCTGGCCCGCGCTCCGGCGCAGGCCCTGGGAGACGCTGGGGGCCGAACCCACGATCCGGCGCTTCCCGCCCGCACCCGAGACGGTCGAGCGGATGCTCGAGACCATGCGCTGGGTCTTGTGGCTGGAGGAAGAGGAACGGCATCTCGTGTGGATGCGCGCCGAGCGCCACCGCTGGCGCGACATCTGCGCCCGCTTCGGCTGCGACCGGACCACGGCGTGGCGGCGGTGGCAGCGGGCGCTCTCGATCGTGGCGGACGCGCTCAACGGCAACCGAGAAGCGGACCGCCTGCCCAGCCGTTCGCTTGACAAGACGGGGTTGCAGGAATCCAATAACAGTTATTAACTGTTAGGATGCAAGCCCATGCCGACGAGCGTCGCCCTCAGCCCCCATTTCGAGGCGTTCATCAAGGAGCAAGTCGCCTCCGGTCGCTACAACAACGCCAGCGAGGTCGTTCGCGCAGGCCTGCGTTTGCTGGAAGAGCAAGCCCAGCGTCACGCCCTGCAGCTGGAAGAGCTGCGCGCGGCCATCACGGCCGGTCGATCCAGTGGTCCGGGGCAGCCGGCCGAAGAGGTCTTTGATCGTCTGGAGGCGAAGTATCGGGGTCAGGCAAAGCGCCGGACGACATGAACCGGCTCGTCATCACCCCACTGGCCGCAAGCGACATCGAGGAAATCGGCGACTACATCGCCCAGGACAATCCTGGCCGGGCCGTCAGCTTCATGGCAGAACTTCGCGTGCAATGCAGAAAGATCGCCGCGGCACCCCAGGCGTACCGGCTTCGCCCCGAGCTCGGCGAAGGCATTCGATCCTGCGCCCACGGCAACTACGTGATCTTCTTCTGCGCGTACGACGATGAAGTGAGCATCGTGCGCGTCTTGCACGGCGCGCGCGATATCGGCGCCCAGTTCGGTGGCTAGCACCGGTCAAGTGGGCGTCTTGGATGGCCATGAAGAATCGCCCCGACCGGATCCTCGAAGCCGTCCATGAGACGGCGCGCGACCTGCATCGCCTGGGCTTCATCGACAAGCGCAAGATGCGCAAATACGACGCGCTGTGCCTGGCGCCGGTGCATGAATACGACGCCGACAAAGTGGCTCTTCGTCATTTCGTGTGGAACCCAACAGTCACAATGACTCCTGGTCGTCGAGCCCGGTGGGCATGTGTGCAGGCCGCTGGCCGGCCTGTGCACATGTCCACCGGGCGTGTTTGATCAGGAGGATGAGTCCATGGGCATTGCCGTAGAAGCTCTGTTCACCAGCGCGCTGGGCTTGCAGCCGCCGTGGGTCGTCGATGACGTCAGGCTCGACATCGCCAAGCGCCGCATCGACTTCGAGATCGGCTGCCACACCAGCAGGCTCGCCTGCCCGGCATGCGGTGCGGCCACGCAACCGGTGCACGACCGGCTGCGCCGATCCTGGCGGCACCTGGACTTCTTCCAGTTCGAGGCCTGGCTGCACTGCGATGTGCCGCGCGTGGCCTGCGGTGCTTGCGGCAAGACCACGCAGGTGGCCGTGCCGTGGGCGCGAGCGGCCTCGGGCTTTACCGCGGCGTTCGAAGCGCTGGCGCTGATCTTGTGCCTGGACCTGCCGGTGCGCCAGGCCGCCGAGTTACTGCGCTGCAAGGACAAGCGGCTGTGGCGGCGCATCGAGTTCTACGTCGCGCAGGCGCGTGCGCTGGAAGACTTCGCCGGCGTGCGCACGGTGGGCATCGACGAGACCAGCCTGCGGCGCGGGCAGCACTACATCACCGTCGTGCACGACCTGGATCGCAAGCGGCTGCTGTTCGCCACCGAGGGGCGCGAGCACCGCACGGTGGTGGAGTTCGCCGAGGATCTGAAGGCCCATGGCGGCGATCCCGCCCAGGTGCGGCACGTGTGCATGGACATGAGCGCAGCCTACGCCAAGGGCGTGGCGCTGGCGCTGCCCGAGGCGCAGATCAGCTACGACCGCTTCCACGTCGTCTCGATGGCCATCGAGGCGATGGACCAGGTGCGCCGCGCGGAGATGGCCACCGACGCGCAGGCGGTGCGAGCCGCGCTGGGCGCTGGCGGCCGCAAGACGCTCAGGCAGCTGCTGTGGGGCATGCGGCGCAACCCCAGCACCTGGAGCGCCCGCCAGCTCCAGGCCATGCACTGGCTGCAGCGCTCGACGCTCAAGAGCGCGCGGGCGTGGCGGCTGAAGATGGCGCTGCGCGCGGTGTACGCACGGGCCACAGCGCACAACAGCATCGAGCAGGCCGCATCCGACCTCAGGGCCTGGCTGAGCTGGGCGCGGCGCTGCCGGCTCGAGCCGTTCAAGAAGCTGGCCGCCACGCTCAAGGAGCGCTTCGACGCCGTGGTGCGCGGCATGGTCGATCACCGCAGCAACGCCTTCGTCGAGGCGATGAACGGGCTGCTGCAGCAGGCCAAGCGCGCCGCACGCGGCTTCAGGACGAGCCAGAACTTCATCGCCATCGCCTACCTGCGCATGTCCAAGCTCAAGCACCTGCCGGCCAGTCCGTTCGCGCCAGCCATGCCGACATGACGCGAAGCGTTTCCACACAAAACGGCATAGAGCCGACAAAGTGCGCGCCTTGCGCGAACGCCTGCACTTGAGTCAGGCCGTGCTGGCATCGGTCCTCAACACCAGCGTCTCGACCGTGCGCAAGTGGGAAGTGGGCGACAAGAAGCCCAGTGGTCCCTCGCAGAAGCTGCTCGACCTCATCGAACGCAAGGGGCTGGAGGCCGTGCTCTGAAGTCGCGGGGCACGAGCGCAGGCCACCGCGCCTGCGTGTTTTGGCGTGATTTGGCGGGTGCGGTCGCGCATCCGCGCGCATCGGCGGCGAAATGCGGCTTTCGCCACTGCAACAGATCCGCCCGTTTGGGGGTAGCATTTCGGCTAAGGTCTGGACAGCGGCGTCGGTCGAGGAAGCCGCCCAGCCATTCACGGGTCCTTCCTGGCGACCCAGCCATGCGGGGGGCGCGAGCGCGGCGCTTCGATAGCGTCAGGGTGCAAACCGAGGTTTGCAGGGTTTGCGGTTTGCAGCCCTCCAGCCCGAGACCTTCTCCCCGACACTCCCAGCCCGCCCACGGTCCGCCGTCGGCGGGCTTCTTCGTTTCCGAGGCACCGATTCTGGACACGCTCGCCGTCACGTACCGCAAGGTCGAGACGCTGATCCCCTACGCCCGCAATCCGCGCACGCACAGCGACGAGCAGATCGCGCGCATCGCCGCCAGCATCGCCGAGTTCGGCTGGACCAACCCGATCCTGGTCGATGGCGAGCACGGTGTGATCGCCGGTCACGGCCGGCTGCTGGCCGCACGCAAGCTGGGGCTCGCCGAAGTGCCGGTGATCGAGCTCGCGCACCTGACGCCTGCGCAGAAGCGCGCCTACGTGATCGCCGACAACCGGCTCGCGCTCGATGCCGGCTGGGACCAGGCGATGTTGGCGCTGGAGTTCGCCGAACTGGCCGACGCCGGCTTCGATCTGGACCTGACCGGCTTCTCGGCCTCCGAGATCGAAGGCCTGCTCGACGCCATCGAGAAGACGGAACCGTCCGCCGAAGAGGACACGAGCGCTTTGGTCCGCGACCCGGACGAGGACGACGTCACACCGCCCGCGGTGGCGGTCACACGCCCCCGCGATCTGTGGCTGATCGGTGAACACCGACTGCTCTGCGCCGACAGCAGCGACGCGGCCGCCGTCGCGCGCCTCCTCGAGGGCGAGCGGGCGCACCTGCTCTTCACCAGCCCACCGTATGCCAACCAGCGCGACTACACCACCGGCGGCATCGCGGACTGGGACGCGTTGATGCAGGGCGTGTTCGGCGCTGCCCGCGCGGCACTGCGCGAGGACGCGCAAATCCTGGTCAACCTCGGGCTCGTGCATCGCGACAACGAGTGGCAGCCGTACTGGGACGGCTGGATCGCATGGATGCGCACTCAAGGCTGGCGGCGCTTTGGCTGGTACGTGTGGGACCAGTCGGTGACCGTGCCCGGCGACTGGGCCGGGCGGCTGGCGCCCCGGCACGAGTTCGTCTTCCACTTCAACCGACGCTCGCGCAAGCCGAACAAGACCGTGCCCTGCAAGTGGGCCGGGCACGAGACGCACCTGCGCGCCGACGGTTCGTCCACCGCGATGCGCGGCAAGGACGGCAAGGTCGGCGCCTGGAACCATGCCGGACAGCCCACGCAGGAGTTCCGCATCCCAGACTCGGTCGTCGAGGTGACGCGCCAGCGCGGCCGCATCGGTGAAGGCATCGATCATCCGGCGGTGTTCCCGCTGGGCCTGCCGAAGTTCTTCATCGAGGCCTACACCGACGCGGGCGAGATCGTCTTCGAGCCGTTCGCGGGCTCGGGCACCACGCTGCTGGCCGGCCAACTCACCGGCCGCCCGGTACGCGCCATCGAACTCGCTCCAGAGTACGTGGACGTCGCGCTGCGCCGCTGGCTGCAGCACCACCCGGGCACGGTGCCGGTGCTGGAGGGCAGCGGCCGGACCTTCGCCGAAGTCGCCGCCGAGCGGCTGGGCGAGACGGCGGAGGTCACTGCATGAGCTGGCTGGCCGATCGCATCGAGCACTGGCCGATCGACAAGCTGCTGCCCTACGTGCGCAACGCCCGCCAGCACTCGGACGAGCAGATCGCCCAGATCGCGGCCTCCATCGCGGAGTTCGGCTTCGTCAATCCCATTCTCACCGGCGCCGACGGTGTGCTGGTCGCGGGCCATGGGCGGCTTGCCGCCGCGCGCAAGCTGGGCCTGCCCACAGTGCCGGTGGTCGTGCTCGATCACCTCACGCCGACCCAGCGCCGCGCCCTGGTGCTCGCGGACAACCGGCTCGCGGAACTCGCGACCTGGGACGATGCCCTGCTGCGCATCGAACTGGAGGCGCTGCAGGACGATGGCTTCGATCTCGATCTCACCGGATTCGACGCCGATGCACTGGCAGAACTGCTGGCCGATGAGGAACCACAGATCGAGGGCCGGACGGAGGACGATGCCATCCCGGAGATGCCGGAAGAGCCGGTGTCTCGGCCGGGCGACGTCTGGCGGCTCGGGCCGCACCGCCTGGTCTGCGGCGACGCGACCACCGCCGAGGCCTACGCGCGCCTGTTTCCGGACGGCGAGCGGGCGGACATGGTCTTCACCGATCCGCCCTACAACGTGAACTACGCCAACAGCGCGAAGGACAAGCTGCGCGGCAAACACCGCCCCATCCTCAACGATGCGCTGGGCGAAGGCTTCTACGATTTCCTCTTTGATGCGCTGGCGCTGATCATGGCGCACACCCGAGGCGCGATCTACGTCGCCATGTCCTCCAGCGAACTGGACACGCTGCAAGCGGCCTTCCGCGCCGCCGGCGGGCACTGGTCGACCTTCATCATCTGGGCCAAGAACACCTTCACGCTGGGCCGCTCGGACTACCAGCGCCAGTACGAGCCGATCCTCTACGGCTGGCCCGAAGGCGCGACGCGCCACTGGTGCGGCGACCGCGACCAGGGCGACGTCTGGCAGATCAAGAAGCCAGCGAAGAACGATCTGCACCCGACCATGAAGCCGGTGGATCTGGTCGAGCGGGCCATCCGCAACTCCAGCCGCCCCGGCGACGTGGTGCTCGACCCCTTCGGCGGCTCGGGCACGACCTTGATCGCCGCCGAGAAGGCCGGGCGCGTGGCGCGGCTGATCGAGCTCGACCCGAAGTATGCGGACGTGATCGTGCGGCGCTGGCAGGACTGGACGGGCCAGCAAGCCACCCGCGAGGCGGATGGCCTGGCCTTCGATCAGGCGGCGAGCGACTCGTCGGCGATCGCGCAGTGAATCACGAACCCGGTCAGATAAGGCAGCCCGCGCGGGATGCCGTAGTCCTTGCTGGTCTGGCGGCCGATGGTCCATCCCATCCACTGCCGGGTGGCGGCGTCGATCGCGTCGTGGAGGGTCTGGCCCGCATGCAGGTGGGGGAGCACTTCGTCCGCGAAGTGGCGGCCGTGACGGCTGTCGAGGAAGGCTCGCACTGCCTCCAGGGTCTGGCCGGTGGCCTGCGAGATCGTGGTCATCGTGATGGGCCAGGCGGCGTCGGCGTGTTCGTTCATCGTGCCGTAAAAGCCCCAGGCGTCGTTGCGGGTGGCGGGGATGGGCTGGGTCGTGGTCATGGGTTGCTCCTGCGGGTTGGGGTGGCGACACCCGTATGAACGCGCTGTTCGATCGAGAAGCCAAGCATCAGATCGTTGATTGATTCCTTTGGGAAACGGCGCGGCTTTAGGCCGCGCCTTTGACAGTCAGCGAATCCGGTAGACGCGCTCGCCGCCCGGGGATTTCTCGGAGACGATCGTCAGGCCCAGTTTCTTCTTCAGCGCCCCGGCCAAGGTGCCGCGCACCGTGTGCGCCTGCCAGCCGGTGCTGTCCATGATCTGGCGGAGGGTGGCGCCTTCGGGACGCTGCAGCATCGCGATCACCTGCGCCTGCTTGCTGTGGGCGCGGGGGCGGCGCGGCTCGGCGCTGCGATGCGCATCCTGCGCCCAGGCCGCTTCGGCGGCGTTCACCGCCGCCTCCAGGTCGGCCTCGTCGCGCGCCGTCTGCGCCTGCTCGGCCTGGGCGATCACCGCATCGAGTTTCGCAACGAAGGACTGGCGCTGGGCGGTGCGGGCACCCGGGCGCGGCACGCCCAAGGCCTCGTAGCCTGCGTCGGCAACGACCCAGACCTCGCCCTGGCGGGCGATCAGGGCGCGGTTGGCCAGGCCGTCGAGCACCTTGCGGCGGGCACCGCCTTGGATGTGCTCGGGGAACCAGTCGATTCGGCCGTCGCTGTGCTCGAGCGCATGGGCCAGGATCGCGTGCTGGGCGGGGGTCAGGGTGATGGTGCTCATGGTCTGCTCCTGGATAGGGATGGATCGGCGCGAGTCAGTCTTCCCAGAGGTGCTCGCCATCGAGGCTGATCCACAGGCGCGCATCGCGCGCGGTGGCCATCTCGCGCACCGCCAAGCCGGTTTTGAGGTGGGTGCCGGTCTTGCCGGTGAAGTCGTAACGCTGGCCGTCGTGCATCACGGTCGTTGGGCCTTGCTCGTCGAACTCGATTCGGATCAGGCGGGTGCCGAGGGCGTTGCCGTTGGTGTCGGTGACCTGGGGTTGGCGGATGCGCAGGGTCATGGTCTGCTCCTTGGTGCGTGGTGATCGGGTGAGGTGATGAACGCGCTGTTCGCGTGAGAAGCCAAGCGTTCTTGCTTGGCTTCGCATTGCTCGTCAGACCTTGCGCAACACCGCGATGCCGGCCTGCGCCAGTTCGAGCGCGGCGGCGTGGAAGGCCATCTCGCCGACCCAGGGCGCAGCCCTTGCGTCGTCAAACAAGCGGTCGATGACCGGCCGGGCCTTGGCGCGCATCGCGGCGCAGGCGGCTTCGAGCTCGTCGCGGCTGGCGGCGGCCACCTCCTTGCGGCAAGTGCGCACCAGCACGGTCAGGGCGGCCTCGGCGAGCTTGGTGGCGAGAAGGTCGGGGATGTGGGGGTTCATCGGGCGTCCTTTCGGTCGGGTGGTTCGGGGTGACGTGATGAACGCGCTTCTCGCCCGTGAAGCCAAGCGTTTTCTGCGGGTGTTGGGCAAGAACTGACGATGACTTGATCGAAGAGGGCCATGGGCATCTCGATTCGCGCCTACGCCCGCCACCGTGGGGTATCGGACACCGCCGTGCACAAGGCCATCCGCACCGGGCGCATCACGCCCGAGGCGGACGGCACCATCGACCCAGACCGGGCCGACCGCGACTGGACCCGGAACTCCGAGCCGCCGAAGGCGGGAACGGGCTCCCGGACCGTGAAGGTGCGGGTGGCGGAGGATCCGGCCCCCAACCTCGCCACCGGCCTGCCCGCAGGCGGCACCACGCTCGTGCAGGCGCGCACGGTCAACGAGGTGGTCAAGGCGCAGACCAACAAGGTGCGGCTGGCCCGCCTCAAGGGCGAACTGGTCGATCGCCACCAGGCCATCGCGCATGTGTTCAAGCTCGCCCGTACGGAGCGCGACGCTTGGCTCAACTGGCCGGCGCGGATCTCGGCGCAGATGGCGGCCCGGCTCGGCGTGGAGGCCCACACCCTGCACGTGGCCCTGGATGCCGCCGTGCGCGAGCACCTCGCCGAGCTCGGGGAACTCAAGGTTCGGGTCGATTGATGGACGAGTTCGCCTATGAGGGCTGGGACGTCATCGAGCGCGCTTGGCGCGAGGGCCTCACGCCGGACCCGCTGCTCACCGTCTCCGAATGGGCCGACCGTCACCGGGTGCTGTCGAGCAAGGCCTCGAGCGAGCCGGGGCGCTGGCGCACCAGCCGCACGCCGTATCTGAAGGCGATCATGGACTGCCTGTCGCCGACCTCGCCCATCGAGCGCGTGGTGTTCATGAAGGGCGCGCAGGTGGGCGCGACCGAGACCGGCTCGAACTGGATCGGCTACGTGATCCACCACGCGCCGGGGCCGATGATGGCCGTGTGGCCCACCGTGGAGATGGCCAAGCGCAACTCCAAGCAGCGCATCGACCCGCTGATCGAGGAGTCGCCGGTGCTCTGCGAACTCATCGCTCCGGCGCGTTCGCGCGACTCGGGCAACACCATCCTCGCCAAGGAGTTTCGTGGCGGCGTGCTGGTGATGACCGGCGCGAACAGCGCGGTGGGCCTGCGCTCGATGCCGGTGCGCTATCTCTTTCTCGACGAGGTGGACGCCTACCCGCTCGACGTCGAGGGGGAGGGCGATGCGATCTCGCTCGCTGAGGCGCGCACGCGCACCTTTGCGCGGCGCAAGATCTTCATCGTCTCGACGCCGACGATCGCGGGCGCCTCGGCCATCGAGCGCGAGTACGAGGCATCCGACCAGCGGCGCTACTTCGTGCCCTGCCCGCATTGCTCGCACCGGCAGTGGCTGCGCTTCGAGCAACTGCGTTGGGAGAAGGGCCGGCCCGAGACGGCGGCGTATGTGTGCGAATCATGCGAGACGGCGATCGCCGAGCACCACAAGACCTGGATGCTGGAGCACGGCGAGTGGCGCGCGACGGCGGAAGGCTCGGGCAAGACGGCGGGGTTTCATCTGTCGTCGCTGTACAGCCCGCTGGGCTGGCGCGCCTGGTGCGAGATCGCCGCTGCGTGGGAAGCCGCCGTCAGTAAAGAGTCGGGATCGGCCGCTGCCATCAAGACTTTCAAGAACACCGAGCTCGGCGAGACCTGGGTCGAGGAGGGCGAAGCGCCCGACTGGCAACGCCTGCTGGAGCGCCGCGAGGACTATGCCATCGGCACCATTCCCGCCGGCGGGCTCTTGCTCACCGCCGGCGCCGACGTGCAGAAGGACCGCATCGAGGTCTCGGTCTGGGCCTTCGGGCGTGGCAAGGAGGCCTGGCTCATCGAGCACCGGGTGCTGATGGGCGACACCGCACGGGATGCGGTGTGGAAGGCGCTGGGCGGGATGCTCGCCGAGACCTGGACCCATGCCTCGGGCGCGGCCATGCCGCTGGCCCGCTTGGCGCTGGACACCGGCTTTGCGACACAGGAGGCCTACGCCTTCGTGCGCGCCTGCCGCGACGCGCGGGTGATGGCGGTCAAGGGCGTGCGGACGGGTTCGATGGGGGGCGCAGCCCTGATCGGCACACCGACGGCGGTCGATGTCTCGCAGGCGGGCAAGAAGCTGCGCCGGGGCATCAAGGTGTATGCGGTCGCGGTGGGGCTCGCCAAACTCGAGTTCTACAACCACCTGCGCCAGAGCGCGGAGGTGGCCGACGACGGCGTGACGGTGACCTACCCGGCCGGATTCGTCCACCTGCCCAAGATCGACGCCGAGTTCCTCCAGCAGCTCTGCGCCGAGCAACTGATCACCCGCCGCGACAGGAATGGTTTTCCGGTGCGGGAGTGGCAGAAGGTGCGTGAGCGCAACGAAGCGCTGGACTGCTACGTCTACGCCCGCGCCGCGGCCAGTGCCGCGGGGCTGGACCGTTTCGAGGAGCGCCATTGGCGCGAACTGGAGCGGCAACTGGGGCTGCCGCCGGCCGGCGAGCCCGAGTCGCTAATCGAACGACCTTCCGAGGCCACCCCCAGCGGTGGCCTCGCTACTTCTACGAACCGCCACCCCGGCCGGCGTGTCATCCGCAGCCCCTGGCTGCGCTGATCCACGCCGGCCGTCCCGAACCCCGAAGGAGAACCCATGTCCCTGGCCACCCGCATCGAAAGCCTCGTCCTGCGCGTCGCGCAGGAGTTCAACGACGTCCGCGCCAAGGCCGGCAATCTCGCCAACCTCACCACCACCGACAAGTCCAGCCTGGTGGCGGCCATCAACGAACTGAAGGCCGCGGTGCAGGCCTCGGGGGCGATCGACGACACCCAGGTCGCCACGAGCAGCACCTACTCCTCGCACAAGATCGTCACGCTGCTCGACACCCTCAAGGCCGAGATCCTGGGCGGGGCCGATGCCGCCTACGACACGCTGCTGGAGATCCAGCAGCTGCTGCAGGACGGCACCAGCGGCCTGGACGCGCTGCTTGCCGCGGTCAACCACCGCGTGCGCTTCGACGCGGCGCAGACCCTGACGGCTACCGAGCAGGCCCAGGCGCGCAGCAACATCGGTGCCGTGGCCGCGGCTGAGGTGGGCGACACCGACACCGACTTCGTCGCGATCTTCGAAGGGGCCCTGGTCTGATGAGCCTGGCCTCGCGCATCGGCGCCTTGGCCGGCCGCATCGGGCGGGAGGTCAAGGTCGGCGCCGACCACCCGGGTCTGGCGCGGGCCTGGGTGTGTTTCGGCTATGTCGGCAACCAGGTCGTCGTGCGCGCTGCGCACAACGTCGCCTCGGTCACGCGGCTGGCCGCAGGGCGCTACCGCGTGCACTTCGCCAGCCCGCTGCCGGACGCGAACTATGCCTGGGTGGGCGTCGCCCGCAGCAACACCAACACGGGCACGCAGCGGCTGCTGATCGTGCGCGCGACCGCCGACGAGAAGACGCCGACGCACGTCGATGTGGGCTGCGCGACCACCGCCGCGTCCTTCGCCGACTCCCCCGAGATCGACCTCGTGGTCTACCGCTGATGGCCTACACCCAAGCCGACCTCGAGGCCCTGCAAGCCGCGCTCGCCAAGGGCGAGAAGCGCGTGAGCTTCGGCGACAAGACGGTCGAGTACCGCTCGATCGAGGAGTTGCAAGCCGCCATCCGAGCGGTCAAGCGTGACCTGCACGAACAGGCCGTGGCCACGGGGCTGTGGCCCAGCGCGCCGCGGCAGATCCGGATTCATACCCGCAAAGCGACCTGAGGGTTCATCATGCGTGAGACGACGCAAAGCGCGCTCGACTGGCGCCGCTATCCCAACTTTCGTCCCGAGGAGTTTCGCTGCCGGCACACTGGGCGGCTGCGCATGGATCCGGGGTTTATGGAGCGGCTGCAGCGGCTGCGCAGCGCCTATGGCCGCTCGATGGTGATCACCAGCGGTTACCGCGATCCGACCCACCCGGCCGAGGCGGCCAAGACGAGCAGCGGCGCCCACACCCTGGGGCGGGCCTGCGACGTGGCCGTGCACGGTCGCGATGCCCTCGATCTCGTCGTGCTCGCGGTGGCCCACGGCTTTACCGGCATCGGGGTGCAGCAGCGGGGACTGCGGCGTTTCATCCATCTGGACGACTTGGACGCCACGACGGACCGTCCGCGTCCGACCCTGTGGAGCTACGCGTGAGCTGGTGGAGCGGTCTCAAGCGCCGCATCTTCGGTGCGAGCCCGACCTACGACGGCGTGGGCGGCGGCCGCCGGGCCGTCGCCTGGCAGGTCGGCAATCCCGGGGCGGTCGCGGCGCTGGCTTTCACGCAGAACGAACTGCGCGCCAAGAGCCGCGATCTCGCCCGGCGCAACGCCTGGGCGGCCGCGGGCATCGAAGCCTTCGTGGCCAATGCCATCGGCACCGGCATCAAGCCGCAGAGCATGGTGACTGATGCGGCCGTGCGCGAGGCCATCCACGCGTTATGGTGGGACTGGGTGGAGGAGGCCGACGCCGCAGGACTCACCGACTTCTACGGCCTGCAGGCGCTCGCCTGCCGCGCGATGCTGGAAGGCGGCGAGGCGCTGGTGCGCCTGCGCTGGCGCCGCCCGGAGGACGGCCTCGCGGTCGGCCTGCAACTGCAGGTGCTGGAGCCCGAGCACCTGCCGACGACGCTCAACCGCGACCTGCCCTCGGGCCACGTCATCCGCGCCGGCATCGAGTTCGACCGGCTCGGGCGGCGCGTGGCCTATCACCTGACCCGCTCGCATCCGGGCGACGGGAGCCTGGCGCCGATGTCGGGCACGGGTACCTCCGCGGGAGGTCTCGACACCGTGCGCGTGCCGGCGAACGAGGTCATCCACCTGTTCCGCCCGCTGCGCCCGGGGCAGATCCGCGGCGAGCCGTGGCTCGCCCGCGCCCTGGTGAAGCTGCACGAACTCGACCAGTACGACGACGCGGAACTGGTACGCAAGAAGACCGCGGCGATGTTCGCCGGCTTCATCACGCGGCTCGCCCCCGAGGACACCCTGATGGGCGAAGGGCTGCCGGACGCCCAGGGCGCGGCGCTCGCCGGGCTGGAACCCGGCACCTTGCAGATCCTGGAGCCGGGCGAGGACATCAAGTTCTCGGCGCCGGCCGACGTGGGCTCGAGCTACGGCGAGTTCATGCGCCAGCAGTTCCGCGCCGTGGCCGCCGCCATGGGCATCACCTACGAGATGCTCACCGGCGATCTCACCCAGGTGAACTACTCCAGCATCCGCGCCGGGCTGCTGGAGTTCCGCCGCCGCTGCGAGGCCATCCAGCACGGGGTGATCGTGCACCAGCTCTGTCGCCCGGTGTGGCGCGCCTGGATGGAGCAGGCCGTGCTCGAAGGGGCGCTGAGCCTCCCCGGCTACGCCCGCCGCCGGCGCGCGTACCAGGCCGCCAAGTGGATCCCGCAGGGCTGGCAGTGGGTCGATCCGCTCAAGGAGTTCAACGCGCTCAAGCTCGCGATCCGCGCCGGGCTGATGAGCCGCTCGGAGGCGATCTCGGCCTACGGCTACGACGCCGAGGACATCGACCGCGAGATCGCGGCGGACAACGCCCGCGCCGATGAACTGGGGCTGGTCTTCGACTCGGATCCGCGGCACGACCAAGCATCGAGGCCGGTGCCGACACCTGCGCCCGACACCGAACTCCAGGACTGACACCGATGCTGCCCCATCTCGCCTCCCGGCTCTTTGGCACGCCCTTGCTCGTCCAGCGCGCCAAGCTCGACCTGATCCTCGCGGTGCTCTCCGAGCGCTTGCATCTGGCCGCGCCGGACGTCGAACTCGCGCCGCCGCTGCCGAGGGCCCCGAACCCTGCGGCGTCTGCGTCAAGCTCGATCGCCGTCCTGCCGATCCACGGCACCCTGGTCAAGCGCACGCTGGGGCTGGAGGCGGCCTCGGGGCTGACGAGCTACGCCGAGATCGGCGCGCGGCTGGAGGCGGCACTGGCCGACCCGACGGTCGCCGGCATCGTGCTCGACATCGACTCGCCCGGCGGCGAGACCGGCGGCTGCTTCGAACTCGCCCGCCGCGTGCGCGAGGCGGCCGCCGTGAAGCCCGTCTGGGCCGTGGCCAACGACGCCGCCTTCTCCGCGGCCTACGCCATCGGCTGCGCCGCCGATCGGCTCTTCGTCACCGAGACCGGCGGCGTGGGCTCGATCGGCGTGATCGCGCTGCACGTCGACCAGTCGGTCAAGGACGCCCGGGACGGCTTGCGCTACACCGCGATCACCGCGGGCGAGCGCAAGAACGACTACTCGCCGCACGAGCCGCTCCACGATGCCGCCCGCGCGGCGCTGCAGGCCGAGGTGGACCGGCTGCACGCGCTCTTCGTCGCACACGTGGCGGCGATGCGCGGCCTCGACGAGGACGCGGTGCGCGCGACCGAGGCCGCGCTCTTCTTCGGCCCGCAGGCTGCTCGAGCCGGGCTGGCCGATGGCGTGGCGACGCTGGCCGCGGTGCTCGCCGAGTTCGACCGACATCTTTCTGCCGCGCGGCGTCCGTCTTCCCCGCCGCGCCAGGCCCCGACCGGGAAGGCGACCGTTTTCCGAGGAACCCCCACCATGACCGATACCCCGTCCGAAACGCTCGGCGTGGATGAGGCCGCCACCCTGGTGGCCGAGGCCCGCCGCGAAGTGGCGCAGTCCGCGCAAGCGATCGCGCAACTGTGCCTGATCGCCGGCTGCCCCGAGCGCGCCGCCGAGTTCATTGCCGCCGGCCGCACCGAAGCCGAGGTGCGCCGCGCCCTGATCGAGGCGCGCGCCACCCACAGCATGGAGTCGGCCGTGCGCTCGACCCACGCGCCCCAGGACTGGGCCGCCCCCGGCGCCGATCCGGCCGCCTCGCCCGTGGTCGCCGCCGTGAAGAAGCTCGTCCGTCGAGAACCCCTTGCCGCGGAGTAAGCCATGCCCACGCTCACCCAAGCCCCCAACCTCGGCGACCTGCTGAAGTACGAGGCGCCGAACCTGTACTCGCGCGACCAGGCGACCGTGGCGGCCGGGCAGAACCTCCCGCTCGGCGCCGTGGTCGGCCGCGTCACGGCCACAAGCAAGCTCAAGGCCCTCGACCCCGCGGCCGGCGACGGCAGCGAAGTCGCCGTGGGCGTGCTCGCGCTGGCCGTCGATGCGACGCTGATCGACCGGGAGGACGCGATCTTGATCGCCCGCCACGCCATCGTCGCGCGAAACGCACTGGTCTGGCCCGCGGGGATCACCACCGCGCAGCAGCTCGCTGCGATCGCACAGCTCGAAGCGCGCGGCATCGTGGTGCGCGACAGCGCCTGATTCCGCCCCTCCCCACACCTCGGACGACCCGCCATTCGGCGGGTTCGTCGTTTCTGGAGTCTCCCGATGCTCAACCCCTTCGATTCCCCCGGCTTCTCGATGGCGAGCCTGACCGCCGCCATCAACCTCATCCCCAACCGCTACGGGCGGCTGGAAGCCTTGAACCTGTTTCCGGCCAAGCCCGTGCGCACGCGCCAGGTCGTGATCGAGGAGTACGCCGGGCGCCTGAACCTGCTGCCCACCCGGCCGCCCGGCTCGCCGGGCACGGTGGGCGAACGCGGCCAGCGCCGGCTGCGCTCCTTCGTCATCCCGCACATCCCGCACGACGACGTGGTGCTGCCCGAGGAGGTCCAGGGCATCCGCGCCTTCGGCTCGGAGACGGAAGTTGAGGCCGTCGCGGGCGTGCTGGCGCGGCACCTGGAGACCATGCGCAACAAGCACGCGATCACCCTCGAACACCTGCGCATGGGGGCGCTCAAGGGCCAGATCCTGGACGCCGACGGCAGCACGATCTACGACCTGTTCGACGAGTTCGATCTCAGGCAGACCACCATCGCCTTCGATCTGGCCAATGCCGCGAGCGACGTCAAGGGCCACTGCTACGAGGTGCTGGCCCACATCGAGGAGAACCTCAAGGGCGAGTTCATGACCGGCGTGCACGTCCTGTGCTCGCCCGAGTTCTTCCGGGCGCTCACCGGCCACAAGTCGGTCAAGGAGGCCTATGCGCAGTGGCAACAGGGCGCGATCCTGATCAACGACGTGCGCGCCGGCTTCGTCTTCGCCGGCATCACCTTCGAGGAGTACCGCGGCCAGGCGACCGACGCCCACGGCAACGCGCGCCGCTTCATCGCCGCGGGCGAGGCCCACGCCTTCCCGCTGGGCACGGTGGACACCTTCGCCACCTACTTCGCCCCGGCCGACTTCAACGAGACGGTGGGCACCCTCGGCCAGCCGCTCTACGCCAAGCAGGAGCCGCGCAAGTTCGACCGCGGCACCGATCTGCACACCCAGAGCAACCCGCTGCCGATGTGCCACCGGCCGGGCGTGCTGGTCAAGCTCACCGTCTGAGGGTGCCTGTCCGATGGTCCGTGTGGAGGATCTGTACGACGCCGCCGAGCGCGCGGGGCTCTTGACGCCCGTCGTGGTGGGCACCACCACCGTGCACTGTGCGTTCCGTGCGCCGGACGAGACGGTGCTCGAAGGCCTGGCGCTCTCGCGCGACTTCGAGCTCGAGTACGCGGCCTCGCGCCTGGCGCTCGCACCGGGCGACGTGGTCACCATCGCCGGCGAGCCCTACCGCGTGCGCGAGGTGCGAGCGCTCGGCGACGGCCGCGAGTGCCGGGCCCAGCTTGCGAGGCTGCCATGAACTCGGTGCGCGAGCGCCTGCTGCGCATCCTGATCGATCGGCTCACGGCGGCCCTGGCCCCGGCGCCCGTGCTGCGCCAGCCGGCCACACCGCTGCCCCGCGAGGCCGGCCCGGCACTGCTCGTCTTCGTCGAGGGCGACGCCCTCACCGCGCATGCCAACCGGCTGGTGGACCGGGCGCTCACCGTGCGCCTGGTCGCGCTCGCGCGCGGCGCGGACGCCTTCGACGCGGCCGACCGGCTGATCGTCGCCGCCCACGCCGCCGTGCTCGCGGACCCGAACCTGGGCGGCCTGGCGCTCGCGGTGCGCGAGCTCGACGCCGACTGGGACGCCGACGACCTCGATGCCGGCACGGTGACGCTGCCGGCGCGCTACGAGATCCGCTACCGCACCACGCTGACCGACCTCACGACCACGGGATGACCCATCCAATGCACATCGAACTGCTCCAAGCCCACACCCACGCCGGTCGGCGCTTGAGCGCCGGCGCGCGGCTGGACCTGCCCGAGGCCAGCGCCCGCTGGCTGATCGCCCAGGGCGCGGCCCGGCTCGTCACGCCGGACTCCCCGGCGCCGGCCGCATCCCTCAAACCCTCGCGCCGTGACGGTCCCGCCGCCGCGGCCCCGTCCACGCCCACCCCCACGGGAGACTGACCATGGCCTACTTCTCCGGACAAGGGCGCGTCTACATCGGCGCGCGCGATGCGGCCGGCAACCCCGCCGGCCTCACCTTCGTCGGCAACGTGCCGGAACTGAAGGTGTCGCTGTCGGTGGAGACGCTGGAACACCAGGAGGCGCAGTCCGGCCAGCGCCTCACCGACCTGCAGCTCATCAAGACCAAGAAGGGCGAGTTCGCCTGCACGCTGGAGGAACTGAGCAGCGGCAACCTCGCGCTCGCCCTCTACGGCCACTCGACCACGGTGGCAGCGGGCACGGTCACGGGCGAGGCGCTGCCCAACCCGGTGACCGCGGGCCACCTCTATCCGCTCGCACACCAGAACGTCTCGGCGGTGCAGATCCAGGACGGCAGCAGCCCGCCCAAGCCCCTGCCGGCGACGCAGTACCAGGTGCACGCCCGGCACGGCTCGGTGCTGATCCTCGACGCCACGACCGGCGGCCCCTATGTCGAGCCCTTCACCGTGGATTACGCCTTTGGTGCCGCGCAGAGCACGGCGATGTTCACCCGGCCGCTGCCCGAGCGCTGGATCCGCTTCGAGGGCCTGAACACCGCCGACGCCAACCGCGAGGTGGTGATCGACCTCTATCGCGTGGCGATCAACCCGGCCAAGGAGCTTTCGATCATCACCGACGAACTGCTGAAGTTCGAACTCTCCGGCCAGGTGCTGGCGGACCTCTCCAAACCCACCGACGGCGAGCTCGGCCAGTTCGGCCGCCTGGTGCTCTTGTAAGGGGATGGCGATGACCGATAGCAATACCGACTTCCAGACCTTCCCGCCCGTGCCCCAGGTGGTCACGGTGGCCGGCACCGCGCTGGAACTCACGCCGATCCGGCTGGGCGAGTTACCCCGGATCCTCGCCGCGGTGCGGCCCATCGCCGCCGATCTCTCGGCCGAGCCGGATTGGCTCGCGCTGCTCGCCCGGCACGGCGAGGCGGTGCTGGAGCTGCTCGCGCTCGCCACCCGGCGCGACCGCGCCTGGATCGAGGGGCTGGCGCTCGACGAGGCCGTCACCCTGGCCGCCGCCGTGTTCGAGGTGAACGCGGATTTTTTCGTGCGGCAGGTGGCGCCGAGCATCGCGCGCTCGGGCGAGCGGCTGGCGCCGATCCTGCCGGCTGGGACGATGCCGTCGCCCGGCTCGTCGCCTGCGGTCACCGCCCCGCCGAGGTGATGGGCTACACGCTCGCGCAAGTGCGCGGGTTGCTGGCCGCCCACGGTCGGCTGGAACGTAGGCAGAACGCCTTGCGGCTGGCCTTGCACGCGGTGGCGGCCCAGGGCGACCGGGCGGCCATCGAGCGGCTGCAGCGCGAGTTGTGGGAGGACGTGCGGCCATGAAACTGACGCTCACCACCTCCGGACTGCTCGATCCGAGGCGGCTCTCGGCCTGGAGCGTGGAGCGTCGGCGGGCGATCCATGCCGCCGTCGCCAAAGGGATGGCCTCGGGCGGCCGCGAGGTGCGCGAGGCCGCCCGCGCCCAGATGCGCAGCGCCTTCCAGGTCCGGCGTGCGAGCTTCGTCGCCTCGCTGCAGGCCAAGGTGTTCGACCAGAAGCCCGAACGGCTGCCCGCCCTGTGGGTGGGAAGTCGAATCCCCTGGCTCGGTATTCACACGCATGGCGGCACGGTGGCGGGCCGGATGCTGATCCCGCTGCTGCCGGGACGGATCGGCCCCAAGCGCTTCCGTCAGGTCATCGACGGCCTGATGCGCTCGGGCAACGCCTTCTTCGTCGAGAAGAACGGCCGCGTGCTGCTGATGGCCGAGAACATCCGGGAGAACACCGCACAGCTCAACCGCTTCAAGCGCGCCGAGCGCGAGCGCAGCGGCGTCAAGCGCCTGCAGCGCGGCCAGGAGATCCCCATCGCCGTGCTGGTGCGGCGGGTGGATCTGAAGCGCCGGTTCGATCTCGCAGCAGGCGTGCAAGGCGCCTTGCCCAAGCTCGCTGCCGCGATCGGGCGTGAATTGGACAAACTCTAATGGCAACCGAGCGAGCCCAGATCCTCATCCGCGCCGTCGACGAGACACGCGCGGCCTTCGGCTCGATCCAGCGCAACCTCGGCGGCCTGGCCGACGCCGCACGCCGGGTCAACGGCGTGCTGGCCGGGCTCGGCGTGGCCTTGTCGGCGGCGGGCTTGGCCGCGATGGTCAGGTCGGCGCTGGAGTCGGCCGATGCGCTGAACAAGCTCTCGCAGCGGGTGGGCATCACGGTGGAGGCTCTGTCCACCCTGGTGCCGGCGGCGGAACTGTCCGGGGTCTCGGCGCAGACCTTCGAGACCGGGCTCAAGAAGCTCGCCACCACGATGTTCGAGGCGGCCACGGGCTCGGAGGAGTCCGCCCGGCGCCTCAAAGCGCTGGGCGTGGAGTTCAAGAACCAGGACGGCACGCTGCGCGCGACCGATGCGGTGCTGCTCGATCTGGCCGACCGTTTCCAGGCCATGCCCGACGGGGCGCAGAAGTCGGCGCTGGCGGTGCAGCTCTTCGGCAAGAGCGGCGCGGAGCTCATCCCCTTCCTGAACCAGGGACGCGAAGGCATCGCGGCATTGACCGGCGAGATGGAAGCGCTCGGCGTGCAGATCGGCGGCGACACCGCGGCGCAGGCCGAGGTGTTCAACGACTCGCTGGCCAAGCTGCGGCTGGCTGCGACGAGTCTGGCCAACCGGGTGATCGAGGCCTTCCTGCCGGCCCTGAACGAGATGGCCGGCGGCATGGTCGAGTCGGCCAAGCAGGGCGGCACGCTGCGCGCGATCCTGGACGGCGTGGTGCTGGTGCTCAAGACCCTGGCGCTGGGTGCCGCCACGGTCGGCAAGGCCTTCGTCGCACTCGGCGAGGCGATCGGCGCTGGTGTCGCGGCGGCGGTCGAGGCCCTGCGCGGCAACACCGCCGGGGCCAAGGCCATCATCGCCGAACTCAAGGGCAGCCTCGTGCGGCGTCTGGACGAGTTGGCCGAGTTCCGGGACAGCCTGTTCGACCCCAAGCCCATCGAGGTCCAGGCGCCGCGCATCCAGGCCGACCCGGCGCTGCTGCAACGGCTCACGGCTCCGGGCCAGGCCCGCGAGGCCGCCAGCGCCCTGGCGGCCCTGCGCAAGGCGCAGATGGACGCCGAGTTCGCCCTGCTCAAAGACGGCCTCGAGCGCCAACAGCGCGCGGTCGATCAAGCACTGGAAGACCGGCTGCTGTCGGTGCGCGACTACCACGGCCGCAAGACTGCGCTGGAGCAGCGCGAACTCGACGCCGAGATCGCCCGTCGCCGGCTGGCACTCGCAGCTAGCCAAGCCGTCGCGACCAACCCGCGCGCATCAGAATCGGACCGACTGCGCGCCAAAGCCGAGATCGCCAAGCTCGAGGCCGACCTCATCGTCCTCAACCACCGCCGCGCCGACGTCGAACAGGCCAACGCCCGCGCCGCCGCCCGGGCCGAGCGGGAACTGGCCGAGGCCCTGGCCCAGGCGCGCGAGGAACTCGCCCAGCTCACCGGCACCGACACGGCGGAAGACCGGCGCGCCGCGATCGAGCGCAGCGTCCGGGATCTTCGCGCACGCCTGGCGGCCGAGAACGACGCCGCGGGCGTGGCGCTGATCGACCGGCTCATCGACGTGAAGGCCGCCCAGGCCAACCTCGCCCGGCTGGAACAGGAGTGGCGGCTCGTCACCGAGCGGCTGCGCAATGCCCAGGAGGCGATCCAGATCCAGCAGCAGGCCGGGCTGCTCACCGAAGCCCAGGCGCGCAGGCAGATCGTCGCCTTGCAGCAGCAATCTGCGGCCGAGATGCAGCGCCTGCTGCCCGCGATGCAGCAGGCCGCGCAGGCGATCGGACCGGATGCGGTCAATCGCGTGGCCGCCTGGCGCAACGAACTGGAGCGCACGCGGCTCGTCGTCGATGAGCTCGCGCCGCTGTGGAACCGCATCGGCGAAGGCTTCGGCAACGCCCTGCAGGGCATGGTCACCGGTGCGCAAAGCTTTCGTGAGGCCTTGTCCAACCTGTTCCGCCAGGTGGCCGACGCCTTCCTGCAGCAGATGGTGATCCAGCCCTTCCAGCAGTGGGTGGCGATGCAGGCGCGCATGCTCGCGCTCAAGCTCGGCTTCCTCCAGCAGGAGCAGGCGATCGAGCAAGCGGCGGCGGCCCAGTCGGTGGCGCAGAAGTCTGCCGAGACCACCGCCAAGGTGTCGATGGACGCGGCCCAGGCCGGCGCGGGCGCGGCGGCCTCGCAGGCCTCCATCCCCATCGCCGGGCCGGCGCTGGCCATCGCCGCGATGGCGGCGATGGTGGCGGCCGTCATGGCCTTGCTGGGCGGGATCAAGAAGTTCGCGGCCGGCGGCTTCGTCACGGGTCCCGGCACGGCGACCTCGGATTCGATCCCGGCGCGGCTGTCGGCCGGCGAATACGTGGTGCGTGCGGCGGCGGTCCGGCGTGTCGGCGTGGCCTTCCTCGATGCCCTCAACGATTTGTCCGCCCCGCCGGTGTGGGACGGGCGGCGTCTGGCCCTGGCCGCCGGGGGACTCGTGCCCCAGGTCCAGGTGCAGCCGGCCGCGCCGCAGGTGCATCAGGCCGTGCGCATCGTCAACGCCATCGACCCGGGCGTCACCCACGACCACCTGCAGACCCCCGCCGGCGAGCGGGTGATCCTCAACATCATCGGGCGCAACGCGCGCGCGGTGCGCGCGGCGCTCCAGGGGTAAGCCATGGCCTTGATCTTCATCGACGGCTTCGATCACTACGACCCGCAGGCGCTGGATCCCTTCGGCGACCCGTGGCTCGCGCGCGGCAAGGCGGCGTACCTGTCGCCTCAGGCCACGCGCATCCCCGGCCGGCGACCCTCGTCCTACGCCTTGCGCCTGCCCGCAGGCGCCGGCGGCGGGTATGTGAAGAACCTGGAGGCCGGGCGCACCAGCCTCATCGTGGGCGCGGCACTGCGCGTGGCGCCGTTCGAGAACACCGGCGAGGAGCCGGTGCTGCTCGGCGTGCGCGACACCACCGCGCAGGTGGCGCACCTCGTGCGCATCGGCGAGGACGGGCGGCTCAAGCTCTACCGCCGGCAGTACGGATACGACCAGCCGATCTCGACCTCGGTCACCACGGCCCCGGCGCGCGGCTGGCACTACGTCGAACTGCAGGTCGTGCAGGGGACGAGCAACGGCACGGTGAACGTGCGCCTCAACGGCGTGCTCGCGATCACCCTGTCGGCGCAGAACACGACCCAGGGCGGCGGGCCGCTGCTCACCGCCTTCGCAGGCAGCGTGCCGGGTCAGCCCTGCCCGGTCACGGTCGACGTGGACGACCTCTATCTCGCCGACACCTCGGGCACGATCAACAACACCTTCCTCGGCGACGTGCGGGTCGATGCGCTGAAGCCGCAAGCGCCTGGGGTGCTGAACCAATGGACGGTCGAGCCCACGGGACTGCCCGCTTGGGCCGCGGTGAGCGACGGCGATGAGACGACGGCGCTGCGCGCGGCCACGGCGGGCCTGCGCCAGACCTTCGACGTCGAGGCGCTGCCCGTGATGACCACCCCGGCGATCCACGGCGTGCAGGTGACCCTGCTCGCGCGCAAGACGGATGCGGGCAGCGGCCGCGTGCGTGGGCTCGTGGCGAGCGGTGCGCAGACGGCGGTGAGCGCCGACATCCATCTGCAAGAGCAACTGGCCTGGCACACGGCGCTGTTCGAGCGCAACCCGAACGGCAACGTGCCGTGGACGGAAGGCGCCTTCAACGCCGCCGAGTTCGGGCTGGAGTCGGCATGACCGAGCGTGTGTTGACCGAGGCTCTTGCAGAGGCCGCCGCCCAACCCGCTGCGATGGCGCAGGTGGTCGAACAGCGTGCCGAGGCGATCTCGCGCGCGACCTTCGGGGTTCTCGCCGCCACGGCACTGGCCGAGACCTCGGCCCAGCCGCTGCCGATCCCCCACCTCTCGACGCTGTGGGCCGAGACGCTGGCCGAGCCCGCGCCGCCGCTGCACGCCGCCGCCTTGCTCGTCGAGGTGTTGCGCCGTGATACCGCCGCGGCGGCGATGGTCGCAGAAGCGATGGAGGCCTTCGGCGAAGCGCCCTGGCCCGAGGCTCCACGCGGGGTGTTCGCCTTCCGTCACGACTGGGCCGAGCCCCTCATCGAGCGCCTGCAATGGGCGACCGGCGTAGTGCGGCTCGCCTCGGGCAACGAGGCGCGGCAAGGGCTGCGGCGCGTGCCGCGGCGCTTCCTGACCTACCACGTGGGCCACGGGCGCGCGAGCGACGCGCTGGCGGCCGAATGGCTGGCCGACCATCTGGGCAGGACTGCGTGGTGGCCGCTGCCGCAACATGCGGTGCGGCTGGGTGCTGCCGCTGAGACCGGGGCCTTCGCGCTGGACATCCTTGCACCAGCCGGCCACGGTTTCGCGCCTGCTTCCTACCGGCTGGAAGAGGGCGGGCTGCAGCGCGAGGACGCGCCGTTGCGCGCCATCGTGTTCACGCAGACGGGCTGGCAGGTGCTGGCGCTCACCGAGGTGGAGCCCGAGCGGCTGTGGCTCACCGAGCCGCTGGCACGGGCGGTCCCCGCGGGCACGACCGTCCTGCCCCTGGTCGAGGGCCTCGCGGTGGAGCCGGCCGAGTTCGCGCAGTGGGTGCCCGGCCTCGATGCGGGCAGCGTCACCGCGCAGGTGGCCTTCGAGCCGCTGCCCGACGAAGGGCGGCTCGACGATCTCTGGCTCGACGGCCTGCCCGTCTGGCCCGATGGCAACTGGCGCGACGACCCCACCCATACGGCGGATGGCGTGGTCACGCGGCAGGACCTCTCCCCGGCCGACCCCTGGGTCCGCCGTGACGACCCGTGGCCGACGACGACCTTCCAGCGCCGGTTTCTGGCGGCCGGGCGCGAAGACATCGTCCGCTGGCGCGCGCGGCTGTACCGCGCCCAAGGGCGGCTCGGTGCCTGTTGGCTGCCCGACGGGTTGGCCCCGGTGCTGCGCGTGCAGGCCGAGGCCGAGGTCGAGGCCGGGTACTTGCGCGTGGACGCCGAGGCCGGCGCCGCCTTCTGGCACCGACCGGCCGCCGCGCTGATCCTGCACCCCGACGGCACGCGCCAGGCCGTGCTCACCGCCACATTCCACAGCGACGATGGCGGCGTACTGGTCTTGTGCTCCGGCCTCGAGGCGCCTGTGCCCGCTGGAAGCCGGGCCATCCGCCTCGCACGTTGCCGGCTCGACCACGACGCCGTCGATCTGTACTGGCACACCCCCGAGCTGGTCGAGATCCCCCTGACCCTGCGCCGGCTGCCAGAGCCGCGCGGCAACGATCGCATCACCTACACCCCGTCCTGACCATGAGCGAGGGCCCCCTGTTCGAGGTCGAGCTCTACGCCTTCGAGGGCACGAGCGGCAGCTTCCGGCTCACCCCGCACGAGTTCGACGTGGAGATCGGCGGGGAGCGCTACGAGCGCTGCCCCCTCGAGCGCAGCGCGCTCGCGCTCGGGGCCGAGGCGGCCAAGTCGGCGCTGGAGTTGAAGCTGCCGCCCGACCACGCGCTCGTGCGGCATCTGCTGCAGGCGACCCTCACCGGCGAGGCGACCGCGGTGCGACTGCGGATCGCCCGACGTGAGGCCTGGGGCGACTATTGGTGGCTGTCCGGCACGCGCTGGATGGGCCGCGTGCTCGGGGTGGAGGTGGCCGATGACTCTGCGCGCATCCGCTGCGAGTCCGCCCAGGTGAGCTTGAAGCGCATCGGCCTGCGGCGCCTGTACAGCCGCGCCTGCTCGCACGTGTTGTATTCCGCCGCGTGCGGGGCGACGCCGATTCTGGCCACCGCCGAAGTGATCCGCTCCGAAGGCCGCCAGGTGGAACTGGCGAGCCTCCCGCCCGAGGTGGCCGGCATGCTCGCCGGCGGCTGGTTGCAGACGCCGGCAGGCGCGCGCCACATGATCGTCAGCGAATCATATGCGGGCGTGGAACTGCTCTATCCGGTGGGGCTTGCGCCGCAGACGCCGGTCGAGCTCGTGGCCGGCTGCGATCACAGCATGCCCACCTGCGCCGCGCGCTTCGACAACCTCGCCAACTACGGCGGCTTCCCCTTCATTCCGACGAAGAACCCGTTCTCGACGGGCGTCTTCTGAACGCACAGATCCTCCCATGTGGTACCTGGTCGTCATCGTCGTGGCGGCGCTGGTCTCCGTCGCCCTCGCGCCCAAGCCGCCCGCCCCGAAACCCGCCGAACTCTCCGACCTCGACGCGCCCACGGCCGAGGAGGGCCGACCGATCCCGGTCGTCTTCGGCGCGGTGCTGCTGCGCGGGGCGAACGTCGTGTGGTACGGCGACCTGGAGGCCGAACCGATCAAGAAGAAGGGCGGCAAGAAATGAGCAAGGACGTGACCGTCACCATCGCCCACGTGCGCGCCGCAGGCCTGTGCGTGCACGGCACGCGCACCTGGTTCGCGCGCCAAGGCCTGGACTTCCGTGACTTCCTCGCCCGGGGGCTGCCCGCCTCGAGCTTGCTCGCCACCGGGGATGCGATGGCCGCACGCGTGGTCGAGGTCGCGCAGGCCTGCCATGAGGAGCCGCGCTGATGGGCGGCCGCCGCAAGAAGCAGACCGTCGGCTACCGCTACCGCATCGGCATGCACCTGGTGCTGTGCCAGGGGCCGGTGGATGCGGTGCAGGAGATCCAGGTCGGCGATCGCAGCGCCTGGGGCGATGCGAGCCGCGCGCCGCTGGCGAGCGGCCATGGGCTGGGGCGGCTCTCGATCCACAAGCCCACGCTCTTCGGCGGCGACGAACGCGAAGGCGGCGTGGTGGGTGAGGTGGATGTGCTCAGCGGCGATGCGACGCAAGGCCGCAACGACTACCTGATGAGCCGCCTGGGCGCAGCGATCCCGGCGTTCCGCGGGGTGTTGTCGATCGTGGCACGCAAGATCCTGTTCGCCGCGAACAACCCCTACCTCAAGCCCTGGGCGGTGCGGGTGCGGCGCTTCACGGCGGGCTGGCACGGCGAACCCTGGATGCCCTGGAACGCCGAGGTGCGGACCTGGGATGCCGGCACCGGGGCCTATGTGACCGTCGGCATGAACCCGGCCCACATCCTGGTGCAGTGCCTCACCGACCCGCATTGGGGCATGGGCTATCCGCAGAGCACGCTGGGCGCGAGCTTCTGGAACGCGGCCTGGGCGCTCGAAGCCGAAGGCTTCGGCCTGAACCTGGTCTGGACGCGCCAGCAGCCGATCGAGTCCTTCATCGCCCAGGTGCTCGACCACGTCGGCGGCATCCTCTACCTCGACCCAGAGCAGGGCACCTTCGAGCTCAAGCTCCTGCGCGACGATTACTGGATCGACGGGCTGCCGGTGCTGGGCCCCGACGAGATCGTGCGCGTGGAGCGCTTCGAGCGCGCGCAGTGGGGGGAACTGCCCAACGAGATCACCGTGGTCTACACCGACTGGGCGACGGCCAAGGAGTCCACCGTCACGGTGGAGAACCTCGCCGCGATCCAACTGCAAGGCGGGGTGATCAACCAGCGGCGCGACTATCCGGGCGTGAACCACGGGCCGCTGGCCGCGCGGCTGGCGCTGCGCGACCTGCGCGCACTCGGCTCGCCCCTGGCGCGCATGACCTTGACCATCGTCCCCGGCGCCCTGGAGCGTCCGCCCCTGCCGGGGGAGGTGTTCCTGCTGCATTGGCCACGCCTGGGCATCGAGCGCATGGTGGTGCGCGTGACCGGCATCGACACCGGCACGCTGGGCGCCACCGAATGGCGCATCGAGGCCGTGGAGGACGTCTTCGGCATGGGCCAGACCGTGCTCACGCCCACCCCGCCGCGCCTCGAGGAGCCGCCGCTGGAGGCGCTGCCGCCGGCCCTGGTGCTGGCGGTCGAGGTGCCGTACTGGGAACTCGCGCGGCGGCTGTCGCGGGCCGATCTCGCCACCCTCACCGACACGGACACCTACGTGGGGGCCCTGGCCTGCGCGGGCGGCACGGGGCAGTTGAACTGGCAGCTCGCCACGGGAGCAGCGAGCAGTGAGCTCGAGGCGGTGGCCCCGGAGGACTACGCACCCCTGCTCACGCTCGGCCAGGCGCTGCCGGCCACCGAAGCCGATGCCGTGGCCGTACCGGTGACGGCCCTGGCCCAGCCCGAGCGCCTGGCGGTCGGCGACTACGCCTACCTGGTCGATGCGGCCGGCGCCCCGCGCGAAGCGGTGGCGATCCTCGCCTTCGATGCCACCGCGGGCACGGTGGATCTCGCCCGCGGGGTGCTCGACACCACGCCGCAGGCCCACGCGGCCGGCACGCGGCTGGTGGGCGTTGGAGAGTGGCTCGCCGCCGAGACCATCGAGCGCGCGCCGGGCGAGTCGGTCTTCGTCGCCGCCATCCCGCGCACGGCCAGCGCCGAAGGGGATGCGGTGCTGGCTGCCAACGGTGCGCCCCTCGTGCTCGCGGGCCGCCAGGCGCGGCCGTACCCACCGGGGCGAGTGCGGCTCAACGGCCAGCGCGAGCCCGCCGTGGTCGCCGGCGACCTCACCCTCACCTGGGCACACCGCGACCGCACCCAGCAGACCGCCTATCTCGTGCGCCAGGACGAGGGCGACATCGGCCCCGAGCCGGGCACGACCTACACCGTGCGCATCAGAGACCGCAACGGCACCCTCGTGCGCAGCGAGACCGGCCTCACCGGCAACACCTGGACCTGGGACGTGGCCAGCGCCGCGCTGGAGGCCGGCATCGCGGGAGATACCGTCACCCTCGAGATCGAGGCCGAGCGCGACGGGCTGGCGAGCTGGCAGGCGCAAGTGCGCACCGTCGAGCGCGCGGGCTACGGCTTGCGCTGGGGGCAGCACTGGGGTGGCGTGTGATGGAACCCAGGATCGACGTGCACCTGCTCACCCTCGACGAGCCCGCCGAGTGGCGCCAGGAATGCCTGGCGAGCCTCGCCGGCGCGCCGATCCGCCTGCACCTGCTGCCCGGCATCCCGGGGTGTGTCGGGAGGGCCCGCGCGGCGGGCTTCGCGCGAGGGACCTTGCCGCTCGTGTCCTTCGTCGATCCCGACGACCGCTACGAGGCCCACGCCTTCGCGCACCTGGCCGATGCGCTCGATGCCTGTCCCTCGGCGGTGCTCGCCTACACCGACGAGGCACTGATCGACGAGCACGGCGACAGCCTCGGCGTGCGGCGACTGGCCTACAGCGCCTTCCAACACGCCCATTCGGCCAGCCACGTCCACGGCCTGATCGTGATGCGCCGAAGCGCCGTCGAGCCGGTGCTTCCTCGCATCACCGATCTCGACGCCGGCGCCGACTGGCTCCTCACCCGCCTCGTGGCCAGGCAGGGCAGCGTGCTGCACCTGCCCCTCGTCGGGCGCCACTGGCGGCAGCACCCGAACCAGCACCACCGCCGCACGCGCAGCACGGCTTCGGGGCCACTGCCGAGTCTTGCGACACCTTGAGGAGATGAACCGATGCCATTGACCGATCCGAACCTGGGCCTCGCCTACGGCTGGACGCTGGGCGAGTCCGGCTGGCACACCGGGATGGACGCGAACCTGAAGCGCCTGGGCGCCGTCGTGGGCCTGTCGGTGACGAGCCGCACCACGACCACGCCGCCTGCCAGCCCCGCCGAAGGGGATCGCTACATCGTGCCGGCTGGTGCCACCGGCGCCTGGGCCGGCAGGACCGACCAGATCGCCGTGTGGATCGCAGGCGCCTGGGAGTACCACGTGCCGAAGGTCGGCTGGCTCGCCTTTATTGCCGCCGAGGACAGGCTCGCCGTCTACAAATCCTCTGGCTGGAGCGCCGGCGTTCCCGTCTGACCCCGCACCCCGATCCGTCACCCCCGAACCCGCCCGCGTGGCGGGTTCGTCGTTTTTGGAGACTGCCCATGACTGAACCGACCCAAGCCCCCGCCCTCGTCGAGAACATGCTGCTCCTGCGCCGCGAGGACTTCGACGACCTGCTCGACCGCGCCGCCGAGCGCGGAGCCGAGCGTGTACTCGCCCACCTCGGCCTGGAGAACGGCCACGCCGCCCGCGACATCCGCGAACTGCGCGATCTGCTGGAGGCGTGGCGTGACGCACGCCGTACGGCGTGGCAGACCACCATCAAGTTGCTGACGACCGCCATCCTCGCCGCACTGCTGGTCGGGGCCGCCATCAAGCTGAAGCTGATGGGAGGTGGCCAATGATCGAGACCCTGCTCGGCGGCCTCCTCGGCGGGGCCTTCCGTCTCGCGCCGGAGATCCTCAAGTGGCTGGACCGCAAGGGCGAGCGCAGTCACGAACTCGCCATGCAGGACAAGGCCTTGGAGTTCGAGAAACTGCGCGGGGCAAGCCGCATGGCCGAGATCGGCGCGAGTGCAGATGCCGCGTGGAACACCGGGGCCATCGAGGCCTTGCGCGAGGCGGTTGCGGCGCAGGGCCGAACCTCGGGCGTGAAGTGGGCCGATGCGCTGTCCACCACGGTCAGGCCCGTGGTCACCTACCTCTTCGTGCTGATGTATGCCGGGGTGAAGCTCTCGACCTTCGTCGGCTCGGTTCAGTCGGACGTGGGGTTCGGGCCGGCGTTGCTCGCAGCTTGGTCGGAGGCAGATCAGGCCTTGCTCGCAGGCATCCTGAACTACTGGTTCCTGAATCGCACCCTGGAAAAGGGGCTGCGGTGATGGGGCGGTCGGACGAGACTGTGCGGTCGTGGAGCCGCAAGCACCGACCGCTTGCAGAGCGCTTCTGGGAAAAGGTCGAGGTGCGCGCCCCGCATGAATGCTGGCAATGGCTCGCATCGACCAAGGACGGAGGCTACGGCAAGATCGCCGATGACGACGGGCGCATCCAATTGGCGCATCGCATCGCCTATCGCCTGGTCTTTGGTGTCCTTTCTCCCGGGCTGGTGGTGTGTCATCGCTGCGACAACCCCGGTTGCGTCAACCCGCAGCATCTCTTCGTCGGTACGCAGGCGGAGAACCTTCGGGACATGCGCAACAAGCGCCGAGACAACCCGCCGCGCGGAAGCAGACACCCCAAAGCCAGGCTCGACGAGGCTTTGGTAGCGCGGGTTCGCGCCGACGTCCGCAATCATCGGCGCATCGCCAAAGACTACGGTCCAGCATCCATGTGGCGCCCGGTGCTGACTCGAAGAGTTCTCGTCCCACCACGGCGACTACCCTTGCAGCGCCTCGTGCTGCGGCATGTGCTTTGACGTCGTCGCTGAAGACCGGAATCACAGTGATTCCGTCCGGCCGCGTGAAGCAGATCAGTCGCACTTTTCCGCTGTCGTCCGAGAGCGGGAGGTGGACGTACAGGACGGCCGTGAGCAGCGCCTGGAAGAACGCAGGCTCCTCCATGGGATTCTCGATCGCTCGCGCCTGCAGGCGCGCCAGCTGCTCAGGGGTCGTCATGCCCTAAGTATTACGCAGGCCGACCCTGCATGCACCCGGCGGGCTAAAGCCCGCCGGATGTCGAAGGGTTCAGACTAGCTCGCTGGAACTCCGCGAATGTCGCCGTTGCGATGCAGCCAGCGATAGAGCGCTGGCAGCACGATGAGCGTCAGGAGGGTTGACGACACGATCCCGCCGATCACGACGGTGGCGAGTGGACGTTGAACCTCCGAGCCGGCCCCGACATTCAGGGCCATGGGCACGAACCCGAGCGAGGCCACGAGAGCTGTCATCAGGACGGGCCGCAGGCGACCGATCGCACCGTTTAAGATTGCGTTGTCCAGCGGATCGCCCTGCTCCCGCAGCTTGCGGATGAACGCGATCATAACCAGGCCGTTGAGTACGGCCACGCCCGACAGTGCGATGAAGCCCACCCCCGCCGAGATCGAAAGCGGGATGCCACGCAGCGCCAACGCGACGACGCCGCCCGTGAGCGCGAGCGGCACTCCGCTGAACACGATCGCCGCGTCCTTCGCTGATCCAAACGCCATGAACAGCAGGCCGAAGATGATCACCAAGGTCACGGGAACGACGATTGCCAGCCGGCGGCTGGCCGAGATCAGCTGCTCGAACGTGCCGCCGTAGTCCACCCAGTAGCCCGTGGGCAGCTTGACGTCGGCACGGACGCGTTCCTGCAGCTCCTTGACGAAGCTGCCGAGGTCCCGGTCACGCACGTTGGCCGTCACCACGATCCGTCGCTTTCCGTTCTCGCGATTGATCTGGTTCGGTCCGGGCTTGGTGTCGATCTGTGCAACCTCACGCAATGGCACGGTCTTGGGGGTGCCGGCAGCCCAGCGCGCATCCAGTGCGGACTCGTCCGGCTCGGCCTCGCGAAGCGGGATCGGCAGATCGAGCAGCGCGGCCGGATCCTGGCGCAGCTCCTCGGGCAGGCGAACGACGATTTCGAAGCGACGATCGCCCTCGAAGAGGTGACCGGCGACCTCGCCGCCAATGGCCGTCGCCACGGTCTCCTGCACATCCCCCGGGTTGAGCCCGTAGCGCGCCAGCGCAGCGCGATCGGGCGTCACTGTCAGCAGCGGAAGGCCTGTGACTTGTTCGGCCCTCACGTCGGCGGCGCCATCAATCGAGGCGAGCACCCGCTGGATCTGCGCACCCGTGCGAACCAGTTGCTCGAGATCATCGCCATAGATCTTGACCGCCACATCGGCGCGCACGCCCGAGATGAGCTCGTTCGTCCGCAGCTGAATGGGCTGGCTGATCTCGTAGTTGCTGCCGGGGATCGCCTCGAGCGCCTCTTCCAGCTCTTCTATGAGCTCCTGCTTGGGCTTTCGCGGGTCCGGCCATTCCTCACGCGGCTTGAGGATCACGAATGTATCGCCTATGGACGGCGGCATGGGGTCGCTCGCCACTTCCGCGGTGCCAAGTTTGGAGAAGACGCGCTTGACCTCCGGAAAGCCGGCCAGCGTTCGCTCCAGCGATTCCTGCATTCCGATCGCCTGCGTCAGGCTGGTGCCGGGGATGCGGATGGGCTGGATGACGATGTCCCCCTCGTCCAGGTTCGGGATGAACTCCGAGCCCAGGCGGGTCGCCAGCAGGCCCGAGAGCACCACCAGCGCGGCCGCGCCGGCCATCACCGCCATACGGCGTCGGAGTGCCCACGCCAGGATCGGCTCATAGCGGCGCCGGACCCAGGCCACGAGCCGGTTCTCCTTTTCCTCGACCTTGCCATTCAGGAAGACGGCGATCGCGGCGGGAACGAAGGTGAGCGACAGGATCATCGCGCCGGTCAGCGCGAGGACCACCGTGATCGCCATCGGATGGAAGAGCTTCCCCTCGATCCCGCTCAAGGCAAAGATCGGCAGGTACACCGCTCCGATGATGCCGAGGCCAAACAGACTCGGCCGGATCACCTCCGCCGTGGCGGAGGCCGTGACATCAAAGCGTTCCTCGTCGGTCATCTTCCGGCCGAGGCTGTGCTGCATCTCCCCGAACCGGCGCAGGCAGTTCTCGATGATGATCACCGCGCCATCGACAATGAGGCCGAAATCCAGCGCGCCCAGGCTCATGAGGTTGCCCGACACGCCGCCCCGCACCATTCCCATGATGGTGAACAGCATCGCCAGCGGGATGACAGCTGCGGTGATCAGGGCCGCCCGGATGTTGCCGAGCAGCAGGAACAGCACGACGACGACGAGCAACGCACCTTCGATCAGGTTCTTGGAGACCGTATGGATGGTGCGGTCGACCAGGGCCGTGCGGTCGTAGACCGGCTCGGCGCGCACGCCCTCCGGCAGGCTGGCATTGGCCGCCTCCAGACGGGCACCCACCGCCTGCGAGACCTCGCGGCTGTTGGCGCCGACCAGCATCACGACGGTGCCGAGGACCACCTCGTGCCCGTTCTGGGTCGCGGCGCCCGAGCGCAGCTCGCGCCCCTCGGCCACCGTGGCGATATCGCCTACCCGGATCGGGACGCCACCGCGCCGGTCGAGCACGATGCTGCGGATGGCATCGAGGTCCCCGACCTGCCCGGGCACGCGGACGAGGAACTGCTGGCCGTTGCGCTCGATGTAGCCGGCGCCCACGTTCTGGTTGTTGGCCGAGATCGCCGAAACGACGTCCCGCAGCGTCAGATTGAGCGCGACCAGCTGGGCCGGGTCCGGGGTGATGTGGATCTGGCGCTCATACCCACCGATCGTGTTGACTTCGGCGACCCCGGGTGTGTTGCGCAGCTGCGGGCGGATGACCCAGTCCTGCAGCGTTCGAAGGTCAGTCGTGGTGTAGGGCGTGCCGTCTTTCTTCAGCGCCTTGGCATCGGCCTCCACGGTGTACATGAAGATCTCGCCCATGCCCGTTGCGATGGGGCCCATCTCGGGTTCCATCCCCCCGGGCAGCTGCGAACGCACCTGCTGGAGTCGCTCGGCCACCTGCTGGCGGGCAAAGAAGATGTCGGTACCGTCCTTGAAGACGACCGTGACCTGCGAAAGCCCATAGCGCGACAGCGATCGCGTGTAGTCGAGCCCCGGCAGGCCCGCGAGTGCCGTCTCGATAGGAAACGTAATGCGTTGCTCGGTCTCGAGCGGTGAGTAACCTTCTGCCTGCGTGTTGATCTGGACCTGGACGTTGGTCACGTCCGGAGTGACGTCGATCGGCAGCTTCGTGAAGCTCCAGACGCCAAGCCCCACGAGGGCGAGAGTCAGGAGCAGCATCAGCCACCGATGCGTGATCGCGAATCGGATGATTTTCTCGAGCATGGTGGCGGCCCTAATGCTCTTCGGCGGTGGACTTTTCCATGTCCGCCTTGATCAGGTAGCTCTGCTGGACGACGACCTGCTCGCCGGGCTTCAACCCGGCCAGGATCTCCACGGTGTCGGCGTCGCGCCGCCCCGTTTTCACCGGTCGCCTGTGGTAGGTCTCGCCCTTCTGCACATAGACGACCTCCTCGCCGTTGGACGTCTGCAGTGCACTGAGTGGCACGACGAGATTGGCGCGCGCCTGGTCCACGATTACGCGAGCCTTGACTGCCGACCCTGGACGCCAGAGGCCGTCCAGGTTGCGCAGGCGCGCGCGGGCGACCGTGCTCTGACTCGCTGTCGCCGTGCTGGGCAGGATCCGTTCGATCTGGGTCTCAGAGGTGACCCCATCGCTCATGCGCGTCACGATGACCGGGCTGCCGACGCGCAGACGCTGGGCGTCGCGCCCGAAGACATGCAGGTCGACCCACAGGTCCGAGAGATTTGCGATCTCGTACAGGGCCGCACCCTCGCCTGCCACAGTCCCCACCGATGCATCGCGGGACAACACCACACCCGAGATGGGGGCAGTGACCGTGTAGGTGGTCAGGCTCAGGTTGCTCTCGATCGTCGCCAGCGGCTGGCCGGCGCGGACCTGGTCGCCGACGTTGGCGTGTAGCGCGCGCACCAGTCCGGGGAAGCGCGCCATGACCCGCGCGATTGCTCCGTCGACCGGGGTCAGGAGCCCCTGCACTTCATGGTCGTCCGAGATCTCGCCCGGCCCGGCAGGGCTCACGCGCACGCCCGCCGCCGCAGCGGCCTGCGTGCCGATCTTGGTGCTCGTCGGCAGCTCGCCGTGCTCGCCCTCCTCACCTTCCTCGCCCGCCTCGCCTCCCGTCGGAGATGACGCGTTGCATGCTGCCAGCAGCGCGGCCAACGACAGGGCTGCAATCCAATGAAGTTTCACGGGGTGTCTCCTTGTTCAATGGACGGGCCGGCCGAAACGAACGGCTGCCCGGTCAGGCGCTGGATCTCGAGCAGTGCCGAGTGGGCCTCGAGTGCAGCTTCGAGTTGGTCGCGGAGGGCGGCCGTGCGCTCGGCTTGCAGCTGCGCCCACTCCAGATAGCTCGCCGCGCCTGCGCGGTAGGCGCGCTCGGCAGCCGCCTCGGCGCGCGAGAGCCTCGGGATCACGTCGCTCCCCAAGCGGCGCACTTCGAGCTGTGCGGTGAGAAACCGTCCATGCGCTTCGGCGAGGGTGGAATACAGCGACAGGCTCTTGACCTCGCGCTCGAGGCCGAGCAGTGCCAGCTCCGCTTCCGCAGCCCGAATTTCCGGCTGCGCCCTCACCTTGGTGCCCAGCGGCATCGATACGCTGACGACCAACCCGAAGTCGTCGGTCGCCTGCAAACGCCGGACGCCGACCTGCCAGTCCAGGTCGGGAGTGGCAGCGGTTCGCGCGAGCTGGAGGCGAGCCTCTCGAATGCGCTGCTCGCCGGCGAACTGGGCAAGCTCGGGTGTCTTGGCGAGCCAGGAGGCGAGCTCGTCGAACGAGGCGATCTTCGGCAGCGCCAACGGGTTGATGGGCACGACGTCGAAGCTCGGTGCGCGCTCGCCCCAGAGGGTCGCCAGATGCTGTCGGGCCGCCCGTGCCTGCTGCACCGCGCGCGCCTGATCGAGTTCCGCACGCGCGAGCGCGGCCTCTGCAGTCAGCACGACCGATTCCGGCGATGCCCCGGCCTGAAGGCGTTGCCGAGCGCCGGCCACCGCGCGTTTGCGCTGCGCGATATCCAGGCGCGCGATCTCCGCGCGCTTCTCGGCCGCTACGACCGCCAGGTAGCGGCGAGCCACCTCGGCGAGCAGGTCCAGGCGACGGGCTTCACGCTCCACTGCAAGTACATCGATGCGGCTCTGCGCCAGCGCGCGGCGGGCGTCGAGCTTGCCGCCCCGCTCCAGCACAGAGGCCAGGCTCAAGGTGATCTCGGCGCCCTGCAGGCCGCTGGCCTCGCCGGTGCCGAGTACGTTCTCGGCTTCGATGCCAACGACCAGAGGCGGCTTGAAGGCCGCGCGGTCCAGCTCGGTCGTCAGAACATCCCGGCGTCCGCCAAAGAGCCTGAGTTCCGGATGGGTCTGCTCGACACGGCGGAACGCGTCGTCGAGGGTCAAACTTTCCGCCGCATGGGCAGCGGATGCAGCCAGCACGGCCGCACACAAGGCGGCGCGAGCCGCCAGTCGAATCGACATGATGGAAATTCCGAATGCAGGTTGAAATTCCGAATGCAGGTTGAGGGTCTGGCGGTGCCGGGTGGCACTCAACTGACGATTGGGGGTCGAAACGGTGCCGGCCATCGCCCAGCCGTTGGGGGCTGTGCAATATCGAGTCGGGGCACAGCTTGGGCCGGAATCATCTGCGGGACTGCGATCTCGGCCGTCGCCATCGCGGCGATGTGACCGCAGCAATGCGCGATATGGTGGACGAGCTGGAGCGCATCGGAGTCGTCCGTCGCTGCGGCGAGGCTCGAGCGTCCATCCAGCGAGCCGGAGGAGATCGCTTCGGCGTGCCGGGTGGACATCAGCTCGTGCAGCTCGCCCATGGCACCAATGACCAGCTGGACGAGCAGGCCCAGGACAAGGCCGGCCGTCATCAGCCACCTCACCCAGAAAGCCGGCACTCGTCTCGAACGGATCACTCGGGGGTACCTCCTGCGTTGTGGCGAGCCTCGCGCGCCTCGCGGAGGATCTCGACCGCTTCCTTGACCACGTAGAGGCCGATCAGCGTTCCGATCACAAAGTCCGGGTACGGTGACCCCAGCCACAGCACCAGCACGCCCGCGAGAATGACGCCGACGTTGGCGACCATGTCGGCGCGGGTGAAGATCCAGGTCGCCCGCAGATGCACTTCAGCCGACTTGAGCGGCGCGAGCATGCGAAGGACCGCCATGTTGACGATGAGGGAAAGGATGGCGGTGCCGATCATCCAGCCACTGGCGGGCTCGGCGCCGTAGATCACCCGTCGCCCCACCTCGAACAGCACGCCGAGACCGAGGAGCAGCAGCGCAGCGCCGCTGAGCATGGCGGCATTGGCCTTGAAACTCGCGGCGCGGCCGATGGCGACCAGGCCGATGGCGTAGGCCGTGGCGTCCGACAGCATGTCGAGCGCATCGGCGAGCAGGCCTGTGGACTGGCCGATCCAGCCTGCGATGCCGCCGACGACGGCCATCGTCGCATTGAGGGCAAGCGCGATTGTCAGGATCTTGCGCTCCTGAGCATTTTTCGCTTCGTGGTGGCAGCCGCAGTCACTCATCGGTAGGGTTCCAGAAACGGACGGAGTTCATCGGCAACCGGCATCGAGCGCAGCGCACCCACGCGTGCACCACCGGTATTGCCGCGGGGCATCCATAGCCAGGTAAACAGCAAGGACGCGGGAATTCGAACGAGCTGACCGGCCGCCTCGCGCCAGTCACGGGCGCTGATCGCCCATCTCAGGAATGCGATGTGACTGCAGACGTGCCGGATCGTGTGCGTCTGCGCCAGCACGTGGGCCCGCTCGAACGCCGCGTACGCGCCTTTCAAATCACCTGCGTATAGCGCCGAATACCCTGCCGACAGGTGCTGGGCGAAGGCCAAAATCCCAGCGGCAGTTTCGCGATGACGGGCGTGCTGCCGGAATGGCCAGGTGAGCTGGCCCCGGTAGTCGAGTGGAAGCTTCTCTTCGCGCAGCCCCACGTCGCCCGCCCGCAGGGCTTCCGGTCGGCCCAGGTACGTTCCACACAAGCGGTCCCAGATCATGAAGAACTCGCCAAAGTTCACCTGGGCATTTTCGTACTCGCGCTTGTGATGCCATCGATGCACTTCGGCCACCCCAAGCCAACGTCGCAGGGGGCCGACGCGATAGTCGAGGTTCGCGTGCTGGAACGCGAGCTGGACGCTGAGCAGGGCGAGCCATGCACTCAGCACGTGAGACGGCGCGCCGAGCAGCACCGCGACCGCCAGGCCAGGGCCCGCCATCAGCAACGCACTCAGCGGATGACGCCGCTCGCCGTTGAGCCAGTAGAGACGTTCGGCACCGTGGTGTACCGCATGCAGCCGCCACGCCCAGGCGTACCGATGGCTCAGTCGGTGCATCGTATAGAGGCCTGCATCCACAATCAGCCCGGCCAGCAGCAGCTGCATCGCGCCAGGCCACTGGTGGGGCCACCCGCCGTCGATAGGCAGGAACTGGCGCAGCGCATGGAGAAGCACGCCGGCCAGCGCAAGCAGACCGAAGTTGACGACGCCATGCACCACATCAGCATTCAGGTCGCCATGGTCCCTCTGCCACTCGGGCTCGTAAGGGGAGAGCCTTTCCAGCAAGGCCACGGCCGTGACACCAACGGATGCGATCAAGGCAAGCGCGGGCCACGCGGGCAGGGCGCTGCTGGCCACGGCTACGGCCGCGACTGCCGCCGGCAGCATGACCACGGGATAGCTCCCATAACGAATCACCACCTGGCGAAGTGCTGCACTCATGCATTACCTCTCGGACGTTCGTGCGCGGAAGGCATGGCCTTTGCGCCACGCGCATTGGCGACGAAGCCGAGGACGGCGATCGCCGCGACGGCGATCTGGGCGAGGATCGACTGCCACGTCGGGTAAAGGCCCAGCCACTCGATCTGTGGCACGGCAGCCAAGGCCTGGCTGATCCAGCCGGCTTCCTGCAGCGCCGCCACGCCCTTGCCCACAAGCACCACGGCAAGGACGGCGATCAGGATCGAGCTGAAGCGGAAGAACTGGCCGATCGGCAAGCGCGTTCCCAGTCGCAGCAGCGCGAATGCGATGACGGCCAGGACGGCCAGGCCCAAGCCCAGCCCGGCGAGGATCGCGGAGCTGTCCTGTTCGTTCCACATCGCGGCGTAGAACAGGATGGTCTCGAAGACCTCGCGGTACACGGCGACGAACGACAGCACGAACAGGAAGGTCGCGGAACGACGTGTGAGCGCTGCGGACATCTTTTCCTGCAGGTACTGCTGCCAGCGGCCGGCCATGCTCTTCTGGTGCATCCAGATCCCGACGCTGAGCAGGGCGATCGCCGCGAACAGTGCCGACAGCCCTTCGGTGGCCTCCCGCTCCGCGCCACTGATGCTGACTGCATACGTCGCGATAGCCCACGTTACGCCGCCCGCCAGCAGCGCACCGATCCATCCGGCATGCACGTACGGCAGCACATCCCTGCGCTCGGCCTTGCGTAGGAAGGCGATCATGCCGATGACGATCAACAGCGCCTCAACCCCTTCGCGCAAGAGGATGGTGAAGCTGCCCAGGAACGCTGCGGTGGTGCTATTGCTCCGGTCGGCAAGCGCCGACTCGCTGCGGTCCAGCAGCTGTCCGACCGCTGCGGCCTGAGCTTCGACGGCGGAGGTCGGTGCGCCCTCGCCGATCCTGGCGCGAAGGGTTGCCATGGCGGACTCGATCTGTCGCAGAAGCTTGCGGTCCCGCGATCCGAGCTGCGGCTCGACAGGCTCGACACCGTCGAGATACGCGGACAAGGCCAGTGCCGACGCCTGCCCCCGGTCACCCGACCGGTAGGCCGCAACGCTCTGCTGCAGGCGCTGACGGGCCAGCGCTAGAGATGCATTGCTGTTGACTGGCGAGGAGGCGGCCACGGCACTCGGCTCACCACGCAGATAGGCGATGATCGCGCGCGCCCTGTCCGCTCCCAGCGTCTTCGAAAGGTCAGCTTCAGTGGCACCCGATAACGCAGCCAGGTCGGGAAATACGCGACGCACCTGATCGTCGTCTGCCCAGATCGCCGCACCCTGTTCCCGGGCCGCCGCGTCGTACGCGAGTCCGCCGGTGTAGTAGGCCAAGGCCCATCGATCATCGTTTGACAGATGGGCGTAGCTCATCATCGCGGTGCCCGGCAGTCCTTGCGAAATGACCTGGTAGAGCGACAGCGGGCTGCGGTGCTTTGCACGGTCGGCGTCGGTGAAGGCGATCGGGGGCGGATCCATGCCGGCGGCAGCGGGACCATCGCCTCGGCCGGTCGCGCCATGGCACGCGGTGCACTGCTGGGCGTACAGGGCCGCGCCCCGCGCCAGATCGGGGACAGCCGCGGGCGCGGCCTCGATCTTGTAGACGGTCAGGAGCTCGGACGCCAAGGCCCCTGCGCTGCGGGCGATCTGCTCTGCGTCAGCGCGCTCGGCCACCAGCCCTTCCAGTTGCTTGGCCTTCGCAAGGCGCGCCGCGTGCCCCGCGCCCGGCGGTAATGCGGCCAGCTTCGCGCTGACGGATGCGGTGAACTCCCGCATCTCCGCGTATTCGCCCGCGTCGACCACCTCACCGTTCTGGATCGCCGCGGGGTAGTCGACCGCGATGTAGTCGAGCAGCTGCCATGCCTGCCGCGCCTCGGCCGCCGGGTCGGCCGCGCGTGCCGAACAAGCGGACGCCAGCCCCACCACGGCAAGGAGGACGGACAGTACGCAGCGCCAGGCAATCGGGAACATCGACTTTTCACGCTTCGACGGAGCCGGTATCGTAGAGTCCGTAGCGACTACAGAGTCAAGGGATCCGAGCGTGAAGATCAGCGAAGCCTCCCAGGCAAGCGGCTGCCACCTGGAAACGATCCGGTACTACGAGCGGATCGGCCTCATGCCGTCGCCAACCCGGACGGGCAGCGGGTACCGGTCGTATTCGGAGCAGGACGTGGAACGTCTGCGCTTCATTACCCGGGGTCGGGATCTGGGCTTCAGCCTGGACGAGATCCGAAGCCTGATGCGGCTGGACCAGGACGGCGACCTGGCGTGCGAGGACGTCACCCGCCTCGCGCAGCAGCACCTGATCGACGTCCAGGAACGCATTCGCGACCTGCAGCGCGTGGCGCGCGAGCTGGAGCGCACCATCCGCAGCTGCGGTGGCGGCGTTAGGGCCCAGTGCGCCATCCTCAACGCCCTCAAGCACTCTCCTGCCCCGGGCGAGGCGGCGTGATGCGCATCGCCCTGGCCCAGTACGACTTCCCGGTCGGAGACATCACCGGCAACGTCAGGCGCATCCAGACGCTCATCGAGCAGGCGCGCGACGCACACGGGGCTGACCTGATCGTCTTCCCCGAACTCTGCGTCAGCGGCTATTCGCCGGAGGACCTGCTGTTTCGCCCCCAGTTCCTCGCGGAGTGCGACACGGCCGTGCGGGCCATTGCGCATTCGACGCAGGGCATCGTCGCGGTCGTCGGTTGGCCAGAGGCGGCGGGAAGCGTGGTCTACAACGCTGGGGCCTGATGTCGGACGAGCATTTCTCGGTCGACGGCACGCTGCTGCAGGCGTGGGCCTCGCACAAGAGCTTCCGTCCCAAGGATGGGACGCCGAAGGACCCACCGGGTGGTGGGCATCGCAACGCCCAGCCTGATTTCAAGGGTCAGAAGCGTCGCAACGAAACGCACGAATCGGCCAGCGATCCGGACGCCAGGCTTTACCGCAAGGGCAATACCGGGGCGCAGCTGAGCTACCAGGCCCATGTGCTCATGGAGCATCGCAGCGGCCTGGTGCGTGCAGCGTGTGTCACGCAGGCCAGCGGCCATGGTGAGCGTGACGCGGCGTTGGCGATGCTTGGTTCGCTGCGCGGCCGACGACGGCGCACGCTGGCCGCGGACAAGGGGTACGACACGGCGGACTTCGTCGCGGGCTGTCGGGCCATGGGTATCACCCCGCACGTTGCGCAGAACACCTCGCACCGCCGCAGCGCCATCGATGGCCGCACTACCCGACACGCCGGGTATGCGATCAGCCTGCGGACGCGCGCCTGGATCGAAACGCACTTCGGATGGCTCAAGGCGGCTGCCGGAATGCGTCAGGTCAAGCAGCGCGGCCTTACGAAGGTCGAGGCGCTGTTTCAGCTGGCGATGGCGGCGAGCAACCTCGTCCGCCTGCCGAAGCTGATCGCCGCGGGGGGCGCGTGATGGCGGCCCCGGCGGGGAAGGTGCGCCTGGAAGTCCGAAAGCGGGCTTGTTTCAGAGCGCGGGACGCGCTTGCGGAGCGCTTGAGCAGCGAGAAATCCGCGCTGCCGACCGAGTCGGGGGCTTCGCCGGGTCGAATTTCAACAGGCTGCTAGATGTGCAGGGCCCAGCCGTTCACCGCCATCGCAGCTTCCTTCAGGGCCTCCGGGAGCGTGGGATGGGCGTGGCAGCTGCGCGCCACGTCGTCCGCCGATCCGCTGAACTCCATCGCGACGACGGCCTCATGGATGAGCGAGCCCGCCTCCGGGCCCACGATGTGTACGCCAAGAATGCGGTCCGTCTCCGCGTGCGCCAGCACCTTGGCGAGCCCATAGGTCTGCGCCTTGGCACGTGCACGCGCGCTGGCGCTGAAGGGGAATCGCCCCACCTTGTATGGGATGCCTGCAGCCTTGAGCTGCTCCTCCGTCTGACCGACCGAGCCCACCTCGGGTGCCGTGTAGATCACGGCCGGGATCGTCCCGTAGTTCACATGCCCCGGCAGTCCCGCCAGCTGCTCGATCAACGCAACACCCTCTTCGCTCGCCTTGTGCGCGAGCATCGCGCCACCGATGACATCGCCGATCGCGTAGATCCCTTCGACATTCGTGCGCCAGTGGTCGTCGACCTTGATGAAGCCCTTCGCGTCGCGCTCCACGCCGAGCTGTTCCAGGTTCAGTCCCTCGGTGAAGGGCCGACGCCCGATGGAGACCAGCACCCGATCAGCGTGGATCCGATCCTGAGCACCGCCGTTGGCCGGTTCGATCAAGAGCTCAACACCGTCACCGTTCACTGCCGCGCCGACGACTTTCTGGGAGAGGCGGAACTCGAAGCCCTGCGACTTCAGCGCCTTGTGCAGCACCGTCGCTGCTTCGACGTCCATTCCTGGTGTGATGCGGTCAAGGTATTCGACCACGGTGACTCGAGCACCCAGTCGACGCCACACCGAGCCGAGTTCGAGGCCGACGTAGCCCGCACCGATGACCACGAGGTGCGCAGGCACCTCCGGGAACGAAAGCGCGCCTGTCGACGATACGATCCGATCCTCATCGACCTCGACGCCGCGCAGCGGCGTGCTGTCCGATCCGGTCGCGATGATGATCCAGCGGCCTGAAAGCTCTTGAGTGTGCCCGGCATCGTCCGTGACTTCGACGCGCCCTGGCGCTGCGATCCGGCCACTACCCTGCAGGCGCGTTACGCCGTGCTTCTTGAAGAGGAAGTCGATGCCGTTGCCCAGGCCGGCGACGACATCATCCTTGTGAGCCAGCAACCGGGGCAGGTTGACCCGCAACCCATCGAACTCGACCCCGTGCACCGCGAATTCGCTCGAGGCCGCGTGGAAGCGCTCGGATGACTCGAGCAGGGCCTTGGACGGAATGCAGCCAATGTTGAGGCATGTCCCACCCAGGCGCCGGCGACGTTCGATGCAAGCGACTTTGAGACCCAGCTGCGCGCCACGAATCGCGGCCGGATAGCCGCCTGGTCCACCGCCAATGATGATGACGTCGTATGTCTCGGCCATGCTGAAGCTCCCGGGGACAGGCGACCAATACTAGAGTCTGGAGCTACTACAGGGTCAAGCCCGGATCGTGACCCAGCATTGAAGTCGTCCTGCCAGCGCCCGGTCGACTCACCTCATGCAGTGGCACACGCCTACTCCTGCGCCTTTACCTGCCGCTTGGCGTACCGCAGAAGCTTCTCGTGACCCTCGTCCCCGAGCTCGGTCCATAAGAGCAGCAGATCCGCGAGCCGATCGTCGTCTACGAACAAGAAGGCTGCCGGCACGCCAAGCTCCTCCGCGAGACGCTTGACCATCGCGTGCGGGGGCTCGTGGATGCCCTTCTCGTACTGGTTCATTCGCGGACTGGCGGCTGACGGGTCCATCCCGACCCGAAGGCCGAGCTCGGTTTGTGTCAGCCCCGCGCGCTCCCGTGCCTGCCTGAGGCGTTTCGAGAACGTGGTCGATGGCTGCACCCTTTTGACAGTCTTGCTCAACTTGGCCATGCCAATAGGGTGAGAAAGACCGGCCGCCAGCGATACTATGGTAAACTTAGGATGCTTACCAGCGAGGGCGGAGGCCCGTTCATGGCCCCCGTACCAGCGCCTACCCTGGACGACTTGGGGATCCAAGGTTGCCTGGCGCTTGCTGCGCTGCTGATGGCCCAGCACAAGCGCATCCCGGTAGCGCCCACCCGTCGCCACTCCCTTGCAATGCTCCATGCCCTACGCGAGCAGGGGATCATCGAAGCGCCGTGGCCAGACGCCCGATGGGAGCTGGACCCGACCGCGGAAGAGACGCCGATCGAGCAGATCCAGTGGCGGTATGTCTGGAAGGACTACCTGCGGCCTGGCCTTTTGCAAGCGCTTGAGGACTTTCTCGAAGAAGTCCCTCACGACAACTACGGACTCGCGTCGCGCATCGGCTTGTGGCACGAACTCGCTGCCTCCGAAGCCGAGCGGTTCTTCGAATCCCAACTGGCCCGCCATCATTTCGAGACCGCGTGGGCATCCGACCTGGCATTTGTCATCCGGGATAGTCGGCAGTTGATTTTGAACAACCCGCTTGATCAGTCCGCGCTTGCGGACTGCGGACTTCCAATGAGCCGGAAATCTGGCTCACCCAGACGGCAGTTTGGCTGCAAGCAGTTCGACCTTCTCGATATTGGGCGGAGAACTGAGCAAGGTCGCGGCGTTGGCCATCAAGGCCGCGGCGATCTGTCCGTTCAGATGTGCCTGGCGACCAGCCTCATCGGCAAAGGCATCGAACACACCGAACGTCGAAGGGCCAAACTTCAATGCGAACCAGGCCGTGGTGCCGGACTCGGCGTTGGCGAGCGGCAGTGCGCTGGCCAGGAAGTCGGCAAGCGCAGCCTCCTGGCCGGGTTTGGCTTCGAGGCGAACAAACAGGGCGAGCTTGGTCATGCTGTATTCCTTTGGGTAAATGGAAAAGTGGGGGAAGGGATCGATGAGACTGCAGTCTAAGTCTTCATGACAGACATCTCTATAGGCAAGAATGACAACATTGATATCATTGTTGCCATGAAACTCCACCTCCTTGTTTGTGATGGCGTGTTTGATCTGGGGCTTGCGGCGCTCACCGACACAGTGGGCTTGGCCAATGCGATGTCGGGCTCGCTGCCACAGGCTCCCGCGCACATAGAGCTCACGCTGGTGGGCGTGCGGCGTCGCATCCGAACTGCGCAAGGCTTGACGGTCCCCGTGGTCACTGCGCGTGGTGTGCCGGAACCAGACGTCGTGCTCGTGCCCGCGTTTGGTGACAAGATGCCTGACACGCTCTCGGCTCGGCTCACACGCCCCGACGTGCCCGATGCGGTCGCCGTGCTGCAGCAGTGGTCCGCCGCTGGCGCGCACCTTGGTGCCGCCTGCTCCGGTAGTTTCTTGCTTGCAGAGAGCGGCCTGCTTGATGGGCATCGTGCGACGACGTCATGGTGGCTGGGGCCGATGTTTCGGCAGCGCTATCCGAACG
>NZ_RKQN01000003.1:45610-571983 GCF_003814555.1 Vulcaniibacterium tengchongense
TGCGCATCATCCGCGGGCTCAGTCCGGCGCTTGCGGCCCTGGTGGCACGCTATCTGCTGGTCGAGGCACGCAGTTCGCAAGCCGAGTTCGTGATTCCCGACCACCTTGCGCATGCCGACCCGATAGTGGAGCGCTTCGAGTGCTGGGCCAGAAGTCGGCTCGCGAAGGGGTTCTCGCTGGCCGAGGCGGCGAGCGCCGCGGGCACAAGCGAGCGCACCTTGGCGCGGCGGCTGCAAAGCGTTTTGGGTAAGACACCGCTGTCGTATTTCCAGGACCTGCGCGTGGAACATGCCGTCCATCTCTTGCGCACCGGAAACGCCAGCGTCGACCAAGTCGCCGCGCAGGTCGGGTACTCGGATGGGGTGACCCTGCGGGCCCTGTTGCGCCGCAAGCTGGGCCGGGGTGTCAGGGAGTTGCGACGCGGTGGATGACCAGAGGCGTTTGGTGTATGTACAGCTGGAGACCGCCGGGAAACTGACGCAGGCCAAACGGCGCATTTGGACCTGACAAAACTACTGCCCGCAACGGCACGCAAGCTCCAGTTTGACCCCGGACACCGTTTTGCTGGCAACGCCGTGGTTGAGCAACTCAATACCTTGACCTGATTAGCCCCGACCCTCAGCCATGAAAATTGCTCGCAGCGCGCAAGACCGGCTCGGGGCAAGGCTTGCAGCGCAGCATGGCGGTGGCCAGTCGCGGCAGCATCTCATGCAGGCGGAAGCGACGGTTGAACCGGTAGGCGGCTTCGGCCAGGTAGCGCCGCGCGTACTTGGCCTGGCGGATGGCGTGGTAGGTGCCGTTGATGGCGCGCTTGACGTTGCCCAGCAGCACGTTCACCCAACGCGCGCCCGGCGCCTCGGTGGCGGCACGGCCGCCGCCGGTGTCCAGCGTGGTGTGGGCGTGGCCGGCGTCTTCGAGCCGGCGGAAGCAGGCCAGACCGTCGGTATAGGTCTCGCACCCGGGCGCCAGGCGCCGTGCGATCCAGTCCTCGAGCGAGACGTTGTCGAAGCTGCGCACCGGCTCGATCACGGCCAGGCTCGGCGCGGCGAAGCGGGCGTCGGTCTGCACCGCGATCACGAAGGGTTGCTTGCCCTCGGCACCGCGCCCGCGCTTGCCGCCGTTGCGCTCGCCGCCGAGGTAGGCATCGTCGATCTGCACGAAGCCATTGAGCCGCCGGGGTTCCTCGCGCTCGGCCATGGCCTGCATGATCTTGTGCTTCATCCGCCAGGCGGTCTTGTAGTTGACTCCCAGGTGGCGCATCAGCTCCAGCGCGGCGAGATTGGTCTTGGTCGCGGTCAGCAGGTGCAGGGCCAGCAGCCAGGTGCGCAGCGGCAGCTTGGTGCCCTCGAACATCGTGCCGGCGGTCAGCGTGGTCTGGTGCCGGCAGGCGCGGCACTGGTAGTAGACCGTCGTCCCGCGCCGAAACCGCGAGCGGGCCCGTCCAGTGCAGGCCGGGCAGCGGAAGCCTTGCGGCCAACGCCACTGGTACAGGGCACGGTAGCACTTGGCCTCGGTGCCGTAGCGGGCGATGAACTCGGCCATGGACAGGCCAGCCTGGAACTGCACGGAATTGATGCTCATGACGCCACCTCGTCGCCTTCAGGTGGCCGTATGCTCGGCGGTGGGCGACGCACATCCTGCGACTGGCGGCTGAGGGTCGGGGCTAATCAGGTTCTCTGAAGCCCCACGGCTTGCGATCCTGTTCGGAATCCGGGTTGGACGTTGGTGAGGACTCCGCCACCACCGAATTCCAGCAGAACCCTCGGGCTCGTCGATCCCGAGGGTTTTTTGCATCTGCGCCGCGATGGCGGCCGCGGAGCGCCAGGTCGCCCTTCCCTCCTTGCTCGAGCGCCCGGGTCCGACACCCGGCATGGCCGCGCCATGCGTCGAAGGACCGTGCCCGGACGATACGACGGCCGGAACGGAGGTCGGCCGGCGAGGCCCGCCGCCAGGTCGCGGCCGAGGTCGATGCGTCGGCACCGGGCGCGCCACGGCGCCTCGACCCGGACGAGGCCGCAGGACTGCACGCCGCACCGCGTGGAGCAACTGCACGCCGGCTGCAGGCGCGCAGCACCCGATCGGCGCCGCGCGGGGCCGCCGCGGGCGCGACTTCCGCGGCGGCCGGGCCGCCGCTGCGCGGCCCCTGCGCCGCGCGAGCCCGCGCCCACGCCTGCATCACTGCACGGTACGGCCCTCGCCCGCGGGGCTCTGCGGCGCACCGCCGACGGCGCCTTGACCGGGGCGAGCTTAGGCTGCGAACCCTTCCGACGCAGCGAGGCGCCATGTCCGGCACGAAGACGCGGTCCGCTCCGCACGAGCCGGACGAAGCACCTCGCAAACAGGGCCTCCTGCACAGCATCGGCAGCGGCGTGATCACCGGCGCCGCCGACGACGACCCGTCCGCGATCGGCACCTACGCCAGCGCCGGCGCGAAGTTCGGCTTCGCCTTCCTGTGGATAGCGCCGGTGCTGCTGCCGATGATGTACCTGGTGGTCTATCTGTCGGCCAAGCTCGGCCGGGTCTACGGCAAGGGCCTGTTCGCCGCGGTTCGCGACCGCTATCCGCGCTGGATCCTGTATCCGGCCATGCTCGCCGCGTTCGTCGGCAACATCATCGAGGCGGCGGCCAACCTCGGCGGCATCGGCGCCGCGCTCAACCTGCTGATCCCGCTGCCGGTGACCGCGCTGGTCGCGCTCGCCGCGCTGGCGGTCTTCGCGCTGCAGATGCTCGGTTCGTACCGCCTGCTGCGCAAGGTCTTCAAATGGCTGGCGTTGGCGTTGTTCGCGTACGTCGGCGCGGCGCTGCTGGCCAAGCCGGACCCCGCGGCGGTGCTGCGCGGCACGCTGGTGCCGAGCTTCCGCTTCGACGCCGAGTTCCTGACCATGGTCGTCGCCTGCATCGGCACGTCGCTGTCCGCCTACATCTTCACCTGGCAGTCGAACCAGGAAGTGGAGGAGCAGATCGCGCAAGGCCTGCGCAAGGCTTCGCAGCGGCGCGGCGCCACCCGCAAGGAGCTCGAGCGCACCCGGCGCGACGTGATCGTCGGCATGACCTTCTCGAACGTCATCCTCTACTTCATCCTGCTCTCCACCGGCGCCACGTTGCACGCCTCCGGGCAGACCGGGGTCGAGACCGCCGCCCACGCGGCCGCCGCGCTCGAACCGCTGGCCGGCAAGGCGGCCGGCCTGCTGTTCGCGCTGGGCATCATCGGCGTGGGCTTCCTCGCGGTGCCGGTGATGACCATCGGCGCCGCGTACGACCTGGCCCAGGGGCTCGGCAAGAAGAGCACCCTGCACGCCAGCTTCGCCGAGGCCAAGTTCTTCTACGTCACGGTGGCGATCGTCACCGTCGTCGCGGTGCTGCTGAACTTCCTCGGCTTCAACCCGATGAAGGCGCTGGTGTGGTCCGGGATCGTGCAGGGGTTCTCGGTGCCGCCGTTGCTGCTGCTGATGCTGCTGATGACCAACGACCGGCGGATCATGGGGCCGCGCACCAACGGCCGCGTCACCAATTTCCTTGGCTGGACCACGGTGGCGGTCACCTTCGCCGCCGCCGCGTGCCTGGTGTACACGCTGGCCGCCGGCGCTGGCGCGCACGGCGGCTGAGCGCCCGGCACGGTTCAGAACGTGTAGCGGATCCGGGCGTAGTAGTACGCGCCGTTGCTGCCGATCGGCGACAGCACGTCGTACGGCAGGTTGCCGAAGTAGTAGATGTCCTCGTTCGACAGGTCCGGGTATTCGTCGGTCAGGTTGAGGCCGCCGAGCGCGACGCTCCAGTTCGGGCCGAAGCGGTACTCGACCTCGGCGTCGAGCTGCCACTCCGCGCCGTAGGTCTGCTCCGGCTCGTAGCCGCCGCCGAAATTGAACACGCGCTTGGCGCTGCCGTGGCGGCTGACCCGCCCCAGCAGCGTCCAGCGGTCGTCGCTCCAGTTCGCGCCCAGCGTCGCGCGGGTGCGCGGCGCCGCATCGGTGAGGGTGTTGCTCTCCTCCACGCCGAACAGCACGTAGCCGGGGTCGATGGCCAGCAGTTGCGCCGGGGTGGCCGCGACGCGCTCGATCTCGGTCTTGGCGTAGCTCCAGGTGCCGGTCAGCAGCAGTTGCCCGTCGCCCAGGCCCTGCCGCCAGTTGGCGACCAGCTCGCCGCCTTCGGTGCGGGTGTCGGCGGCGTTGACGAAGAAGCTGGCGCTCTGCACGCCCGGCAGGCCGAACCGTTCCAGCACGAACCGGGCCAGCGCGTCGCCGCTGATGCGTTCCGTCAGCGCGATGCGATCGTCGATGTCGATGCGGAACAGGTCGAAGGACAGGTCGAAGTGCTCGCCGACGCGGCTGGTGAAGCCCAGGCTGAGGTTGACCGACTTCTCCGGCTCGAGATCCTGCGCGCCCAGCGCGCGCGCGATCGGGTTGTCGACCGAGAGCAGCCGCCCCTGCAGCAACTGGCCGGCGGCGTCGTAGCCGGTGGAGGTGGACTCGAAGCCGATCTGGCTGAGCGACGGCGCGCGGAAGTTGTTCGACAGCGAGCCGCGCAGGGCGAACGCGGGCGCGAACTCGTAGCGCGCGGCCAGCTTGCCGGTCAGTTCGCCGCCGAAGTCGTCGTAGCGCTCGTAGCGGGCGGCGACGTCGGTGAACAGCTTCTCGCCGAACCGGCTGCTGAGCGCGGCGTACACGCTGGCCACGTCGCGGCCGAGGTCGGCGGTGTCCTGCGGCGTGAGGCCGCCGCCGGCCTGGGCGCCGGTCGGGCGGTCGGTGTACGGGCCGGCCGCGTACGAGGCCGGGTCGCCGGCGCCGGTCTCGTAGTCCTCGCGGCGCAACTCCGCGCCCGCGGCCAGGGCATGCGCGCCGAGGACGCGGCTGAGGTCGAAGTTGAACAAGCCCTGCCGGAACGCGTAGTCGCCGCTCTTGAAGCGGGTCGGGCTTGCGGGCCCGAGCGAGGCGTTGAGCGAATCGCGCAGCCGGTAGGTGAAGTCGTTGCGGCCGTAGTTGAGGCTGGCGTCGTAGTCCCATTCGCCCCATTGCCCGCGCAGGCCGGCCACCAGCGCCACGTCGCGGTTCTCGCCGATCGACACCGGGCGGTAGCCCTGCGGATGGACCTCCTTCCAGTTGGACGCGCCGTCGGGGTAGCGGAAGTAGTTCGCGCCCTCGGTATCGCTCTGGTGGAAGGTGCCGAACGCGTACAGCTCGGCGGCGGCGCCGACCGGCAGCTCGCCGTTGAACCAGCCGTCGATGTCCTTGGCCTCGCCGTCGCCGAGCACGTAGTTGCGGCGCCCGGCCAGGGCGAGGTTGTCCGGCGTCTGCTCCTCGAACACCGGGATGCGGTCGAAGCCGGCGCGGTTGGTGCCGTTGCGCTGCCTGTACTCCAGGCCGAGGCGGAGGAAGCCGCCGTCGCCGCCCAGCGGGGTGCCGACCTGCCCGGCGAAGTAGCCGGTCTGGCCGTCGGTGACGGTGCGGCCGATCGGCGCCACGCCGGTGTGGTGCGCGCCGTAGCTGAGCTCGAGCGAACCGCCTTCCGCCGCGTCGGCGAGGATCACGTTGATCACCCCGGCCACCGCATCGGAGCCGTACTGCGCGCCGGCGCCGTCGCGCAGCACCTCGATGCGCTCGATCGCGCTGAGCGGGATCGCGTTGAAGTCGACCGGCGTGTTGCCCTTGCCGATCTTGCTGTCGGTGTTGACCAGCGCGCTGGTGTGGCGGCGCTTGCCGTTGACCAGCACCAGCACCTGGTTCGGGCTGAGCCCGCGCAGCTGCGCGGCGCGCACGTGGTCGGCGCCGCCGGAGTTGGACTGCCGCGGGAAGTTGAACGACGGCAGCAGCGCCTGCAGTGCGCTGCCCAGCTCGCCGCCCAGGCCGGCCTGGCGCAGGTCCTCGGCGGTGAGCACGTCCACCGGCGAGGTGGACTCCAGCACCGTGCGGTCGCGCGCACGGGTGCCGGTGACGATTACGGTGTCCAGCTCGGTGGCGTCGCCGGCGGCGTCCTGGGCGAAGGCCGGCACGGCGAGCGCGACGGCGATGGCGGCGACCAGCGGCGCCACGGTCGGACGGAACATGGGAACTCCTGTGCGATGGGGAGGGCGGACGGGCGCGCGGCGCACGGCCCGGGCCACGCCACTCGCTATCGATCCGGATGGAGCGATATTATCGCCCGCCGGCCGCCGAACGCCGCGCCGGCATATGCCGTCTGCCCATCTGCATATGCCGAGGCCTCATTTCGGGACGGCGCGGTCGGCACCGATCCTCTTCTCCCCTACGGAGCCGCCGATGCGTACCGCCCTGCTCGCTTCCGCTCTCGCGCTGCTGCTGTCCGCCTGCGCCACCGCGCCGCCGGCGTCGTCCCCCGCGGCCGCCGCGACCTCGAGCCTGCAGGGCGACGCCGCCCGGCCCGCGCAGGCGCAGGGCTGGGTCCGCAGCGAGCTGTACTTCGGCGTCGGCACCGAAGGCGACGCCGCGTCGGCGATCAGCGAGGCGCAGTGGCGTGCCTTCCTCGACCGCGAGGTGACGCCCCGCTTCCCCGACGGCCTGACGGTGTTCGACGCCTACGGCCAGTGGCTGTTCCGCGGCCGGCAGGGGCCGGAGCGCCTGAACTCCAAGGTGCTGGTGATCCTGCACGAGGACACCCCGCAACGGCGCGGGGACATCGAAGCGATCCGCCTCGCCTGGAAGCGCGCGAGTGGGCACCAGTCGGTGCTGTGGGCGCGGCAGCCGGCCGACGTCTCGTTCTGACCGGCCTCGGCCTGTCCGGCGCGCGCTCGACGCGCTCGTACGCACCCGGCTCGTGCCGAGCCGCGACCCTCAATACGGCGCCAGCCAGTCGGCCAGCGCCCGCTCGCCGGCTTCGGTCACCGACAGGGCGCGGGAGTCGCGCCGCTTGCGCAGCCAGCCTCGTGCCAGCAGCGCTTCGAGCAGGGACGCGCCGAGCTGGCCGGCCAGGTGCGGGCGGCGTTCGCTCCAGTCCAGGCAAGGCCGTACCGGCGGCCGCCGCGCCGTCGCGTCGGGCAGCGCGATGCCCAGGCGCGCGAAGCCGCGCTGGCCTTTCCCGGTGAGCCGCCATGGGCCGTCGGCCGCGATCCACCCGTCGGCGCGCCAGCGCCCCGCCAGCTCGACCGCGATCTCGCCGGCCAGGTGGTCGTAGCACGTCCTCGCGCGGCGCAACGCCAGCGCCGCAGGGCCGGCGCGCGGCGCCTTCGCCGGCGCCGAAAGCGCCATCAGGGTTTCCAGGGCGTGCGCCACTTCCTCGCCGCGCAGGCGGTGGTAGCGGTGCCGGCCCTGCTTCTCGATCGCCAGCAATCCGGCGTCGACCAGCTTGGCCAGATGCCCGCTCGCGGTCGGCGGCGCGATGCCGGCGGCGCGCGCCAGCTCCCCGGCGGTGCGGCTGCGGCCGTCCATCAGCACCGCCAGCATCAGCGCGCGCGCCGGATCGCCGATCAGGGCGGCGACGCGCGCCAGCGAAGGGCCTGCATCCATAGTTCGGCTCCCACCGAAACATGAGCGTGGGAGCGAGCCTAGCATCCCGCACGGTTTCCGCGCGGAGGCGGCGATGAAGCGGCGAGACGTACTGAAGTGGCCGGCATGGGCCATCGCGGCGGGCGCATGGCCCTGGCAAGCCGGCGCGTCGGCCGCGGCGGACCTCCGTCGCGAACGGCTGCCCTGGCGCCACGACGGGGAGACCCTGCACCTGGCCGTGGTCCGTCGGCCCGGACCGGGGGACGCCGTGCTGTACGTGCATGGCGCCACGTTCCCGGCGGCGCTGTCGGTCGGCTGGCGCATGCAGGGCGTCTCCTGGCTCGACCGGCTGCAGGCCGCCGGCTTCGACGCCTGGGCCTTCGATTTCGCCGGCTATGGCGGCTCGGACCGGCCGCGGGCGTTCGCCGGCGACGCGTTCGCGCATCCGCCGTTCGGCCGTTGCGAAGCCGCGGCGGCACAGATCGCGACGGTACTGCGGCACATCCGCCAGGCGAGGCCGGGCGTGCCGATCCACCTGGTTGCGCATTCGTGGGGCACGCTGCCGGCGCAGCGCGCGGCGATCGCGCTCCCCGAATGGGTGGATCGGCTGGTGCTGTTCGGCCCGCCGGTGGTGCGCGAAGGCGAACGCGACCCCCAGCGCCAGCCGGCCTGGCGACTCGTCAGCGCGGCGCAACAGCGCCCGCGCCAGCGCACCGGCCTGCCGCCGGAGGCGCCTACGCCCGTCGACGATGCGGAGCTGGAACGCTGGTGCAGCGCCTATCTCGCTACCGATCCCGAGTCCGCGAGCCGCGCCCCGCACGCGGTGAAGATTCCCAACGGCCCGGCGGCCGATCTCGCCGAGCTGTGGGCGGGACAGCCGCTGGTCGACCCCGCGCGCATCCGCCAGCCGACCCTGATCGTGCGTGGCGAATGGGACCACGTCACCCGCGACGAGGACGCGCGGCGCCTGTTCGACCGGCTGACGGGCGTGCGCGACAAGCGCGACGTGAAGATCTCGGGCGGCAACCACTGGCTGCATCTGCAGCCGCGGCGCACCGCGCTGTGGGCGGAGACGCTTTCGTTCCTGCGCGAGGACGCAGTGCGATAACCGGTTGCCCGAGCCGCGGCGCCTTCGATCGCGAGCGGCCGCGTTCCATCGGCCGCTCCACGGCGCCCGTCCTCCGCCCGCCATCGCAGGCCCGCAGGCAGCGCTCGCGTGCCGGATCGCCGCGGGCGATCCGCCCGCGACGCCGGCTGTAGTTGAATCGCGACGTCCCTCCCGGCCAAGGAGCCCGCCGTGCGCCGTTCGCTCGCCCGCCTGCTCGCGTTCGCCCTGCTGTGCCCGGCCATCGCGCCGGCACGCCCCCCGCCGACGACGGAGCTGCCGGTCTGGAGCACGACCCAGGCGCGGCAGGACCGCTACGTCGCCGCGCACGGGCTGCGCGCGTTCGCCGGTGGCTATTCCGAGGACGGGCTGGAGTTCTGGGCGCCGCCGCTGCAGATCGCCGACGGCTACCGGCTGGACTTCGCGCTGCCGCAGCGCGACGCGGTCGCGGGCATCGGGCTGCTCGCGGCGGTGGAGGTCGATCCGCTCGGCGTCACCCGCCTCTACCGCGGGCCGGGCTTCGAGGTGCGCGAGCGCATCGAGACCCGCGACGGGCGGCCCGGCGCGCGCGTGCGGCTGCGCGTGCAGGGGCCTGCCGACGTGCGCCTGGTGGCGCGCTTCCGCCCCTCGCTCGACCTGATGTGGCCGGCCGCGGTCGGCGGCCAGGAGATGGCCTGGGACGCGCGCGCCCACGGCTTCCTGCTGGGCGAGCCGAGCCGCCGCTTCCGCGCCTTGATCGCCTCGCCGCAGGCCACGGAACACAGCCAGGCGCGCAACAACGATCGCCGCGGCGGCCCGTTCCGGCGGCCGTTGTTCCTGCGGCTCGCACCGCAGCCCTGCGGCGGCGACGCTCGCTGCGCCACGCTGGTCTTCGCCGGCCAGAGCGAGGCGGACGAGGACGTGCACGCGACCGCCGACGCGCTGCTGCAGGCGGACGAGGCCCCCGCGGCCGAAGACCGGGCGCGCTTCGATTTCTCCCGCCGGCTGACGATCACGACGCCCGACGAGGAGGTCGACCGCGCACTGCGCTGGTCGCAGATCGCGCTGGAGCAGGCCTGGACCTGCAACGCGCGGCTCGGCTGCGGCCTGGTCGCCGGCCATGGCCCGTCGCGGGGCGCGCGCCGGCCCCAGTATGCGTGGTACTTCGCCGGCGACGGCCTGCTCGGCACGCGCGCGCTGATCGCGCAGGGCGAGTACGCCCGGGCGGCGCAGGAGCTCGACTTCATCCTGCGCTACCAGCATCCCGACGAGGGCACGATCTGGCACGAGATGTCGCACAGCGCGCCGTTCCTGGATTGGGCGCGCGACTACCCGTACATGTACGCGCACGTCGACATCACCTTCGATTTCCTGGGCGTGCTCGCCGAGTACGCGCGCGCCAGCGGCGATCGCGCGTTCCTCGCCCGGCACTGGCCGGCGGTGCTGCGCGCGTGGCGCTATTGCCTGTCGACCGTGGACCCGCGCGACGGCCTGCCGCGCATCCCGGCGGACAAGACGGGCGGCAACGAGCAGGACCCGCTCGGCGACGAGCTGACCCTGTCCGCGGCGTGGGTGGCAGCGGCCCGCGCGATGTCCGAACTGGCCGCGCGAATGGGCGACGAGGCGCTGAGCCGCCGGGCCCGCGCCGCGGGCGAGCGCGCGCGCGCCGCGCTGCGGCCGCGCTATCGCGACGAGCGCGAGCGGCGTTGGATCAGCGGCTACAGCCGAGCCGGCGCGCCGATGGAAAGCTATGCCAGCGCGGACCTGGCGGCGGTGACGTTGGGCGCAGCGACCGCGGAGGAAGCCGCACGGACGCTCGATCGGCTGCAGGAGCCGGCCTATCTCACCGCCTGGGGCCTGCGCAGCAAGCCCGCCGGCGACGCCGACTACGATCCCGACGCCTACGCCAAGGGCAGCGTCTGGAGCCACGGGACCGCGATCGCCGCCGGCCTGCTGTGGCGGCAGGGCCGCGCCGCGCAGGCGTGGGCGCTGTGGCGGCGGCTGGTGCCGTGGACCTTAGTGGATTCGCTCGGCCACTTCCACGAGGTGATGCAGGGCGACGCGTTCGAGCCGCAGCGCGAATCGGTGCCGGAGCAGACCTGGTCCTCGGCCGCGTTCCTGAGCGCGGCGATCGAAGGCCTGCTCGGCCTTCGGAGCGAAGCGGACACGCGCACGCTGCACTTCGCCCCGCAGCTGCCGCCGGAGTGGCAGCGCGTCCGCATCGAGCACGTCCGCATCGGCGAGGACCGCGCCTCGCTGGAATGGCGCCGCGAGAACGGCGTGCCGACGCTGACCGTCGATAACGCCGGCCCCGCGTTCCGCCTGCTCTGGAGCGAAGGAGCGGACGCGGCGCGGCGGACCGTCGGACGCGAGGTTCCGCCCGGCCGCACGCGCCTGCAGTTCCGCTAGCCGCCGCGCCGCCGCCTGGCGCCCGCGCGGCCGGCGCCCGGCGGAAGCGGCCGTGGCCGGGCCCGGCTTTACGCACAATTTATGCGCCGCGCCCGGGTTCGGAATGGAGGTTTTACGGCGGCGGTTTCGAGAATGGCGCCGTGGCCGATCCGGCCCCGTTCCGCCGCACGACATGCCCCCGTCTCCATCTCCTTTCCGCCCGCGCGCGCTGTCGCGCGCAGCATGCGCGCTGGCGCTGCTGTCCGCCGGCGCCTCGCACGCCGCCACCGTGAGCGGCAGTGCCGCCCTGACCAGCGATTACGTCTGGCGCGGCACCACCCAGACCGCGGGCGATCCGGCGCTGCAGGCCGGCTTTCGCTACGCCGGCGACAGCGGCGCGTACGTCTCCGCCTGGGGATCGAACGTCGAGTTCGCCCCCGGAACGCGGGCCAGCAGCGAATTCGACCTGGCGCTCGGCTGGTCCGGCGCGGTCGCGCCCGGCTGGTCGCTCGACCTCAACCTGCTGCGCTACCAGTATCCGTCGGCCACGATCGACCTGAACTGGAGCGAGCTCGCCGCCACGCTCGTCCACCGGGACGCGTACTGGCTCGCGCTCGCCTACTCGCCGGATGCGCTGGGCGGCGACGGGCGCGGCCTCTACGCGCAGATCGGCGCGAAGCTGCCGCTGGGCGCGCGATTCCGCCTCGAAGCCGCCGCCGCTCGCTACGACCTCGCCGCCTACGACGGCTCCTACCTGCATGGGCAGTTCAGCGGCGTGTGGACGCTGAAAGCGCCGCTGGAACTGCGCGTGACCGCGCACGCCACCGATTCCGCCGCCGAACGCATCTTCGGCGGCGACAACGCCGGCGGCCGCATCGAAGCGGCGCTGCAAGCGTCCTTCTGAGGAGACCCGAAATGTCCGCCTGGCTCGCCCTGGTCTGCGGCGTGGCGACGGTCGTCGCCGCCGCGTACCTGCTCTACGCGATCTTCCGCCCCGAAGACTTCTGAACCCAGCGCGCCTGTACGGCGAAGCCCCGGCTCGGCGCGCTGCGCGCTTGCCCGCGCCGGCCCGCCGTGCGGCGCCGACGAGGAACTCCCGATGACCGAAGCCCTGTTCGTTCTCCTGCTGGCCGTGGCCCTGGGCTGGCCGCTCGGCCGCCATCTGGCGCGGGTGCTGCGCGGCGAGCGCTCGCGCCTGGACCGCCTGTTCGGGCCGCTCGAGCGCGCGATCTACCGCGCGCTCGGCACCGATCCGCGGCGCGGCATGAGCTGGCGCGGCTACGCCAAGGCGTTCGCGTGGAGCAACCTGGCCGTGGGCGCGATCGTGTGGCTGCAGTTCATGGCCCAGGCCTGGCTGCCGCTCAACCCCGACGGCGTGCCCAACCTGCGCTGGGACACGGCGCTGCACACGATGGTGTCGTTCCTCACCAACACCAATCAGCAGCACTACTCGGGCCAGGCGCAGCTGAGCTACCTCTCGCAGATGGTCGCGATCGTCGGCCTGCAGGTGGCCACGCCGATGATGGGGCTGGCGATCGCCGCGGCGACGCTGCGCGGCCTGTTCGGCGCCCGCCCGCGGGCGGCGGAGGCCGGCACCGCCGCCGGTCGCGGCGCGACCGACGGCGGCGAGCGCGACCTCGGCAACTACTGGGCCGACGTGACCCGCGCCACGCTGCGCTTCATGCTGCCGCTGTGCCTGCTGTGGACCGTGCTGCTGGCCTGGCAGGGCGTGCCGGCGACACTGCGGGCCGGGCCCACGCTCGCGCCGCTGGATGCGAGCGCGGGGATGCAGGCGCAGAAGATCCCGCTCGGGCCGGTCGCGCCGATGGTCGCGGCCAAGCAACTGGGCACCAACGGCGGCGGCTGGTACGGCCCGAACAGTGCGATGCCGCTGGAGAACCCGACGCCGCTGTCGAACCTGCTGGAGACGCTGGCGCTGGTGCTGGTGCCGGTGGCCGTGGTGTTCATGATCGGCCCGTTCACCGGCCGGCGGCGGCTGACCGCGCTGGTGTTCGGCTGCATGCTGTCGATGTCGCTCGCCTCCGCCGGCCTGGCGATCGGGTCGGAGGGCCATTCCGCCACGGCCGCCGGCGCCGCGCTGATGGAAGGCAAGGAAACGCGCTTCGGCGCCGACGCCTCGGCGCTGTGGGCGGCCCTGACCACCCAGACCAGCAACGGCTCGGTCAACGCGATGCACGATTCGCTGGCGCCGCTGACCGGCGCCGTCGCGATCGTCGACATGCTGATCAACGCGATCTGGGGCGGCATCGGCTGCGGCCTGCAGCAGTTCCTGGTGTATCTGCTGCTGGGCGTGTTCCTGGCGGGGCTGATGACCGGCCGCACGCCGGAACTGGGCGGGCGCAAGATCGAGGCGCCGGAAGTCCGCCTGCTGGCGCTGCTGGTCCTGCTGCAACCGGCGACGGTGCTGGGCCTGAGCGCGATCGCGGTGGCCTTTCCCGCGCTGGCCGGCAACTCCAACCCGGGCTTCCACGGCCTCGGCCAGGTGTTCTACGAGTATGCGTCGGCCTTCGCCAACAACGGCTCCGGCTTCGAAGGCCTGGGCGACGCGAGCCCCTGGTGGAACCTCAGCTGCGTCGTCGCGCTCGCGCTGGGCCGCTATCCCGCCCTGCTGGTGCCGCTGGCGGTGGCCGGGCGGATGGCGAAGAAGCGCGTCGCCCCGGAAGGCGCCGGCACCCTGCACGTGGAGACGCCGACCTTCGCGCTCACCCTGATCGCGGTGATCGCGATCCTGACCGTGCTGCAGTTCCTGCCGGCGCTGGTGCTGGGGCCGATCGCCGAACATCTGACCCTGGCGGCACGCGCCTGAGCGTCCGCCACCGAACGCAGTCCGCGGCCCCGCAACCGCGCGCCGCGGTTCCCGATCGACGAGCAACATCGGAACGAAACGATGAACCAAGCCACCGTCCCTTCCGACCCGCACCTGGGCGCGCGGCGCCGCCGCTCGCTCGCCGGCCTCGACGCGGCGGCGCTGCGCGCGGCGCTGGCCGATTCGGTGCGCAAGCTGGCGCCGCGGCGGGCATCGAAGAACCCGGTGATCGCCGTGGTGCTGCTCGGCACCGCGCTGGCGGCGCTGATCACCGCGGCCACGCCCGGCCCGCGCGGCTTCGGCCTCGCGGTCACCGCGATCCTGCTGCTGACGGTGCTGTTCGCCAATTTCGCCGAAGCGGTGGCCGAGGCGCGCGGCCGCGGCCAGGCGGCCTCGCTGCGCGTGGCGCGGCGCGACCTGGTCGCGCGCAAGCTCGAAGGCGCGGGCCGCGAAACCCGCGTGCCGGCGGCAACGCTGCGCCCGGGCGATCGGGTGATCGTCTCCGCCGGCGAGTTCGTGCCCGCCGACGGCGAGATCGTCGAGGGCCTGGCCACGATCAACGAAGCCGCGGTCACCGGCGAGTCCGCGCCGGTGCTGCGCGAGGCCGGCACCGACCGCTCCGGCGTGATCGGCGGCACCCGGGTGCTGTCGGACGAGATCGTCGTGCGCGTCGGCGCCGAGCCGGGCCACGGCTTCCTCGACCGCATGATCGCCCTGGTCGAAGGCGCGAACCGGCAGAAGACCCCGAACGAGATCGCCCTGACCATGCTGCTGGCGGCGATGACCCTGAGCTTCCTGATCGTGGTCGCCACCCTGCCTGCGCTGGCGGGCTTCGTCGGTGCCCCGCTCGACCCGCTGCTGCTGATCGCGCTGCTGGTGTGCCTGATCCCGACCACGATCGGCGGCCTGCTGCCGGCGATCGGCATCGCCGGCATGAACCGGGCCTTGGCCGCGAACGTGCTGGCCAAGTCCGGCAAGGCGGTGGAAGTGGCCGGCGACGTCGACGTGCTGCTGCTGGACAAGACCGGCACGATCACCCACGGCGACCGCCAGGCGACCGCGTTCCACCCGCTCGCCGGGGTCGATCCGGAACGGCTGCGCGACGCCGCGCTGCTGTCGTCGCTGGCCGACCCGACCCCCGAAGGCAAGTCGATCGTGCGCCTGGCGCGCGAACAGGGCAGCCCACCGGTCGAACCGGCGGCCGCGCGCTACGTGCAGTTCAGCGCCCAGACCCGCATGTCCGGCGTCGATCTCGACGGCGGCGCGCGGATCGTGCGCAAGGGCGCGGGCGACGCGATCGCCGCCCACGTGCGCGCGCTCGGCGGCGAGGTGCCGGCGGAACTGGCCGCGCGCGTCGAGCAGGTCGCGCGGGCCGGCGCCACGCCGCTGGTGGTGGCCGAGGGCCGGCACGCCCTGGGCGTGGTCGAGCTGTCCGACGTGGTTAAGCACGGCGTCCGGGAGCGCTTCGCCCGGTTGCGCGCGATGGGCGTCAGGACCGTGATGATCACCGGCGACAACCCGCTGACCGCCGCCGCGATCGCCGCCGAGGCCGGGGTCGACGACTTCGTCGCCGAAGCCCGGCCCGAGGACAAGCTGGCCCGCATCCGCGCCGAACAGGCGGCGGGGCGGCTGGTGGCGATGGTCGGCGACGGCACCAACGACGCGCCCGCGCTGGCCCAGGCCGACGTCGGCCTGGCGATGAACTCGGGCACCCAGGCGGCCAAGGAAGCCGGCAACATGGTCGACCTGGACAGCGACCCGGCCAAGCTCCTGGCGGTGGTCGAGGTCGGCAAGCAGCAACTGATCACCCGCGGCGCGCTGACCACGTTCTCGCTGGCCAACGACGTGTCCAAGTACTTCGCGATCCTGCCGGCGCTGTTCGCCGCCGCGGTCCCGTCGATCGCCGCGCTCGACGTCATGCACCTGTCCGGTCCGCGCAACGCGGTGCTCGCGGCGCTGATCTTCAACGCGCTGATCATCCCGGCGCTGATCCCGCTGGCGCTGGCCGGCGTGCGCTTGCGTCCCGCCGGCGCCACCGCGCTGCTGCGCCGGAACATGCTGCTCTACGGCGTCGGCGGCGTGCTGCTGCCGTTCGCCGCGATCAAGCTGATCGACCTGGCCCTGGTCGCGCTGGGCCTGTGAACGGCTCGATCCGATCCCTCTTTCCCGAAAGGCGATCCCCATGAACGTCCACGACGGTTCCCCGCTCCCGGCTGCCGTGCCGCTCGACGACCGCGTGCCGCTGCGCGCGCCGGTCCTGTTCGCCACGCTGGTCCTGCTCGGCTGCGGCCTGCTCTACTCGCTCGCCGGCACCGCGCTCGGCCGCCTGCTGTTCCCGCACCAGGCCACCGGCAGCCTGGTCTTCGTCGACGGCCGTGCGCGCGGCTCGGCGCTGGTCGCGCAACCGTTCGCCGATTCCCGCTACTTCCGCCCACGCCCCTCCGCGGCCGGCTACGACCCGATGGCCGCCGCCGGCAGCAACCTGGCGCGCAGCAACCCGGCGCTGCACGAACGCATCGCCGCGCTCACCGCGGAGGTCGCCGCGCGCGAGGGCGTCGCGCCGGCGCAGGTGCCGCCCGAGCTGGTCACCCGGTCCGGCAGCGGCCTCGATCCGCACCTCTCGCCGGAGGCCGCGCGGGTGCAGGTGGCGCGCGTCGCCCGCGCGCGCGGGCTCGCTCCCGCGCAAGTCGCGGCCCTGGTGGCCGAGCACACCGAGGAGCCGGCGCTCGGCCTGTTCGGCCGGCCGCGGGTCAACGTGCTGGAGCTCAACCTGGCGCTGGACCGCAGGGAAGCGCGCTGATGCCGCGGCCGGTATTCGCCGCATCGCCGATAAGCCCCGCCTGGGCCCCCCGCCCACGCTGCCGCGGACGCGAGCGCCTGCGCCGGCCGCGCTCCGCCCGCGCGCGGGGAAATGACGCGAGAATGCGCGCATGAGCGACGCCCGCGACGTCCAGGCCGATGCCCTGATCGGCGAACTGCAGCGCCAGGGCGCCGGCCGCCTCACCGTGTTCCTCGGCGCCGCGCCCGGGGTGGGCAAGACCTACGCGATGCTGGGCCGCGCGCGCGAGCTGCGCCGGCGTGGGGTCGACGCGGTCGTCGGCGTGGCCGAGACCCACGGCCGCGGCGAGACCGCCGCGCTGCTGGACGGGCTGGAGGTGTTGCCGCGCAAGCGGGTCGAATACCGCGGCCACGCGCTCGAGGAAATGGACCTCGACGCATTGCTGGCGCGCCGCCCGCAGGTCGCCGTGGTCGACGAGCTGGCGCATCGCAACGCGCCCGGCAGCCGCCACGAACGCCGCTGGCAGGACGTGATGGAACTGCTCGACGCCGGCATCGACGTCCATACCGCCGTCAACATCCAGCACCTGGAAAGCCTCAACGACGTGGTCCACCGCATCACCGGGGTGCGCGTCGCCGAAACGGTGCCGGACGCGGTGTTCGACCGGCTGCGCGACATCGTCCTGGTCGACCTGCCGCCGCGGGAGCTGATCGAGCGCCTGCAGCAGGGCAAGGTCTACGTGCCCGAGCAGGCCGCGCACGCGCTGCAGGCGTTCTTCTCGCCGAGCAACCTCGCCGCCCTGCGCGAACTGGCGATGCAGACCGCCGCCGACCGCGTCGACAGCGACCTGCGCGAGGCGCAGCTCGCGCGCGGCCTGCCCGGCGTGCCGCTGCGGCGGCGGGTGCTGGTGGCGATCGACGGCCGCGGCCAGTCCGAGTACCTGGTCCGGGTCGGGCGCCGCCTCGCCGAGCGCCGCGACGCGCCCTGGACCGCGGTGACCGTGCAGACCGGCGCCGGCACCGACCCCGCGCGCCAGCAGGAACTCGACCGCGCCTTCGCGCTGGCCCGCCGCCTCGGCGGCGAGGTCGCGACGCTGCACGGCGACGGCATCGTCGACACCCTGCTCGGCTACGCCGCGCAGGCCGGCGCCAGCGCGATCGTGCTCGGCCGCACCCGCGAACGCCCGTTCGCGCGCATGTTCAACCGCACCCTGACCCAGCAGCTGCTGCAGCGCGGCGCGCACTACGAGCTGACCATCGTCGGCACGCCCGAGGCGCGCGCCCGCGCGCGCCGCGCGCTGCGCCCGCTGCAGGGGCTGCTCAACCGCAGCGACGCGGCGCTCGCGGTGGCCGCGGCGGTGCTCGCGACCGCGCTCGGCTGGGCCACCGAGCGCTGGATCGGGCTGGACGATCTGTCGATGGTGTACATCGTCGCGGTGGTGCTGGTGGCGGCGCGCACGCGCATGGCCGCGGCGGTGCTGGCGGCGGCGCTGTGCTTCCTCGCCTACAACTTCTTCTTCATCGATCCGCGCTACACCTTCTTCATCGGCGCCCGCCAGGGCGTGGTCACGGTGCTGCTGTTCCTGATCGCGGCGCTGGTCGCCGGCCGGCTGGCCTCGAGGCTGCGCATGCAGGTGCTGGCGTTGCGCGCGGCCAACGCGCATGCCTCCGCGCTGCAGACGCTCGGCCGGCGACTGGCCGCGGCCGCCAACCTGGGCCAGGTGCTGCAGGCCGGGCGCGACGCGCTGCGGCGCTCGCTCGGCGCCGAGGTGGCGATCCGCATCGGCGCCGGCGATTGGCACGGCGACGGCCCGCCGACGCAGGAGAAGGACCGCGCCGCCGCCGACTGGGCGCTGCGCCATCGCCAGCCCGCCGGCCGCTACACCGACACCCTCGCCGGCGCGGAATGGTGGTTCCTGCCGCTGCCCTTGGACGGCGCGGACGGCGTGGCCGGCCTGCGTTTTCCGCCGGAACGGCACCGGCTCGGCCCGGAGCAGCGCCGCCTGGCCGAGGCCATGGCCGAGGACATCGCCCAGGCCGCGGTGCGCACGCGCCTGGTGGCCGACCTGGAGGACGCCCGCGTGAGCGGCGAGACCGAACGGCTGCGTTCGGCGCTGCTGTCGTCGGTGTCGCACGACCTGCGCTCGCCGCTGGCGGCGATCATCGGCGCGGCCAGCAGCCTGGACAGCTACGCCGGGGCGATGAGCGAGGAGGACCGCCACGGCCTGCTCGACACCATCCGGGTCGAGGGCGAGCGCCTCGACCGCTACATCCAGAACCTGCTCGACATGACCCGCCTCGGCCACGGCGGACTGACCCTCAACCGCGACTGGATCGGAGTGGCCGAACTGATCGGCTCGGCGGCCGCGCGCCTGCAGCGGTACACGCCGCAGGCGCGCTTCGAGATCGCGGTGCCGCCGGACCTGGCGCCGCTGTGGGTGCATCCGGCGCTGATCGAGCAGGCGCTGTTCAACGTGCTCGAGAACGCGGTCAAGTTCTCGCCTCCGGGCGCCACGGTGGCGATCGACGCGCGCGAGCACGCCGGCGCGCTGCGCATCGACGTGCGCGACCGCGGCCCGGGCATCCCGGAAGAAGAGCGCAAGCGCGTCTTCGACATGTTCTACAGCGTGGAGCGCGGCGACCGCGGCCGCCAGGGCACCGGCCTGGGCCTGGCGATCTGCCGCGGCATGGTCGGCGCCCACGGCGGCAGCGTCGAAGCCCTGCCCGGCCCCGACGGCCGCGGCACGATCGTGCGCATCGTCCTGCCGCGCATCGAGCCGGAGCGGCGCGGAGCGGGGCCCGGGGCGCGGGGCCCGGCGTAGCGACGCCACGCGTGCGGGGACGCAAGCGCAGGCCGCCGCCGCGCTCGCGCGGGCACGCGTGACACGGTCCCCGCAACCCCGGAAACTCAATGCATGAGCGAACCGAGCAAGCCCGCCGCTCCGCCGCCGCGGATCCTGGTGATCGACGACGAGCCGCAGATCCGTCGCTTCCTCGACATCAGCCTGCGCGCGCAGGGCTACGCGGTCCGGCTGGCCACCGGCGGCCAGGCCGGACTCGAGGCGCTGGCCGTGCACGGCGCGGACCTGGTGATCCTCGACCTCGGCCTGCCCGACCGCGACGGCCGGGAGGTGCTGGCCGAACTGCGGCAATGGTCGTCGGTGCCGGTGATCCTGCTGACGGTGCGCTCGGACGAAGGCGAAAAGGTGCGCGGCCTGGATGCCGGCGCCAACGACTACGTGACCAAGCCGTTCGGCGTGCAGGAGCTGATGGCGCGGGTGCGCGCGCTGCTGCGCTCGCACGCCGCGCCCGCGGAGGCGCCGCCGGTGTACGACGACGGCCGCTTGCACGTCGACCTCGCCCGCCGCGAGGTGCGGGTGGACGGCGCGACGGTGGCGCTGAGCCGCAAGGAATACGCCCTGCTGGCGCTGCTGGTGCGCAACGCCGGGCGCGTGGTCACCCAACCGCAGTTGCTGCGCGAACTGTGGGGGCCGACGCACGAGCACGACACCCACTACCTGCGCATCCTGGTCGGCAAGCTGCGGCAGAAGCTCGGCGACGACCCGGCCGCGCCGCGCTGGATCGCGACCGAGCCGGGCGTCGGCCTGCGTTTCCTCGGCGGTTGAGGGCCATCGGCATCGCCGCGCCGGCCCGGACGAGCCGCCTCGCAGGCGCGCCGCGTTCCGCGCCGGGCGCGTGCCGCCGCAAGCGGCGTTGCGGGCGCGCCGGACAGCTCACCGCGCCTGCGCCGCCGCGGGTTCGCGCCGGGGCGCCGCGGTCCGCTCGATCAGCTCGCGCAGCTTCAGGTAGACGCCGTTGCTCCAGCCGAACCCGACGACGTTCTCGCTGTAGCCGACGCTGACCTCGACGTCGGCATCGCCGCTGTCCATGTTGTATTTCTCGCGGATGGTGCCATCGTGCGCAAGCGCGCGGTCGATGGTCGCGGTGAACTTCTCCGCCAGGCGCCGGGCGTCGTCGCGGAAGCCGTACGCCTCCAGGCCGGAGATCGCGAGCCAGTGGTTCGGCGCCCAGCCGAACGGCGCGTCCCACTGCGCCCCGCTCTCCTCGCCGCTCATCGCCAGGCCGCCCCTGCGCTCGAACAGCGCGAGCTTGCCGCGCAGCGCTTCGGCCTGCGCCGGCGAGGCCAGCCCGGCCCACAACGGGTAGAAGGTGGTCACGTACGGCGCGGGATTCGGCTTGCCGCGGACGAAGTCGTAGTCCAGGTACATGCCCGCCTCGGCGTTCCACAGGTAGCGCTCGATCGCCGCCTTGCGCGCCCCGGCGAAGCCGTCGTAGCGCCGCGCCTCCGCGGCCTTGCCCAGGCGCCGGGCGAACGCACCCAGCGTCCGCTCGTAGCGGTACAGCAGGCTGTTGAGGCAGACCGGCGCATGGTGGTGGGTCAGCCCGGCGAACGGGCCGAAGTGGAAGTTCACGTCGAAGCCGGATTCGCGCATCGCGCGGTCGCCGAGGTAGAAATCGGCGCTGAGCCGGCGCCCCTGCGACCAGGCCTGCGCGCACACCTGCGAAGCCCGCACGTCGCAGCTGCGCGTCTTCAGCCGTTCCGCCTCCGCGTCGTCCGGGTGCTCCGAGGCCTCGACCAGGAAACCGGGATCGCGCTGCGGATGCGCGACCAGCCAGTCGATCACCCGGCGCAGGTAGCCCGCGTCGCGGAACTCCAGCACCGGCCCGGCGCCGTAGTCGAAGTAGCGCGCCAGGCCGGTGCCGCCGGCGCGGTGCTCGGCGCGCAACCAGGTGGCGTGGTCGCGCACGAGCTGCGGCCAGGCGCGCGCCAGCCAGGCGTCGGCCTGCTTGCGGTCGGGGAAGCTCGCCGGGTCGTCGAGCACCGCGCGCACCATCTCGGCCAAAAACGGCGGCTGCGCCCGGGTCAGGTAGTAGCTGCGGTTGGCGTTGAGCATGCCGCCGTAGTGCTCGACCTCGAACAGCGCGTTGTCGACCATGTCCCGCGCCAGCGCCTCGCGGTCGTCGGCGAGCAGGCCGAGCACGATGAAGTAGCTGTCCCAGCCGTACATCTCGTTGAAGAAGCCGCCCGGCACCACGTAGGGCTTGGGCACGTACAGCAGGCCCTGCCGCGGCAGCTTGCCCGGGTCGACGTCGCCGACGCGCTCGATCCGGCGCGGCAGTTCGCGCACGTCCACGCCGCATCGCCGCGCGATCGCATCGATGCGCGCGTCGCGCGGATAGCCGGCCGGCAGGTACAGCACCGGGCGATGGTCCATCTTCTCGTCGCCGAACGAGGAGCAATCGTCCATCGACCGCGTCAGCGTGGCCCAGCCGCGCTCGATGTAGGCGCGGGTCTGCGCGGGATCCGGCTGCGCCGGCTCGCGCGCCTGGGCCGGAAGGGCCAACGCGAGCGGCAGCGCAAGTCGGGCGATGAACGGAGTCCAGGTCATGCTGCGTCACCTCGCAAAGTGAAGGGCCGGGCGCAATGGCGCGGCCGATCGTTCCGCATTTGCCGCAGCGGCGCCAGGCCGGCGCGGGCGATAGCGCTAACACCGCGCGCTCCCGCCGCGATCACCGCCGCGGCCTATACGGAGCGTTCACCCCGGCTGGTGCTTTTTTGCACCGCAGCGTGCCAGACGACCGCCCCCAGCGCCTATGCTCTTGCGCCGGCTGCCCGCGGCCGCGATTACACAATGACAGCGCTGTCAGTTTTTTCGACGTCATCACAATCTTCGGAGAGGGGAGATCATGTGCAGACTGAACACGAACCGTTACGCGCTCTCGGTGGCCATCGCCATCGCCCTGTCGCCGTGGTGCGCGCAGGCGCAGACGCCGCCCACGGAACCGCCCGCCGCCGCCGCCCAGGGCGCGACCGCGCCGGCCGCTGACGAGCGCGGCGCGCGCACCACGCTCGACACCGTGGTGGTGACCGGTACCGCCACCTCCGGCGGGGTGAAGAAGCTCGAAGCCAGCTTCAACATCGTCACCGCGAACGAGGAGGAGATCCGCCAGGCCAATCCCAAGAGCACCGCCGACCTGCTGAAGATCTCGCCGGGCATGTGGCCGGAATCCACCGGCGGCCAGACCGGCGCCAACATCGAGATCGCCGGCTTCCCCGGCGGCGGCGACGCGCCCTACTTCTCCACCCTGCTGATGGGCTCGCCGCTGTACGGCATGCCGACCCTGTCGTTCTTCGAGACCACCTCGATGTTCCGCCTCGACGACACCGTCGCCTCGGTCGAGATCCTGCAGGGCGGCCCCTCGGTGGTGTTCGCCGACGGCCAGATGGGCGCCACCGCGAACTTCTTCCTCAAGACCGGCTCGGAGACGCCCAGCGGCAGCGTCGGCATGACCTATGGCGACGAGGGCCTGTGGCGGCTCGACGCGTTCTCCGGCTTCAAGATCGCCGAGGGCTGGTACGGCAGCGTCGGCGGCTTCTGGCGCGAGTCCGACGGCGTGCGCGACCCGCAGTTCAAGGCCGACAAGGGCGGGCAGATCACCGCCACGCTGTCGCACGAGTTCGACGGCGGCAACTTCGTCCTCTACGCCCGTTACCTCAACGACAAGAACCAGTTCATCACGCCGATCCCGCTGATCCAGGAAGGCCGCGACGAGTTCCACCCCTACCCCGGCTTCGACCCGCTGACCGGCACCTACAACAGCAAGCACCTGCAGCACGTGTTCCTGCCGACCTACCCCGGCGGCGGCAAGCAGGTCGATCTCGCCGACGGCCGCGGCGCCGACATGTTCTTCTTCGGCGGCAACTTCGACCTCGACCTGGGCAACGGCTGGACGATCAGCGACAAGTTCCTGTACGACGAGGGCGACATGGACACCAACGCCCTGTTCTCCAGCTTCAACCCGGTGACGCTGGCGGAGATGCTGTACGGGGTGGACACGCCGGGCGGGTTCGAGCTGCCGGCCGGCTCGGCCACCGCGACCTACGTCGGCGGCGGCACCGTGCCGCTGGACCGCAGCGTGATCGCCCAGGGCTGGTGGCACATCCACAAGTACCTGAAGAGCTTCAACAACGACCTGCGCCTGAGCAAGGAGCTGTTCGAGGGCAACACCCTCACGATGGGCTTCTACATCAACAGCTACCGGATGAACGACAAGTGGTCGCTGGGCAACACCATGCTCATGACCAACGAGCCCAACGCGCGCCCGATCACGGTCAGCTACGTCGGCGAGGACGGCGTAGTGCGCTACCGCACCGACCCGCAGGGCTTCTCCGACTTCGGCGGCTTCCACATCCACCAGTACGGCCGCGCCACCAACATGGCGATCTACCTGTCCGACACGTGGCGGATCGGCAAGTGGCTGCTGGACCTGTCCGGGCGCCTCGAGAACCAGGACGCGACCAACAACGTCTGCAACCTGCGCAACGTCGACCTGGACGGCGACCCGAACACGCTGTACGACAACGCCACCCCGGTCTGCGACGGCACCTATACCCGCAACCACTACAAGAAGTCGCATCCGTCCTGGACCGCCGGCGCGAACTATGCGTTCACCGACCGCATGTCCGCCTACGGCCGCGTCAACACCGGCGGCCACTTCCCGGACTTCGACAACGGCATCCGCAGCGCCGGCGGCGCGGTGCCGCTGCAGCGCATCCGCAACTACGAGATCGGCTTCAAGTACCAGTCCGACTGGCTGTACGCCGACATCAGCGCCTACCGGCGCAAGTTCACCGGCCTGCAGTACCAGCCGACCGACGGCGAGGGCACGCCGGTCGGCTCGCCGCGCTTCTACGGCTCCGATTCCAAGGGCGTGAACTTCATCGGCGCGCTGACCCCGACCGACGCGCTGCGCATCCAGCTGGTGGCGAACTACCTGGACGGCGAGTACACCGACTACGACGCCTGCCTGCCCTACGTCGACATCAACGGCGGGGAAAACTGCGCGCCGATCGAGGGCCAGCAGCTGCAGCGCCAGCCCAAGCTGCGCTACATGATCACGCCGAGCTACCGCTTCGACCTGCCCTGGGGCGACATCACCCCGTACGTGACCTACACCCACGTCGGCGACCATACCCAGGACCAGTCGGGCCTGCAGCAGCTGGGTTCGTACCACACCGTGGACTTCGGCGTGACCGCGAACATCGGCTACAACTGGCAGATCAACCTGCGCGGCACCAACATGACCGACGAGCTCGGCCTGACCGAGAGCAACTCGCGCATCTTCGGCGCCGCGACCACCAGCAACAACGTGCTGCTGGCGCGCCCGCTGGAGGGCCGCGAGGTCAACCTGCAGGTCAAGTACCTGTGGTGATCGCAACGCCGGGCCGGGCGCTTCCTCCGCCGGAGCGCCCGGCCTGGCCCGCACCCGGGCCGGGCGCCGCGGCCCGCGACCCGCGCAGGACGGCGCGCGCCGTCGCGGCCGCACGGCGGGCCCGCCCCGATGCCGCGGCGCCGGCGACTCCGTCACGAGGTTCCTCGATGCCCGAAACGTTGCCACGTCCGCCCCGCTGCGCCTGGCTGCTGCTCGGCGCGCTGCTGGCCCTGCCCGCCTGCCGCCACGACCCGCCTCCCGCATCCGCGGCGGCGCCGCGGGAAACCGCCGCCGGACGCCCCGCCGACGCCCTGCAGTTCCGCATCGCCGAGGGCCAGGTCGAGAACGCGTTCCACCAGGAAGGCCCGGTCGCCGCGCACCTGCTGCTCACCTCGGGTCCGCGGCCGCGCGTGCTGGTCGCATTCCCCGCCGGCAACAGCGGCGTCGGCGTCTGGTTCGAGGAAGCCGCGGTGCCGGTGCGCTGGACCCTGGGCGCGGTCCGCGGCGCGCGCGCGGAGGTGGAGGGGCGCGCCTGGCACGGGATCGAAGCCAGCGCCACCCTTGAGGGCGGCGCGCTGACGGTGAAGGACGCGGTGCTCGGCAGCGTGCGGGTGCTGCGTGACTACCAGCTCGGCCTGCCCTACCCGCCGGGAACCGCGGCGGCGCCCGAGGTGGCCGGGCGCACCGTCTCCTGGCGGCGCATGCGCCTGGACGGCGCGCCCGGGTATTCGGTCGCGCTGGCGGCGGAGAACGGCCGCTTCGTCCGCGCCGGCGGACGCCTGCGCCTGCAGCCGGATCGCCCCGGCGAGGCGCTGCGCCTGCGCATCGTCGCGCTGACCGGCGAGCCGCCGCTGACGCCGATTCCCGCCGGCGACCTGTTGACCGGGCGCGCCGCGCTCGACGAGCGCAGCCGCAACGCCCTGCGCTTCCTCAGCTATCGCGAGAAGTTCCTCGCCGGATCCTGGCGCTTCGACACCTATTTCGGCCGCGACACGCTGATGTCGCTGCGCCTGCTGATGCCGGCGCTGCAGCCGCAGGCGGTGGAGGCCGGCCTCGCCTCGGTGCTGGCGCGGCTGTCGCCGCGGGGCGAGGTCGCGCACGAGGAGGACATCGGCGAGTTCGCGGTGCTGCGGCACCTGGAGGAGAGCGGCCGGCCCGGTTCCGCGCCGATCTACGACTACAAGATGGTCGACGACGACTACATGCTGGCGCCGGTGGCGGCGGCGTGGCTGCTCGAGGATCCGCGTGGGCGTGCCCGTGCGGCCGCATTCCTGGCGGCCCGCGACGGCGGCGAGGCGCGCGGCGCGGCGTTGCTGCGCAACCTGCGGTTCGTCGCCGAGGCCAGCGCGGCTTTCGCGCGGGCGCCGACCCACGCCCACCTGATCGGGCTCAAGCCGGGCGTGCCGGTCGGCCAGTGGCGCGACAGCAACGAGGGCCTCGGCCGCGGCCGCTATCCCTGGGACGTCAACGCGGTCTGGGTGCCGGCGGCGCTGCGCGCGATCGGCGCCTTCGTCGACAGCGGCCTGCTCGCGCCGTACGCCGACGCCGAGGAGCTGCGCCGCCTGCGCGAGGCCGCGGCGCGCGCGGACGCATGGGAGCGGCGGGCCAAGGCGCTGTTCGCTGTGCGCATGGACAATGCGGAGGCACGGCGGCGCGTTCGCGAATACGCGGCGCACGCCGGCGTCGATCCGGCGGCGGCGCTGGCGGCGCTGGGCGACGCCGACCTGCAGTTCGCCGCGATCGCCCTCGACGCGCGCGGGCGTCCGGTGCCGGTGCTGCATTCCGACGTCGGCTTCGAACTTCTGTTCGGCAGGCCCGACGCGGCGACGCTGCAGCGCGACCTCGAAGCGGTGGTGCGCCCGTTCCCGGCCGGGCTGCTCACCGACGTCGGCCTGCTGGTGGCCAACCCGGCCTATGCCGCGCGCGACGCCTGGCCGCGGTTGGGGCGCGACGCCTACCACGGCACCGTGGTGTGGGCGTGGCAGCAGGCGCTGCTGGCCGCCGGGCTGCAGCGGCAGTTGCAGCGCGACGACCTGCCGGCGCCGACGCGTGCACGCCTGGCCGGGGCGCAGGCCAGGCTTTGGCGCGCGATCGACGCCGCCGATGCGGTGCGCACCTCGGAACTGTGGTCGTGGTCCTACGCCGACGGCCGCTACCGCATCGAGCCGTTCGGCGCGCAGGGCTCGCACGAGGACGAATCCAACGCCGCGCAGCTGTGGAGCACCGTGCGGCTGGCGATTCCGCGCCCGGCGCCCGCCGCCGGGGGGCGCAACGGAACGGAACGGCGCCCCGCCGCCGAGGCGCGGGCGCCGCAGCGGCGCGCCACCGCGGACGCAACGCGATGACCTGACGCGTCCGCCCCGCCGCGGCGTCCCACGCGCGCCACCCGGTCGCGCGTGCGTCGCACCGCGCCGGGCCCGCGTTGCCGCGGCGAACGCGAGGCAGCTCGCGCATGCGCCCTCGACGGCCGCCGCTCGTCGGCGCGCGGTGAACGGACATTGACGCGCCGCGGGTTACGGTGCGACGAGCCGCGGAGGACGCCAATGAACGAGCACATCAGAGGTCTCGCACGCACCGGGCAGATCCTGCGATTCCTGATCAAGTACCGCAATGCCGGCGTGTTCACCGGTCTCGACCTGGACGCCGCGCTGCTCGATCCGCCCGAGACCCTGCTCGAGGACGAGGCGCGCCCGGAGCGCTTCGTCGACGACCTGGAGGCGCTGGGCCCCACCTTCATCAAGGTCGGGCAGTCGCTGTCGACCCGCCCGGACATGGTGCCGCCGGCCTACGTCGCCGCGCTGCAGCGGATCCAGAACGAAGTCAAGCCGATGCCGTTCGGGCTGATCCGGCCGCAGATCGAGGAAGCCCTGGGGGGGCCGGTGACCGAGTTCTTCGCCGAACTGGACGAAACGCCGCTGGGCTCGGCCTCGCTGGCGCAGGTGCACCGCGGGCGGCTGCACGACGGCCGCCCGGTCGCGGTGAAGGTGCAGCGCCCCGGCGTGGTGGAGCAGATCCGCACCGACCTGGGCATCCTCGGCACGGTGGCCGCGCGCGTCGACCGCGCCACCCAGGTGGGGCAGCGCCTGCGCTTCGCCGACTGGGTGCACGAATTCCGCAAGACCCTGCTGGCCGAACTCGATTACTGCCTCGAGGCCGGCAACCTCGAACGCTTCGCCGTGCACCTGCAGCGCTACCCGCGGCTGTGGGTGCCGCTGCCGATATGGGAACTGACCCGCACCCGGGTGCTGACCATGGAGCTGGTGGAAGGCCTGCCGATCGAGGCGGCCACGCAGCGCTACGCGCGCCGCGACCTGCGCGCGCTGGCGGTGTCGCTGCTGCAGGGCTATCTCGACCAGACCTTCATCCACGGCGAGATCCACGCCGACCCGCACCCGGGCAACCTGATGATCACCCCGGACGCGCGCCTGGCGATCTTCGACCTGGGCATGGTCGCGCACGTGCCGCCGAAGCAGCGCCGGCGCCTGCTCAAGCTGCTGTTCTGGGCGATCGACGGGCGCGGCGAGGAGGTCGCCGACGAGGCGATCGCGCTCGGCACCCGGCTGGAGGACTTCGACGAGGAGCGCTACCTGCGCGACATCGGCCAGATGGTCGCGCGCTATGCCGCCTCCGCGGGCCTGCAGGGCGGCTCCGAGGGCCGGCTGATGGTGGACCTGACCCGCACCGGCACCGCCTGCGGCCTGCGCATGCCGCCCGAGCTCGGCCTGCTCGGCAAGACCCTGCTGCACCTGGAGAGCGTGTGCCGCCAGCTCGACCCCGAGCTCAGCGCCAAGGACGTGGTCGAGGACCATCTCGACTACATCCTGCGCGCGCAGCTGCGCGATGCGTTCTCGATGACCGCGGTCGCCGGCGAGGCGATGGAGCTGCAGAGCCTGCTGCAGGAGGCGCCGCGCAAGGTCTCGACCTTCCTGTCGCTGCTGTCGGAGAACCGGCTGCAGGTGCGGATCACCGGGTTGCAGGAATCGCCGCTGATGGAAAGCCTGCAGAAGATCGCCAACCGGATCAGCATCGGCCTGATCGTCGCCGCCCTGATCCTGGCCTCGGCGCTGCTGATGCGCATACCCGGCGGAAGCGGCGGTTACCGGATCCTGGCGCTGGCGCTGTTCCTGCTGGCCACCGCGCTGGGCCTGGGCATCGTGGTCAGCGTCCTGCTCAGCGACCGCCGCGCCAAGCCGCAGGAAGAACGCGGGCCGCGGGGCTGACCCGCAAAGGAGCGAACCGGTCCCATGTGGTATCACGACACGGCGATCTACCAGATCGATCCTTCGCTGTTCGCCGACGGCGACGGCGACGGCTGCGGCGACCTGCGCGGCATCACCGACCGCCTCGAATACGTGCGCTCGCTCGGCTTCAGCACGATCTGGCTGCTGCCGTTCTACCGCTCGCCGTTCCGCGACGGCGGCTACGACGTCAGCGACCACCTGTCGGTCGATCCGCGCTTCGGCGACATCGCCGACTTCGCCGCGCTGGTGGAACGCGCCGAGGCGCTGGGCCTGCGCGTGCTGGTCGAGCTGGTGATGCAGCACACCTCCGACCGGCACCCGTGGTTCCAGCGCGCGCGTTCGGACCGCCACTCGCCGTACCGCGACTACTACGTCTGGGCCGACGAGCCCGTCGACGACGGCCTCAAGCCGATCTTCCCCGGCGTCGAGGACAGCATCTGGACCTGGGACGAGGCCGCCGGCCAGTACTACCGGCACCTGTTCTACCGGCACGAACCCGACCTCAACCTGGCCAACCCGGCGGTGCGCGAGGAGATGTACCGGACCATGGCGTACTGGCTGCGGCTGGGCGTGGCCGGGTTCCGCGTGGACGCGGTGCCGTACATGATCGAGCGGGCGCGCCAGGCGGATCCGCGCGACGACGGCCTGTGGCTGCTCGACGACCTCCACGCCTACGCCTGGCAGCGCGCGCCCGGCGCGGTGCTGCTGGGCGAGGCGGACGTCCAGGTCGACCAGTACCGCGCCTATCTCGGCGACGAGGACCGGCTCAGCCACGTGCTCGACTTCTGGGTCAACAACCACATCTTCCTCGCCCTGGCCCGCAGGCGGGCGCGGCCGCTGTACGAGGCGCTGGAGCGCAACCGCCCGCCGCCGCCGCGCTCGCGCCGCGCGGTGTGGCTGCGCAATCACGACGAGCTCGACCTGGAGCAGCTCAGCCCGGAGGACCGCGAGGAGGTGATGCGCCAGTTCGCGCCCGATCCGGACATGCGCATCTACGGCCGCGGCATCCGCCGGCGCGTGGCGCCGATGCTCGACGGCGACCCGGCGCGCGTGGCGATGGCGCACGCGCTGCTGTTCTCGCTGCCCGGCATTCCGGTGCTGCGCTACGGCGACGAGATCGGCATGGGCGAGGACCTGAGCCGGCCGGAGCGCAACGCGGTGCGGATCCCGATGCAATGGCACGACGGGAAGAACGGCGGCTTCTCCACCGCACCCGAGGACCGGCTGGTGGTGCGGCCGGTCGCCGAGGGGCCGTTCGGCTATCGCCGGACCAACGTGGAAGCGCAGCAGTGGCGTCCCGGTTCGCTATGGGCGCGCACCCGCGACCTGGCGCGCACGCGCGCGGCGCTGCGCGAGATGCGCGGCGACGGGCGCCCGGCCAAGTTCGAGTGCGCGAGCGTGTTCGGCCTGCGCTACGACGACCCGGTCGGCGGCGACAGCCTGGTCGCCCTGGTCAACCTCGCGCCCGAGCCGGTCGAGTTCGAGCTGCGCGAGGACGACCTGGACGCGCTGGTGGACGTGGTCGCCGACGCCGGCTACGACGGCGCGCCGCCACCGCCCCGCATCCGCCTGAACGGCTACGGCTACCGCTGGTTGCGCCGCCGCCGCGGCAGCTACTGAGGCCGGGCGGACCGAGGGTTCGGCGCCGCGCGGTGCCGCGCCGCCTTCGTGGGCGCCCGATCGCGCGCATGGCGCCCGCCGGCGTTCGAAGCTCCTGCGCGGTCAGCGCAGCTCCGGCAGCACCCGCTCGCCGAACGCCTCGACGAACTCGCGCTGGGCGCGGTTCACGTTGTGCAGGTAGAGGTGGTCGAAGCCGAGCGCCAGGTCGTCCTGCAGCCAGCCCAGGTGCCGTCCCGGATCGGCGGAGACGCGCACGAAGCGGTACATGTCCTGCGGCTGCACCTCGCGCGCCAACGCCTCGTACTGCGCCGGCGTGCGCAGGTCCTCGGAGATCTCGCCCGGGAAGACGTTGGTCCGCCACTGCTCGTACGCGCCTTGCAGGGCCTCGGCCTCCTCGCGCGCGTAGGACAGCTTGACCTGCAGGTGCATCGGCTTGCCCTCGCCGCCGCCTTCGCGGAACGCGTCGACCAGCTTGCGCAGCTTGTCGCGCGGCTGGCTGATGGTGATCAGGCCGTCGGCCCACTGCGCGCCCCAGCGCGCGGTTTCCGGCGTCAGCGCCGCCACCAGCACCGGCGGCGGCGCCGGCGGCAACGTGTACAGCCGCGCCTGCTCGACCGCGAAGCTGCCATGGTGGTTCACCTCTTCGCCGCGCCACAGCGCGCGCATCGTCTCCACCGCCTCGCGCAGGCGCTCGTTGCGCGCCGGCTTCGGCGGCCACGGCGCGCCGACGACGGCCTCGTTGAGCGCCTCGCCGGTGCCTGCCGCCATCCAGAAGCGCTGCGGGAACATCCGCGCCAGCGTCGCCGCCGCCTGCGCCAGCACCGCGGGGTGATAGCGGCCCCCGGCCGGAGCGGTGACCACGCCGAACGGCAACGCCGTCGACGCCAGCGCGGCGCCGAGCCAGCACCAGGCATGCCCGCTGTGGCCCTGCACGCGGCTCCACGGGTGGAAATGATCGGAGCACATCGCCGCGCGGAAGCCCGCCGCCTCGGCGTGCCGGGCCAATTCCAGCAGCTCCTCGGGCGCGAACTGCTCGTGCGATGCGTGGTAGCCGATCTTCGCCATGCGCGTCCTCGCCGTGTCGCCGCGGGCGCAGCATACGCAGCGGCCGTGAACGCGCCGCGATCCGCCATGACGCGGCCTTGGCGCGGCGCATGCTCTGATCGCGCCATGGACCAGGCCATCGGACGCAAACGCTGGGCGATCGCGGAGGGCTACATCCCGGGCTGGAGCCACGGCCCCGCGCCCGAGCTGGAAAGCCACGAAACCTGCTGCATCCTCAACGCCGGCGACGCGCCGGCGCAGGTGCGCATCACCGTCTACTTCGAGGACCGCGAGCCCGCCGGCCCGTACCGGGTCGAGGTGCCGCCGCGCCGCACCCTGCACCTGCGCTTCAACGAACTGCGCGACCCCGAGCCGATCCCGAAGGAAACGCCGTACGCGAGCGTGATCGAGTCCGACGTGCCGATCGTCGTCCAGCACACCCGGCTGGATTCGCGCCAGGCCGAGAACGCGCTGATGTCGACGATCGCCTATCCCTGCGAATGAGCGCGCCATGGCGCAGGCGTGGCGCAACTGGTCCGGCAGCGTCGAGGCGCGGCCGCGGCGCATCGAGCGGCCGCGTTGCGAGGAGGAACTGGCGGCCATCGTGAAAGCCGCGGCCGAGCGCGGGGAGCGCGTGCGCGCGGTCGGCGCCGGGCATTCCTCCAGCGACATCGTCCGCAGCGAGGACGTGCTCGTGTCGATGGGCGGGCTGTCCGGCGTGGTCCGCGCCGACCGCGCCGCCTGCGAGGCCACCGTGCGCGCCGGCACCGCGCTCGAGGCGCTGGGCAAGGCGCTGTACGAGCACGACCTCGCCCTGCCCAACTACGGCGACGTGGCCGACCAGACCATCGGCGGCGCCATCGGCACCGGCACCCACGGCAGCGGCCGCGACCAGCCCAACCTGTCGGCGCTGCTGCTGGGCGCGCGCCTGGTCGGCTCCGACGGCCGCGTCCGCCGGATCGAGCGCACCGACCTGCACCGGTTGCGCGCGGCGCGCGTGGCGCTGGGCACCCTGGGCGTGTTCACCGAACTGGACCTGAAGCTGGTGCCCGCCTTCGACGTGGAGCGGCGCGAGTACGCGCTCGGCACCGATGCCGCCTGCGCGCTGCTGCCGGCCTTGGTCGAGCGGAACCGCAGCTTCGATTTCTACTGGTACCCGCGCCGCGACGACGTCAAGCTGCGCCTGGTCAACCCGGTCGGCGGCGGCAGCGCGGCGCCGGAGGGCGGGCGCCTGCTGGAGAAGCGCGAGGGCTACGGCCACCAGGTGATCCCCACCCACAGCGGGCTGCCGCACCGCTTCGAGGAATGCGAATACGCGTTGCCGGCGGACCAGGGCCTGGACTGCTTCCAGGAAGTGCGCGCGCGGATCAAGGCGCGCTGGCGGCGGATCGTCGCCTGGCGGGTGCTGTTCCGCACCGTCGCCGCCGACGATGCCTATCTCAGCCCGGCGCACGGCCGTGCCACGGCGACGATCTCGCTGCACCAGAACCATGCCCTGCCCTGGCGCGGGTTCTTCGCCGACATCGAGCCGGTGTTCCGCGCCTACGGCGGCCGCCCGCACTGGGGCAAGAAGCACACGCTGGAGGCCGGCGCGCTGCGCCCGCTCTACCCGCACTGGGACGACTTCCTTGCCGTGCGCGCGCAGTTCGATCCGGCCGGCGTGTTCCTCACGCCGGCGCTGCGCCGGCTGCTCGGAGTACCGGCATGAACGGGATCGGCGCGCGACGCTGGGCGTTCGCCGCCGGCCGCGTGCCGCTCCAGTCCCGCGGGCCGGAGCCGCTGTTCACCAGCCGCGACGAGTTCGCGCTGCTCAACACCGGCGACGCCCTGGCCAATGTCCGCCTGACCGTGCTGTACGCGCGACGCGAACCCGTGGGGCCTTACCGCGTCGGCGTGGCGCCGCGCCGGCTGCGGCGGTTGCGGGTGAACGACCTGATCTTTCCCGAGGCGGTGCGCCTCGGCGAGCCCTACGCGCTGCTGTTCGAGAGCGACCGCCCGGTGGTGGTGCAGTGCGCGCGCCAGGACACGCGCCGGCGCGAGAACGCCGGCTTCTGCGCGAACGCCTGGGGAGAGTGACGCCAAGTGTTTCGCCGCCCTATGCGCGCGCTTCACGACGATTGAATCCCGCTTGTGGGACGCTGCGCAATCTGACCGAACGCCCCGCGCCAAACAGGGAGAAACGCCATGAAAGTCAGCGAAATCATGACCCGCGACGTCTGCCTTGCGAAGCCGGACGAACCGATCCGCCGCGCCGCGGAGATGATGGAGAAGATGGACGTCGGCAGCCTGCCGGTGACCGACGGCGACCGCCTGGTCGGCATCGTCACCGACCGCGACATCGTGGTGCGCGGCCTGGCCCACGGCCTGGACGCCGAAAGCCCGGTGCGCGAGGTGATGACCAAGGACATCAAGTACTGCTACGAGGACGACGACGTCGACGACGTGGCGCGCAACATGGCCGACCTGGAAGTGCGCCGCCTGCCGGTGGTGAACCGCGACAAGCGCCTGGTCGGCTTCGTCTCGCTCGCCAATTTCGCGCACAGCAACGAGCAGGATGCCTCCGAGCGGCTGCTCAAGGGCGTCGCCCGGCCGCACGACTCCATGCGCCACTGAATCCAGGATCGCCGCATGCGCGCATGCGGGAGCCGTCGGCTCCCGCAGCGTCGCCCGGCGATACCGCTCTCGGGACCGCGCCGAGCGGCCGCGTGTCATCGCGGCCGATCCAGCGGACGCGCGGCGATTAATGCCTGAAACGGTTCCCGCCCCGGGGAATCCGGCCTTCGCATCCGCGGCTCGCCCGGTCCGCCGCCTGGCCACCGGATGCCGCGACGCACGTACGTCCCGTCCATCGAGGCCGCGATCCCGATCGCGGCGTTGCCGCCTTGCGTGCGCGCCGCCGCCGGAGCGGCCGGCCAGCGCGCCCGGGTGCGCCAGGGCGGCCGCCATCCGCTGCTACTCCATCTCGTACAGCGCGCGGCTCATTCATTGCCGCGTCGCCGCCGTCTCCGCCGACTGCGCCAGCATCGCTTCCAGCCAGCCGCGCACCCGCTCCAGGTGGCGGTTCTCCGAGGCGAGCGCGGTGCGGAAGCGGGCGGTCAGCTCGTCCAGGCCGAAGCCGTCGCTGAGGTCGATCAGCAGCTCCCACGAGGCCACGTCGACCAGTTCCGCGGCCAGCAGCGTCTGCAGCGCCTGCGCTGGCGTGGTGCGCGGGTCGGCCATCACCTGCAGCAGGCCCATCGACTGCACGGCGACCACGTCCGCGCACGGCGTCTGCGAGGTCGCGTCGCCGCCGAGCTGCTCGATCGCCTCGCTCAGCAGCTCGAAATGCGAAGCCTCGTCGTCGTGGATCTCCTGCAGCGCCGACAGGCTCATCCCTCGCGGCAGCTCGGCCTGGTCGACCTGGGCCAGCTTCAGCAGCGCGGCCTCGTACAGGCGGGTCCCCGAACGCTCGTAGGCGGCGCGCTCGCCGAGCTTGTCCAGCAACACCGAAAGCCGGTTGCCGGACAAGGCCTGCATCGCGGCGCCGAACACGCCCTTGATCGTGGCCGGCGGCGGCATCGAGCCCACCGCGTCCGCCTCGCTCAGGTAACCGGCGCGGATCGCGTCCGCGCCGAGCTCCGGCGCCGGCACCTCCTGCTGCATTTCCAGGCTCTCGAGCAGTTCGCCCGAGTCGATCGGCGAGGCCTTCATGCCGGTGCGGTTCTTGCCGGTGGTGATCTGGGTCTGCATGGCGTGTCTCCGTGTCGTGGCGCGTTCAGGCGGCGCGCAGGTGGCTGAGTTCGGTGCCCGGCTGCCAGCGGTAGCCGGCGGCCACCGCTTCGGACGGCGAGCCCTGCGAATTCATGTACTCGCGGTACGCGCGCGAGGCCTCGCTCTCCTCCTCCAGCGGCACGTACTGCTCGCCGTCGGCGCGCAGGTCGACCTCCTCGAGCAGGGTCTGGCGGACGAAATCGCGCTGGCTGGCGAACGGGATCGGGTCGGGCAGCCGGTCCGGCAGCAGTTCCAGCGGGTCCCGCCGCATCTGCGTCTTGAACAGTTCCATCACGTAGGCGAGCTGGCCCAGCTCGTAGTCGAGGAAGCGCTCCCAGAGCGCCTTGATCCGCGGGTTGGTCTCCTGCTCGACGCAGCCGTGGTAGTTGTAGACCTCCATCAACTCGTGCATCAGCCACTGCTCCATCCAGCTCTGGTCCGGGTCGATGATCGACTCGTACTGGGTGACGTGCTGCTGCTCGATCGAGGCGATCTCCGCGTACAGCAGGCGCGCCACGGGGTCGGTGAACAGCGGGCCGATGTTCATGTAGTAGTTGTGGGTCTGCTGCTCGCCGGCCATGATCGTCAGCGCGTGCAGCTTGGACAGCGGGTGCGCGGTGCGCGCGTCGAACGGCGTGCGCAGGTCGTCCTCGGGCGCGCGGTGCTCGACCACCGTCGGCCGGCCGGCCAGGATGTCGGTGTAGCACTGCAGGATGTTGTTCGCGTCCTTGCCTTCGAGGCGGTCGAGCATCGCCGAGTAGCGGTACAGATGGTCGAAGTCCTCGAGCAGGCCGAAGCGGTAGGTCTGCGCCAGGTACGGGTCCGGCTCGCGCTGCGCCACCGCCGCGGTCACCTCGATCGCGACCTGCTCGTAGGCGATGGTGGTCTCCAGCGGCGAATGGTCGGCGCCCAGCAGCCAGTTCACCGCGGTGGCCTGGTGGTGTTCGATGCGCCGCACCTTGGCCAGCGGCAGCCGCAGGTCGCGGTTCATCCGCGCCGCGGCGTGCTGGAAACGGAAGGCCTCGTTCTCGACGCCGTTCATCAGGATCACGCGGACGCGGGTGAACGCGTCGTCGTCGAGCTTGCTGATCGGCTTCTGTACCAGCTCGCTCCAGGTGAAGCGCTGCTTCTCGATCGGACATCCTTTGATGTCGCTCAGGCTCAGGGACATGGGGTTTCTCCTCCGCGGCCGATGCGTGCCGCTCGAAGGAGGCACGCAACGGCCGTGCCACCGCCGCCGCGCCGCGCGTTCGCCCCGCCGCGCACGCACGCGCAAGAGTTGCCGGGCGGCGGGCAAGCTTTTCCGCGCCGGCGCTGCGCGCCGCCCCGGTCGCCCTCGCCTTCACGGCCCGAGCGCCGGGCTTGGCTTAGCTTGGCGACGCTCCGTTCCGCGCCGGCGCCGCGCGGCGTCCGGTGCGGCGGGCGCCCTATCGAACCCTGTGAGGAGCAACGCCATGAAAACCCGCACCCTTCTGGTTCCCGCGCTCGTGCTCGCGCTCGGCGCCCTGCCGGCCTGCAACCGCGACCGCGACGGCGTCAACGACATGGAAGGCAGGCCGCAGACCGACGTGACCCCGCCGAACGCCGACGCCCCCGCCGCCAACACCGGCAGCGCGCCGGCGCCGACGATGGATCAGGGGCAGGCCGCCGCTGCCGACCCGCAGGGCGAATCGCTGGGACTGGTGCAGGCGGTGGACGAGCATGAGATCGCCGCCGCCGAGCAGGCCCGGACCAAGAACCCGAGCCAGCCGGTGCTCGAGTACGCCAACATGCTGCACGGCGAGCACAGCAAGCACCTGCAGGCCGGGCGCGACCTCGCGCGCCAGATCTCGGTCGATCCTGCGACCACGCCCGCGGTCGCCGCGCAGCGCGACAAGGGCCAGGCCGAACTGCGCCGCCTGGCGGATCTGAACGGCAAGGCGTACGAGGACGCCTACGTCGACGCGATGGTCAAGGGCCATACCGAGGCGCTGGCGATGCTCGATGCGAAGCTGCCGACCGTCACCGATGACCGCCTGAAGCAGTTCCTTACCGAGACGCGCGCCGCGATCGCCAAGCACCTCGACCACGGCAAGCAGTTGCAGGGCTCGCGCCGGTAGGCGCGCGGCGCTACGGCGCCCGCGCCTGCCGCCGCGCGCCGGCGTTCGACGCCGCGGCGGGCCGGTGCGGCCCCGGCGCCCGGACCCGCGACCGCAGCGCGGCGGCCAGCGTCAACCCCAGGGCGAAGGCGGCGTAGGTCGCGGCCATCGCGGGCCCGCCCAGATGGCGCTCGAACCCCGGGGTGAGGCGCCGCGGCACCACATGGTAGTCGACCAGATAGGCCGCCGCGCTCACCGCCAGAGCGGGCGGCCACGCGCGCGAGCGCGGGCGGCGCTCGCGCCAGGCCTCGTAGAAGAGCGCCCAGAAGAACGAGCTGGCATGGTGGATCGCGTAGCCGGCGACGGTATGGCGCACGTCGACGCGGTGCACGCGCCGCGCGCGTTCGCCCCACAGCCAGTGGCTGGTGGCGTTGGTGGCGCTCGCCGCCGAGCCGGTGGCCTTGCGCCCGGCCAGCGAGACCACCCAGGTCGACAGCACGCTGGCGCAGGTCGCCGAGGCGAGTGCGCGCAGCGCCACTTGCGACGCCTGCCGCATGCGCGCGGCGGAAACGCGAGCGCGCGCGGCGGGCGCGCCGAGGTTTCGTTTCGGGGTATGAGGATGCATGTCCACCTTCCGCGTCGCCTGCTGCACGTAATGCCGGCATCGGCGTGTCGCGGCCGTGAACCGGTGCGCAGACACCTTGGTGAACCGTAGTCGACGGTGCATTAACCGCAGCTTCGCTACGCTGACTCCGGGTCTGGCAGGGAAAGAGGGCGACGTGAACCCGAGTTTGCTGATAGTCGACGACGACCACAGCTTCGCCCAGTCGGCCGCGGATTTCGCCCGCTCGCGCGGGTTCCAGCCCTTCCATGCGCAGACGCTCGCGCAGTCGCGCCAACTCGCCCGCAGCCGCAGCCACGACCTGGTGCTGCTCGACCTCGACCTGCCCGACGGCAACGGCCTGGACCTGCTGCAGGATCTCGACGCGCCGGAACTGAGCCGCATCGCCATCGTCACCGGACAGCCGACGCTGGAGACGGCGCGGCGGGCGGTGTCGCTGCCCGTCAGCGAGTATCTGCTCAAGCCCCTGTGCCCGGAGCAATTCGACGCCCTGCTCAGCAACGCCGCCGCGCGCAGCCAACCGTTGCCGACGCCGTCGGGCGAGCGGCTCGGCATCGTCGGCGACTGCGCGGCGATGCGCCAGGTGATGAGCGACATCGAGCGGGTCGCGCCGACCGCCGCGACCGTGCTGGTGCACGGCGCCAGCGGCACCGGCAAGGAGCTGGTCGCGCGCGCGGTGCACGCCCGCAGCGGCCGCAGCGGCCCGTTGATCGCGGTCAACGCGGGCGCGATCGCGCCGGACCTGCTCGCCAGCCACCTGTTCGGCCACGAGCGAGGCAGCTTCACCGGCGCGGCCACCCGCCACATCGGCTACTTCGAGCAGGCCAACCACGGCACGCTGTTCCTCGACGAGATCACCGAGATGCCGCTGCAGCTGCAGGTGTACCTGCTGCGCGTGCTGGAGACCGGCGCGGTGACCCGGGTCGGCGGCACCGACGCCATCCCGGTCGACGTGCGCATCGTCGCCGCGACCAACCGCAATCCCTGGCAGGCGGTGGAAGCGGGCGCGTTGCGCGAGGACCTGTTCTACCGCCTGGCCGACTTCCAGATCGAGCTGCCGCCGCTGAGCGCGCGCGGCTCCGACGTGATCCTGCTCGCGCGCCTGTTCCTGCAACGCCTGAACGAGGCCTACCGCACCGAGAAGCGCTTCGCCGACGGCACCGAGCGGGCGCTGAAGCAGCACACCTGGCCGGGCAACGTGCGCGAGCTGCGTAGCGCGGTGCTGCGCGGCTTCCTGACCGGCGACGGCGACGTCGTGCACGTGCGCCCCGGCGGCCGGCGCGTGCCGGCCGCGCACGTGGAGCACAACGACGCCGCCACGGTCACGTTCACGGTGGGCATGAGCTACGCCGAGGTCGAGCGCGAGATGCTGCGCAAGACCCTCGCCCACTTCGGCAACGACCGCACCCGCACCGCCAAGGCGCTCGGCGTCAGCGTCCGCACGATCCACAACCAGCTCGCACGGATGCGTCGCACGGGGCAGGTTTGATGGATCCCTCCGCCCGGGCCGATGGCGAGTTCCGGCAATGGATGCATCGGCTCCGCAACGAGCTGAACGGGGTGGCCATGGCCACCGCCGCCGCCGCCGCGCTGCTCGACGCCGGGGCCCCGCCCGAACAGGTCGCGCGCAACCTGGGCCGCGCCCAGGACGCATGCCGCCGCTGCCGCGACCTGCTGCAGGACGTCCCCGAGCCCGGCCCATGATCCGGCGGTCGCCGCTGCTGCTGCGGCTGCGCGATCTCGCGCTGGCCCTGCCGCTGGCCTATGCGGCGCTGGCGCTGCACGCGCACTACGGGCGCGCCGGCGCCTTGCCCACCAGCGCCGGCTATCTCGCGGTGATCGCCGCCAGCCTGCTGCTCGGCCTGCGCGCGGGCCTGCTCACCGTGGCGGCGCTGTCGCTCGGCGCGATGCTGCGCGCGCCGCACCCCGGGCCCAGCGAGCTCGCCCTGTTCGCGCTGCTCGGCGCCGCCCTGGCCTGGCTGGTCGCCGACGTCGGCGAACGCCGGCGCAGCGAGAAGCGCCGCCGCGCCGACCTGATCGAGCAGCGGCTGCGGGCCGAGACCGAGCAGCGCGCGCTGCTCGACCACCTGCCGAAGATGGTCTGGATCGCCGAGCCGGACGGTTCGATCCGCTACCACAACCGCTTCTGGTACGAGTACACCGGCCTGAGCGGGCGCGAGGACTGGCGCGCGATCGTCCACCCCGACGACCTGCAGCGCGGCCTGTCGGCCTGGAAGCAGGCGATGGAGCGCGCCGAGCCGCTGAACGTGGAACTGCGCTTCCGCCGCGGCGCCGACGACGCCTACCGCTGGCACGTGGTGAAGGGCGTGCCGATCGCCGACGAGACCGGCCGCGTGCGCTGCTGGTACGGCGCCAGCACCGACATCGAGGACCAGAAGCGCGCGCTGGAGACCCTGGCGGCGGCGAACGAACGCATCAGCCGCTTCCTCGCCGTGCTCAGCCACGAACTGCGCAATCCGCTGGCCGGCATCGCCAGCGCCTGCGCGCTGATGAACCGCGCCGACGCCGACCAGACGCAGCGGCGCCAGGCGTTGGCCACCATCGCCCGCCAGGGGCAGCACCTGCGGCGGATGGTCGACGACCTGCTCGACATCTCCCGGGTGACCCAGGGCAAGGTGGAGCTGCGCCGCGGCCCGGTCGAACTGGTGCGGCTGCTGGCCGAGGTGTTGCAGGACAACCGCGCCGCCGCCGGCCACGCCGGCGTGCGCCTGGAGCCGCTGCCGGCGCTGCCGCCGTGCTGGGTCGACGGCGACCGCGCGCGGCTGCGGCAAGTGTTCGACAACCTGGTGTCCAACGCGATCAAGGCCGGCGGCGCCGGCCAGCGCGTGCGGGTCGAGCTGGCGCGCGACGGCAACGAAGCCGTGGTCTGGGTGATCGACCAGGGCCAGGGCTTCGACGACGACCAGCGCCGGCGCATCTTCGAGCCGTTCGTGCAATCGGCCGGCTGGCAGTCGCGCGGGCTCGGGCTGGGCCTGAGCATCGTGCAGAGCATCGTCGAGCTGCACCGCGGCCGCGTGTCGGCGCACAGCGACGGGCCCGGCAAGGGCGCGCGCTTCGCCGTGCGCCTGCCGCTGGCGCTGGCGCCGCCCGCCCCGCACGAGGCCGACGGGCCTCTGCGCCGCGCGACGCGCTCGGCCAGCGTGCTGATCGTCGAGGACGAGGCCGACATCGCCGAGTCGTTGCGCACGCTGCTGGCGCTGGAAGGCTACGACGTGGCGGTCGCCGAGGACGCGGACGCCGCGCTCTCGGCCAGCCGCGCGCGGCCGTTCGACGTGGTGCTGTGCGACCTGGAGCTGCACGAATCGCAGCCCGGCCAGCGCTCGGGCTACCTGGTCGCCAGCGCGCTGCAGGAGCTGGTACGGCCGCCGTACCTGATCGCCTACAGCGGCTACGGCCAGGCCGCCGACCGCGAGCAGTCGGCGCTGGCCGGGTTCCAGGCGCACCTGGTGAAGCCGGCGACGCTCGAGGAGATCGTCGCCGCGATCGAGGAAGGGTTGCAGCAGCGCCGCCGGCCGGTCGACGCGCGCCAGGGCGCGCCACTGGCCGCCGGCTAGAAGACGCGCATCGCCAGCCTGCGTTGGCGGGCAAGGCGAGAACGGGCGCCCGGATCGGCCCAATGGGCGATCGTTCGCCCGCGCCGCGCCGTGCTGCATCCGGGACGGCGCGTGGCCGAGGACGGATTCACCGGGATCGGCCCGTCGACGATTCCTGGATACGCGACGCCCCGCCCGTCGCGGGCGGGGCGTCGTGCGGCGCATCGCCGCTACCGGGCCTACGAGCTCTTCGGCTGCGAGGCCGAACCGCCGTTGTCCAGCGAGCTGCGCCCCGGGGTGGCGCCGCTCAGGGTGCCGCCGGAGGTCGAGCCCGCGGTCGAGCCGGTCGTCGCGTCGCCGCTCGTGCCCATGCTGCCGCCACTGCGGCCGCCGGCCTGCTGGCCCATGCCGCTCTCGCCGCCCTGCTGCTGCCAGCGCGGCTTGACCTGGATCCGGTTCTCGACCTGCTTGACCCCGGTGCAGGCGTCGGCGATGTCCTCGGCGCGATGCTTCATCCAGCGCTCGTCGACGCTGCCCTCGAGGGTGACCGTGCCGCCCGAGCAGCGCACGGTGATGTCGCTGGCGTCGATGTACTCGTCGTCGGTCAGCCGCTCGTTGATGTCCTCGACGATGCGCTCGTCGGACCGGGTGTACTGGCGCGGGCCGCGGCCGCGGTAGTTCGTCTGCCGCCCGCTCTCGCCGCCCTGCATCCCGCCGCCCTGGGCGCCGCCTCCGCCGTAGCCTTGGCCGTACTGGCCGCGGCCGGAGCCCTGGCCGCGCCTGCCGCCTTCGCCGTAGCCGCCCTGCGCCTGCGAGGACCCGTAGCCCTGCGCGCCGTACCCCTGCGACTGCGAACCGTAGCCGCCCTGCCGGCCGTAGTCCTGGCTGCCGGCGTAGCCCTGGTTGTGCGCGCCGTAGCCGCGGAACTCGCTTTCGCCGTAGCCCTGCCAGCCGCGGCCCTCGCCATAGCCCTGGGCGCCGCGTTCCTCGCCGCGCGAACGGTCGGCGCCGCCGCCGTAGTATTCGCCGCCCGCGCCGCGGCCCAGGCCGCCGCCCATGCCGCTCATCCGCTCGGACCCGCGGCCGCGCTCGCCGGCGTAGTCCTGGCCCTGCCAGCCGCGTTCCTGTTCGCCGTAGCCGCTGCGGCTCCCCGCGTGGCTGCCGGCGCCGCTCCAGCGTCCGCCGCGGCCGCCTTCCCAGCCGCGCTCGTCGGCCTCGTCGTCGGAACGGCCGTAGGAGCCGGGCTGGCCGGAACGCCGCGATTGCCCGCGCATGCCGCCCTCGTCCCAGTCGTGCGCGCCGTACTCGCCGGAGCGCTCGCGGCCGCTGCCGTAGCGTGGCGTGCCGCTCTCGTCCCAGTCGCGCCGGGATTCGTCGTCGTCGCGCTGGTACGCGCCGCCGCGGCTGCCCTGCCAGCGCTGTTGCGTGCCGTAGCCGCGTTCGCGGCCCTGGCCTTCGTTACGCCATGTCTCTCGCTCGTTCATCTGTTCTCTCCTTCCAGTCAGCATCGCCCACCCGGCCTCGAGGCACCGCGCGCCCAGGCGCAGGGCCTCGGCCGCGGCGGCCTTGAGTTCTCCGGTTCCGGTTCGTTCCGCGCGCCCGTCGCGCGCCGTTTCGTCACGCACTGATGTGTCCTCCGCCGTTGATGTGGATGGTCTGGCCGGTGACGAACGAGGCGTCCTGCGAGGCCAGGTACACGTAGGCCGGCGCGATCTCCGACGGCTGGCCGGCGCGGCCGAGCAGGGTGTCGCGGCCGAACTGCCCGACCTGCTCGGCGGAAAAGCTGGCCGGGATCAGCGGCGTCCACACCGGCCCGGGCGCGACCGCGTTCACGCGGATGCCGCGTTCGGCCACCGCCTTGGCCAGGGAGAAGGTGAATGCGTGGATCGCGCCCTTGGTGGCGGCGTAGTCGATCAGCCGGTCGTGGCCGCGCACGCCGGTGACCGAGCCGGTGTTGATGATCGCCGCGCCCTCGGCCATATGCGGCAGCGCGGCCTTCACCAGGAAGATGTAGGCGAAGATGTTGGTGCGGAAGGTGCGCTCGACCTGCGCCTCGTTCAGCGCTTCCGGCGCGGACACCGCGTGCTGCTCGGCGGCGTTGTTGACCAGCACGTCGATGCGGCCGAACTCGCTCACCACCCTGCGCACCAGCTCGGCGCAGGTTCCGGCGTCGCCGAGGTCGCCCCGGAACAGCAGGCAGCGCGCGCCCTCCTCGCGCACCAGGCGCTCGCACTCGCGCGCATCCGCCTCCTCCTCGAGGTAGGCGATCGCGACGTCGGCGCCCTCGCGGGCGAAATGCAGCGCCACCGCCCGCCCGATGCCGCTGTCGCCGCCGGTCACCAGCGCGACCTTGCCGCGCAGGCGGTCGGCGCCGCGGTAGCCCTCGCGGATGCTTTCCGGCGGCGGCACCATCCGGTCCTGCCGGCCGGGCTGGCGCGGCTGCGATTGCGGCGGCTGCGGGGGCGTCTGGCGGTTCTGCATCGGCGTGCGTCTGGCTCTGCCACGGTCGCGCTTTCGATCGCCTACGGGCCCGCAATTCCTGTGCCAGCGCGGCGTGCGCCGTGCACGCGGCCGCGCCGCGGGCGCCGGCGGCGGCGCGCAAATATTTCCTGTCCGCGCGCAGCCGCTGCGCTCGCCGCCGCATGCGCCTTTTGCGCGCCGTGCACGCGGCGGATGGCATGAAGACGGCGTCGCATGTGCGACGCCCGACACGGGAACCGCCGATGAAACCCATGCTCGCATTCGTCGCGCTCGGCCTCTTGCTCGGCGCTGCCGGTTGCGACCGGCGCGACCAGCAGCCGGTGACGCCCTCTTCCACGAACGACACCACCGCCCCGCCCGGTGCGCCCGGCACCGCCGCCAGCAGCGGGTCGGAAACCAGCGCCGGCGCGGCCACCGCCGCCGGCACCGCCGCCGGCACGGACACCGCGGGCGCCACGACCTGCGCGGGCATGAGCGGGCAGGACCTGCTCGATTGCCGGGCGCGCGCCAGCGCCAGCGGCCAGCAGCCCCCGCCGGCGCAGCAGCCGAGCCAGATCCAGAGCGAGCAGAACGAACGGCAGGGCGGCGAGGGCCGCGACGGAACGCCGCAACCATGAACCGTCCATCGAAGAAGCCCGGACCGGGCGCAGTGCAACGCGACGGCGACCTGGACGAGCAGCTCGCCGACACCTTCCCGGCCAGCGACCCGTCCTCGGCCACCGCGCCCGGCTCGACCCGGGCCGTGCCCGAGCCGGCGCCGCACGCGCTGGTCTACCGCATCGTCCTCGAGCGCGCGGCGCCGACCGCGTTCTCGCCCGAAGGCGCCTCCCCGCGCGCGGGACGCTGGTCCAGCGCGTCCACCAGCGCGATCTACGCCTCGCTGTCGCCGGCCTGCGCGCTGCTCGAGTTCCTCGCCCACCTCGAGGACCGCCCCGGCCAGGACCTGCGCCTGGTGGTGGCTTCGCTGCCGCTGGAGTGCGTGCACGCCGTCGATGCGCCGCCGCCGCACTGGCGCGAGCGCCCCTACCGCCCCGAGGTCCAGCGGGTGGGCGACGAATGGGTACGCGAGCGCCGGTCGCTGGCGCTGAAGGTGCCCAGCGCGCTGATGCCGCGCGAGCACAACGTACTGATCAACCCGCACCATCCCGACGCGGACAGGCTCGCGCTGCTGTCCAGCGATCCGGTGACGGTGGATTCGCGGCTGTACCTGGGGTGAGCGAGGGCAACGAAGCGGAACGGGGCGTGCGCGGCGCCGTGCGGCGAACGAACCGGCGCGGGCGACCGCCCGTTCCCGGTTCCCCTCCCGCCCGTTCCCCGGGCCCGCTCACGCCGGCGCGCTGCCGCGCCCGAAGATGCGTCCGCTCTCGCTGGGCCGGTACAGGATGCCTTCCGGCTGGATCGGCGGCACCTCGCGCTGCTGCCGGCCCTCCTGCAGCGCCTCCATGCGGTCCGCCAGGTGCGGCATCAGCGCGGACATGGTGGTATGCACCTTGGACAGGGCGCCGACCTTGACGTCGCGGCCGCCCTCCTCGGCCGCCTTCAGGATCGCCTCCGCCACTTTCGGCGGCTCGATCATCGGCCTCGGCAGCTTGGGCTCGCGCGCCATGTAGTTGCGCGCGTGCTCCGGATACGGCGTGTCCACCGCGGTCGGCTGGATCAGGGTGATCGACACCGGCGCCTTGTCGACGCGCTCGACTTCCACCCGCAACGCGTCGGTGAAGCCCTTCACCGCGTGCTTGGACGCGGCGTACATGCCCTGCAGCGGGATCACCGCCTCGGACGCCTCGCTGCCGACGTTGATCAGCGCACCGCCCTGGCGCTTCAGGTGCGGCAGCGCGGCCAGCGAGCCGTACACCACGCCCCAGAAGTTGGTGTCGAACAGGCGGCGGTTGTCCTCGTCGCTGACTTCGCTCAGGCGGCCGTAGATCGCCACCCCGGCGTTGTTCACCCAGGTGTCGATGCGGCCGTAGCGCAGCACCGCCATCTCCGCCGCCTCGAGCATGTCCTGGCGCTTGCCGACGTCCGCGGGCACGGCGATCGCCTCGCCGCCGACGTCGCGGATATGGCTGGCCAGCTCCTGCAGCGTGTGCGCGCTGCGCGCGATCAGCACCAGCCGCGCGCCGCGCTCGGCGGCCCGCAATGCGGTGCACAGGCCGATGCCGCTCGAGGCGCCGGTGATCACCATGACTTGGTCTTCGATCGGCTTCAGCGGAATCTTCATCCCCGGGTTCCTCCAGTGCGTGCGTGGTTCATGCGTTCGCCGGAACGCGGATCGGCCGCGGCCCGCGCCGCGAGCGCCGGCCCGCGCGCGTCCGGTCCGGTTGCCCTGCCGCGCGCGAGGCCGTCCTCGCGCTGCGCCTGCTCCCATTCGAGCCGGTCGTGCGAGCACATGATCCGCACCTCGCGCCCGGACCCGTAGGCGAGCTGGCGCAGCCGCTCCTGGTTGATCAGGCGGCTGCGCCGGTCGGCCTCCATCAACCGCTGGTACAGGCGCAGCCCCGGCGGGCACCGGGCCGACGGGAAGCCGCGCGCCTCGGTGGGGATCTCGTCGCGATGGAAGTAGGCGTCGCCGGCCAGCAGCAGCCACTGCCGGCCGTCGTGCACCGCGACGCCGCAGTGGCCGCGGGTATGGCCCACCAGCGGCACCATCAGGATCTCCGGCGGCAGCCCGGTCAGCTGGCGCACGCAACGGAAGCCGAACCAGGGCTCGCCCTGCGCGGTGTAGGTCTTCCACTGCACCGCGCGCTGCCACTGCGGCGGCCGGTACCGGCGCCGCGCCACCCATCCGCGCGGATGGGTGGCGGCGTTCAGTTCCTCGGCGTAGACGTGGACCCGCGCGTACGGGAAGTCGCAGATGCCGCCGGCGTGGTCGAAGTCCAGATGGGTCAGGACGATGTCGCGCACGTCGGTGGCCGAGTAGCCCAGCGCCTCGACCTGCGCCAGCGCGGTCTCGCTCATGCGGTAGCGCGGCCGCAACAGGCCGGTCAGGGCGCGGCTCAGGCGCGGATGCGGATGATTGACGTCGTCGCGCCCGAGCCCGGTGTCGACCAGCACCAGGCCGCTGCCGGTCTCGATCAGCAGGCAGTGGCAGACCAGTTGCGCCGGCGCGAGCCAGCCGCTGCGGCCGTCGACCAGGCGGCCGCCGAACGGGCACAGGCTGCCGCAATTGAGATGATGCACGCGCATGGACGTTTCCTCGCCTGGGGAAACGCCAGAAGCGTGCCAACCCGAAACGCCGGTACGCCGCCGACCGCGGCCGATGCGGATGTCGATCTTTCCGGGGGCCGCAAGATTTTCCTCGCTATCGCGCTCACCCGCCGCCGCCCTCGCGTTCGCGCGTTCGCTCGGCGCGGTCCGGCGGCGAACGCGGCGACTCGCGGCGCGGCTCGCGGACGGGATCGCGGCGCAGGTCGCGCATGCGGCCGTCGTCGGGCGGCGCGACGCCGGCGCCCTGGCCGGGCTGGTCGCCGCGGTCCATCGGCTTGCGCAACTCGCCCTGGCCGGTATGCACTTCGTCGGCGTCGGGGCGGTCGCCTCGTCGCTTGCTCATGGTCGCTCCTGTCGGCGGTTCTTCCGCACGCAGCTAAGCACCGCGCGCGCGGATGCGCAGTGAAGCGGCGCCGACGCATTCAGCGGGTCCACTCGTCCAGCCAGGCCGTCAGGCGCCGGTGGTAATCGGCGCGGTGGCCGGGCTTGCCGCTGGAGGCGAGGGAATGGCTGCCGCCGGGGTACACCACCATCCGCGCCGGCGCCTGCGAACACCGGATCAGGTGCGCGAACAGTTCCTCGCTTTGCCCCAGCGGGCAGCGCTGGTCGTCCTCGCCCTGCAGCAGCAGCACCGCCGCCTGGACATCGATGCAGTACTCCACCGGGGACAGGGCCTGGTAGCGCCCGCGCCGCTGCCCGATCTCCCCGCCCATCGCGTAGGGCGTGACGTAGTACCCGGTGTCGGACGTGCCGGCATGGGATTCGACGTTCGCCACCGGCGCCGAGACCACCGCCGCCTTGAAGCGGTCGCTGCGGCCGATCGCCCAGGCGCCGAGGAAACCGCCGTAGGACTTGCCGGCGCAGGCGATCCGCTCGTCGGCCACGCCCTCGCGCTGCAAGGTGTCGACGATCGCCAGGTGCTGCGGCAGGTCGAGCTCGCCCCAGTGCCCGCGCAGGCGCTCGGCGAACTTGGCGCCGTAGCTGCCCGAGCCGACCGCGTTCGGCGCGACGATGGCCCACCCACGCGAACACAGCAGGTACCAGTACAGGTGCTGGCTGAAGTCGATCAGGGCCACGCTCTGCGGTCCGCCGTGCATGTCCACCAGCAGCGGGAAGGGCCCGTCCCCCTGGCGCGGCCGCAGCAGCCATGCGTCGATCTTTTCCAGGCCGCCGCGGCCGTCCGGCACTTCGAAGCGGCGCTTGACCACCCGCGGCCGCCGCCGGTTCCCGAACCAGCGGCGGTTCAGCGCGGTCAGGCGCCGCGGGTCGTCGCCGTCCCAGCGCACCGAGTACAGTTCGCACGCCTGGCGCAGGCTTTCGGCGGCGAACGCCAGGCGGTCCCGGCTGCGGCCCAGGCCCAGCACGTGGCGCAGCCCGCCATGCAGCGGCCGCAGCGTGCCGCGGTCGAGGTCGGCGACGACGATCTCGTGCAGGCCGCGGCGCGCGGCGATCAGCGCCAGCCGGCGCCCGTCCGCGTGCCAGACGAAATCGCTGCCTTCCACCTCCAGTGCGTCGCCGAACGGGCAGTCGAGCGCGCCCGTCCCGACATCGAGCAGCCACAGCGCGCTGCGCGAGTCGCCCTCGGTGCGCGAGCCGCCGAAGGCGAGCCGGCGCCCGTCCGGGGACCAGGCGAGGCCCTGCACCGACGCCAGGTCGTCGGTCATGCGGCGCGCGTTCCCGCCGTCGGCGTCGGCCAGCCACAGGTCCTCGCGATGGCGCTGCCGGCCGCCGCGCCCGCGGATGTACGCCAGGCGCCGACCGTCGGGCGAATAGCGCGCGCAGACCAGGTCGAAATCACCGCCGACCAGGATCCGCTCCTCGCCGCTGGCGACGTCGATCCGCAACAGTTGCGTGCGTTCGCCGACCCGCGAGCCGCCGCCATCGCTCTTGTAGGGCAGGAAATTCACCACGCGCGGCCGCGCCTTGCCCGGGCGCCTGGGATCGTCGTCCGCGTCCTCCGCCCAGGCGATGCCGGCGGCGACCAGGAGCGCGCCGCCGTCGGGCGACCAATCCTGGATCGAGCTCGGCGTGTGCGCGCTGCGGCCGAGCTGGCGCGCCTCGCCGCCGGTGAGGGACAGCAGGTGCACCTGGGCGCCGTCGCCGCGGCGCGAGAGGAACGCCACCGTCTCTCCGTCGGGCGCCAGGCGCGGCGAGCGTACGTTGAACTGCGGCAAGGTCAGCGCCTGCGGCGCCGGTTCGCCATCGGCCGCGTCCAGGCGCCACAGCACCGACTCGTAGCGGTCGGCCTGGCGCAAGGCGCGGCTGACCACGAACAGCAGCCTCTCGCCGCCGGCCGCGCCTTCGATGGCGGCGATGGAGCGATAGCGGTACAGGTCCTGTTCCGTAAACGGCTTCTTCATGGTCCGCTCCTGGGGATACGAAAACGCCCCGGGGCGCGGCCCCGGGGCGTCGCTGGGTCGGAGAGCGGGATCCGCGGACTGCGGGCTCATGGCGATCAACGGTTGCCGCCGCGGCCTTCCGGGCGGTTGTCGTCCTGGCCGCGCCCCTCCCGGCGTTCGCGCTGGCCGCCCTGCTCTTCGTGGTTGCGCTGCGTGGTCACGCCTGCCTCCGTTCGCCCGCTTGCCGGCACATGCCGGCGCTCCTGGTCGCGCAAGATGCGTGCCACGGCGCGGCGCCGCTGCGCGCACCCGCGGCGCCGGCCGACGCGCTCGTTGCAGGCGCGCAGAAAAACTTTCGCGCCTCACGCGGCCTGCGGCCGCAGCACCACCTTGCGGCAATCCTCCTTGCGCCGGTCGAACACGTCGTAGCCGCGCGCCGCCTCGCTCAGCGGCAACCGGTGGGTGATGATCTCCTCCGGGCGCAGCACGCCCTCCGCCACCAGCTCCAGCAGTTCAGGAAGATATTTCTGCACGTGGGTCTGGCCCAGGCGGAAGCTCAGGCCCTTGTCGAACGCATCGCCGACCAGGAAGCCGTGGATGAAGCCGGCGTACACGCCGGGCACGCTGATCGTGCCGCCGCGGCGGACGCAGGCGATCGCCTGGCGCAGCACCTTGCCGCTGGCGCCCTCCAGCTTGACCTGGGTGAGCGCGGTCTCCAGCGCGCTGCCCTTGGCTTCGAAGCCGACCGCGTCGACCACCGCGTCCACCCCGCGCCCGGCGGTGGCCTCGATGATCGCCGCGGCCGGATCGTCGACCTCGTCGAAGTCGACGACCTCCGCGCCGTAGGCCTCGCGGGCGAAGCGCAGCCGGTACGGATGATGGTCGACCACGAACAGGCGTTCGACCCCGACCAGGCGCGCGCAGGCGGCGGTCATGCAGCCCACCGGCCCGGCGCCGAAGACCGCCAGGCTCGACCCGGCGCCCACGCCGGCATTGAGCACCGCCTGGTAGCCGGTCGGCAGGATGTCGGACAGGAACAGCACCCGCTCGTCGGCCAACCCGTCGGGCACCCGCAGCGGTCCCACGTCGGCGTGCGGCACGCGCACGTACTCGGCCTGGCCGCCGGCATAACCGCCGTACAGATGGGTGTAGCCGAACATCCCCGCGCCCGGCGGGATGCCCTTCTTGTTGAGGATCGCGCCGCGGTTCGGGTTGGTGTTCTCGCAGGCGGCGTAGAGCTTGCGCTCGCAGAAGAAGCAATCGCCGCAGGAAATCGTGAACGGCACCACAACGCGGTCGCCGCGGCGCAGCCGGCGCACGCCGGCGCCGGCGTCCACCACCTCGCCCATGAATTCGTGGCCGAGGATGTCGCCATCGCGCATGCCGGGCACCTTGCCCCGGTACAGGTGCAGGTCCGAGCCGCAGATGGCAGTGGCGGTGACGCGCAGGACCACGTCGTGCTCGTCCTGGATCCGCGGGTCGGGGACGCGCTCGACGCGCACGTCGCGGGTGCCATGGAAGATGAGAGCCTGCATCGCGGGTTCCCGTCGAAGAACGCCTGCCTGCAGCGACGCAACTCCTGTGCCACGGCCGCTTTCGTCGCCCGGCGCGCCCGGCCGCTTCCCGGCGCGTCCGGCGAGGGTGAAAAACTTGCCGTACGGGCCATCACCGCGCATAGACCCGAGCGCATGCGAAGGTTGCCGCGCTGCAGGCATCGCGACGACGAGGCATGGCATCGCTCCGCGTATTGACCGCCAACATCCACAAGGGCTTCAGCATGAGCAGCCGGCGCTTCGTGCTGCCCGAGCTGCGCGAAGCGATCCGCGCCGAGCGCGCCGATCTGGTGTTCCTGCAGGAAGTGCTCGGCGAGCACAGCGGCCATTCCCGGCGCCACCCGGCCTGGCCCGCGGTGCCCCACTACGAATACCTGGCCGACACCCTCTGGCCGCAGTTCGCCTACGGCAAGAACGCGGCCTATCCGGCGGGCCACCACGGCAACGCGCTGCTGTCGCGCCATCCGATCCTCCAGCAGGTCAACCGCGACGTCTCGATCGCCGGGCACGAGTCGCGCGGGGTGCTGCATTGCACGCTGGCGCTGCCGGACGGGCGCGAGCTGCACACGCTGTGCGTGCACCTGGGCCTGCGCGAGGCGCACCGCCGGCGGCAGCTCGACCTGCTGTGCCGGATCGTGCACGAGGAGGTCCCGGCCGACGCGCCGCTGATCGTCGCCGGCGACTTCAACGACTGGCGCCGCCGCGGCCACGCCCGGGTCGAAGCCTGCGGCCTGCACGAGGTGTTCGAGCGCAGTTCGGGCCGGCTGGCCGCCACCTTTCCCGCGCGCTGGCCGGTGTTGCCGCTGGACCGCATCTACCTGCGCCACGCCTGGGCCAGCCAGGCGCGCGTGCTCGCCGACCGGCCGTGGTCGCGGCTGTCCGACCACGCCACCCTGTTCGCCTGCGTCGAACTCGACCCGCCCGCGGGAGGCGCGGCATGAAGGCGCTCGACGCCGCCGGCTGGCATGCCGGCAACCGGGTGCGGTTGCTGGAGAACGGCGAGCAGTTCTTCGCCCGCGCGTTCGAGGCGATCCGGCACGCGCGCGAGGAAGTGCTGCTGGAGACCTTCATCCTGTTCGAGGACAAGGTCGGCCTGGAACTGCACCGGCACCTGGTCGACGCCGGCAAGCGCGGCGTGCGCGTGGAGGTCACCGTCGACGGCTACGGCTCGCCGCGCTTCTCGCCGGGGTTCCTCGAGGCCCTGGCCGAGGCCGGCGTGCGCTTCCGCGTGTTCGACCCCAAGCCGACCCTGTTCGGCCTGCGCCTGAACGTGTTCCGGCGGATGCATCGCAAGCTGCTGGTGGTCGACCGCCGGCTCGCCTTCGTCGGCGGCATCAACTACTCGGCCGATCACCTCAGCGACTTCGGCCCTGCCGCCAAGCGCGACTACGCGGTCGAGCTGGAAGGCCCGGCGGTCGGCGAGATCCGCGGGTTCCTGCTGGCCACGCTGCAACCGCCGCAACGGCGGGAGTGGCGGCCGCGCCGTGCCGCGACCGCGACCGCGCCGGCCGGCGACGCCGGCGGCGCGCGGGTGCTGTTCGAGTACCGCGACAACGCCGGCCGCTCGGCCGCGATCGAACGCCGCTACCGCGACGCCTTCGCCGCCGCCGAGCGGCGCATCGTGATCGCCAACGCCTACTTCTTCCCCAGCCATGGCTTCCTGCGCGACCTGCGCCGCGCGGCGCGGCGCTCGGTGGAGGTGGCGCTGATCGTGCAGGGCGAGCCGGACGTGCCGCTGGCGCTGTCCGCCGCGCGCGTGCTGTACCGCGAGCTGATGCAAGCCGGGGTGAGGATCTACGAATACTGCGAGCGGCCGTTCCACGGCAAGGTCGCGCTGATCGACGACGACTGGGCCACGGTCGGCTCCAGCAACCTCGACCCGCTCAGCCTGTCGCTGAACCTGGAGGCCAACGTCTTCATCCGCGACCGCGGGTTCAACCGCGAACTCGGCGCGCGCCTGGACGCGCTGATCCGCGACCATTGCCGGCTGGTCGAGGCGCAGGCGCTGCCGCCGCCGAACCCGCTGCGCAACCTCGTGGTGTCGGTGTTCTACCACGTGCTGCGCCACTTCCCTTCCTGGGCCGGGCTGCTGCCGGCGCACACGCCCGACCTGGTGCTGGTGACCGCGCCGGACCCCGCGCGCCCGGAGGGCTGAGATGCTGCGCGGACACCGGCGCAGGCGCGTATTGCTGCGGATCGCCGCGCTGGCGTTCCTGGCCGGGGTGGGCGCGCTGATCGCCCGCCAAGCCGCCGCCATCGACTGGCCGGCCGTGGCCGATGCGGTCGCGCGCTATCGCCCGGGCCGGCTGGCCGCGGCCGCGGCGCTGGTCGCGCTCAGCTACCTGCTGTACTGCGGCTACGAGGTGGCGGCGCGGCGCTACGCCGGCCACGCCGTGCCGCTGCGCCTGACCGCGGCGGCCGGCTTCGTCGGCTACGCGTTCAACCTGAGCCTGGGCGCGCTGATCGGCGGCGGCGGCGTGCGCTACCGGCTGTATTCGCGCGCCGGGCTGCGCCTGGAGACGGTGCTGCGCATCGCCGCGTTCGCGGTGACCTGCAACTGGCTCGGCTGGCTGGTGCTGGCCGGCGGCGTGCTGCTGTGGCGCCCGCTGCTGCTGCCGGAGCGGCTGGGCGCCGGCGTCGGCGCGCTGCCAGGCGGCGCGCAGCGCGCGATCGCGCTGGCGCTGCTGTGCGTCGCCGCCGGCTACCTGCTGGCCTGCGCCCGCTGGCACGGCCACGCCTGGAGCCTGCGCGGGCGACGCCTGCAGCTGCCGACGCTGCCGGCCGCGGCGCTGCAGCTGGCGCTGTCGACGGCGAACTGGCTGGTGCTGGCCGCGCTGATCCACGTGCTGCTGCAGCAGCGCGTCGCCTACCCCGAGGTGCTGACGGTGATGCTGGTCGCGGCGGTGGCGGCGGCGATGGTGCACGTGCCGGCGGGCCTGGGCGCGCTCGAGGCGGTGTTCCTGGCGATGCTGTCGCGGCGCGCGCCGCAGGCGGATCTGCTCGCGGCGCTGGCGGTGTACCGCGCGCTCTACCACGTCGCGCCGCTGCTGCTGGCCACGCTCGCGTACTGGCCGCTGGAGCGCCGCCTGCGCGCGCTGCGCCATGCGCCGGCGCCGCGGCGCGGCGCGCACGAGCACGGCGGGCTTTCACGCGGGTTGGATCGCCGCCGTGCGACGGTGGCGCCGCGCGATTGCTGACCGCCCAACCCCGCGCGCCGCAGGCACGGCGCGCCCCGGCCTGGAGGTCCCCATGGCGAAATGCGACGTCTGCGGCAACGACTACGACAAGGCCTTCACCATCCGCCAGGGCGACCGCGGCGGCACCTTCGATTCGTTCGAATGCGCGATCCACGCGCTGGCCCCGCGCTGCGCGCACTGCGGCTGCGCGGTGATCGGGCACGGCGCCGAGCACGACGGCCGCGTCTTCTGCTGCGCGCATTGCGCGCGCAGTTCCGGGGTCAAGGGCCTCGAAGACCGGATGTGAGGCGCTCAGCGCGCCTGCCGCGCGGGCCGCTCCGCGCGCCCGGCCTCGCGGCCCGGCTGCGGCGACGCGTCCGGCAGCGGCTGGCCGTCGAGCCCGAGCAGCGACCACCGGCCCCACTGATCGCGCACGCCGTGACCGGAGGTGCGCCCGGTGCCGCCGTCGCCGGAGTAGCGGTACAGCGGCTGGCCGCCGTAGGTCGCCTGCAAGGTGCCGTCGGCGCGCGGGACCACGCCGAGCCTGCCGCCGTCGATGCCCACGCCCGCCTGCGGCCGCTGGGTGCGCGCGATCACCGGCGGCCACACCTCCTCGCAGCGCGGGTCGCACTTGTTGCCGTCGCGATTGCCCTCCAGCGCGTAGACGGCGGCGCCGGAATTGTCGACCACGTGGCCCGGCGCGGTGCGCGACATCGCCAGTTGCAGCGGCGCCTCGCCGGAGGCGGCCTCCATCGACGTGCCCTCGACGGGATCGCCGGAAGGCGCGGGCCGCGTGCTCGGCCCGGCCTCGCGCTGCGCCCGGGTGTCGTCGACGGCGCGGCGTTCCTGGCAGGCCACGAGCAACAGGACCGCCGAGGCCAAGGCGACCGCGCGCAGCGGAAGCTGGGTGATCATGGGCATCGAATCGGTGGAAGTTCGCGGGGAACGTTACGCGCGCGCGCGTCCGATCGCCGTGAACGCGTCGTTGCCCCGGCCACGGCGGCGGCGTGCCGCTCGAGCGAGCGGCACGCGAAAGCCCCGCGCCCGCGCCGCGCTACGCCAGCGCCGCCTCGTGCACGCCGGCCACCGCGCGTCCGGACGGGTCGGCCATCTTCGCGAATGCCGCGTCCCAGGCGATCGCCGCCGGCGAGGAGCAGGCGATCGACTTGCCGCCCGGCACCGTCGCCGCGCAGGCCGGGCCCGGGTAGAACTGCTCGAAGATGTGCCGGTACAGATAGGCCTCCTTGGTCTGCGGCGGATTCACCGGGAACCGGCTGGCCGCGGCGGCGAACACGCGGTCGCTGATCTGCGCCTCGGCGTGGGCCTTCAGGCCGTCGATCCAGCCGTAGCCGACGCCGTCGCTGAACTGCTCCTTCTGCCGCCACAGGATCGAGTCGGGCAGGCAGCCGGCGAAGGCTTCGCGCAGGATCGCCTTCTCCATCCGCCGCCTTCCGTCCGGTCCGGTGCGCACCATCTTGTGCTTCGCGTCCATGCGCATGGCCACGTCGAGGAACTCCACGTCCAGGAACGGCACCCGCGGCTCCACGCCCCAGGCCATCATCGACTTGTTGGCGCGCAGGCAGTCGTAGTGGTGCAGCGCGTCGAGCTTGCGCACGGTCTCGGCGTGGAACTCGCGCGCGTCCGGCGCTTTGTGGAAATACAGGTAGCCGCCGAACACCTCGTCGCTGCCCTCGCCGGACAGCACCATCTTCACGCCCATCGCCTTGATCCGCCGCGCCAGCAGGAACATCGGCGTGGACGCGCGCACCGTGGTCACGTCGTAGGTCTCGATGTGGCGGATCACCTCCGGCAGCGCGTCCAGGCCTTCCTCGAAGGTGTAGGTGAAGCCGTGGTGCACGGTGCCCAGCGCCTTCGCGGCGACTTCCGCGGCGGCAAGATCGGGCGAGCCTTCCAGGCCGATCGCGAACGAATGCAGCCGCGGCCACCAGGCCTCGCTGGCGTCGTCGTCCTCGACGCGGCGGCGGGCGTAGCGCGCCGCGACCGCCGCCACCAGCGAGGAATCCAGCCCGCCGGAGAGCAGCACCCCGTAGGGCACGTCGGTCATCAGCTGGCGGTGCACGGCGCGCTCGAACGCCTCGCGCAGTTCCTGCAGCGGCACCTCCACGCCCTCGGTGGCGGCGTAATCGCGCCAGGGCCGCCGGTAGTAGCGCACCGGCGCGCCGCGGTCGCTGTCGTAGTAGTGGCCGGGCGGGAACGGCGCCACGTCGGCGCAGACGTCGGCCAGCGCCTTCATCTCCGAGGCCACGCACAGCCGGCCCTCGGCGTCGCGGCCCCAGTACAGCGGGCATACGCCGATCGGGTCGCGCGCGACCAGCACGCGGCCGCGCGCGCGGTCCCACAGGGCGAAGGCGAAGATGCCGTTGAGTTCGTCCAACCAGGCGCCGACGTCTTCGCGCTCGCGGTAGAGCGCGTTGATCACCTCGCAATCGGAGCCGGTCCGGAACGCGTACGGCCGCGCCAGGCGCTGCTTCAGCTCGCGGTGGTTGTAGATCTCGCCGTTCACCGCCAGCACCAGCGCGCCGTCGGCCGAGCGCAACGGCTGCGCGCCGCCGGCCGGGTCGACGATGGCGAGGCGTTCGTGGACGAGGATCGCGCCGTCGTCGGCGTGCACGCCGCTCCAGTCCGGGCCGCGGTGGCGCTGGCGCTGCGAGAGCTGCAGCGCGCGCTGACGCAGCCGGGGAAGGTCGTCGCCGGCCTGCAGGCCGAAGATGCCGAGGATCGAACACATGCGGAAGGACTCCTGAGGTGGGCTTGGGTTTTTTCGGAGGGCGAAAAGCACGAAGCCCGCGCTGGCGGCGCGGGCTTCGAAGGCGGATCAGCGTTACAGACGCGCGCTAATCGCCGGCCCGCGGGAGGCTGGCGTTATTGCGGTTGTTGTTGCCCAGGCCGGCCACGGGCAGGCCGCCGCGGTGTGCGGCACGGGCGGCGCGGGCGTGGGCCTGGACGGAGGTCATGGCCCGATCCTGCTTGAGGATCGGGCGGAACGCAAGCGCCCGCGCGATCGGGGAGCGAGGGATGAGGAACGAGCGGCGCCCCGCCCGATCCCCGTTCGTTTCCCGTTCCTCCCCCACGGTGGCCCCGGCGCGCCGGCAGCGCCTAAGCTTGGGCGACGGGGAGGACGAGCTCATGGCGAAGTGGATCCGGCGCGGCCTGGTCGCGGTTCTGTCGGTGGCGTTGCTGGTGGCGCTGGCCGCGCTCGTCTTGCTGCGCGGCAGCCTGCCGGAGCTGGACGGCGAGGCGGCGCTGCCCGGCCTGGCGGCGCCGGTGCGGATCCAGCGCGACGCGCTCGGGGTCGCGACGATCGACGCCGCGGGCGAAGCCGACGCGATGCGCGCGCTCGGCTACCTGCATGCGCAGGAGCGCTACTTCGAGATGGACCTGATGCGGCGCACCGCCGCCGGCGAGCTCGCCGCGCTGTTCGGCCCGGTCGCGCTCGACGCGGACAGGCGCCACCGCATGCACCGCCTGCGCGCGCGGATCCAGGCCGACCCGGACGCGTTCCTCGGCGACAGGCGCGACGTCGCGCGCGCCTACGCCGAAGGCGTCAACGCCGGCCTGGCCGCGCTGGAGGTCCGGCCCTGGCCGTACCTGCTGCTGCGCGCGCGGCCCGAGCCGTGGCGGGTCGAGGACTCGCTCCTGGTCGGCTACACCATGTACTTCGACCTGCAGGACGAGGCCAACGCGCGCGAACTGGCGCTGTGGCGCATGCGCCCGCACCTGCCGCCGGCGCTGTTCGCCCTGCTCGCCCACGACGGCACGAGCTGGGATGCGCCGTTGATCGGCGGCGCCCGCGGCGACGCGGTCCTGCCGGGCGCGGCCGCGGTCGACCTGCGCCGGCTCCCCGCGCCGGCGTCGCCGCGGGCGGCCGCCCCGCGCCCGACGGAGGTCGGCAGCAACAACTTCGCCGTGTCCGGCGCGCTCACCGCCGACGGCCGCGCGATCGTCGCCGATGACATGCACCTGGGCCTGCGCGCGCCCAACCTCTGGTTCCGCGCGCGGCTGCGCTACGCCGATGCGCAGGCGGCGGGCGGCCGGGTGGACGCCGCCGGCTTCACCCTGCCCGGGCTGCCGGCGCTGGTGGTCGGCAGCAACGGCCACGTTGCCTGGGGGTTCACCAACAGCTACGGCGACTGGCTGGACTGGCGCCGCGAGCCGCCGTGCGCCGCGCGTTGCCCCGGCAGCGCGCGCCACGTCGAACGCATCCGCGTCGCCGGCGGCGACGCGGTCGCGCTGGAGATCGAGGAAACCGCCTGGGGCCCGGTGCTGCACCGCGAGCGCGACGGCTCGCGCCTGGCGCTGCGCTGGAGCGCGCACCTGCCCGGCTCGCTGAACCTCGGCCTGGCCGACCTGGTCCGCGCCGGCGACCTCGACCAGGCCCTGCGGCTCGCCGACCGCGCGGCGATCCCGGCGCAGAACCTGCTGATCGGCGACCGCAACGGCCGCATCGCCTGGAAGCTGCTCGGGCCGGTGCCGCGGCGCGCGCCGGGCTGCGGCGGCGCCGAGGTCGCGCCGGCGGACTGCGCGCCGTGGCCGCTGGCCGGCGCGTCCGGCCTGGCGCTGTCGGACCTGACCCGCGCCTGGACCGCCAACAACCGCGTCGTCGACGGCGCGCTGCTGGCGCGCATCGGCGACGGCGGCTACGCCAACGGCGCCCGCGCCCGGCAGATCCGCGACGCGCTGTTCGCCAAGCCGCGTTTCGCCGAGCGCGACCTGCTCGCGATCCAGCTCGACGACCGGGCGGTGTTCCTGGAGCGCTGGTGGCGCCTGCTCGGCGAGCGCGCCCGCGCCGGCGGCACGCCCGCGTTGCGCGAGCTGGCCGACGCGGCCGCGCACTGGAGTGGCCGCGCCGACGTCGGCTCGACCGGCTACCGGATCGTGCGTGCCTGGCGCCTGGCCGTGCACGAGCGCCTGCTCGACGGCCTGGCGGCGCCGGCGCGCGCGGCGCTCGGCGACGGTTTCGCCCTGCCCGACCCGCCGCAGTTCGAGGGCGTGGCCTGGCCGCTGGTGGCGCGGCGCCCGCCGCACCTGCTGCCGCGGCGCTTCCCCAGCTGGGAGGCGCTGTTCGAGGACGCCGCGCGCGAGGTGCGCGACGAACTGCGCGCACGCGGCCCGCTGGCGCAGCGCACCTGGGGCGAGCGCAACACCGCGGCGATCTGCCATCCGCTCGCCGCGGCGCTGCCCGGCTTCGCCCGCGGCCTGCTGTGCATGCCGGCTGAGCCGCTGCCCGGCGATACGCACATGCCGCGGGTGCAGCGCCCGGATTTCGGCGCCTCCGAACGCATGGTGGTGGCGCCCGGCCACGAAGCCGACGGCATCGTGCACATGCCCGGCGGCCAGAGCGGGCATCCGCTGTCGCCGTTCTGGGGCGCCGGGCACCGGGACTGGGCGCAGGGCCGGCCGACGCCGTTCCTGCCGGGGCAGCCCCGACACGAGTTGCGCCTGCGCCCGGCCCGCTGAGGGCGACCGTGGCCCTCCGCCCTGCCCTTTCTCACGCAAGCGGGCGAGGGATTCCCCGGGCGCCGCGGCCGGCAATGCGCGACGACGCGGCCCCAAGCCCCGCCTCGGGTCTCGCGGTCGGCGCCGATGCGGCGACGAGTCCAAAGCCCCGCAAGCGGGAGAGGGGTTGGGGCGAGGGCGCTAGCCCAGCAAACGCGCGATCAACGCCAGATACAGTTCCGGCAGCGCCTCCAGGTCGGCCACGCGCACGTGCTCGTCGACCTTGTGGATGCTGGCGTTGACCGGGCCGATCTCCACGCATTGCGCGCCCAGCGGCGCGATGAAGCGGGCGTCGGAGGTGCCGCCGCCGGTGCTCTCCTCCGGCGCGGCCCCGGCGAAACGCGCCAGCACCTCGCGCGCGGCCACGCGCAGCGGGCCCTCCGGGGTGTAGAACGGCTCGCCGCTGCGGTGCCAGGCGACCGCGTAATCGAGGCCATGCGCGCGCAGGACGGCCTCGCATTCGCGCTCCAGCCGCGCCGCCGTCCAGTGCGGGTTGTAGCGCAGGTTGAACAGCACCTGCAGCTCGCCCGGGATCACGTTGTTGGCGCCGGTGCCGGCGTGCACGTTGCTGACCTGCAGGCTGGTGGGCGGGAAGCTCTCGTACCCTTCGTCCCAACGCCGCGCGGCCAGTTCGGCCAGCGCCGGCAGCGCCTGGTGCACCGGGTTGCGCGCCTTTTCCGGGTAGGCGACGTGGCCCTGCACGCCGCGCACGCGCAACGTCGCCGAGAGGCTGCCGCGGCGCCCGACGCGCAGCAGGTCGCCGAGGACCTGCTTCGACGAGGGTTCGCCGGTGACGCACCAGTCGAGGCGCTCCCCGCGTGCGCGGAAGGTCTCCGCGACCCTGCGCACGCCGTCGATCGCATCGCCTTCCTCGTCCGAGGTCAGCAGGATCGCGAGCCGGCCGGCGTGCCCGGGGCGCGCCCGCACGAAGCGCTCGGCGGCGACCACGAACGCCGCCACGCTGCCCTTCATGTCCGCCGCGCCGCGGCCGTACAGCACGCCGTCGCGGACCTGCGGCGCGAACGGATCGCTGGCCCAGGCCTCGCGCGGGCCGGGCGGCACCACGTCGGTATGGCCGAGCAGCACCAGCGTCGGCGCGCCGGCCTCGCCATGCGTCGCCCACAGGTTGTCGACCGCGCCGAAGCGCAGGCGCTCGCAACGGAAGCCGGCCGCTTCCAGCCGCCGCGCGAGCAGCGCCTGGCAGCCGGCGTCGTCCGGCGTCACCGAGGGGCGCGCGATCAGGTCGCAGGCCAGGTCGAGGACGTCGCTCATCGCCTGCCCCCGGGACGGGCAACGCGGTGAAGAGGAACGGGGAACGAGAGCCGGTCGCGGCGCTTGCGCTGCCCGTCCCCGGCGTTCCCCGTACGCCTTCCGTCGATCTCCATGCCTTCCTCCGCTGCGTTTCAGCCGAAACGCCGCTTGAAGCCGTTGTCGCTGAAGCCCTGGCTGACCTCGCCGTCATCGGTGACCACCACCGGCCGGCGGATCAGCTGCGGGTACTCCTTCAGCAGCAGCTTCCACTCGGCGTCCGAACCGGGGGTCTTGCGGTTCGGCGGCAGGTTGCGCCAGGTGGTCGAGGACTTGTTGATCATCGCGTCCCAGCCGCCGAGCTTGTCCTTCCACTCGGCCAGCGTCTCCGGCGACTGGCGGTGGTCGCGATAGTCGACGAAGGTGTGGGCGACGCCGAAGCGGTCGAGCCACTTCCGCGCTTTCTTGCAGGTGTCGCAGTTGTCCAGTCCGTACAGCGTCGTCATGTTCCGCTCTCGATCGGGCGATGCGTGTAACGCGGGAAACGTGATGCCGTCGTCCCGCGAAGCACCGCGCGGCTTCGCTCCTAGCAGACGTACCGGTGGCCGGATCCCCGCCTTCGCGGGGATGCGCCCCGCTACTCCGCCAGCCCGCGCAGCAGCTCGTTGATGCTGGTCTTGCTGCGCGTCTTCGCGTCGACCTGCTTGACGATCACCGCGCAGTACAGCGAGTGCGAGCCGTCCTTGGCCGGCAGCTGGCCGGAGACGACCACGCTGTACGGCGGCACGTAGCCGTACGTGATCTCGCCGGTCATGCGGTTGTAGATGCGGGTGCTCTGGCCGAGGAACACGCCCATGCCGATCACGCTGTGGTGGCCGACGACCACGCCTTCCACCACCTCCGAGCGCGCGCCGATGAAGCAGTGGTCCTCGATGATCGTCGGGCTGGCCTGCAGCGGCTCCAGCACGCCGCCGATGCCGGCGCCGCCGGACAGGTGGCAGTGCTTGCCGACCTGGGCGCAGGAACCGACCGTGGCCCAGGTGTCGACCATCGTGCCTTCGCCGACGTGGGCGCCGATGTTGACGAAGCTGGGCATCAGCACCACATCCTTGCCGATGTAGCTGCCGCGGCGGGCGATCGCGCCGGGCACCACGCGCGCGCCGAGCTTGCGGAAGCCGGCCTCGTCGTAGCCGACGAAGCGCGCGGGCACCTTGTCCCAGAACGGCGCGGGCGCGGCCTCGACCAGCTGCATGTCGTTGACGCGGAAGTACAGCAGCACCGCCTTCTTGAGCCACTCGTTGACCTTCCAGCCGCCCTGCCCGTCCGGCTCGGCGACGCGGAACTCGCCGCTTTCCAGGCCGGCGATCACGCGCTCCACGGTCGGCCGGGTCGAGCCTTCGATCTCGTCCAGGGTCAGCATGGTGCGGCGCTCGAAGGCGCTGTCGACCATGAACTTCAGCTCGTCCGGGCCCGGCCCTTTCGGCGGCGCCTTCTTGCGCGCGGCGGTCTTGCGGGAGCTCTTGGCGGGCTTGGCGGGACTCATGCGGCTTCTCCGTCGAGGCAGGCGAGCAGCGCGTCGCGCAGCGCCTGTTGTTGGCTTTCGTCGAGGGCGCGGTCGCGCCCGTCGGTGATCTGGAACACGTCCTCGGCGCGCTCGCCGAAGGTGGCGATGCGCGCGTCGTGCACGCGCAGGGCCTGGTCGCGGATGACCTGGGCCACGTCGGCCAACAGGCCGGGCCGGTCGGTGCAGACCAGGCTGAGCAGGGTGCGGCCGTTGGCGGTGGCGTCGAAACCCACCTGCGGCGCGATGCGGAAGTGGCGCAGGTGCCGCGGCAGCGCGCGCCGCGCCGGGCGGATGCGGTCGAGCGGCCCGGCCAGGGCGCCCTCCAGGCCGCGTTCGACCTCCTGCGGCGCGGGCGGGCAGCGCGGGTCCACCGGCACCACCTCGAAGGTGTCGAAGATCGTGCCCCGCGGCCCGTCCAGCACCCGCGCCTGCTGGATCGCCAAGCCAAGGCGGTCGAGCGTGGCCACGATCGCCGCGAACAGGCCGTCGCGGTCCGGCGAATGCACGAACACCTCGAGCGCACCCGCGTGCGCGCCGCCCTGCCCGCCGAGCGCGCGCACCCGCACCCGGGTCTCGCCGGGCGCGACGTCGCGCAGCGAAGCCGCCTGCCAGGCCACTTGGTCCGGCCGCCCGCGCTCGAACCCGGTCTCGGGCATGCGCGCGTACAGCGCGTCGATTTCATCGTCCGCCACGCCGAGCGCGCGCAGCATCGCGCGCGCGGTGTCGCGGGTCTCGGCGGCGCGCTCGGCCGCCGCGACCGGATGCTCCAGGCCGCGCCGCAAGGCTAGGCGCGTGGCGGTGTACAGGTCGGCCAGCAGCCGGTCCTTCCAGGCGTTCCACAGCTTCGGCGAGGTGCCGGCGATGTCGGCGCAGGTCAGCAGGTAGAGGTGATCGAGGCGCTCGCGGTCGGCGACGCGGGCGGCGAAGCGGTGGATCACCTCCGGATCGGCGATGTCCTGCTTCTGCGCGGTCACCGACATCAGCAGGTGGTGCCGCACCAGCCACTCGACCAGCGCCGCGTCGGCCTGCGACAGGCCGAGCGTGCCGCAGAAGATGCGCGCGTCCTCGGCGCCGAGCTCGGAATGGTCGCCGCCGCGGCCCTTGGCGATGTCGTGGAAAAGCCCAGCCAGCAGCAGCAGCTCGGGCTTGCGCAGGCGCGGCCAGACCTCGTGGGCGATGCTGAAGCGCTCGTCGGCCACGCCCGAGGCGAAGCGCGCCAGGTTGCGCAGCACCGCCAGCGTGTGCTGGTCGACGGTGTAGACGTGGAACAGGTCGAACTGCATGCGCCCGGACACGCGCGCGAACGCCGGGATCCAGCGCCCGAGCACGCCCAGCCGCGCCATGCGCTCCAGCGCGTGCACCGGATGCGGGCCGCGCAGCAGCGCCAGGAAGCGCTCGCGCAGGGCCGGCTCGGCCTGCTGGAACGCCGGCACCCGCGCCAGCGACTCGGCCAGGGCGCGAGCCGTGCGCGAATGCAGCCCGCGCACCTCGTCGTGCGCCGCCCAGGTCGCGAACAGCGCGAACACCTCGAAGGCGTCGCGCGGCCAGGCCGGATCGCGCGCGGCCAGGTAGCCGCGGCGCAGCTCGAACGCGTCGTCCAGCGGCAGCGGCGGCGCCTCGCCCTCGATCTGCTCCTCGAAGCGCTGCAGCAGGCGCTCGCCGATCCGCAGCACCAGCGCGGCGCTGCGGTAGAAGCCCTGCATCATCTGCTCGACCGCGAGGTTGTCGGCGTCGTCGACGTGGCCGAGGCGCTCGGCCAGCCGCTTCTGGTGGTCGAAGCGCAAGCGCTCCTCGCGCCGGCCGGCGACCAGGTGCAGGCCGAAGCGCAGCCGCGACAGGGTGCGGCGCTCGCGTTCCAGCGTGGCCAGCTCGTCGGCGCCGAACTGGCCGATCGCGACCAGCGACTCCAGGTCGCCGGTGCCGACGATGCGCAGCGCCATCCAGCGCAGGGTCTGCACGTCGCGCAGGCCGCCGGGGCCTTCCTTGAGGTTGGGCTCGAGGTTGTCGGCGGTGTCGCCGTAGCGCGCGTGGCGCAGGCGCAGTTCCTCGCGCTTGGCGAGGAAGAACTCGCGCGCCGGCCAGGCCCGCGCCGGCGCGATCGCCGCCTGCAGCGCGTGCAGCGCCGCGGCGTCGGCCTCGAGCGGGCGCGCCTCCAGCATCGCGGTCAGCACGGTGATGTCCGCGGCCGCCGCCTCGGCGCACTGCGCGGCCGAGCGCACCGCGTGGCCGAGCGGCAGGCCGGCGTCCCACAGCCGCGCGAAGAAGCGCGCCAGCGCGTCGCCGTACAGCGCCTGCGCCTCGGCTTCGGCCAGCACCAGCAGGTCGATGTCGGACTGCGGGAACAGCTCGCCGCGGCCGTAGCCGCCGACCGCGAACAGCGCCAGCGGCGCGCCCGCCGCTACCGAGGCGCGCCAGGCCGCGCGGATCTGCGCGTCGACCGCGTCGGCGCGCGCGCGCAGCAGGCGGTCGACGTCCTCTCCGGAGTCGAAACGCGCGGCCAGCGCGGCGTCGGTGGCGGCCAGCGCCTGGCGGATCGCGCCGGCGTCGCGGCCCGCCGACGGCGCCGCCGCGTCGCCGTCGGCGGCGGAGCCGGTCATAGGTCGTTGTCGTCCCCGGGGAGCCGGGTCAGGATCTCGACCCCGTCCTCGGTCACGGCGACGGTGTGCTCCCACTGCGCCGACAGCTTGCGGTCCTTGGTCACCACGGTCCAGCCGTCCGGCAGCAGGCGGGTGTGGCGGCTGCCCTCGTTGATCATCGGCTCGACGGTGAAGGTCATGCCCGGCTTCAGCACCAGGCCCTCGCCCGGCCGGCCGTAATGCAGCACCTGCGGGTCCTCGTGATAGATCCGGCCGATGCCGTGGCCGCAGTACTCGCGCACCACGCTGAAGCGCTCGGACTCGGCATAGCTCTGGATCGCATGGCCGATATCGCCCAGGGTCGCGCCCGGGCGCACCGCGCGGATGCCGCGGAACATCGCCTCGCGGGTCACCTCGACCAGGCGCCGCGCCATCACCGAGGGCGTGCCGACGTAGTACATCCGGCTGGTGTCGCCATGCCAGCCGTCCTTGATCACGGTGACGTCGATGTTGAGGATGTCGCCGTCCTTGAGCACCTTGGCCGGGCTCGGGATGCCGTGGCAGATGACGTTGTTGACCGACGTGCAGATGGTCTTGGGAAAGCCCTTGTAGCCGACGTTCGCGGGGATCGCCCCCTGCACGTTGACGATGTGGTCGTGGCAGATGCGGTCGAGCTCATCGGTGGTCACCCCGGGCTTCACGTACGGGGCGACGACCTGCAGCACCTCGGCGGCCAGGCGGCCGGCGACGCGCATCTTCTCGATCTCTTCGGGGGTCTTGAGGGTGACGGGCATGGCGGCATTATCCCCCATCGGGAGCCCGTTCAGGGTCCGGCCGCGCCGCGGTTTGCCCGCGACCGCCCCGGCGGCTACAATTGCCCGCTTCGCAGCCGCCCTCTCCACGAGGCCGTCCGCGCGCCCACGCCGGGCGCAGCGCGGGGTTCCGCAGGTGCCCGCGCAGGCGAATACACACCCGCCGCCCACGTTCCGTGCCGGGGTGTCCGCGCGTCCAAGCGCGCGGATCTGGTCGCGGACGCGGCGGGGAGGCCCAACCCCGGAACCCAGGCCCGCGCCCGCCGCGGGCGGCCGCCCCACCCGTTACGACGGCGGCGGGTTCCACTGCCCGGAGTCATCGCAATGCCCCAGATCACCATGCGCCAGATGCTGGAAGCCGGCGTCCATTTCGGCCACCAGACCCGCTACTGGAACCCGAAGATGGGCCCGTACATCTTCGGCGCGCGCGGCAAGATCCACATCATCAACCTCGAGAAGACGGTTCCGCTGTTCAACGACGCGATGAACTTCATCTCGGGCGTCGCGCAGAAGCGCGGCATCATCCTGTTCGTCGGCACCAAGCGCTCCGCGCGCGACGCGGTCAAGGAAGAGGCCGAGCGCTGCGGCATGCCGTACATGACCCAGCGCTGGCTGGGCGGCACCCTGACCAACTTCCGCACGGTCAAGCAGTCGGTGCAGCGCCTGAAGGAACTCGAGGCGGCCGAGACCGACGGCACCTTCGAGCGCCTGGTCAAGCACGAAGTGCTGGCCCTGCGCCGCGAGCGCGAGAAGCTCGAGGCCTCGCTGGGCGGCATCAAGGACATGAACCGCCTGCCCGACGCGCTGTTCGTGATCGACATCGGCCACGAGGACATCGCGATCAAGGAAGCCAAGAAGCTCGGCATCCCGGTCGTGGCCGTGGTCGATACCAACTACGACCCGAACCTGGTGGACTACGCCATCCCGGGCAACGACGACGCGATCCGCGCCGTGCAGCTGTACGCCCGCGCCGCCGCCGACGCCGTGCTCGAGGGCAAGGCCGCCGCGCCGTCGGCCGCCTCGGTCCGCGAGGAGGAGTTCGTGGAGGCCGGCGAAGGCCAGGAAGGCAAGGACGAGCGCAAGCCGCGCCGCGCCCCGGCCAAGAAGGCGGCCAAGAAGGCCGAGGCCGCCGAGTAAGACCCGCCTCACGCGGCCGCGCGATCATGCGCGGCCGCGCCGCCCGTACGCGCGCCGTACGCCGCCCCTTTACCCGTCGCCCGGGCGCAGCGGGGAACCTGCTTCCCGCTTCCGGCTCGCCGCCGCTGAGCAGGCTCCTCGCTGCGCCCGGATCGACACACCATTTCGAGGTCACCCATGGCAGAAATCACCGCTTCCCTGGTCAAGGAACTGCGCGAGCGCACCGGCGCCGGCATGATGGAGTGCAAGAAGGCGCTCACCGAGAACAACGGCGACATCGACGCCGCCGCCGAGTGGCTGCGCAAGGCCGGCCTGGCCAAGGCCGACAAGAAGGCCGGCCGCGTCGCCGCCGAGGGCCGCATCGCCGTGGCCCAGGACGGCGGCAAGGCCGTGCTGGTCGAGGTCAACTCCGAGACCGACTTCGTCGCCAAGGACAGCAACTTCCTGGGCTTCGCCGAGGCCGTGGCCCAGGCCGCGCTGGCCTCCGGCGCCGCCGACGCCGAGGCGCTGAAGAGCGCCAAGCTCGCCTCCGGCGAGACCGTCGAGGAAGGCCGCGCCGCGGTCATCGCCAAGGTCGGCGAGAACGTGCAGGTGCGTCGCCTGGTGCGCGTCGACAGCGCCCACAACGTCGCCGCCTACGTCCACGGCGGCCGCATCGGCGTGCTGGTCGAGCTCAAGGGCGGCGACGCCGAGCTGGCCCGCGGCCTGGCCATGCACGTCGCGGCGATGAACCCGCCCTACATCAAGGCCAGCGACGTGCCGGCCGAGTTCGTCGCCAAGGAGAAGGAGATCGAGCTGGCGAAGATGAGCGAGAAGGACAAGGCCAAGCCGGCGGAGATCCTGGAGAAGATCATCGGCGGCAAGATCGCCAAGATCGTCAACGAGGTCACCCTGTACGGCCAGCCGTACGTGCTGGACACCAACCAGACCGTCGAGCAGGTGCTCAAGGCCGCCGGCGCCGAAGTCGTCAGCAGCCAGCGCCTGGCCGTCGGCGAGGGCATCGAGAAGGTGGTCGAGGACTACGCCGCCGAGGTGATGAAGCAGGCCGGCCTGGCGTAAGCCGCCACCGCTTCCCGCGCATGCGAAGGCCGCGAGCGATCGCGGCCTTCGTTTTTTGCGCGGTTCCGGCCGAACCGCGCCGGCGATCGACGCGAAACCTCGCCCTGGCCCGGCGATGGGCTCGCCGCCACGCGCCCGCGCGCCGGGGTCCGCGCTCCCCGCCCTTCGCCGTAGGCGCATGGGCGGACCGGCCGCAGTGCAGCCCCCCGACCCCGGCCCGGCGCCCGGACCGCCGACGGCTCGAGCGCCCCGCCGGCCTGCGGGCGGCTGGACGGGGACAAAAAAAATCCGGAGATACCCGTCCTGGGCGTCTCCGGATCCGCCGCGCGCTGCGGCGATGCTGCGGCCGGTCCCGTGGAAACCGGCCGCGGTGCCGTCCTGGCAGAGCTGCTGCGCGTGGGCGACGCGCTTGTTCGCGCCCTCCGGGCGCCCCGGGCCGCGGACGCGTCCTGCGTCCGCGGCTTTGTCCCGGCGTCGCATCGCGTCCTGCGTTGCGTGGCGTCCTGCCGGCACGGGCGGCCCCGTCGGAGCCGCCCGCGCGCCGGGCCAGTGCGTCCGGACTGTTCGGAAATGCGCCATCCCTGGCGCCGAAGACCCCTCCGTAGAAGGGACTCGACCTCCATAACGCAGCGGATGCGCCACCCCCCTACCTTTTCTTCACCTGCTTTTTTCGTCCGCGCGTGGCAACGGGCGGCGCCGGGAGCGGAGCGCCCGGGACTCAGAAACGGTAGCTGGCGCTGAGCAGGTAATAGCGCCCGCGCGGGTCGTCGTAGGCCAGGTCGTAGCCGCCCTTGGTCGCGGCGTAGTTCGCCGGCTCGCGGTCGGTGAGGTTGTCGATGTTGAGCGCGAGGCGCCAGCCGGGGATGCCGGCGTAGGCCAGGTGCAGGTCGAGCGTGCGCGAAGCCGGCGTGGTGCACTTGCCCGCCGCGGCGTTGCGCGGCGGGCACGGCGCGCCCGGCTCGCCGATCTTCACCGGCCCCAGCGCATGCAGGTTCAGCGCGGTGTTCCAGTCGCGGTACGACCACTGGATGCCGGCCAGCGCGGAGTGGCGCGGCCGGTCGTAGCCGGTGCGGTCGATCTCGGGCGCGCCGGCGTGCGCCCGGGTCGCGAACTCGTCCAGGTAATGGCCGCTCAGGCGCAAGGCGTAGCGGCCGAAGCGCGCGGTATCCAGGCGGTAGGACGCCTGCAGTTCCCAGCCTTGCACCCGGGTGCGGCCGAGGTTCTCGTAGTAGTCGTTGATCGCGACCAGCCGACCGCTCGCGTCGCGCTCGAGCGCCTGCGGGAACAGCTCCGGGTGCGTCACCGCGTCGGTGACGACGATCTCGTTGCGGCGCCGGATGCTGAAATGGTCGAGGCTGAGTTCGAACCGCGACGACGGCGCCCATACCGCGCCGAGGGTATGGCTGCGCGAGGTCTCCGGCTGCAGATCCGGGTTCTCCTTCGAGCCGACCGTGAGCGCGCACCAGACCGCATCGCCCATCGGGATCGCCACCGCGCAGGGCGCCATCGCCGGCTGCATCGGCAGCAGCCGGTGGAAGCCGCTCAGGGTGCTGGGGCTGCGCAGTTCGAACAGCGACGGCGCGCGATAGCCGGTGGCGGCGGTGCCGCGCAAGGTCAGGGTCGGCAACGCGTTCCATTTCAGGCCCAGCTTGGGCGAGACCTCGCTGCCGTAGCCCTGGATGTGGTCCAGCCGCCAGGCCACGTCGGCGTGCAGGCGGCGCAGCACCGGCAGGCTCAGCTCGGCATAGAGCGCCGACTGGTAGCGGTGGGCGTCGAGCCGCGGCTTCTGCGTGCCGCCGACCACGTCGCGCTCGAGGATGCGCGGGTCGGGCTCGCTGCGCAGCGCGTCCCTGCCGAACTCGCCGCCGGCGGCGACCTGGGCGGTGCCGCCGGGCAGCTCGAACACCGGCGCATTCGCCGAGAACAGCGCCTGGTCCAACTGCGCCCGCCCGCGCGAGCGCAGCCGCGGCGCCAGCCACGCCAGCACGTCTGGCGGATTACCGGCGCCGTTGAAGCGGTAGCTGCGCTCGGCGACGGCCTGGTTCAGCCGGTCCTGCATGACCAGGCCGTCGATCGTGTTCCCGGCGTCGTTGCGGTGATGCGCCAGGTCGAACTGCCATTGCCAGCGGTCGCGGGTTCCGGCGAGGCCGACGGTCAGGTCGCGGACGTCGGCCTCGTTGCGGCTGCGCACCGGCCCGACGTCGAAGAAGGCGTAGGCCAGCGGCGCGGAGCGGCCCTGGTAGCGGATCGCGTCCGGGTGGCTGGCCGGCAGCGTCACGGTCGTGAACATCGGCGCCCCTTGCAGGCGCTGCTCGACGCGCCCCAGGCGCAGGTCCGCACGCAGTTCGAGCGAGTCCGCCAACGGCTGCTGCAGGTTGGCGTAGACGGTGCGGCTCTCCAGCTCCGGCTGCAGGGTGACGTGGCGCGCCTGGTCGAGCGCGCAGCCGCCCTGCGCGTCGCGCTGCGCGGCCGGGCACGCCGGCCGGATCACGCGGCCGTCCGGACCGAGGTAGCCCAGCTGGATGCGGTAGTCGCCGAGGCCGAACCGGCGCAGGTCGTCGCTGCGCCACTCGCGCTGGCCGCCGAGCAGCCCCTCGCGGTGGAACAGGTCGGCGCCGAGCAGCAGGCTGCCGCCGCCGCGCGTTGGCTGGCCGTGGCTGAAGGTCAGGCGCAATTGTTCGGCGTCGCCGCGTTCCGATGCGCCGTAGCGCAAGGTGGCTTCCTCGCCGCGCTGGTCCCGCTTGAGGATGATGTTGACCACGCCGGCCATCGCGTCCGCGCCGTAGATCGCCGACGCGCCGCCGCGCATGATCTCGATCCGCTCGATCATGCTCAGCGGAATGCCGTCGAGGTCGGTGAGGCCGCCAAGCTCGGCCGAGATCAGCCCGTAGCTGGCCACGCGCCGGCCATCGACCAGGAACAGGGTCGCGCGGGGACCGAGGCCGTACAGGCTGGAGGACGCGGCCGCGCCGTACAGCTGCTGGGTGCCCAGGCTGCCTTCGCTGGCGATCTCGACCGGATGCAGGCCGATCATGCCGGGCTGATAGCTCAGCAGTTCGAACAGCGATTGCTGCCCGCTGGCTTCGATCTCGGCCCGGCCGATCACGGTCAGCGGCGCCGGAGTCAGCACGTCGAGGCTGGCGCGCGGGATGTGGGTGCCGGTGACCTGCACCGTCTCCAACTCCACCGCCGGATCCGGGCGCGGTTTCCCGGGCGGTTGCGGCCGCGGCGGCGGGAGGGCTGCGCGGCGCAACACGTAGGCGTTGCCGGACACCGCGACCGCTTCCAGCCCGGAGCCGCGCAGCAGCGCCTGCAGGGCCTGCGCCGGAGGCAGCCGCAACTGCAGGCCCGGCGCCTTGCGCCCCTCGACCAGCTCCGGCGGGTACAGGATCTGGATCCGCGCCTGGGTCGCCAGCGCCTGCAGCGCGCGGTCGAGGGTGCCGGCGGGGATGCTCAGGCGCAGCGCCGCGCCGGCCTCGCGCTGGCCGGCCGGTGCGGGAGCCGCGAAAAACGCCAGGCCGAGGGCTCCGAAGAAGGCGTAGGCGAAGCGTGCAGACCTGGCCATTCAACGGCGCGGCGAACGAGCGGAAGCCGCACATTATGTGAAGCCGGCGTGCTCGCGCAATGCATCGCGTCGCGCCGGCGCGGATCGCCCGACGCGGCGAGGCCGCGCCGATCCGCCCGATGCGGGCGCAGAAGGGCGGAAGGCGGAATGCAAGACTGCGCCGCGGCACGCGGCGCAGCCGCGGATCTCAGCGCCGCGGCGGGTGCAGGACGATCTCGCGCTCGCCGACGCGCTCGGCGCGCAGCGACCAGCCCTGCTCCAGCGCCGCCACCAGGGCGTCCTGGTCGCCGGCGTGGAACACGCCGCTCACGGTCAGGGCGCCCAGGGCCGGGTCGGCCAGGCGCAGCTGCACCGGCGAATAGCGGTTCATCTCGGCCAGCAATTCGTCCAGGCGGCGCTGCTTGAACACCAGGTCGCCCCGCGGCCAGGCCTGCGCCACGGCCAGGTCCAGCGGCCGCTTCGGCTGCAGCCTGCCGGAGGGGTCGATCGCGACCTGCTCGCCCGGCCGCAGCCGGCTGCTGCGCCGCTCGGCCCCGGTCCCCACCGACACCTCGACTTCGCCCTCGAGCAGGCCGACGTCGACCGCCTCGCCCCGACGGCTCACCTGGAACACGGTGCCGATGTCGCGGATCGTGCCCGCCCCGGCGCGGACCCGGAACGGACGCCCGGGATCGGCGGCGACGTCCACCTGGATGCGGCCGCGCCGCAGCTCCACCACCCGTTCCTCGCCGTAACGGGTCTCCACCGCGGAGCCGGCGTCCAGCCACAGCCGGGTGCCGTCGGCCAGCGCGACCTGGCGCAGTTCGCCGGCCGCGGTGGCGAACTGCTGCACCTGCGCCGGCGGCGAATGCGGCCGCCACAGCGCCGCCGCGCCGATCGCCACCAGCAGCACCGCGGCGCTGGCCAGCCAGCGCCGCGGCCGGCGCCAGGAGGATGCGGCACGGCGCCGCTCCCGCCGGGCCGCCGCACGCAGCAGTTCGTCGCCGGCGAGGGCCGCGGCCAGCGCGTGCACGCGCTCGGCCTGCAGGTAGGCGTCGATGTGTTCCGGAGACTGCGCCAGCCAGGCCTCGAACGCCGCGCGTTCGCGCGCATCGCATTCGGGCGAATCCAGCCGCGCCAGCCAGGCCTCGGCCTGGCGCTGCGCTCCGTCGCGGGTGTCCTTGCCGATGCTCGGGCTCATCATCGTTCCTCGTCCTTGTCCTGGGCGTAGCCGCCCTGCTTCAGGCGCTGGCGCAGCAGCCCCAGCGCCTTGCCGATGTGCTTCTCCACGGCCTTGACCGAAATGCCGCAATGGCGGGCGATCTCGCTGTAGCTCAGGCCCTCGATGCGGTTGAGCAGGTAGACCTGCCGGCAGCGCGCCGGCAGTTGCAGGATCGCCGCGCGCACCAGCGCCAGCTCCTGCTCGTGGGCGATGCGCTGGTCGTGGCTCGGCTCGGGCGAGGGCAGGCCGTGGAAGTCCTCGTCCAGGCTCACGTGCGCGGCGGACTGCCGGCTGGAATCGCGCCGGCCGCGGTCGTTCAGCACGTTCAGCGCGATCCGGTACATCAGCGCGCGCAGCTGCTCGGGCGGCTGCGCGCGGTAGCGCATCAGCCGCACCAGGGTTTCCTGGGCGGCGTCCTTCGCGTCCTCCTCGTTGCTGCGGCGGGCGAGGAAGCCCAGCAGCGCCGCCTGGTGCTCGCGCAGGAAGCGCTCGAACCCGTCCGCAGGTGTCGCGGCGGGCCCCGGCACCCGCTCCTCGGGCGATCCGTGCATGCCGCCTCCCCGGTTCACCGTCCCCCCGCTGCGGCCACGCGGCGGCGATGCAGGGGTATCCGGGGGCGGCGCAACGGGCACATAGTCGGGGGCAAGCGGGCCGGCGAAGAGAACGTGACGGGCCGGCCGCCGTCCGGAGAACCGCAGGACGCGGATCGCCGGTCGCAGCGACCGCCCTCGGGCGCTGTTGTAGCACGACGGACGCACGGACGCGTGCGCGCGGCGGCGCAGTGCGAGCGGCGGCGGGCTGAAATCGGCGTCCATACCGCAGACAACGCAGGCGGCGGACCACTTCCCCACCCCGGGCCCGGTCCGGACCGCTGCGGATACGCGGAGCCGGCACCGCGATCCCGTACAATCCGCACGTTTGTCTACCCCACGCCGAGGTCCCCATGTCCCAGCTCGCCTATCGCCGTGTCCTGCTCAAACTGTCCGGCGAGGCGCTGATGGGAGACGAGGATTACGGCATCGACCCGAAGATGATCGGCCGCCTCGCCCGCGAGGTGATCGAGGCCCAGCAGGCCGGCGCCGAGGTCGCGCTGGTGATCGGCGGCGGCAACATCTTCCGCGGCGCCGGCCTGGCCGCCGGCGGCATGGACCGGGTCACCGGCGACCAGATGGGCATGCTCGCCACCGTGATCAACGCGCTGGCGATGCAGGACGCGCTGGAGAAGCTCGGCGCCAGGTGCCGGGTGATGAGCGCGATCAAGATCAACGACGTCTGCGAGGACTACATCCGCCGGCGCGCGATCCGCCATCTGGAGAAGGGCCGCATCGCCATCTTCGCCGCCGGCACCGGCAACCCGTTCTTCACCACCGACTCGGGCGCCGCGCTGCGCGCGATCGAGATCGGCGCCGACCTGCTGCTGAAGGCGACCAAGGTCGACGGCGTCTACGACAAGGACCCGAAGAAGCACGCCGACGCGGTCCGCTTCGACAAGCTCAGCTACGACGAGGTCATCGCCCGCGACCTGCAGGTGATGGACACCGCCGCCTTCGCCCTGTGCCGCGACAGCGACCTGCCGCTGCGCATCTTCGACATGGGCCAGCCGGGCCAGCTGCTGCGGATCCTGCGCGGCGAGAACATCGGCACACTGGTGCAGGGGCGCGGCTGATCGGGCCACCCCGGCGCTCTCCGCAGGCCGGAGGGGAATGGCTGGCGTCCACGCGCTTGCCGGCCACGAGCGCATCGCCCGTCCTCGCGCGGGACGGCCTGGCGCGACCGGGCGCGGCGGCGCCGAACGTCGGGGCCGCTTGCGCGGCGCGGACCGAACTCCACGCGCCGCGATCGGCACGCACGGTTCGCCGCACCCGCGACGCCCTCTTCCGCTTGCGCCGAGGATCGGGGTGCCGGCGACAGCCATCGGCGCGTAATTGTGTCCGCCCGCGGCCACGGGCGAGGATGCGCGCCATGCATGCGCACCACGGCCACGACCACGTCCACGGCGGCACCCGCGCGTTCGCCGCGGTCACCCTGATCAACCTGGCCTATACCGCGCTCGAGGCCGGCTACGGCTTCGCGACCAATTCGCTGGCGCTGCTGTCGGACGCGCTGCACAACCTCGGCGACGTGCTCGGCCTCGGGCTGGCCTGGGCCGCGGCGGCGCTGGCGCGGCGCGCGCCGACCGAGCGCCACACCTACGGCTGGCGCCGCGCCACCCTGCTCTCGCCGCTGGCCAACGCCCTGCTGCTGGTCGGCTTCTCCGGCGCGCTGGCCTGGGAGGCGCTGCGCCGCTTCGGCGCGCCGCCGCAGATCCCGGCGCTGCCGGTGATGGCGGTGGCCGCGGTCGGCATCGCGGTCAATCTCGGCGCGGCCTGGCTGGTGCGCGACGGCCATGCCCACGACCTCAACCGCCGCGGCGCCTTCCTGCACCTGGTCGCGGACGCGGCGGTGTCGCTGGCGGCGGTGCTGGCCGGCGCCGGAATGTGGTGGCTGGGCTGGTCCTGGCTGGACCCGGCGACGGCGCTGCTGGTCGGCGCGGTGATCGCGGTCGGCGCGTTCGGCCTGCTGCGGGAGAGCTTCGACGCCGCCATGGACGCGGTGCCGCCGGCGATCGACCGGCGCGAGGTCGAGGCCTTCCTCGCCGCGCAGCCCGGCGTGAGCGCGGTGCATCACCTGCACATCTGGTCGCTCGGCGCCGGCGAGATCGCGATGACCGCGCACCTGGTGCGCGACGGCAGCGCCGGCCACGACGCCTTCCTCGACCGCCTCAACCACGCCCTGGACGAGCGCTTCGGCATCAACCACCCGACCCTGCAGGTCGAGTTCGGGACCGCCTGCGAGCACGACCGCCACGTCCGCGCCCCGCACGGCCATCGGCACTGAACGGCGGCCCGGGGCGCGCTCCCGGCCCCGGCCGGAGCGCCTATAATCCCGCGCTTACCGTTACAAGGACCGGAGCCGGCGATGCTCAACGAAATCAAGAAAGACGCCCAGACCCGCATGGCCAAGAGCGTCGAGGCGTTTCGCCACGAGCTGGTCAAGGTACGCACCGGCCGCGCCTCGACCGCGCTGGTCGACCACCTCAAGGTCAACTACTACGGCTCGGACGTGCCGCTGTCGCAGGTCGCCACGGTGGCGGTGTCCGACGCCCGCTCGCTGACCATCACCCCGTGGGAGAAGCAGATGGTGGGCCCGGTCGAGAAGGCGATCCTGGCCTCCGACCTCGGCCTGACCCCGAACACCGCCGGCCAGGTGATCCGCCTCAACCTGCCCCCGCTGACCGAGGAGCGCCGCCGCGAGCTGACCAAGGTCGTGCACGCCGCCGGCGAGGACGCCAAGGTCGCGATCCGCAACATCCGCCGCGACGCCAACCACCACGTCAAGGAGCTGCTGAAGGACAGGCAGGTGACCGAGGACGACGCGGCGCGCGCCGAGGCGGAGATCCAGAAGATCACCGACGCCGCGATCAAGGACGTGGACGAGGTGATCAAGGCCAAGGAACAAGAACTGATGGCGGTTTGACGGGCGCGCCCGTCCCGCCATGGCCGCCGCTTCCGCCACCGCCGCGCCCGCGCGCCTGCCGCGCCACATCGCCGTCATCATGGACGGCAACGGCCGCTGGGCCGAGCGCCGGCGCCGCCCGCGCGCCGTCGGCCATCGCGCCGGCGCGCGCGCGGTCAACGTCTGCATCGACTTCTGCCTCGAGCGCGGCGTCGAGGCGCTGACCCTGTTCGCCTTCTCCAGCGAGAACTGGGGCCGGCCGGAGGAGGAGGTCGGCGCGCTGATGAAGCTGTTCCTCAACGCGCTGGAGCGCGAGGTCGACGAGCTGCACCGCCGCGGCGTGCGGGTGCGGTTCATCGGCGAACGCGAGCGCTTCGGCGAGACCATCCGCAAGCAGATGGACGCGGCCGAGGCGCGCACCGCCGGCAACGCGCGCCTGCACCTCACGGTCGCCGCCAGCTACGGCGGCCGCTGGGACATCGCCCGCGCCGCGCGCGCGCTGGCCGAGGACGTGGCCGCCGGGCGGCTCGCGCCGGAGGCCATCGACGAAGCCGCGTTGGGCGCGCGCGTGTGCCTGGCCGACCTGCCGCCGCCGGATCTGTTCATCCGCACCGGCGGCGAGATGCGCATCAGCAACTTCCTGCTCTGGCAGATGGCCTACACCGAACTGTGGTTCACCGATCTGTTGTGGCCCGAATTGGATGCGGCGACACTGCAGCGCGCGCTGGACGACTATGCCGGGCGCGAGCGCCGCTTCGGCCTGACCGGCGCGCAGATCGCCGCCCCGAAATCCGAGACCGCCGAATGACCCGAACCCGCCTGCTCGCCGCGCTGGTGATGACGCCCCTGGCGATCGCCGCGATCCTGTTGCTGCCGACGCCGTGGATGGTGGCGCTGGGCGCGGTGATCCTGCTGGCCGGGCTGTGGGAATGGTTCGACCTGGCCGAGATCGAGGACACCCTGGCGCGCACCGTGCTGCTGGTGGCGCACCTGGCGCTGATGGTGGCGATCGTCTGGGCGTCGCGCACCGGCACCGGCTACACCCTGGTGCTGTTCCAGATGGCGGCGGTGGCCGGCGTGGTCTGGTGGCTGCTGGCGCTGCTGTGGCTGGGCCGCTACGGCTTCGCCAGCGACCACGCCGGCTACGCGCGCGCGTTCAAGCTGGCCGCCGGCGCGCTGGCGACGATTCCGGCATGGTGCGCGCTGGCCTGGATCCACTACGCGCCGCCGAACGGCCACCGCTGGCTGCTGACCGCGCTGGCGGTCGTCTGGGCCGCCGACACCGGGGCCTACTTCGCCGGGCGCCGCTTCGGCAGGCGCAAGCTGGCGCCGCGGGTCAGCCCGAACAAGACCGTCGAGGGCCTGATCGGCGGCGCGGTCGCCGGCGTCGCGGCCGGCGCCGTCTTCGCGCTGGTCGCCGGGGCCAAGCCGGCGCAATTGCCGGCGGTCGCGCTGGTGGCGCTGGCGACCGTGCTGTTCTCGGTGGTCGGCGACCTGTTCGAGAGCCTGCTCAAGCGCCATGCCGGGGTGAAGGACTCCGGGCACCTGATCCCGGGCCACGGCGGCATCCTCGACCGCATCGACGGCGTGCTCGCCGCGTTGCCGGCGTTCGCGCTCGGCAAGGCCGTGATGGGGTTCTGATGCAGCGCCGCGTCGCCGTACTGGGCGCCACCGGGTCGATCGGCGCGTCCGCGCTGGACGTGATCGCGCGCCACCCCGACCGCCTGCACGCGACGGTGCTGGCCGCCGGCCGCAACGTCGACGCGCTGCTCGCGCTGTGCGAGCGCCATCGGCCGCGGCACGCGGTGGTCGCCCACGCCGGCGCCTACCCGGCGCTGCGCGACGGCCTGCGCGGGCGCGGCCTGGCGACGCAGGCGCATTGCGGGGACGAGGCGCTGGAGGCGCTGGTCGCGGGCGAGGACTGCGACACCGTGGTCGCGGCGATCGTCGGCGCCGCCGGCCTGCCCTCGACCCTGGCCGCGGCCCGCGCCGGCAAGCGCCTGCTGCTGGCGAACAAGGAGTCGCTGGTGCTGGCCGGCGAGCTGCTGATGCGCGCCGCGCGCGAAGCCGGCGCGACCGTGGTGCCGATCGACAGCGAGCACAACGCGATCTTCCAGTGCCTGCCCGACGCGCAGGCGCGCGCCGGGCTGCGCCGGATCCTGCTCACCGCCTCCGGCGGGCCGTTCCGCGGCCGCCGGCGCGACGAGCTGGGCGCGGTGACGCCGGAGCAGGCCATCGCGCACCCGAAGTGGTCGATGGGGCCGAAGATCTCGGTCGACTCGGCCACGCTGATGAACAAGGGCCTGGAGGTGATCGAGGCCCACCACCTGTTCGGCGTCGCCGGCGAGCGCATCGAGGTGCTGGTGCATCCGCAGAGCCTGGTGCATTCGCTGGTCGAGTTCGTCGACGGCTCCACCCTCGCCCAGCTCGGCCTGCCGGACATGCGCACCGCGCTGGCGGTCGGCTTCGCCTGGCCCGAGCGCATCGCCTCGGGCGTGGCCGGACTGGACCTGCTGGCGCACGGCCGGCTCGATTTCGAGCCGCCGGACCTGGACGCCTTCCCCTGCCTGCGCCTGGCGTTCGCCGCGCTGGCCGAGGGCGGCACCGCGCCGGCGGTGCTCAACGCCGCCAACGAGGCGGCGGTTTCAGCGTTTCTTCAGCGCCGCATCGGTTTCCTAGCGATACCCGCGCTGGTCGAGGACGCCCTCGCCGCGCTTCCCTCCACCCCGGCGACCTCGCTGGCGGCCCTGCGCGACGCCGACGCCCGGGCGCGGCGGCGCGTCGAGCAGGCCGTCGCCACCCATCCCTGAGCCGCCTTTCCGAGCGTCGACAAGCATGAGTGAGTTCTTCGGCTCGATCTGGTGGCTGATCGTCAGCCTCGGCATCCTGGTCACCTTCCACGAATTCGGCCACTTCTGGGTAGCGCGCCGCTGCGGCGTGCGGGTGCTGCGCTTCTCGGTCGGTTTCGGCAAGCCGCTGTGGCTGCGCCGCGGGCGCGACGGCACCGAGTACGCGATCGCCGCGATCCCGCTCGGCGGCTACGTCAAGATGCTCGACGAGCGCGAAGGCCCGGTTCCACCCGAGCTCGCGGCCCAGGCGTTCAACCGGCAGCCGGTGTGGAAGCGCATCGCGATCGTGGTCGCCGGCCCGCTCGCCAACCTGGTGCTGTGCGTCGGCCTGCTGTGGGCGATGTTCGTGATCGGCCGGCCGGACTACGCGCCGGTGCTCGGGCACACCGAAGGCCTCGCCGCCGCGGCCGGGCTGCACGGCGGCGACACCGTGCTCGCCGTCGGCGACCGCGCCACGCCGACCTGGAGCGAGGTGCAGCTGGCGCTGCTGCCTGCCGCGCTCGACCGCCGCGACGTCGCCGTGCGCGTGCATCGCCGCGACGGCGGCGAGAGCACCTACGAGCTGCGCCTGTCGCAGTTGCCCAAGGGCTTCGACGAGCGTCGCGCGGTCGAGGCGATCGGCCTGACGCCGCGGCACCTGCTGGTGCCGGCGGTGATCGGCCGGGTCGCGCCCGGCACGCCGGCCTGGGGCGTGCTCGCCGAGGGCGATCGCATCACCGCGATCGACGGCGAGCCGGTCGCGACCTGGGACGACATCCCGCCGCTGCTGCAGAAGCTGGGCGAGCGCGGCGGCCCGGCGATGATCGAGGTCGCGCGCAAGGACGAGCGGCTCGCGCTGGAGATCGCGCCGGCGCGGATGAAGCGCCCGGACGACGGCCGCGAGTACTGGGGCCTGGGCGTGGCCGCGGCGCGCGCGCAGGAGCCGGCGAAGGACGCGGTGCTGCGCTACGGCGCGCTCGCCGCGGTGCCGGCGGCGTTCGCGGAGACCGCGCACCAGTCGCGCGAACTGCTGGCGATGATCGGCCGTGCGTTCACCGGCCGCGTCTCGGTGCAGAACACCGTCGCCGGCCCGATCACCATCGCGCGCGCGGCCAACGCGGGCGCGCAGCAGGGGCCGGCCTGGTTCCTGACCATCCTCGCGATGCTGTCGCTGAGCCTCGGCATCCTGAATCTCTTGCCGATCCCGATCTTGGACGGCGGTCACCTGCTGTATTACCTTATCGAGCTGGTCAAAGGCAGCCCGGTCAGCGAACGCGTGATGGCGGCCGGGCAGTACGTCGGCTTGGCGCTGATCGCCGGCCTGATGGGCCTGGCGTTCTACAACGACATCGTGAACAACCTGGTGCGCTGATGCCGGCCACGCTTACCGCACACCTCGCCTCGACCCGACGCCCGGTTCCGGGCCACAACGACCCTCAACCGGACGCAACGATGACGCGAAACCCCAATCGCCGCCTGCTCGCTCTCGCCCTCGCCGCCGCGCTGGCGCCGGCCGCGGGTTCCACCGCGTGGGCGCAGACGGCCGATCCGTTCGCGCTGCCGGGGCAGGACGCGGCCGCGACCGCCGGTTCGTTCGTGGTCGGCGACATCCGCATCGACGGCCTGCAGCGCATCTCCGCCGGCACGGTGTTCACCTACCTGCCGGTCGAGCGCGGCGACACCATGGACAGCGCGCGCGCCGGCGAGGCGATCCGCGCGCTGTACAAGACCGGCTTCTTCGAGGACGTCCGCCTGGACCGCCAGGGCGACATCCTGGTCGTGACCGTGGCCGAGCGTCCGGCGATCAACAAGCTCACCCTGAGCGGCAACAAGGACATCAAGACCGAGGACCTGCTCAAGGGCCTGAAGGAAGCCGGCCTGGCCGAGGGCGACACCTTCGACCGCCTCGCGCTGGACCGCGTCACCCAGGAGCTGACCCGCCAGTACAACAACCGCGGCAAGTACAACGTCGAGATCACCCCGACCGTTTCGCGCCTGGACCGCAACCGCGTCGACGTCACCATCGCCATCAAGGAAGGCAAGGCGGCCAAGATCCGCCACATCAACCTGATCGGCAACGAGAAGTTCGGCGACGAGGAGATCCTCGCCGGCTGGGAATCGCGCGAGCACAACTGGCTGAGCTGGTACCGCCGCGACGACCAGTACTCGCGCGAGAAGCTGTCCGGCGACCTGGAGAAGCTCAACTCCTGGTACCTCGACCGCGGCTACGTCGACGTCAGCATCGACTCCACCCAGGTGGCGATCAGCCCCGATCGCCAGGACATGTTCATCACCGCCGGCGTGACCGAGGGCGACCAGTACAAGGTCTCCAGCGTTCAGGTCAGCGGCGACACGGTGCTGCCGAAGGAGCAGATCGAACGCCTGGTGCTGGTCAAGCCGGAACAGATCTTCTCCCGCCGCCTGCTCGAGATCAGCTCCGACGCGATCGTCGCCACGCTCAGCAACGTCGGCTACGCCTTCGCCCAGGTCAACCCGATCCCGGACGTCGACCGCGAGAACAAGACCGTCGCCATCAACATGCAGGTGGTGCCGGGCCCGCGCGTCAACGTGCGCCGCATCGTGCTGCGCGGCAACACCCGCACCAGCGACGAGGTGATCCGGCGCGAGATGCGCCAGTTCGAGGGCTCGTGGTACTCGCAGGCGGCGATCGACCGGTCCAAGATCCGCCTGCAGCAGCTGGGCTACTTCGAGACGGTGGACGTCGAGACCCAGCCGGTGCCGGGCAGCAACGACGAGGTCGACGTGGTGTTCAACGTCAAGGAGACCACCTCCGGCAGCTTCGTGTTCGGCCTGGGCTATTCGCAGCTGTCCGGCCTGACCACGCAGATCCAGCTGTCGCAGACCAACTTCCTCGGCAGCGGCAACCGCGTGTCGGTGCAGGCGCAGCGCAACGACTACCTGCAGCGCTACGACTTCTCCTTCGTCAACCCGTACTTCACCGACAGCGGCGTCTCGCTCGGCTACAACCTGTGGTGGCGCGAGTGGGACTACTCCGACTTCAATACCGCCCAGTACTCCAGCACCAGCGGCGCGGGCCAGGTGGTGCTCGGCCTGCCGATCACCGAGACCGACACGGTCACGGCGATGCTCGGCATCGACAGCAACGAGATCCTCACCTACCGCGGCTCGACGCCGGAGAGCCTGATCGACTACATCGACGCGCTCGGCCGCCGCACCTTCCACTCCTGGCGCGCCGAGATCGGCTGGGGCCGCAACTCGCTCGACAGCTACCTGACGCCGACCCGCGGCATGCAGCAGCGGATCTGGCTCGAGGCCACCCTGCCCGGCTCGACCGTGGAGTTCTACAAGCTCAACTACAACATCTCCAAGTTCTGGCCGCTGTCGCGCCACTTCGTGCTGAACACCCGCGCCGAACTCGGCTATGGCGACAGCTACGGCGACGCGGTGAGCCGGCACCTGTGCACCACCTCGACCGGCGACGCCTGCAATCCGTCCGCCCCGGACTACCTGCGCACGATCACCGCCGACGGCCTGCCGTTCTTCGAGAACTTCTACGCCGGCGGCGTGCGCTCGGTGCGCGGCTTCACCGACAACACCCTCGGCCCGCGCGACACCGCGCTCGGCAGCAGCTACCAGCAGTCGATCGGCGGCGCGTTCAAGACGATCGGCTCGCTGGAGATGTACTTCCCGACCCTGCTCGACACCCCGGCCGCGCGCGTGTCCGCCTTCGTCGACGTGGGCAACGTGTACAAGGACTACGACAGCTGGGACGCCAAGGAACTGCGCGCCTCGACCGGCGTGGCCCTGATGTGGCGTTCGCCGATGGGCCCGATCTCGATCAGCTACGCCTTCCCGATCAAGAAGGAGGACGGCGACGAGCTCGAGCGCCTGCAGTTCACCTTCGGCGGCACGTTCTGACGCCCGGGCGCCGCGAACGGCCGTGAGCGGGACCGCCTACACCGCCGCCGAACTGGCCGAGCGCTTCGGCCTCGGCCTGCGCGGCGACGGCGCCGCGCGCGTGCGCGGCGTCGCCACGCTCGCGCAGGCCGGCGCGGAGCAGCTCGCGTTCCTGGCCAACCCGAAGTACCGCGCCCAGCTCGCCGACAGCCGCGCCGGCGTGGTGGTGCTGCGCGAGGACGATGCCGCCGCGCATGCCGGCACCGCGCTGGTCGCGCGCGACCCGTACGCCGCGTTCGCCCGGATCGCGGCGCTGTTCGAACCGCGCCCGCGGCGCGCGCCGGGCATCCATCCTTCCGCCGACATCGACCCGAGCGCGCAGGTCGATCCGGGTGCGCACGTCGGCGCCTTCGTCAGCATCGGCGCGCGCAGCCGCATCGAGGCCGGCGCGGTGGTCGGCCCGGGCTGCGTGATCGGCGAGGACTGCGTGGTCGGCGCGGGCTGCGAGCTGGTCGCGCGGGTGACGCTGGTGACGCGCGTGCGCCTGGGCCGGCGGGTGACGATCCACCCCGGCGCGGTGCTCGGCGCCGCCGGCTTCGGCCTGGCGATGGAGCACGGCCGCTGGCTCAACGTGCCGCAGCTCGGCGGCGTGGTCGTCGGCGACGACTGCGAGATCGGCGCCAACACCACCATCGACCGCGGCGCGCTCGACGACACCGTGCTCGAGGAGGACGTGCGCCTCGACAACCAGATCCAGATCGGCCACAACGTCCGCATCGGCGCGCACACCGCGATGGCCGGCTGCTCGGCGGTGGCCGGCAGCGCCAAGATCGGCCGCTACTGCCTGATCGGCGGCGCCGCGGGCGTGCTGGGCCACCTGGAGATCTGCGACAAGGTGGTGGTCACCGCGATGAGCCTGGTCACCCATTCGATCCGCGAACCGGGCGAGTACTCCTCGGGCACGCCGCTGATGGACAACCGCAGCTGGCGCAAGAGCGCGGCGCGCTTCAAGCAGCTCGACGCCATCGCCCGCCGGCTCGGCGCGCGCGGCGCGGACTGAGCGCAGCTCGACGTCGTCGCCGTCCGGACCGGCGCCCGCCGCGGTACCATACGCGCCGGGAAGCTCGCGTACGGTCCTGCCGGCCGCGGCAACGTCAACGCCGCGCAGCGGACGCGCGCACCAGGAAAGTCCATGACCGAAAACGTGCAACTGCCCCTCGACGTCGGCGCGATCCAGAAGCTGCTGCCGCACCGCTATCCGTTCCTGCTGGTCGATCGCGTGGTCGAATTCGAGCCGCACAAGCGCGTGCTCGCCTACAAGAACGTCACCTGCAACGAGCCCTACTTCCAGGGCCATTTCCCGGGCCATCCGGTGATGCCGGGCGTGCTGGTGGTGGAGGCGCTGGCGCAGGCCGGCGGCGTGCTGACCCAGCTGTCCAGCCAGACCACGGCCGACGGCCGGCTGTTCTATCTGGTCAAGATCGACGGCGCCAAGTTCACCAAGATGGTGGTGCCCGGCGACCGGCTCGACCTCGCCGTCGAGCTCAGGCGGGTGATCCGCAACGTGGCGATCTACAGCGGCGTGGCCAGCGTCGCCGGCGAGCAGGTCGCCTGCGCCGAGATCGTCTGCGCCGAAGCCAAGGGCTGAACGAGATGAGCCAGGCCAGCGTTTCCCCGGGCGTACGCATCCATCCCAGCGCGGTCGTCGAACCGGGCGCCAAGCTCGCGGCCGGCGTGCAGGTCGGCGCGTTCTGCTACATCGGCGACGAGGTCGAGGTCGGCGAGAACACGGTGTTCGGCCCGCACTGCAGCGTGCACGGGCCGACCCGGATCGGCCGCGACAACCGCTTCGCCGGCCATTGCGCGGTCGGCGGCGACCCGCAGGACAAGAAGTACCGCGGCGAGCGGGTCGAGCTGGAGATCGGCGACCGCAACCTGTTCCGCGAGTTCTGCACGATCAACCGCGGCACTGGCGGCGGCGGCGGCGTCACCCGCATCGGCAACGACAACTGGCTGCTGGCCTACACCCACGTGGCCCACGACTGCCAGGTCGGCGACCACTGCGTGTTCTCCAACAACGCCACCCTGGCGGGGCACGTGACCGTCGGCGACCACGTGATCCTCAGCGGGTTCGCCGGCATCCACCAGTTCTGCCGGATCGGCGCGCACGCGTTCGTCGGCATGGGCGCGTTCGTCAACGGCGACGTGCCGCCGTTCGTGATGGTGGCGCAGGAGGGCTACGGCCGCCCGCGGGGAATCAACAGCGAAGGGCTCAAGCGCCGCGGCTTCGACGCCGGGCGCATCGCCGCGATCAAGCGCGCCTACCGGGCGCTGTACGTCGCCGGCGGCTCGATGGAGGACGCGCGCGCGCGGCTGGCCGAACTGGCCGAGGGCAGCGAGGACGTGCGCGCGCTGCTGGAATTCATCGACAGCGGCGAGCGGCCGTTGCTGCGCTGAGGCCTCGCGGCCCGTTGCGCGAAGGGTCCGCCGGTTCGCGTCGCCCAGCCGTTCGACGATGAAGACGTATTCACGGCGTGCCGCGCAAGCCCATGCCTGCGGACGCGCTCCGACTCGTCCCCAAGCGCAAGGCAGGCTCTGTGGCCGCGCTCCAGCGACAGACGCGGCGACGGTCGCGGCGGCGGAAGTCGCGACGGGGCTGCCGAGCGCGGGTACCGGCGCTATGATGCCGCACGACGGCGCGACGGCGCGCCATGCGCTCGATCCGCTTTGACCAGCCCCGCCTCTCCTGCCCCGAACCGCGGCCTGCGCATCGCCCTGGTCGCCGGCGAAGCCTCCGGCGACCTGCTCGGTGCCGGGCTGGTCCGCGCGCTGCGGCAACGCCATCCCGACGCCGAGTTCGCCGGCGTCGGCGGCGAGCAGATGCGCGCGGCGGGCATGCGGACCTGGCACGACGCCTCCGAACTGGCGGTGATGGGCCTGGCCGAGGTGCTGCGCCACCTGCCGCGCCTGCTGCGCCTGCGCCGCGAGCTGCGCCGGCGCGTGCTCGACTGGCGCCCGGACGTGTTCGTCGGCATCGACGCCCCCGACTTCAACCTCGGCCTGGAGCGCCGGCTGCGCGCGCGCGGGCTGCGCACCGTGCACTACGTCAGCCCGTCGGTCTGGGCCTGGCGCGAGAAACGCGCGGAGAAGATCGGCCGCAGCGCCGACCGCGTGCTGTGCCTGTTCCCGATGGAGCCGCCGATCTACGCCCGCCAGGGCGTCGACGCGCGCTTCGTCGGCCACCCGCTCGCCGACGAGATGCCGCTGCAACCCGACCGCGCCGCCGCGCGCGCGGCGCTCGGCCTGGACGCGGGCGTGCCGGTGCTGGCGGTGCTGCCCGGCTCGCGGCTGAGCGAGATCCAGCGCCTCGGCGCGGTGTTCCTCGACGCCGCGCGGCGCGTCGCCGAGCAGGTGCCGGAGCTGCGGGTGGTGGTGCCCGCGGCCAACGCGGTCTGCCGCGAGGCGCTGCAGGGCCTGCTCGCCGCTACCCCGGCGAGCGGACGGTTCCGGCTGCTCGACGGCCAGGCGCGCACGCTCATGGTCGCCAGCGACGTGGTCCTGCTCGCCTCCGGCACCGCCACCCTCGAGGCGATGCTGGCGAAGCGGCCGATGGTGGTCGGCTACAAGCTGGCGCCGAGCACCTACCGCCTGGTCAAGGGCCTGGGCCTGCTCAAGGTGGACCGCTATTCGCTGCCGAACGTGCTCGCCGGCGAGACCCTGGTGCCGGAGCTGATGCAGGACGCATGCACGCCCGACGCGCTGGCCGCGGCGGTGCTGCACTGGCTGCGCGAGCCGCAGGCCGTGGCCGCGCTGCAACCGCGCTTCCGCGCCCTGCACGAGCAGCTGCGCCGCGACGCCTCCGCGCAGGCGGCGGCGGCCGTGGCCGAGATCGCCGGAGCCGCGCATGGCTGAATCTAAGGCCCAGCTCGCGCTCGCCCTCGCCGCGCCGCAGAGCGGGCCGCGGCGCGTCGCCGGCGTCGACGAGGCCGGACGCGGCCCGCTGGCCGGGCCGCTGGTGGTCGCCGCGGTGGTGTTCGCGCCCGGGCGCACCCCGATCAACGGCCTGGACGACTCCAAGCAACTGCCGCCGGCGCGGCGCGAGGTGCTGTACCAGCGTATCGTCGAGCGCGCGCTGGCGTGGAAGACGGTGTTCGTCGATGCCGAGGAGATCGACCGCATCAACATCTACCAGGCCACCATGCTCGGCATGCGCCGCGCGCTGGAGGCGGTGCGGGAGGTCGCGGACCTGGCGCGCATCGACGGCAACGCGATCCCGCGCGGCCTGCCCTGCCCGGCCGAGGCGCTGGTCGGCGGCGACGCCCGCGACCGCGCGATCATGGCCGCGTCGATCCTGGCCAAGGTCGAACGCGACCGGCACATGCGCGCGCTGCACGCGCAATGGCCGCAGTACGGCTTCGACGAACACAAGGGCTATTCGACGCCGGCGCACCTGCAGGCGCTGGCCCGCTTCGGCCCATGCCCGCAGCACCGGCGCAGCTTCGCCCCGGTCCGGGCCGCGCTGCGCGCGCGCGAGCCCGGCCCCGCGCAGGCGCCCGCGGCGGACGGCCTGGCCGTGGCCGGCTAAACGGCGCGGCAACCGCTGCGCCCACCCGGGCCCGCATCGCGCGACAACCCGCGCGCAAAGGCGCATGATGCGCGCGTGGGGTCCCGTCCCGGGATCGCCCGCGGGCCCGCGGACCTAGCCGGCCGGGCGCGGGTTCCGACCGTCGGCCGGATGCGAGGTGCGCCATGCGCATGCCTCATCCCACGCCCACTCCCGATCCCCTGCCCTTCGAGCGCCCGCGGGCCGCGCCCGCGGACGCCGCTCTCGCCGCGCTGCCGCTGGCCGACGCCGCGGTGGTCGGGTTCGACCAGTTGCTGCACGAGGTCCACGCCGACGCGCCGCGCGTCGACGCCGACCGCCTGCGCCGGCTCGCCGGCTGGCTGCTGGAGCTGCCCGCCGAGGCCGCGCAGCGCACGCTCGATACGCGCCTGCGGCGCGTCGACGAACTGCGCGCGATGCTCGCCGACCCCGACTGGGACAGCGACGAAGCCGTGCGCGCGCGGATCGCCAAGCTGCTCGCCTACGTCGACCGCGACGACGACCTGATCGTCGACCGCGTGCCGCTGCTCGGCCTGCTCGACGACGTGCTGCTGATCGAGTTGGCCTGGCCGGCGTTCGCCGAGGAGGCCGAGGACTACCGCGACTACTGCGCCTATTGCCAGCGCGAACGCCCGGCCGGCGGCGGCGCCGAACGCCGCGCCGCCTGGGTGCGCGATCGCATGGACGAGCTGGCGCTGCTGCGCCACGAGTGGGCGGTCCGCGCCCGCCGTTACGCGCCCGAGACCACGCCGCGCCTGCTGTTCCGGGTTTCGTAGGCGCGCAGCCCGCGGGCGCGCGCCCCGGCGCCCCCGGCGAAGCGGCAATGCGGACGCTCTCCTGCGGAGAGCGGCGGGCGGCCGCGCCTGCCTTGGGATAACCGCGGGACACGCATGCACACGCACGCGCCGCGCCGCGCGCCGCCAGGCGCTGTCAAGGCTTGCCCCGGCGCGCGGGGCTGCTACCCTGCCGAGGCCCACCGCCCGCCGTCGCCGGCGGGCGCCCAGGACCGGCATGACCGCAACTCCGTTCGTCCATCTCCACCTGCACAGCGAATACTCGCTCGCCGACTCGACGATCCGCATCGGCGAGCTGGTCAAGCGCTGCGCCGCCCTCGGCCAGCCCGCGGTGGCGGTGACCGACCTCGACAACCTGTTCGCCACGGTCAAGTTCTACAAGGCCGCCGAGGGCGCCGGGCTGAAGCCGATCGTCGGCGCCGACGTCGCCCTCGCCGACGGCAACGAGGCGGCCACGCGCATGACCCTGTTGTGCCGCGACCGCGCCGGCTATCTCACCCTGTCGCGCCTGCTCACCCGCGCCTGGCTCGAGGGCCACCGCCACGACGGCGTGGCGCTGCGCCCGGACTGGCTGCGCGAGGACAACGGCGGGCTGTTCGCGCTGGTCGGCCGCTCGAGCCTGGCCGGCCGCCTCGTCGCCGGGCGCCGCCACGACCTCGCCGAAGCCTGGCTGATGGACTGGCGCGGCGTGTTCGGCGACCGCCTGCACCTGGAGCTGACCCGCACCGGCCGCGACGGCGAGGAGGCGTTCAACGCGTTCGCCCTGCATGCGTCCGCCGCGCGTTCGCTGCCGGTGATCGCCAGCAACGACGTGCGCTTCCTGGAGCCGGAGGGTTTCGCCGCGCACGAGGCGCGCGTGTGCATCGCCTCCGGGCGCGTGCTCGACGATCCGAAGCGGCCCAAGGAATACAGCCCCGAGCAATACCTGAAGTCCAGCGAGCAGATGGCCGAGCTGTTCGCCGACGTGCCGGACGCGGTCGACAACGCGATCGCGCTGGCGACGCGCTGCAACGTCGAGATGAAGCTCGGCGAATACGCGCTGCCGGCGTTCCCGGTGCCGAGCGAGCACACCATCGAGAGCTGGCTGCGCAACAGCGCGCGCGAGGGCCTGGACAAGCGCCTGGCCAAGCATCCGCTGGCGCCGGGCAAGACCCGCGAGGACTACGACGCGCGCCTGGAGACCGAGCTGGACGTCATCATCAAGATGGGGTTCCCCGGCTATTTCCTGATCGTCGCGGACTTCATCAACTGGGCCAAGGACCACGACATCCCGGTCGGCCCGGGGCGCGGCTCGGGCGCGGGCTCGCTGGTCGCGTGGGCGCTGGGCATCACCGACCTCGACCCGCTGCCCTACGACCTGCTGTTCGAGCGCTTCCTCAACCCCGAACGCGTGTCGATGCCGGACTTCGACATCGACTTCTGCATGGACCGCCGCGACGAGGTGATCGACTACGTCGCGCGCAAGTACGGGCGCGACCGCGTTTCGCAGATCATCACCTACGGCACGATGGCGGCGAAGGCGGTGGTGCGCGACGCCGGCCGCGTGCTCGGCCATCCGTACGGCTTCGTCGACGGCATCGCCAAGCTGATCCCGAACACGCTGGGCATCTCGCTGGACGACGCGCTGGGCGAGTCGAAGGCGGCGAAGGAGGATTCCAGCCTCGCCTCGCCCGACCTGATCGCGCGCTATCACGCCGAGGAGGAGGTGCGCGACCTGCTCGACCTCGCCCGCCAGCTCGAGGACCTGACCCGCAACGCCGGCAAGCACGCCGGCGGCGTGGTGATCGCGCCCTCGCCGCTGTCCGACTTCTGCCCGCTGTTCGCCGAACACGACGGCGAGGGCCGCGGCCGCAACCCGGTCACCCAGTTCGACAAGGACGACGTCGAGGCGGTCGGCCTGGTCAAGTTCGACTTCCTCGGCCTGCGCACGCTGACCATCATCGACTGGGCGGTCAAGGCGATCAACGCGCGGCGGGCGAAGGCCGGCGAGGCGCCGCTGGACATCGCCGCGCTGCCGCTCGACGACGCCGAGACCTACCGGCTGTTCGCGCGCGGCGACACGGTCGCGGTGTTCCAGTTCGAATCGCGGGGCATGCGCGAGCTGCTCAAGCGCGCGATGCCGGACCGTTTCGAGGACATCATCGCGCTCGCCGCGCTGTTCCGCCCCGGCCCGCTCGGCTCGGGAATGGACCGCGAGTGGGTGGACCGCAAGCACGGCCATACCGAGGTCACCTACCCGCACCCGCTGCTCGAGCCGGTGCTGGCGCCGACCTACGGCGTGATCGTGTACCAGGAACAGGTGATGCAGATCGCCCAGGTCCTGGCCGGCTACTCGCTGGGCGGCGCCGACCTGCTGCGCCGCGCGATGGGCAAGAAGAAGCCCGAGGAGATGGCCAAGCAGCGCGCGCTGTTCGAGGCCGGCTGCGCCGAGCGCGGCATCGACGCCCGGCTGGCGTCGGAAATCTTCGACTTGATGGAGAAGTTCGCCGAGTACGGCTTCAACAAGTCGCACTCGGCCGCCTACGCGCTGGTCGCCTACCAGACCGCTTGGCTGAAGGTGCACTACCCGGCCGAGTTCATGGCCGCCACCGCCTCGTCGGACATGGACAACACCGACAAGGTGGTGAACTTCCTCGACGAGGCGCGCGCGCTCGGCCTGCAGGTGCTGCCGCCGCACGTCAACCACTCGGACTACATGTTCGAGGCGATCCCGTCGAGGGACGACGCGCGCGCGCCGGCCGATACGATCCGCTACGGCCTGGGCGCGGTGAAGGGCGTCGGCCGCGGCGTGTGCGAGGCGATCGTCGAGGCGCGGCGCAGCGGCGGGCCGTTCGTCGACCTGCTCGACTTCTGCCGCCGCGTCGACAGCGGCAAGCTCAACCGCCGCGCGCTGGAGGCGCTGATCCAGGCCGGCGCGCTCGACGGCCTCGGCCGCAACCGCGCCAGCCTGATGCTGCAGCTGCCGGAGGTGCTGAAGGCCACCGACCAGCTCGCCAAGGAACGCGAGGCCGGCCAGGTCTCGCTGTTCGGCGGCTTCGAGGCGGAAACGCCGGCGCTGCGCATCGATTTGCCGGAATGCGACGAATGGCCGCTGCCGCAGATCCTCACCGGCGAGCGCGACACCCTTGGCCACTATCTCAGCGGCCATCCGTTCGACCCCTACCGCGAGGAGGTGCGCGCGCTGGTCGGGCACGACCTCGGCGACCTGGAGAAGATCTGGGCGACGCGGCCGGAGTCGCGCGGCAGCTGGCGGCAGGAAGTGGAGACCGTGGTCGCCGGCCTGGTGGTCGGGCTGCGCAAGAAAGGCGACAGCCAGATGTTCGTGCAGATCGAGGACGGCCGCGGCCGCCTGGAGTGCGCGTTCTTCGCCGAGACCTACGCCGAGTACGCGCCGCTGCTGGTGCGCGACCGCCTGCTGGTGGTCCAGGGCGGCCTGCGCGAGGACAGCTTCAGCGGCGGCTTCGCCTTGCGCGCGTCGCGCTGCTGGGACTTCGACCAGATCTGCGCCAAGCACGCGCAGCGCCTGTCGTTGCGCCTGGACCTGCGCGAGCCGGGCACCTGGCAGCGCATCGACGCGCTGCTCGCCGAGCACCGCCCCGGCCCGACCCCGATCCGCCTCGACCTGCTGCTGCGCCACGGCGCCGCGGGCATGCTCGATCTCAACGGCAGCGCCTCGGTGCGGGTGGACGCCGTGCTGGCTTCGCGGCTGCGCGCCCAACCCGGAGTGAAGGCGGTCAAGCTCGCCCTGGCACGCCCCTGGGCGAACTGAGCCCCGCCCGGCTCCCTTGCTTCGGCCAGGGCTCGCCCGGCGGGTGCAGGCGGAAGCGCCGCCACGCCTCGACGGCCCGAGGCGTGCCTTGCTTCCGGCCTTCGGGCCTGCCGGGATTCCTCGCTCCCCAGCGCAACGAGGGCGCCGCCGTTCGGGCGCTCGGCTTTGCAGGCCCCTCCTGAGAGATCGCTCCACAGTAGAGATCGCTGGCTCCGCAGTGGGAGACCCGGCCACGCCGCCGAGGGCCCGGCCTGCCGGGGCATCGCGGCCTAGCCGGCCAAGGATGGCCGGCGCCCGGGCCAGGGCCGGATGCCCGGACCGGGGGAAGAGCGATGCCCCGGCAGGCCGCGCCCGGGCCGACGTAAGTTCGTCTCGATCCCGGACGCCTTCAGTAGCTCAACTCGAGGCGCCAGTCGCGCAGCGCCTCGCCCACCTCCGCCTCGACGGCGCCCGCTTGCGCGTCGTAGCGCCAGCCCGGCAACGGCCTGCCGTCGATCCGCACCTGCGCCGGCCGGCGCGCGAGGCCGTACAGCGTCAGCCGCGCCCGGTTCCACCACGGCGCGTAACCGCGCTGCTCGATGCGCGACTCCACCGCGACGCCGCCGTCGGCGACCTCGCAGCGATAGGCGATGCGCAGCAGCTCGCCGTTGCGGTAGTCGAAGCTCTCGCCATCGTCCTGGTACAGCGCGCCGCGGCAGTCGTCCGCGCCCGGCGCCGGCAGGTAGACCTGCAGCTGCAGAGGCCCCCGCGGCGTCTCGCCGGTGTGCTGCACCAGCGGCTGCAGCGGCACGATCGCGCCGGCGCGGGCGTACAGCGGCACCCCCGGCGGCCGCGGGTCGAGCTGCAGCGGCTCCTTCGCCGCGACGTGCCGGCGCGAACTGCCGAACTCGTACCACCGGCCGGGCGGCAGCGTCACCGGGTGCGGATCGAGGCGCTCGTCCACCACCGGCGCGACGAACAGGTCGGCGCCGAACAGGAAGTCGCGGTCGTTGCCGTAGAACGCCTCGGCCTGCGGATAGTGCAGGAACACCGGGCGCATCAGCGGCAGCCCGGTGCGCGCGTGCTCCTCCATCGCCGTGTACAGGTACGGCAGCAGGCGGTAGCGCAGCTCGATCGCCTCCCGGCGCCGCGCCTCATGCTCGGCGCCGTCGACCCAGGCCTCGTGCGGGCGCGTGTCGGTCGCGGCATGGTTGCGGAACAGCGGATTGAACGCGCCGAGCTGGAACCAGCGCGTCAGCAGCTCCGGCGGCGGCGAACCGATGAAGCCGCCGACATCGTCGCCGGCCAGCGCGTAGCCGGACAGGCCCAGGCTCAGCAGGTTCGGCGTGCTCTGCGCCAGGTGGTGCCAGGTGGCGCTGTTGTCGCCGGTCCAGGTGGCGGCGTAGCGCTGGGCGCCGGCGTAGGCGGCGCGGGTCAGCACGAACGGGCGCTGTTGCGGCTGCAGCTTCAGCAGGCCCTCGTAGGTCGCGCGCGCGTTGAGCATGCCGTAGACGTTGTGGATCGCACGGTGGGCGCGCGTGGTGCCGTCGTCGAGCCTGTGCACCGCGTCGGGCGCCATGGTGTTGCCGGGCACGCGGAACACCGAGGGCTCGTTCATGTCGTTCCAATAGCCGCCCGCGCCCATCGCGGCGAAGTCGCGGTACAGCCCGCCCCACCAGTCGCGCACCCGGCCCAGGGTGAAGTCCGGGAACACCGCGTCGCCGGGCCACACCGGCCCGACGTAGAGCGAGCCGTCCGGCATCTTCACGAATGCGTCCTCGCGCAGGCCCGAGTCGAACGGCGCGTAGCCGGCGCCCGGCGCGTGCTTGATGTGCAGGTCGGTGATCAGCACCGTGCGCAGCCCCTGCGCGCGCAGGTCGGCGATCAGGCCTTCGAAGCCGGGGAACCGCTTGCGGTCGACGGTGAACGGCGCGTAGCCGTCCTGGTAGTCGATGTCGAGGTAAAGCGCATCGCCGGGGATGCGCCGGCGGCGCAGTTGCGCGGCGATCTCGCGCACCTTCGCCTCCGGGTGGTAGCTGTAGCGCGACTGCTGGAAGCCCAGCGCCCACAACGGCGGCAACGGCGCCCGGCCGGTCAACGCGGTATAGCGCTCCAGCACCCTGGCCGGCGCCGGTCCGGCGACGAAGTAGTAGTCCAGCTCGCCGCCGTCGGCGCCGAACGCGTAGCAGTCCTCCGACTCCTTGCCGAAATCGAAGCTGCTGCGGTGGGCGTTGTCGAAGAACAGCCCGTAGGCGCGGCCGGCGCGCAGGGCCAGGAAGAACGGGATCGACTTGTACAGCGGATCGCTCCAGCCCTGCCAGCCGTAGGCGTCGGTGTTCCACATGGTGAAGGCGCGGCCGCGCCGGTCGAGCGGGCCGGCCTTGTCGCCCAGGCCGTAGTAGTGCTCGTCCGCGGGCATGCGCATCCAGGCGCGCACGCGCGGGCCGTGCGGCGCGTCCATCCACGCCATCGGCAGTTCGGGGGCGCCGGCCAGCAACTCGCGGCCGGCGGCGTCCGCGAACACGATCCGCAGCGGCTTGCGCTCGATCGTCGCGACCACGTCGCCGGCCGCGATCCGCACCGCTGCGGGCGTTTCCTCGATCCGCACCTGCGGCGGCGACGGCGCTTGGATCACCGCCCACGACGGCGTCCCGTCGAAGCGCCCGTCCGGGGCCATGCGCACGCGGAACACGCCCTCGGCATGGGCGCTCACCCGCACCCGCGCCGGGCCGCTGCGCAACTCCACCCCGTCCGGGCGCCGCTGCACCGCGTCCGCCGCGCCCAGATGGCGCCAGCCCTGCGCATCCGCGACCAGCGGCGCCAGCAGCAGCACCAGCGCCGAGACCCAGCCGTTGCGCATCGTCTTTCCTCCCGACGGTCGACCGGGCCGATTCAAGCACGCGTCCGCGCGGGCGGCGCGCTGAAGTCGTTTGCAGTCGGAGTCTCCGTACCACACCGGACCTCTCGGTATGGTCCGCCCCGCTCGGCTAGACTGATGCCTTTCCCGGCCATCGGCCCGCGCATGAATCCGAACTACCTCGACTTCGAACAACCCATCGCCGACCTGGAGGCCAAGATCCAGGAGCTGCGCCACGCCAGCAGCGGCCCCGCGGTGGACGTCGACGCCGAAGTGCACGCCCTGCAGGACAAGCTGCGCCTGCGCACCGCCCAGATCTTCCGCGACCTGACCCCGTGGCAGGTGTCGCAGCTGGCGCGCCATCCGGCGCGGCCGTACACGCTCGACTACGTCCGGGTGATCTGCGACGAGTTCCAGGAACTGGCCGGCGACCGCGCCTTCGCCGACGACGCCGCGATCGTCGGCGGCCTCGGCCGCATCAACGGCCGCAGCGTGGTCATCATCGGCCACCAGAAGGGCCGCGACACCAAGAGCAAGATCAAGCGCAACTTCGGCATGCCGCGCCCGGAGGGCTACCGCAAGGCGCTGCGGCTGATGAAGCTGGCCGAGCGCTTCAAGCTGCCGCTGTTCACCTTCATCGACACCCCGGGCGCGTACCCGGGCGTCGGCGCCGAGGAGCGCGGCCAGTCCGAGGCCATCGCGCGCAACCTGCTGGAGATGAGCGAGCTGAAGATCCCGGTGATCTGCACCGTGATCGGCGAAGGCGGCTCCGGCGGCGCGCTGGCGATCGGCGTCGGCGACCGCACGCTGATGCTCGAGTACAGCACCTATTCGGTGATCTCGCCGGAGGGTTGCGCCTCGATCCTGTGGAAGGACGCGGCCAAGGCCAAGGACGCCGCCGAGCAGCTCGGCCTGACCGCCAAGCGGCTGCTCGAACTGGGGCTGATCGACAAGATCGTGCGCGAGCCGATCGGCGGCGCGCACCGCAACCCGAAGCAGATGGCGATCCGGCTGAAGGCGGTGCTGCTCAACGAGCTCGACGCGCTGGAGCCGTTGCCGGTCGAGGAACTGCTGGAACGCCGCTACCGCCGCCTGCGCGGCTACGGCGCCTACGAGGCGGCCTGAGCCTCGCCGGCGAGGCCGGCGCCAAGCCCCATCCCGGCGGCGCCGAGGCCTTCCACCCCGCTCATGCGGAACGCGCGCGGGAGGGACGCGCGAAGCCGCGCCCCGTCGTTCGCTTCGTCCGCGGGGCCCGTCGACGCGCTGGACCGGCCGCACCTGCCGCGGACGAGTGCGGCGGACTGCGCGGAAACGCCGCAACCGCCGCGCTTCACCACGCCCGCAGGTACTGCTCCGGCACCGGCGCCTCCGCGCCCAGCGCCTTCGCCGCGCGCAGCGGGAAGTTCGGGTCGCGCAGCAGCTCGCGCGCCAGCAGCACCACGTCGGCCGCGCCCTCGGCGAGGATCGATTCGGCCTGCTCCGGGGTGGTGATCATCCCGACCGCGCCGGTGGCGATGTTCGCCTCGCGGCGGATCCGCGCCGCGAACGGCACCTGGTAGCCCGGCGCCACCGGCACCTTCGCCTCCGCCACCAGCCCGCCGCTCGACACGTCGATCAGGTCGACGCCGCGGTGCGCGACCAGGCGGGCCAGCGCCGCGCTCTGCTCGATGTCCCAGCCGCCCGCGGCCCAGTCGGTCGCGGAGACGCGCAGCCACAGCGGCAGGCGTTCCGGCCAGACCTTGCGCACCGCGTCGACCACCTCGAGCAGCAGGCGCACGCGGTTGTCGAAACAGCCGCCGTAGGCGTCGCGGCGGCGGTTGCTCAGCGGCGACAGGAACTGGTGCAGCAGATAGCCGTGCGCGGCATGGATCTCGATCAGGCGGAACCCCGCGGCGCGCGCGCGCCAGGCGGCGCAGGCGAAATCGTCGACCACGTTGGCGATCTCCGCGGCGGAGAGCTCCCGCGGCTGCGGCGAACGCGCGGAAAACGCCAGCGGCGACGGCGCCACCGGCGTCCAGCCGCCGTCCCCGGGCGCGAGCGCGCCGCCGCCGAGCCAAGGCGCGGCGGTGCTCGCCTTGCGCCCGGCATGGGCGAGCTGCACGCCCGGCGTCGCCCCCTGCGCGGCGATGAAGCGGACGATGCGCGCCCAGGCTTCGCCCTGCGCGTCGTTCCACAGCCCGGTGTCGGCCGGCGAGATGCGGCCTTCGGCCGAAACCGCGGTGGCTTCGGCGATCACCGCGCCGGCGCCACCGGTGGCGCGCGCGCCGAGGTGCACCAGGTGCCAATCGCCGGGCACGCCATCGTTCGCCGAGTATTGGCACATCGGCGACACCGCGATGCGGTTGCGCACGGTCAGCGAACGTTGGGTCAGGGGTTGGAACAGCCGGGACAACGCACCACCTCGTGTCTTCGTCGCGACAGATGATGCGTGCGAATCGTCGGCGCGGCAGCCGCACCGCTGGGCCGCAGCATTCCATCGCCGGCCGGCGCCGCGCGCGTGGCCGCTCACGCGCGCTTCACGGCAGCGTTCCGCGCGCGCGCAACGCTGCGTGCCAATGCGATCCCCGTTGTCGAGCAGGTCGCGCGCCGCGCAAAGCCGAAGCGCACCGGGGCGACGGATCCCGCGAGCGCCGGACGGGCGCTCGCCCGCTTCGCGTCGCCGAGCGAAGGCGCGGCGCATCGAGACGGATGCCGCCGGCGCGGCCGTCGGCAGGCGTCTGCGACACATGCCCCGGGGCCACCGTCGCGCTGCGCGAACGCCCAGGAGGCGGGCCGCGGCGCACGGGCACGGGCCGGCCTGGGCTTGCGCCCGCTGCCGCTCCCCTCTCACCGGGCACCATTGCAGCCGCGCGCCCGCCGCGCCGATCATGGCGCGATGCCGCCGCTGCCCGCTCCCGCCGTGCCGCCCGAACTGCCCGCGACCGGCGCGCTGGTGGTCGGCTTCAGCGGCGGGTTGGATTCGACCGTCCTGCTGCACTGGCTCGCCGCCGATCCGGCGCTGCGCGCGCGCGGCCTGCGCGCGTTGCACGTGAACCACGCCCTGCATCCGGCGGCCGACGCCTGGCAGCGCCATTGCGTGGCCGTCTGCGAACGGCTGCAGGTGCCGCTGCGCAGCGTGCGCGTCGAGGTGCAGCGCGGCGCCGGGTCGGGGCTGGAGGCCGCGGCGCGCGAGGCGCGGCACGCGGCCTTCGCCGCGGAACTCGCGGCCGGCGAGGTCCTGGTCCTCGCCCACCATCGCGCCGACCAGGCCGAGACCTTCCTGCTGCGCGCGTTGCGCGCCTCCGGGCCCGACGGGCTCGCGGCGATGCGGCCGTGGCGCCGCTACGGCGCGGGCTGGCTGTGGCGGCCGCTGCTCGGCTGCGGCCGCGACGCCCTGCTCGCCCACGCCCGCGCGCATGGGCTGGGCTGGATCGACGATCCGGGCAACGCCGACCCCGCCTTCGACCGCAACTTCCTGCGCGCCCGCGTGCTGCCGCTGCTGCGCGAGCGCTGGCCGCACGCCGACGCCGCGCTGGCGCGCGCCGCGGCGCTGTGCGGCGAGGCGCAGGCGTTGCTCGAGGACGGCGACGCCGAGGCCCTGGCGCTGGCCGCCAGCGCCGACCCGCACTGCCTGCGCGTGGGACCGCTGCGGGCGCTGCCGGCGCCGCGCCGCGCGCGCGCGCTGCGCCGCTGGATCGCCGCGCTCGGCCTGCCGCCGTTGCCCGGCCACGGCGCGGAGCGGATCGAGCGCGAACTGCTGTGCGCGCGCATCGACGCGGCCGCGGAATTCGCCTGGCGCGGCGCGCGCATCCTGCGCTGGCGCGGGTTGCTGCACGCCGACCGGCCGCGCCCGCCGCTGCCGGGCGACTGGGAAGCGGACTGGGACGGCGCGGCGCCGCTGCCGCTGCCCGGCGGCGGTGCGCTGCGCCTGGAGGGCGCGGCCCGGTTCGACGCGCCGCTGCGCGCCCGCGCGCGTCGCGGCGGCGAGCGCATCGCCCTGCCCGGCCGCGCCCATCGCCATGCGCTCAAGCACGTGCTGCAGGCGCTGGAGGTGCCGCCCTGGGAGCGCGCGCGGCTGCCGCTGCTGTTCGCCGCCGACGGCGCGCTGCTCGCCGCCGGTGACCTGGTCTACGCCGCGCCGTTCGACGCCTGGCTGCGCGCGCGCGGCGCGCGCCTGCGCCGCACGCCCGGGGCGGCCGATTGACCGTCCGCGACCGCGGCCGCACACTTCGCGCATGCCGCGCAAACCCGCCGACGACGCCGTCGAAACCTCCCCGGTCGCCGATTTCGAACGCTCGCTCGACGAGCTCGAACAGCTGGTCGAGAAGATGGAGCACGGCGAGATGAGCCTGGAAGAGTCGCTCGCCGCCTACGAACGCGGCGTGGGCCTGTACCGCCGCTGCCAGACCGCGCTGGAGCACGCCGAACTGCGCGTGCGCCTGCTCAGCGATCCGCAGGAGCCGGCCTCGGCCGAGCCGTTCGCGCCCCTCCCGGGCAACGCCAACGGCGATGCCTGAGCCGCGCCTGGCCGGCTGGCGCGAGCGCGCCGACGCCGCGCTCGCGCGCGTGCTGCCCGATCCCGACGCATCGCCGAGGCGCCTGCACGCGGCGATGCGCCATGCGGTGCTGCTCGGCGGCAAGCGCATGCGCCCGCTGCTGGTCTACGCCGCCGGCGCGCTGTTCGGCGCCGCCGACGAGGCGCTCGACGCGCCCGCCGCGGCGGTCGAGCTGGTCCACGCGTATTCGCTGGTCCACGACGACCTGCCGGCGATGGACGACGACGCGCTGCGCCGCGGCCAGCCGACCGTGCACGTCGCCTTCGACGAGGCCACCGCGATCCTCGCCGGCGACGCGCTGCAGGCGCTCGCGTTCGAGGCGCTGGCCGCGGCGCCGCTTGCCGATTCGGTGCGCGTCGCCCTGCTGGGCACGCTCGCCCGCGCCGCCGGGGTCGCCGGCATGTGCGGCGGCCAGGCCCTGGACCTCGACGCCACCGGCCGCGGCGGCGCGCTCGCCGCGGCCGAACTGGAGCGCCTGCACGCGCTCAAGACCGGGGCGCTGATCCGCGCCGCGGTGCGCATGGGCGCGCTGTGCGGCGGCGCCGGCGAGGCCGAGCTGGCACGCCTGGACCGCTACGCCGAGGCGCTCGGCCTGGCGTTCCAGGTGCGCGACGACATCCTCGACGTGGAAAGCGACAGCGCCACGCTCGGCAAGACCGCCGGCAAGGACGTCGCGCAGGACAAGGCCACCTTCCCGGCCCTGCTCGGCCTGGACGCCTCGCGCGCGCGCCTGGGCCAGCTGGCCGCGGCGATGGCCGAGGCGCTGGCGCCCTACGGCGAGCGCGCCGCGGCGCTGGCGGCGCTCGGGCGGATGGCGATCGAACGCGACCGCTGAGCGCGCCTGCCGGCGCCCACCGCGGCCCTCAGGCCGGCGATGGAGCACGACGATCGCGCTCGCGGCGGCCGGCCCTCCCCGGCGCGCGAGCGCGGCCTGCGATGCGGCGCCATGCGCAACGCCGCCGCAACGGAAGCGCCGCGCGGGCGGCAGCCGGACTGGCGCGCCGAAGACCGGCGCGGCGCTCCCGCTCGCGGTGCGGAGCGCGAGCGGCCAGCGCTACTTCACCAGCCGCAACGCGAACGGGTAGCGGTAGCTCACGCCGTCGTTGGCCTTGACCGCGGCGATGATGGTGAACACCAGCCAGGCGATGCCGATCAGGATCCAGGCCGGGATCGCGATCAGTACGCCGATGCCGAGGGTCACCACCACCAGCACCACCAGCGCCACGCAGGCCAGCGCCACGGTGATGTTGAAGTTCAGCGCCTCCTTGCCCTGCTCGTCGACGAAGGGCATGGTGTCCTTCTTCACCAGCCAGATGATCAGCGGCCCGAGGAAGGTGCCCCAGCCGCCGACGCCGGAGGTCAGGATCGCGCCGGCGATCGCCGACAGGTGGGCGAACATCGCCCACTGCCGCTGGTCGGCGGGCACGCCGCCGGGCTGCGCGTCCGCGGGCGGCGGGGGCGGCGGCACGGCCTGGTTCGGATCGACGGGGTTCTCGCTCATGGCCTCGGCTCCCTCAAGCCCGGATGGGCCCGGCCACTTTCCGCGCGCGCAGCCGGCGCGGTCAAGTGCGGGCGGTCCCGGCGCCTTGCGGCACGGTCCGCCCGGCCCGGCGCGCGCTCAGTCCTCGCCGGCCACCGTCATCCTGCCGACCAGGATCGAACCGGTGCGGACGTGCGAGCGCGCGTCGACGTCGCTGCCGACCGCCTCGATCGCGCGGAACATGTTCTTGAGGTTGCCGGCGATGGTGATGCCGTCGACCGGGTACTGGATGCGCCCGTCCTCGACCCAGAAGCCGGCGGCGCCGCGCGAGTAGTCGCCGGTGACCGCGTTCACGCCCTGCCCCATCAGCTCGGTCACCAGCAGGCCGCGGCCCATCCCGCGCAGCATCGCCTCGAAATCGCCGGCGTTGGCGGCAACCTGCAGGTTGTGCACGCCGCCGGCGTTGCCGGTGGTCTGCAGCCCGAGCTTGCGCGCCGAGTAGCTGCCCAGCACGTAGCGCTGCAGCACCCCGCCCGCGACCAGCGCCGACTCGCGCGTGGCCACGCCCTCGGCGTCGAACGAGGCCGAACGGAAGCCGCGGCGCAGGAACGGCCGCTCCTCGATCGCGAACCATTCCGGGAAGACCTGGGTGCCGGCGGCGTCGACCAGGAAGCTGGCGCGCCGGTAAAGCGCCCCGCCCGAGACGGCGTTGAGCAGGTGCCCGATCAGCGAGCGCGCCATCTCGGCGGCGAACAGCACCGGGTACTCGCCGGTGGCGAGCCGGCGCGGCGCCAGCCGCGCAACCGCGCGCTCGGCCGCCTTGCGCCCGATCGCCGCGGCGCTTTCCAGGTCCTCGGCGGCCAGCGCGTAGCTGTACCAGCCGTCGCGTTGCATCGCCTCGCCGCGGCCGGCGATCAAGGCGCAGGCCAGGCTGTGCTGGGTGCTGCGCTCGCGGCCGACGAAGCCGTGGGTGTTGGCGTACACCGCCACGCTCTCGCCGGTGCCGAGCGAGGCGCCGTCGGAATTCCCGATGCGCGCGTCGCTGTCGCGCCCGGCCTGCTCGCAGGCCAGGGCCAGGTCGATCGCGCGGTCGGCGTCGATGGCCCACGGATGCCAGGTGTCGAACTCGCGGATCTCGGTGGCCATCCGTTCCGGATCGGCCAGGCCGGCGGCCGGGTCGTCCTCGGTGTGGCGGGCGATCGCGCAGGCCTGCTCGACGGTGGCGTCCAGGCTCTCCGCGCGCAGGTCGGCGGTGCTGGCGCTGCCCTTGCGCTTGCCGAAGTAGACCGTCACCGAGATGCCCCGGTCGCGGGTGGATTCGACCGTCTCCACCTCGCCCATGCGCACGTTGACGTTCAGGCCGGTGTCCTCCGAGCAGGACACCTCGGCCTGGCTGGCGCCGCGGGCGCGGCAGCGCTCGAGCAGGCGCTGCGACAGTTCGGCCAGCGCGTCCAGGCGGGCCTGGCTGTCGCCGAGCGAGGCGGCGTAGGCGGGAAGGTTCTGGCGGGCGATCGGGTTCAACGGCGTGTCCCTGGTTGGAGTCCCGCGGCCGCGACGCGCGCGGCCCGGAACGGTCGTGAGTGGAAAAGTGCTTTATCCGCGCCGATCCGGGAAAATCCGGGACCGAACGTCGTCACCTGCAGCAGGCACGCACCATGCGCGGCAAAGATCCCGAAACCGGCGAGTACCTGGGCCCCAGCCGCAGCCGGCAACGGCGCGAGGCGCTGGAGGTGCTCGCGCTCGGCGAGCGGCTGGCGGAGCTGAGCGAGGCCCAGCTGGCGCGCCTGCCCGTGCCGGAGTCGCTGCTGCCGCACATCCGCCAGTGCCGGCGCATCACCTCGCACATCGCGCGCAAGCGCCAGCTGGCGTACCTGGCCAAGCAGATGCGGCGCGAGGACGACGACACCCTGCACGCGATCCGCGACGCGCTCGACGAGCACGGCGAGGCGGCGCGCCGCGAAGTCGCGGCCATGCACCGCGCCGAGGCCTGGCGCGAGCGCCTGCTCGACGGCGGCGACGAGGCGCTGGCGCGGCTGCTCGCCGAGCACCCCGACGCGGACCGCCAGCGCCTGCGCCAGCTGGTGCGCAACGCGCAGGAGGAGCGCAAGCGCGAGAAGCCGCCGCGTTCCTACCGCGAGCTGTACCGCGAGCTGCACCGGCTGATCGCCGGCGGCGCGGCGCCTGCGGCCGAACCCGGCGAGGGCGATGCGGAAGACGAGCTCGCCTGAAGCCGGGCGAGCGCGCCGGCGGGCCGCGCCACGGCGCGCGCCCGCTCTCCGCCGGATCGGGTTCCGCCCGATCGGATCCCTGCCGCCGCGGCTCACGCCTGGGTGCCGCCCACCGTGAGCTGGTCGATCAGCAGCGACGGCTGGCCGACGCCGACCGGCACGCTCTGGCCGTCCTTGCCGCACACGCCGACGCCTTCGTCCAGCGCGAGGTCGTGGCCGATCATCTTCACCCGCTGCATGGTCTCCGGGCCGTTGCCGATCAGGGTCGCGCCCTTGACCGGCGCGGTGATCCGGCCGTCCTCGATCAGGTAGGCCTCGGTCGCGGAGAACACGTACTTGCCGCTGGTGATGTCGACCTGGCCGCCGCCGAAGTTGACCGCGTACAGGCCGCGCTTCACCGAGCGGATCATCTCCTCCGGATCGTGCGGGCCGGCCAGCATGTAGGTGTTGGTCATGCGCGGCATCGGCAGGTGCGCGAACGACTCGCGGCGGCCGTTGCCGGTCGGCGCCATGCCCATCAGCCGGGCGTTGAGCGTGTCCTGCATGTAGCCGACCAGCACGCCGTCCTCGATCAGCGTGGTGCAGTTCGTCGGCGTGCCCTCGTCGTCGACGTTGAGCGAGCCGCGGCGGCCCGGCAGGGTGCCGTCGTCGACGATGGTCACCCCCTGCGCGGCCACGCGCTGGCCCAGGCGGCCGGCGTAGGTCGAGGTGCCCTTGCGGTTGAAGTCGCCCTCCAGGCCGTGGCCGACCGCCTCGTGCAGCAGTACCCCGGGCCAGCCGCTGCCCAGCACCACCGGCATCACCCCGGCCGGCGCGTCGACCGCCTCGAGGTTCACCAGCGCCTGGCGCAGGGCCTCGCGCGCAAACCGCTCCGGCTTGTCGCCGTCGAGCAGTTCCGCGTAGCCGTAGCGGCCGCCGCCGCCGGCGTAGCCGCTCTCGCGCCGGCCGCCCTGCTCGACGATCACCTGCACGTTCAGCCGCACCAGCGGGCGCACGTCGGCGGCGAGCACGCCGTCGCTGCGCGCCACCAGCACGGTGTCGACCGCGGCCGACAGGCTGACCATCACCTGCTTCACCCGCGGGTCGGCGGCGCGCAGCAGGCGGTCGACGCGGCGCAGCGCCTCGACCTTGGCTTCGTTGGCGTAGCCGTCGATCGGATCCTGCGCCGGGTACAGCGCGCGGCCCTCGCCGCGCGCCAGCGCGTGCCCGGCGCGCGCGCCGCGCCCGGGCGCGACCGCGCCCTTGGAAATCGCCCGCGCCGATTGCGCCGCGCCCAGCAGCGCCTGCGCGTCGATCTCGTCGGAATAGGCGAAGCCGGTCTTCTCGCCGCTGATCGCGCGCACGCCGACGCCCTGTTCGATCGAATGCGCGCCGTCCTTGACGATGCCATCCTCGACCGTCCAGCTCTCGCGGCGCGAATGCTGGAAGTACAGGTCGCCGAAGTCGACGCCGGGCCCGAGCAGCGCGCCGAAGGCGCGTTCCAGGCCGCCGGTGTCGAGCCCGGCGGGCAACAGCAGGCGGGATTCGGCGATTTGCAGGGGAAGGGTCATGGACGGTCCGGGGTGGGGAAACGGGTCGCCCCTCCCGCGTGCGGGAGGGAAAAAGGCCGCACGGCGGCCGGGGATTGGGCGGGCGGGCCACCCTGCGGCGGGTCGGCGCCTGCGCCTCCGTGGAGGCGCGTCAGCGCTAGATGGTGCCACGAAGGCCGCGGATCAACCGGCGCCCGGCGGCCTCGCCGCCGCGGCGCGGCTCTGTTCGCCGCCGATCACCTCGACCTTCGGGTCCTTCCACGGCCCGGTGACCCGGTAGGTGCGTGCGGCGATCTGCCCCAAGGGCTTGCTCAGCACCGCGTTGGCGGCGGCGCCGATCGCCGCGCCGACCGGGCCGCCCGCCAGCGCGCCGGCGACCGTCAGCAGGTTGCCGGCCTTGGGCCGGACCTCGACGGTCTGGTCGAAGCGCTGCGCGCGCAGGTCGGCGCTGCCGCGGATGGCGATCGACGCCGCCGGGCCGTCGATGCTCAGGTCGTCGCTGCGCGCCTGGCCGGCCTCGAAGCGGACCTCGCCGCCGGCGCGGTTGAAAGCGAACCCCTTGGAGAAGAAATCGCGGAAGTCGAGCATCAGCCGGCGCGGCAGCTGGGCGATGCTGAGCAGCCCGAGCACCCGTCCCGCGCCCGGCTCGACCTCGAGCAGGCGGCCGTTGCGGACGTCGGCGGTGAAGCGGCCGTCGAGCGAGCCCGGGTCGAACGCCGCCGGGCTGCCGTTCCATCCGGCCTGGAAGCGCAGGCTGCCCTCGCCGCCGGCGAGCTGGCCGCCGTAGCCGAGCCCGTTCATCAGCGCGCCGAGATCCTCGCTGTCCACGCGCAGGTCCAGCCGGGTGCGGGCCTGGGCGCCACGGCCGCTCCAGTCGCCGTCGAGCTCGATCGTCTGCCGCGGCGCCTGCGCCCGGAACCGCTCGATGCGCAGGCCGGTCGCGCTCGGCCGGGTGCGCAGCTCGGCGGCGCCGAGGCGCGCGTCGGCGACGCGCAGGTCGTCGATCTCGAAGGTCAACGGCGGGATCCGCGCCGGGTCGAAGCCCGCGTCGGCGGCGGCGGGCGCCGGCGCGTGTCCCGGTGCCTGCGCCGAAGCCGATGCGGATGCCGGCGCCGCGGCGCCCGCGCCCGCCGCCCGCTGCGGAGCGCGCCAATGCACGCGCTGGAACCGGCCGGCGATCGGCGCGCCCGGCCCGGCCGGCACCAGCAGCGCGCCGGCCAGGGCCTCGCCCTCGGCCTGCACCGCCAGCGCGCCCTGCGGCGCCGGCACCACCCGCAGGCGGGTGTCGGCGAATTCGCCGCCGAGCAGGCGCAGCCGTTCGGCGGCGACGTCGATGCGCTGCACCGGCAGGCCGCCGCCGCGGCCGCCGCCTTGGGTCAGGGCGATCCAGTCGATCGCATCCAGGGTCGCCGCGCGCCCGCTGGCGACCAGCCCGTGCGGCGGCGCCGGCTGCTCGACCCGGCTGCTGCCCAGGGCGACGCGCACCCCGGTCTGGCCGTTGCCGCTGCGCGCGCGCAGCGCCATCCGCGAGCCCAGGCCGACCGCGATCTCGCCGCTGCCCAGCGGCAGCGGGACCTCGACCGTGGCCGGCAGCGCCTCGCCGGCCGGCTTGTGCAGCGGCGCCGGCAGGTCGAGCGCGGTGCCGGCCAGGTTCGAGCGCAGCCGCAGCAGGCCCGCGGCGTTGGCCGCGCCGGCGCCGCGCGCCATGCTCACGCCGACGTTCCAGTTCGAACGCCCGTCCAGGTACGGCTTCAGCCAGGCCAGGTCCGGCGCGCGCGCCAGCAGCGCATCGGCGTCGAGCGCGGCGTCGAGCTCGGCCTCGAACGCCGCGGCCGGATCGCGCACGTAGGGCGCGCCCGCGCGCAGCGACAGCGATCCGGGCTGGCCTTCGTGGCGCACGCGCAGGCCCTCGGCGCGGAAGCCGTCGCGGGAATACTGGGCGCGGCCGCGGACCTGGTCGAAGGCGAGCTGCCAGCGCGGGTCGGCGAGCCTGGCGTCGGCGAGCTCGACCGTGCCCTCGATCGCGGCGGTCGCGCCGCGGCGCAGCGGCAGGTCCAACGCGAAGCCGACCCGGGCGGGGCCGCTGGCGTCGAGCTGGCGCAGGGTTTCGCCGTGTTCCTTGCGCAGCGGACTCTGCCGCAGCAGCGCCAGCAGTTGCGCCGCGTCGCCGCCGCCCTCGGCCTGCACGGTCAGCGCGCCGTCCTTGTAGCGGTCGATGCCGGCGCGGATCGAACGGATGCCGACGCCGGCCAGGCGGCCGCTGCCTTCGACGCGGAAGCCGTCGGCGACGAACGAGACGGCGGCGTCGAGCCCCTCCACCGCCGGCCAGTCCGGCTGGAACTTGACGGTCGCCTGGTGCAGCCGCGCGTCGGCCTCGAAGCGGCCGTTGCGATCGCGGAACGGCCATTCGTCGAGGTCGCCCGAGACCAGCGCGCGGCCGTCGCGCACCTCGCCGCCGATCAGCGCGGCATCCAGCCACTGCACCACCCGCGCCGGCATCCTGTGGCGCACCCAGAACCCCTTGGCCGCCGGCACCGCGGCGGTGTCGACGTTCGCCGCCAGGTCGATCCATGGCCGGCTGCCGTCGCCCTGCCACCACAACCCGCCGCGCAGTTGCAGGCCGATGTCGTCGCCGCGCACGCGCAGGCCGGACGTGGCCACGCGCCAGCCGGCGCCCTCGCGCCAGCCGCCGATCGTGCCCTGCAGGCGCGCCGCGTGGACGACGCCGAAGCCGCGCGGCCAGTCGAAGCGGAAACGCGAGGCCGGATCCAGGCGCAGGCTGAAGCCGTCGGCGTCGCCTTCGAAATCGCCGGCCAGGCCCTGCAGCCCCGGCGCGTCGCCGACCGCGGCGAAGCCGAGCGCGTCGACCCGCGCCCGCGCGTGCAGCGGCCCGCCGCGTCGGCCGTCGATGGCGATGCCGCGCAGCGCGGCCTGCGGCCGGGTCCGCACCAGCCACTGCCGCAGGCGCGCCGGCAGCGCGTCGCTGAGCGCGGCGGCGGCCAGCAGCGGGCCGGCGTCGAGCCGCGCCGCGTGCAGGCCGTAGCGCTCGCCGCCGGCCACGCGCAGGCCGTCGAGGGTCTGGGTGCCGGCGCCGGCGCCGACGCGCAGGCGCGGCGCGTCCAGGCGCCAGCCGCCGGGCGCCAGCTGCCAGCGCGCCAGCGCATCGACCCGGCCGAACGCCAGGCGCGGCGCGGGATCGGCGCCCAGCGCCGCGCCGCGCAGGCCGATGCGCTCCAGCGCCGCCGCCGCGCGGACCCGGACCACGCGATGCCCGCGCAGCTCGGCCCAGGCCTCGGCGCGCCCCTGCCCGGACTCCACGCCGATGCCGGCGAACTGCAGCAGCGGCGCCCATGCGGCCAGCTCGGCGCGGCGCAGGCCCGCATAGGCGCGGCCGTCGCCGCGCTTGCGGTCGAAGTCGATCGCCGCGTCCAGTGGCGACGCCGCCGTGCCGGGGACGCCGACGCTGGGCCAGGCGCGCAGGCCGGCGCGCACGCGGTCGCCGGTCACGCGCAGGCGCAGGTCGATCTTCGGGATGCGCACGTCCACGCCGAGCTGCGGCGCCAGCACCGCCAGCTTGCCGTCGATCACCTGCAGCTCGCCCAGCCCCTGCAGCGCGCCCAGCGGGTCGCCCTGGGCGGCCTGCTCCTGGCCGGGCAGGCCGCGCACCCGCCAGCGGCCGTCGGCGGCGCGCTCCAGGGCCAGGTCCAGCCCGCGCAGGCGCAGTTCCGAGAAGGCCCGTCCCGGCAGCAGGCCGGCGTACAGCGAGACCAGCATCTCGGCGTCGCCGACGGTGAAGGTGTTCGCGCCCTCGCCCACCCGCAGGTTGTCCAGCCGCAGCAGCGGGCCGCGCCGGGTCCAGGCGGTCTCGACCCGGTCGAACGCGACCGCGCGGCCGGCGCGCTCGCTCAGCCAGGCGGCGATGCGCCCGGGGTGGCTCTCGGCCAGCGGCAGCACCTGGCTGGCCACCGCCAGCAGCAGCGCGAGCAGCACCAGGCCGATCGCCACGGCGTAGCCGATGCCGCGGCGGAGCAGGCGCAGGCGGCGGCGCAGCGGGGTGGGCATCAGCGTCGCGCCCCGGGCGCGGGCTTCATGGCTGCGACGGACGCAAGACCGACCCGACGACGCCCGGATCCCGGACGCCGGATCGCGGGCTCAAAGCAGCACGACATCGAACTGCTCCTGCGCGTACTGCTCGTCCGCCTGGAAGCGGATCGACTTGCCGATGAACTCCTCCAGCTCGGCCACGGCCGCCGATTCCTCGTCGGTGATCCGCGTCACCACCTTCGGCGAGGCGATCACCAGCAGGCGTTGCGCGTCGAACTGGCGCACCTGGCGGACGATGTCGCGGAAGATCTCGTAGGTCACCGTCTCCGGCGTCTTCAGCGTGCCGCGGCCGCCGCACTCGTGGCAGGGCTCGCTGAGCTGCCGCGCCAGGCTCTCGGTGGTGCGCTTGCGGGTCATCTCGACCAGGCCCAGCGGCGAGAAGTCGTACACCGTGGTCTTGGCGTGGTCGCGCGCCAGCGACTTCTCCAGCTGCCGCAGCACCTGGCGCTTGTGCTCGGCGTCGAGCATGTCGATGAAGTCGATGATGATGATGCCGCCGAGGTTGCGCAGGCGCAGCTGCCGCGCCACCGCCTGCGCGGCCTCGAGGTTGGTCCGGTACACCGTCTCCTCGAGGTTGCGCTGGCCGAGGAAGGAGCCGGTATTGACGTCGATCGTGGTCATCGCCTCGGTCTGGTCGATGACCAGGTAGCCGCCGGACTTCAGCGGCACTTCCTTCTCCAGCGCGCGCTGGATCTCGTCCTCGACCCCGTACAGGTCGAAGATCGGCCGCGCGCCGGTGTAGTGCTCGATCTTCTCGTCCAGGCCGGGCATGTACTGCGCGGCGAACACGCGCAGGCGCTCGCTGGTCTCGCGCGAATCGACCCGCACCTTCTCCACGTCGCGCCGCATCAGGTCGCGCACCGCGCGCAGCGGCAGGCTCAGGTCCTCGTACACGCACTCGCCGACGCGGGCGCTGCGGGTGCGTTCCTCGATCAGGCCCCAGACCCGGCCGAGGTAGGCGATGTCCTCGGCCAGCTGTTCCTCCGGCTGGCCCTCGGCGTTGGTGCGGACGATGTAGCCGTGGGCGCTGCCGGTCGGCGCCAGCGCGGTGACGATCGACTTCAGCCGCATCCGTTCGGCCTCGTCCTCGATCCGCGCCGAGACGCCGACCACCCGCGTGCGCGGCAGCAGCACCAGGTAGCGCGAGGGGATGCTGAGCTGGGTGGTCAGGCGCGCGCCCTTGCTGCCGATCGGGTCCTTGACCACCTGGACGATGATCTCCTGGCCCTCGCGCAGCAGCTCGGCGATCGGCCGGGCCGGCGCCGGCGGCAACGGCGCGGCGTCGTCGCCGCCCTCGTCGCGCTCGGCCGACTGCACCGGCTTGACGATGTCGGCGGCGTGCAGGAACGCCGCGCGCTCCAGGCCGATCTCGACGAAGGCCGCCTGCATGCCGGGCATGACCCGCTGCACCTTGCCCTTGTAGATGTTGCCGACCACCCCGCGCCGCCAGCCGCGCTCGATGTGCAGCTCCTGCAGCATGCCGTTCTCGACCACCGCGACGCGGGTCTCGCGCGGGGTGACGTTGACCAGGATTTCCTCGGTCATCGCTGGGCCCCGGCGCGACGGACGCCCGGCAAAACGACGCCCGCCCCGCCCCGGCTCCCCCTCTCCCGCTTGCGGGAGAGGGGGAGGAGCGAGGCCCCGGGCCCCGGCGCCGACGGGCGAAGCGCCGATGCGAACCGCCGCCGGCTCATGCCAGTACCCCGAACCGCCGCAGCAGCTGCGCGGTCTCGTACAGCGGCAGGCCCATCACCCCGGAGAAACTCCCGGACAGCCGCACGGTGAAGCTTTCCGCCAGCCCCTGGATCGCGTAGGCCCCGGCGCGGCCGCGCGGCTCGCCGCTGGCGACGTAGGCGTCGATCTGCGCCGGGGCCAGCTCGGCGAAGGTCACCTCCGACACCGAGACCGTCTGCTCCTCGCGCGAGGCCGACACCAGCGACACCGCCGAGATCACCCGGTGGGTGCGCCCGGACAGGCGCCGCAGCATCGCCCGGGCGTCTTCGTCGTCGCGCGGCTTGCCGAACACCTCGCCGTCCAGCACCACCTCGGTGTCCGAGCCCAGCACCAGCGCGGCCGGACGGCCCGCCGCCCGCAGCAGCCCGGCGCCGGCCTTCTCGCGCGCGACCCGGCGCACGTAGTCCTCGGCCGGCTCGCCGGGCTGGGGATGCTCCGGGACGTCGACGTCGAGCACGTCGAATTCCAGTCGGGAAGGGCTCAGCAGCCGGGCCAGCAGTTCGCGCCGGCGGGGCGATTTCGAGGCGAGATAGAGCATCGCGGAAGAATAACCCGCACCGGCTGGACGAACGCCGCGCGCGCGGGCATAACCCCGACCGGGCTCACGGATCGTTCACTGGAACGGCCAGACCCTTGCCCCGACCAAAGGAGTTGTCATGACCTCACGCGTCCCGTCGTTCCGCCCCGCCCTGCGCCCGCTCGCCTTCGCCGCGGCGGCCGCCCTCGCCTTCGGAGCCTTGTCCGCCATGCCCGCCCGCGCCCAGACCACGCCCTACGTCGCCACCGACGGCACCTTGCTCTCGGTGTCGACCCAGGCCGAAACCAAGCGCGCGCCGAACCTGGCGACGATCTCCACCGGCGTGGTCACCCAGGCGGCCGACGCCAATGCGGCGATGCGCGCGAACGCCGAGCAGATGAATAAGGTGGTGGCGGCGATCAAGGCCGCCGGCATCGCCGACCGCGACGTGCAGACCAGCGGCGTCAACCTCAACCCGCAATACCGCTACGCCGAGAACCAGCCGCCGACCATCACCGGCTACCAGGCGACCAACACCGTCAACGTCACCGTGCGCGACATCGCCAAGCTGGGCAAGCTGCTCGACGCGCTGGTCGCCACCGGCGCCAACCAGATCAACGGCCCCAGCTTCGACGTCGACGAGCAGGAGAAGGAGCGCGCCTTCGACGAGGCCCGCCGCGCCGCGGTCGAGAAGGCGCAGGCGCGCGCCGAAACCTACGCCCGGACCCTGGGCATGCGCGTGCGCCGCATCGTCAGCATCAGCGAGGGCGGCGGCTTCGCCCCGCCGCGGCCGGTGATGATGGCCATGGCCCGCGCCGAGAAGGCGGCCTACGACACCTCGATTTCGCCCGGCGAGAACACCCTGTCGGTCAATCTGGACGTGGTGTTCGAACTGGGCAAGTAACAGGAGGAGCCATGTCCCGCCGCGACGAGAGCGCGCCCCCGGCGCCCGACACCCGGCCGGGCCGCAACCCCGGCTATTCGGAACCCGAACCGCGGCACAAGAACGACGTCAAGCTGCCGCCGCCGCCCAACCCGCCCGACCGCGAGCCGCGCGAGGGCGGCGGCGAACGCCCGGACCGGCGCGGGCGCTGAGCCCGCGTCCTCCGGCCCGTCCGGCCCCAGCGCTTTTCGGCCGCAAGCACTTTGCCGAATCTGGCGGTTTACTGGATTCGTGTCACTCTTTATGTTCTCTCGACGGATTCACAACGAATCTGTAAGGCGTTCGTCACACTCCGCCACCATCGAGAAAACAACGACATGAAGCTACGCGCCGCCACGCTCCGCCTGGCCATCCTGCAAGCGCTCGCGCTCGGCACGCTCGCGAGCCCCGCCTCGTACGCGCAGGAAACCGCGACCGACCCACAGGCCACCACCCTGGACCGGATCGAGGTCACCGGCTCGCGCATCCGCCGCACCGACAGCGAGACCTCCTCGCCGATCCAGACGATCAGCCGCCAGGAGATCGACCGCACCGGCAAGAACACGATCGCCGAATACCTGCAGACGCTGGCGGTGGACGGCCAAGGGTCGGTGCCCAAGAGCTTCGGCACCGGCTTCTCCCCGGGCGGCGCCGCGGTGTCGCTGCGCGGCCTCGGCGCGGGCAGCACCCTGGTGCTGCTCAACGGCCGCCGCCTCGCCCCCTACGGCCTGGCCGACGACGGCCAGAAGATCTACACCGACCTCAGCACGATCCCGCTCGACGCGGTCGAACGCGTGGAAGTGCTGAAGGACGGCGCCTCGGCGATCTACGGTTCCGACGCGATCGCCGGCGTGGTCAACATCATCCTGCGCCGCGACTTCCAGGGCGGCGTCGCCAAGGCCTCCTACGGCACCTCCGAGGACGGCGGCGGCGCGCAGCGCAAGGGCTCGATCACGCTCGGCATCGGCGACGTGGCCAGCGACGGCTACAACGCCTTCGTCACCCTGGAGGCGGGCAAGACCGACAACATCGCGATGGCCGACCGCCGCGACCGCAAGTGGATCGGCACCGGCGACCTGCGCCCGTGGGGCTACGGCTACAACCACGCCTCCGGCCTGACCGGCTTCCTCAACGCCGGCGTGGCGACCAACTCGCCGGTCGGCGCGGTGCGCGACAGCGCCGGCGTCTACCACTACCTGAACGGCTGCGAGCAGCTGTCCAACGTGCCCAATCCCACCGAAGGCGACGGCTGCCTCTGGGAGGTCGGCAAGTTCCGCGACATCGCGCCGAGCGAGGAGTTCGTGAACCTGTTCTCGCGCGGCACCTGGGTGCTGAACGAGTCGACCGAGCTGTACGCCGAGCTGGGCTATTCGAAGAAGGAGACCGAATTCGTCAACACGCCCAGCGCGGTCAGCGGCACCTGGGGCTACCCGGGCGGCGCGGTGGTGACCAACAGCGGGCCCGACGCGATGACCATCAGCGGCGACCACCCGGACAACACCATCGCCAACGGCGGCACCGGGCAGACCGGCCGCATCCGCTACTCGGCCTGGGACGTGGGCCCGCGCGTCTCCAACATCGACAACCAGGCGGTACGCCTGCTGTTCGGCGTCAAGGGCGTGGCCGGCGCCTGGGACTACGACGCCGGCTACCTGCACTCGGAAAGCGACCTGGTCTACCGCCGCAACGGCTTCCTGCTGCTCGACCGCGTGCGCCAGGTGCTCAACGACGGCGGCAACAGCCCGGTCGGCTGGTGGCGCCTGGGCGCCAACGCCGGCCTCAACAGCCAAGCGCTGTACGACTACATCGCGCCGACCCTGACCAGCCGCGGCGACACCAAGCTCGACTCGATCGACGCTTCGTTCTCGCGCTCGCTGATGGACCTGCGGGGCGGCTCGCTGGGCCTGGCGCTGGGCCTGGAATACCGCCGCCAGGAAGCCCGGCTGCTCGCGGACGAGCACAACGCGGTCGGCAACGTGATCGGCCTGGGCTACTCCGGCTTCGACGGCGTCGACGAAGTGGCCAGCGGCTACGCCGAGCTCAACGCGCCGGTGCTGGAATCGCTGGAGCTCAACGGCGCGGTGCGCGTGGACAAGTACATCGACGGCGAAAGCGCGGTGACGCCGAAGTTCGGCGTGAAGTGGAAGCCGGCCGACTGGATCGCGTTGCGCGGCACCTACGGCGAGGGCTTCCGCGCGCCGAACGCCGCCGAGCGCGCCGGCCAGTTCGCCGCCTTCACCAACGCGACCGACCCGGTGCGTTGCCCGGGCGGCAGCCCCTACCCGGGCGCCAACCCGGCGCCGACCTGCGGCGTGGCCACCGTCGGCCTGATCAACACCGGCAACCCGGACCTGAAGCCGGAGGAATCGAAGAACTACACCATCGGCGTGGTGTTCAGCCCGACGCCCAACACGTCGCTGACGCTGGACGCCTGGCGGATCAAGCGCGAGAACGAGATCAACGCCGAGAGCCTGGACGCGGCCCTGGCCGCCGGCCGGGTGCTGCGCAGCGACGACAACCTGATCGTCAACGGCGTGCCCGTGCCCGGCACCGGCACCCTGCTGGCGGCGCTGACCAGCTACATCAACTCGGCCTCCACCGAGGTCCGCGGCGTGGACCTGGACGCGCGCCAGATGTTCGAACTGGGCGCCGCCGGCAAGCTCACCCTCAGCCTGCAGTGGAGCCACATCAGCTCGTTCGAGCGCACCGACGGCGACACCACGTTCGACTACGCCGGCACCCACGGCAACTGCGACGTGACCAACTGCATCGGCACGCCGAAGGACAAGATCAATCTCGGCGTCACCTGGGACCTCAATCCCGACTTCGGCGTGAGCCTGGTGGGCAACTACCGCAGCGACATGGACAACATCGCCTACCGCGGTTCGGAAGACGGCTGCCTGGCCGTGTTCAACGACGCCGGCGACGAGGCGCCGCGCGGCTGCCGCATCCCCTCGTTCTACACCGTCGACCTGTCCACCCGCTGGAGCCCGGCCGAAGGCTGGGAGCTGTTCGGCTCGGTGCAGAACCTGACCGACCGGGTCGCCCCGCTGGATCCGACCACCTACGGCGCGATCAACTACAACCCGATGGACTTCAGCGGCGCGGTCGGCCGCTACTACACCCTGGGCGTGAAGTACACGTTCCAGTAACCGCGCACGTTCGCGTCGCGGATGCAACGAGGCCCCGCCCCCCGCGGCGGGGCCTTTTCTTTGGCGGGCGTGCGTCCGCTTCGCGCCCGGCGGCGCCGCTTCGGTGCGCGGTGGCAGGCATTCGGGAAAACAGAGCGCCATCCCGGCGAAGGAGCCCTGAAAGCCAAGCCCGCTCCGGGACGGCGGCCCGCGTTTTGCCCGGGCGCGACACAGCGGCGCGTCGGCGGGCGCCGCTCTCCGCGCCGTCGTCAGGCGCGGTGATAGGGATGGTTGGCCAGCAGCGCCGCCGCGCGGTAGAGCTGCTCGGCGACCACCAGCCGCACCAGCATGTGCGGCAAGGTCAGCGGGCCGAGCGACCAGGCCTCGTCGGCGCGCGCCCGCACTTCCGGCGCGTGCCCTTCCGGACCGCCGATCAGGAAGGCCAAGTCGCGCCCTTGCCCGCGCCAGTGCTCCAGCCGCTGCGCCAATTGCTCCGACGACCACGCGCGGCCGCGGCCGTCCAGCGCCACCACCCAGGCGTTCTTCGGCAACGCCGCCAGCACCCGGGCGCCTTCGTCCTGCGCGGCGCGGGCGGCATCGCGGCCCTTGCCGCGCAGGCCGGGCTCGATCTCGGCCAGCTCCAGCGGCAGCCAGTGCGACAGGCGCTTGCGGTATTCCTCGAAGCCTTCGGCCACCCAGCGCGGCGCGCGCTCGCCGACCGCGATCAGTTTCGCTTTCATCCGCCGCATGGTAGGCCGGCGCGCGGCCGCGTTCGAGCGCCGCGCCGCGCGTTGGATCCTTTCGGCCGCGGGGCCGACGGGCGCACGCGGACAAGAAAGAGAGCGAGGACAACGAGCCGATGCGGCGGTGGCGCGCGCCAGCCCCGTCTTGGAGCCCGGTCGGCATTCGCCCACCGCCGCTGCGTGGCTGAAGACACGAGCCCGGCAGCGCCGTCACATTCCGGCGCCGCGACACCGCGGCGTCACATTCCGGCCATCGGACGGACCTAGGGTCGAGGCTCCCCCGCCCCACCCAGCCCCGCAGGAGTTCCGATGGATACCTTCGATCCCTCCCGCCGCCAGGTCCTCAAAGGCAGCGCCGCCGCGATGGCGGCCGGCGCGATGACCAGCCTCGGTGCGCTGTACTCGCGCCAGGCGCTGGCCGCGTCCGACCCGACCCGGCTGGCGCCGGTCCCGAGCCGCTACGGACCGCTCGCGCCCGCCCTGGACCAGAGCACCGGCCTGCCGCTGCTGCAGTTGCCGCGCGGCTTCAGCTACCGCTCGTTCGGCTGGACCGGCGACCGCATGCGCGACGGCCAGCCCTGCCCCGACCGCCACGACGGCATGGCCGTGGTCGGCGTGCGCCACCCGCGCCACGGCGCCGGCCATGGCCACGGCCACGGCCGCGGCTACGAGCTGGTGCTGATCCGCAACCACGAGCGTGGCGGCGCCGCGCCGATCCAGGCGCCGGGCATGTACGACCGCGGCGACATCGGCGGCGGCCAGCGCGCCGGCGGCGGCACCACCACCCTGACCTGGCGCAACGGCGAATGGCGCGACATCGAGCCAAGCCTCGGCGGCACCCTGGTCAACTGCGCCGGCGGCCCCACCCCGTGGGGTACCTGGCTGAGCTGCGAGGAAATCAAGACCGACGCGGTCTCCAGCGCCGGCAAGAAACACGGCTACGTGTTCGAGGTGCATCCCGAGGCCGAGCGCACCAGCGGCCGGCCGCTGGTCGGCCTGGGCCGCTTCAGTCACGAGGCGGTGGCGGTCGACCCGCGCACCGGCATCGTCTACCTCACCGAGGACGACCGCAACAAGGCCGGCCTGTACCGCTTCATCCCGAACGACCGCCGCGGCCGCTACGGCTCGCTCGAGAACGGCGGCCGGCTGCAGGCCGCGCGCGTGCGCGGCAGGCGCAACGCCGACCTGACCGTCGCCGCGATCGGCGACGAGTACGCGCTGGAATGGATCGACATCCCCGACCCGGACCTGGACACGATCGCCGCGCCCGCCGGCTTCCCCGACGTGACCGCCGGCGAGACCCTCAGCGGCCCCTTCGCCCAGGCCTGGAGCGAGGGCGCGCTGCGCATGAGCCGCGGCGAAGGCATCTGGCACAGCCACGGCAAGCTGTTCATCGTCGACACCAGCACCGGCGTCGACGCGCGCGGCCGCAAGGGCTACGGCAACGGCGCGGTGTGGGTGCTCGACCTGGCCACGCAGCGCCTGCGCGCGCTGTTCGTCAGCGGCCACCAGCTCGCCGCGCACAATCCGGACAACGTCACCGTCAGCCCGCGCGGCGGCGTGCTGCTGTGCGAGGACGGCGGCGAGAGCCCGGACGAGTACGGCCCCGGCGCGCGCCTGATCGGCCTGACCCGGCGGGGCGAATCGTTCTGGTTCTGCAAGAACAACGTCGCCCTGACCTCGAGCCAGATCGCCGATGCCGGCAAGCTCATCCCGGAGGGCGACTACCGCGAGAGCGAGTTCTGCGGCGCCTGCTGGGATCCGCTCGGCCACACCCTGTTCGTCAACATCCAGACCCCGGGCATCACCTTCGCGATCACCGGGCCATGGGGGCGCGGGCCGCTGTAAGGCGGCTCCCCGGCCCTCTCCCGCTGGCGGGAGAGGGGCCATCGCGACGTGCGCTCTTGGGCGAGGGCGATCGCGGCCGGGCGTCGTGCCCCTCGGCAAGAGCCCTCGGAAACCCCCGTTCGGAGCGCGCAACGCGCCCGGAGGCGAGAGCGACGGCGCGGCGGGCATGCGCCGCCTCGCGTGTCCGGCAAACGCGGACGGCGCCCCAGGGGCGTCGTCCGCCATCGAGCCCGCGTCCGCGGCTCAGAGCCGCTGCTCGGCGTCGGTCTCGCTGTCGATGTCGTCGTCCGCCGCCGGCGGCTGGTCGCCCACCGTCCACAACCGCTCCAGCGCGTAGAACTCGCGCACCCGCGGCAGCATCACGTGCACGACCACGTCGCCCAGGTCGACCAGCACCCATTCCGCCTCGCGCTCGCCTTCCACGCCGAGCGGGATCACGTCGAGGTTCTTGGCGAACTTGACGACCTCGTCGGCGATCGACTTGACGTGCCGGGTCGAGGTGCCGGAGGCGATCACCAGGTAGTCGGTGACGCTGCTCTTGCCGCGCACGTCGATCTCGACGACATCCCTGGCCTTGAGTTCCTCGACCGCGGCGTGGACCGTCTTCAGCATCACGTCGGTCGGCGGCGGCGGGTTGGGCAGGCGGGTCTTGATGACTTGCGCTTCGGTGCTCAAGAGACGAAAGCTCGCGGAACGGGACGCCGATTATACCGGAGCCGATGCTGCGCCCCGGTGCGCATACAGCCCGTGACGGCGGATGTACTCGGCCACGGCGGGGGGCACCCAGTCCTGCCAGGGCTCGCCGGCGGCGATCCGCCGGCGCAGCTCGGTGGAGGACTCCGGGCGCAGCCCGGCCAATTCGAGCACGGCGAAGCCCCCGGCCGGGTCGTCGCCCAGCCGCGCCGGGTCGCGCCGCCGCGGCGCGGCTTCGGCCGCGACCTGCGGCGCCCGCGCCGCGACCGTGGCGGCGTCCAGCGGCGAGCCGGGCCGCGCCACCGCGAGGATGTGCGCGTGCGCGAACAGCTCGCGCCAGCGATGCCAGCGGTCCAGCTGCAGCAGCGAGTCGCCGCCGACGATCCACACCAGCGGCGCGCGCGCGCCGAATTCGGCGCGCATCGAGCGCAGCGTGTCGACGGTGTAGGAAGGCCCCGGTCGCCGCAGCTCGCGGCGGTCGACGCTCAACCCGCGCTCGCCGGCGACGGCCAGTTCGAGCATGCGCGCGCGCGCCTCCGCGTCGGCATGGGTGGCGTCCTTGTGCGGCGGGTCCGCCGCCGGCAGCAGCGCGACCGGCGCCGCGAGCGCGTCGCGCACCTGGCGGGCGACGGCGAGGTGGCCCAGGTGGACCGGATCGAAGGTGCCGCCGTAGCAGACCCGCAGCGTCGCCATCGCCCGCCGCGTCAGTGCGCGACCGCGAGCAGGCGCCGCGCGCGCGGCTCGGCCACCGCGAGCAGCAGCCGTTCCAGCGCGACCCAGGCGTCGCCGGCCTCGCGCCCCTTGGCCATGCGGTCCACGCGCCCGGCCTCGGCGACGAACGTTTCCCAGCGCGCTGCCTCGTGGCGCTGCAGCGCGCGCCGGTACATCGGCTGCTTGGAATCCCAGATCCGCTGCGCCTTGAATTCGCTCGCCAGGTTGCCGCCGCGCGCGGCCACCCGCGCCAGCGCCGCGGTGCGCTGCAGTTCCATCACCACCATGCCGAGCAGGCCCGGCACCGCCTCGCCCTCGGCGCGCAGGCCGGCGAGCATGCGCGAGACCTGCGCGCCCTGCCCGTTCATCGCCGCGTCGATGACGCGGAACACGTCGTAGCGCGCCGCATCGGCGACCAGCGCCTCCATCCGTTCGACGTCGAGCGTGCCACCGTCCGACAGCAGCGCCAGCTTGTCGATCTCCTGCGCCGCGGCGAGCAGGTTGCCTTCGACCCGGTCGGCGAGGCGCTGCACCGCGTCGCGCCCGGCGCGCAGGCCGCGCGCGCGCAGGCGGCGCTCGATCCAGTCCGGCAGTTCGTGCGGCTTCACCGCCCAGGCGATCGCGACCTGGCCGACCCGGGCGACCGCCTCGCTCCATTTGCCGCCGTGCTGCTTGCTCCACTCGCCGGCGGTGATCAGCAAGGTCGCGTCCTGCGGCGGGTCGGCGCAGAACTCGGCGATGACCTCGGCGCCGTCCTTGCCCGGCTTGCCCGAGGGCAGGCGCAGCTCGATCAGGCGGCGGCTGGCGAACAGGCTCGGCGCGCGGAAGCTGGCGGCCAGCGCGTTCCAGTCCGGCTCGCGCTGGTTGCCCTCGGCTTCGAACACCTCGCGCTCGGCGAAGCCCTGGCGGCGCGCGGCGGCGCGCACCGCATCGGCGGCCTCGAGCACGCGCAGCGGCTCGGGGCCGGCGATCAGATAGGCCGGACGCAGCGGTCCGGCGTCGAGCTGGGCGGCCAGCTGTTCCGGCTTCAGCTCCATGTCAGCGCGGCGCGCCCCCGCCCTCCGCCGGCGCGGCGGGCGCCCCGGCCGGTGCCGGCACGTCCGCGGCCGCCGCTCCGGCTTGGCCCTGCCGGCGCGCGACCGCGTCGATCCGGCGCAGCACCGAGGCGGCCATCTCGCGGCGCATCTCGCCCTGCAGGATCTCGCGCTCGCCTTCGGTGCCCAACGCCTGTACCGGGTTGGACACGTAGTCGCGGCCGAGCTCGATGGTCTGCCGCGGCACCAGCACCGAGCCATCGCCTTTGCGCAGCTCGAACGTCACCGCGTAACGCAGCGTGTATTCCTGCGCGCGGCCGAGTTCGTCGAGGCTGATCGGCAAGTCGCCCCAGCGTTCGGCGAGGATGTCGAGCACGGCCGCATCGGCGGTGTCTTCGTTCGCCGGCACCGCGCCGGCGCGGGTCAGCGCCTGCGCCAGCGACGTGGCCAGCGGGCTGTAGCGGTCCACCGAGACGACGCGCACCGGCCCCAGGTCGGGCGGCAAGACCAGCGCCTCGCGCAGGCGGAAGCCGCAGGCGCACAGCAGCAGCGCCAGCGCGGCCGGCGCGAGGAGGCGGAACGAACGAGGGAACGAAAGGCGGGTCATCCGCGCAGTCTGGACGAGCGCCCCGGCGGCATCAATAGCCGCCCGGCCATGCCCACGCGTCCGTGTTCAGGCGCCGGATGCGCGCGCCGCCCGCATGCGTACGTCCGCGAGCAGGGCCGAGCCCCGTGCGGCGCGACGATGCCAGCCCTCCGCGCCTCGCAGCGTCACCCCGCCGCCTCGAGCGCCTCGCCCAGCCGCTCCACCGCGATCACGTCCAGTTCCTTGAACGCCCCGCGCTTGGGCGCGTTGGCCTTGGGCACGATCGCACGCTTGAAGCCGTGCGTGGCCGCTTCCTTCAACCGCTCCTCGCCGTTCGGCACCGGGCGGATCTCGCCGGACAGGCCGACCTCGCCGAACGCCACGGTGTGCTCCGCGAGCGGCCGGTCGCGCAGCGACGACAGCACCGCCAGCAGCACCGGCAGGTCGGCCGCGGTCTCCTGCACGCGGATGCCGCCGACCACGTTCACGAACACGTCCTGGTCGCCGACGCCGACCCCGCCGTGGCGGTGCAGCACCGCCAGCAGCATCGCCAGGCGGTTGCCCTCCATGCCCACCGCGACCCGGCGCGGGTTCGACAGCGGCGAGGCGTCGACCAGCGCCTGCACTTCGACCAGCAGCGGCCGCGTGCCCTCGCGGGTCACCATCACGCAGCTGCCCGGCTGCGGGCCGCGGCTGCCGGAAAGGAAGATCGCCGACGGATTGGCGACCTCGCGCAGGCCCTTGTCGCCCATCGCGAACACGCCGAGTTCGTTGACCGCGCCGAACCGGTTCTTGAACGCGCGCAGCACGCGGAAGCGGCTGCCGCTCTCGCCCTCGAAGTACAGCACCGCATCGACCATGTGCTCGAGCACGCGCGGGCCGGCGATACCGCCCTCCTTGGTGACGTGGCCGACCAGGAACACCGCGGTGCCGGTCTCCTTGGCGTAGCGCACCAGCCGCGCCGCGCTCTCGCGCACCTGGCTCACCGAGCCGGGCGCGGCGCTCAGTTCCTCGGTCCACAGCGTCTGCACCGAATCGGCGACGATCAGCCCCGGGCGCATCTTCGCCGCGTGCTGCAGGATGTGCTCGACGCAGGTCTCCGCCAGCGCGTGCACGCCGTCCACCGCCAGGCCCAGGCGCGCGGCGCGTCCGGCCACCTGCGCCAGCGATTCCTCGCCGGTCACGTACAACCCCGGCAGGCGCGGCGCCATCAGGCTGACCGCCTGCAGCAGCAGGGTCGACTTGCCGATGCCCGGGTCGCCGCCGACCAGCACCACCGAGCCGTGCACCAGGCCGCCGCCGAGCACCCGGTCGAACTCGCCGATGCCGGTGCCGACGCGCGCCTCTTCGGCGTGGCGCACGTCCTTGAGCGCCGTCACCGTCGGCGCGTCCGCCTGCCCGGCCCAGCCGCTGCGACGGCTCGCGGCGACGCTGCCGCCCGCCTTCGCCGCCGGCTCGACCACGAACTCGCTCAGCGTGTTCCAGCCGCCGCATTCGCCGCACTGGCCCTGCCACTTGCTGAAGCTCGCCCCGCAGTCGGAGCAGACGTAGGCGGTCTTGGCTTTGCCCATCGGACGCGGACACCGGAAACGGGCCCTGCAGGATACCGGAGCAGGTCGCAGGGGCCGAGACGCCGGCGACGCGCGCGGCGCCCGCCCACCGCTTCCGCGGCCGCCGGATCGGCGCCGCGGCGCCCGCGGCCGAACGGCTCAGGCGACGAAGTGCACGTCGAAGCGTTGCGGGATTTCCGCCAGCGTGTCCGCGTCCACTTCGCCGCGCATGATCCTGGGCAGCATCCGGAAGTACTCGAACCGGTCGACGCCCGGCACCAGCGTGATCAGCACGTCCGCCGCGGCGCCGGGCGCGGCGGCGAAGGCGTGCTTCACGCCCGGCGGGACCACCGCGTAACCGCCCTTCTCGATCGTCACCGCCTGCCCCTCGATCGTCATCTCGAGCGCGCCGTCGAGGACGTAGAACGCCTCGCTCGAACGCTCGTGATAATGGGTCTTCGCACCGGCGGCGCCGGGTTCCAGGCGCAGGCGGTTGGCGCCGAGCGCGCCGCAGCAGTCGCTGGCGTCGGCCAGCAGCCAGAGCCGGGTGCCGTGGCCGTCGACGGTTTCGGCGGCCTGCGGCTGGATCACGAAAGCGGGCAATGGCGGCTTCGTTCGGGGCATCGTCGTGGTCTCGGGTGAGGTCCCGCGAGACTACCCATCCCTCGATCCGCGACCAGCCGCGTGCACGGGACGATGCTTCCCGGCCAAGTCCGCGCATCGCTGCGTTGCGCCGGCCGCGCGCAACGCGGCGACCGGCTCACGCCGCGCGGCGCAGGTAGAACTCCGGATAGCAGGCGCGCAGCTCCTGCTGCGGCCGGCCGAGCAGGCCGACCACGTCCTCCTGGGCGACGATGCTGTAGCCGCGCGCGTCGATGTCGGCGGCGATGCTGCGCCAGTCCAGGCGCGGCACGGCGTTGTCGCTGTCGAGCGACCAGCCGAAGTGCAGCTCGCCCAGGGCCGTGATCTCGTCCAACGGCAGCGTGCCACCGCGGGGCGCGACCAGGTAGCCCTCGTTGTCGCCGACCACGAACACGTTCACTTGCATAGCGCTCCCTTTGCCCCGCCTGCAAAAAACCGAGCGGCATGGTGCCGACCGCACCGATAAAAAACGGTGAAAGCGAGATTGCCGGACGATGAACCGGCGGCTTCGCACCGGCGGAGCCGCGTCGCTTCGACGGCGTGCGAGCGGCGAACGGACTCTCGGAACCGCTCGCTGGCGATTCGTCGCGCCCCGATGCCGGCGGCCGCGCGTCCGCCGCGCGGAAAGAACGAAGGCCCGCGAGCCGCGGGCCTTCGGGGATGTCATGGTGCCGGAAATAGGATTCGAACCTACGACCTACGCATTACGAATGCCAGCCGGCCGGGTCTCATGGAATTTCGCCAGCTCTCTATTTAGCGGCTAAGTCATTGTTTTACGGTGCCTTTTTCGGCAATCGTCCCTATCCTCGGGTCTCATGGGGGTTAATTAAATACCCCCGGAGGTTTCACCCCCCACCTAACCCCGAGGAGGTTTACAGATGGCTAGCATACGCCTGACCGCGACGGCGGTCGAAAAGCTGACCCCGCCCGCTACCGGCCGCAAGGATGTCTATGATGCCGAAGTGCCCGGCCTAGTTCTTCGCATGTCGTCCTCCGGTGTCAAAAGCTGGAGCTTCACCTACCGCGTCGAGGGCAAGCCCCGCCGCCTGACGCTGGGGGCCTTCCCCGGCGTGTCATTGAAACTGGCCCGCGACCGCGCCCGAGAAGCCCGCGCCGCAGTGCAACGGGGCGAGGACCCGGTAGAGGACAAGAAGACAGAGGAACGGGAGAAGCAGCTAAACGGCTTTGCCGCCTGCGCCCGCGACTATGTGGAGAAGTACGCCAAGCGCCGCCAGCGGACATGGGCCGAGACTGAGCGGGTCATGGAGAAGCTGGCGATCCCCGCATGGGGCGACAAGCCGGTGAAGGAGATACGGCGGCGGGATGTGGTGGAGCTGCTGGACAAGGTAGCGGTGAAGACCCCGCACCAAGCGAACCGCCTCCGGGCCTACCTGTCGCGCATGTTCAAGTGGCTGATTGAACGCGAGGTGCTGGAGGTCAGCCCGGTCATGGGTGTAGCCCCTCGCATCAAGCCCTATGCCCGTAGCCGCATCCTCTCCGATGCTGAACTGGTTGCCTTGTGGAAGGCTACCGAACGGCTGGGCGGCACCTTCGGCGCTTGCGTCCGTTACCTCATAACCACAGGGGTCCGCAGGGACGAAGCCTCCTGCCTCCGCTGGGACGAGCTGGACGGGCCTTGGGCTGCAATGCCCGCCTCGCGCATGAAAGGTGGGCGGGACTTCCGCGCCCCGCTATCCTCTACGGCCGTCTCCATCGTGGAGGGGATGCCCCGCTTCGAGAAGTGCCCCTACGTCTTCACGACCAACGGTCGCAGCCCGATTTCCGGCTGGAGCAAGACCAAGGAGAAGCTGGATAAATACATGAGCGAGGAACTCGGGGAGCCGGTCGCCGACTGGCGGCTGCATGACCTCCGGCGCACCCTCGCTAGCGGTCTAGCCGGGCTGGGCGTCCGGTCCGAGATCATCAAACGCGTGCTGGGCCATGCCGCCAACTCCAACGATGTGACGGCGGTTCATTACAACTGGCACTCCTACGATGCCGAGGCCATGGCCGCCGTGCAGGCATGGGCCGACCACCTCGCCCGCCTCATAGAGCCCGAAGCGGTCGATACCCGCGAACTTTCGATGGCCGTCTAAGCGACCAGATTTTATAATGGCAGGTTATGAAGCAGGATTTTGACCTATTCGCTGAAGAAGCGAAAACACTCGCTGAGCAGCTTCCGAGCAACCCTCGGAACCGCTGCGAAATTGTCGTGGGCGACGCTCGCAGAATCTTGCATGAGATGCCCGAAGGACATTTTGATTGCGTCGTGACGTCGCCGCCCTACTGGGGGCTGAGGGATTACGGGATCGACGGGCAGATCGGAGCGGAAACAACCGTCGATGAGTATATAGCGGACCTCGTGCGCCTGTTCCGGGAGGTCCGGCGCACCCTCGCCGACGATGGCACCCTGTGGCTGAACATTGGAGACAGCTACACCTCCGGGGGGCGGACTTGGCGGGACGCTGACGCGAAGAACAAGGGCCGGGCGATGGACTACCGCGCCCCGACACCCGAGGGCTTGAAGCCAAAAGACCTTATCGGCGTTCCTTGGCGGCTTGCGTTTGCTTTGCAGGCTGACGGCTGGTACTTGCGCACCGACATTATCTGGAACAAGCCCAACTGCCAACCCGAGAGCGTCAAGGATCGACCGACCCGCGCCCATGAGTATGTGTTCCTGTTTTCCAAGTCGGAGAAGTACTACTACGACTGGCAGGCAATCATGGAGCCAGCGGCGGACCCGAAGCAAAAGGCGAAGAACCGGCGCACCGTTTGGAACATCAACACCGAGCCATACCCCGGCAGCCACTTCGCCGTTTATCCTCGGGCGCTTGTCCGTCTATGTGTTGCCGCAGGCTCCCGCGAAAACGGCCGCGTCCTCGACCCGTTCTTCGGGTCAGGGACGACTGGCGTTGTCTGCAATGAGCTGGGGCGGCAATGCGTCGGCATCGAGCTTAATGCCGAATATGCCGAACTGGCCCGCGAGCGGCTGTTACGCGGGCGCTGAACCAAAGCTCCAGGTCGCATGCACCTTGCACAAGTCTTTGCGCAGGTGCTTGATCTGGAGCTTGCGCTCCGTCCCACCGTCGAAGTAAAGCGCATACTTGAGCTGACCGGCGGCATCCCGAACATAACCATAACCCGGCTGTGGGTTCTGCCGGCTGTTCGTGCAGACCTCAAGCTCGCAGTTGGCCGCCTCCAGCAGCAACGCCTTCGGAATCTCGACCAGCTCATAACGGATCGTCGCCCCTTCGTCCTTCAAGCGGCGCAGGGTGAAGATGCGGGCATAGCTCTGCATGTGCTCAAGGAACAGATCGCGCAGCAGCGGCAGCTTCCATTCGCCCCGTCCCAGCTCCATCCACTTGCTAACGTGAATCGTGTCGTCCTTGATGGTTGCGGCTGCTTCGGTCTTGAGGCTGACCGGGACGCCGCGAATGTCGATGTCGTGCCCGCGATTCGTCCTGCTCTTTACCAGCTGGGCCGGAATGCCCGACGCATTTAGCACCGACTCGAAAGCAAACTCGAAGCGATCCTTGCTCAAGGCCTGACGGCTCCCGGCGTGGTGGCTCAGCAGTCGATCCCCGAGGGACGCCAGCACTGCATCAGTGACCACATCGGAGTCAGATGCGCGCCAGAAGGTGCAGGCAGCGCCGAACGCATGGACGGCCGACTTGACCCATTGCTGCTGCGCCGGAGTCAGACGACCCAGCGCCTCCAAAAGCTCTTGTTTTTCCTTATCCGTAAGACTCAACGCTTAGCCCTTGCTGTCATCATCAAAACAGCAGAGCATAAACGAGCGGCTGCAGTACGTCGATTGCCAGCGTGCCATGGCACCGGGCCAACACCCCGCCCCTGGCCCTCGTAACCGCGCTATACCGGGCGAACGGGCCTTGCCCCTCCCTACCCTATAGCCCCGGCCCTTGCCCCCCTTAAATCGCAGGTAACAAGGCCGGGGGCACCCCCAGCCGAACCCCGAACGAAAAGCAAAACGCCCAACCCCTTGTCAGGGCTGGGCGTTTTCGTTGAAGGCCAGCGGATTAGAAATCAGGTCGCCTGATTTTGCTTCCACTTCTGGTACTGGGTCCGCGCCGTGAAGAAGGCGATGCCTTCTGCAACGCAGGCGGCAATGACATCCTTCCGCTTGGCCTCGGGCATCGAGTCGGCGATGGCCCAGACGCGCTTGACCGGGCTATCGACGGTGGAGGCATTGCGAGCCTTGACCACAGGGGCGGGGGCTTCTTCCTGCTGGACTTCCTCGGCCTGCACTTCCGGGGCTGCTTCTTGGACTTCTTCGGGCTGGTCGTTCTTGGGGGCGCGGCGGTTGCGAGTTGCCATGATGATTCTCCTGTTAGGCGGCGGGGGCCTGTTCCCCTGCCCATGAGGTGAATAATCAAGCTGGGCCGCAGCAGTGGCACTCCGAACGACGATCAATTGTTCGACTCAGCAAGCGCCTTTCGATACTTGCGGACTTGGGTGGCGGCGGTCGCCGGATTGACCCCAGCAGCAATGCAGGCGCGGATTACCTCGCTGGGCTTGGCATCGGGCATGGTCGCGGCGATAGCCCGGACCATCTCGACGGGGCGGATAGTGGTCGAAGGCTGCGCGGGGGGACAGGTACCCCATCGCAGGGACTCCGGGGGCTTGGCCGGGGCCAGTCCGGCGAAGGCTCCCGGCTTGATCTGCCCCGCAAGGAACATACGGCGAACCCGCTCCGCTAGGTCCAGGTCGATCCCTGCAAAGTCGGCAATCAGCAGGTAGTCGGGCGACTCTACCCATTCCCGATCCTGCTCCTGTAGCGCCTGCATGAAGACCGCGCCGAACAGGTTATGGATGGCTTCGGTGGGCGTGTGTCGCAGGTCCGGCGTCAGCGGCGGCAAGTCCGGCCCCTCCTTTGTGATGCGCGGGGCCATGCGGTCACCAGCGGGGCAGGAAGACGGCGGCGGTCTGGTCGAGGTCGAGGCCGGGAGCTTGTTGGTCGAGCGCCGCCTGTAGCGTTTCGCTGGGATCGGTCAGGTCGATAAGCTGGACGCCCGGAAAGCGGCCATCCTGCACCATCCAGACGATATGCCCGAGGCGCTGCGCCTTGTGGTCTTGGCTGGCCGGGGCGCTGGTGTCGATGGCTGGCAGGTCGGCGGGTGCCTGAGCTGCCGGTATCCACAGGGGCAGGGCTTCGGGGTCGAAGGTCGGTGCAGGCGCTTGGTCGAGGGCCAGCGGGACGAGGACGGCGAACGGGCCGACGAGGGTATCGCCGCCAAGCGGAGTCTTCCGGGGCTGGCTGCTGGCCTTGATCCAGCCCGCGAGTGCGGTAATGGCTTCTTGTGCTGCGCTCATTTTCGGGAGTCCTGATAGTTAATCGGGTGGCAAGCGTGACGAACTGCCAAGGCTTTCAACACCTTCCAGTCGCCCCGCCCGTTCCGGGGGTGCGAATCGGGGTTAGATTTCCACCCGCTTGCTGGCCTGCTCCGCGAGGCTGGGCGTGTAGAAGCTGGGCGCTACCTTGCGGATCGCAGCCGCGTACTTGCCCGCCAGCTTCGACAGGCCGACGCTGTTGCTCAGGCTGGTGTAGATGTCCGGCTTGCGCGATTGCAGGGCTTCAAGGCGCAGCCCTTCATGGACGCTTGGCGCCAGCCCGACGAGGAACGAGGGCGAGTGCCAGAGGACAGCCGCAACGTCGTCGTTGTCCGCCATCGCCTTCTTCACTTGCAGCATTCCTTCCGGGGTCTTCGCCTGCTCGCGCACCCAGCTACGAATCTCGCTGTGCAGGGCGCTGCGGTCCGAGCTGGGGCCGAGATGCAAATCAGCCTGCGCCAGCGCGGACGTTTTCAGCTTCTCGGCGTGGGCCTCCAGCGCGGCCTTCGACTTCTCCAGATGACTGGTCACCTTCTCCGCAAGCTGCTTGGCCGCGTCATGCTTGGCCGTCTCGGTTCTGGTGGGATCATTGACGAGGGCGGCGACCTTCTTGGCTGCGTCCTTGAGAACGATGTGGGCGCTCTGAACGTCCGGCGCGACATGGGCGTCGATGGCCTTGGGGTCTCCGAGGATGGCGGACAGGCCGCTATCCAGCTGGGCGGTGTCGAGGAAGCTGGTGGCATCCGGCGAATTGACGAGGTATTGCATGGTCATGCTCCTTTAATTGCGAACTTGTTGCTTGAGGGCGTTTTGTTTGCCCAGTGCAGCGGCTTCCCAGTCATCGAGGGAGCCGCCAAGGGGAACCAGCATCACCCCGCCCGGAAGGGCTCCGGCGTCGGTGGCTTTCTGGATGGCTTCAATCTGCTGCTGCCGCATATCCGCGAGGATTTGCGTTGCTGCGACGCGGGCGGCGCTTTCGACCATGCTCACCACATCGCGGCCTTCCTCGGGCGTGACGTGCCCATCGAGGACGGCGCGGAGCAGGGTTTCGACGGGGTTCTCGCCTTCCTTTCGTTCCAGCTTGGGAAGGGGTCGACCCTTGCGCGGCGGAATGATCCGGTCGAGGCAGAGCTTGAGCGCGGTGGTATCGCCCTTGAGGGCAAGGTCGATCGCCTTGCGGGTTAGCTTTTCGCCTTCGCCTTCCAGCAGGTTTTCGCAAGCAATCGTCACCTTGTTCCGACTGCCGCGAGGCCGACCGGGGGCGCCCTTCATAAAGCGCCCGGTCTTCGGATCAATGGGATGGCCGTTGCTGGCGACGATGGGCGCGTCTGCCTGCGCTTCTGCTTCGGCCTGTTGCTGCGCCAGTTCTTCCGGCGTCAGCTTCCAAGGCGGTGTTTTCATTCTGGGCAACCAATAAAATTCAGGGTTGCCGCTATGTTCCCGCCGTAAAAATGGTGGGGCACCGGGAAAGTTGATCCCTTTCGGTGCCAAGGCCCTACCCCAGCCCCTACCATCCATTTACCAGCTACCCCGGAGCCGCCCTGAGGAAACTGGTTGGCGCGCCGATCAAAGCCCGGCGCGCTGCTCCTGAAACCCCCGATTGCGAGAGTGATCGGGGGTTTCTTTTTGCCTGTCTCACCCCCTCGGGCACCCCTCTCGCCGCCGCAGACTGCTAGAGCGTTGATTACTCAATGATTTTTCGACTAGACCTGCGAACTAAATATGAGGCGGCCTGTTTTCCGGCATGACCACACAACGCGCCGCCATTTGCGCCAAGGCAAAATGGTTGGCGTTGGTGCCGCCGTCGCGGGCCTTCCCTGTCGTCCGTAAGGATGCCTATCTAGAGGACGCGTCATCGTCTGGAACTAGCCGGGATATTTCTGCATATCCCATATCCCGGGCGGGATATCCCAGCGGGACGGGGGCCGGGATGTCTGGGACCTCCCCCTTTAGGGGGTCCCCATATCCCGCCCGTCCTTTCGTCCGCAGTCTTGGGGGTAGGCTGGGACATGCGGGCCATCCTTAACTTGAGAGTCGTTCTCATTTGCTCTCAAAGAGGATCTAAAAATCATTTGGGGTCTTTCCCGGACTCATGGGATATTTGGGTTGTGCGCATGTAGATCAGTAGGGCGGTGCCCGGAAACCGTAGCGCACGGTTTAACGTTTCCGGGAGAACTGCCATGCAAGACAAGACCATCCTGCGCGCGGCTGACGTCGTCGCAATCCTCAACATCGCCAAGCCCACCTTCTACCGCTGGATCAAGGAAGGCCGCTTCCCCGCTGGGGTCAAGTACGGCCCGAACACGACCGGATGGCCCCGCCATGTGGTTGATGGCTGGCTTGCAGCCAAGGAATCCGCCCAGCCCGCCCCGGCGCAGTAAGAACAGCGGAGGCGGCTATGACAACAAGATTCGAGTCCTCGGGCATCCCCGAGGAACTGAAGGCTCCCGCCCGTTGGGTGGCATGGCGCTACGTGGAGCGCGACGGCCAGCCCAAGCCGGCGAAGGTGCCGACCGATCCGAAGACGGGGCGCAATGCCAGCCCGACCGATCCGGCCACATGGGCGGACTTCCAGACCGCCGAGGCATACGCCCGCCAGCATGGCGTCGGCATCGGCCTTGTCCTGTCGGCGGAGTCGGGCCTTTGCTGCATTGACCTGGACGCGACCAATGACCCCGCCGTGCAGGGCGTCCATCGCGGCATTCTCGACGAGGCGGCAGCGGCTGGCGCATACGTCGAAGCCTCGCCCAGCGGCAAGGGCTGGCATATCTGGGTGCAGCATGACGAGGCAGTGACCGCGCCTCGCGCCGTTCCCGGCGTCGAGTGCTACACCGCCGAACGCTTCATAACTGTTACTGGCGCGAGCGGACAAGGGCGCGTTGTGCCGATGCCGGATTCGCTGGCCTCTCGGCTGGCCCCATGCTTCGCGGCCCCGGTCGCCCCTGTGGTGGCTGCCGCATCCGTCGAGCTACCGGCCATCACAGACGAAGCCCTCTGGAAGCAGGCGGCGGAACACTTCGGCGACCGCTTCCAAGCGTTCTGGACCGGGCAATGGGAAAGCCTGCACCCGTCGCAGTCGGAAGCCGATCACGAGTTCGCCATCATGCTGGCCCGCTTCACTTCGGACCCGGACCAATGGCTGCGCTTGTTCCTGCAAAGCGGGATGGCGGCGACCTTGGAGCGGAAGAAGACCAAGCGGCATATCCAGCAATACCTGAGCACGACCTACGACAAGGCGCGGCGCATCGCGGACGACGAGAACTACCACATCACCTTCGGGCGGCGCGTTGCAGAAGCCCTCATCGCCCGCTGGAACGCGATGAAAGCGTCACTTGCGGCAAACCTGTTGGAGCCGTTCGCCGAGTTCATCCAGAAGAAGGTTTCGGTGCTCAAGCTGGTTCGCGGCATCCTCGGCGAAGGCGGCCTGTCGGTCCTCTACGGTGCCCCCGGTGCGGGTAAGTCGTTCCTCGCGCTGGACCTTTGTTACGCCGTCGCCACGGGGCAACCATGGATGGGGAGGGACACCCGGCAGGGGCCGGTTATTTACGCCGCTGGCGAGGGCGTACCGGGGCTGCGGATGCGCGGCAAGGCCATCGCCAAGGTGAAGGGCTGCGACGCGCCCAACATCTTCTTTCTACCGCATTCCCTGAGCACGCCGGACGAGGGCGAGAAGATGGCAATGGTGCTGGATCAAGTGACGGCCCGCTGCGGCGTCCCGCCCGCCTTGCTCATCATCGACACCCTGAGCCGCTTCTTCGGCGAAGGCGACGACGAGAACTCAGCCAAGGACATGAAGCGGTTTGTCGGTGCCATCAGCGCCCTCATGGCGAAGTGCCCGACGCTGCACGTCATGATCGTCCATCACTCCGGCAAGGACGCGGACAAGGGGATGCGCGGATCGTCGGCCCTGCAAGGTGCAGCCGATACCGTCATCCAGTGCCGCAAGGATGGCGACGCACACCGCGCCGTTGTCGAGAAGCAGAAAGACGGGCAGGACAACATCCCGCTGCCCTTCGCCCTCGATCAAGTGGAGCTTGGCGAAGACGAGGACGGGGAGCCGATTACCTCCTGTGTGGTCGTCCATGACCATGAGGGCAAGGCGCGCCCCTTGTCTGGCTTCGCCGCAACCGGAGTCAAGATTCTTCGCTTCCTCCGGCAGTCGGTAGTTGAGGCCAACGGGATAGCCTCCTACGCCGACCCGATCCCGCTTCAGGCGTATCACAACCAATGGTATCTGGAGCGCCCCGGCGAGAAGCCGGATTCCGTCCGCAAGACAGACCGCCGCGTATTGAACAACCTGCGCGAGATGAAGCTGATCGAGTGGAACGGCGGCGAAAGCCCCATCCGTCTGCTGCCCGCCTTCGATGGCGTCACGATTGAATAAGGAGAAGCAACCATGAACGCTATTCACCTTCCCGGGCTGGCCGGAGAGATTGCCCAGCACCTCAATGAACAGGCCCCCGTCGCCACTCCCCGGATGGCAATGGGCGGGGCCATTGCCCTGCTGGGGGCCATCGTCGGCGCTGGCTGGGAGTTGCCGCATATCGGCCTGTTCCCTGAGTCGGCCGTGCGCCGCGTCCTGCCGCACCTTGAGCCGGAGGACTTCCCGACGACCCAGCCCATCGGGCAAAGCGTCATGCTGGTAGCCGACCCGGCGCACGGCAAGGGCGGAATCATCGAAGGGGTCGAGGCCCTGCTGGGCGGGCTGCTACGGCAGCGCCCGGACACCTCGGCCATTGCCCAGCGGCTGCTGACCATCCAGCACTTCAACCATCTGGCGCTCGCCGGGATGGAGCCGGAACCCGAGGATGTGGATAGGGTGCGCGGCATCGTCAAGCCTGCGACCTTCGACCGGCTGCTAGACGGCTCCCTGTTCCTGCTGGCCGAATCGACCCCGGATGACTTCGATTACCTGCTGCCGCATTGGTACGAGAGCAGCCCGTTCTACGGCCAGTGCCTGATGATCCGGCATCATGGGCCGAAGGGCGAGAAGAACCGACAACCACATGGGCAGCCGTCCGCCTTGCTGCTGGGGCGTCTCGCCGAGCTGGCGGACCTGGCCCAAGCCGGGCGAAAGGTTCTGGTCGAAGTCACCGAGGACGCCGCCGCTTGGTATCGCCTGTTCCTGCGCTTGGACATGGACACCTACAGCGAGCATGGGCCGGTCGGGCTGGAGGGCGAATGGGCGCGGCAATCGTTACAAGTGGCGGCCATCGTCGCGGTGGGGCTGGACCCGCTGCGCCCGGTCATCACTGCCGGGGTGTTCCGGCTTGCCAGCGACCTTGCAAGCGAAGGCGTCCGGCTGGCCCGCGCTGGGCTGGGGGTGGTTGGGGTGTAACCCCTCGGGGCCTGGAAAAGGTGTTTCACCCCCGACTGCACCCCCGGCCTTTGGCTGGCCTTGGTGGGGGCTGGGAAACGGGGGTGAAAAGACTGCACCCCCGGAAAGCGAAAGGGGCTACGGATCAACCGTAACCCCTTGATTTTATTGGTGCCGTTGAGAGGAATCGAACCTCCGACCTACTGATTACGAATCAGTTGCTCTACCAACTGAGCTACAACGGCGAAACCTTTACCAGCGCATTACGAATGCGCCGCTCTACCAGCTGAGCTATTCCGGCCAGGAGCGGAATTGTAGGCGGCCGCGGCGGAGAGGGTCAAATGCGGGCGCCCCGGCATCCGCGCGGCGCCTCCGGCGCCTCCTGCCTGGCTTGCCGGCAAACCCGGCATGGCGGACGATGGCCTCCGGCATGGGGGCTGCCGGCGCACGCCGGAGCGGCATCGCCGGATCGAACTTCGGCCCCTCCCGGGCCGGCGAACACGGGGAGGCAGATTCGATGCGCTTTTTTCTTCTTTTCGCCGCGCTGGGCCTGCTCGCGCTCGGGCAGGCCGCCGCCGCGAACGAGGGCGGCACGGACAGCGAGGCGATCCTCGCCCAGCAGCGGCAGATCCGCGCCGAAGCCATGGCCGGCAAGGGCCGGTTCAAGGACCTGGACCCGGCCCGGCGCAGCGAGCTGTTCGCGCAACAGGACGAGGTCACCCGCCTGCTGACGGGCACGAGCCGCACCTCGGAGCTGTCCGAAACGGACCGGATCGCGGTCTTCAACGCGCTGGAGGCCGTCGAGGCCATCGTCAACCAGGCCGAGGACGAGCGCATGGTCTGCGAGCGGCACAAGCCGGTCGGCAGCAACCGCCTGCAGACGGTCTGCAAGACGGTCGCGCAGCGGCGGGCGGAACGCGAGGCCGCCAGCACGCGCGGCGGGGTGCAGTGCGTCGACGCCTGGAATTCGGGCATCTGCCGCAAGGATTGAGCCGAGCCCGCGGGCGGCAGCTTTCCGGCGCGCGATGCGGCGGACGGTCAATCGACCAGTTGCAGGCGCAGTTCCTTGGGCAGGGCGAAGACCATGTCTTCCGGCTTGCCGGCCAGCTCGGTGACGGCACCGGCGCCGAGTTCGCGCAGCCGCGCGATCACGCCCTGCACCAGCACCTCCGGCGCGGAAGCGCCGGCGGTGACGCCGATCCGGCGGCGGCCGGCCACCCACGCCGGATCGATCTCGTCGGCGCCGTCGATCAGATGCGCCTCCACTCCCTCGCGCTCGGCCAGTTCGCGCAGGCGGTTGGAGTTGGAGCTGTTCACCGATCCGACCACCAGCACCAGGTCGCAGCTGGCGGCCAGCTCACGCACCGCATCCTGGCGGTTCTGCGTCGCGTAGCAGATGTCGTCGTTCTTCGGCCCCTGGATCGCCGGGTACTTGGCCCGCAGCGCCTCGATCACGCCGCGGGTGTCGTCCACCGAGAGGGTGGTCTGGGTCGTGTAGGCCAAGTTCCCGGGCTGGCCGACCTCGAGCGCGGCGACGTCGTCGCAATCCTCGACCAGGTAGATCCGCCCCGCGCCGGCCTCGCGACGCCATTGCCCCATGGTGCCTTCGACCTCGGGATGGCCTTCGTGGCCGATCAGCACCACGTCGCGCCCGGCGCGGCAATGCCGGGCGACCTCCAGGTGCACCTTGGTCACCAGCGGGCAGGTCGCGTCGAAGACCTTGAGCCCGCGGCGCGCGGCCTCGTTGCGGACCGCCTGCGACACGCCGTGGGCGCTGAAGACCACCGTGGCCCCGTCCGGCACTTCGTCCAGTTCCTCGACGAAGATCGCGCCGCGCTGGCGCAGGTCCTCGACGACGAAGCGGTTGTGCACGACCTCGTGGCGCACGTAGATCGGCGCGCCGAGCGTCTCGATCGCGCGCTTGACGATCTCGATGGCGCGGTCGACGCCGGCGCAGAAGCCGCGGGGGTTGGCGAGCAGGATGTCCATCGGCGCCATTCTACCCCGCGCGGCGCGGGCGCCGCCGAACCGCTCCATCCGGAGTCACGCCGGGTTCGGCGTCCCACCGGTCCAGCCGGGCGGCGGATCAGCCGCGCGGGGCCGGCTTGGCGCCGAACAGGCCGAACAGGGCGATCCCGACCGCGCCGGCGACGATCGCCGAATCGGCCACGTTGAACGCCGGCCAGTAGTAGTCGCGCCAGTGCCACTGGATGAAGTCGATCACGTGCCCGTGCAACAGGCGGTCGATCACGTTGCCCAACGCGCCGCCGATCACCAGCGCGTACGGCAGCGCGCTCTTCCAGTCGCGCCGCGGCGTGCGCGCCAGCCAGTAGCCGAGCAGGCCGGTGATCGCCAGCGCCAGGGCCACGAAGAAGTACTTCTGCCAACCGCCGGCGTCGCTGAGGAAGCTGAACGCCGCGCCGGTGTTGTAGGTGCGATACCAGTTCCAGAATCCCTCGATCACCGGGATCGGGGTGTATTCCGGCAGCGCGTTCAGCACCCATTGCTTGGTCAGCTGATCGAGCACGATCACCACGGCGGAGACGATCAGCCAGGGCAGCGCGTTGGGACGGGTCATGGGCATTCGATCCTCGTGATTGGACGGCTGTCGCGGGCCGCGCCGCGGACGCGGAGCGCGCCGGGGGACTCCGGCCGGGCCATGAAGCGGGCTCGGTCGGCCGCCACGCCGCGCCCCGGGCCGGGGCCCTGCCCCGGCACCGGCGCGGCGAACGCGCACGCTCAGAACCAGCGCCGCTCCTCGCCCGCGCCGTCGACGTTCTCGACGCAGCGCCCGCACAGCCCCGGGTGCGCGGCGACGCCGCCGACGTCGGCGCGGTGCTGCCAGCAGCGCACGCACTTGGGCTTGGCGGTCGGCGCGGCGACCACGGCGATGTCGCGGGCGGCATCGTCGGCGATCACCTCGACGTCGCCGCTGATGAACAGGAACCGCAGCTCGTCCGCGAACGGCGCCAGCCAGTTCTGGTCGGCGACGCCGCAGCGCAGGCCGATCTCGGCCTCGAGCGCGGCGCCGATCTCGCCGGCGGCGCGCATCGGCTCCAGGGTCTTGGCCACCGCGTCGCGCAGCTCGAGCAGGCGCTCGAAGTCCGCCGGCGACAGCGGCGCGGCCTCGTCCAGCACGGCCAGGCCGTCGTACCAGGTGACGAACAGCACGTGCTCCTCGCGCGGGCCGCGGTCGGTCGTCGCCGGCAGGTGGCGCCACATCTCGTCGGCGGTGAAGCTCAGGATCGGCGCGATCCAGCGCACGAAGGCCTCGGCGATGCGGTACATCGCGCTCTGCGCGGACCGGCGGCCGCGCGAATCCTCGGGCATCGTGTACAGCCGGTCCTTGGTCACGTCCAGGTACAGCGAGCCCAGGTCGACGCTGCAGAAGTTCGACAGCGCCTGCACGATCTCGGCGAAGTCGTAGCGCTCGTAGGCCGCGGCGATGCGGTCCTGCAGCTCGGCCGCGCGGTGCACGATCCAGCGGTCCAGCGCCACCATGTCCCCGAGCGGCCGCAGGTGCCGCGCCGGGTCGAAGCCGTTGAGGTTGGCGAGCAGGAAGCGCGCGGTGTTGCGGATGCGGCGGTAGACGTCGGCGGTGCGCTTGAGGATGTCGTCGGACACCGACATCTCGTTGCGGTAGTCGGTCGAGGCGATCCACAGGCGCAGCACGTCGGCGCCCATGGCGTTGATGACCTTCTGCGGCTCGACCACGTTGCCGAGCGACTTGGACATCTTCTTGCCTTGCGCGTCCACGGTGAAGCCGTGGGTCAGCACCTGCCGGTACGGCGCCGCGCCGTCCATCGCCACGCCGGTCAACAGCGAGCTGTGGAACCAGCCGCGATGCTGGTCGGAGCCCTCCAGGTACAGGTCGGCCGGCTTGTACAGGCCGTCCTGCGGCCGCTGCGCCAGCGCGCATTCGTGGCTGACGCCGGAGTCGAACCAGACGTCGAGGATGTCGGTGACCTTCTCGTAGCGGCCGACCTCGTCTTCCTCGAGCAGGTCCTCGGCGCGCATCGCGTACCAGGCGTCGACGCCTTCCCACTCGACCTTGTCGGCGACCTGCCGCATCAGCTCGGCCGAGCGCGGGTGCGGCTCGCCGGTCTCGCGGTCGTAGAACAGCGCGATCGGCACGCCCCAGTAGCGCTGGCGCGAGATGGTCCAGTCGGGGCGCGCCTCGATCATCGCCGAGATCCGCGCCTCGCCCCACTCCGGCACCCAGGCGACCTTGCCGATCTCGCGCAGCGCGTCGCGGCGCAGGTCCGCCTTGTCCATCGAGATGAACCACTGCGGCGTGGCGCGGAACACCACCGGCGTCTTGTGCCGCCAGCAATGCGGATAGCTGTGGGTCAGGCGCGCGGCGGCGAGCAGGTGGCCGTTGCCGCGCAGCACGTCGATCAGCGGCTCCTGCGCCTTCCAGATGTGCAGGCCCGCCAGCGCGGTGCCGTCCGCCGGCGGCGTCGACGCCAGGTACAGGCCGCGGCCGTCGACCGGGTTGATCTGCGCCGCGGTGTAGCGTTCGACCAGGCCGTACTTCAGGCAGACGGCGTAGTCCTCCTGGCCGTGGCCGGGCGCCGTGTGGACGATGCCGGTGCCGTCCTCGGCCGAGACGTGCTCGCCGAGCAGCACCGGGATGTCGCGGCCGGCGTAGAACGGGTGCGCCAGCGACAGGCCTTCCAGCCCGGCGCCGCGGGCGCGGCCGAGGATGCGCACCTCGTCCACGCCGTAGCGCGCCAGCGCCTTGGCCGCCAGCGCCTCGGCCAGCACCAGCAGGCGGCGGCCGCCGTTGGCGGCGCGCGGGCCTTCGACCAGCACGTAGTCCAGTTCCGCGCCGATGCTCACCGCCAGGCTCGCCGGCAACGTCCACGGCGTGGTGGTCCAGATCGGCATCGCCACGCGCGCCGCGTCGTCCACGCTCGCGCCGAAGCGTGCGGCGAGCGCCGCCGGCTCGCGCGCGTCGTAGGCCACGTCGATCGCCGGCGACTGCTTCTCCGCGTATTCGATCTCCGCCTCGGCCAACGCCGAGCCGCAGTCGAAGCACCAGTGCACCGGCTTGGCGCCGCGCACCAGGTGGCCGCGTTCGACGATCTTCGCCAGCGAACGCAGGATGTCCGCCTCGTAGCGGAAGTCCATCGTGCGGTACGGGTGTTCCCAGTCGCCGAGCACGCCCAGGCGCTTGAAATCGCGGCGCTGCAGCTCGATCTGCTCGGCCGCGTACTCGCGGCACTTGGCTCGGAACGCGGCGGCGTCGAGCTTCTCGCCGACCTTGCCGTACTTCTTCTCCACCGCGTGTTCGATCGGCAGGCCGTGGCAGTCCCAGCCCGGCACGTAGGGCGCGTCGTAGCCCGCGAGCAGCTTGGACTTGACGATCACGTCCTTGAGCACCTTGTTGACCGCGTGGCCGATGTGGATCGCGCCGTTCGCGTACGGCGGGCCGTCGTGCAGCACGAAGGTGCGCTCGCGCCCGCGCGCCTTCTCGCGGATGCGCTGGTACAGGCCCTCGCTCTCCCAGCGCGCCAGGGTCTCCGGCTCGCGCTTGGGCAGGTCGCCGCGCATCGGGAATTCCGTCGCGGGCAGATGCAGGGTCGCTTTGTAGTCGTGGCTCACGGGGACCTATCGCTGTGCGGCTTGCGGGGAGAAGCCCGCGCATGGGCGTGCGGGCGCTTGCTCGGGGGCGAGCATGTGTCGCGCCTGTTCGGCGTCGCGGTGCATCTGCGCGGTCAGCGCCGGCAGATCGGGGAACTTCAGCTCGTCGCGCAGCTTGGCGACGAATTCGACCTCGATGCGGCGGCCGTACAGGTCGCCGGCGAAGTCGAACAGATGCGCCTCCAGCAGCGGCTCGACACCGTCCACCGTCGGCCGCGTGCCCAGGCTCGATACCGAGGGCCAGGGCGTCTCGGCGATGCCGTGCACGCGGGTGGCATAGATGCCCGACAGCGCCGGGGTCTTGCTGGCCAGGCGCAGGTTCGCGGTCGGAAAGCCGAGGGTGCGGCCGAGCTGCTGCCCGCGCACCACCCGCCCGCCGATCGCATAGCGCCGGCCGAGCAGCCGCGCCGCCCGCTCGAACGCGCCGGCCTGCAGCGCCTCGCGGATGCGCGTGCTCGACACGCGCTCGCCGTCGACCAGGACCGGTTCGATCTCGCCCGCGGCGAAGCCGAATTCGCCGCCCAGCCGCCGCAACAGCGCCAGGTCGCCGCCGCGCGCGCGGCCGAACCGGAACTCCGGCCCGACCCAGACCTCGCGCGCGCCCAGGCGCCGGCGCAGCACCGCGTCGACGAAATCCTCCGCGCCCAGCGCGCTGAGCCGGCGGTCGAAGCGCAACAGGCCGACCTGGTCGGCGCCGAGCCGGAACAGCCCTTCGGCCTTCGCCCGCGGCAGCAGCAGCCGCGGCGGCGGCGCGGCCGGGGCGAAGAACTCGCGCGGCAGCGGCTCGAAGCTCAGCGCCACCGCGGGCAGGCCCAGCGCGCGCGCGCGCGCGACGGTGTGGCGCACCAGCGCCTGATGGCCGAGGTGCAGGCCGTCGAAGGCGCCGATGCAGACCACACTGCCGGGCGGGCATCGAAGCGCGCCGTCGACGTCACGAAAAAGCCTGCTCATCGGCACGAAGTATAGCCGCCGGGGCTCGCCTCAATGGCCGCGCAGGTCGCGCAGGCGGATGCCCTGCAGCCACAGCGCCGCGCCGTAGACGCCGGCGCCGGCGCCGACCGTCGCCGCCAGCTTCCACGCGCGCTCCCACCACGGCCACGCGGTCCAGTCCTGCCAGGCCCACAGCAGCGCCGCGAGCACCGCGACCATCGCCAGGCTGGCGAGCGCGAGCTGGCGCAGGAAACACCCCCACCCCGGCTCGCGCCGGTACACCGCCGCCCGCCGCAGGTACCAGGCCAGCTGCAGCGCGTTGGTCCAGCCGGCGATCGCGATCGCCAGGGCGAGCAGCGCGTGCGCGCCGGGAATGCGGCCGAGCGCGTCGGCCAAGTCGCCGTGCGCGGCGGCGCGCGCGGCGGCGCCGGCCTCGGTCAGCCACAGCAGCCCCGCCATCAGCGCGGCGGTCGCCAGCACGTTGACGACCACCGCGGCCACCGCCGCCTTCACCGGCGTGCGCGTGTCCTGGCGCGAGTAGAACGCCGGCGCCAGCACCTTGACCAGCAGGAACGCCGGGACCGCGATCGACTGCGCCATCAGGCTGAGCCGGGCCATGCGGGTGTCGTGCGCGCCGAAGTGGCCGTACTGGAACAGCGTGGCGATCAACGCCTCCGCGCACAGCACCAGGCCCAGGCACGCGGGGATGCCGATCAGCAGGCACAGGCGGAATCCCCAGTCCAGGCCCTTGGAGAACCCCTGCGGGTCGGTCGCCGCGTGCCGGCTCGACAGGTGCGGCAGGATCACCGTGCCGATCGCCACGCCGAACATGCCGAGCGGGAACTCGAGCAGGCGGTCGGTGTAGTACAGCCAGGTCACGCTGCCGCCGATCAGGAACGAGGCCATGATCGTGTTGAGCAGCAGGTTGACCTGGGCGACCGAGGAGCCGAACAGGGTCGGCACCATCAGCCTCATGATCTTGCGCACGCCGGCGTGCGCCGCCCCCCAGCGCGGCCGCGGCAGCAGGCCGAGCCGGGCCAGCGAGGGCAACTGGAACGCCAGCTGCAGCACGCCCGCGGCGAACACGCCCCAGGCCAGCGCCAGCACCGGTTCGTAGCCCCAGGCCTTCAGCTGCGGCGCCAGGCCCAGCGCCGCGGCGATCATCGACAGGTTCAGCAGCACCGGCGACAGCGCCGGGATCGCGAAGCGCTGGTAGCTGTTGAGGATGCCGCCGACGAACGAGGCGAGCGAGATGAACAACGCGTACGGGAAGGTGATCCGCAGCATCAGCTCGGCCAGCCCGCTCTGCTCGGTACCAGGCTCGAAGCCGGGCGCGAACAGGCGCATCAGCGCCGGCGAGAAGATCACCGCCAGCGCGGTCACCACCAGCAGCGCGGCGGTCAGGGTGCCGGCGACCCGGTCGATCAGCTCCTTGACCGCGGCCCGGTCGTGCTTGGCCTTGTACTCGGCCAGCACCGGCACGAAGGCCATCGAGAAGGAGCCCTCGGCCGACAGCCGGCGCATGAAGTTCGGGATCCTGAACGCCACCACGAAGGCGTCCATCGCCGGCCCGGCGCCGAACACCGCGGCGTAGACCTGGTCGCGGATCAGCCCGGAGACCCGCGAAACGAAGGTCATCGCGCTGAAAACGGTGGTGGAACGCAGCAAGCCGCCGCTCATCGGCCGGCCCCCTCGCGGTTGACGCAACCCACTGAATCCTCCATACTTTCCGGTCTGACTGTCCTCAGCCCCATTCTTTTCTTACCAGTTTCCAGGAATTCGTCGTGGCCAACATCAAGTCCGCCAAGAAGCGCGCCAAGCAGACCGTCGTGCGCAACGCCCGCAACGCCAGCCAGCGTTCGATGCTGCGCACCGCCGTCAAGAAGGTGCTCAAGGCCCTGGGCGAGAACGACGCCGCCGGCGCCGAGGCCGCCTTCGCCGCCGCCCAGCCGATCCTCGACCGCTTCAGCGCCCGCGGCCTGATCCACAAGAACAAGGCCGCCCGCCACAAGAGCCGCCTGAACGCCCGCATCAAGGCGCTCAAGGCCGCCGCGGCCGCCTGAGCCCGCGCCGACGCGGCCGCGCGCGGCGCGCCGTTCCGCGCCCGCGGCCGCAAGCGCAAACAAAAACCCGGCGCCAGCCGGGTTTTTTGCTGCCCGCGCGGCGCGGACCTCAGCCGCCACGGCCGCCCGCCGCCGCGTCCGCCTCGCGCGCGTCCTCGCGCAGGCGGTCGAAGAACGCCATCGCCTCGAGCATGATCGGCCAGGTGCCCTCGCGCCCCAGCGCCGAGACCAGGTACCACCGGTCCTGCCACCCCAGTTCGTCGATCACCGCCTGGGCCGCGGCCTGGCGCTCCTCCTCGGGCAGCAGGTCCGCCTTGTTCAGCACCAGCCAGCGCGGCTTGGCCAGCAGCGCCGGGTCGTGCTTCTCCAGTTCGCGTTCGATCGCCCGCACCTGCGCGGCCGGGCTGACGCCCTCGACCCCGCCGGAACCGCTGTCGTAGGGCATCGGCGCGATATCCACCAGGTGCAGCAGCAGGCGGGTGCGCTGCAGGTGCTTGAGGAACTGCGTGCCCAGGCCGGCGCCCTCGGCCGCGCCCTCGATCAGGCCGGGGATGTCGGCGATCACGAAGCTGCGATGCGGCTCGACGCTGACCACGCCCAGGTTCGGGTACAGCGTGGTGAACGGATAGTCGGCCACCTTCGGCGTCGCCGCCGAGACCGCGCGGATGAAGGTGCTCTTGCCGGCGTTGGGGAAGCCGAGCAGGCCGACGTCGGCCAGCAGCTTCAGCTCCAGCCGCAGCGTGCGCTGCTCGCCCGGCAGGCCCGGCAGCGCCTTGCGCGGGGCGCGGTTGACCGAGCTCTTGAAGTGCATGTTGCCGAGGCCGCCCTTGCCGCCCTTGGCGACCAGCAGGCGCTCGCCGTGGCGGGTCAGGTCGCCGATCACCTCGTCGGTCTCGACGTTGACGACCACGGTGCCGACCGGCACGGTCACGACCAGGTCTTCGCCGGCCTTGCCGTACATCTGCCGGCCCATGCCGTTCTCGCCGCGCTGGGCGCGGAAGATCTTCTGGTGGCGGAAGTCGACCAGGGTGTTGAGGTTCTCGTCGGCGACCAGCCAGACGCTGCCGCCGTCGCCGCCGTCGCCGCCGTCGGGGCCGCCGAGCGGGATGAACTTCTCGCGCCGGAAGCCCACGCAGCCGTTGCCGCCGTTGCCCGCGATGACCTGGATTTCGGCTTCGTCGACGAGTTTCATGGGTAGGCCGGGATTCGGGTCGGGATTAGATGGGAGCTGACGTCGGTTGCGATTCTAGTGGCCGGATCGAGGCGACTCGTCTTTGCGGATCCCGGATCCCGGATCCCGCCGCTTGATAACGAAAAGCCCCGCCGAAGCGGGGCCTCTCGCCTTGGTGAAGCGTCCGCGCGGGGCGTGACTCCTGCGAGGGGACCCGCAAGAGCCGTCGCGCTTACTCGGCGGCGACGACGCTGACGGTACGGCGCTTCTTCGGGCCCTTGGTCGAGAACTCGACCTTGCCGTCGACCAGCGCGAACAGGGTGTGATCGCGCCCCAGGCCGACGCCAGGACCCGGATGGAACTGGGTACCGCGCTGACGCACGATGATGTTGCCGGCCTCGATGGCCTGGCCGCCGTAGATCTTGACGCCCAGGTACTTCGGGTTGGAGTCGCGGCCGTTGCGGGTGGAACCTACGCCCTTTTTGTGTGCCATGGCGGCTTCTCCTGGTTAGCCGGCGATGCCGGTGATTTCGATTTCGGTGTAATGCTGGCGGTGGCCCATCTGCTTGCGATGGTGCTTGCGGCGGCGGAACTTGACGATCCGCACCTTGTCGGCGCGGCCGTGGCCGATCACCTTCGCCGAAACGCTGGCGCCCTTGACCGCCTCGCCCACCTTCACGCCCTCGCCGTCGCCGAGCATGAGGACGTTGTCGAGCTTGATCTCGCTGCCGACCTCGGCGTCGAGCAGTTCGACGCGCAGGGTCTCGCCCTGCATCACGCGGTACTGCTTGCCGCCGGTGACTACTACTGCGTACATGACCGGGATTCCTCTGTAGTTATTCTGGTCGCTGCCGGCCCGGGCGGGCGGACAGAAGCGGAATTGTAGCGGCCTCAGGCACTTGGAGCAAGCCGGCCGGACCGTTTCGTCCCGGCATCGGCCGAGCGCTGGCGCCGTGCGGCCGCAGCGCCGACGATGCGGATACGGGGCGCGCGGCGGCCTGGCGCTCCGGCGATGCCGGCAGCGGCCGGCGCATCCCGACGGGTTGGCGCCGCCAGGGCCGCGCGCCGATGGCGTCCGGAAAGCCCGCCGCCCTTCCGGCCACCCCGGCTTCCGGCCACCCCGGCTTCCGGCCGGCCCGCGAGTGCGCCACGCCGTTCGCTCGGCAACGGTTCCGGCTCCCGACCGGCGGCGCTCGAAACCGTGAACTGCGTCCTTGATCGGGGCCCGGGCTTGGCCCTACGGTCGCTCGGGCGTCTGCAGGGGGACGCCGCCCGCCCGGCCGTTCGCCGGCGGTTCTCTCATGGAGCCCTGCATGCCCACGGAAGGCCTCTCCGCAGTTCCTCGACGCTCTCGCCCGCCGGCGCCCGGCCTCGCGTCCTCTCTCCTTTCCGTCTCCGTATCCGACGTCCTGGCCGCGGCGGCCGCCGCGTGCCCTGCATTCCGTCCCGGCCGCGCGCCGGCACGGCCCCTCACCCGCCGGTCAGGGGCGGCGGGTTCCTCCGCTCACGTTCAAGGATGCCCGTCATGACCCGCAAATCCCGCTTGCCGCAATGGACCGCCCTGGCCATCGCCACCGCCGTCGTCGTCGCTCCGGCCGCCTACTCGGGCGGCAAGCTGCCGGTGCTCGACAAGAGCAGGACCGCGACGCAGGCCGCGCGCCAACCCGCCGCGCACGACCGCTTCATCGTCACCTATCGCGCCGGCGCGCAGCGGATGAGCGCGGCCGCGGTGCAGCAGCAGTGGGCGGCCGCGGCGAAGGCCGTCGGCGTGGGCATCCGCCCGCTGCGCACCCTCGCCACCGGCAGCGCCCTGATCCGCACCGAGCGCAAGCTCGACGCCAAGGCGAGCAAGGAACTGGCGCTGGCGCTGATGAAGGACCCGAACGTGCTGGCGGTGGAGCCCGACCGCCTGCGCCAGCGGCTGTTCGTCCCCAACGACCCGGGCTACGCCCAGCAGTGGCACTACAAGAACGGCCCCGGCGGCATCAACGCCGAGCCGGCCTGGGACCTGAGCCACGGCGACGGCGTCGTGGTGGCCGTGCTCGACACCGGCAGCACGCCGCACAGCGAGCTGGTGAACCAGTACGCGCCCGGTTACGACTTCATCGTCGACCCGGAAGTCTCGGTCGACGGCGACGGCCGCGACGCCGACCCGAACGACCCGGGCGACTGGCACAACGGCGAGTGCAACATCTTCAACATCCCCGAGGACAGCAGCTGGCACGGCACCCATGTGGCCGGCACGGTGGCCGCGGCCACCGACAACGGCGTGGGCGTGGCCGGCGTCGCGTTCGGCGCCAAGGTGCAGCCGGTGCGCGTGCTCGGCAAGTGCGGCGGCTACGAGTCGGACATCATCGACGCGGTGACCTGGGCCTCCGGCGGCAGCGTGCCGGGCGTGCCGGACAACCCGACCCCGGCCGAGGTGATCAACCTCAGCCTCGGCGGCAGCGGCGCCTGCAGCGTGGCCGAGCAGGCCGCCTACAGCGCCGCGGTCGCGCGCGGCACCACCATCGTCGTCGCCGCCGGCAATTCCTCCGCGGACGCCGCCGGCTACTCGCCGGCGAGCTGCAACGACGTGATCGCCGTATCCGCGGTCGGGCCGACCGGCGAACTGGCCGACTACTCCAACTTCGGCAGCGTGGTCGACGTCGCCGCGCCGGGCGGCTCGGGCGTGGTTCCGGCCGAGGACAACATCCTCTCGACGCTCAACCTCGGCACCCAGGGCCAGGAGGGCGAAGGCTACGCCTGGATGGCCGGCACCTCGATGGCGGCCCCGCACGTGGCCGGCATCGTCGCGCTGATGCAGGCGGCCGCGCCGACGCCGAAGACCCCGGCCGAGGTCAAGAAGATCCTCGAGAACACCGCCTACGCCAGCGGCGGCTTCGCCTCCGGTTGCAGCTACAACAAGTACTGCGGCGCCGGCATCGTCGACGCGCGCTACGCGGTGGCCGTGGCCGCCGGCCAGGAGCCGCTGCCGCCGGACGTGCCGCCGGCGCCGGAGCCGCCGCCGGCGATCGAGCTGCAGAACGGCGTTACCGTCGCCGACATCGAGGTGCTGGCCGGCGATACGGTGCGCTACAAGCTGCTGGTGCCCAACGGCGCGTCCAACCTGCTGTTCGCGATGTTCGGCGGCACCGGCGACGCCGACATGTACGTGCGCCACGGCGCGGAGCCGACCACCACCGCGTACGACTGCCGCCCCTACGCCTCCGGCAACAACGAGAACTGCTTCTTCCCGGCGCCGAGCGGCGGCACCTGGTACGTGACGATCCGCGGCTATCGCGACGCGGCCGGGGTTTCGCTCTACCCGAGCTTCGTCGACGCCAACTGGCCGCGCGCGGTCGAGGCCGAGGCGGTGGCGCTGGACCGCAACCGCACCCGGGTGACCCTGACCTGGCAGAAGGGCAAGCGCAACATCGACATCTACCGCAACGGCGCGATCCTGAAGACCGTGCGCAACAACGGCACCGCGGTCGACACCTTCCGGATCATCGGCAGCGGCACGATGAGCTACCAGTTGTGCAACAACGGCACGCAGGAGTGCGCGGACCCGGTCGAGATCCAGTACGGCCAGTGATCCGCGGTGCGGCGGGGGCTTCGGCCCCCGCCGTCGCCGTGCCCTTCCGCAGCATCCGTCCCCGGCGTAGCCGCGATCCGCTTCGCTTCCGCGCTCCCCTCGCGCTCCCCTCGTCGAGCGGATCGGATCCGGCTCCGCCGGGCCGACGGCCGCATACCGAGCGACCATGACCGAACCTCGCATCCGCACCCCCGCACTGCGCGCCTGCGCGATCCTCATGCTGCTGGCCTGCCTCGCCTGCAGCCGCGGCCCGCAGCCGCACGCCCCTTCCACGTCCGCGTCCGAGGCCGATGCCGCGGCGGTCGCGCCGGCGGCGCAGTTCGACGCGCGGCTGAGCGTCGCGAACAACGGCGGCCGCATCCGTTACGACGGCCAAGTCGGCGACGAGGCCGCGCGCCACGCGATACTGGCCGCGCTCGAGCGGGCCTACGGCCGCGAGCGCATCGACGGCCGCCTCGGGCTGGATCCGCGCGCGAAACCGCCCGGCTGGCTCGACGGCCTGCCCGCCTTCCTCGCCGGCTTCGACCTGCCCGGCGCCGCGGTGGTCTTCGCCGGCCGGCGCATCGAGCTCGGCGGCCGCGCCGCCCCGGCCGAGCGCGCCGCCCTGCTGGAACGGGCGCAACGGCTGTACCCCGGCTACGCCTATGCCGGCCTGTTCGAAGGCGCCGGGGCCGAGCCGGCCGCCGCCGCGGGCCTGGCGCCCGGCGCGGACGCCGCCGAACTGGTCGCGGCGCTCAACCGCGTGCCGGTGCGCTTCGAGCCCGGCAGCGCGCGCATCGATTCGGCCAGCCTGGACCTGCTGAGCCGCGCCGCCGGCGCGCTGCAGGCGCGCCCGGAGGCGCGCCTGGAAATCGTCGGGCCGTACGAGGCCACCGGGCTGCCGGAGGACGACCGCGCCCTGTCGCAGCAGCGCGCCGAAGCGATCAAGGTGCAGTTGATCGTCAACGGCGCCCATCCGGCGGCGCTCGTCACCCGTCCCGGCGATGCGGGCACGGCCCAGGCGCGGTTCCGGCTCGCGGGCGGATGACCGCGCCGGGGACGGCCGGCGGCGCGCTCCGCACGCCGCGCCGCGGCGAACCCCGCCCGTGGGGCTTCCTGTGATCGCGTGACCGCGCCCGTGCGGGCTCGCGCGAGCGCCCCGCCGGGCGTGCTTCGCGCCCGCGGCCCGAAGCCGAGGCGGCGGCCCTCTTCACGCAGGAATGAACGGCCCCGCTGGCCGGCGCCCGGAGGCGCGTTCGCGCCCGCGGCGGTCTCAGCGGCTGCGACGCGGGCCGGCTAGGGTACGCGCGCATGTCCGCCGTCCGGTGCGTAGGCAAGCCCCGGCGCCCGCGCTGCATGCCCGGACGCCGGGTTCGGTTCGGCGGATTTGCCCCCATCTCCCCCAGTCGATACGCTCTTCTGTTCGCCGTCGCACCGCGACGGCGCCCTCCCCTTGCAGGCACCCGATGGCGCTGGACTACATCCGCCTCCGCGGCGCGCGGACGCACAATCTCAAGAACATCGATCTCGATCTGCCGCGCGACAAGCTGATCGTGATCACCGGCCTGTCCGGCTCCGGCAAGTCCTCGCTGGCCTTCGACACCATCTACGCCGAGGGCCAGCGCCGCTACGTCGAGTCGCTCTCGGCCTACGCCCGGCAGTTCCTGTCGGTGATGGAGAAGCCGGACCTGGACCACATCGAGGGCCTGTCGCCGGCGATCTCGATCGAGCAGAAGTCGACCTCGCACAACCCGCGCTCGACCGTCGGCACGATCACCGAGATCTACGACTACCTGCGCCTGCTGTACGCGCGCGTCGGCACGCCGCGCTGCCCGGACCACGGCTACCCGCTGGAGGCGCAGACGGTCAGCCAGATGGTCGACCAGGTGATCGCCCTGGGCGCGACCGAGGAAGGCCGCGAGCGCCGCTACATGCTGCTGGCGCCGGTGGTCCGCGAGCGCAAGGGCGAGCACGCGCAGGTGTTCGAGCAGCTGCGCGCGCAGGGCTACGTGCGCGTGCGCGTGGACGGCGTGCTGTACGAGATCGACGCGGTGCCGCCGCTGGCGCTGCGGCAGAAGCACACCATCGAAGCGGTGATCGACCGCTTCAAGCCGCGCGAGGACATCAAGCAGCGCCTGGCCGAGTCGTTCGAGACCGCGCTCAAGCTCGGCGACGGCATGGCCCAGGTGATGTCGCTGGACGCCGCGCAGGACGGCGCGGGTGCCGCGGGAGGCAGGATGCCGGGCGCGGCCGAGCCGGGCGCCGCGACGCTGCTGTTCTCGTCGAAGTATTCCTGCCCGGTGTGCGACTACTCGCTGCCGGAACTGGAACCGCGCCTGTTCTCGTTCAACTCGCCGATCGGCGCCTGCCCGAGCTGCGACGGGCTCGGCGTGGCGCAGTTCTTCGACCCGGCGCGGGTGGTGGTGCATCCGGAGCTGTCGCTGTCGGCCGGCGCGGTGCGCGGCTGGGACCGGCGCAACGCCTACTACTTCTCGATGATCCAGTCGCTGGCCAAGCACTACAAGTTCGACGTCGACGCGCCGTGGCAGTCGCTCAAGCAGGGCGTGCGCGACGCGATCCTGTTCGGCAGCGGCGAGGAACTGATCAGCTTCACCTACCTCAGCGACAGCGGCAGCCGGCACCAGCGCAAGCACCGCTTCGAAGGCATCGTGCCGAACCTGGAGCGGCGCTACCGCGAGACCGAGTCGGCCGCGGTGCGCGAGGAGCTGGCCAAGTACATCAGCGAGCGCCCCTGCCCCGAATGCGGCGGCGCGCGCCTCAACCGCGCCGCGCGCAGCGTGTTCGTCGCCGAGAAGCCGCTGCCGGAGATCGTGGTGCTGCCGGTCGACGACGCGCTGGCCTTCTTCAAGGGCCTGGAACTGCCCGGCTGGCGCGGCGAGATCGCGGCCAAGATCGTCAAGGAGATCACCGACCGGCTGCGCTTCCTGGTCGACGTCGGCCTCGATTACCTGACGCTCGAGCGCAAGGCCGATTCGCTGTCCGGCGGCGAGGCCCAGCGCATCCGCCTGGCCTCGCAGATCGGCGCCGGCCTGGTCGGGGTGATGTACGTGCTCGACGAGCCGTCGATCGGCCTGCACCAGCGCGACAACGAGCGCCTGCTCGGCACCCTGACCCGCCTGCGCGACCTCGGCAACACGGTGATCGTGGTCGAGCACGACGAGGACGCGATCCGCCTGGCCGACCACATCGTCGACATCGGCCCGGGCGCCGGCGTGCACGGCGGCGAGGTGGTCGCGCAGGGCGCGCTCGAGGACGTGCTCAAGGCGCCGCGCTCGCTCACCGGGCAGTACCTGTCCGGCAAGCGCCGCATCGAGATCCCGAAGCAGCGGCGCAAGCCGGACCCGAAGGCGACGTTCCGCCTGCGCGGCGCCAGCGGCAACAACCTGAAGAACGTCGACCTGGAGATCCCGGCGGGGCTGTTCACCTGCATCACCGGCGTGTCCGGCTCGGGCAAGTCGACCCTGATCAACGACACCCTGTACGCGCTGGCCGCCAACGAGCTCAACGGCGCGGCGCACACGCCGGCGCCGTACAAGTCGCACGAGAACCTCGACCTGTGGGACAAGGTCGTGGACATCGACCAGTCGCCGATCGGGCGCACGCCGCGCTCCAACCCGGCGACCTACACCGGCCTGTTCACGCCGCTGCGCGAGCTGTTCGCGCAGGTGCCCGAGGCGCGCGCGCGCGGCTACTCGCCGGGCCGCTTCAGCTTCAACGTGCGCGGCGGCCGCTGCGAGGCCTGCCAGGGCGACGGGCTGATCAAGGTGGAGATGCACTTCCTGCCGGACGTGTACGTGCCCTGCGACGTCTGCGGCGGCAAGCGCTACAACCGCGAGACGCTGGAGATCCTCTACAAGGGCCACAACATCAACGACGTGCTGGAGATGACCGTCGAGGACGCGCTCGGCCTGTTCGAGAACATCCCGGCGATCGCGCGCAAGCTGGAAACGCTGATGGACGTCGGCCTGTCCTACATCAAGCTGGGCCAGAGCGCGACCACGCTGTCCGGCGGCGAGGCGCAACGCGTGAAGCTCTCGCGCGAACTGTCGCGCCGCGACACCGGGCGTACCCTGTACATCCTCGACGAGCCGACCACCGGCCTGCACTTCCACGACATCGAGCACCTGCTCAGCGTCCTGCACCGCCTGCGCGACGACGGCAACACGGTGGTGGTGATCGAACACAACCTGGACGTGATCAAGACCGCGGACTGGGTGATCGACCTCGGCCCCGAGGGCGGCCACCGCGGCGGCACCATCATCGCCACCGGCACGCCGGAGGAGATCGCGCGCATGCCGCACTCGCACACCGGGCGCTTCCTCGCGCCGCTGCTCGGAATCAAGCCGGGGACGCAGGCCGCCGCGTCCGCCGCCAAACCGAACCATCGCAAGAAGACCGCCGCATGAGCGAGGACACGCCGAAGCCGCGCCGCGCGCCGCGCAAGCGCAAGCCGGCCGCGAAGCAACCGGAAACCCGGGCCGCCCCGACGACGAGCGCGCCCGCGGAAGCACCCGCCGCCGCACCGACCGCGCTGATCCGCGTGCCGCTGTCGGTGCGCTGGCGCGACCTGGACGCGTTCAACCACGTCAACAACTCCAAGTACCTCAGCTACCTGGAAGAGGCGCGCCTGCGCTGGATGCTGAGCGTGCCCGGCCAGGGCCTGGACGAGCACGTCGCGCCGGTGGTCGCGGCCGCGCACCTGAACTACCGCCGGCCAATCGAATGGCCGGCCGAGATCGCGATCGAGCTGTTCGTCGAACGCCTGGGCGCCACCAGCGTCACCATCGGCCACCGCATCGTCGATGCGGCGGACGCCGAGGTGCTGTACTGCGACGGGCACGTGGTGATGGTCTGGATCGACCGCGGCACCGGCCGCGCCGCGACCTTGCCGGAAGCCGTCCGTCAGGCCTGCTCGCGAGGGGAACCAGGGAACTGAAGCCGTCGGCAACGGGCGGCCGCCTCCGCCCGGAGGCGCGCTTCTGCTCGAGCCCTCGGCCTCTTCCGGGGAGAGATTCGGCCGCCGCCGTCGGCCGCGGGAGGCCCGGGGACCGGGCCGTGCCGCGGCCCGACGTCGGCGCGGCGGACTTTGCCGCGGGAACGGCGGCGGCTACTCGCCCGCTTCGCGCACCACGAACTCGCCGCGCACGCTGCCGCCTTCCTTCAGCGTGAACTCCACCGCCACCTTCTGCCCCGCCCGCAGCGCTCCGTGCGGACGCATCAGCATCAGGTGCAGGCCGCCCGGCTGCAGCGTCGCCGCGCCGCCCGGCTCGATGCGCAACTCGGGCAGCGCGCGCATGCGGCTGACGCCTTCGACCACGCGGGTCTCGTGCAGCGACACCTCGGCGAACGCCGGGCTGCGCGCGCCGGCAACGGTCAGCGCCCGGGTGCAGGGATTCTCGATCCGGCCGAAGCCGGCCAGCATCGGCATTGCCATCGGCGGCCGGCGCAGCCAGGCATCGCGCACCTGCAGCCGGCATTCGTCCGCATGCGCGAACGGGGCGAAGGCGGACAGCGCCAGGCAGAGCAGCGGACGGGCGAGCGAGGTATGCATGCGCCTATGATAGCCGCGCCTCCCGCTTCCGACCGGAACGTCGCATGAGCCCGATCCAGACCCGCGCGCACGGCGCGCTGACCGAACTGCGCCTCGCCCGCCCGCCTGCGAACGCGCTCGATCCCGCGTTGTGCGCGGCGCTGACCCAGGCGCTGCGCGCGGCGGTGGACCAAGGCGCCGAAGGCATCGTGCTCAGCGGCGGGCCGAAGGTGTTCTCCGGCGGACTCGACGTGCCGCATCTGCTCGCGCTCGGTGAGGACCGGGCGGCGCTGCGGTCGGCCTGGGAGACCTTCTTCGCCGCGGCCGCCGCGCTCGCGGAATGCCCGGTGCCGGTGGCGGCGGCGATCGACGGCCACGCGCCCGCCGGCGGCTGCGTGCTGGCGCTGTGCTGCGACTATCGGGTGATGGCGCGCGCGCCCGACCCGGCCAAGCCGTACCGGATCGGCCTCAACGAAGTGCAGGTCGGGCTGGTGGCGCCGGAAGGCGTCCAGCACCTGCTGCGGCGCGTGGTCGGCGCGTACCGTGCCGAGCGCCTGCTGGTCGCGGGCGCGATGCCCGACACCGACCAGGCCCTGGCGATCGGGCTGGTCGACGAAGCGGTTCCCGAGGGCGACGCGGTCGCGCGCGCCGCCGCCTGGCTCGACACCCTGCGCGCGCTGCCGCGGCAGGCGATGCTGCAGACCCGCGCGATCGCGCGCGAGGACCTGGTCGCGGCGCTGCGGCCCGAACGCATCCGGCTCGCGCATTTCCTCGATGCCTGGTACGCGAAGGATACGCAGGCGGCGCTGCGCGCATTGGTGGCGCGGCTGGGCAAGTGAGGCCCGTGACGCGCGATCGCGCTTGCCCTGCGCAGCCGCTCGCGCGAAGAGGCCGGGCCTGCCGCCGTCGCCGCGCGCGTCGCCTGGCCGCGCGCGTCGCGGGGCCGGTCCGCCTCGGGCGAGCGCCCTGCCCGCTGACCCGGGCTGCGCCGTAACCGCGCGGCGCCCGTCCGCGAAGGCCGAGCGCGGACTCAGCGCAGCCACACCTCCACGCGCTCGTTGCGGTAGCGGTCGCCCGGCGCGCCGGTGCGCGCCAGCGGCAACGCCGCGCCCATGCCGCGCACCCGCTCCACCACCAGGCCGCGCGAGATCAGCTCCTGCGCGACCAGGTCGGCGCGGTCGTTGCTCATCATCAGCGAGGTCGCGGCCGGGCCGGTGCCGTCGGCGAAGCCGATCACCAGCAGGCGACGGCCGCGATTCGGCGGCAGGCGCATGAAGGCCTCGAGCCGCTCGAGGTCGCGCACCGCGCGGCTGTCGTAGACGCTGGCGGCGATGCCGCTGTCGTTCTGCCCGGTCAGATTGAAGCGCAGGCTCAACGGCAGGCGCTGCGCGCCGTCCACCAGGGCGCGGTAGTCGCCAGGCCCGGCCAGGCTGGCTTGGCGCTGGCCGGGGCGCAGGGTCAGCGCGAAATGGCCGGCGCGCGCCACCGCATCCTGCCCGCGCCGGCCCATCGCGTACAGGGCGAAGCTGCGGCTCAGCGCGCCCATCATCTGGCTGCCGTACAGGTACAGGCGGCGCGTCAGCGGATAGTCCTCGCTCTGCACGCCGACACGGGTCGGCGCGATCGCGCGCCCGCCCTCTTCGATCGCCACCGGCCGCACGCCCGCGCCGAGCCCCTGGCGCAGGCTGACGAAGCCGATGCCCCACGGGTCGGCGGCGATCGCGCGCAGCAGCGCCGGCGCGTCCGCATGCCGCTGCGCCGCCGCGTGGCGCGCGCCCTGCATGACCCGTTCGTCGATCAGGTCGCGCGCCGAGTTCGCGCCGTCCACCCGATGCAGGCGCACCGGGCCCGCGCCGGCCCCGAGTTCGCTCCAGTGCCGGATCTCGCCCGAGAACAGCGCGCGCAGCTGGCGCAGGCTGAGCTTGGCGACCGGATTGGCGCGGTTCACCACCACCGCCGCACCGTCGAGCGCGAGCGCGAATTCCTGGTCGTGCGAGGCCAGGTCGCCGAGCTGCCAGCCGGCGTCGAGTTCGGCCGCGGTCGGCCGCCGCGTCGTCATCGCGATCTGCGCCCGGCCATCGACCAGCGCGGCGAAGCCCTGCGCGGAACTGCTGGCGACGATCTCCACCACCAGCGGCTGGCCGTCGCGGCTGGCGTGCAGCTCGGTGCGGTTCGGCGCCGGCTGCTCGCGGCGGATGCCGACGTAGCCGATGTCGCGCAGCCAGGCCTCGGCCACCGCCGGCACCAGCTTCGCGGCCAGGGTCTGCGAGCCGTGGATGCGCATCCGCTCGGGCTCGCCCTGCGCCTGCGCGCAGACGCTGTGGAACAGGAACAGCAATAGAACGACGATCGCGCGCGACATCGCGCACTCCCCCTGTGTGAAATCGCGCAAGGATCGGGCGTGACGATGACCGGGGAATTACGCCGCGCCGCCGAAGGCGAGGAGCCAGTGCCGAGAAACGAGGAACGAGCGGCGCGGCGCATACCGCGCTTTCGCCGGCCTCGCGTGCGGCGAAAGCGCGTCCGTTCGCCTTCGGCGCCGGCGCGGACGACGGCGATGGCGCGGCGTCGCGCTTGGCAAGCGAACCGGCACGCTCGCTCGCGGCGCCGCCTCGCGTTCTACCCTGTGGCGGAGGAATGCGGCGGGACCCCGCCGCGCTACTCGCCGCCGCGCGCGACCGGCCGCGCGGGATCCTCGATCCAGCCGCTCCAGGAGCCGGCGTACAGCCGCGCACCGCGCAGGCCGGCATGCGCCATCGCCAGCAGATGATGGCAGGCGGTCACGCCCGAGCCGCACATCGCCACCGCGGCCTGCGGCGCGCGCCCCTGCAGCGCGCCGGCGAACTCCTGCGCCAGTTCGTGCGCGGGCTTGAAGCGGCCTTCGCGCAGGTTGGCGGTATACGGCCGGTTGCGCGCGCCGGGCACGTGGCCGGCGACGCGGTCGACCGGCTCGACCTCGCCGCGGAAGCGCTCGGCCGCGCGCGCATCGAGCAGCAACCCGCCGGCGTCGAGGTGCGCACGCACCGCATCGGCATCGAGCAGCAGTTGCGGATCGAACGCGCCCGGATACGGCGGCGCGGCCGCCGCGGGCGGAACCTCGCTCGAGACCGGCAGGCCCAGCGCGCGCCAGCGTTCCCACCCGCCGTCGAGCACGGCGACGCGCTCATGGCCGAACGCGCGCAGCAGGCACCACAGCCGCGCGGCCGCGAGGGCGCCGTCGCCTGCGTCGTAGGCGACCACCTGGTGCCGCGGCGTCACGCCCCAGCGCGCCAGCGTGGCGGCGAAATCCTCGGCCCGCGGCCACGGATGGCGGCCGGCGCCGGGCCGGTGCGGCCCGGACAGATCGCGGTCCAGATGCGCGTAGCGCGCGCCGGGGAGGTGCCCCTGCCGGTACGCGGCCTCGCCCGCGCCCGGATCGGCCAGGGCGAAGCGCGCATCGACCACGACCAGCTCGCCGTCGCCCAGCGCCGGCGCGAGCGCCTCGGCATCGACCAGCGTGTTCCATCCGTTCATGGCACGGCCTCCAGGCGTTGGCGCAGGTTGAGCAGCATCGACGCGGTCGCGCCCCAGATGCGCTGGCCGGGATACCGATATTCCAGCACCCGCCGCGGGCGGCCGCGCACGTCCAGCACCTGCGCGTCCAGGTTGGCCGGGTCGAGCAGGAAGGCCAGCGGCACCTCGAATACCTCGGCGACTTCGTTCGGGTCCGGCCGCGCGACGTAGTCGGCCGCGAGCCGCGCCACCACCGGCTGCACCCGGAAGCCGGTGATCGTCAGCAGCGGATCCAGATAGCCCAACGGCGTGATCTGCGCCGCAACGACGCCGATTTCCTCGACCGTCTCGCGCACCGCCGCGGCCACCGCATCGACGTCGTCGCTCTCGATGCGCCCGCCCGGGAAGCTCACCTGGCCGCCGTGCTGGCGCAGGCCGTCGGTGCGGCGGGTCAGCAGCACCTGCGTGCCCGGCCCGCGCGGCACCAGGCCGACCAGGACGGCGGCCGGCACCGGCGTCGCGTCGGCGGCGACCAGGCCTTCGAGTTCGCTGCGGTTCCATTCCGGGCCCTGCGGCGGCCGGGTCAGCGGATGCAGCGCGGCGCTCAGGCGCGGGCAATCGGGCGGCGCCAGCGGGCTCACCTTCGCCGCGACTCCCGTTCGGGCAGCACCGTCTCCATCAGGCGCAGGCGCTCGTCGTCGTTCATCTGCGACCAGCGCGCGATCTCGGCGCTGGTGCGGTGGCAGCCTTCGCACAGGCCATCGTCGCCAAGGGTGCAGACGCCGATGCAGGGACTGAGCACGGCGCGATAGAAAGTGTTCATGCAGCGACTGCCGAAGGAATGCGGGTGGCGCCTCGCCGGAGGGCGGCCACTGAGACCCTAATGCGGCCCGGCGAAATTGCAAGTGGGCCGGCGCGCGGAAGGATACGGCACGGGGCCGCGGCGGCGCCACGAGCTTCCGCCGCGGCCGCGCCATGCCGTCGACGCGCACGCACCGCTGCCGCGCCGATGCGGCGAAACCTGCGTGCGATGCGGAAACGGGCGAGCGACGGGGAATGCGGCCGCGCGCGCCTGGCGGCCGGCGGTGGACACGGAGAGGGCACGCGGCGCGGTCGCGGCCGGAACCGCGCGCCACCTGTCCCGGGCGGCGGGCTGTCGGTCCGCGGGCGACGCGGAATGGCGTCGGGTTCGCGACCTCAGGCCTTCGCAACGACGCCTCGCCGAAGCCGGGCGCCACGCGGGCATGGCGCGCCGCTGATATTCCCGCTTCCGCAGCCGGCGATGCCAAGGCCGTGGCCGCGATGCGGCCACGGCGCAGAGCCGGAGAGGGCGGGTCCCCGCATGCGCGGGGATGACGATACGGCCAAGCCGCGGCCGCTACGCGGCCACGGGCCACATCGTCACTTGACGCTGACCAGCTTGACTTCGAACTGGACGGCGACGTTCGGCGGGAACGGCGTGCGCGGATCGGCGCCGTAGGCCTTGTCCGGCGGCAGGGTGATCTCCCACTTGGCGCCGGCCGGCATCTGCAGCAACGCTTCGCGCATCGCCGGCATCTCGATCTCGCTGACCTTGATGGCCGGGATGTTCTGCGGCGCGCGCGCCTGCTGCGGACGCTCGCCCCAGGCGTACGGGCCGGCCACCTCGAGCTGCACCGTGCTGGCCTGGGTCGGCTTGGCGCCGGTGCCGTTCTCGATCACCCGGTACTGCACGCCGCTGGCCAGGGTCTGCACGCCCTGCTTGGCCTTGTTCTGGGCGAGGAACTGGTCGCTGCGGGTCTTGTTCTCGGCCGCGGCCTTGTCCCACGCCGCCTTGGCCTTCGCGGCCTGGCGCTGCTGCATGTTCTGCACCGCGGTGCGCAGCTGGTCCACCGGCACCGACGGCTGCTTCTTGGCGTAGCCGTCCTGCAGGCCCTTGACGATGGTGTTCACGTCGAGCTGCTCGCCGCTTTCGATGGCGTTGCGGCCCAGGTCGTAACCGAGGGCGTAGCTGAGCTTGCCCTTCTCGGTCGAGGTGTCCTGGGCGGCGGCTTGGCCGGCGGCCAGGATCAGGGCCGTGGTGGCGACGGCGATCAAACGCAACTTCATTCGGTGGAATCTCCGGTTCGTGGATCGGCGCGGTCGCGCCGTGCCGCTCGCTATGTCCCCAACCGGTCGTATCCGCCCGGATGGACGCGCTAGGATAACGGCGCCGGGGCATGACCGCCACCGGCGCCACCCGCTCAGACCGCGCCTCCGGCCGGGAGTTCCCGCGGCCGTCCGCGCGCCCTCGCCCCTGGAACCGCCTCGCCATGTCCCAACCGCTGCAGATCGCCGACGACGGCGCCGTTCGCCGGATCACGATTGATCGCCCCGACAAGCTGAACGCCCTCGATGCGGCCACGCTCGACGCCCTGAACGCGGCCTTCGAGGCCGCCGCGGCCGATCCCGCGGTGCGCTGCGTGGTGCTGACCGGCGCCGGCCCCAAGGCCTTCGTCGCCGGCGCCGACATCGCCCAGATGCATGCGCTGAGCCCGGTCGAGGGCCGCGACTTCTCGCTGCGCGGCCAGCGCCTGATGCGGCGGATCGAGACGATGCCGAAGCCGGTGATCGCGATGATCAACGGCTACGCCCTGGGCGGCGGCCTGGAGCTGGCGATGGCCTGCCACCTGCGCATCGCCGCCGACGGCGCCAAGCTCGGCCAACCCGAAATCAACCTCGGCCTGATCCCCGGTTTCGGCGGCACCCAGCGCCTGTTGCGCCTGGCCGGTCGCGCGGCGGTCCTGGAGCTGTGCCTGCTCGGCGCGCCGGTCGACGCGGCCCGCGCGCTGCAGCTGGGCATCGTCAACCGCGTGGTCGCGGCGGCCGAGCTCGAGGCCGAGACGATGCAGCTCGCCGCGCAGCTGGCGCAGGCCGCGCCGCTGGCGCTGCGCGGCGTGCTCGACTGCGTCCACGTCGGCGGCGAATGCGGCCTGGAGGAAGGATTGCAGTACGAGACTGCGCAATTCGGCCTGATGTTCTCCACCCAGGACATGCGCGAAGGCACCGCCGCGTTCCTGGAGCGGCGCAAGCCCGCCTTCGCCGGCAAGTGAGCGACGCCCTGCCCGCGCGTTGCGCCTGCGGCTGTGCCGCGCCCGCGGCGGCGCGCGCGCATGCGATCGCGCGCGCGTTGGCGGAGGACGACCTGGATCTGGCGCTGCGGACCGGCTTGCTGGACGCGGCGGACTGCCCACAGTGCGCGCCGGCTTGCCGCGAGCGGACGCAGGCGGCGCGGCGCGCGCGCCTGGCCGCGCTCGCCGCGCGCGAACGCTACCGCGCACGCGCCGCCCGCCTGGCGCGGCGCGCGCAGGAACGCGCCCGCGAGCGCGCCGCCGCGCAGCCGGCCGCCGGCGCGCCGGCCCTGCCCGAAGCGGCGGCGGCCGCCCTGGCGCGCGCGCTGGCCAAGGCGCGGCAGCGGCACAAGCCATGAGCGCGACGAAAGCGAAGCCGAAGGCCGGCAAGGCGACCCGCCGCGCCGGAGCGCGCCGCCCGCCGCGCCTCGCCCCGGCCGAGGTCGAGGAGATGTTCGCGCGCTTCAAGGCGCTCAACCCGAAGCCGACCACCGAACTGGAGTTCCGCACGCCGTACGAATTGCTGGTCGCGGTGACGCTGTCCGCGCAGGCCACCGACGTCGGCGTCAACAAGGCCACGCGGCGGCTGTTCCCGGTGGCCAACACGCCGCGGCAGATCGCCGCGCTCGGCGTCGAAGGGCTCAAGCCGTACATCTCGACGATCGGCCTGTACAACACCAAGGCCGCCAACGTCGTGGCGATGGCGCAACAATTGATCGAGAAGCACGGCGGCGAGGTGCCGCGCGACCGCGCCGCGCTCGAGGCCCTGCCCGGGGTCGGCCGCAAGACCGCGAACGTGGTGCTCAACACCGCCTTCGGCGAACCGACCATGGCGGTGGACACGCATATCTTCCGCGTCGCCAACCGCACCGGCCTGGCCCCGGGCAAGAACGTGCGCCAGGTCGAGGACGAGCTGCTGCGCACCGTGCCCCAGGCCTACCTGCACGACGCCCATCACTGGCTGATCCTGCACGGCCGCTACGTGTGCAAGGCGCGCCGGCCGGACTGCCCGCACTGCCCGGTCCGCGACCTCTGCCGCTACCCGGACAAGACCCCGGGCGAGCCGGCGCCGCCGCTCGCCTGAATCCGCTCGCGCGCGGCGTTGCCCCCGACCGCGGGGCGCGGCTCGTCATCCCGCCGTCATCGCGCGGAAATAAGTCAGCGTTGTCACATTTACGCAACTTTCACGCCCTAGGCTGCGCGGCATCATCCCACGCCTCAGGGCATCCCATGAAACTGTCCCGCAGTACCCTTGCCGTCGCTCTGCTCGCCGCGCTGGCCGCTCCGGCCGCCCACGCCGAGATCACCATCGACGTGATCGGCGGTTCGGAAGTGTCCTTCGAGGGCCTGGTGCAGGCCGACTTCTACCAGTTCGACTCCGACACCATCGACTACGGCGCCGACTCCTCGTCCGACCTCGACGGCAGCGAGTACCTCAACGAGCTGCGCCGCGCCGAGCTGGTGCTCAAGGGCAAGGGCCCGGGCAACATCGAGTGGGTGCTGGGCTACGACGCCAAGGACGACAAGTTCCTCGACGTCAACGCCAAGTACAAGTTCGGCAACAACGCCAACCACTTCATCCAGGTCGGCCAGTTCAAGCAGCCCGGCGCGACGATGGAGGAGCTGTCGTCGACCAAGAACAACGACTTCATCTCCAAGTCGTCGATCACCAACACGCTCGGCACCGCGCGCCGCGTCGGCGCCCAGTACAACATCGGCGACGCCGATTGGGGCCTGACCGCCAGCTACTTCAGCCGCGAGCTGACCCGCAACCGCGAGCACGGCAACGGCTACGCCGTGCGCGGCTACTGGGCGCCGGTCAACGAGGCCGGCAACATCCTGCACCTCGGCGTCTCCTACCTGGACAAGGACACCGACGGCGACGCCCTGCGCCTGCGCGCCCGGCCGATGGCGGACATGGTGCCGACCCGCTTCGTCGACGCCAACATGAACCGCACCGACCGCGCCAGCTTCGTCGGCGTCGAGGGCCTGTGGGTCCGCGGCCCGTTCAAGCTGCAGGCCGAGTACATGAGCACCGACGTCAAGCGCTACGGCGGCGCCGACGACTTCAGCGGCGACGGCTACTACGTCAGCGGCCTGTGGAACATCACCGGCGAGACCTGGGGCTACAAGGGCGGCGTGCCCACCACCGGCCTGCCGGACAACCCCGGCCTGGGCATGTGGCAGCTGGGCCTGCGCTACGACACGATCGACCTGACCGACGGCGCCGTGGTCGGCGGCGAAATGGACAGCATCACCGCCGGCGTCAACTGGTACTGGCGCTCGAACTTCAAGTTCATGCTGAACTACGTCAAGGTCAACCAGGAAAAGGGCGTGCTCGAGGACAACCCGAACATCATCGAAGCGCGCATGCAGTTCTATTGGTAAGTCTTTCGAATCCTCTCTCCCTCCCACGGATTCACCGGGCGCGGCTCTGCCGCGCCCTTTTTTTCTTCGCCCGCGGCGAACCGCGGCGGGATGCCGCGGCATCCCGCCGGTCCGCCGCCCTCCGGGCCCCCGGCCGCGCGGCAGAGCGCCGGCGGCGCACCGGACGCGCCCGCCGGCGCCGCCGTCACAACTCCGTCATGCGACTGCCGCGCTGCTGTCACGCAACCGTTATGAAATGCGCCGCGAACGGGCCCAGCCCGTCGTCACTCCAGGAGCCCACCGTGTTCAAAACCATCCAGTTCCGCCTCGCCGCGATCGCGCTGGCGGCCGGTTTCGCCGCCAACGCGCAGGCCGCCGACGTCACCGGCGCCGGCGCCTCGTTCGTCTACCCGGTCATGTCGAAGTGGTCGGCCGACTACGCCAAGGCCACCGGCAAGAAGGTCAACTACCAGTCGATCGGCTCGGGTGGCGGCATCGCCCAGATCAAGGCCGGCACCGTCGACTTCGGTTCCTCGGACGCGCCGCTGAAGCCGGAAGAGCTGGCCCAGTTCGGCCTGGCCCAGTTCCCGTCGGTGATCGGCGGCGTGGTGCCGGTGATCAACGTGCCGGGCGTGGCCTCCGGCGCGCTCAAGCTCGACGGCGAGACCCTGGCCAACATCTTCCTCGGCAAGATCAAGACCTGGAACGACCCGGCCATCGCCGCGCTCAACGGCGGCGTCAAGCTGCCGTCCACCAAGATCACCGTCGTCCACCGCTCCGACGGCTCCGGCACCACCTTCAACTTCGTGAACTACCTCTCCAAGGTCAGCCCGGAGTGGAAGCAGAAGGTCGGCGAAGGCACCGCGGTCAAGTGGCCGGTCGGCATCGGCGGCAAGGGCAACGAGGGCGTCGCCGCCTACGTCAAGCAGATCGTCGGCGGCATCGGCTACGTCGAGCTGTCCTACGCGCTGCAGAACAAGATGGCCTACTCGCGCCTGAAGAACGCCGCCGGCAACTTCGTGCTGCCGTCCGACGAGACCTTCTCGGCCGCCGCGGCGAACGCCGAGTGGGGTTCGTCCAAGGACTTCCACCTGGTGATGACCAACGCCCCGGGCGAGAACTCCTGGCCGATCACCGCGACCAACTTCATCCTGATGTACAAGCAGCCGAAGAACCCGGACGGCGCCAGGAACGCCAAGGAGTTCTTCCGCTGGGTCTACGCCAACGGCGACGCCCAGGCCAAGGCCCTGGACTACGTGCCGCTGCCGGACGCGCTGGTGCAGCAGATCGAGCAGTACTGGTCGGCGAACATGAAGTACTGAGCGGCGGACACCGCTCTCCCCGAAAGGCGGGCTTCGGCCCGCCTTTTTTCCGCCCGTCGGAACGTTGCAGAAATGTGGCGGGCGCATGTCATCGCGCTGTAACAAAAAGATCATCAAATGGCGGCGTGCCGGCGGCGTGCGCCGGCTCACGTTTCCCACAGGAGCTGCGCATGATCCCGACCCCGGCCCGCTTCGCCGCCCTTTCGCTCGCCCTCGCCCTGGCGCTGGCCGCCTGCAAGCCGGGCGACCAGACCACGACTCCGGCCGCCGGGGACGACGCGCAGGCCTCCGCCGCGGCGGCGGGCGACCGGGTCGCCGCCGAGATCACCGGCGCCGGCGCCACCTTCATCTATCCGCTGCTGTCGCGCTGGTCGGACGAATACCACAAGGCCACGGGCAACAAGATCAACTACCAGTCGATCGGCTCCGGGGGCGGCATCGCCCAGATCAAGGCCGGCACGGTCGACTTCGGCTCCTCCGACAAGCCGCTGTCCACCGAGGAGCTGGCCCAGGCCGGCCTCGGCCAGTTCCCGTCGGCGATCGGTGGCGTGGTGCCGGTGGTCAACCTGGAGGGCCTGCAGCCGGGCCAGCTGCGCCTGACCGGCCCGGTGTTGGCCGACATCTACCTGGGCAAGATCAAGGCCTGGAACGACCCGGCGATCGCCGCGCTGAACCCGGGCGTGCCGCTGCCCGCGGCCAAGATCAACCTGGTCCACCGCTCCGACGGCTCCGGCACCACCTTCAACTTCGTCAACTACCTGTCCAAGGTCAGCCCGGAATGGAAGCAGAAGGTCGGCGAAGGCACCTCGGTGAACTGGCCGACCGGCATCGGCGGCAAGGGCAACGAGGGCGTCGCCGCCTACGTGAAGCAGATCAAGGGCTCGATCGGCTACGTCGAACTGGCCTACGCGACCGAGAACGGCATGGCCCACGCCCAGCTGCGGAACGCCGCCGGCGAGTGGGTGCAGCCGAGCGTGGAGTCGTTCCAGGCCGCCGCCGCGGGCGCCGACTGGAAGAGCGCGAAGGACTTCAACCTGGTGATCACCAACGCCCCGGGCCGGGGCGCCTGGCCGATCGCGGCGACCAACTTCATCCTCATGTACAAGCAGCCGAAGGACCCGCAGCGCAGCGCCGCGGCGCGGGCGTTCTTCAAGTGGGCGCTGGAGAACGGCGCCGAACAGGCCAAGGCGCTGCACTACGTGCCGCTGCCGCCGGAACTGGTGCAGCAGATCGAGGCCTACTGGGCGAGCGAATTCAAGTGACGCGCCGGCGCGTTCGCGCCGGGCGCGGGCGCCCTTGCCGGTGCGCCATCCCGCGCAAGCGGCGATCCCGCGACGTTGCCTTGCCGCTTCCCGGGCGGGCGGAAACAACCGCAACAAGCGCAAAGCGACGTCACCGGATCCCCGCTTTCGCGGGAATGACGGCCCGGCAGACTCCGCCGCTTTCGCAGGAACGACGAACCCAGGGACTTCCCCGCATTCGCGGGAATGACGGACCAGCAGAACGCCCGCTTGCGCGGGAAGCACGATCAGGATCCGCCCCAGCGGGAACGCCGAGCAAACGCAACTCGCGCGCGCCCGACTGCCCGACGCCATCGCCCGGACGCCCACCCTTCGCATGAACGCCACCGCCTTTCCCGTCCCCGCCTCGACCGACCGCGACGTCAAGGACGCGCGCGCCGACCGCGGCTTCCGCTGGCTGGTCACCGCCGCCGGCGTGTTCGTGCTGGTTTCGCTGGCCGCCGCCGCGCTGTCGATGCTGTGGGGCGGGCGCGAGGCCTTCGCCAAGTTCGGCATCGCCTTCCTGTGGACCGACGCCTGGGATCCGGTCGGTCTGAACTTCGGCGCGCTGGTGCCGATCTACGGCACCCTGGTCACCGCCCTGATCGCGATGCTGATCGCGGTGCCGGTGAGTTTCGGCATCGCCATGTTCCTGACCGAGATCGCGCCGAAATGGCTGCGCGGGCCGATCGGCTCGGCGATCGAGCTGCTCGCCGGCATTCCCTCGATCATCTACGGCATGTGGGGCCTGTTCGTGCTGGTGCCGTACCTGAGCGAGCACGTGTATCCCTGGGTCGACGCGCACCTGGGCCAGCTGCCGCTGGTCGGCACCCTGTTCGCCGGGCCGCCGCTCGGGCTGGGCATGGGCACCGCCGGCCTGGTGCTGGCGATCATGGTGATCCCGTTCATCGCCTCGGTGATGCGCGAGGTCTTCCTGACCGTGCCGGGGCGGCTGAAGGAGTCGGCCTACGCGCTCGGCTCGACCCGCTGGGAAGTGGTCTGGGACGTGGTCCTGCCCTACACCCGCTCGGCGGTGATCGGCGGCATCTTCCTCGGCCTGGGCCGCGCCCTCGGCGAGACCATGGCGGTGACCTTCGTGCTCGGCAACGCGCACGAGCTGACCGCGTCGCTGCTGATGCCCGGCAACTCGATCGCCGCGACCATCGCCAACGAATTCTCCGAAGCCGATTCGGACATGTACCGCTCGGCGCTGATCGCGCTCGGCTTCGTCCTGTTCCTGGTCACCTTCGTGGTGCTGGCGGCGGCGCGGCTGATGCTGCGCCAGCTGTCGAAGAAGGAGGGCAACTGATGAGCGCCTCGCTGTACGGCTACCGCCGCGCCAAGAACCTCGTCGCGCAAGGGCTGGCGATCCTGGCCACCGCGTTCGGCCTGTTCTGGCTGGTATGGATCGTCTGGACCACGCTGAGCAAGGGCCTGGCTTCGATCAACCCGGACCTGTTCACCAAGATGACCCCGCCGCCCGGCGACGAGGGCGGCATGCTCAACGCGTTCTTCGGCAGCGCGACGATGAGCCTGCTGGGCATCGCCATGGGCGCGCCGATCGGCGTGCTCGCCGGCACCTTCCTCGCCGAGTACTCGCAGAAGAGCTGGATCGGCAACACCGTGCGCTTCGTCAACGACATCCTGCTGTCGGCGCCGTCGATCGTGCTCGGCCTGTTCGTCTACACCCTGGTGGTGGCGCAGATGGGCCACTTCTCCGCGCTGGCCGGCGCGATCGCCCTGGCCTTCATCGTCCTGCCGGTGGTGGTGCGCACCACCGACGAGATGCTGCAACTGGTGCCGACGCAGATGCGCGAGGCCGCGCTGTCGCTGGGCGTGCCGCAATGGAAGGTGATCGTGCAGGTGCTGTACCGCTCCTCGCTGCCGGGCATCGTCACCGGCATCCTGCTGGCGCTGGCCCGCATCTCCGGCGAGACCGCGCCGCTGCTGTTCACCGCGCTCAACAACCAGTACTGGACCACCGACGTGTTCTCGCCGATGGCGAACGTTCCGGTGGTGATCTTCCAGTACGCGATGAGCCCGTACGAGAGCTGGCACACCCTGGCCTGGGCCGGCGCCTTCGTCCTCACCCTGTTCGTGCTCTGCGTCAGCCTGCTGGCGCGCGCGATCGTGCTGCGCAACAAGATCAGCCATGACTGACCTCTCGACCCCTTCCCTCGCCCGGAACCCGGCCATGAACGACGCCCGCCTCGCGGTCGCCACTCCCGAGCGCGCGCCCGCCGCGGCCGCGCCGGTCAAGCTGTCGGCGCGCGACCTGAACTTCTATTACGACAAGTTCCACGCGCTCAAGGACATCAACCTCGACATCCCGGAAAAGCGCGTCACCGCGCTGATCGGCCCGTCGGGCTGCGGCAAGTCGACCCTGCTGCGCATCTTCAACCGCATCTACGCCTTGTACCCGAAGCTGGAGGCCCGGGGCGAGGTGCTGCTGGACGGCGAGAACATCCTCGACCCGAAGTACCCGATGAACCGGCTGCGCAGCAAGGTCGGCATGGTGTTCCAGAAGCCGGTGCCGTTCCCGATGACGATCTACGAGAACATCGCCTACGGCATCCGCCACCACGAGCGCCTGTCGAAGAGCGAGATGAACGACCGGGTCGAGCAGGCGCTGCGCCAGGGCGCGCTGTGGGACGAGGTCAAGGACAAGCTGGGCCAGAGCGCGCTCGGCCTGTCCGGCGGCCAGCAGCAGCGCCTGTGCATCGCCCGCGCGGTGGCGCTGCGCCCCGACGTGCTGCTGCTGGACGAGCCGACCTCGGCGCTGGACCCGATCTCGACCGGCCGCATCGAGCAGCTGATCGAGGAGCTGAAGCAGAACTACACGATCGCCATCGTCACCCACAACATGCAGCAGGCCGCGCGCGTGTCCGACTTCACCGCCTTCATGTACCTGGGCGACCTGATCGAGCACGGCCCGACCGAGGTGATCTTCTCCAACCCGACCAAGCAGCAGACCGAAGACTACATCACCGGTCGCTTCGGCTGACGCGGGCCGCTCGCGCGGGCCGGAGCAGTCGGAGCCGGCGGTACGCGCCAGGGACGCACCGAAGCCTTCGCAAGGCGCCAACGGACAAACACAGCCCATGAGCACCCAGATGCACGACCACATCGTGAAGAGCTACGACGAAGAGCAGCGGCGCCTGCTGAACGAAACCCTGCGCATGGGCGAGATGGCCGCTTCGCAGCTGGAGGCCGCGCTGGACGTGGTCCAGCGCCGCGACGACCGCGCCGCCGAGCGCATCATCGCCAACGACGAGGCGATCGACGCGCTCGAGCAGGAGATCAGCCACGACGTGATGAAGCTGGCGCTGCGCGGGCCGATGGCGCGCGACCTGCGCGAGATCCTCGCCGCGATCCGGATCGCGTCCGACATCGAGCGCGTCGGCGACTACGCCGCGAACGTGGCCAAGCGCTCGATGGCGCTGAACCTGGCGCCGCCGCTGCCGCACGTCAGCGGCCTGCACGCGATCGGCACGCTGGCGGTGCAGCAGGTGCGCGACGTGCTCGCCGCCTACCGCGACAACGACGTCGAGCGGGCCCGGCGCGTGCGCGCGCGCGACGCCGACCTCGACGTCGCCTACACCGCGCTGTTCCGCGAACTGCTGACCTACATGATGGAGGACGCGCGCAGCATCACGCCGTGCACGCACCTGCTGTTCATGGCCAAGAACATCGAGCGCATCGGCGACCACGCCACCAACATCGCCGAGAACGTGTGGTTCCTGGTCAAGGGCGACGACCACCTGCCGCCGCGCGAGAAGCGCGACGAGAGCAATACCGCGACCGGTCCCTGACCGCCGCCTGTCGGTTCCCGGCAGGACGCCCCCTGGGTTGCACGCATCGGGCCGGCCGCCACGAGGCGGCCGCGTTCGTTTCCCGCGTTCGTTGGTTCCCCCACCCGTCCGCGCGCGCGCCTCCAGCGCTGCCGCACGCCCATCCACGGCTTCTGCGTCGACGCCCGATGCCGGCGCGCCTGCGCTGCGTCGCAACATGCGCCCAAGCTGAACGGATCCCGCATCCGCTCGGCCTGGCCGGGCTCTTTCCCGCCCGCCCTGCCTCTTGGGGGATGTGATTGCCGGCGCGCCGCGCCATCATCGGCGCAGGAGGACCGCTCATGCCGCATGCCGCACCGCCGCCCGGGCGCGATCCGCAGGCCGCCACGCCGGATCGTTGCCGGAACTCCATCGTGGGGATCGGCTGCGCGCTCGCGCGGGCGCGGCCCGCGGCGGCGTCGCCGGGCGGCCGCGGCCGGGACGCGAAGCGAAGGCCGCCCGCCCCGCTTCCCGGCCGCCCGCGCATGCCCGCGCCGCCGAATCCCCTTCCGGCCCGATCTTCGGCGCCGCCCCCGCGGGACATCCCGCCCTCAACCGGAGTACACCCATGTCGAATCACAGCAAGTCCGCTACGTTCGCCCTCGGCGCCGCCCTGGCCGGCGGCCTCGCCCTGTCCTCGTCGGCGTTCGCGATGACCGACCTGGCCGGCGGCTACATGCTCGGCGCGGCCGACCAGGCGGCCAAGGCCGCGGAAGGCAAGTGCGGCGAGGGCAAGTGCGGCGTCGAGAAGATGGACACCGACAAGGACGGCCGGGTCTCGCAGGCCGAGTTCGCCGCGGCCCACGACGGCGACGCCAGCAAGTTCGCCGGCCACGACGCCGACGGCGACGGCTTCCTCAGCGCGGACGAGCTGAAGGCCAAGGCCGGCAAGCGCGCCGACAAGGCCGGCATGGAAGGCAAGTGCGGCGAGGGCAAGTGCGGCGGAATGGCGTAATCGCCGGTTTTCGCGCGCCGCAGTGCGCGATCCGCGGCCTCCCCCTGCCCGCAGGGGGAGGTTGCGCGAATACGAGGAGCGCGCCGATGCCGCCCCGGCAGGCCTGCCCGGGCCGCATCGTGCACGATGCGCACGCGCGCCTTGCCACAGACGGGCAACGTTCTCCCCCGGCGACATGACCTTTCCGCTTGCTGCCACCGCCGCCGGCCTGGGCCTGCGCCGCGCCCTGCTCGGCCCGCTGCGCGCCGCCGCGCCGGGCGACTACGACTTCCTGGAATGCGCGCCGGAGAACTGGATCGGCGTCGGCGGGCCGCTCGGCGAGGCGCTGGCCGAGCTGGCGGCGCGGGTGCCGCTGGTCTGCCATGGGCTGTCGCTGTCGCTGGGCGGTTTCGCGCCGCTGGACGAGGCCTTTCTCGCCCAGGTGCGGCGGTTCCTCGACCGCCATCGCGTCGCCCTGTACAGCGAGCACCTGAGCTACTGCGCCGACGACGGCCAGCTGTACGACCTGCTGCCGATCCCGTTCACCGAGGAGGCGGTGCGCCACGTCGCCGCGCGCATCCGCCGCACCCAGGACCTGCTCGGCCGCCGCATCGCGGTGGAGAACGTGTCCTACTACGCCGCGCCGCACCAGGCGATGGCCGAGATCGACTTCCTCAACGCAGTGCTGGCCGAGGCCGACTGCGACCTGCTGCTGGACGTCAACAACGTCTACGTCAACGCGGTCAACCACCGCTACGACCCGCGCGATTACCTCGCCGCGCTGCCGGGCGAACGCATCGCCTACCTGCACGTGGCCGGGCACTACGACGAAGCCGAGGACCTGAAGGTCGACACCCACGGCGCGCCGGTCAAGGACGCGGTGTGGGGCCTGCTGGCGGAAACCTACCGCCGCTTCGGCCCGCGCCCGACCCTGCTCGAGCGCGACTTCAACTTCCCGCCCTACGCCGAACTGCTCGACGAACTCGCGGTCGTCCGCCGCCTGCTCGCCCGGGCGGCGCCCGCGGCCGCGCGCCATGCCCATGCCTGACGCGCCCGAGCGCCTGCGCGCGCAGCAGCTCGAACTGACCCGGCACCTGCGCGATCCGGCAAACGCGCCCGCGCCCGCCGGCGTCGAGGAACGGCGCCTGGCCGTCTACCGCGAACTGCTGTTCAACAACATCGAAGGCTTGCTCGCCGGGAATTTTCCGGTGATCCGCCGCCTGCTCGGCGAGGAATGGCCGGCGCTGGCGCGCGCGTTCTACCGCGACCACCGCTGCCGCACCCCGCTGTTCCCGGAGATCGCGCGCGAATTCCTGCGCTACCTCGAAGGGCGCGAGGACCTGCGCCCGCCGTTCCTGGCCGAGCTGGCGCATTACGAATGGGTCGAGCTGGCGCTGCAGATCGCCGAGGCCGCGCCGCCGCGCGACGGCGCCTGCGATCCGCTCGAGGGCGTGCCGCGGCGGTCGCCGCTGGCCTGGCCGCTGGCCTACCGTTGGCCGGTGCACCGCATCGGCCCGGACTACCGGCCGGACGCGCCGCCGCAGGCGCCGACCCTGCTGCTGGCGCGCCGCCAGGCCGACGGCGCGGTGCGCTTCTCCGAGTTGAGCCCGCTCGCGTTCCGCCTGCTCGAACGCCTGGACCAGGCGCCCGCGTCGAGCGGCCGCGAGCAGTTGCTGGCGCTCGCGCGCGAGGCCGGCATCGAGGCCGGCGCCGGCTATCTCGCGCAAGGCTCGGCGCTGTTGCGGCAGATGCGCGAGGCCGGCGTCATCGCGTACGCGCCGGCCTGAGCCGGCGCTCCCGGCGTGCCGCGCCACTCGCCGCCGCGGCGGCGTCTGCTAGGCTTTCCGCATGCACAGCCCCGATGCCGTCGCCGCCGCCCCGTCGCCGTTGTCCCTGCGTTTCCGCGGCTTCCTGCCGGTGGTGGTCGACGTGGAGACCGGGGGCTTCGACTGGAATCGCCACGCCCTGCTGGAGATCGCGGCGGCGCCGATCGACCTCGACGCGGACGGCCGGCTGGTGGTCGGCGAGATCGTCAGCACCCACGTGGTGCCGGCCCCCGGCACCGAGATCGACCCGAAGTCGCTGGAGATCACCGGCATCGACATCGACCATCCGTTCCGCGACGCCAAGCCGGAGCGGGCCGCGCTGGACATCGTGTTCGCGCCGGTGCGCGCCGCGCTGAAGAAGCACGGCTGCCAGCGCGCGATCCTGGTCGGGCACAACGCCCATTTCGACCTGAACTTCCTCAACGCCGCGGTCGCGCGCAGCGGCCACAAGCGCAATCCGTTCCATCCGTTCAGCGTGTTCGACACCGTGAGCCTGGCGGGCGTGGCCTACGGCCAGACCGTGCTCGCGCGCGCGGTGCAGGCCGCCGGGCTGGAGTGGAACGGCGCCGAGGCGCACTCGGCGGTCTACGACACCGAGCGCACCGCGCAGCTGTTCTGCAAGATCGTCAACGCTTGGCCGCCGGCGCGGCCTGCGGCGTAGCCGCCTCGGCGCCGTCGCCGACGTATCCGGCGAGCGCGTCGCTGTCCTGGCCGAAGGTCGGCGCGGCGAACGGCGCCGGGCCGGGCGTGCGGCCGAACTTGATCGGATGGGCGATGCCGCGGTAGCGGCCCACCAGCGGGTGCTCGAGCGTGGCCAGCATGCCTTCGGCCAGCACCTGCGGATGCTCGAACATGTCCTCGACGCGTCGCGCCGCGGCGCATGGCACCTCGTCGCCGAACACCGCCTCCCATTCCAGCGCGGTGCGCGCGGCCAGCGCCTCGTGCAGGCGCGGCAGGATCTCGGCGGCGCGCTCGGCGCGCTTGCGCACGGTGTCGTAGCGCGGGTCCTCGGCCAGGTCGGCGAGGCCGGTCTTCTCGCACAGCGCCTTCCAGAAGCGCGGCGTGTTCGCGGACAGGTAGATGTGGCCCTCGCGCGCGGGGTGGATGCCAGTGACGCCGCCGGAACGCATGTCGCGGCCGATGTCCGGCGGCTCGCCCTCGGCCCAGATCATCCGCGCCGACTGCATCGCCAGCGCGCTGCGCAGCAGCGACACGCCAACGTACTGGCCCTCGCCGCTGCGCTCGCGCTCGTACAGCGCCGAAGCCACGCCGGCGGCGACCAGCGCGGCGGCGTAGTAGTCCACCACCGAGCCGTAGATGATCTCCGGCGGGCCGCCGCGCTTGCCCTGCAGCGCGCACATGCCGGTCATGGTCTGCAGCACCTGGTCGTAGCCGGCCTTGTCGCGCATCGGCCCGGTCTCGCCGTAGCCGGTCACCGCGCAATAGATCAGGCGCGGGTTGATCCGGCTCAGGCGATCGTAGTCGATGCCCAGGCGCGGCGGCACCGAGGGGCGGAAGTTGTGCACCAGCACGTCCGCCTCGCGCACCAGGCGCAGCAGCGCCGCCTGGCCGCGCTCGCTCTTCAGGTCCAGGCACACGCCGCGCTTGCTGCGGTTGACGCCGAGGAAGGCGCGGCTCTCGGCCTCCAGCGTCGACGGATACTTGCGCAGGTTGTCGCCTTCCGGCGGCTCGACCTTGATCACCTGCGCGCCCTGGTCGGCGAGCAGCGTGCAGCCGTACGGGCCGGCGATGTAGGCGCTGAGATCCAGCACCTTGACGCCGCTCAGCGGACCGGGCGGGCCCTCGCGCCGGGCGAGGCTGAAGGGGGAAGCATTGTCCATGCGAGCGTGGAATCTGCAGGGCGGACGGGGGGAACGCAGCGAGTCTCGCCCATACGGGCGCGGGGAAACAGGCGACGAGGATATTTTCTGCGCCCACAATTTCTTGTCTGCGCCGGCCTCGCGCCCGTTCGGGAACGGGAGGCCGCGCTACCGCGCGTCCTCCGGCGGCAACGGCAGCCAGACGAAGCGCCAGGCGCCGTGCGCGCGGCCTCCTGCACGGTAGTACGGCTGCAGGCGCAGCGGCGGGCGGCCTTCGGCATGCAGCAGCAGGTCGGCGCCCTCGCCCGCGTCGGCCAGCGGCTCGATCCAGGCCTCGCACGGCGCCTGCGGCAGCTTGACCGTCTCCTCGGTCTTGTAGCCGTCGATCAGGCCGCCCACGGCGTAGACCAACGCGCCGCGCGAGATCGCGGCGTAGTCGTAGCGCAGCACCTCCTGCGCCACGGGCGCGCCGTCCGGCGCGCGCGATTCCTGCACGTTGCGGTGCGTGCGCCGGTGCAGGCGCGGACGCAGCGGCAGGTCGAACTCGATCGCGTCGCCGGCCCGCCATTCGCGGGCCACGCGCAGGTAGCCGTCGTCGCCGGCCTCGGCCGGGACCGGGGTGCCGTTCACCCGCGGTTGGAAACCCTCCGCCCACGCCGGCAGGCGCAGCGCGACCACGAACCGCGCCGGCCGCGCCGGCGCGACTTCGATCCGGACCGCGCCGTCGAACGGGTAGCGCGTGCGCTGACGCAGCTCGACCGCGCCGGCCTGCGCCGTCTCCAGCTGCGCCGTGCCGGGGCCGTACAGGTGGACCCGCACGCCCGCCTCGTCGGCCGCGTAGGCCACGCCGGGCAATTCCTCCAGCGCCATCGCGCCGCTGGACTTGCAGCAGCGCCAGTAGGTGGTGTGCACGCGCTTGCCGTTGGCGTAGGAGTAGTAGCACCAGTCCTCGCCGTCCGGCGCCTGCGCGCCGATCAGGTCGTTGTAGGCGGTGCGTTCGATCTCCTCGGCGTAGCGCGCGTGCCCGGTCAGCGCCAGCAGCTCGCGGTTGAGCTGCAGCCAGGCCAGGACCGAGCACGTTTCGATGTAGCCCTGCGGCACGAACGCGCCCGGGGCGTTGAACACCTCGCGCGAGCGGTGCGCCACCCCGCCCCACGGCCCGCCGCCGAGGCTGAGATGATGCTCGCGGATGTTGCCCCACAGCCGCTCCACCGCCTCGCGGTACTCGGGCTTGCCGGTGGCGCGGTGCAGCTTGAGCACGCCGACCAGGTTCCAGATCAGCTGGTAGGCCTTGCCGGTGGCGATCTCCGAGGCGTCGGCGCCGGCCAGCGCGCGCCGCAGCAGGGCCAGCTGCGGCTCGGCGTCGGCCTGGGCGAGCACGCGCTCGGCCAGGTCGAGGTAGCGGCGCTCGCCGGTGGCGAAGTACAGCTCCACCGCCGGCTCCATCAGCACCGTCGCCGACATGCCGAAATGGTTGCCCAGCTCGGTGATCGCGATCCCGCCGTCGAGCGTGCGCAGGCACAGGTCGCCGATGCGGCGTGCGGCCTGCAGGTAGCGCGGCTCGGGGATGTGGCGGTGCGCCTCGAGCAGGCCCAGGACCAGGTAGCTGTGGGTCCACACGTCCCAGGTGCGCAGCGCCGGTTCGCCGTTCCAGCTCACCGGCTTGGGCGGCTGCTTGCGCATGAAGCGGCGTTCGGGCGCGTAGTTGCCGAGGTAGCCGTCCTCGTCCTGGCGCGAAACCAGGTAGTCGGCGACGCGGCGCACGCTCGCGGCCAGCGCCGCGTCGCCGCTGCGCGCGGCCGCCTTGGCCGCGGCGTACAGCCACTTGCCGGCGTGCTCGCCGTACCAGTCGCCCTCGTGGTTGCCGCGCACGCGCTCGGGCGCGAACAGCGCGATCGCCGGGCTGGTCTCGTCGACGATGAAACGGCTCAGCCGGCCGCGCAGGTTGGCGGCCAGTGCATCGCCGAGCGGCCCGTGCAGTTCCACCTGCCGCGGCAGCGGCGGGCGCAGGCCCGCCGGCCGAGGCACGGCGCCACCGCGTTCGCCGTCGCGGCCGTTCCCTCGTTCCTCGTTGCTCTTCACGCGTTCCCCTTCATTCGTCATTCCGCGTCGACGACGCAGCGGAAGCCGATGCAGCCGGAGCGGTCCTTGCTCGGCGCCATCAGCAGGTACTTGCCGTGCTGGTCGAGCCGGTACGCCTGCGGGAAGTACCAGTGCGAGGTCTGCGGCCGGTAGGCGCTGCCGCCGCGCAGGATCGCGGCGCGGGTGTGCTCGTCCTCGTATTCGTCGGTCCATTGCCAGACGTTGCCGACCAGGTCCAGCACGCCGAACGGGCTGGCGCCGCGCGGGTGCGCGTCGACGTCGGCCGGCGGCCTCAGGCGGCGGCCGCGGTTCGGCGGCGGCACCGCGGCCTCGTCCCAGTCATTGCCCCAGGGGTACAGGCGGCCGTCGCCGCCCTGCGCGGCGTACTGCCATTCCCACTCGCGCGGCAGGCGCTTGCCGGCCCAGGCGGCGTAGGCCCGCGCGTCCTCCAGCGACACCCAGGTCACCGGCTTGTTCTCCCAGCCCGGCAGCGGCGCGCCGTCGCGCCAGTCGCGCAGGAAATTGTGCGCGTCGCGCGGCTGGTAGCCGCTGGCGTCGAGGAAGGCCTTGAACTGCGCGTTGGTGACCGGATGGCGGTCGATGTGGAAGGCGCGCATCCGCATGCGCCGGCGGTGGAAGCGGCGCGGGCTGTTCTCCCACGGGTACTGCACGTCCACGCCTTCCCAGGTCTGGCCTTCGATCTCGATGCCGCCGACCGCGAACACGAACTCGCCCGCCGGGATCGTCACCATGCCCTCGGGCGCGACCGCGGCCGGGGCCGTGGGCGCGACCTCGACCAGCCGCTGCGGCAGCGCCTTCCACTGCGCCGACAGCGAGCGAAGCGGCGTCTTCGCCCATTCGCGCATCCGCGCGAGGAAGGCATCGAGGCCCTCGACCTGCGCGCCCGGCTCCAGCGCCAGCACCGCGCCGAAGCCGCGGCCTTCCAGGTCGAACTCGAGCACCGCCTCGCCGCCCGCCCGCAACGGCTGCAGCTCGACGCCGTGCCAGAGGTCGTAATAGCGCACGCCGTCGCGATGCGGCAGCGCGAGCTGCTCGCCGCTCACGTCGCACTCGTTCCGGTTGACCACGGTCCACAGGGTGCGGCCCGCGCCCGGGAAGCGGCTGGCGAAGACGTCGCGTTGCAGCGTCGGGAAGTACGGCGTCCATTCCAGGCTCACCATCAGCTCGGCGAACTTGCGCTCGATGGCGGCGATGCGGCGCAGCGATTCGGCGTCGCGCGGGGTGAACTGGTTCCAGATGCCCCAGACGTTCTCCCAGGCGTTGTAGCCCACGCCGTTGAAGAAGATGTACTGCAGGTCGTGGTTGCGGTCGCGGCCCCAGCGGTTCTCGTAGTTGATCATGTGCCGCGGCTCGAGCCACTTGAACTTGGCCACCGGCGGGATCACCTCGTTCGGCGCCTTCTTGCCCCAGCTCTGCACGTTCCAGTTCAGCTGCTCCTCGGCGCTGATCGTGGACTCCGGCTGCACCACCACCGGCCGGCCGAGCGCGTCGCAGGCGTCGAAGAACGCGCGCGGCACGCCGTTGTAGGTGTCGCCGTTGATGCCGTCGGCGCCGACCGCCTTCACGATCCGGGCGATCGCCCGCCAGTCCGGCTCGCCCTGTTCGCGGGTGCCGTTGTCCCAGGGCATGGTCGGCAGGAACACGCGCACGCCGCGGCGATGGAAGTCGTCGACCGCGCTCTTCAGCCCCTCCAGGCCGCCGGGCAGGTCGGCGGCGAGATCGAACTGGTTGCGGTCGTCGATGCCGATGTTCGGGTACACGTACCAGATCAGCACGCTGTCGACGCCGCCGAAACGCGCTTCCAGGTCGTCGAGGTACCGGTCCACGGTGTAGCGGCCGGCCACCGGATCGTAGAAGTAGCGGTCCTCCACCATCATCTGCACGTGGACGAAGTTGCGCTGCGCCCACTGCAGCTCGGGACGGCGGTAGTGGGCGTCGTCGTAGCCGATGCGGGTCAGGTGCTCGCGGCGCCAGTCGCGCAGCTCGCGCAGCCAGTCGGCCGAGGTGGCGTTGACGTCGGTCTTCCAGTGGCCGATCTCGGCGAACGGCCAGCCCGGCGCCTTGCCCGGCGTGGGCAGGTAGCGGCCGGTGGTGACGTGGGAGAACTTGAATTCGGTCTTGACCGGCGGGCGCTCGGCGGCGGTGTCGTCGTGGGGCGAAGCGGAACTCATGCGGGAACGATCCGGCGTGCGGGGGAATCGGGGGCCAGGCCGCAATGATCGGCCAGTTCGGCGAGGAGCTGCGGCGCCGCGGGCGGCGCCTGGCGCAGGAAGGCGTCGACCTCGCCGCGCGTGGGAATGCTGGGCTGCGCGCCCAGCCGGGTGCAGGCCAGGGCCGAGGCCGCGCAGGCGCGGCGCAGCGCCTCGGGCAGCGCCGCGCCGCCGGCGAGCGCGGCCACCAGCACGCCGCAGAAGGTATCGCCGGCGGCGGTGGTGTCGAGCGCGGCCACGGCGAAGGCCGGCTGCAGGTGGCACTTCGCGCCGTCGCGGACGAGGCAGCCGCGCGCGCCCAGGGTGACGGCGACGCAGGGCACGTCGAGCGCCGCCGCGGCGGCGGCGATGCCGCCGCGGTCGCCGGCCAGCGCCGCCAGTTCGCCCTCGTTGACGATCAGCAGGTCGACCTGCGCCAGCAGCTCGGCCGGCAGCGCCTGCGCCGGCGCGGCGTTCAGCGCCACCTTCGCGCCGGCCGCGCGCGCGGCGCGGGCATAGCCGGCGACCACGTCGAGCGGCGTCTCCAGTTGCAGCAGCAGCCAGGCCACGCCGTCGAGCGGCGGCAGGTCGGCCTCGGTCAGCGCGGCATTGGCGCCGGGCGCGACGGTGATCGCGTTCTCGGCGTCGTCGCCGATGCAGATGAAGGCGGTGCCGGTCGGCAGCGCCGCGGAGCGCACCACGTGCGCACGCACGCCGGCGTCGCGCAGCGACTGCTCGATCGGCTGCGCGAAGGCGTCGTCCCCCAGCGCGAGCAGCATGCGCGTGTCGGCGCCGCCGGCGCGGGCGCAGGCCACCGCCTGGTTCGCGCCCTTGCCGCCGGGCGCGGTCACGAAACCGCGGCCGAGCACGGTCTCGCCCGGGCGCGGCACGTGGCTGGCGCGGACCACGAAATCGAGGTTGGCCGACCCGGCGACCAGGACGGCGTTGCGTGCGGCGCTCATGGCGCGATGGCCTCGTGGACGAGATTGAAGAACGGCGTGGCGAGCTTCGGCGGGTCGCGCGCGTCGTCGCGCGGCAGATACTGCAGCAGCAGGATCGCCACCAGCCGCTCGCGCGGGTCGATCGAATAATAGGTGGACGCGGCACCGGACCAGCCGAACTGCCCCGGCGCGCCGTTGCGGCCCTTGCCCTCCGGGTCGAGCAGCACCGCGCCGCCGAGGCCGAAGCCCTCGGCATCGCTGAACTCGGTCACCGGCGGCTGCAGACGGCCCTCGAGCTGGTTGCGGAACATCGCGGCCACGGTGGCGCGGCGCAGGATGCGCACGTCGCCGAGACGGCCGCCGTCGAGCAGCATCTGGCAGAAGCGCGCGTAGTCGGCCGCGGTGGAGTACAGCCCGCCCGCGCCGCTGTCGTAGGCGTTCAGGCGAGCGCCGGGACGGCGCGCGCCGGCCGTGTCGGCGAGCACGGTGCGCCCTTCGGCGTCGCGCGTGACGAGGTCGACGACGCGAGCGCGTTCGCGCTCCGGCACTTCGAAGCCGGTGTCGCGCATCCCCAGCGGGAGGAAGAGGCGCTCGCGCAGGAACCGCGCCAGCGGCTGCCCGCTCGCGACCTCGATCACGCGCCCGAGCGCCTCGATCGCGGCGCCGTCGTAGGCGAACCGCGTCCCGGGATCGGCGGCCAGCGGCACCCGGCTCAGCCGGGCCGCGAAATCGGCCAGGTCGCGCGCGCCGTGCAGGTCGGCGCGGCGCAGCAGTTCGTCGGCCGCGGGCGAGGCGCCGTTGCCGCTGGCGAAGCCGGCGGTGTGCGTCATCAGGTCGCGCACGGTGATCGGCCGCGCCGGCGGGCGCAGGCGCGGCGCCCCGGCGTCGCCGCCGGCGAGCACCTGCACGTGCGCGAATTCGGGCAGGTACTCGCCCAGCGGCGCATCGAGCTCGAGCTTGCCCTCTTCGACCAGGATCAATGCCGCCGCCGTGGCGACGGTCTTGCTCATCGAATAGACGCGGAAGATCGCATCGCGCGGCATCGGGGCGGTGCGCGCCCGGTCGCGATGGCCGTAGCCGCGCCAGGCGACCAGGCGGCCGTCGCGCGCGATCAGCGCGACCGCGCCCGGGTAGCCGTCGGCGTCGGTGGCGCGTTCGAGCAGCGCGTCGATGCGGTGCAGGCCCTCGGTGGAAAAGCCGGCGCGCGCCGGTTCGACCGGCGGCAACGGCGATGCCGGGTCCGCGCCGGCGCTCGCCGCCGCCCCCAGCAGCAGCGCCAATGCCGCCGCCCGCCCGAAAAGACGCACCGCGCGGACCGGGCCGCGCGGGCGGATCCCACCGGGCGCCCGGCGCCCCGCGGGAATGGGGGGGAAAGGAACGCCGCTTCTTCGTCGCACGTCAGAAGTTGATGGTGTGCGTCAGCGAGAACGAACGACCGCGGCCGGCGAGGTAGTCGGGCTCGTAGTAGTTCTCCCACAGCACCGGGCTGCTGCCGCCGAACTGCGAGGTGTTGAGGATGTAGTACTTGTCGAAGATGTTCTCCACGCCCAGGCTCAGGCGGCCGTAGCGCCCCATGTCGTAGGCCACGCTGGCGTCGAACAGGGTGTAGCCGTCGGTCTCCTCGTGGAACTGGTAGTCCTCGTTCTCGACCGAATGGATGTTGCGCGAGAACCAGCGGGTCGCGGCCAGGTTCAGTTCGAGCTGCGGCAGGATCTTCCAGCTCAGGCTCGCGCTGAGCTTGTCCGGGCTCACGTCGATGATGCCCATCTCCTTGACCATCGGGCCGTCCTCGTAGAACGCGGTCTTGCCCTCGGCGTGCGAGTACACCGCGTTGGCGCGCAGCGCGTCGCTGAAGCGCCAGGCGCCGGTCAGTTCCACGCCCTCGATCTCGGTCGGCGCGCGCACCATCACGTAGTCGCCGGTGGCCGGGTCGACCTGCAGCGATGCGCCGAAGTCGGACGTGCTGCGGTACAGCGAGACGCCGAAGCTGCCGCGCTCGCCGGCCCAGTTCGCGCCGATCTCCTTGTTCTCGACCACGATCGGCTGCAGGCCCTCGATGTCGTCGACCGAGCGGCCCGGCGTATTGATGTTGCGCAGCGGGATGCCGACGTTCGGCAAGGTGAAGCCTTCGCCGTAGGAGCCGTACACGGACCAGCCCGCCGGCAGGCGCACGATCGCGCCGAAGTTGACCAGGTTTTCCTGGTACTCGAGCTTGCCTCCCTGCACGAACACGCGATTGCGGTACCAGGTGGTGGTGTAGTCGTTCACCTCCAGCTCGCCGTCCTCGCGGCGGATGCCGCCGCTCAGGGTCACCGGGCCGATGTCGTAGGACAGCTGCAGGTAGGGCGCGGTGCTGCTGTACTGCATCGGCGGCACCCAGACGCGGTGGGTGAGCGCCAGGCTCTGTTCCGCCTCGTCCTCGACCACGTCCACGCCGGCCCGCAGCTCCAGGCCTTCCACCAGGAAGTTGCCGCGGGTCCAGCCGGTGCGCAGGCCCTTCTTCTTCGAGTGGATCTCCGACTGGTCGTTGAGCTGGCCGATCGGCGCGATCTCGGGATCCTGGCGGTCGATGCTGTTCTCGGTCGGGTAGCGCATCGCCTGGTCGGCGGTGTACAGGTTCGCGAACAGCGTGCCGTCGAAGAAGTTGCTGTGGGTGTAGGTCAGCGTGTACTGGCGGAAGTCGTTGAACTCGGTCTTCGAGCCCAGCGGCTCGCCGCGCACGGACGTGCTCGGGATGCCGAACTCCGGCTGGCCCGGGACGTTGACGTAGTTGCCCTTGCCGGTGACGTCGAAGCGGCTCAGCGTGGCCTGCAGGCGCTGCGCGTCGCCCTCGCCGAAGTTCATGCCGAACTTCAGGAACAGGTTCTTGCTTTCCGAATCGGCGAGCGAACCGGCGGTGCTGCGGCCGACGCGGTTGCCCTTGCCGTCGTAGCTGACGCCGCGGTCGAGGAACGCGGTGGAGACCAGCAGGTCGTAGGCGTCCTCCTTGTGGCCGAAGTTCAGGCCGATCTTCCAGCTGTCGCTGTCGCCCTTGAACTGGCTGCCGTAGCGGGTGCTCAGGGTGGCGTGGGTGCCCTCCTCCGGCGTCTTGGAGATGTAGTTGATGATGCCGCCGGCGGCGCCGATGCCCTCGGCCGCGGAGGGGCCGTTGATGACCTCGATGCGGCCGACCACGCCCATGTCGGTGAAGGTGGCCGAGCGGTTGCCCTCGCGCAGCGGCGAGCCCTGCGGGATGCCGTCGAACAGGCGCAGCGCGATGCGGCCGCGCAGGTTCTCGCCGCGGCTGCCCATCTGCTGGGTCGATTCGGAATAGCCCGGCACGGTGCGCGACAGCACCGAGGTCAGGTCTTCGGTCAGGGCGAGCGTGTTGCGGATCTCTTCCGGCGTGACCACGGTGACCGCGCCCGGAATCTTGTCCACCGCCTTGGCTGTGCGCATGCCGGTCACCATCACCCGGTCCAGGTCGACCGCTTCGGCCGTGGCCTGCCCGCTGTCTTCCTCGGCCGCCTGTGCGGCCTGCTGCTGCGCCTGCACGCTGGCGCTGACCGCCGCGGCCAGCAGGAACACGCTCAGGGCCGCAGGTTTGTTCTTCTTCATGGTTCGTCTCTGATGATGTCGCGCCGTCGCGGGCGCGTTGCGACTGTCCTCAATGCGACCTTGCGAGACGAGCCGTTGTCGTCGCCGCACGGTGCATCCCTCCCAGGACGCTTGGTGCGGTGAACATTGCCGGGGCGCCGACGGAAATAGAACCGTCCGCGCCTATGTTCAAAGACTAGTTTTTGTTGCTTGAGGCGAAAGATTTTGTGCGTCGCAACATCCCACCTACCTTCAAGGCCGCGGTCCGGAATCCGTCAGACCCGCGCGGGGCGAACGGGCGCCTGCGACATCGCGTTCGAGCGCGATCACCTGCAGGGCGCGCATCGGGCGGCTTGCGAACCGGGCGAACCGCCAGGAGCGACCTCGCGTGTCTCCGATGCGCACGCTGCATTGCGCGCCGGGAAAAGCGCCTCCCGCCCGCATGGTCCGGCACACGCTCTGCGGCTCCGCGGCGATCGGCGCTGCGCCGGCTCCCATCCCTTACATCGCCGCGGCGGCGGCCTTGCTTTCCTGCAGGAACGCGGTGACCAGGCGGATGCGCACCGTCGAGCGCGACCAGACGATGCCGATGCGGCGCGGCTCGCTCGGCTGCGGCAGCGGGATGCGCGCCAGGCGCAGGCCTTCCGGCCAGGGCCGGGCCCAGTCCGGCACCAGCGACACGCCCAGGCCGCGGTCGACCATCACCGCGATCGCGTTGAGCGCATTCAGCTCGAAGCGCTCGCGCGGCACGATGCCGACCCGGCGCAGGTATTCGTCGGCTTGGCGGCCGCCCCATTGGTGGCGGTCGTAGCGGATCAACGGCTCGGTCGCGAGCAACTCGTGCGGGTCGCGCCCGGCCATGCGTTCGGGCGCCAGCACCACCAGCGGCTCCTCGCGCAGCAGCTGCCAATGGCAGGTCTTCGGCAGCGGAAACGGCGCCTGCAGCACCACCGCCGCATCCAGCGCCCCGCTCTCGACCGAGCGGTACAGGTCGGCCGAATAGCCCGGCTGGATGAACACGTTGATCTGCGGGAACTTCTCCACCATCCGCGCGAGCACGTCCGGCAGCAGCCCGGCCAGCCCGGTCGGGCACGCGCCCAGGCGCAGCTCGCCGGACATCGAGTCGTCGTTGGCGACGCTGCGCATGTCGGCGACGTCGCGCAGCAGGTCGCGCGCGCGTTGCAGGATACGGTGCCCGGCCTCGGTCACGCCGACCGTGCGCCCGGCGCGGACGATCAGCGACGCCCCCAACTCGCGCTCGAGCGTGCGGATCTGCTGCGCCACCGCGGCCGGGGTGATGTTGAGCTGGCGCGCCGCCGCGGCCATCGAGCCCCGGTCGACCACGGTGACGAAGGTATTGAGGAACTGGGTATCCATCGCGACTCCTGGCGGACGCCGCGCAGGCTACACCAGCGGCGCCGGCGGCGGACCGTGCCGAAGGTCGCCTGCGCCGGCCCGCGTCCGCGTGCTCACTCCCGGTCCCGGTAGATCGTCAGGCCCTTCAGCGAGCGCGTCGGCGCCGGGAACAGCAGGCTGGCCAGGTAGCCGATCACGATGCAGGCCATGATCGAGATGCCCAGGTAGAAATACGGATGCACCAGGTCCTGCGACCACAGCGCCAGCGTCAGGACGATGCTGCCGAAGATGCCGATCGCCACCCCGGGCGTGTTGGCGCGGCGGGTGAACATGCCGAGCGTGTAGGCGCCGGCGAAACCGCCGCCGAGCAGCCCGGCCAGCTCGATCGACACGTCGAACAGCGAATGGATGTCGTAGCGCGACAGCAGCAGGGCGATGCCGATGCCGGTCAGGCCCACCAGCACGCCGACGATCTCGGCGAACAGCACGCTCTTCTTCGGCGTCGGGTGCTTGGCCAGCTTCTCGTAGAAATCCACCGACGCCAGGGTCGAGACGCTGTTGATGATGCTCGACAGGGTCGACATCGCCGCGGCGAAGATGCCGGCGATGATCAGGCCGGTCACCCCCATCGGCAGCTCGGCGGCGATGAACAGCGGGAAGGTGGCGTCGATCGGCAGCAGCGGGTTCATCCGCTCCGGGTTGTCCTTGTAGTAGACGTACAGCGCGGTGCCGATCATGTAGAAGAAGAAGCCGCCCGGGATCATGATCGCGGCGAAGGTCCACACCGAGCGCCCCGCCTCCTTGTCCGAGCGCGTCGACAGCACGCGCTGCATCAGCACCTGGTCCTTGGGGAAGGTCAGGATCACGTCGAACAGCACCAGGAACAGGAAGCCCCAGACGGTGGCCTTGGTCAGGTCGAAGCTGAAGTCGAACAGCTTCATCTTGTCCTCGGCCATCGCCACGGCGAGGAACTCCGGCACGCCGCCGTGGATGTTCCAGACGATGAAGCCGATCGCGAAGATCGCGCCGCCGAACATCACGAACACCTGCACGAAGTCGGTCCAGATCACCGCCTTCATGCCGCCCAGCGTGGTGTACAGGATGGTGAACACCCCCATGATCAGGATGCTCCAGACCACGTCCAGGCCGGTGATGGTGGCGATGGCCAGCGCGGGCAGGAACAGGATCACGCTCATCCGCGCGCCGATCTGCATGGCGATGCACAGCGCGCTGGCGAGCATGCGGATCAGCGGGTGGAAGCGCGTCTCCAGGTAGGAGAACACCGACATCAGGTCGAGCCGGCGCAGCAGCGGTACGATCCACACCGCGACGAACATCAGCCCGAGTACCGCGATCAGGTTGTTGGTCAGGTACTGCCAGTTGCTCTCGAAGGACTTGGCCGGGATGGCGATGAAGCTGATCGAGCTGGTGTTGGTCGCGTACAGGCTGACGCCGGCGGCCCAGAACGGGATGGAGCGGCCGCCGACGAAGAAGTCCGAGGTCGAGCCGCGCTTCTCGCGCAGGTAGAACCAGGCGCCGATGCCGCTCATCGCGACCAGGTACAGCGCGATCACGGTCCAGTCGAGCCACTTCAGCAGGTACTTGCCGCCTTCCGGCGCCGCCGCGGCGAACACGCTGCGGCCGCCGGCGTCCGGAACGGCCCAGAGCAGGCCGTCGCCCCAGCCGGCCGCCAGCCGCGCCGGTGCCGCCTCGGCGACCGGCGGCGTTGCCCACGCGTCGGTGATGGTGTGATAGCTGGCCAGGCGCGCGGCCCCCGGCGCGGCCTCCGGCGGCGCGACGAGGAACAACAGATGCGCCTGGCCCAACGCGCGCACCGAGCCCTCGAGCACGCGTCCCGGCACCGGCGTGCGCGGCTGCCAGAGTCCCTCGGCGTCGCGGCGCCACAGGCGATCGCCGCCGGGCGCGGCCACGCTCACGAACAGCGCCTGGTTCTGCGCGGCCAGCGCGGTGGGCGCGCCGCCGCCCGGCCACGGCGGCAGCGGCGTCCACCGCGTTGCCGCCGCCTGCAGCGGCAGGGCGAGCAGGCGCGCGGCGCCGCCGGCGTCCACGCCCGCCACGTAGAGGCGCTCGGCCAGCGCGCCCACGCGCGCCGAGGCGAGCGGCTGCGGCCAACCGGGCAACGCCTGGCGGCGCAGCTGCCCGCCTTCGATCCGGAGCCGTTCGACGCCGCGCGCCCCGGCGGCGTCGCCGCGCAGCAGCCAGGTCGCGCCGCCGGCGCGCGTCAGCCCGAGGATCCTGCCGCTCGCCGCGTCGTCCGGCAGGCGGCGCCACTCGCGCGCGCCGGGCTCGAGCAGCCACAGCGTGCGTTCGCTCGCCGCGAGCAGGCGGCCGTCGATTTCGGCCAGGCCGACCAGCGGCGCGTCGTGGTTCAGCGGCGGGAACGCGCCGGCGGGCTTCCACGTCACCAGGTTGTCGGCGTGCGCCGCGGCCGCGCAGCACAGCAGCGCGAGCCACAGCAACAGCCGCGCCAGCCACGCATGCGCCGCCGGGCCGCGGGCGGCGCGCGACGGGTCCGCGATCATTCCGAAGCCGGCGCTCATGCCGGCCCCGTGCCGGCGGCGGCGAGCAAGGCGCGGGCGCGCTTGAGGAACGGCGCATCGACCATGCGCCCGTCCACCGCGAACGCGCCGCGGCCTTCGGCTTCGGCCGCCCGCGCGGCCTCGACCACGCGCCGCGCCGCTTCGATCTCGTCCGGATCCGGCCGGAACGCCTCGTTGGCCAACGCCACCTGGCGCGGATGGATGCAGCTCTTGCCGGCGAAACCCAGCCGCCGCGCCATCCGCGCTTCCTCCAGGAATCCCTCGTCGTCGCGGAAGTCCGGATACGCGCCGTCGTAGGCGAACACCCCGGCCTCGGCCGCGGCCATGCGCAGGGCGAACAGCGCCGCATGCACGTTGGCGCGCTCGTGGCGGGCGATGCCATAGGGCTCGAACAGATCGCCCAGGCCGAGCTGCAGCCCGGCCACGCGCGGGTGCGCGCGCGCGATCCGCGCCGCGCGGCGCAGCGCCCGCGGCGTCTCGATGTTCACCAGCACCTGGATCGGCCGGTCGATACCGTTGGCCGCCTCGGCGCGCTCGAGCTGCGCCACCGCCGTGCGCAACGCATCCTCGGATTCGATCTTCGGCAGGTTGACCAGGTCCACGCCCGGGATCGCCAGCGCCGCCAGGTCCGCGGCGAAGTGCGCGCTGTCCGGGGCGTTGGTGCGGACGATGACCAGCTTGGCCGCCGCCTGCGCCGCGCGCTCGCGCAGGAAGCCGGCGACCTGCGCGCGGGCCTGGTCCTTGCCGGACTCGGGCACCGAGTCCTCCAGGTCGAAGGACAGCGCGTCGGCCTCGCCGGCCAGCGCCTTCGGGAACAACTCGGGCCGCGCGCCCGGCACGAACAGCTTGCTACGCATGGACTGTGCTCTTCATCCGGCACAGTGTCGGCGAAGCGGACGCCGGGAAAATTCGCTCCCCGCCATATTCAGACGATAGTTTTTCTTTGTCCTGCAGCCGCGACGACGGGCGCGTGCGCCACAGTCCGCGGGCGTGGAGCCGCGCCGCTTCGCCGTGGGCGCGGCGCGAGGCAGGGCCCCTCAACCGGCGCCGCGCTGCCGCACCGCCTCGAACAGGGTCACGCCCGCGGCCACCGAGACGTTCAGGCTCTCCACGCCGCTGCCGCCGGCGCCGGGCATGGGGATGCGCACCAGCTTGTCGCAGTTCTCGCGGGTGAGCCGGCGCAGGCCGTCGCTCTCGCCGCCCAGCACCACCGCGACGTTGCCGCGCAGGTCGAGCGAATAGAACGAATCCTCGGCCTCGCCCGCCAGGCCGTACAGCCAAACGCCCAGCTTCTGCAGCTCGCGCAACGCCCGCGCCAGGTTGGTCACCGCGATCACCGGCACGCTGTCGGCCGCGCCGGCCGAGGTCTTGCGCACCGTGGCGTTGACCTGCACCGCCTTGTCCTTGGGGATCACCACGGCGGTGGCCCCGGCCGCGGCCGCGCTGCGCAGGCAGGCGCCGAGGTTGTGCGGGTCCTGCACGCCGTCCAGCACCAGCAGCAGCGCACGGCCGGCGGCGGCCTCGACCCGTTCCGCCAGTTCGTGCTCGCCCCAGGTCCGGGCCGCGGCGTAGCGCGCGACCACGCCCTGGTGGCGCAGCCCGCCGGCGACGCCGTCCAGCGCCTGCGCGGCGACGCGGCGCACGTCGATGTCGCGGCGGCGCGCGCTTGCCTCGATCTCGGCCAGGCGCGGGTTCTTCGAACCGGCCTCGATCAGCACTTCGCGCACGTGTTCGGCGTCGTGCTCCACCGCCGCCGCCACCGCGTTGATGCCGGCGATCCATTGTTTGCTGCTCATCGCGTCTCTCTATCGGTGCATGCCCTCTCCCGCCCGGGGAGGGGAAAACGGCGCGCGGCGCCGAGGATGGGGACGTTCGCTGGCGACCTCCGGGCCGGCCCCTGCTCGGCGACCTGCCCCGCGCCCGCGAGCGCGAGGAAGAAGGGTCAGTACTTCTGCTTCTTCCGCCGCGCCGGCTGCCCCCTCGGCGGCGCCTTGCCCGGCTTGCCGGTGCCGCTCTCGGCGAGGCGGAAGTCGATCTTGCGGTCTTCGACGCTGGCCTTCATCACCACGATGCGGACCCGGTCGCCGAGGCGGAACTCGCGGCCGCCGCGTTCGCCCGACAGCGTCTTGCGGATCGGGTCGAAATGGTAATAGTCGTGCGGCAGCTGGGTCACGTGGATCAGGCCGTTGACCTTGGACTCGTCCAGCTCGACGAACAGGCCGAAGCTGGTCACGCCGCTGATCGTGCCCTCGAACTCGCCGCCGACGTGCTGCTCCATCCAGGCGGCGCGGTAGCGCTCGTCGACCTCGCGCTCGGCTTCGTCGGCGCGACGCTCGCGCTCGGAGCACTGCAGGGTCAGCGCGGCCATCTGCCCGGGGGTGTAGAGATAGTTGGTCGGCCGCCCGCGGCGCAGCGCGTGCTTGATCGCGCGGTGCACCAGCAGGTCCGGGTAGCGCCGGATCGGCGAGGTGAAGTGGGTGTAGGCCTCCAGCGCCAGCCCGAAGTGGCCGGCGTTGTCCGGCGAATACACCGCCAGCGACTGGCTGCGCAGCAGCACCGATTCGATCAGCGCCGCATCGGCGCGCTCGCGCACCTTCTTCAGCAGCTGGGTGAAGTCGCGCGGCTCGACCTTGGCCCATGCCGGCATGCGCAGCTTGAACTCCTTGAGGAACTCGAGCAGGTCGGCGTACTTCTGCTCCGGCGGCCGCTCGTGGATGCGGAACGGCGCCGGGATGCCGCGCGCGAGCAGGAACTTCGCCGCCTCCACGTTGGCCGCGATCATGCATTCCTCGATGAGCTTGTGCGCGTCGTTGCGCTGGAGCATCCCGGCCTGCACCACCTCGCCCTGCGGGCCGAGCACGAAGCGCACCTCGCCGGACTCGAACTCGATCGCGCCGCGCCGCGCGCGCGCCCGGGCCAGCACCTGGTAGAGCTGGTGCAGCCGCTCCACCTGCGGCAGCAGCGAGCCGATCCGCGCCCGCGCGTCCAGCCGCGCCTCCTCCGGCACGCCCTCGCCGATCGCGTTCCAGACCTGGGTGTAGGTCAGGCGCGCGTGCGAGTTCATCACCGCTTCGTAGAACTTGGAGCGCGTGACTTCGCCGTCGCGGTCGACCTGCATGTCGCAGACGAAGCACATGCGGTCGACCTTGGGGTTCAGCGAGCAGATGCCGTTGGACAGCGTCTCCGGCAGCATCGGCACGACGAAGCCGGGGAAGTAGACCGAAGTCGCGCGCTTCTGCGCCTCCTCGTCCAGCGCCGAGCCGGGCTGCACGTAGTGCGAGACGTCGGCGATCGCCACCACCAGGCGGAAGCCGTTGCGGTTGGGCTCGCAGTAGACCGCGTCGTCGAAGTCCTTGGCGTCCTCGCCGTCGATGGTGACCAGCGGCAGCGCGCGCAGGTCGACGCGCCCGGCGGCCTCGGCCGGGTCGACCGTCAGCGGCACCGCCGCGGCCGCGTCCAGCGCCGCCTGCGGGAACTCGTGCGGCAGGTCGTGGCCGTGGATCGCCGCCTGCACCGCCAGCGAGGCGGTCAGGCGGTCGCCGAGCACCGCCAGCACGCGCCCGATCGGCGGGCGCTGCAGGTCCGGCGCAAGGGTCAGCTCGCACACCACCAGCTGGCCGTTGCGCGCCTCCAGGCGCGCGTCGGGCGGGATCTGCACGTTGCGCAGGATGCGGCGGTCGTCCGGCACCACGTAGCTGATGCCGGCCTCCAGCACGAAGCGGCCGATCAGCCGGGTCAGGCCGCGTTCGAGCACCCGCACGATGGCCGCCTCGCGGCGGCCGCGGCGGTCGACGCCGGAAACCCGCGCCAGCACGCGGTCGCCGTGCAGCACCTTGCGCATCTCGAACGGCGGCAGGAACAGGTCGCCGCCGCCGCCGGACTCGGGCTGGAGGAAGCCGAACCCGTCCGGGTTGGCGACCACCACGCCGGGGATCAGGTCGATCTGCTCGGCCGGCAGGAACTCGCCGACGCGGTTGCGCAGCAGTTGGCCGTCGCGAACCATCGCCGCCAGGCGCTTGCCCAAGGCCTCGAAGCGACCCGGCTCGGCCAGGTCCAGGCGCTCGGCCAATGCCTCCATCGGCAGCGGCCCCTCGGCGGCCTCCAGGGTCTGCAGGATCAGCTCGCGGCTGGCGATCGGCTCGGCATAGCGCGATGCCTCGCGTTCGGCGTACGGGTCGCGGAACGCGGCGGGCGCGCCGCCGCGATCGCCGCCGCCCCCGGCCCGGGCGGCGCGCGGTGGCGGCTCCGGCAACCAGCCCGGTCGTTTCGGGCCGCGCTTGCCGCGCGCCGGCGCGGTGGGCGGCTGGCGCGTGGACGAGGCGGACTTCTTCTTGCCGGACTGGCCGCGGCTGGACGATTTTCTGCTCATTCAGCCATGGTCGCACATCGCGCCATCAACGCGGCGTGGCGCCGGGCCAGCCGCGGTTCAAGCGCGCGCTGCTAGCTTCGGCTGCACGCCCGCGACCCTTCCGAGGTCCCATGAACCGCTCCGCCGTCCTGCTGGCCCTTTTCCTCGCCCCGGCCGCGGCGGCATGGGGCGCGGAAACCGAGCGCCTGGATCTCAGCCTGCCCGACCGCCCGATCGGCTTCGGCGGCGGGGAGGGAAGGTCGTCGTACGCGAACGATCCGCCCGGCACCTACTACGGCGACACCAGCGGGCGGCCGGCGTCGGAGCCGGCGCTGGCGCTGGCGCAGGAGGAATGCTCGCCGCAACCGCAGCTGTCCGGCAGCGTCGGCGCCGGCATCGGCTACTCCGAGCGCTTCGGCAGCAGCCATTGGACCGCCACGCGCCTGCACCTGCACCGTTGCCGCTACGGCGAGGACGGCGGCCGCAATACCTTCGACCTCAGCATCGGCGTGTCGCAGGGCGACGGCCCGGGCGGGTACGGCGGCCCCTACCACATGCCGGGGCCGCTGCCGCCGGTGCGCGCCTGGCCCGCTCCGCCGATGGCCCCGCCGCGCCGCTGAGCCCGCGGATCGGGCAACAAAAACCCCGCTTTCGGCGGGGTTTCGTTTCTTTCGCTGTCCGGCGCGCCTGCGCGCTTGGGAACTTGTCGGTGGTGCCCAGGAGAGGACTCGAACCTCCACGGTTTTACCCGCTAGTACCTGAAACTAGTGCGTCTACCAATTCCGCCACCTGGGCAATCCGCAGCGGCTTGCGCCGTGCGAGGCCGCGTATGTTGAGGCCGAGCGGACACGTTGTCAACGCCCGGCGGCGGAAAAATTCGCCCGCCCCCGCCCGCCGGCCGGCGCGGTTGCCGCTGCGCGCGTTCGCGGCTATGGTCACGCCATGACGACGATCTTGGCGGGCGGCGCGCGCAGCGGCGCCCGCATTGCTTTGGAGATTCCAATGACTGCTTCCGAACCGCCCCTGCTGCTCTCGCGCCTGGACTGCGAACGCATCGAGAGCCTGCTCGAATCGCCCGCCGCCGCGGGCCTGGACACCGGCGCCCTGGAGCGGGAGCTGGCGCGGGCGACCGTGGTCGAGCCGCAGGACATGCCGGCCGACGTGATCACGATGAACTCGACCGCGCGCTGCCGCGACGAGACCACCGGCGCGGAGCGCGAGCTGACCCTGGTCTACCCGCGGGATGCCGACGGCAGCCCGGACAAGGTGTCGATCCTCGCGCCGGTGGGCAGCGCCCTGCTCGGCCTGCGCGTGGGCGACGCGATCGACTGGCCGACGCCGGGCGGCACGGTGCGCCTGCGCGTGCTGTCGGTGCTGCGCCAGGCGGAGGCCTCCGGCGAGGCGTAGCGCTGAGCGCCGCGGCGCCCGCGCCGCGCCGCGGGCGCCCGCTCGAGGCCGCCGCCGCAACGGGCGGGGTCCCGGCCGCGCCCCCGCACGCCGTGCCGGCTGCTCCCCTCGCCGCCGCGCCTTCGACGCGCCGCCCCCCGGCCGCGCCGCAGGGCCCCTGCGGCTAGAATCCCCGCACGCTTTTTTCTCCCCCATCGCATGAACGACACCGTCCGTCCGGTCTTCCACGGCTTCGAACAGATCCCGCTGCGCGAATACGCCGAGCGCGCCTATCTCGACTATTCGATGTACGTGGTGCTGGACCGCGCGTTGCCGTTCCTCGGCGACGGCCTCAAGCCGGTGCAGCGGCGCATCGTCTACGCCATGAGCGAGCTGGGGCTGAACGCGACGGCCAAGCCGAAGAAGTCCGCGCGCACCGTCGGCGACGTGATCGGCAAGTACCACCCGCACGGCGACAGCGCCTGCTACGAGGCGCTGGTGCTGATGGCGCAGCCGTTCTCGTACCGCTACCCGCTGATCGAGGGCCAGGGCAACTTCGGCTCGCCGGACGATCCCAAGTCGTTCGCGGCGATGCGCTACACCGAGGCCAAGCTGACGCCGATCGCCGAGGTGCTGCTGGGCGAGCTCGGCCAGGGCACGGTGGACTGGACGCCGAACTTCGACGGCACCCTGGAGGAGCCGACCTGGCTGCCGGCGCGGCTGCCGCACCTGCTGCTCAACGGCACCACCGGCATCGCCGTGGGCATGGCCACGGACATCCCGCCGCACAACCTCAACGAGGTGGTCAGCGCCTGCGTGCGCCTGCTCGACGACCCGGACGCGACCACCCGCGACCTGTGCGAGCACGTGCTCGGCCCGGACTACCCGACCGAGGCGGAGATCATCACCCCGCCGGCCGAGCTGCGCGCCATGTACGAGAGCGGCAGCGGCAGCGTCCGCGCCCGCGCCACCTGGCAGAAGGAGAACGGCAACTTCGTCGTCACCGCCCTGCCCTACCAGGTCTCCCCGTCCAAGGTGATCGAACAGATCGCCGCGCAGATGCGCGCCAAGAAGCTGCCGTGGCTGGAGGACATCCGCGACGAGTCCGACCACGCCAACCCGGTGCGGGTGGTGCTGGTGCCGCGCTCCAACCGCGTGGACGCCGAGCAGCTGATGGGCCACCTGTTCGCCACCACCGACCTGGAGAAGAGCTACCGGGTCAACCTCAACGTCATCGGCCTGGACGGCAAGCCGGCGGTCAAGAACCTGCGCACCCTGCTGGAGGAGTGGCTGACCTTCCGCACCGACACCGTGGTGCGCCGGCTCAAGCATCGCCAGGAGAAGGTCGAGCGCCGCCTGCACCTGCTGGAAGGCCTGCTGGTCGCCTTCCTCAACCTCGACGAGGTGATCCGCATCATCCGCACCGAGGACGAGCCCAGGCCGGTGCTGATGGCCCGCTTCGGGCTGACCGAGGAACAGGCCGACTACATCCTCGAGACCAGGCTGCGCCAGCTGGCCCGGCTGGAGGAGATGAAGATCCGCGGCGAGCAGGCCGACCTGCAGGCCGAGCGCGAGCGCATCGAGGCCACGCTGGGCAGCAAGGCCAAGCTGAAGAAGCTGGTCAAGGAGGAGCTGCTGGCCGACGCCAAGAAGTTCGGCGACGCGCGCATGTCGCCGCTGGTGGCGCGCAGCGCCGCGCAGGCGCTGTCGGAAACCGAACTGGTCGCCAGCGAGCCGATGACCGTGGTGCTCAGCGAGAAGGGCTGGGTGCGCGCGGCCAAGGGCCACGACGTCGACGCCGCATCGCTCAGCTACCGCGAGGGCGATGCGTTGCTCGCCGCGGTGCGCAGCCGCAGCACGCTGCAGGTGGCGTTCCTCGACTCGACCGGGCGCGCGTACTCGACCCTGGTGCATTCGCTGCCCTCGGCGCGCGGCAACGGCGAACCGCTGACCGGGCGCTTCTCGCCGCCGCCGGGCGCGTCGTTCCAGGCGCTGGCCAGCGGCGAGGACGATGCCCGCTTCGTCCTCGCCAGCAGCCACGGCTACGGCTTCGTCACCCGCTTCGGGAACCTCACCGGCCGCAACAAGGCCGGCAAGTCGATGCTGTCGCTGACGCCGGGCGCGAAGGTGCTGCAGCCGGCGGCGGTGACCGATCCCGGCCAGGACCGCGTGGTCGCGGCGACCAGCGCCGGCCACCTGCTCGCGTTCCCGGCGGGCGAACTGCCCGAGCTGGACAAGGGCAAGGGCAACAAGCTGATCGACATCCCCAAGGCCAAGCTCGGCACCGAGCGCGTGGTCGCCGTGGCGGCGGTGCCGCCGGGCGGCAACCTGATCGTCAAGTCCGGGGCGCGCAGCATGACCCTGTCGTGGAAGGACCTGGACGCCTACCTCGGCGCGCGCGCCACCCGCGGCGGCCTGCTGCCGCGCGGCTGGCAGAAGGTCGACGGGCTGGCGGTCGAGTAACGCCGCCGCAGGCGCCCCAGCCGATGAACCCCGACTTCTGGCACCAGCGCTGGCGCGAAGGCCGCATCGGCTTCCACCAGGACCGGCCGACGCCGCTGCTGCTCAAGCATTGGCCGGCGCTCGGCGTCGCGCCGGGCAGCCGGGTCTTCGTGCCCCTGGCCGGCAAGAGCCTGGACATGGCCTGGTTCGCCGCGCAGGGGCTGCGCGTGCTCGGCGTGGAACTGTCCCGGCTGGCGGTGGAGCAATTCTTCGCCGAGCGCGGGCTGCAGCCGGAAACCCGGGAGTCGCGCTACGGCACGCACTATCGCGCCGGCGCGATCGAGCTGATCCACGGCGACGCGTTCGGGCTGGACGAAGCCGCGCTCGCCGAGTGCGCGGCGGTGTTCGACCGCGCCGCGCTGATCGCGCTGCCACCGCCGCTGCGCCAGCGCTACGCGCACGAGCTCTACCGCCGCCTGCCGCCCCGCTGCCAGGGCCTGCTGATCACGCTCGAATACCCGCAGCACGAGAAGGACGGCCCGCCTTTCAGCGTGCCCGAGGGCGAGGTGCGCGCGCGCTACGCCGGGGACTGGGACGTGGAGACGCTGGAGCGGCGCGACATCCTCGCCCAGCAACCGGGTTTCCGGGACGAAGGCGTGACCGCGCTCGAGACCGTGGTGTACCGCCTGCGCCGCAGGGCCGCGCCCTAGGACGGCCTCGACGATGGCTGCCGCCGCCCCCCGCGAACGCGGGAATCCCGTGCCTTTGACCCTCTCCTGATTCGAAGTCGCCCCCGCATCCGCGTGGACACGGGCGCGTCCATCAGGAGATTGGTTCGATCCCGCACATTGCCGATGGAAGGGAGCGCCGCGCGGGTTACCATCGGCGCATGCGCGCCGCCCTTCTCCTCGGACTGTTCCTGTCGCTGTGCGGCTGCGCCACGGACGGGGGACACGTGAGCGATTCCATCGATGCGCTGATGCGCGACTACACGGGCGAAGTCCCGGGCGCGGCGGTACTGGTGCTGCGCGACGGCCGGGCGCTGGTGCGCCGCGGCTACGGCCTGGCCGAGCTCGAGGCCGGCACGCCGGTGACGCCGCAGACCCATTTCCGCCTGGCCTCGGTCAGCAAGCAGTTCACCGCCGCGGCGGTGCTGCTGCTGGTCGCCGAGGGCAAGCTCGGGCTGGACCAACCGGCGCGGCGCTGGTTGCCTGCGCTGCCGCCGGCGGCCGACGCGATCACCCTGCGCCACCTGCTCACCCACACCTCCGGCCTGCTCGACTACGAAGACCTGATGGACCCGGCCGACGCGCGCCAGGTGCGCGACGCCGACGTGCTGCGCCTGCTCCAGGCCGAGGACCGCACCTATTTCCCGCCCGGCAGCGCCTACCGCTACAGCAACAGCGGCTACGCGCTGCTGGCGCTGATCGTCGAGCGCGCCTCGGGCCGGCGCTACGCCGACTTCCTGCGCGAGCGCATCTTCGTCCCGCTCGGCATGAACGCGGTCGCCTACGAAGCCGGCATCTCGGACGTGCCGCACCGCGCCTACGGCTACAGCGAGCGCGGCGGCCGCTGGGTGCGCACCGACCAGAGCCCGACCAGCGCGGCGCTCGGCGACGGCGGCATCTACGCCTCGATCGACGACCTGGCGCGCTGGGATGCGGCGCTCTACGACGAACGCCTGCTGCCGCGCGCGCTGCTCGAACAGGCCTTCGCCCCGGCCACGCCGACCGACGACCCCGAGGTCGCCTACGGCTTCGGCTGGCGCATCACCGGCGAGACGGTCTGGCACTCGGGCGAGACCATCGGCTTCCGCAACGTGCTGGTGCGCTATCCGCAGCGCCGGCTCACCGTGGCCGTGCTGACCAACCGCGACGACCCGGAACCGTACGCGCTGGCGAAGCGGATCGCCGCGCTCGCGATCGGCGCGCGCGAGTAGCCTCGGGCCCGCGCCCGCGCCGTCCGCGCCAATCCGGCGCTTTTGCCGCGGGGTCGCGGCTCGGATCGAAACCGTCAACGCAGCGGGAAGTCGTAGGCCGTCCCCGGCGACGGCTCCGGCCTGAGCGTGTAGTGCCACCACTCCATCGGGTAGTTCGCGAAGCCTTCCCGCTCCATCGCCGCGCGCAACCGCTGCCGGTGCGCGCGCTGCCCGGCGGCGATGGCGGGCGAGTCGGTGTTGGCCCTCGGGTCGAAGAAGTCGAAGCCGGTGCCCATGTCCAGTTCGGCGCATCCGCTGCCGTCGGCCGCGCAGCGCAACAGCGTGAGATCGACGGTCGCGCCGCGGCTGTGGCCGGAGGTCGGCGAGATGTAGGCGCCCAGCAGCTGCGATTTGTCCAGGTTCGGGTAGTACTCGGCCTGGGTGCGCCGGTCGAGCGGGTCGCCGGCCCAGCGCACGAAATGCCGTACCGCGCGCGCCGGGCGATAGCAGTCGAAGAGGCGCAGGCGCAGGCCTTCGCGGCGCAGCGCCGCCTCCACGCGCTGCAGGGCCTGCGCGGCCGGGCGCAGCAGATAGCAGCGCGGCGCCTCGTAGCCGTCGACCGGCGCGCCGACGAAGTTGCGGTGCCCGGCATAGCGGATGTCGAGGTCGATGTCCGGCACCAGGCTGCGGATATCGACCATGCCGGCGGCCTGCGGATCGGCCGCGGGCGAGATCGCGGGCGCTTCGCCCGGCTTGCTCGTCGACGCGCACGCGGCCGTCAGCGCCAGCAGCGCCAGCGCCGCGCCGGCACGGCCGCGCTCAATCGCAGCCGCGCACGCGCTCGAAGCGCAGGTCCTCGTAGTCGTAGCTGAAATCGGCATCGGGGTCGACCTTGGCCATGGTCAGGGCGATCTTGCCCTGCGCGGACGCCGGCGCGAAATCCAGCCAGGCCTCGGCGTCGACGCTCGGGTCGGCCCAGTCCACCAGCAGGCGCTCGCCGACGCGCATCAGCCTGCCGTCCAGCAGCGGCGACTTGTGCGCGCGGAAGCGTACGCCGCCGCCGTCCGGGCAGATCGACGCCTCGCCGAACCAGGGATCGCGATAGACGCCGGCCTGGCCGAAGCCCGCCGCCGGCAGCGGCCGGCGCGAGGACGTGTCCGGCGCGCGCGAGGCTGCCGGCCGCTGCGCGCGCTCGCGCTCGAGCAGCGCGGCGTAGTGCGCCACGTCGAGCTTGGCCTGCGGCCGGGTGAAGCGCTTGACCAGCACCTGGCTCAGCACCGTGCGGGCGTCGCTGGCCTCGCCGTTGCTGAGGATCACGAAGCCGACGTCCAGATCCGGCAGCCAGGTCACCGCCGAGTACATGCCCATCAGCGTGCCCGTGTGCGAGACCTTGTAGGTGCCGTCGACGTCGGCCAGGCGCCAGCCGTAGCCGTAGGCGGAGAAGCGGCTGCCGTCCCACTCGCGCATGCGCTCGCTCAGCGGCATCGGCATCTGCGCGGTGGTCATCGCGCGGCGCTGCTCGTCGGAGAGCCAGCCGGGCGCGCTCTGCGGCCGCACCCAGGCCCGCACCCAGGCCAGCATGTCGTCCAGGCTGCAGCGCACCCCGCCCGCCGCGGCCATGGTGGTGGCCGGCACGGTCTCGCCGTCCTCGCGCACCGGCACGTTGCGCTCGCCCCGGCGCATGTGCGGCTGGGCCAGGTTCGGGGTCTCGGCGCGGCGCCAGGCGCCGACCCGGCAGTGCTCCATGCCGAGCGGCTCGAACACTTCGCGCCGCACCAGGTCCTCGTACGGCGCCCCGCCGGCCGCGGCGGCGACTTCGCCGGCGACGATGTACAGCAGGTTGTCGTAGTCGTAGCGCGAGCGGAAGCTGTACTGCGGCACCAGGTGGGCGAGGCCGCGGATCACGTCCGCGCGCGCGAACGCATTCGGCTCCGGCCACAGCATCAGGTCGCCGGCGCCGGCGCGCAGGCCGCTGTTGTGGATCAGCAGGTCGCGCACCTGCATGTTCCGCGTCACCCAGGGATCGTGCATGCGGAACTGCGGCAGGTGCCGGGTCACCGGGTCGTCCCAGCGCAGCTTGCCGGCATCGACCAGCCGCGCCAGCACCGCTGCGGTCATCGCCTTGGTGTTGGAGGCGACCTTGAACAGCGTCTGCCGGTCGATGGCCGCGCCTTCACCCGCGACGCGTTCGCCGGCGGTGCGCGCATAGGTCACCCGTCCCTGCTCGATCACGCCGACGGCCAGCCCCGGCAGGCGATAGCGCGCCATCACCGCGTCGAATGCGGCGTCGATTTCCGGATCGGGATGCGGATTGGAGGTCGGAACCGCCGCCCAGGCCGACAGCGGCAGCAACGCTGCCAACAGCAGGCCACGGCGCACCTCGGCGTGCGCCGCGGCGTGCTTTTGCGCCGCGGACTTGCGCGAATGGCCACGGATCAGGCCGCGCGCGACGCACAGGACCCGGATGCGGAGCCCCGCGGCCGCCGCCCATGCGCGGCCGAGGGATATCCCTCGCGCTTTCGCCTCCATCCGCGCTCGTCCGGGCGGATCCCCGGGTGCAAAACCGTCGTCGGCTTCCGCCGCAACGACGGCAGGCAAGTGGAATGGGAAGTTCATGGCCGTTGCCAATCCTGGGCCAACTGCTCGGTCGCGACCATCTCCTCGAACGTCTGCCGGCGGCGCACGAGCGCGTAGCGGCCGCGGTCGAGCAGCACTTCGGCCGGCAGCGGGCGGGAGTTGTAGGTCGACCCCATCGACGCACCGTACGCCCCGGCGCCGGCGATCAGCAACAGGTCGCCCGGTTCGCAACGCGGCAGCAGGCGGTCGCGGGCGAAGGTGTCGCCGGTCTCGCACACCGGCCCGACCACGTCGTAGCGCTGCGGCGGACGCGCCTGCGCGTGCAGCGGCACGATGTCGTGCCAGGCCTCGTACAGCGCCGGGCGCAGCAGGTCGTTCATCGCCGCGTCGAGCACCAGGAAGTCGCGCTGCACGCCGGGCTTGATCCGGATCGCGCGCGTGACCAGCACCCCGGCCTCGGCGACCAGCCAGCGGCCCGGCTCGAGCACGATGCGACCGGGAAAGTCGGCCAATGCGGTGCGGATCGCGCCTGCGTATTCGCCGACCGCGACCGGCCGGTCCGCGTCGGCGCGATAGCGCACGCCCAGGCCGCCGCCGACGTCGATGCTGTCCAAGGCGTGCCCGGCCGCGGCCAGCTCGCGCCAGAACTCCGCGACCCGGCCCAGCGCGCGCCGGAACGGCACCACGTCGAGGATTTGCGAGCCGATGTGCGCGTGCAGCCCGTCCAGGCGCACGTTCGGGTATGCGCTCGCCTCGGCGAACCAGCTGCGCGCCTCCTCCACGCTCACCCCGAACTTGTTCTCGGCCTTGCCGGTGGAGATCTTCTCGTGCGTGCCGGCGTCCACGTCGGGATTGACCCGCACCGCCGCGCGCGCGATCGCGCCCTGCCCCTCGGCCACGCGTTGCAGCAGGCGCAGCTCGTCGGCGGACTCGACATTGAATTTCCAGATGCCCGCGGCCAGCGCCAGCGCGATCTCTTCCTCGGTCTTGCCCACGCCCGAGAACACCACCCGCTCCGGCGGGATGCCCGCATGCAGGCTGCGCCGCAGTTCGCCGGCCGAGACGATGTCCGCGCCCACCCCGAGCTCCGCCATCAGGTTCAGCACGCCGAGGTTCGGATTGGCTTTGACCGCGAAGCAGATGCGCGCATCCAACCCGGCCAGCGCCTCGCGCAGCGCGGCCACGCGCCCGCGGATCGCGGTGGCGGAATAGGCGTAGAACGGCGTCGGGAAGTGCTCGGCGAGAAGGCGCAGGTCGACGTCGTCGAGCGTCGCCGGACCGACGCAGCCGGCGCCCGCTTCCCGCGAACGCCCGCCCCCGCGCCGGCGTTGGTCGGTGGTCAGCATGGGGTCTCCACGAAAAAAAGAGGGCAGCCCGCGGACGGCGGGCTGCCCCTCGGGGGGTCGTCAGAAGTTCACCGTGACAACCAATTGCGCGTAACGCGGCGCCTGGAAGCCGTAGCCCACGCCGAAGAACTCGTTGTACTCCGGCTGCCCGCCGTCCATGCCGACGCTCGGCTGCAGTTCCTGGTCCACCCGCACGGTGCGCTGCTGGTTGAGCAGGTTGTACACCGCGAACTTGACCTTGAGGTCGGCGCCGCCGAACGAGTTGAGATAGGTCAGGCTGGCGCCGAGATCGTAGGTCCACGGCATGCGGCCCCGGCCGCCACGGCGCGAGTGCTCGTACACGTCCGGGCCGTCGGGATCGATCCCGGTGTCCTCGTCGTACTGCATGCAGTTCGACACGCAGACGAAGTAGCTGTGGTATTTCTTGGCGTCGTAGGGGTTGCCGGCGCCGAAGCCGGTGATCGGGCCGCCCGACTGCACGTCCAGCGTCGCCGCCACCTGCCAATGGTCGTTGAAGGCGTAGGTGCCGCGCAGCTTGAGCTGGTGCTCGCGGTCGTTCGCGAGCGGGCCGTAGCCACCGAGGTTCACCCACGGATCGTCGAAGTTCTCGGTGCGGCCGGTGTCGGAGAAGTTGGTGTCGGAGTTGACTGGCCCCTCGGCGTTGCCCTCGCTCTTGGACCAGGTGTAGGACGCGTTGAACGACCACTTGTCGTCCCAGGCGCGGTCGAGCTGCAGCTCGACGGCCTTGTAGGTGCGCTTGGGCTCGACCCAGCCGCGCTGGCCCAGGTAGTTGCCCGCGGCGTCGTACATCGCCCAGCCTTCCTTGGAGGTATCGATGGTGATCCAGCCGTCCGCCTGGCCGTCGCAGTTGCTGTCGCCCCACACCGTGACCGGCTTGCCCGGGTTGGCCATCACCCAGCCGACATAGCCGTCGCCACCGCATTGCGGCGTGGCGGAGATCTCCATGTCGTCGATGGCGTCGTGCAGCCTGCGGTAGATGCCGCGCACGCCCCAGGACCAGGTGTCGTTGATCATCTGCTGGAAGCCGAGGATCGCCTCGTCCTGGTAGACCGGGTCCATGTCGCGGTCCACCTCCGAGCGCAGGTCGCCGACGGTGCCGTCGCCCTGCGACGTGTCGACGCCGCCGATCTGCGGGCCCAGGCGCGGGACCGCGTACTGCACCCCATTCAGCTCGCGTATCTCCCAACCGTCGAATGCGTAGTAGGTGCGCTCGTCCAGCAGAGCGCCGGCCTGCTTGATGTTGATGACGTTCGCCACCGGCAGGTAATAGCGGCCGACGTTGCCGAAAATCTTGGTGGTGCCGTCGCCCTTCATGTCCCAGGAGAAACCGAAGCGCGGCGCCCACATGTCGTCCATCTTGATGTAGGTGCGGCCCTCGGCGTCCTTGTTGTCGAACGCCTCGTTGCGGATGCCGATGTTCAACAGCAGGTTCGGCGTGATGTTCCAGTTGTCCTCGAGGTAGAACGCCGAGTTCGTGCTCTCGAAATTGCCGAAGATCTCGTACCGGCGCGCGCGCACGTAACCGTTGTAGCCCGGCGGGACCACGCCGCCGGGCGGGTTGGGGATCGAGCTTCCCGGCGCGCCGTCGTAGACGTTGTAGTAGATCGCTCCCGGACCGGCGTAGTACTGGATGTGGTCGGACGTATTGGTCTCATGGTCCACGCCGAAGCGCAGCAGGTGGTCGCCGAGCGACCACTCGAAATCGGCGCGCGCCTGTTCACGCACGTCCTCGCGCGAGAACACCGACGAGTTGGTGCTGCAACCGAGCTGCACCCCCGGTGGGCGCGGGATGGCGCTGACCGCGACCACGCGGTTGCACTCCAGGTCCAGCAGCGAGCGGGTGAACGCCTGCCGCTGGTTCTCGCCGTACATCAGCTTCATCGAGAAGTCCTGGGTGAAGTTCGAAGTCCAGGTGACCGCCCAGTTGTCGCCGCCGGTGTCGCTGTAGACCTCGTTCTGCTTGGCCAGGATCGTGTCGCTGTCGTAGTCGTAGCCGAACACGTCGCCGACGGTCTCGTTCTTGTCGGAGAACGCCATCAGGCTGAGGATGTTGTTGTCGGTGATGTACCAGTCCAGGGTGCCGCCCCAGAACCCGTCGTTGGAGTCGTTCTTGGTCAGCAGTTCGCCTTCGTCGTCGGTGTTCGTCGGCTGGTAGTCGCGGACCTCGTACAGGGCGAAGAAGAACAGCCGGTCCTTGATGATGGGACCCGACGCCCACACGTCCAACGTGGTGGACGAGTAGTCGTCCTTGCCGAAGGTCAGGTAGCGCTCGCCGTCGAAGTAGCGGTCCCTCGCCGAGGACTGCCAGGCGCGCGGCTCGAACGCGAGCTCGGCGCCGTACTCGAACTGGTTGGTGCCGGAGCGCGCCACCGTGTTGATCACGCCGCCGGTGGTGCGGCCGAACTCGACCGAATAGCCGCCGGTCTTGACCTGGAATTCCTTGTAGAACGCGAACGGCGCCTCGGAGAAGCCGTTGCGGTTGTAGAAGTCGGTGACGTTCAGGCCGTTGATGTAGAAGGCGTTCTCGGCCACCGAGGAGCCGCCGAAGGAGATGCCGCCGAAGGAAGCGTCGCCCTTGGTGACGCCCGGGGCGATCAGCGCCACCGAGGTCAGGTCGCGGTCAACCGGCAGCCGCGCCACCTCTTCGGTGGTGAGCGTCATCGCCGATTCGGTCGAGGTCACGTCGACGAGCGGCACTACGCGCGACCCCACCACCCGCACCGCGGCCAGGTCCACCGCGCCGCCCGCATCGAGGTTCACCGTGGTGGCGCTGCCCAGCGATACCGTCACCTCCACCGGCTGGCCGATGGGCTGGCCATTGCGGATCACCTGCAGCGAATAGGTGCCCACCGGCAGCTGTGCGATGCGGTAGTTGCCGTTCGCGTCCGCGGTGGTGGTGCGCGACAGCCCGGTGTCGACGCTGGTGACGACGATCTGGTCGCCCGCATTGGCGTTACCCGCGACGGCGCCGCTGACGGCCTGCGCCGTCGCAGTCATCGGCGCCATCGATGCGATGCATGCGCCCAATGCGATGCCTAGTGCCGCCCTGCGTAAAGTCCTGCCTTTCATCGCCTCTCTCCCCCGCTTTGGATTGGTCTGATGGGTCGGTCACCTCGTGCCGCCGGCGGGCAGCACCTCGGCCTCGAACGCGTAATCCCATTGGTCGAAGTAGAGGTTCCCCCCGTCCCACTCCGCTTCGCCGCGCTGGGAATCCACGGTCTCCGATCGGAAATGACGCTTCGGCGGCACGAACTCGCGGCCGTAGTCGTCGTTGAATGCGATGCGATAGGCGTCGATGCCGCCCAGGTAGAACCACTCCAGGCCCGGGTCGCCGGCATCGGCGAAGCGGCCGGTGGTGACGTCCATCGGCACCCAGCCGTAGGGCGCCAGGTACAGCTGGCCCCAGTCGTGCAGGTTGTCGTAGGCGCCGTCGGAATAGACCATGCCCGACTGCCAGCGCGCGGGGATGCCGTTGAGCCGCAGCAGCGTGATCAGCAGCAGGGTCTGCTGGCCGCAGTCGCCGTGGCCGGTGCGCAGCACGTAGTCGCTGATGTTGGACAGCGTCGAGTATTCGCGGGCGCCCGCCCAGGGGAACCGGTCCACCGCGGCGAACAGCTTCTGGGCGATGCGGTACGGATCGGTTTCGTCGCCCACGACCTCGCGCGAGAAGCGGCGCACGGCGTCGCTGAAGACGATGTGCGGCGGGCGTTCGGCCAGGTATTCGGCCAGCCCGGCGCGTTCGTGCGCGCTCAACGGCCGCACCTTGGCCGGATCGAGCAAATGCTGGCGCGCGTACACGGTGAGCTCGTAGCTGACCGAAAAGCGCGTCGGCTTGCCCGCTTGCGCCCTGCGCTCGAAGTACACGGTGCGCTGCGGCGCGCGCTCCGGCGCCACCTGCGCTTGCGCCGGCTCGCTGGCGAGCAGGCGGATGTCCTCCTGCTGGCCGGGCAGCGCGAGGGGGTACGGGATCCAGGCGCGCACCGTCTCGCCTGCGGGCACCGCGTCGGCATCGACGGTGAGCGTCTGCGTCACCCGCACGCGGCGGGGCGCGACGCTGCTGTCGCCGCTGCGCGCCTGGTCCAGCGCCTCGCGGTGATGGGCGTTCGGCGATTCCATGGGCCCGGCCGACGAACGCCGCGGCGTGGCCCGGCGCGCCGCGGCCTCCGGGCTGAGCAGGAACAGGTTCGAGATCGAACGCGCGAAGTAGTACGGGGTGCCGTCGATCTCGAGGTGCTCGAGCCGTTGCGACGCCTTCCAGCGCTGGAACTCGTCCTCGCGCAGGTCGGGAATGTGTTCGCGCAGCTTGGCCTTGGCCGCCGGCTCGCTGAGCGGAAAGTCCAGGCGGATGCGGCGCATGCGCTCGCGCTCGAATTCCAGTGCGCGACGGCGCGCCGGCGGCAGGTCGTCGCGCGCGAGCGCCGCGTCGATCGCGCGCGCGGCCTCGGCGAAGCGGCCGGCGTCGACCAGCGCGGAAGGCTCGGCCGGCGGCGCCGGGGCGGCACCGCGCCCGGGCTCGGCGGCCGCGGCCAGGCCAAGCACCATCAAGGTGAGCACGGCCCAGCGGGCGGCGCGTCGCGCCGGACCGGGCCTTGCCATGCTGCCACGCTCGCCGCCCCCGCTGTCCACGTCGCCGCTTCGCCCTTGGGTGACTGTCTCGGCTGTGTAACATGGTCGAAGCAGGCAGTCAATAATTTATTCTTGACTATTCAGATCGACGAAGCTTTTATTCTAATCGGGACCGGCCGCCCCACCTGCGCGGCCTGGGGACACCGATGACCCGGACGGCCTGGACAAGTTGGCGCGCGACCGCGGGCGAACCGCTGCGGGTGCCGGCCCGGCCGCCGCCTTCCGCCTTGCCGCCGCGCCGCCAGCGGCGGCGTCCACCTACCGGAGCGCCCGCAGCCATGCGCCTCCTGCTTTCCGCCGCCCTCGCCCTCGGCCTGGCCGCCCCCTGCGCGGTCGCGCGCGACGCGTCCCCGACACTGCCGATCCCGCCGCACGGCGTGATCGGGATCGGCCCGGCGCAACTGGACCCCGCGTACTGGATCGGCCAGGTGCCCGACCCGGACCGCGAACTGTTCAGCCGCGCCGACATCGCCGCGCACAATGCGCAATTGCATCGACGCGACCCCGCCATGATCGACATCGAGCGCCTGCCGCCCTCGCTGGACCGGGCCCTCGTGGCCGAGCGCGTGGGCGGGCTGTCGAAGCGGCCGACGCGGCCGCTGTACGACGCGGAGGGCCGACCGATCCCGGCCCGGGCCTTGGACGCGATCGTCGCCAACGCGCGCCTGGACGCCATTCCCGAGCGCCAGCCGCTGCGCTACGGCCTGGTCGTGCACCGCGCCGCGCTGCGCACGTTCCCGACCCATCTGCGCGCGTTCAGCACGCGCGGCGACAGCGACATCGACCGTTTCCAGGAGAGCGCGCTGTTCCCCGGCGATCCGGTGGCGATCGTGCACGAGAGCGCCGACGGCGAGTGGTGGTTCGTGCTCAGCCCCCGCTACGCCGCCTGGATCGAAAAGCGCCATGTGGCCGAGGGCAGCGCCGACGCGGTGTTCGGCTATCTGCGCAAGTCGCCCTACCGCGTGGTCACCGGCGGCACCGTGCGCACGGTGTTCGACCCCGAGGAGCCGGGCGTGTCGCAGTTGCAGCTGGACATGGGCGTGCGCGTGCCGGTGCTCGCCGACTGGCCGCCCGACAAGCCGGTGCACGGCCAGCATCCGTACGCCTCGCACGTGATCGAACTGCCGGTGCGCGACGCGGACGGCCGCCTGCGCTTCTCGCCGGCGCTGCTGCCGCGGCGCGAGGACACCCAGGCCGATTACCTGAGCGCGACTCCTCGCCATCTGATCTTCCAGGCGTTCAAGTTCCTCGGCGAGCGCTACGGCTGGGGCCACGCCTACGACGCCCGCGACTGCAGCGGCTTCGTTTCCGAGGTGTATCGCAGCCTCGGCGTCGAGCTGCCGCGCAACACCCGCGACCAGGCGGTAAGCCCGGTGCTGGACGGCGTGGTCTTCGGCGAGAACGACGGCGCCGCGCGGCGCCGCGCCGAAGTCGCCAGGCTGCGCCTCGGCGACCTGATCTACATCCCCGGCCACGTGATGATGGTCATCGGCCACGTCGACGGCGAACCGTACGTGATCCACGACACCACCGGCATCACCTACCGCGGCGCGGACGGCAAGCCGGTGCGGATGACGCTCAACCAGGTCTCGGTGACGCCGCTGCTGCCGCTGCTGTACGACGGCAAGACCCCGACGGTCGAGCGCATCACCGCGATCCGCCGCCTGCGCGGCTCGCCCGCCGTTCCCGCCGTTCCGGCGCACGCCGCGCCGGCCCGCCCCGCTTCCCGACAGGACCTATGAAAATCACGGACATCCGCTTCGGCATGCTGCGCGTCCCGCTGAAGACGCCGTTCAAGACCGCGCTGCGCACCGTCGAGGCGGTCGAGGACATCGTCGTCGAGGTGCACACCGACACCGGGCACGTCGGGTACGGCGAGGCGCCGGCCACCGCGGTGATCACCGGCGACACCCACGGCTCGATCGTGGAGGCGATCGCCAAGTTCATCGCCCCGCGCCTGATCGGCCAGGACGTGGCCAACCTCGACCGCATCACCCGGCTGATCCAGGGTGCGCTGGAGAAGAACACCAGCGCCAAGGCCGCGGTCGAAATCGCGGTCTACGACCTGTTCGGCCAGCTCTACGGCGTGCCGCTGTACAAGATGCTCGGCGGCGGCGACCCGGTGATCACCACCGACATCACCATCAGCGTCGACTACATCGACAAGATGGTGGCCGACTCGATCCGCGCCGTCGAGCGCGGCTTCGAGTCGCTGAAGATCAAGGTCGGCAAGGACATCGGCGTCGACATCGAGCGGGTCAAGGCGATCTACGCCGCGGTCGAGGGCCGCGCCCTGCTGCGTCTGGACGCCAACCAGGGCTGGACCGCCAAGCAGGCGGTGTACGCGATCCGGATGCTCGAGGACGCCGGCGTGCGGCTGGAGCTCGTCGAGCAGCCGGTCAAGGCCCAGGATCTGGACGGCATGAAGTACGTCACCGAGCGCGTGCATACGCCGATCATGGCCGACGAAAGCGTGTTCGGCCCGACCGAGGTGATCGACCTGATCCGCATGCGCGCGGCCGACATCATCAACATCAAGCTGATGAAGACCGGCGGCATCTCCAACGCCATCCGCATCGCGGACATCTGTTCGCTGTACGGCGTGGAGTGCATGATCGGCTGCATGCTCGAGACCAGCATCAGCGTCGCCGCGGCGGTGCACGTGGCGGTGGCCAAGGCCGGGGTGATCACCAAGGTCGACCTGGACGGTCCCTCCCTGTGCGCCTACAACCCGGTCGACGGCGGCGTGATCTTCGACGAGTCGGAGATCAGCATCACCGACGCGCCCGGCCTCGGCATCCGCGAGATCCGCGGCCTGGAACGCCTGGCGGCCTGAAGCGAGGAACGCGTGGAGAGGAACCCGAAACGAGCGGAAGCCCAAGCCGGCCGCGGCGTTCCCGACGCTCCCGGCCGCTTCGCCGGTTCCCCTTCGTCCGCTCCCCTTCGCCGGCTCCTGCCATGTCGCCGCTGCTGAAGATCCGCGCCGAACGCGACCGGATGTCGGCGATCGAGCGCCGCATCGCCGACTTCCTGCTCGACAACGCGCACCTGCTGCGCGACTACTCCAGCCAGCAGCTGGCCAACGCGCTCGGCATCAGCCAGTCCAGCGTGGTCAAGTTCAGCCAGAAGCTCGGCTACAAGGGCTATCCGGACCTGAAGTACTCGATCGGCCAGGCCCTGGCGCGCGGCGACGGCAACGGGAACGGCAACGGCGACGACGCCGGCGCCGCCGCGGCCGACGACCACCCGCATACCGCGCTGGCCGAGAGCCTGTGGCAGCTCAAGGCCCAGGCGGAAGCCGCGACCCGCCTGATCAACCCGCCCGAGAGCATCGACGCGATCGCGCGCGCGATCGTGCAGGCGGGCAAGGTGTTCATCATCGGCCTCGGCGAGGACGGCATCCCGGCGCGCGCGTTCGCCACGCGGTTGTCGCTGCTCGGCATCCTCACCGTGCATTACGTGGACGCGGCGCTGATGCACGCCGGCGTGTCGGCGGCCGCCGCGGGCGACGTGCTGCTGGTATTTTCCGAGCACGGCCGCCAACCGACCCTGTGCCAGATCGGGCGGCGTTTCCGCGAAAGCGCCGGCACCGTGGTCACCGTGACCCGGCACACGCCCAATCCGCTGCGCGCGCACGCCGACCACGCCTTGCTGGTGTCCGCGCACGACGAGCGCCGCCACATCGAACCGCTGCTCTACCAGTCGGCGCTGCAGCACCTGCTCGACCTGATCTTCGTGCTGCTGTGCGAAGCCAGCGAGGAGCGGCGCGGCCGGCTCGACCTCAACCTGGAACGGATGCAGGACCTGCTGGATGGGTGAGCGCATGCGACTCGAACCGAACCTGCCTCCACGCCCGGCGAACGCAGCCATGACCCGGCGCCCACCGGCCGCATTCGGGCCTGGGTGCCTGGCGTGGCTGCTCCTGGCGTGGCTGCTCCTGGCGCTGGCGGCCTGCGCGACCGGGCCGCAGCGCGCCGCCTTGCCCTGGCGCGACGCGGAACAGCTGGTGCTGGTGGTCGTGCCCGACTGGAACGCGACCGCGGGCGAACTGCGCCGCTACGAACGCCGCGGCGCCGGCTGGCGCGAGATCGACGCGGCCGTGCCGGTCGCGATCGGCCGCAACGGTGCCGCCTGGGGCGCGGGGCTGCACCCGGCGCGCAGCGACGGGCCGCAGAAGCGCGAGGGCGACGGCCGTGCGCCGGCCGGCGTGTTCGCGCTGGGCACCGCATTCGGCTACGCCGGGCGCGCCGCCACCGCGCTGCCCTATCGCGGCACGACCGCGTCCGACTGGTGCATCGACGTGCCCGCCTCGCCGCTGTACAACCGCATCGTCGATGCGCGCGAGGCGGGCAGCGACGCGGTCGCCGGCTCGACCGAACCGATGCGCCGCGACCTGCATGCGAACGGCGACCCGCGGTACCGGCTCGGCTTCGTGATCGGGCACAACCCGGGGAACCGTCCGGGCGCGGGCAGTTGCATCTTCGCCCACCTCTGGCGCGCGCCCGGCGAACCGACCGCGGGCTGCACCGCCATGGCGGAGCCGGCGATGCGGGCCCTGCTCGGTTGGCTCGATCCGCGCCGGCGTCCGGTGTTCGTGCTGCTGCCGCAGGCCGAGTACGGCCGGCTGCGCCACGCATGGGACCTGCCGGAGACCGCGCCATGATCGCGGCGCCGTCCATGGCGGAGAATCCTCGCGCAGCGCTTCGCCGGGAGAGCGCCATTGCACTTCCGCTTTCGCGGAAAACGGCGACTCGAACGGCGATGAGCGCCTGAGGCGCGCCGCTTTCCAACCCACCCAAGACTTCCACGCCCAATCGGGATTCCGATGTCCACCACCGCCCGCGTACTCCTCGGCCTGTTCCTCGGCGCTCTGATCGGGCTCGGCCTGGCGTGGTGGGACACGGCGATCGCCGGGCGCGTCGCCGATGCGGTGCAGCCGGTCGGACGGATGTGGCTGAACGCGCTGCAGATGACGGTGGTGCCGCTGGTCGCCGCGCTGGTGATCCTCGGCGTCAACACCGCGCGCGACGCGGCCGCGTCCGGGCGAACCGCACGGCGGGCGATCGCCTGCTTCGTCGTGCTGCTCGCCGCCGGCGCGGCACTGGCGGCGGTCGCCGCGCCGCTGCTGCTGTCGCTGCTGCCGCGCCCGGCGGGCCTGGCCGAATCGCTGCGCGCCTCCGCCGCCGGCGAAGCCGGGCTGAGCGTGCCGGGTTCGCTGTCGGACTGGTTCGCCGCGGTGATCCCCAGCAACGCCATCGCCGCCGCGGCGCAGAGCGCGATGCTGCCGCTGGTGGTGTTCGCGCTGTTCTTCGGCTTCGCCCTGGCCAAGATCGAGGACGCCCGCCGCGCGCGCCTGCTCGAACTGGTGCAGGCCGTCGCCGACGTGATGATCGTGATCGTGCGCTGGGTGCTGTGGGCGGCGCCGCTGGGCGTGTTCGCCCTGGTGCTGGCGGTGTGCGCGCGCGTCGGCGGCGGCATGCTCGGCGCGTTCGGCACCTACATCGGCTTGCAGATCGCGCTGTACCTGGCGATGACCCTGCTGCTGTACCCGATCGCGGTGGTGTTCGGCGGCGAACGGCTGCGGCGCTTCGCCTTGGCCATCCTGCCCGCGCAGACCATCGCCGCCAGCACCCAGTCCTCGCTGGTGTCGCTGCCGGCGATGCTCGAAAGCGCGCGCACCCGCCTCGGCTATCCGCTCGCCACGACTTCGCTGGTGCTGCCGATGGCGGTCTCGCTGTTCCGCATCACCAGCCCGATGCAGTACATCGGCGTGGCCTGCTTCATCGCCTGGGCCTACGGCGTCGAACTCAGCGCCGCGCAGCTCGCCGCCGGCGCGGCGCTGGCGGTGGTGATCAGCATGGGCTCGGTCGGCCTGCCGGGCCAGGTCAGCTTCATGGCCACCAACATGCCGGTGACCCAGGCCATGGGGCTGCCGGTCGAGCCGCTGGGCCTGCTGCTCGCGCTGGACACCGTCCCCGACGTGTTCGCGACCCTCGGCAACGTCACCGCCGACCTGACCGCGACCAGCGTGGTGGCGCGAGGCTCGTCCGATCCGACGCCCGAGGCGCCGTCTCCCGGGGCCTCGCAGCCGCCGCCTTGAGCGGCGGCTATTCGGCCTCCTCACGGTTGGAAGCCGCCGCCCGCGGCCCGTCGATCCTGGCGCGCTCGCCCGCGGTGCGGCGATCCGCCCTCCAGCCTTCGCGCCCGGCGCGCAAGTCGTGCGATGCCCCTGCCGCCGGAAGACACGCGCCATCGAGGGCACGCGTCGCCGCCACTCGCCACCCGGGAGCCGGCGTCGCGGAACGGCCGTGCACGCGATCTTCCAAGCAGAGAGTCAAGGTTCCGGATCGTCCAGCCCGGTCAATTCGGGCAACCCCGCTTCCCGACGCTTCCGGATGATGTACTGCACGTACCACTCGGGGTTCTCGGTATTGCCGCGAATCGCTCGTATCGTATTGATCCAGCGATCATTCCATGTCATGCCATCGGACAGGACATGGCCCCTCTTCTCCATTTCGATAGTACGATCGTAAGAATCGGCGGCATCTGCACGCATTTGCGGGGTATCCAGCAATGTGACCCGCCCTCCTGCATCTTTGCGCGCATTACCCCCCATCGCCGAAGTGCTCTTGATGCAGGCAGATAGCATCAGCGCCAGAATCGCCATAACCGCCGCTCCGAGCGCTATCCAAAGCCCGCTGATCATCGGCAAACCGATTCGACACATCAGTAATCAAGATATCCCCTGGGAAGCCACCGCCCGCCGATCCCAAGCCGTTCCTTGCACGTCGACAGCCTTGATCCTGCGGAGCTGTGCCAATCACTGCCGCGGGCAGTCGACGCGTATAGCGGTGCTATGTCTCCCAGCTGCAACTCGCAATCCAATACTATCCAACGCCGCTTGGCTGTGTCGTACCTGACTGCCGGACTTCCAAGCAAACTTCAAGGCAGACCAGATCAGCAGATCAAGGCCTGGCGTCATCAACCCCTTCCAGTTCAGGCAGTCCAGCCTTGCGGCGCTGCTCGACGATGTAGCGGACATACCACTCCGGGTTCTCGTTCTCCTTGCGAATCGAGCGGATGGTGCCAAGCCAGCGGTCGTTCCAGCTCATCCCGCCGGACATCACATGGCCGCTCTTTTCCATCTCGATGGTGTTGTCGTACGACAGCGCGGCCAACTCGCGCAGCGCGGGCGTGTCGCGCAGCAAGGTGCGCCCATGGGCGCCCTTGACGGCCTCGACCTCCTGACCGGAAGCGGCCTTCACCCAGCCGGCGAAAACCAGGGCCGCCACGACCAACACCCCTGCCACCAACCAGAGCCAACTCATCTTCGATCTCCGCAACAACACGTTGGAACGATCTCGTTCCAGACGCAACCGAGCGCAGCAACTGATGGCAGACTTCATTACTTGGGACGACCGTAGTCCCGCGGAGCGTGTGCCGCCGAACGCATGAGGGTGGCCGAGCCTTCGACGGCACCCCACGCGCTGACCGTCAGCGCTCCAGATCGTCGAGGCCGACCAGTTCCGGCAATCCGGCCTCTCGGCGCTTCTGGATGATGTATTGCACGTACCACTCCGGGTTCTCCGTATTGCGCCGGACCGCCCGGATGGTGCGGACCCATTCGTCGTTCCACGACGCGCCGTTGGACAGCTTGTGGCCCCGCTTTTCCATCGCGATGTTCCCGTCGTAGGCCATGGCGGCATCGGCCCGCATCGCTGGAGTGTCGCGCAGGATCACCTTGCCCTCCCCGTCCTTGCGGTAGTCGATGCCGTCGCCCGAGAACGCCTTGGCGCAGACGGCCAGCAGCAGCACCGCCGCCACGCCCACGATCAGAAGCCAGTACCAGATGCTCATCTCCGAAAGCCTCCGCTCTGCTCAACCATTGGGGAAAGTCGGACCGGGGAAATCCCCGGTCCCGAGGTGGAGGCCATTCTGATTATGGATGCCGAAGGTCTTCTTCAGGTTCGGGCTGATCTTGCGGACCTGCGACAACCATTGGCCCGCATCGTTGGACGCGTACAGCGGCGCGATGTCGCCTACCGGCTGCACGTACTTCCAGTCCACTCCCCTGTCGGCGAAGGCCTGGGCCGCGGTGTTGTAGCTGACGGCCGGACTACGCAGCACCACGGTCGAGCCCCGCGGGATGTACGGCGCGGCCCGTACCACGGTCGCGGCGCCTTGGCTGTGCCCGACGATCGTGACCGGGTGATCGAGCTGCCTGAGGCCATCGACGAAACCGCTCGTGAGCGGATCCCTGCCGCGCCCGAACTTCTGTACAGCGGTTTCCAACACGTCGCCAGCCCCGCCGAGCCCGTTGCGTATGAATCCGGGCAGCCATGTGGGCAGTCCATCGGAGAAGCTCGGGTTGTAATAGTAGGCGACGCGCTGCCTCTCCACCAACGCGACTGCGGCGGCTCGATTGCCCATGATGCCGTTGGTATAGATGGTCTGATAGTCGTTGACGTTGCGCGACCCGCCTTCCGGGAAGATCCATTCACCACGGCGACATGCGTTGAGCCCCCACGGATCCGCCCATAGGAACGGGTTGCCGAACGCATACAGGTAGGTGTTCTCGCCGGCTTCCAGGCCCAGCGGGTCGGCGCTGACGTAGCAGCCGGCGTGCGCGTCGTAGTAGCGGGCCAGGTTGTAGCTCAGGCCGGTTTCGCGGTCGTAGTACTGCCCCTGGTGACGCAACGGGTTCTCGATCCGGCGTTGCGCCTCCAGCGCCAGCGCCTGCCCGGTGGGCGAATGCGTCGCGCCCCACACCACCTGCCCCGTGCCATCGACGATGCGGATCGGGCAGCCGTTGAGGTCGTTGTAGAAGTAGTACACGGCCCGGCTCGGCACCGCGGGCTCGGGCCGGATGGCGACCGATGCGTCGCCGGCCACCGCGGAGGCGGGCGCAGGCGCGTCCTCGGCTGCGGGCGATTCGCGTTCCATCGCGTCCGAAATCGCCCCGCCTGCAGCCGCTCCGGACGAAGCGCAGGGGAGCGTTCCGGCCGAACGCAGCGCGGAGGATTCGCCGCCCAGGCGCGTGCCGTCCAGGCGGCCGCCCAGCCCCGGGCTGCGCGCGTCGGGCAGCGTCGCCTTGGCGCTGCTCTCGTCCGCCGATGCTGCCCCCGCACCCTGGCCTCCCAGGCGCACGCCGAATCCCAACCCCGCGCCCTGCGCAGGTTCGTTCGGCGGCGAGGTCCTGGCGGCCGCGCCGGGCGACGCTTGCGCGGCGAGGGACGGCCCGGCGGCCGGCCGCATCGGCGTTGCCGTGGCCGGGGACGGACGCGCCGACGGCGGCTTCGGCTGCTCCTGCGGCGGCCGGGTCGGCGCGGGCGCGGCGGGCGCCGGGGCCGCGGGCGCATCGGGTTCGATCAGCAACAGCGGCTCGTGGCTGCCGGGCCGGTACACGTATTCGCGCACCCGCCCGTGCAGGGCCTTGGCCCGGCGCCGGCGGCGTTGCGCTTCGACCAGGTCGGCGACACCGCCGGTCCACAGCGCGTCGTCGGCGTCGTCGTTGGCCGCGGTCACTTCGCCCAGCAGCGCGTCGCCGTCCCAGAAGAACCAGGTGGTCTGCCTGGGACCGCGCTTGAAGACCCGGCGCCCCAGCGGATCGTAGCCGAAGCGGATCGCGGCGCCCTTGCGCTCGCCGCTCGTCCAGCGGCATTCGACCAGGCGCTGCTCGGCATCCCAGAGCAACTGCATTTCCGGCCGTCCGGGCACCTGGTCCAGGCGCCGCCGGGACAGATTGCCCGCACGGTCGAACGCGTAGTGGACGCCTTCGAGATCGCCTTCGCGGCTCCATCCGTCGTCCGGTTGCGGATCGCCGCCGACCACGCGCTTGCGCTCGTTGCGCACCACCCGGGTCGCCAACCGGTTGCCGGCGCGATCGGTGGAACGGTCGCGCACGCCTTCGATCGGGCCGGCGTGTTCGACCACCCGGCGCGCGGCGTCGTACCGATAACGGTCGCGGCCGTATTCCGAGTCGCGGCGTTCGACCAGGTCGCCGACTTCGTCGTGGTCGTACTCGGTGCGCAACAATTCCGCGTCGTCCTGGAGCAGGGCCTGGACCGCGACCCGCCCGGCATCGTCGTAGCGGTAGGCGTGCGCCAGCGCCGCGCCCCATTGCTCCAGCACGGTTTGCCCGTGCAGGTTGCGCCACACGTCGATCGCCGGCTGGTCGTTGGCCACGACCGCGTCGAGCCGGCCCAGCGCGTCGTAGCGGAAGCCCACACGGTTGCCGGCGTCGCTGGTGCGCGAGGTGCGGTGCCCGGCGGCGTCGTAGGCGCTGGCGACCGCGAACCCGTTCAGTTCCTCGTGGACCACGCGCCCGTCCACGTCGTAGCGGCGGCGCACGTGCGCCACCGCATTGCGCGCTTCGACCAGGCGCCCCTCCGCGTCGTAGCGGAACGTCTCCAGCCGGGTCCGGCCGGCCTCGAACGGATCGGCCATGCGCTTGCGCACCACCCGTCCCATCCGATCCAGCTCGTACTCGACGCTGCGGCCGAGCGCATCGATGCGCCGGCGGATCCGGCCGGCGGCGTCGCGCTCGTAGCGGCGGCTCTGCCCCCAGTAGTCGATCTCCTCGATCACGTCGCCACGGGCATCGCGCAGCAGCCGGTATTCCTCGCCGTTGGGGTTGACCACCGCCGACAGGCGCCCTTCGGTGTCGTACCGGTATTCGGTGGCGGTCCCGTCCGGCAGGATGCGCTTGGCGAGCAGGTCGAGGCCGACATACTGCAGGCGCGTGATCGCGCCGGACTCGTCGCAATGACGAATCGGCCGGCCCTCGCCGTCGTATTCGCAGGCGATCTGCCTGCCATTGGCCTGGGTGACCCGCAGCAACCGCCCCTTGGCGTCGTAGGCGAACTCGGTGGCGCCGGCCTCGCCGACCCGTCGGCGAAGCGTGCGGCCCAGGCAATCGTTCTCCATGACGATGCGCAGGCCGAGCGGATCCACCAGCAGGTTCGGCTTGCCGTAGCGGTCGTAGCCGAGCCGGCCGACGCCGCCGCGTGGATCGGCGACCTCGCAAAGCTGCCCGTGCGCGGTGTAGGCGAAGCGGTAGGCGCCGCCGGAGGGCACGATCGCGGCGGCGAGCAGGCGGTGTTCGCCCCATTCGAACCGTTCCGCCGCGCCCGTGGCGTCGATGCGCTCGACCAGCCGGTCGTCCTCGTCGAACACCTGGCGCACCGCGCTCCCGTCCGCCCGCACCAGCTTCAGCAGATTGCCCCGCGCGTCGTATTCGAACGCCGTCCGGTGGCCCAGCGGGTCGGTGACCGCCACCGTCCGCCCCACCTCGTCGTACTCGAATACCGTCACCCCCTCCAGCGGGTCGATCTCGCACAACGGCAGGCCGTGTTCATCGAACTTCACCAGCGACGCGTGCCCCAGCGAGTCGGTCACCTCCGTCTCCCGCAGCGTCTCGTCGTAACGGAACGTGTAGGCGTACAGCCCGCCGTCGCCCCACGACCGCACCACCCGCCCCCGCGCGTCGTATTCGTAGTGGAACGACAACCCGACCCGGTCGGTGTGCCGCACCAGCCGGTGGCCGACGTAGACGAACCGCCGCGCCGCCTCCAGCGGGTCCACCGCGGCCGCCAGGTCCCCCGCCGCGTCGTATTCGTAGCGCACCAGCGGATGGCTCAGACCGGTCGCCGGGTCGTGCAGCGCCATCCGCTCGATCCGGCCCTGCCGCGAGTCCACCTCGATGAAGCGGCCCTGCAGCGGCCGGCCCGCCTCGTCGGCCGTGCCGCTCTCCACGATCCGCACCAGGTGGCCGTCGCGCCATTCGTAGCGCCAGTGGTTCCCGCACAGGTCCTCCACCTGCCGCAGCGGCCAGCGGTGCGGCAGCCGCACCGGCGCCGCGCCCACCTCGAAGCCGTAGCGCAGCCCCTCCTTGGTCCGCACCCACAACCAGTCGCCTTCGCGCGCCAGCCGCGCGCCGTCCACCAGCTCGCGCACCGCATGCGCGTCGCCTTCGCCCTGCGGCAGCTGCGGAAACAGCGCCGCGCTCTCCACGTCCTCGAACCACACGCTGCCGTCGGCCTCCAGCGCCAGGCTCACGTCGGCCGGGGTCCGCCAGCCGGCGCCGCACCGCCCCGCCTCGGCATGCCGGCTCGACCGGTAGTGCCGCGACCAGGCCAGCGGCAGCCGGCCCGGCACCGCGAAGTCCTCGTGCGCCACCACCACGCTGCCGTCGCGGATGTCCACCGGCTCCGCCCGCAGCACGTTGCACTTCAGGAACCCCGGCGGCAGGTTCTTGAACAGCTTCTGCCGCAGCCGCCTGAAGGCGTCCGCCGCCCGGCCCGCCACCCCGCTCTTGCGCGCCAGCCTGCCCAACCCCGCCAGCCCCGCGCGCATCGCCAGCGCGCTCCACGACACCGTCGGCGCGCCGCCCACGTACACGTTCGTCGGGATCGCCAGGTTCACCGTGGTCGGCAGCAGCAGCGACAGCTTCGGCCGCTTCGGCTTGCGCGGCCGGAACGGCGCCACCATCCCCACCAGGTTGCACGCCAGCACCGGCATCGCCACCCGCGAGAACGGGTCCCCGTCCGCCAGCACCGTCCGGCTGCCCATGAACAGCTCGTCGTCCCATTGCGGGCCCAGCGGCATCTTCAGCGTCGGCATCCACACCCCGCCCACCGGGATGTGTACGTCCAGCCCCATACATCCGGCCGTCGCCCGCTTCACCCCGTTCACGTGCACCGTGCCGCCGATCACCGGCACGTAGTCGAACGGGTCCAGCACGATGCCGATGTGCGGCGTCGGCAACGGAATCGGAATCGGCGACGGCGGAATCAGGTACGTGTGGATGTCGATCCCCAGCTGCGGATCGAAATGCTTGGCCGCCACCGTCATGACGCTTCCCCGCCTCCGCTACAGCACGCGCCGCAGCGCGCGCAGGAACTCGCGACCTTCGTCGCCCCAGTCGTCGCCAAGGCACCACACCGCGGCCATCACCGCCGCCACGCACACGCCCAAGACGATCCACCTACGCAGGTTCAAGCGTCACCTCCACCGCAAGGCGCCTCCGGCCGCGGCTGCGGCCGCATGCCACGCTCTTCCGGCCGCGCTCATGCGACGGCCTCCGGGACCGCGCGCGGCGCGGCCGCGGGGATCCCGGCCGGCCCGGCGAGCAGGTCGGAAGGATCGGGCAGTTGCGCGAACTGCGGCGGCGCCTCCCACTCGGCCTGCTCCTTGTCGAGCGGATGCTTCACCTCGGGCAGGCCGTTCCAGGCCGGATGCAGGAAATCGCGGCCGACGGCGACCACCTTGCGGAAGAACTCGTCGCCGCCGGCGATCAGCCGCTCGCGCTCGTCGCGGACCTGGAGGAAGCTGCGCTCGAAGCGTGCGCACATGGCTTCCTCGATCCGGGCCAGCGCCTCGGCGGGCGGGCGTGGCCCCAGCGCGGCGGCCTCGCCTTCGGCGCGGCGGTGCGCTTCGGCGATCTCGTCCTGGTAGCGCCTGGCGCATTGCTCGATCCGCTCGGTGCGCGCCTCGTCCTGGAGCCGCAGCAGGTCCTGCAGCAACAGCGGCAACGTGGTCGCGGCGCGGTCGCGCGCCGGCATGTCCTTCGCCTCGGCGACGCCGCGCAGGTACCGGTCGCGCGCGGGTTCGCGCCTGCCGGCCCGCGCCAGGCAGAAACCCGCCATGCGCTCGCCCTCGATCGCGAACATCGCGTTCGGCGCGCGTCTCGCCGCCTCGGCGCCTTCGCCGTAGGCTTGCGCGGCGCGCTCGAGCTGGCCTGCCGCGAACCACGCCCCCGCCTCGCCGAACCAGGTCTGCAGCAGCATGTGCGCGCCGGCCGGATGCTGCGCCGCCTGCGCGCGCGACGCGCACTCGCGCGCGGCGCGATAGCGCGCGATCGCCTCGGCGAACTGCGCCTCCTTGAGATGCGCGCCGGCCACGGCCATGTGCAGGACGACCTGCTGGTCGGGCCATTGCTGCCGCTCGGCGATCCGCAGCGCGCGCTCGGCGCGCGCCGCGGTCTGCGCCGCGCCGCTCCTGTCGAGCAGGGTCATCACGTCGGCCAGCATCTGCCGGTAGGCGGCCGTCGGCCCGGCGCCGCCCGCGGCCTGCGACGCGGTGGCGCGGGCGATGTCGAACATGTCGACCGGCGCTTCGACCACCCGGGCCGCGGCGCCATGCCGCTGCACCAGGGCGTCCCAGCGCGGCGATTCGGCGTGGTCCACCACGCAAAGCCGCACGCGTCCGGGCACCGGCCCGGCGAGGGCCGACTCCAGCCAGCGCTGCAGCGCCTCGTGCGAGCTCACCGGCGTGGGCGTCAGCACCGCGGCAAACAGCCGCATGTGGTCGCGGTAACGCTCGGCGAAGGAGGCGAACATCTCCAGCGTGCCCGCCGCGGACAGCGGGTAGTCGGCATGCGCGCCGTGCCAGTCGATGGGCGCCCCCTGTTCTTTCAGCGCCTCGCGGCTGTCGACGTAGGCGGCCTGCAGCTGCTCCTGAAGCGACCGGCTGTAGCCGAAGCCGGTATCGAAGGCGCAGTCGAAAGCGAAGAAGTAGTCGGGCGTCAGCGCGACCTCGGAACGGCGATGCGCCTCGAAGAACGCGGTCAGCATGCGGTCCGCGTTGCCGGGGATGCGCCAGACCACCAGCCGCACCCGGTCGTCGCCCGTCGCCTCCATCCACAGGTCGCGCAGCAGCTCGATGCGCTGTTCGACGGGGCTCTTGGCGGCACTCATCCGGTGAGCTTCCCGGCGATCAGTTGAGGTTGATCTTGGCGCCGTTGACGCTGATGCCGCCGGCGTTGATCACCACGGTCGATCCACCCGAGGTGATCACGATCTCGCCGGCGCTGATCGAAATGCCGGACCCCTCGCCCACGCCGATCGTCACCAGGCTTCCCGACCCCACGGCGATGTCGCCGCCGGCGCTGATCGACAGGGTCCCCGCGACGCCCTGCTCCATCTTGCCGCCGACCGATACGGTGCGGTCGCCGCCGTTGACGTCCTCGACGAGCGCGCTGACCTGGCGCTTGTGGTCGCCGGTCACCGCCACCGTCTTGCCGGCCTGCAGGATCTCGGTGACCGCGCCGGTGACGGTGCGCTCGGAGGTGCCGGTCACCGTTTCCTTCCAGGCGCCAGTGCGCCGGCTGGTGTAGTCGCCGGTCACGCTGGTGCTGTACGGCCCGGTGATCGTTTCGGTATAGCCGGCGGCCGGGATGGTCAGGGTCTGGCCGTTCTTGAAGGTCTCGCTGACCGGGCCGGTGACGGTCGTGGTGGCCGCGCCGGTGATGTCGGTGGAGCGCGACCCGGTCACGCTCAGGTTGTCGTCGCCCTTGACGTTGATGCCGCGGTTGGCGCCGATCGAGATGTCCTGGTTCTGGCCGACGCTCAGGCTGTGGTTGCTCACCACCGCGGTCGACTTGTTGTTGTTGACCGTCGTGGTCTGGTCGTTCTGCACGGTCGTGGCCATGTCGCGCTGGGCGTGCATGTTGAGCAGCTCCCTGCCCGCCGCGTCGTGCATGGTGAACTCGTTGAACCCCTCGCCCTTGACGGTCTTGGAGCGCATGCCGCTGACCTCGAGGCCGAACGGCGGCATGTTGTCCTCGTTGTAGACCCGGCCGACGATGATCGGGCGGTCCGGATTGCCGTCGAGGAAGTCGACCACCACCTCCTGGCCGACGCGGGGCGGCGATACGCCGCCCATGCCGCTGCCGGCCCACGGGCTGGCCACGCGCACCCAGCAGGAACTGGTGTCGTCGAACCGCCCCTGGCGGTCCCAGTGGAACTGGACCTTGACCCGCCCGTACTTGTCGGCGTGGATCTCCTCGCCGGGCGGGCCGACCACCGTGGCGGTCTGCGGGCCGGGCATGCGCGGCCAGGGCGTGCGGCGCTGCGGGCGGTACGGGATCTTGCGCCGCAGCGCGGTCGTGTCGCAGCGGTAGCTGGCGCCCTCGATCTCGGTATAGCCGTCGCTGAAGTTGTTGCGGACCTCGTGCCCCACCTGGACGACGAAGAACTGGCGCGGCTCCTCGTCCGCCTCCACGTGCTCGAAGTGGCCATGCAGCACGAAATAGCGCCCCGGCTGCAACGAGCGCACGTTGCCGCCGCCTTCGAACAGCTTGGTGGGCCACGCCGCTTCTTCGGCCCTGCGCGCGACCACGCTGTCGCCGTACTGCCGGTCGCGGTAGGCGGCGGCGCCGTCGTAGCGGTACGCCTCCAGGCGCGGCAGCACGCCGTTGGGGATTTCCAGCAGCCGGTCCACCGCCAGGGGGCTTTTCGGCTGCTTGAAGTCGAAGCTCTTGAGCGCCTGCACGCTGGTGCCGACGCGGCGCCGCGTCGCCCAGCGGTCGAGCCCGTATTCCTCCTGCACGCCCAGGTCCGGCAGGTAGCTGATCGTGGAACGGGCGCCGACCGGCGGGCATTGCGTGGAGTCGTCGCACAACACCAGCGTGTGCGCGTCCTCGGCGTGTTCGAAGTAGTAGTGGATGCCGGCGTCCTCGAGCAGGCGCGAGACGAAGTCGTAGTCCGATTCGTTGTACTGCACGCAATACGGCAGCTTCGGGTAGCGGGCCGCGTCCAGCGAGTACTTGCAGGCGGCCAGTTCGGCGTAGTGCGCGAAGACCTCCTCGACGATCTCGACCACCGACCGGTCCTGGAAGATCCGGCAATTGCTGGTGTGCTGCAGGAACGCGAACCACGGCGCCAGTTCGGCCTGGTAGCGGACCAGGCCGGCGTCGGTGCCGACGCGCGCGAACTCCTTGACGTAGCCGTGGAAATGGCGGTCGCCATCGGGCGTCTGCAGGCTCAGCCGCATCGGCTGGCCGACGATCTGCTTCAGCTCCAGCTGCGCATCGGGCGAAAGCAGCTCGACGGTGAACGCGAACGGCCGGGAAACGGCCTCGACGCCTTGCATCCGATGCACCATGAAGGGCTCGGAGTCGAGCGTCGTCTTCACCCGGATCAGCCTGGTGTCCTGGTTGAAGCGGGCGACTTTGGCCAAAGCTTCGGGGGTGTACCCGTACACGCGGTCTCTCCTTGACTACCTGCCGCCTGGGCGGCCCGAAACGCGTTCCGAAGCCGGCCCCCTCCGGCGTCGAGACGCTTTGATTACCGGCAACGCGGGCTCCGGTCAAGGTGCCCGCCGGGCGAATGATCGTCGTGCCCCGTGACGGCGATATGTACGGCACCGCGCGGGGCGCGGGCCGTGATTCCGGCTGCATTTCCGAAAAGCGCGCGGCTCATGCGAAAATCCCGGGATTGAGGCCCCGTAGCTCAGCTGGATAGAGCGGCCCCCTCCTAAGGGGCAGGTCGCACGTTCGAATCGTGTCGGGGCCGCCATTCAGGCGAGCAAGTGGAGGGAGCCGGAACCGGGGATTTCTCCCGCCCGGGCCCTCTCCCCATTCCTCGCCCTTCGCCACCAGGAGCCCCCATGACCCATGCTGTTCTCGCCGCCCTCGGATTGACCGACAGCGAATCCGGCACCTACCTCGGCAACGGCGAATGGTCGCCGACCCGCGACGCGGGCGTGCTGGAGCCGATCAACCCGACCACCGGCGAGGTGCTGGGCCGGGTCTACGCGTCCTCGCAGGGCGACTACGAGACCATCGTCGAACGCGCCCGGGCCGCGTTCAAGGTCTGGCGCACCACGCCGGCGCCGAAGCGCGGCGAGGCGATCCGGCTGTGCGCCGAGGCGCTGCGCAGGCACAAGGACGCGCTCGGCTCGCTGGTCGCGCTGGAGATGGGCAAGTCCAAGCCCGAGGGCGACGGCGAAGTGCAGGAGATGATCGACATCGGCGAGTTCGCCGTCGGCCTGTCGCGCCAGCTCTACGGCCTGACCATGCATTCCGAGCGCCCCGGCCACCGCATGTACGAGCAGTGGCACCCGCTCGGCCTGGTCGGGATCATCTCCGCGTTCAACTTCCCGGTCGCGGTGTGGAGCTGGAACAGCTTCATCGCCGCGGTCTGCGGCGACATCTCGATCTGGAAGCCCTCGCCGAAGACGCCGCTGTCGGCGATCGCCTCGATGAAGATCTGCAACGAGGCGCTGAAAGCCGGGGGCTTCCCCGACATCTTCTTCCTGTTCAACGACGCCGGCACCGAGCTGGCGCAGCGCTTCGTCGACGACCGGCGCATCCCGCTGATCAGCTTCACCGGTTCGACCAGGGTCGGCCGCGCCGTCGGCGAGCGCGTGGCCCGGCGCATGGGCCGCTCGCTGCTCGAGCTCGGCGGCAACAACGCGATCATCGTCGATGCCACCGCGGACCTGAAGCTGGCGATCCCGGCCATCGTCTTCGGCGCGGTCGGCACCGCCGGCCAGCGCTGCACCACCACGCGCCGGCTGTTCGTGCACGAGTCGATCCACGACGAGGTGCTGGCCAAGCTGGTCGCCGCGTACAAGCAGGTCGAGCAGAAGATCGGTGACCCGACCGATCCGAAGAACCTGATGGGGCCGCTCAACAGCCGCGACGCGGTGCAGGCCTATCTCGACGCCATCGAGAAGGCCAAGGCCGCCGGCGGCAAGGTCGAGACCGGCGGCGCGGCGCTGGCCGACCGGCCGGGCAATTTCGTCCTGCCGACCATCGTCACCGGCCTGTCGAACGACGCCGAGGTGGTGCAGACCGAGACCTTCGCGCCGATCCTGTACGTGATGAAGTTCCGCGAGCTGCAGGACGCCATCGACATGCAGAACGACGTGCCGCAGGGCCTGTCGTCGGCGATCTTCACCCAGAACCTGAAGGCGGCCGAGGCGTTCCTGTCCGCGGCCGGCAGCGACTGCGGCATCGCCAACGTCAACATCGGCACCTCCGGCGCCGAGATCGGCGGCGCCTTCGGCGGCGAGAAGGAAACCGGCGGCGGCCGCGAGTCGGGCTCGGACGCGTGGAAGGCCTACATGCGCCGCCAGACCAACACGATCAACTACTCCGACGCGCTGCCGCTGGCGCAGGGCATCAAGTTCGAGCTCTGAGCCGCGGATGCGCCCGGCCGTCGCCTCCGACACCCACGGCAACCTCGCAGCGCCGGAGGCGGTGCTGGCCGACGTCCGCACGCGCGGCCGCGAGGCGGTCATGAGCCTGGACGGCATCGTCGACGATGCGCAGGGCGCATCGCAGGCCGAGCCGATCGCCGTCGACCACGACCACGAGGCCGCCGCGCCGGCGCAGGCGCGCGGCCGTCCCGGCGGGGCGCACGCGCTGCGCACCGGCCGCGCCGCTCCGGAGGACTGATGTACTCGCTGGCCCGCCCCTTCCTGTTCGGGTTCGACGCCGAGCGCGCGCACGGCCTCGGCCTGGGCGCGCTCGAGGCCGCCTACCGCGGCGGCCTGGGCCCGCTGCTGGCGCCGCGCGCCAAGCCGCTGCCGACCCGCGCGTTCGGCCTGGGCTTTCCCAATCCGGTCGGGCTGGCCGCCGGGCTGGACAAGAACGGCGCTCACGTCGAGGCGCTGTTCGCGCTGGGCTTCGGCTTCGTCGAGATCGGCACGGTCACGCCGCGGCCGCAGCAAGGCAACCCGAAGCCGCGGATGTTCCGCCTGCCCGAGCAGCAGGCGGTGATCAACCGCCTCGGCTTCAACAATCTCGGGGTCGACGCGCTGGTGCGCAACGTCGAACGGGTGCGGCGGCGACGCGGCGTGCTCGGCATCAACATCGGCAAGAACCGCGACACGCCGAACGAGGCGGCCGCGCACGACTACCTGCTGTGCCTGGAGCGCGTGTATGCGCTGGCCGACTACGTCACCGTCAACATCTCCTCGCCCAATACCGCCGGCCTGCGCGAGCTGCAGGAGGAGCAGGCGCTGCGGCGGCTGATCGGCGCGCTGCGCGAGGCGCAGGAGAAGCTCGGCGCGCGCCACGGCAAGCGCGTGCCGATGCTGGTCAAGATCGCCCCGGACCTGAGCGAGAGCGACATCGACGCCGCCGCGCGCGTGCTCGGCGAGCTGCAGGTGGACGGGGTGATCGCGACCAACACCACGGTCTCGCGCGCCGGCGTCGAAACCGCGCCGCACGCCGACGAGCCCGGCGGCCTGTCCGGCCGGCCGCTGATGGCCCAGGCCACGCAGGTGCTGCGGCGCATGCGCACGCGCCTGCCCGAATCGATCCCCATGGTCGGCGTCGGCGGCATCCTGTCCGGCGCCGATGCGGTGGCGAAGATGGCCGCGGGCGCGGACCTGGTGCAGTGCTATACCGGCCTGGTCTACCGCGGCCCCGCGCTGGTGCGCGAGTGCGTCGAGGCGATCCGCCGCCGCAAGGAAGCGCCCAGCCGCGGTCCCGTGCCGCCGGTCGCATGAGAGGGGCGCGATGAGCCCCGCGGTCCGCCTGCTGCGCGACGTCCCGCTGCAGAAGCGCAACACCTTCGGCGTGGCCGCGCGCGCGCGGCTGCTGGCCGAGGTCGCCGACCCGGCCGCGCTCCCGGCGCTGTACGCGCGCGCGTTCGCCGGCGCCGCCCCGCTGGTGCTCGGCGGCGGCAGCAACCTGCTGTTCGCCGCCGATCCGGACGTGCCGCTGCTGGCGCTGACCGGGCGCGAGGTGCGCGTGCTCGAGGACGACGGCGAGCGCGCGATCGTGCGCGCCGACGCCGGCGTGGAATGGCACGGCTTCGTGATGCGCTGCCTCGGTCTCGGCCTGGCCGGGCTGGAGAACCTGGCGCTGATCCCGGGCACCGTCGGCGCCGCGCCGATCCAGAACATCGGCGCCTACGGCGTGGAGGTGCGCGAGCGCATCCACGCGGTCGAAGCCTTCGAGCCGGCGACCGGCGCGGTGCGCCGCCTGCGCGCCGACGAGTGCGCGTTCGCCTACCGCGACAGCGTGTTCAAGCGCGAGCCCGGGCGCTACGTCGTGGTCGCGGTCGAGTTCGCCCTCGCCCGCGGCCTGCCGCCGCGGCTGGAGTACGCCGGCATCGGCGAGGAGCTGGCCGCGCGCGGCGTGGCCGCGCCCACGGCGCGCGACGTGGCCGAGGCGGTGATCGCGATCCGCCGCCGCAAGCTGCCCGACCCGGCGGTGCTCGGCAACGCCGGCAGCTTCTTCAAGAACCCGATCGTGCCGCGCGCGCTGGCCGAGGCGCTGCAGGCCGGGCATCCGGCGCTGCCGGTTTTTCGCGGCGTCGACGCCGGCACCCGCAAACTTTCCGCCGCCTGGCTGATCGACGCCTGCGGCTGGAAAGGCCACCGCGACGGCGCCGCCGGCGTGGCCGCCTCGCACGCGCTGGTGCTGGTCAACCATGGCGGCGCGACCGGGATGCAGCTGCTCGACCTGGCGCGGCGCATCGCCGACTCGGTGCAAGCGCGCTTCGGCGTGGCGATCGAGCCGGAGCCGCGGATCGTCGGGGCGCGCTGGTGAGCGGCCGCGCCCGCCGCCCGTTGCGTCCGGCGGCTGCCGCTTCGCCGCTCGCCGCGCCTTCGCTCGCAGGCGAAGGGCGGCGGCCCCGCGCCCGCCGGCGCGGGCACGCGAAGGCGGCACGCGCACGTCCCCCCTTGGCCGCCGAGCTCCGCGACCTTCGATGAGCAACCACACCCGCGCCGCCCTGCTGATGCTCGCCAGCACTCTGGCGTTCGGCGTGATGGCGATCGCGATCCGCCTCGCGTCGCAGAACCTGCACACCTTCGAGATCGCGTTCTTCCGCAACCTGTTCGGGCTGGCCGCGGTGCTGCCGCTGCTGCGCGGGGCCGACCCGGCCTCGCTGCGCACGCGCCAGCTGCCGCGCTACTTCGTGCGCTGCGCGATCGGCGTGTGCTCGATGCTGGCCGGCTTCTGGGCAATCGGCCACCTGCCGCTGGCGCTGGCGATCTCGCTGTCCTATTCCACGCCGATCTTCGTCACCATCGCCGCGGTGATCTTCCTGCGGGAGCACGTGCGCGCGCGGCGCTGGGCGGCGGTCGCGCTGGGCTTCGCCGGGGTGCTGATCATCGTCCGGCCGGGCTCGGCCGACTTCTCGACCGGCAGCCTGATCGCGCTGCTCGCGGCGGTACTGAGCGGCGTGGTCGCGATCCAGATCAAGCAGCTGGCCAAGGTGGACCCGGCCAACACCATCGTGCTCTACACCTACCTGTTCTGGGTGCCGATCTCGCTGGTGCCGGCGCTGTTCGTCTGGGAGTGGCCGCACGGCGCAGACTGGGCGTGGCTGCTGCTGGCGGGGGCGTTCGGCACCGCCGGGCAGGTGCTGTGGACGCACGCGCTCAAGCTCGGCGACGTGTCGGCGCTGACGCCGATCAGCTTCGTGCAGTTGCCGATCCTGGCCACGGTGGGCTGGCTGTGGTTCGGCGAGACGGTGGACGTGTGGACCTGGGTCGGCGCGGCGATCATCCTCGGCAGCAACGCCTACATCGCCCATCGCGAGGCGGTGCTGGCGCGGCGCGCCGCGACCGCGGCGCCGACGGCCGCGGCCAAGCCGAGCGAATGAGCGCGGCGGGCCGCGCGCCGCGACGGGCTCACTCCTCCCCGGCCGCGGCCCGCCCTCGCGGCAGGAACGGCCGGCGCCAGGGCAACCGGGCGCGGTAGACCAGCAGGAAGCTCGCGGCGGCCCAGGCCGTGGCCGCCGCCCAGCCGGCCAGGATGTCGGACGGGTAATGCACCCCGAGGTAGACGCGCGACGCGCCGACCAGCAGCACGAACGCGCCCATCAGCGCCGCCAGCGGCCAACGCCAGCGGCTGCGCCAGGCCAGCAGCACCAGCACCGCGGCGAGCGTCATCGAGCCCATCGCGTGGCCGCTGGGGAAGCTGTAGGTGGTCTCCGGCGCGATCGACTCCCACAGCGCCGGCCGGTCGCGGGCGAACACCGCCTTGGTCGCCATGTTCAGCAGCGCCGAGCCGCCCAGGGCGACGGCGGCGAAGGTAGCGGCGCGGAACCGGCGCAGCGCCGCCAGCACCAGCACCAGCGCGACGTCGAACGGCACCACGCCCCAGTCGTAGCCCAGCTTCGACGCCAGCACGAAGAAGCGATCCAGGCGCTCGCTCGCGGCGGCCTGGGCGAAGCGCAGCAGCGGCTCGTCGAACGCGATGGCCTCCTGCTCGTGGATCTCCTCGGCCAGTTCGCCGAACAGCCACAGCGGCAGCAGCAGCCCGGCGAACACCAGCGCCAGGCTCCAGGGATGGCGGCGCAACAGCGCCCAGGCGTAGCGCAGGGCTTGCGAGACGAGGCTGCCGCGCGCGCCGGTCACGCGCTCCCCGCGCCGAACTTGCGCTCGACGTAGCGGTCGATCAGGGCGACGAACTCATCGGCGATGTTCTCGCCGCGCAGCGTCACCGACTTCTCGCCGTCCTCGAACACCGGCGCCGCCGGCGCCTCGCCGGTGCCCGGCAGCGAGATGCCGATGTTGGCGTGGCGCGACTCGCCCGGCCCGTTGACCACGCAGCCCATCACCGCCAGGGTGAGGTTCTCCGCGCCCGGGTGGGTGACCTTCCACTCCGGCATCTTCGCGCGCACGTGCTCCTGCACCTTCTTGGCGAGCTCCTGGAAGAAGGTGCTGGTGGTGCGGCCGCAGCCCGGGCAGGCGGTGACCATCGGGGTGAACGCGCGCAGGCCCATCGTCTGCAGCAGTTCCTGGGCGACGACCACTTCCTGGGTGCGCGACTGGCCCGGCTCGGGCGTGAGCGAGATGCGGATGGTGTCGCCGATGCCTTCCTGCAGCAGCACCGCCAGCGCCGCCGCGGAAGCGACGATGCCCTTGCTGCCGATGCCGGCCTCGGTCAGGCCCAGGTGCAGCGCGTAGTCGCCGCGGCGGGCGAGCTCGCGGTACACCGCGATCAGCTCCTGCACGCCGCTCACCTTGGCCGACAGCACGATGCGGTCCGCGGGCAGGCCGAGCTCGACCGCGCGCGCGGCCGAGTCCAGCGCCGAGCGGATCAGCGCCTCGCGCAGCACCTCGCCGGCCTCGCGCGGCTCGCGCAGGCGGGCGTTCTCGTCCATCAGCTGCGCGGCCAGGGCCTGGTCCAGCGAGCCCCAGTTGGCGCCGATGCGCACCGGCTTGCCGTACCGGATCGCCAGTTCGACCAGGGTGGCGAACTGCGCGTCCTTCTTCTTGCCGAAGCCGACGTTGCCGGGATTGATGCGGTACTTGGCCAGGGCCTCGGCGCAGGCGGGCTCCCGGGTCAGCAGTTGGTGGCCGTTGTAGTGGAAGTCGCCGATGATCGGCACCTCCACGCCCATCATCGCCAGCTTGTCGACGATGCGCGGCACCGCGGCGGCGGCCTCGGGCGTGTTCACCGTGATCCGCACCAGCTCCGAGCCGGCGCGCCACAGTTCGGCGATCTGCTTGGCCGTGGCGGCGACGTCGGCGGTGTCGGTGTTGGTCATCGACTGCACCACCACCGGCGCGCCGCCGCCCACCGCGACGCCGCCGATGCGGACGGCGCGGGTCTGGCGGCGCGGCACGGGGCCGAACGCGGGCGGAACGCAGGGCGGAACGGCTTCGGAATTCATCCGCGCATTGTACCGGGCCGGGATGGGGCGTTTCCCCGCGCCGGATTAACGCCCGGGGACCCGGGCCGCGTGTTCCGCCCGCACGCGGACGGACGGACTTGAGTCGGCTCGAGTCCGCACTTCGATCCGGCTTGCCTGTCGGTTCCAGAGCTCCCTCGGCCCGGAGTCGGGCTGCGGGCCGGCCCCGGGCCGACGTTCTCGCAACCGCCACGCTGCGCGAGGTCGGTTCGCGGATGCGCACCGCGCCCGCAACTCTTAGAGTGGCGGCTCCCCCACGCGCCTCCCGAACGATGCCCGCCGCCAGCCCCGAGCACGTCCTCACCCCGAGCCAGCTGAACACGCTCGCGCGCGACCTGCTGGAGGGGGCCTTCCCGTCGGTCTGGGTCGAGGGCGAGCTGGGCAACGTCTCGCGGCCCTCGTCCGGGCACCTCTACTTCACCCTGAAGGACGAGCGCGCCCAGGTCCGCTGCGCGATGTTCCGGCCGAAGAGCACCTGGCTGCGGTTCCAGCCGCGCGAGGGCCTGCGCGTGCTCGCGCGCGGCCGGCTGACCCTGTACGAGGCCCGCGGCGACTACCAGCTCGTGCTCGACCACATGGAAGAGGCCGGCGAGGGTGCGCTGCGGCGCGCGTTCGAGGACCTGAAGGCCAAGCTCGCCGCCGAAGGCCTGTTCGACGCCGCGCGCAAGCGTCCGTTGCCGCACTACGTGCGCCGCCTCGGCGTGCTCACCTCGCCGACCGGCGCCGCGGTGCGCGACGTGCTCAGCGTGCTGGCGCGGCGCTTTCCGCTGGTCGAGGCCGAGGTGCTGCCGGTGCCGGTGCAGGGCGACGGCGCCGCTGCGCAGATCGTGGCGATGCTGCAACGCGCCGCCGCCAGCGGCCGCTACGACGCCCTGCTGCTGGCCCGCGGCGGCGGTTCGCTGGAGGACCTGTGGGCGTTCAACGACGAACGCCTGGCGCGCGCGATCGCCGCCTGCCCGGTTCCCGTGGTGTCGGCGGTCGGCCACGAGACCGACTTCAGCCTCAGCGACTTCGCCGCCGACGTGCGCGCGCCGACGCCGTCGGTCGCCGCGGAACTGCTGGTGCCGCACCGCGACGACCTGCTGCGCCGCCTGCACGCGCTGCAGGCGCGCCTGCGGACGCTGCAGGCGCAGCGCCTGCGCCAGGCGATGCAACGCGCCGACCGCGCCGCGCTGCGCCTCAACGCGCTGCGCCCGCGCGCGCGCCTGGACCTGCTGTGCCGGCGCCAGGCCGAGGCGCTGCGCCGGCTGGACGCGGCCTGGCGGCGCCGGCTCGAAGCCGAGCGTGCGCGCCTGCGCCACGCCGGCGCGGTGCTGCGCGCGGCGCATCCGCAGCGCCGCCTCGCGCGCCTGCGCGAGCGCCTCGGCGCGGTTTCGGCGCGGCCGCAGGCGGCGGTCGCGCGCCGCCTCGCGCACGATGCCCTGCGCCTGCGCGCGCTGGCGCGTTCGCTGGAAGCGGTCAGCCCGCTCGCCACGGTCGCGCGCGGCTATTCGATCCTGCAGCGCGAGGACGGCCACGTGGTGCGCAGCGCGCACGAGGTCGCGCCGGGCGAGCGGCTGCGGGCGCGCCTCGCCGACGGGCGGCTGGCATTGCGCGTGGAGTCGGGCGAGGAGGACGCGGCGACATGAGGCGCGGCCCGCACGCCTCTGCGGAACAACCCGGAAGCGGCGACGACGAATCCCGCGCCGCTTCGCGCGGCGCGTAGCCGCCCGTCACGCCCACGGCGCGGCCGTGGGCGGCGCGGCCAGCGCAGCCGCGTCGCGCGGGCGAGGCCCCGCGATGCGCGGCTCGCCGGCGGCATGCCCCGGCCCCCGGGAGACGCACCTCGCCTCGCCGGCTCGCGCTGGCGCACTGCCCCGCCCCCGACGCACGGGGAGCCGCCTGACCTTTCTCCCACGCGGCGTGTTCTACCCTGACCGCGTCCCCCTCACGGAGTCCGCCATGGCCAAATCCGCCCGCTCCGCCGCGCCGAAGCTGCCTTCGCGCTATCCGTACTACCTGGCCAACCGGCCGGTCCAGGCCAACACCGACCTGGAGGTGCGCGACAAGTACCGCGGCACCGTCGCCACCCGCGTCGCGCTGGCCGACGCGGCGGCAGTGCGCAAGGCGATCGTCGCCGCGCACAAGGCCCGCGAGGCGATGGCCGAATTCCCGCCCGACGCGCGCCGGGACGTGCTGGAACACTGCGTGCGCCGCTTCCGCGAGCGCGCGGAGGAACTGGCGCTGGCGCTGTGCGTGGAGGCCGGCAAGCCGATCCGCGACGCGCGCGGCGAGGTCGAGCGGCTGATCGATACCTTCCGCATCGCCGCGGGCGAGGCCACGCGCGTGGGCGGCGAGACCGTGGAACTGCAGGTCTCGCCCCGCGCGCGCGGCTACCGCGGCCTGGTCAAGCGCGTGCCGGTGGGCGCCTGCGCCTTCATCACGCCGTTCAACTTCCCGTTGAACCTGGTCGCGCACAAGGTCGCCCCGGCGATCGCGGCCGGCTGCCCGTTCGTGCTCAAGCCGTCGGAAAAGACCCCGATCGGCGCGCTGATCATCGCCGGGATCCTGGCCGAGACCGACCTGCCACGGGGCGCGTTCTCGGTGCTGGCCTGCTCCAACGACGATGCCGCGCAGCTGGTCGAGGACGAGCGCATCGCCCTGCTCAGCTTCACCGGCGGCCTGGTCGGCTGGGACCTGAAGGCGCGCGCAGGGCGCAAGAAGGTGACGCTGGAACTGGGCGGCAACGCCGCCTGCATCGTCGACGCCGATCCCGGCCGGCCGCTGGACGAGGTGGTCGAGCGGCTGGTGTTCGGCGCCTACTACCAGAGCGGGCAGAGCTGCATCAGCGTGCAGCGCGTCTACGTGCAGGCCGCGCTCTACGACAAGCTGCGCAAGCGCCTGAAGGCCGCCGTAAGCGGGCTGCGCATGGGCGATCCGCACGACGAAGGCACGTTCATCGGGCCGATGGTCGACGAGGCCGCGGCGAAGCGCCTGGAGGGCTGGATCGCCGCCGCGCGCAAGGGCGGCGCGAAGCTGCTCGCCGGCGGCCCGCGCCAGGGCAACATGCTGCCCGCCGCGCTGCTCGAGAACGTGCCGCGCGACTGCGACCTGTACCGGCAGGAGGCGTTCGGCCCGGTCGCGCTGCTGGAGCCGTTCGAGGACTTCGACGACGCGCTCGACCGCGTCAACGACAGCGACTTCGGCCTGCAGGCCGGCGTGTTCACCGGCAGCCTCGAGCACGCGATGCGCGCCTGGGACCGGCTCGAGGTCGGCGGTGTGATCGTCGGCGACGTCCCCAGCTTCCGCGTCGACAACATGCCCTACGGCGGGGTGAAGCGCTCCGGCCTCGGCCGCGAGGGCGTGCGCTATGCGATCGAGGAGATGACCGAGCCGCGGCTGCTGGTGCTGCGCGATCCGCGTACGGGCTAGGCGCCGGCGGACGCGTCCGCTTTGCGGCGGACGTAGCGGGTTTCCACCGCCTTCGCTTCGTTGCCGTCCGGCGCGATGTTGAACATCGTGAGCACCAGTTGGTCCGGCGACGGCTGCGCGATCCGCGTCCGCCAGCCCCACCGCGGGCCGCCCTGCCCTTCGCCGTAACTGCCGAGCACGTCGAAACCGTGGCCGCGGTCGGCGCCGGTGGAGAACATGATCGAAGTGCCGGTGTGCATGCTGTCGACCCAGGCGGCTTCGAACGCCTGCTCGTCCAGGTGCAGCCCGTACAGCGCCATGCCCTCGCCGGCCCGGTCGCCCTCGCCGTAGCGGTACTCGTGCAGCAGGAAGCGTCCGCCGAGCACCCGGCGTATGCGGCCGGTCTGCGCGACTTCCATCGCCGGCGGCGCGTCCGGCTCGAACCAGACCCGGGTGGTGCCTGCCCAGTCGCCGGCCAGTTCCGCGAGCGCCGCGTGCCCGCCCGACTGCAACGATCGTTCGAATTCGGCCTTGCCCATGCGTTCGCTCCTCGGGTGCGTGCGCCGGTGCCGCCACCGTCGCCCCGCGAACCGGCGACCTTGCGCTCTGCCGCGGCCCGCTCCGCGGCCGTACGCGCCTAGCCCACCGCGATGCGTTCGATCCGTTCCGGCGCGCGTTCCGCCGGCCGCCCGAACAGGTAGCCCTGGCCGTACACGCAGCCCAGCTCGCGCAGCACCGCGCGCTGGGCCTCGCTCTCGACGCCCTCGCCGATGGTATGGATGCCGAGCGTGCCGGCCAGCGCCTGGATCGCACGCACCACCGCCACGCTTTCCGGCTGCGCCTCGCCGGCCAGGCCGGCGACGAAGCTCTGGTCGATCTTCAGGCATTCGATCGGGAACCGGTGCAGGTAGGACAGCGCCGAGAAGCCGGTGCCGAAATCGTCCAGCTGCGCCAGCACGCCGTGGTTGCGCAGGGTGCGCAGCATGCGCAGCGCGCGCGGCACGTCGTCGAGCAGCGCGACCTCGGTGATCTCGATGCGCACGCGGTGCGGATCGGCGCCGGCGCGGTCGATCAGGCGCAGCAGGCGCTCGGCGAAGTCGCCGGAGCGGAAGTGCCGCGGCGACACGTTCACCGACACGTAGCCCTCGCCGCCGCGGGCGACTTCCTCCATCACCCGCGCGTAGAGGATCCAGTCGACCTCCTCGATCAGCCCGCTGTCCTCGCCCAGGCCGATGAACTCGCCCGGCAGCAGCAGGCCCCGGCGCTCGTGGCGCCAGCGCAGCAGCGCCTCGTGGCCGATCACCTTGCGGTCGTCCAGGCGCACGATCGGCTGGTAGAACGCGACGAAGCCGTCGCCGTTGATCGCCCGGCGCAGGTCCGCCTCCAGGTCGAGGATGCGCACCGCCTCCTCGCGCATGGCCTCGTCGAACACCGCCCAGCGGTCGCGGCCGCTGGCCTTGGCGCGGTACATCGCCGCGTCCGCATCGCGCAGCAGCTCCACGCCGCTGCGGTAGCGCGGGTGCCACAGGGCGATGCCGATGCTGCCGGACGGGAACACCTCGCGCCCGGCGACCCAGCACGGCTCGCCGAGCACGGCCAGGATGCGCTGCGCCAGCGCCTCGGCCTCGTGCGCACCGGCGATGTCCTCGACCAGGATCGCGAATTCGTCGCCGCCGAACCGGGCCACGGTGTCGCGCTCGCGCACCGCGTCGACGATGCGGCGGCCGGCTTCGACCAGCAGTTCGTCGCCGGCGGAGTGGCCGACGCTGTCGTTGATCAGCTTGAAGCGGTCCAGGTCGAGGAAGAGCACGGCGAAGCTGCCGCTGTCGCCGCTCTCGGCGCGCTTGATCGCGCCGGCCAGGCGCTCCAGCAGCTGGCTGCGGTTGGGCAGGCCGGTCAACGCGTCGTGCAGGGCCTGGTGGGTCAGGCGCTGCTCGGCGCGCAGGCGCTCGCCGATCTGCGCCAGCAGTTCGGCGTTGGCCTGCGCCAGCTCGCGGGTGCGCACGGCCACGCGCTGCTCCAGTTCGGCGTGCGCGGCCACCAGGCGGTCCTGCGCCTGCTTGCGCGCCAGGCCGATGCTGATGTGATGGGCGACGAAGGTCAGCAGCTCCTGGTCGCGCGCGGTGAAGCTGATCGCCGGGGAATAGCTCTGCACGGTGATCACCCCGACCACGGCGTCGCCGCGCAGCAGCGGCACGCCGAGCCAGTAGTGCGCCTGCGCGCCGCGGCTGCGCACCTTGCCGTCGGCCTCGAGCGCGGCGATCTGCCTGCGGTCCGCCAGCAGCGGCTGGCCGCGCGCGATCACGTACTCGGTCAGTCCCGCGCCGAGGGTACGGCTCTCGCGGTGCGGATCGCGCTCGTCGATCGAGTACGGGAACTCCAGCCGCTGCCCGTCCTCGGACAGCAGCGCGATGTAGAAATTGCGCGCGTACAGCAGGTCGCTGACCACGTCGTGGACCTGGGTGTAGAAGCGCTCCAGGGTCTCGGCGCTGATCGACAGCTCGGCGATGCGGAACAGCGCGCGCTGCAGGCGTTCGGCGCGCTGGCGCTCGATGATCTCGGCCTGCAGGTCGCGGTTGCTCAGCTGCAGCGCCTGGGTGCGCTCCTCGACGCGCCGCTCCAGCTCCTCGCGGGCGTGGTAGCGGTCCAGCGCGGTGAGGATGTGCTGGGCGACGAACGACAGCAGCGCGCGCTCCTCGTCGCCGTAGACGCCCGGGCGGTCGTAGCTCTGCACCACGATCGCGCCGCAGACGCGGTCGTCGCGGCGCATCGGCACGCCGAGCCAGTCCTCGCTGTCCGGGCCGTGCGCCGCGTCGGGCACCACGCCCAGCCGCGCGCGGATCTCCGCCGACGGCCCCATCAGCGGCGCGCCGTGGCGCAGCAGGGCGAGGGTGATGCTGTTGGGCATGCCGCCGGCCGGCAGCTCCTGCGCCGGGTCCGGCGCGAACGGGTCGACGCGGTCGGCGAAGTACAGGAAGCGCAGCGTGTCGCGCATGTCGTCGTAGAGCACGATGTACAGGTTCTCGGCGTACATCAGCCCGGCGACCACCCGGTGCAGGCGGCGCAGCATGTCGCCCAGGTCGAGGTCGGAGCCGGCCAGGTCGGCGATCTCGTACAGCGCCAGCTGCAGCCGTTCGGACTTGGCCAGCTGCTCGATCCGCGCCTGCGCGCGCAGCGCGTCCAGGTGCGCGGCGACCGCGTGCCGGGCCAGGCTCGACCAGGCCTGGCGGGTCTCCGGCGCGACCGGCGCGGCCAGGCTGGCCACGACCGCGGCGCGGTCGCCGTCGCGCCCGTTCCACACCGCTTCGATCCGGTGCGAGTAGTCGCGCGGCTGCGCCTGCCCGAGCAGCAGTTGTTCGGCGCGGCGCGCCAGCACCGGCGGCGCCCCGGCCGAGACCGCGCCGCGGGAACCGGCGCCGGCGGCGGCCTGCTGCGCGGTGCGCCACAGCGCGGCGACTTCCGCCCCGGCCGGCAGTGCGGCCTGGAGCGCCGCGGCGAGCGCGTTCTCTTTGGCGGCGCCGACGATCGCCACGCTCGGGCGGATGCGGTGAGGCACGGACGGGTTCCTGGGAGGACGCCGGCAGGATAACGGATGCCCGTTGCCGCGGAAGCGGCCCGCCCGCATGGATCGCGCGCCCGACCCCGCCGGCGGCCTACGTCCGTTGATCCCGACATGCCCGCCCGCGCCCCCGCCTCGCGCGCCCGCTTCCCGTCCGCGCCTCCGCCCCGTACCCTGCCGCGGATGAATTCGGCCGCGGACGCGAGCGACGAGATGCTGATGCTGGCCTGGACGGCCGGCGACGCGGTCGCGTTCGAACAGCTCTACGCCCGCCACCGCGGCCCGCTCTACCGCTTCCTGCTGCGCCAGGCCCGCGACGCGGCGCTGGCGGACGAGTTCTTCCAGGACGTGTGGCAGCGGGTGATCGCCGCGCGCGCCGGCTGGAAGCCGGAGGCGGCATTCAGGACCTGGCTGTTCCGCATCGCCCACAATCGCCTGCACGACCACTGGCGCGGGCTCAAGCACCGCCCGCCCGCGCCCGAGGACGGCGACGAGCGCGCCGCCCGCGTGCCCGACCCGAGCACGCCCGAGCGCGAGCTGTCCGAGTTCGAGCAGCGCCGCCGCCTGCAGCTGGCGCTGGAGACCCTGCCTGAGGAGCAGCGCGAGGTGGTGCTGCTGCGCCTGGAGCAGGAACTGAGCCTGGAGGAGATCGGCGCGATCACCGGCGTCGGCCGGGAAACCGTCAAGTCGCGGCTGCGCTACGCGATGGACAAGCTGCGCGCGAGATTGAGCGAATGAGCCCACACCCGCACGACCCGCTGTCCGCCGAGGAGCGCGCGCTGGCCGAACGCCTGGCGCGGGTCGGCCCGCACGAAGGCGGACCCCCGCCCGCGGTGGACGCGAAGATCCTGGCCGCCGCGCATGCCGCCTCCGCGCCGCGCCGGCGCCGCTGGCCGGCGTTCGTCGGTGCGGCGGCGACGGTGGTGGTCGCGGCCGGCGTCGCCTGGCAGATGCGGCCGCAACCGGAATCGCGGCCGGAAGCCGGCGAAGCGCCGCCGGTGGCGACGATATCGGCGCCGGCGCCCGAACGCGCCGTCGCCCCCGGCGAAGGCCGGCCCGTCGCCGCGCCGGCCCCCGCCCTCGAATCGCAGCGGCCGTTGCGCGCCCCGGCGCCCGCGCCCGTACCGAACGCGCCCGCGCCGGCCACGCCGAAACGGAAGCCGGAGGCACCGCCGCCGGTCGTCGAAGCCCCCTCGCCCGTCGACGTGCCACCGCCGGCCCTGTCGGCGCCGGCCGCGGCGGTTCCCGCGCCGGCGACGCCCGCCCCCGAATACGCCGCGCCCGAAGCGCGCATGCGCAGGGCGCCCCCGGCCGAGGCGCCGGCGACCGCGCCCGGCGATTCCGCCCGGGCGCCGGCCCCGAACTCGGCGGATGCCGCACCCGCGCAGGCCGCGCGCGCGGCGTCCGCGGCCGAAGCGGCCCGGGTCGCCGGCTCGCGGGTGCGGCCGGGTGACGCCGCGCGGGAAGATGCGCATCTGCCGCCCGCGGACTGGCTGCAACGCATCCGCGAACGCCGCGACGCCGGCGACCTCGACGGCGCCCGCGCCAGCCTGGCCGGGTTCCGCCGCGCGCACCCGCGCCTGCACGTGCCCGAGGACGTGCGCGCGCTCGACGCCGCCGCGGATCGATGAGCGCCACCCTCGCCGGCCCGGCCTCGCATCTGCTCGAGGTCAAGCACAGCCGTTTCCTCGCCCAGGCCGCGCCGGCCGCCGACGCGGCTGCGGCGCTGGCCTTCGTCGCCCAGGTCGCCGACCCGGCCGCGACCCACAACTGCTGGGCCTACCGCATCGGCCAGGAATACCGCTTCAACGACGACGGCGAACCCGCCGGCACCGCGGGCCGGCCGATCCTCGCGGCGATCGACGGCCAGGGACTCGACCAGGTGGTCGTGGTGGTCACGCGCTGGTTCGGCGGCGTCAAGCTCGGCGCCGGCGGCCTGGTCCGCGCCTACGGCGGCAGCGCCGCCGAATGCCTGCGCACCGCGCCGCGCCGCGAGCTGGTTCGCGTCGCCGAGGTGGGGCTGGACTTCCCGTTCGAGGACACCGGCGCGGTGCACGCCGCCCTGGCCGCGCACGGCGCGGAGAAGCTCGACGAGCGCTACCGTGCCGACGGCGTCGGCCTGCGCCTGCGCCTGCCCGAGTCCGAACTGCCGTCGCTGAAGCGCCGCCTGCGCGATGCCACCCGCGACCGGGTGCGCTTCAGCGAAGCCTGACGCTCGCCGGCGATGCGTTTTCCGCGGACGCCGACGGCATCGCCGAGGCGGCATGATCCGGTTTCTAGCGCGCTCCACGGGCTGAGCCGCGGGAGCGCGCTTCGGCGAGGCGAGGCGGTCATCCGGGCCCGCCCTTGAAGACGCCCCGAAGCCGAGCCGGTACAGTGCCGCCCTCCGGTGCTCCCCCGGTCCCGAGCGAACGAGACCAGACCATCCCATGAGCGATCCCTCTCCCCGCGCCCCCCTCGGCAGCCTCCGCGCCCTCTGGCCGTTCGTGCGTCGGCACCTCGGCCTGTTCGTCGCCTGGCTGGTGGCGCTCGGCGCGTCGAGCGCGGCCACGCTGAGCCTGCCGGTGGCGTTCCGCACCATGATCGACCAGGGCTTCGCCGGCGGCGGCGGCACGGCGATCGACCGCGCCTTCCTGCTGCTGTTCGCGGTGGCGGTGGCGCTGGCGCTGGCGACCGCCGCCCGCTTCTACTTCGTCTCGCTGCTGGGCGAGCGCGTGGTCGCCGACCTGCGCCAGCGCCTGTACGCGCATCTGATCGGCCTGGACGCCGGCTTCCACGACCGCAACCGCAGCGGCGAGCTGGTCTCGCGCCTGACCGCCGACGCCGAGCTGCTGCGCAGCGTGGTCGGCTCCAGCATGTCGGTGGCGCTGCGCAGCGCGGTGACCGTGGTCGGCAGCCTGGCGATGCTGTTCGTGACCAGCCCGCGCCTGGCCGCGTTCGCGCTGGTCGGCATTCCGCTGGCGGTGCTGCCGATCGTGGTCGGCGGCCGCCGCCTGCGCAGGATCGCGCGCGACAGCCAGGACCGCATCGCCGACGCCAACGCCCTGGCCAACGAGACCATCGGCGCGGTGCGCACGGTGCAGGCGCACGCGCGCGAGCCGTACGAGCGCGGCCGCTTCGGCGAGGCGGTGCGGATCGCCGTGGATGCCGCGCGCCGCCGCATCCAGGCCCAGGCCTGGGTGACCGCGGTCGCCATCGTGCTGGTCTTCGGCGCGATCACCCTGGTGCTGTGGTCCGGCGCGCACGACGTGGTCGCCGGACGCATGAGCGCCGGCACGCTGGGCCAGTTCGTGCTGTACGCGCTGATCGGCGGCGGTTCGGTGGGCGCGCTGGCCGAGGTGTGGAACGAGCTGCAGCGCGCCGCCGGCGGCATGGGCCGGATCGGCGAGCTGCTCGAGGAGCGCCCGGCGGTGGTCCCGCCGGCCCGGCCCACGCCGCTGCCGCGCCCGTTGCGGGGCGAGATCGCGTTCGAGGATGTCACCTTCCACTACCCGCAGCGCCCGGACGCGCCCGCGCTCGAGCGCTTCGACCTGCGCGTGCGCCCCGGCGAGACCGTGGCCCTGGTCGGCCCGTCGGGCGCCGGCAAGAGCACGGTGTTCTCGCTGCTGCTGCGCTTCCACGACCCGCAGGCCGGCCGCATCGCCATCGACGGCCACGACATCCGCGCGCTCGACCTGGCCGAACTGCGCGAAGCGGTCGCCCTGGTGCCGCAGCAGCCGACCCTCTTCGCCGCCAGCGCCCGCGACAACATCCGCTACGGCCGCCTCGACGCCGACGATACGGCGCTCGAGGCCGCGGTGCGCGCGGCCCATGCCGCCGACTTTATCGGCGCCCTGCCGCAAGGCCTGGACACCGAACTGGGCGAGCGCGGCGCGCGCCTGTCCGGCGGCCAGCAGCAGCGCATCGCGATCGCCCGCGCCCTCCTCAAGGACGCACCGATCCTGCTGCTGGACGAGGCCACCAGCGCGCTCGACGCGCACAGCGAACGCGCCGTGCAGCAGGCGCTGGAGGCGCTGATGCGAGGCCGCACCACCCTGGTCATCGCTCACCGCCTGGCCACCGTGCTCAAGGCCGACCGCATCGTGGTGATGGACCGCGGCCGCGTCGTCGCCGAGGGCACCCACGAGGCGCTGCTGGCGCAGGGCGGGCTGTATGCGGAGCTGGCGAGGCTGCAGTTCCTCGATTGAGCGCCCGCTGTCGCCGTTTCCATTCATTCAAGCTGGAGCCGGCGCCGTGGGCGGCATGCCTCTCACCGGTCCAGCGGGCTCCTCACTCCGCCGGCGCCGCGATCGAGCACATGCGTGCAGATCTGCGTCGTACTCACGTCCTTGTGCCCCGACAATTCCTGTACGGTGCGGATGCCGTAACCCGCCTCCCGCAGATGCGCGGCGAACGAGTGCCGCCACGTGTGCGCCGACACCGGCTTGACGATGCCGGCGCGACGACACGCGGTTTTCAGCGCCCGCGACCGCACCCATCGTCGAAATGATGCCGCCGCTCCAGGCCGTCGCGCGGATCGCGCGAGCGCCGCAACGACGGGAACACGTACTGCCAGCCGAATTCGCGCGCGGCGTTCGGATACTTGCGCGCCAGCGCGTGCGGCAACCACACCGCGCCGAACCGGCGGCCAGATCGCCTTCGTGCAGCAGTCGCGCCCGCTCGATTTCGCGCTGCAGGGGTTCGACCAGCGAGCGCGGGAGCACCGTGCGCCGGTCCTTGCCTCCCTTGCCGCCGCGCACGGCGATCTCCACGCGCGCGAAATCCACGTCCTTCATCCGCAGCCGAAGGCACTCCATCGGACGCAACCCGGTGCCGTACAGCAGGCTGGCGATCAGCCACGGCCGCCCCTCCATTGCGGCCAGTAGCCGTCGCGCCTCCTCGCGGGCCGGCACCGTCGGCAGCCGCCGCGGGCGCTTGGCGCGCTGCACGCTGTCCAGCCACGGCAACTCGACGCCCAGCACGACCTTGTACAGGAACAACAGCGCCGCCAGGGCCTGGTTCTGCGTCCCGGCCGCGACCCGGCCCTCCACCGCGAGCGCCGACAGGAAGCGCTCCACCTCGGCCGCCCCCAATCGCGCGCGGATGGCGCTTGTCGTTGACGAGCACGAACCGGCGAATCCAGCCCACATAAGCCTGCTCGGTACGCAAGCTGCAGTGTTTCAACCGCAAATGCCGCCGAACCTCGTCCAGAAGCCGCGGCGCCCGCCCTGCCCCGTCGCCTTCCGTTACGCCCGCATTTCCAGGGGTGTAACTCATACGCCCTCGATTCCGTAGCCGCTGCACGGAATCCTGCCGTGCACCCGCCCGTCCGACAGTCGGGAAAAGCCTTGTCCTAACGTGGGATTTCGGCTTGACGCAAGGCCGCACCGGTTGAACCATACGGCGCAACACCCCGGATTTGGGGTCTACTTATAGTTAGCACCCACAGGACTGATTATGCAGCTTGAAGATTTTCTAACCGCCAACCGCATTGAGCAGGCCACTTGGGAGCGCGCACGCATTTCTTGGGAGGAACTGCAGGCCATCGCAGCAGACCACGAACACCAGCGACAGCCACTTATCGAAAGTGCCACGCTCTATGCCAACCTCATCCAGAAGATTCCCGGCGTCCATTCCGTAAGGTGGCGCATTAAGGACACGGGACACTTGCTAGAAAAGATTGTTCGAAAGAGAGCTGCGGAAGAAGAGAAATATGCTTCAGTAGACAGAAGCAACTACTACACTGTGGTCACTGACCTTATCGGGATACGGGCGCTCCATCTCTTCAAAGACGATTGCTTCGATATCCACAAATCTCTAACGGCTGATTGGACGCCCCTGGAGCCACCTGTGGCGTATATCCGAAACGGAGATCCCGACGAGCTAACAGAGAAATACCGAAACCACGACCTAGAGGTGAAAATCCACCCAGCCGGCTACCGATCCGTTCACTATGTTTTTGGATCGCAGCCGTTGAATCGCCGTGTTGTCGCGGAGGTTCAGATTCGAACAATCTTCGAAGAGGGATGGAGCGAAATCGACCACACGGTTCGCTACCCTAACTTCTCGGACAACGAACTTGTCGGATACTTTCTCACGATATTCAACCGTCTAGCCGGAAGCGCGGATGAGATGGGCACGTTTGTACGTGGATTGGCGGCTGCAATCCAGGGCTACCAACTGCAGATATCCCAAGCGTCTGCGGAACGCGACGAAAGTCTAAGATCCATGGAAGAGTCCCTAGAGGAGCTTGCTCGTCTCAAGCAGCAGGACAAGGACTCGCAGCAAACCATCCGTAAACTTCGCGAGCAAGTGGAGAAGATGAAGCGTGAGAAGTCGCTCGACTATCTCTTCTCAAGCCCAAGCACAACTGAGCGCTTGCACAAAATGCTGTACGAGAGTTCAAGCGACAAGCTTCTGAAAGACATCCAGTCCGCCGAGAACACCCTTAAGCACTTAAGTGATCCCGCCGGCACCTCTGCGTTAGCGAAGTTGATTGCCAAGTGGCCGCCAGAGAAGCCGTAGGTGGATGCTAACAATTCGTCCAAGCCGACGCCGCTTCGCGGCGCGGCTTAACTCAGGTGTTAGCCTTCATGCCCATACATCACCGCTACGTGCAGGAGATATTCGACGAGCTCAAGACGAGTCTATCGTCGGGGGTCAAAGACTGCGGCGCGTTTCTCAAAAAGTTAGAGAATGACAGCGACTGGTCATTTCTGATCAAAGTTCAAGCATTGATCGAAACTTCTATAACTGAAGCACTTGTCTCCCATCTTGGCGAGCCTCGTGTCCGTAGGCTGATTGAGCGACTGCCACTTGCGGACGAGGAGATTGGCAAGCTATCCCTAGCCAAGGATCTCGGCCTCCTTGACTCGCCGCAGCGGCGCTTTATTCGGCGCCTGGCATCCCTTCGGAATAATCTCGCTCACAGAGTAGATCACGTCGATTTCGCCTTCGACGTCTACTTGAGTGTGCTAGACAAACAACAGCTTGCCAGTTGGCAAAGAGCAATGTGCTGGTTCTCCCCCAGCGATAAGAACTCTCTCATCCACTGGCACAAATTCGCTACCAACCAGCCTCGCGTTGCTGTGTGGTTTGCCACATATATGCTGATAGCGCTGTTACACGTATCGGTCGCGGAAAGCCAAGTCAGCCGCAAAACCAAAGAGGCCGCGCTCAAAACTGCCGAAGAACTCTATGCGCATCTCGCTCCAGCTACCACCACAAATGAAGGCTAACAATTCATTCAAGCCGAAGCCGCTTCGCGACTCGGCTTAATTCAGGCGTTAGGGCTCATGCGCACAATGTCGCGGCGGATAGATAGTGTCATTGCGCTTGGCATCGGGTTCGCCTTGCTGGCTGCAACGTCCATCTTTGGCGACCCGATCTATGCGGGCATCAGGTACTACCTGATTGCCTGGTTTGGTCTTGTCGGCTTGGCGCAGATCGCTAAAGCACCGCCATTGTTCACAACCGGTGCTGCTGCGGCACTTGCCGCATCCTTCCTCTTCTATTGGGCATGGCAAGCGTCTTTGCCGCAGCCCGAAGGCCTGCTTGGCCTCGGCCACTTGTTTTCGCTGCCTGGTCTGGGCATTGCCGCTGTCATAGCCGCCGTCATCGCACGTCGGCGTCAGATGCTTCCTTGGGCAGCATTTGCCGCCGGCCTACTGGCCTGCTGTGCTGGGTTCGCCGCTTCTCATTTCGTTGTATGCCGGTCTATGGTCTACTGTGGATCGCTGTCAGGGATCTCGGGATGAGCCCTAACAATTCATTCAAGCCGAACCGGCTTCGCCGCGGCTAGACGAGACGTCATCGAGGAAATTCTTTCAAAGCAATCCCGCCTGCATAAGCGCGGGACGCGCATGGATCTCTTTGCGCGTCGAGTACATCCACTCGTAAAGGGCTTTAGGGAGATCAAGCAACTAGACAAGTCCATTAGCTATCGAAGCGAATGGCTCAAATATGGAGCAATAGGGTACATAGCCTGTGTTGAAGGCTACTTTCGCCTACTGATTGCAGACATCATTGACTCCGGCGAACCGTTCGTCGAACGCATTGGTGAGCTTAAGGAAATTAGGTTCACGCCAGAGTCGGTTGTGGCCATTCACAAGAAGAAGGTTTCTCTGGGTCATTTCGTGGCCCATCTCCTGCCACTCAATGGCTTGTCTGATATCAATTCCCACCTTTCTGCCCTGCTCGCGACCGACTACACCCGATTCTTTTCTGCGCATCCATTGAGCCAGTGGAACACCTCGCCCGTGGGAGAAGTCTTCCCACACTTGCTGGCTCAAGTGGAAACACTGTTCAAGCTCCGCCACATGTACGCCCACGAACTAGCTACTAAAGAGCGCGTACCGCTCAGAGCGCTCGAAGACCTCATAAGCTCTGCGGCAGTGCTTGTGAGATGTACGGAAGAGTTTGTAACCGAGAGTTGGCAGATTAGGCCCTAACAATTCGTCCAAGCCGACGCCGCTTCGCGGCGCGGCTTAACTCAGGCGTTAGAGCGCACGGGAGGTTACGTGGAATCTGCAATTTAGGGATTCATTGGAACGCTTATCGGCGCCGGCGCTAGCGTCATAACAACGTATCTCTAATCGAAATGCCGCACCGCTACAGGCGGATGCGCGAAAAGTGGAGTGCCAGGACATGCAGATATGCTGCTCGAGCGTGAACTCTTCCAAGAGGACATCCCATGCGAAGATGATTGCCGCCGTCACGTTCTTGGCTAGTAGTTTTTCCGCGTTAGCCCAAGATGGATTAAAGGACTACTACTTCGTTTGGAACGGCGACCAAAATCTAGTCGCCAATTTCACCAGCGAGAGTCAGTGGACGCGCTTCGGGAACGGACACGAAAGCGAGTGCGACTTAGAGGTTAATCGCGCCGCCGCTGTTGCCGGAACACGCGATGTTGTACTTGGGAGTGGACGCAAAGTATTTGTTCCCAATATGAGCCGTGCGCAAGCGCACGACTTATGGGTTGCATGCATGCGCTCGAAAGGCTGGGAGTACTACGCCACGGAGCAGGATGTCGTTGCACGTAGAAATCAGCTGAGGAGCCAGAATATCCAAAGTACAGCCATGGCATTTAGCAAGTCGTTCTAGTCGGGTTGAGCCTAACAATTCGTTCAAGCCGAAGCCGCCTCGCGGCTTAACTCTGGCGTTAGCCGTGCAGGGAGAGATCACCATGTTGCGGGCCGAAATCATCACCGCGGACGCAGTGGCCAAGGAATACCGCCTTAGCGAGCCTCTTGCTCGAGAGATCGTCGCAGAAGAAACGCAGCGAGCGCTTCGACGGAGCTGGGTGGCTTGGCTCGTGTTCCTGGCAGGCCTGGGCCTGGCAGGCTTCCTGTACTTCGTGCCGGGGTCGGACAAGACCGCTGCCGTATGGGTGCTTCTCGGCAGCATGGGCGCCTGGATGCTGGCCGGCCGGTATTTGGCCGGGCCGGCCATTCGCAAGGCCGCGAAGGATAAAGCCGCACGGTTGGCGCAGCTGCACGACTGACACTTCGTCCAGGCCGAGCCGCTTCGTGGCCCGGCTTACCCAGGTGCCAGGCGCGCAGGGGAGATCGCTATGGGCCGCAAAAAAAGCATTCCAGGCGTTTCATTCTCGTGGAAACGTGCCACTGGCTTGTCGAACGCCAAGGCCAAGCCAGCGTGAATTTGGAATTCCGCTCACCCGCGCCGGACGTCAACGCAAGGCGGGTAACGCCAGGGGCTGCTGCGTGCCAGCTGCTTTTGTCTTCACGGGTGGCATCGCGGCGGCCACGGCATTACCAAGGCCGTTGCTTCATGGCTGCGTAGTCATGCGTACATTGCGGGCGAGGCCATGGACCAGGCTGCCGAGCAACACGGCTGCCTTGCCGAGGGGCAACACTGGCATCCCTAGGAGGTCATGGAACTTTGCGCCACGCTTTGATACCGGACCACGAGAAGGAGTTCGCCGCTTGCACCCTGCTGGTGCTGCGCGCCGCCGCATCAGGCTTCGACACAGCCCTGGTTCCGCGGGCCCGAACCTCGAGGAACCAACGAATGGGGATCTACCTGGGTCACGAGGCGCCCTGCCGTTACCGCCCTTCTTCCAAGGACCGGGAGTTCCTCGGCATATCGCAGAAGCCCCCCCCCGCAGTAGCCGGCCGCTTGCACCGTTGAGCTGCGCCATCGCGCCTGAATCCGGATACCGCTCGCGGCATTTGCTCTAGCAAGCACGTCCGCGGCTCGGCTGACGAAGATTCCCCACGGCTCGCATGCATCGTGCGGCGTGTGTAGCCGCCAACAGCCACTGCGAGTGCGACAGGCCCATCTCCAGGCCGTACCCTTGCACCATGGGCGTAGGCCCGGGAGAGACCGGTCGCCAGCCATTCCCCGCCGGTCCGCGCGTCCACGGCCGGCATCTCCGCCCGGCTCGGTTCGATCCAGGTAACACGCACAGCAGGAGTCCGCCCATGCTCGACGAAGACCAGGCCAAGGCCGCGTCACAGGCCCTTTTGGAACAACCCCAGCGGGAGCAGCAGCGGGCGGCGGCGCGGCTGGCCTCGAAGCGCACCCGCGGCTTCCCGCCGATCAAATGGCTCGCCGTCGGTGCATTGTCCGGGCTCGTGGCGGGCGGCGCGCTGGGTTACCGCTTCATGGGCGAGACGACGCCCTGGAGCATCTTGGGGCTCTCCGCCGGCATGGCGATAGGCTTGGCGTTCGATCGCCGCCGGCTCGGATAGACGCACGCATGAACGACCCCGCTTTCCCGACCGCGATCCACGCCGCACAGGCGGCGCCGCGGACCAAACCCTCGCTCTACCCCGAACCGTTCGCCTCGCGCGTTGCGGGGCGGATCAAGCGTCCGCTCGGCGATCTGTTCGGGCTGACCAACTTCGGGGTGAATCTGACGGTGCTGCCGCCCGGCGCGATCTCGGCGTTGCGCCACGCGCACAGCAGGCAGGACGAGTTCGTCTACGTCCTCTCCGGCCGTCCCACGCTGTACACCGACGAGGGCCGCACTTTGCTGGAGCCGGGCATGTGCGCCGGCTTCAAGGCCGGCAGCGGCAATGCCCACCATCTGGTCAACGAAAGCGACGGGGACGTCGTCTACCTGGAGGTGGGCGACCGGGCAGCGGGCGACGAGGTCGCGTATCCGGACGACGATCTCGCTGCGGCGTTCGTCGAGGGGCGTTGGCGGTTCCTGCACAAGGACGGCACGGCGTACTGAGCCGTTCGCATCGGCGTCCGCACTGGCCCACGCGCAATGAAAAGCGCGGAACCGCCGTTCATCCCGGCAGCGCGCGTTCGAGCAGTCGCCCGTCCGCCAGCGTGGCCGGCAGGGTGCCGTAGGCGTTGCCGTGATCGCCGGCCAGGCGCGTGACGCAGAACGCTTCCGCGGCGGGGTTGCCGGCGCGCAGCAGCAGCGCGGCCTGCAGCGCCAGCGCCATCGCTTCGGTCCAGCGCCGCGCTTCGATCTCGAGGATCGGTGTCCGCCCGCCGAGCACCGGGCGCAGCGCGGCCAGCTGCGCGTCGAAGTCGCGCTGCAGCCCTTGCGCCGCCTCCAGTTCGGCCAGCAGCGCGGCGCCCGCCTCCGGTTCGCGCGTCAGCGCGCGCAGCACATCGAGGCACTGGATGTTGCCGCTGCCTTCCCAGATGGAGTTCAGCGGCGCCTGCCGGTACAGCCGCGGCAGCAGCGACTCCTCCACGTAGCCGGCGCCGCCGAGGCATTCCTGCGCCTCGTTGACGAACCCGGGGGCGCGCTTGCACACCCAGTACTTGCCGACGGCGGTGACCAGGCGCGCCAGCGCGGCCTCGTGCGGGTCGAGCGCGGCGCGGTCGACCGCGCGCGCGGCGCGCATCGCCAGCGCCACCGCCGCCTCGACCTCGACCGCGAGGTCCGCGAGCACGTTGCGCATCAGCGCGTGCTCGGCCAAGCGCCGGCCGAAGGCGTGCCGGTGGCGGGCGTGGTGCAGCGCCTGCGCCAGCGCCATGCGCATCTCCGCGGCCGAGCCGAGCATGCAGTCGAGCCGGGTCAGCATCACCATCTCGATGATCGTGGCCACGCCGCGGCCCTCCTCGCCGATGCGCCGGGCCCAGGCGCCGGCGAACTCGACTTCCGACGAGGCGTTCGACCAGTCGCCGAGCTTGTCCTTCAGCCGCATCAGCCGCAGCGCGTTCTTCCGCCCGTCCGGGCGCCAGCGCGGCAGCAGGAAGCAGGTGAGGCCGCCGGGCGCCTGCGCGAGCACGAGGAAGCCGTCGGACATCGGCGCGGAGAAGAACCACTTGTGCCCCACGAGCTCGTACTCGCCCTCCGCGGCCAGCGGCGTCGCGACGGTGGCGTTGGCGCGCACGTCGCTGCCGCCCTGCTTCTCGGTCATGCCCATGCCGAGGGTCAGGCCGAGCTTGTCCGCGGCCGGCAGGTCGCGCGGGTCGTAGTGGGGGCCGGCCGCCTTGCGCGCCCAGTCCTCCAGCGCCGGCGCGCGGCCCAGCACCGGCACCGCGGCATGGGTCATGGTCAGCGGGCAGCTGGTGCCCGGCTCGACCTGGTGATGCAGGTAGCTCAGCGCCGCGCGCGCGACGTGCGCGCCGGGGCGCGGCTGCGACCACGACAGCCCGGCCACGCCGTGCTCGACCGCGGCCTGCATGATGCGGTGGTAATGCGGATGGAACTCGACCAGGTCGATGCGCTGGCCGAAGCGGTCGTGGGTGCGCAGGCGCGGACGGTCGCGGTGGGCGTCGAAGCTCAGCCGGTACAGCTCGTCGCCGGCGAGCGCGCCGTAGATCGCCAGGGTCTCGGCGAAGCCCGCGCCGTCCTCGCGCGCCACGGCTTCGCGCAATGCGGCGTCGTCGGCCCACAGGTCGCGGGGGGCGAACTCGGGCGGCTGGTTGTCGACGCGGTGGGTGGCGAACGGCGGCAGCGGGTCCATCTGCTACTCCGGGAGCGGGGTTGTGGCGATTCTAGGCGCGGCCCGATGCGATGGGCTGACTCCGCGCCAGGCCCCGGCCGGCGCGTCGACCGCGGCCAGCGGGCGCGCTGCGGCCGGCGCGGCCAGCGCGTCGAGAAACCCGGGCTCGAACGCGAGCCTGCCCAGCCAACCGCGGCGCGTGCCGCTCAGCACCCGCCGGCGTCGCCACTTGCGCGCGCAGCGACGACGCCGCGCCGTCGGCGACGGCCAGCAGGTCGTAGGCGCCGTGTTCGTCGCCCAGGGCGTCGCGCAGCACGCCGCGGCGCGGTCCATCGCGACGATGCGGCGGCCGCAACGCACGGCCCGGCCCTCGCGCCAGGCTGCATCGAGCAACGCGAACAGCGCGCCGCGCTGCATGCCGAGGCCGAACAAGCGCCGGTCGAGCTCGCGATAGCGCAGGCCCAGCACCGGACGGCCGCGCGCGGTCTCGCCGTACAGCCGGCCGATGCGTGCGTCGTGCGCCAGCGCTGCATCGAGCAAGCCATCGCCCACAGCACCGCCAGCCCGGTGGGTTGCAGCAGCAGGCCGGCGCCGGCCGGGCCCGGTGGCCGTCGCGACTCAGCAGCACCGCTGCGGCCTGGCCGGCGGTGCCGTATCCGACGATGGCGATGCGCAGCGGCTTGCCCATGCTGGGAGCGGGATGAGGACGAGACGCGCAGCCGGAAACGGGGGAAGAGGACGAGGAAGCGGACCGGCCGCGGCGAAACGGGAAAGCGGAGTCCCGTCCTTGCCGCTCGTTCCTACGAAAAAGGCCCCGCCGAAGCGGGGCCTTCCAGACGGGCCGGGGCCGCGGGGCTCATGCGGTGGCGGGAGCGGCGACGGTCACACCGGACGCCTGCGCGCCCTTCGGGCCCTGGGTGAGCTCGTAGCTCACGCGCTGGCCTTCCTGCAGGCTGCGGAATCCTTTGGCGTTGATCGCGGAGAAGTGCACGAATACATCCGCGCTGCCGTCCTCGGGCGAGATGAAGCCGTATCCCTTGGCGTCGTTGAACCATTTCACAGTGCCGTACTGCATGTCCTTATTGACCTCATGCTGGATGCGATGTCGCGCACGGCACGCGGTGGCGGTCCCGGGCGCCAGCCGAGTATGCAAAGTGAACCGCAGCTTGACAATCGCCGAAATGTGAAGTCCGTCTTCACGCTGCGACCAGGGCCCGGACCAGCGCCGGGACCCCCGCGGTGGCGGCGGCGACGTTGTCCAGCACGTCCTGCAGGGTGATGGCCTCGTCCGGATCCGGCCCGGCGCCCGCGGCCCAGTTGGCGACGATGGCCAGGCAGGCGTAATCCAGGCCGAGCTCCCGGGCCAGGCCGGCCTCGGGCATGCCGGTCATGCCGACCAGGTCACAACCGTCGCGGCGCAACCGGGCGATCTCGGCGCGGGTCTCCAGGCGCGGGCCCTGGGTGGCGCCGTAGCAGCCGCCGTCGACCACCGCCACGCCGGCGGTGCGCGCCGCCGCCAGCACCGCCTGCCGCAGCGCGCGGGTGTAGGGCTCGCCGAAGTCGACGTGCAGGACCTCGCTGCCCTCCTCCTCGCAGATCGTCGAGATGCGGCCCCAGGTGTAGTCGATCAGCTGGTCCGGGCAGGCCAGCACGCGCGGGCCGAAGCGCTCGGTGATGCCGCCGACGGTGTTGAGCGCCAGCACCCGGGTGGCGCCCAGCGCCTGCAGCGCGGCGAGGTTGGCGCGGTAGTTGATCTTGTGCGGCGGCAGCGAATGGCCTTCGCCGTGGCGGGCGAGGAAGGCGACGCGTCGGCCGCCCAGCCGGCCGACGCGGATCGGCCCGGATGGCGCGCCGAAGCGGGTCTGCGGCTGGAGGGTTTCGACGTCCTCCAGCTCGGCCAGCTTGTACAGGCCGGTGCCGCCGATGACGGCGAGGGCGGGATCGCTCATGTCGCGGGCTCCTGCTGCTTGGCTCCTCCCCGTTCGGCGGGAAGGCAGGGATGGGGGTGGGTTGTCGGCGGCGCTGGACGCCTGCCCGGACCGGCCGGGCAGGCCTTCCGGACCGCGCCGTCTCGAGGCGCGGTCCGGCCCGCTCCGGTCACTCGCGCAGGGCGTAGATCGCGGGCAGGTTGCGGCCCTGCTCGCGGTAGTCCATGCCGTAGCCGAACACGTAGCGGTCCGGCACCTCGACGCCGACGTAGTCGGCGGCGATGCCCGGCACGCAGCGGTCGTGCCGCTTCACCGCGAGCGCGGCGATGCGCACCTCGCGCGCGCCCTGCTCCCGGCACCAGTCGCGGATCGCGGCCAAGGTGTGGCCTTCGTCGAGGATGTCGTCGGCCAGCAGCACGCGCCGGTCGCGCAGCGGCGTGGCCGGGCGGTGCTTCCACACCAGGTCGGCGCCGCGGGTGTCGCCGCGGTAGCGGGTGGCGTGCAGGTAGTCGAACTCCAGATCCAGGCCGAGCGCGCCCAGCTCCATCGCCAGCTGCGCCGCGAACGGCAGGCCGCCGTGCATCACGGTCAGGAACACCGGCACTTCGCCGGCGTAGTCGGCGCGGATCGGCGCGGCCATGCGCGCGATCGCCCGCTCCAACGCGGTGCGGTCGAACAGCAGGTCCGACCGCGCCAGCGCGGCGGCGAGCTCGGGGTTGTTCGCAGTGGCGTCCATCAGGCCAGGCCCTCCAGGCGGCGACGGGTCTCGCCGTAGCGGCCGTCGGCGATCAGGCCGTCCCAGCCGAGCGCGCCGCGGCCGATCAGCCCGATCAGCGCCGCGGTGTTGAGCGCGCGCCCTTCCACCGCCTTCAGCGCCTCCTCGACGAACTGCGGGTGGCAGACCAGGACGACGTCGCATCCCGCGTCCAGGTGCGCATGGACGCGCTGCGCCACGCCGCCGGCGGCGAGCGCCGCCTTCATGCCGATGTCGTCGCTGAACACCACGCCGCGGAAACCCAGTTCGCCGCGCAGGATCTCCTCGATCCAGCGCCGCGAGAACCCGGCCGGCTCCGGCGCGATCGCCGGGTAGCTCACGTGCGCCACCATCACCGCGTCGGCGCCGGCGTCGATGCCGGCGGCGAACGGAAGCAGGTCGCTCGCGCGCAGCTCCTCGAGCGTGCGCGGGTCGGCGGCGGCGTCGACGTGCGTGTCGGCGCGCACCGAGCCGTGCCCGGGGAAGTGCTTGAGCGTGGCCGCCATGCCCGCGGCGTGCATGCCGCGCACGTAGGCGCGGGCGAATTCCGCGACCACGGCCGGATCGTCGGAAAAAGCGCGGTCGCCGATCGCCAGGTTGCCGCGATCCAGGTCCACCACCGGCGCGAAGCTCAGGTCGACGCCGCTGGCCTGCACTTCGCGCGCCATCAGCCAGGCGTGCGCCTCGGCCGCCTGGAGGGCGCCGTCGCGGTCGCCGGCGCGCCAGCGCTCGCCGAACCGCCGCAGCGGCGGCAGCGCGCTGTAGCCCTCGCGGAAGCGCTGCACGCGGCCGCCCTCCTGGTCGACGCAGACCAGCTGCGGCCGCGGCGCGGCTTCGCGGATGGCCGCGGCCAGTTCGGCCACCTGGGCTTGGGAGGCGAAGTTGCGCGCGAACAGGATCACGCCGGCGCAGGCATCGTGCTGCAGCCAGTCGCGCTCCTGCGCGGTGAGTTCGGTGCCGGCGACGCCGATCACGAGCATGGAAGGACTCCGGAAACGCGGCGATGACGCGGCCGGGCATTGTCGCGCAGATGGCCGGAAACGAGAAACCGCGCGTGGCCGGCACCGCGTGCGGCGGCGGCGCCGCAGCCGGCGCGCGCCGGTCCCGGCGCGGCCCGCCTCTCGGGCCGGCCCGCGTGCGGAACGTTTCTTTCGCCAGGCCCGCTCAGACGGTGCAGCCGTCGGGCCCGCAGGCCGCGTCCCCGCCCGCGGGCGGCGCCTGCACGCCGAGCCGCGCGAACGCGGCGAGGAAGGTCTCCGGCGCTTGCGCGCCCTGCACCGCGAGGCGGCCGTCGACGACGAGGTGGGCACCGCGCGGATGCCGAACGCGCGCGCCTGCGCCAGCTGCGCGCGCACTTCGGCCATGCCCTCGCCGGAGACCAGCAGCGCCCGCACCCGCACCTCGCCCAACCCGCCGGCGGCGCCGGCATCGAGCAGCGTTCGCGGATCGGCCAGGTTGCGGCCCTCGGCGAAATGCGCGCGGAACAGCGCCTCGCCGGCCGCGTCCGCATCGCCCTCGCGGCCGGCCAGCCACAGCAGCCGGTGCGCGTCGAAGGTGCTCACCCGCACCTGGCCGCGGTCGAAGTCGAACGGCAAGCCCTCGGCGCGGCCGGTGGCCTGGGTCTGCGCAAGGATCTGCTCGGTGCGCTCGCGGCCGCCGAACTTGGCCTCGTAGGCCTCGCGCAGGGGCACCGGCGTCGTCCCCGCTTCGGGATCGAGCTGGAACGCGTGCCAGCGCAATTCGACGGCCTGCCCCGCCGGCCCGAGCCGCTCCAGCGCGCGGCGCAGGCGGTGCTTGCCGATCCAGCACCAGGGGCAGACCACGTCGGACCAGATGTCGATGCGCATGGGGAAGGCTCGCAAGTCGGGAAGCGCAGGCGTCGGCCGCGGGCGCCGATCCCCCCCTGCAGCGTAGCGGACGATCCGCCCCTCGCCGCCGTCGCGCCTGGAACGGCGCATTCCGCCCCGTTTCCGCCACGCGATGGTGCGGCGGGGCGGCCGCGCGCGTTCGCCGGCGGAGGGCAGCGCCCGCAAGCCGCATGGCCGCGCGGCAGTACGCCCGCGACCCGCGCGGGAATCAAGCGCCGGCTTTCTCCGCCTCGCTCCACCGCGAATACGGCCGCTCGGCGAGCAGCAGGTTGTAGTAGCGCGCCTGGTCGGTGACTTCGCGGCCCAGCCAGGTCGGGCGGGCGAAGGGCTGCTCGGCCGAGGCCAGCTCGATCTCCGCCACCACCAGCCCCGCGTTGTCGCCGAGGAACTCGTCCACCTCCCAGAGCCGGCCGGCATGCTCGACGTAGTGGCGACGCTTCTCGACGCGCCCGCCGACGCACAGCCCCAGCAGGGCGCGCGCATCGTCGAGCGGGATCGGGTAGTCGAACTCCTGCCGGGTGTGGCCGAGCTCGCGCGACTTCAGGTTCAGGAAGCCCGCCTCGCCGGCGATGCGCACCCGCGCCGACACCTTCATCGCGCCGTGGTCGAGCGCGGCGACGTCGTTCAGGTAGCCCTGCGCCATCGGCACGACCTTGTGCGCGGCCTCGCGCCAGCCGTCGCCCGCCACCAGGAACTTGCGTTCGATTTCGATGCCCATGCGGTCTCCCGTTGTTCCGATCGCGCCTGCCCCGATGCAGGCGCCTGCGCCTTGCTTCCCGGCGATCCGCCACGCCGCCTGGCAACCGGCGCCGCCCGGCGCGACCTTCGGTGGCGGGGATGCCGCCGAAGGGCCTGCGGGGGCGCATTCACGGCGCGCCGCGCCCGTGCCCGGCCGCGCTCCCGCCGCCGCGCGCAAGCCGGGCGCGACCGTCAGCCCGGCTCGAACATCGCGATGCTTTCCACGTGCGCGGTGTGCGGGAACATGTCCATCACCCCGGCCGCGCGCAGCTTCCAGCCCTTCTCGTTGACCAGGAAGCCCGCGTCGCGCGCCAGCGACGCCGGATGGCAGCTCACGTAGACGATGCGCCGGAACTGCTTCAGCGGCAGCTGCGCCAGCACCGCGTCGGCGCCGGAGCGCGGCGGGTCGAGCAGCAGGGCGTCGAAGCCCTGCTTCATCCACGGCTCGCCGCCCAGGTCCTTGGCCAGGTCGGCGGCGTGGAACTGCGCATTGGCGATGCCGTTGTGCGCCGCGTTCTCGCGCGCGCGCCGCACCAGCCCGGCCTCGCCTTCGACGCCGACCACCTCGCGCACCCGGCGCGCCAGCGGCAAGGTGAAATTGCCCAGGCCCGCGAACAGGTCGAGCACGCGGTCGCCCGGTTGCGGATCGAGCAGGTCCAGCGCATGCCGGATCATCTTACCGTTGAGCCCGGCGTTGACCTGGATGAAGTCCAGCGGGCGGAACAGGAACTCGACGTTCCACTCCGGCAGCGAGAACGCCAGCCGCGGCGCCTCCGGCCACAGCGGGTGCACGCTGTCGACGCCGCCCGGCTGCAGGAAGATCGCGAAGCCCTGCGCGCGGCCGAACGCGACCAGCGCGGCCCGGTCCTCGTCCGAAAGCGGCGCCAGGTGGCGGAACGTCAGCGCGACGCCGCCGAACTCCGGCGCCGGGTCGCCGGCGATGAACTCGATCTGCGGGATCTCGCGCCGCGCCTGCAGGCCGTCGACCAGCGCGGCGAGCGCGCCGATCCTCTCGCCGATCTGCGGGATCACGGTACGGCACTCCGCCAGATCGGCGACGAAACGCGGGTCCGCCTCGCGGAAGCCGACCAGGGTCTTGTCCTTCTTCTCGACCCGCCGCACCGAGAAGCGGCCCTTGCGCCGGTAGCCCCAGGATGCGTCGGCCAGCGGCGGCAACAACCGCTCGGGCGCGACGTGGCCGATGCGATCGAAGTTCTCCAGCAGCACGCGCTGCTTGGCCAGGATCTGCTTCTCCTCCGCGTAGTGCTGCAGCGCGCAGCCGCCGCACACGCCGAAATGCGCGCAGCGCGGCGCGACCCGCTCCGGCGCGGCCTGCAGCACCTCGACCGTGCGCGCCTCGTCGAAGCTGCGGTGGCGACCGGTCTGCACCGCCATCACCCGTTCGCCGGGCAGCGCGCCGGCGACGAACACCGCCTTGCCGTCGCGGCGCGCGACCCCGCGGCCGTCGTGGGTCAGGTCGGTGATTTCGGCGAGGAACGGCGTTGGGTCGAGGCGGGCCACGGCATCGAGCGGGGTCGGGGGAGCCGGCTATTGTCGCAGATGCGGCGCCTCGGCCCTCGCCCCGCTCCCTTCCGCACGCGGGAGAGGGGCCCTGCGGAAGGATCGTTCGCGAAAGGCGCGGCTTGCGGGAAGGCACGCGCGGGGACGCCGAACGCCTTTCCGTGCAGAGGGCAAGCCCTGCGAAGGACCGCTCGCGGGAAGGGAGCGGCTTGCCGGGCAGGGGCCTTCGCGAGGAACCGCACGCCCTTTCCCGCTCGCGGGAGAGGGTTGCGGCGAGGGCCGGGCCGGCCGCGGCCCGCCGACTACTTCTGCCGCCAGCCGCCGCCCGCGTCCTGCACCCACCAGCCCGGGCGCGCGCTGTCGATCCACTGCCGCGCGAACACCGCGCGGATCTGCTGCTCCCATTCGGGGTGGTCGTTGGCGACGGCGATCTCGCGGTACACCGCCTTGGCGTCGCGGTTCTGCTCGGCCACCGCCTGGTTCGCGGCGACGCGCTGCGCCAGCGGGATCTTGGCCGCGTCGCGCACCGCCACGGTGCCGTCGTTGGCGAAGCCCAGCGCACCCGCGTCGAACAGCGGCCGCAGCTGGCCCTCGAAGCGCGCGGCCATGCGCGCCTGGATCGCCTGGATCGCCGGCGTCTTGATGTCGATGTCCGGCTGGCCCTGCGCATGGGCGCTGCCGATGCCGACCAGCGCCAGCAGGTCGAGCCGCGCCGGCGCGCGCAGGCGCGCGCTCTGCCCGCCCGGGCCGGGCTTCGGCGCCGGCTCGGCCTCCGGCTGCGCCGCCTCGTCGCCGATCACCTTCTCGACGAACTCGCGCGCGGCCTCCTTCGCCTCGGCGGCCGGGAAGTAGACGTTGATCGTGACGCAGGCGCTGAGCATCACGGCGGCGACCGGTATCCCCATCCAACGACGCATCGGACTTCTCCTGTGGCAGGGCCGCAAGACGGGCGGCGAGACGCGGCTACCTTACTCGAAGACCGGTTTCACGTCGCCCGAGCCCGCCGCGGCGAGGCGCTCGAGCAGCGTCGGCCAGTCGACGCGGCGGTTGAAGCCGATCACGCTCAAGCGCGGCAGGCCCGCGCCGGCGACGATGATGAAGCCCGGCCCGGCCGAGCCCAGCCCGTCCATCTCGCAGACTTGCTCGGCGAGGCGGCAGCCGATGCCGAGGCGCGCGTAGCCGAAGTCGTCGAACAGGCCGATCAGCCGCGCCTGCAGGCTGCCCATGAACGAGGCGTCGCTGACGCTCGAAAGATCCTGCACCGCGCGCTGGCTGATGCGCTGGCGCACGCCGGCGCGGCGCGCGGCGGCGCGGTCGGTGCGCAGCCGCGCGTCGAACGCGACCGGGGTCCAATCGACCAGGCGCAGCCCGGCGACCTCGCCGTCGAGCTTGCCGGTGATGCTGCCGAAGCCGAGCACGCCGGTGAGCGACTGCAGGTCGATGTCGTCGAAGGCGATGTCGGCCGACAACGTCGGCGCCACGCCGAACGGCCGCTCCATCGCCAGCGACGACACCTGCACCGCGCCGCCGAACAGGTGCACCGCCAGGCCGCCCTCGAACTCGAGCCGGTCGTCGGCGTAGCGCGCCTGCGGGATGTGCCCGGTCAGTTCGCCGGCGAACGGTGGCCATTGCAGCGCAGCGGCCAGGCGCGCGATGTCGAGCCGCTCGAGGTCGAGGCCGAAATTCAGCTCCAGGCCGCGTCCGTCCGCGGGCGGGCGCAGGCGCATGTGCGCGAGGCGGGCGCGGCCGCCGAGCAGCGGCACCGCGACCTCGTCCGCCAGGCGAAGTTCGCCGCGCTCGCCCAGCAGCGGCAGGCGCGCTGCGCCAAAGTCGAGGCCGTGCAGCTCGCCGCCCTGCCAGCGCAGTTCGCTGCGCAGGCTCTCGGCGGACGAGAAGCGCACGTCGCCGGCGAGGTCGGCGACGCGGAAGCGCCCCTGCGGGTCGTCGACCGCGACCCCGTCCAGGCGCAGGTCGAACTCGTGCAGGGCGCCCGCGTCGTAGCGCAGGCGCGCAGCGGCCGCGCCGGCCAGCCGCAGGTCGGCGAGGCCGGCGACGCCGAGGAAGCCGGACAGATAGCCGTCGCGCAATGCGCGCAGGTCCGGCATCGCCGCGCCCACGTCCAGCGCGCGCAGTCCCGCATCGGCGCCGAGCACGGCGCGGCCGTCGACCCGCAGCACGCCCGGGTCGTCCCAGTGCAGGCGCGGCAATCGCCACGGCCCCTCGCCGTCGCGTTCGGCTTCCAGCGCGAACGCGACTCGGCGCCGCTGCAGGGCGAGGTAGGCGTTGCCGAACAGCAGCTCGCCGCCGCGCACGGCGCCGGCGACGCCGACGCGGGTGGCCCGTTCGCCGAAACGCGCGCGCAGCTCCACTGCCGCGCCGACGCCCTCGGCGGCGACGCGGCCGTCGGGCGTGTCCAGCGCGGCGCCGTCGATCCGCAGCGGGCCTTCGACCCGCAGGTCGGCGCCGCTGGGGGCGATCACGTCGAGCCGCCCGTCCACGCTGCCGGCGCTCAGGCGCGGCGCGGCCCAGGCCTGCGCAAGCAGTGCCTGGGCCCAGGCCAGCGGAACGCGGGCCAGCTCGATCCGGGTCAGCTCGGGCGTGGCGGCGTCGCGCCGCAATCGGATCGCGCTGCGGCGATCGTGCAGCCGTGCGGCGGTACGCGCATCGTCGAGCTCGATCGCCAGGCGCAACGGACGGCCGCGGCCGGCGCGCACGTCGCCCTCGCAACGCCAGCGCGCGCCGTCGCGGCGCAGCGGGCAGCGCCACTGCAGGTCATGGAAGCGATAGCCCAGCTCCGGCGCCTCCACGCGCGCGGCCTGCAGCGACAGCACGCCCTCGCGCGCCTGCGCCGGCCAGTCCAGGCGCACGCGCACGCCGTCCAGGGTCGCCACCGCGGTGCTCACGCGCGCGATCCGCGCCTGCGCGCTGCGCGCTGCCGCCTCGCTGGCGGTCGCCGCCGCGACGAGCAGCAGGCAACCGAGCAGGAACCGCAATCGGGTCATCGTCCGCGCTTCCGGCGCCGGTTCGGGCCGGCGCCCACCCGCCCTCGTGCCGGCCGCGGCGAGCCGCCGGGCGTCGCTTTCCATGCGCTCGCCACGCCGCGCACGCGGCCGGGGACCTGGGCTGGCGCGACCTTCGGCGGCAGGGACGCCGCCGCCGAAGAGCCCACGGGAACGGGCTCACCGCGTGCCGCACCAGTCCTTCCCGCCGGCCGCGCTCCACCCGTTCCCCATGCGCGGGAAAAAGGCCCTTCGCCGCCCCCGGACCGATGGGGCGGCCGCGCCGCCGGCGACCCGGCGGCGCATTGGCCGGACGCGGACACAGGTTCTAAGATCGGCGGCGCCATCCGCGCAGCATACCGACAGGACGCGCACGACGATGACGCCCGACGGACCGCCCCGCCTGCTGCTGGTCGAAGACGATCCCACCAGCCGCGCCTTCTTCGCTGCCGCGCTGCAAGGCCTGCCCGCCGAGGTCGATGCCGCCGACGGCGTGGCCGCGGCCGCCGCCCTGGCCCGGCGCCACCGCTACGCCCTGTGGCTGATCGACGCGCACCTGCCCGACGGCAGCGGCGCCGAGCTGCTGGCGCGCCTGCGCGCGCACGATGCGCGCACGCCCGCCCTCGCCCACACCGCCGCGCACGAGCGCGACGTCCACGACGCGCTGCGCGCGGCGGGGTTCGCCGACGTGCTGGTCAAGCCGCTGTCCGCCGACGCGCTGCAGCGCGCGGCGCGCGCGCGGCTCGGCGGTTCCGCGGGCGTCCGCGAAGCGGCCTCGGACTACCGCGACGACGCCGAAGCGCCGCTGTGGGACGACGACGCGGCGCTGCGCGCGCTGAACGGCCAGCGCGGCCACGTCGATTCGTTGCGCGGGCTGTTCGTCAAGGAGCTGCCGAAGACCTTGCAGGCGATCGCCGCGGCGGCCGCGCGCAGCGACAGCGAGGCGGTACGCGGCGAACTGCACCGGCTGCGCGCCAGTTGCGGCTTCGTCGGCGCGGCGCGGCTGGAGGCGGCGGTGCGTGCGCTGCAGGCCGCGCCCGCCAGCCCCGACGCGCTGGCGCGGCTGCGCGCGACCGCCGAACTGACCCTCGCGCGCAGGCCCGCCGGGCCGGCCGCATGACGCCGCCGCGCGCGGCGCCGGGGCTCACTTGCGCCGCAGCTCCGCCGCCGGCACCACCTCGCCCCTGCCGACCGGGTTGCGTGGATCGCTGCCCGCCTCCAGCGCATCGCGGCGCCGGTCCCAGGCCACCGCCTGCAGGCTGCCCCAGGTGTCGCTGGAGCGGCGGCCGTCGCCGTTTTCCTGCGGCACGTCCACGGTATGGCCGAGCGCGCGCAGCCGCGCGATGGTCTCCGCGGAGAGCGCGTCGCGCTCGATCGAGATCGCATCCGGCAGCCACTGGTGGTGGTAGCGCGGCAGCGCCACGACTTCCGGCGCATTGAGCCCATCGGCGAACCCGAGCACGCCGAGCAGCACCATCGTGATGATGCGGCTGCCGCCCGGCGTGCCGAGCGCCACCACCTTGTCCGGCGAGACCATGAAGGTCGGCGTCATCGAGCTGAGCATGCGCTTGCCCGGCTTCGGCGCGTTGGCGTCGAAGCCCATCACCCCGAACGCGTTCGGGGTTCCGGGCTTGAGCGCGAAGTCGTCCATCTCGTTGTTCAGCAGCACGCCGGTGCCGGGCGCGACCAGGCCCGAGCCGAACAGCAGGTTCACCGTCTGGGTGGCGGCGACGCGGTTGCCTTCGGCGTCGATGATCGAGAAGTGCGTGGTCTCCTCGTCCTCCAGCGGCGTCGGCTGGCCCGACAGCAGCGCGCTGGGCGTGGCGCGGTCGGGATTGATCGTGGCGCGCAAGCCGGCGGCGTAGTCGCGCGAGGTGAGTGTCTTGACCGGGATTCGCACGAAATCCGGATCGCCGAGGTAGAAGGTGCGGTCGCGGAATGCGCGGCGCATCGATTCGACCGTCAGGTGCACGCGCTGCGCCGGTTCCAGCCGGGCCAGGTCCCACGGCTCGAGGATCTGCAGCATCTGCGCCAGGGCGATGCCGCCGGAGGACGGCGGCGGCGCGGTGACGATCTCCCAGCCGTCGTACTCGAAGCGCAGCGGTTCGCGTTCGCGCACGCGGTAGCCGGCCAGCTCGTCCGCGCTCCAGCGGCCGCCCTCGGCGCGCACGCCCTCGAGCAGCCGCTGCGCGATCTCGCCGCGGTAGAAACCGTCGAAGCCGCGCTCGGCCAGCCGCTCCAGCGTGCGCGCCAGGTCCGGCTGGCGGAACGTCTGGCCCTCCTGCAACGGCCGGCCTTCCGGCTCGAACACCGCGCGCGTGCCGGGATAGCGCTGCATCACCGCACGCCGCTGCGCGTAGCCGCGCGCCATCCGCGCATAGACCGGAAAGCCGTCGCGGGCGATGCGGATCGCCGGCTGCAACGAGGCCTTCAGCGGCAGCCGGCCATAGCGCTGCGACAGGTGCACCAGGGCCGCCGGCAGGCCGGGGATGCCGGCCGCCCACGGTCCGTTGGTGGCGCGGTCGCGGTCGAGCCCGCCGTTCCCGTCGAGATACGCCTGCGGCGTGGCCGCGGCCGGCGCGGTCTCGCGCGCGTCGACGAACACGTCGCGGTTCCGCTTCGCGTCGTGCAGCAGGAAGAAGCCGCCGCCGCCGAGGCCGGAGCTGATCGGCTCGACCACCGACAGCGTCGCCGACACCGCGACCGCGGCATCGAACGCGTTGCCGCCCTGCGCCAGAATCTCGAAGCCGGCGCGGGTGGCCAGCTCGTGCGCGCTGGCGATGGCCGCGCCGGGCGGATGCTGCGCCGGCCCGCTCTGCCGCGCCTGCAGCGGCAGGGTCGCGGTGCACAACAGGCTGAAGGTCAGCAAGACCCGCAAGACGGCGGCACGCATCGGCTGGCTCCTGTATCGATGGGGCTACGGACCGGAAGATAGCGGCTCGGCCGCTTCGGCGCCCGGGGAACGCCGGAACTGATTTTTCCGCGGACGGGCGCGATCCGGCGAATCCGCCTCGCCGCGGACGCGCGCCGGCCGGCGCCGCGGATGAAACGGCGGGCGACCGGCATGCGGTGCGGCGCGAGCGCTTCGCGATCGGGACACGGCAGGCGGCCGAACGACGGCTTCGCACGACCACCGGCGAAGCGGCGGGCGCCGCTTCGCCGCGACCGCATCATCGCCCCTGCAACCGGGCGAGCTTGGCCAGCAGCTGCTCCTGCGTTTCCGGGAACGCCGGGTCCGGATCGATGCATTCGACCGGGCACACCGCCACGCACTGCGGCTCGTCGAAATGGCCGACGCATTCGGTGCAGCGCGCCGGATCGATCACATAGATCGTCTCGCCCTGCGCGATCGCCTGGTTCGGGCAGGCCGGCTCGCAGACGTCGCAGTTGATGCAGAGATCGTTGATCTTGAGGGACATGCGCTTCGGAGCCTGGCACGGCCTCGGCCATGCCTGGGCCGTGGTTTCCGCGAAAGGCGGGCTGTGGCCGCCGGAAGGCGGCGCTTTCGGGCCGCTCGCCGTAGCGGATATGGGGACGCCGGGACCGGTTGAAAGGCGTCGCCCCGCCGCTTTCGCGAGAGCGCGGAGCGGGCCCGCGAAGACGAGGCACCGAAGCCGCTGGATCCCCGCTTTCGCGGGGATGAGGGTTCCGCGAGGCGTGGCCGCCGGTGGCGGCCACGCGCGGGATCGTCACTTGACCTCGAAGAACTCGAACTTCGCGCCGGACGGCGCGACCGCGGCCTTGACCCGCTCGCTGTCGGCCGGCGCGCCGATGAACAGCACGCGCACGCCGTTCATGCTGCCGGCCTGGGCGCCGGCGAACGCGGCCACCGCCAGGTCGGCGCTCTTGGCCGAGTTCTGCGAACCGAACGCCAGCAGCGTGCCTTCGACGCCGCCGCGCGAGACGTCGGTCTTGGCCTTCTCCAGCTGGCGGTCGTACTCGCCCTGGAAGTCAGGACCGGCCGGATCGGGCAGCGTGTACAGGTAGACGTTGGTCGCGCCCTCGATGTTGCGCTTGACCACCTCGGTCAGATACTTGTCCCACGCGGCGCTGTCGGTGGTGGTCGGCGCGGTCAGCGGCGCCTCGACGACCTCGGCCGGCTTGGCCTCTTCCTTCTGGCAGGCGGCCAGCAGCGGCAACGACAGGCAGGCGATCAGCAGCAGGCGGGTGGTGCTCTTCATCGGGATTCCCCTATTTCGTGCTTGGGTGGACATCAGGTTGGGTGGCGTTGCCATTGCGCCTGCAACGCCGCGGCGACCGCCGGCGGTACGAAACCGGAGACGTCGCCGCCGAGGCGGGCGATCTCGCGCACCAGCGAGGAGGAAATGAAGCCGTACTGCTCGGCCGGAGTGAGGAACAGCGTCTCGACGTCGGGAATCAGGTGGCGGTTCATGCTCGCCAGCTGGAACTCGTACTCGAAGTCCGAGACCGCGCGCAGCCCGCGCAGCAGCACGCCGGCGCCGATCTCGGCGACGAAATGCGCCAGCAGGCAGTCGAAGCCGCGCACTTCCACGTGCGGGTGATGGGCGACCGCCTTGCGCGCCAGGTCCACCCGCAGCGACAGCGGCAGCGCCGGGCCCTTGGCCGGGCTCTCGGCCACGCCGATGACCAGGCGCTCGAACAGGGGCGCGGCGCGGTCGACCAGGTCGATGTGGCCGTTGGTGATCGGGTCGAAGGTGCCGGGATAGACGGCGATGCGGGTGCGGGCTGGGGTCATTCGTCGGTCGGGTGAACCGGTCGGCCGCTGGCCGGCGAGGCCGGCAGTGTAGCAGCGGCGGACGGCGACCGCCGGTACAACGCGTAGCGCACCTCGCGGGTGTGGCCTTCGCGATGCAGCCGCCACTCCGGCGCCAGCGCCGGCCCGGCGCCGTGCGGCGCCTCCAGGTACAGCCAAGCGTCCGGCTTGAGCCGCGCCGGCAGGGCCGCGAGTGCCGCGTCCCACAGCCCGGCCGCGAACGGCGGATCGACGAAGGCCAGGTCGAACTCGGCCGCGGGCTGCCGCGCCAGCCACGCCAGCGCGTCCGCCTCGACCACGCGCGCGGCCTCGCCGCCGGGCAGGCGCGCCGCCAGCGCGCGCAGGTTCGCGGCGAGCGCCGGGTCGCGCTCGACCAGCACCGCCTCGGCCGCGCCGCGCGACAGCGCCTCCAGCCCGAGCGCGCCGCTGCCGGCGAACAGGTCGAGCACGCGCGCGCCCGGCAGCACCGGCATCAGCCAGTTGAACAAGGTTTCGCGCACACGGTCGGCGGTCGGGCGCAGGCCGGGGCGATCGGGCACGTCCAGGCGCGTGCCGCGCCAGCGCCCGCCGATCAGGCGGACGCGTCCGGGCGGCGCGGCGCCGCTCGCGTTCGGGCTTCGCCGTGGGCGTTTGTTCATCGGGGGCGCGCGCGGGCCGGTGCTAGCATGTAGCCATTCTCGCGCATTCGCCGACGTTCCCCTCGATGCTCAGTCTTTTCCGCCGCAAGAAGCCACACGACGCCAAGCCCGAGGGCGAGCGCTACAGCATCGAGGAACTGGCCGCGGCGTTCCCGGGCGCGCCCGCGGACGCCACTGCGGCGCGGGCCGAACCGGCTGCGGAAACGGCCGCCGAGGCGCCGCCGCCGCCGGAGGCGGGCCCCGAAGCTCGACCGGAACCGGCGCGGCGCGAATCCGGAGCGCCCGAGGCGGCCGCGCCGGCCGACGCGGCGGCCGCCGCCGAACCGATCCCGGCCGAAGCCATCGCCGCGGCGATGGACGTCGAGCCGGCGCCGGCGCCGTCCGAACCGCTGCCCGCGGCCGAACCGGCGCCGGCGCCCAGCGGCAAGCCCGGCTGGCGCGAGCGCCTGCGCGGCAGCCTGTTCGCGCGCAGCTTCGGCGGACTGTTCTCGCGCAACCCCAAGCTCGACGACGCGCTGCTCGACGAGGTCGAGACGGCGCTGATCACCGCCGACGTGGGCGTCACCGCGACCACCCAACTGGTCGAAGGCCTGCGCAAGCGGATGAAGGCGCGCGAGTTCGCCGATGCCGACGCGTTGCGCGCCGCGCTGCGCGCCGAGCTGATCGCGATGCTGCAGCCGGTGGCGCAGCCGTTGCGCATCGACGAGGCGGCGCGCCCGTTCGTGCTGCTGACCGTCGGCGTCAACGGCGTCGGCAAGACCACCACCATCGGCAAGCTCGCCCGCCGCTTCAAGGACGAGGGCCGCAGCCTGATGCTCGCCGCCGGCGACACCTTCCGCGCCGCCGCCGTCGCGCAACTGCAGGCCTGGGGCGAGCGCAACGGCGTGGCGGTGATCGCGCAGGGCCAGAACGCGGACGCCGCCTCGGTCGCGTTCGACGCGCTGCAGGCGGCGAAGGCGCGCGGTACCCAGGTGCTGATCGCCGACACCGCCGGGCGCCTGCACACCCAGACCGGGCTGATGAACGAGCTCGGCAAGATCAAGCGGGTGCTGCAGAAGCTGGACCCGGCCGCGCCGCACGAGGTGCTGATGGTGATCGACGGCACCACCGGCCAGAACGCGCTCAGCCAGCTGCGCCAGTTCCACGCCGCGGTCGGCGTCACCGGGCTGGTGGTGACCAAGCTCGACGGCACCGCCAAGGGCGGCGTGGTGTTCGCGCTGGCGCGCGAGTTCGGCATCCCGATCCGCTTCGCCGGCATCGGCGAGCGGCCGGAGGACCTGCGCGTGTTCGACGCCGAAGCCTTCGTCGACGCGCTGCTGCCCGAAAGCCTCGGCGCCTGACCGCCGCCGCGCATGCGCGCGCCAGCGCCCGGCAGCCCCCCGCCCGCCCGCGGGCCGCGACGGCGGCGCTTCGCGCTGACGGCGCTGGCCGCGGCGCTGCTCGTGCTGCCCGCGTTGCGCTGGGTCTCGCAACCGAGCGTCGTCGCCGGCGCGATCCTCGGCCGCGCCGGCGCCGCGCTCGGGCTGGAGATCGAAGCGCGCGGCGCCAGCGAATACCGCCTGCGCGGCACGCCGCGCCTGGTGCTGCGCGAGGTGACCGTCCGCGAGCCCGGGGCGGCGACGCCGCTGCTGCGCGCCGAGCGCATCGCCCTGGAGGTGCCGTGGGCCACGCTGCGTTCGCGCGGCGCGGACCTGGCCCTCGCGCGCATCGAACTGGACGCGCCGCGGCTCGAGCTGGGCGCGCTGCAGCGCTGGCAGGCCAAGCGCCCGCCCGGCCCGGCGATGCGCTGGCCGCGCCTCGGCGACGGCCTGCGCGTGACGCGCGGCACCCTGCTCGGCGACGGCTGGCGCATCGAAGCGCTCGATCTCGACCTGCCCTCGTTCCATCCCGACCGCCCCGGCACCGCGCGCCTGCAGGGCCGCGCGAGGTTCGGCACGACCCGGGTTCCGTTCGCGCTGCACGCCGCGCTGACCCGGCCGCGCGCGGGCGCCGGTCTCGGCGTGGCGGGCGGCCTGGGCGTGGAAACCCCGGGCGTGTCGCTGCCGATGCGGGTGCGGCTGTCCGGCCGCGTGCGCGCCGGCGCCGACGGCCTTGGCCTGGACGCGCTGAAGTTCGGCGCGCAGGCGCGCTACCGCGGCGGCGGCGCCGAGCTGCCGTTCGCGCTCGGCTTGGCGGGACCGCTGCGCTACCGCGGCGGCGCGCTGGCGCTGGCGCCGCTGGGCGTGGCGCTGCGCGGCGGCAACGCGATTCCGACGCTGGATGCGCACGGCGCGTTGCGCCTGGGCGGGCGCATGGACCTGCGGCTGCAAGGCGTGCTCGCCGACTGGCCGGCCGGCTGGCCGGCGCTGCCGGCGCCGCTCGACCGCGCGGGCGCGCCGTTGCCGTTCGCGCTGGACTACCGCGGCGGCGCCGACTTTTCCGGCCCGGCGGCGTTGCAGTTGCGCCGCGCGGGCGCCGAGTTCGACGGCGGGTTCCGCCTGCCCGAGCTGCTCGCCTGGGTCGACGCCGGCGCGAGCCCGTCGCCGCTGCCGCCGCTGCGCGGCCGCCTGCGCGCGCCCGCGCTGGAACTGGCCGGCGCGCGGCTGGAAGGCGTGGAAGTCGAATTCGACGACGCCGGGGCCGCGCCATGAGCGCCGCCCGCCAGCGCTACGCCGAGCGCCTGCTGGCCTGGTTCGACGTCTCCGGCCGCCACGGCCTGCCCTGGCAGCATCCGCGCACGCCGTACCGGGTGTGGCTGTCGGAGATCATGCTGCAGCAGACCCAGGTGCGCACGGTGGTGCCCTATTTCGAGCGTTTCGTCGCCGCGCTGCCGGAACTGCCGGCGCTGGCGGCGGCGCCGCTGGACGACGTGCTCGCGCTGTGGTCGGGCCTGGGCTACTACGCCCGCGCGCGCAACCTGCACGCGACCGCGCGGCTGTGCGTCGAGCGCCACGGCGGCGAGCTGCCGCGCGACCTCGACGCCTTGACCGCGTTGCCCGGCATCGGCCGCAGCACCGCCGCGGCGATCCTCAGCCAGGCCTGGAACGACCGCCATGCGATCCTCGACGGCAACGTCAAGCGCGTGCTCGCGCGCTACCACGGCGTCGACGGCTGGCCCGGCCTGCCCGCGGTCGAGAAGCGGCTGTGGGCGCTGGCCGACGCGCACGCCGCGCACGCGCCGGCCGCGCGCATGGCCGACTACACCCAGGCGCAGATGGACCTCGGCGCGACCCTGTGCACCCGCGCCGATCCCGCCTGCGTGCTGTGCCCGCTGCAGGACGACTGCGTCGCCCGCCGCGAGGGCCGCGTCGCCGAGCTGCCCACGCCCAAGCCGGGCAAGGCGCTGCCGCAGAAGTCCGCGCACGTGCTCTGGCTGGAGGACCGCGCCGGCCGCGTGCTGCTGCAACGGCGGCCGCCGGGCGGCGTGTGGGCGGCGCTGTGGACGCTGCCGCAGTTCGACGATCTGGACCTCGCGCGGCAGTGGCTCGCGGCCAACGTCGAGACCGGCGCCGACGGCGAGGCGCTGGAGCCGGTCGCCCACGGCTTCAGCCATTACAAGCTGCAGTTGCAGCCGCGGCGCTGGCGCGATGCCGCGCTGCGCGCGCGCATCGGCGACAATGACGACCTGCGCTGGGTCGCGCGCGACGAGTTGCGCGCGTACGGCATCCCGGCGCCGATCCGCAAACTGCTGGAAGGTTGAGCGATGCCCCGCACCGTCTATTGCGAATACGAGAAGCGCGAGACCGAAGGCCTGGACTTCGTGCCCTGGCCGGGCGAACTCGGCAAGCGCATCTACGCCCACATCGGCAAGGCCGCCTGGCAGGCTTGGCTCGCCCACCAGACCATGCTGATCAACGAGAACCGGCTCTCGCCGATGAACCCGCAGCACCGCGCCTTCCTCGAGGGCGAGATGCAGAAGTTCCTGTTCGGCGGCGACGCCGCCAAGCCGGCTGGCTACGTGCCGCCCGCGCAGTAGGCCCGCGGCGGCGCGAGCGCCGCGCCCCATGAACGAAAAAGCCCGCGCCTTCGCGCGGGCTCTTCCGGTGCATGGTGGCCAGGGAGGGAATCGAACCCCCGACACGGGGATTTTCAATCCCCTGCTCTACCAACTGAGCTACCTGGCCGTCGGCGCGACCGCGGCGCGGCCGTGCGAGACGCGGAATGATACGGATGGCGTCCGCGGCTGGCAAGCCGGATCGGCGCTGAACGGCGCCGCGGGGCGACCGCGCGGGCCCGCCGGGGCGGTGCATGATGATCCCGTCCTTGTTTCGCCCGTGCTTCCAGGAGGCGCCATGAAACGCTCGCTCCTCGCCCTGTCGATGCTGGCCACGGCCGTGATCGCGGCTGCGGGTTGCGCCAGCGATCCGAAGCTGCGCGACGCCGACCGCCTCGAGCTGTACCGCGCCAACGCCGGCGCGCCGGTCGGCAACTTCCAGTACTTCGGCCGCCTGGACGGCTGGACGCCGCTCGGCGACAGCGCGCTGGCGGTGTGGACCAAGCCGAACCAGGCCTACCTGCTCGAACTCAACGGTCCCTGCCAGGACCTCGACTTCGCCAATGCGATCACCGTGACCAACCAGTTCGGGCGCGTCCACAGCCGCTTCGACAAGGTGATCGTGCTCGGCCGCGGCGTCGACCGCATGCCCTGCTTCATCCGCGAGATCCGCCCGATCGACGTGAAGGCGCTGAAGCAGGCGGAGAAGGACAAGCGCGAAGCGCAGACCGCCGAGCGCGAAGGCTGAATCCGCCGCCGCGCACGGCCACGCGGCGGTCGCCGGGCGGACGCGCCGCTCACGCGCGGCGGCGCTATGCTGGCGCCATGGGCACCGATGCGCAGGACAGCGACGACCTCCGCCTGTTCCACACCGGCGAGCACGCCTGCGGCTACTGGCCGGAACGGGTCGCGCGCGACCTGGTGCTGGACCCGCGCGACCCGCGCCTGCGCCAGTGGTATCCGCACGCGCTGGGCTGGGGCTTCCGCCGCTCCGGCGACATCCTCTACCGGCCGCACTGCCACGGCTGCCACGCCTGCGTCGCGGTGCGCATCCCGGTGGACCGCTTCGTGCCCGACCGCAGCCAGCGCCGCTGCCTGGCGCGCAATGCCCGGGTCGAGATGCGGGTGCAGCCGGCGCGGCGCACCGCCGAGCAGCTCGCGCTGTACCGCCGCTACCTCGCCGCGCGCCACGCCGGCGGCGGCATGGACGGGCACGGCGCCACCGAGTTCGACCAGTTCCTGGTCGGCAGCTGGAGCGAGGGCCGGTTCCTCGAGCTGCGCGACCCGGGCGAGCACGGCCCGGGGCGGCTGCTCGCGGTCGCGGTGACCGATGTCGCCGACCACGCGCTTTCCGCGGTCTACACCTTCTACGAGCCGGAGCTCGCCGGACGCGGCCTGGGCACGCTGGCGATCCTCAAGCAGATCGAATGGGCGCGGCGCGAGCGTCGCCGCCACGTCTATCTCGGCTACTGGATCCAGGGCCACCCGAAGATGGACTACAAGCGCCGCTTCCGCCCGCTGGAGGCGTTCGACGGCAGGAGCTGGCGCGACCTGGACGCGGCGTGATCGCGCCCGCGGCCGTGCATCGCCGAAACCGCCCTGCCTCTTCCTCGCGCAGCGGGGCGCCCGGCGCGCCGCGCGCTCCGGCGACTTTCCCGCACGATGGCCGCGGCTTCCGGCCGGCGCCGAGCGCCGGCGCGCTCCCGCGGGAGGGCTCCGCTCCTTGGTACTCCATCCCGCGTGCGGCAAAGGACCGGGCGGCGCACGTTCCGGCTGGCCAGAGCATTCCCTAAGCGCACCGCCTCGCTGCCGCGCTTGCGCGTGCCGGCGAACAACGCCGGGGCGCGCGTGCGCGGGAACGCGTTTGCGCGCTGCGGAACCCAAAATGCGCGGCGGCCCTGCGGACGGCCTGGGACGTGCGCCCCGCGGTCCCGAACGTCGCGTTCGGGTCGACGCTTCCCGGGCACGCGCGGCGGCAAGCGTCGTCCGCGCATGCCAGAATCGCGCGATGATCCGACTGCGCACCCTGTTCGCCGCCGCCCTGGCGCTGCCGCTCGCCGCCTGCGTGCGGATCAACGTCGAGGGCGATCCGAAAGCCTGGGCCGAAGCGATGGACCCGTCCGCACCGCTGCGCGTGGCGACCTACAACGCCTCGCTGTACGACGACGCCGGGGGCGGCCTGGTCCGGCGCCTGGAAGGCGGCGACGCCGGCGCGCGCAAGATCGCCGCGGTGCTGCAGCGGGTGCGGCCGGACCTGGTGCTGCTCAACGAATTCGACTACGACCCGCAGGGCCGCGCCGCCGACCTGTTCCAGCGCTACTACCTGGAGGTGGCGCAGCCCGGCGGCGGCGATCCGCTGCGTTATCCGTACCGCTACCTCGCGCCGGTCAACACCGGCGTGCCCAGCGGCCTGGACCTGGACCGCGACGGCGCGGCCGGCGGCGAGGGCCGCGCGCGCGGCAACGATGCCTGGGGCTACGGCCTGCATCCCGGCCAGTACGGGATGCTGGTGCTGTCGCGGCATCCGATCGATGCCGCGCAGGCGCGCACCTTCCAGTTGCTGAAGTGGAGCGCACTGCCCGGCGCGCGGCCGCCGCGCGACCCGCGCACCGGCGCGGCCTGGTATCCGCCGGCGACCTGGTCGCAGTTGCGGCTGTCGTCGAAGTCGCACTGGGACGTGCCGGTGCGCACGCCGCAGGGCGTGCTGCACTTCCTGGTCTCGCACCCGACGCCGCCGGTGTTCGACGGCCCCGAGGACCGCAACGGCGCGCGCAACGCCGACGAGATCCGCCTCTGGCGCGAATACGTCACCCCAGGCGACAAGCCCTGGCTGTGCGACGACCGCGGCCGCTGCGGCGGCCTGGCCGCGGACGCGCGCTTCGTGATCGCCGGCGATCTCAACAACGATCCGGCCGATGGCGACGGCCGCCACGAGGCCATCCTGGAACTGCTCGAGCACCCGCGCGTGGCGCGCATGCCGACGCCGCGCAGCGCCGGCGCCGCGCAAGCGGCCGCGAAGTACGCCGCCGCGGGCCTCGTCCGCCGCGGCGACCCGGCGCATGCCACCGGCGACTTCGGGCCGAAGGCGGGCACGCTGCGGCTGGACTACGTGCTGCCCTCGGTCGGGCTCGAGGTCGAGGGCAGCGGCGTGTTCTGGCCGGCGCCGGCGGATCCGGCGGCCGGGATCGCCGACGGCAGCGACCACCGCCTGGTCTGGGTGGACTTGCGGATGGCGCCGCGCTGAGCGGCGCCGCGGCTTTCCGTTTTCCGTTCGCCCTTCCCGCGCCGCGCCGCGCCGGAGCGCGATCGCGGGGATCCGCCCGCCTCGCCCGTCCCGGAGAACGACGGATCGGGCGAACCAGCCGGAATCGCGCCGCGGGCGCTCAGGGTTTCGGCGGCGTGCGCGTCAGCGTCTCCGCGGGCGCGCCCTCCGGCCGCGCCGGCGCCTCGACCGGCTTCGGTACCGCCTGCGGCTGCGCCTGCGCCGGCATCGCGGTCGGGCCGACCGCGGGCAGCGCCGGCTCCGCGACCGGCCCGCGCGGGCCGAAGCCGAACGTGCTGCCGTCGGTGTGCACCGACACGATCATCCGCACCATGTTCGCCGGCACCATCAGTTCCAGGGACACCGACCGCCCGTCCGGGCCGCGGCCGTCGATGGTCATCTCGATCAGCGCGCCGCCGGTGTCGATCTCGTGGCACAGCACGTGCGGCCCGGCCGGGCCGTCGAGCAGGTACGGCCGGATCGCCTCGCCCAGCACCTCCAGCGCCTGCGGGAAGAAGAACACGGCAAAGCCGCTGCGGTGGTCGTTCATGCGGGGTCGGGTCCTCTTCCAAGCCGTGGGAGCGCGCCTGCACTCTAACCTTGCCGCCGCGAATCCCGAAGCCGGCGCGGCGGGGCGTTCAGCGCAACTCGACCCGCAGCGCCGCGGCCGAGGCCCGGGCGCGCTCGCGCGCCTGCTCCACGTCCCCGCCCAGCGCCAGCGTCACCGCGACGCGCCGGTGGCCTTCCACGCGCGGCTTGCCGAACAGGCGCAACTGCGTGTCGGCCTGCGCCAGCGCGGCGTCGACGCCGTGGAACACCGGCACGCCGTGGCCCTGCGCCAGCACCGCGCACGACGCGGCCGGGCCGTGCGCGCGAACGGCGGGGATCGGCAGGCCGAGGATCGCGCGCGCGTGCAGCGCGAACTCGCTGAGGTCCTGCGAGGCCAGGGTGACCAAGCCGGTGTCGTGCGGGCGCGGCGACACTTCCGAGAACCACACCTCGTCGCCCTTGACGAACAGCTCGACGCCGAACACGCCCCAGCCGCCGAGGTCATCGGTGATGCGCCGGGCGATGTCCTGCGCACGCTGCAGCGCGCGCGGGCTCATCGGCTGCGGCTGCCAGCTCTCGCGGTAGTCGCCGTCGCGCTGCAGGTGGCCGATCGGCGCGCAGAACGTGGTGCCGCCGACGTGGCGCACGGTGAGCAGGGTGATCTCGTAATCGAAATCGACGAAGCCTTCGACGATCACCCGGCCCGCGCCGGCACGGCCGCCGGTCTGGGCGTAGTCCCAGGCCGCGTCGATCCCGGCCTCGTTCCGCACCAGGCTCTGGCCCTTGCCCGAGGACGACATCACCGGCTTGACCACGCACGGCAGCCCGATCTCGCGCACCGCGGCGCGGTAGTCCTCGACGGTGTCGACGAAGCGGTACGGCGAGGTCGGCAGGCCCAGCGTTTCCGCGGCCAGGCGGCGGATGCCCTCGCGGTCCATGGTCAGGCGCGCGGCGCGCGCGGTCGGGATCACCCGCACCGCCTCGCCGCGCTCGACGAACCCGCGCTCCAGCTCGACCAGGGTCTGGGTGTGGATGGCTTCGATCTCAGGCACGATCAGCTGCGGCCGCTCCTGCGCGATCAGCGCGCGCACCGCGGCGCCGTCGAGCATGTCGAGCACGTGGCTGCGATGGGCCACCTGCATCGCCGGCGCATCGGCGTAGCGGTCGGCGGCGACCACCTCGACGCCGAAGCGCTGCAGCTCGATCGCCACTTCCTTGCCCAGTTCGCCCGAGCCGAGCAGCAGCACCCGCGTGGCGTGCGGGGACAGGGGCGTGCCGAGCGTGGTCATGCGCGATCCGGGGCTGGTCGGGGGCCTTAGTCTAGTCCACGCCCCGCCGGCCGATCGCGCCGCATCGCCCCGTCGTGGCGGCGACATCCGCCCCGTTCTGCGTTCTTGCCGCGGATCCATGCCCATCGGCGCGGATGCACGCGGGCGGGACCCGGCATGCGCACGGCGCTCGGCCGTGCGCTCCGCCGCCGACCGGCCCGCCGGGGTTCCGCGTCGGACCGATCCGCGTGCGTCCGCGCGGAGCCGCGGCAAGAACCGACGCCTGCGCCGCCACATCGCACGGTCTATGGCGAAGCGGACGCGCATGCGATGCTTGCCGGATGCCGCTCGCCTCCGTTCCGCCGCCGCGACTGCTGGCCGCCGCCCTGATCGCGGCGGCGCTCGCCGGTTGCGGCGACGGCCGGCCGGAACCGCGGCCGCCGGAGCAAGGCGCGCACCTGGCCGGGCTGATGCTCGACCCGCAGCTCGGCGAGATCAGCGGCCTGGCCGCGTCGCGGCGCCATCGCGGCGTGCTGTGGATGCACGACGACGGCGGCAACCCGGCGCGCCTGTTCGCGGTGGACGCCCACGGCGACCGCTTGGCCACGCTGCGCGTGGAAGGCCTCAGCAAGACCGACTGGGAAGACCTCGCCGCGTTCGAGCTCGACGGCCGCGCCTACCTGCTGATCGCCGACACTGGCGACAACGGCGGCCTGCGCCGCACGCTGCAGTTGCATGCGATCGAGGAACCGCGACGGCTGGAGAACGCGCGGGTACGGCCGGCCTGGTCGATCGCCTTCCGCTGGCCCGACGGCGCGCGCGATTGCGAGGCGGTGGCGGTGGACGCCGCGGCCGGGCAGGTCCTGCTGATCTCGAAGAAGCGCCGGCCGCCGGAGCTGTTCGCCCTGCCGCTGCGGCCCGCGGACCGCAGCGTGCAGACCGCCGCCCTCCTCGGCCATCTGGCCGGCGTGCCGGAACCGGATGCCGGGACCCTGCGCCGGAACCCGCAGCGCGCGCGCACACAAGTGCAGATCACCGCCGCCGACGTCTCGCCCGACCGCCGCGTCCTGGCGGCGATGACCTACCGCCACCTGCTGCTGTATCCGCGCCGCCCCGACCAGGACTGGGCCGCCGCGGTCGCCGTCCCGCCGCAGGTGCGGCCGCTGCCGTGGCTGCCGCAGGCCGAGGCGCTGGGCTGGAGCGCCGACGGCCGCGAGCTCTACGCCACCGGCGAATTCGTGCCGGCGCCGCTGTACCGCATCGATCCCTGACCGGGTCGCGCCGGCCCGGCCCGTCGCATCGCGATTCGCACCGCCCGCGAGCCGCGGGCGCAGGCCTTCGGCGAGGCCCCGCCAGCTTCATGCCGTCGTTTCCGGCGAAGGCGGGAGCCGCTGCTTCCGCTGCGCAGACCCGTTCGGACGGTCCGCACGCGGCGGCGGGAAGCCGGCGCGCCCGATGCGCGCGCCGCATGGCCAACGAGGCCCGGAAGCCGCGCGTCGGCGATCGCCGCCTGCCCCGCCCGGTGGCTTGCCCTTCAGATATCGTTTTGATATCACATCCGAAATTCCGACCGAGTCCGGCCATGAAAGAGAACCCGATCCGCTCCCTGCCCGGCATTCCCGTCCTGCTGGCCGCGCTGGCCGTCGCCGCGCTCGCGGCCTGGCTGTTCGTGCGCGGCGCGCAGGGCGAATCGCTGCCGTCGCTCGCCGCGGCCGTCCTGCTCGCCGTAGCGGCGCTGTTCGTGCTGGTCGGCCTGTACATGGTCGAGCCCAACCAGGCCGCGGTGCTGAACCTGTTCGGCAAGTACGTCGGCACCGTCAAGGACAGCGGGCTGCGCTGGAACAACCCCTTCTACGGCAAGAAGAAGGTCTCGCTGCGGGTGCGCAACTTCGAGAGCGGCAAGCTCAAGGTCAACGACCTGGACGGCAGCCCGATCGAGATCGCCGCGGTGATCGTGTGGAAGGTGGTCGATTCGGCCGAGGCGGTCTACAACGTCGACGACTACGAAAGCTTCGTCCACGTGCAGTCCGAGGCCGCGGTGCGGGCGATGGCCGGCAGCTATCCCTACGACCAGCACGAGGACGGCCAGGTGTCGCTGCGCAGCCATCCGGCGGAGATCTCGCAGCACCTGAAGGAGCAGCTCGACGAGCGCCTGGGCGAGGCCGGCGTGGACGTGCTCGAGGCGCGCATCAGCCACCTGGCCTACGCTCCGGAGATCGCCCAGGCGATGCTGCAGCGCCAGCAGGCCAGCGCGATCATCGCCGCGCGCACGCGGATCGTCGCCGGCGCGGTGGGCATGGTCGAGATGGCGCTGGCCGAGCTGCAGAAGGGCGGCATGGTCCAGCTCGACGAGGAGCGCAAGGCGCACATGGTCAGCAACCTGCTGGTGGTGCTGTGCGGCGAGCGCGGCACCCAGCCGGTCGTCAACGCCGGTTCGCTGTACTGAGGCGGGCGATGGGCGCGTACCTGGTCCCGGCGATCCTGGCCCTCAGCAGCCTGCCCGCGTTCGTGGCCGCGGCGCTGTTCGCCCGCGGCGCCGGCGGCCGTCCCGCGATGCCGGCCGCGGCGCGGCTGATGCGGGCGGTGGGCATCGCGATTCTCGCCGGCGCCGCCGGGCTGCTCTGGGCCGGCGACGACCCGGCGCGGCGGCTGGCCGTGATCGTCGCCCTGGCGCTGGCGGTGAACGGCCTCGGCCTGCTCCTGCTGCTGCGCTGGGTGCGCGACGGAACACGCAGGTGAGCGAGAAGAAGGCCTACCCGCTGCGCATCAACGCCGAGATCCTCGCGGCGGTGCAGCGCTGGGCGGACGACGAGCTGCGCAGCCTCAACGCCCAGATCGAATACGTGCTGCGCGACGCGCTGCGCAAGGCCGGGCGCCTGCCGCAACCGAAACGCGACTCCCAGGAGGACCCAACGCAATGAACCGCTGGCGCTATCGGGTGTTCGAGATCCTGCCGAGCATGCTCGGCCCGCCGGTCAGCGAACGCCTGCAGGACGAACTCGACCGCCTCGGCGCGGACGGCTGGGAACTGGTGTCGGTGATGCCGGTCACCCCGTTCGACCAGCTGCGGGTGGTGATGAAGAAGCCGGAAGAATGACGCGGCCGCCAAGTGGGCCGCGGCCTTGCAAGGACAGGGCGCAACGGGAGAACGGGTGATGCATGTGATCGGACGCGCGCGACGCCAGGTCCGTCGGCAGCCTCCCGCCGCGGCTTGGGTGGCGGCCGCGGCATCTGCGCGGCGCATCGGTCGGCCACGGAGGCGCTGAGGATGGAGCGCGAGTTCCCCGTGTTCCCGCCGCCGCCGCGATCCTGGTGGACGCTGGCGGTGCTGCTCGGCCTGCCCATCGCGATGGTCGCCTGGCAGATCGCCACCGATCCCCCGGCGAACGGCGCCGACCGCACCGCCCAGGCGGTCGCCGCCCTCGCCGTCTCCGCCGCGATCGGCCTGTGCGTCTCCGGGCTGCGGCGCAGGCGCGTCGTGCTGCGCGACGGCGTGCTGGTGGTCGCCGCGGCGATGTTCACCCGCCGCGTGCCCGTCGCGGACCTCGAACTGGAGCGGGCCCGCGTCGTCGACCTGGAAGAGCGCACCGAACTGCGCCCGAGCCTGAAGTCGTTCGGCATGGCGTTGCCGGGTTTCCAAGCCGGCGGGTTCCTGCTGCGCAATCGCCGCCGGGGCTTCTGCCTGCTCACCGGGGGCCGGCGCGCGCTGTGGCTGCCCGCCGCGCGGCAGGACCTGCTGCTTTCGCTGCAGCGCCCGCAGGAACTGCTCGACGCGTTGCGCGACATGGCGCCGGGCCGTCCGCCCGGCTAACCTGCGCGCATGCGTCCCCGCCCCCGCGTCCTGATCAACACGCCCGAGATCGAGCTGTGGCCCGGCGACCTGCTCCGGGCCCGCGCCAATGCGGACGCGCGGGCGCTGTCGCGGGCGCGCTGGGTGCTGCGGCGCAAGCGCGACGGGCGCTACCTCGCCGCCGACCTCCCCGAAGGCCTGCTCGCGCTGGTGCCGCGCCTGCGCCGGGAACCCGGCCTGGAGGCCGCGCTGGATGCGCTCGACGCCCACCCGCCGCACCGGCGCCCCGGCCTGGAACGCGTCGGCGAACTGCCGCTTACCCGGCTCGAACAGCGCCTGCGCGCGCTCGGCCTGGAGGGCCGCGACTACGCCGCGCGGACCGGACTCGGCCTGGTGCCCGAGCCGGACCGGCTGGCGTTCGCCGGCCACGACCGCTACCGCCGGCCGCTGTGGCTGCATCCCGACGCCGCCCGCGCCTGGGACCATCTGCGCGCCGCGGCGCTGCGCGACGGCATCGTGCTGGAGGCGATCTCCGGCTATCGCAGCCACGACTACCAGCTGGGCATCTTCGAGCGCAAGCGCGCGCGCGGCCTGGGCGTCGACGACATCCTCGCGGTGAACGCCGCGCCCGGCTACAGCGAGCACCACTCCGGCCTCGCCCTCGACATCGGCACGCCGGACGAGCCGCCCGCGGAGGAATCGTTCGAGCGCACGCCGGCGTTCGGGTGGCTGCGCGCCAACGCCGCGTTCTTCGGCTTCGCCATGAGCTACCCGCGCGACAACCCGCACGGCATCGTCTACGAGCCCTGGCACTGGCGCTATCGCGCCGGGTGAGCGCGCGTCCCGGCGACGCCGCGCCCGCGCTGGCGCCGCCTTCACTCTGCGCGGCGACAATGCCGGCGCGCACGGACCGCAGCACGCACGCCGGCGGCGGCGCCGGCCATGCAGAGGAGACGCGTATGGACGAGACACTCGCAGGCGCCCTGGCCTCGCTGCTCGGCGCGCTGGTCGGCGGCGGCATCAGCTACCTGCTCAACCGGCAGCAGTATCGCCACCAGCTGCGGCTCAGCCGCGAGGCGCACAAGACCGAATACATGGCCGAGGAAACGGCGCGGCATTTCCTCAGCCACCGCGGCTACACCGATCGCTCGTTCGAGACGCTGCGCAAGCACCTGGGCGGCTTCGACGACGACGAGCTGCGCAAGATCCTGGTCCGCGCCGGCGCGATCCGCACCTTCCGCGGCGACGGCAGCGAATGGTGGCGCCTGCTCAGCCGGATGGACGAGTACATCGAGAGCAAGGCCGGGGAGCGCGGCTGATCCCGCGCAACCGCCGCACCGGGCGGATCGGGCCCGACGCCGGCCCGCGGCCGCATGTTCCGCCCAGGCATGGGATTCGATCGGCTCGAACCGTGCCCCGACTCGTCTGTCGCGCTCCGGAGACCGTCGGCGCGGGGGCAGCCTGCCGGGGGCATCGCTCTGCCTCGGTCGGGGCCGCTTCGCGGTCCGGCTTGACGCGATGCCCCCACAGGCCGGCCCTCCGGCAAGCTTGCAGGCCGCCATTTGGAACCGCGTGGCTCCAATCGTGTTGGGCCGCGTCTCGACCACGCCCCGCCCAACCTTCGCCGGGCCCGACGCTGCCGCGCGATCCGGCGAAAGCACGGCGTGCGCCACCAGGCATCGAAAGCGCGGCCCGGCGCCGTCGCCGGAAATCCGCCGAACGCGAAGGCCCCGCGCGGCGGCGGCATCGGGCGTTCCGAGCCGTCACTCTTGCGAGCGCTTGGTCGCGTCCTTGGCCCCGCTGGCCAGGTCGGCGATCCGCCACAGGTACAGGCTGGCGTAGGTGCGGTAGGGCCCCCAGCGCTCGCCGCGCTCGGCCAGTGCCTTCGGCGCCGGCATCACCTCCAGCTTGTCCACCGCCTGCGCGCCCTTGCGGATGCCGAGGTCGTCGACCGGCAACACGTCCGGGCGGCCGAGGCGGAACATCAGCATCATCTCGACGGTCCAGCGGCCGATGCCGCGCACCGGGGTCAGCGCAGCGACGATCGCGTCGTCGTCCATCGCGCTCATCCGCCGCAGGTCGGGGATCTCGCCGCGCGCCTCGCGCGCGGCCAGGTCGCGCAGCGCCAGGATCTTGTTGCCGGACACGCCGCAGGCGCGCAGGCCGGCGTCGTCGATCCGGGCGAGCGTGTCGCAGTGGAAGCGATCGCTGCCAATCGCCGCCTCGACGCGCGCGACGATCGTCGCCGCCGCCTTGCCGCTGAGCTGCTGGTAGAGGATCGCCCGGGCCAGCGCGTCCACCGGGTCGAACGGCTTGCGCCAGCGCGGGTCGCGCGGAATCGGGCCGAGCCGGCGCATCCACGCGCCGAGCCTGCCGTCGCGGCGGCTCAGATGGTCGAAGGCGGCCTCGACGTCGAAGCCGCGGGCATGGCGCGGCATGGGTCAGCGCCTCAGCGCGTCGGCCGCGTACAGCAGCCAGGCCAGGATCATCAGGCCGCCGCCGAACGGCACCGCGCGCGTCGACGCGGCGAAGAAGTGCGCGGCCGCCAGGCCGCCGGCGAACAGCAGCACGCCGAGCAGCAGCCCCGCCAGCGCCAGCCGGCGCGGCCCGCGCCCCGCGTGCGGCGCCAGCGCCGCCAGGGCGACGCCGTGTCCGAACGCGAACAGCGCGGCGGTGTGCAGCCGGCCCTGCCCTGCCGCTTCAGCCATGTGCGCGGCGTACGCGGCGAGCGCGATGCCGGCGGCGGCCAGCGCCGCGCCGCCGGCGGCGAGGATGCGCGCGGCGAAGTCGGGGACGGCGGGAGAGCCCATGCGAATGCCTGCCTCGGACGAAGGGGCCGCCACGATAGCAGGGCGCCGTGCTTGCCTTCGCCTGCAGGCCCGCCAACGCACCCCGCGGCGCTCCCGCCGACTGCCGGGTGCCGGCCCCGCGTGGGAGGCTGCGGCCTTCGCCGCGACACCGCGGGCGGCACGCCCCCGGCCCGTGCGCGGGACGACAGCCGCTCCGCGCCGGCCGCGCATCGGCCGTGCCGGGCAAAAAAGAACGCGCCGCGGAGATCCGCGGCGCGTTCGTGGTGCCTCCGGCGGCGGGACGGGCTTACTTGACCGCCCAGACCACCTCGAAGTCGCCCTCTTCGGTGAAGCCGGCGTCGATGCCGTTCTTCCAGATCTCGTACGGGCGGTCGACGGTCTCGTAGCCATGGGTCAGCGCCCAGGCGCGCAGCGAGTCGCGCACGCGCGGCAGGTTCGCCATGTGGCCCTTGTACTGCGCCACCGCGACCTTGGCCGGCTCGTGGAACTCGGCGACCACGTTGTTGCTGGTCTTGATGTCGAGCTTGGTCGCCGGGCCGGTCTCGCCGGCCTTGCGCACCGGCTGGACGACGTCGAAGGAGTAGTTCTCGGAGCCGAACTCGTTGGTCACGATGCGCACCGGGCCGGCGGCCTCGAGACCGTTGGCCTCCATGTTCTTCTTGATCCACTCCTGGTTGATCTTCATCTGCCCCATGACCTTCTCGTTGGTGCGCTCCACCACCGCGGTCAGGGCCAGCACGTTCTCGGCGTCGCGCTGCACGATCTTCGGCGCCTTGCTCGCATCGTCCTTGCTCAGCTCGGCGTAGTCGTAGTTCGGCACCGCCGCCAGCATGTTGCTCAGGCGGCCCAGGCCGAGCTTCATGTCCTCGCCGACGTTGCTGCTGACGTACAGGCCGGCGTAGCGGCCGATCAGGTTCCAGCCGTAGTCGACGTCGTAGGTCTGGGTGATCTGGATGTTGCGGCCGCCGCGACCGGTCGGCCGGAACGTGAACTCGGAGCGCTTGTTGCGGCCCGGCTCGACGCTCTCGATCTTGTAGGCCACGCGCTTGCCCGGCTCGCTGGCGACGATCTCCCACGAGCCGGTGCCGATGCCGCGCTCCTGCGACTCGTAGTCCAGGCGCGCGCCGACGCCGCTTTCCGGCCCCGACAGCTTGATCTGGACGCGCGGGTCGCGCAGCACCAGCGGGTTCCAGTCCTTGAAGCGGCGGAAGCTGTTGAGGGTGTCGTAGACGATGGTGAGCTTGCGGTTCGTTTCGGCCGAATGCTCCAGGTGGCGGCTCGCCGGGAGCATCACGCCGACGATGACGAAAAGCGCGGCCACGATGGCCAAGGAAATCAAGATCTCGATCAGACGGGTCATTCAGGTTTCTCCAGGAGCCGGGACCCGGGTCGGACCGGGGCACAGACCGGCAATCGTATCAAGGAAGACGTAACCGGTGGCAGTCGCCGCAGCGCGGCATCGCAAGTGTGCCGCGCCCTGTGCCGGCGGCGCCCGCACCGGCACGTACGGTTCCCGGGCCGGGCCGGAACGGCGCGGTCGCGGGCCGAGGCGTTTGCCCGATCTGGCGCGAAGCGCGGCAACGCCGCCACCTCACGGCGATCGAAAGCAGGCGCGTCGCCGCGCCGCCTCGGATGCCCTTCCGCTCGCCGGCCTCCTGCCGCCGCGGCGGGAGCCGGCACGCCCAGGCCAGCTGCAGCTCGAGGGTTTTCAGCACCGCCCGGGCGGTCGCGCACGCCGAGCTTGGACAGGGTGAGCCGCCCTCGCCTGCGACGCACCGCCTCGCAGGGCGGCGAACGCCCGGCGCGCGAGCGCCGGGCCGGGCATCCTGTCGCTCAGACCAGCTGCAGCTCGAAGGCCTTCAGCACCGCCCGGGTGCGGTCGCGCACGCCGAGCTTGGACAGGGTGAGCCGCCCTCGCCTGCGAGGCACCGCCTCGCAGGGCGGCGAACGCCCGGCGCGCGAGCGCCGGGCCGGGCATCCTGTCGCTCAGACCAGCTGCAGCTCGAAGGCCTTCAGCACCGCCCGGGTGCGGTCGCGCACGCCGAGCTTGGACAGGATGTTGGACACGTGGTTCTTGATCGTGCCCTCGGCCACGCCGAGCGAATTGGCGATCTCCTTGTTGGAGAAGCCGCCGGCCATCAGCCGCAGGATCTCGGTCTCGCGCTCGGTCAGCGGATCGGGCCGGTCGAGGCTGACGAAGTCGTTGCGCATGTGCTCCAGGCCCGAGAGCAGGCGTTGGGTCACCGCCGGCTGCACCAGCGAGCCGCCCTCGGCCACGGCCTGGATCGCCCCGACCAGCTGCTCCAGCGAGACGTCCTTGAGCAGGTAGCCCTTGGCCCCGGCCTTGAGCCCGGCCAGCACCAGCTGGTCGTCGTCGAAGGTGGTCAGGATGATGGTCGGCGGCAGCGCGCCCTGGCGGGACAGCGCCTGCAGCGCCTCCAGGCCGGACATCACCGGCATGCGCATGTCCATCAGGACCACGTCCGGCTTGACCTGCGGGATCATGTCCACCGCCTGGCGGCCGTCGGCGGCCTCGGCGACGACCTCGATCCCCTCGGCCAGGGACAGCAGCGAACGCACGCCCTGGCGTACCAGGGTCTGGTCGTCGACGATGAGTACGCGGATCATGCGGGGGCTCCTTCGCAGGCGGCGGCCGCGGCCGCCGAGGCCGGCAGCGTGAGGTGCAGGCGGAAGCCCGCCCCCGGCCGGGTTTCGATTGTAAGTTGGCCGCCATGCTGGAGCAGGCGCTCGCGCATGCCGCGCAGGCCGTTGCCGGCCACCAGCAGGTCGGCGCCGTGGCCGTCGTCGCGCGCGTCGACCACGATGCAGCCGTCGGCGTTGCGGCGCGCGGCGATCCACAGATTGCGCGCGCCGGCGTGGCGCACCGCGTTGGTGATGATCTCCTGGGTGCAGCGCAGCAGCACGTGCGCGCGCTCCGGGTCGTCCAGGGTCAGCGGCGACTGCACGTCCATGTGGATGTCGAGCGAGGGCACGTTCTCGGCCAGCGGCAGCATCGCCGCGGACAGGTCGATCGCCCCGCCCTCGCGCAGTTGGCTCACGGCCTCGCGCACGTCGGTCAGCAGCAGCCGCGCCAGCGTGTGCGCCTGCTGGACGTGCTCCTTGACCCGCCCCTCGGACAGGTGCCCGGCCACTTCCAGGTTCAGGCTCAGCGCGGTCAGATGGTGGCCGAGCAGGTCGTGCAGCTCGCGCGAGATGCGGGTGCGCTCGTTGACCCGCACGCTCTCGCCGAGCAGGGCGCGGGTGGCGCGCAGTTCGGCGTTGAGCCGGCGCTGCTCCTCGCGCGCCTCGGCCTGCTGCTTGGCGACCAGGCTGGTGACGAACACGAAGGTGGAGAAGCCGGCGTACAGCACCGACTGCATCACCGCCTCGACCCAGGAAAAGCCCAGCGCGCGCACGAACAGCGGGACCACCGCGAGCTGGCTCAGCAGCAGCCAGCTGACGCCCACCGGCACCGAGAGCAACCACGGCAGCACGCTGGCCGCGACCATCAGCAGCACGCTGCCCAGGCCGCTGGAGCTGAAATAGCTCACCGACACCGCGCTGCCGGTGAGCACCAGCAGCAGCACCAGGTCGAGCGCGCGGATGCGGCGCTTGCCCAGGTCGCGGGTCAGCCAGGCGTAGCTCAGGCCGGCGGCGAAATAGGAGATCCAGCCCGGCAGGGCCATGCGCGGCGGCGCCGTGCCCTCTTCGTACTCCAGCCCCACCAGCGGCCAGATCCACGAATACAGCAACGGCACGCCGACCACCGCCCAGGTGAACAGGCCCGCGTAGCGCAGCAGTCGAGTGTGGTTGAGCCGGGCCAGCATGGCCGCATGCTAGCGGGGTTCGCGCCGCGCCGGGGCGCCCGAAAGTCATGTCCTGGCGCGGCCGCGCGGGTCGCCCGCGCCGGACGGGCGTGCGATAATCGCGCCGCCGGCCGCGCCCCCGCGCGGCCGGCCCGAACCCTGGAGCCTGGAATGTCGATCGTCGTCCGCGACGTGCGCGAGCACGAGCTGGATTCCGTCCTTGCCCTCAACAACGCCGCCGGACCTGCGATCCTGCCGCTGGACGCGGCCAGACTGCGCCACTTCTACGACACCGCCGAATATTTCCGCGTCGCCGAGCGCGACGGCGCCCTCGCCGGCTTCCTGATCGGGGTCGGCAGCCACGCCGAGCACGACAGCAGCAACTTCCGCTGGTTCCGCGAACGCTACCCGGATTTCTTCTACATCGACCGCATCGTCGTCGCCAGCCGCCGCCGCGGCGGCGGCGTCGGCCGCGCGTTCTACGCCGACGCGCAGAGCTACGCCGAACTGCGCTATCCACAGATGGCCTGCGAGGTGTTCCTCGAGGGCAGCACCGACCCGGCGCTGCTGTTCCACGGCAGCTTCGGCTTCCACGAGGTCGGCCAGCACGTGATGGCCGAGACCGGCGTGCGCGCGGCGATGCTGATGAAGCCGCTGTGCAGCTACGCCTGGGTGCGCGAGACCTACGGCGACGCGCTGCCGGACGCGCCGTGGATCACCCGCCCGCGCACGGCGTACACCGCGGCCGCGCTCGCCCGCCGCGCCACGGGGACCTGCGCATGAGCGCGGCGATGGACTACGAGCCGGCCGGCGAGCTCAAGATCGGCCAGGTCGGCATCGCCAACCTGCGCATCCGCACCCTCGACATCCCCCGCCTCGCCGAGGAGATGCGCGGCCGCGTGCAGCGCGCGCCCAAGCTGTTCGCGCGCGCCGCGGTGGTGCTCGACTTCGGCGGCCTCAGCCGCGCCCCGGACGCGGCCACCGCGCAGGCGCTGATCGACGGCCTGCGCGCGGCCGGCGTGCTGCCGGTCGCGCTGGCCTACGGCACCAGCGAGATCGAACGCCTGGCCGAGGCGCTGGGCCTGCCGCTGCTGGCCAAGTTCCGCGCCGCCTACGAGCGCGACGACGCGGCGGCGCCCGCCGCGCCGGCCCCGGCGCGGGAACCGAAGCGCGAAGCCGCGCCGCCCCCGGCGCCCGCGGCGAACGCCGCCGCGCCCGGCCTGCTGCTGACCGCGCCGGTGCGCTCCGGCCAGCAGGTCTACGCCGACCACCGCGACCTGACCGTACTCGCAACGGTCGGCGCGGGCGCCGAGGTGATCGCCGACGGTTCGGTGCATATTTACGGCTCTTTGCGCGGCCGCGCCCTGGCCGGCGCGCAGGGCAACCCGCAGGCGCGCATCTTCTGCCGCGAGTTCCATGCCGAACTCGTGGCCATCGCCGGGCACTACAAGGTGCTGGAAGACATCCCCAAGGACCTGCGCGGCAAGGCGGTGCAGGTCTGGCTCGAAGACCAACAACTCAAGATCGCGGCCCTGGACTGAGGCCGCTCCACCGGAGGAAACACAACTTGGCCGAAATCATCGTAGTCACCTCGGGCAAGGGCGGCGTGGGCAAGACCACCACCAGCGCCAGCCTCGCCTGCGGCCTGGCCCGCCACGGCCACAAGGTCGCCGTCATCGACTTCGACGTCGGCCTGCGCAACCTCGACCTGATCATGGGCTGCGAGCGCCGGGTCGTGTACGACTTCGTCAACGTCGTCAACGGCGAGGCTTCGCTGAAGCAGGCCCTGATCAAGGACAAGCGCTTCGACAACCTGTACGTGTTGGCCGCGTCGCAGACCCGCGACAAGGACGCGCTGACCCGGGAAGGCGTGCAGAAGGTGCTCGACGAGCTGGCCGCGGACGGCTTCGACTACGTGATCTGCGACTCCCCGGCCGGCATCGAGAAGGGCGCGTACCTGGCGATGTACTTCGCCGACCAGGCGGTGGTGGTGGTCAACCCCGAGGTGTCCTCGGTGCGCGACTCCGACCGCATCCTCGGCCTGCTCGCCTCCAAGACCCGCAAGGCCGAACAGGGCGAGCGGGTCAAGGAGCACCTGCTGCTGACCCGCTACAGCCCGAAGCGGGTCGAGACCGGCGAGATGCTCAGCGTCGGCGACGTCGAGGAGATCCTCGGCCTGAAGACCATCGGCGTGATCCCCGAGTCGCCGGACGTGCTCAACGCCTCGAACAAGGGCGAGCCGGTGATCCTCGAGGTCGGCTCCGACGCCGCGCAGGCCTACGACGACGCGGTCGCGCGCCTGCTCGGCCAGAACCGTCCGATGCGTTTCGTCACCCCGGAGAAGAAGGGCTTCTTCAGCAAGATTTTCGGAGGTTGAAGATGGGCCTGTTCGATTTCCTGCTGGCGAAGAAGCAGACCGCGGCCGTGGCCAAGGACCGCCTGCGCATCATCGTCGCCCACGAGCGCGTCAGCCGCAACGGCCCGGACTACCTGCCGCTGCTGCAGCGCGAGTTGCTGGAAGTGATCCGCAAGTACGTCAACGTCGACGCCGAGTCGGTCAAGGTCGACCTGCTCAACGAGGGCGACAACAAGGTCCTGGACATCTCCGTCGCCCTGCCCGAGGCCGCGCCGCGGGCATGAGCGCGGCGGCCGGGGCGGCGACGCCGGGCGCGACGGCGGTGCTGCGCCTGCGCGACATCGCCTGGGACGACGCCGCCGCCCTGCTCGAACGCTACGGCCTGCGCCTGCAGCGGGTCGCCGACGGCGAGCCGATCCCCGGCAGCTACTGGGGCGACTGCGAGGCCGGGCTGATCGGCGCCACCGTCTATGCCCGCGCCGACACGCCGGTGCATTCGCTGCTGCACGAAGCCGCGCACCTGATCGTGCTGCCGCCGCAGCGGCGCGCGGCGGTGCACACCGACGCCACCGACTCGGTCGAGGAAGAGGACGCGGTGTGCGTGCTGCAGGCGCTGCTCGGCGACGCCTTGCCCGGCGTCGGCCGCGCGCGCGTGCTCGCCGACATGGACGCCTGGGGCTACACCTTCCGGCTCGGCTCGGCGCGCGCGTATTTCGAACGCGACGCCGGGGCGGCCTGGCGCTGGCTGCACGACCGCGGGCTGGCCGATGCCGAGGCGCGCGCCTTGGTTCCGCCGCCCTGAGCCGCGTTCCGCCCACGCGAACGGCCGAACCCGCGACTTGCGCCCCCCGTTCCCGGCCTCTAGCCTTCCGGCTTCGACCGCGCCCGTGCGCGTCCAACCGGAGAAAGCATCGATGAAACCCGTACGCGCCCTGCTCGCGCTCGGCATCGCCGCGGCCGTGATCGGCCTGGGCGGCTGCAAGAAGGAACCCACGCCCGCCGGCGCCGGCGCGCCCGCCGCGGCGCCGGAAGGCGAGACCGCCGACCAGTTCGTCGCCCGCGTCAACGCCGAGTACAAGAAGCTGTACCCGGAAGTGTCGGCGGCGCAGTGGCTGTCCTCGACCTACATCAACGACGACAGCCAGCTGCTCGCGGCCAAGGCCAACGAGCGCTACCTGGCGCAGCTGAACAGCTGGATCGAGCAGGCGCGCAAGTTCGAAGGCCAGAAGATGTCGCCGGAAAGCGCGCGGGCGATCCACCTGCTGAAGATCGGCGCGGCGATGCCGCCGCCGAAGGACCCGGCCAAGCTCGAGGAGCTGACCAGGATCGCCACCAAGATGGAAGGCATGTACGGCTCCGGCCGCTACTGCAAGGGCGAAGGCGAAGCGCAGCAGTGCCGCCAGCTCGGCGAGCTCGAGGACGTGCTGCGCAGCAGCCGCGACTACGACGAGCAGCTCGACGCCTGGCAGGGCTGGCACGGGGTGGCCAAGCCGATGCGCCAGGACTACGTGCGCTTCGTCGAACTGGTCAACCAGGGCGCGCGCGACCTCGGCTTCGCCGACGCCGGCGAGATGTGGCGCTCCGGCTACGACATGAGCCCGGCGGAGATCGCCGCCGAGACCGACCGCCTGTGGGGCCAGGTCAAGCCGCTGTACGAGCAGTTGCACTGCTACGCCCGCACCCGCCTGGAAGCCAAGTACGGCGTCGAGCGCGGCCATGTCGCCGGCAACATGCTGCCCGCGCACCTGATGGGCAACATGTGGCAGCAGGACTGGGGCAACCTCTGGGACATCCTGGCGCCGTACCCGGACGCCGGCAGCCTCGACGTCACCGGCGCCCTGGAATCCCAGTACCGGCGCAGCTTCGACGCGCAGCTGGCCAAGCAGCCCGGGCAGCGCGGCCCGGCCGACCTGGCGCAGGTCGAACAGGACGCCAAGCTCGCCAGCGCCAAGCTGATGACCGAGCGCGCGCAGGACTTCTACGTCTCGCTGGGCATGCCCAAGCTGCCGGAGAGCTACTGGCAGAAGACCCAGTTCATCAAGCCGCGCGACCGCGACGTGGTCTGCCACGCCAGCGCCTGGGACATGAACATGGCCGGCGACGTGCGCACCAAGATGTGCATCAAGCCGAACGAGGAAGACTTCACCACCATCTACCACGAGCTCGGCCACGTCTATTACTACCTGGCCTACAACAAGCTGCCGCCGATCTTCCAGCAGGGCGCACACGACGGCTTCCACGAAGCCATCGGCGACACCATCGTGCTGGCGATGACGCCGAAATACCTGCAGTCGATCGGCCTGGTCGGCGACCAGCAGCAGAGCCGCGAGGCGCTGATCAACGCGCAGATGCGCATGGCGCTCGCGAAGGTCTCGTTCCTGCCGTTCGGGCTGATGATCGACCGCTGGCGCTGGGGCGTGTTCGACGGCTCGATCAAGCCGGACCAGTACAACAAGGCGTGGTGGGACCTGAAGGCCAAGTACCAGGGCGTGGCGCCGGCGACCCCGCGCGGCGAGGAGTTCTTCGACCCGGGCGCGAAGTACCACGTGCCGGGCAATACGCCATACACGCGCTACTTCCTCTCGCACATCCTGCAGTTCCAGTTCTACAAGGCGCTGTGCGACGCGGCCGGGCACCAGGGCCCGCTGTACGAGTGCAGCTTCTACGGCAACAAGGAAGCCGGGCAGAAGTTCTGGGCGATGCTGAGCAAGGGCGCGAGCCAGCCGTGGCAGCAGACGCTGAAGGAGCTGACCGGCGGCGAGAAGATGGACGCCGGCGCGGTGCTGGAGTACTTCGCGCCGCTGCAGGATTGGCTCAGGCAGCAGAACGAGGGCCAGGCCTGCGGCTGGCAGGCGAGCGCGGCGGCGCAACCCGCGGCGCCGCAGCCGGCCGCGCCCGCGCAGGGCTGAGCCACGCGCTCCACGCTTGGCGAAAGGCCGGCGCAAGCCGGCCTTTTCGCTTGGCGCAGCCACCACGGCCCTCGGCCTGGGGAAGAACGGGCCCCGCGCGCGGCGGCGTCGCGCGCGCTCCATCGCCGCCGCCCTCCTCGTGCGCGGCCGGCCGCCCTCGCAGGCAGCGGCGGCGCGCCGGTCGGCGCACGAGCGTGCGCGCCGCGCATGCAGGAGCTGTGCTGGCGCAGGCGCAGTCCAACGCTGCCGCCGTGCGGATGCACGCCCGGGTCCTCGCGCGGAACGCGCCCGGGCCGGCGATGCACACGCCCATGCGCCCTCTCCCGCTTACGGGCGAAAGGCCGACGAGGCCAAAAACAGGCGCCGCGAACGCGGGGCGGTAGCGGCGCCCGGCCGCGATGGCCGCGGACATGCCGCAGCGCAACAAGCGCGGCCGTGAAGCGGGTCACCGTCTGCACGGCCGCCGCGCTGTAGCTTCGCGGCATGGAGAGCGCTTCTTCGGGACGCAGGGAGGCGGGGCGGTCGCGCTGGCCGATGTTCGCGCTGGGCGCGGCCCTGCTCGTGGCCACCGCCCTGGTGATCGCGCTCGGGTTGCAGGTGCGCCAGTTGCGCGCCGAGCAACGCTGGCTGGTCGAGCGCGCCAGCCAGGCCTACGCCGGCATGTACGTGCCCCGCGTCGCCGCGACCGCGCTCGACGGGAGCAGGCACCACCTCGGCCAGCCGCGGGCGCGTTCCCAGGTGCTGTTCTTCTTCACCACCACCTGCCCGTACTGCCGCGCCTCGCTGCCGCTGGTCGGGTCGATCGCGCGCCAGCTCGAGGCCGCTTCCGGCGGTACCGCGCAGATGCTCGGCGTGGCCCTCGACGATCCGGCCGCGGCCGCCGCGTACGCGCGCGAGCACGCGCTGCCCTTCCCCGTCGTCGCGCTGCGCGACCGCCGCACCGCGATGCTGTTCCGCGCGCGCAAGGTGCCGCTGCTGCTGGTCGTCGGCGCCGATGGCCGGGTGCGCTACGCGCGCCCGGGCGTGCTCAATTCCAGGGAAGGCGTCACCGGCGTCCTCACCGCCGTCCGGGGCACGGAGGTTCCGGATGCGCGACCCAACGAGAAGGAGACTAGGCTATGAAGCATCGGACCCGTGCGCTGCGCGCCGCTCTGGCCGCGCTGCTGTTCTCGACCGCGATGGGCTTCGGCGCGGCCCAGGTGTTCGCCGACGACGGCGTGCGCGGCAACGCCCCGCAGGCGGCCTGCGACGCCTGGGCCTGCCGCGAGGAGTGCGGCGAATTCGGCGGCGAGCTCGGCCCCGGCGGGCCCGGCAAGCCGCTGATGTGCTACTGCTGCGGGTGAGAAACGCGACCTCTGCGGTACCCGGAAGGGCCGGCCCCGGGCCGGCCCTTTCCGCACGCGGCGCTAGAGCGACTCGCCCGGCACCGGGTTGGCGTCGCCGGCGGCCGCAGGCGCGCGGCGGCGCGCGACCCGCGCCTCCCAGCGCCAGAACGACCAGCCCAGCACCAGGAACGCGATCGCCGCGGCCAGCAGCCACAGCGCGCGGTCGCTGATCCACGGCGACAGCACGCCCGCGATCAGCGCGTTCAGCACCAGGCTGGTGAACGCCTGCAGCGACGAAGCCGAACCGCGCTGGCGCGGGTACATCTCCAGGATCGCCAGGGTCACGATCGGGAACACCAGGGCGATGCCGAACGCGTTGAGCGTCATCGGCAGCACCGCCCACGGCACGCGCGGCGCGTCGGTCGACAGGTTGTAGCCCAGGTTCAGCAGCATCGCCACGGCCGAACAGGCGAAGCCGATCGCCACCAGCCGTTCGCCGCCGATCCGCCCCGCCGCGCGCCCGGACACGAACGCGCCCAGCACCATGCCGCTGATCATCGGCACGAAGAACCAGCCGAACTGGCGCTCGCCGAGGCCGAGGATGTCGAGCACGAACGCCGGCGCCGAGGCGATGTACACCCACAGCGCGGCGAAGTTGAACGCGCTGGCGGCGGCCAGGCGCTGGAAGCGCGGATTGAGCGCGATCGCGACGTAGTCGCGCAGCAGCCGCTGCGGCGACAGGCCGAGCCGGGCCTGCGGCGGGTGCGTCTCCGGCAGCATGCGCCAGGTCGCGATCAGCAACGCCACCGCGAACACGACCAGGAACCAGAAGATCGCCGGCCAGCGGCTCCAGCCCAGGATCCAGCCGCCGATCACCGGCGCCAGCGCCGGCGCCACCCCGAAGATCATCGACACCTGGCTCATCAGGCGCTGCGCGTCGTCGCCATGCAGCACGTCGCGGATCACCGCGCGGCCGACGATCAGGCCGACGCCGGACGACAGGCCCTGCAGCACGCGGAACGCGAGCAGCGTCGGCAGGTCCGGCGCCAGCGCGCAGCCCGCCGAGGCCAGCGCGAACACCGCCAGCCCGCCGAGGATCACCCGGCGCCGGCCGATCGCGTCCGACAGCGGGCCATGCACCAGGCTCATCAGCGCGTAGGCGACCAGGTAGGCGCTGATGGTCTGCTGCATCGCCAGCTTGTCGGCGCCGAACTGCGCGCCGATCGCCGGGAACGCGGGGAAGATGGTGTCGATCGAGAACGGCCCGAACATGGCCAGGCCGGCCAGCAGCAGGGCCAGGCGGCGCAACGGGGTCGGCGGCGCGGAAGCGGGAGCGGTCATCGGCGGCCCTCGGCGGTCGTGGCGGAAGCGGCGCCCGCCGGCGGCGGCGCCGGCGGCCCCTTGAGCTCGACCAGATTGCCCTCCGGGTCGAACAGGTACTGCGACGGGCCCTCGCCTTCGGCGCCGTAGCGCGCGCCGAATTCGCCCAGGCGCACGCCATGGTCGCGCAAGTGGGCCTCGATCGCGCCGCGGTCGAACGGCGCCACCCGCAGGCACAGATGGTCCATGTTGCGCCCCTCCCGGCCCGGCGCGGCGCCGCCTTCGCGGCCGAGCTTGCCGGCGACGTCGACCAGGTCGATCAGCGACTGGCCGGCGCGCAGCTGGACCAGGCCGATCTCGTCCTGCCGCCGTTCCACCGCGCAGCCCAGCACGCGGCAGTAGAACGCCGCCATCGCGCCGGGGTCGCGCACGCGCAGCACGATGTGATCGAGTCGCAAGGGGCGGAACGGCGGCGGGGGCGTGGAGGGGGCCATGGCGGGGCGCGGCGGTGGGGGCGCACGATGTTACGCCTTCGGCGCCGCGCTCCCGCCGCGAGCGGGCCGTTCCGCCCGCCTGGCGGCGCGGCAACCGGCTCGACGCCGTGCCCGGGCGGTCCGGCAGGCCGGGCGCCGATGTCCCGGTCCGGCGCCGCCCCGCCGGCTATAATCCCGGCACAAGCACGCGGTGGGAGAAGCGGGGCGACCCGCTGCCGAAGGCGCAACCGCCCGCAATCGCTCAGGCCCCATTACCGCCGCGTGCGCAACGACTCTGGAGAGACCGGTTCGATCCGGCGCCGAAGGGGCACGAAGCGAGCGCGGTCCGGCCCGCTTCCAAACTCTCAGGCAAAAGGACAGAGGGGCGCCCGCGTGCGGCATCGCACGCCATTTCCGGACGCCCCGACATGACCAACGCCACGCCCTCCCCGCGCACTTCCCGCCTTCGCGAGCTCGAGCACCACGACGCTTTCGTCGAGCGCCACATCGGCCCCAACGACGCCGAGGTCGCGCACATGCTGCGCGTGGTCGGCTACGACTCGCTGGAGGCGCTGACCGACGCGATCGTGCCGGCCAGCATCCGCTCGAGCGAGCCGCTGGCGCTGCCGCCGTCGATGACCGAAGTCGAGGCGCTGGCGAAGATCCGCGCCCTCGCCGACCGCAACCAGGTCTTCCGCAGCTTCATCGGCCAGGGCTACTACGGCACCCACACGCCGAACGTCATCCTGCGCAACATCCTCGAGAACCCCGCCTGGTACACCGCCTACACGCCGTACCAGGCCGAGATCTCGCAGGGCCGGATGGAGGCGCTGATCAACTTCCAGACCATGTGCGCCGACCTCACCGGCATGGAGATCGCCAACGCCTCCCTGCTGGACGAGGCCACCGCGGCCGCCGAGGCGATGACCCTGGCCAAGCGCTCGGCCAAGTCCAAGTCGAACGTGTTCTTCGTCTCCCGCAACGTGCATCCGCAGACCTGCGAGGTGCTGCGGACCCGCGCCGAGGCGCTCGACATCGAGCTGGTGTTCGGCGACGAGGCCGAGGGCGCCAGCATCGACAGCTTCGGCGTGCTGCTGCAGTACCCCGACACCTTCGGCCGCATCGGCGACCACCGCGCGCTGGCCGAGGCGGTGCACGCGCGCGGCGGCCTGGTCGCGGTCGCGACCGACCTGCTCGCGCTGACCCTGATCGAGGCGCCGGGCGAATGGGGCGCGGACATCGTGGTCGGCAACACGCAGCGCTTCGGCGTGCCGTTCGGCTTCGGCGGCCCGCACGCGGCGTTCATGGCCTGCCGCGACGCGTTCAAGCGCTCGATGCCGGGCCGGCTGATCGGCGTGTCGATCGACGCCGAGGGCCAGCCCGCCTACCGCCTGACCCTGCAGACCCGCGAGCAGCACATCCGCCGCGAGAAGGCCACGTCCAACATCTGCACCGCGCAGGTGCTGCTGGCGGTGATGGCGAGCATGTACGCGGTGTACCACGGCCCCGAAGGGCTGGCCCGCATCGCCCGCCGCGTGCACCGCCTGAGCGCGATCCTGGCCGCGGCGCTGCGCCGGGCCGGGGTCGGAGTCGGCGGCGATTTCTTCGACACCCTGCACGTGACCGGCGTCGACGCCGAGGCGATCCACGCCCAGGCGCAGGCCGCGCGCATCAACCTGCGCCGGATCGACGCGCGCAGCCTCGGCATCAGCCTGGACGAGACCGCGACGCGCGATGACGTGCTGGCGCTGGCGGCGCTGTTCGGGGCGAAGATCGACGACATCGACGCGCTCGACGCGGCGACGCCGGACGCCCTGCCCGCCGCGCTGCTGCGCAAGAGCCCGTTCCTGCAGCACCCGGTGTTCAACACCCACCACAGCGAGCACGAGCTGCTGCGCTACATGCGCGCGCTGGCCGACAAGGACTTGGCGATGGACCGCACCATGATCCCGCTGGGCAGCTGCACGATGAAGCTCAACGCCACCGCGGAGATGATCCCGGTGACCTGGCCGGAATTCGCCAACATCCATCCGCTGGCGCCGGCCGAGCAGACCGAAGGCTACCGCCAGCTGATCGCCGAGCTGGAGGCGATGCTGGCCGAGTGCACCGGCTACGACGCGGTCAGCCTGCAGCCCAATTCCGGCGCGCAGGGCGAGTACGCCGGCCTGCTGGCGATCCGCGCCTACCACCGCGCGCGCGGCGAGGGCCACCGCGACGTCTGCCTGATCCCCGAGTCCGCGCACGGCACCAACCCGGCTTCGGCGCAGATGTGCGGCATGACCGTCGTGGTCACCAAGACCGACGCCAACGGCAACGTCGACGTCGAGGACATCCGCGCCAAGGCGGAGAAGTACGGCGACCGCCTGGCCGCGATCATGATGACCTACCCGTCGACCCACGGCGTGTTCGAGGAGGACGTGGTCGAGATCTGCGAGATCGTGCACAAGCACGGCGGCCAGGTGTACACCGACGGCGCCAACATGAACGCCCTGGTCGGCCTGGCCAAGCCGGGCAAGTGGGGCTCGGACGTCTCGCACCTGAACCTGCACAAGACCTTCTGCATCCCGCACGGCGGCGGCGGCCCGGGCGTGGGCCCGTGCGCGGTGAAGTCGCACCTCACGCCGTTCCTGCCGCGCACGCTCGGCGGCGAAGGCGCGGTCGGCATGGTCAGCGCGGCCAGCTATGGCAGCGCGAGCATCCTGCCGATCAGCTGGATGTACATCACGCTGATGGGCGCGGCCGGCCTGCGCCGGGCCACCCAGGTCGCGCTGCTCAACGCCAACTACGTGGCCAAGCGCCTGGCGCCGCACTACCAGACGCTCTACACCGGCCGCAACGGCCTGGTGGCGCACGAGTGCATCCTCGACCTGCGCCCGCTCAAGGACGCGACCGGCGTCTCCGCCGAGGACGTGGCCAAGCGCCTGATCGACTTCGGCTTCCACGCCCCGACGCTGAGCTTCCCGGTGGCCGGCACGCTGATGGTCGAGCCGACCGAGAGCGAGTCGCTGCACGAGCTGGACCGCTTCGTCGACGCGATGATCCAGATCCGCGAGGAGATCCGCGCGATCGAGGACGGCCGCCTCGACCGCGAGGACAACCCGCTGAAGAACGCGCCGCACACCGCTAACGCGGTCTCGGCCTCGGAATGGACCCACGCCTACCCGCGCGAGCTGGCGGCGTTCCCGCTGCCCAGCCTGAAGCGGCAGAAGTACTGGCCCCCGGTGGCGCGCGTCGACAACGTCTACGGCGACAAGAACGTGATGTGCGCCTGCATCCCGGTCGACGCCTACAAGGACGATGCGGTCGAGGCCTGAGCACCGGCGCCCTCCGTTCCGCCGTCGGGCCCGCACGCGCGCGCCCGACGTCTTTCCGCGGCCGTGACGCACTCTTGACCGCGGCACCGCCAACGTGGCCGCATGGATTTCGACGGACAAGCTGAGGTCCTGCTCGGCGTCGCCTACGCGATGGGGCTGGGCGGCGTGATCGGTTTCGAACGCGAATTGAAGAACCGGCCGGCGGGATTCCGCACCCACATGCTGGTCGCCGGCGCGGCCGCGTTCCTGGTCGGCTTGGGCCAGCTGTTGATGTTCGATCCGCGCTACCAGATGGAAACCCTGCGCGTGGATCCGCTGCGCCTGGTCGAGGCGGTGGTGGCGGGGGTGTCGTTCATCGGCGCGGGCACGATCTTCGCGCGCCGGATCGGCCAGGCGGTCGCCGGCATCACCACCGCGGCCTCGCTGCTGACGGTGGCGGCGATCGGCGTTTCGGTCGGCCTGAGTTATTACCTGCTGGCCGCCGCGGTGACGCTGCTGACCCTGCTGGTGCTGACCCTGCTCAACGCGGTCGAACGGCGCCTGCCGACGCAACGCGGCGAGCGCGGGAAATGACCTCGGAAAAACCAAAACGCCCGGGCACCGGCGGGTGCCCGGGCGCCGGTGGCGGCTGCAGAGACTCAGCCGCCGCCCGCCTTGGCGACCTTCAGGTTGGCGCTGTTGACGCTCTTCACGCCACGCACCTGCTTGGCGATCGCCTTGGCCCGGTCGGCCTCGGCCTTGTCCTTGACCGAGCCCGAAAGCGTGACCGTGCCGTTGACCGTGTCGACGTCGATGTCGGTGCCGTCGACGTCGTCCGCGGCCATCAGTTCGGCCTTCACCTTGGTGGTGATCCAGGTGTCGTTGATCGGCTGGTTCGACTGGTCGCCCTCCTCCTCGGGCTCGGCCATGCCGGCCGATTGCGCGCGGTCGGCGCCCTGCTGTTGCGGCGCCGCCAGGGCGACCGGCGCGGCCAGCGCGGCGACCAAGGCGGTACCGAGCCACCACGGAACATTCGTCCGAGTCGTCTTCATGGCGTCTTCCTCCACTTCGGTCCAGCGCACAGTGTCGGCCCGCGCACGTAGCGGGGCGTGAAAAGCGCCGCCACCGCGGATCGGCGTCGAGCCGCGGTTCACCGATGCGAACGCGGCGTCACGCCGGTGGGCGCGGCGTCGTGCGCGGGCTCCCAGCCGAACACGCTGCGGCCGCCGTAGGCGTGCGAATCGCGCCGCTCCCGGGCCAGCAGCGCCTCCACCGGGGGGCCGCAGGCGCGCCGCTCCAGCCGCCGCGCCTGCGCGTCCAGCCGCTTCAGCGCCTGCAGCTTCTCCTCGTTGCCGAGGCGGGCGCCGGCCACGGCGCGCTTCAACACGCCCAAAGTCTGGTCGTACACCTTCAGCGGCACCGGGAACGGGTGCCGATCCTTGCCGCCATGGGCGAACGAGAACCGGGCCGGGTCGCTGAAGCGGCACGGCGCGCCGTGCATCACCTCGGCGACCAGCGCCAGCGCGCGCACCGTGCGTGCGCCGACGCCGGGAACCTGCAGCAGCTCGGCGAAATCGCGCGGCCCGCGTTCCGCAGCCGCGGCGAGCGCCGCGTGCAGCCGCCGCGGCACGATGTCCCCGGCCCGGACCTCGTGCCGGTCCGGCAGGTTCAGGTGCGGCAGCAGGCCGAGTTGCTGCGGGGCACGGTGGCCGGTCTCGCCGGCCGCGGGGCGCCCGGCCGCCGCCGGCGCGCCGGCGCGACCTGCGGACGCCGCGGCTCCGCCGGCCATGCCGAGCTTCGCCAGCTCGCGCGCGATCGCATCCGGCCCGGCCTCGCGCAGCAACTGCACCTGCGCCGACCGCGCGCGCGCCGCGCGGCGGTCGGCCAGGTTGACGATGCGTCCCTGCGCGGGCCCGTCGATCGCCGCGTGCGGCGCGTCGACGAAGCTGGTCAGCCCCTCGGACAGCCAGTGGTAGCGCCGCGCCTGCCGGCGCTCGCCGTTCATCCCCTGCTGGATCACCACCCAGCGCCCGTCGTCGGCGACGACGAAGCCGTGCAGGTACAGGTCGAAGCCGTCCTGCACCGCGGCGCTGTCGACCTTGGCGACCAGGCGGCTGGCCTGCGCCAGCGCGGTGCCGTCGAAGCCGACCCGTTCGCCGATCGCGAGCAGCTCCTCCGGCGTCCTGCGCGAATGCCGGCCACGGCCGCCGCAAACGTGCAGGCCGAGCTCGCCCGCGCGCGGCGCCAGCCCGCGCTTGAGCGCGCCGATCACGCTGGTGGTGATGCCCGAGGAATGCCAGTCCATGCCCATCACCGCGCCGAAGGACTGGAACCAGAACGGATGCGCCAGCCGGCGCAGCAGTTCCTCGCGGCCGTAGTGGTGCACGATCGCCTCGCAGATCAGCGCGCCGAGCCGGCTCATCCGCGTCGCCAGCCACGCCGGCACGCGCCCGCCGTGGAGCGGAAGATCGGCGCTGCCGGTACGCTGGCTCATGGGCGGCTCCCGAAGACGGCGAACCGCAGCATGCGCCGGCAGCGTCTCAGCCTATGAGACGCCCGCGCGGGCGGCCGCGCGCGCGAGCCGCGCGGCCAGCGCGCTCAGCGCTCGAGCCACTTCCGGCGGTTCCAGCACCTCGAATTCGACCCCCAGCCAGCCGACGTACAAGGCCAGCGCCTCGGGCTCGTGCGCGCCGGCAACCAGCAGGCAGCGCGTCTCGTCGAGCCGCTGCAGCTGGCCGCCCAATGGCGGGATCCGCGCCGCCATCCGCTCCAGCGGCGCGTGCAGCACGATCCGCGCCCGGGTCGGGTACTGCGCGGTCGAGACCGAACGCGCCACGTACGCGGCCGCGTCGCCGCCCGGAATCGGCCGCGGCGCGAAACGCGCGCCCGCCGCGATGCCGCCGTCGATGCGGTCGACCCGGAACGTGCGCCAGTCCTCGCGCTGGCGGTCCCAGGCCAGCAGGTACCAGCGCGACTGCGCGCAGACCAGCGCATGCGGCTCGGCCTCGCGCTGCGCGCCGCGGCCGTCGACGGTGCGGTAGGCGAAGCGCACGGTCGCGCTGTCGCGGCAGGCGGCGGCGAGCGCGACCAGGCGCTCGGCCTCCACCGCCGGGCCGCCCATTCCCAGCGGCGCTACCGCCGCGTGCAGGCCGCGCACCTGCGCGCGCAGCCGCGTCGGCAACAGCAGCTCCAGCTTGGCCAGCGCGCGCACGGCGGCCTCGCCGAGGCCGCTGATCGTGCCGGTCGCGGCCATGCGCAGCCCCAGCGCCACCGCCAGCGCCTCGTCGTCGTCCAGCAGCAACGGCGGCAGCGCGGCGCCGGTGCCGAGCGCGTAGCCGCCCCCCACCCCGCCGCTGGATTCCACCGGGTAGCCGAGGCTGCGCAGCCGGTCCACGTCGCGGCGCAGGGTGCGCCGGGTCACCTCCAGGCGCGCGGCCAGGTCCGGTCCGGACCAGTAGCGGCGGGATTGCAGCAGGGCGAGCAGGCGCAGCAAGCGGGTGGAGGTGTCGAGCATCGGCGCAGTATCGCCGCAATCGAGGACCGGAACTGTCCTCGATTGCGGCTAGCCTGTTCCCCACGGCCACCCTGGCCTTCCCCGCAAGGAGTCCGCCATGTCCGACCTGACCCTGTACGCCGCCCCCATGTCCAGCGCCACCCCCGTGGCCTGTGCGATCGCCGAGCTCGGCGTGCCCTGCCGCACGGTGATGCTCGACCTGGCCGCCGGCGACCAGAAGAAACCCGAATACCTGGCGATCAACCCGCACGGCGTGGTGCCGACCCTGGTGGTGGACGGCACGCCGCTGTTCGAATCGGTCGCGATCATGCAGTGGCTGGGCGGCCGCTACGGCGTCGAGCGCGGGCTGTGGCCGGCGGCGGACACCCCGGAGCGACTGACCGCGCTGTCCTGGACCACCTGGGCCTACGTCAGCTACGGGATGCTGATCAACGTGCTGAATTTCTCGCGCAGCCCGCACGCCGACGCCGCCTGGCATCACCCGCCGCTGGCCGAGGAGGCGCTGCGGCGCCTGGACGCCGCGCTGGAGCGGCTCGACGCCGAACTGGCCGGCCGCCCGTGGCTGCTCGGCGAGGCCTATTCCCTCGCCGACCTGATCGTCGCCTGCGTGATCACCTACAGCGCCTACTGCGGCGTCCCGCTGGAACGCCACGGCCATGTCCGCGGCTGGCTGCGGCGCTTCTACCAGCGGCCGGCCTATCTGCAGACCTGGGGCGCCGTCCCGCCGATGGTCTGACCCCTGCCGCCCGGATCGGGAACCCGGCCAGGCCCCCGACGGCCGGCTGCCCTGGCGGCGTTACCCGGGATCGAGGTCGCCGGGTCCCGCCCGGATCGAGCGAGCGCGACCGCGGCGGCGGCTTCAAGCGCGGCGGGCTGTGGGGCTACCGAGCGGGTAACAGTCCCTGCCGCCGCGCCCCCCACCGGCCGCGCCTCCGAGCCGCGCAGGCACAGGCACCATCACTGCGGCGCCTGCGGCCGCTCGGCCCGCGGCGCACTCGCCTGCAGCTGGACCGAAGCGGCACGGGCTGCGCGCGCCCGCGCCTCGCGGTCAATGCGCGCCTGTTCGACGACTACGCCCGCGCCGCCGCGCTGCCGGCGACCGGGCTGGACGGCCGCAACCCGCGGTGATGCGCGGCCGCGCGCGGTCGCGGTGCCGCGCCCGCCCGGGAAACGAAAAGCCCCGCGCGTGCGGGGCTTTCGCGATCGCCGGCGGAACGCGGATCAGGCGAACGGATCCTGCAGCACGATGTTGGCGTCGCGGTCCGGGCCGGTGGAGACGATCGCCAGCGGGCAGCCGGCCAGTTCCTCCAGCGCGCGCAGGTAGGCGCGGGCCGCGGCCGGCAGCTTGTCCCAGTCGGTGATGCCGTGGGTGCTCTCCTCCCAGCCCGGGAATTCCAGGTACACCGGCGTGCACTCGTCCCAGCCGGCGGCGTCCAGCGGCGCGTACTCGGTGCGCTTGCCGCGGTATTCGTAGGCGATGCAGATCTTCAGCTTCTCCATGCCGTCGAGCACGTCGAGCTTGGTGATGCACAGGCCGGTGATGCCGTTGACCGCCACCGCGCGGCGCAGGGCGACGATGTCCATCCAGCCGCAGCGGCGCGGACGGCCGGTGGTGGCGCCGTACTCCTGGCCGCGGTCGCGCAGGCCCTGGCCGACGTCGTCGTGCAGCTCGGTCGGGAACGGGCCGCCGCCGACGCGGGTGGCGTAGGCCTTGGCGATGCCGAGCACGTAGTCGATCGCGTCGGCGCCGACGCCGGTGCCGGCATAGGCGCCGCCGACGGTGGTGTTGGACGAGGTCACGTACGGATAGGTGCCGTGGTCGATGTCCAGCAGCGAGCCCTGCGCGCCTTCGAACAGCACCTTCTTGCCCTGCTTGCGCAGGTCGTGGAGGATGCCGGCGACGTCGGACTTCATCGGCTCGACGTACTCGCCGAAGGCCAGCGCCTCGTCCAGGGTCTGCTGGTAGTCGACGGCGTCGACCCCGAGGTACTGGGTCAGCACGAAGTTGTGGTAGTCCAGCGTGCTGCGCAGCTTCTCGGCGAGCTGCTCCGGGTAATGCAGGTCGGCGACGCGGATGCCGCGGCGGGCAACCTTGTCCTCGTAGGCCGGGCCGATGCCGCGGCCGGTGGTGCCGATGGCCTTGCCGCCGGCGGCCTTCTCGCGCGCCTGATCGAGGGCGATGTGGTACGGCATGATCAGCGGCGTGGCCGGGCTGATCTTCAGCCGCGAGCGGACCTCGACGCCGTTGCCTTCCAGCTCTTCGATCTCCTTGCGCAGCGCGGCCGGGCTCAGCACCACGCCGTTGCCGATCAGGCACAGCGCGCCTTCGCGCAGGATGCCGGAGGGGATCAGGTGCAGCACGGTCTTCTTGCCGCCGATGACCAGGGTGTGGCCGGCGTTGTGGCCGCCCTGGAAGCGCACCACCGCGCCGATGTCCTGGGTCAGCAGATCGACGATCTTGCCCTTGCCTTCATCGCCCCACTGGGCACCGAGAACGACGACTGACTGACCCATTTTCGAAGCTCCTGACTCCGTTGCGTTGAGGACCGGCGCGGGGCCGGGCTGCCGCGGAGACCCGCAAACAGCAAGAAAGCCGGCGGGGCGTGGGCCCCGTCCGGCTTTTGTGCATTATCCGGGTTTTCGGTCGCCGGGGCCACCCCGGCCTCGGCGGGGCCCTTGGGCGGCTACTCCCAGTGCCGCCGCACCCACCACAGCGCCAGCACGCCGAGCGCGACCACCACCGCGCCGACCATGCGCAGTTGCCGGTCCGGCATCGCGTACAGCTGCTCCGCCGCGCGCTTCCAGCCGCGCGGGGCGACGAACAGGAACAGCCCTTCCAGCACCGCGACCAGGCACAGTGCCGACAACAGCTCGACCGCCATGCTCAGCGATCGGAGCGCAGGTACTGCAGGAACGGGTCGTCGCGGTCGAGCACGATCACGCCCTCGCCGTCGGCGAACGCCTTGCGGTACGCCTCGAGGCTGCGCTGGAACGCATAGAAGCCCGGGTCGCGGCTGGCCGCCGCGGCGTAGATGCGCGCGGCCTCGGCGTCGCCCTCGCCGCGCAGGCGCTGCGCGTCGCGCTCGGCCTCGGCGACGATCACCGCCTGCTGGCGGTCGGCCTCGGCGCGCACGGTGTTGGCCTGCTCGGCGCCTTCCGCGCGCAGCCGGCTGGCCACCTGCTGGCGCTGCGCGCGCATGCGCCGGTACACGTCCTGGATCACCTGGCTGTCGGTGGGCAGGTCGATCTGCTTGATGCGCAGGTCGACGATGCGGATGCCCATCGTCTTCGCGCCCTCGTTGATGACCTGGAGCTGGCGCCCGACCACCTCGGTGCGCGAGCCGGACACCACCTGCTGCAGGGTGCGCGAGTTGATCTCGTTGCGCAGGGAGTCCTTGATGATCGGCGCCAGCCGCTGCACCGCGACCGACTCGTCGCCGCCGGTGGCGCGGTAGAACGCGCGTGCGTCCTGGATCATGCCCACCGCGAAGAAGTCGACGCTGACGTCCTTGCGCTCGGAGGTCAGATAGCGCTCCGGCTCGGCGTCGAGCACCTGCAGGCGGCGGTCGAACACCCGCGCGCTCTCGATGATCGGCCACTTGAAGTGCAGGCCGGGGCCGATGTCGCTGCGGACGACGCGGCCGAAGTTCAGGACCATGCCGGTCTGGCCCTCGTCCACGACGAAGATCGAGCCCATCAGGGCCAACAGGGCCGCGACCGCGGCGGCCACCCAGGCGGACGTTCTCATCGCGACACCTCCTCGCGGCCGGCCGGGCGCGGCTCGCGGCCCGGGCGGGCCACCTCCTGCGCCTGCGGGTCGATCGCGTTCACCGTGGGCGCCAGCGCCTCGGGCGCGAGAATGTTCGAGGCCGGCGCGCGGGCGCCGCTCTTCTCCGCCATCGGCACGTAGATCAGCTGGCGCGAATCGCCGCCGACGACCTTGCGGTTCTCGCTCAGCACCTGCTGCACGGTCTCCAGCCACAGGCGCTTGCGGGTCACCTCGGGCGCGGCCTGGTACTGGTCGACCAGCAGCGAGAAGCGGTCCGCGTCGCCCTGCGCGCGGGCGATGGCCGCGGTCTTGTAGCCCTCGGCGACGGTGCGCACGCGCGCGGCCTGGCCGCGCGCCTCCGGGACCACCTGCGCGGCGTAGGCGCGCGCCTCGCTGATCAGGCGATCCTTGTCCTGCTGCGCGCTGTTGACGTCGTCGAACGCCGGCTTGACCTCCTCCGGCGGGCGCGCGTTGGGCAGGTTCAGCTCGGTCACGTCCAGGCCGGTGCGGTACGCGGCCAGCGACTTCTGCAACTGCTCGCGCGCCGACACCGCCAGCGCGTTGCGCGCGCCCAGCACCGTGTCCAGCGTGGAGCGGCCGACCTGCTCGCGCACCGTGCTCAGCGCGGCCTGCACCAGCATCTGGTCGCCGTCGCGGGTGCCGAACAGGTACAGCTTGGGGTCGTTGATGCGGTACTGCACGTTGATCTCGACGAAGACGATGTTCTCGTCCGCGGTCAAGACCGGCACGGTCTCGCTGTAGGTCTTGATCTGGGTCGCGTTGACCTTGACCACGCGCTCGATCGGCCACGGCGCCTTCAGGTGCGGGCCCGGCTGCAGCACGCGCGCGAACTGGCCGAAGCGCAGCACCACGCCGCGCTCCTGCTCGGTCACCAGGACGAAGCAGTTGAACACCAGCCACAGGCCGAACACCAGCGCGGCCCAGCGCAGGATGTTGCCGCCCGAACCCAGGCCGCCGAACCAGTCGCGCAGGTTGTCGAGCAGGCCGTTGCCGGGGCCTTTGCGCCGCGGTGGGCGGCCGTCCGAGCCGCCGGAATTGTCGCTGCCAGGGGTGTTCCAGGCCATGCCTGCTCCAGGAGGGGAATCGGCGCCCGCGCCGGAGCGGGACGTGAGTCGATTCTAGGTGGGGCCTCGGGGGGCCTCAAGCAAGAGGGGTGCCGAAGGCGGTTTCCGACGGCCGCGCGGGTGCGCGCCGGAATGCCGCCAACCGCTCGCCGAAACCGCGACAGGGCGCCGGCGCGCGGCGTGCGTTCAGTGCAGGTCTTCGCCCGGCAGCGCGGACTCCAGCAGCGGCCGCAGCGCCTCGCCGTGGGCCTGGGCGAACAGGCGCCGGGCATCGGCCAGCGCCAGCTCCACCTGCAGCCGCCAGCCGCGCTCGTCGTGGTCTTCCGCGCGCACCGCGCCGAGCTCGTGCAGGCGCGAACGCAGCCGCGCGGCCTGCGGCGGCAGGCGCACCTCGCCGCTGACATGGCGCAGCTGCAGCGCCTCGACCAGCGCCGCGCGCAGCAGGTCCAGCCCGCGCCCGTCGCGGGCCGACAGCCAGACCCGCATCCGCCCTTCCGCCGGGCGGTCGTGGCGCGGCTGCGCGTCTTCGAGCCGGTCGATCTTGTTGAACACCAGCAACTGCGGGAGGTCGCCGGCGCCGATCTCGCCCAGCACCTGGTCGACCTGGGCGATGCGCTCGTCGCGCAGCGGATCGGAGGCGTCGACCACGTGCAGCAGCAGGTCCGCCTCGCGCGCCTCGGACAGGGTCGAGCGGAACGCCGCGACCAGCTCGTGCGGCAGGTCGCGGACGAAGCCGACGGTGTCGGCCAGCACCGCGCCGCCGCCGGCCAGGTCGATGCGGCGCACGGTCGGGTCCAGGGTGGCGAACAGCTGGTCGGCGGCGTAGGCCGCGGCGCCGGTGAGCGCGTTGAACAGCGTCGACTTGCCGGCATTGGTGTAGCCGACCAGGGCGACGCGCGGCAGTTCGCTGCGCACGCGCGCGCGGCGCATCTGGGTGCGCTGCACCTCGACCTTCTCCAGCCGCCGCTCGAGTTGCTCGACGCGCTTCTGCAGCAGCCGGCGGTCGGTCTCGAGCTGGGTCTCGCCCGGTCCGCGCAGGCCGATGGCGCCGCCGCGCTGGCGCTCCAGGTGGGTCCAGCCGCGCACCAGGCGGGTGGCCATGTGGCGCAGCTGCGCCAGCTCGACCTGCAGCTTGCCGTCGTGGCTGCGCGCGCGCTGGGCGAAGATGTCGAGGATCAGCCCGGTGCGGTCGACGACGCGGCGCTGCAGCGCGCGCTCGAGATTGCGCTCCTGCACCGGGGTCAACGGATGGTTGACCAGGACCAGGTCGGCGCCGCTGGCGTCGGCCGCGGCCTTGACCTCTTCCAGCTTGCCGCTGCCGATCAGGGTCGACGGGCTCGGCCTGTCGATGCGCGCGGTGACGGTCGCGGCGACGCTGGCGCCAGCGGAACGGGCCAGGTCCGCGAACTCCTCCAGCACCCCTTCGTCCGGCGGGCCGCCGGCGTGGGGCTGGATCAACAAGGCATGCTCGCCCTTGCGGGATCTTTCGAACAAGGCCGCTCACACCTCCCGATGCGGGGTCACTCGCCGGCCGGGCCGGCTTCGTCCGCGCCGCCTTCGCTGGCCTGCACGTAGCCTCCGCCCGGCCCGACGCGCACGTTGCGGGCGGGCACCACGGTGGAGATCGCGTGCTTGTAGACCATCTGGCTCACCGTGTTGCGCAGCAGGACCACGAACTGGTCGAAGGATTCGATCGTGCCCTGCAGCTTGATGCCGTTGACCAGATACACCGACACCGGCACGCGCTCGCGCCGCAACGCATTCAGAAAAGGGTCCTGCAAAGATTGTCCCTTGGACATCGTGTTTTCCCCAGCTCGTTCTAGTTATAGGGCGGCGGGCGCGGGAGCCCGGTCGCATCGCCGGTAAGCCATCCCCACAGCAGCGACGCTCCGATGGTAACCCATGTGGGCGTACGCCGAACCGTGCGTGGGTCGACCGTTTCGTTAGCAAGTCGTTGCGGCCAAGCCGCGTCAACCGCCGGGGCGCGCCCCCGCGCCGGCCATGAAGCTGGCGCGCGCGCGCTCCAACGCCGCGCGCTGGCGCTGCGGATCGAACCAGAGCGCGTCCAGCTCGCCGCGCAGCCAGGTGAGCTGGCGCTTGGCCAGTTGCCGGGTGGCGTGGATCGCGCGTTCGCGGAAGCCGGCGGCATCGCCGCGACCGTCCAGGTATTCCCAGGCCTGGCGGTAGCCGACCGCGCGCAACGCCGGCAGGTCCAGCGGCTGCGGATGCGCCCGCAATTCCGGCAGGTCGCGCAGCGCGCGCACCTCGTCGAGGAAACCGGCGGCGAGCATGGAGTCGAAGCGCGCGGCGATGCGCGCGTGCAGCTCGGCGCGGTCGGCGGGCGCGAGCACCAGCTTCAGCACCCGCAGCGGCAGCCGCGGCGCGCGCGCGGCCTCGCGCTGCCAGTCGCTGATGCAGCGGCCGGACAGGCGGAACACCTCGAGCGCGCGCTGGATCCGCTGCGCGTCGGTGGCGTGGATGCGCGCGGCGGCCTCCGGATCGACCGCCGCCAGCTCGGCGTGCAGCGCCGCCCAGCCGCGCTCGGCAGCCTCCCGCGCGATCGCCGCGCGCAGCGCCGGATCGGCCTCGGGCATCGGCGACAGGCCGTGCAGCAGCGCGCGGAAATACAGGCCGGTGCCGCCGGCGAGGATCGGCAGCCGGCCGCGGGCGACGATGTCGGCCAGCGCCGCGCGCGCGTCGAGCTCGAACTCCGCCGCCGAGTACGGCTGCCACGGCTCGCGCAAATCGAGCAGGTGGTGGCGCACCGCGGCGCGCTCCTGCGCGCTCGGCTTGGCCGCGCCGATGTCGAGGCGCCGGTACACCAGGGCGGAATCGACGCTGACGATCTCGCCTCCGTGGCGCTGCGCCCACTCCAGCGCAAGCGCGGTCTTGCCCGAGGCGGTCGGGCCCATCAGGGCGATCGCGATGGGACGCGGGTCGGCAGGCATGCGCGCACGGAAGCGGACGATCGGGCTAGCCTCGCACACGGCGGCGGCGCCGGGAACCGCTGCGCGCGCGCTTTCCACAACCGCTGTGGAGAACCGCCGGGGCAAGCCTGTTGATAAGCGCGTGCAGCGCAGGCGCCGCAAGGCCCCGGCAAGGTTTGGCGAAATTTTCGCCACCCGGGCCGCGCTGTCCACAGCCTCTGTGGACAAGCTTGCGGACAGACGTGTGGAGACGCGGCGCGGACGCCGACGCGACAAGGGCTTGCGCGAACTTGGCGATTTTTTCGCCGGTGGAAACGCTTGACAGCCGAAGCGGTTTCGGCGTCGCCACGCTTCGATGCCCCGCAGGCGGCGGACGCCTCGCGCGCTGCGGGCCATCCGCGATTTCCACAGAAGCTGTGGACAAGCCTGCGGACAGCGGCGTGACGAACATGCTGCAGCCCTTGCGCGGCGGGCCTTGCAAGAGGTTTGGCGAATTATTGGCCAGCGGAATCGCTTGACTTTCCGGCGCCTGGGGCCGCGCGCGCCGACGACGAGGCGATCATTGCCGCCGCGCACCGCGCCGGGCGATCGCAGCGACGCGCATCGCAACGCGGCGCGTCGTGCACCTCCCGCGTGGCCCGCGGCGCGCTCAATCCTCGTCGGGCCACTTCGGCGCCGGCTGCGCCGCGTCGCGCCGCGATGGCCGCTGCGCCGCGACCGCCCGCCACACCTTCAACGCATCGACGGTGGCGGCGACGTCGTGCACGCGCACGATCTTGGCGCCGTGCTGCGCCGCGACCAGGTGCGCGGCGACGGAGCCGTGCATGCGCTCGCGCGGATCGTCGCGGCCGGTCAGCTCGCCGATGCTGCGCTTGCGCGAGAGGCCGGCGAGCACCGGCACTCCGAGCTCGGCGAAGCGCTCGAGTTGCGCGAGCAGCCGCAGGTTGTGCTCGGTGGTCTTGCCGAAACCGAACCCGGGGTCGGCGACGATCCGCTTCCTGGCGATGCCGGCCATTTCCGCGGCGAAGATGCGCTCGGCGAGGAAGCGATGCACCTCGGCGACCACGTCGTCGTACTGCGGCGCCTGCTGCATCGAACGCGGCTCGCCCTGCATGTGCACCAGCACCACCGGCACGCCGAGCGCCGCCGCGGTTTCCAGCGCGCCATCGCGGCGCAGCGCGTACACGTCGTTGATCAGGCCGGCGCCGGCCTGCACCGCCGCGCGCATCACCTCCGGCTTGGAGGTGTCGATGCTGATCGGCAGCGCGGTTTCCTTCGCCAAGCGCTCGATCACCGGGATCGTGCGGCGCAGCTCTTCCTCCAGCGGCACCTCGCCCGCCCCCGGCCGGGTGGATTCGCCGCCGACGTCGAGGATGTCCGCGCCCTCCTCCGCCAGCCGCAGCGCATGCGCGACCGCCGCTTCGGTGGTCGCGTGCGCGCCGCCGTCGGAGAACGAATCGGGGGTGACGTTGACGATGCCCATCACGCGGGTGCGGTCGAGCGCCAGCGGGCGGCCGTTGCAGTCGAGGGTCGGAACGATGTCGAACATGGCGGGCTCGCGTCGAAACAGTACCGGCGACAAGCCTACCCGCTGCCCTCCGGATCGCGGAGAGGGAGCCGCTTTTCGTCCTGCCCCTTCCGCGCCGCGCCGCCTGGTCGAGCGGAGGCGACCCGCCCACGCAACCGGCCCGCCGCGGAGTCCCCATGACGCGCAAAAAACGACGGCGCCGGTTTTCGGCGCCGTCGTCGCGCATCGAGGGGAGCCGGGCCTCAGGTCTGGGCGGCGGGCCCGGCGATCGCGCCGGGGCGCTCGCCGTCGTCCTTGCCGGCCTGGCGGCCGGACTTGCCCCAATCCGCCGGCGGGCCCGGACGGCGGCCGGCCATGATGTCGTCGATCTGCTGCGCGTCGATGGTCTCGTACTGCAGCAGCGCCTCGGCCATCACGTGCAGCTTGTCGAGGTTGTCCTTGAGGATCTGCGTGGTGCGCGCATAGGCCTTGTCGAGGATGCCGCGGACGACCTCGTCGATCTTGCGCGCGGTCTCGTTGGACACGTTCTTGTGCTGGGTCACGGAGCGGCCGAGGAACACCTCGTCCTCCTCCTCGCCGTAGGCGATCGGCCCGAGCTCGTCCGACAGGCCCCACTTGGTAACCATGTTGCGCGCCATCTTGGTTGCGCGCTCGATGTCGTTGGAGGCGCCGGTGGTGACCTTCTCCGGCCCGAAGATCAGCTCCTCGGCGACGCGGCCGCCGTACAGCGAGCACAGCTGCGATTCGATCGCGGTCTTGTTGTAGCTGTACTTGTCGCCCTCCGGCAGGAACTGGGTCACGCCCAGCGCGCGCCCGCGCGGGATGATCGTGACCTTGTAGACCGGGTCGTGCTCCGGCACCAGGCGGCCGACGATGGCGTGGCCGGCCTCGTGGTAGGCGGTGAGGCGCTTCTCCTCCTCGCTCATCGCCATCGAACGGCGCTCGGCGCCCATCAGGATCTTGTCGCGCGCCTTGTCGAAATGCTCCATGCGCACTTCCCGGGCGTTCTCGCGCGCGGCGAACAGCGCCGCCTCGTTGCACAGGTTGGCCAGGTCCGCGCCGGAGAAACCCGGGGTGCCGCGGGCGATGGTCATCGGCTCGACGTCGTCGTGCAGCGGGATCTTGCGCATGTGCACGCGCAGGATCTGCTCGCGGCCCTTCACGTCCGGCAGGCCGACCACCACCTGGCGGTCGAAGCGGCCCGGGCGCAGCAGCGCCGGGTCGAGCACGTCCGGGCGGTTGGTGGCGGCGATCACGATCACGCCCTCGCCGCCCTCGAAGCCGTCCATCTCCACCAGCAGCTGGTTCAGCGTCTGCTCGCGCTCGTCGTGGCCGCCGCCGAGGCCCGCGCCGCGATGGCGGCCGACCGCGTCGATCTCGTCGATGAAGATGATGCACGGCGCGTGCTTCTTGGCCTGCTCGAACATGTCACGCACGCGGCTGGCGCCGACGCCGACGAACATCTCGACGAAGTCGGAACCGGAGATGCTGAAGAACGGCACCTTCGCCTCGCCGGCGATCGCGCGCGCCAGCAGCGTCTTGCCGGTCCCCGGCGGGCCGACCATCAGCACGCCGCGCGGGATCTTGCCGCCGAGCTTCTGGAACTTGCCCGGGTCGCGCAGGAACTCGACCAGCTCCTGCACCTCTTCCTTGGCCTCGTCGCAGCCGGCGACGTCGGCGAAGGTGACCTTGACCTGGTCCTCGCCCTGCAGCTTGGCGCGCGAACGGCCGAAGCTCATCGCGCCCTTGCTGCCGCCCTGCTGCATCTGGCGCATGAAGTACACCCAGATGCCGATGAACAGCAGCCAGGGCAGCACGTTGATCAGGATGTACAGGAACGACGGGCCGTTCTGCGGCGGCGCCTGCTCGATCTCGACCTTGTGCCGCAGCAGGTCGTTGATCAGGTACTCGTCGCCCGGGCTGTAGGTGACGAAGGTGCTGCCGTCCTTGCGCTGGCCGGTGATGGTGGTGCGATCGTCGGCGATCTTCACCTCCTTGATCCGGTCCTGCTGCACCTGCTGCACGAACTGGTCGTAGGCGAGCGTCTCCGTGCCGGCGGTGCGCGGGCCGAAGGCCTGGAACACCACCATCAGCACGACGGCGACGATCACCCACAGCAGCAGATTCTTGGCCAAGTCGTTCATTCGTCTACCTACTCGCGCCTCCGGCGCATCGACCCGCACGCCTTGTGCGGATGCTTCAGCACGCCCGGCGCACCATGCGCCGGGCACCGACACCTTACTTCATCGCCGCGCGCTTGCCCTGGGCCAGGGCGTACACCTCCGCCGAGCGGCGGCGCGACGCCTCCGGCTTGCGGATCGCCACCTTGTCGTAGCGGCGGCGCAGCTGCCTGACGTACTCGTCGAAGCCCACGCCCTGGAACAGCTTGATCAGGAAGGTTCCGCCGGTGCGCAAGTGCCGGTCGGCGAAATCCATCGCCAGTTCGGCCAAGTACATCGCCCGCGGCAGGTCCACCGCGTCGACACCGCTCATATTGGGGGCCATGTCGGAGAGGACAAGGTCGACCGGCCGGCCGCCCAGGCTCTGTTCCAGCCGCGATAGGACCGCATCGTCCCTGAAATCCCCATGAAGGAACTCGACCCCGGCCAGCGGCGGCATCTCCAGGATGTCCAGCGCGACCACCCGGCCCGGGCGCGCCGGGTCGAGCCGGTCCAGCTCCTGCCGCAGCCACTGCGACCAGCCGCCCGGAGCGGCGCCGAGGTCGACCACGGTCATGCCGGGCTTGAGCAGGCGGTCGCGCTCGACCAGTTCCTCGAGCTTGTACGCCGCGCGCGAACGCAGCCCTTCCGCCTTGGCCTTCTTCACGAAGGGGTCGGAGAAGTGCTCCTTGAGCCAGCGCTGGCTGGATTTGCTGCGGGTCGCCATCGAAGAGGGCAGCGGCGGCCGTGAGGGACGCGGGGACGGCCATGATACCCTGCGCGCTCCTTCGACTGCCCGTTTGCGTGACCGAATGCCCACCGTCCTGACCGCCGCCCAGACCCGTTTCCTGCGCGGCCAGGCCCACGACCTCAAGGCCATGCTGCAGGTCGGCGGCAAGGGCGTGACCGACGCCCTGATCGCCGAGATCGACCTGGCCCTGGAGCACCACGAGCTGATCAAGGTCAAGGTCGCCGCCGAGGACCGCGAGGCCCGCGACGCGATGATCGGGCAGATCGCCGAGCGCACCGGCGCGGCCCTGGTGCAGCGCATCGGCCACACCGCGGTGCTGTACCGGCCAAGCAAGGAAAAGCGGCAGATCGTGCTGCCGCGAGGCTGAACGCGGCGTGGCCGGCGCGAAACCGCCCGCCGCCCCGCGTTAACGCCGGCGATACGCGCACGAAGCGCGGTCCCGCTAGGCTGTCCATGCCGGCCGCGATTCCTTCGAGCGGCGCCGCTCCGCGAACCGACTCCCCCCATGCAGCTCAACCTCGAACACCCCGATTACGAGTTCACCCTGCGCGGCGCCGACGGCGGCGCGGCCCTGGTCAACGGCCGCCGGATCGGCACCAGCTTCGTCCTCGCCCCGGACCGGCTGATCGAACATTGGCCGGTCGCGGACGCGGCGCGGATGACGGTGGAGGACCTGGAGCCGCTGTTCGCGCTGGAGCCGGAGGTGATCCTGCTGGGCAGCGGCGCGCGCCAGGTGTTTCCGCCGGCGGCGGTGCTGGCCGCCAGCCTGCGCCGGGGGATCGGCCTGGAAACCATGAGCAACGCCGCCGCCGCGCGCACCTTCAACGTGCTGGCGAGCGAAGGCCGGCGAGTGGCGGCGGGCTTCGTGCTGCAGCCGGAGGGGTGAGCCGCCCTCGCGGAAAGCTCCGCGCAGGGCGATGGGCTCGTTGTACCCGAGCCTCCTGCGTGCTTTCCGGATCGCCGGGACGGAACACCGCTGGCCCCAGGCGTGCCGGCGGCGGCGCGCGGAACCGTTGGCGCAGGCGCGGATCGGGCGCGAGGCCGGAGCCCGCGACCGTCACTTCTTCGGCAGGTACAGCAGCGGATCGACCGGCTTGCCGTTGTGGCGGATCTCGAAGTGCAGCATGTCGCGCGCCGCGCCGCTGCGGCCCATCTCGGCGATCTGCTGCCCGGCCTTGACCAGCTGGCCCTCGTTCACCAGGCGCGCGCGGTTGTGGCCGTAGGCCGACAGCCACTGCTCGTTGTGCTTGACGATGATCAGCTCGCCGTAGCCGACCAGGCCGGACCCCGAGTACACCACCACGCCGTCGGCGGCGGCGCGCACCGGGGCGCCGCCGCTGCCGGCGATGTCGATGCCCTGCTTGGTCGGGTCGCCGGCGGCGTAGCGGCCGATCAGCGGGCCGTCGGCCGGCCAGCGCCAGGCGATGCCGCTGGCGGCCGGCGCCGCCGGCGCGGCGGCGGGCGGCGCCGCGGCCGGGCGCGGCGTCGCGGCCGGCTTGCCCGCGCCCGCGCCGGCCGAGGCGCCGCCCTGCGGATACAGCCGCAGGCGCTGGCCGGGGTAGATCGTGTACGGCGGCGCCAGCCCGTTCCACGCCGCGAGGTCCTGGACGCCCACGCCGTGGCGCGAGGCGATGCCGAACAGGGTGTCGCCGCGCTGCACGGTCACGCTGACGCCGGGACGCGGCCGCGATGCGGAGGTCGACGAGGTGCCGGGTTCGCGGATGACCCGCGTGGTGGCGCAGCCGGCGACGACGGCGGCGGTCAGCAGGGCGGCGGCGATCAGGCGGGAGCGAACCATGCGTCCTCTCATGCGGCGAAACGGGTCTTCCATACCAGCCAGCCGATCAAGGCCAGCAGAAGCGCGGTCGCGACCCAGCCGATCGGCTCGATGTAGCGGCGCAACGCCGCTTCCGCGCGCGGGCCGCCGAGGCGGATCGCCGCCGCCAGCAGGTACACCCGCTTGCCGCGGCCGATCAGCATGCTGAGCACGTACTGCAGCATGGGGACGCCGACGATGCCCGAGGCCCAGGTGAACACCTTCATCGGAATCGGCATGAAACCGCCGAGCACGAGAAAGGTGAACACGGCCCAGGGCGATTCTGCCATCTTCGCCTGAACGGTCTGGATACCGGACTCGATGCTGCCGAGCATGCCCAGCGCCGCGAACACCGGCTTGAGCGCCTCGAACGCGTAGTGGCCGAGGAAGTAGCCGACCAGCGCGCCGGCCATCGAGCCGATCATGCTGAGGGTGGCGAACCAGAACGAGCGCCTGGGCTGCGCCACGCACATCGGCGCCAGCATCACCTCCGGCATCACCGGGAAGATGATCGCCTCGACGAAGCTCAACCCGGTCAGGTAGGTCGGCGCGCGCGGGTGGCGGGCCCAGGCCAGCGCCCGGTCGTACAGCGGTCCGAATAGCTTCAAGGCCGTCTTCCGTTGGTGTCCAAGCGATCCGCGTTCAATCGACCATGCCCGACAGCAGCGGCACGAAGGTGACCGCGCCCAGGTTCCGCTGCTCGATCGTGCCGTCCGCCCCCTTGCGCAGGCGCAACAGCGCCTGCCCGGCGCCGGCGCCGACCGGCGCCACCAGGGTGCCGCCCGGCGCGAGCTGCGCGGTCAGCGCCTCGACCAGCGCCGGCGCCGCGGCGGTGACCACGATCGCGTCGAACGGGCCGTTCTCCGGCCAGCCGATGCGGCCGTCGTCGTGCTTGCTGCGCACGTTCAGGCCGAGCTGGCGGAAGCGCTTGCGCGCGGTGCGCAGCAGCTCGCCGATGCGCTCGACGGTATGCACCTCCAGCCCGAGCGCGGCGAGGATCGCGGCCTGGTAGCCGGAGCCGGTGCCGATCTCCAGCACCTTGGCCGGCGGCGTCGGCGCGTCGAGCAGCGCCTCGGTCATCCGCGCCACCACCCACGGCTGGGAGATGGTCTGGCCGTGGCCGATCGGCAGCGCGGTGTCCTCGTAGGCGCGCGTGGCCAGGGCCTCGTCGACGAACAGGTGGCGCGGCACGGTGCGGATCGCGTTGAGCACGCGTTCGTCGCGGATGCCTTCGCCGTACGGCGCGCCTTCGCGCAGGCGCTCGACCAGGCGGTCGCGCACGCGCTGCGAGGTCAGGCCCGAGCCGAGCGCCTCCGGCTGCAGGCGCATGCGCAGGATCATGCCCGCGCCTCCTCGCGCTGCAGCGAGGCCGCCAGGCCGCCGACCCAGCTCGCCACCTGCTCCAGTGCCTGGTAGCGGGTCAGGTCGACATGGATCGGGGTGATCGAGATGTGGCCGGTGCGCACGGCGTGGAAGTCGGTGCCGGGGCCGGCGTCCTGCTCCGGCCCGGCCGCGCCGATCCACCACCACTGGCGGCCGCGCGGATCCCGCTGCGGGATGCAGGCCTCGGCACGGTGGCGGTTGCCCAGGCGGGTGACCTCGAAGCCGCGGATCCCGTCCCACGGCAGGTCCGGCACGTTCACGTTGAGGATGGTGTCGGCCGGCAAGGGGTCCACCCGCAGCCGGGCGATGATCTCCACCGCGGCGCGCGCGGCGGTCTCGTAGTGGCGGCCGACGTGGTCGACCGTCTGCAGCGACAGCGCCACCGCCGGCAGGCCCAGGAAGCGCCCTTCCATGGCCGCGGCGACGGTGCCGGAGTAGATCACGTCGTCGCCGAGGTTGGCGGTGTTGTTGATCCCGGAGACGACGATGTCCGGCTCCGCGTCCAGCATGCCGGTGATCGCCACGTGCACGCAGTCGGTGGGCGTGCCGTAGACGCGCCAGGTCGCGGCGTCGAGCTGCTGCACGCGCACCGGCGCGTCGAGGGTCAGGGAGTTGCTGGCGCCGGAGCGGTCGCGGTCGGGCGCCACCACCAGCACGTCGTGGCCGGCCGCGCGCAGGCCTTCGGCGAGGACGCGGATGCCGGGAGCGTCGACGCCGTCGTCGTTGCTGACGAGAACTCGCATGGACTCCTGCAGAAGGTTGCCGAACGAAACGCCGCGCGAACGCGACGGCGAGGGCCCATGATAGCCGATGCGGCGCGTGCGCCCGGCAGGCATGCCGAGGCCCCGGCGAACGCCCCGCCCGCACGCGCTGCGGCCGCTCTCCCAGTCCTGATCGTCCGACCGCCGGGGTGACGCGGAGAACGCCGGTGCGGCGCCTTCGACGCGCCGGCGCCGGCAAGCGACGGTTCGTCGCCCTCCCGCGCCCGCCACGGCACCGGATGCGCCCGCTCGGACTTGCGCCCCGCACGTCGCCGGTTAGGCTGTCGCCATGGCCGACGAACGCGACCGCGACGGCGACGACGATGCCGCCCTGTTCCGTGCCGCGGTCGGCCCGGTGCGGCGGCTGCCTGCCGCGCCGCCCCCGCCCGGCGCCCCGAAGCCGCGCCCGCGCGCGCGCATGGCCGAGCGCGACGAGGCCCATGCGCGCGAGGAATTCCGCCATGCCCTCGACGCCGGGCTGCTCGCCGCCGGCGACCCGCTCAGCTACCGCCGCGCCGAGTTGCCGGCGCGCACGCTGCAACGGCTGCGGCGCGGCGAGATCGCGGTGCAGGAGGAACTGGACCTGCACGGCGCCGACGCGCGCGCGGCCGAGCGACTCGTGCGCGCCTTCCTGCACGACGCCCGCGAACACGGCTTGGGCTGCGTGCGCATCGTCCACGGCAAGGGGCTGCACGCCGGCGGCGTGCCGGTGCTGAAGAACCTGGTCGATCGCCTGCTGCGGCAGCGCGCGGACGTGCTCGGCTTCCACTCCGCGCCGCCCGCGCAGGGCGGCACCGGAGCGGTGCTGGTGTTGCTCGCGCCGCGCCGCGTCCGCCCGGGTTGAGCCGGGCGGACGCGGCCCCGGCTTACCTCTGCTCGATCTCCCGGGCGACCTGGGCGCTGCTCTTGCGCGGCAGGTTCACCCACCTCACCTCGATGCCGCGCTGGCGTGCGATGCGCTCGACGTGGGCGATGTAGGCCTCGTCCTCGTCCATGACCGACGGCGGCTTGGGCTCGGGGACGTAGCTGCTCTTGGCCTGCATGCCGGAGCAGGCGGCCAGGCCGATCGCGGCCAGGGCCGGGAGTGCGATGCGTAGCAAGGATGCGCTCATGGGGGCATCTCCGGACAGCGTCGCGCCGCTGCCTGCGCAGCGGTGGCAGCGGGTTCGCGCCCGTTGCGATTCCGGCTTATACGCCCGCCCCGGCCGGCTTCCAGTGCCGCGCGTCGCTTTCCGACGAACGGTCGTCGCGGCGGGTTCACGCGCGCGGCTCGCGCCGGGCGGGAACGAAATGCGCGGCTGGCGCGCACCACGCCACCGGCGTCGCCGCGCGCCGACTTCGACGGCTTCAGCCCTCGCCCGGCGCCTCCGCCACCCCCGCCTCGCGCGAAGGCGCGCGGCGTTGCGCATCTTCGATCTGCCCGAGCTCCGCCAGCACCGCGGTCGCATAGGCGCCGGGCGGCAGCGCGAATTCCAGCGCCAGGGTGCGCGCGTCCGGCCAGTGCCAGCGCAGGCCGTCGGGGCGCAGGCGCAGCGCGCGCCGTTCCTGCTTCAGCCCGGCCGCCTCGAGCCCGGCGCGCAGCGCCAGCGCGTCCGGGTCGGCGAGCGCGGCCCGCTCCAGCGCCGCCGCCTCGCCGGCGCTGCGCAGCTCGCCCCGGCCCCACAGCGGGCCGCTCGGGTGGATGTCGAATCCGGCCAGGCGGCGCGCGATCTCCGCATCGTGCGGCACCGGCCCGAACACGCTGCGGCTGCCGTCGAGCATCCACACCTCGCCGTCGAGCGCGCGGTCCCAGCACCCGCGCGCCACCCGCGCGGCGAGCGCCCGGTTGAACAGCTCCGAGCGCGCGGCCGACAGCAGCAGCGCGCGCTCGTCGCGGCGCACGCGGCGGCCGCCGAACATCGCCAGCGCCTGGCCGACGTTGCCGGCGCCGCGGCCGAAGCGCTGCTCGCCGAAATAGTTGGGCACGCCGTGCGCGGCGATCGCCTGCAGGCGCGCCTCGACGAGGTCCCGATCGCCGTCCACCTCGCGCAGCACGAGCGCGAACCGGTTGCCGGCCAGGGCGCCGCGCGGCAGCTTGCGCGCGTGCCAGGCGTGCTCGAGCACGCGCAGGCGCTCGTCGCCGTGCTCCCGCGCCAAGGCCCCGAGGTCGGGCAGGCGCCGCTTCGGCAGGTGCACGCTGAAGCGCTGCCGGGTGAGCGCACGACGGTCCTTGAGCCCGGCGTAGCCGATCGCGGCGGCCGGCACGCCCGCCCACGCGGCGATGCGTTCGGCGGCGTGCGCGGTGTTCATGCCGCGCTTTTCCACCGTCAGCAGCAGGTGCTCGCCGCTGCCGCTGGCGGCGAACCCGGGCAGTTCCTCGACGAAGAAGTCCTCCGCGACCGTGCGGCTGCGCGCGCGCAGCACGGCGTCGCCATGCGCGCGCGGCAGGGCCGGCGCGGCGCCGTTCACTTCGGCACCAGCAGGCATACCGCCATCGCGGCGATGCCCTCGCCGCGCCCCGTGAAGCCGAGCTTCTCGCTGGTGGTGGCCTTGACGCTGATCGCCTCGGCGCCGACGCCGAGGTCCTCGGCCAATCGCTCGCGCATCGCCTGCGCATGCGGGCCGACCTTGGGGCGTTCGCAGACCACGGTGACGTCGGCGTTGCCGACGCGCCAGCCGCGTTCGCCGATCAACGCGTCGCAGTGGCGCAGGAAGGCGCGGCTGTCGGCGCCCTTCCAGCGCGGATCGCTGGGCGGGAAATGCCGGCCGATGTCGCCCAGCGCCAGCGCGCCGAGCATCGCGTCGCACAGCGCGTGGATGACCACGTCGCCGTCGGAATGCGCGAGCACGCCGCGCTCGTGCGGCACGCGCACGCCGCCGAGCACCACGTGGTCGCCCTCGCCGAAGGCGTGGACGTCGAATCCCTGGCCGATGCGGATGTTCATGCGGTGGCTCGTGCGGCTGTCGGTCTTGCGCCGGCGGCGCTGCTGCGGATGCGGATGAGCGGGCCCCTGCCCGCTTGGCGGGCCGGGACGACATCTTACGGGCTCTTCGGGTGCTTACGGGCCGGTGGCCGGCGTGCGCGCGGGGGCCTGCGCGCCGGCGTGCCGGAACCCTCAGCGACGCGCGAGCAGATGCTCGGCCAACGCGAGGTCGGCCGGCGTGGTCACCTTCAGGTTGTCCTCGCGGCCCTCGACCAGCCGCGGGCGGGCGCCGGCGCGCTCCATCGCCATCGCCTCGTCGGTGACGGCGACACCGGCTTCGCGCGCCGCCCGCAGCGCCGCGGTCAGCGCGCCGCGGCGGAACGCCTGCGGGGTGAAGGCGCGCCACAGACGCTCGCGCGGTTCGGTCGCGGCGATGCGCGCATCCTCGCCGGCGCGCTTGAGCGTATCGCGCACCGGCGCCGCCAGGATCGCGCCGTCGGCATGCGCTTCGGCCGCCGCGATCAGGCGCTCGAGATCCGCCGCGTGCAGGTTCGGCCGTGCCGCATCGTGCACCAGCACCAGCGCGTCCGCGCCCGCGGATTCCGGCAGCGCCTCCAGCGCCGCCAGCACCGAGTCCGCGCGCTCGCCGCCGCCGACGCAGCGCAGCACCGGCTTGCCGCGCAGTTCGGCCCAGCCGGGCCACAGGCAATCGTCCGCGGCCAGCGCGACCATCGCCCCGGCCACCCGCGGATGCGCCAGCAGCGCCTCCAGCGCGTGCGCGATCAGAGGCCGCCCCGCGGCCGGCAGGTACTGCTTGGGAACCTCGCCACCGAAGCGCGTGCCGCGCCCCGCGGCGGGAACGACGGCCCAGATCATCGCCGCGTCGCGGACGGTTCGGGCGCCGACTGCGGCGGCGCCTCGCCCTGCCGCGGCGCCGCCGACGTTTCCGGCTCGACCACGCGGTAGAACGTCTCGCCCGGCTTGATCATGCCCAGCTCGCTGCGCGCCCGTTCCTCGACCGCCGCCTCGCCCGACTTGAGATCCTCGACCTCGGCGGCGAGCGCGTCGTTGCGCTGCTGCAGGCCCGCGTTCTCGCGCGCCTGCTGCTGCACCTGGCGCTGCAGGCGCGCGACGGAGCGGTCGCCGCCCTCGCCGAACCACAGCCGGTACTGCAGGATGGCGAACAGCGCCGCCAGCGCCAGCAGCAGCCAGTGCAGTGCGCGCATGCCGAGGCCCTCGCTCCGGATCAGCGCTTGAGCGAGACGAACGCGTCGCGGCCGGCGTAGCGCGCGGCCGAACCGAGCTGTTCCTCGATGCGCAGCAGCTGGTTGTACTTGGCCACGCGGTCGCTGCGGCAGAGCGAGCCGGTCTTGATCTGGGTCGCGGTGGTCGCCACCGCGATGTCGGCGATGGTGGTGTCCTCGGTCTCGCCGGAGCGGTGCGAGACGATCGCCGCGTACCTGGCCGCGTCGGCCATCGCGATCGCCTCGAGCGTCTCGGTCAGGGTGCCGATCTGGTTGACCTTGATCAGGATCGCGTTGGCCACGCCCTGGTCGATGCCCTGCTTGAAGATCTTCGGGTTGGTCACGAACAGGTCGTCGCCGACCAGCTGCACCTTGCCGCCGATCCTGTCGGTCAGCTGCTTCCAGCCGGCCCAGTCGTGCTCGGCCATGCCGTCCTCGATCGTCACGATCGGGTACTGCGCCACCCAGCCGGCGAGGAAGTCGGCGAACTGCTCGCTGGTCAGGCGCTTGCCCTCGCCGGTGAGGTTGTACTTGCCGTTGTCGTAGAACTCGCTGGAAGCGACGTCGAGGCCGAGCAGGATGTCCTCGCCGGCCTTGTAGCCGGCCTTGCCGATCGCCTCGAGGATGGTCTCCAGCGCCTCCTCGTTGCTGCGCAGGTCCGGGGCGAAGCCGCCCTCGTCGCCGACCGCCGTGGACAGGCCGCGGCCCTTGAGCACCGACTTCAGCGCGTGGAACACCTCGGTGCCGGCGCGCAGCGCCTCGGAGAAGCTTTCGACGCCGACCGGCAGGATCATGAACTCCTGCAGGTCGACGTTGTTGTCGGCATGCGCGCCGCCGTTGATGATGTTCATCATCGGCACCGGCAGCACCGCCTCGCGCCCCTGGGCGAGGTAGCGCCACAGCGGCATTTTCCTGGACGCCGCCACCGCATGCGCGTTGGCCAGCGACACGCCCAGCAGCGCGTTGGCGCCGAGCCGGCCCTTGTTCTCGGTGCCGTCCAGGTCGATCAGGCGGCGGTCGAGGCCGGCCTGGTCGGCGGCATCGAAGCCGGCCAGCGCCTTGGCGATCGCCCCGTTGACGTTCGCCACCGCCTGGCGCACGCCCTTGCCCAGGTAGCGGGTCTTGTCGCCGTCGCGCAGCTCCACCGCCTCCTTGGTGCCGGTGGACGCACCGGACGGCACCGCGGCGCGGCCGACGCTGCCGTCGCTCAGGGTGACTTCGGCTTCGAGGGTCGGGTTGCCGCGGCTGTCGAGGATCTCGCGAGCGTGGACTTGGGCGATCGTGGTCATGGTCAGCAGTGTCAGGTCAATGGAAGAAGTCGCCGGCGAACGATAGCGAAGATCGCGCCGGGGCTGCGGCTCGCGCGCGCCAGGCGAGCAGGATCCGCCGGCGCGGCCGCGCGGCGGGCCCGGCGCTACGGCGCCGATTCCAGGAAGCCGTGCTGCTTGGTCACCCGGTCGAGCTCGAGCAGCGTCTCCAGCAGGGCCCGCATCTTGCCCAGCGGCCAGGCGTTGGGGCCGTCGCTGAGGGCCTGGTCCGGGTCCGGATGGGTTTCCATGAACAGACCGGCCACGCCCACCGCCACCGCCGCGCGCGCCAGCACCGGCACGAACTCGCGTTGGCCGCCGCTCTTGCCGCCGGCGCCGCCGGGCAGCTGCACCGAGTGGGTGGCGTCGAACACCACCGGGCAACCGGTCTCGCGCATCACGCTCAACGAGCGCATGTCGCTGACCAGGTTGTTGTATCCGAACGACACGCCGCGCTCGCAGGCCATGATCTGCCGGTTGCCGGTGGCCTTGGCCTTGTCGGTGACGTGCTTCATCTCCCACGGCGAGAGGAACTGGCCCTTCTTGATGTTGACCGGCTTGCCGGTGCGGGCCACGTTCTGGATGAAGTCGGTCTGCCGGCACAGGAAGGCCGGCGTCTGCAGCACGTCCACCACCTCGGCGACCTCGCCCAGCGGCGTGTATTCGTGCACGTCGGTGAGCACCGGCACGCCGATCTGGCGCTTCACCTCGGCCAGCACCTTCAGGCCCTCCTCCAGGCCGGGGCCGCGGAAGCTCGCGGCCGAAGTGCGGTTGGCCTTGTCGAAGCTGGACTTGAAGATGAAATTGAGGCCGAGCCCGGAGGCGATCTCCTTGAGCTTGCCGGCGGTGTCGAGCTGCAGTTGCATCGACTCGATCACGCACGGGCCGGCGATCAGGAAGAAGGGTCGGTCGAGGCCGACTTCGAAACCGCACAGATTCATCGTGGCTCCTCGTTGTTGCCGTTGACGGCCATGCCGGGCCGATCCGGCGCCCGCTCCATCGCCGCGCGTCCGGCGACCCACAGGACGGCGCCGATCAGCGCCAGCGGCCCCGCGGCCAGCGTCCCGAGCAGGATGCACGCGATCGCCATCATGCCGTAGCCATCGTCGAGGCCGGTCACGATGCGCCAGCCCACGTACAGCAGGAAGACCAGCGCCGCGACCACGGCGGCGGCGATCATCAGGTCGCGGCCGGCCCGCGCGCGCCTGCGGGCCGTTTCGTAACGTCCGGGCGGGCTCAACGGACTTCCCTCAGCAGCCGACCGCCGGCCTGCGCCTTGTGCTCGCGCGCGGCGCGGATGAAGCCGACGAACAGGGGATGGCCGTCGCGCGGGGTGGAGAGGAACTCCGGGTGCGCCTGGCAGGCCAGGAACCACGGGTGCTGCGCGCGCGGCAGTTCGATCATCTCCACCAGCAGGTCGTCCATCGACTTGGCGCTGATCACCAGGCCGGCGTCCTCGAGCTGGGTGCGGTAGCGGTTGTTGAACTCGTAGCGGTGGCGGTGGCGCTCGCCGACCACGTCCTTGCCGTACATTTCGCGCGCCAGCGTGCCCGGCTTGATCCGCTGCTCCTGCAGGCCCAGGCGCATGGTGCCGCCGAGGTCGCTGTCCTCGCTGCGGCGTTCGATCTCGCCGCTGGCGGTGCGCCACTCGGTGATCAGGCCGATCACCGGATGCGGGCTGGCCTTGTCGTTCTCGGTGCTGTTGGCGCCGGCCAGGCCGGCGACGTGGCGGGCGTAGTCGACCACCGCCGCCTGCATGCCGTAGCAGATGCCGAAGTACGGCACGCCGCGCTCGCGCGCATAGCGGGCGGTCAGCACCTTGCCCTCGAAGCCGCGGTCGCCGAAGCCGCCCGGCACCAGGATGCCGTCGACGCCGTCCAGCGCGGCGGTGCCGTCGCGCTCGATGTCGCTGGATTCCAGCCACTTCAGCTGGACCTTGGTGCGCTGGCGCAGGCCGCCGTGCTTGAGCGCCTCGCCGACCGACTTGTAGGCGTCCTGATGGTCGACGTACTTGCCGACCACGGCGATGGTGACCTCGTCGACCGGATGCTCGCTGGCGTCGACCACCGCGTCCCACTCGCGCAGGTCGGCCGGGCCGGCCGGCAGGCGCAGGCGCTCGACGATCAGGTCGTCCAGGCCCTGCTCGTGGAAGCGGCGCGGCATGCGGTAGATGTTGTCCAGGTCGACCGCGGAGATCACCGCCCGTTCGGAGACGTTGGTGAACAACGCGATCTTGCGCCGCTCGCTGTCCGGCAGCGGCTGCTCGCTGCGGCACAGCAGGATGTCGGGCTGGATGCCGATCGAGCGCAGTTCCTTCACCGAATGCTGGGTGGGCTTGGTCTTCAGCTCGCCGGCGGCGGCGATCCACGGCACCAGGGTCAGGTGCATGAACAACGCCTTGTCCGGGCCGCGCTCGGTGCGGATCTGGCGAATCGCCTCCAGGAACGGCAGCGATTCGATGTCGCCGACGGTGCCGCCGATCTCGACCAGGGCCACGTCGAAGCCTTCGGTGGCCTCGACGATGCAGCGCTTGATCTCGTCGGTGATGTGCGGGATCACCTGCACGGTGCCGCCGAGGTAGTCGCCGCGGCGCTCCTTGCGGATCACGTTCTCGTAGATGCGGCCGGTGGTGATCGAGTTCTTGCGCGACAGGCGGGTGCGCAGGTAGCGCTCGTAGTGGCCCAGGTCCAGGTCGGTCTCGGCGCCGTCGTCGGTGACGTACACCTCGCCGTGCTGGAACGGGCTCATCGTGCCCGGATCGACGTTGATGTAGGGGTCGAGCTTCATCATCGTCACACGCAGGCCGCGCGCTTCGAGGATGGCCGCCAGCGAGGCCGCCGCGATGCCCTTGCCGAGCGAGGACACCACGCCGCCGGTGACGAAAATCAGGGGAGTCATGGTTTTGCTGCCGCTGGAAAGCCGTAGTTTACCGGCTCGGCCCTGCGGCCGCGAGTCGCGGCCCGTGCGGGCCGCCCGCGCTTGCCGGCGCCGCGTCCTGCGCCGCATCGCCGGTCGGACGCGCCGGAACGGATCGGGTTCGCTGCCCGCCAGGCCCGGTCCCGCAAGCCCGGGGAAGGGCGCGCCAACGAAGACGCCCCGGCGGGCCGGGGCGTCATCGGGCTTGCGGCGAGGCTCGGCAGGTCAGCGCTCGTCCTCTTCCTCCGGTTCGTACTGCGGGCGCTTGCCCTGCGTCGGCTTGGCCTGGCGGCCCGCCTGCGCGGGACGCGGCTGCGCGTCGGCGGAGGCCGGCGCGGCGGCCGCGCGGCGCTCCGGCGACGCGTGCGCCTGCGGCGCCTGCTCGTCGCGCGCGCCCGCCTGCGACTGCGCCGAGGCGGCCGGCCCCGCCAGGGCCGCGGCCAGCGCGATCGCGAGGGAAGCAGGGAGCAAGGTGCGGGATCTCATCACGGCGGTCTCCTCGAAACGGCCGACAGGGTACGGGCCGGCGCCCGCACCCGCGATGAACGGCGTGCCGCCGCCCCCGGCGCCGCCGCGGTTGAATTTCCGCCGCCGCGCGCCGACCATCGCCGGTCTTGTCCTTTCGCAGCACGCCGAATGAGTTCCCGCTACAACGCCGCCGACATCGAAGTCCTCTCCGGCCTGGATCCGGTCAAGCGCCGCCCCGGCATGTACACCGACACCACGCGCCCGAACCACCTGGCGCAGGAGGTGATCGACAACGCCGTGGACGAGGCCCTGGCCGGGCACGCGCGCAGCATCGAGGTGACGCTGCACGCCGACGGCAGCTGCGAGGTGGCCGACGACGGCCGCGGCATGCCGGTGGACATCCACCCGGAGGAGAAGATCCCCGGCGTCGAGCTGATCCTGACCCGGCTGCACGCCGGCGGCAAGTTCAGCAACAAGAACTACACCTTCTCCGGCGGCCTGCACGGCGTCGGCGTCAGCGTGGTCAACGCGCTGTCCAGGAAGGTCGAGGTGCACATCAAGCGCGACGGCAACGAATACCGGATGAGCTTCAAGGACGGCGACCGCGCCAGCCCGCTGGAGGTCGTCGGCAGCGTCGGCAAGAAGAACACGGGCACGCGGGTGCGCTTCTGGCCCGACCCGAAGTACTTCGACAGCCCGAAGTTCGCCCTGCGCGCGCTCAAGCACCTGCTGCGCGCCAAGGCCGTGCTCTGCCCCGGCCTGCACGTGCGCCTGTTCGACGAGGCCAGCGGCGAGCGCCACGAATGGCACTACGAGGACGGCCTGCGCGACTACCTCAAGGGCGAGCTGAGCGGCCGCGAGCTGCTGCCCCCGGAGCTGTTCGTCGGCGGCCTGAAGAAGGACACCGAAGTGGTCGACTGGGCCGTGGCCTGGCTGCCGGAAGGCGAGCTGGTGCAGGAGAGCTACGTCAACCTGATCCCGACCGCCCAGCACGGCACCCACGTCAACGGCCTGCGCACCGGCTTCACCGACGCGCTGCGCGAATTCTGCGACTTCCGCAACCTGCTGCCGCGCGGGGTCAAGCTGGCGCCCGAAGACGTGTGGGACCGCGTGTCCTTCGTGCTGTCGCTGAAGATGACCGACCCCCAGTTCAGCGGCCAGACCAAGGAGCGGCTGTCCTCGCGCCAGGCCGCCGGCTTCGTGGAGAGCGCCGCGCACGACGCGTTCTCGCTGTGGCTGAACCAGCACGTCGAGCTCGGCGAGAAAATCGCGCAGCTGGCGATCGAGCGCGCGGCGGCGCGGCTGAAGACCGAGAAGCAGATCGTCCGCAAGAAGGTCACCCAGGGCCCCGCTCTGCCCGGCAAGCTGGCCGACTGCATCAGCCAGGATCTCTCGCGCACCGAACTGTTCCTGGTCGAGGGCGATTCGGCCGGCGGCAGCGCCAAGCAGGCGCGCGACAAGGATTTCCAGGCGATCCTGCCGCTGCGCGGCAAGATCCTCAACACCTGGGAGGTGGCGTCGGGCAGCGTGCTGGCCTCGCAGGAGGTGCACGACCTCGCCGTCGCGATCGGCTGCGACCCGGGCAAGGACGACCTCACCGGCCTGCGCTACGGCAAGGTGATCATCCTCGCCGACGCCGACTCGGACGGGCTGCACATCGCCACCCTGCTGTCGGCGTTGTTCCTCAAGCATTTCCCGGCGCTGGTGCGCGCCGGCCATGTGTTCGTGGCGATGCCGCCGCTGTTCCGCGTCGACGTGGGCAAGCAGGTGTTCTACGCCCTCGACGAGGAGGAGAAGCGCCTGCTGCTGGAGAAGATCGAGCGCGAGAAGATCAAGGGCGCGGTCCATGTCACCCGCTTCAAGGGCCTGGGCGAGATGAACCCGGCGCAGCTGCGCGAATCGACCATCCACCCGGACACCCGCCGCCTGGTCCAGCTGACCGTCGACGACGACGTGCAGACCCATTCGCTGATGGACATGCTGCTGGCGAAGAAGCGCGCCTCCGACCGCAAGCAGTGGCTGGAGAGCAAGGGCGACCTGGCGACGCTGGAGGTCTGAAGGCGGCCCTCGCCCATCCCTCTCCCGCCGGGCGGGAGAGGGGCGCAACCGTCTCGACCGGTCCGGACGAAGCCCCTTTCCACTGGCGAAGGGAGCCCAAGCCGTCTCGATCCATCGTGCGGACAAAGCCCCTCTCCCGCATGCGGGAGAGGGTTGGGTGAGGGTAGCCGAATGCGATGACGCTACAGCACCGACTCCAGCAACCGCCGGATCACCGCTTGCACCCGCGTCGCCTTGGCCTCGTCGTAGGCGAAGCTCGCCTCGTCCATGTACACGCGCTGGCTCATCTCCAGCTGCACCGCGTCGATGCCGTGTCCGGGATCGGCGTAGTGGCGGGTGATGTAGCCGCCCTTGAAGCGGCCGTTGACCACGTAGTCGTACCCGCCCTGCGCGGCCAGCACCGCCTCCAGCCGCGCCTGCAGCGCCGGGGCGCAACTGGCGCCATCCGCGGTGCCGAGGTTGAGGTCGGGCAGGCGCCCCGGGAACAGGTACGGCAGGTCGCTGCCCTTGATCGAATGCCCTTCCCACAGCGCGACGCGGCCGTGCGCGGCGCGGATCCGGTCGAGCTCGCCGCGCAGCGCATCGTGGTACGGGCGCCAGTAGCGCTGGACCCGTTCCGCGATCTCGTCGGCGCCCGGCGCCTGGCCGTCGAGATACACCGGCTCGCCGGTGAAGCGCACCGTCGGGCACAGGCCGGTGGTGTTCTGGCCCGGATACAGCGAAGCGTCGTCGGGCGGCCGGTTGAGGTCGATTACGTAGCGCGAATAGCGCGGGAACAGGATCGAGGCGCCCAGCTCGCGCGCGAACGCGTACAGGCGCGAGACGTGCCAGTCGGTATCCGGCGCGCGGCGCGCCGCCGGCGTCATGCGTTCGGCCAAGCCGGGCGGAATCTCGCTGCCGTCGTGCGGCAGGCTGACCAGCAGCGGCGCGGTGCCGCGGTGTAGGGTGAAGACGTCCATGGCGCCATTGTAGGCGGGTCCCGCCCGACGCCGGCGCAAGACGCCCGGCGCCGGCCGATCCGCCTACCGCATCAGCACGATCTCCTCGGCGCTGGTCGGGTGGATCGCGACGGTATCGCGCAGGTCGTCCAGGGTGATGCCCCGCTTCAGCGCCACCGCGAAGCCTTGCAGGATCTCGTCCGCCGCCTCGCCGAGCAGATGGATCCCGGCCACGCGCCGCTCGTCGCCCACGCAGACCAGCTTGAACAGGCTGGTCTGCGGCCGGTCGGCGAGCGCGTACAGCATCGGCCGGAAACTGGCGCGATACACACGCACCGCTTCGCCGTACCGCTCGCGCGCCTCGACTTCGGTCAGGCCGGCCTTGCCCAGCGGCGGATGCGAGAACACCACCGTCGGAATGTGGCGGCGGTCGAGCGGCGCGTCGCGGCCGCCGAACAGGCGATCCATCAGGCGCCGCGCGGCGGCGATGGCCACCGGCGTCAGCGCCGGGTCGGCGGTCACGTCGCCGACCGCGTACACGCCCGCCGCGGCGGTCGCATTGCGTTCGTCGACCACGATCCGCCCGTCCCCGTCGACCTCGACGCCGACGGCGTCGAGACCCAGCGCCTCGCTGTTGGCGCGCCGGCCGGTGGCGAACAGCGCCGCATCGAAGCGCTCGCTCAGCCCGCCCTTCGCATCGCGCACGCGCACGCCGCCTTCCGTTCGTTCCAGCGCGGCCACGGAGCGGCCGAAATGCACGCGCACGCCGAGCTGGCGGTAGTCCTCCGCCAGGCGCTCGGCCAATTCGCCATCGAAGCCGTGCAACAGCTGCTCGCCGCGCACGAACAGTTCGACCTGGCTGCCCAGGGCCTGCAGCAGGCCCGCCAATTCCACCCCGATGTAGCCGCCGCCGACCAGGGCCACCCGCTCCGGCGCCGCTCGCCACTGGAAGAAGTCGTCCGACACCCCGCCCAGCTCCGCGCCCGGGATGGGCGGACGGATCGGCCGGCTGCCGGTGGCGATCAGGACGTGCGAAGCGCGCAGGCGCGCGCCGTTCTCGCATTCGACCGTGCGCGCGTCCAGCAGTCGCCCGCGCGTCGGCGTCAGCACGATGCCGGCCTCGTCCAGCCGGCGCCGGTAGCTGGTCTGGATGTTCGCGATGTAGCGCTGGCGGTGCAGGATGAACTCCGCCCAGTGCAGCGGCGCCCGCGGGATGGGAAACCCCAATGCCGGCGCGAGCTGCAACTTGGCGGCGATCTCCCCGGCCAGCCACATCGCCTTCTTGGGCACGCAACCGACGTTGACGCAGGTGCCGCCGAGCAGGTGCGGCTCGAGCAAGGCCACCCGCGCGCCGTGCTCGGCGGCGCGGAACGCACCCGCCAGGCCGCCGGAACCACCGCCTACGACGATCAGATCGAAATCCTGCATGGCTTCATTCGGAAAAACGGAATCGAATGGTAGCTCGCCCCACGATGACGACGGTTCCGGAAGGCCTAGCCACCCACGCGCTTCAAGCCAGGCGCTCGTCCGAGCGGGCAGCGAAGGCCGTGGGCTTCACCACCGCTCACTGCGCGCGTGCCGTGCGGCCTCGGCGGTCTCGCCGACCACGAAGCCCGCCGCGGAATCGTCCGCACGAGACGGCCAGACCAGCGTAATCGGTTCCGTCTGGCCGGCGCCGCCAGCTCGACCTCGCGGCCGCCGCCTTGCCGGGTCCGAACCGCCGTCACCCGCAGCGGCGGCACCTTGCCCGCGTTCGCTCGTGGCGCCGCGCTTCGCCCCGGTTCGGATACCGCCACCTGCATCGTTCGCTATCGGCTCGCGCCGGACCACCCATTCCCGGGCGATCCAACCTTGCGACTGGAGAAACTTGACCACCGACTCGACGGTCACCACGGAGTAGTCGCCGGAGAGACGCTCGCTCGCAGGATGGTCCCCCGTCGTAGCGTTCGCGATGCCGAACCGCGCGGCGACCCGTTCGTGCAACTTGATATGCAATGCAGAAGGTCGGTAGCCGTTGGAGCGCAGCCATGCCTGTACCCGCTTTCGATTGGGCAGCCCCGCAGTGGCTGGCATCGCCGCAGCCGCCATCACTTCCAAGACCCATTGAACTGCTCGCCGTATTCCTGGCCGTGGTCAGGCTCACATCGCGACCGGCAGCGACGGTAATGGGCTCGCCGGCCTGCAATTGCGCCGCCTGCCAAGGTCACGTCTTGCCGGATCCTCTCTGCTCAAAGCGGTTCACTCCATGGCGAGAAATCGAACTCGCCGGGATGGCGACGCAGCGTATGTGCGCAGTAACGGTCGATGGCATCGGCCGGATCGCGCAGGATGCGAATGCTGTCGATGTCGCCGCGATGGATGTGGTAAACGGTTTGATCGCGATGTTCATCGAACACGAAGAATTGATCGCCGACGGGGCCGTTCACTCCCGGCGGACGCGTATCCAGGAAGCAACGCATCTGGGTCCACTCCGAAGGGCTACCGTCATCGGGGTGGTAGTGGGTCACCACCGCGTCCGGGAAGCGCTTCAGGATGGTGTTCATCATCCACTTCCAGCGCTTTGGGTCGTAGGTCTTGAGTACATCCTCAATCGACGCCCAGCCTTGCATGGGGTGGCATACCAGTCGACGATTGATCAAGGGGCCTTGGAATGGCTCGCTGGGCATGCGCCAGCCATTCGTGCGCCACAACCAGGACCTGGCCAGCGCCGCGGGCAGGCTTTGTAGCGTTCCGCGAATGGTATCGCGGCCGTCTTCGTATGTGCCCCCAGCAAAGGCCGGACGCACTTGAACCATACGGCCACTAGCATCGAAGAACATGACCGGCGTCACCAACGGCGGTCCATCGGGGTTCTTCAGATCCTTGATCAACACAATACCAAGCAGCAGCGGCCCCACCACCTCTTGGAATGCGCGATACGAGTACGGCTGTAATTCCTTCAGTGGCTCGACGATCCAGTCCTTTCCACGCCGCAACATGCCGGCATAGTCCTCTGTCTTTCCCCCATCTCGACGGCGCTCCAGCCTCGGACGAAAGGCATCTGGCACATCATCGTACCGTTCATATATTCCGCCATCCATACCGGCTCGGAATTCCCCGGAAGTGACGCTCTTTGTTTCCAGAAGGTGGCTCATTTCTTGCACTGGCGCTTTCACTCACCGTCCTCCTGCGCGATACGCATCGATAACTTCGCTAATCTTGGCTCGGAAATCATCTTGAGCTTCTTGCAAGTATTTCCTGTATTGTTCACTCACCGGCTGCCCATTCCACGTCATCCAGCCGTCGCTCCCCATTTCCACCTTGCACCCCTTGGAGCAGTTCGCTGATTCAATCATCGGCTGCAGGTTGGCGGGGTCATTCAGCAGCTGCTTCTGTACGTCTTTGGGCGTGACTCATAAACCACGACGTCAATGCGCGAATGCGTGCTCGGGACTTGCTTCGCGTTTGTCTGACGCCAACCTACCCACCAAGCTCCGTGGGCGCGCTGCCGTCCACTACGCTTCCACCAAACAGTCTCATCCTTCCATCTCTAATCAACTCTTCGACCTCTCCAGAGATAGCGGCCTCACGCAAGGAGCCGGGGACCCCTAGCTGGCGGGATCAACGCTTCCAAGTACTCGGGATCGAAAGGAAGCTTCAGCGGCTCAGACCAACCGAATTTCTGAGGAAGATACGAAGCAACTGCGCTGCCAGGACCTCCTGAGCCTTCTCGACCGTCGGGCCATGCGCCTTGGCATACTCCTCCGCAAGCTCGTCACGTATGACCTGCTTCTCGCTCGGGTGAAGCTGTCGATTGAACTGCTCGCCGTACTCCTGGCCGTGGTCAGGCTCACGTCGCGACCGGCAGCGACGGTGATGGGCTCGCCGGCCTGCCAAGGTCACGTCTTGCCGGATCCTCTCTGCTCAAAGCGGTTCACTCCATGGCGAGAAATCGAACTCGCCGGGATGGCGACGCAGCGTATGTGCGCAGTAACGGTCGATGGCATCGGCCGGATCGCGCAGGATGCGGATGTTGTCGATGTCGCCGCGATGGATGTGGTAAACGGTTTGATCGCGATGTTCATCGAACACGAAGAATTGATCGCCGACGGGGCCGCTCACTCCCGGCGGGCGCGTATCCAGGAAGCAACGCATCTGGGTCCACTCCGAAGGGCTACCGTCATCGGGGTGGTAGTGGGTCACCACCGCGTCCGGGAAGCGCTTCAGGATGGTGTTCATCATCCACTTCCAGCGCTTTGGGTCGTAGGTCTTGAGTACATCCTCAATCGACGCCCAGCCTTGCATGGGGTGGCATACCAGTCGACGATTGATCAAGGGGCCTTGGAATGGCTCGCTGGGCATGCGCCAGCCATTCGTGCGCCACAACCAGGACCTGGCCAGCGCCGCGGGCAGGCTTTGTAGCGTTCCGCGAACGGTGTCATGGCCGTCCTCATAGGAACCTCCTAGAAAAGTAGGAAACACCTCGATCATGCGACCAGTGGCATCGAAGAACATGATAGGCCGCACCAGAGGCGGATCCTCAGGCCTGATCAAATTCTTGATTAACACGACACCAAGGAGCAGCGGCCCCACCGCTTCTTGGAATGCGCGGTACGAGTACGGCTGCAGTTCCTTCAGTGGTTCGACGACCCAATCCTTTCTACGCTGCAGCATGCCCACATAGTCATACGTGCCTGTTCGGTCACGCCCCAGTTCAATGTCAAGTCGGTACTCCTCAGGAACATCTTCGAAATGCACATAGACCCCCCCATCCATCTTGGCTAGGTATTGCTCAGTGGAAACGCTTTTCACCTCCATGAGGTGGCCTATGTCTTGCGCTAGCGTCTTCACTTATCGCCTCCCGCCATATAAGCCGCAATGGTCTTGTTCACCTTGTTACGGAATTCGCGCTGTGCGTCTTCCAGATATTCCCTATATCCATCACTCACCGGCTGCCCATTCCACGTCATCCAGCCGTCGCTCCCCATTTCCACCCTGCACCCCTTGGAGCAGTTCGCTGATTCAATCATCGGCTGCAGGTTGGCGGGGTCATTCAGCAGCTGCTTCTGCACGTCTTTGGGCAAGCTTGTAAAACCGTCGATCTCTTTGATCGCATTCTGCGGCAGGATGTGATCCACGTGCACGCGAGCATTGTCCGGCACCACCTCCCTGGCGCCGGTCAGCGGGTGGATCCACGTCAACTCGCCTTTGGCACTGACCCAGGTGTCGCTGATCGCCTTGCCATTGAGCGAGACCAGGTTCTCGCCCGCCGACGCGATCGGGCGGAGTCCGCCAACCGCTTTGCTGATGCCCCAAGGCAGGGCTGCAAGGATGCTGTCGGTAGCCGCACCATCGGTGTCGCCTTCGGTCAACTTGCGAACGATACCCAGCACCAGCCCGACATCGCCGGTGAAGTTCTCGATGATCGCCTGACCGGACTCGCCACGTGCCCGATCGGCAGCGGCCAGCAACTGGTCGTGATAGGCGGCCTGGAACTCCCGCTTGCCCCAGCCAGCGCTGTCGAGCGCTTCCGCCAAGTCAATGAAGGCCTGCTTGTCCCGGCTCAGCAGGTCGCCGAAGTACTTGAAGTCGTAGTATTGCTCGCGGGTGGCGGTGAAACCTTCGCCCCATGCGAACTTGACCGGATTGGTATTGATGAACGCCTGCGCCGCCTCGTCCACGCCGCCGGCGCGATCGGCCATGACGGCATCGACGCGGGCACCCGCCTCAATGATCAAGCGGTTCTTCGCGGTCTGAATTTGCTCGGGCGTGCAGGCCTGGTCGCAGCCATACAATTGCGCGGCAAATTTCTCTGCGTTCTCGTCGATCCACTTGAACTCGTCTGGATGCAGTTGCCGATTGAACTGCTCGCCATACAGCGCCGTCGCCGCGCCGCTGCCGCCCCCGAACGCCGTGCCGATCGCCACGCTGGCCAACTCCATCAGCGTCTTGCCCTCCGGCGAGTCCGGATCGATCTTGGCGTCGTGTACCAAGTAGTCCTGGAGGGCCTTCGTCGCCAGCTGGTTGGCCGCCGCGCCGGTCAGACCCTGCAAGGCCTCGCCACCTCCCAACGCGGCGATGCCAGCGCCCACCAGGCCGTGCAGGATCGCCTTCTCCTTGCTGCCCTCTTCCCAGCCCATCTTGTCGGCCAAGCGCCGGCCGTACGCATGCCGACCTGCCCGGCCACCTGCCCCATCTCCAGGCGCTCTTGCACCTTGCGTTCGTCGAAGATCGCCTGCAGGCCCTCCTGCTGCAGCTGGGTCACGCTGCGGTCCAGGCTCGCCAGCGCCGCGGTGTCGCCGTCGCGTATCTCGATCGTGCCGGCGCTGATGCCGCTGCGCGTGGTGCTGCTGGCATCGCCCGATTGGCCCACCGCCAGGTTCAGGCCGGCACCGATGCCGTTGCTGAGGGCATTGCCGGCGCTACCGCCGCTGCCGAAGCCTCCGCCCACGCTGCTGGCTTGGTAGCTCACCTCGTTCTGCAGGTCACCGACCGACAGGCTGCCGGTGTCCAGCCGGTTCCGGCTCGGGTCGGCGGTACTGGCGATGGCCGCGCCCACCAGTTCGGTGTGCCCGCCCACCCGGATGTCGAACCCGCCCGCACCGGCCTGGATCCCGGTCTGCTCCCGCACGCGGGTGTAGGTGCTGTCGATCTTCTGCTGGTTGTAGTAGCCGCTGACCTGCCCGCCGCCGGTGCCGACCGCCGCGTCGATGCCGCCGGCCTGGTCCTTGCGCCGGTAGTCGTTGGTGTCCTGCTGGCTGATCAGGCTCAGGTTGCGGCCCACGTCGGCGATCACGCGCTCGCCGAGGGCTTGCGCGCCTTCCAGCGTGGTGTCGCGGCCGCTGATCAGGGTCAGGGTATTGCCGGCCTGCACCGTGGTCTCGGCATGGGTGGTGCCGCTGCCTTGGCCCTGGCCCTTGGCCGCGTTGGCGCTGACGTACACGCCGATGCCCGCTTCCGAGCCGATCGTCACGCCGATCGCGCCGCTGGACGCCTTGTTGCGCTCGCGCTGCTCGGCCGTCTCCGTCGCGCTTTTCAGGATCAGGTCCTGCGCGGCCGCGAGGGCGACGTTGTCGCCCTCCACCCGGCTGCCGATCACGCTCAGGTCGCCGCTGCGCGCCACGATGGCCACGTCGCCTTCGCTGGCGATGCGGCTGCCCTGCGCGGTGCTGGCCTCGTACTCCATCCGGCTGGAACCAGAAGCGGGCTCGTGATTCTTCACCCCCAGGAGGGGACTTATTGCTGCCGATGCCGCTCAATATGCGAAATTATCAACTCGTCTCAACTGGAGAAAACCGCATGCCCGTCACACCGTGGTAGAGTAAAAGATCGCGAATCTTCCCTGAGCAGATCATCGCGACTTCCCAGTTCTTCACTAGAAACAAGTCATGCCCTTGCGACCGCCCCCCCGTCTAGCACCATCTTCGGAATTCCGCGGTAGCGGCCTATCATCTCAGGACGACCGCCAGATTCCGTCCACTTACCAAACTCAGATCGATCTTCATCGACGCAATCGACAATATCTAGAACGTTCAGTATCTCATACTCTTCACTGCATCCAGATATCTCGACAGGAATGCCCTCCAAGCGGTCGTCGGAAATTACGGACCGCAATACCCTCATAAGATGCGATGCAATATAGAAAGTTCCACGACCACCGCGACAAAAACTCACTCGCACTCCCTCAGAATAGACGGATGTGCGCAGCCTCTTTTCACGATCCCATCGTTGCCCCCTCCTGAACTCAAGACCCAGGATCTCTTCCCCATTTTCATAATGAGGAGTATCCAAGAACCATGCACCAATCGAGTCATCAGGACGAACGTCAAACAAGCTCAATGTCACTTTCCACCTCCAGTAACCCATTGATCAGCTGCGCCATCTGTTCGGCGGTCAGGGCCACGCCGGGGCGCAGGTTCCAGGTCTGCGCGAACGTGGCGCCGGCCTCCAGCAGGGCGCGGTACTGGTCCTCGTCGCTGCCGTAGCCGTCCAGGAAGCGGCGGCCGGTCAGCTGGCCGATCTGCTCGCGCACCAGTTTTTGTTCGTAGAAGCCGTCGCCCAGGCGCTTGTGCGTGTAGGTGGGATCCACGCCCATCCGGCCCAGCAGGTAGTCCGAGCTCAGCCAGTTGCGGTAGTCGGCGAAGCGCGGGTCGGTCTCGACCAGGTACTGGCCGCGCCGGGGCGGACGGTGAACAGGCTGCCGGTCGGCGCCCGCGTGTCCACCGCGCCCATGACGATCGTGTCGGGCGAATCGCCCGCGGTGCGTACCGCCGTCGCGTCGCCCATCGGCCCCAACCTGACGCCTCCACGATGCCTTAGCGCGCTTCGCGATCTCCTTACCGCCCACCAAAGATACGAGCAAACCAGCCCTTTGATACCGGTGCGGCCCATCGTCGAAGCTCTCCACTCCAGTTCTGAATCCTGTGACTGTCCCGGCGCCACGGCGGGATTGGAATGGCGCGGACCACGCCCGTCCTGTAGCAGATCGCCAGGGTAATTCGGATGATCAAGGCACAGACTGTCGTCGATATTGAACACCTTGGCGGCGACTACGGCCTCGATACACCAGCAGCCGAAGTAGCCTCCTTTCATGCCTAGTTCCTTATTCGCACAGAAATCCCACCAGTACGGCGTGCGATGTTCGCGAGGGAAGTTTGGCGAGCCTGCGCCTTTTAAGCTGGAGAACCAATCGTCAAGATAGTTGCGGAGCAACTGCGGTCTCTCTTCGGGCGGCGCCTTCACCGCTTCCAATAAACGCTGATACGCCTTCGGAAAACAAAGCTCTTCGCCTATAGGCCTATCTGCTTGACGGCTAGCGATCACCCGATCCCAGCAGAGCATCTTCGCCTTCATTGCCCATCAAGACCAGCAACCGTTGCCACTGGTCGTCGGGGATGTTGAGCGTCAATGCCAGTCCGCTCAGCCAGAAGCAACGAATATAGTGGTCGAAGTTGACCGCCCAAGCATGGCGCGTGTATTGGAGTTCTTTACTCCAAGTATTCTTGCCCAGCCGCTCAGCCTCCTCCCATGCATCCAAAAGACTAGGGAAGTACTGTGCCAACTCACTCACAGCGCCCCCACGTGAATATCGGCGCAGCATCTGTTCGTGGCACACGTTAGAAATTTCGAACGCGTACTGAGGCACGTAATCATTATCTCCTTCGGGCTCACGGAGAATACTCAACATTTTTGGAATTCGAGATTCATAAAATTCGATCCATTCATTCCAATATTCCTGATTTAGTCTGCTATCACGCATCACGGGCCACTTCCTCCAAACAGCTTGGAGCTCGGTTGCGGAATGAATTTCCCATTTCTGTCCAACAATCCCACTGACACCTGGCCACTGGGATCAGTATGCACTATCCACCTCTCGATTCTTCCTCTTTTTGACAGCATCAAGAACATCGGTTGCCAATCGCGGATCACCTACAGATTTTCGGTCTCGACCAGGTACTGGCTGCCGCCGGGGCGCACGGTGAACAGGCTGCCGGTCGGCGCGACGACTATTCTTGTCCGCCTGGGAAACGGAACGATGGATACGATGCTGTTGCTGCTTCTCGCGCTATTATTTCTGGCGCTTCGGCGAGCGCATGCGCGCCATCGGGCGATAAAGGCAAAGCCGGCCCGACGCGCAGCGAGCATCGCCGCCTCCGCCCGCAAACCGATCCGATTGCACCGCGAGCCACCGTGGGTGCGGCGCGAGATCGTGCGTTTGAAAGCGCTCTCGCCCGACCTGGGCTGTCGCACTCTCGCCGAATGCTTCAATCGACAGTTCGGCGATCGTGGGGAACGCGTGAGCGAGAGCTTCGTCGCCATCCATCGTGCTACGCCAGTCCCGGGCGCAGATCGTTCAACTGCGGCGCGATTTGAAGCATCGGGTACCCCGATCCATGCCGCGCAACCGGATCTGGGCGCTGGACCTCACCGGCAAGGGCGATCTGTCCGGTGAGCAAAAGATCATCCTGGGACTGATCGATCACGGCACCCGCGCCTGCCTGCACCTGCAGACACTGGCGGACAAACGCAGCCTGACCCTCTTGCGCGAGTTGATCCAGGCCGTCGCTCAGGATTGCCGCAGATCATCCGCGTGGACAACGAAGCCTGCTTCAACTCGGTGCTGATGAAAGCGGCGTTGGCGTCGCTCGGCATCCGGCTGCAGACCATCGATCTGCACTGTCCCTGGCAAAACGGCCGTATCGAACGCTTCTTCGGCACGCTCAAGCGGCATCTGGATCGCATCGCCGTCCATGGACGGGACGAACTGCAGGTCAAGCTGGTCGAGTTTCGTTGTTGGTACAACCATGCGCGGCCGCATCAGCATCTGGCCGGGCATACGCCGGCCGAGGCGTGGGTCGGGCGCGGCAAGTCTACGAAACGACCACAGTGGTTCGAGGCGTGGGACGGATACATCACTGGCTGGTATTTCCCGCCCTGAGTCGGTCGGGGGCATCGCAGATCAGCAAATGTCGGCAGCCCCCGCTGTCCACGGCATGCTGCGTGACGGGCAATGAAACCGCCATACGTGGACAAAAATTCACCAGCCGTTACTCGAAAGGAGGCAACGAAAGCGCAGGAGCGTGCTATTTATCACCGATGCAACCCCGCGAATGGGCGAAGAATGTGGCGTTAGCAAGGCGGGAAACAGTTGTGGACGGCGTGGACGGGACACAGAAATCGGAGACGGGTCACTTGTCCGAGCCTAACAGAAAACGGGAAAGCCAACTGCGTGAGCGCGGCTGCGTAGCAGCACGGCTGGGCTCAATCCGCTTTGTATTCGACTCCAGGGATAGAGTGGGATCGGTATAGCGCGGACCACGGTCGTCTTGGATAAGGTCGCCCGGATAGTTCGGATGATCCAGACACAAACTATCGTCGATAGTTAGTGCTTTGGCGACAGCGACGGCTTCGATGCACCAGCAGCCGAAATAGCCGCCCTTCATGCCCACTGCTTCATCAGTGCAGAAATCCCACCAGTACGGCGTACGATAGTCTTTAGGAAAGCTTGGGGAGCCCGCATTCTTCAGGCTGGAGAACCAGCTATCAAGGTAGTTGCGCAGCAACTGCGGGCGCTGCCCGGCGGGTGCCTCCACCACGTCCAGCAAGCGCTGATACGCTTTCGGGAAGCACAGCTTGTCGCCAATCGGCCGCCCTGGTTGGCGGCTGGCAATCACGCGATCCAGGAGCGCGTCCTCGCCTTCGTTGCCCATCAAGGCCAGCAATCGCTGCCACTGCTCGTCCGGGATATCCAGGGTCAAGGCAAGGCCTGTCAGCCAGAAGCAACGGACGTAATGGTCGATATTGACCGCCCAGGCATGGCGGGTGTACTGGATTTCATCACTCCAAACATCCTTACCCAAACGCTCGGATTCTTCCCAGGCCTTCAGCAATCCGGGAAAGTATTGAGAGAGCTCGCTTACCGGGTCGCCACGGGAGTATCGGCGCAACATCAGCTCATAATGGTCATTCGCTAACTCGAAGACGTACTGGGGTCGATAGTTTGGGTCCCCTGGTGGCTGCTTCAGTCTCTCCCAGGCTTTCCGAATTGAATCCTCAAGAAAAGTGGTCCACTCATCCCAATACGCCTTATCACGCCGACTGTCACGAATCATGGCCCACTCCTTCGCTCACGACCTACCAAGCAACCGCCTCAACCAGCTCGCCCCGGAGACCGGGCGCGAGGGGACCACCGCTTCGTTCGCGACCGGCATAGCATCGGGATAACGCGGGGATCGGCCGTCCTGCAATAGATCTCCGGGGTAGTTCGGATGATCCAAGCACAAGCGATCGTCTATGCCGAATGCCTTGGCGGCTGCCACTGCCTCGATGCACCAACGGCCGAAGTACGCGCCGCCCTCCAGGTTTTTATCCCCATAGAAGTACCAATAGGGTGTTCGGTGCGCAGAGGGAAAACTCGGGTGACCCGCGCCTTTGAGGCGAACGAACCAATTTTCAACGAATTTACGCAGCAGCTGCGGCTGCTGATCAGCCGACGCGTCGATGGCGACCAGCAAGGGACGATAAACATCCGGGAAACACAACTTATTGCCGATGGTCCGACCGGGCTGACGGCTGGCAATCACCCGATCGAGCAATGCGTCCTCGCCTTCGTTGCCCATCAACGCCAACAGGCGCCGCCACAGTTCGTCGGAAATATCTAGCGCCAACGCCAAGCCCGTCAACCAGAAGCAATCAATGTAATGGTCTAAATTGACACCCCAGGCATGACGGCGGAACTGCTCCTCCTCACCCCAAACTTGCTTGCCAATTTGCTCAGACTCTTCCCAGGCATCTAGGAACCCCAAAAAATACTGACCAAAATCACCTACAGCATCCCCGCGTGAATACTTCTGGAGCATCAGCCTTAAATATCTCCAAGCCAAATCTCGGACATATTGAGACTCGTAACTTGTATTTTTTGGCGAAGAAGATTCACGAATCTTTTGGACCTTGCATATCCTCTCTTCTGAGAACAAAATCCACTCATCCCAATATGCCTTTGTTGAACGATTATCCCGCATCACCGATCCCCGCCAAACAACTTAGACTTAGGCTGTGGAATGAATTTCCCACTTTCGTCAAGCATACCTACCGAGACGCGTCCACTCGGGTCCGTATGCACAACCCACCGCTCAACCCGACCAGCACGAATAGCATCTGCTATATCTTGGGCAACTTTATCGCTTCTAACCGCGTTCAGCAGGCGGTTCGATCCCAGTATCCAACCGTCACTCATCTGCGGCCCATCGGCGGAAGTGCCCAGCTTCGAACTGCCGAACTTGTATTCCACGATCACATAGTCCACATCCGGCCGATTGACCTTGTAAAGATCGTCGATGCCATTGGTGCCCGCGCTTTGCGCGCGACCGATCTTGTTGGCATCCGGCAACCAAGTCCGAATGGCATTTTCGCCGAACAGTTCGCCGGCGACGCGCTTCTGATCCTTCGTCAACTCGGCCAGGTTGAGCAACGGCTTGCCGTCCGCCGCATGTGCGCCGCCGCTGCGCAGCAAGGCGCTCATCGCCACCTCGTCCAAGCTCTTGCTCAATACGGCACCGACCGCGTCGGCTGCCTTGTCCAGCATCGGCGCTGCTGCCGTGCCCGCGCGGGCAAGCGCCAGCGCCGTCAGTACATCGGCAGCCGCGCCTTCCGTATCGCCATTCACCACCTTGCGGCCCACACCAAACGCAAACCCGATGTCGCCGCTGAACATCTCGAAGATCTGCAAGGCATCTTCGTTAGTGCCCCAGGCCTGGGCTCGACGCCCCCAACCTTCGCTGATCGAGTACATATGGCCCAACGTGGCACCGCTGCCGGCCAAGGCGCCTGCAACCTGTTTGTAAGCGTCGCGATCTGCGAGCAACACATCGGCGAACAGGCTGGAATTCGTGTAGTCCTTCCACTCCGCTGAGAACATCGTGCCCCACCCGCGGACACTGACTGGCGCGCCGTCCAGGAATGCCTGCGCGGCCGCGTCGCCCGGGCCCAAAGCGTCACGCCAGCCTTTGTCGACGCTAATCGCAGCCTGTACCAACAACTTCTGAGTGGCCTCTTCGACGCTGATGCCTTGCTGGGTTGCGAACTCGGCCGCGTGCGCGTTGATCCAAGCCGCCTCATCCGGATGCAGTTGTCGGTTGAACTGCTCGCCATACAGCGCCGTCGCCGCGCCGCTGCCGCCCCCGAACGCCGTGCCGATCGCCACGCTGGCCAACTCCATCAGCGTCTTGCCCTCCGGCGAGTCCGGATCGATCTTGGCGTCGTGCACCAAGTAGTCCTGGAGGGCCTTCGTCGCCAGCTGGTTGGCCGCCGCGCCGGTCAGACCCTGCAAGGCCTCGCCACCTCCCAACGCGGCGATGCCAGCGCCCACCAGGCCGTGCAGGATCGCCTTCTCCTTGCTGCCCTCTTCCCAGCCCATCTTGTCGGCCAAGTCGCCGGCCGTACGCATGCCGACCTGCCCGGCCACCTGCCCCATCTCCAGGCGCTCTTGCACCTTGCGCTCGTCGAAGATCGCCTGCAGGCCGTCCTGCTGCAGCTGGGTCACGCTGCGGTCCAGGCTCGCCAGCGCCGCGGTGTCGCCGTCGCGTATCTCGATCGTGCCGGCGCTGATGCCGCTGCGCGTGGTGCTGCTGGCATCGCCCGATTGGCCCACCGCCAGATTCAGGCCGGCACCGATGCCGTTGCTGAGGGCATTGCCGGCGCTACCGCCGCTGCCGAAGCCTCCGCCCACGCTGCTGGCTTGGTAGCTCACCTCGTTCTGCAGGTCACCGACCGACAGGCTGCCGGTGTCCAGCCGGTTCCGGCTCGGGTCGGCGGTACTGGCGATGGCCGCGCCCACCAGTTCGGTATGCCCGCCCACGCGGATGTCGAACCCGCCCGCACCGGCCTGGATCCCGGTCTGCTCGCGCACGCGGGTGTAGGTGCTGTCGATCTTCTGCTGGTTGTAGTAGCCGCTGACCTGCCCGCCGCCGGTGCCGACCGCCGCGTCGATGCCGCCGGCCTGGTCCTTGCGCCGGTAGTCGTTGGTGTCCTGCTGGCTGATCAGGCTCAGGTTGCGGCCCACGTCGGCGATCACGCGCTCGCCGAGGGCTTGCGCGCCTTCCAGCGTGGTGTCGCGGCCGCTGATCAGGGTCAGGGTATTGCCGGCCTGCACCGTGGTCTCGGCATGGGTGGTGCCGCTGCCTTGGCCTTGGCCCTTGGCCGTACTGGCGCTGACGTACACGCCGATGCCGGCCTCGCTGCCGACGGTCACGCCGATCGCGCCGCTGGACGCCTTGTTGCGCTCGCGCTGCTCGGTCGTCTCCGTCGCGCTTTTCAGGATCAGGTCCTGCGCGGCCGCGAGGGCGACGTTGTCGCCCTCCACCCGGCTGCCGATCACGCTCAGGTCGCCGCTGCGCGCCACGATGGCCACCTCGCCTTCGCTGGCGATGCGGCTGCCCTGCGCGGTGCTGGCCTCGTACTCCATCCGGCTGGAACTGGAGCTGGCGCCCAGGCCGATGCGCAGGCTCAGGCCGGCGTTGCCACCGCGGGTGCCGTTCGCGGCATCGGCGATGCCCTGATTGGCCTGGGTCCCGATGTTCTGAAGTGCGTTCAACCCGGCTGCGTTGTTGGAGAACAGCGTCTGCCCCGCCTGCGCCGCGTACAGCGCCTTGAGCCGGTCGTCCTCCACCTCGGCGCCGCGCTGCACGCTGTGGGCCACGCTCGTGGCCACGTCCACCGCGCCGCCCTTCAGGCTGACGTTGAGGCCGGACTGCTTGAACTTCTGCGTCTCCAGCACCGAGACCGTGTTCTCGGCCGCCTGGATCGTCACGTTCTCGCCGCTGATGCCGATGCCGGCCTTGCTCAGCACGTCGCTGCCGGTGATCGTCACGTCGTTGCCGGCGACGATATCCACCCGGCCGTCGCTGCTGCCGATCAGGCTGCCGGTGTTGGACACTTCGGTGATGTCGGCCGTCTGCGTGATCCGTTGGGTGCCCACGGTGACGCCCACGCCGCCGCCGCTGAACAGGCCCGACTTCTTCTTCGTGCTGCTGTGCGACTCGGTGTGGGTGTTCACGCCGGTCTCGATCCGGATGTCGTGGCCGGCCGCCAGCGTCACCCCGTGGTCCCCGGCGACCATGGCCGCCTGCAACCGCAGATCGTTCCCGGCGGACAAATCGACGCGCTCGCCCGACAGCGTGGTGCCGATCGCGTAGCTGTCGGTGACCTCGCTGTGGGACCGGGTGGTGGTCTTGGAGAACGTGTTCTTCTTCTTGCTGACGCTGTCCTCGACCAGGTGGTCGGTTTCCTGCGCGGTGTTCAGGGTCAGGTCGCGTCCGGCCGCGACGGCGATGCCGCCCTCGTCGCTGCGCACCGCGGCGGCCGTCAGCGTGATGTCCTGCCCGGCCACCATCGCGATGTCGCCGCCGGCCTGGAACGTGCTGCCGGTGACGGTCTCGTCGGTGACGGTGGTGGTGGTCCAGGTGCGCTTCTTGCCCTGGCGGCGATAGGTCTGTGTCGTGGACGTGACCGTCTCGGTCACCGTGTCGCTGACGATGTCGCGGCCGGCCGTCACCGCGATGCCACCGCCCGCCCCGACCTCGCTGGCGGTGAATCGGGCGTCGCGGCCGGCGTCGAGGGCGACGTGCCCGCCGGCGGTGACGGCGCTGCGATCGAGGACGAGATCGCGGCCGGCGGTGACCACGGCACTGCCGCCGGCCGTCAGGTGGCCCACGGGCGCCTGGGCGACGCTCGCGTTCTGCACGAAGTCGCGGCCGGCCTGGACGATGGCGTGGCCGCCGCTGCTCAACGTGCCCTGGTTGATGACGTCGCGGCCGGCGCTGACCTGCAGCACGCTATCGGCGGCGATCGTGCCGCCGCGCCAGGCCAGACCGTCGAAGGTCGGCGCGTTGATCACGTCGCCGCCGGCGTCGATCGCCACGGTGCCGCCCACCAGCTTGCCTCGATTGATCGTGTCGCCGCGGGTGGCGAGGTCGACGCGGCCGCCGCCGCGGATCGCGCCGTCGTTGATCAATGCGTCCGCGCTCAGCCAGGTGCCGCGGTCGCTCGCGATGGTGCCGTCGTTGCGCACGGTCGCGCCGGACTGCACGTCGACCGTATCGCCTGCGATCAGCGCCCCTTCGGCGCGCAACCGCTCGGCCGTCGCGCGCGAGAGGTACACCACCGGCACCAGCACTTTCTGGCCTGCCACTTCCTGTTCGACCAGCCAGACGATGTCCTGGTCCAAGGCCCCAATCTGGGTGTTGGTCAACGGCGCGCCCAGCGCTAGGCCGAGCCGCCCGGCCACCGCGGCGGCGTTGTCCATCAGCGCGCGGTATTGCGCGAAGCCGTCGCCATGGCCGCTCAGGCTGCGGCGGCCGGTCAACGCCAGGATCTGTTCCAGCACCAGGCGCTGCTCGTAGTAGGCGTCGCCCAGCCGTTTGTGGGCGGCCGTCTCGCTGTAGCCCAACGTGCTCAGTAGCAGGTCCGAACCGGCAGCCTCACCCTTGACGAAGCGCGGCGCCGTCTTGACCAGGAACGGCGCGTTTGGATCCGCGACCAAGTCGAACATGCCGTTGTCGGGCGGCACCAACCCCGGCAGCGGGCGATCCGGAGTACCGACCGTCTGCGGAGCCGCGTTGGCGGGATTGCCCGCTCCATTGACCTTGTCGTGCAGGGCCAGCCTGGACGCTTGTGCGACGTCCACCTGCCGGCCGCCGACGGTACCCACCCCGCCGGTCGTCCCCGCCTGTCTGCGGGTCGAGACGCCCAGCCCGGTGTTGCCCGGCCCGCCAAGCGATCCGCTGTTCACCCCCGACAGCCCGTCCGCGGCCCGCACGATGGCATTGCCGACGTCGCCATCGGTCACGATGGTCAGCGCGCCGCCGGCGGTGACCGTCGCCCGCCCCTCCACCGGATACGTCGTGCGCGTCACCGCGCCGAAGTGCATCGTGCCCCCGGCCGACTTCGGTTCGAACTCACAGGTGACGCCGCTTGGGGCGTTGCATGCCTGGTAGTCGAGGTAGTACTCGCCCGTGACCTGCCAGCTCTGCTGGCCGGATAGGCTGACGTTGTTCACTCCCGGCGTGGCTTCGCCGCCTGCCTCGCCGTTGATGGTGAGGTTCCGCCCGGCGGCGATGGCGGAATAGCGATTGAGGAGCGAGGCGGTATTCAGGCTCAAATCGCTTCCGGCCGCCAGCACGGACTCCTTCGACGCCCGCGTCACGAAGATCCCTTCGGTCGGCGTGATCTTCTCGACGTACTCCAGGTTGAAGTACATGCAGTTTGTGCTGCAGTACCGGCCGAACAGTTTGGAGAACGCCGCTCCATACGTCTCCGCATCCGAGCCGTAACTGGACAGGGTCAGCGCGGCTTGCTGTTCCGGAGTCAATGCGCCCCAGGTGTATTCCAGCACTCTTCGCGCGTTCTCGATCCGATCGGCCGCGACGTACGCATCGCCTTCGGCTTGGATCCGGCCGGAGACGTTGCGGAGCTCGCCCAGCCGGCCGCCGTTGCGGCCGGCAACGCTCAGATCTCCGGCACTGAAGATCTCCGCATCCAGATTGCGCAGCGATTGCCCGATATTCAGCTCGAGCAGTTCGGCGGCGCCGATGAAGCCCTCGCCGTAGTCGCGGGTGGCGAGCGCCGAACCAAGATCTCGCCCGTTGGTCAACGTGTCCGCTTCGATGCGCACCGTATCGCCGACGATATCGCCCGTGTTGGAGACATCGCGCGCGGCCAGCGCGACGGCGTCACCTTCGATGCTGGCGCCGACGCGGTTGTCGATCGCGCCCCCGACGGTAATGCGGTTGACGCCCGTCCCGGCCGCGTTGCTGGCGTTGATCGTGCCGTGGTTGACGAGATTCGCGGCGTTGATCACCAGCTCGCTGGCGCTCTGCAGCGTTCCTTGATTGGTGAACGTCCCGGAAACCGTCAGGCCCAGCGAGCCGTTGCTTTCCAGGCGTAGACCGTCTTGGTGAACGAAGTCGCCGCTGAAGGCGAGGTTCAGCCACTGGGCGCCGAACAAGCGACCGGTGCCCGTCAGCGTGGCGATCTGCGCGTGCAGGCGGTCTGCGCCGATCTCGCCTCCCGAAGTATCGAGCACGGGCACGGTCAGCCACAGGGTGCCGGCCTGGATACGGCCGCCACTGCCGTTGCCTATCCGCGCCAGGTTCAACCAAGCCGTGTCGCCCGCGCCGAACCTGCCGCCCGCGTTGTCGAGCACGCCGGCCGCGGTCTCGTAGCGCAGATGCCGCGTTGCGTATGTCGTGCCAGAGGCGTTGTTCATGGCCGCCGCGTCGAGCGCCAGGTCGCGGTGCGCGACCAAGGTTCCGGCTCCGCTGTTTTCCACCTGTGCCGCCCGCAGCGCCAGGTCGCCGCCGCGGCTACCGATGGTTCCGCCCCGGTTGTCCACCGCCCCAGCCGCAGCCACGCTCAGTGCTGCGCTGGCGTCGCCCGCGGTGCCCGCCAGGATCTGGCCCGCGACATTGGCAATTCGGTCCGCCGAGAGCGTGGCGGTACCCGTCGCATCGACTGCGCCATGGCTGTTGTCGAACAAGCCTCCGGAATTCAAGGTCAAGCCCGCGCCGCTGCGAAGCAGGCCGCCGTCGCCATTGCGCATGTCGCCGCGGCTGGACACGGCTAGCCCATTCCGCGCGAACACCGTGCCGCCGCGGTTGTCGAGCGTACCGGCCTGGACATTGGCGGCGCCCTCGGCCCCGATCAGGCCGTCGGCGGTATTGGCCAGCGCGCCGGAAACGGTCAGGGCCAGGACGCCGGCCTCCCCCCGCTGCACCAATTCGCCACCGGCATTGTCGAAGGAAGCCGCGGTGACGCTCACCGCTCCGCGGCCGTCGATCGAACCGCCCGCATTGCGCAGCGTCGTGCCGCTCAGGGTCAGCGAATCTTCCGCGCTAATACGGCCCGTAGCGTTGTCTATCGTGCCGGCTTCCAGAGTAACCTTGGCGCCGAACAGTCCGCGCAGCGACGCCGGATCGGCGGCACTCGCATCGAAGGTATCGCGATTGAGCAGCGTGCCTGCCTTCAGCGCCAGATCGCCTCCGGCCACGACCGTGCCGCCCGCGTTGTCCAACTCGTCGGAGGCGGCGATGTCGATGCCGCGCTGCGTGCGCACGACACCGTCGCGATTGCCGAGAACGCGTGCCGTCAGTTCGATGGCGCCGTTGCTCTCGATCGTCCCGCGCTGGTTGCTCAGGCGACCGTCCACACCGACGACCAACGGCGCTTCGCTCGAAGCCTGCAGCACGCCCTCCGCGTTGACGAGCTCGCCCGCGCGCACGGTCGTCGCACCGGCGGTAGCCAACGTGCCTCGCGTGTTGTCCAGGGCGCCGGCGACGGAAAGCGTCGTGGCTTGGTTGCCAGCGGCGGTGACGCTGCCCCGAGCGTTGGTCAAGGCGCCCGCCTGGAGCTGCAACGCGCCGTTGGTCGCGATCCGCCCGGCGGTATTGTCCAGCATGCCGCGCACCCGCAGATCCAACGCATCCGTGCCGGCTGCAGTCAACGTTCCACCGGCGGTGATCAGTTCACCGGTGTCCACCAGAATGCGCCGCGCCGAAGTCGTACCGCCGCGCAGGTCGGTGCGATCGCCGGCCAGGGCCAGCGTACCGTTGGTCGCGAGGGTGCCGTTCTCGCCGTTCAACCGGACGGCGTCGATAGCCAGCGCCGATCCCGCAGCGACTTCGCCAGCGGCGTTGCCGAACGCCTCTGCGGACAACGTCAGCATTTCCCGGGCAGCGATCCTGCCGGCCGCGTTGTCGAGCACTCCTGCGGTGAGGTTTACCTGCTCGCCGTAGATTCCCCCTTTCAATGCGGCGTCGGAACCGGCGCTGCGGGTGTCGCGGTTGATCAGTTCGCCGGCAGCGACGTCCAAGATGCCGCTGCCGACGAGCAGGCCACGACTGTTGTCGAACTCCCCCCCTACGACGACGGAACTGGCGCCGGTGCCGGCGGCGCTCAGGATGCCGTCCACATTGGACAGGCTGTTCGCGTCCAGGCGTAGCACGCCGTTGGTCGCCACGCTGCCGGCCGTGTTGTCGAACAGCCTCCCGATCCGAACGGACATCTCCCCCGTACCTGCGGCGTTGACGACGCCCTCGGCCGTGATCAGATCGACCGCATCGATGCCGATGGTCCGCGCGGACGTAGTGCCGCCGCGCAGGTTCAGGGCGCCGCCGGACAGCGCCAGCGCTCCGTTGCTTGCGATGGAGCCGTCGGCGCCGTCCAGAGCCGAGGCCGTGATCCTGAGAGTGCCGTCGCCGGCGTGTGCGATCGTGCCGGCGATGTTGTCGAGCTTGGCCGCGGCCACCGTCAGATCGCCGCTGGCGGTGATCGTGCCCGCGTCCGAATTGGCGAGAAGCCCGTGTGCGCGCACCTGCAACGCGGCTGCGCCGGCCGCTTGCAGCACACCCGCGGCATTCGTGATCTCGCCCGCTTCGATCGTCGTCGCTCCTGCGGCGGCAAGCACGCCACGCGAGTTGTCGAAAGCTCCCGAGACGGCGACGCGGGTGTCGCCTGCGCCTGCGGCGGTGATCGAGCCGTTGCCGTTGGCGAGTGCGCCCGCCTCGAGTTGCAGCGCGCCGTTGGTCGCGATCCGGCCGACCGTGTTGTCGAGTCGCGCGCGCGCGCGCAGCATCAAGGCTTCGGCACCCGCCGCCGTCAGCGTTCCACCGGCGGTCGTGACGGTGTCGGCGTCGATGGCGACCTTCTGCGCGAACGTCGTGCCCGCGCGCAGATCCAGGGTTCCACCTACGATCGTCAGGGCGCCGTTGCTCGCCAGCGTGCCGCCTTCTCCCTTCAGCGCGGCCGCATCGATCGCCAGCGTGCCTGTGCCCGCCAGCTGCACCGTACCGCCGGCATTCGCCAGCGTGCTGGCCTGGATGGACAGATCGCCCTGGCTTGCGATCGCGCCCCTGTCGCCATTGTCGAACGTATCGCGCACGGCCAGCGTGCTGGCGTCCGGGCCGGTCGCGACGATGCGGCCGCCGCGGTTGTCGAAACGTTCGGCTTCGAGGCCGACACGTGCGGCGCTGAGCGAAGCGCCGCGGTGGTCCGCTTGGCTCACCCCGAGATGGACATCGCCATGGGCGGCGATCGTGCCGCCGGCGCCCTGCAAGGTATCCGCCCGTACCGTCAGGCCGCCCATCCCTGCGTGTTCGATACGCCCTTCCTCGTTGGCCAGCACACCGCTGCCGAGCGTCAGGCTCGACGCATTGCTGGCCAAGGTGCCGCCGGTGTTGTCGAACGTGCCCGCGACCTTGATGGCCGATGCCGCAGTGCCGCCCTGGCTCACCGTGCCGCCACGATTGCTGAGCGATTGCGCGTCGACCTGCAGCGCGCCCGCCACCTCCAGCCTGCCGCCATCGTTCGCGATGCGGCCGACGGTCAGGCGCGCGTCTCCGGCGACATTGAGCTCGCCGCCGGCGTTGCCGAGGTCGCCCCGCGTCAAGGTCAGTTCGCGCAAACCCAGATGACCGCCGCCATTGTCCAGGCCGTTCGCGGTACTCAGCGCCACGCCACCGCCGGCATTGATTCGGCCGCCGTCGTTGTCGAGCGTGCCGGCGATACGTAGCGCACCATCCGCCAGCGGCTGCGGCAACGGGACCGAGCCGACGCCATTGCCGGGCTGGCCGCCGGAGCCCGCACCGCCGCCATCGCCGGTGCCCCCGCCCGCGCCGGGGCCCGGATTTCCGCCACTGCCGGGGTTGGGTGTGGGTTCGGCCATGCCGATCCGGCCGCCGTCGCGATTGCTCACAAAGCCGGACCGCAGGGCCAGCGCCTGCAGCCCGGTCTGCTCGATCGCACCGCCGCCATTGCGAAGCGAGGCCGCGTCGACCTCGATGCGCTGCGCATTGAGCGTGCCGCCGCGGTTGTCCACGTCCGCCGGGGTGGACACGATCAGTTCCCGCGCGGCGCTCAGCGTGCCCGCGTTGGCCACGCCGCCGCTCGCCGCGATACGCGCATCCTGCTGCGACTGCAGGGCCCCGGTGTTCTCGAGCCGGCCGTCGACCGTGACCCGCAATTCGCCCGCTTGCGCGCCGATGGTGCCGGCGTTGCGCACGCCCACGCCGTGTTCGGTGCCGAGCAGCGCGATCTTGCCGGCGTACATGCCGCCCAATGCGCCGACGTCGAGCGCAAACGCGGGTCCCGCGCCGGCCGGGGTCGCCGTCACCTGGGCATGGTCGCCGCCGACGATGTTCGCGCCCAGGCTGGCCTGCAACTGCTCGGCCCAGATGCCGGCGTTGACCTGCAGCGAGCGCGCGATCAGATCGGTGTAGTCGGCCTGGGTCGCATCCAGGCCGGCGCCGTCCACCTGGATGGCGCCGCCTTCGACTCGATAGTGGTCGAGCGCGCCGCCGGCGAAGACCGGCTTGCCCGTGGTCAGCGTCACCCGGCTGGCGTTGAGGAAGCCGCCGCCGTTCACCTGGATGCCGGCGGGATTGGCGATCACCACCGCGGCGCGATCGCCGGCCACCTCGACGTAGCCGTGCAGGCGGCTCGGATCGGACGAATTGACCTCGTTGAGGATGACCTTGGCCGTACCCCGGGCGAGCCACGGATTGCCCTGCACCCAGCCGCCGAGCTGGGTCTGCACGTTGCCGCGCGAATTGTTGAGGATCGCGCCCTCGGGACCGACATCGAACTGCGAATAGGTGTTGCGCGACACGCCCGCTGCCGAGGGAGTGGCGATGTTGACCAGCGGCACGCCGTTGGCCGCGCTCAGCACCGTCGGGCGCTGTTTCCCCGGCGCCTCGGGATCGGCCACGATCCGGCCCTGGACCTGTTGCGCAAAGATCGGGGTTGCCAGGCCGACCCAGCCCAACGCCAGCCATAGTGCGAAGCTGACCGGGCGGAGGCAGGCCACGGCGGCGCCTTCCGCGTTCGTTCCCGACCCGCGCGGCGATCGCACCAGCTCCGAAGCGACCTGCAAAACGCCCAAAGCGCGATTGAAGACCAGTCGATAGATGCGGTTCATGGCTGTCGATCCTTGTTGTCCGATTCGGCCGCTGCCGCCGAATTCCGTCGTTCGAGCAAAACCTCCGTCCCCAGGACGAAGCGGTCAGTACGTCCAGTTCAGGCTGAAACCGTAGGCGGTGTACGCGGCGGGGAAGCCGGCCGGCTTGGCGATCGGCGCACCCACGAACGCGTCCCAGAACAGGCCTTGCCAACCGCCGCGCAGGCCGACGACGGCGCCGGCCAGGTGGTCGCCACGCTGCCATCGCGCCGAGGGGCCGCCGATGCGGCCGTAGTCCGCACCCAAGTACAGTTCCTGGCCGCCGCCCAGCGTCAGGCCGAGGTCGTTGCGGACCAGCCAGCCGCGTTCGCCGCTCAGGGAGACTTCGCCGTCGAAACCGCGCACGGTATAACGCCCGCCGATCGCGAACCGGTCCTGCGGCACCAAGGGCGTGCGGTGCCACTGCGCGCGCCACGCCCCCGTGTAGCGCAGGCGCTGCCGTCCGAGTTGGAACGGCACCGCGATCTGGGCATCGGCGATAATCGCTTTCATCCGCGACGTGCCTTCGCCCAAGGGCTCTTCCGGCGCCGACAGCGCATCGAACGCGCCCGTGCCGCGGCGGTACGCGGCGCTCGCGTCCAGCGTCGCCCTGCCGAAGAATTGCTTGTGGGTGAAACCGAGCTCCCAGCCCGCCATCCGGCGGCGCTGCACCTCGACCTCGGTGTCATCGATGTAGTTGTCCGATTCGCGCCACCAGCCGCGACCGTAGGCGCCGAACTTCACCGTCGCATTGCGGAACAGCAGCCGCGACAGGCGCAGTTCGGCGTTCTTGCTCGAGCCGCTGTAGACGTAGGTCTCGAACGGGCCCGCCACGGCCTGGCGGTAGTCGTAGCCGCCGGCGGTCGCGCCCAGCAGCCAGTAGCCGAACGGGACGTCGTAGTGCGCGGTCCAGCTCGACGAGCCCTTCTTGCCGCCGTTGAACACGGAGTGGCCGACGTTGACGTAGAACAGGTCGTTCCACATCCACCCGTTGTCCAGCGACAGCGTCGCGCCGGCCTGCAGCTTGCCCGTCGCTTCGCTGCCGGCGTCGTCCAGGCTCAGGTTCAACCGGAACGGCGAACGCTGCTGCCAGGCGAGCAGCAGGTCGCTTTCGCCCGGCTTGGCCCGATCGCCGTCGGCGGGCACGATCTGGATGTCGGCGGCCACCGTCGGGATGCGCTGGAAATTCTCCAGGGCCTGCTCGATGTCGCGAAGGTTGAGCAGGTCGCCGGGCCGGGCCGGAACCGCGTTCCACCATGTGGCGCGCGAATCGGTACCTTCCACGAACCGGATCGCGCGCAGCCGCCCGGGCACCACGGTCAACGTCAGCGTGCCGCTCTTGAGGTCCTGCGGCGGCGCCAGCACGCGCGTGGTCACGTAGCCGCGCGCGACGATCGCGTTCTGCACGCGCTTCATCGCGATGTTGATGCCGCCCGTGCCGAGGCAGCGCCCCGTCGCGGGGTCGCCTTCCGGATCGGCGGCCTTCAGCGCCCAGCAGAAGCGCGCGGCATCCTCGCCGTCCAGCTCGATCCGCCGGATCGGGAAGCAGGGCGATTCTTCCGCAGGCAAACGTTCGAAGCCGGCCTTCGGCCCCTGCTCCAGACGCACGTCGGGACGCGTTTCCTGCCGCTCGCGCAGGGCCCGCTCACGCTCCTGCTGGCGCAGCAGCTCTTGCGTCGCTGGGTCGGGAGCCTGCGCGCCCGCCGATGCGAGCGGTCCCAACAAACCGAAGAACAACCCCCATCCTGGCCGCCGACGCGGCGCCTTCCCCTTTCCCGAGGCCACTCCGAACCACTCCTGATTTCCCCCTGTAGAGCCCGGCTGCCGACGCGACTCGCGCGGTGCGGCTGGGCATGCGAAGCATAGATCAGGAGCTCGGCCTCGGCGCGGCCGCGACGTGCGCGCGCGGTAGGAAAAATCCGCACCCGCGTGTAGGAGGAATCCGACACGGGCGCCTCGACGGCCGCGCCATCGGCGGAGCCGCCCGGGTGTGCTTCAGCCGAAGCGCTCGATCCGGAACGGCGCCGGGTCGATCGCCGGCGCGCGGCCGGTGACCAGGTCGGCGATCAGCTGGCCGGTGGCCGCGCTCATGCTCACGCCCATCATGCCGTGGCCGGTGGCGAGCCAGACCCGTTCGCTGCCGGGCGCGGGGCCGATGATCGGCACGTCGTCGCAGCTCATCGGCCGCCAGCCGAACCATTCCTCCTGCTTGTGCGCGCCGACCGGCTCGTGCAGGTATTCGGCGGCGCCGCGCTCGAGCGCGTCGAGGCGGCGGCGGTTGAGGCGGTCGTCGAAGCCGCTGAATTCCATCGTGCTGCCCAGGCGGTAGCCGCTGGCCCAGGCGGTCACGCACACCGAGCGGTCGCGCAGCACCAGCGGCCGCCTCGGCACCCGCTTGGGCGCGGTGTAGGTGATCGAGTAGCCCTTGCCGGGCTGGATCGCGCGCTTCAGCGCCGGCGCGCCGATCGCCCCGGCCAGCCGCGCCGACCAGGCGCCGAGCGCGAGCACCGCATCGCGCGCCTGCAGCGGGCCTTGCGCGGTGTCGATGCGCACGCCGTCGCGCTGCGGGGCGATGCCGGCGAGCGCGCGATGCTCGTCGATGGCGCCGCCGCGCTCGCGCACCACCCGCGCCAGTTCGGCGACGTAGCGGTCCGGGCGCAACACCGCGTCGCCGTCGAAGCAGATCGCGCCCGCCACGCCGGGCTTCAGCGCCGGTTCCCTCGCCTCGTAGCGCGGGCCGTCGACCACCTCGACCGACACGCCGACGCTGCGCAGGAACTCGACCTCGCCCTGGCCGTGCTCGAACTCGCGCGGGTCGCGGTAGACGTAGTCCTCGCCGGAGGGCGCGAACTCGCACTCCAGGCCGTAGTCGCGCACCCAGTCGGCCAGGCGCTGGCGCGAGTCGTTGAGGATGGCCGACTTGGCCAGCGCGCTGCGGCGCCAGTCGCGCAGGTTGCAGCGCAGGGCGAAGCGCAGCAGCCAGCTCCACAGGCGCGGGTCGAAACGCGGCGCCACGTACAACGGCGCGTCGGGCGTCAGCATCCAGCGCAGCGCCTGCAGCACCACGCCGGGCGCGGCCAGCGGCGGCGCGTGGCTGGGCGTGATCGTGCCGCAGTTACCGTGCGAACTGCCGCCGCCGACACGGCCGGCGTCGATCACGCGCACGCCGCGCCCGCTCTCGAGCAGGGCCAGGGCGCAGGCGAGGCCAATCACGCCCGCGCCCACGATCACCACGTCTTCGCGTCGTTCCATGGGCGCAAGTGTACGGTCAGCGCGCCGCGGCGCGGCGCATGGGCGGCAACGCGCCGTAGGTGAAGCCGCGCCACAGCCATTCCACCGGGCCATAGCGGAAGCGCGCCAGCCAGGCGCGGCTGGCCGCGACCTGCAGCGCGAACACCGCGGCCACGCCGGCCACCTGCCAGGCGCGGCCGACCTCGCCCCACAGGCCGAGGCCGTGGCCGTAGAAGAGCCAGGTACCGAGCAGCGATTGCAGCAGGTAGTTGCTCAGCGCCATGCGTCCGGCCGGCGCCAGCGCACGCAGCCAACGCGCGCCGCGCTGCAGCGCCAGCATCGCCATGGCCAGGTAGGCCAGCGCCATCGCCGGCGCGGCGGCCATGTGCAGGGTCGAGGCCAGCAGCGCCCGGGCATCGGGGCGGCCGCCGGTCTGCGGGCTGGGGTCGAGCGCGAAGCTGGCGAGCGTGACCGCCAACCCCAGCGGTCCGCCGATCCACAGCAGGCGGCGGAACAGGCGCGCGTGCGCGGCCGGATCCCGGATCGCGCCGCTGCGCACGAACCAGGCGCCGATCAGGAACATGCCCAGCACCATCGGCAGCAGGGCCAGGTTGAGCCAGAACATCTGCAGGAAGTAGCGCAGCCGCATCGCCGTGGCCTCGGCGTAGCCGCCATGGCGATAGGCCTCGATCTCGGCCTGGCGCAGCGCGGCCTCGCCCGCCTCGGCGGCCGGGTCCGCCGGCACCGCGCCCAGCGCGCCCAAGGCTCCGACCGCCAGCGCGCCGAGCACGCCGAGCGCGATCACCGCGCCGTACAGCGACGCGCCGGCCGGCCACAGCGCCGAGTCCGGCAGCCGCCGCAACGACAGCAGCAGCAACGCCGCCAGCGCGTAGTTGACCAGGATGTCGCCGGACCAGACCAGCAGCGCATGCGCCAGGCCGATCGCCAACAGCGCGACGCTGCGGCGCAGGTACAGCGGCGCGAACGCGGCTCCGCGCGCCTCGGCCCGGGCCAGCATCGCGGCGAAGCCCATGCCGAACAGCAGCGAGAACAGCGTCCAGAACTTGCTGCGCACGAACACGTAGACGAACGCGTCCGCGACCCGGTCCGGCCAGGCCTGGCCCGGCGCGATGCCCTCTTCCATGCCGACCAGCGGAGCGCCGAACTGCTCGACGTTCATCAGGAAGATGCCGAGCAGCGCCAAGCCGCGCAGCGCGTCCAGCGCCTCGATGCGCTCGTGCTCGGCGGTCGGCGCCGGCAACGGCGCAGGCGTAGTAGCGATCATCGCGTCCCCCTCTGCGAAGGACGCAATCTACCGCACGGCGCCGCCCGCCGGCGCGGGCCCGCGCCGCGGGCGCTTGGCGCAGGGCCTTACTTCCTGCTCGGCGAGCCGATCGACCAGCGATGGCCGAACGGGTCCCGCAGCTGGCCGTAACGGTCGCCCCAGAACTGGTCCTCCAGCGCCATCGCGATCTCGGCGCCGGCCTCGACGGCGCGGTTCCACCAGGCGTCGGCATCGTCGACGGCCAGATGCAGGGTCACCGCGGCGGGCGCCGCCGTCGGCGCGCCGTACTCGGGGAAGGCGTCGGACAGCATCAGGTCGTGGCCGTTGACGCGCAGGTGCGCGTGCATCAGCCGCTTGCCGTCCTCGGCCGGCATCCGCGCCAGTTCCTCGGCGCCGAACGCGGCCTTGTAGAAGTCGATCGCGCGGGCGGCGCCATCGACGGTGAGATAGGGGATCAGGGCATCGCGCGATTTCGTGTTCATGCGGATCTCCCGTGGTGGGGAAACGGATGGTCGCGAAACGGCCGTGGCGGACGCTGCGGCGGCAGGCATTCGCCGGAGGCCGCCCCTCGCCTGCTGGCCAGGGGAGGCGCCAGTACGCCGGGACGGCCCGCGCCTGGCAAGCGCGCGGGCCGGAAATCCGACGAGCGGGCGCGCTCCGCCCTGCCCCGCAGGCACGAAGGGGCCCGCTGCGTGAGCGGAGGGTCGGCGGCGACGGGCAACGGGGAGAAGCCCGCTGCCGGCGCTTCCCCCGGCCGCTCTCCCCCGTGGCGGGGACCGCCGCGGCGCGGCTCAGTGGTGGTGGCCGCCTTCGCCGTGCACGTGGCCGTGCTCGATCTCTTCCGCCGAGGCTTCGCGCACGTCGACGATCTCGATCGCGAAATGCAGGTCCTTGCCGGCCATCGGATGGTTCAGGTCGACGTCGACCACGCTCATGCCGACCTTCTGGATGGTGACCGCGCGCGGGCCGAAGTTGGTCGGCAGCACCGCCTGCATCCCCGGCTCCAGGCGCGTCCCCTGGAAGTACTTCTTCGGCACGCGCTGGGTCAGGCCCTCGCGGCGCTCGCCGTAGGCTTCGGCCGCGGCCACGTCGACCTCGAACTTGTCGCCGGCCTCGCGCCCCTCCAGCGCCTTCTCCAGGCCCGGAATGATGTTGCCGTGGCCGATCAGGATGGCCAGCGGCTCGCCGCCCTGGGAGCTCTCCAGCGGCGCCTGGCCCTGCTCGGAGACGGTGTAGTGGAAACGGACGACGCGGTCTTTCTCGATCTTCATTGCGGGACTCGGCTGGGACGCCGCCGGGGGCGGCAGGGGACGGGAAGCGGCTGCCGGGCGCTTGCCGGCATCGGGCGGAACGGCCACTCTATGCGCCGTGACGACGAAAGCCGCGCATTATCCCGGCAAGCCCCGCCCCGCGCCAGCGCGCACCGGCGGGTCCGCCGTCCCCGTCGCTCCTGCCCTTGCCGTCGCCGCCGCGCTTTGCCTGGCCCTGGCCGGCTGCGGCGGGCCGCGCCAGGCGGTGCGCGCCGCGCCGCCTGGGCGCGACTGGCCGGTGGTCGCGCCGGAGGACCCGGCCGCGGCCAACGCGGTGCTGATGCGGGCGCTGAGCCTGGTCGGCACGCCCTACCGTTACGGCGGCAACACCCCGGAGAGCGGCTTCGACTGCAGCGGCCTGGTGAACTACGTCTACCGCGACGTGCTCGACCTGCGCCTGCCGCGCACCTCGCGCGAACTGGCCGGCTACCAGGGCCCGCGCATCGCCCCGGAGCGGCTGGCCGCCGGCGACCTGGTGTTCTTCGCCAACGGAGGCAGCGTCACCCACGTCGGCATCTACGTCGGCGAGGGCCGGTTCGTGCACGCGCCCAGCAGCGGCGGCACGGTCCGCCTCGACCGGCTGGACGGGCCCTACTGGCGCGACCACTACAGCGGGGCCAAGCGGGTGCTGCGTTGATCGCGGGTCGGAAACGTGCGCGCGATTGCAACGATTAACATCTTGTTAACCAAATCTGAACCCATTCGGCCGCTCGGGCGGGCATCATCCCCGGATCGACGACCTGTGATGACCGCGTGACGCTCGCAACGCCCCGCCCCGGCCGCCCAGCCGCCGCCGTACGCCGCCCGCTCCGGGCGCGTTTCCCTCTCGCTCTCGTTCTCGCCCTGCTGGCCGCCCCGGTGCTGGCGCAGCAGGCGCCCTCGTCCTCGCTGTCGGCGGATTCGGCCGACCTGCCGGCGCCGGCGACGCGCGCCTCGCTGCCGGAGGCGATGACGCTGTCGGACCGCGCCCTGCTGCTGGCCACGGACCTCAACCGCCTGCTGACGCCGGACGGCGCCGTCGCCGCCCAGAATGCCGCGGGCGATGATGAAGGCAAGATCAAGAAGGTGCTGCAGCGCGCCCTGGCACTGCTCGGCACGCCGTACCGCTGGGGCGGCTCCGACCCCGACAAGGGCTTCGACTGCAGCGGCCTGGTCGGCTACGTGTTCCGCAACGCGCTCGGCATCGAGCTGCCGCGGGTGTCGCGCGAGATGGCGCAGACCGGCGAGCTGGTCAAGGACCGCGCCCAGCTGAGCGCCGGCGACCTGGTGTTCTTCGGCCGCCGCGGCCGGGTCGACCACGTCGGCATCTACGTCGGCGACGGCCGTTTCGTGCATGCGCCGAGCCGCGGCAAGGACGTCCAGGTCTCCAGCCTGGAGACCGGCTACTGGAGCACCAAGTTCATGCAGGCGCGCCGGCTGCAGGGCATCTGAGCCCGTTCGCCGCGCCGCTCGCCGGGGCCGCCGCAAGGCGGCTCCGCCGTTTCCGGGCCGGCATCAGCCCACCGCTTCGGCGGCCAGCCGCTGCACCGTCTCCTCGATGCCCTTGCTCAGGTCCATCACCTGGAGCGCGTACTCGGCCAGGCGGCGGTCGTCGTCGCACTCGGGCGTCCACGCCGGCACCGGCGTCGGCTTGCCCTCGGCCGCGTCCAGGGCGACGAACACGATGATGCAGTGGGTGCACAGCCGCTCCTCGCCGCCCATCGGGTCGCGCGCGCGCACGTCGATGGCGAAATGCATGCTGGTGGTGCCGGTGTGGACCAGCTTGGCGCGCACCGTGACCAGGTCGCTGATCCGGATCGGCGCGACGAAGCGGATGCCGCCGACCGCGACGGTGACGCTGTAATGCCCGCTCCAGGCGACCGCGGCGGCGTAGCCGGCCTGGTCGATCCACTTCATCACCATGCCACCGTGGACCTTGCCGCCGTAGTTGACGTCGGTCGGCTCGGCGAGGAAGCGCATGGTCAGTTCGCGCTGGGTGCCGCTCATCGGCGCGCCTCCGCTCCGATCCCGCGCGCGGGCGCGGCGACGCCGGCGTGCCGGCGGGAACAGGGGCGGACAACGGGAACGGGCATCGGCGGTCTCCGCGGCGAAGTCGAGCGGCGATTATGCGCGCGTCGGGCGGCTTGCGGCCCGCGCCGCCGCGCGCGATGCTCGCCGCGTCGCGAGCAGCGGAGACGGCGCATGGGCCGGACGATCCTGGGCATGGTGGTCGGCGTGGTGGTGGCGATCGCCGCGATCATGGCGGTGGAGATGCTCGGGCACGGCCTGTATCCGCCGCCGGCGGGGCTCGATCCGGCCGACCCGGCCAACGAAGCCGCGTTCGCCGCCTTCGTCGCCGCGCTGCCGCTGACGGCCAAGCTGATGGTCGTGTTCGCCTGGGCGCTGGGCAGCTTCCTCGGCGCGCTGGTCGCGGCGTGGATCGCCCGGCACCAGACCGCGGCCGCGCTGCTGGTGGCGCTGGTGGTGATCTCCGGCGTGGTCGGCATGATCGCGCAGGTGCCGCACCCGCTTTGGCTGGCCGCGGCCGGGCTGCTGCCGGTGCCGCTGGCGCTGCTCGCGGTGGGGCTGGTGCGCCGGCGCGCGAGCCTGCCGCGGGTGGACTGACGCTGCGTCCTCGCCGCTTCGGGTTCCGCCGCGTCGATCGCGCTGCGTCGCGGGCCGGCCGATGTCGCGGGCGGCGGGCGCATGTGTTCCCGACGTGGGCCGCGGGCCTCGACGTCGCGCTGCCGGGCGGCGTGGCAGCGCCGACCGGCATCACGAGCGGCCGGCGGCCCACGCACCCGGCCGAGGCTTCGCACGCGACAGGCACGAGGAGGCGGATTGGCGGCTTCTGTCGTTCCGCGCGCTGGTCGTGCCGGGGCGAATCGCGGACACTGTGGCGCCCCGCGATTCGTCCTGTCCCGATGCCGATCTGCGCACGCTCCCTGCCCCTGGTCGTTGCCCTGTTCGCCGCGCTCGCGCCGGCGTCCGCCGCCGAGCCGGCGTTGCCGCCGGCGAGCGCCTACGACTCGCCCGAGCCCTGGCGCCGGCCGGTGGCGCCGTTCCGGATCGCCGAGCGCACCTGGTACATCGGCACCGAGGGCCTGAGCGCGCTGCTGGTGAAGACCGACGCCGGCGCGGTGCTGATCGACGGCGGCCTGCCGCAGGCCGCGGACCTGCTGCTGGCGCGGATGCGCGCGCTCGGCGTGGCGCCGTCCGACCTCCGGCTGATCCTGCACAGCCACGCCCACATCGACCACGCCGGCCCGCTGGCGGCGATCAAGCGCGCCACCGGCGCGCGGCTGGTCAGCAACGCCGAATCGGCGGCGCTGCTCGCTCGCGGCGGCAGCGACGACCTGCACTTCCCCGAGGCCATGCAGTTCCCGCCGGTGCAGGCCGACCGCCTGGTGATGGACGGCGAGACGGTCGAGCTCGGCGGCGTGCGCTTCACCGCGCACTTCACCCCGGCGCACACGCCCGGCAGCCTGAGCTGGACCTGGAGCGACCGCCGCGACGGCCGCCCGCTGCGCATCGCCTATGCCGACAGCCTGAGCGCGCCCGGCTACCGGCTGGTCGACAACCCGCGCTACCCGCGCATCGTCGAGGACTACCGCCGCGGCTTCGCCGCGGTGCGCGCGCTGCCCTGCGACCTGTTGATCACCCCGCATCCGGACGCCAGCGGCTGGACCCCGGCCGACCCGGCGTCGCCTTCGAAGAACCCGATCAGCTGCCGCGACTACGCCGACCGCGCCGAGCGCAACCTCGACGAGCAGTTGAAGAAGCAACGCGAGAGCCGCTGATGCCGTACACCCCGATCGTCGCCACCCTCGGCTACGTGCTGTCGCCGGACGGACGCGAGGCGCTGATGGTCCACCGCAACGCGCGCCCGGACGACCACCAGCTGGGCAAGTACAACGGCCTGGGCGGCAAGCTGGAACCGGACGAGGACGTGCTCGCCGGGATGCGCCGCGAGATCCGCGAGGAGGCCGGCATCGAATGCGAGGAGCTGCGCCTGCGCGGCACCATCAGCTGGCCGGGCTTCGGCAAGCACGGCGAGGACTGGCTCGGCTTCGTGTTCGTGATCCCCCGCTTCTCCGGCACGCCGCTGACGCGCAACCCCGAAGGCACGCTGGAGTGGGTGCCGCTCGCGCGCCTGCACGAGCTGCCGATGTGGGAAGGCGACCGCCACTTCCTGCCGCTGGTGTTCGACGACGACCCGCGGCCGTTCCACGGGGTGATGCCGTACCGCGACGGGCGGATGCTGTCGTGGTCGTATTCGCGGGCATGAGGCGCGCCCTGCGTCCGGCCGCTCAGACGTAGGCGATCAGCCGTCCGGCCGCGGCCGCGCCGATCCAGCCCAGCACCGAGGCCAGCGCCTGCAGCCGGCCCCAACGCGGCGGGCGCCGGTCCCAGTCGTGCAGCCGCGTTCGCCACAGCGCGCGGAACAGCAGCGCATTGGCCACGCCGAACGCCACCAGCAGCAGCTTCAACCGCATCAGCGGATGCGCCAGCAGCGAACGCGCATCCGCCGCCAACAGCCCCATGCCGCTGAGCAGCAGCAGCGCCAGGCCGGCGACGGCGAACGGCGTCAGCACGCGCGAGACCTCCGGCAGCGCGAAACCGCGGCCAAGCCCGAGCAGGCGCAGGTCGAGCAGCAGGATCGGCCCGACCAGCAGGCTCAGCCCGAGCAGGTGCAGCAGGTTGGCGGCCGGGTACGCCCCGCCGCTGCGCATCCACTGGCCGAGCGCGGAGGCCTCCAGCGCCGCGGCCAGCGTTTCCGGCGCCATCGGCTAGCGCAGTTCGACGGTCTTGCCGTCGACGATCACGCGCTCGGCGCGCAGCTCGGCGCTGCCGTCGCGGCGCGGGTAGCCGACGATGGTGAGGGTCTTGCCGACCGCCAGCGCGCCCTCCGGCAGCCCGCGCGCCTGCATGCGCGAGGTCGGCGCCAGCACCACGGTCCAGCGCCGGCCCTGGTGGTCGACCTCGGCCTCGGCGTGCGGGTCGCCCCAGCGCACTTCCGCCAGCTTGGCATCGAAGGTCATGGTCTTGTCGGCGTCGTACGAACCCCAGCCGTGGTGCGCCAGCGCCGCGGAGGCGAACAGCAGCGACGCCAGCAGCGCCGGCAGGGCGGGAAGGAAGCGGAAGACACGGTTCATGGCCAGGCTCCGTCGCGGGAAGTCCTGCTATAGCGTCGCCGGCGTAAGCGCGGGGTCAAGCGCTCAGGCCGTCCGGTCGGAAGCGCCGACCTCCGCCCTCTCGCCCTCGGCGATGCCGAGGTTGCTCGAGGCGGCCTCGAAGGTCTCGCGGTCGAGCAGGCCGGTCTCCTTGGACACCAGCACCGGCACCAGCATCTGCCCGGTGACGTTGGTCATCGTGCGCATCATGTCGAGCACGCGGTCGATCGCGACCAGGTAGCCGATGCCCTCCAGCGGCAGGCCCGCCGCGCTCAGCACCAGTGTCACCATCACGATCGCCGTGCCCGGCACGCCGGCGGTGCCGAAGCTGCCGAGCACCGAGGCGATCAGGATGGTCACGTACTGGCCCGGCTCCAGGTGCAGGCCGAAATACTGGGCGACGAACATCGAGGTCAGCGCCGGGTAGATCGCGCCGCAGCCGTCCATCTTGATGCTCGCGCCCAGCGGCACCGCGAACGCCGCGTAGTCCTTGTCCACGCCGAGGTTGTGGGTGACGGCGCGGATCGCCGCCGGCATCGCCGCGAAGCTCGAGGAGGCGACGAACGCCACCTGCATGGCCGAGGCCGCGCCGCGGAAGAACTTGAGCGGGTTGAGGCCGTGCAGCGCCACCAGGCTGCCGTAGACGAACACGATGTGGATCGCGCACGCCAGGTACAGCGCGAGCACGAAGGTGCCCAGCGGCAGCAGCTTCTCGAAGCCGTAGGCGCCGACCAGCGCCGCGATCAGGCCGAAGGTGCCCAGCGGCGTCATCTCCAGCACGAAGCGGGTGACCTGCACCATCGTGTCGCTGGCCTCGCCGATCAGCTTGCGCAGCCCGGCGACGCGCTCGCCCAGCTTGACCAGGGCGAAGCCGACCAGCCCGGCGAACACGATCACCTGCAGGATCTTGCCCTCGCTCAGCGCGCGGAACGGGTTGGTCGGGATCACGTCCAGCAGCACCTGCTTCCACGACGGGATCTCGCGCACCGTGTAGTCCGGCGCCACGGTCAGCCCGGCCAGGCCCCTGCCGGGCTGCAGCACGCCGCCGACGACCAGCCCCACCGCGACCGCGAGCGCCGCGGTGATCGCGAACCAGACGAAGGTGCGCGCGCTCAGCGCCGCCACCGACTTCTGCCCGTGCAGGCTGCCGATCGCCTTCATCACCGCGAAGAACACCAGCGGCACCGCGATCATCTTGATCAGGTTGACGTAGACCGTGCCCAGCGGGCCGAACCAGGTCTCCGCGGCGGGACCCAACGCCCAGCCGGCGAGCGCGCCGAGCACGAAGCCCGCCAGCACGCGCTGCCAGAACGGGATGCGGAGCCAGGCCGAGACCAGCTTCATCGGGACCTCTGCGGAACGATCGAGTCGGCACCTTAGCCGAGTGTGCCGGTTCGGGCGAGAGCGCCGCTGCAACGCCGGTGTCCCAGGCCTGCAATGACGGCCGGCATAATGGCGGTTTCCGTTGCCGAACCGTTACGCCGATGCCACGCCCGCTCGTTCCCTGCTCCGCCCTCGCCCTCGCCCTGCTCGCCGGCGCCTGCGCCTCCGGCGCCGCGCGCCAGGCGGCGCCCGCGCCCGCCGCCGTCGACGTGCCGGCGATCGCGCATCCGGCCGGGGAAACCCCCGCATGGTGGTTCCGCGACGGCGCCGCGCAGGCGGCGCAGCGCGGCGCGATGGCCGGCAAGGCGAAGAACGTGATCCTGTTCGTCGGCGACGGCATGAGCCTGACCACGGTGGCCGCCGCGCGCATCCTCGACGGGCAGCGCAAGGGCGGCTCCGGCGAGGAGAACCGGCTGAGCTGGGAAACCTTCCCGGCCACCGCGCTGAGCAAGACCTACAACACCGACTCGCAGACGCCGGACTCGGCCGGCACGATGAGCGCGATGGCCACCGGCGCCAAGACCCGCGCCGGCGTGCTCAGCATCGGCCAGCAGGCGCGCCGCGGCGATTGCGCGCAGGCGCAGCGCACGCCGCTGCTGACCCTGTGGGAACTGGCCGCCAGCCAGGGCCTGGCCACCGGCGTGGTCACCACCACCCGCGTCACCCACGCCACCCCGGCGGCGACGTTCACCCATTCGGCCGACCGCAACTGGGAGAACGACACCGAGCTGCCGGAAGCGGCCCGGGCCGCCGGCTGCGCCGACATCGCCCGCCAGCTGGTCGAGACCCCTTACGGCCGCGGCCCGGACGTGCTGATGGGCGGCGGCCGCGGCAACTTCATGACCGTGCAGCAGCGCGACCCGGAGTACGACGACAAGGTCGGCCAGCGCCTCGACGGCCGCGACCTGATCGCCGAATGGCGAAGCCGGCATCCGAACGGCGTCTACGTGTGGAACGCGAAGCAGCTCGAGGCGGCGCCGGCCGATGCGCCGCTGCTGGGGCTGTTCGAGCCCGACCACATGCAGTTCGAGCACGACCGCGCCCAGGACGGCGCCGGCGAGCCGAGCCTGGCGGAGATGACCCGCGCCGCGATCGCGCGCCTGCAGCGCAACCCGAACGGCTACGTGCTGCTGGTCGAGGGCGGCCGCATCGACCACGCGCACCACGCCGGCAACGCCTACCGCGCGCTCACCGACACGATCGCGCTGAGCGAGGCGGTGCGGGCCGCGGCCGCGATGACCTCGGCCGACGACACCCTGATCCTGGTGACCGCCGACCATTCGCACACCCTGAGCTTCGTCGGCTACCCGGTGCGCGGCAACCCGATCCTCGGCAAGGTCCGCGGCACCAGCGGCGAGGAAGGCGATCCGAGCCAGCTCGCCCGCGATGCCACCGGCCTGCCCTACACCACGCTCAACTACAGCAACGGCCCGGGCTACGTCGGCGCCAGCGCGCAGCAGCCGGAAGGGCCGAAGCGCTTCCCGCACCAGGCCAGCGGCGTGCAGTACGCGCAGCGCGGCCGCCCCGACCTGACCGCGGTCGACACCGAGCATCCGGACTACATGCAGGAGGCGCTGGTGCCGACCGGTTCCGAATCGCACGGGGGCGACGACGTCGGCCTCTGGGCGCGCGGCCCGGGCAGCGAGGCGGTGCGCGGCAGCGTCGAGCAGAACGCGATCTTCCACCTGATGCTGCAGGCCACGCCGAAGCTGCGCCAGGCGCTGTGCGCGGCCGGCGGTTGCGACGCCAACGGCGTGCCGCTGCAGTTGCCGGACCCGGCGAAGTTCCGCTGAGCGGGCGCCGCCGCGGCGTTGCCTGGAACGAAACGGGCCCGGCGCAGACCGGGCCCGTTTTCCCATGTCCGTCCGCAGCAGCGCGGCGGCGCGGGCTCAGAACGGCTTGGCCAGCACCAGGTAGACGATGCCGACCAGCAGCAGCACCGGCAGTTCGTTGAACCAGCGCAGCGCCTTCGCCGACGGCAGCGCGCGGCCCCGGTCGAGCCCCTTCAGCCAGCGGCCGGCGACCACGTAGTGCGCCAGCAGCAGCGCCACGAGCGCCAGCTTGGCGTGCAGCCAGCCGCCGCTCATCTTGAAGTACAGCCACAGCACCAGGCCGAACACGAAGGCGAAGCCGAACATGAGGTGGCCGAAGCGGTACAACCGCCGCCCCATCAGCGCCAGCCGCGCGCGCACCGCCGTCTCGTCGCCCGCTTCCGCCAGATTGACCAGGATCCGCGGCAGGTAGAACACGCTCGCCATCCAGGCGATCACGAACACCAGGTGCGCGGTCTTGGTCCAGAAATAGGCGGTCATTCGCGGTTCCTTCGAAGCGTGCGGGCGGCGATAGGATGCCCGCGGCCCGCGGTCGCTGCCACTGCCGCGGGAACGCGCGTCCGCTCCCGCACGCGTCGCCCGACGCGGCCCGCGCGCTCCGCCGCGGTGTCCGGCGCCCGCCGGAAGGAGAGACAATGGGCGCCCACTCCGCTGGCGGACGCGCCCCTTGAGCAAGGCCTACGACCGGGACTACTTCGACCGCTGGTACCGCGATCCGGCGCTCCGGGACGCCGCGATCGGCGGCGCGGCGCGGCTGGCGCGCAAGGTCGCGCTCGCGGTCGCTACGGCCGAGTACCACCTGGAGCGGCCGATCCGCAGCGTTCTCGACGTCGGTTGCGGCGAAGGCGCGTGGCGCGCGCCGCTGCTCAGGCTGCGGCCGAAGCTGCGCTATCTCGGCTTCGACGCCAGCGAATACGCGGTCGCCCGCTACGGCGCCCGGCGCAACCTGCACCGGGCGCGCTTCGGCGACTTCGCCTGCCTGCGCCCGTGCCCGCCGGTCGACCTGCTGGTCTGCAGCGACGTGCTGCACTACCTCGATTCGCGCGAGCTCGAACGCGGCCTGCCCGGCCTGGCCGAACTGTGCGGCGGCGTGGCCTTCCTCGAGACCTACACCCGCGAGGACGCGATCGAAGGCGACCGCCACGGCTTCAAACGCCGCCCCGCGCGCTACTACCGCGAGCGCTTCGCCGCGGCGGGCTTCGTCGCGATCGGCTCGCAGCTGTGGCTTTCGCCGGCCCGGCGCGACGGGCTGAGCGCACTCGAAAGCCCGGGCTGAGAGGCACGCCGGGACCGCTCCGCCGCCAGGGTGCCGCGCCCCGCGAGGATCGGCGCCGTTGCGTTGCGGAAACCCCGACCCGGCGAAACCCGTGGGCCGGGCGCGCGGTCGTCGCGAGAGGCGAAGGCGGGCCGCCGCCCGGTTCACCCGGCCACCGGGCCGGATACGCTATGCTGCGCCGCACCAACGACCGGTCCGCCGGACCGTACGGGACGACGATGCTCTACCAGATGCACGAACTGGGGCGTGCGTGGCTGGCCCCGATGACCTACTGGGCCGAGGCCGGCGCCAAGATGTTCGGCGCCCACGGCAGTTGGCTGTCGAGCCTGCCCGGCGCGGCGCGCGTCGCCGCGGGCTACGAGTTGCTGTACCGGATCGGCAAGGACTACGAGAAGCCGGAGTTCGGCATCCATTCGGTCGACATCGACGGCGTCGCCCATCCCGTGGTCGAGCGCGAGGTCGCGCGCAAGCCGTTCTGCCGCCTGCTGCGTTTCAAGCGCTACGCCGACGATGCCGGGCAGCTGGGCGAGCTCAAGGACGATCCCAGCGTGCTGGTGGTGGCGCCGCTGTCCGGCCACCACGCCACCCTGCTGCGCGATACCGTGCGCACCCTGCTGCGCGACCACAAGGTCTACATCACCGACTGGGTCGACGCGCGCATGGTGCCGGCGGCCGAAGGCGCGTTCACCCTCGACGACTACGTCGGCTACGTGCAGGACTTCATCCGCGAGATCGGCGCGGGGAACCTGCACGTGATCAGCGTCTGCCAGCCCACCGTGCCGGTGCTGGCGGCGGTGTCGCTGATGGCCGCGCGCGGCGAGCCCACGCCGCGCTCGCTGGTGATGATGGGCGGGCCGATCGACACCCGCGAGAGCCCGACCCAAGTGAACGACCTGGCCGCGCACAAGCCGCTGTGGTGGTTCGAGGCCAACCTGGTGCACCCGGTGCCGCCGAACTATCCCGGCGCGGGCCGCCGGGTCTACCCGGGCTTCCTCCAGCACATGGGCTTCGTGGCGATGAACCCGGAGCGGCACTTCCAGTCGCACTGGGACTTCTACCAACACCTGGTCCAGGGCGATCTCGACGACGCGGAGGCGCACCGCCGCTTCTACGACGAGTACAACGCGGTGCTGGACATGCCCGCCGAGTACTACCTCGACACCGTGCGCATCGTGTTCCAGGAACACCTGCTGCCGCGCGGCCTGTGGGACGTGGGCGGCGAGCGCGTGGATCCGTCGCAGATCCGCGGCACCGCGCTGCTGACCGTCGAGGGCGAGCTCGACGACATCTCCGGCCAGGGCCAGACCCGCGCCGCGCACAAGCTGTGCACCGGCATCGCCGAGGCCGACCGCGCCCACCTGACCGTGGCCGGCGCCGGCCATTACGGCATCTTCAGCGGCCGCCGCTGGCGCACCCAGGTGTACCCGCAGGTGCGCGACTTCATCGCCCGTTACGCTGCGCCGGCCGCGCAGGCTTGAACCGGCCAAGGCGGGCCCCGATGTTGTCGGAACCACGAAGCCTTCGGAGGCCGCAAATGGATTGTCCCGTCTGCCGCGACGTGAAACTGGCGATGACCGATCGCCAGGGGATCGAGATCGACTATTGCCCGCAATGCCGCGGCGTCTGGCTGGACCGCGGCGAGCTCGACAAGCTGATCGAACGCGCGGCCGCGCCCGCCGCGGAAACGCAGGCGCCCGCGGCCGCGCGGCATGCGCCACCGCCGCCGCCCGCCGCCTATCCGGGGCACGGCCACGCGCAGCCGTATCCGCAACACCCGCAGTACGCCTACGGCAAGAAGAAAAAGAAAAGCCTGCTCGACGACCTGTTCGATTTCTGATCTCGCGCGCGGCGGCGGACGGCGCCGCCGGTGGCGCGCCACGCATCCGTCGCCATGCCCGCGAAAGCGGAGACCCGGCGACGTGCTTCGGGAGCGAGCCGCGGCCGATGCCGCTCGCCCGATCGGGGATTTCGGGCCCGGGCGGCTCCGGCGGCCGCGGCCCCCTTCTGCTGGAAGAAAGAAGAGCCCCTGGATTGCCGCCTTCGCGGGAGTGACGATGCGATGCTGCGCCGGCCGGCGGCAGCCCGCGAAGGAACGCCGCCACCGCGGCCGCGGCCGACTTTCATTCGTACTGCGCGCTCTTGACCAGCATGTGCTTGGCCAACAGGCCGTGCAGCCGGCCGACGGCGCGCGCCAGATGCAAGGCCGCGAACAGCAACGGCACGCCGGCGACCAACAGCAGCGGCGCGGCCCAGAGCTGCAGGCCGCTGTCCAGGTACACGCCGTCGAGCCACAGCCCCTCGCCGGAGAGCCACAGCCCCAGCGGCGCCAGCATGAGCGCCAGCGCGACCGCCAGCAGGGTCGCGAACACGGTGAAGTACAGCACGCCCAGCGGCAGCATCAGCAGGAAGTACAGCTGCGTGGCCCAGATGCGCGGGTCGGTGAACAGCTCGCCGATGCGCTTCAGCAGCGGCTTGCCGCGCGAGGCGTACAGCGGCCGCCGCGGCATGCGCTCGCCGAGCATGGTCTCGACGATGCGCCCTTCGACCAGCGAAAGCACCCGTACCGAACCGAAGTACAGGATCACGAACGGCACGCCCACGATCAGCACCGCCAAGCCCAGCGACAGCGACACCCCGACCACCACCCAGGTGAAGTAGAACACCCCGGTCGCCAGCGCCAGCAGCATGTAGAGCAGCGCCGCGTAGGTGCGCGGCTCGGCGGCGACGCCGAAGAAGCGCCCCAGCGCCGAGCGGCGCGGCGGCGCCGGCGGCGGGCGCAGCGCGGTCTGCACCTTGACCTCGGTGTCGCGGTAGATGTCGGCGACCTCGTCCGGCGCGCCGTAGCTGCCGGCGACCGCGGCGATCACCTCGGCCTCGCTCCGGCCCGGGTTCTCCGCCAGTTCGGAGCGCAGGTATTCCTCGGCGTCGTACAGCGCGTCCTGGACCAGCGCGGGATCGGCGCCGGCCAGCGACCGGCGCAGCTGCTCGAGGTAGGCGGGGATGGTGGTCGGCAGCGCGGCGGCGTGGGCATTCATTGCGGCAGTCCTGCGAGGACGGAATCGACGGAGTCGCGGGTCGCGCGCCAGGCGGCGCTCCAGTCGCGCAGCGCGGCGCGGCCCGCTTCGGTGATGCGGTAGTAGCGGCGTGGCGGCCCGGCCACGGAGGGCTCGACGTGGCTGGCGAGCAATCCCGCGCCCTCGAGGTTGCGCAGCACCGGGTACAGCGCGCTCTGCTTGCCGCTGAGCACCCCCTGGCCGACGCGCTCCAGGCGCTTGGCGATCTGGTAGCCGTACATCGGCTCGTCCGCCTGCCCGAGCACCGCCAGCAGCGCCAGCGACACCGTGCCGGCGCTGAGCTCCTTCTGGAACTTGCGCAGCTGGCCGTCGAGGTCGGTCATGCGGAGGCGGGCCCTTCTAGGTTGGTCCGCAGCATATTGCGAACTTCTATATAGCGAACCTGCCGTTGGTCACGGCGGGCTTGCCGCCGCCTCCACCGGCGGCCTGTTAAGACCGGACCGCGCCGCCCCGTCCGGCGGCGAGGAGGAAAGCCATGCCTCGCGGCGACAAATCCGCCTACACCGAGAAACAGCAGCGCCAGGCCGAGCACATCGAGGAGAGCGAGCGCGAGCGCGGCCGCTCGGAAGACGACGCCGAGCGCATCGCCTGGGCCACCGTCAACAAGCAGGACGGCGGCGGCAAGCGCAGCGGCTCGGGACGCAAGGGCGCCGGGACGGGCGCGAAGAAGACCGGCAGGAAGACGGCGAAGAAAGCGGCCGGGAAGAGCCCGAAAAAGACCGCGAAGAAAGCCACCAAGAAAACGGCCGGGAAGACGCCGCGCAAGACCGCGAAGAAAGCCGCCAAGAAGACCGCGCGCAAGCGCAGCTCGGGCGCCGGCGCCAGGAAGACGGCGAAAAAGGCCGCGAAGAAGACGGCGCGCAAGCGCCCGGCCAAGCGCACGGCGAAGAAGGCGGGCAAGAAGACGGCGCGCAAGACGGCCGCGCGCAAGCGCAGCGGGTGACGCCGGATGCGGCGGTGCCCGGCCGCCGATGGCGCCGGCCGCCGCGGCCCGCCCGCCCGTGGCCGCGGCATGGCGACTCGGCGAAGCCGGGACACGCGCCGCATCGATGCCGAATCGGCGGCAGCGGCGCGGCTCGCATCGGCAGGGTGACCGGCGGCCACGAACGCGCCCGGCGCGCTGGTCCGCGCCGCGCGCCTGCGCCAGAATCCGCCGGTCACTCCGGGGAGATGCGCCATGTCCGTGCCGCGCCTGCGTTCGCTCGTCCTGTCTTCCGCCTTGCTGTTCGCCCTCGCCGCCCACGCCGAGGAGCCCGCCGCCGCACCGCCGGCGCGCTCGATGCAGGAGATCCTCGACGCCTCGCAGCCCGCCGACTGGCGACCGCTGGACCCGAAGAACACGCTGTACCTGGAACTCGAGGCCGGCCGGGTGGTGATCGAACTGGCGCCGGCATTCGCGCCCGCGCACGTCGCCAACATCCGCGCCCTGGCCAAGGGCGGCTACTGGAACGGCCTGAGCATCAACCGCGCCCAGGACAACTTCGTCGTGCAATGGGGCGACCCGGCCGAGGACCAGGCGCAGCGCAAGCCGCTCGGCCGCGGGGCCAAGGCCAAGCTGCCGGCCGAGTTCGCGCGCAGCAGCGAGCGCCTGCCCTTCGATCGCCTGCCCGACGCCGACGGCTGGGCGCCGGAGGTCGGGTTCTCTTCCGGCTTCCCGGCCGGGCGCGACCCGGCGGCGAAGACCGCCTGGCTGGCGCATTGCTATGGCGCGGTCGGCGCCGGCCGCGACGTCGCCGCCGATTCCAGCGACGGCACCGAGCTGTACGTGGTGATCGGCCAGTCGCCGCGCCAGCTCGACCGCAACATCACGGTGGTGGGCCGCGTCGTGCAGGGCATGGAACTGCTCTCGGTGCTGCCGCGCGGCAGCGGGCCGCTCGGCTTCTACACCGACCCGGCGCAGCGCACCCCGATCCAGGCGATCCGCCTGGCCGCCGACGTGCCGAAGAAGGAGCGCACCCCGCTCGAGGCGCTGCGCACCGACACGCCGCTGTTCGCCGAGCTGGTCGAGTCGCGGCGCAACCGCCGCGACGACTGGTACAAGCACATGGCCGGGCACATCGACCTGTGCAACGTGCCGCTGCCGGTGCGCGAGGCGGAGGAACCGCCCGCGCCGGCGAAGAAGAAGCCGGCGCGGCGGCGGCGATGAGCGGGCGCGAGGGGAGCGGGAGAAGGCACTCCCCTCGCTCCTCTTCGCTCACTTCCCGTTCCGCGCCGCGCCCAGCACCTGGTGCTGGAACAGGCACATCCGCACCACGTCGTGGTAGCGGCCGTCGCTGAAGAATTCCTCGCGCAGCACGCCCTCGCGCTGGAAGCCGGCGTCCTCGTAGATGCGGATCGCGCGCGCGTTGTCCACGTCGACCAGCAGGTACAGCTTGTACAGGTTGAGCACGCGGAAGGCGTAGTGGATCGCCAGGCGGGTCGCGGCGCGGGCGTAGCCGCGGCCCTGCTGCTCGGGCGTGATCATGATCAGGAACTCGGCGCGCCGGTGCAGCTGGTCGATCTCGACCAGCTCGACCAGGCCGACCCGCTCGTGCGCCGCGTCCTCGACGATGAAGCGGCGCTCGGACTGGTCGTGGATGTGCTTGCGGTACAGCTCCTCCAGTTCGACGAAGGATTCGTACGGCTCCTCGAACCAGTAGCCCATCGCGCTGCGGTTGTTGTTCAGCGCGTGGACGAAATGCAGGTCGCCGCGCTCGAGCGGGCGCAGCGTGACCACGGGGATTTCGGCAGCGGGGCGCATGCCCCGAGCCTACTCCAGCGGCGTGACGCCGGCATGGCGCGGCGCGCCATCACGCGGCCTTGGCCCGGCGCTCTTTAGCGTCTGCGGCGACCGTCCCGAACCAGCACGCGAGTTTCCGCCATGCCCCTGTTGCGCCTGCGAGTGACCGGCAGCGACGACGACGTCCGCGCCATCAGCAACCTGTTGAACAGCCTCGACGGCATCGAACACATCGAGGAGATCGACGACCTGATGCCGCACATGGACGACGACGACTCCAGCTCCGCCGGGCTGCCGGACGACCAGGGCCAGCCCTCGCACGAGCTGGAGATCGACGCGCCCAACGCCTACACCGCGCAGCGGGTGCGCGACGTGGTCGAGGAGCTGGCGCGGCGCCTGGACGTGTTCGTCGAGTTCGAGAGCGACGAGGAAGGCTGAGCGCTACGGCAGCGCCTCCAGGGCCGCGCGCGCCCCCGGCAGCACCGCCCGGGTCGCCGGGTCGCGGGCCTGGTCCGCACCGACGTAGACCGCCTGCAGGAAGGCCTGCAGGTCGTGCCGGCGCGCCAGCCAGCCGGCATCGCGCCAGGCCAGATCGCCGTCGCCCAGGCGCGCGGCCAAGGCCGCGAACCAGGCCGACCAGCCGGCTTCGTCGCGGACGCCGCGGCGCGCCGCCTGCAGCAGCGCCTCGGCCAGCCGCTGCGGCTCGTCGCTGACGTAGGCGTAGCCGCCGGCCGGCACCGCCTGGCTGCCGATCGCCTCGACGATGCGGCCGAGCTGGTGCCGGTCGAGCGCCGGGTTCCGCGCCAGTTGCGCCAGCCAGTCCGCGCCGTGGGCGATGCCGTGGCGCCAGCCCTGCACCGGGTCGAAGCCGCGGTAGTCGCGCACCGACTGCAGGTAGGCGCTGGCGCGCAGGACCATCGCCGCGCGCTCGGCCGGGCTCATCCACGGCGAGGCGCGGTCGGTGCCCGCGATCTCGCCCAGGATCCGCGCCGCGGCCGGCCAGCGCAGGCCGTCGCGGTCTTCCTGCTCCAGGGCCCGGTACAGGCGGTCGCGCAGGGTCCGCAGCAGGTCCGGCGCCAGCACCCCCTCGCGCATCCACGCGGCCAACGCCGCCGCGGCCAGGTCCTCGCGCAGCGCGGGATCGGGTTCGCCGAGGCATTCGAGCAGGCCGAGCGCGAGCGCGTCGCGCGCCGCCGCGCTCTCCATCCGGAATCCGGCCTGCTGCAGCGCCTGCAGCGAGTCGCCGCTCCATCCCGCCGGCGGGCACGGCCCGGCCTGGGCCTGCGCGGCGCAGGCCAGCAGCGCCAGCAGCCAGGGCCGCGCGCGTCGCCGCAGCGCGGCGGCGCGCTGGTCGGGCGCGACCGTTCCGCCCGCGCGCTTTGTCTTCGTTCGCTTCTTCGGCATCGCGCGACTATGCCATCGGCGCGCCGCGCGCGGCCAGCGCCGGCCGTGCCATCGGTCATGGACGAAGCCCCCCGCGGGCGCACTATCATCCGCCAGGCCTTCGGCGCGCCGGCGCGGCCGGAGCGGACGCTGGAGAGAAACGGACGGGTCACGGCGATGAGCGATCACACCGCGTTAGCCCTGTTGCGATTGCTGGCCGAGGAGGACGGGCAGCCGCTGCATCGCGTGGCCCGCAAGCTCGGCATCGGCGTGGCCCGGCTGCAGTACGTGCTGGGCACGCTCGGCGACGATCCCCAGCACGAGGGCCTGGACCTGGTGATGCAACTGCGCGACGGCCAGCGCCTGCGCCTGTGGCTGACGCGCAAGGGCCGGCGGCTGTGCGGCGTCGCCTAGCGGCGTAGCCCCGCCGCGCCGCGGCAGGCAACGCGCGGGCGAAACGTTTGCGCGGCCTGGCGGCGCCGGCGACGGGGACCAACGGCCTATTCGATGCGCGCGACGCAGGCGATATCCTCCGCGGCGCGCTCCCTTTCCGCGAGTCTCCGCATGCGCCTACTGCGTCCCTCCCTGCTCGCCCTGGCCCTGCTCGGCCTGGGCGCCTGCCGCTCCGAAGCCCCGGCGCCCGCGCCCGGCGCCGCCGCGCCCGCCGCCGTCCCTGCCAGCGCCGAGGTCGATCCCGCCGTGGAAGCCCGCTTCGCCGATCTGTCCAAGCGCTGGCTCGAGGGCTGGCTGCGCCTCAACCCGGTCGCGGCCACGCAGATCGGCGAGCACGCCTACGACGACCAGGTCGACGACCTCAGCGCCGCCGGCCGGCAGAAGCAGATCGACTTCTCGAAGCGGCTGCTGGCCGAGCTCGACGCGATCGACGTGACCCGGTTGTCGCGCGAGAACCAGATCGACGCGGCGATCCTGCGCAACCAGCTGCGCTCGGACGTCTGGACGCTGGAGACGCTGCAGAGCTGGGCCTGGGACCCGCAGGTCTACAACGGCCTGGCCGGCGGCGCGATCTACAACCTGATGGCGCGCGAGTTCGCGCCGCTGCCGCAGCGGCTGAAGTCGGCGACCGCGCGGATGGAGAAGATCCCGGCGATCTTCGCCCGGATGCGCGAGAACCTGGATCCGAACCGGGTGCCGAGGATCCACGCCGAGACGGTGGCGAAGCAGAACGCCGGCGTGCTCAGCCTGATCGACACCTTCATCGCGCCGAACGCCGGCCAGCTCCACGGCGCCGACCGCACGCGCCTGGACGCCGCGGTCGCCGGCCTGCGCAAGGCGGTGGCCGAGCAGCAGGCCTGGCTGGACGAGACCCTGGTGCCGAACGCCAAGGGCGACTTCCGCCTCGGCCAGACCCTGTACGACGAGAAGCTGCAGTACTCGCTGAACTCCTCGCTGTCGCGCGCCGAGATCAAGCGGCGCGCCGAGGCCGAGCTGGAGCGCGTGCGCGGCGAGATGTACCGGATCGCGCAGAAGGTGCTGAAGGACAAGCCGGACGCGCCGGCGCTGCCGGACCAACCCGATGCCGCGCAGCAGCAGAAGGCGATCGAGGCGGCGCTGGAGCTGGCCTACGCCGAGCGCCCCGCGCGCGACCAGGTGGTCGACTTCGCCAAGCGCACCCTGGCCGACGCCACCGAGTTCACCCGCAAGCACGACCTGGTCACCGTGCCGAACGACCCGGTCAAGGTGATCCTGATGCCGGAGTTCCAGCGCGGCGTCGCGGTCGCGTACTGCGATTCGCCGGGGCCGCTCGACAAGGGCCTGGACACCTACTACGCGATCTCGCCGATCCCGGAGGACTGGAGCCAGGAACAGACCGACTCGTTCCTGCGCGAGTACAACAGCCGGATGATCCACCTGCTGTCGATCCACGAGGCAATGCCGGGCCACTACCTCGAGGGCGCGCACTCGGTCGACGCGCATTCCACCCTGCGCGCGGTGCTGCGCTCGGGCCTGTTCGCCGAAGGCTGGGCGGTGTACACCGAGGACATGATGGCCGACGCCGGCTACCTGGACAACGACCCGCTGTTCCGCCTGGTGCAGCTGAAGTTCTATCTGCGCACCATCGCCAACGCGATCCTCGACCAGGGCGTGCACGTGGACGGCTGGAGCCGCGAGCAGGCGATGGAGCTGATGACCAAGCAGGCGTTCCAGCAGGAGCGCGAGGCCGCCGGCAAGTGGGTGCGCGCGCAACTGACCAGCGCGCAGCTGCCGACCTACTTCGTCGGCGCGCAGGAGCATTTCGACATGCGCAAGGCGGTGGAGGCCAAGCGCGGGCCGAAGTTCGACCTCAAGGCCTACCACGACCAGGTGCTGTCCTACGGCGCGCCGCCGGTGCGCTTCGTCCGGCAGATGATGCTGGACGAGCCGATCCGCTGAGCCGCGGCCTGCGAAGGCCTGGCCTTCGCGGGGCTCGCACGGGCCTGCGCGGTCCCCCGCGGAGGGACGGCGCCGCGGCAGGCATGCCCGCGGTGGTTTCCTCGCGCGGCACCCGCGTTCGTCCGCGCGGGTCCCGCTGGCGCGCCGATGGAATTCCCGTCCGCGGGCGGTCGGCCTCGACGGGGTCGCCACGCCCGCTTGCGCCAGACTGGAGCCCGCCACCGCCCAGGAACCCTCCGCCATGAACTCCCCGCAGACCGGCAGCCGCGTCATCCCCACCCTGGTCTATCGCGACGCCCACGTCGCCATCGACTGGCTGTGCAACGCGTTCGGCTTCGAGCGCCAGGCGGTCTACGCCGACGCCGACGTGGTCCACCATGCCCAGCTGACCTTCGGCAGCGGCATGGTCATGCTCGGCTCGGCGAACAAGGACGGCGACTGGGCCAGGTGGATGATCCACCCCGACGAGACCGGCGGCCGCGCCACCCAGGGCGTCTGCGTCGTGGTTCCCGACGTCGACGCGCACTACGCCCGCGCCAAAGCCGGCGGCGCCGAGATCGTGATCGACATCGCCGACCAGGACTACGGCGGCCGCGGCTACGCCTGCCGCGACCTCGAAGGCCACCTGTGGTGGTTCGGCAGCTACGACCCGTGGGCCGCGCCGCGATGAGCGACCTGTTCGCGGCGCCGCCGCAGCCGGTCGACGGCATCCGCGTCGGCATCGGCGGCTGGACCTACGCGCCCTGGCGCGACAACTTCTACCCGAAGGGCCTGGTGCAACGGCGCGAGCTCGAATACGCCAGCCGCCGCCTGACCGCGATCGAGATCAACGGCACCTACTACGGCGCGCAGAAGCCGGCCACCTACGCCAAGTGGGCGGCGGAGACGCCGGAGGGCTTCGTCTTCTCGGCCAAGGCGCCGATGCGGATCATGCAGTCGCGCACGCTGGCCAGGACCGGACCGCAGATCGAGGACTTCGTCGGCGGCATCGCCGCGCTCGGCGACCGGCTCGGACCGATCGTCTGGCAGTTCGACGCCGGCCGGCGGATCGACCGCGACGACTTCGCCGCGTTCCTCGGGCTGCTGCCGCCCCGCGCGGCAGGCCGCGCGCTGCGCCACGTGCTGGACGTGCGCGACTCCGGCTTCGTCGACGCCGGCTACGTCGCCCTCGTCCGCCGGCACGGCTTCGCCACGGTGTTCACGGATTCGCCGGACCACCCGTCCTTCGCCGACGTCGCCGCGGACTTCGTCTACGCGCGGCTGATGCGCGCGCGCAGCGAGGTCGCCACCGGCTACCCGGCGGCCGAACTCGAGCGCTGGGCGCAGCGCGCCCTCGCCTGGGCGCGCGGCGGCGAACCCGACGACCTGCCGCGCCTGTCCCGCGACCCGGCGCCGCCGGCCCAGCGCCGCGACGTGTTCGTGTTCTTCATCAGCGCGGCCAAGGAACGCAACCCGGCCGCGGCGATGGCGCTGATCGAAAGACTGCGCGACCGACGCGCCGGCTGACCGCGAGCCGCCACGCCGGGCCATGTGCGGGTGCGGCGCGGCGTGGATACGGCCTGCGGCGCAGTTCGCCGGGCCGCGCTTCGCGCGCGAGGCCCCTCCGCTTGCGGGGAAGGGGTGGGGGCGGCCCGGCCCGGAACCTCAGTACGCCACGCTGAAACGCCGCCGCGAATGCGCCGGCCGCTCCAGCTCGTCGATCATCGCGACCGCATAGTCCTGCACCGAGATGCGGCTGCGGCCTTCGGCATCGGCCAACAACCGGTCGCCGCCCAGGCGGAAGCGGCCGGTGCGCTCGCCGGGGAAGATCTCCGCGGCCGGCGAGAGGAAGGTCCAGTCCAGCCCGGTTTCCGCGCGCAGGCGCTGGAGCACGCCGGCCATCGCGCGCGCCTCGACCTTGTACTCGGCGGGGAACACGTCCTCCTCGACCAACAGCCGGCCGGGCGCCACCTCCAGGCTGCCGGCGCCGCCGACCACCAGCAACCGGGACACGCCGGCGCGCTTTGCGCCTTCGAGGATCGCGGCATTGCCGCGGGCGACCTCGCCCGCCAAGTCCGGCCCCCGGCGGTCGCCGGTGAAGGCCGAGATCACCGCGTCGGCGCCGCGCACCGCTTCGGCCACGGCTGCCGGATCGGTGGCGTCGGCGGCGCTCGTCCGCAGGCCGGGGCGGGCCGCCAGCCTGCCCGCGCTGCGGGCGATCGCGGTCACGCGATGGCCGCGCGCCAAGGCTTCTTCGAGCACCGCCGAACCGATGAAGCCGGTGGCGCCGATGAGGGCGACGTGCATGGGAAACTCCTGTGCGAGGGGGGAAGGCGATACAGTGTTCCTGCTAACGAAGAGGCCGATAAGCGGGGTCGATCCACCATCACCATGAAGCCGGACTTCACAATCGACCGCCTCAAGCGCATGGCCCTGTTCGCCCGCGTGGTCGATCTGGGCTCGATGAGCGCCGCGGCCCGCGAACTGGACATGACCGCCTCGGCGGTCAGCCAGCAGGTGCGCCGGCTGGAGGCCGAGACCGGGATCGCCCTGCTGCACCGCTCGACCCGCAAGCTGACCCTCACCGAGGCGGGCCAGGCCTACTACGAGGACTGCGCGGCGATGCTGCTGGCCGCGCAATCGGCCGAGCGCCGCTTGGCCGATCTGCGCGACGAGCCGCGCGGCGAGCTGCGCATCGCCTTCCCGGTCGGCTTCAGCCGGCACCTCGCCGCGGCGCTGGCGCCGTTGCTGCGCGCGCATCCGCGACTGTCGCTGCGGCTGTTCGCGGAGGACCGCCGGATCGACCTGATCGCCGAGCGCATCGATCTGGCGATCCGCATCGGCACGCTCGGCGACTCGGCGCTGGTGGCGCGGCGCCTGGCCCAATGGCGGCACCTGCTGGTCGCCGCGCCGGCCTACGCACAGGCGCGCGGATTGCCGCGCTGCCCGGAAGACCTGGCCCGGCACGCGATGCTGATCCTGAGCGTGATGAGCCGGCCGGAGTTCATCGAACTGCATCGCCCGGGGGAGCCGGCGCGGCGGGTGCGCGTCTCCGGGCCGGTCGCCGGCAACAACGCCGAAGCGGTCAAGCAGATGATGCTGCAGGGCCTGGGCATCGCGCGCATGCCGGGACCGGACGCGGCGCCCCTGCTGGCCTCCGGCGAGATCGTCGCGGTGCTGCCGGAATGGTCGCTCGCGCCGCTCGGCGTCTATGCGCTCACCGCGCGTCGCGACTCGCAGCCGGCCAAGGTGCGGCTGGCGATCGCGGCGATCCGGGACTACCTGGACGCCGCGGACGCCGTCGCGCCGGGGCCGGGCGTCAGCGCAGCGCCTTGGCCATGAACGCCCACGACGCCGGGCACAGCTGCGCGAACTGCGCCGTGGCGGCGATCGCCGCCGGCGCCGCCTCGCGCGGGGTCGGGGCGTAGCCCAGGCGGGCGAAGTAACCGGCCGCGTGCGTGGTCAGCAGGAACAGGCGGCGCACGCCGGCGTCCGCGGCCCGGCGTTCGGCGTGTGCGACCAGCTCGCGCGCCAGGCCGCGGCCGCGCAGCGCCTCGGCCACCGCGAGCGACCGCAGCAGCGCGGCCTCACCGTGGCGCTCGACCCCGACCGCCGCCATCGGCACGCCGTTGCGGCGCCGCCCGAACAGCCGCACCGGTGCCGCCGCCGCGTCCAGGTCGGCGGTGGGCAGGCCGGCCGCGCGCAGCAGCGCCGCCACCGCATCGTCGTAGTCGATCGCCTCGATCCGCGGCCGCTCGTGCGGCTCCTCGGGCACGCGCTTGTTGGCGATGCGCACCTCGCCGGCCATCAGCAGGCGCAGGTCGCGGACGATGTACTCGGCCAGCGCCGCATCGTCGATGTCCTCGCCGTCCAGGTCCAGGCGGAAGTCCCGGCCCTTCAGCCCGCCGCCGTTGGAGAAGGCGATCTCGAAGTCGAACACCACGCGGTGCCGGGTCATGTCGTTCGCACTGGAGGGGGCGCCGATCGCCCATGCGCCCGGCGGGAAAGGAGGCCGGAAGCGCCCCGCGTCCGGCCGGCTATTTCGCGCGCTGGCTGAGGGCGACGCTGCCGAGGATCATCGCCCCGGCCACGCCCATCGTCAGCGTCAGCGGTTCGTCGAGCAGCAGCCAGGCCCAGGCCACGCCGAACACCGGGATCAGGTAGGTCACCGTGGACGCGCGCGCGGCGCCGATGCGCGCGATCAGCCGGTAGTACATGACGAACGCGAAGCCGGTGCAGAGCACGCCGAGCATCGCCGCGGAGAACCACGACGCCGCCGGGATCGACCGCGCCGGCCACTGCGCGAGCGCGAACGGCAGCGTCAGCAGCGCCGCGCTGCCGAGCGTGGCCGAGGCCACCGCCGCCGGCGGCAGGCCGCCGAGGTGCCGCCGCACCAGATTGATGCCCACGCCGTACAGGAACGCCGCGCCGACGCCGGCCGCGACCGCCCAGCCGATGCTGGCGCCCGCCGTCTTGCCGCTGGCCAGCACCACCACGCCGGCGAAGCCGACCAGCAGCGCGAACGCGCGCCGCGCGCCGATCTTCTCGCCGAAGAACAGGAAGCCGACCAGCGCGGTGAACAGCACGGTCATCGCGTTGGCGATCGCGCCGATCCCGGCCGGCGCGCGCTGCGCGGCCCAGGCGAACAGCACGAACGGCAGCGCCGAGTTGATCGCCCCGATCAGCGCCAGCTTCGGCCACAGCCGCAGCGGGAACTGCGCCCGCGCCCGCCACAGGAACGGCAGCAGCACCAGCGAACCCAGCGCCAGGCGCGCCTCCACCAGCGGCACCGCGCCGAAGTCGCCGGCGGCGACGCGCATGAACAGGAACGAGGCGCCCCAGATCGCGCCGAGCACGCCCAGCTCGAGCGGGGTCAGCCAGCCACGGGCGGTTTCGGCGAGAGGTTGGGCGGCGATGCTGTTCATCGGGATCTCGCGGGCGGAGGGCGGATCAGCCCTGGGTGGGGTGGTAGCAGTGCGCGATGGAATCGGGGCTGCCGCCGGACGCGAGGAACGCGGCGGTGCCGACGTTCAGCCCGAGCAGGCGCACGCCGGTCTCGGTGCGCGGCCGGTGGCGGCTGTCGGGCGCGAAGTTCACGTAGGTGCCGGCACCGTAGCGCGCCTCGCCCTCGATGACCTCGCCTTCGATCACGTAGTAGGACTCGCCGGTGTCGTGGTGGTCGTGGTCCGGCCACTGCGCGCCCGGCGCCATCTCGACCACCCACACGCGCACGCCGGGGTTGCTCGGCAGGTCGCGGCGGACGCAACCGGGGCCGATCGCGAACCCCGCGGCATCGTCCAGGCGCAGGGCCCGCAGCGGCACCGGCGACTCGTCCGCCGGACCGCCGGCAAGCCTGTGGAACGGGTTCGCTTCTGCCTTGCCCACGTCGCCCTGCCGACAATCCGGTTTCATCCCGGCTCCATTGTCCTCTGGCGCCGCGCGCCCACAAGCGCATACTTTCGAAGACAGGCACAAACGAGATTTGAGGCTCGCATGGCCCTGCGCGCGGACTGGCTGCCGGCGCTGACGGCGTTCGAATCCGCCGCGCGCCACCAGAACTTCGCCCACGCGGCGGAGGAGTTGCACCTGACCGCCAGCGCGGTCAGCCACCACGTGCGCAAGCTGGAAGCGCGGCTGGGCGTGGCGCTGTTCCAGCGCCACGCGCGCGGCGTCGCCCTGACCGCCGAGGGCCGCCAGCTCGCCGATGCCGCGGGCATCGCCCTGGCCGACGTCGAGGGCGTGCTGCGCCACCTGCGCAGCGCCCGCGACGGCCAGCGCGTGCGCATCACCACCCTGCACTCGCTGACCTACACCTGGCTGATGCCGCGCCTGCCGCAGTTCGCCGCCGCGCACCCGGACATCGCCCTGAGCGTGGACACCGAGATCGCCTTGACCCGCTTCGACGACGGCGGCCCCGACCTCGGCATCCGCCACGGCCCCGGCCATTGGCCCGGGCTCAGCGCCCACTACCTGATGGACGACAGCCTGTTCCCGGTGGCGTCGCCGCGCTATCCGGACCTGGCGCGGATCGCCGGCGCCCGCGACATCGCCGCGCAGACGCTGATCGCCGACCACTCGCACCAGGGCTGGCACGACTGGTTCCGCGCCGCCGGCGTGCACGGGGCCAAGCTCGAGGAGCGCTACGTGTTCCGCGACAGCACCGACGCGCTCAACGCCGCCGCGCACGGCCTCGGCATCGCCCTGGCGCGGGCGCGGATCGCCACGCCCTACCTGGCCGACGGCCGCCTGCGCCGCTTGCCCGGGCCGGCGCTGCCGGCGCGCTGGCATTACTACATCGTCCATCCCGCGCACCGTCGCCTGCGCCCGGCGGCGCGGGTGTTCGTCGACTGGCTGCTGGCGCTGCCGAAGGACTGAGGACGCCCCCACCCCTGCCCTCTCCCGCGGGAGAGGGATTCCTGCGCGCTCGGTCCCCGCGCCGGCAAGCAGGAGAGGCGTGGGGCGCGCGCCGTCGTGGGCGCGGCTCCGCGCATCGCGGATCTCCCGACCGTCGCGACGGGCACTCCTGCGCGCACGGTCCCCTCTGCCGCCTGCGGGAGAAGTCCGGCGGTGAGGACCCCACCGTGTCGATTCCGCGCGCGCTCGTTCGTCGCCCCTGCAAGAGCCCATCCGAGCCGCGCCGCGGCTCCCTGCAGGAGAGACGACGATGCGCTACCTGATCCTGGTCAAGGCCAGCAAGGGCTCCGAGGCGGGCGCGATGCCCGACCCGGAGATCTTCGATGCGATGGCGCACTACCACGAGCAGCTGGCCAAGGCCGGCGTGCTGCTCGACGCCAACGGCCTGCACCCGAGTTCCCGCGGCTGGCGGGTCCGCTACCGCGGCGGCCAGCGCAGCGTGGTCGACGGCCCGTTCGCCGAGACCAAGGAGCTGATCGCCGGCTACACCCTGATCCAGACCCACAGCCGCGACGAGGCCGTGGAATGGAGCCGCCGCTTCCCCAACCCGCACGGCGAGGACTGCGAGATCGAAGTGCGGCCGCTGTTCGAACTGGACGACTTCGCCGCGCTCGAAGGCGTGCGGCGCTTCCGCCGGCTCGGCGTTTCCGGCGCCTGAGCCCGACTTTCCCATGCACGACGAGGCAACACCGCAATGAAGCTCAACGCCTACCTCAACTTCGACGGCCGCTGCGAAGAGGCCTTCGCTTTCTACCAGCGCTGCCTCGGCGGCCGGATCACCGACATGATGCGCTTCGGCGACACGCCGGCGCGCGACCACGTGCCCGCCGCGCTGCACGGCAAGATCATGCATGCCTGCCTGGAGCTGGACGGGCAGCTGCTGATGGGCGCGGACGCCGCACCGCAATGCCCGTACGAGGGCGTCAAGGGCGCTTCGATGGCGGTGCACGCCGGGTCGATCGAGGAAGCCGAGCGCCTGTACGCGCAGCTGTCCGAAGGCGGCTCGGTGCAGATGCCGCTGGAGGAGACCTTCTGGGCGCGCCGCTTCGCCGCGGTCACCGACCGCTTCGGGGTGCCTTGGCTGATCAACTGCGCCTGAGCGGCGAAGCGGCAGCGGATTCCGCGGCTCGACGAAGATCCTGCGTCCGCGAGTGAGTCGCCGAGGGCTGGCCTGCCGGAGGCATCGCGGCCAGCGCGCCATGGATGGCGCGCGCCCGCGTCAGGGCGAGCGCGGACGCTTGCGAGGCACTGCCGCGCCCCGAGCGAACGCCCGGCGCTTTGCGCACGGCCGCGAAGCGGCCCTGGCCGGGACAGCACGATGCCCCCGCAGGCCAGCCCTCGGCTACCTTGTCCGGCCATGTCCCATCGTGGCGAGGCGGCCGGGCCGCACCGCGCATGAACGGCCCTTCGCATCGCGCTCACGCGCGAAACGCCGCGCTCCGCGCTTGTACCGCGGCCGGGGAGATGCTTTGATCCGTCGCCATGACGGCGACCGACATCCACCGCACCATCGACGCGGTCTGGCGCATCGAATCGGCGCGGCTGATCGCCGGGCTGACCCGCATGGTCCGCGACGTCGGCCTGGCCGAGGAACTGGCCCAGGACGCGCTGGTCGCCGCGCTGGAACGCTGGCCCGAGACCGGCGTGCCCGACAACCCCGGCGCCTGGCTGATGGCCACCGCCAAGCACCGCGCCATCGACCGCCTGCGCCGCAGCAAGCTGCAGCAGCGCAAGCACGAGGAGCTCGCGTACGAGCTCGAGTTCGACCAGGCCCAGGCCGGCGACGCGCACCTGGACCAGCTGGACGATCCCATCGGCGACGACCTGCTGCGCCTGGTGTTCGTCGCCTGCCACCCGGTGCTGTCGACCGAGGCCCAGGTCGCGCTGACCCTGCGCCTGCTCGGCGGCCTGACCACCGAGGAGATCGCGCGCGCCTTCCTGGTGCCCGAGCCGACCATCGCCCAGCGCATCGTCCGCGCCAAGCGCACGCTCGCCGCCAAGCAGGTGCCGTTCGAGGTGCCGCGCGGGGAAGAGTTGCGCGAACGCCTCGCCTCGGTGCTGTCGGTGATCTACCTGATCTTCAACGAGGGCTACTCGGCCACCGCCGGCGACGACTGGATGCGCCCCGGCCTGTGCGAGGACGCGCTGCGCCTGGGCCGCATCCTCGCCGAGCTGATGCCGCAGGAGCCGGAAGTGCACGGCCTGGTGGCGCTGATGGAGATCCAGGCTTCGCGCGCGGCCGCCCGGGTCGGGCCGGACGGCGAGCCGATCCTGCTGCTGGAACAGAACCGCGGGCTGTGGGACCCATTGCTGATCCGCCGCGGCCTGGCGGCGCTGGAACGCGCCGAGCGCCTGAGCGCGCAACGCGGGCCCTACACCCTGCAGGCCGCGATCGCCGCCTGCCACGCGCGCGCGGCCAGCGCCGAGGACACCGACTGGGCGCGGATCGCCGGCCTGTACGGCGCGCTGGCGCAGATCTCGCCGTCGCCGGTGATCGAACTCAACCGCGCGGTCGCGCTGGCGATGCTGTTCGGCCCCGAGGCCGGGCTGACCCTGGTCGACGCGCTGACCGGCGACCCGGCGCTGAAGGGCTACCACCTGTTGCCGAGCGTGCGCGGCGACCTGCTGCACAAGCTCGGCCGCCTCGACGAGGCGCGCACCGAGTTCGAACGCGCCGCGGACATGGCCCGCAACGCGCGCGAGCGCGAGCTGCTGCTCAAACGCGCGCAGGCGTGCGGCGCCTGAACCGCAAGGCACGCCCGAACCAGCGCCGCGACCAGCGCGAAGCCGGACCCGCTTCGGATGCCGACTTCCCGCCTCCGCAGGCGCGGGCTCAGAGCCGCATCATCGGCTTGAACCCGCCCCAGATCATGCGCTCGCCGTCGAACGGCAGGGCCTTCGGGTCCATGCCGGACAGGCGCGGATCGGCCATCACCCGGGCGTTGACCCGGTCGCGGTGCTTGCGCGACCTGTAGACGATCCACGAGAACACCACGACCTCGTCCGGCTTGAGCTTCACGCTGCGCGGGAACGAGGTCGATTTTCCGGGCGGGACGTCGTCGGCGACGCATTCGACGTATTCCAGCGCGCCGTATTCCTTCCAGATCTTGCCGGCCTTGCGCGCCAGGCGGCGATACGCGGCCAGGTTCCGCTTCGGTACCGGCAACACGAATCCGTCGACATAACTCATCGTGCGCTCTCCTCTTCGATGGCGGACGCCCGTCGCAGCGGGGGTCATGGCGCCCGCACGGCCTCGACCTGGATGCGCAGGTCGACGTTCATGTCGAAGCCGAAGTCCTTGCCGGCGTCGATGCCGAACTCGTCGCGGCGCAGGCGCGCGTACGCGTCGGCGCCGCACAGCTCGCGCTTGTGCAGCGGGTGCGGGATGCACTTGAAGCGTTCGATCCGCAGCTCCACCGGGCGGGTCGCGCCGTGCAGGGTCAACTCGCCGATCACCCGCGTCGGCGCGCCGTCGCGGAAGCCGGCCAGGCGGCCCCTGTAGGTCGCCTGCGGGTAGCGCGCGGCGTCGAACAGCCGTTCGCTGCGCGCTTCCTCGTTCATCGCCGCAAGGCCGAAGTCGACGCTGGCCACGTCGATGCGGATCTCGACCGAGCCGGTGCCGGCCTCGCGGTCGAGCGTCACCGTGCCGGCGCTGCGCTCGAACTTGCCGCGCCAGACCGAGAGGCCCATGTGGTCGGCCTCGAAGCTCGGATAGGTATGGGCCGGGTCGATCTCGTAGACCGCCGGCGCGGCGGCCGCGCCGCCGGCGGCGGACAGCAGCGCGGCGGCGAGCGCGGCGCGCGCGCGGCGCGGGGGCGGAAGGCGGAAGCGGGACATCGCGGAACTCCTCGGGTCACCGGCCGCGCCGCCCGTCGGCGCGGCTCTCATCCGGGCGACGAAGGAGCGGCGCCGAAATCGACATCCGCCCACGCCCTGCCCGCCTCAGAACCGGTGCCACAGCCGCACGTACCAGGCCGCGCCGTTGAGGCCGAACTGCACGCTCTCGAACACGTGCCCGTTGTCGGTCTCGTCCGGGTTCTGCCGGGTCGGGTACTGGTCGAACACGTTGGCGCCGCCGACGGTGAACTTGGTGTCCTCGCTGAAGGCGTAGGTCAGGCTCACGTCGGCCGAGGCCTTGGACGCGTAGTGCTGGTTCGGCACGCCCGCGGCGGTGCCGGAGAACGTGCCCAGGGTCTGCTCGCCGAAATACACGCCCTTGACGTTGGCCTGCCAGGGGCCGCGGACGTAATCCAGGCCGAGCACCGCCTTGCTGCGCGGCGCGCCGTTCTCGACGAACAGGCGGTCGCGCTCGGACAGCAGCACGTCCTCGCGCCCGGCCAGCGCCGGCGGCGTGTGCACGCGGGTGACCTCGGTCTTGCTGTAGTTGGCGCCGAGGAAGGCGTTCCACTGCGCGCCGGCCCACTCGAACCCGTAGGTCGCGGTCAGGTCCGCGCCCTGGGTCTTCGTGTCGACCGAATTGAAGAAGAACCGCGCCAGGCCCACGCCCATCTGCTCCAGGATCGGCCCGATCGTCGGGTCGCTGGTGTCGAACTCGCCGCTGAGCACGATGCGGTCGTCGATGTCGATGCGGTAGGCGTCGAGGGTCAGCGAGAAGGCGTCGCTCGGCGTCCAGGTCAGGCCCAGGGTCGCGCTCTGCGAGGTCTCCTCGGTCAGGTTGGGCAGGCCGACCGCCCGCGCCAGCGCGCTGTCGTTGGAGGCGATCACCACGTCCACCGGCTCGCCGCTGATGAAGTCGGTGATGGTCGAGGAGAAGTACTTCTGCTGCAGCGACGGCGCGCGGAAGCCGGTGCTGAGCGAGCCGCGCAGCATCACCGCGTCGGTGGCGCGGAAGCCGAAGCTGAGCTTGCCGTCGAGGGTCTGGCCGAAGTCGCTGTAGTCCTCGTAGCGCGCCGCCATGCCCATCATGAAGCGGTCGTTGAAGTCGACTTCGACGTCGACGTAGCCGGCCCAGCTGTCGCGCTTGCGGTCGGTGGCGTCGCTGGGCTGGAAGCCCGGGAAGCCCTGGCTGCCGGGGTTGCCGCCGTCGGGGCCGTCGTAGTCCAGGTACGAGCCGGGCTCGCCGGCGCGGATGCGGTAGCGCTCCTCGCGCCGCTCCAGGCCGAAGGCCAGGTTGAAGCCGTGCAGCACGCCGTCGAAGTAGCGCGACACGTCGAGGTTGCTGGTGTTCTGCTCGAACGAGAAGCCGCCGGCGTCGAAGCTCGCCTGGCTGACGCCGGCGCCGCCGTTGAGCAGGTCCAGGTTCGCCAGCGAGGCGTTGAGGGTGCGGTTGATGGTGTAGCGCAGCTCGTTGTAGCCGTAGGTGTGCGACACGTCCCAGCGCCACGGCCCGGCGTCGCCGCGCAGGCCGACGATGCCGTAGCGGTCCTGCACGTCGCCGTCGATGAACGGCACGAAGCCGTCCGGGTACATCGCCGCCGAGTTGCGCGAGGGAATGTCCTCGGAGCCGAGGCCCTCGCGCGCGAACGCGGCCGAGGACGCGTCGCGGTCCTGCAGGCCGGCGGTGAAGTACAGCTCGGCGGCCTCGCCCAGCGGCGAGTCGCCGTTGAGGTAGACGGTGCGGTTCTCCACCTTCGAGTCGCCGATGATGCGCGGGCTGCCGGGCGGCTCGGAGCGGTCGGAGCGGCCGCGGTCCAGCCACTCGCCGGTGATCGCGAGCATGCCGCCGGTGGCCAGCTGCGCGCCGCAGTAGGCCGAGGCGATCCAGTTCTCGCCGTCGCCCTCGCCGTACTCGCCGTAGCCGGCGATCGCCTCGCAGCCCTTGCGCCGCTTCAGCACGATGTTCATCACCCCGGCGATGGCGTCCGAGCCGTACTGCGCCGCGGCGCCGTCGCGCAGCACCTCGACCCGGTCGATCGCCAGCAGCGGGAAGGCGTTGAGGTCGGTGCCGGTGTTGCCGCGGTTGCGTGCGCCGTAGATGTTGACCAGCGCCACGGTGTGGTGGCGCTTGCCGTTGACCAGCACCAGGGTCTGGTCGGAGCCGAGCCCGCGCAATGCCGCGCCGTCGACCAGGTCGGCGCCGTCGGCGCCGGTCTGGCGGGTCGAGGTGAACGAGGGCACGGTGTACTGCAGGGTCTGGGCCAGGTCGAACTGCGCGCCCTCCTCGGCCGCGTCGGTCATCGGCAGCACGTCCACCGGCGACATCGAGGCGGTGTCGGAGGAACGCTGCACGCGGCGCGAGCCCAGCACCGAGACGGTCTCCAGGGTGGTTGCGCCGGTGTCCTGGGCGGCATCGGCCGGTGGCGCCGCGGGCCGCGCGGGCTCTTGGGCGGCGGCCGGCGCGACCGACAGGCCCGCGCACAGCGCGGCGCAGACGGCGTGGAACAGACGGGTACGGCAATGCCTCATGGCCCTCTCTCCCGATGGTGGTCCGGCCCTGAGCGTAACCTCGACTTAACCTCTTTGAAACGTTCCCCTTGCCGAACCTGGCGACAGGTCGCACCGGCAGGCGTGACCCGTTGCCGCCCTACCCGCTGCCGACGCCGGGCCGCGCGCGGCCGGCGCGCCCCAGCATGCGGTCCAGCCCCAGCAGCGCGCCGCCCAGCAGCAGGAACAGCCCGAGCACGCGGCCGACGTTGCCCAGCACCCGCGCCCAGCCGAGCGTGTCCACGTCGAGGAACGGGTACGGGTACTCGTGCACCCAGGCGCCGCGCAGGAACGCCCACAGCGCGAAGCCGAGCGGGAACAGCAGCCAGGCGCCGAGGTCGCGCGGGCCGAGCCGCCCGTGCGGGGCGGCCAGCAGCCACCACGCCAGGTACAGCGCGGGCGTCGCGTAGTGCAGGCCGGCGTCGGCCCACCATTGCCAGCCGCTCGGCTGCCACAGGTGACGCAGCACGGCCAGGTACACCAGCCCGGTCACCGCGATGTACAACGCTGCCGCCGCGCGCGTGCGCGGCTTCGCCCAGAACGCCGGCAGGCGCTCCAGCCCGGCCGCGCGCGCGGCAACCAACACCACCAGCAGGTTGCTGAGCACGGTGAAGTAGCTGAGGAAACGCACCGTGGCCGCGAATGGCCCGGCGCCGTCCCACGTCGCGCGCAGCAGCAGCGCGTATTGCAGGACCAGCGCGGCGAGCGCGACCAGCGCCACCCCGGCCGCGCCGAGGCGGCCGCCGCGCGCCTGCGGCGCGGGCGGCGAAGCGGAAACGATCCCGTGCACGGCAGTCCCTCCCGGCGGCCCGCGCCAGCATCGCACGGCGCCGCCCGCAGCGCGACGCCGCCGGCTCCGGCACCATAGGCGGCTCCGTTCCGCTTCGCATCCCGACGCATGAGCCCGACCGGCAAGGCGCAACTGCAAATCCACTTCTGCGTGCTGCTGTGGGGATTCACCGCGATCCTCGGCAAGCTGATCTCGCTGCCGGCGCTGCCGCTGGTGCAATGGCGCATGCTGCTGGTGGCGGCGGCGCTGGCGCTGCTGCCGCGGGTCTGGCGCGGGCTGCGCGCGCTGCCGCCGCGGCTGGTGCTGGCCTACGCCGGCATCGGCGTGCTGGTCGCGCTGCACTGGCTGACCTTCTACGGCGCGATCAAGCTGTCCAACGCCTCGGTCGGCGCCACCTGCATGGCGCTGGGCTCGGTCTTCGTCGCCCTGCTCGAGCCGTGGCTCGCGCGCACCCGTCTGTCGCGTCGCGACCTCGCCCTGGGCCTGCTCGCCCTGCCCGGCGTGGTGCTGGTGGTCGGCGGCGTGCCGCACGGCATGCGCGCCGGCATCGCCGTCGGCGCGCTCTCGGCGCTGCTGGTGGCGCTGTTCGGCGCGCTCAACAAGCGCCTGGTCGAGCACGGCGACCCGCTCACGGTCACCGCGATCGAGCTCGGTGCGGGCGGGCTGGCGCTGCTCCTGCTCGCGCCGCTGCTGGCGCTGCTGGCGCCGGCGTTCTCCGCCGGCGGCCTGCTGCCGCCGCTGCCGGGCGCGCGCGACGCCGGGCTGCTGCTGGTCCTGGCGGTCGCCTGCACGCTGCTGCCGTTCGCGCTGGCGCTGGTTGCGCTGCGGCACATGAGCGCGTTCGCGCAGCAGCTGGCGGTCAACCTGGAGCCGGTGTACGCGATCGTGCTGGCGATCCTGCTGCTGGGCGAGCAGCGCGAGCTGAGCCCCGGCTTCTATCTCGGCGTGGCGATCATCCTCGCCGCGGTGTTCCTGCACCCGCTGTTCGGGCGGCCGAAGCGGCTGCAGCCGGAGGTGCTGGGCGCCTCGGAGGCGAAGGGCGCCGCGGAGTAGCGGCGCGGCGCTACCGGCGTGCTCCGGAACATGGCAGGCTAGGCCGTCCACGCCCACGGCCTTGCGCATGTATCTCGAGCACTACGGGCTGGCCGAGCCGCCGTTCTCGATCACGCCGGACCCGCGCTTCGTGTTCCTCAGCGAGCGCCACCGCGATGCGCTCGCGCACCTGCTGTTCGGCATCGGCCAGGGCGGCGGCGGCGGCTTCGTCCAGCTCACCGGCGAGGTCGGCACCGGCAAGACCACGCTGTGCCGGCTGCTGCTGGAACAGCTGCCGGCGGACACCCGCGCCGCGTTGGTGCTGAATCCGCGGCTGACGCCGGTGGAACTGCTGGAGACGATCTGCGAGGAGCTGCGCCTGGACCTGGCCGGCCGCCGCGGCAGCCCCAAGGCGCTGGTCGACGCGCTCAACGCCTACCTGCTCGACGCCTATGCCCAGGGCCTGCGCGTGGTGCTGATCGTCGACGAGGCGCAGGCCCTGTCGCCGGACGCGCTGGAACAGATCCGCCTGCTCACCAATCTCGAGACGCCGACGCAGAAGCTGCTGCAGATCCTGCTGCTCGGCCAGCCCGAGCTGCGCGCCCTGCTGGCGCGCGAGGACATGCGCCAGCTCGCCCAGCGCATCACCGCGCGCTACCACCTCACGCCGCTGGACGCGGACGAGACCGAGCGCTACCTGCGCCACCGCTTCCGCGTCGCCGGCGGCCATTATTTCCCGTTCACCGCCGCGGCGGCGCGCCGCATCCACGCGCATTCCGGCGGCGTGCCGCGGCTGATCAACATCGTCGCCGAGCGCAGCCTGCTCGCCGGCTACGCGCACGATCTCGCGCAACTGGACGCGCGCTGGGTCGATCGCGCCGCGCGCGAGGCGCTGCCGCGGCCGCCCGCCGCGCGGCGCTGGCCGGGCGCGGCGGCGCTCGCCGCAGCGCTGGCCGCAGCCGCGGTCGCGGCCTGGTGGTGGCGGGCGCCGCCGCCCGGGCCGGCGTCCGCGGAAGCGCAGCCGCGGCTCGCCGCGGGGCCGCGCCCGGTCGCGGCTGCGCGGGACGCGGCGCCCGCGCCGACGCTCGATGCCGCCGCGCTGCGCGAGCGCATCGCCGCCGGCGACGGTTCGCCGCTGCCCGCCTGGCGCCGCTTGCTGGCGCTCTGGGAGGTGCCCGCCGCGGCCGCCGCGCAGGCGGCCGGATGCCCGGCCGACTTCGGCGGCGACCTGCACTGCCTGCGCGGGCAGGCGCGGCTCGACGCGCTGGTCGCACTCGGCCGCCCCGCGCTGCTGCGGCTGCACGCGGACGGCCACGAACGCTGGGCGGTGCTGGAGGGCGCCGATGCCGCGCGCGTGCTGCTGCGGCTGGACGAGGGCCGCGACGTCTGGGTCGAACGGCTGGCGCTGGAGCAGGTCTGGAGCGGCGCCTACGTCGCGCTGTGGCGCGCGCCGCTCTCGGCCGCGCCGGCGGTCGCGACCGGCCCGGCGCTGGACTGGGCACGGGCGCGGCTGCGATCGCGCGACCCGCAGGCCGGCGCCGGCGACGCCGCGCTGGCGCAGGCGGTACGCCGCTTCCAGCGCGGCCGCGGATTGAGCAGCGACGGCCTGATCGGGCCGGAGACCCTGATGGCCCTGGCCGCGGACGCGCCGGGGCCGCGCCTGCGCGGAGCGGAGTGAGCCGATGTCGCTGATCCTCGACGCGCTGCGCAAGTCCGAAGCCGAACGCCGCCGCGGCCGGGCGCCGGACCTCTCCGCCGAGCTGCCGCTGCCGCCACGCGCCGCGACGCGCCACGGCTGGGCGCCGCCCGTCATCCTGGCCGCAGGGCTGGCGTCGCTGGCGCTGGCCGCCGCCTACCTGTGGCGATCGCAGACCGCGTCGGAAGCCGCACGCGCGGAGTCCGCCGCCGCGGCGCCGGTCGCGTCGCCGCCGGCGCCGCGCGATCCGGCGCAAGCCGCCGCACCGCCGGTGGCATCGACGGTGGCCGGTGCGGCGTCTGCCGGCCCGGTGGCGGAGGCCGCCTCCGCGCCCGAGACCCCGGACCTCGGCGCCGCGACCCCGCCGGTCGCGCCGCCCGTCGCCACGGCGGCGGCGCGGGCCGCGCCGGCCGCCGACGCCTCCCCGGCCGATGCGGCCGCGCCGGCGGACGGCCGCACCGGCACGACGGACGCAGGCGCCGCGGCGACGCCGGTCGCCGCGGCCGTGCCCGCAGCGCCGATGCCGGCCGCGGCCGCGGCGGAACCCGCGCCGGGCGCCGAACCGGCGCGCGCCGCGCCGCCGACGCCGGCCGACCCGACCGCCGCGCCGCTGCGCCTGGCCGAGCTCGGCCCCGGCGAGCGGCAGCAGTTGCCGCCGCTGAAGATGAGCATGCACCTGTGGGCGCCGGATCCGGCGCGCCGTTTCGCGATCGTCGACGGCGTCCGCGTCGGCGAGGGCGATCGCATCGGCGCGGCGGTCGTCGAAGCGATCGTGCAAGACGGGGTGATCCTGAACTGGCAGGGACGCCGGCTGCGCCTGTCGATGCGCTGAGGGCGCGATTGCCGCCCTTCACCCAACCCTCTCCCGCAAGCGCGGGAGGGCTTCCGCGCGTCCGACTTCCCACGACTGCGGTGCGGCCGGGTTCGGCGCCGCGCTGCCGGCAATGCTGCGCGGCGGCATGAAGAGGAATGTCGCGCAGCGGAAGAGCGGCGACGGCGCGCCGACGGGCGACGCTGCTCCGCGCACCGCCTGCGTTCGCCCGACGCCCATGGCCCGCCTGCGGAACGGGGTCGGGCGGGAAAAGGGCCGCTTGCGCCGGCCCCGCCGCGGAGCGAGGATCGCTGCGCCACCGTCGAGGGGACGCCGTCATGAACAGCCAGACCCAGCACGATCTCGGCAAGCTGCTCCTGCGCCTGGCGCTGGGGGTGACGATCTTCCTGCACGGCCTGACCAAGCTCGAAGGCGGGCTGGACCAGATCGTGCGCATCGTCGAGGCGCAGGGCTTCCCCGGCTTCGTCGCCTACGGCGTGCTGGCCGGCGAGGTGCTGGCGCCGCTGCTGGTGATCGCCGGCCTTTACGCGCGCATCGGTGCGATCCTGATCGCGATCAATATGCTGTTCGCGCTTGGCCTGGTGCACGGCGGCGACATCGGCCGGCTCAACGAGACCGGCGGCTGGGCGATCGAGCTGCAGGTGATGTTCCTGTGCACGGCGATCGCGATCGCGCTGCTCGGCCCCGGCCGCTACGCCTTCAACCCGCGTTGAGCGGCCGGCTTGGCGCCGCGCCGGCCGCCGCGCCGGCATTCGTCCGGCGCGACGGCGACCGCGCCGCGTCTCGCGGCCGGCGCCGCCGTTGCCCTATGCTGCGCCGGACCTCCCGGCGCGCGCTCCGCCCATGAGCACCGACCCCCAGTTCGTGCACATCCGCATCGTGCTCGGCATCGTCCTGGGCCTGGCGCTGACCACCCTGCTCAAGGGCCTGGCGCGCTTCGTCCAGCATCCCGGCCGCGAGCGCATCTACGGCGTGCACCTGGGCTGGGCGGTCTCGATGTTCGTGCTGCTGACGCACTTCTGGTGGTGGGAGTTCCGCTTGATCCATGTGCATCCGTGGAGCTTCCTGTCCTACGCCTTCCTGCTGCTGTACGTGGTGGTGCTGTTCCTGCTGTGCACGTTGCTGTTCCCCGACGACCTGGCCGACTACCAGGGCTGGCGCGACTATTTCCAGTCCCGCCGCGGCTGGTTCTTCGCGATCATGGCGGCCAGCTACCTGATCGACTTCGTCGACACGGCGATCAAGGGGCGCGCCTACTTCGCCCATCTCGGCCCCGAGTACCCGTTCCGCAACGGCACGATGATCCTGCTGTCGCTGGCGGCGATGCGCACGCGCTCGGAGCTGTTCCACCGCGGCTTCGTGGCCGGCGCGATCCTGTACGAGCTGTCCTGGATCTACCGCCGCTACGACTACCTGCAGTGACCGCATGCATCCCTGGTACGTCTATCTGCTCGAATGCCGCGGCGGCCGCATCTACACCGGCATCGCCACCGACGTCGCGCGGCGCTGCGCGCAGCACGCCGCCGGCACCGGGGCGCGCTACACCCGCGCCCATCCGCCGCAGCGGCTGCTGGCCAGCTTCGGCTTTCCCGACCGTTCCAGCGCCAGCCGCGCCGAAGCGGCGATCAAGCGCCTGACCCCGGCGCGCAAGCGCGCGCTGTGCGCGGCCGGGCCGGAGGCCGCGTATTGCGCGATCGCCGCCGCGCTGCGACCCTGAGCGCCCTCGCCCGCTCCGTCCCGCGCATGCCGACCGTCGACTTCCCCCTCGATCGCGACCACGTCGAGCTGAACCAGCTGCTCAAGCTGGTCGGCCTGTGCGACAGCGGCGGCCAGGGCAAGGCGCTGGTCGCCAGCGGCGCGGTCGAGGTCGACGGTGCGGTCGAGCTGCGCAAGACCTGCAAGATCCGCGCGGGCCAGCGGGTGCGGGTCGGCGATACCACCATCCGGGTGCAGGGCGCGGAGTAAAGGCGCCGCGACGGGGCCCGCGCCTCCGGGCCGCCGCTCAGTCCGCGGCTTCGCCGCTGGCGCCCGCCGCGCGGCCGCCGTCCTGCTCGGGGCCGCCGGGCGGCGGCGGATGCGCTCCGGCCAGGTCGAATTCCGACAGCGGGCTTTCCGCCGGGCAGTGCGGGTCCGGGAAGCCGTAGCGCTTGCGCAGGTCCAGCCCGCAGGCGTTGAGCGCGTCGAGCTCGTTGTGGCCTTCCTTGCAGCGGTCGTCGAACGCGCGCACGAACGCGTCGCGGCGGCGCACGAAGTCCTCGCCGCACTGGCGCATCAGGCGCAACCGGTCGAGGTCGTCCTGCGCCGGATTCACCCCGTCCAGGCCGTAGCGCGCCAGTTCCTCGCCGCTGAGCAGGCGCAGGCTGCGGTTCGGCACCGCCATCATCAGGTCGGCCACGGCCACCGCCGCGCCGTTGCGCTCCAGGTACGCGCGCACCCGGTCGTAGACCACGCGCAGCTCGGCGTTGAGCTGGGCGCGGGTGGCCGCGGTCGAGCTCATGCGGATGATGCGATGGATGCCCACCTGTCCGGCCACCATGCGCACGTCGCCGGCGGCGAGCACGAACACGCAGGCGCTGTGGCAGATCGATCCCTCGCGCACCCAGATCGTCCAACGCGACTCGGCGATGAAGTCGCCGGCGTTGATCGCGTCCTCGACCTGCCCGCCGGCCGAATCGATGTCGAGCACGCGCTTGCCGATGCCGAGCTCGTCGGCGACGGCGGTGGCCCGCTGCACCGCGGCGGCGAAGTCGCCGTCGATCTTGCCCCGGTAGCGCAGCCGCATCACCCCGCGCGGCGCGCACGGCGCCAGCGCCTGGCGCAGCGCGTCGCGGCCGAGATCGGCGAGCGCCGCGCCGTCGCCTTCGGTGGCGTAGTCGAGCGCGCAGCTGAGCGAGGCGCGGCCGGGCGCCAGCGCCCGCGGCGACCAGTCGAGGGCCGGCGCCGGCGGCGCGTCCGGTTCCGGCGCGGCCTTCGGCGCGCGCGGCGGCTCCGGCTTCACCGGCGCGGTGCTGATCGCGCCGCCTTCCTGCAGCCCGGTGTCGGCGGTCGCATCGACGATGCGCGGCGCCTCCTCGGCCGGCTGCTGGCAGGCGGCGAGCGCGAGCAGCAGCGGAATCGTCAGCAGGGGCCGGGAATGCCGGAGTAGGCGTCGCATCGTTCGGGCGGCGGTCGCGGATGCGGCGCACGTGCGCCGGCTCCGATGGTACGGCAGCGCGCCGGCCGCGGCTGACTGCCAGCCAAGCGCGGGGCCGCGTTCAACGCGAGGTCGTCGCGGTGCGCGCTTCCCGCCGCTCGGCGACCCAGCGCTCGACCCGCTCGCGCAGGAAGCGCAGCGGCACGATGCCATCGCCGAGCACGCAGCGGTGGAACTGGCGCAGGTCGAAGTCCGCGCCGAGCGCGGCCTCGGCCTCGCGGCGCAGGGCGAAGATCTCCAGCCCGCCCGAGTCGTAGGCGGTGAGCTGGCCGGGCATCGCCGCGACCCGATCGACGAAGTCGGCGGCGGTCTCGGCCGAGAAGCGGCCGCTCTCGACCACGTAGTCGATCACCTGCTGCCGGGTCCAGCCGTATACGTGGATGCCGGGGTCGATCACCATGCCGCGCGCCGGCCACAGCCGCCGCGTGATCGGCGCGTACGGGGTGGTGTAGATGCCGGCCTCCTCGCTCAGCGCCTCGGCGTAGCGCGCCCAGCCCTCGGCATAGGCGGAGTTGAACGCCAGCTTCGACAGCGGGTGGCGCTCGCCGAGGCCGCGCGCCAGCGCCAGCTGCAGGTGGTGGCCCGGCCAGGTCTCGTGGACCAGGGTGATCTCGGCGGCGCCGCGGCGATCGGCCTCGGGGTGGTCGAGGTTGATCCGGTAGATGCCGGGCTTGCGCTCGTCCGGCTGCGGTTCGTAGTGCGAGCTGACGCCGGTGCCGCGCTGCTCGGGCTTGAGCGGTTCCACCGCCGCCGGCTGCTGCGGCAACTGCGCGAAGTACCGGGCGCTGCGCTCGCGCGCGCGCTCGAGCAGGCCGCGCGAGAACTGCAGCTGTTCGTCGGCCGAGGCGAAGCGATTGTCCGGCGCGCGGTCGACCCGCTCGACGATGGTCTTCAGGTCGCGCGTGCCGAACAGCGCCTGGCCGAGCTCCTGCACCTTGGCGACGTTGGCGGCGACGGTGCGCTCGCCCAGCGCGTAGACCTCCTCCGGGGCGCGGTCGAGCGTGGTGTAGGAGCGCAGCATCGCCCGGTAGCAGGCCGCGCCGTCCGGCAGCGCCGACAGCGCCAGGCTGTCGCGCGCCTTCGGCCGGTATTCCCCGGCCAGGAAGTCGCGGTAGCGCCGCAGCGCCGGTTGCACCTGCCCGGCCAGCAGCTGCTCGAACGCCTGCGCGAACGCCGCGTCGCCCGCGTTGCGCGCCGGCGCGAAGAATGGCGACTCGCGCGCCGGCGCGGCGAGCATGCCGTCGAGTTGCCTGATCACCCGCGCCACCACCGACCGGGGCGCGGAGTAGCCCGCCGCCAGGCCGGCGCGCAGGTTGGCGATCTCGTGGTCGACGAACGCCGGCAGCGTGCGCCAGCGCGCCAGCGCCTGTTCGCGCTGCGCGGCGTCGGCCACCGGCTGGCGCGCGGCCAGCTCGGTGAAGCCGGTCTGCCAGCCGAACATGTGGTTGACGTTCCAGCCTTCCTGCTTGCACACGCGCAGGCCGCGGCCGGCCTCGAGCAGTTCGCGCAACTGCGCGTGCACCACCTGCGCGCGCGGCGCGCGCAGGCCCGCGGGGTCGATCCGGCCGAAGCGCTGCCACAGCGCGTCCTCGCGGGCGCGCAGCCGCGCCAGGTCGGCGGCGGCGTTGCGCGGCAGGTAGTCGTGCCGTTGCAGCGGCAGGTTCTCGAAGTAGGCCGGGGTCGGGTCGTATTCCAGCTGCAGCGCGACGTACTCGTCGGCCAGCGCCATCAGCTGCGCGGCCGGGTCCTGCCGCGCCTGCGCCGCCGGCCCCGCCGGTTCGGCCGCGGGCCGGGAACAGCCGGCCAATGCGAACGCCACCGCCGCCACCCATCCGAACCGCGCCATCGCCGCACTCCGTTCCCGGGGATCGAGGCGGCATGCTAAGCCGCGCCCGGGGCCGGCGCCTGCGACGGAGGTCATGCCGCGGGCCGGCGGGCGCGGCTCAGGCGCCGACTGCCGGCGTGCCGTCGCCGTTCCGTGAAGGCAGCGGTGCGTACACCTGCGGCTTCAGCCGGATCGGAGCCGCGGCCGGCTCCGGCGCCGCGGCCACGGGCGCCGCCCCGCGCAGCAGGCGCCGGCGCGCGAACCGCTCCAGGGTGTCCCGGGCGCGTTCCATCGCGCGCAGGTCGTGGAACGGCTCGCGCGCGCGCAGCGCGCTCTTGGCCGCGACCACCGCGTCCATCACCAGCGGCGCGCCGTCCGCGCCGAGCATGTCGCTGAGCACGCGGCGGTGCGCGTCGAGGCGGCGCTCGAAGTCGTGGTCGAGGCCGCGGCCGGCGCGCCGCCCGGCCTGGGCCAGCGTGGCGGCGAAGCGGGCCAGTTCCTGTTGCAGCTGATCGGCGGTGTAGTGCATGGGCGGCATTGTCGGGAGAGCCGTCGCGCAGGGTGAGACCAGCCCCGTCATGCCGGCGTGGTGACGCCTCGCCCCGCGGGCCGCCGCCCGGCGGGCCGCGACGACGGTGCGGCGACGCCGGCCGTGCTACCTCTCCGTCTCTTCGCCCCGCCGGCCCCCCTCGTCCTCACGCCGCCATGACCGACTTCGCCCGCGCGCGCGAACGCATGGTCGACGCGCATATCGCCCGCCGCGGCGTGCGCGACCGCGCCGTGCTCGAGGCGATGCGCACCGTGCCGCGCGAGATGTTCGTCGAACCGAGCCTGCGCGAGTTCGCATACGAGGACAGCCCGCTGCCGATCGGCCAGGGGCAGACGATCTCGCAGCCCTACATCGTCGCGTTGATGCTGGAGGCGGCCGAGCTGGGGCCGGGGGGCCGGGTGCTGGAGGTCGGCGCCGGCTCCGGCTACGCCGCCGCGGTGATGAGCCGGATCGCGGCGCGGGTGTATACGATCGAGCGCCACGCCGCCCTGGCGGAGGAGGCGCAGCGGCGCCTGGACACGCTCGGCTGCGGCAACGTCGAGCTGCGCGTGGGCGACGGCAGCTGCGGCTGGCCGGAGGTGGCGCCGTTCGACGCGATCCTGGTCGCCGCCGGCGCGCCGGAACCGCCGCCGGCGCTGCGCCGGCAGCTCGCGATCGGCGGGCGGCTGATCGTGCCGGTCGGCGACGACGGCTTCGGCCAGCGGCTGCGCAAGATCGTCCGCGCCGGCGAGCACGAATACGAGGAGGAGGACCTCGGCGGCGTCGCCTTCGTGCCGCTGATCGGCGAGCAGGGCTACGCCGAGGACGGCCGTCGCGCCGCCCGCCACCATGTACCGGGGCGCGCGCACGGGCTCGACCTGCCGGCGCTGGTCGCGCAGGCCGCCGAGCCGCTGCCCGACCCGGAAGACCCGGAGTTCGCGCTGGCGTTCGAGCGCTTCGCCCGCGCGCGCGTGGTCCTGCTCGGCGAGTCCAGCCACGGCACCTCCGAGTTCTACCGCGCGCGCGCCGCGATCACCCGGCGCCTGGTCGAGCAGCACGGCTTCAGCATCGTCGCGGTCGAGGCGGACTGGCCGGACGCGGCGGCGGTCAACCGCTACGTGCGCCACCTGCCGCCGCGCGCCGGCGCGGAACGCCCGTTCCGGCGCTTTCCGGCCTGGATGTGGCGCAACGCCGAGACCGCCGCCCTGGTCGAATGGCTGCGCGCGCGCAACGCCGGGCGCGCGCCGCACGAGCAGGCCGGCTTCTACGGCCTGGACCTGTACAACCTGCACGGCTCGATCGCCTCCGTGCTCGGCTATCTCGACCGGGTCGATCCGGAAGCCGCCGCGGTCGCGCGCGAGCGCTACGGCTGCCTGACGCCGTGGCAGAACGCGCCGGCGACCTACGGCCGCGCCGCGCTCAGCCCCGGCTTCGCCCGCTGCGAGGACGCGGTGGTGCGGCAATGCCGCGAGCTGCTCGAACGCCGCCTCGACTACGCCGCGCGCGACGGCGAGGGCTTCCTCGACGCGGCGCAGAACGCGCGCCTGATCGCCTCCGCCGAGCGCTACTACCGGGCGATGTACTACGGCGGCGCGGAGAGCTGGAACCTGCGCGACACCCACATGTTCGAGACGCTCGAACGGTTGCTGGCCGCGCACGGCCCGCAGTCGCGCGCGCTGGTCTGGGCGCACAACTCGCACGTCGGCGACGCCCGCCACACCGAGATGGGCGCCGCGCGCGAGGAGCTCAACATCGGCCAGCTGTGCCGCGAGCGCTTCGGCGATGAGGCGGTGCTGGTCGGCTTCGGCACCCACATCGGCACCGTCGCCGCCGCCAGCGACTGGGACGGCGACATGCAGATCAAGCGCGTGCGCCCTTCGCACCGCGACAGCATCGAACGGCTGTGCCACGACGCCGGCGTGCCGCGCTTCCTGCTCGACTTGCGCCCCGGCCGGCACGAGGCGCTGCGCCGGCGCCTGCTGCCGTTGCGCCTGCAGCGCTTCGTCGGCGTGATCTACCGCCCCGACACCGAGCTGCAGAGCCACTACGCCACCGCCTCGCTGGCGCAGCAGTTCGACGCCTACGTCTGGTTCGACGAGACCCGCGCGGTGGCGCCGCTGGGCCCGCAGCACCCGGCGCCGTCGGAACCGGAGACCTGTCCGTTCGCGCTGTGACCCGCAGGCGTCAGTCGATCCGGTACACCCGCGCCTTCGGCAGGTCGCCGTCGACCTGCAGGAACCAGCGGCCGGCGAATCCGGGCACGATCTCGATCTGCGGCGCCTGCAGCGGCTTGCGCAGCTTCAGGCTGCCCTTGAGCACCTTCCAGCGCTGGCCGTTCTCGAGCGCGAACTCGGTGCCGGGTTCCCAACCGGCGACCTCGCCGCGCACCCGGCTCTTGATCGGCTGGTCCTCCAGGCCGATGTAGCTGCGCTGCGCCGGCGCCGGCGCATGGTCGCCGTGGGCCGCGGGCGCGCTCGCCGCCTGCGCCGGCGGCTGCCGCTCCTGGGCCTCGCGCAGCATGCGGTTGAGCGCCTGCAGCTGGGCCGGCGTCAGGCCGACCTCGCGCAGCTGCTCGGGCGTCAGGCGCCGCTCGATCTCGACATAGGCCTGCCCCGCCCAGGCGGCGAAGCAGAGGAACGGCAGCAGCAGCGCCGGCGCGGCGGACTTTCTCATCGGAATCGGCACGGAACGGGGAGCGCCGGTGCGGCGCGCGCCCACTTTGCGACGGTTCGGTGACGGTTCGATGACAGCAGGCCCCGCCGCCGGACGGGCGCCGGCCGCGAACACCGCCACCCCGCCGCCGACGGGCGTGTCGATCCGGCCCCGCCCCGTTCGTCGCTTCCGGGAGGGCGCACCCGGCGCCCGCTTCCGCGACGACAGGAGAACCCGCATGTCCTACATCGATGGCTTCGTGGCCGCCGTGCCGACCGCCAACAAGGCGCAGTACCTGGAACATGCCCGCAAGGGCGACGCGATCTTCGTCGAGTACGGCGCCACCCGCATCCTCGAGTGCTGGGGCGACGACGTGCCCGAAGGCAAGCTCACCGACTTCCGCCGCGCCGTGCAGGCCAAGGACGACGAGACCGTGGTGTTCTCGTGGATCGAGTGGCCGGACAAGGCCACCCGCGACGCCGGCATGGCCAAGGCGATGCAGGATCCGCGCATGGCCCCGGAGCACAATCCGATGCCGTACGACGGCAAGCGCCTGATCTACGGCGGCTTCGCCCCGCTCCTGGAACTGAAGAAATAACGGCGCACGTCCTGCCCGGCGCGGCGTCGGCGGCGGCGATGCCGCGCCGGGCGGCGGCGGCGCGTCCGGCCAGGCGTCAGGGGAAGAGCAGCGAACGGTGCGCGGCGACCCCCGCCAGCGCGCCGTCGCCCACCGCCAGCGCGACGCTGCCGGCCATGCGCGCCGCGTCGCCGCAGGCGAACACGCCCGGCACGCTGGTCGCCTTGACCGCATCGACGCGAATGCAGGGGCCGAGCGGCCCCTCCTCGAGGGCGCAGCCGAGCTGCCCGGCGATGGCACTGGCCGGGCGCATCCGCGGCGCGACGAACAGGCCGTCGAACGCCAGGCGGCGGCCGTCGGCGAGTTCGACGGTGGCCGTACCGGCGACCCGCGCCACGCGCGCGGATTCCACGCCCACGCCCCGCGTGGACAACGCCGCGCGCTGCCCGGCGTCGGGCTCGAAGGCGCCGTCGAGGAACAGCGTGACCTCGCCCCACTCGGGCAGCATCAACGCCTGGTGCAGCGACATCGCGCCGGTCGCGATCACGCCGATGCGCCCGCGGCACAGCTCGTAGCCATGGCAATACGGGCAGTGGAACACGCTGCGCCCCCAGCGCTCGCGCAGGCCTTCGATCGGCGGCAATTCGTCGACGATGCCGAAGGCGAGCACCAGGCGCCGCGCGCGGATGCGCTCGCCGCCGTCCAGCGTGGCGACGAAATCGTCCGCGGCGCCGGCGGCCCGGGTCGCGGTGCCGTGCCGCCAATGCACCGTCGGATAGGCCAGCAGCTGCCGCTTCGCCTCGGCGGCGATCTCGCCCGGCGGCCGGCCGTCCTGCGTCAGGAAGCCGTGCGAGGCCGCGGCGAACCGGTTGCGCGGCGATCCGGCGTCGACCACCGCCACGCGCCGGCGCGCGCGGGCGAGCTGCAAGGCGGCGGACAGGCCGGCGTAGCTGCCGCCGATCACGGCGACGTCGAAGGCGGGGTTCGCATCAGTGGGCATGGCGGATCCTCCGGTGGCCGCGGGCGGCGAGGCGCCGGCCGAAATCGGCGGCGAGATCGGCGAGGGTGACTTCGCCCAGGCGCCGGACGAGCAGGGCCTCGGCCTCGCGGAAAGCGTCGTCGAGCGTGGCATTCACGGCCTGCTCGACCAGGCAGCGCGGCGCCTCGCTGCGATGCCCCAGCGCGAACACCTCCGGCGCGCCGACCGCCTCGTAGACGTCGCGCAGGGTGACCCGGGCCAGGTCGCAGGTGAGCGTCCAGCCGCCGCCGTGGCCCTTGGCCGAGCTGACGTAGCCGAGCTCGCGCAGGCCGGACAGCGTGCGCCGCACCACGGCCGGGTCGGTCTGCAGATAGGCGGCCAGCTCCGCGGACGTCAGCGGCCGCTCGCTCTGGGCGATGTGCAGCAGCACGTGCAGCATGGACGAAAGGCGGCTGTCCTTCTTCATGTGACTTACGATAGCACATGTATCCGCCGCGGACGTCGCGCCGCCGCAACGCAGCGATGCGCCCGCGGAAAAGCGAACGGCGGGCGAAGCCCGCCGTGCGGCGTCAAACCGAAGGGCGGCCTCGCCCGCCGCCGCGCCTCACACCTTCGCCGTCTTCCACTTGCCGCGGGTGAACAGCCACAGGGTGAACAGGCCCACCGAGGTCTCGGAGACGAACACGCCCCAGAACACGCCCGAGTGCTGCCAGCCCAGCAGCGTCGCCAGCGCGTACGACAGCGGGATCTGGATCAGCCAGAAGAACACCAGGTTGATCTTGGTCGGCGTGACCGTGTCGCCGGCGCCGTTGAACGCCTGCACCGCCACCATCCACCAGCCGTAGACGAAGTACGAATACGACAGGATGCGCAGCCATTCGGCGCCGACCGCGACCACCTGCGGGTCCTGCGAGAACAGCCCGATCAGCGGCCGGCTGAAGAAGAAGAACGCCAGCGACACCGCCACGGTGAAGACCATGTTGTACCAGCCGATCCGCCACACCGACGCCTCGGCGCGGCCCGGCTCGCCGGCGCCGAGGTTCTGCCCGACCAGGGTGGCCGCGGCGTTGGACATGCCCCAGGCCGGCATCAGCGTGAACATCATGATCCGGATCGTGATCGTTGCGCCCGCCACCGCCTCGCTGCCGATCGCCGCGAGGATGCGCATCAGGAAGATCCACGACGTGGTGGCGACCAGGGTCTGGCCGATGCCGCCGAGCGAGGTGCGCAGGATGTTGAGCAGGATCGCCCCGTGCCAGGCGATCTGCGCCCGGCTCACGCGCAGGTGCTGGCTGCCGCGGAACAGCACCCACAGCTGCATCAGCACGCCGACGCTGCGGCCGATCACGGTGGCGATCGCCGCGCCCTCCACGCCCATCGCCGGGATCGGGCCGAAGCCGAAGATCAGGATCGGGTCGAGCACGATGTTCAGGCCGTTGGCCACGAACAGCACGCGCATCGCGATCGCCGCATCGCCGGCGCCGCGGAAGATCGCGTTGATCACGAACAGCAGCATGATCACCGCGTTGCTGCCGAGCATCCACTGCATGTAGCGGTAGCCGTGCTCGACCACCCAGGCGTCGCCGCCCATCAGCCGCAGCAGGTCCTGCGCCCAGACGATGCCGGCCACCGCGAACGGCACCGACGCCAGCAGCGCCAGGAAGATCGCCTGCACCGCGCTGATCGCGGCCTCCTCGCGCTGGTGCTCGCCGATGCGCCGCGCCACCACCGCGGTCACCGCCATCGCGAAGCCCATCGCCACCGAGTACAGCAGGTACAGGAAGGTCTCGGTCAGGCCGACCGTCGCCACCGCGGACGCGCCGAGCTTGCCGACGAAGTAGATGTCCACGATCGCGAACGTCGACTCCAGCACCAGCTCCAGCACCATCGGCACCGCGAGCAGGAACACCGCGCGCCGCAGCGGGATCCTGGTGTAGTCGGCGCCGGTGCCGCGGATCGCGTTGCGCAGCTCCGTCCAGAGCGAGCCGGAAGGCGCCGGCGGGGTGCCGGCTTCGGCCTGGACGGCGGTTCGGGGTTCGGTACTCATGCGTGCAGGATCCTTTGTCGCGTGAACGTCGGTGCGGCGCGGAACGCGCCGCCTGTCTCCAAGGACGAACGGAGCGGGCCGGAATCGACATCGCCGGCGCGGAATCCCGCGGCCGCGCCGCCCTTCCACCCGCCATCGCCTCGTCGCGCTTTCGCGGCCGGCCCGCATGCCACCCGTCCGCGGCCCGGTGCCGCGCCGCGGGGCGGCCGGCCGGCGTCGCCGCTCGATCCCGGCCGGCAACGGGCTTCCGCGGCACGCGCCGGCCGATCGCACGACCCGCGCAGTTTACCCGCGCGCCGGAGATCGCGTGCCGCCGCGTCGAGCCCCGCGGCGATCCGGCGCCTGCGGTTCCGCGGCACGCGCGGGACGGAACGCCGGAATGCCGTGACCGATGCGGCGCGCGTCCGCGCTACCCTGCGCGGCCGTCCCCGCGGGAGCCCTGCGATGATTCAGACCCGACACGGAAGCTGCCACTGCGGTGCGGTTCGCCTGCGACATCGGCCTCGCGCCCGACGGCCAGCGCTCGCCGCGGCTCCGCCCGGGCGAGTGGTACGCCTCGACCCTGCGCTGCAACTGCTCGTTCTGCCGCAAGACCCGCACTGGAAGAGCCACGTGCCGGCGGAGGCGTTCCGCCTGCTGCAGGGCGCCGACCACCTCAGCCACTACCGCTTCGGCGAAGGCGCCATCGACCACGCCTTCTGCAGGACCTGCGGCGTCTACCCCTTCGTCGGCGCCAGCGAGCCGGCGATGGGCGGCGACTTTTACTGCGTCAACGTCGCCTGCCTGGACGAGGTGAGCGAGGACGAACTGGCGGCGGCGCCGATCCGCTACGAGGACGGCGCGCGCGACGATTGGGGCCATGCGCCGCGGGTGACGGGCTACCTCTGATCAGCGGCCGCGCGGCGCGCCGGGGAGCGCCCGGCGATGCCTCGCCGGGGCCGTGTCGATTCCCGCCCGGCCGCTTCGTCGCAGAGACGAGGACTTCGCCTCGACCCACGGGAACCGCCATGAGCGCCACCACCGCAACCGCCCCTACCGTCCGCCTCCACCGCGTGCTGGGCGCGCCGGCCGAGAAGGTCTACCGCGCCTTCCTCGACCCGGCCGCGCTCGCCAAATGGCTGCCGCCCGACGGCTTCACCTGCACCGTGCATGAGATGGACGCGCGGGTCGGCGGCCGCCGCCGGATGAGCTTCGCCAACTTCTCCACGCAGAACGGCCACGGTTTCGGCGGCACCTACCTGGAGCTCGTGCCGAACGCGCGCATCGTCTACACCGACCGCTTCGACGACCCGAACCTGCCCGGCGAGATCACCACCACGGTCAGCCTGCGCGAGGTGTTCTGCGGCACCGAGCTGCACATCGTCCAGGAGAACCTGCCCGAGGCGATCCCGGTCGAGGCGTGCTATCTGGGCTGGCAGGAGTCGCTGATCCTGCTCGGCAAGCTGGTCGAGCCGAACATTCCGGACCAGTGACGCGAGCGTGGCGCGCAGCCGGCGATGGAACCGCCGGGCGGCGCGTGCGTGTCGGACCGAAGGGCTTCGGGGCGCCCCGGCCTGCGGCTTCGCCCGGGCCGGGCGACGCGTCGTTCGCAACGACGCTCGCATCCGCGGCGTCGCGCCGCTCCCCACTGTCACATTAGAGCGCGCCCCGGGGCTTGCGGCAAGGCCCGTGCCGTGGCGCAGAGTCGCCGGCCTGTTTCCTGCACAGGCGAAAGACGCATGAACGGCGCAAGGCGGAACTCGCATTCGGTGGCGATCGTGGGCGCGGGCCCGACGGGATTGATGCTCGCGGGCGAGCTGGCGTTGGCGGGCATCGACGTCGCCGTGGTCGAGCGGCGCGCGGACCGGGCGCTCGACGGCGCGCGCGCCGGCGGCCTGCACGCGCGCACGCTCGAGGTGCTCGACCAGCGCGGCATCGTCGAGCGCTTCCTCGCCGAGGGACAGGTCGCGCAGGTCGCCGGTTTCGCCTCGATCCGGCTCGACATCGGCGACTTCCCCACCCGCCACCCCTACGGCCTGGCCTTGTGGCAGCAGCACATCGAGCGCCTGCTCGCCGCCTGGGTCGACGAGCTGGCGGTGCCGGTCCATCGCGGCCGCGAGGTGGTGGGCTTCGCGCAGGACGCGGCGGGCGTGGACGTCGCGCTGTCCGGCGGCGCCACGCTGCGCGCCGACTACCTGGTCGGCTGCGACGGCGGGCGCAGCACGGTCCGCAAGCGCGCCGGCATCGAGTTCCCCGGCTGGGATGCGGCCACCAGCCACCTGATCGCGCAAGTGGAGACGAGCGAACCGCCGCCGCTGGGCGTGCACCGCGGCCCGCTCGGCACCTACGCCTTCGGCAAGCTCGAATACGAGATCCGCGGCGGCGAGATCCGCTACAAGGACGGCGGCGCGATCCGGGCGACCGTGCCCGAACCGCGCGTCGGCCGCGGCGAACCCACGCTCGAGGACCTGCGCGCCGCGCTCCTCGCCTCGTGCGGCACCGACTACGGCCTGCGCAGTGCGGCGTCGATCTCCCGCTTCACCGACATGGCGCGGCAGGCCGCGACGTACCGCAAGGGCCGCGTGCTGCTGGCCGGCGATGCCGCGCACGTGCATTCGCCGGTGGGCGGGCAAGGCCTCAACACCGGCGTGCAGGACGCGGTGAACCTGGGCTGGAAGCTGGCCCAGGTGGTCAAGCGCATCTCGCCCGAACGCCTGCTGGACACCTACCACGCCGAGCGCCACCCGGTGGCGGCGCGGGTGCTGCGCAACGCCCTGGCGCAGGCCGCGCTGCTGCGCGCGGACGAACGCAGCGAAGCCCTGCGCGGCGTCGTGTCGGAACTGCTGGCGCTGGAGGAGCCGCGCAAGCACTACGGCGCGATGATGTCCGGGCTGGACATCCGCTACGACCTCGGCGAAGGCCATCCGCTGCTCGGCCGCCGCATGCCCGATCTCGACCTCGCCACCGCGGACGGCCCGCGGCGCGTCTACACGCTGTTGCATGCCGCGCGGCCGGTGCTGCTCGACTTCGGCGCATCCGGCGGGCTCGACATCGCGCCGTGGGCGGATCGCGTGCGCCGGGTCGGGGCCACGGCCGCGGGGCCATGGGAGCTGCCGGCGATCGGCCCGGTCGCCGCGCCCGCCGCCGTGCTGGTGCGCCCGGACGGCCACGTGGCCTGGGTCGGCGACGGCACGGACCGCGGGCTGGCCGACGCGCTGGCCACCTGGTTCGGGCCGCCCGCCGCGTAGCGCGACGGCCTCAGTTCTGGATGAAGCGCAGCAGGGTGCCGTCCGGGTCGAGCAGCGCCCCCATGCGCCCGCCCCAGGGCTGCGGCCGCGGCGCATGCAGGCGCGGGAAGCCGTGGGCCTGCTCGGGCACGCCGGCGGCACGGCAGGCGGCGTGGAAGGCGTCGACGTCGTCCAGGCGCAGGCAGCAGCTGAACCAGCTGGCCGCCGGGTCCAGTTCCGGGTGCGGGAAGAACTCGAGCACCAGCGCGCCGCGCTCCAGGATCATCCAGCCCTCGTCGCGATAGGCCGGCACGAAGCCGAGCGCCCCGTAGAAGCGCGCGGTCCCATCGAAGTCTCGGGACGGCAGGTTGGGCGAGGCGCGGTCGGTCATGAGGCTGTCCCTGGAGGGCCCGGGCGCCGCGAAACGAAAGCCGGCGCGCGACCGAGTATAGGCCGCCGGGGAGTCCCCGCCGGCGAATGGCCGCTGCCGTGCCCTGCCCCGCGCCGCGGCCGTGGCGGGCCGGGGGACGGCCGCGGTACGGTGGCCGCGGCGCGGAAAGGCATGCGCGGGCCTGCCCGGGACCGCGCACCCGCGCGCCGCTCGGCGGCCGCGACGTCGATTTCCTTTCCGCCCTTACGTCGCATGAGAGAACGCGGGCGCCGCGCCCACGATGGAGACGACCATGACCGCCAAGAACACGATCTGCCTCTGGTTCGACGGCACCGCCCTCGAAGCCGCCACCTTCTACGCGCAGACCTTCCCGGACAGCGCCGTCGGCGCCGTGCACCGCGCGCCCGGCGACTACCCCGCGGGCAAGGAAGGCGACGTGCTCACCGTCGAGTTCACGGTGATGGGCATTCCCTGCCTCGGCCTCAACGGCGGGCCGGGCGTTCCCCACACCAACGCGTTCTCGTTCCAGGTGGCCACCGACGACCAGGCCGAGACCGACCGCCTGTGGAACGCCATCGTCGGCAACGGCGGCCAGGAAGTCGCCTGCGGCTGGTGCAAGGACAAGTGGGGCCTGTCCTGGCAGATCACCCCCCGCGCCCTCACCGCCGCCATCGCCGACCCCGACCGCGCCGCCGCCATCGCCGACCCCGACCGCGCCGCCGCCAGCCGCGCGTTCGAGGCGATGATGCGGATGGTCAAGATCGACATCGCCGCCATCGAAGCCGCGCGGCGGGGGTGACTCGTGCGGGCGTCGACCGGTTTGAACCGTAGATGCGAGGCATCTGCCGTTCAAACCGGCCGTCCCCCGCTCGCACGCCAGCTTCTTGCAATCCCTCCGGCGAACGCCGCTACAGGCCCGGACCGACCACCGGGAGCAAGTCCAGGTCGGCCAGTCTCATCTCGACGATGTTGGCCTGTTTGATGTGCGCCTTGTTGTTCAGGTCGAATGCCTCATCGACGGCGACGACGACCGTTCCTTTATTTGGATCGGCAGCAACTCGGCAGCATCCGGCAGCTGCTCAGGCGTGAGCGGCTTCGGCACGAACCCCATCCGTCCGCTGCACTTCCTATGCGGGAACGCAGCCCAGTCGGCTCGATAGGTTGAAAGGTCGGAATTGGACTTGAGTCCGTCGCGCACGTCAGCATAGGCAAACGAAAATTGCTCTGACTCAATCGCCTTGATCAAGACGTCGCGGCATACATTGGTCGCCCATGATCCAAAGGCCTCGTCGGGCTTGTGAATGCCGATGACCAAAGATCCCTGTATCGGCCTGAACTCGACTTCCACGAGCCCAGGGACGCGTTTTTTCCGCGAATCGCTAGCCAAGATCAGATTGAACCCGTCCGCATTCGGAAGGCCGGGGTGCTCTCGGGCTGACCATCGTTGAAAACGCCTGGCCAGTGCCGCCCTCCAGCGGCCGAAAGCCCCGATTGCGGACTTGTGAGCGAAGCGCACCCAGGCCGCTGGCTGGCCGTCGAGGTTGATCGTTTGCCGCGCCCGGATTCACGCCATCGGCAGCTTCAACCCCTGCTCCCTCGCGCACTGCTTGGCGATCTCGTAGCCGGCATCCGCATGCCGCATCACCCCGGTGCCGGGGTCGTTCCACAGCACGCGGGCGAGGCGGCGGTCGGCGGCTTCGCTGCCGTCGCAGACGATCACGACGCCGGCGTGTTGCGAATAGCCCATGCCGACGCCGCCGCCGTGGTGCAGCGACACCCAGGTGGCGCCGCCGGCGACGTTGAGCATGGCGTTGAGCAGCGGCCAGTCGCTGACGGCATCGCTGCCGTCTTTCATCGCTTCGGTCTCGCGGTTGGGCGAGGCGACGCTGCCGGAATCGAGGTGGTCGCGGCCGATCACGATGGGCGCCTTCAGTTCGCCGTTGCGCACCATCTCGTTGAAGGCGAGCGCGAGCTTGTGGCGCTGGCCGAGGCCGACCCAGCAGATGCGCGCGGGCAGGCCCTGGAACGCGATGCGCTCGCGCGCCATGTCGAGCCAGCGGTGCAGGTGGGGATCGTCGGGGATCAGCGCCTTCACCTTGGCGTCGGTCTTGTAGATGTCCTCCGGATCGCCGGACAGCGCGACCCAGCGGAACGGGCCGACGCCGCGGCAGAACAGCGGGCGCACGTACGCGGGCACGAAGCCGGGGAAGTCGAACGCGTCGGTGCAGCCTTCGTCGTACGCCATCTGGCGGATGTTGTTGCCGTAGTCGAACACCGGCACGCCCATCGCCTTGAACGCGAGCATGGCCTCGACGTGCACGCGCATCGACTTCTTGGCGGCATCGCGCACGCGCTCGGGGTTCGCCTTCTGCTCGGCGAGCCACTGCTCCACCGTCCAGCCGGCCGGCAGATAGCCGTGCACGGGATCGTGCGCGCTGGTCTGGTCGGTGACCGCATCCGGGCGCACGCCGCGGCGCACCAGCTCGGGCAGGATCTCGGCCGCGTTGCCCAGCAGCGCGATCGACCTGGCCTGCCCCGCCTTGGTGTATTTGGCGACGCGCGCGAGCGCGTCGTCGAGGTCGGCGGCCTGCTCGTCGACGTAGCGCGTGCGCAGGCGGAAATCGATGCGGCTCTGCTGGCATTCGATGGTCAGGCTGCACGCGCCGGCGAGCGACGCGGCCAGCGGCTGCGCGCCGCCCATGCCGCCGAGGCCCGCGGTGAGGATCCACTTGCCGGTGAGGTCGCCGCCGTAGTGCTGGCGGCCCATCTCGACGAAGGTCTCGTAGGTGCCTTGCACGATGCCCTGGCTGCCGATGTAGATCCAGCTGCCCGCGGTCATCTGCCCGTACATCATCAGGCCCTTGCGGTCGAGCTCGTTGAAATGCTCCCAGGTGGCCCAGTGCGGCACCAGGTTGGAGTTGGCGAGCAGCACGCGCGGGGCGTCCGGGTGCGTGGGGAAGATGCCGACCGGCTTGCCGGACTGGATCAGCAGGGTCTCGTCGTCGTCGAGCTCGCGCAGCGACTTCAGGATGGCGTCGAAGCAGGCCCAGTCGCGCGCGGCGCGGCCGATGCCGCCGTAGACCACCAGCTCGGCCGGGTTCTCCGCGACCTCCGGATCGAGGTTGTTCTGGATCATCCGGTACGCGGCTTCGGTGAGCCAGGACTTGCAGGTCTTCTCGGCGCCGCGCGGGGCGCGGACGACGCGTGAGGGATCGCGACGCGGATCGGTCATGTCGGCGGGTTCTCGTGAGGCGTTGGCCGCATTATCGCAGGGCCGCGCGCGGGCCCGCTGCGCTGCGGCTTGTCTTCTCCTGCGCGCCGCTTCGCTTGCCGCCGCCGGGGGCGCTACGCTGCGACCCACCGTCGCGACCGGAGACGTCGATGCGCCGCCGTATCCCCGCCCTGCTGCTGTCGCTGGCGCTGTGCGCCGGCGTGCCCGAGGCCGCCGCCGCGGACCGCGTGCTGGTGTTCACCCGCACCGAGGGCTGGCGCCACGATTCGATTCCCGCCGCGGTGGACACGCTGCGCCGGCTCGGCGACGAGCTCGGCCTGCGGGTCGACCACAGCGAGGACCCCGGGGCGTTCGCGCCGGCGAACCTGGCGCGCTACCGCGTGGTGGTGTTCGCCAGCACCACCGGCGACGTGCTCGACGACGCCCAGCAGGCGGCGATGGAGGGCTTCGTGCGCGGCGGCGGCGGCTTCGTCGGCATCCATTCGGCCGCGGACACCGAGTACGGCTGGCCGTGGTACGGCGGGCTGGTCGGCGCCTATTTCCGCCGCCACCCGCCGGGGCTGCAGACCGCGCGCGTGCGTTTCGAGACGCCCGGCGTGCTCACCGACGGCGAGGCGTGGCGGGTCACCGACGAGCTCTACGACTTCCGCCGCAACCCGCGCGGACAGGTGCGGGTGATCGCCACGCTCGACACGCGCGACCACACCCGGGGCGGCATGGGGCCGGACCATCCGATCGCCTGGTGCCACGCCTACGGCGGCGGCCACGCCTGGTACACCGGGCTGGGCCACGACGAGGCGGTATACGCGGATCCGGTGTTCCGCCGGCACCTGGCGCGCGGGCTGCGCTACGCGGCCGGCGCAGCGGAAGGATGCTGAGGCGCTAGCGTTCGTCGGCCGCCGGCGGCGGCTCGGACTCGAGGCGCTGGCGCTCGCGTTGCTTCTGGTCGCGCCAGCGCTGGTAGTCCTGGCGCCGCTGCTGGTCCTGCACCCGCAGCAGTTCGGATTCGGCCGGATCGCGCACGGCGCGCTGCTGCTCGATGCGCAGGCTGTCGGCCTGGATCTGCGCCTCGCGCTGGCGGATCTGGTTGCCGATGCCGTCGGCCTGCACGCGGCGGCTGGCCGATTCGAGCTGGCGGCCGAGCTGGTTTGGACTGCGCCCGGTCGGGTCGCGGGTGACGACGCCGCTGCTCGGCGGCGGCGACAGCGTCGGCACCGGCGACGGATTGCCCAGGGTCGGCGGGCGCGTGCCCTGCGCGGCGGCCGGCGCGGCCGCCAAGGCCAGGCTCAACAGGACGAACGAGGCGGAACGGTTCATGGCGTGGGCGCCGTGCCCGCGATGCGGCGGAGACGGCCGGTCGTCAGTGCACCGCCGGGTCGAGCCGGCGCAGCGCATCGGCCAGGTCGATCGCACCGGTGCGGTCGATGTCGTCGCGGTCGTAGGCGCGGCCCGCGACCGGGTTGCAGCCGCGCTTGCCGGCGCGGTCGGCGCGGATCAGCGAGCCGGTATGGCGCAGGCAGTGGCGGTCGGAGATCGGGCGCGGCGTCTGGCCGTCGGCGGAGGCCTCGGCGGGCTTCGCCTGCGGATCGGCGGCGGGCGCGCTTTGCGCGGAGACGGCGAATGCGGCCAGGCCGGACGCAGCGGTCAGGGCGATGGCGAGAAGAAGGCGGCGCATGGTGTCGGTCTCCCTGGGTTAGGGCGATCTGGGGGCGCGAAGGCGCCCCCGCAACGTCACCATACGCCTGCGCCGCAGCGCCGGCGGCGCTCGCCGCGCCCGGCGTTTAGGCCCGTGTCAGCCTTGCGGGCAGGCCTCGCGGCGGCCGGCCCGGAACGCGACGGCTTCGGCCTCGCCGACCGGCTTCGGGTCGACGCCGTCGTCGAACATCACCCGCCAGACGCCGTCCGCGCCGCGGTGCCAGACCGAGTGGAAGGCGCCGAGGCGGTAGCGGTGCCTGGCCCCGGGATCGAGGTCCTCGAACAGCGAGGGGCCGCTGGACCAGGCGATGTCGGGCGCGGCGGCGCTGATGGTGACCCGGGTGGGATACCAGGCCAGGCGCACGCGCTCGCCGGCGACGATGCCGGCCCAGCGCGCGGCGATCGCCTCGCGGCCGCGCAACGGCTCGGCGCGGCCGGCGCCGAACGCCGCGTGCCTCTCCAGGTGCGCGGCGAACGCGGCGGCGTCGTGCTCGGCCACCGAGCGGGCGAAGCTCAGCTCGCGCGCCCATACCTGGCATTCGGCGGCGGAATGCGGCGACGCCGGTTCGTGCGGCACGGCGGCGGACGGGAACGCGGCGGCAAGCCCGAAGGCCAGCACGGGGACGGCGGCACGTGGCATCGCGACGGGCTCCGGAAAGGCGTGGCGCCAATGTCGGCAAATGCCCGCGTTCGCGCCAGCGACGGAAGTCATGCCGCAATCTTCGCCTTGTTATTCTCGGCGGATGCCTTCGTTCCGTATCGCGGCCGCGGCCGCCTGCCTCGCCCTGTCCGTTTGCGCCTGCAGCACCTCGCCGCCGCGACCGGCGGCCGGCACGGCGCCCGCCTCCGAAACGACCAACGCCGCGCGCAGCGTGCTGCTGGTGTCGCTCGACGGCTTCCGCGCGGATTATCTCGACCTCGGCCTGACCCCGAACCTGGCGCGCATCGCCCGCGAAGGCGTGCGCGCGCAGTGGATGAATCCGTCGTATCCGTCGCTGACCTTCCCCAACCACTACAGCCTCGTCACCGGCCTGCGCCCGGACCGGCACGGCATCGTCCACAACAGCATGGAGGACGCCGCGCTCGGCCGCTTCCGCCTGTCCGACCCCGCCGCGGTCGGCGACGGCCGCTGGTGGGGCGGCGAGCCGATCTGGGTCGGCGCGGAAAAGGCCGGGCTGCGCACCGCGACCCACTTCTGGCCCGGCAGCGAAGCCGAGATCCAGGGTCGCCGCCCGGGCCGCTGGCGGCCGTTCGACGGCGGCATCGCGCCGGCCGCGCGCGTCGACCAGGTGCTGGCCTGGCTGGGCGAGCCGCCGGCGACGCGGCCGCGCCTGGTCACGCTGTACTTCGAGCAGCTCGACCACGCCGGCCACGACCACGGGCCGGACTCGGCGCAGGTGCGGGAGACGCTGGTCGAACTGGACGCGGCGATCGGCCGGCTGTACGCGGGGCTGGCGCGGCGCGGGCTGCTCGACCGCGTGGACCTGGTCGTGGTCTCGGACCACGGCATGGCCGAAGTGGGGCCGGGGCGCGTGGTCGCGGTCGAGGACATGGTGGCGCCGGAGGACGCCCGCGTGGTCTCGATCGGCCAGGTGGTGGGCATCGCGCCGCGGCCCGGCCGCGAGGCCGCCGCCGAGCGCAAGCTGCTCGGCGCGCACGGGCGTTACGAATGCTGGCGCAAGGGCGAGCTGCCGGCGCGCTGGCATTACGGCCGGCATCCGCGCGTGCCGCCGATCGTGTGCCAGATGCGCGAGGGCTGGGACGCGCTGCCGCGCGAGGCGGTCGCGAAGCGCCCGCCGGACGCGGTACGCGGCTCGCACGGCTACGACCCGGCGCTGCCGTCGATGCGCGCGCTGTTCATCGCGCGCGGCCCGTCGTTCCGCGCCGGCACCGAGCTGCCCGCGTTCGACAACGTCGACGTGTATCCGCTGCTGGCGCACCTGCTCGGCATTCCTCCCGCGGACAACGACGGCGAGCTCGCGCCGCTGCGCCCGGCGCTGCGCGGTTTCGACTGACCTTTCTCCGTTCCCGGGCGCGCCGCTTCTTCGCGGAGAAGCGACGCAGGCAGCGGCCGACCGTCGCCGCATCGGCATTGCCCGGCCGGCCGCCGGCGCGCGACCGGGACGCGGGGACAGGGACTGCGGCGGCCGCGCGCCGAGCGCCCCGAGCCATCGGCGGCCGGGCCCATGTCCATGTCCGAATCCGGCCGGTTCCGCCGCCGGGGCGGTGCTAGCCTGCCCGCATGAACGCCGCCCTGCCCCCGCACTCCGACGCGCTGCCCGCCTGGCGGATCTGCGAACAGGCCCGCCTCAGCCGCGACCCGCGCTTCGACGGCCTGCTGTTCGTCGCGGTGCCGAGCACGCGCATCTACTGCCGGCCGGTGTGCCCGGCGCCGCCGGCGAAGAAGGTCGTGTACTACCGCCACGCGGCGGCGGCCGAGGCCGCGGGCTTCCGCCCCTGCCTGCGCTGCCGGCCGGAACTGGCGCCGGACGACGGCAGCTGGCGCCGCGGCGACGCGGCGGTCGCGCGCGCGCTCAAGCTGATCGACGAGGGCCTGCTCGCCGAGCAGCCGCTCGCCGTGCTGGCCGAACGCGTCGGCCTCGGCGAGCGCCAGTTGCGGCGGCTGTTCGTCGAACGCCTCGGCGTGCCGCCGGTCGGCGTGCACGGCACGCGCCGGCTGTTGTTCGCCAAGCAGCTGCTGACCGAGACCGCACTGCCGATCACCGAGGTCGCGCTCGCCGCCGGCTTCGGCAGCCTGCGCCGCTTCAACGCCGCGTTCCGCGACGCCTACCGCATGGCGCCGCGCGACCTGCGCCGGCAACACGCCGGCGGCGCGCGCGCGTCCGAAGCGCTGGTGCTGCGCCTGGGCTATCGGCCCCCGTACGACTTCGCGGCGATGCTCGCCTTCCTGCGCGGCCGCGCCCTGCCGGGCGTCGAGGCCGTGGACGAGCGCAGCTATGCGCGCGTGATCGGCCCGGCCGAGCGCCCCGGCTGGCTGCGCGTCAGCGCCTGGCCGGGCGGCGAGCACGCGCTGAAGCTGGAACTGCACGGCCCGGCGCCGGCGCGCCTGCTGGAGATCGTGCAGAAGCTGCGGCGCATGTTCGATCTCGACGCCGACCCGCAGGCGATCGCCGAGGCGCTGTCGGCCGACCCGCGCCTGGCGCCGCTGCTGCGCCAGCGCCCAGGCCTGCGCCTGCCCAGCGGCTGGGACGGGTTCGAGATCGCGGTGCGCGCGATCCTCGGCCAGCAGGTCAGCGTGGCCGCGGCGCGCACCCTGGCCGCGCGCCTGGCGCAGCGCCACGGCCAGGCGCTGCCGCGACCGCTGCCGGCGGACGCGGCCGGGTCCGGGCTGACGCATCTGTTTCCGACGCCGGAAGCGCTGGCGGACGCCGACCTGGCCGCGCTCGGCGTGACCCGCGCGCGTGCCGGGACGATCCGCGCGATGGCGCGCGCGCTGCTCGACGGCCGCGTGGACTTCCGCGCCGAACGCACCCTGGAGGACTTCGCCGCGCGCTGGGTCGCGCTGCCCGGCATCGGGCCGTGGACCGCGCAGTACATCGCGATGCGCGCGCTCGGCCATCCCGATGCGTTCCCGGCCGAGGACCTGGTGCTGCAGCGCGCGGTGCCGAACGACGGCTCGCGCCTGAGCGCCAAGGCGCTGGGCGCGCGCGCCGAAGCCTGGCGGCCGTGGCGCGCGTACGCGGTGATCCAGCTGTGGCGCGATTCGATGGCGGCCGAACCCCAGAGCGCCGTGCGCGGACCGACGCGGGCGAGCGCGGACCGAGCGAAATCGGCGCCGTCCGCGGCCGCGGCCTGAGCCGTTCCCGATGACGAGGCTCAAGCCGCCGCCCGCTCCGCCTGTCGTCGCAAGCGCAGCGAAGGACCCGCTTTGGCTTTTCACTCGCACACCACGTCGCTGGCGCAGCCGGGGCATGGGCTTGCGCGACCTTCGGCGGCATGGATGCCGCCGAAGAGCCTACAGGGATGTATTCACGGCGTGTCGCGCAAGCCCATGCCCCGGCTGCGCTCCCGTCGACTTGCGCGAGCCCAAGCGGGTCCTTCGTTGCACTCGGGATGGCACCAGGGAGCGCGCGACCGGAGGGACGGCGGCCGCCGTCCCCCCCATGCCGCCATGCGGTACCCGCCCGCGCCCGCGACATCCGTAGCCCGAAAAGAACCCGCATGCCCCCGAACGCCTCTTCCGTCGTCTACACCCGCATGCCGAGCCCGGTCGGCCCGCTGCTGCTCGCCGGCGACGCGGACGGCCTGCGCCTGATCGAGTTCCACCAGCCGCGCCATCCCATGCCGATCGGCGCGGACTGGCGCGAGGGCGACAGCGCGCTGCTGCGCGAGACGCGCCGGCAGCTCGACGAGTACTTCGACGGTGCACGGCGCCGCTTCGACCTGCCGCTGGCGCCGCGCGGCACCGAATTCCAACTGCAGGTCTGGCGCACGCTGGCGACGATCGAATTCGGACGGACGCTGAGCTACGCGCAGATGGCCGCGCGCATCGGCCGGCCTTCGGCGGTGCGCGCGGTCGGCGCCGCGAACGGGCGCAACCCGCTGCCGATCGTGCTGCCCTGCCATCGCGTGATCGGCAGCGACGGCGACCTGACCGGCTTCGGCGGCGGCCTGCCGGCCAAGCGCTACCTGTTGCAGCTGGAAGGCGCGCTGCCGGCGGACGCGGATCTGTTCGCGCGCTGACGCCGCTGGTGGCCCTCGCCTTTGTGGCCCTGCGACGCCGCTACGTCGTGATCGGCTGACTCAGCTCGCGCCAGCTCGGCGCGGCCGGCCAGTTCGGTTCGAGGTTGCCTTCGAGCACGCGGCGGATGTCGCGCCGGTCCAGCTGCGGCGCGACGCCGTGCAGCAGCGCCAGCGCGTATTCGCGCAGCACCCGCGCGCGCGGGATCACCGCCCAGGCCACGCACTCCGGCAGCGCATCGGGCGCAGGCAGCGCCTTCAGGTCGACGTCGCGGCTGCCCACCGCCATCTCGGCGAGCACGCCGACGCCGAGCCCGGCGCGCACGTAGGTCTTGATCAGGTCGGCGTCGCGCGCGGTCATCGCCAGCTGCGGTTCCAGCCCGGCCTCGACGAAGGTGCGGCGCAGCGAGGATTCGGGCCTGTGGCTCGATTCGTAGCTGACCAGCGGATGCGCGGCCAGCTCGGCCAGGGTCGGCGCGCGGTCGAGCGCCGCCAGCGGGTGCGCCCGGGGCACCAGCACCACGCGCCGCCAGCGGTACAGCGGCACCGCCAGGCCGCCCTCGGGCTCGCCGCCGGCGGTGCTGATCACCGCGAGGTCGGCGGCGCCGCGCGCGAGCTGCTCCAGCACCTCCCCGTCCGCCGCCGCCTGCAGGTGCACGCTGACCTGCGGAAACTCGCGCTTCACCGCGGCGATCACCTCCGGCAGCACGAAGCGCGCCTGGGTGTGGGTGGTCGCCAGCACCAGGCTGCCGCTGTGCTGCCCACGCTCGTTGGCGGCGTAGGCGCGGATGTTGGCGGCTTCTTCGAGGATGCGGCGCGCGTGCATCAGCACGCGCTCGCCGGCCGGGGCGATCGCCTCCAGGCTGCGGCCCTTGCGGGTGAAGAGCTGGAAGCCGAGCTCGTCCTCCAGCTGCTTGAGCTGCTTGGACAGGCCCGGCTGGGTCGCGTGCACGCGTTCGGCGGCCAAGGTGATGTTGAGGCCGGAGTCGGCGATCGCGACCAGGTAGCGGAGCTGGGTGAGGGTCATGTCGGCGGGGTCCGGAGCGGCGGCGCGGGGGTTCGGAGGGCGGCCGGGAACGCCTGCGGACGACACGTCGGCTTCGTATTCATCGCTCGATACGCATGAAAGGATGATGAAAAGCTACGCCGCCGGCGCGACCCTGTCCAGCTCATGCCGATCCGGCATGTCGGCAGGCGCCGGCGTCATTTCCGCCGCACCGCGGCGCGGGATAGGGTCACGCTACCGCCCCCGCCCGCCCCGATCCACGCCATGGCCAGCCCGCTGCATCCCGTTTCCGGCCGAGCCCGTTCCGCCGGCGCGTGCGCGGCCGCCGCATCGCGCCGCGGTTGGCGGGGCCTGCTGGCGCGGCTGCTGCCGCGACGCGGAGCCGCGGAGGCCGGCGGCGCGGCGGGCGGCGTGACCCTGGTCGGCGCCGGCCCGGGCGACCCGGGCCTCCTGACCCTGCGCGGCCTGCGCGCGCTCGAGCGCGCCGACGTGGTCCTGTACGACCGCCTGGTGGGCCCGGGAATCCTGGCGCTGGCCCGCGCCGACGCGCTGCGCGTCGAAGTCGGCAAGCGCGTCGGCGGCGACCACCACGCCACCCAGGCGCGCATCCACGCGCTGATGCTCGAGCACGCCCGCGCCGGCCGGCGCGTGGTGCGGCTCAAGGGCGGCGACCCGTTCGTGTTCGGCCGCGGCGGCGAGGAGCTCGAATTCCTGCGCGCGCACGGCATCGCCTACGAAGTCGTCCCCGGCGTCACCGCGGCGCTGGCCTGCGCCGCCTACGCCGGCGTGCCGCTGACGCACCGCGAGCACGCGCAATCGCTGCGCCTGGTCACCGCGCACTGCAAGGATTCGCTGGACACGCTGGACTGGCGCGCGCTGGCGCAGGAGCGGCAGACCCTCGCGGTGTACATGGGCGTGGCCGCGCTCGATGGCCTGCAGCGCCGCTTGATCGAGCACGGCCGCGATCCGGCGACGCCGTTCGCGCTGGTCGAGAACGGCTCGCGGCCGCAGCAACGGGTCGTGGCCGGGACGCTGGCGCAGCTGGCCGAGCGCGCGCGGGCGCACGCGGTGCGCGCGCCGGCGCTGCTGATCGTCGGCGAAGTCGCGGCGCTGGCGGGGACGCTGCACTGGTTCGGCGCGGCGCCGCTCGGCGAACCGGCGCGCGGCGAACCGGACCGCTTGGCGAAGGCCGCATGAGCCCTTTCCGCCGTCGTTCCCGCGCAGGCGGGGATCCGGCGACTTCCGCAGCCCCGGCGGAGCCGCCGGAGCCCCGCATTCAAGGACTTGACGAGTCCCCTCGCACGCACCACCACGGAGCACGCCCATGGCCCTCTACGACAGCATCCTCGACACCATCGGCGGCACGCCGGTGGTCAAGCTGCACCGCATCGCGCCCCGCCACGTGACGCTCTACGCCAAGGTCGAGTCGTTCAACCCGGGCGGCTCGGTCAAGGACCGCCTGGCGCTGGCGATCGTGCTCGACGCCGAGCGCAAGGGACTGCTCAAGCCCGGCCAGACCATCGTCGAGGCCACCTCCGGCAACACCGGCATCGCCCTGGCGATGGTCGCCGCCGCGCGCGGCTATCCGTTCGTGGCGGTGATGACCGAGACCTTCTCGGTCGAACGCCGCAAGCTGATGCGCGCCTACGGCGCCAAGGTGATCCTCACCCCCGCGGCCGAGCGCGGCACCGGCATGGTGCGCAAGGCCAGGGAGCTGGCCGAAAAGCACGGCTGGTTCCTCGCCCGCCAGTTCGAGAACGAGGCCAACCCGGCCTACCACCGCAGCACCACGGGCCCGGAGATCCTGCGCGACTTCGCCGGCAAGCGCCTGGACTACTTCGTCAGCGGCTGGGGCACCGGTGGCACCATTACCGGCGCCGGCGAGGTGCTCAAGCTCGCCCGCCCGGAGCTGAAGGTGATCGCCAGCGAACCGGCCGGCGCCGCGCTGCTGTCCGGCGGCGAATGGCAGCCGCACAAGATCCAGGGCTGGACGCCGGACTTCCTGCCGGCCGTGCTCAGCCGCACCATCGCCGACGAGGTGCTGCCGGTGGACGACCTGCTCGCCCGCGACACCGCGCGCCGGCTGGCGGCGGAGGAAGGCCTCTTCGTCGGCATTTCCGCCGGAGCCACCGTCGCCGCCGCGCTGAAGGTCGCCGAACGGGCGCCGGAGGGCTCGGTGCTCCTGGCGATGCTGCCCGACACCGGCGAGCGCTACCTGTCGACGGTCCTGTTCGAGGGCATCGACGAAGGCTCCGACGACGCCTGGCTGGCGTCGCTGGAAGGCGAGGCGGTGGCGGCTTAGCGCGGCGGCCATCGCCAGAGGGGTTGGGCGAGGGCCACTCGCCCGCTACGCTGTGCCCCTGCGGCCGCATCGCCGCACGGAGCACGCATGAATCCCGATCCCAGCTCTCCCGACCGCGACGCCGCGCGCCTGGCCTGGGCGCGCGCCGCGACCGGCGACGCCGGCCTGCAGCTGCAGCGCGCCTCGGTCGACGCCGGCTTCCGCAGCTACTGGCGCGGACGCCCCGCCGGCGGCGTGCCGGCGGCCAGCGTGATCGTGATGGACTCGCCGCCGGGCCTGGAGGACGTCCGCCCGTGGCTGCGCATGCGCGCGCTGCTGCAACGCGGCGGCGTGCGCGTGCCGCAGGTGCTGGTCGAGGACGCCGAGGCCGGCTTCCTGTTGCTGGAGGACCTGGGCGGGCCGACGCTGGCGCAGGTGCTCCAGGCCGGCAACGCCGACGCCCATTTCGACGCCGCGATCGAACAACTGGTCCGCCTGCAGGCGATCGCGCCGCCGCCGGGCCTGGGCGAGTTCGGCGAAGCCCTGCTGCAGCGCGATGCCGGCCTGTTCGAGGAGTGGTTCCTGCGCCGCCATCTCGGCCTGCAGCTCGATTGCGCCGACCTGGAGCGGATCGAGCTGGTCCAGCGCCGGTTGATGGACAACGCCCTGGCGCAACCGCGCGTGCTGACCCACCGCGACTTCATGCCGCGCAACCTGATGCCGGTGCCCGGCGGCCCGGCCGTGCTGGACTTCCAGGACTGCGTGCTCGGCCCGATCGCCTACGACCCGGTCAGCCTGTTCAAGGACGCATTCCTGAGCTGGCCGCTGGAGCGCGTCGACGGCTGGCTGGCGCGCTACCACGCGCGCGCGCGCGCCGCCGGCCTGCCGGTGCCGCCGTGGCCGCGCTTCCTGCGCGACGCCGACTGGCTCGGCGTGCAACGGCACCTCAAGATCCTCGGCATCTTCTGCCGCCTGCACTACCGCGACGGCAAGTCGAGGTACATCGCCGACCTGCCGCGCTTCGTCGCCTATCTCGGCGAGGTGCTGCCGCGCCATCCGGACCTGGCGCCGCTGCGCGAGCTGCTCGATGCGCGCATCCGCCCGGCGCTGGAGCGGCGGGCCGCATGAGGGCGCTGATCTTCGCCGCCGGCCTGGGCGAACGCATGCGCCCGCTCACCGAACGCACGCCCAAGCCGCTGCTCGAAGCCGGCGGCAAGCCGCTGATCGTCTGGCACCTGGAGAAGCTGGCCGCGCTCGGCGTGCGCGAGGTGGTGATCAACACCAGCTGGCTGGCCGAACGGTTCCCGCGCGCGCTCGGCGACGGCGCGCGCTGGGGCCTGCGCCTGCATTACGCGTACGAGGGGCCGACGCCGCTGGAGACCGGCGGCGGCATGCTGCATGCGCTGCCTCTGCTGCGCGAAGGCGACGACGCGCCGTTCCTCGCGGTCAACGGCGACATCTGGACGGACTACGACTTCGCCCGCCTGCCCTCGCGGATCGACGGCGACGCGCACCTGGTCCTGGTCGACAACCCGCCGCAGCACCCGCTCGGCGATTTCGCGCTCGATGCGGACGCCCGCGTTCGGGCCGAGGGCGGCGCGCGCCTGACCTTCGCCGGCATCGGCCTGTACCGCGCGTCGCTGTTCGCCGGCTGGCGCGAAGCCATCGGCGCTGCGCCGGGCGCCGAGGCCGAGCCGCCGCGCTTCAAGCTGGCGCCGCTGCTGCGCGCGGCGATGGCGCGCGGCCGCATCGCCGGCGAGCACCACCGCGGCCGCTGGACCGACGTCGGCACGCCGGAACGGCTGGCGCGGCTGGACGCGGAATTGCGCGCCGCCGGCTGAGCTGCGCCGGTCGCGGCGTGGCGCCGGCCGCGCCGCCTGCCCCCGAAGCACCGATGCGGCAAGGAGCCGCGGCGGGCGTGCGGCCGCGCGTGGCCGCGGGACGCGTCGCCCTCCGGCTGCGGCGTCCTGCTGCGCGCCGGAAAACGGCGCCGACGCCTTCCTGCAGGCATCTGCGCCCGCATCTTCGTTGAAAATGCGAATTGATCTCATTTAACATGCCGCGTCCGGCCGCTCGGGCCGCCCCTCTTTCGTTGCGGAGATTGCATGTCCAACAGGACGTTCGTCGTCGCGCCGCTCGCCGGCGCCCTCAGCCTCGCCCTCGGCACGACCGCCTGGGCCGAACCGGCCGGCGAGCCGATGCAGGCCACCGATCTGGACAAGATCGAAGTCCACGGCCACAAGGTGGACCGGGCGAGCTCGCCCAAGATCACCGCGCCGCTGCTCGACACGCCGCGCTCGATCACCGTGATCCCGGCGCAGGTGCTGCGCGAGACCGGTTCGACCACGCTGGTGGAAGCGCTGCGCACGGTGCCCGGCATCACCTTCGGCGCCGGCGAAGGCGGCAACCCGCAGGGCGACCGCCCCTTCATCCGCGGCTTCGATTCGCAGAACAGCATCTACGTCGACGGCGTGCGCGACCCGGGCGCGCAGTCGCGCGAGTCCTTCGCGGTCGAGCGGGTCGAGGTGATCAAGGGGCCGACCTCGGCGATCGGCGGCCGCGGCGCGGCCGGTGGCGCGATCAACCTCGCCAGCAAGCTGCCGCAGGCCAGCACCTTCTTCGCCGGCACCGCCGGCATCGGCACCGACCACTACCTGCGCGGCACGGTCGACGCCAACGTCGCGCTGTCGGACGACACCGCGTTGCGCGTCAACGTGATGAGCCACGACGCCGACGTGCCCGGCCGCGACGAGGTCGGCGGCAACCGCTTCGGCTTCGCGCCGTCGATCAGCTTCGGCATGAACGGCACGACCAAGGCCACGCTGAGCTACTACCACCTCAAGACCAGCGAAACGCCGGACGCGGGCATCCCGTACCAGTACAGCAACGCCAACCGCCCCGCCGACGTGGCCGAGTTCCACCCGGTGTACGGCGGCGACCGCGACAATTTCTACGGCCTGCTCGCCCGCGACTTCCGCAAGACCCAGGCCGACATCGGCACCGCGACGATCGAGCACGCGTTCGGCAACGGCCTGTCGTTCCGCAACGTCACCCGCTACGGCCGCACGCGGCAGGACTACATCCTCAGCCAGCCCGACGACAGCCAGGGCAACGTGGTCAACGGCCTGGTCTGGCGCCGCTCGAACAGCCGCGCCGGCAACACCAAGACCTTCAGCAACCAGAGCGACCTGTTCGGCAGCTTCGAGACCGGCGGGATCCGCCACGACTTCAGCGCCGGCATCGAACTGGGCGACGAGCGCTCCTATCGCGACAGCTACGTCATCGGCACGATCCCGGCCGCGGTCGCCTGCCGCCAGCTCGGCCCCGGCGCGCCTTCGCACTACAACTGCACCACCCTGGCCGACCCGGACCCGCGCGACCCGTGGGTGTCCGGCAGCTACAACGCGGCGACCGGCACGTTCACGCCGGTCCCGATCCGGCGCGCGCTCAACCCGACGGTGACCGAGGGCGACACCCGCGCGGCGTATCTGTTCGACACGGTCAATTTCGGCGAGCGCTGGCTGCTGAACGCCGGGCTGCGCTACGACGACTATTCGGTGAAGTCGACCGCGGCGGGCGTGAGCGTCGAGAACGACAGCGACTTCCTCAGCTACCAGCTCGGCCTGGTCTGGAAGCCGGTGCGCTTCGGCAGCGTGTACGTGTCGGTGGCGACGTCCTCGACCCCGGCCGGCGCGATGCTCGGCGAGGGCACCGAGACCAACCCGGTCACCGCCGCCAGCCTCGAGCCGGAGGAAACCCGCAACCGCGAGCTGGGCACCAAGTGGGACCTGCTCGACGAGCGCCTGTCGCTGACCGCCGCGGTGTTCCGCACCGAGAAGAAGAACGTGCGCGTGCAGGTGACGCCGGGCGTGTACGAGCTGGCCGGCGACAATCGCGTCGACGGCGTCGAGCTCGGCGTCAGCGGGCGGTTCACGCCGGCGTGGCAGGTGTTCGCGGGCTACACCTACATGGACAGCGAGGTGGTCGACGACGGCCCGCTCGCCGCCAACGACGGCAAGCGCTTCCCGAACACGCCGAAGAACAGCTTCAGCCTGTGGAGCAGCTACGCGGTCACGCCGAAGCTGAGCGTCGGCGGCGGCGCCTTCTACGTCGACAAGGTCTACGGCGACGTCGCCAACCTGCGCTACGTGCCGGACTACTGGCGCTTCGACGCGATGGCCAGCTACGCGTTCAGCGACAGGTTCAGCCTGCGCCTGAACCTGCAGAACCTGACCGACGAGATTTATTACGATCGCGCCTACGCCTCCCACTTCGCGGTGATGGCGCCCGGGCGTTCGGCGACGATGACCGCCGAGTTCAAGTTCTGAAGCCGCGCCGCGGCGGTCTCCCGCCGCGGCGCCCACCGGCCCTGGCGGGCCTCCAGCGGAAGTGCCGATGCTGCTGCATGTCCACAACGTGCTGACCCAGGACCAGGTGGCCCACTGCCGCCTCCGCCTCGACGCGGCGCAGTGGGCGGACGGCCGCGGCACCGCCGGCTACCAGTCGGCCCAGGCCAAGGACAACGCGCAGTTGCCGGCGGACGATCCGGTGGCCCGCGAGATCGGCGACCTGATCCTCGATGCGCTCGGCCGCCATGGCGAGTTCTTCGCCGCCGCGCTGCCGCGGCGGATCTTCCCGCCGCTGTTCAACCGCTACGACGGCGGGCAGTCGTTCGGCTTCCACATCGACAACGCGGTGCGCTACGACCGCGACGTGCTGCCGCCGCAGCCGGTGCGCACCGACCTGTCGGCCACGCTGTTCCTCAGCGAGCCGGACGAGTACGATGGCGGCGAGCTGGTGATCGAGGACACCTTCGGCGAACACCGGATCAAGCTGCCGGCCGGCGACATGGTGCTGTACCCGGGCACCAGCGTGCACCGGGTCACGCCGGTGACGCGCGGCGCCCGGGTGGCCTCGTTCTTCTGGATCCAGAGCCTGGTGCGCGAGGACGCGCAGCGGCGCCTGCTGCTCGACCTCGACCTGGCGATCCGGCACCTGACCCGGGACCTGCCCGAGCATCCGGCGCTGGTACGGCTGACCGGCGTGTACCACAACCTGCTGCGGCGCTGGGTGGAAACCTGACCGATGGAGCGACCGAGCGCCACCGCCGACCTGCTCGCCCGCCAGCAGCGCCGCGGCTTCTGGCTGCGCACGCTGCACCAGTGGCACTGGATCAGCTCGGCGGTGTGCCTGGTGGCGATGCTGCTGTTCGCCGCGACCGGGATCACCCTGAACCATGCGGCGAAGATCGAGGCCGAGCCGACCACGCTCAACCGCACCGTGCCGATGCCGCCCTCGCTGCTGAAGGCGCTGGGCGCGCGCGAGGAAGGCAGCGCGCCGCTGCCGCGCGCGGTCGCCGACTGGCTCAACGGCGTGTTGCCGGTGGCGATCGGCGCGCAACCGGCGGAATGGTCGGCCGAGGAGGTCTACCTGGCGCTGCCGCGCCCCGGCGGCGACGCCTGGCTCAGCATCGACCGCGCCACCGGCGAGGTCGAATACGAGCGCACCGACCGCGGCTGGATCGCCTACCTCAACGACCTGCACAAGGGCCGCAACACCGGCGCGGCCTGGCGCTGGTTCATCGACGTCTTCGCGCTGGCCTGCCTGGTGTTCTGCGTCACCGGGCTGTGCCTGCTGCAGATGCACGCGCGCCAGCGGCGCGCGACCTGGCCGGTCGTCGGTCTCGGCCTGTTGCTGCCGCTGCTGCTGGCGCTGATCTTCATCCATTGATCCATGCACTTCCCGGAGATGCCATGCGTGTGCAACTGACCATCGCGCTGAGCGGACTACTGGCGCTGCCGGCGTACTCGGCCGAGATCCAGCTCGACGTGCAGATCCCGCGGCTCGACGTCGCCGAATACCACCGCCCGTACGTGGCGATCTGGGTCGAGGGCGCGGACCAGAAGGCGCTGGCCAACCTGGCGGTGTGGTACCAGCAGAAGGCCACCGACGAGGGCGCCGGCACCAAGTGGCTGCCGGACCTGCGCCAGTGGTGGCGGCGCAGCGGCCGGACGCTGCAGGTGCCGGTGGACGGCGTGACCGGCCCGACCCGGCCGGTCGGCAAGCACACGCTGAAGTTCGACGAACGCAATCCGGAGCTGGCCAAGCTGCCCGCGGGCGACTACACCCTGGTGGTGGAAGCGGTGCGCGAGGTGGGCGGGCGCGAGCTGCTGAAGATTCCCTTCAAGTGGCGCGGCGCCAGCGCCGGGCGCGCGCAGGGCGACAGCGAGCTCGGCCTGGTCACGCTGGCGAGCAAGCCGTAACAGAGGTTTTCCTCCCTTCGGCCCGCCGGGCCCGCAGGGAGCGTCGCAGATCCTTGTCGCACCAACGGGAGCACCGTCATGAAGCGTTCCATCACCGCCGCCGCGCTGGCTCTGGCGCTGGCCCTGCCCTTCGCCGCGCAGGCGCACAAGGCCTGGCTGCAGCCGTCGCAGACCGTGCTCGCCGGCAACGACCCGTGGATCACCGTCGACGCGGCGGTGTCCAACGATCTGTTCTACTTCAACCACGTGCCGCTGCGCCTGGACAACCTCGTCGTCACCGCGCCGGACGGCTCGCGCGTGGCGCCGCAGAACCTCGCCACCGGCAAGTACCGCAGCGTGTTCGACCTGCGACTCGCCCAGCCGGGCACCTACCGCATCGGCGTGGTCAACGATTCGGCGCTGGCGCAATGGCAGGAGAACGGCCAGCCCAAGCGCTGGCGCGGCAGCGCCGAGCGCCTCGCCGCGGAGGTGCCGAAGAACGCGCAGGGGCTGCAGGTGACGCAGTCGATCAGCCGCGTGGAAACCTTCGTCACCAACGGCTCGCCGAACCAGACCGCGCTCGCGCCCAGCGGCAAGGGGCTGGAGCTGGTGCCGGTGACGCATCCGAACGACCTGTTCGCCGGCGAACAAGCGCGCTTCCGCCTGCAGGTGGACGGCAAGCCGGCGGCCGGCGTCGAAATCGAGGTGGTGCGCGGCGGCACGCGCTACCGCGACGCCCAGGACGAGATCAAGCTCGTCACCGACGCCGACGGCGGCTTCGCGGTGACCTGGCCGGAGCCCGGCATGTACTGGCTGGAAGCGACGGTGGAGGACGCCAAGGCGACGCTGCCGCAGGCCGGCAAGCGCCGGCTCGGCTACGTGGCGACGCTGGAAGTGCTGCCGCAGTGAGGCCGTCGTGCGCCTGTCCGGCGAGCGCCGGACGGGCCGGGCGCGGGCGGCGCCGCCGCCGCGCGCACCGCAGCCGGGAAGGCGCCACGCGATGACGGCCCATGCGGTCGCGTCGCCCCGCTCCGGTCCTTCCCGGCGTTCGACGAGAGAAGCTCGCCGCCGCGCCTGCAACGCGTTTCGCCCCGACCCACGAAGCCATCGTGTCCCACGCATCGCCGCTGCCACGCCCCGACGACCTTGCCCTGGCCACGCTGGGCGGCGCGACCATGGGCACGACCTGGTCGGTCAAGCTGGCCGCGCCGGCGCGCGCCGACCTGCATGCGCTGCATGCGGCGATCCAGGCGCGGCTGGACGGCCTGGTCGCGCAGATGAGCAACTGGGAGCCGGATTCGGAACTGAGCCGCTACAACCGCGCCGCCGCCGGCAGCTGGCACGCGCTGTCGGACGACTTCGTCCGCGTGCTGCAGGCCGCCCTCGCGGTCGCCGAGGCCAGCGGCGGCGCGTTCGACCCGAGCCTCGGCGCGCTGGTCGAGGCCTGGGGCTTCGGTCCGGCGGGACCGGTCGCGTCGGTGCCGGACGCAGCCGCGCTCGCGGGCCTGCGCGCACGGCGGGGCTGGCGCGAGGTCGCGCTCGACCCCGCCGCGCGGCGGGCACTGCAACCCGGCGGCGTGGCGCTGGACCTGTGCGCGATCGCCAAGGGTTATGCGGTCGACGCCGTGGCCGCGCTGTTGCGCGGCCGCGGCATCGCCGGCGCGCTGGTCGAAGTCGGCGGCGAGCTGTACGGCTACGGCCGCAAGCCGGGCGGCGAGCCCTGGCGCGTGCTGGTCGAGGCCTGGCAGGGCGACGAGGACGCCGCCGCCGAGCCGCGCGTGCTCGCGCTCGACGGCCTGGCGGTGGCCACCTCCGGCGAGCGCTGGCACCGCTACGAGCGCGACGGCCGCCGCTACAGCCACACCGTCGATCCGCGCAGCGGCGCGCCGGTGCACGACGCGCCGGTCGCGGTCACGGTCGCCGCCGCCGAGGCGATGCAGGCCGACGCCTGGGCCACCGCGCTGACCGTGCTCGGCACCGACGCCGGCCATGCGCTGGCCTGCGCACACGGGCTGGCGGCGCGTTTCGTCGCCGATGCGGCGCACGGCCACGCCGAGCGGATCACGCCGGCCTTCGCGACGTTGCTGGCATGAGCGCGCTGCCGCGCCCCGCGTTCGACCGTGCCCGCCTCGGCAACGCCCTGGCGCTGCTGGCGCTGGCCTCGCTCGCGTTCGCGTTCGCGCATGGGCACGGCGATTGGTGGCAGGCCGCGCCGCGCGACCTGCGCTGGCTGGCCGCCGCCGCGGCGCTGCTCGGTTATTTCGGCCTGTGCGCGGCGACCCTGCGGCGACGCGCCGAGGAAAGCGCCGCGGCCGTGGCCGACGCGCCCGCCGGCGCCGATGCGGTGCTGCTGGCCTGGGCCAGCCAGACCGGTTTCGCCCGGCAACTCGCCGAGCGCAGCGCCGCGGCCCTGCGCCAGGCCGGGCTTGCGGTGCGGCTGGCGCCGCTGCACGGCGTTGATGCGGAGACGCTGCGCGCGCACCGGCGCGCGCTGTTCGTCGTCAGCACCACCGGCGAGGGCGATCCGCCCGACCATGCGCTGGGCTTCACCCGCGCGCTGCTCGGCCGCGAGCTGGCGCTGGACCGGCTCGAATACGGCGTGCTCGCCCTCGGCGACCGCAACTACGCCCAGTTCTGCGGCTTCGGCCGCCGCCTCGATCGCTGGCTGCAGCACGGAGGCGCGCGGCCGCTGTTCGACCGCGTCGACGTGGACGCGGGCGATGCCGGCGCGCTGCGCCACTGGCAGCACCACCTCGGCCAGCTCGCCGGCCGGGCCGACCTGCCGGACTGGAGTCCGCCCGCCTACGGCGCCTGGCGCCTGCGTGCGCGGACCTGGCTCAACCCCGGCAGCGTCGGTGCGCCGGTGTTCCATCTGGCGCTGGAGCCGGAAGACCCCGCCGACCTGGCCTGGCAGGCCGGCGACATCGCCGAGGTGGGGCCGCGCCACGGCCGCGGCGAGATCGCGCGCTGGCTGGCCGCCGCCGGCCTCGACGGCGACGCCGAGGTGCGCCATGGCCAGGAGCGCCTGCCGCTGGCGGCGCTGCTGGCGCGCTCGCGCCTGCCGGCGCCGGAGTCCGTGCACGGCCGCGCCGCGCAGGCCGTGGCCGAGGCGCTGCAACCGCTGCCGCATCGCGAATACTCGATCGCCTCGTTGCCGGCCGACGGCGCGCTGCATCTGCTGGTGCGGCAGCATCGCGACGGCGACGGCCGGCTGGGTGTCGGCAGCGGCTGGCTGACCGCGCACGCCGGGCTCGGCGACTGGCTGGACCTGCGCGTGCGCCGCAATCCCGGCTTCCATCCGCCGCAGGACGACCGCCCGCTGATTCTGATCGGCAACGGCACCGGCATCGCCGGGCTGCGCGCGTTGCTGAAGGCGCGCATCGCCGCCGGCCACCATCGCAATTGGCTGCTGTTCGGCGAACGCTGCGCCGCGAGCGACTTCCACTACCGCGACGAGATCGAAGCCTGGCAGCGCGACGGCCGCTTGCAGCACCTGGACCTGGCGTTCTCCCGCGTGCCCGGGCCGGGCGCCGGCACCGCCTACGTGCAGCACTGTCTCGGCGCGCGCCGCGAACGCCTGCACGAATGGCTGGCGCAGGGCGCGGCGGTGTACGTCTGCGGCAGCCTGCAGGGCATGGCGCCGGCGGTGGACGCGGTGCTCGCCGAAGTCGCGGGCCGCGACACGCTGGAGGCGATGGCGGCCGACGGACGCTACCGCCGCGACGTGTACTGACCGCCTCGCAACGGGCGCAAGCTGCGGCGCGGCCCCGGGCGCGTCGAGGGCACCCGGGCGGTCACCCGGCTCGCGGGCGGGTGATGCGGGGGAGCGGCCCGGGTTCGCCGGTCACCGCGGCGCGCGGCGGTGCGCCTGTATCCCGCCCGCCGCCTCGCCGCATCGGATCATGCCCGCGGCTCGATCCGGACCAGCAGCAGTTCGCCGCCGCCGTCGAGCAGGTGCCGCAGGCGTTCCTCGCCGGCACACAGGATCGCGGTGTCGCCGGCGGCCAACGCCGGCAAGCCGGAGGCGTCGTCGAAACGCGCCTGTCCGGCGAGCAGGTGCGCGGCCCAGCGGGTGCCCGGCTCGACGAAGATCACCATCGGCCCGACCAGGGGCCGGTGCCAGAGCGTGGCGCGCACGCGGTCGCGCCGCCACATCAGGTTGAAGTCGTGGGTGGGGCCGTCGAGCAGTTCGCCGGTCACGGCGCGCTCGCCGGCGAAGCGCGCGCGCTGGTGCGGCGGATGCAGTTCGCGCACTTCGCCGTCGGCGAAGCGCAGGCGCAGGCCGTTGCCGGAGAGCAGCACCAGTTCGCGGTCGACCCCGGGAAAGCACGAGAACGCCGCATCGCGCTCGATCTCGGCGATCGACAGGCGCCAGTCCCACGGCGGCGGCGCGGCATCCGGAGCGGGGTCCGCGGCAGCGGCGGACGCGCCCTGCGCGGCCGGCACCGGGGCGGCGGCGGACGCCAGCGTGCCGGCGTGGATCTCCCGCGTCCAGCCGAGCCGGTTGCGCCAGCGCTCGCGGCGATATTCGTTGGCGGGGATCACCCACGCGCGCGGGCGGGCATCGGACGGCATCGCATCGCTCCTGTGTCGCAGGCGACCAGTCTAGCGGTGCCGCAACGCGCGCCCGGCAGCGGAGCGCCATCGTCCGCTCGCGCGCGCCCGCGTCGGCGCGCGCCCGGCGCCGGACACCACCGGCGCGAACCGGCTCGGCTGCCTGGTCGTCCGGCGAAAAGCTCAGGAAGCGACGGTGGGGGCCCTCGCCCGTACACGGCGGACGCGAACGCACGGAGCGGACCTCGGCCGGCCGCCGCGATGCGTCGTGCCGCGGATTCCAGCCGGGTTCGGCTTCGCGTTCTTCACCGCGCCGTCCGCCCGGCACGCGGGCGTTCGCAAAAGCGCCGCCGCACCGCGGGTCCTTCCGCGATGCGGGCGGCTCGACCTCCCTGTCCGGGACCCCCCGTGTCCCATCGGGCGTCCTGCCCGACCTTCGTCGGCGCCGCATCCGTGGGCGCCGGCATCACGCCTCAGCGCTTGGCGGTGGCGGTGGCTGCGGTGGGGCGCGCCGCAGGCTTGGCCGCCGGCGCGGCGCCGCCGACCACGATCCGGTCGCGGTTCTTCTCCACCGTCCTCAGCCCGATGCCCTTGACCAGGGCCAGCTGTTCGGGGCTCTTGAACGGGCCGTTGGCCTTGCGGTAGGCGACGATGGCCTCGGCCTTGGACGGCCCGACGTTGAGCAGCACGCGATCGATGGTGGCCGCGTCCGCGGTGTTGATGTTGACCTTTTCCGCCGCGGCGGCGGACCCGGCCAGCAGCAGCGACAGCAACACGGACTTGGCGGCGAGAGCGAGAGCAGTCTTCATGGCTTGAACTCCGTGAGTGGGATTCCGTTCCGGCCGGCGTTCCGCGGCTTCGCGGCGGCGGCGCCGGCGGAGAAAAGTCTGCCCATCGCGCCGGCGCGGCCCATCGCCGCGAACGCCGCCGAGGCCCCGGCCCGCGCCGCAGCGCAAGGTAGGAAAAGTCCTATCCGCGGGCGCAGGCGTAAACTGGCGCCTTCCCCCGTTCCGTTCCGAGGCCCTGCCCATGGATGCCCAGAAGATCGATCGCTACGTCGGCGAGAAGTGGGACGACGACATCGTCCCGCAGCTCGTCGAATACATCCGCATCCCGAACAAGTCGCCGATGTTCGACGCCGACTGGGTGGCGCACGGCTACATGGACGATGCGGTGCGGCTGATGGAGGCGTGGGCGCGCCAGCAGCCGATCCCGGGCATGCAGGTCGAGGTGGTGCGCCTGGAGGGCCGCACGCCGCTGATCTTCATCGAGATCCCGGCGGCGAACGGCGGCAGCGACGAGGATTGCGTGCTGCTGTACGGCCACCTCGACAAGCAGCCGGAGATGACCGGCTGGGACGAGGGCCTCGGCCCGTGGACGCCGGTGCTCAAGGGCGACAAGCTGTTCGGCCGCGGCGGCGCCGACGACGGCTACGCGATCTTCGGCTCGCTCGCCGCGATCCTGGCGCTGCAGGAGCAGAAGCTGCCGCACGCGCGCTGCGTGGTCCTGATCGAGGCCTGCGAGGAGTCCGGCAGCTACGACCTGCCCGCCTACGTCGACCACCTGGCCGGGCGGATCGGCAAGCCTTCGCTGGTGGTGTGCCTGGATTCGGGCTGCGGCAACTACGAGCAGCTGTGGTGCACCACGTCGCTGCGCGGCCTGGCCGGCGGCAATCTCACGGTGAAGGTGCTGAGCGAGGGCGTGCATTCGGGCGACGCCTCGGGCATCGTGCCGTCCAGCTTCCGCCTGCTGCGGCAGTTGCTGTCGCGGATCGAGGACGAGAACACCGGCCGCATCCTGCTCGACGGCCTGCACGTGGACGTGCCGGCCGAACGCCTGGAGCAGGCGCGCCAGGCGGCGCAGGTGCTGGGCACGGCGGTCTACGACAAGTTCCCGCTGCTGCCGGGCATGCGGCCGATGTTCAACGATGCGGCCGCGGAGGACCTGGCCGAGCTGGTGCTCAACCGCACCTGGCGCCCGGCGCTGTCGGTGACCGGCGCCGACGGCCTGCCGCCGCTGGCCTCCGCCGGCAACGTACTGCGGCCCCACACCTCGGTGAAGCTGTCGCTGCGCTTGCCGCCGACGCTCGACGGCAAGCGCGCCGGCGAGCTGCTGAAGGAAGCCCTGTTGCGCGACCCGCCGAACGGCGCGCACGTGACGCTGGACCTGGAGAAGGCCTCGACCGGCTGGAACGCGCCGGCGCAGTCGCCCTGGCTGACCCGGGCGATCGACGCCGCCAGCCGCGAGTCCTTCGGCCGCCCGGCGATGTACATGGGCGAAGGCGGCTCGATTCCGTTCATGGGCATGCTCGGCGAGAAGTTCCCCGGCGCGCAGTTCATGATCACCGGCGTGCTCGGCCCGCATTCGAACGCCCATGGGCCGAACGAGTTCCTGCACATCCCGATGGGCAAGCGGGTCACCGCCTGCGTCGCGCGGGTGGTCGCCGAGCACCACCATGCCAGCCGGCGCGGCGAGACCCGCGGCGCGGCGGTGGCGCCGGACAGCGGCGAGCGCCACGGCGCGCACGGCTGCTGCTGAGCGGGCGCGCGTTCGCCGCGCAGCGGGCGGAGCGCGCCGCTGGCCCCGGGTTCCAGCGGCGAGGCCGCACCCGGCTCGTTCGACTCGCCGCCCGGAGCGTCGCGCCTTCGCGGCGGCGCGCGTCGGCTCCGGGCGGGGCCGAAGCGCCGCGGCCCGGCCTTCGCGCGACGAGCGAGCAGCGGCAGGCCGCGCCGGGTGCCGGACGCCGGCGCCGCGCGCCGCGTGCCCGCGCCGGCGGCCGGCCTTGCCTCGCCGCCGGCAGGACGGGGTAGGATGCGCTCGCGTCACCCACCATCCCGTCTTACGGAGGAGCTATGGGCAGCATCGTCTACACGATCATCATCGGCGCGGTCATCGGCGTACTGGCACGCTTCTTCAAGCCCGGCGCGGACCCGATGGGCTGGATCCTGACCATCCTGCTCGGCATCGCCGGCGCCTGGCTCGGCAGCCTGGTCTACGCCGGCGGCGGCTTCATCGGCTTCGTGATCTCGATCCTGTGCGCGATCGCGCTGCTGTTCGTGTACGAACTGATCCGCAAGAAGACCGCCAAGCCGGCGGTTTGACGGCAAGGCTTCGCGGACCCCGGCTTCGGCCGGGGTTCTTCGTTTGCGGATCGGTGTGCAGGGCGCCCCGGTCCGCCGCACGGCATCGGCCGTCAGTCCGGACGCCGCCGCGAGCGCGGCGCGGGGCTCGTTCGCCGGAGGCAGGCAAGGCCGCCCTGCGGGCCTGCGCCGCGGGATCTGCCGCTCGCGGAAAGCCGCACCGCCGCGCACGGCAGGACCACGTCGCCCGGTGCCGTGGAGAGCAGGACGGGCGCGCCCCGTCGCTGCGCCCGGACCACCGGATCCGCGCGAAGGCGGCCCCGGCGCGGCGCCGCAAGCGCCTTCAGTCCAGCAGGTGGTCGATCACCTTCTGCGCCAGCGCCTCGGCCGATTCGGCGACCGTGTCCAGGCGCAGCTCGGGCGCTTCCGGCGCCTCGTAGGGCGAATCGATGCCGGTGAAGTTGCGCAGCTGGCCGGCGCGCGCCTTGGCGTACAGGCCCTTGACGTCGCGCCGTTCGGCGACTTCCAGCGGCGTGTCGACGAACACCTCGAGGAACTCGCCGTCCGCGAACAGCTCGCGCGCCATGCGCCGTTCGGCGCGGAACGGCGAGATGAAGCTGACCAGCACGATCAGCCCGGCGTCGGTCATCAGCCTGGCGACCTCGGCGACGCGGCGGATGTTCTCGACCCGGTCCTCGGCGGTGAAGCCCAGGTCCTTGTTGAGGCCGTGGCGGACGTTGTCGCCGTCGAGGATGAAGGTGTGGTAACCCATCGCGTGCAGGCGCTTCTCCACCAGGTTGGCGATGGTCGACTTGCCCGAGCCCGACAGGCCGGTGAACCACAGGCAGCGCGGCTGCTGGCCCTTGATCCGCGCGCGCGCCGCCTTGTCCACGTCCAGGTGCTGCCAATGGATGTTGCCGGCGCGGCGCAGGGCGAAGTCGAGCGTGCCCGCGGCGACGGTGGCGTTGCTCTGGCGGTCGATCAGGATGAAGCCGCCGAGCGTGCGGTCGTCGGCATAGGCCTCGAACGGCACCGGCTGGTCGAGGTAGAGGTTGCAGTAGCCGACCTCGTTCAACGCCAGGCGCTTGGCCGGCAGCGGCTCCTGCGTGTTCACGTCGATCTTGTGCTTGATCTCGGTGACGCTGGCGCCGACCGTGCGCGTGCCGATCTTCAGCCAGTAGGGCCGGCCGGGCAGCAGGGCCTGCTCGCCCATCCACAGCAGGTGCGCGGCGAACTGGTCGGCGACCTGCGGCGGGCGCCTGGCGTCGGCGATCACGTCGCCGCGGCTGATGTCGAGCTCGTCGGCCAGGGTGAGGGTGATCGCTTGGCCCTCGCCGGCCACGGCGAGGTCGCCGTCGGCGGTGACGACGCGCGCGACGCGCGAACGCCGCCCGGACGGCAGCGCCACGATTTCGTCGCCCGGGCGCACCTCGCCGGCGGCGACGGTGCCGGCGAAACCGCGGAAGTCCTGGTTCGGCCGGTTCACCCATTGCACCGGCATGCGGAAGCCGAGGTCGCGGTCCGCGCGCGCGATCCCGACCGTCTCCAGATGCTCGAGCACGCTCGGCCCCCGGTACCACGGCATCGCCGGCGAGCGCCGCAGCAGGTTGTCGCCGCGCAGCGCCGACAGCGGCACCGCCTGCACCTGGGGAACGCCCAGCTGCGCGGCGAGCGCGCGGTAGCCCTCGGCGATCGCCTCGAACGCCGCGCGGTCGTAGCCGACCAGGTCCATCTTGTTCACCGCCAGCAGCACGTGGCGGATGCCGAGCAGCGAGACGATGTAGCTGTGCCGGCGGGTCTGCGGCAGCAGGCCCTTGCGCGCGTCGACCAGCACCACGGCCAAGTCGGCGTTGGACGCCCCCGTGGCCATGTTGCGGGTGTACTGCTCGTGGCCCGGGCAGTCGGCGACGACGAAGCGGCGCCGCTCGGTGCCGAAGTAGCGGTAGGCGACGTCGATGGTGATGCCCTGCTCGCGCTCGGCCGAAAGGCCGTCCAGCAGCAGCGCGTAGTCGATCTCCCCGTCCTGGGTGCCGTGGCGGCGGCTGTCGGCCTCCAGCGCGGCGAGTTGGTCTTCGAACAGCGCGCGGGTCTCGTACAGCAGGCGGCCGATCAGCGTGCTCTTGCCGTCGTCCACGCTGCCGCAGGCGATGAAGCGCAGCAGGTCGCGGCTTTCGTGCCGGCGCAGGTAGGCGGCGACGTCGATGTCCGGCGGGCGGCCCATCAGAAGTAGCCCTCCTGCTTCTTCTTCTCCATCGACGCCGACGGGTCGTGGTCGATCACCCGGCCCTGGCGTTCGGAGGTGGTGGCCACCAGCATCTCGGCGATGATCTTCTCCAGCGTGTCCGCCTGCGACTCGACCGCCCCGGTCAGCGGATAGCAGCCGAGCGTGCGGAAACGCACCGACTTGAGCGCCGGGATCTCGCCGGGACGCAGCGGCAGGCGGTCGTCGTCGACCATGATCAGCGCGCCGTCGCGCTCCACCACCGGCCGCGGCGCGGCGAAGTACAGCGGGGGCACCGGGATGCGCTCGCGGTAGATGTAGAGCCACACGTCGAGCTCGGTCCAGTTCGACAGCGGGAACACGCGCACGCTCTCGCCCTTGCGGATGCGGGCGTTGTACAGGTTCCACAGCTCGGGGCGCTGGTTCTTCGGGTCCCAGCGATGCCGCTCGTTGCGGAAGGAGAAGATCCGTTCCTTGGCACGCGACTTCTCCTCGTCGCGGCGGGCGCCGCCGATCGCGGCGTCGAAGCCGAACCGGTCCAGCGCCTGCTTCAGCGCCTGGGTCTTCATCACGTCGGTATGCACCGCGGCGCCGTGGTCGATCGGGTTGATGCCCTGCGCCAAGCCTTCCGGGTTGGTGTGCACGTGCAGGGTCACGCCGGTCTCGGCGGCGCGGCGGTCGCGGAAGGCGATCATCTCGCGGAACTTCCAGCCGGTGTCGACGTGCAGCAGCGGGATCGGCGGCTTGGCCGGGTAGAACGCCTTGAGCAGCAGGTGCAGCAGCACCGAACTGTCCTTGCCCACCGAGTACAGCAGCACCGGATTGCGGAACTCGGCCGCGACCTCGCGCAGGACGTGCAGGCTCTCGGCCTCGAGGCGGTCGAGATGGCTCCGCCCGGGACGCGGTTCGTGGCGGAGCGGGGCGGCGGGGGCGGACATCGGCGGCGGCAGCTCCGGGCGCCGGGGCGGCGCGGTCCGCCGCATTGTATGGGCGGCGGCACCGTCGCCCGGAAATAAGCCCCCGGTATGTGCGCATAACCGAGATTCCTTTCCGGCGGGCGCCGCGGGGGCCTAGCCTGCGAGCATTCCCGTCGCCCGGTCCGCCGCCCATGTCCGTTCCCGCCGCTCTCGCCACGCCGCTCAGCGAGGACCGGCTGGCCGCGCTCGCCCGCGTCACCGACGGCCTGGACGCGCACGCGCTGTGGTGGCTGTCCGGCTACGCCGCCGGCCTGGCCAGCCGCGGCGCGGTACCGGCCGCCGTCGCGCCCACCGGCGCGGCCGAGCCCATGCCCGGCGCGCGCCTCACCGTCGTCTACGGCAGCCAGACCGGCAACGCCAAGCGCGTGGCCGAGCGCCTGGCCGCGCAGGGCGAAGCGGCCGGCCTCGCGGTGCGGCTGCTGCGCGCCGATGCCTACCCGCTGCGCGAACTGAAGGACGAGCGCGCGCTGTGCCTGGTGATCAGCACCCAGGGCGACGGCGACCCGCCGGACGACGCCCGCGGCTTCGTCGAATTCCTCTCCGGCAAGCGCGCACCCGAGCTGAAGCAGCTGCGCTACGCGGTGCTCGGGCTCGGCGATTCCAGCTACCCGCAGTTCTGCGCGGCCGGGCGCAAGCTCGACGAACGCCTGGCCGAGCTGGGCGCGACCCGCCTGCTGGCGCGCGCCGACGCCGACCTCGACATCGACAGCGTCGCCGCGCCCTGGCTCGAGCAGGCGCTGGCCAAGGCCAAGGAAGCGCTGAAGCCGGCGGCGCCGCTGGCTACCGTCACGCCGCTGCGGCCGCTGCCGGCGGCGCCGGCGCACGGCCGCGAGGCGCCCTTCGCGGCCGAGCTGCTGCTCAACCAGCGCATCACCGGCCGCGGCAGCGCCAAGGACATCCGCCACATCGAACTGTCGCTGGAGGGCTCCGGCCTGCACTACGAACCCGGCGACGCGCTCGGCGTGTGGCCGGCGAATCCGCCGGCATTGGTGCAGGCCGTGCTGGAGGCGCTGCGACTCGACGGCGGGGCCATGGTCGAGCACGGCGGCGAGGCCCTGCCGCTGCGGCAGTGGCTCGGCGAGAAGCGCGAGCTGACCCGGCTGGCGCGGCCGTTCGTCGCCCGGCACGCGGCGCACGCGCGCAGCGACGAACTGAACCGGCTGCTCGCCCCGGATCGCCAGGCGGACCTGGCGCGGCTGCTGGGCGAGGCCCAGGTGCTCGACCTGCTGTTGCGCCATCCGGCCGCGTGGAGCGCGGAGGAACTGGTGGCCGCGCTGCGCCCGCTGACGCCGCGGCTGTATTCGATCGCCTCCAGCCGCAAGCACGTCGGCGACGAAGCGCACCTGACCGTCGCCCATCTCGAGTACGTGAACGCGCACGGCCGGCGCTGGGGCGCGGCCTCGCACCTGCTCGCCGCCAGCGCGGAAGGCGCGCGGCTGCGCGTGTACGTCGAGCCGAACGAACGTTTCCGCCTGCCCGCCGACGGCGGCCGCGACGTGATCATGATCGGCCCCGGCACCGGCGTCGCGCCGTTCCGCGGCTTCGTCCAGGAGCGCGCCGCCGTCGGCGCGCGCGGCCGCAACTGGCTGCTGTTCGGCAACCCGCATTTCCGCACCGATTTCCTCTACCAGGTTGAGTGGCAGCAGGCGCTGAAGGACGGCCGCCTGCACCGGCTCGACCTCGCGTTCTCGCGCGACCAGGCGCACAAGGTCTACGTGCAGGACCGGCTGCGCGACCGCGGCCGCGAGCTGTTCGACTGGCTGGAGGACGGCGCCCACCTGTACGTGTGCGGCGACGCCGCGCGCATGGCCAAGGACGTGCACGCGGCGCTGCGCGAGATCGTCGCCGCGCACGGCGGCAAGTCCGCCGAGGACGCCGAGGGCTACCTCAACGCCCTGCAGCAGCAGGGCCGCTACGCCCGGGACGTGTACTGATGAGCGGGAGCCCCGGCATGAGCGCGCATTCGGTCGAGGACATCAAGCGCGACAGCGCGCGCCTGCGCGGCACGCTGCTGGCCTCGCTCGCCGACCCGGTCACCGGCGCGCTGGCCGAGGACGACCAGACCCTGATCAAGTACCACGGCAGCTACCAGCAGGACGACCGCGACCTGCGCGAGGAGCGCCGCCTGCAGAAGCTCGAGCCGGCCTACCAGTTCATGATCCGCACCCGCACCCCGGGCGGCGTGGTCACGCCGAAGCAGTGGCTGCAGCTGGACGCCATCGCGACCACCTACGCCGAACGCGGCCTGCGCATCACCACGCGCCAGGCGTTCCAGTTCCACGGCGTGATCAAGCGCGAGCTGAAGGCGACCATGCAGGCGATCAACGCCGCGCTGATCGACACGCTCGCGGCCTGCGGCGACGTCAACCGCAACGTCGCCGTGGCGGCGAACCCGCAGCAGTCCGCGCTGCACGCGCAGGTGTGGGCGCAGGCGGCGGCGCTGTCCGAGCACCTGCTGCCGAACACCCGCGCCTACCACGAGATCTGGCTGGACGAGGAGCGCGTCGCCGGCAGCGGCAGCGAGGACGAGCCGATCTACGGCGCCGCCTACCTGCCGCGCAAGTTCAAGATCGGCTTCGCGGTCCCGCCGTACAACGACGTCGACGTGTTCGCCCAGGACCTGGGCTTCGTCGCCATCGTCGAGGACGGCGAACTGCGCGGTTACGACGTGACCGTCGGCGGCGGCATGGGCGCGACCCACGGCGACCCGGAGACCTACCCGCGCCTGGGCGACGTGATCGGCTTCGTCACCCCGCAGCAGCTGACCGCCGTGGCGGACGCCGTGGTCACCGCCCAGCGCGACTTCGGCAACCGCGCGCTGCGCAAGCGCGCGCGGCTGAAGTACACCATCGACGACCGTGGCCTGGACTGGTTCCAGGCCGAGGTCGAACGCCGCGCCGGGTTCGCGCTCGCGCCGGCGCGGCCATTCGCGTTCGTCCACAACGGCGACCGTTTCGGCTGGGTCGGGGGCGAGGACGGGCGCTGGCACCTGACCTTGCTGATCCAGGCCGGGCGCATCCGGGACCGCGACGGCGCGGCGCACCTGAGCGGCCTGCGCGAGATCGCGCGCGTCCTCGACGCCGGGGCGCCCGGCGCCGAGTTCCGCCTGACCGCGAACCAGAACCTCACCCTCGCCGGCGTGCCCACCGCGTTGCGCGAGCGCATCGATGCGCTCGTCTCGGAATACGGGCTGGACGGCTACCGTCGCGCCAGCCCGCTGCGCCGCGACGCGTTGGCCTGCGTGGCGCTGCCGACCTGCGGCCTGGCGATGGCCGAGGCCGAGCGCTACCTGCCCGAATTCGCCGGCAAGCTCGAGGCGCTGCTCGAGAAGCACGGCCTGCTCGACGCGCCCATCCACCTGCGCCTCAGCGGTTGCCCGAACGGCTGCTCGCGCCCGTACCTGGGCGAGATCGCGCTCGTCGGCAAGGCGCCGGGCCGCTACAACCTGATGCTCGGCGCCGACCGCCGCGGCCAGCGCCTGAACGCGCTCTATCGCGAAAACGCGGCCGAGCCCGAGATCCTCGCCGCGCTCGATCCGCTGCTCGCCCGCTACGCCGCCGAACGCGGGGCCGATGAAGGCTTCGGCGACTTCCTGCTGCGCAGCGGCATCGTCGCGGCGAAACCGTCCATCCCCCTGCAACTGCGCAACGAAACATCCGCTGGAGCCATCGCATGAGCGCCCTCCCCGACCCCGTCACCGCCGCCGAATCGCCGCGCGCCCTGGCCGAGCTCAACGCCTGGCTGGCCGAACGCAGCGCCGAGGAACGCGTCGCCTGGGCGCTGGAGCACGCCGCCGGCGAGCATGCGCTCTCCTCCAGCTTCGGCGCCCAGGCGGCCGTGTCGCTGCACCTGGTCACGCGCCAGCGCGCGGACATCCCGGTGATCCTGGTCGACACCGGCTACCTGTTCCCGGAAACCTACCGCTTCGTCGACGAACTGACCGAGCGGCTGCGGCTCAACCTCAAGGTCTACCGCCCGCAGATCGGCATCGCCTGGATGGAAGCGCGCTTCGGCCGGCTGTGGGAGAACGGCGTGGAGGGCATCGAGCGCTACAACAGGATGCGCAAGGTCGAGCCGATGCAGCGCGCGCTGCGCGAACTGGGCGTGCGCACCTGGATCGCCGGGCTGCGCCGCAGCCAGGCGCGTACCCGCGCCGGCATCGACTTCCTCGAACTGCGCGACGGCCGCTGGAAGCTGCACCCGATCGCCGACTGGAGCGACCGCGACGTCTGGGACTACCTGCAGCGCCACGACCTGCCCTACCACCCGCTGTGGCACCAGGGGTACGTGTCGATCGGCGACGTGCACACCACGCGGCCGCTGGAGCCCGGCATGAACGAGGAGGACACGCGCTTCTTCGGCCTCAAGCGCGAGTGCGGCCTGCACTTCGACAGCGAACCGAACGCGGCTTGAGCCGCCGCGCCGCGTCCCGGGGCGGTTCGTCCGCGTTCCTTCCGCCGCGAAGGACCGCTCGAATCCGGCCCGGGCGATGCCACGGCGGATCCGGATCCGCCCTACGCCCAGAGCCGCGCCAACGCCTGCCGGTAGCGCGCCGCGATCGCGTCGGCGGCAACGTGGCGGCCTTCCTTCACCACCTGGCGCCCGCCGACGTAGACCTCGCGTACCAGGTTGCGGTTGCCGCTGAAGATCCAGCGGTCGAGCGCGTCCTGCGCGCCCAGGCCGAACAGCTGCGGGGCGTCGGCGTCCAGCACCACGGCGTCGGCGTATTCGCCCCGCGCGAAGCGGCCGATGCGGTGTCCGCTCGCCCGGGCCGCGCTCTCGGCGACGCCGCGCAGCAAGGTCTCGCCGACGCTCGGCACCGCCGCCGACACCGCGACGTTGCGCCGCCGCGTCAGCAGGCGCTGGCCGTACTCCAGCCAGCGCAGTTCCTCCACCGGCGAGACCGAGATGTGCGAATCCGAGCCGATGCCCCAGCGCCCGCCGGCGTCGAGGTAGGCGCGCAGCGGGAACAGCCCGTCGCCGAGATTCGCCTCCGTGGTCGGGCAGATCGCCACGGTCACGCCGCTGCGGGCGAGGGCCAGCGTTTCCGCCTCGGTCAGATGAGTCGCATGGACCAGCGTCCAGCGCGCGTCGACCGCGGCGTTGGCGAGCAGCCACTCCACCGGCCGCGCGCCGCGCACGGCCAGGCAGTCCTGCACCTCGGCCACCTGCTCGGCGATGTGGATGTGCACCGGCGTCGCCGCGGGCAAGGCCTCGAGCACGGCCTGCATCGCCCCGGGCGGCACCGCGCGCAGGCTGTGCAGGGCGCAACCCACGTGCAGCCCGGGGCCGACCTGCCCGCACAGCGTCTCGACCAAGCGCAGATAGGCGTCGACGTCGTGACCGAAGCGGCGCTGGCGTTCGCTCAACGGCCGTCCGTCGAAGCCGCCGGTCATGTACAGCACCGGCAGCAGGGTGAGGCGGATGCCGGCCTCGCGCGCGGCGGCGACCAGCGCCAGCGACATCGCGGCGGGCTCGGCGTAGGGCCGTCCGTCCGGTGCGTGGTGCAGGTAGTGGAACTCGCACACCGTGGTGTAGCCGGCCTCGAGCATCTCCGCGTACAGCTGCGCCGCGACGGCCTGCAGCGTCTCCGGATCGAAGCGCGCGGCCGCCCGGTACATCGCTTCGCGCCAGGTCCAGAACGAATCCTCGGCGTGGGTCTGGCGCTCGGCGAGCCCGGCCATCGCGCGCTGGAACGCATGCGAATGCAGGTTGGCGACGCCCGGCAGCATCCACCGCGCGCTGCCGGTCGGCTCGGCCGGCTCCAGGGCGGCGATGCGGCCGTGCTCGTCGACCGCCAATCCGGCGTCGACGCGCCAGCCTTCCGGGGTCCACAGCATCGCGGCATCCAGCGTCTTCATGCGCGCATTCTCGCGCGCGCGGCGAGCCGATGCGAGGGCGCCCGCGCGTCGACCGCCTTGGCCGGCGAAGCCGGAGCGGCGGCCTGCCGCCTGCCAGCCCCGCCACCGCGGATGCAACGCGGGATCCGCCATGCGGCCGTCCCAACGGAACGGGCCGTCGCCGCGCACAGGAAGGATGGCCGCACCGGCCGCTTCCGGGTCGCGACGACACGACTGGCTACAATCCGCGCATGACCACCGCTTCCGCACCGATCTGGGACGGCCTGCTGCTCGGCGCCTCGCTGGCGACGCTGGCCGGGGCGCAGGGCTACGGCGAGGTCGCCGACGGCGCGCTGGGCTGGCGCGACGGCGTGCTGACCTACGTCGGCCCGCGCGCGGCGCTGCCGGACGCGCCGCCGCGGCTGGCGCGCGAAGTGATCGAAACCGACGGCGGCTGGGTCACCCCCGGCCTGGTCGATTGCCATACCCACCTGGTCTTCGCCGGCGAGCGCGCGCGCGAGTTCGAGCTGCGCCTGCAAGGCGCGAGCTACGAGGAAATCGCCCGCGCCGGCGGCGGCATCCTGTCCACCGTGCGCGCGGTGCGCGCCGCCGACGAGGACGCGCTGCTGCGCCAGTCGCTGCCGCGCGCGCAGGCGTTGCTGGCCGACGGCGCCACCACGCTGGAGATCAAGTCCGGCTACGGCCTGGACTACGAGAACGAGCGCAAGATGCTGCGGGTCGCGCGGCGCATCGGGGTCGAGCTCGGCATCGGGGTGCGCACCACCTGCCTGGCCGCGCACGCGCTGCCGCCGGAGTACGCCGGCCGCGCCGACGCCTACGTCGACGCCGCGATCGAATGGCTGCCGCGCCTGCACGCCGAGGGCCTGGTCGATGCAGTCGACGCGTTCTGCGAGGGCATCGGCTTCAGCCCGGCGCAGACGCGCCGGCTGTTCGGAGCCGCGCGCGCGCTCGGCCTGCCGGTGAAACTGCACGCCGACCAGCTCAGCGACCTCGGCGGCGCGGCGCTCGCGGCCGAGTTCGGCGGGCTGTCGGCCGACCACGTCGAGCACACCTGCGACGCCGGCGTGCGCGCGATGGCCGCGCGCGGCACGGTCGCGGTGCTGCTGCCCGGCGCGTTCCACGTGCTGCGCGAAACCAAGCTGCCGCCGCTGGACGCGTTCCGCGCGCACGGCGTGGCGATGGCGGTGGCCACCGATTGCAATCCGGGCACTTCGCCGCTGCTGTCGCTGCGCCAGGCGATGCAACTGGCCTGCACGCACTTCCGCCTCACGCCCGAGGAAGCGCTGCGCGGCGCGACCGTGCACGCGGCGCGCGCGCTCGGCCTGGCCGATCGCGGCGCCTTGCGCGTCGGCGCGCGCGCGGACTTCGTGCTGTGGGATATCGGCCATCCGGCCGAACTGGGCTACTGGCTGGGCGGGCGGCTGGCCCGGGCGGTGTATGCCGGCGGACGAAAACGGGCCTGACGGCGCAAGGCCCGTCCGGGAAGCCGGAACCTCTCTTTGCCGATGCCCCATTTCGTACCCGCCCGCATGACACTCCCCTGCGTTCGCGGTTTCCGCTTTTCGACGGCCCGCGGCCAGGCCGCCCGATCTGCCCGGGCATCACGGCGTCGAACCGGCGATGGAGGGGCGGCGTCCGGGTCAGGCAGGAGGCCCCGGCCGGGGAGGACGCGATGCCCTGGCGGGTCCGGCCCGACGACGCATCGGCCGAGCACGGAACGCCCGCAAGCCGCGCAAGGACCGATGGCGGATTCCGGCATCCGTCGTGGTGAGGGGAGACAGGCTCGCCCCGACCACGCCGGCGTGCGATCTTTGGCGCTCCATCGAATCCGGGGAATGCCTCGATGCGCCTGCTCGCGCTGCCCTTCGCCCTCCTGATCGCCGTCCAGACCCACGCCGCCCCGCCCGCCGCCGCGCAACGCCTCGCGCAGGACGCGGTGGTCGTCGACACCCACATCGACGCGCCGTACAACCTGATCGAGCACTGGGCCGACCTGGGCGGAGCCGTGCCGCAACGCCACTTCGACTACCCGCGCGCGCGCCAGGGCGGGCTGGACGTGGCGTTCATGTCGATCTACACCTCCGCCGGCGACGACGAGAGCGGCCAGGCCTGGCAGAAGGCGCAGATGCAGATCGACGCGGTCGAAGCGCTGGTGCAGCGGCATCCGGACAAGTTCGCGCTGCTGCGTTCGCCCGCCGACGTGGAGAAGCTGCGCGCCGGCGGCCGCGTGCTGCTGGCGCTGGGCATGGAGAACGGCGGCCCGCTCGGCGACGACCTGGCGAACGTCGCCAAGTTCCACGCGCGCGGGGTGCGCTACATCACCCTCGCCCACAGCCGCAGCAATCGCCTCAGCGACGCCTCGTACGAGGCCAGGCGCCCGCTCGGCGGGCTGAGCCCGTTCGGCGAGAAGGTGGTCGCCGAGATGAACCGGCTCGGCATGATGGTCGACGTCTCGCACCTGTCCGACGACGCGGTGCGCGACGTGCTGCGGGTCAGCCGCGCGCCGGTCATCGCCAGCCACTCGGCGCTGCGCCACTTCACCCCGGGCTTCGAACGCAACCTGAGCGACGATCTGGTGCGGGAGATCGCGGCCAAGGGCGGCGTGGTGCAGATCGCGTTCGGCACCGCCTTCGTCAGCCGCCAGGCGGCCGACGACACCCTGGCCTTCTTCCGCGAACTCGACGCGCTGCGCGCGCGCAACGCTCGGGCCGCCGCGGAAGGCCGGCCGGTCGAGAGCGAGGACGCGTTCGAGGCCGAGTGGGAGAAGCGCCATCCGGTGCCGCGGGTCGGGCTCGAGGTCGTGCTCGACCACATCGACCGCGCGGTGGAACTCGCCGGCGTCGACCACGTCGGCATCGGCTCGGACTTCGACGGCGTCACCGCGCTGCCGACCGGCCTGCAGTCGGTGGCCGACTACCCGAACCTGGTCGCCGGCCTGCAGGCGCGCGGCTACGGCGACGCCGACATCCGCAAGATCCTCGGCGGCAACCTGCTGCGGGTCTGGCGCGAGGTGGAGGCCGCGGCGCGGCGTTGAGCCCGGCCGCCGGGATGCGTTCCCGGCCCCGGCGCGCCTGCCCGTCGCGGTGGCGGCAGCCCCGGGCGGCATGGCCTCGCGCGGTCGTGGACACGGCGCCGTGGGCTCCCCGGCGGCGTTCGTGCCGCCGAAGGCCGCGCATGCCCCGCCTGCTCGAGGCCGGCGGGCACGGGCAGCGGCGACGATGCGGACGAGCGGTGGGCCAACGAAAAAGCCCCGCCGTAGCGGGGCTTTCGCGGCACGGCGGCGGCGCTTATTCCTTCGCGGCCTTCTTCACCGCGACCTTCTTCGCCGCCGGGGCCTTGGCCACGGTCTTGGCGGCCTTCTTCGCGGCCGGCGCGGCGGCGGTGCCGCTGGCCTTGGTCACGGCCTTCTTCGGCCGGGCGTTGCCGTAGCTGGAGTTGTAGCGCTTGCCCTTGGCGGTCTTGCGGTCGCCCTTACCCATGTTCGTGCTCCTGAATCTGTCTGATTACCGCAGGCTGGTGCGGGGTTTACGAGATCGCGCGGCCGCAGCGCGCGCAAGGCCGCGAAGTCTACCACGGCGCGCCACGCCCGCCCCAGGCGCCTGCAGGCACGGCCGCCCGGACGCGGCCGGGGGCGCGCGGAGGTTTCGCGCGCCGCAAGCCCGGAGCGGGCCGCGATCAATGCGCGCAGCTGGCGTCGTGGATGTGCCCGTGGTTGAGGCGCAGGTTGGCGAGGTGGGCCAGGCCGACCAAGGTGCCGCCGAAGGTCATCGCCACCGCGTGCGGAACCAGGCTCTCGTGCAGCGGCCGGTACAGCACGCCCAGCCACAGCACCGCCAGGCCCGGCACGAGCAGCGAAAGCGCGCGCAACGCGCGGTGGCGGCGGTAGCCCCACAGCGTGCTGGACAGCCCGAGCGCGGTCGCGAACAGCACGAAGCCGAACTCGAACCCGCTGCCCAGCCAGGCGGACACGCCCAGCGAGGGCAACAGCGCGATCAGCACCGGCAGCAGCGCGCAATGCGCCGCGCACAGCAGCGAGCCGAGGGCGCCGATGCGGTCGAGCAGGCTGCGCGGGCGAAGCGGAGTGGGCATGACTTCTGGGAGGGAGCGGATCCGGTACAGTTATAATATAACATTTCGCAGTTCAGGCCCTCATCTTCCCATCACTCGCCCATGACCGCCACCTCCCGCCCCCGTCCCCGCCGCCTTCCGCTCGCCCTCGCCCTGGCCATGGCGCTGCCCGCCGCCCATGCGCAGCAAGCCCAGCCCGGTCACGATCACCAGCCCAAGGACCTGGCCGCGGTCGAGGTCAAGGCGACGCCCTTCGCCGACACCGCCGAGGACCTGGCCCGCCCGGTCGAGGTGCTCGCCGGGGAGCGGCTGGACGAAGCCAAGGCCAACTCGCTCGGCGAGACCGTGAACCGCCTGCCCGGCGTGCAGTCGTCCTACTTCGGTCCCGGCGTCGGCCGCCCGATCGTGCGCGGCATGGACGGCGCACGCGTGCAGGTCCTCAGCGACGGCCTCGGCTCGGGCGACGTGTCCACGGTCAGCGTCGACCATGCGGTCAGCATCGAACCGTTCCTGGCCGACCAGATCGAAGTGCTGAAGGGCCCGTCCACCCTGCTCTACGGCAGCGGCGCGATCGGCGGCGCGGTCAACGTGATCGACGGCCGCATCCCCGAGGCGGTCACCGACCAGCCGCTGCAGGGCCGCGCCGAACTGCGCGGCAACACCGTCAACGACGAGCGCACCGGCATGTTCCGCCTCGACGCCACCGCCGCGTCGGGCAACCTCGTCTTCCACGTCGACGGCCTGCACCGCGAGACCGGCGACTACGACATCCCCGGCTACGCCGAAAGTGCCGCGCACCTGGCCGAGGAAGGCGAGACCCCGGATCCGGCGAGCAAGGGCACGCTGCCCAACAGCTTCGTGCGCACGGATGCCGGCGCGCTCGGCGTCAGCTGGGTCGGCGAACGCGGCTTCCTCGGCCTGAGCGCCAGCCTGTTCGACACCCGCTACGGCGTGCCCGGCCACGAGCACGCGCACGGCGACGGGCACGATCATGACCACGACCACGAAGGCGAGCCCGGCGAGGAGCAGGACGCCGGCCACGAGGAGGAAGGCGGCGTGCACATCGGCCTCGACCAGCGCCGCTACGAGCTGCGCGGCGGCCTGGACGACGTCGGTCCGTTCAAGTCGCTGCGCGCCAAGTTCGCCCATACCGACTACACCCACACCGAATACGAGGGCGACGGCGCGGTCGGCACGGTGTTCGACAACGCCAGCAACGAGGCGCGCTTCGAGCTCGTTCACCAGCCGCTGCTGGGCTGGGAGGGCGCGCTCGGGCTGCAGTGGGCGGAGCGCGATTTCGAGGCCGTCGGCGACGAGGCCTTCGTGCCGCCGTCGCAGTCGCGCGACGCCGGCCTGTTCTGGATCGGCCGCCGCGGCTTCGGCCCGGTCGGCGTCGAACTCGGCGCGCGCGTGGACCGCAACAAGATCGACGTCGACGACGCGGTCGCCGTCGGCCCCGATCGCGATTTCGACACCGCCAGCCTGTCGGCGGCGCTGAAGTGGGACGTCAGCGACGCGTTGCACCTGTCGTTCGGCCTCGATCGCGCGCAGCGTTCGCCGACGGCGGAGGAGCTGTATTCCAGCGGCCTGCACGTGGCCACCGCCAGCGTCGAGATCGGCGACCCGGACCTGGACGTGGAGACCGCCAACCGCGCCGAGATCGGCCTGCACTGGCACGGCGGCCCGTTCAGGCTGGGCCTGGCGCTGTACCAGACCCGCTTCGACGACTTCATCTACCTGGCCGATACCGGCATCGAGGAGCACGACGGTCCGGTGCGGGTGTGGACCCAGGACAAGGCGCGCTTCACCGGCGCCGAGGCCGAGTTCGAGTGGGCCTTCGCCGACAACGCCAGCGGCGCCTGGAACCTGCGCCTGTTCGGCGACGTGGTGCGCGGCGAGCTCGACGGCAGCGGCACGCGCACGCTCGACGTGTCGGTGCCGCATGGCGACCACAGCCACGACTACACGGTCGAGCTGGCGCGCGACGGCAACCTGCCGCGGATCGCGCCCTGGCGCGCCGGCGGCGAGGTGCGCTGGGAACTGGGCTCGTGGCGCGCCTCGCTCGGCGCGGTGCGCTACGCGCGGCAGGACCGGGTGGCGCAGTTCGAGAGCGAGACGCCGGGCTACACCCTGGTCGACGCGCACCTGGCCTGGCACCAGGACACCGCCGCCGGCAACGCCTGGGAGGTGTTCCTGGACGGCAGCAACCTGCTCGACGAGGAGGCGCGGCCGCATACCTCGTTCCTGCGCGACGTCGCCCCGCTGCCCGGCCGCGGCGTGGCCTTCGGCGTGCGCATGTTCTTCTGAACCGGCGTACGCCCCGGGCGCGGCCGGCCAGGTCCGGCCGCGTCACGGCGCGGCTCGGTAGTACTCCGCCATGTGCTCGACGAAGGCCCGCACCTTCAGCGGCGGATGCCGCGCGTGCGGGTACAGCGCGTAGTAGTGGCGCACGCCGAAGGCGTGCTCGGGCAACACCCTCAGCAGGCGCCCGCCGGCGATGTCGCCGGCCACGGTCTTGGCCGTGAACGCGGCGATGCCGATGCCGGCCAGCGCCGCCGCGTGCAGGGCCGCGATCGTGTCCACCTGCAGCCCCGGCTCCGCCTGCGTGCGGCCGCGGCCGGCCCCGTCCGGCGGTTCGTACCCGGCGTCGTCGCGATAGCGCAGCATCCGGTGCTGCGCCAGCTCCGCCACGCTCCGCGGCAGTCCCTGGCGACTCACGTACGACGGCGACGCCACCAGCACCCGTTCCGATGCGGCCAGGCGCCGCGCCACCAGCGGCAGGTCGGGGATGCCCTCGCTGATCCGCAACGCCACGTCGAAGCGGCTGCCGCCCATCTCGACGAAGCGGTCGTCGCAGGACAGCTCCAGGCGCACGTCCGGATAGCGCGCCAGGAAGCCGGGCAGCCACCCCTCCAGTTCGAGCGTGCCGACCACCAGCGGGACGCTGACCCGAAGCAGCCCGCTCGGCTGCCTGTGCTCCTCGGCCACCGAGCGCATCGCGCCGTCGAACCGGTCGAGGATCTCGACGCAGGCGTGATAGAAGCGCTCCCCCGCGCCGGTCAGGGTGAGGCGGCGCGTGTTGCGGTTGACCAGCCTCGTGCCCAGCTCGGTTTCCAGTTGCCGGACCGTGCGGGAAACGGAGGAGTGGGTCGTGCCCAGGCGCCCGGCCGCCGCGGAGAAGCCGCGCGCCTCGGCGACCGAGCGGAACACCTGCATCGCGCGGAATCGGTCCATGCGCGTATGGTCTACGTTTCCGCGCAGGCGGCAAGTCTTACCTGCGCAGCGGCAAGGCTTCGATCTGCGCGGTCGTCAGCACGTCGCCGAACGTGTCCTCGATTTCGGCCAGCGCGGCGCGGTGCAGGGAGCCGTGGTCGACGGTTTCGCCGTTCGCGCGGGTGATGTCGCGCGTCGCCGACGCGTCGGAAGCGACGATCACCGCGAAACCGTTGGGCACCGCGTCGCGCGCCGCCCCGGCGACGCAGGCGTGGGTCATCAGCCCGGCCACGATCACCGTCTCGGTGCCGGCCCGCTTCAGCCGCGCGGCGAGGTCCGTGCCGGCGAACACGCTGACGGTTGCCTTCCGCACCACCGTGTCGCCCGGGCGCGGCTGCATGTCCGGATGGAACGCCGCGGTGTCGCCGTCGACCGCGAACAACGGCGCCCCGGCCGGCGCGACGTGCTGCACGTGGTACACGGGAATCCGCGCCCGGTCGGCGAACGCGATCAGCCGCCTGGCGTTGGCCATCGCCGCCAGTCCGTCGGGAATCGGCATCTTCCCGGTGAAGTATTCGTTCTGGAAATCGATCACCAGCAGCGCGGTGCGCGCCGGGTCGAGGCGGTCGGCGGCGTGCGCGCCCGCCATGGCGCGGATGGTCGGGTGCGGACCGGCAGCGGCCGCGGGGGCCGCCATCGCCAACAACGTGATCAGGCCTGTGAACGCTTTCATTGCCGCGACTCCTCGGTGGGGGGAGGCGCAGCTTAGAAGCGCCGCGCCCGCCGTCCCATGCCGGAACCGGCACGTCACCTGTGCGCGCGGCGCACAGCTGCGCCCGCCGCTTCCGCCCGGGCGTTTCGCGGGCGCGGCGGCGCACGGCCCGGATCGGGCCGCACGTCTGCAGGATCGTGCATATGCACCCATCCGGCAAAGGTGTATATACACGCTCATGGACCCGACCCCGACCTCCAGCCCCTGCACCTGCTTCCGCCTGCGCAAGTTGGCGCGGCTGCTCAGCCAGCGCTACGACCGCGAACTCGCCCCGGCGGGCCTCAACATCAACCAGTACTCGATCCTGCGCCGCGCCAAGCGCGCGCCGGAGCCGCGCACGATCGGCGAGCTCGCGCGCGAACTCGGCATGGACCGCACCACGCTCAGCCGCGACCTCAAGCCGCTGATCGCGTCCGGTTGGGTCGCCCTGGTCGACGGCGACGACGCGCGCCAGCGCCGGGTGCGGGTGACCGCCGCCGGCGCGCGCGCGATCGAGCGCGCCCTGCCGCTGTGGCGGCGCGCGCAGGACGCGATCGGCCGCAGCCTCGGCGAGAGTGGCGTGGCGGCCCTGCACCGGCAGCTCGACCGCGCGATCGAACGGCTGCAGGGAGCGGACGCATGAGCCCGGCCGCCGCCCGCTACTGGCCGCTGGTGCTGGCCGCGACCGCGACCCTGATGGTGACGATGGGCGTGCGCCAGTCGCTGGGGCTGTTCGTCGCGCCACTCGGCCGCGACACCGGGCTCGGCGTGGCCGAGATCAGCTTCGCCCTCGCCGTCGGCCAGTTCGTCTGGGGGGCGGTGCAGCCGGTGTTCGGGGCGATCGCCGACCAGCGCGGTCCCGGCCGCGTGCTGGTCGCCGGCGGCGTGCTGCTGGCGGCGGGCATGGCCCTGGCGCCGGCGCTGCCGACCGCATGGGGCCTGCTGCTGACGCTGGGGCTGCTCAGCGCCGCCGGCGCGGGCGCCGGCAGTTTCTCGATCCTGATCGGGGCCACCGCGCAACGGATCCCGGGCGAACGGCGCTCGATGGCCGCGGGCGTGATCAACGCCGGCGGTTCGTTCGGCCAGTTCCTGTTCGCGCCGCTGGTGCAGGCGGCGATCGCGCTGGCGGGCTGGGCCGTGGCGATGTGGGCGTTGGCCGCGGCCGCGTTGGCCACCTTGCCCCTGGCCTGGCCGCTGCGGCGGCGCGCGCCGGCCGCCGCGGAGGCCCCGGCGCAGGCCCCGGCGGGCCCGGCCCTGGGCGAACAGCTGCGCATCGCCGTGCGCGACCGCAGCTACTGGATGCTGCATGCCGGCTTCTTCACCTGCGGCGTGCACATCGCCTTCCTGGTCACGCACCTGCCCACCGAGATCGCGCTGTGCGGCCTGCCGGCGAGCGTGTCGGCGCTGTCGCTGGCGCTGATCGGGCTGTTCAACGTCGCCGGCAGCCTGGGGGCGGGCTGGCTGGGCCAGCGCGTGCGCATGAAGTACCTGCTCGCGGCGATGTACGCCAGCCGCGCGCTACTGGTCGCGCTGTACCTGGTCTCGCCGCCGACCCCGCTGACGTTCTACGCGTTCGCCGCCGGCCTCGGCCTGACCTGGCTGGCGACGGTGCCGCCGACCGCCGGCCTGGTCGGCAAGCTGTTCGGGCCGCGCTACCTGGGCACGCTGTTCGGCCTGACCCTGCTCTCGCACCAGCTCGGCGGCTTCTTCGGCGCCTGGGTCGGCGGCCTGGTGCTGGAGCGCTTCGGCGGCTATGCGTGGATGTGGTACGCCGACATGGCGCTGGCGCTGCTCGCGGCGGCGGCCAACCTGCCGATCCGCGAGGCCAGGCCGCTGGCGCAGCCCGCGGCGGCGTGACGCGCCGGGGTTTCACAGGGCCGCGGGCATAGCGCGGAGGATTCCGCGCCTCGCGGCGAGCCGGCGTCGCGAATCGGCGGGAAGCCGCCGGAGGGCGCCGTCGCGCTGGCGGCGGCGGCGAACCGGCCCCGCCGCCGACGGCCGCTCGTCGGTGCCGGTCGCGCCGCAGCGCGCACCAACACGCCGCCTCAGCCGGCCTTCGCCTCCGCCGCGCACGCGCCGCAGACGCCGTGCACCTCCAGGGTCTGCGCCTGCGGGGTGAAGCCCAGCGCGCGCGCCTGGGCGTCGAGCAGCTCGACGATGCGCTCGTCCTCCAGTTCGGTGGCGGACTGGCAGCGGTCGCAGATCAGGAACGGCACCGCGTGCTGCTCGGCGCCCGGATGGTGGCAGCCGACGAAGGCGTTGATCGACGCCAGCTTGTGGATGAAGCCGTGCTCGAGCAGGAAGTCCAGCGCCCGGTACACCGTGGGCGGAGCCGCGGCGTCGTGGGTTTCCTTCATCAGGTCCAGCAGTTCGTAGGCCTTGACCGGCCGCCCGGCGTCGGCGATCAGGCGCAGCGCGTGGGCGCGGATCGGCGTCAGCCGCAGCCCGCGCTGGGCGCAGGCGCGCTCGACCTCGTGCACGAAGGCGTCGCCGTCGTGGACGTGGTGCTGGGGATCGGTGCAGGCGGGAGAGCGGCTCATGGGCGATAGATGGCGCCGGAACTGCGTCGGGGCAAGGGTAGCGCGTCCGCGCCGCCGGCGCAGGCGCGTCTCAGCCGCGCCCCGGGAACGCTCACGCCGCCGGGACCTTCTCCAGCGCGGCATCGATGCGCCGCAGCGCCTCCTCGCGCCCGGCGAGATAGACCGTATGGGCGATGTCCGGGCTGACCTGGGTGCCCGTGATCGCCACCCGCATCGGCTGCGCGACCTTGCCCATGCCGATGCCCAGCGCCTCGGCGGTGGCGTGCAGGGCCGCGGCGATCGCCTCGGCGCTCCACTCCGGCAACGCCGCCAGGCGCGCGCGCGCGTCCTGCAGCGGGGCGCGCGCGGCCGCGGTCAGGTGCTTGGCCACCGCCGCGTCGTCGTACGCGGTCAGCGGACCGAACCAGACCGCGGCGCGCTCGGCCATGTCCTTCAGCGTCTGCACGCGCTCGCGCAGGGCGACCACGACGTCGGCCGCTTCCGGCCCCGCCGCCAGGTCGTACCCGCACTGGCGCAGGTGCCAGTCCAGGTGCTTGCCGACCTCGGCCGGGTCGTCGCTCTTGAGGTACTGCTGGTTGAGCCAGCCGAGCTTGGCCGGGTCCAGGCGCGAGGCCTTGGCGTTGACGTCCTTCAGGTCGAACAGCTCGATCATCTCGCGGATCGAGAAGATCTCCTGGTCGCCGTGCGACCAGCCCAGCCGCACCAGGTAGTTCAGCAGCGCATGCGGCAGGTAGCCGGCGTCGCGGTACTGCATCACGTCGGCCGCGCCGGTGCGCTTGGACAGCTTGGCGCCGTGCTCGTCGAGGATCATCGGCAGGTGCGCGAACGCCGGCACCGGCGCGCCCAGCGCGCGGTAGATGTTGATCTGGCGCGGGGTGTTGTTGACGTGGTCGTCGCCGCGCACCACGTCGGTGATGCCCATGTCGATGTCGTCGACGACGACGGCGAAGTTGTAGGTCGGATAGCCGTCGGAACGGAAGATCACCAGGTCGTCGAGCTCGCTGTTGGCGATCTCGATGCGGCCCTTGACCTTGTCCTCCCACGCGACCGCGCCGTCGAGCGGGTTCTTGAAGCGGATCACCCGGTTCGGATCGTCGCGGTACGGCGCATCGCGATCGCGATAGGCGCCGTTGTAGCGGGGCTTCTCGCCCCTGGCCATCGCGGCCTCGCGCATGGCCTCGAGCTCCTCCTTGGTCTCGTAGGCGTAGTACGCGGTGCCGTCGGCGATCATCTTCTCCGCGACTTCGCGGTAGCGGTCCAGGCGTTGGGTCTGGTAGACCGGGCCTTCGTCGTAGTCCAGGCCCAGCCAGTCCATGGCCTGCAGGATCGCGTCGATCGCGGCCTGGGTGCTGCGTTCGCGGTCGGTGTCCTCGATGCGCAGGATGAACTGCCCGCCGCGGCGGCGCGCCTCCAGCCAGCAGTACAGCGCGGTGCGCGCGCCGCCGATGTGGAGATAGCCGGTGGGACTGGGGGCGAAACGGGTGCGGCAGGTCATGGGATGGCAGCTACGGACGCGGAAAGGCGGGATTTTACCGGCTCCGGGCAGCGCGGGCCGCAGCGCGGATCCGGCCGCCCTCGCCGGGCGAGAAGGAGGGGCGAAAGCCGGCCCATGCGTCCGCCCTTGCTCTTCGGCGTGCCACCGATCCGCCACGCGCCGGCGGAGCCGCACGGGCCTGCGCATGCCTGGGCGGCAGCGATGCCGCCGGAGAGGCCGCCGGGACGCGTCCACCGCGCGCCGCGCCAGCCCGGCCGCGGCGGCGCGCCGCGACGGCGTACAAACGCCGTGGCGGCCGCGGCCCTTTCCCGAGCCCGGCAGGCCTACAATCCCGCCATGGCCACCCTCTTCATCTCCGACCTGCACCTCGACGCCGAGCGGCCGCAGATCACCGACCTGTTCGTGCGCTTCCTGCGCGGGCAGGCGCGCGGAGCCGACGCGCTGTACATCCTCGGCGACCTGTTCGAGGCCTGGGTCGGCGACGACGACCCCTCGCCCGCAGGCTCGGTGGTCGCCGAGGAACTGCGCGGGTTGCGTTCGGCCGGGGTGCCGGTGTTCTTCATCCGCGGCAACCGCGACTTCCTGGTCGGCCCGGCCTATGCGCAGCGCGCGTGCATGCGGCTGCTGCCCGACCCGGCCGTGGTCCTGCTGTACGGCCGCCCGGTGCTGCTGATGCACGGCGACCTGCTGTGCACCGACGACGCGGCCTACCAGCAGTTCCGCGCGCAGACGCGCGACCCGCAATGGCAGGCGCGGTTCCTGGCGCAGCCGCTCGCCGCCCGTCTGGCCTTCGCCCAGCAGGCGCGCGCCGCCAGCCAGGCCCGCCACGGCGAGCTGAAGCGCAAGGCGATGCTGGAGACGATCACCGACGTGACCCCGGCCACGGTCGAGGCCACGCTGGCGCTGTACGGCGTGGACATGCTGATCCACGGCCATACCCACCGCCCGGCGGTGCACGACGTCGACGCCGGCGGCCGCGCGTGCCGGCGCATCGTGCTGGGCGACTGGTATGAACAAGGCTCGGTGCTGCGCGTGGCCGACGGCGCCTTCCAACTGGAGGCGCTCGACGCATGAACCTCAGCCTCGTCGTGCGCGTGCTGGCTCTCGCAGGCGTCCTTGCCGGCTGCGCGAGCGCACCTTCGGGCAGCGAACCGCCCAGCTTCGGAAGCCTCATCGACGCGGACGAAGACGCCGGCCCGCTGGTCGGTCAGGGTGCGCATCGCGTGCGCTTCGTGCTGCGCGATCCGCATACCGGAGAACCGCTGCCGCACCATCCCTATGCCTTCTCGCACGGATCGGTCGACCTGCCGTTCGTTGCCGAAGAAAAGGATGTCTATCAGGGCATCACCGACGGCCGCGGACGCACCGCGGTGTTCGCGTTCGATCAGCCGCCGCCGCGCGAAGGCTTCTTCCTGCGGCCGCGACTGGGCGAAGGCGATCAGGGCGAGCAGTTCCGGCTGCTTCTGCCCGGCGACGAGCCGGTCTTCGCGCAGGCGTACACGCTCGTGATCTGCACCGATCCGCCGCAGCGCTACCTCGGCTACAGCGACCGCGATGGCTACACCGCCTACGTCGCCAGCGCGCAGGCGGAGCGCGTCCAACTGTTCCTCGACCACGATCCGGACGCGACCTGCACCGACGAAGGAAAGAATGCACCCGCGGAGCATGCGGGTACGCCCGAACCGCCGTCCGAAGACAATGGCGAGGGCGAAGGGAGCGAGCCGGCGGACGACGAGCGCAGCTGAACGCGACTGCCGTGCGCCTCGCTACGACGCCGCCTGCGCCTCCAGCGCCGCCAGCTCGTCGGCGTCGAAGCCAGCCTGCAGCCGCGCCTCGGTGTTGAACGGCCCGTACAGCACGCCGCGCGCGTGCTCGGCCAGCAGGCGGCGGAAGGTGGCGCGGGCATCGAGGCCGCGCTGCGCGCAGTGCCAGCGGAACCAGCGGCTGCCGGCGGCGACGTGCGCGACCTCCTCGCGCAGGATCACCTCGAGAATGTCGGCGGTCGCGTCGTCGCCGAGCGCGCGCAGCTTGGCGATCATGCCGGGCGTCACGTCCAGCCCGCGCGCCTCCAGCACCCGCGGCACCAGCGCCATCCGCGCCAGGCCGTCGTGCGCGGTCTTCTCGGCCATCTCCCACAGGCCGTTGTGGGCGTCGAAATCGCCGTAGTCGTGGCCGAGCTCGCGCAGGCGCGCGCGCAGCATCGCGAAATGGCGCGCCTCGTCGTGCGCGACCCGCACCCAGTCGGCGTAGTACGCATGCGGCAGGCCGCGGAACCGGTACGCCGCGTCCCAGGCCAGGTCGATCGCGTTGAACTCGATGTGGGCGATCGCGTGCACGAACGCGGCGCGGCCTTCGGGCGTGCCGAAGCCGCGCTTGGGCAGTTCGCGCGGATGCACCAGCTTCGGCCGCGCGGGTCGGCCGGGCATGCGGATCGGCTCCGGCGGCGGCGCGTCCCCGGGCAGGTCGAGCTCGCCGCGCGCGAAAGCCTCCGCCGCGGCGAAGGTCGCGTCCAGCTTGGCCTCGGGCGTGGCGGCGTCGAGGCAGGCGCGTGCCGCGGCGAACAGCGAGCCGGTCACGATACGCGGCGCTTCCTCTTCGCCTCGTCCGAGCGCAGCTGGCGGATGCGCTCGAAGTAGCCCGGCTCGATGCCGGTGACGTACTCGCCGGTGAAGCAGGACGAATCGAAGTGGTCGATGCGGTGCTTGGGCCCGGACACGGCCTCCTCCAGGTCCTTCAGGTCCTGGTAGATCAGCCAGTCGCAGCCGAGGAACGCCTGCACCTCCTCCTCGGTGCGGCCGTGCGCGACCAGCTCCTCGGCCGAAGGCATGTCGATGCCGTAGATGTTCGGGTAGCGCACCGGCGGCGCCGCCGAGGCCAGGTAGACCTTGCGCGCGCCGGCGTCGCGCGCCATCTGCACGATCTGCTTGGCGGTGGTGCCGCGCACGATCGAGTCGTCGACCAGCAGCACCACGCGGTTGCGGAACTCCAGCGGGATCGGGTTGAGCTTGCGCCGCACCGATTTCACCCGCTGCCCCTGCCCCGGCATGATGAAGGTGCGGCCGACGTAGCGGTTCTTGATGAAGCCCTCGCGGTACTTCACGCCGATGGTGTTGGCGATCTCCAGCGCGGCGTCGCGCGAGGTGTCCGGGATCGGGATCACCGTGTCGATGTCGTGGTCCGGGCGCAGGCGCAGGATCTTCTCGCCGAGCTTCTGGCCCATGCGCATGCGCGCCTTGTGCACCGAGACCTCGTCCATCATCGAGTCCGGGCGGGCGAAGTAGACGTACTCGAAGATGCACGGCGTGTGCGTGCGCGGCTGCGCGCACTGGCGCGTGAACAGCTCGCCGCGCGCGGTGACCACGATGCCCTCGCCGGGGCGGACGTCGCGCAGGCGCTCGAAGCCGAGCAGGTCGAGCGCGACCGATTCGGACGCGACCGCATACTCGTCCTGGCCGTTGCTGCTGCGCTTGCCCAGCACCAGCGGGCGGATGCCGTTGGGGTCGCGGAACGCGACCAGGCCCAGGCCCAGCACCACCGCGACCACCGCGAAGCCGCCGACGCAGCGCCGGTGCACGCCCTCGACCGCCTTGAACGCGGCCTCCGGGTCGAGCGCGCGCTGGGTGTCCAGTTCGTGCGCGAACACGTTCAGCAGCACTTCCGAATCGGACTCGGTGTTGACGTTGCGGCGGTCCTGCTCGAACACTTCGCGGCGCAACGCGTCGGTGTTGATCAGGTTGCCGTTGTGGGCGAGCGCGATGCCGAACGGCGAGTTGACGTAGAACGGCTGCGCCTCGTCGGAGCCCTCGCTGCCGGCGGTGGGATAGCGGCAATGGCCGATGCCGACGCGGCCTTCGAGCAGGCTCATCGCCTGCGCGTCGAAGACCTCGGCGACCAGGCCGTTGCCCTTGTGCACGCGCAGCTTGCTGCCGTTGGCGGTGGCGATGCCGGCCGCGTCCTGGCCGCGGTGCTGCAGCACGGTCAGGCCGTCGTAGAGCTGCGCCGCGACGTCGTTGTGGCCGACGATACCGAGAATGCCGCACATGGGGTCAGTCCTGCTGGAGTGGAATCAGGGCTCGCGCGGCCGCGGGGCGGGGCCGTCGACGGCCGCGGAATCGGGTGCAATCGGTCCGTCGACGTGAAGTTCGCGCGAGGCTTCCGCCGCGCGTCCGGCCGGGCCGGCCGCGCCGGTGTCCTGCGCCTGCGGTTCGCCCAGAGAACGCAGCAGCGCTTGCGCGTCCCCGGCGCCGCCGAGCCGCGCGGCGGCATCGAGCCTGCGTTCCTGCTCGCGCCAGGCCTCCCGGGAGATGGGGCCGCCGGCGTCGAAGTCCACCTGCCGCGCCAACCCCTCCGGCAGCAGGCCGCCCAGCCAGCGCGCGCCGGGCTCGAACACCGGCACCACCTGCGCGCGCTGCCACTGCGGCCCGGCCGGCAGCGAGGTGAAGCCCAGCAGCAGCACCAGCACGCAGGCCAGCAGCGCGCCGCGCACCAGCCCGAGCAGCAGCCCGAGGCCGCGGTCGACGCCGGACAGGCCGACCGTGGCCAGCAGCCGGCGGATGAACCAGCTCAGCAGCATCACCGCGGCCATCACCGCGGCGAAGCTGAGCAGATAACCCGCGGCCACGTGGCCGAACCCGGGCGCGGCGTCGCCGGACAGCAACGTCGCCGCCTCGCCGCCGAACCAGTACGCCGCCGCGCCGGCGAGCAGCCAGGACAGCAGCGACAGCACCACCCCGACGAAGCCGCGCATCAGACCGAGCAGCGCCGACAGGGCGACGATCGCCAGCAGCACCCAGTCCAGGCCGGTCATCGTCGCGCCTCAGGGATGCGGCCGGACGATGCCGCTCATGCCCAGCCGCGCCGCGACCTGGGCCTTGAGCTGGTCCGCCTCGGCGCGGCTCACCACCGGGCCGATCCGGACCCGGCTGAGCGCGCCCTTGTCGGTATTGACCTGTTCGACGAAGGCGCTGAAACCGGCGGCGCGGGCGCGATCGCGCAGTTTGGTGGCGTCGGCGGCATTCGCGAACGCGCCGAGCTGCACCGCGAAGCCGACCGAGGACGCGGCCGGCCTGGCCGGCGCCGAAGCGACGCTGGCCGGCTTCGCGGGGGCGGGAGTCGCGCCCGGCTTGCCCGGCTCGGTGGCCTTGGCGCTCGCGGCGGGCTTGCTCTCGCGCAGCGGCTCGGGCCTGGCCGGCTCGGCCGCCGCCAGCGGCTGCGCCGTGGAAGCGGAGGCGGGCGCGGCCTGCGGCGGCGCCGCGGCGTCGGCGTCCAGCGCCACGACCTTGGCGCCGACGTCGTCGCGCACCCGCGCCGAATGCAGGCGCGCGGTCTCGGCATCGGCGCGGGTCGCATAGGGGCCGATGCGCACGCGGTACACGGTGCGTCCGGCGGGCGAAGCCGCGGTCTCCTGGTAACCGGGCAGCTGCGCCGCGCGCAGCGCCTCGACCACCCGCGCCGCGTCGGCGGCGGTGGCGTAGCTGCCGAAGCTCACCGCGTAGTCGCCGCCGGCCGCGGTCGCGGGCAGCATCGCGTCGGCCGCAGCGGGGGCCGGGGCCGCCGCCGCGCCGGCGTCGACCGTCGGCAGCTTGCCGTCGGCCTCGCCCGCGGGCGTCTGCAAGCCGACCGCGCCGCCCTGCGGCGCCTCGCCCGGCGTCACCAGCGGCAGTTCCTGGGTCTTGAAGCGGCCGTCGTCCGGCGCCGGCGGCAGTTCCAGCGGGACGTCGGAGGCGCCGCTTTCGGGCGCCGGCCCCTTGATCAGCATCGGCAGGAAAATCACCGCGAGCGCGATCAGCACCGAAGCGCCGATCAATCGCTGTTTCAGGGCAGGTTCCATCGGGTCTCGCACGCCGCCGGCGAATCGCCGCGCGCAATTATACCCCGCCCTCCCCGCGGCCCCGGGACGCGACCGAACCGGTTCAGTCGGCGCACCGGAACGTGACCGCCGCGCGGCGCACGCGGCGTGGGGCGCGTGCAATGCGGCTCCGGTCGACGATCGCGGCGGCGCGAGCGCCTTCCCGGGTCGCGGCACCCGGCGCGCGCGGCCCATCGCTGGACGCGTCCTGGTCGATTTGCGCCCCGCGAACGGCCAGGCCGCCCGAGCCGGTTCAGGCGGGCGCCGGCGCGCGCGCCTCGCCCAGCCAGCGCAGGGCCGCGGCGGCGGTGTGGAACGAGCCGAACGCCAGCACGCGGTCGCCCGGCCGCGCACGCGCGCAGGCCGCCTGCAGCGCCTGCGCCACGTCGGCGTGGCGGGCGCCGGTCGCGGCGGCGGTCAGCGTCAGCCGCTGCGCGAACACGTCCACCGCCTGGCCGCGCGGTCCCGCGTCTTCGAGGCCGGCCAGATGCCAATGCGCGACCTCGCCGGCCAGCGCCTCGACCACGCCGGCCGCATCCTTGTCGGCCAGCGCCGCGTACACCGCGTGCACTTCGCCGCGCGCGGGCGCCGCGCGCAGCCAGGCGGCGAGCTCGCGCGCGGCCTGCGGGTTGTGGCCGACGTCGACCACCACCTCGACGCCGTCGCGCTCGAACCGCTGCAACCGGCCGCGCACGTGCGCGCGCAACACGCCCTCGGCGTAGGCCGGCTCGGGCAGGGCCGCATCGAGCGCGCGCAGCGCGGCGATCGCGACCGCGGCGTTGCGCAGCTGCGCCGGCGCGAGCAGCCGCGGCATCGGCAGCTCGATCTGGTAGCCGACCTCGCGCCAGCGCCAGCGCTGCGCGCCGGCCGCGTCGGCGACCGGCTCGCAGAAGAAGTCGTTGCCGATGCGCCAGGCCGAGGCGCCGATCGCGTAGGCATGCCGCAGCACGCTCGAGGGCGGATCGTCGTCGCCCAGCACCAGCGGCTTCCACGGCCGGGCGATGCCGGCCTTCTCCGCGCCGATCGCCTCGCGGTCCTCGCCCAGCCAGTCCTGGTGGTCGAGGTCGACGGTGGTGATCACGGCGACGTCGGCGTCGACCAGGTTGGTCGCGTCCAGGCGCCCGCCGAGACCGACCTCCAGCACCGCCAGATCGAGCCCGGCGCGCTCGAACAGCCACAGCGCCGCCAGCGTGCCGTATTCGAAATAGGTCAGCGGCACCGCGTCGGCGGCCCCGGCGCCGGTGCGCGCGGCCTCGACCGCCTCGAACGCGGCCACCAGCGCCGCGTCGTCGACCTCGGCGCCGTCGATGCGCACGCGCTCGTTGTAGGCCAGCAGGTGCGGCGAGGTGTAGGCGCCGACCTTCCAGCCGGCGGCGCGCGCGATCGCCTCGACGAAGGCGACCGTCGAGCCCTTGCCGTTGGTGCCGCCGACGGTGATCACCCGCGTCGCCGGCCGCCCCAGTCCGAGCCGCAGCGCCACCGCGCGGATGCGCTCCAGCCCCATGTCGATCGACTGGGGGTGGAGGCGTTCGATGTAGGCGAGCCAGTCGGCGAGCGTGCGGGTCATCCGCGCATTATCCAACAGCCCCGGCGGCGGCCGCGCTCAGTCCGGCCCCAGCACTTCGATGCGGGCGACGTGGTGGCCGATCCAGCTGCGCCGGCCGTGCAGCACCACCCGCAGCGGCTGGTCCGGATAGCGCCGGTAGACCGCCGGGTCCAGGCACAGGAAGTGCGGAAACGAGCCGGCGACGGCAGGGCCGGTCAGGCGGTGGTCGCAGGAGCGCCGGCTGTGGACGTATTCGCTGCGCATCCGTGTTTCCCAGCGATACGGCTCGCCGAACGCCTGGCTGACCAGCGGGCCCGCGCCCTTCACCGCCAGCCAGCTGAGCAACGCCAGCATCAGCGGCAGCGCCGCGACGCCGAGCCAGGCCTTGGGGCCGTCGATGCGCAGGGTGCCGCGACTGGCGCCGAAGCCGAGCACCGCCAACGTCAGCGCGGCGCCGACCGAGAAGATCATGATCGGCCCGCTGCGCCCGGTCAGCGGCTCGGCCGGCACGAAGTCGGTGAACAGGCCAAAGATCGCCAGGCCGAGGAAGGCGAATACCGGCGCCAGCACGCGCAGGTCGTGCCGCCGTGCGCGGCCGCGCCGCGCCGAGTCGCGATCCATCCGTGGATTCCCCTTTCAGTTTTTTTGAGCCAAGCGCCCGGGTCGGGCGCTCACAGCGCGCGGTGCACCGCTTCGCCGAAGAACGGGGTGTGGTGGCTGCAGTCGTTCAGCCGCACCACTTCCAGGTGGTCGACGTCGGGGCCCTCGAGCAGGTTCAGCGTGGTCGGCGCCTGGCGGAAGCTCCACAGCCGGCCCAGCGGAATGCCCATCACCCGGCACAGCAGCACGCGGTTGACCGCGTCGTGGGCGACCAGCAGCAGGGTGTCGTCTTCGCCGAGGCCTTCGGTGGCGCGCGCCAGCGCCGGCCAGGCGCGGTCGAGCACCTGCTGCAACGACTCGCCCTGCGGCATCAGCACCTCGTGCGGGGTCTCGCGCCAGGCGCGCAGGCGCTCGCCGTCGCGTTCGCGGATCTCGCTGGCGAGCAGGCCTTCCCAGGTGCCGTGGGCGATTTCCATCAATCCCGGGTCGAGCGTCAGCGGCAGGCCGCGCTCGCCCAGGGCCAGCTCCGCGGTGTGGCGGGCGCGCGCCAGCGGCGAGGCCACCGCGCGGGTGATCGGCACCTCGCGCAGGCGCTCGCCCAGCGCGCGCGCCTGGGCGATGCCCACCGGCGACAACGGGATGTCTTCCTGGCCTTGGTAGCGGCCTTCGGCGTTCCACGGCGTCTCGCCGTGGCGGGCTAGCAGGATGCGCATGCGGATCGGGGACGACGGGCGGACGCCGCAGCCTAGGCAAAGCGCGCGCGCGGCACAACCGTTGCGGCCGCAACCGCCCCGCGAGCGCGCGCCGCCCCCGATCCGGTCGGCCGCGCGCGGGCGTAGCGCGCAGAGCGCAGCCGCGCCTCGTGCATTCGCGCGCGGCGCGCACGCCGTTGCAGAACCAACTCCACCCCGATCACAGAACCGGCATCGGCACGCGCGATTTCACTTCAGGCGAACGATTCGATTCGCTAGCGTCGGCCGGCCGGCAACGACGCCGGCGCGATGCCACGCAAAGGGAGACGCACATGCGCAAGCGCATCCGTTGGACGCTGGGCCTGTCGGCCGCGATGGCGATGGGCGCGGCGATCGCCGCGATCGGCCCGACCGGGCCGGGCCAGTTCTATTACTACTTCGACGACGCCGGCAACGTGGTCGGCTACCAGGCGATCGGCTGCGACGGCAGCCGCGAGGCCTGGGGCACCTTCACCCGCAACTACCAGGACGGCTACTTCCTCTGCGAACCGGAATTCTGAGCCGCCCCGCCCCGCAGCCACCGACAAGGAGAGACGTCATGCACCGCAAGCTTCTGCTCGGCCTCGCCCTCGCGTTCGCCGCCACCGCCGCCATCGCGATCCCGCCCGGGCCGGACGAGATCGGCGAGTTCTACTTCTACTTCGACGAAGCCGGCAACGAGGTCGGCGGCGCCTCGATCGACTGCCAGGGCCACTACAGCGAATGGGGCGTGCGCACCGCGAACTACAGCGCCGGCCACCGGATCTGTCCGCCGGATCGGTAAGGCGGAACGGACGCCGGCGCCAACCGGCGTCCGTTTTTTTCGGGCGCGAGCGGCGCCACCCGCCCTGACGCGCTATTGGCGCGGGGCGACGCCCAGCTCCTGCAGCAGCCGCGGCGCCGGGTAGACCTTCTGCATGATCCAGCGCATGTAGCGCTGGTCCACGGCGATCATCCGCGTCATCGCCGGATCGAACACCCAGTTGCTGCTGACCGACTCCCAGTTGCCGTCGAACGCCAGGCCGACCAGCCTGCCCTGCGCGTCCAGCACCGGCGAGCCCGAATTGCCGCCGGTGATGTCGAGATCGGACAGGAAGTTCACCGGCACCGTGCCCAGGCGCTTGTCGGCCAGGCCGGCGTAGTCCTTGGCCGCGATCGCGTCGAGCAGCGCCTGCGGCGCATCGAACGGCTCCTGCCCGGTGGCCTTGGCCGCGACCTCCTCCAATCGGGTGAACGGCGCCTGCTTGCTGCCGTCGGTCTTGGTGTAGCCGGTGACCTTGCCGAAGGTGATGCGCAGCGAGGAATTGGCGTCCGGGTAGACGGACTCGCCGCGGCTCTTCTTGTAGTCGGCCAGCGCCTGCAGGTACACCGGCCGCGCCAGCAACGCGTCGCCGGCGCGCGCCTTGCCCTCGCGCTCCAGCTGCAGCACGGTCGGCATCACCGCCACCGCGAACTGGATCGCCGGGTCCTTGCTCTTCTCGAACTCGGCGCGGCCGGCGTTCATCAGCTTCAGGCGCTGCTCGGTGCTGCCGAGCCGGGTCTTGGCCAGCTTGTCGAGCGCGCGCTGGATCGCCTTCTCGTCGCCGCCGCCGAGCCATCGGTCGAGCGCGGCGATGCGCTGCGGCGGCGGCAGCTTGACGTACTCGCGCAGCCAGTAGGCCTGCAGTTCGCGGTCCATCGCCGGCACGTAGCGGCGCTCCATCTGGCGCATGCCGCCTTCGAAGGTCGACATGTCGCGCTGCTGGTAGCCCTGCTCGCGCTCGGCGTCGGGCTTGGCGCGCTCGATCGACAGCCGGTACAGCTGCGTCGCCGCGCCGAGCACGCCGGTGCTGCGCAGCTGGCCGAACACCAGGTCGCGGTCGCGGTGCGCGCGCGCGGCCTCGTCCAGCGCCACCAGCCCGGCGTGGGCGGCGAGCGCGGCCTCGCCCTTCGGCCCCTGCTTGCGCAGCCATTCCAGCACCGCGGTTTCCTCGGCCTGCTTCTTCGCCGCCGCGTCGATGCGCTTGAAGCCTTCGAGCTGCCCGTCGTAGTTCTTCATCGCGTTCTGCCAGCCGCGCACGGTGCTGGCGTACTTGACCGCGATGTCGGGGTTCTTCTTGCCCTCGGCCTCGACCAGCGCGACCAGCTTCTTGTAGTGGCCGCCCACGGTCGGATAGGTCCAGTTGGCGGTCTCGTCGAATTCCTCCGCCAAGGCATAACGCGCGGTCCGGCCGGGGTAGCCGGCGACCATCACGAAGTCGCCCGCGCCGAGCGGCTTGTCCGCCAGCTTCAGCCAGTGCTTCGGCCGGTAGGGCACGTTGTCGGCGGCGTACGGCGCCGGCTTGCCGTCCTTGCCGACGTAGGCGCGGTAGAACGAGAAGTCGCCGGTGTGGCGCGGCCACATCCAGTTGTCGATCTCGCCGCCGTAGTTGCCGACGCTGCCCGGCGGCGCATAGACCAGGCGCACGTCCTGGATCTCGAGGTTGCGGAACAGCCGGTAGGTGTTGCCGCCGAAGAAGCTGTACAGCCGGCAGCGGAAGCCGGGGTCGCGCTCGCAGTCGGCGACCAGGCGCTTCTCCAGCGACTCCAGCGCCTGGGTGCGGCCGAGCGCGTCCGGCGCGGCGGCGATCGCGGCCTGCACCTGCGCGGTCACGTCCTGGATCGAATCGAGCACGTAGATGCGCGCGTTCGGCCCGGCGGACACCTCCTCGGCCTGCGAGGCGGCGTTGAAGCCCTCCTTCATCAGGTTCCTTTCCGGCGTGGAGTTGAGCTGGATCGCGCCGTACGCACAGTGGTGGTTGGTCGCGACCAGGCCCTGCGGCGAGACGAAGCTGGCGGTGCAGCCGCCGAGCGAGACCACCGCGCCCATCGGGTCCCCGGTGAGATCGGCCAACTGCTTCGGATCGAGCCTGAGCCCGGCCTTCTTCAGCGGCTTGGCGATCTCCGGCAATTGCTGCGGCACCCACATGCCCTCGCCCGCACGGGCATGGCCGGCGGCGAGCCCGGCGACGGCCACCGCAGCGGCCAGAATCGTGTAGCGCATCCCTTTCTCCTCGCGGAAAACGATCGGCGAGTCTAGCCCGGCGGCTCCGCCCACGGCCAATGGCGCACGCCCGTCAGGCGCCCGCATGGCGATGCCGGCGCGCCCAGTTCCAGACATGGGCGCCGGCGAGCATCGCGCTGCCGGCCACCGTCGCCGGCGTTTCCCAGGCTTCGCGCGGCCAGCCGCAAGCGCCCGCGGCCAGCGCGCCGAGCCCGGCGATCGCCAGCATCCACAGCGCGCGCGGCAACCGCCGCGACCGATGCGACCGCCACAGCGCCACGCCGGCGAGCGGGACCGCCAGCACGACCCACAGCAGGTGCACCCACTCCGCCTCGGCCCAGGCGGCGAACACCGGCAGGAACGCCGCCAGCACCGGCAAGGCCAGGCAATGCAGCAGGCACAGCCCGGACAGGCCGATCGCCGAGGCGTCGAACACGTGCAGGTCGAGCGGCTTCATCGCGCATCTCCTTCGCTGAGTATTGTTATGTTATAACATAATGAACAAGGAGGTGCTCCGCATCTCTCGATCTTTGTCCACCGGCCCGGGCGCGCTGATCCTGCTCTCTCCCTGGCCTATGCCTTCGTCGCCCGCGGCGCGTTCGTGGTCGAGGCCTGGCAGCGCCGCCGCGGCCGCCACCGCTCCGCGCTCGCCGCCTGGCACGCGCGCGGCGGCGGCGCCAGCGACGACGTGGAACTGTGGATCATGAAACGGCTGGAATGGCTGCGCATCGTCCCGCGTACCACGCCGATGCTGGGCCTGGTGGCGACCATGATCCCGATGGGCCCGGCGCTGCTGGCGTTGACCCGCAGCGACGCGCGGGCCGTCGGCGAGAACCTGGTCGTCGCGTTCTCCGCGGTGATCCTGGCGCGGGTCGCGGCGGGCCTCACCTTCCTGGTGCTGACCGTGCGCCGCCGCTGGCTGCTGCGGGAGTTGCGCGAGATCGAGCGGGCGCGCGAACGCGGCGCCGCGCGCGCGCCCGTCCGGGAGGCCGCCTGATGCGCTTCCTCGACCAAGACGACGCCGACGACCCGATCCGGTCGGTGGTCAACCTGATCGACCTGTTCCTGGTGATGATCGGCATCCTGATGATCGTGATCGTGCGCAATCCGCTGAACCCGTTCTCGCAGCGGAAGGTGGTCGTGGTCGAGAACCCGGGCGAGGCCGACATGCGCATCCTGGTCAAGGACGGCCAGGAGCTGACCCGCTACGAATCCACCGGCGAGATCGGCGAGGGCGGCGGCGTGCGCGCCGGCGTCACCTACCGCCTGGCCGACGGCCGCATGGTGTACGTGCCGGAAGCGCCGGCGAGCGAAGGCGGCCGCCCGCCGCCGCGGCGGCGGACGGCGGCGGAAATACCGCCGACGAGTGATTCGTCGAATCCCGCGCCCGGACGCGGGGTCCCTGCGGAAGGCGACGCGCCGGCGCGCACCCGAGCCGCGGCGTGCGCGCGGCACGCCGCCCCGGCGAGGGCTTCGCCGCAGGGTTCACTCCGCCGGCAGGTTCATCTCCTGCAGCAGATGCGGCGCCGGATAGACCTTGGCCAGCAGCCAGCGCAGGTAGCGCAGGTCGACGTGGATCGCGCGCTTGTAGCGCGGATCGAACATCCAGCTGGCGCTGACCGCCTCCCAGTTGCTGTCGAAGTTCAGCCCGATCAGGCGACCGTCGGCGTCCAGCACCGGCGAGCCGGAGTTGCCGCCGGTGGTGTCGAGGTTGGTGAGGAAGTCGACGGTCTGCGTTTTCAGGCTCGGCTCGGCGGTGCTGCCGAAGTCGCCCCGGGCGATGGCGTCGAGCAGCGGCCGCGGGGCGTCGAACGGGTCCTGTCCGGTGTGCTTCTCGACGATGCCGGCCACGGTGGTCAGCGGGCGGTAGTCGATGCCGTCGCGCGGCGACATCGGGCTGATCCGGCCGTAGCTGACGCGCAGGGTCGAATTCGCGTCCGGGTAGACCGCGCGGCCCTGCGACCTGCGATAGGCGATCAACGCGCGCATATAGGCCGGGCGCAGGCGCAGCAGCTCGCCCTCGCGCGCCTTGGCCTGGTCGTCCAGCCGCAGCAGCGCCGGCAGCAGGGCCGCCGCGGCGCGCAGCAGCGCGTCGCCGGATTCCCGCAGCGCCGCCGCGTCGGCCCGCATCGCCGCCAGGCGCGCGTCCTCGTCGCCGAGGCGGGTGCCGGCATACAGCGCGTCGAGGCGCCGCTTCAGCTCCGCCGGCGTGGCGCCGAACACGGCGTCGAACTCGGGCACGCGCTGCGCCGCCGGCAGCGCCTGGTGGCGGGCCAGCAGCTCGGCCAGCAGCGCCTTCTCCACCGCCGGCGCGTAGCGGCGCTGCACCTGCTTCAGCTGGCCGGCGATCAGCGCCTCGTCGCGCTGCTGGTAGCCGCTCTCGCGCTGCGTGTCGGGCTTGCCGCGCTCGTGCGCCAGGCGCTGCACCGTCAGCGCCGCCCGCAGCAGTTGCGTCTGCGACTGGATCGCGGCGAGCAGCTGGTCGCGTTCGCGGGTGGCGGCGGCGCGGTCCAGCACCGCCTGCGCCGCGGCGATGTCGGCGCGCGCGGCGGCGGCGCCGGCCTGCCGCCCGAGCCAGGCGAACATCGCCGCCTCGTCCTCGCGCCGCACCCGCACCGCGTCGCTGCGGCGCAGGCCGTCGAGCTCGCCCTGGGCGCGCTTGAGGCTGTTCTTCAGGCTGCGCAGCTGCGAGGCGTAGGCCACGCGCGCGGCCTCGTCGCCGGCGGCGGCCTCGATCACCTCGATCATGCGCTGGTAGAGCGCCACTCTCGCCGGCAACTGCCACTCGACCTGCTGGGCGAACTCCGAGGCCATGCGGTGGCGGAACGTCACCCCCGGGTAGCCCGCGAGCATCGCGAAGTCGCCGTCCTTGACGTGGCGGGTGGACACCTGCAGGTGCGCCGGCGGCACGTAGGGCACGTTGTCGGGCGAGTAGTCCGCCGGACGGCCGTCCTTGCCGACGTAGGCGCGCAGCAGGGTGAAGTCGCCGGCATGGCGCGGCCAGACGAAGTTGTCGACCTCGCCGCCGTAGTTGCCGATCGCGTTCGGCGGCGCGTACACCAGGCGCACGTCGCGCAGTTCCAGCTGCCGCACCAGGTAGAAGTCGGTGCCGTAGTACATGTTGGCGACGCTGCAGCGGTAGCCCGGCTCGCGCTCGCACTCGGCCACGGCGGCCTTGGACGCGGCGTCCACCGCGTCGTAGTAGGCCCGGCCCCGCTTGCCGCGGGCGCCGGCGAGGATGCGGTCGGTGATGCGCTCGAAGCCGGTGGTGACCAGGATGCGGTAGTCGGGGTTGGCCGGCAGCTCGGCGGCGCGGTCGGCGGCGACGTAGCCGTCGCGGATCAGGTCGCGGTCCGGGCGCGAGTTGTACTGGATCACGCCGAAGGCGACGTGGTGGTTGGTCAGCACCAGGCCTTCCTTCGACACGAACGCGCCGCTGGCGCCGCCCACCTTCACCACCGCGTTCATCGGCGGCTCGGCCAGCTCGGCCAGGCCGCGCGGGTCGCCGCGGTAGCCCGCCGCCTCCAGCGCGCCGGCGATCTCCGGCAGTTGCGAGGGCATCCACATGCCCTCGTCGGCGTGGGCGGCGCCGAGCAGCGACGAGAGCGCGAGCGACAGGGACAGGGCGAACGGACGGCGGCGCATGGTCGATCCGGGTGCGGAAAGGCGGCGACGATAGGCGATGCCGCCCGCATCGGGCAAACCGCGGGGCCGGGGACGGCGAAGGGCCGGCGTATAATTCCGCCCTCTTTCCCGCCGTCCGCGGACGCACTCCATGACCCAAACGATGAAGGCGCTGGTCAAGCGCGAAGCCGGCAAGGGCATCTGGCTGGAACAGGTGCCGATCCCCTCGCCCGGCCCCAACGAGGTGCTGATCAAGCTGGAGAAGACCGCGATCTGCGGCACCGACCTGCACATCTACCTGTGGGACGAGTGGAGCCAGCGGACGATCAAGCCGGGCCTGGTGATCGGCCACGAGTTCGTCGGCCGCATCGTCGAGATCGGCGCCGGCGTCACCGGCTACAAGCTGGGCCAGCGCGTCTCGGCCGAGGGCCACATCGTCTGCGGCCACTGCCGCAACTGCCGCGCCGGCCGCCAGCACCTGTGCCCGAACACGGTCGGCATCGGCGTGAACCGCAACGGCGCGTTCGCCGAATACATCGTGATGCCGGCGTCCAACCTGTGGCCGATCCCGGACCAGATCCCGTCGGAGCTGGCCGCGTTCTTCGATCCCTACGGCAACGCCGCGCACTGCGCGCTGGAGTTCGACGTGGTCGGCGAGGACGTGCTGATCACCGGCGCCGGCCCGATCGGCATCATCGCCGCCGGCATCTGCAAGCACATCGGCGCGCGCAACGTGGTGGTCACCGACGTCAACGACTACCGCCTCAAGCTCGCCGCCGACATGGGCGCCACCCGCGTGGTCAACGTCGCCAACGCCTCGCTCAAGGACGTGATGGCCGACCTGCACATGGAAGGCTTCGACGTCGGCCTGGAGATGAGCGGCAACCCGCGCGCGTTCAACGACATGCTCGAGTGCATGTACCACGGGGGCAAGATCGCGATGCTCGGCATCATGCCCAAGGGCGCCGGCGCAGACTGGGACAAGATCATCTTCAAGGGCCTGACCATCCACGGCATCTACGGCCGCAAGATGTACGAGACCTGGTACAAGATGACGCAGCTGGTGCTGAGCGGCTTCCCGCTCGGCAAGGTGCTGACCCACCAGCTGCCGATCGACGAATTCCAGCAGGGCTTCGAGCTGATGGAATCGGGCAAGGCCGGGAAGGTCGTCCTTTCCTGGAACTAGGTCGCGCTTCCGCGAAGGCGGGAACCCGGCGACTCCCATCCGCCCCGACACTGGACCCCGCCCTGGCGGGATGACGAGCAAGACGCCATGTCCCTCACCCAACGCTACGCCGACGTCCTCGAGGAAATCCGCGACGCCGGCCTGTTCAAGTCCGAGCGCATCATCACCAGCCCGCAGTCGGCCGAGATCGAGCTCGAGGACGGCCGCAAGGTGCTGAACTTCTGCGCCAACAACTACCTCGGCCTGGCCGACCACCCGGACGTGATCGCCGCCGCCAAGCAGGCGCTGGACACGCACGGCTTCGGCATGGCCTCGGTGCGCTTCATCTGCGGCACCCAGGACCTGCACAAGCGGCTGGAGCGGACCATCGCCGAGTTCTTCGGCACCGAGGACACCATCCTCTACGCCGCCTGCTTCGACGCCAACGGCGGCCTGTTCGAGCCGCTGCTGGACGAGAAGGACGCGATCGTCAGCGACGCGCTCAACCACGCCTCGATCATCGACGGCGTGCGCCTGTGCAAGGCCAAGCGCTACCGCTACGCCAACTGCGACATGGCCGACCTGGAGAAGCAGCTGCAGCAGGCCAAGGCCGACGGCGCGCGCACCATCCTGATCACCACCGACGGCGTGTTCTCGATGGACGGGTTCATCGCCCCGCTCGACGAGATCACCGCGCTGGCGCGCAAGTACGGCGCGCTGGTGCACATCGACGAGTGCCACGCCACCGGCTTCCTCGGCAAGAGCGGACGCGGTTCGGCCGAGGTCAAGGGCGTGATGGACAGGATCGACATTTTCACCGGCACCCTGGGCAAGGCCATGGGCGGCGCGCTGGGCGGCTTCACCACCGCGAAGAAGGAAGTGATCGAGCTGCTGCGCCAGCGTTCGCGTCCGTACCTGTTCTCCAACTCGCTGCCGCCGCACGTGGTGGCCGCCGGCATCAAGGCCTTCGAGATGCTCGGCGCCGCCGGCGAGCTGCGCGAGCGGCTGGCGGAGAACACCCGCTATTTCCGCGAACGGATGGCCGCGGCCGGCTTCGACATCAAGCCGGGCACGCACCCGATCTGCCCGGTGATGCTGTACGACGCGCCGCTGGCGCAGAAGTTCGCGCAGCGCCTGCTCGAGGAAGGCATCTACGCGATCGGCTTCTTCTTCCCGGTGGTGCCCAAGGGCCAGGCGCGCATCCGCACGCAGATGTCGGCCGCGCACACCCGCGAGCACCTCGACCGCGCGATCGACGCCTTCACCCGGATCGGCCGCGAACTGGGCGTGCTGAAGGCCTGACCGCGCCGCCGATGAAGAATCTCGCCGCCCTCCTGTTGCTGGCCGGCGTCGGCGCCGCCGGCGCCTTCGCCGGCTTCCAGCTGATCCTGGCGATCGCCGCGGACGCCTGGGGCACGGCGGTGCTGTGCCTGCTCGGACTGCTGGTCGCGATCGGGGCGGCGTACATCTTCTGGCGCCTGCTGCGCCTGGATGCGTAGGCCGCCCGGAACGCGCGCATAACGCGCATAAAAAAGTCCCGGCAGATGCCGGGACCGGGCATGCCCGCCGCCGAGGCGGCGGCGGACGCCCAGATCATTTCCCGGCGGCTTCGCTCTGCGCCACCTGCGCCGGCGCCGCGCCCGCGGGCTTGCCCTTGGCCACGCGGATGCCGCGCGCCTTCATCCAGGCGTCGAACTCCTCGGCGGTCATGCGCTTGCCGTTCTGGTTCATGTTGAAGCGGTACGGCGTGTTGTCGTATTGGGTCTTGGGCTTGTAGGTCGCCGGGTCGGCCGGCTCTTCGGCCGCGGCGGCCACCGGCTCGGCCTTCGCGGCCGGCTTGTGGCGCTTGCCGGCCGCGAGCGCCCCGCCCTGCAAACCGATCAGCGCGATCCCCACCGCCAGCCACATCGTCGTCTGTCGCATGTCGAGCTCCCCCAAGGCGTGCGAAAAAAGTCGGCACAGTCTGGCGCGGCGCATCGGGCGGAAAAGTGCGCGCCCGCACACTCCTGGCGCTTCGCCCCATCGCCGCGCCGGGAACCGCCGCATCGCGCGGCCGCAGCGGCCGCATGCCCGCGGGCCGGCGCCGGTCGCGCGTCGCGGGGCGCCGCGCCGGTGCCGCGGAAGCGCCGCTTGGGCGTGCGGGCGCCATCCCGCGGACGAACCGCGGCGTTTGCTCAATCGGGCGCGCCCAGGGCGATGCGCTCCTCGCGGGTGAGCGGCCGCCATGCGCCCTTGGCCAGGTCGCCGAGCGCGAGCGGGCCGATCGCCACCCGCACCAGCCGCAGCACGCCGACGCCGAACGCCGCGAGCAGGCGGCGGATCTGCCGGTTGCGGCCTTCGTCGAGCACGATCTCGAGCCATGCGTTGCGGCTGCCGCTGCGCAGCACCCGCGCCGACTTGGCGCGCAGCCGCTCGCCGCCGTCGTCCACTCCGGCGACCAGCGCGGCGAGCAGGGCCGCGTCCGGCAGCGCATCGACCTGCACGTGATAGGTCTTGTCCGGGCCGCTCCCGGGATCGGCGATGCGCGCCGCCCAGGCCGGATCGTTGCAGAACAGCAGCAGGCCCTCGCTGGCCTTGTCCAGGCGCCCGACCGGCGCCAGCCACGGCAACCCCGCGCCATCGAAGCAGCGATACACGGTGTCGCGGCCGCGCTCGTCGCGCGCGGTGGTGACCAGCCCGCGCGGCTTGTTGAGCATCAGATAGAGGCGCTGCGGCGGCGCCAGCTCGCGGCCGTCGACGCGGATGCGCTGGCCGGCGACGATCGGCGTTTCCGGTTCGCGCGCGACGCGGCCGTCGACCTCGACCCGGCCGGCCGCGATCCAGCGCGCCGCCTCGCTGCGCGAGCACACGCCCTGCTTCGACAGCACCCGGGCCAGCCCGGTCCGCGGCGCCGGCGCGACCGCGGGTTTGCGACGGCGCGGCGGCATCGGTCCCCTCGAATGCGGTGCAAACGAACGGGGCGCCCGCGGCGCCCCATCGCTCACTTCTTCTTCGCCTCGTCCTTGGCCGGCTCCGGTGCCGGCGCCGCCGCCGGCGCCGCCCCCTTGGCCACGCGCACGCCGCGCGCCTTCATCCAGGCGTCGAACTCCTCGGCGGTCATGCGCTTGCCGTTCTGGTGCATGTCGAAGCGCCAGGGCGTGTTGTCGAACTGAGTCTTGGGCTTGTACGAGGCCGCGTCGTTCTGCAGCGGCGCGGCCGGGGACGCCGGCGGCAACGCCTTGGCGACCTGGCAACCCTCCAGGCGCAGGCGGAACAGCACCTGGTCGACCGCAAGCGCCTCGTCGAAGGCCTGCGACAGCACGCCGGTCGGCGCACCCAGCTGGTGCGAGGGCGCGACCAGCTCCGGCGCGATCGGCGCGATCACGGTCGGCCGCACCGGCAGCGCCTTCGGCGCCGCCAGCGCGCCGCACTGCGCGGCCTGCGCCTGCGCCGCCCCCGCGATCACCAGCAACGAAACCCCGAGCAGCGCGCGCATCAGCCTGTCCTCCGAAAAGCGTTCACGACGCGGAGCGGCCTCCGCGAATCGCGCCAGTGTAGGCGCGGGCCGCACGCCGGACAACACGCGCAGGCCGATGACGCGCGCCGCGCGTGGGCGAATGCGCTCGCGGACGCGGCGTGGGGCGGCCACGGCACGCCTTTCCGCGCGCAAAAAAAGCGAAGCCCGGCACAGGGCCGGGCTCCGCCTCCACTACCTTCGGGCGCGAACGGCTCAGTTCTGCACGTTCAGCTCGGTGCGGCGGTTGCGCTCCGACTTGCAGCCCGGCAGCGTCTGCGCCGTCGGCTCCAGCGGACGGCTCTCGCCGTAACCGATCGGACCCACCAGGCGGCTCGCATCGATGCCGTTGCTGGTCAGGTAGTCGTACACCGCCTTCGCGCGACGCTCCGACAGCTTCTGGTTGTACGCGTCGGTACCGCACAGGTCGGTGTGACCGGCCACTTCCACGCGCAGCTCCGGATAGCGCTGCAGGATCTGCACCGCCTCCGACAGGATCGCCACCGCGTCCGCACGCAGCGTCGACTTGTCGAAGTCGAAGTTCACGCCCTTCAGGTCGATCGACACCGGCACCGGGCAGCCGTCCGGACCGATCGTCTGGCCCGCCTGCGAACCCGGGCACTTGTCGTCGCAGTTGTTCACGCCGTCGCCGTCGTCGTCCAGGTCCGCGCAGCTCGGCGCCGCCGGCGCCGGCGGCGGCGCCGCCACCGCCGGAGCCCCCAGCGGAATCACCACGCCCACCGACGCCAGCACGTCGCCGAACCAGTCTTCGCTCGGCGCCGACACGCTCGTGTCGTCGAAGTCCGCGCGGTACGCCAGCTCCGTGCGGATCGCCGCACGCTTGCCCGCCAGCGCGCTCTGGATGCCCACGCCCACCTTCGCCGCCAGGTTGCCGTCCTCACGCTCGCCCGGCGAGTTCGGGCTCGGGAACGCGTCGAACTCCTCCTCCGAACGCTGGTAGCCTAGGCCCATCAGAATGTACGGCGCCCAGTTGCGGCCTTCCGCGGTGAAGTGACGGCGCAGGTCCAGCGAGATCCCGTACTGGCTCCAGTTCAGGTCCTGGTTCGCGTCGTTGTTCGGGTTCTGGTAGTTCAGCTCGCCGTCCAGCGACCAGTTCTCGTTCAGGAACTTGCCCAGGCCGATCGCGCCGAACGGCGCGTTGCGCGTGCCGCGGTCGTTGTCCTGGATGTTGAAGCCGGCCGAACCGGTCAGGTACCAGCGATCGTCGAATTCCTGCGCGCTGGCCGCCTGGGCCACGGCCAGACCACCCAACAGGGCGGCGCAGAGGAGTTTCTTATTCATGTCCATCGTGCTCCTTGAGTCGAAAAAATCGGAAACCGCGCCTGCGACTTCCTGAACTGCGGGACGGCCGAGACACGCCATCACGCGCAGGTTAATTTTGCGAATGTGAAAGGTGCGTTAACGCCTGTCTAACAATTATCGGGGCCGGATTCCTCAGGCGCGGAACAGTTCGAGGAAACGGGTCACCGGCAGCGCCTCCAGGCGTTCCGGCTGCGCCGCCAGGGCGAGCAGCTCGTCGGCGCGCCCGGCCGGGAGCTTGGCCCGGATCGCGCTCTCGAATTTGGCCATCAGCACCGGGATGCCCTCGGCGCGCCGCTTGCGGTGGCCGATCGGATAATCGATCGACACCTTCTCGGTGGCGCTGCCGTCCTTGAAGAAGACCTGCACCGAGTTGCCGATGTAGCGCTTTTCCGGATCGAAATAGTCCTTGGTGAACTGCGGGTTCTCGACCACCGTCATGCGTTCGCGCAGGGCGTCGATGCGCGGGTCGGCGGCGACGGCGTCGGTGTAGTCGTCGGCGGTGAGGCGGCCGAAGATCAGCGGCACCGCGACCATGTACTGGATGCAGTGGTCGCGGTCGGCGTAGTTCGCCAGCGGGCCGGTCTTGTCGATGATGCGCACGCCGGCTTCCTGGGTCTCGATCACGATCCTCTCGACGTCGTCGAGGCGGTCCTTGACCTGGGCGTGCAGCTTCATCGCGCACTCGACCGCGGTCTGGGCGTGGAACTCGGCCGGGAAACTGATCTTGAACAGCACGTTCTCCATCACGTAGCTGCCGAACGGGCGCTCGAACTCGAACGGCTTGCCCTTGAAGGCGACGTCGTAGAAGCCCCAGGTCGGCACGCTCAGCGCGCTCGGGTAGCCGACCACGCCCTTGATCGCGTTCAGCGCGTGGGTGACCGCGCGGCGGCAGGCGTCGCCCGCGGCCCAGCTCTTGCGCGGGCCGGTGTTGGGCGCGTGCCGGTAGGTGCGCAGCACGCCGTTGTCGATCCAGCTGTGCGAGACGGCGGTGACGATCTCGTCCTTGCCGCCGCCGAGCATGTGCGTGGCCACCGCGGTGGAGGCCAGGCGGACCAGGATCACGTGGTCGAGGCCGACCCGGTTGAACGAGTTCTTCAGCGCGTAGCAGCCCTGGATCTCGTGCGCCTTGATCGCATGGCCGAGCACGTCGCGCACGGTCATGGCCCGGCCGCCCTCGGCCTCGGCCTTGCGGCCCAGGTAGTCGGCCACCGCCAGGATCGCGCCGAGGTTGTCGGACGGATGGCCCCACTCGGCGGCCAGCCAGGTGTCGTTGAAGTCCAGCCAGCGGATCTGCACGCCGATGTTGTAGGCGGCCTGCACCGGGTCGAGCTCGTAGCTCGTGAACGGCACGCGCGCGCCGCCCTTCATCTCCGCGCCGGGCACCAGCGGGCCGAGGTGCTTGACGCACTCCTTGTGGTCCATCGCCATCGCCGCGCAGGCCAGCGAGTCCAGCAGCATGTAGCGCGCGGTGTCGTAGGCCTCCTTCGACTCGATCGGGTAGTCGGCGACGTAATCGGCGATGTCCACCATCGGCTGGTCGGGCTTGGGGCGGACGGCGGAGCGGAGGTCGAAGTGGCTCATGGGGCGCGTACCTGCGGACGAAAAGAGTCCGCTATTTTGCCAGAGCCGGCGGGCGCGGCCCGGCCGCGAGCGCCCGGGCGCCGCGGCGGCGCGCCTGCGCTTGGCAAGCGACCCGCGCGGCACCACCTTGGCGGAATGGACGCCTACACCCGCCTGCCGACCCTGTTCCTGTCCCACGGTTCGCCGATGCTCGCGGTCGAGGACACGCCGGCGGGGCGGTTTCTCGACGCGCTCGGCGCCGGCCTGCCGTGGCCCAAGGCGGTGGTCGTGGCCTCCGCGCACTACGCCGCGGAGGCGCCGGCGCTGGGCGCCGCGGTGCGCCCGCGCACCGTGCACGACTTCGGCGGCTTTCCCGGGCCGCTGTACCGGATCGAGTACCCGGCGCCGGGCGCGCCCGACCTGGCCGAGCGCATCGCCGCGCTGCTGGCCGAAGCCGGGCTGCCGGCGCGGCTGCACGAGGATCGCGGCCTCGACCACGGCGTGTGGGTGCCGCTGCGGCGGATGTATCCGGAGGCGACGGTCCCGGTGGTGCCGCTGGCGGTGATGCCGCACGGCGACGCGGCGGCGCACCGGGCGCTCGGCCGGGCGCTGGCGCCGCTGCGCGACGAGGGCGTGCTGGTGGTCGGGTCCGGCGGCTTCGTGCACAACCTCGGCGACCTCGACTGGGCGCGCCGCGACGGTCCGCTGGCGGACTGGGCCGGCGAATTCGCCGACTGGATGCGCGCCGCGCTGGCGGCGGGCGACTGGCCGGCGCTGCTCGACTGGCGGCGCCGGGCGCCGCACGCGCGCCGCGCGCATCCCACGGCCGAGCACCTGATGCCGCTGTTCGTGGCCCTCGGCGCGGCCGGCGACGCCCCGGCCGTGCGCACGCTGCACCGTTCGCACGAGTTCGGGACGCTGGCGCTGGACGCGTTCGCCTTCGACTGAGCCTGGAGCGGCGACGAGAAGCCAGGAACGAGCAACGAGCGAAAGGCGACGCCCTCTCGCGTCCCTCGACTTCCGCCCCCTCCGCTTCCCCGCCCTCAGCTCCCGGCCAGCGCGGCGCGCACGGCGCCGAGGTAGCCGCCGCCGAACAGGTTCAGGTGGTTGAGCAGGTGGTAGAGGTTGTACAGCGGGGCGCGCTCGCGCCAGTCCGGCGCCGGCGCCGCGAGTTCGGCGTAGGCGCGCCAGAACGCCGGTGGCGGCGCGCCGAACAGGGTCAGCATCGCCAGTTCCGCCTCGGCCCAGCCGAAGTGCGCGGCGCCGGCGTCGATCAGCGCCGGGGCGCCGTCGCCGCAGCAGTGCAGGTTGCCCCGCCACAGGTCGCCGTGCAGCAGCACCGGCGGCTGCGGCGGGATGCGTTCGGGCAGGCGCGCGCACAGGCGCTCGATCGCGCGGCCCTCGGCGGCGCCGAGCCGGCCGCAATCGCGCGCGCGGCGCATCTGCGGCAGCAGCCGGCATTCGGCGAAGAAGCGCCAGCCGTCGTCCATCGGCGTGTTCGGCTGCGGGCTCGGGCCGCAGTAGCCGTCGTGGGCGAAGCCGAAGCGTTCGCCGCGCACCGCATGCAGGCGCGCGAGCCCGGTGCCGGCGCGGCGCCAGAAACCCGCGTCCGGCGCGGATTCGCCGAGGTCTTCCAGCACCAGGCGCTCGCGTTCGAGCTTCAGCACGCGCGGCACGCGCAGGGCGCCGGCGGCGCCGAGCGCGGCCAGGCCGGCGGCTTCCGCGGCGTAGTAGTCGGCCGGCGCGTCGGGCCAGCGCTTGATCACCACGGCGACGCCCTCGAGGGTCGCGCGGCGCAGTTCGGCAGGGCGGGCGGAAGCGGTCATCGCGGGGGCATCCTGCGCCGGATACGCAAGGTCGGCACGGCCGCAAGGCGGGGACGTCCGGGCGTAGCGTCCGCACACGGGCGTGCAGGCCGCGCGTGCGTCGCTCGGGCGCGGGAGCGCCGCCTCCCGCGCGCCCGGCCGGGAAAGCCCGAATGCCCGGCCCGGCGTGCCGCCGCCGAAAGCGGAATCCCGCCCGCCTTCGATGATCCGACGTCCCGGATTCCCGGGAATGGCGGCATCTTCCTCCGCGGGCCGGTTGCCGGAAACGCGAATCCCGCATGCCCGGGCCTCGTTCGCGACGCATCAACGCGCCTGCGCGCCCGGATCGCCGTCGCGGCGCCGGCGCGGTGCGGGCGGCGGTGCCTCGGCCGCGTGTTGCTCCCACGGCGGCGATGCGAACCGCTCGGCGAGGAAGTCGACGAACGCGCGCACGCGCGGCGGCACCAGCCGGCGCTGCGGCATCACCGCGTAGATCCCGGTGTCGGCGATCGGGTACTCGGGCAGCAGTTGCATCAGGCGGCCGCTGCGCAGGTCGTCGCAGGCGTGCCAGGTCGAGTGCAGGGCGATGCCCAGGCCGGCCACCGCCGCGTCGCGCAGGGCCTCGCCGTAATTGCTCTCGAAGCGGCCGCGCACGCGCACAGCGATCTCGCCGCCGCGGCCGTCGCCCAGGCGCCACACGTCCTGGCGTCCCTGGCGGCCAACCAGCAGGATGCAGTCGTGCTCGGCGAGCTCCTGCGGCGTACGCGGCACGCCGCGGCGGCGCAGGTAGTCCGGCGCGGCGCAGATCACCCGCCGGTTTACGGCGAGCTTGCGCGCGACCAGGCTGGAGTCGTCCAGCGCGCCGATCCGCACCGCCAGGTCGACGCCGGCGCTGACCAGGTCGAGCAGCTGGTCGTTGAGGTCGAGGCTGAGCGTGACCCGCGGGTGGCGGGCGAGGAACTCCGGCAGCAGCGGCGAGATGTACTGCCGCCCGAACGAGGCCGAAGCGGTGACCCGCAAGGTGCCGGCGACCTCGGTGCCGGCCTGGCGCAAGCCGCTGGCCAGCGCCTCCAGGTCCTCGACCAGCGGCCGGCCCTGCTCGGCCAGCGCCGCGCCTTCGGGGGTCGCGTGCAGCCGGCGCGTGGTCCGGTGCAGCAGGCGCACGCCGAGCTCGCGCTCCAGCCGCTTCAGCCGCTGGCTGGCGACCGCGACCGACAGATCGAGGCTGCGCGCGGCGGCGCTGATCGAGCCGAGGTCGAGCACGCGCAGGAACAGGGCGATGTCGCCGATGCGATCCATGGTCCGGGTCCGGCCTGGGGAAGAAAGCGGAAATTCGCGCGGCCCTGGCCGATTGTCAATCGAACCTTGAAAGTGATTCGTCACTTTTCCGGTTTTCTCGATACTCGGCGCGGCCTAGCCTGCGCGCTTCCCGACTCCGGAATCCGTCCCGTGTCCGCTTCCCCCCTCCCCGCCCGCGGCCGCATGCCGGTCGCCCTCTACGCGCTGACGGCCGGTTCGTTCGGCATCGGCTGCGCCGAGTTCGTGATCATGGGCCTGCTGCTGCAGGTCGCCGCCGACCTGCAGGTGTCGATCGCCGCCGCCGGCCTGCTGGTGACCGGCTATGCCCTGGGCGTCACCGCGGGTGCGCCGGTGCTGACCCTGCTGAGCCGGCGCATGCCGCGCAAGGCGGTGCTGCTGGCGCTGATGGCGATCTACACCGTCGGCAACGCCGCCTGCGCGCTGGCGCCGGACTACGCCACGCTGATGGCGGCGCGCGTGGTCACCTCGCTGACCCATGGCACCTTCTTCGGCGTCGGCGCGGTGGTCGCCACCGGCCTGGTGCCGGAAGACCGCAAGGCCTCCGCGATCTCGGTGATGTTCTCCGGCCTGACCTTGGCCACCCTGCTCGGCATGCCGGCCGGGGCCTGGCTCGGCCTGCACTTCGGCTGGCGCTCGACGTTCTGGGCGATGAGCCTGGTCGGCGTGGTCTCGCTGCTGGTGATCGCGCTGCTGGTGCCGCGCAGCCGCGGCGAGGACGCGCGCGTCGCGCTGCGCGACGAGCTGGCGACGATCGCCCGGCCGCAGGTGCTGCTCGGCCTGCTGATGACCATGCTCGGCTTCGCCGGCGTGTTCGTGGTGATCACCTACGTGCAGCCGTTGCTGACCCGCCTGGCCGGCTTCGGCGAGAGCGCGGTGTCGCCGATCCTGTTGATGTTCGGCGGCGGCATGGTGATCGGCAACCTGCTCGGCGGCCGCCTCGCCGACCGCCGGCCGACGCCGGCGCTGCTCGGCACGCTGCTGGCGCTGGCCGCGGTGCTCGGCGCGATGAGCTTCGTCCTGCACAGCCGGATCGCGATGGTGCTGTTCGTGGGCCTGCTCGGCGTGGCCGCGTTCGCCACCGTGTCGCCGCTGCAGCTGCGGGTGCTGCGCCACGCCGCGGGCGCCGGCCAGAACCTGGCCTCGAGCTTCAACATCGCCGCCTTCAACCTCGGCAACGCCGCGGGCGCCTGGCTGGGCGGCGTCGCGATCGAGCGCGGCCCCGGGCTGGAATCCCTGCCCTGGGTCGCCGCGCTGGTGACGCTGTCGGGCCTGGCGGTGGCGGGCTGGAGCGTGCGGCTGGAACGCCGCAGCGCCCGCGCCGTCGCGCTGCCCGCCGGCTGCGCCGCCGAGCGCGGCTGACCCGTCCGCCCGAGGCGGCCGCGGACGACGGCTTCGGCGACGCGGCCGGCCGCCTGCGTCCTGCGACTCCCGCGGGCCGGAACCCCTGGCCCGCCCACCCGAGCGACGAACCACGCCATGAACGCGCGCATCCGATTCCCCGCCTGGTCCCGGCTGCCGGCCTGGCTGCTGGTCGCCGCGCTCGCGCTGCCGCTGCCTGCGGCGGCGCGCGCGCCGCAGCCGGCCTGGATCCCCACCTGGACCGCCAGCCCGCAGCCGCGCTGGGACGGCGACTTCGCCCTGCCGACCCAGCTGCCCTACCACTTCTGGAACCAGACCGTGCGCCAGGTGGCGCGGGTCAGCCTCGGCGGCCGGCGCGTGCGCGTGCTGCTGTCGAACCAGTACGGCGACAAGCCGCTGAAGATCGGCGCCGCGCGCATCGCCCTCGCCGGCGAAGGCGGCGCGATCGTCCCCGGCAGCGACCGCGCGCTGACCTTCGGCGGCCGCGCCGCCGCGACCGTGCCGCCGGGCGCGCCGCTGCTCAGCGATCCGGTCGAACTGGAGGTGCCGGCGCTGGCCCGGGTCGCGGTCAGCCTGTACCTGCCCGAGCCGACGCCGCCTTCGACCTTCCACTGGGACGCGCGCCAGACCGCCTACGTCGGCGCCGGCGACCAGACCGCGGCGCCGCGGCTGCGCGCCGACTCGACCCTGACCGCGCGCGTGTTCCTGGGCGCGATCCAGGTCGAGGCCGCGCCCGGGGCGCGCGCGGTGGTCGCGTTCGGCGACTCGATCACCGACGGCAACATGGCCACCCTCGACGCCGACGCGCGCTGGCCGGACGCGCTCGCCGGACGCCTGGCCGCGCGCAACGTCGCCGTGCTCAACGCCGGCATTTCCGGCGCGCGCGTGCTGCGCGACAAGATGGGCGAGAACGCGCTGGCGCGCTTCGAGCGCGACGTGCTGGCGCAACCGGGCGTGGCCGCGGTGGTGGTGCTGATGGGCATCAACGACATCGCCTGGCGCGGCACCCCGCTGGAGCCGGACGCGCCGCCCGTCGCCGCCGAGGACCTGATCGCCGGCTACCGGCAACTGATCGCCCGCGCGCGTGCACGCGGCGTGCGCATCGTCGGTGCGACGCTGACGCCCTTCGAGGGCGCGCTCGACGCCACGCCGATGCGCGGCTATTTCGACGCCGGCAAGGAACGCGTGCGCCGGCAGGTCAACGCCTGGATCCGCGACGGCGGCGAATTCGACGCGGTGCTCGACTTCGACGCGATCGTGCGCGACCCGGCGCACCCGGCGCGCTTCCTGCCCGCGTACGATTCCGGCGACCACCTGCATCCGGGCGACGCCGGCTACCGGGCGATGGCGCAGGCGATCGACCCGCGGGTGTTGCTCGGCGAGGATTGAGGCGCCCGCCGCCACCGCTTTCCCACCTGCCCTCTCCCGCAAGCCGGGGAAAGAAAGAACCACCAAGGAGTCAACGATGGAATACCGCTTTCTCGGCCGCTCCGGACTGCGCGTGCCGGCGCTGAGCTTCGGCACCGGCACCTTCGGCGGCAAGGGCCCGCTGTTCGGGTCCTGGGGCAACACCGACGTCGCCGGGGCCACCCGCCTGGTCGACGTCTGCCTCGACGCCGGCCTCACCCTGTTCGACAGCGCCGACGTCTACTCCGGCGGCGAGGCCGAGCGCATCCTCGGCGCGGCGATCAAGGGCCGCCGCGACCAGGTGCTGATCTCGACCAAGGCCACCTTCCGCTTCGACGACAACGACCCGAACGCGGTCGGCTCCTCGCGCTTCCACCTGCTGCGCACCGTCGACGCGCAGCTGCAGCGCCTGGGCACCGACTACATCGACCTGTTCCAGCTGCACGGCTTCGACGCGAAGACGCCGCTGGAGGAGACGCTGTCCACCCTCGACGACCTGGTCCGCGCCGGCAAGATCCGCTACCTCGGCGTGTCCAACTTCTCCGGCTGGCACCTGATGAAGTCGCTGGCGGTCGCCGACCGCTACGGCTGGACCCGCTACGTGGCGCACCAGGCCTACTACTCGCTGATCGGCCGCGACTACGAATGGGAGCTGATGCCGCTCGGCCTCGACCAGGGCGTCGGCGCGGTGGTGTGGAGCCCGCTCGGCTGGGGCCGGCTGACCGGCAAGATCCGCCGCGGCCAGCCGCGCCCCGAGGTCAGCCGCCTGCCCGGCAGCGCCGAGTACGGCCCGCCGGTGGACGAGGAATACCTGTACCGCGTGGTCGACGCGCTCGACGAGATCGCCGCCGAGACCGGCAAGACCGTGCCGCAGATCGCGCTGAACTGGCTGCTGCAGCGCCCCACCGTGTCCACCGTGGTGATCGGCGCGCGCAACGAGGAGCAGCTGCGGCAGAACCTCGGCGCGGTCGGCTGGAACCTCACGCCGGAGCAGGTGGCCAGGCTCGACGCCGCCAGCGCGCCGACCCCGGCGTATCCGTACTGGCACCAGCGCGGCTTCGCCGAGCGCAATCCGTTCCCGGTGTGATCTGCCGCGCCCTCTCCCGCGCAGCGGGAGAGGGCCGGGGTGGGGGCGAACCGCCTTGGCTGCCCTCATCCGCCCTTCGCGCCTCTTCTTCCGCGCGGGAGAAGGACCGCCATGTCAGGAGACCCCATGAAAGCCGTCGCCCTCACCCGCTATCTGCCGATCGACGACCCCGAATCGCTGGTCGACCTCGAACTGCCCGAACCCGCCGCACCCACCGGCCACGACCTGCTGGTGCGGGTGGAAGCGGTGTCGGTGAACCCGGTCGACACCAAGGTGCGCGCGCCGAAGCCGCAGGTCGAAGCGCAGCCGAAAGTGCTCGGCTACGACGCCGCCGGCACGGTCGAAGCCGTCGGCGAGGCGGTCACCCGCTTCAAGCCCGGCGACAAGGTCTACTACGCCGGCGACATCACCCGCCCCGGCAGCAACGCGCAGCTGCAGCTGGTCGACGAGCGCATCGTCGGCCGTGCACCGAAGTCGCTGGACGCGGCGCAGGCCGCGGCGCTGCCGCTGACCGCGCTGACCGCGTGGGAACTGCTGTTCCAGCGCATGCCGTTCGACAGCGACGCCGGCGGCGCCGGCAAGAGCCTGCTGGTGATCGCCGGCGCCGGCGGCGTCGGTTCGATCGCGATCCAGCTCGCGCGCCGCGCCGGCTTCACCGTGATCGCCACCGCCTCGCGCGCGGACACGGCCGAGTGGTGCCGCGCGCTGGGCGCGCAGCACGTGATCGACCACCGCCGGCCGCTGCCGCCGCAACTGGCCGGGATCGGCATCGCACTGGTCGACGCCGCGCTCAACCTCTACGACACCGACGCCTACTGGGACGCGCTGGGCGAAGTGCTGGCGCCGCAGGGGCACGTCGGCCTGATCGTCGAACCGAAGGGCGCGCTGCGCATCGGCGATCCGTATAAGGCCAAGTGCATCGGCATCCACTGGGAGTTCATGTTCGCGCGGGCGCGCTTCCGCACCGCCGACATGGCCGAGCAGGGCCGCATCCTCGACCGGGTCGCCGAACTCGTCGACGCCGGCGAACTGCGCGGCACCCGGCGCGAGACGCTGGCGCCGATCAACGCCGCCAACCTGCGCGAAGCGCACCGGCGGCTGGAGTCGGGCGCGACCATCGGCAAGCTGACGCTCGCGGGCTGGGCGGACGCCTAGCGGCGCAACGCCTTCGTTCCCGCTCCCGCAAGCGGCGCCGGCCGGCGTGGCCGGGCGACCGACCCGCGTGCGCCGGACGCCCGCGCCGGCCGCATCGCCGCGATCACGCCGCCTCCGCCTCCCCGCGCCGGTCGCGCTTGAGCACCGCGACCGGCTCGGCCCAGGCGCTGCCGCCGCGGCGCTTGCTGGTCGCCAGCACCAGGTCGGAGGGCTCGAACACGTTGAGGTTGTGGGTGATCGGCGTGGTCAGGATGTACTGCGCGTCGGTGGCGCGCAGGAAGCGGCCGACCTTCTCGATGTTGAACACGTCCAGGTGCGCGAACGGCTCGTCGATGAACACGAAGCCGCCGGGCTGGTCCTCGTCGCGCAGCAGCGCCACCAGCAGCAGCAGCGACTTCATCACCTGCTGGCCGCCGGAGGCCTCGCCGTCGTCCAGGCCGATCCAGCCCTTGCGGTCGAAGTCAAAGCGCACGGTCAGCCCGGCCTGGGCCAGGGCGACGTCGTCGTTGGCCAGCTCCGGCAGTTCGGCGTCGACGCCGATGCCGGCCAGCTCGCCGAGCGCGGCCAGATTCTTCCTGTAGCGGCGCACGGTCGCGCGCAGCACGTTGAGGTAGGCGCCGCGCGCCTCCTCGGTGATGCGCTTGGCCCGTTCCAGGTGCGCCTCGCGCCGGCGCAGCGTGGCCTCCAGCTCGGCGTGGTCGGCGGCGATCTTGTCGCGCAGCGGCACGCAGGCCTCGTCCTCGACGAAGCCGCCGCGGGCGAGCTTGTCGTCGATGCCCTGCAGCTCGTGCTTGACCACCACCACGCTGGGATAGTCGCGGCGGATCGCGTGCAGGGTGGCGGCGTCGCGCCAGGCCGGCGGCATCTGCGCGCGCTTCCTGCGGTAGTCGAGGATGCGCTGCGCCAGCGCGGCGCGCTCGGCGGCGATCTGCTGGCGCTGCTCGCCCAGTTCGCGCTCCAGCGCGCGGATCTCGGCCTGGCGTTCGGCGGCGGCGATGCCCTCGGCCTTGTCGCGCTCGCCGATCCGCTCGACCTCGGCGCGCGCCTGCGCCAGCGCGGCGGCGGCCTGGGCGGCGGCCTCGGCCAGCTCCGGCAGGCGCACGGCGGCGTCGGCGAACTCGGCCGCGCGGGTGACCAGCTCCTGCGCGGCGTCGAGGCCGAGCAGCCGCGACTGGTCGGCGTCGACCTGCTGCCGCAGCCGCTGCAGTTCGGCCTCGCGCGCGCGGGCGCGTTCGGCCAGCCGGCTCTGCTCGGCGCGCAGCTCGGCCAGGCGGGCCTGCCGCGCACCGGCGCCGAAATGCTGCTGCGCGCCGCCGATGTGGCGGCCGCCGCGATGCTCGCGCAGGTAACCCTTGGCGGTGATCCAGTCCTGGCCCTTGGGCAGGCGGCTGCCGGCCTCGATGTCGGCGACGCGCTGGATGCGGTCGAGCTGGCGCGGCAACCAGGCCGGCGGGTCGGCGGAGAAGCGCACGACTTCCAGCAGCGAGCCGCGCGTCGCCCGCTCCACCGGCGCGCGCTCGGCGACGACGAAGTGGCGGTACTGCATCGACTCGCCCAGTTGCCAGGCGGTGCGCGCGTGCTTCGGGTTCTCCAGCACGATCAGGTGCCGGTACGGCGCCAGCACCGCCTCGACCGCGACGGCCCACTGCGGGTCGGCGATCTCGACCAGTTCGGTCAGCACGCGGTGGACGATGCCCTCGCGCTCCAGCGCGGCGCGGAAGTCGCGCTCGAACGGCTCGACGATGCGCCCGCCGCCGCTGAGCGCGGCCAGTTGCGCGGCGATCTCCTCGCCGCGGCGGCGGTCGTGCTCGGCCTCCAGCTTCAGCTCGGCTTGGCGGCGGCGGCCCTGCTCGACCGCGCGACTAAGCGCGTCCAGGTCGGCGGCGCCGCGCTCGGCCTGCAACCGCGCGAGGCCGTCGCGGCGCTCGACCAGGCGCTCGGCGTCGCGGGCCAGGTCGCGCGCCTGGGTGAAGGCCTCCTCGCTCTCGCGCGCCCGCGCCCGCGCCGCGTCCAGCTCCTGGCGCAGCGCCTCGCGCAGCGCCGCCGCGCCGACGTCGGCGGCCTGCAGCGCGGTTAGCTGGCGCTCGCGTTCGCGCTGGGCGCGGCGCAGGCCGGTCAGGCGCGGGCGCGCGCCCTCGATCGCCGCGCGCTGCTCCGCCAGCTCCACCTTGGGCAGGATCTCCGCCTGCAGGCGCTGGCGCTGGTTGCGCAAGGCCATGCCTTCCTCGTACGAGCGCACGTCCATCTTCGCGCTCTCCAGGCGCACGTGCAGCGCGTCCAGGTCCAGGCGCAGCTGGCCGATTTCCTTCTCGACGTCGAACTGCTCGCTGCGCGCGCGCTGGTAGTCGTCCAGCACCGCCTTGTCCTCGAACACGTCGAACACCAGTTGCAGCAGTTCGCGCGGCGAGAGCTGGCAGAGCTTGTCGGTGGCGCCCTGCTCCAGCGTGAGCACGCGGCAGATCGCGCGGGTCAGGCCGGCGCCGGCCAGGCGCACGCGGTAGTCGCGCACGCCGAGCCATTCGCCGCCCTGCTCCAGCGCCTCCACCGGCACGTCGCCGGCGACGATCTGGTAGTCGCGCGACCAGTCGCCGCCGCGCTTGCGGATGCGGCAGGCGAGCGTCACCGCCTCGTCCTTGATCGGGAAGAACGGCCGCCCGCCGCGGCGGTCGGGACGGTTGCTCACCACCGCGCGCAGCCAGGCGTAGCCCTTGCCATTGTGGCGCAGGTAGGTCTTGTAGTCGCGCGCGGTGTCGCGGTCCTCGATCGCCAGCAGCGTGCGCAGGGCGTCGAGCAGGGTGGTCTTGCCGGAGCCGTTCGGGCCGACCACGGTGATGACCGAGGCGTCCAGCGGCAGCTGGAAGCGCTGCCAGTAGTCCCAGTGCACGACCTCGAGGCTGCGGAACTCAAACATCGGCCGGCATCTCCTCGCTGGGGTGTGGGTCCGTGGCGTCGCCGGCCTCGTCGCGCCCGCCGTCGAGCGCCGCGAGGTCTGCGTCCGCGTCCGCCTCGGCCTTGGCCGCGCGCGCCTGCGCGACCACGAACGACAGCGCGCCGTCCATCACCCGGCTGGCGATGCGCTCGTAGTCGAACGCCAGGTCGAGCAGCGGCCCTTCGTGGATGCGCTCCTTGCGGCGGACGATGAAGCCGTGGCGCTGCAGCAGGCCGAGGTTGAGGTTGATGCGGAACTTGCCGCCGAGCTTGTCGCCGTAGTCGGCCAGCAGGGTGCGCTCGTTGACCGGCTCCACCACTTCGGCGCCGACCGGCACCGGCTTGAGCTCGGCGAACATCTGCTCCTGGTCCTGCGCGCGTTCCGCCTCCTGGCGGGCGATCTGGCGCTGGCGCTTGGGCAGCACCAGCAGCGCCCACAGCACCACCAGCAGCGCCAGCGCGTCGCGGTCCAGCTGCAGGTTGCTGGCGGCCCAGGCGCGCGCGCTGCCGAACACGTCGTGCTCCTGCGCGCGGGCCACGCCCACGGCGACGTGCGCGGCGTAGGGATGCTCGAGCAGGCGCAGGCCGGCGGCGGCGAGCCGGCGGTCGAGGTCGTCGCGCAACTCGGCGTCGACCAGGACTTGCCGCACCGCGGCGTCCTCGCGCGGCAGCCAGCGCTCGGCCAGCAGGCGCGCGATCAGGGTGGCGATGGGATCGGTCATGCGTTTTCCGCGGGTTCCTCGGTTGCGGACGCTGGCGCGGGCCGCGTCCGTTTCTGGCGCTTCCGCCTTTCTTGCCCGTCGCCCCCGCGAAGGCGGGCCTCCGGTGCCTTCGCCGGCTTTCCTCGCGACGGAGACGTTTTCGGTCCGCCGGGTTCCCGCGTTCGCGGGAGCGGTGGCACCGGGACCGCCGCGCTGCCGGCGGCCGCCGCCGCGTGGGGCGCGTCCCCGGCCTCCACACCGGCGTCGGCCTCGGACGCGGCGCCGTCACTCGGCGCCAGCCACCCGCGGCTCATGTAGGCCACGCCGCAGCGCTGCACCGGCTCGAACTCGGGCGCCACGCGCCACCGCAACGGCAGGTGCGCGATCGCGGCGCTGACGCCGCTGCGGTTCTCCGCGCCGGGATCGCCGATCAGGCCCAGCAGCGACAGCCGGTAGGCGCTGACCGCAAAGCCGTCCTGCGGCACCCAGTCGGCCAGCGGCGCGGCGGTCTCGAGCGCGGCCAGCTGCGCCAGCCACTGCTCGGCGTGACGATAGTCCTGCTCGGCGATCGGCGCCGCCGCGGCCGCGCCCGCCGCCTGCGGCGGCGGCAGCGACTGGTCCTCCTGCGCCTCCCGCTCGCGCTCGAGCAGTTCGTACTCGGCCACGTCCAGCGCGATCGGCGCCAGCGCGAACGCCGGCTGCAGCGTGCGCGCCAGGGCGTCGTCGGCGAGCGCGGCCAGCGCGTCGGCGCCCAGATCGCGCAGGTAGCGGTTGACGTCGGACGAGGACAGGCCGCTGGCGCCCAGGTGCACGCGGTGGCGGTCGAGCTGGTTCAGCGCGCGCTGGAACACCGAGGCCTGGCGCAGCAGCGCGCTCTGCGCGCGGCCGATCTGCTGGGCGACGCGGTGGGTGGCGGCGTCGAGCTCGGCGTCGCCGGCGATCGCCTGCACGATCGCGGTGCCCTTCTCGACCCAGCGCCAGACCGACTGCAGCGTCGTCGCGGCGCGCTGGATCCGATGCTCGGAACCGCTGAGCACGGCCTGGTCGAAATCCTCGCGCAGTTCGTTCAGGCGCGACAGCAGGTGCTGCAGGTCGGAGGCGCCGACGCGGCCGGCGGCCTGGCCCGCGGCGAGCTGCGCGGTGACGTAGGCCAGCTCGTCGCCCTCGCGATTGAACTGCAGCAGCAGGCCGATCGCCGCCAGCGCCTGGCGGCCGACCGGGCTGATGCGGTAGCGCTGGCTGGCGCCGTCCCACAGCAGCAGGCCGTTCTCGCGCAGGCGGCCGAGCACGGTGTCGAACTTGACCGCGTCCAGGTAGGCGAAGTGCTCGCGCAACTCCTGCGGGCTCCAGTCCGGCGCCTGGCCGCGCTCGCCGATCGCGCGCAGCACCAGCAGCCGCACCAGCACGCTTTCCTCGCCGCCGTGGAACAGGGTCGAGAAGGCGCGCAGCAGCTCGCGCGCGGACAGCAGCGGGTGCAGGTCGGGCAGGTCGGCGGCGAGGATGCCCTCGCGCAGGTAGTCCTGCAGGGAAAGGGACGCGTCGTCCATGCAGCGGCGGCAACTTCGGGCCGGCCATGTTGGGCGAGGGACCGGCGGGTGGCAACTCTTGATCTTTCGCCGCCGCGCGTACGCAGGCGGCGGAGAGGCGCCGCTCCGCGAGGCGGGAAATCGGCGCTGGCGGCTTCCGAGGCCGGCCGGACCCGGCCGCCGGAACGGTGGGGCGCGGGCCGGTCTGCCCAGGCCGTTTGCGGGCAGGGCGGCGTTTCGGTCCCGCCCGGCCGGTTCGCGGTCGCGCGCGGGGCCGCAGGACGGCGGAAGCGGTCGCGCGGAACGGACGCCGGCCTTGCCGCCACCGGATCGGAGCAAGCCCAGTCCCGGTGTTCCCCCGCCGGATGTCCGCGCCCGGCCGGCCCCGCGGGTCGCGCGGTCCCGTCGCCAAGGCGCCGACGGCGTGCGCAGCGACGTCAGCAAGCGCGTGGCCGGGGCCGCGTGCACGGCGATCAGCCAGGACCGTGGCCGCCGCGCCCCGCACCGAAGCCGGAACCGGCCGCGCCCGCAGCCAAGGCGATCCGGTTCGACGTGCGGCCGCCAGCGGCGTCCTCCGCGCTTGATGCGCGCGCGCTTTCCCGGCATCGTGCCCGCTTCCGTACGCCAGCGTATTCCGATGACGGCTGCCGATTCCGCTTCCGCCCCGCCTCCGCTCTACCCGCACCTGTTCGCGCCGCTCGACCTGGGCTTCTGCACCCTGCCCAACCGGGTACTGATGGGCTCGATGCACACCGGCCTGGAGGACAAGGCGGCGGATTTCCCCAAGCTGGCCGCCTACTTCGCCGAGCGCGCCGCCGGCGGCGTCGGGCTGATGGTCACCGGCGGCTTCTCGCCGAACCTGGCCGGCTGGCTCAAGCCGCTCGGCGGCACCCTGCGCTGGCGCTGGCAGGTCGGCCGCCACCGCCAGGTGACGCGCGCGGTGCATGCCCACGGCGCGCGCATCTGCCTGCAGATCCTCCACGCCGGCCGCTACGGCTACCACCCGCTGCAGGTGGCGCCGAGCCGGATCCAGGCGCCGATCAACCCGTTCACCCCGCGGGCGCTGTCCGCCGCCGGCGTCGAGCGGCAGATCCGCGCCTTCGTCCGTACCGCCCGGCTGGCGCGCGAGGCCGGCTACGACGGCGTCGAGGTGATGGGTTCGGAGGGCTACCTGCTCAACCAGTTCACCGCCCCGCGCACCAACCGGCGCGAGGACGCCTGGGGCGGCGACCCGGCGCGGCGGATGCGCTTCGCGGTGGAGATCGTGCGCCGCATCCGCGAGGCCTGCGGGCCGGACTTCATCCTCATTTACCGGCTGTCGCTGCTGGACCTGGTCGAGGACGGCCTGGCCTGGGACGAGGTGGTGCAACAGGCGCGCGCGGTCGAGGCCGCGGGCGCGACGATCATCAACACCGGCATCGGCTGGCACGAGGCGCGCATCCCGACCATCGCCACCCCGGTGCCGCGCGCGGCCTTCGCCGGCATCACCGCGCGGCTGAAGCCGCACGTGGCACTGCCGCTGGTGGCGACCAACCGCATCAACATGCCCGAGGTCGCCGAACGGGTGCTGGCCGCGGGCGCCGCCGACCTGGTGTCGATGGCGCGCCCGCTGCTGGCCGATCCGCACTGGGTGGCCAAGGCACGGGCGCGCCGCGCCGACGAGATCAACACCTGCATCGCCTGCAACCAGGCCTGCCTGGACCACGTGTTCGAGAACAAGACCGCCAGCTGCCTGGTCAACCCGCGCGCCTGCGCCGAGACCGAACTGGTCTACGCGCCGGCCGCCGCGCCCAGGCGCATCGCCGTGGTCGGCGCCGGCCCGGCGGGGCTGGCCTGCGCCACCGTCGCGGCCGAACGCGGCCACCGGGTGGTGCTGTTCGAGGCGGCGGACGAGATCGGCGGCCAGTTCAACCTGGCCAAGCGCATCCCCGGCAAGGAGGAGTTCCACGAGACCCTGCGCTACTTCCGCCGCCGGATCGAACGGACCGGCGTCGAGCTGCGCCTGGGCACGCGCGCCGACGCGGACGCGCTGGCCGGCTTCGATGCGGTGGTGCTGGCCACCGGCATCGCGCCGCGACGGGTCGCCTTCCCCGGCGCCGACCATCCGAAGGTGGTCGGCTACCTCGACGTGTTGCGCGGGCGCGTGGTGCCGGGGCGTCGGGTCGCGATTATCGGTGCCGGCGGCATCGGCTTCGACGTCGCCGAATTCCTGGTCCACGAAGGCCCGTCGCCGAGCCTGGACCCGGCGCGCTGGCGCGCCGAGTGGGGCGTGGACCTGGACTACGCCGGCAACCGCGGCGGACTGCTGCCGCCGCGCCCGGAGCCGCCGGCGCGCGAGATCTGGCTGCTGCAGCGCAGCCCCGGCAAGCCAGGCGCGCGGCTGGGCAAGACCACCGGCTGGATCCATCGTGCCACGCTCAAGGCCAAGGGCGTGCGGATGCTGGGCGGGGTCGAGTACCTGGGCGTGGACGACGACGGCCTGCGCATCCGCGTCGACGGCGCCGAGCAGCGGCTGCCGGTGGACCACGTGGTGGTCTGCGCCGGCCAGGAACCGTACCGCCCGCTGGCCGACGCCCTGGCCGGCCGCGGCCCGGCCGTGCACGTGATCGGCGGCGCGGATGTGGCCGCCGAACTGGACGCCAAGCGCGCGATCGCCCAAGGCAGCCGCCTCGCCGCGACCCTGTAGCCGCGGCGGCATGGCGGGTGCGGCCGGGTTCCTGGGCGCCGACGGCGACGCTGGGCTGCGCCCCCCGTCGCCCGCCCGGGCGGGCCTCCGTCGCGCTGCGGCCGGCCGGGCGGCCGGGAGATCCCCTTGCCGAACAAAGGGTTGCGATCGCAAGAGCGGGCTGCCAGCCCGATCCGGACCGCCTGCGTCAAGCCCCCCGCATTCACGCCGGATTTATCTCCGCGCCGCTACCGTGCGCGCACTTTCTGGCCACCCCCTTGGTGGCGACCCTCGCCGCCCGCGCCGTCCGCGCGGTCTTGGCGCCGGGGCAAAAGCGCGCCGCAGAGCCGCTGCCCTCCCCAGTACGCCATGCCGGTCCTCCCGCTTCGTTCCCGGTCCGGGACGACGCCCCGACCGGCGCAACGGAGCAAGGAGTCCCAACAATGAAACTGGCTTGGATCCTGTGGCTGGCGTCGGTCCTGCCGCCGCAAACCGCCGATTCGCTGTGCCTGAGCACCACCGTGTACCTCGAGGCCCGCAACCAGTCCGTGCGCGGCCAGCAGGCGGTCGCCGAGGTCGCCCTCCGCCGCCGCGACAGCGGCCTGTGGGGCGACAGCGTCTGCGACGTGGTCACCGCCCGCAAGCAGTTCGCGCCGACCCTGGTGCCGCCCTCGACCCGGCTGAGCAACACCGAGGCCTGGGCCGAGGCCGTGACCATCGCCCTGGCGGCCGAGCGCAACTGGGCCCTGCCCCCGGGCAAGCGCCAGGAGATCGTCCCCGGCGCCAGCCACTTCGCCGCGCATGCGATCGCCAGCCCCTCCTGGCGCACCGCCTACCAGGTGGCCACCATCGGCGACCACACCTTCTATAAGGTGCAGTCGCTCAAGCCACGGCGCAGCTGAGCCGCCGGCGCGACGCGGCGTTCCGGCCGCGCGCTTGAGTCCCGCGCCGCAGCCGGCGATAGTCGCCGGCCCGTCCACGCATCGGATTGCGCATGAAGCTCTACACCAAGCCGGGCGCCTGCTCGACCGCCGACCACATCGCCCTGCGCTGGACCGGCCAGCCGTTCGAGTTCGAGGTGATGACCCGCGAGGCGATGCGCTCGGCGGAGTACCTGGCGATCAATCCGACCGGCGCGGTGCCGACGCTGGTGGACGGCGACTTCGTGCTGACCCAGAACGCGGCAATCCTGGGCTACATCGCCGACGCGTGCCCCGGGGCGGGCCTGGCCGGCGACGGCAGCGCGCGCCAGCGCGCCGAGGCCAACCGCTGGCTGGCCTTCGTCAATTCCGACCTGCACCCGGCGTTCAAGCCGATGTTCAACCCGGCCGCCTACATCGAGGACCCGGGCCAGTACGAGGCGGTCAAGCAGGCCGCGCGCAAGCGCGTGCGGGCGCTGCTGGAGATCGCCGACCGCCGCCTCGCCGACCGCCCTTGGCTGGCCGGCTTCCGCAGTTACGCCGATCCCTACCTCTACATCACCCTGCGCTGGGCCGAAGGCCTGCACCTGGACCTGGGCGGCCTGGACCACCTGGCGGCGTTCAAGCGGCGCATGGAAACCGACCCCGGCGTGCAGGCGGCGCTGGCCGCCGAAGGGCTGGGGTAGCGCCGGCCCGCCGCCGCGGGCCTTCGTTTGGCCGCGATGCGCGGCTGCGCCGGCAGGACCCAAGGGCTCAAGGGCGCCGCCGGCGGCGACGCGCCGGACGGTGTCCTTCGCCGGGCCTGCGACGGCCGGCACGGGCTCTCTCGCCCGCCGTAGCGGCAGCCGTTCCGGCTCGCACGATCCGCGAGCCGCCGCTTCACGCCGGCGCCGCGGTCCGCAAGCCCTGCTCCACGGTCTCGGCCAGCGCCGGCCCGTTCGCCTTCGCCAGCGCGGCCAGCAGTTCCGGCACCAGCGCGCGCAGCTCCGCGGCGTCGGTGCAGCGCTCGATCTTGAGCTGGAGGAAGTAGCCGCGCAGGCCCAGGTGCTCGCGCACCGCGGCGGACATGCGCGCGTACAGCACGGCGTAGGCACCGGCATCCGCCAAGGGAACGGGTTGCGCCGGCGCCGGCGCCGCGGCCGGCGCGAGTTCGATCAGGCCCATCGCCTGCAGTTGTTCCAGGGCATCGGCCGGCCCGTGCAGGCCGGCGAGGGTGTGCCGCAGCTGGCCGGCGCTGTGCTGGCCGTCCACCATCAGCAGGATCGAACGCAGCACCGGCGGCAGCTTGCGCGCGCGACGCTGGATCTCGTCGCGGCCGGCCGCGGTCTTGTTCGGCACTTCGTCGTCGCGCATGGCTTCCCCCCGGACCATCGGAACGCGCTGCTGCGCCGACTATGCCACGGCCGCGACGCGGTGGGGACCGCGCCGGGCCCCGAAGCGGAGCGCCGGCGACGGGCGGCATGCCCGCGCCGCCGCTTGCGGCCGCGGGCGCCCGCTCCGGCGGCAGCCGCGCTCCCCGCTTGCGGGAGCGGGGCCGGGGCGAGGGGACGCGGGCCGCCGGCGGGCCCTCGCCTCGGCCCCGGCGAGCCAGGGCGACGCGCCGGGCGGCGACCGCCGGAGCCGGCGCGTGCCCGGCGCCGCGATCGCTCAGCCGCGCTTTTCGATCGGCACGTACTCGCGGTCCTCGGGACCGATGTAGTTCGCGCTCGGGCGGATGATCTTGCCGTCCTCGCGCTGCTCGATCACGTGCGCGCTCCAGCCGGTGGTGCGGGCGATCACGAACAGCGGGGTGAACATCGGCGTCGGGATGCCCATCATGTGGTAGGCGCTGGCGCTGTACCAGTCGAGGTTCGGGAACATCTTCTTCATGTCCCACATCAGCGTCTCGATGCGCTCGGACACCTCGAACAGGGTGCGGTTGCCGCCGTCCTCGCACAGCTTGCGGCTGACCTCCTTGATGATCGGGTTGCGCGGGTCGCCGACCGTGTAGACCGGGTGGCCGAAGCCGATCACGATCTCCTTGCGCTCCACGCGCGCGCGGATGTCGGCCTCGGCCTCGTCGGCGCTGCGGTAGCGGGCGATGATGTCCATCGCCACCTCGTTGGCGCCGCCGTGCTTGGGCCCGCGCAGCGCGCCGATCGCGCCGGTGATGCATGAATGCAGGTCGCTGCCGGTGCCGGCGATCACCCGCGCGGTGAAGGTCGAGGCGTTGAACTCGTGCTCGGCGTAGAGGATCAGCGACTTGTCGAGCGAGTCGGCATGAAGCTGCGACGGCGGCCCGCCGTGCAGCAGGTGCAGGAAGTGCGCGGCGACCGAGTCGTCGTCGGTCTCTACGTCGATGCGGCGGCCGTTGCGGGTGAAGTGCCACCAGTACAGCAGCATCGAGCCGAGGCTGGCGATCAGCTTGTCGGCGATGTCGCGCGCCTCGGCGGCGGGATGGCCCTCGCGCTCGGGCAGCACGGTGCCCAGCACCGAGCATCCGGTGCGCAGCACGTCCATCGGATGCGCGTTGGCCGGCACCAGCTCCAGCGCCTCCTGCACGATCGCCGGCAGCCCGCGCAGGCGCTTCAGCTTGGCCTTGTACGCGGCGAGCTGCGAGCGGTTCGGCAGCACGCCGTGCACCAGCAGGTGCGCGACCTCCTCGAAGGTCGACCGGGTGGCCAGGTCCTTGATGTCGTAGCCGCGGTAGTGCAGATCGTTGCCGCTGCGGCCGACCGTGCACAGCGCGGTGTTGCCGGCGGCGGTGCCGCTCAGCGCGACGGACTTCTTGGCCTTGGGCAGGACTTGTTCGCTCATCTTCGGAAACTCCTCGACACTCGGATACTGCGGCTTCGGATCGGCGGGCGGCGGCGCTGCCGCTGCCCCCGGGTCATGCTCCGGGCTTCGCTCCGCCTTCGCGGCGGCGGCCGCGGCCGGAGGGACGGCCTCAGCCGCCCTTCTTGAACAGCGCGTCCAGCTTCTGCTCGAACGCGTGGTAGCCGATGCGCTCGTACAGCTCCTCGCGGGTCTGCATCGTGTCGACCACGTTCTGCTGGTGGCCGTCGCGGCGGATCGCGGCATAGACGTTCTCGGCGGCCTTGTTCATCGCGCGGAACGCCGACAGCGGGAACAGCTGGATCGCCACGCCCGCCGAGGCCAGCTCGTCGCGGGTGAACAGCGGCGTCTTGCCGAACTCGGTGATGTTGGCCAGCACCGGCGCCTTCACCGCCTCGACGAAACGCCGGTAGGTGTCGAGGTCGTAGGCGGCCTCGGCGAAGATGCCGTCGGCGCCGGCCTCCACGCAGGCGATCGCGCGTTCGATCGCGGCGTCCACGCCGTCCACGGCGATCGCGTCGGTGCGGGCGATCAGGAAGAAGTCCGGATCGGTCCTGGCGTCGGCGGCGGCCTTGACCCGGTCGACCATCTCGCCCTGCGGCACGATCTCCTTGCCGGGGCGATGGCCGCAGCGCTTGGCGCCGACCTGGTCCTCGATGTGGCAGGCGGCGGCGCCGGCCTTGATCAGCGACTTCACCGTGCGCTCGATGTTGAACGCGCTCGGGCCGAAGCCGGTGTCGATGTCGACCAGCAGCGGCAGGTCGCAGACGTCGGTGATGCGGCGCACGTCGATCAACACGTCCTCCAGGCCGGTGATGCCGAGGTCCGGCAATCCGAGCGAACCGGCGGCGACGCCGCCACCGGAGAGATAGATCGCGCGGTAGCCGGCGCGCTTGGCGAGCAGCGCATGGTTGGCGTTGATGGTTCCGACGACTTGCAGCGGCTTCTCGGCCGCGAGGGCGGCGCGGAAGCGCGCGCCGGCGGAGCTGGAGGAAGTCATGGCGTCTCCTGGGTGAGCGGGCATTTTAGCCGACGCGCCCGGGCCAGCCGCGCGGACCGGGGTGCCTGCATTGCGCGGGGATGCGGCGGCCGCACGGATGCGGGCGCGCGCCGGGCCCGGCCGCTGCCGTCCGTCGCGGCACGGATCGCCGCGCTCACATCCTCGGAGCGCGCGCGGCGCGCGGCGGCGACGCCCCGCCATGCCGACGCCGCGCCGGAGGCGCGCGGCGGCGCCTCAGCCGGCGTCGGCGCCGCGCTCCAGCGCGCGCCGCACCTCCTCCAGCGCGTTCGGATCGTCCAGCGTCGACAGGTCGCCGGGGTCGCGCTGCTCGGCCAATGCCTGCAGCGACCGCCGCAGCAGCTTGCCCGAGCGCGTCTTCGGCAGCGCGTTGACCAGGTACACCCGCGCCGGCCGCGCGACCGCGCCAAGCCGCTCGGCCACGCAATCGCGCACGTCGGCGGCGGCCTGCGCCGGCGTGCGCCCGCGGCCCTCGGGCTTGAGCGTGGCGAACACCACCGGCACCTGCCCCTTCAGCTCGTCGCGCACGCCGATCACCGCCGCCTCGGCCACGCTCGGGTGGCTGGCGCAGGCTTCCTCGATCTCGCGCGTGCCGAGCCGGTGCCCGGCCACGTTGATCACGTCGTCGGTGCGGCCGAGGATGAAGGTGTAGCCGTCCTCGTCGCGGATCGCCCAGTCCAGCGTGCTGTACAGCAGCTCCTTGAAGTGGCGGAAGTAGCTCGACAGGAAGCGGGCGTCGTCGTTCCACACCGTGCTCAGGCAACCGGGCGGCAGCGGCGGCTCGATCACCAGCACGCCCTTCTCGCCGGGCGCGACGTCCGCGCCGCTGGCGTCGTCGATCACGCGCAGCTTGTAGCCGGGGGTGGGCAGGCCGGGCGAGCCGAACTTCACCGGCTTCAGGTCGAGCCCCGGCATCAGCGACAGCACCGGCCAGCCGGTCTCGGTCTGCCAGTAGTTGTCGACGATGGTCTTGCCGAGGCCTTCGGTGATCCAGTGCGCAGTCGGCTCGTCCAGCGGCTCGCCGGCGAGGAACAGCCAGCGCAGCGCCGACAGGTCGTACTTCTTCAGCCACGCCGGGTCCTGCTTCTTCAGCACCCGGACCGCGGTGGGCGAGGAGAACATCGTGCGCACGCCGTAGCGCTCGCAGATGCGCCACCACACGCCGGGATCGGGATGGACCGGCAGTCCCTCGTACAGCACCGAGGTCGCGCCGGCGATCAGCGGGCCGTACACGTTGTAGCTGTGGCCCACCGCCCAGCCCACGTCCGAGGTCGAGAACATCACCTGCCCGGCGCGCACGTCGTAGATCGACCACATCGACAGCGCCAGCGCGACCGCGTAGCCGCCGACGTCGCGCTGCACGCCCTTGGGCTTGCCGGTGGTGCCGGAGGTGTAGAGCAGGTAGCTGGGCTCGTTCGATTCCAGCCACTCGACCTCGACCTGCGCGCCCTCGTGGCGCGCGCGCAGCGCGGCGTAGTCGAGATCGCGGCCGTCGACGCGCGCGTGGCCGGGGTCCAGGCCGCGGTCGACCACCAGCACGTGCGGCGGCGGGAAGCGCGCCTCGGCGCAGGCGGCGTCGACCAGCGGCTTGTACGGGATCACCTTGCCGCCGCGCATGCCGGCGTCGGCGCAGATCAGCAGCTTCGGCCGCGCGTCGTCGATGCGCAGCGCCAGGTTGTGCGCGGCGAAGCCGCCGAACACCACCGAATGCACCGCGCCGATGCGGGCGCAGGCCAGCATCGCGAACACCGCCTCGGCCATGTTCGGCATGTAGACCACCACCCGGTCGCCGCGGCCGACGCCGAGCGACTTCAGCACCGCGGCGAAGGCGTTCACCTCGCGGTGCAGCTCGCGGTAGCTGATCTCGCGGTTGACTCCGGTCTCGGTGGAGATCGCCACCAGCGCCAGTTGGTCACCGCGTGCCTCCAGATGACGGTCGACCGCGTTGTGGCACAGGTTGGTTTCGCCGCCGGCGAACCACTTGCGGAACGGCGGCTCGGAATAGTCGAGGATCCGCTGCGGCGGCATGCGCCAGTGGATCGCCTGCGCCTGCTCGGCCCAGAACGCCTCCGGCTGCTCGATCGAACGGCGGTAGAACTCCTCGTAGCGCATGGCGGCCTCCGTCTTCGCCAGCAGGCTAGACCAGCGCCGTGCGCATGGCGTTACGACCATCGTCTAGCGCCGCGATGGCGCGGCGCACAACCGCGGCGTCCGCAGGTGCTCGGCCCCAGGCCGCGGCCGCCGGAGCGGACGCGCCCGGCGATCCGCGATCCGCAGCGCCTATCCCCGGGTCGCCCGCCAGAACGCCAGCGCCAGCAGGCTGACCCCGGCCCCGAGCAGGCACACGCCGCGCCAGCCGGCCTGGGCGTAGGTCGCGGTGGCGGCGATCGCCCCCGCCCCGCTGCCGACCGCATAGAACAGCATGTACAGGCCCACCAGTCGGCCATGCGCCTCCGCCCGGGTGCGGAAGATCAGGCTCTGGTTGGTCACGTGCAAGGCCTGGCCACCCAAGTCCAGCAGCACGATGCCGATCACCAGGGCGACGAGCGACCGCTCCATCAGCGACAGCGGCCACCAGGCCAGCAGCAGCAGCGCCAGCGCGGCTGCGCTGGTGCGCTGGCCATGGCCGCGGTCCACCCACCGCCCTGCCCGCACCGCGGCCAATGCGCCGGCCGCCCCCACCAGCCCGAGGGCGCCGATCGCGGTATGCGAGTAGCCATGCGGCGGCGCGCTCAACGGCAGCACGAGGGCGCTCCAGAAGATGTTGAATGCCGCGAACATCAGCAGCGCCAGCAGGCCGCGGACTTGCAGCACCCGCTCCCGACGCAGCAGCGCCGCCATCGAAGCGATCAGGCGCGGGTAGCTCGTCGCGCCCGGCGCGGCCGTGATCGTCGGCAACTGTCGCCATAGCGGCAACGCCAGCGCCAGCATCAACCCGGCGGCGCACAGGTATACGCTGCGCCAGCCCGCCAGATCGCTGACCGCGCCGGCGAACACCCGCGCCAGCAGCAAGCCGACGAACACGCCCCCCTGCGCCGCACCGACCACCCGGCCCTGCTCGTGGGCCGCCGCCGCGCTGGCCGCATAGGCGATCAGCCCCTGCGTCATCGCGGTGCCCAGCAAGCCGACGCCGAGCATGCTCGCCAGCAGCGCCGGCGCCGAACGCGCCATGGCCACGGCCACCAGTGCCACCACCAGCGCGAGCAACTGCGCGGCCATCAGGCGACGGCGGTCCATCCGATCACCCAGCGGCACCAGCAGCAGCAAGGCCAGCGCACAGCCGACCTGGGTGGCCGACACCACCCCGCCGACGGTGCCGTGGCCGATGCCGAAGTCCTGCGCCAGCACATCCAGCAACGGCTGCGCGTAGTACACGTTCGCCACGCTCGAACCGCTAGCTACGGCGAACAGCAGCACCAGGCCGCGCCGCATGCCCGCGGGCCGCACGGTCGCGGCGCCGGTGGACGATGCCGCGGCCGGGTCGACGGATGCCTCCATCAGCGCCCACCATTCCAGTTTCAAAACAAAACCAATATGGACGATAGGCGAGGAAGTTTTAAAATGCAACTTCATTCCCCGACCGTGAGCTGCCGATGCCACGCCGCAAGCCCCTGCACGCCGACTCCTGCCCCGTCGCGCGCTGCGTCGACGTGATCGGCGACCGTTGGTCACTGCTGATCGTGCGCGACGCGTTCGACGGCGTCGGCCGCTTTGGCGATTTCCAGCGCAGCCTCGGCGTGGCCCGCAACATCCTGGCCGACCGCCTGCGCAAGTTGGTGGACGCCGGCATCCTGCAACCGCGGCCGGCCTCGGACGGCACCGCCTACCAGGAGTACGTGTTGACTCCCCGGGGGGAAAGCCTGTTTCCGGTCGTGGTGGCGCTGCGGCAGTGGGGCGAACGGCACCTGTTCACGCGCGGCGAACGCCATTCGCAGTTGGTCGACCGGCGCACCGGCAGGCCGATCCCGTTGATGGCGCCGACCGCAAAGGACGGTTCGGCGCTGCCCCCGGCCGCGACCGAGGTGCGGAAGCGGCCCTGAACCCCGCCCGGGGCGCCTGCCTCGCGATCTCGGTCCCGCCCCGCATAGCGCCCGGCATCGCGCGCAGCCCGTTCCGGACTGCAGGGGCGCGGGGCACGCGCGGTCGCCTGCGGCAGCGCCCGCGACGGCACGCCGCGGCCCCGTGCCCCCCAAAAAAAAACGGGGCGGCCGCAGCCGCCCCTTGGTCCTGTCCGGCTACCGCTGCGGTCAGCCCAGCAGGTGCGCCACACCCGCGCGCTCTTCCTCGAGCTCGGCCAGGGTCTTGTCCATGCGCTCGCGCGAGAACGCGTCGATCTCCAGGCCCTGCACCCGGGTGTACTCGCCGTTCTCGCAGGTCACCGGCACGCCGTAGATGATGCCCTCCGGGATTCCGTAGCTGCCGTCCGACGGCACGCCCATGGTCACCCACTTGCCGTTGGTGCCCAGCACCCAGTCGCGGATGTGGTCGATCGCGGCGTTCGCGGCCGACGCGGCCGAGGACAGCCCGCGCGCCTCGATGATCGCGGCGCCGCGCTTGCCGACGGTCGGGATGAACACGTTCGCGTTCCATTCCGCGTCGTTGATCTTGTCCTTCAGCGACTCGCCGTTGACCGTGGCGAAGCGGTAGTCCGGGTACATGGTCGGGCTGTGGTTGCCCCACACCACCATCTTCTCGATGTCGCCCACGGCGACCCCGGCCTTGGCGGCGAGCTGGCTCAGCGCGCGGTTGTGGTCCAGGCGCAGCATCGCGGTGAAGTTCTTCGCCGGCAGGTCCGGCGCGGACTTCATCGCGATGTAGGCGTTGGTGTTGGCCGGGTTGCCGACCACCAGCACCTTGACGTCGCGCTTGGCCACCTTGTTCAACGCCGCGCCCTGGGCGGTGAAGATCTTGGCGTTCTCCAGCAGCAGGTCCTTGCGCTCCATGCCCGGGCCGCGCGGGCGGGCGCCGACCAGCAGGGCGATGTCGGCGTCCTTGAACGCCACTTCGGGGTCGTCGGTGCCGACCATGCCGGCCAGCAGCGGGAACGCGCAGTCCTCCAGCTCCATCATCACGCCCTTGAGCGCGGCCTGGGCCTTCTCCAGCGGCAGCTCGAGCATCTGCAGGACCACGGGCTGGTCCTTGCCGAGCATCTCGCCGGAGGCGATGCGGAACAGCAGCGAATAGCCGATCTGGCCGGCAGCGCCGGTGACGGCAACGCGGACGGGGGTCTTCATGGTGCAACTCCGGATTCGTGGTTCGTTGTTCGGATTTCGATGGCGGCAGCGCTACGGGGCGGTCCGGGTTCGCCTTCCGCGAATCCCGCACCTCGCGCCCCGAATCACTGCAACTCGGCGAAGAATTCCTGGAAACGCTGCAGGCCCGGCGCCAGCTGCTGCGTCGGGCAGGTGTAGCTGATGCGCAGCGCACGCGGCTCGCCGAAGGCCGAGCCCGGCACGCAGGCCACGCCCTTGGCTTCGAGCAGCGCGTTGCAGAAATCGACGTCGTTGCCGATGGCCAGCCCGGTCGGGCCGTGGGTCCTGCCGAAGGCGACGCTGATGTCCGGGAACACGTAGAACGCGCCCTGCGGACGCGGACAGACCACGCCCGGGATCTGCGCCAGCGCCGCCATCACCTGGTCGCGCTTGGCCTGGAACTCGGCGCATTTGGCGGTCGGCACGTCCTGCGGGCCGGTGAGCGCGGCGATCGCGGCGGCGGTGGCGATCTCCGGCACGTTGGTGATGTGGTTGGAGTTCATCGTCACGATCGCCTGCGCGACCGCTTCCGGGCCGGCCATGAAGCCCACGCGCCAGCCGGGCATGCCGTAGGTCTTCGACAGCGAGTCGATGAAGATCACCCGGTCGCGCAGTTCCGGGCGCGCGTGCACGAAGTTGTGATAGCCGACGCCGTCGAACACCATGCGGTTGTAGATGTCGTCGGTGATCACCCAGGTGTCCGGGTACTTGGCGATCACGTCGGCGAGCGCGGCGATCTCCTCCTTCGTGTAGACCATGCCGGTCGGGTTCGAAGGATTGTTGAACAGGAACACCTTGGGCTTCTTCGCCAGCGCCGCGTCGAGCTGGGCCGGGGTGAGCTTGTAGTCCTGCTCCGGCGGGCACGGCAGCAGCTCGATCTTGGCGTTGACGATCTCGGCGATGTCGAGATAGCTGGTCCAGTACGGGGTCGGGAAGGCGATGGCGTCGCCCTCGTCCAGCAGCGCCTCGGCCAGGTTGTAGATCACGTGCTTGGCGCCGACGCCGGTGGCGACGTTGACCCGGCCGTAGCCGGTCAGGCCGATCTTGCCCATGTGCTCGATGAACGCGTCGAGCAGCAGGTCCGCGCCGCGGTTGCTGCCGTACTGGCCGCTGTCTTTCGCCAGCGCGTCGCGCGCGGCGGCGTAGACGTGTTCGCCGGGCAGGAAGTTGGGAACGCCGATCGAGAAGCTGATGATGTCGCGGCCTTCGGCCTTCAGCCGCTTGGCCTTCTCGGCGACCTGCATGATCGCGCTCGGCTTGGCGCGACCGATGCGCCGGGCAAGCTGGGGCATCGCGGGGACCTCGTGGGAGTCGGTGTGGGGACGCTCCGCGGCAGGAATTTCGCCGCCTTCGAGCCTCGGAATGGTAACACGCGCGCCGCGCGCGGCCCGGCGGCGGATGCGGCGACGCCCGCTGCGGCGCGGCCGGAGCGGGCGTCGCAGGGCGCCTCGTCGCGCTGCCGGTGCCTTCCCGGTCCGGAAAGGCCCGGCGCGCCGCGGGCGGCCGCTTACGGCCGGGCGTTCTCGTCGAGGATCCGGTTCCACTCGGCAACGCGGTCGGCCTTGGCGGCGAGCACCGCGTCGGCGTCGCCCTCGATGCGGATCGATTCGATCACGTCGCCCTGCTTGACGCTGTCGACCACGTCCTGGCCCTCGACCACCTTGCCGAACACGGTGTGCTTGCCGTCCAGCCACGGGCAGGCGACGTGGGTGATGAAGAACTGGCTGCCGTTGGTGCCCGGGCCGGCGTTGGCCATCGACAGCACGCCGCGCTCGTGGGTGAGGCCGGTGCGCACCTCGTCCTCGAAGCGATAGCCGGGGCCGCCGGTGCCGGTGCCGCGCGGGCAGCCGCCCTGGATCATGAAGTCGGCGATCACCCGGTGGAAGCTCAGGCCGTCGTAGAAGCCGCGCCGGGCCAGGTTGACGAAGTTGGCCACGGTCAGCGGCGCCTTGTCGGCGGCGAGTTCGACGCGGATCGGGCCGCGCGAGGTGGCGAAGTGGGCGATCAGGGACATGGAGGCTCCGGAGGTGGGATCGACGCGCATTGTCGCCGATGCGGGCCGACGTCGGCTGAAGCGCCCCCGCGGCGCGGCGCGCGGGTGTCGCGCCGCCCGGTGAACGGGACGGGCGGAATCGCGGCGGGCAAGGCGTTTTGCCGCAATGGGCGGCTATAATAACCGGCTACCCCGACGACCTCTCGCCGCCCGCCGGCGTCGCTCCCATGTCCATCGAACGCCTGCGCAACATCGCCATCGTCGCCCACGTCGACCACGGCAAGACCACCCTCGTCGACCAGCTGCTCAAGCAGTCCGGCACGCTCAGCGAGCGCGCCGTCGTGCCCGAGCGGGTGATGGACAGCAACGACCTGGAGAAGGAACGCGGCATCACCATCCTCTCCAAGAACACCGCGATCCGCTGGACCCACCCGAACACGGGCGAGCAGTGGCGCATCAACATCGTCGACACCCCGGGCCACGCCGACTTCGGCGGCGAGGTCGAGCGCGTGCTGTCGATGGTCGACTCGGTGCTGATCCTGGTCGACGCGATGGACGGGCCGATGCCGCAGACCCGCTTCGTCACCCAGAAGGCGTTCGCGATGGGCTTCAAGCCGATCGTCGTGGTCAACAAGGTCGACCGCCCGGGCGCGCGCCCGAGCTGGGTGCTGGACCAGACCTTCGACCTGTTCGACCGCCTCGGCGCGACCGACGAGCAGCTCGACTTCCCGGTGGTCTACGCCTCCGGCCTGCAGGGCTACGCCGGCCTGACCGAGGACGTGCGCGGCGGCGACATGACCCCGCTGTTCGAGGCGATCTGCCAGCACGTGCCGGCGCCGCCGGTCGACCCGGACGGCCCGTTCCAGATGCGCGTGACCTCGCTGGACTACAACAACTACGTCGGCGTGATCGGCGTCGGCCGGATCCAGCGCGGCAAGGTCAGGACCAACCAGCCGGTCACCGTGATCTCCGCCGCCGACGGCAAGCCGCGCAACGCCAAGGTGCTGCAGGTGCTGGGCTTCATGGGCCTGGAGCGGATCGAGGTGCCCGAGGCGCAAGCCGGCGATATCATCGCGTTCTCCGGCATCGAGGGCATCGGCATCTCCGACACCCTCTGCGACCCGTCCGCGGTCGAGCAGTTGCCGGTGCTGACCGTCGACGAGCCGACCATCTCCATGACCTTCCAGGTCAACGACTCGCCGTTCGCCGGCCACAAGGACCGCAGCGGCGGCAAGTTCCTCACCTCGCGCCAGCTGCGCGACCGCCTGATGCGCGAGACCCAGCACAACGTCGCGCTGAAGGTCGAGGACACCGCCGACGCCGACAAGTTCAAGGTCTCCGGCCGCGGCGAGCTGCATCTGTCGATCCTGATCGAGAACATGCGCCGCGAAGGCTACGAACTGGCGGTGTCGCGCCCGGAGGTGATCGTGCGCGAGATCGACGGCGTGCTGCAGGAACCCTACGAGCAGCTGGTGGTCGACCTGGAGGAGCAGTACCAGGGCGGCGTGATGAGCCGGCTCGGCGAGCGCAAGGCGCTGCTGCAGAACATGGAGCCGGACGGCAAGGGCCGGGTGCGCATGGAGTTCATCATCCCGGCGCGCGGCCTGATCGGCTTCCAGACCGAGTTCCGCACCCTGACCGCGGGCACCGGCCTGCTGTTCCACGTCTTCGACCACTACGGGCCCAAGGCCGAGGGCGCGATCGGCCAGCGCCAGAACGGCGTGCTGATCTCCAACGACACCGGCACCTCGACCGCGTACGCGCAGTTCGCGATGCAGGAGCGCGGCCGCCTGCTGATCGAGCCGGGCGAGGAGATCTACGAGGGCCAGATCGTCGGCATCCACGCCAAGGACAACGACCTCACCGTCAACGCCCTGCGCGCCAAGCAGCTGACCAACTTCCGCGCCGCCGGCAAGGACGACGCGCTGGCGCTGACCCCGCCGATCAAGATGTCGCTGGAGCAGGCGCTGGAGTTCATCGACGACGACGAACTGGTCGAGGTCACGCCCAAGCAGATCCGCCTGCGCAACAAGCTGCGCAGCGAGACCGACCGCAAGCGCGCCTCGCGCGCGGCCTGAGGCTTGCGCGCCGCGGCGATCCGGCTTTTCATCGCCGGATGAGCCAGGCCGCCCACGACGCATCCAATCCGCAGGCCCGGCCGGGCCTGCGCGCCATCGCCCTGGTCGAGGCCGGCAAGGGCCTGCTGGCGCTGCTCGCGGTCGGCGGGCTGGAACTGCTCGGCCCGACCCCGCTGCAGCGCTGGCTGCACGCGCTGATCGCCCACTTCCATCTCGACCCGGACCGCGGCGCGCAGGCCTGGCTGGCCCAGGCGATCAATCCGGACGGCGTGCGCACCGCGGCCGCGCTGGGCCTCGGGTACGCCGCGCTGCGCCTGCTGGAAGCTTGGGGCCTGTGGCGGGCGAGGGCCTGGGCGTCCTGGCTGGGCTGCCTCGGCGCGGCGGCATACCTGCCGCTGGACGCGCTCGCGCTGGCCCGCCACCCCGGGGCGCTGTCGGCGGCGGTGCTCGCGCTCAACCTGCTGGTGGTCGCGGCGCTGGCCCGCGACCTGCTGCGCCGGCGGCGCCCCCCGCCACGGACCCGCGCCTGCCGTCGGCGTGACCCGCCCCGGGGCCGAACCCGGCCTCGGGCTTGGCCGCCGCAGTGCCGGCCGCCGATGCCGCGCCACCGGTATCGGGGCCGCGATGCTCGCGCCCGGCCCTTCGCGACCGGGGACATCGCCACGCGCCTTTCGCTCCTCTTGGCGGCGCTGCTCGCCGCGCTGCCCGGCTGCCGCGCGGCAGCCACCCACGGCCGCCCCGGACTTCGCCCATGCCGAGCTCGGCATCGCCGAACTGCAGGCGCGCATGGCCCGCAACGAGCTCAGTAGCCGGCGCTCACCCAGGCCTACTTCGGGGCCTGGCGACGGTATTGGGGGGCGCAGGCGCTGGATGCGGTGGTGGCCCCGAGCACCGGCCCGGCATGGCTGATCGATCCGGTCAACGGCGACCATTTAGCCGGCCCCGGCTACGGCGCCGGCGCGGTCGCCGGAACGCCCGGCATCACCGTGCCGATGGGCGACTATGCCGGGTCGCCGCTCGGACTCACGTTCATGGGCGCCGCCTGGAGCGAGCCGCGCCTGATCGCGCTGGCGCATACGTTCGAGCAGAAGGCCCGTGCGCGCAAGCCGCCGCGGTTCCCGCCGACGTTGCCCGCCGACGCGCCCCGCCGAGCGCCGCCGGCGCCGCGCGATCCCGCGCCGGGGAAGCGCCGCCGCGGCGCGTCCGGCGGCGGCGCGACCGACGCATGCGCCGTCGCGGCGGGAAGCGAAGCGATGCCGCCGCGGCTACACCGGCGCGGCGATCTGCGCCTGCTTGCGCACGATCAGCATCGCGATCTCCAGCGCCTGCTCGTAGTTCAGGCGCGGGTCCACGGTCGACTTGTACGCGCGCTCCAGGTCGCTCTCGGTCAGCTCGCGCGCGCCGCCCAGGCATTCGGTGACGTCCTCGCCGGTCAGCTCCAGGTGCACGCCGCCCAGGCGCGTGCCGGCGGCGGCGTGCAGTTCGAACGCCTGTTCCAGCTCGCTGCGGATGTTGCGGAAGCGGCGGGTCTTGTAGCCGTTGCGGGTGCTCTCGGTGTTGCCGTGCATCGGGTCGCACACCCACAGCACGCGGCGGCCGTCGCGGCGCACCGCCTCCAGCAGCGGCGGCAGCTTGTCGCCGATCCCGGCCGCGCCCATCCGATGGATGAAGGTCAGGCGGCCCGGCTCGTCCTCGGGGTTGAGCAGGTCGATCGTGCGCAGCAGCTGGTCGGGCGTCACCGACGGCCCGACCTTCAGCGCGATCGGATTGCGGATGCCGCGGAAGTACTCGGCGTGGGCGCCGTCGACCGCGGCCGTGCGCATGCCGATCCAGGGGAAGTGCGTGCTGAGGTTGAACCAGCCCCAGTGGCGCGGCACCTGCCGGGTCAGCGACTCCTCGTACGGCAACAGCAGCGCCTCGTGCGAGGTGTAGAAGTCGACCCGGTTGAGGTTGTGCACCTCGCTGCCGGACAGCGTCTCCATGAAGCGCACCGCGTCGCCGATCGCATCGACCATGCGGCGGTACTCCTCGGCCAGCGGCGAGTGCCCGACCCAGCTCAGGTTCCAGTATTCGGGATGGTGCAGGTCGGCGAAGCCGCCGTCGATCAGCGCGCGGACGAAGTTCATCGTCATCGCCGAGCGCGCGTGCGCCTTGACCATGCGGCGCGGATCCGGCACCCGCGCCTGCGCGGTGAAGGCCGGGCCGTTGACCATGTCGCCGCGGTAGCTCGGCAGGGTGACCTCGCCGATCGTCTCGCTGTCGGCCGAACGCGGCTTGGCGTACTGGCCGGCGAAGCGGCCCACGCGCACCACCGGCTTGCGCAGGCCGTGCACCAGCACCAGGCTCATCTGCAGCAGCACCTTGAGCCGGTTGGAGATCACGTCGGAGGTGCAGGCATCGAAGCTCTCGGCGCAGTCGCCGCCCTGCAGCAGGAAGCGCTTGCCTTCCTGCGCCTCGGCCAGCTGCTGCTTGAGCGCGAGGATCTCCCACGAAGTGACCAGCGGCGGCAACGCGCGCAATTCCGCCAGCGCCGCCTCGAGCGCAGCCTGGTCCGGGTACTGCGGCAACTGCATCGCCGGGCGGCTGCGCCAGGACTGCGGCGACCAGTCGCTGGGCAGGTTCACGGCGTGCAGGGTGCGATCGGAGCTGGGCATGACGGCGCGGCTTTGTTGCGATGCGGCAGGCCATCATCCGCCCTCGCCGCGGCCGCCGCAACCGTTACCGCGGCAACGGTGTCGCGCGCAACCGAACGCGCCTCAACGGCGCCGGAACGCCGCGTACGCGGCCCAGATCGCGAGCAGCACGAACCAGATCAGGCTCCACGCCGGCATCGACAGGCCGAGGAAGGCCCAATCGACGTTCGCGCATTCGCCCGAGCCGGTCATCACCTTGCGGATCACGCCGGTGATCGGCATCGCCTCGAGCATGTAGTCCAGACCGGGGCCGCATGCCGGCACCTGGTCCGGCGGCAGGTGCTGCAGGCGCACGTGGTTGCCGGCGACGAGAACGCCCGCCAGCGAGGCCAGCAGCGCGAGCGCGCCGTAGCCGATGCGGCCGCCCCGGCCGTTCGGCGCGTGCAGGCCGCCGACCAGGAACACGATGCCGAGCGCGAAGAACGCCACGCGCTGGAAGATGCACAGCGGGCACGGCTCCAGGCCGTCGTGCAGCTGGGCGTAGAACGCGTAGCCCAGCAGCCCGGCGCAGGCGAGGAAGCCGAGGAGGAACTGGAGGCGGAACGAGCCGCGCGGCGGATGCGAGTTCATCGGCCAAGCTTAACGGCACGCGCGAGCGCTGCACAGGGCGCGAAAACGACCAGGCCCCGGTTCGCGGAACCGGGGCCTGTCGGGGTCCTGGCCGGCGACGCGCCGGCGCCAGGCGTGGGATTACTCGGCCGCCGCTTCCGGGCGATCGACCAGCTCGACGTACGCCATCGGCGCGTTGTCGCCGGCGCGGAAACCGCACTTGAGGATGCGCAGGTAGCCGCCCGGGCGCGACTGGTAGCGCGGGCCCAGCGTGGTGAACAGGGTCCCGACCGCTTCCTTGTCGCGCAGGCGCGAGAACGCGAGGCGGCGGTTGGCAACGCCGTCCTTCTTGGCCAGGGTGATCAGCGGCTCGGCGACGCGGCGCAGCTCCTTGGCCTTCGGCAGGGTGGTACGGATGATGCCGTTCTTGATCAGCGACGCGGCCATGTTGCTGAACATCGCATCGCGGTGGGCGCTGGTCCGGCTGAACTTGCGGCCCGCTTTCTGGTGGCGCATGGTTGGGATTCCTGGTGAATGTTGAACCGTTGGACTTCGCTGTCGCCATCCAGGCGTTGGAACTGTGGACTGCGGGTGGCCCGAACCGGCCCTTCCCTGGCCGGCGTGCCGCGGACCTGGGGCCCGTCGGCAAATCAAGACTTCTCGAACTTCGCGCGGCGCTTCGATCTCTGCTGCGCACGCGCAGGTACCGCGAACCGCGTCGTCGCCGTCCATGGCGCGATGCCGCGGGCTCCGGAGAGCCCTCCCCGTCCATCCCTGGACGGGCGTGCGCTGAGGCGCGAACCGCCGATGGGGCGGTTCGCAAACGCGTCAGCTCACCCCATCATCCCGTGCGAGGCGATGCCGGCGGGCGGCCAGTTCTCGAGCTTCATGCCGAGCGACAGGCCGCGCTGCGCGAGCACTTCCTTGATCTCGGTCAGCGACTTCTTGCCCAGGTTCGGGGTCTTGAGCAGCTCGACCTCGGTCTTCTGGATCAGGTCGCCGACGTAGTAGATGCTCTCGGCCTTCAGGCAGTTGGCCGAGCGCACGGTCAGCTCGAGATCGTCGATCGGGCGCAGCAGGATCGGGTCGATGCCGCTGGTGGCCGGCTTCGCCGCGCCGCGGTCGCGGTGGGTGAAGTCGCCGAACACCGACAGCTGGTCGGTGAGAATGTCGGCGGCGGTGCGCACGGCTTCCTCGGCGTCGATCGTGCCGTTGGTCTCGATGTCGAGGATCAGCTTGTCCAGGTCGGTGCGCTGCTCGACGCGGGCGGACTCGACCGCGTAGGCGACGCGGCGCACCGGCGAGAAGCTGGCGTCCAGCATCAGGCGGCCGATCGCGCGGGTCTCCTCGTCCGGGCGACGGCGCGCGGCGGCCGGCTGGTAGCCGAAGCCGCGCTCGATCTTCAGGCGCATGTTGAGCGCGGTGTCCTTGGTCAGGTGCGCGATCACGTGCTCCGGATTGAGGATCTCGACGTTGTGGTCGGTGCGGATGTCGCCGGCGGTGACCACGCCCGGGCCCTGCTTGGACAGGGTCAGGGTGGAGGACTCGCCCGTGTGCATGCGGATGGCCACGTCCTTGAGGTTCAGCAGGACTTCGAGCACGTCCTCCTGCAGGCCTTCGACGGTGGTGTACTCGTGCAGTACGCCGTCGATCTCGACCTCGGTGATGGCGAAACCCGGGATCGAAGACAGCAGCACGCGACGCAGCGCGTTGCCGAGGGTGTGGCCGTAACCGCGCTCGAGCGGCTCGATCACGACCTTCGCGCGGTTGCCGGTGATGCGCTCGATCTGCGGACCACGCGGGCGCAGAACCTGATTGGCGGTAACCGTCATCTTGTGGTGTCTCCTGGGAACCTTCCGCGGGGGTGGAAGGTTCGGAACGTTTGGATTACTTCGAGTACAGCTCGACGATCAGCGCTTCGTTGATGTCGGCGGGCAGGTCGGCGCGATCCGGCACCGCCTTGAACACGCCGCTGAACTTCTTGCTGTCGACTTCGATCCACGACGGCGAGAGATCCATCTGCTGGGCGACGGTCAGCGACTCCTGCACGCGCAACTGCTTCTGCGCGCGCTCGGACAGCGTGATCTGGTCGCCGGCCTTGACCTGGTAGGAAGGCAGGTTGACCGACTTGCCGTTGACCATCACGCCGCGGTGCGAGACCAGCTGGCGCGCGGCCGGGCGGGTCACGGCGAAGCCCATGCGGTAGACGACGTTGTCCAGGCGGGTCTCGAGCAGCTGCAGCAGGTTCTCGCCGGTGTTGCCCTTCTTGGTCGAGGCCTTCTTGTAGTAGTTGCGGAACTGGCGCTCCAGCAGGCCGTAGATGCGCTTGACCTTCTGCTTCTCGCGCAGCTGGGTGGCGTAGTCGGAGAGCTTGCCCTTGCGCGCGGTCGGGCCGTGCTGGCCGGGCTTCTGCTCCAGCTTGCACTTGGAATCGAGCGCGCGCGCCGGCGACTTCAGGCCGAGGTCGGCGCCTTCGCGACGGGCGAGCTTACAGGTGGGACCGATGTAACGAGCCATGTTCTTTCAGCTCCTCAGACGCGGCGCTTCTTCGGCGGACGGCACCCGTTGTGCGGGATCGGCGTCACGTCGACGATGTTGGTGATCTTGTAACCGACGTTGTTCAACGAACGGACGGCGGACTCGCGGCCCGGACCCGGGCCCTTGATGCGCACTTCCAGCGACTTCACGCCGTAGTCGAGCGCGGCGCGGCCGGCCTTCTCGGCGGCGACCTGCGCGGCGAACGGGGTCGACTTGCGCGAACCGCGGAAGCCCGCGCCGCCCGAGGTCGCCCACGCCAGCGCGTTGCCCTGGCGGTCGGTGATGGTGACGATGGTGTTGTTGAAAGAAGCGTGGACGTGGGCGATGCCGTCGGTGACGACGCGCTTGATCTTCTTCTTGGTCTTGGCAGCAGCAGCCGGCTTGGCCATGTCTGTTTACCCCTTACTTCTTGATGGCCTTGCGCGGGCCCTTGCGGGTACGCGCGTTGGTCCGGGTGCGCTGGCCGCGCAGCGGCAGGCCGCGGCGATGGCGCAGGCCGCGGTAGCAGCCCAGGTCCATCAGACGCTTGATCGCGATGCCGACCTCGCGGCGCAGGTCGCCCTCGACCACGTACTTGCCGACCTCGGCGCGCAGGCGCTCGACTTCCGGCTCGGACAGGTCGCGGATCTTGGTCGTCGGGATGACGCCCGCCGCTTCGCACACTTTCTTGGAACGGGTACGGCCGATGCCGTAGATGCTCTGCAGGCCGACCCAGACGTGCTTCTGGGCAGGCAGGTTGACGCCCGCAATACGCGCCATGACGCGATCTCCAACTGGTTTGGCGGCCGGGCGGTTCGGCCCGGCGAGTGAACTGGAAATTGTAGCCAGGTCTCGGGTTAATAGGAAGCCCTGCCCCGCCCGGAGGCGCGGCAGTGCCCGGCATGGGGAGTGTGCCCATGCTCCGGCGAACGGTTCCGGCCTGGCCGGGTCGGGCGGCGAGCCGCCCTGCCCGGCCCCGCGCGCTACTCTGGCGCGCGGAGGGGTCCGGATCCACCCGCGCGCGAGACCGCCGCGCGAGTCGCCCTTCTGGTCGCCCGGCCGGCCGGCGTGACCGGCGGCGGGCTAGCGAACGTATCGATCAGCGCGGCAGGCCGCGCGTACCGCCCTTCAGGTTGGCCTTCTTGAGCAGGCTTTCGTACTGATGGGACATCAGGTGGGCCTGGATCTGGGCGATGAAGTCCATCACCACGACCACCACGATCAGCAGCGAAGTGCCGCCGAAATAGAACGAGGTGCCCAGCTCGGTGCGCATGACCTCCGGCAGGAGGCACACCGCGACCAGGTAGACCGCGCCGGCCGCGGTCAGGCGGGTCAGCACGCCGTCGATGTAGTCGGCGGTGGCCTTGCCCGGCCGGATGCCCGGGATCAGCGCGCCCGACTTCTTCAGGTTGTCCGCGGTCTCCTGGGAGTTGAACACCAGCGCGGTATAGAAGAAGGCGAAGCCCGCGATCAGCGCCGCGTACAGGATCATGTGCAGCGGCTCGCCCGGGTTCAGCCACTGGCTGACCTGTTGCAGCCACGAGCCGGTGTCGCCCTGGCTGAACCAGGTCGCCGCGGTCGCAGGGAACATCACGATACTCGAGGCGAAGATCGCCGGGATCACGCCCGACATGTTCAGCTTCAGCGGCAGGAACGACGACTGGTTCATGAACCCGCCGCGGCCGCCCTGGCGGCGCGCGTAGTTGACCGTGATCCGGCGCTGGCCGCGCTCGACGAACACCACCAGGTAGGTGAAGCCCAGCACGATCGCGACCACCACGATGCCCACGATCGGGCTCATGTCGCCGTTGCGCAGCTGCTCGAACATGCCGATCACGGCGGCCGGCAGCCCGGCGACGATGCCGGCGAAGATGATCAGCGAGACGCCGTTGCCGACGCCGCGCTCGGTCACCTGCTCGCCCAGCCACATCAGGAACATGGTGCCGGCGGTCAGCGCGAGCACCGCGGTGAGGATGAAGCCCGGGCCCGGGTTGTAGACCACCGGGATGCCCTGGCTCGCGCCGCCGGCCTGCAGCGCGGTGGCGATGCCCCAGGCCTGGAAGATCGCCAGCGGGATCGCGCCGATGCGCGACCACTGGTTGATCTTGCGTCGGCCCGACTCGCCCTCCTTCTGGATCGCCTTCAGGCTGGGCACGATCTGCACCAGCAGCTGGACGATGATCGAGGCCGAGATGTAGGGCATCACGTTCAGCGCGAACAGGCTGAAGCGATGCAGGGCGCCGCCGGAGAACATGTTGAACATGTCGACGATGGTGCCCTTCTGGGTCTCCATCAGCTGCAGCATCGCCTCCGGATTGACGCCCGGCACCGGGATGTAGCAGCCGATGCGGTAGACGATCAGGGCGCCGACCACGAACAGCAGGCGCTGGCGGAGCTCGGTGAACTTGCCGAGCCCGCCGCCGAGACCGGCCAACGCGTTGCTACCGCTGCGCGCCATGCGTCGCTTACTCCTCGACCTTGCCGCCGGCCGCTTCGATCGCGGCCTTGGCGCCGGCGGTGGCCGCCACGCCCTTCAGCACGAACGCCTTGGTCAGCTCGCCCTTCTTCACGACCTTGGCCTTCTTCGCGGTGCTCGGCACCAGCTTGGCGGCCTTCAGCGCGGCGAAGTCGATCGCGCCGGCCTCGAGCTTGTCCAGCTGGTACAGCAGCACTTCGACCGTGTCCTTGGCGGTGGTCGAGCGGAAGCCGATCTTCGGCAGACGGCGCTGCATCGGCATCTGGCCGCCTTCGAAGCCGGCCTTGACCTTGCCCTTGCCCGAGCGCGCGTACTGGCCCTTGTGGCCGCGGCCGGCGGTCTTGCCCAGGCCGGAGCCGATGCCGCGGCCGACGCGGGTGCGTTCGGTGCGGGCGCCCTCGGCGGGCTTCAACGTGTTCAGACGCATGATGAATTACTCCTCGACTCGGACGAGGTAGTGCAACTGGTTGATCAGGCCGCGCACCTGCGGGCTGTCCTTCAGTTCACGCACGTCGTTGAGCTTGTTCAGGCCCAGCGCACGCACCGACAGGCGATGCCGCGACTGGGTACCGCGCAGACCCTTGACCAGGCGCACCTTGACGGTGCCGCCGGTGGCTTCGTTCTTAGCCATTGAGCAGCTCCTCCACCTTCTTGCCGCGCTTGGCCGCGATCCGGGCCGGCGACTGCATGCCCGCCAGGCCCTTCACGGTGGCGCGCACCAGGTTGATCGGGTTGCGCGAGCCGACCGCCTTGGCCAGCACGTTCTTGACGCCGACCGCCTCGAGCACGGCGCGCATCGCGCCGCCGGCGATCACGCCGGTACCTTCCGACGCCGGCTGCATGAACACGCGCGCCGCGCCGTGGCCGGCCTTGACCGCATGCCACAGGGTGCCGTTGTTCAGATCGACGTTGACCATGCTCTTGCGCGCGTACTCCATCGACTTCTGGATCGCGACCGGCACTTCGCGCGCCTTGCCGTAGCCGAAGCCGACCCGGCCGTCGCCGTCGCCGACCACGGTCAGCGCGGTGAAGGTGAACTGGCGGCCGCCCTTGACGGTCTTGCTGACGCGGTTGACCGCGATCAGCTTCTCGATCATGCCGTCGTCGATCTCTTCGCGGTTGCGTTCGCGATCGCGATCGCGGCCCCGCGGTGCACGTTCTTCTGCCATTTTCGGAATCTCGTTGATTGAGGGAATTTGCGGCGTGGCCGCTTATCGTTGTGGGTGACCGCGGGTGTTCCGCGCGCGCGGAGAACTCCGCGCCGCGTCCGGCACCGCTCGTGCCGGCGAGTCGGCCCGGGCGCGGGACCTCGCCCCGCGCCCGCCTGCCTCAGAACTGCAGGCCGCCCTCGCGCGCGGCCTCGGCCAGCGCCTTGATCCGGCCGTGGTAACGGTAGCCGGAACGGTCGAAGGCAACCTTCTCGATGCCGGCGGCCTTGGCCTTCTCGGCGATCGCGCGACCCACCTTGGCCGCGGCCTCGGTGTTCTTGCCGTTCTTCAGGCCGGTCTTGACCTCGGCCTGCACGGTCGAGGCCGACGCCAGGACCTTGGCGCCGTCGGCGCTGAAGACCTGGGCGTACAGGTGCTGGCCGGTGCGCAGCACCGACAGGCGCGGCACCCCGAGTTCGCGGATGTGCGCACGGGTCGACTTGGCGCGGCGCAAGCGGGCGATTTTCTTGTCCATCGTTATGCTCCTGAAAGCTGAAGGCAGCGGAAGTTCCGCGTCATGCCTTCTTGGCTTCCTTACGAATGATGTTCTCACCGGCGTACTTCACGCCCTTGCCCTTGTACGGCTCCGGCGGACGGAAGGCGCGGATCTTGGCGGCGGTCTCGCCGACGCGCTGCTTGTCGGCGCCCGACACCACGATCTCGGTCTGGCTCGGCGTGGCGAGAGTGATGCCCTCGGGCGCCTGGAACACGACCGGGTGGGAGAAACCGAGCGACAGGCTCAGGTCCTTGCCCTGCATCGCGGCGCGGTAACCGACGCCGACCAGCTCGAGCTTGCGCTCGAAGCCCTCGGACACGCCCTTGACCATGTTGGCCAGGATCGCGCGCAGGGTGCCGGCGAGCGGGATCAGCGCGGCGTCCTCGGCGGAGAACACGGCCTGGCCGTTCTCGACGACGAGGTTGATGGCGGCCGGCTTGGCCACCGACAGCGAGCCCTTCGGGCCCTTGGCGGTGATCGTATCGGCCTGGATGTTCAGCTCGACGCCCTTGGGCAGGGCCACCGGCTTCTTGGCAACACGGGACATGGCGGCTCCTCCGTCAGGCCACGAAGCACAGGACCTCGCCGCCGACGCCCTGCTGGCGCGCCTGCGCATCGGTCATGATGCCCTTCGAGGTGGAAATGATGGCGATGCCCAGGCCGCCCAGGACCTTGGGCAGCGCGTCCTTGCCGCGGTACTGGCGCAGGCCGGACTTCGAGTAGCGCTCAAGGCGCTCGATCACCGGCTTGCCTTCGTAGTACTTCAGCGAGATTTCGAGCTCGGCCTTGCCCGGGCCGGTTTCGGTCACGCGCGAGTCGAGGATGTAGCCTTCGTCCTTCAGGACCTTGGCGATGGCCACCTTGATCTTCGACGACGGCATCTTCACCGTCGGCTTGCCGACCGCCGCCGCATTCTTGATGCGGACCAGCATGTCGGCGATGGGATCAGTCATGCTCATGGGAAGTTTCCTGTGAGTAGCACCGATATCCGCGGGATTGCGAATTCAGTTGTGGGCGCCCCGCCCGGCGGCGGCCATCAGGCCGGGCCACGGAGCGCAAGCGAGCCGGCAAGTCTAGCAGACCGGCCGGCCGCTTGGGTTACCAGCTGGCCTTGCGCAGGCCCGGCACGTCGCCGTTCATGGTCGCCTTGCGCAGCATGTTGCGGCCGAGGCCGAACTTGCGGTAGACGCCGCGCGGACGGCCGGAGAGCTCGCAGCGGTTGCGCTGGCGGCACGGCGAGGAGTCGCGCGGCAGCTTCTGCAGCTTGACCGCGGCTTCCATCTTCTCCTCGTACGACGCGGTCGGGCTGGAGATGATCTTCTTCAGCTCCTCGCGCTTGGCGCCGTGGCGCTTGGCCAGCTTTTCCCGCTTGATCTCGCGGTTGACCATGGAGGTCTTAGCCATGTGTGGATTCCTTAGCTTGAGAAGACCGGCCGCGGGCGGCCGGGCCCTTCGATCGGATTAATTGCGGAACGGGAAGCGGAAGGCCTCGAGCAGCGCCTTGGCCTCGGCATCGGTCTTCGCGGTCGTGGTGATCGCGATGTCCATGCCGCGCAGGGCGTCGACCTGGTCGAAGTCGATCTCCGGGAAGATGATCTGCTCCTTCACGCCCATGTTGTAGTTGCCGCGACCGTCGAACGAACGGCCGGAGACGCCGCGGAAGTCGCGCACGCGCGGCAGGGCGATGTTGACCAGGCGATCCAGGAACTCGTACATCCGCTCGCGGCGCAGCGTGACCTTGCAGCCGATCGGCCAGCCGTCGCGGATCTTGAACGAAGCGACCGACACGCGGCTCTTGGTCACGATCGGCTTCTGGCCGGCGATCTTGGCCATGTCGGCGACCGCGTTCTCGAGGATCTTCTTGTTGCTGGCGGCCTCGCCCACGCCCATGTTGAGCGTGATCTTGACCAGGCGCGGCACTTCCATCGGGTTCTTGTAGCCGAACTTCTTGGTCAGCGCCGGGACGACTTCGTCCTTGTAAAACTTTTCAAGCCGGGTGGTCATTTGAGCATTCCTCAGGCGTCAACCGCCTCTCCGCTGGAGCGGAACACACGCAGTTTGCGTCCATCCTCCAGCACCTTGAAACCGACGCGTTCGCCCTTGCCCGTGGCCGGGTTGAACAGCATCACGTTGGAAATGTGGATCGGCGCTTCGCGCTCGATCACGCCGCCCGGCTGGCCCGCCTGCGGGTTCGGCTTGGTGTGGCGCTTGACGACGTTGATGTTCGAGACGACGACCTTGTCGCCGGCCACGCGCACCACCTCGCCCTTGCGGCCCTTGTCCTTGCCGGCGATGACGATCACCTGATCGCCCTTGCGGATACGATTCATATCAATTCCTCCGCTCAGAGCACTTCAGGAGCGAGCGAGACGATCTTCATGAACTTCTCGGTACGCAGCTCGCGGGTCACCGGCCCGAAGATGCGGGTACCGATCGGTTCCTGCTTGTTGTTGAGGAGCACGGCGGCGTTGCCGTCGAAGCGGATCAGCGAGCCGTCCGGACGGCGCACGCCCTTGCGGGTGCGCACCACGACGGCGTCGTAGACGTCGCCCTTCTTCACCTTGCCGCGCGGGATGGCGTCCTTGACGGTCACCTTGATGATGTCGCCGATGCCGGCGTAACGGCGCTTGGAGCCGCCCAGCACCTTGATGCACATCACTTCCTTGGCGCCCGAGTTGTCCGCCACATCGAGGTAGCTCTGCATCTGGATCATGTTCGGCTCTCCTCTTACTCGGCCGCGCGGCTGACGATCTCAACCACGCGCCAGTTCTTGGTCTTGGACAGCGGGGCGCACTCGGCCACGCGCACGATGTCGCCCTCGTTGCAGGCGTTGTCGGCGTCGTGGGCGTGCAGCTTGGTCGAGCGGCGGATGTACTTGCCGTACAGCGCGTGCTTGACCTGGCGCTCCACGAGCACGGTGACGGTCTTGTCCATCTTGTTGCTGACAACCCGGCCTTCGACCGTGCGCAGCGCCTTCTCTGTATTGTTGTCGGTCATGGCGGGTCCTTACTTCTTCTGGCCCAGCAGGGTGTTGACGCGAGCGATCTCGCGCCGCACCCGCCGGATCTCGTGGCTCTTGGCGAGCTGACCGGTCACCTTCTGCATGCGCAGGGCGAACTGCTCCTTGTGCAGCTCGCCGAGGTGGGCCTGCAGCTCCTCCGCGGATTTTTCGCGCAGTTGCTTGAGTTCCATTAGCGCACCGTCCGGGTAACGAAAGTGGTCTTCACCGACAGCTTGGCGGCGGCCAGGCGGAACGCCTCGCGCGCGACTTCCTCGCTGACGCCCTCGATCTCGTAGATCATGCGGCCCGGCTGCACCTGGGCCACCCAGTACTCCACGTTGCCCTTACCGGAGCCCATTCGGACCTCGATCGGCTTCTGGGTGATCGGCTTGTCCGGGAACACGCGGATCCACATCTTGCCGCCGCGCTTGACGTAGCGGCTGATGGAACGGCGCGCGGCCTCGATCTGACGCGCGGTCAGCTGGCCGTGGGCCGTCGCCTTCAGGCCGTACTCGCCGAAGCTGACGGCGTTGCCGTTCCAGCTCAGGCCCTCGTTGCGGCCCTTGTGCACCTTGCGGTACTTGGTTCGCTTGGGTTGCAGCATGGCGGATTACCTCTGTTCGCGGGCCGCGCGGCCCGGACGCTCGCTACGCTCGGCGCGTTCGCCGCGCGGCGCGTCGTCCTGCTTTTCCTGGCCGACCTGGGAGAAATCGAAGATCTCGCCCTTGTAGATCCAGACCTTGATGCCGATGACGCCGTAGGTGGTGCGTGCTTCGGCGAAACCGTAGTCGATGTCGGCGCGCAGGGTGTGCAGGGGCACGCGGCCCTCGCGGTACCACTCCGAACGCGCGATCTCGGCGCCGTTCAGGCGGCCGGCGACGTTGACCTTGATGCCCAGCGCGCCCAGGCGCATCGCGTTGCCGACCGCGCGCTTCATCGCGCGGCGGAACATGATGCGGCGCTCCAGCTGCTGCGCGATCGACTCGGCGACCAACTGCGCGTCGAGCTCGGGCTTGCGCACCTCGGTGACGTTGATGTGCGCCGGAACGCCCATCACGTCGCTGACTTCCTTGCGCAGCTTCTCGATGTCCTCGCCGCGCTTGCCGATCACCACGCCCGGGCGGGCGGTGTGGATGGTGACGCGGGCGTTGTTGGCCGGGCGCTCGATGTAGATCTTCGAGATGCCCGCCTGCGCCAGCTTCTTGCGCAGCAGCTCGCGGACCTTCAGGTCGGCCGCCAGGAACTCGGCGTACTGCTTCTTGTTGGCGAACCACTTCGAGTTCCAGTCCTTGGCGATGCCCAGGCGGATACCGGTGGGATGAACTTTATGACCCATTGTCTCTGACTCCGCCTTACTTGCCCGCGCCCACGACCACGGTGATGTGGCTGGTGCGCTTGAGGATGCGGGTACCGCGGCCCTTCGCCCGCGCCATGAAGCGCTTCAGCGTCGGCCCCTCGTCGACCATGATGGTCTTGACCTTGAGCTCGTCGATGTCGGCGCCCTGGTTGTTCTCGGCGTTGGCGATCGCGGATTCGACGACCTTGCGGATCAGCGCCGCGGCCTTCTTGTCCGAGAACTTGAGCAGGCTGACGGCGCGCTCGGCCGACAGGCCGCGCACCTGGTCGGCGACCAGCCGGGCCTTCTGAGGGGAGATGCGCGCGGTGCGCAGGATGGCTTTCGCTTCCATGGTCATCTCCTTACTTGCTCTTCTTGTCGCCGCCGTGACCCTTGAAGGTACGGGTCAGGGCGAACTCGCCGAGCTTGTGGCCGACCATGTTCTCGTTGATCAGCACCGGGATGTGGTTCTTGCCGTTGTGTACGGCGATGGTGAAGCCCACCATCTCCGGCAGGATCATCGAGCGACGCGACCAGGTCTTGATCGGCTTCTTGTTGTTGCCCGCGGCCTCGACCTTCTTGATCAGATGGTGGTCGACGAACGGGCCCTTCTTCAGTGAACGTGCCATGGCCGATTAACTCCTGCGATCGCGCACGATGAACTGCTGGGTGCGCTTGTTCTTGCGGGTCTTGTAACCCTTGGTCGGGACGCCCCACGGGGTGACCGGGTGCGGGTTACCCTGGCCGGCGCGGCCCTCGCCGCCGCCGTGCGGGTGGTCGACCGGGTTCATCGCCGCGCCGCGGACGGTCGGCTTGACGCCGCGCCAGCGGGCCGCACCGGCCTTGCCCAGCTTCTCCAGGTTGTGCTCGTCGTTGCCGACCTCGCCGATGGTGGCGCGGCACTCGGCCGGCACCTTGCGCATCTCGCCCGAGCGCAGCCGCAGGGTGGCGTAGCCGTGCTCGCGGGCGATCAGCTGCACGCCGGCACCGGCGGCGCGGGCCAGCTGGGCGCCCTTGCCCGGCTTCATCTCGATGCAGTGCACCGTCGAGCCGACCGGGATGTTCGCCAGCGGCAGGGTGTTGCCGACCTTGATCGGGGCGTCGCGGCCCGCGATCACCTGGTCGCCGCTCTTCAGGCCCTTCGGGGCGATGATGTAGCGGCGCTCGCCGTCGACGTAGCACAGCAGCGCGATGTGCGCGGTGCGGTTCGGGTCGTACTCGATCCGCTCCACGCGCGCCGGAATGCCTTCCTTGTCGCGCTTGAAGTCGATGATGCGGTAGTGCTGCTTGTGACCGCCGCCGATGTGGCGGGTGGTGATGCGGCCGTGGTGGTTGCGGCCGCCGGTCTTGCTCTGCTTCTCGACCAGCGCCGCGTGCGGCGCGCCCTTGTGCAGGCCCGGCGTCACCACGCGCACCGCGCTGCGGCGGCCGGCGGAGGTGGGCTTGAAAGTCATCAATGCCATGGATCTATCCTCAGGCCGTGGCCATCACGTCGATCGACTGGCCTTCGGCCAGCTTCACGTAAGCCTTGCGCCAGTCGCCACGGCGGCCGGTGCGGAAGCGGAAGGACTTGTTCTTGCCCTTCACGTTGACCACGTTCACCGCCTCGACCTTGACGCCGAACAGCTTTTCCACGGCCGTCTTGATGTCGGCCTTGGTCGCGTCCGTCGCCACTTCGAAGACGTACTGGTTGGAAACTTCCTGCAGGCGCGCGGTCTTCTCGGACACGCGCGGCGCGCGGATGATGCTGTAGAGCTTGGCCTCGTTCATGCCAGCCACTCCTCGATCTTCTTGACCGCGTCGGCGGTGACCACGACCGTATCGGCGCCGACCAGGGCGACCGGGTCGAGGCCCTGCACGTCGCGCACTTCGACGTACGGCAGGTTGCGCGCCGACAGGTACAGGTTCTCGGTGGCGTCCTCGGTGACGATCAGCGGACGCTGGCCCGCTTCCAGGCCCTTCAGCTTATCGACCAGGCCGCGGGTCTTGGGCGCGTCGACGTCGAACGACTCGACGACCTTGATCCGGCCCTGGCGGTTCAGCTCGGACAGGATCGCGGCGATCGCCGCGCGGTACATCTTGCGGTTGACCTTCTGCGCGAAGCTGCGCGGCTTGGCCGCGAAGGTCACGCCGCCGCCGACGAAGATCGGCGCGGTGAGCGCGCCGTGGCGGGCACCGCCGCCCTTCTGGCGCTTGGACTTCTTGGTCGTGCCGCTGACCTCGGAACGGGTCTTCTGCGCCTTGGTGCCGGCGCGGGCCGCGTTGCGGTAGGCGACGACGACCTGGTGGACCAGGTCTTCGCTGAATTCGCGACCGAAGACGGCGTCGGAAACCGACAGCGTCTTGCTGCTATTGGTGATGGCGAGTTCCATCGTCATCTCTCCTTATGCCTTGCTCGAGGGACGCACGATGACGTCGCCGCCCGGCGCGCCCGGCACGGCGCCCTTGACCGCGATCAGGCCACGCTCGGCGTCGACCTTGACCACTTCCAGACGCTGGGTGGTCTGGGTCACGGCGCCCATGTGGCCGGCCATCTTCTTGCCCGGGAACACGCGGCCCGGGGTCTGGCGCTGGCCGATCGAGCCCGGGGCGCGATGCGACAGCGAGTTACCGTGGGTGGCGTCGCCCATGGTGAAGTTCCAGCGCTTGATCGTGCCCTGGAAGCCCTTGCCCTTGGTCACGCCCTGGACGTCGACCAGCTGGCCCGGCTGGAAGATGTCGGCGCGGATCTCGCCGCCGACCTCGAAGCCGCCGACCTGGTCGTCCTCCACCCGCAGCTCCCACAGGCCGCGGCCCGGCTCGACCTTCGCCTTGGCGAGATGGCCGGCCTCCGGCTTGTTCACGAGCGCGGCGCGGCGCACGCCCACGGTCACCTGCACGGCGCTGTAGCCGTCGGTTTCCGGGGTCTTGATCTGGGTGATGCGGTTCGGGGTCGCCTCGATCAGGGTCACCGGAACCGACTTGCCGTCCTCGGTGAAGAAACGGCTCATGCCGGCCTTGCGACCGACGATGCCCAACGAATACTTCTTCGCGGTCATGGTGGCGGGCCTCAGGTCAGCTTGATCTGCACGTCGACGCCAGCCGCGAGCTCGAGCTTCATCAGCGCGTCCACGGTCTTGTCGTTGGGGTCGACGATGTCGAGCACGCGCTTGTGCGTGCGGGTCTCGTACTGGTCGCGCGCGTCCTTGTCGACGTGCGGCGACACCAGGACGGTGTAGCGCTCGATCTTGGTCGGCAGCGGGATCGGGCCGCGCACCTGCGCGCCCGTCCGCTTGGCCGTCTCGACGATCTCGCTGGCCGAGCGGTCGATCAGACGATGATCGTACGCCTTGAGCCGAATCCGGATCTTTTGGTCCGCCATGACGGATTTCCTCGGTTAAAGAGCGACGGGCCGGCCTCTGGGTGTGCCGAACCCCGGAATGAATCTCGGCCCCGGCGCTACACCCGCGCCCCGGAGCCTCCCTGCTTGGAAAAACAAGGCAGGCCGGTTGCCCGGCCCGCCCAGACGGAATCTGTGAACGCGCAAACCGCCCCGCTTGCCCGAACTCCCGGGCGGGCGGGGCAGTGCCGCGCGACATTTCCCTGTCTGGCGAATACGAAGCGCGTCCTGCGCCTCATTTCGCTGGTCTGCGGCCCCGATCGAACGAGGTCCGCGGTGGTCGTGCATTCTAGCGGGATTCTACCTGCTGGCGCAAGCGCCAGACAGGGAATCGCCCCCGGCCCGCTGAACGGAGCGGGCGGACCGGAATCCGGCCGCCCTCGAGGCCATCGCCTCGATCCGTGTCCGCAGGACCGGCGCGCCGGCCCTGCCCGCGTCCGCGGGCGACTCGGCGAAGCCCTGTGCGCCCATCGGGCGCACAGGGCCGGACCATCACTTGATGATCTTGCTCACCACGCCCGCGCCGACGGTGCGGCCGCCCTCGCGGATCGCGAAGCGCAGGCCCTCGTCCATCGCCACCGGGTTGA
>NZ_RKQN01000004.1 GCF_003814555.1 Vulcaniibacterium tengchongense
ACACGCCCCGCCAAACCGCTCCACCGCAGCCAGCGGGGCGCGCATTGTGCACATGCACAAACCCTTTGGGAAGAGGGGACTGCGATGGCGGCGCGTCGGGAACGTCGAGATTCGAGGGCGCGCGCTGCCGCGCACTCCGCCGCATGTCGCGGCCGCGCGGCGAACGCTCCGGCAAGGCGTGGAGCGGGTAGCCGGCACGCTTGACGTGACCGGCAGGCTGGCCGATGTTTCGGCGCTGCACGCCACCGCGAGGACGTCCATGAACCCCCTTTTCCGCCTGCTGACCGCCTGCGCCGGTTTGGCGCTCTCCGGCTGCGCTTCGGGCAGCGACGCATGGGTCGAGTTGGCCGGGCAGCGCTACCAAGTGGAGGTCGCGGACGACGACCAGGAACGCGCGCGCGGGCTGATGTTCCGCGAGGAGCTCGCGGCCGACCGCGGCATGCTGTTCATCCACGAACGCGAGGAGCCGCAGGCGTACTGGATGAAGAACACCAAGATCCCGCTCGACATCCTGTACTTCGACGACGCGCGCCGGCTGGTGTCGCAGCAGCGCGACGTGCCGCCGTGTTCGCTCGGCGATCGCTGCCCGCCCTATCCGAGCGGCGCGCCGGCGCGCTACGTGCTGGAGCTGAACGCAGGCCAGGCCGCCAGGCTCGGCCTGCAGGACGGGGCGGAGCTGGTGTTCGGGCCGGGCATAGCGCCGAAGTGAAGCGCCAGGCCGCGCCGCAGCCCAACACCCAAACCGGAGCCGAAAGACGCGCGGATCGCCGCTCTCCCGCAGGAGCGGTCAGACCGGCACCATCTCGAAGTCGTCTTTGGTGACGCCGCAGTCCGGGCAGGTCCAGGTGTCCGGCACGTCCTCCCAGCGGGTACCCGGCGCGATGCCCTCTTCGGGCAGGCCCTTGGCTTCGTCGTAGATGAAGCCGCAGACGACGCACATCCAGGTGCGGTAGGCGGTGGTCGCGGCGGCTTCGGACATGAGCGGATAATGCTTCGGAATCGCGGCCTTCCATTGTCCCACTGCGGCCGCGCCCACGGAAGCTTCGACATGAATCCGCGCTGGCCGCGCCGCGGCCTCTACGCCATCACCCCCGACGAGCCCGACACCGCGCGCCTGCTGGCGCGCGTGGAGCCGGTATTGGCCGCAGGCGCGGCCTGGCTGCAGTACCGCAACAAGCGCGCGGACGCGATCTTGCGCCGAGCGCAGGCGCAAGCGCTGCGGCCGCTGTGCGCGCGCCACCGCGTGCCGCTGATCGTCAACGACGACTGGCATCTCGCCGCGCAGGTCGGCGCCGACGGCGCGCACCTGGGCGAGGACGACGGCGAACTCGCCGCGGCGCGCCGGGCGCTCGGCCCGCAGGCGCTGCTCGGCGCGTCCTGCTACGACCGCCTCGACCTGGCCGAAGCGGCGGTGGCCGCCGGCGCGGACTACGTCGCCTTCGGCGCGTTCTTCCCGTCGTCGACGAAGCCGCAGCAGACCCGCCGCGCGACCACCCGGCTGCTGGCGGAAGCGGCCGCGCTGGGCGTGCCGCGGGTGGCGATCGGCGGCATCACGCCGGACAACGCGCGGCCCTTGGTCGCGGCCGGCGCCGACTTGATCGCGGCGATCGGCGGCGTGTTCGACGCGCGCGACCCGGCGGCGGCGGCGCGGGCGTATCGCGCGTGCTTTGCGGACGACGGGGCCTCGCCCGCGGCCTAGCCCTGCCGCTCGAGCGCAGAGGGATAATGTGCGACGCCTATCGTGCCGCGCCCGCCGTGGACACCTGCTTCGCCGCGGCGACCGGCGCGCGGCGGCCAAGGCCCTGCCGCCCGCCGCACGCCCCTCGTCCACTTCCCACGCCGACCTTCGAGAGAACCCCCATGGACCATTCGCACTCGCACGCCCTGTTCGCCCGCGCTCAGGCGCTCATTCCCGGCGGCGTCAACTCGCCGGTGCGCGCGTTCAAGTCGGTCGGCGGCGAACCGTTCTTCGCCGCGCGTGCGCAAGGCGCGTACCTGTACGACGTCGACGGCAACCGCTACGTCGACTATGTCGGCTCTTGGGGGCCGATGATCGCCGGCCACGCGCATCCGCAGGTGCTGGCCGCGGTCGAGAAGACGATGCACGACGGCCTCAGCTTCGGCGTGCCGAACGCGCTCGAGGTGACGATGGCCGAGACCATCACCCGTCTGGTGCCCAGCTGCGAGATGGTGCGGATGGTCAATTCCGGCACCGAGGCGACGCTGTCGGCGATCCGCGTCGCGCGCGGCGCCACCGGCCGCAGCCGCATCGTCAAGTTCGAGGGCTGCTACCACGGCCACGGCGACAGCTTCCTGGTCAAGGCCGGCAGCGGGGTGATGACGCTGGGCCTGCCGAATTCGCCGGGCGTGCCGTCGGCCCTGGCCGACCTGACCCTGACCCTGCCGTACAACGATTTCGACGCGGCGACCCGGCTGTTCGACGAGGTCGGCGGCGAGATCGCCGGCGTGATCGTCGAGCCGATCGTCGGCAACGCCAACTGCATCCTGCCGCGCGCGGGCTATCTGCAGCATCTGCGCGAGCTGTGCACCCAGCACCGCGCGCTGCTGATCTTCGACGAGGTGATGACCGGCTTCCGCGTCGCCCCCGGCGGCGCGCAGCAGTTGTACGGGGTGACGCCGGACCTGTCGACGTTCGGCAAGATCATCGGCGGCGGCATGCCGGTCGGCGCCTACGGCGGCCGCCGCGACCTGATGGCGCAGGTGGCCCCGAGCGGGCCGATCTACCAGGCCGGCACGCTCAGCGGCAACCCGGTGGCGATGGCCGCCGGCCTGGCGACCCTGGAGCTGATCCAGGCGCCGGGCTTCCACGCCGACCTGGAGCGCCGCACGCATGCGCTGTGCGACGGCCTGGAAGCGGCCGCGCGCGAGGCCGGCATCGCGTTCACCACCACGCGCGCGCCGGGGATGTTCGGGCTGTATTTCCGCGAAGCGCCGGTGGAGACGTTCGAGGACGCCAAGGCCTCGGACGCCGCGCGCTTCAACCGCTTCTTCCACGCGATGCTCGAACGCGGCGTGTACCTGGCGCCATCGGCGTTCGAGGCGGGGTTCGTGTCCAGCGCGCACGGCGAGGCGGAGATCGCCGCGACCCTGGCAGCGGCGCGGGAGGCATTCGCCGCGGTCCGCGCCTGAGCGGCGGCGCCAAGCGCCGGCCCTGCCGCACCCCGCCGACGGGCGGCTGCGAACCACTTCCGCGCGCAGGGGCGGTCCGTGGCTGTGCGGCGAAGCGCCGCGCAGGCGCGCACCATTACGACCGCGCCACCTGCCGCGCGCTCTCAGCCCTTGAACGCGGCCAGAGCCGCGCGCAGTCGCGCCAGGCCTTCGGCCACGTCCGCGTCGGCGATGTTCAGCGCGGGCACGAAGCGCAGCACGTCCGGGCCCGCCTGCAGCAGCAGCAGGCCGTGCTCGATGCAGCGGTCGAGGATCGCGCCGGCCTGGCCGGCGTACTCCGGCCGCAGCTGCGCGCCGAGCATCAGGCCGCGGCCGCGGATCTCGGCGAACAGGCCGAGCTCGGCGTCGATCGCCGCCAGGCCGTCGCGCAGCGCCTGCGCCTGGCGGCCGACGTTGGCCCGCAACGCCGGCGCGGACAGCTCGCGCAGCGCCGCGCGCGCGACCGCCGCGGCCAGCGGGTTCCCGCCGAAGGTGGTGCCGTGCGCGCCGAACTGCATGACTTCCGCGGCCTGCCCGCCGACCAGCATCGCGCCGATCGGGAAGCCGCTGCCGAGCGCCTTGGCCAAGGTCACCACATCGGGCGCCACCCCGTAGGCATGGCAGGCGAACAGCTCGCCGGTGCGGCCCATGCCGCACTGGATCTCGTCGAGCACCAGCAGCGCGCCGTGGCGGTCGCACAGCGCGCGCAGGCCGTGCAGGAACGCCTCCGTCGCCGGCGTGACGCCGCCCTCGCCCTGCACCGGCTCGACCAGCACCGCGCAGACGTCACCCTCGGCCATCGCCTGTTCGGCGGCGGCCAGGTCGTTGAAGTCGACGTAGCGGAAGCCCGGCGGCAGCGGCTCGAAGCCCTCGTGGTACTTCGGCTGCGCGGTCGCGGCCACCGCGGCCAGGGTACGGCCGTGGAAGCTGCCGCGGAAAGTGAGGATGGCGCGGCGCCCGGGCGGGCGGCCCTGCGCCGCCGCCCACTTGCGCGCGAGCTTGATCGCCGCCTCGTTGGCCTCGGCGCCGGAGTTGCAGAAGAACACCCGCCGGGCGAAGCCGGACGCGCCCACCAGTTCCTCGGCCAGGCGCAGCGGCGGCTCGCTGACGAACACGTTGCTGGTATGCCAGAGCTTGCCGGCCTGCTCGGTCAGCGCGGCGACCAGCGCCGGGTGCGCGTGGCCGAGCGCGTTGACGGCGATGCCGGCGCCGAAATCGACGTACTCGCGGCCGTCGCGGTCCCACACCCGTGCGCCCTGGCCGCGCTCGAGCACGATCCGGCGCGGCCGGTACACCGGCAGGTAGTAGCGTTCGGACAGCGAGAACAGTTCGTCGGTGGAGGCGGTCATGGCGGCAGGCGGGAGACTCGAACGCGCCATTGTCGCGCATCGCGCCGGCGCTGCGCCGCCCGGGAGCGCTCAGTCGAGGAACAGGTCCGGCAGCGGCGGCTGCGCGGGGTCGACCGCGTACGCGGCGAAGTCGCCCACGCCCGCCTCGGCCAGCACCTCCTCGTCGATCAGGAAGCGGCCGTGGAAGCCTTGCGCAGGCCGGGTCAGCACCGCATGCGCGGCATCGGCGACGATCTCCGGCCGGCGGCAGCGGGCCAGGTCCACGCCGGGGATCATGTTCAACGCATAGGTGGCGACGATGGTGCGCGGCCACAGTGCGTTGATCGCCACGCCCTGCGGGCCGAACTCGGCGGCCAGGCCGAGCGTGACCAAGCTCATGCCCATCTTGGCCAGGGTGTAGCCGGTGTGCGGCGCCCACCACTTCGGATCCAGGCTCGGCGGCGGCGCCAGGGTCAGGATGTGCGGATTCGGCGCCTCCAGCAGATGCGGCAGGCAGGCCTGCGCGCACAGGAACGCGCCGCGCGCGTTGACCTGCTGCATCAGGTCGAAGCGCTTCATCGGCGTGTCCAGCGCGCCGCGCAGCCAGATCGCGCTGGCGTTGTTGACCAGGATGTCGAGGCCGCCGAAGGCGTCGACCGTCGCCGCGACCGCGGCGCGCACCTGCTCCTCCTCGCGGATGTCGCACTTCAGCGCCAGGGCGCGGCCGCCGGCCGCCTCGACCTCGGCGGCGACGCTGTGGATGGTGCCGGGCAGCTTGGGGTTGGGCACCGCCGACTTGGCGGCGATGGCGACGTTGGCGCCGTCGCGCGCCGCGCGCAGGGCGATGGCGCGGCCGATGCCGCGCGAGGCGCCGGTGACGAACAGGGTCTTGCCGGACAGGCTGGACATGGGGGTTCGGGACTCCAGGTTCGGCAACAGCGTAACGCCTGCCGCTCCGCGCGCGGCGAAGGCCCGGCTTGCCGCAAGCGGCAGGGCGCAGCGGACCGCGCGGAGCGGCGCGCGGCAAAGACGTCCCTGGGCTCTTCGGCGCACCCATGCCGCCGTCACTCGCGCCGGAACACGCGCCGGCCGCCTGCGCGACGCGACGGCGGAGGGAAGCGCAGGCGAGAAGCGAGTCCCCGCCACCTCGGACGACGGCGGATGCGTTGCGATCGCGCCGGGCTCCGCTCCCCGATCCCGGGCTAAGGCTTCGGTCCCCGGCCTTCGTTGTCCTCCCAGCGCAGCAGGCGCCGGGTGACGAAGCGGTACACCGGCTTGCCGGTGACGAACCAGGCCTCGCGCAGCCAGGAACGGCGCGCCAGCAGGCGGCGCTCGACCGGGGTCAGGGCATGCGGGCAGTAGGTGCGCTTGTGCTTGAGCAGATGGCGCAGGTCCTCGCGTGCGAGCAGGCGCATCCAGCGCGCGCGCGGGTCGGCGCAGGCGGCGAGCTGGAAATCGACGATCGCCGGACGGCCGTCGGCCAGCACCAGCCAGTTCGCTTCCTTGGCCAGGTCGTTGTGGGCGAGGCCGCGCCGGTGCAACTGGATCAACAGGCGGCGCGCCTGGCGGAAATAGGCCACGTCGCCGCGCGGCGGGCGCTGGTACATCGCCATGCCGTCGAGATAGCTGCGGTCGAGCCGGCGCCCGTCCCAGGCCAGCAGTTGCGGCGTCGCCGCCATGCCCGCGACCCGGCGCAGCGCGCGCGCCTCGCGCCGCGCCAGCCACCAGGCCGGCAAGCGCAGCCACCACGGCACGAAGCCGAGATCGCGGCGCACGAACAGGCGGCCGCGGCCGTCGCGCATCAGCGCGATGCGGCCGAAGCTGTCGGCCTTCAGCGCCTGGATCTCGATGGCGTCGTGGTGCGTCATCGCGCGAGTGTAAAGAATCGGTTCGGGCGCGGCGGCGGGAAGGGACGGGGGCTCGCGCTTGCCCGGAGCCGCCGCGCCGCAGCGGGGCGGCGTTCGGGCGATGGCGCATGCGTCCGGTCGACCCGGTTTGCGGCAACGGCGTCGCGCGCGGCGCGTCTTCCGCCCGCAGCGGCCGGCGCGAGCGCCGTGGCGGCCTCGCGCCTTGGACGCGCAAGCCTCGGTTTCGGTCGGGGCGCCTATAATCGCCCGATGCAACCGGCCTGGATCGAAAGTGCGACCGCATGGATCGCCGCCCACCCCATCGCCGCCGGCGCCGCCATCTTCCTGATCGCGTTCTGCGATGCGCTGGTGATCCTCGGCATCGCGGTGCCGGCATTGCCGCTGCTGTTCGCGGTGGGCGCGCTGGTCGGGCTCGGCCACATCAGCGGTCCCTACGCGCTGCTGTGCGCGACCCTGGGCGCGTTCTGCGGCGACGCGCTCAGTTACTGGATCGGCTACCGCTGGGGCCCGCAACTGCGCAGCCGCTGGCCGTTCTCGCGCTATCCGCAATGGCTGGACCGCGGCGAGGCGCTGTTCCGCCGCCACGGCAGCAAGAGCATCTTCATCGCCCGCTTCGTCGGCGCGGTGCGCCCGTTCGTGCCGGCGATCGCCGGCATGCTGCACATGCCGCTGCGCCGCTATGCCGCGCCGAGCCTGGTCGCGTGCGTCGCCTGGGCCGCGCTGTTCCTGGCGCCGGGCTGGGTGCTGGGCGCGTCCTATGAGGCGGTCGCGGCGGTCGCCGACCGCCTGGCGCTGGTGCTCGGCGCGCTGGTGGCGGCGGTGGCCCTGGCCTGGGCCGGCGTGCTCTACACCTGGCGCTGGTTCGCCGCGCACGCGGACCACCTGCTCGCGCGTGCGCTGCGCTGGACCCGCGAGCACCCGCGCCTGGGCCGCTACGCCGCGGCGCTGATCGATCCGAACCGGCCGGAATCGCCCTCGCTGGTGATGCTGGCGGTGTGCCTGCTGGCGATCAGCTGGGCCTGGTTCACCCTGCTGGCCAGCCTGCTCGCCAGCGGCGGGCCGCTGGCGCTGGACCGCAGCCTCCACGAGCTGATGTGGAGCCTGCGCAACCCGCTCGCCGACCGGCTGATGGCGGCGCTGGCGTGCCTCGGCGACGCCGAGGTGCTGGGCCCCGCCGCCGGCGTGGCGCTGCTGTACCTGTTGTGGCGCCGGCGCTGGATGGCGGCGGCGCACTGGCTCGGCGCGATCGTGTTCGGCCTGGTGTTCACCGCGCTGCTGGAGGCGGCGATCGACATGCCGCGGCCGCCGACCGCGCCGGCCGGCTTCGGCTTCCCGTCGGTCGCGGTGACCATGTGCACCATCGTGCTCGGCTTCTTCGCGGTGCTGATCGCGCGCGAGCTGCCCGGGCGCCGGCGGGTGTGGCCGTACCTGCTCGCCGGCGTGGTCACCACGGTGGTCGGCTTCGCCCGGCTGTACCTGGGCGCGCACTGGCCCAGCGACCTGGTCGGCGGCACCCTGTTCGGCATCCTCTGGCTGCTCGCGCTCGGCATCGCCTACCGCCGGCACGTGGCGCGCTCGTTCTGGATGCGGCCGATCGCGATCCTGTTCTACCTGAGCTTCGCCGTGGCCGCGCTGTGGCACGCGCCGCGCGCGGCCGACAGGCTGCTGGACAAGTTCGCGCCGGCCGCGCCGACCCAAGTGCTCGGCCACGACGCCTGGTGGCAGCGCGACTGGGCGCTGCTGCCGGCACAGCGCAACGAGCGCGACCTGCGCCGGCGCTGGGCCCTGGACGTGCAGGTGGCCGGCCCGCTCGGCCCGCTGCGTGCCCGGCTGGAGGCGCGCGGCTGGCGCGTGCAGCCGCAGGCGGACTGGCTGGCCACGCTCGGCCTGCTCGACGACGACGTGCCGCCGTCGCAGCAGCCGGTGCTGCCGGCCACGCTCGACGCCCATGCCGAGGCGCTGTTGCTGGTGCGCGACCTGCCCGATGGCACGCGCTACGCGCTGCGGCTGTGGCCGGCGCCGGCGCTGCTCGACGACGGCACGCCGCTGTGGATCGGCACCACCCAGACCCTGCGCCTGGCCAAGCCGCTGGACGCCGCGGCGCTATGGCTGCCGCTCGCCGACGACGGCGGCCGCGCGCGCGCGCGGTTGCGCGCCGACCTCGCCGATTTCGCCCTGCGCGAAGCGACGCCGCCCGGCGGCACCGCGCCGGTGCTGCGCGTGCGCATCGACGCGGCCGAGTGACTTTCGCCGCGCCCACGCGGCAAAACCCGCATCAAGGCAGCAGCGCCAGCAAGCGGTCCAGGCGCTGGTGCGGGTCGTCCAATTGCAGCAGTTCCTGGCGCTGGGCCGGTTCCAGCGGCAGCAGTTCGGCCAGGCGCCAGCCGACCCAGGCGGCGTCGTCGAACAGCGCGTGCGGCGCCTGCGCGTGCTCGCTGCCGGTGTACTCGATGATCTGCTGCAGCAGGGTCGCGAGCAGCCCGTGCTCGGGGCGCAACGGCTCGCTCGGGTCCGGCGCACACCAGTGGATCTCGGCCATCTGCAGGCCGTTGTCGCGCACCCGCACCCGCTCGGTGCGGAAACGCCGCGCGCCGCGCACCTGCAGGGTCAGCGGGCCGTCCTCGCCGCGGCCGAAGTCCTCGATCCGCGCCTCGGTGCCGTACGCGGCGGCGCAGGCCGGCGCGCCGGCCTCCTCGCCCTCGAGGATCAGGCACACGCCGAAGCCGCGCCCCTGCCGGCTGCATTCGCGCACCAGGTCCAGGTAGCGCGGCTCGAACACGCGCAGGCCCAGCGCGGCGCCGGGCAGCAGCACCGCGTGCAAGGGGAACAGGCCCAGGCTTTCGTGCTGGGGCGACTCGTGCGGAACGGAACCGGCCGGCATCGGCGCAGTGTAGGCCGGGCGATGTGAGCGCGGAATCGCGGAGCGCGCCGTTACGCCGCGCCGGCCCCGCGCAGCGCGGCCAGGAAGCGCCGCGGCGCGCCGTCGAAGCCGCCGTTGGACATGAACACCACGTGGTCGCCGGCGCGCACCCGGGCGCGCAACGCCGCGATCAGCGCGTCGGCATCCGCCACCGCCACGCCTTCGCCGCGCAGCGCGGCGACCACCTTGCCGGCGTCCCAGGCCAGCTCCGGCCGGTGCAGGAACACCACCGCGTCGGCCAGCGCCAGCGACGGCGCCAGCGCCTCGGCGTGCGCGCCCAGGCGCATCGAATTGCTGCGCGGCTCCATCGCCACCACGATGCGGGCGTCGCCGACCTTCGCGCGCAGGCCCGCCAGGGTGGTCGCGATCGCGGTGGGGTGGTGGGCGAAGTCGTCGTACACGACCACGCCGCCGTGCTCGCCGATCACCTCCAGCCGGCGCTTGACGCTGCGGAAACGCGCCAGCGCCGGCAGCAGCGCGGCGACGTCGGCACCGACCGCGTGCGCCGCCGCGAGCGCGGCCAGCGCGTTCATCACGTTATGGCGGCCAAGCAGCGGCCAGTGCACTTCGCCGACCTCGGCGCCCGCGTGGATCACGACGAAGGCGCTGCCGTCCTCGGCGAGCAGGCGCGCGGTCCAGTCGAACGCCGTGCGCGCGGCGGCGCGCTCGTCGGCGCGGTCGCCATGCGCGCCTCGCGGCTGCGCCAGGCTGGGGTCGAGGCCGAAGGTGTCCACCGGCGTCCAGCACCCCATCGCCAGCACCTCGGCCAGGCGCGCGTCCTCGCCGTTGACGATCAGCCGGCCGCGCCGCGGCACGGTGCGCACCAGGTGGTGGAACTGGCGCTGGATCGCGGCCACGTCCGGGAAGATGTCGGCGTGGTCGTACTCGAGATTGTTGAGGATCGCCACCGCCGGCCGGTAGTGCACGAACTTGCTGCGCTTGTCGAAGAACGCGGTGTCGTATTCGTCGGCCTCGACCACGAACTCGCGCCCGCCGCCCACGCGCGCGGACACGCCGAAGTCCTCGGCCACGCCGCCGATCAGGAAGCCCGGCTCGCGCCCGGCCGCCTGCAGCAGCCAGGTCAGGATCGTGGTGGTGGTGGTCTTGCCGTGGGTGCCGGCCACGGCCAGCACTTCGCGTCCGGGCAGCACGTGCTCGCTCAGCCACTGCGCGCCGGAGGTGTAGCGGCGGCCGTCGTCCAGCACCCGCTCCACCGCCGCATTGCCGCGCGAGAGCGCGTTGCCGATCACCACCTCGTCGACGCCGGCGCCGATGTGCTCCGGCCGGTAGCCCTGGCGCAGGGCGATGCCGAGCCGCTCCAGCTGGGTCGACATCGGCGGATACACGGCCTGGTCGCTGCCCTCGACCTCGTGCCCGAGCTCGCGCGCGAGCGCGGCGACGCCGCCCATGAAGGTTCCGGCGATCCCCAAGATATGAATCTTCAAGCAACGATCCTCTGCGCGATCGCGGCGGCCGCTGCCGAAGCGGCCCCCGCGCGGCCCTCGCCCCCGCCCTCTCCCGCGCGCGGGAGCCCGCGGACACGCTCCGCCCCGCGGCGCCGGCCCCGGCGGCTCACCCCACTTCCTTGACCGGCGAGATCGCCGCGAGGATGCGGGCGAACACCTCGTCCATCGTGCCGACGCCGTCGACCACGGTGAGCTGGCCGTGCTGGCGGTAGAACCCGATCACCGGCGCGGTCTGGGTGTCGTAGACCTGCAGGCGGGTGCGCACCGATTCGGGCGTGTCGTCGGCGCGCCCTTCGGCCTTGGCGCGGCCGGCGATGCGCTCGACCAGCAGCTCGATCGGCACCTCCAGCTGCACCGCATAGTCCATCGGCTGGCCGATGCGCGCGAGCAGCTTGTCCAGCGCGTCGGCCTGCGCCAGGTTGCGCGGGTAGCCGTCGAGGATGAAGCCCTGGCGGGTGTCGGGGCGCGAGAAGCGGTCCTCGAGCATGCCGAGCAGGATCTCGTCGCTGACCAGATTGCCCGCGGCCATGATCTCCTTCGCCTCCAGGCCCAGCCTGGTGCCGGCGGCGACTTCGGCGCGCAGCAGGTCGCCGGTGGAGATGTGCGGCACCTGCAGGTGCTCCTTCAGCCGCGCCGCCTGCGTGCCCTTGCCGGAACCGGGCGCACCGAGCAATACCAATCGCATCAACATCACTCCTGGAAGGGGGAATCGCCATCCCGAACACACCGCGCGTGCGGCCGCGCTCGGGATGACGATCCCGCGCGGGAAGCGGCGCTACACTGCCGCCTTGTCCACCGGGACAAATCTTTCGGTCAGCTTACCGCATCCCGGCCCGCGCGCCGGCAGCCAGGAGCCGCCATGCCCACCGGAACCCTGCTCTACGCCCAGTCCGGCGGCGTCACCGCCGTCATCAACGCCACCGCCGCCGCGGTGATCCAGGCCGCCCGCGCCCGCAAGGTGCCGGTGCTGGCGGCGCGCAACGGCATCCTCGGCGCGCTGCGCGAGGAGCTGATCGACACCGCCGCGCTGCCGGCCTCGACCGTGCGCGCGCTCGGCCAGACGCCCGGCGGCGCGTTCGGCTCGTGCCGGGTCAAGCTGAAGTCGCTGGAGCAGGACCGGGCCAGGTACGAACGCCTGCTCGAGGTCCTGCGCGCCCACGACGTGCGCTGGTTCCTCTACAACGGCGGCAACGACTCGGCCGACACGGCGTTGAAGGTCTCGCAGCTGGCCGCCGAGTTCGGCTATCCGCTGACCTGCGTCGGCGTGCCGAAGACGGTCGACAACGACCTAGCGGTGACCGACTGCTGCCCCGGATTCGGCTCGGCCGCGAAGTACACCGCGGTCTCCGTGCGCGAGGCGGCGCTGGACGTGGCGGCGATGGCCGAGACCTCGACCAAGGTGTTCGTGTACGAGGCGATGGGCCGCCATGCCGGCTGGCTCGCCGCCGCCGCCGGGCTCGCCGGCAACGGCCCGGACGAGGCCCCGCACCTGATCCTGTTCCCGGAGCGGCCGTTCGACGAGGCCGACTTCTTCGCCCGGGTGAAGGCCGTGGTGGAACGCGTCGGCTACTGCGTGGTCGTCGCCAGCGAAGGCATCCGCACCCCGGACGGCCGCTTCGTCGCCGACGCCGGCGGCGGCCAGGACGCGTTCGGGCACACCCAGCTCGGCGGCGTCGCCTCGCACCTGGCCGGGCGGGTCAAGGACGCGCTCGGCTACAAGGTGCATTGGACCCTGCCCGACTACCTGCAACGTTCCGCCCGGCACCTGGCCTCGCGCACGGACCTGGAGCAGGCGCAAGCGGTGGGGCGCAAGGCGGTCGAGTACGCGCTGAAGGGCATGAACGCGGTGATGCCGGTGATCGTGCGCACCTCGGACTCGCCGTATCGCTGGAAGGTCGAGCCGGCGCCGCTGCAGGCGATCGCCAACCACGAGAAGACGATGCCGGCCGAGTTCATCCGCGAGGACGGCTACGGCATCACCGACGCCGCGCGCCGCTACCTGCAGCCGCTGATCCGCGGCGAGGCGCCGCCGTTGTACGGGCGCGACGGCCTGCCGCGCTACGCGCGCGCCGACCAGGCGCCGCTGCCGCGCAAGCTGCCGGAGTGGGCTGGCTGAGCACGGCGCGCGCATGAGTGCGCGCCAGGCGCCCGGGCGCGCCCGGCGAAGCGCGCTACGGGCAGCCCTCGCCTTCCAGCTGCAGCTGCGCCGCGAACTGCGGCAGCGAAGCCAGTTGCCCGGCCGCGGCCGCCTGGCGCTGTTGCTCCAGGTACAGCCGGGTCTGCCCCTGGCCGTCGCGCGTGGGCGCGGCGGCGCCGGGCTTGCGCCACACCCGCACCACCGCCTGCTGCGAGGGGCACGCCGCGTTCGGCACGCGGATCAGATCGTTGAGGACCCAGCCGCGGGCCGCGCTGGGCTGCGCCTGCGCGGCGTCGACGAAGCGCGCGCGCGGCCGGCAGGCCGGATCGATGCGCACCGCCTCGAAGCGGTACGGCGCAGCGGCCTGTCCGGTGAACATGCCCTGCAGGCGCGCGCAGGCTTCGGGAATCTGGCGCACGGTGTGCACCGCGCCGACCGGCTGCGGCTGGGCCGGCCCGCGCGCGATCTCGGGCCTGGGTTCGGCCGCCGCCGCGGAGAACGCGGCCAGCGACGCCAGCACGCACGACCAGCCGGTCGCTCGGGAAATCGCCATGGCACGGGCCTCGCGTCGTGGATCGCCGCGCAGCCTGGCACGGCGCGCCTGAACCCCGCTTTCACGATGCGCTGCAACAATCCGCGTGCGCTCGCGCACGCCCTCGCGGCGCCGGTTCCGCCCGGCTCGCGGGCTGTGCCATATTCGCCGCAGCCGCCGTCGCATGCGGCTCACAACTCGAAAGGTTCTATCCGTTGTCCCGATGTCCACTTCTCATGGGGAGGGGTTCATGCTGGAGCAGTACGGTCTGACCTTGGCGCTGGCCTGCGCCGTCATCGCGATCCTCTACGGGATCATCTCGGCGCGCTGGATCGGCGCCCAACCCGCCGGCAACGAACGCATGCAGCAGATCGCCGGCGCGATCCAGGAAGGCGCGCGCGCCTACCTCAACCGCCAGTACACGACGATCGCGGTCGCCGGCGTGGCGCTGTTCCTCGCGATCGGCTTCTCGCTCGGCTGGGCCACCGCGATCGGCTTCCTGATCGGCGCGGTGCTGTCCGGCGCGGCCGGCTACATCGGCATGAACGTGTCGGTGCGCGCCAACGTGCGCACCGCCGAGGCCGCGCGCCACGGCATGCGCCCGGCGATGGACGTGGCGTTCCGCGGCGGCGCGATCACCGGCATGCTGGTCGTCGGCCTCGGCCTGCTCGGCGTGGCCGGTTACTGGTGGGCGTTGCAGGCGACCGGCCACAGCGGCGAAGCCGCCCTGCACGCGCTGGTCGGCCTCGCGTTCGGCTCCTCGCTGATCTCGATCTTCGCCCGCCTCGGCGGCGGCATCTTCACCAAGGGCGCGGACGTCGGCGCCGACCTAGTCGGCAAGGTCGAAGCCGGCATCCCCGAGGACGATCCGCGCAACCCCGCGGTGATCGCCGACAACGTCGGCGACAACGTCGGCGACTGCGCCGGCATGGCCGCCGACCTGTTCGAGACCTACGCGGTCACGGTGATCGCGACCATGCTGCTGGGCGGGCTGATGGCGCAGCAGGCCGGCGCCAACGCCGCGCTGTATCCGCTGGTGCTCGGCGGCGCCTCGATCATCGCCTCGATCGTCGGCGCGTTCTTCGTCCGCGTGAAGGAGGGCGGCTCGATCATGGGCGCGCTGTACCGAGGCGTCATCGTATCGGCGGTGCTGGCGGCGATCGCGTTCTATCCCATCACGCTCGCGCTGATGCGCGACAGCGCCTACGGCGCGATCAGCCTGTACGGGTGTGCCCTGATCGGCCTGGCCCTGACCGGCGCGATCGTCTGGATCACCGAGTACTACACCGGCACCCAGTTCAAGCCGGTGCGGCACATCGCCGCCGCCTCCACCACCGGCCACGGCACCAACATTATCGCGGGCCTGGGCGTGTCGATGAAGTCGACCGCGCTGCCGGTGATCGCGGTGTGCCTGGCGATCTGGGCGGCGTACGCGCTGGGCGGGCTGTACGGCATCGCCGTCGCCGCCACCGCGATGCTGTCGATGGCGGGGATGATCGTCGCGCTCGACGCCTACGGCCCGATCACCGACAACGCCGGCGGCATCGCCGAGATGGCGGAACTGCCGCCGGAGGTACGCGCCGTCACCGACCCGCTCGATGCGGTCGGCAACACCACCAAGGCGGTGACCAAGGGCTACGCGATCGGCTCGGCGGCGTTGGCCTCGCTGGTGCTGTTCGCGGACTACACGCACAACCTCGAGTCCGTGGCCCTGGCCAAGGCCGCGGCCACCGGCGGCGTGGCGGAGGCGCTGCGCTTCGACCTGTCCGACCACGAGGTCATCATCGGCCTGCTGATCGGCGGCCTGATCCCGTACCTGTTCGGCGCGATGGCGATGGAAGCGGTGGGCCGCGCCGCCGGCGCGGTGGTCGAGGAGGTGCGCCGCCAGTTCCGCCAGATCGCCGGGCTGATGGAGGGCCGCGCCCGGCCCGAGTACGACAAGGCGGTCGACATGCTGACCAAGGCGGCGATCAAGGAGATGATCCTGCCGTCGCTGCTGCCGGTGGCGGTGCCGATCGTGGTCGGCCTGCTGCTCGGGCCGAAGGCGCTGGGCGGGTTGCTGATCGGCACCATCGTCACCGGCCTGTTCGTCGCGATCTCGATGACCACCGGCGGCGGCGCCTGGGACAACGCCAAGAAGTACATCGAGGACGGCAACTTCGGCGGCAAGGGCTCGGATGCGCACAAGGCCGCGGTCACCGGCGACACCGTGGGCGATCCCTACAAGGACACCGCGGGGCCGGCGATCAACCCGCTGATCAAGATCATCAATATCGTCGCCCTGCTGCTGGTGCCGCTGCTCTAGCGCAGCGCGCCGGCACCCGCGATCCGAGCGCGCGGCCCCCGCGGGCGCCCACTCGCCCCTCCCGCCTGCGGAAGGGGCGAGTGACGGAGCGGCAACACACCGGGGCGGCCCTCGGGGCCGCCTTTTTCGCGCCCGAGGCGTCCGCTGCTGCGCCGCAACAGCCGGCCACGTAAAATGGCCGCCCTTCCCCCGCCCTGCCCGCACGGGGCGGGGCCCTACACAAGCTGGAGCACGCATGGGCCTGGACCTCGTCACCACCGGCAAGAACCCGCCGGATGAGATCAACGTCATCATCGAAATCCCCAAGGATGCCGAGCCGGTCAAGTACGAGGTCGACAAGGCCTCGGGCGCGATCTTCGTCGACCGCATCCTGTCCACGCCGATGCGCTATCCCTGCAATTACGGCTACGTTCCGCGCACCCTGTGCGGCGACGGCGACCCGGCCGACGTGCTGGTGATCCTGCCGCTGCCGCTGGTGCCCGGTTCGGTGATCCGCTGCAAGCCGGTGGGCGTGCTGAAGATGAGCGACGAGGCCGGCAGCGACGAGAAGCTGGTCGCGGTGCCGACGCCGAAGATCTTCGGCGGCTACGCGCATATCGAGGACATCGGGCAGGTCTCCAAGCACTGGCTCGAGCGCATCGGCCACTTCTTCGAGCACTACAAGGACCTGGAGAAGGGCAAGTGGGTCAAGATCGAAGGCTGGGGCGGCGCCGCCGAGGCCAAGGCCATCCTCAAGGACGCGATCGCCCGCCACGAGGCCACGGCCGAGGCGGACAAGCCGAAGTTCTGACCGCACGCATCATCCCGAGTCCGCAAAGGCCACCGTTAGGCGGCCTTCTTTTATGGCGCCGGAATGTCGCCGAAAGGCCAGTACCCGGGTCCCGAATCTCGCCGCTTCGCGAGCACACAGCAGCGATGGCTCCACTCGGGAGCCATCGCCTCGACGCAAACCCGAACAGCCAGGATCAGAGCGGTTCCGCAGTACACAGCGCCTGCGACGTGGCGGACGCCACGACTTGCTGGTTTAGGGACGCGTACACCGTGGCCGTGATCAGGCCGGCGCGCCTCGGGCAATAGAAGCTGCACGTCAAGCGATTGGTGCAGTTGCGCGGGAACAACGCGTCGGTGCTCCGTTTATCGAACGACCACGACAACGTGTCGTAGGTGATCCCGGATACGTCGGCGACGCACAGGTTGCTGCCCGAGCAATCCAGCGCGATGGATTGCGCGCGCGCCGGGGCAAGCGCTGCCGCTCCGGCCATGGCCGTAGCCAATATCGCGAACGCCAATTTGTTCATGGACCTGTCCTTAGGTATGCGGCGGATCGCCGCTCCTAAACGCTAACCTACCCGTCTCCTCTCCATGGGCAGGCCCCCTTTGCCGGATTTGGCTTGAGGACCAACGGTCATCCCGTGAAAAAACTACGGCCCCTTGCGGGGCCGTAGTCGTGTCGCATGGAGCAGTGCAACCTATCAGAAGCGCTGCTGGTAACGCAGGTAGTAGAAGCGGCCGATGTCGAAACCACCGTACATGCCGAAGTCGGAGTTCGGGCTGGTGTACAGATAGGTACCCTGATGGTCGAACACGTTGTTGGCGCCGACCGCGACGGTCGCATTCCACGGCGTGTTGTAGCGGAACTGCACGTCGTGGAACGTGTTGGCACCCGTCTCGTTGGTCGGCTGCTGCAGTGTGTACGGGGACGAGAAATCGGGATCGCTGCACTCGTTCTCGTACGCGCACGCTTCCTTCAGGCCGGAGTAGTAACGGACGCTCCAAGTGGCGCCGAAGTCCTCATAACCCCAATCCACGCTCAGGTTCGAACGCGTGCGGAAGAAGGCGCTACCGTCGACGCTCCAACCGTTCTTCTGCTCGACCGGAGTAACCGCTTCGTTGTCGCGCTTGTACTCCCAGTAATCGACGTACGAGGTCTTCCAATCGATGGTGAAGGTGCCGATCGAGGTCTCAGGCAGGCGATAACGGACGTTGAAGTCGTAACCTGCGGTTTCCTGATAGCCGCCGTTCACCAGGGTCACGGTCGCGTCGTAGATTTCGCCCGGAGCAGTACCGATGTTGCCGACGAGGTCGCGCGTGAAGCCAGAGCACGAGGACGCGATCCCAAGCACGTAGCAGCGATTGAGGATCGCGGTCATCGTCTCAGCGGCGATCACGTCTTCGATCTTGATCTTCCACCAATCGAGGCTGACGTCTAGACCTTCCACGAAGCTCGGGCTGTACACGAAGCCGAAGGTGGTCGACTTTGAGGTTTCCGGCTTCAGGTTCGGGTTCGAGGTGACCAGGAACGGCCAGTCGGCTTGTTGGTTCGGACCGGCGGCCACAGTGCCGCCCGAGGCGATCTGGCGGAAGTCCGCCGGGACACCGGCCGCTTGGCAGCGCGCAGCGACTTCGGGGTTGCCGGCAGCGGCGCCGAAGCTGGTGTCGCACGGATCGGTGTAGAACGCGAAGGTCTGCGAGCTACCGCCGTACAGGTCGCCCAGAGTCGGAGCGCGGAAGCCTGTTGCATAGGTACCGCGGACCAGCAGGTCTTCAATCGGACGCCACTTCAGGCCGAACTTTCCGTTGGTGGTATCACCGAAGGTGTCGTAGTCCGAGTAGCGGCCCGCCACGTCGATCGACAGCTCCTTGGCGAACGCCACGTCGGCGAGAATGGGAACGTTGAACTCGACATAGAACTCGTCGAGCGAATAACCACCCGCCGTCACGCCGCCCGCGAGGTCGGTGCTAAGACCCGACTGCTTGAGCGCATCGGGCTCGAAGCGCGCGTCTTCCTTGCGGTGCTCGTAGCCGACCGCCATGTTCAAGTCGCCAGCCGGCAGCGTCGCCAGCGTGCCGCTCAGGTTGAGGCTGTAGATGTGGGTGGTTGTCTCGGACGTGTCATGCGTCGGCAGGAACAGGTAATCCTGCAGCGCCTGATTGCCGGTCAAACCGCCCGGGCCGACCTGGCCATAGGGCAGAGCCGGGTTCCAAGGCACGCAGCCGTCGATGACCGCGCCCGGGGCACCGCAGCGGGCCACACCATCGGCGTCGATGAAGCTCGGCCCCAGCGCGTTCCGCGCATTCGGGATGAACAGGTTACCGGTCCCGGTCTGTACACCCTTGTTCTGGTTGTAGACGTAGCCGGCGTCCCAAACCCACGGCTTGTCGCCGATATCGAACGCGCCTTCCAGGCCCGCGCTGAAGCGGTAAGTAGTCAGCTCGTTGTTGGTCTGACGCGGCACTTCGGAGGTGCGGCGGATGAACTGCGCATCCTCGCCGAATGGGTTATACACATTGTCAGCCGACCAAATGTTCCGAACTCCATCGTTGCTGCTGGTGGAGCCGAAGGGATAGCCGGCAATCTGCTGCAGCGTCTCGCGATGAGTGTACAGCGCGTCGGCGCTCAGGCGCAGGTTGTCGGTGAAGTCGAAGCTACCGGAGGCGAACACCGAACGGCGTTCGATACCGGTACGCAGGAACATCTGCTCATTCGGATTGACGAGATCAAAGTTCTCGCCTTCGCCATACGGGTGATAGTTGGCCGGGTTGCTGGGATCCGCACCCGGGTTGAGCACCCACTGGCCCGTCGAGGTAATGATTCTGCCCTTATCGGTATTGCCACTCCAACCGTTCGGGCCTTCCTCTTCCGTGGGCAGGGGGTGCCATGGGCCACCCGAATACCTAGAGAACTCACGGTTGCGAGCATAGACCGGCTCTTCCTTGGTGTACTCGGCACCCAGCGTGATCGAGCTGCGCTCGCCGGTGCTGCCCAGCAAGAAGTTGTAGGTCTGCACCTCGCCGTCGCCTTCGCTGTACTGGCCAACGTAACCGCTGGCCTCGAGGCCGTCGAAGTTCTTGCGGGTGATGATGTTGATCACGCCGGCGATCGCGTCGGAACCGTAGATCGCCGAGGCGCCGTCGGTGAGCACCTCGATACGCTCGACCGCCGCGGTCGGAATCGAAGCGAGGTCGGAGTAACCGTTCGAGCTGATGCCCAGACGCTTGCCGTCGAGCAGGACCAGCGTACGCTGCGGACCCAGGTTGCGCAGGTCGACGTACTGACCGCCGACCTCTTCACCGGAGGACAGCGCGTTGGCGCGGCTGATAGCCGGCGAGCCGGTGGTGGTGATGTTCTGCAGGATGTCGCCGACGCTGGTGAAGCCCTGCTTCTGGATCTGCTCGCGCGTCATCATGATGACCGGGTTAGCGGTCTCGATGCTGGCCTGACGAATGCGCGAACCCGTGACCTCGATGCGGTCAAGAGTAGTGGCGTCCCGCTCCCCACCCTCCTGAGCGCTGGCGAACGCCGGCGCCAATGCGATCGCGATGCCCGCCGGCAGCATGCCGACGCGCAGCGCGGTGCGCAGATTGCGATGGTTCATTTATCTCTCTCCAGATAACTGTTATGGGCGTGTTAAAACGCCCACTCAAGTTACGTCCGCCTTCACGCCGTCGCTTTGCGGCTGGCCGCGGGAGACTTTGCCGATCCTGTCCGGGAGGCCTGGGCGGCCGCGGCGCGGTAGCGCGTGGCGGACACGCCGTAGCGGGCGCGGAAGGCGCGGGCGAAGCTGCAGCAGTTGTCGAACCCGCTGGCCGCGGCGATCTCCCCGATCATCATCGAGGTGGTGCGCAGCAGCTCGGCGGCGCGCTCCAGGCGCATCCGCGCGGAAGCCGCCTGCGGGCTCTCCTCGTACAGGCTGTGGAAGGTCTTGGAGAAGTACCAGCTGGAGAAGCTGGTCAGTTCGGCCAGTTCGCTGATCCGCACCACCCGGTCGCAGTTGCCTTCCAGGTACAGGCGGGCGCGCTGCAGGCGACCGAACACCTGGCGCTTGCGGCTGCGCGAGCGCCCGGGGCAACGCGGGATCCGCGCGGCGATGTCGCGCTGCATCGCCACCAGATGCAGCAGGATCGGGCGCAGCGCGGCGGCCTCACCGCCCGCATCGCCGACCCGCGCCGCGGCCTCGCGCCACAGGCGCAGGGCGATACGGGCGTCATGGGCCGACATCCGGCCGCGCCCGGCGTAGAGCCCCCGGTCCGCGTAGCGGGTCATTTCCCGCAGGGCGTCGGCGCTGAGCGCCAGGCCCAGGCACAGCCCGTAGCGATCGCTCTGCACGGTGGGCTTGGAGTCCTTCTCGAAGGCAATCCAGTCGCCGCGCCGCAGCCGGAACTTGCCCTCCTTCGCCTCCACCCAGCTGCTGCCGCGCAGCTGCACCCAGATCGAGAACCCGCTGTTCAGCTGGGCGCTGCCCAGCCGCGAGACCCCCATGCAAACCCCTTGGACCGCGCCCTCCGGCAACTCGAGCTGCGCCAGCTGGCCCCGGTCCGCCCATTGCACTTGCTCCACTGGTCCACCTCATGTGCTGAGACTGGCCAATGGATGTGCCCGACATCGGTTACGCCGTCAGGAAAAAAGCCGGAGACTTTGCCGAATTCGTCACGAAACTGAACACGAAAGACTTACGAAAGAACTTTTTCTTTTGCGTTCAGCTACTTGCCCCAGCCGCCGACGCCGCCCGCCGGCTCTTCCGAAAGCTCCATGAAGCCGATGTCGGCGCCGTCCCACTCGACCAGGGCGAGGAACAGGGCGTCGCCGCGCGGGCTCAGGCCGAAACCGTTCAGGGCCGAACGCCGGGTCTGGTCGAGGCAACGGGCGGGGGCCTGCCCGCCCGACGGCTCGGCTCGCCGCAGCAAGGCGGCACAGCCCTGGCGCTGGTCCAGGTAGAGCACTCCGCCGTCGGGCGCCACCGCCCACATCCGGTTGCGCTCGAGCTCCGGCGCCTCGGCGTTCAGGCGATGCCGGCTGAGCGGGCTCAGCTCGAGGTCCGCCTGCCACAGCCCGCTCTGGGCCTGGCGCGAGAACAGCACCCGGCCGCGCGCGGCGTCGACCTGGAAGCGGGAGACGTCGTCGATCGCTGCCAACACCCGCCACGGCTGGCGCGAGCGGTCGAGCAGATGCAGGCGCAGGCGGCCGTCCGGGCCGCCGGCCAGCACCAGCAGCCGCTCCGCGCCGGGCAGGTAGGCGGCCTGCAGCGGCTCGGCCAGCGGCAGCGGCAGGGCGACGGCACGGCCGCTGGCCGGGGTGACCTCCTGCAGTACCGCATGGCCGGCCTCGTCGCTGCCGACCACCAGCAAGCGCCGGGAATCGTCCGACCAGGCCGGCGCGAACCGGGTCACCGGGCGCACCCCGGCGATCATGCGCAACGAATCGGGCTGGGTCAGGTCCGCCCACCACAGGCCGTTGCTGCCGGAACGGTCGGACACGAACACGAACTGGCGGCCGTCCGGCGCCGGCGTCGGCAGCACTTCGCGGCTCGACGACGGAAACAGCGGCTCGAGCACGTGCACCCGTCCGCTCCCCGCGGCCTCTTCGGCGGCGTCGTTCAGCGCGACCCGGAACAGGCTGAAGTACGGACGGCGTTGGACGAACGCCATCGCCCGCCGCGCCCGCGCGACCGCCGGCGATTGGCCGTCGGCGATGTCCAGCGCACGGGCGCTGCCGTCGTGCAGGTCGAGGCGGAACATCCGCGACTCCCCGTCCACCATCGCCCCGAACAGCAGCGCGCTGCCCTCGGGCAGCCAATCCCAGCCGCGGATGTCGGCATGCAGCCGGCTCAGCCGTTCCGGCGTGCCGCCCTGGGCGGGGATGCGCCAGAAATCGCCGAGCGGCGCATTGCGCACGAACACGATCCAGCGCCCGTCCGGGGAATAGCGCGGCGCGGCGTCGATGTCGAGCGCCTGGCGCGCGTAGCGGATCTCGCGCCAGGCGCCGCTGCCCAGATCGAGCACGCGAAGGCCGACGGCGCCGCGCTCGGTGGCCGTGCTGCCGAAGATCAGGCCGCTGCCGTCCGGCGTCCAATCGAAGCTCGGCATGCTGCGGTGGTCGCAGGCGCCGACCTCGCGATCGCCGCGCGCGTTCGGCGCGACCACCCGGATCGCGCAGCTCGTCCCGGGGTGACGCGCGCGTACGCGATCCAGCGCCCATCCGGCGACCAGGCCGGGGCGATGTCGTCGCTGCCCTCCGGCGGACGGGTCAGCTGACGCGGCTGGGTCTGCTCGGTGGTCTGGATCAGGATCGCCTGGCCGCGCTGGCCCTCGGGGACCGCCACGTAAGCGATCAGCGCCGCGTCCGGCGACAACGTCGGCGAGGTCTCCGGGCCGAGCATCGAGGTGATCAACCGATACGGCCGCTCGCTGCGCGGGGCGAGCGGGTTGGGCGCGGGATTGGCGCGGGCGTCGCGCTCGGCGCGCAGCCAGGCCCAGCCGACCAGCAGCATCACCAGCGCCAGCACCGCGCCGACCGCCCCGGCGATCGAGCGCCAGCCGCCGCGGGCGCTGGCCGGGGGCGGCGGAGGCAGCGGCGTCAGCGGCTCGCTCGGGTCGGCGCCCGGCAGCGCCGGATATTGCCCGGTGGAGCGCGACGGATCGGCCCAGCGCGCGTCGCCGACGCCGGCGTCGCCCGGCGCCGCCTGCAGCCATTCCACGGGGGCCAGCAAGCGGTAGCCGTTCTTGGCGATGGTCTCGATGTAATGGGGGTTGGCGCGCTCGTCGTCGAAGGCCTTGCGCAGCTGCGCGATGGCCTGCGTGACCACATCGTTGGTCGGCAGCGTGTCGGGCCACACTTCGGCCATCAGCGCATCCCGTCCGACCACGCGCCCGGACTGCTCCACCAGCACCAGCAGCACCGCCATCGACTTGGGCGTGATCCGCAGCGGCCGGCGCCGGCCCGGCGCGTGCACCTCGCGCAGCGGGATGTCCACCAGGCAGTCGCCCACGCGCAGCCGCTCGGAGGGCAACGGAAGTGCGGCGGGTGGCTCGGAGGGTCTGGGCATGAATCCGCGATGCTCGGGCGCCAACCTGAACGACGTCATGTGCCGAACGCCGTGCCAGGGACGAATCGACCGATCCGGCAAAAACGCCGGACCCGATCGGGTAAGCGCTGGAAGGTCGGACATTCTAACGTCGGCCGGCTAACCCCAACGATCCGGGGTGGCTCCAGGCACCTCTCTCGCCGATGTCCTAATAGAACGATCTGTTCCCTCTTCGCGCTCCGGCGCGTTTTTTTTGCCCGCCACGCGGCCTCAGCGCTCCTGCGCGCGGACGATGGTCAGGCCGATCAGGCGCGACACCACCACCGCCACGTAGCCCACCCCGGCGAACTGCTCCAGCATCACCAGCACCCGCGCGGCGGCGCCCAGCGGCACCACGTCGCCCAGGCCGACGGCGGACAGGTTGGTGAAGCTCAGGAACAGCAGCTCGAGCCACACGCGCGGCCGCGCCGGCTCGACCGCGCCGGCGAAGCTGCCCGGGTACCAAGCCTGGCAGACGAAGAACGCGTAGGCGAAGCCCCAGGCCAACAGGGTGAAGGTGGCGCCGGCGGCGTAGAGCTCGTCGGCGGTGACTTGGTGGTCGCTCATCATGTACGCGATCAGGCTGCCGGCGGCGTAGAAGTACAGCAGGGCCTCCAGCGCCGAGGACGCGACCAGCAGCGCCTCGCTGCGCACCAGCACCGCCAGCAGCGACAGCACGAACGCGGGCACCGCGAGCGACCAGGCGATCCAAGTGCTCGCCGGGCTGCGATTGACGACCCACACCGCCAGCGCCAGCGCCAGCACGCCGAACGCGCCGAACACCACCCGCCCGCCGCCGACCTGGTCGAACAGCGGATACAGCACCAGGCTGAGCAACTGCACCGCGAGCAGGAACGCCGACGGATGCCGGCGCGCGATCGCCTGCCAGCGCAGCGAGGCGAAGCGGTTCAAGGACATCGGAGCCCCTATCGGTCTACGCGGCGGTCAGAAGCGGTGCAAAGCGGAACGGACGACGTGCGCCGACGGCGGCCGGCCTGCACGACGGCCCAGCAGCGGCTTGTCCGCGCGCCAGGATCCGCGATCGCCGGCGCGGGGCGGGTCCGCCGGCCTGCGCCTGCCTGCCACCCTCGCCCATCGTCCCGCCTCCGTACCCGTAGCGCGGGAGCTTGCCCGCGCGCGGCAACCGGCGCAAGCCGGCCGCCGCGGCGCGGCGGCGCTCAGGCCTTGCGGTACACCTCGGCGCCCAAGGCGCGGAACTGCGCCGACTTCTCGGCCATGCCCTCGGCCAACGCGGCGCGTTCGTCCAGGCCGTGCTCCTTGGCGTAGTCGCGCACGTCCTGGGTGATCTTCATCGAGCAGAAGTGCGGGCCGCACATCGAGCAGAAGTGGGCGACCTTGTGCGCCTGCTTCGGCAGCGTCTCGTCGTGGTACTCGCGGGCGCGCTCGGGGTCGAGGCCGAGATGGAACTGGTCCTCCCAGCGGAACTCGAAGCGCGCCTTGCTCATCGCGTTGTCGCGCGCCTGCGCGCCCGGGTGGCCCTTGGCCAGGTCGGCGGCGTGGGCGGCGATCTTGTACGCCATCAGGCCCTCGCGCACGTCGTGCTTGTTCGGCAGGCCCAGGTGCTCCTTCGGGGTGACGTAGCACAGCATCGCGGTGCCGTACCAGCCGATCATCGCCGCGCCGATCGCGCTGGTGATGTGGTCGTAGCCCGGGGCGATGTCGGTGGTCAGCGGCCCGAGCGTGTAGAACGGCGCCTCGCCGCACTCGCGCAGCTGCTTGTCCATGTTTTCCTTGATCAGCTGCATCGGCACGTGGCCGGGGCCTTCGATCATGGTCTGGACGTCGTGCTTCCAGGCGATCTTGGTCAGCTCGCCCAGCGTCTCCAGCTCGCCGAACTGGGCGGCGTCGTTGGCGTCGGCGATCGAGCCCGGGCGCAGGCCGTCGCCGAGCGAGAAGGCCACGTCGTAGGCCTTCATGATCTCGCAGATGTCCTCGAAGTGGGTGTAGAGGAAATTCTCCTTGTGGTGCGCCAGGCACCATTTGGCCATGATCGAGCCGCCGCGGCTGACGATGCCGGTGACGCGTCCGGCGGTCAGCGGCACGTAGCGCAGCAGCACGCCGGCGTGGATGGTGAAGTAGTCCACGCCCTGCTCGGCCTGTTCGATCAGGGTGTCGCGGAAGATCTCCCAGGTCAGTTCCTCGGCGCGGCCATCGACCTTTTCCAGCGCCTGGTAGATCGGCACCGTGCCGATCGGCACCGGCGAGTTGCGGATGATCCACTCGCGGGTCTCGTGGATGTGCTTGCCGGTGGACAGGTCCATCACCGTGTCCGCGCCCCAGCGGATCGCCCAGACCAGCTTCTCCACCTCCTCGGCGATGCCGGAGGACACCGCCGAATTGCCGATGTTGGCGTTGACCTTGGTCAGGAAGTTGCGGCCGATGATCATCGGCTCGCTTTCCGGGTGGTTGACGTTGCAGGGGATGATGGCGCGGCCACGGGCGACCTCGTCGCGCACGAACTCGGGGGTGATGCGCGCGGGCAGGTTCGCGCCGAAGCTCTCGCCCGGGTGCTGGCGCAGCAGATGCGCCTCGCGGATCGCCTCCAGGCGCTGGTTCTCGCGGATCGCGACGAACTCCATTTCGGGAGTGACGATCCCGCGGCGCGCGTAGTGCATCTGGGTGAGGTTGGCGCCGGCGCGCGCGCGGCGCGGCGGCGGGCGATGGCGGAAGCGCACCGCGTCGAGCTTCGGGTCGGCCTCGCGCCTGCGGCCGAACTCCGAGCTCAGGCCGGGCAGGACTTCGCTGTCGCCGCGCTCGGCGATCCAGGGCGCGCGCAGCGGCGGCAGGCCGCGCGCCAGGTCGATCGTCGCCGCGGGATCGGTGTACGGCCCGGAGGTGTCGTACACCGCCAGCGGCGCGTTGTCCTCGCCGCCGAACATGGTCGGCGTCCTGGCCAGCGCGATCTCGCGCATCGGCACGCGCAGGTCCGGGCGCGACCCCTGCACGTGGATCTTGCGCGAGCCGGGAATCGGGCGCGTGACCTCGGCCGACAACTGCTCGGCCTGGCGGATCAGTTCGGAGGGGACTGCGTTCATGGCATCGGTTCCGCTGCTTTTCGTGGAGAATCCGCACAAGCAGGTGCGGGGTTTCGCGGAGGGGATCCGCATCAAAGCGGCGGCGCGCGCACCGCGGCCAGCGGCGGTGCGGCGAAGCTTCCCTACGGCGGTCTCAACCGCATCAGGTTCGAAGGGTCTGTCTCAACCGGCGCCCGAGGCGACCGGTACCCCCGCTTCGCCGCGCATTTCACCATGCCCGGGCGCGCGCGGCCAGCCGCGCCCGCAGGTTTCGCAAGCAACTGTTGACAGCCCGCGAAACCGCGTGCTCTGCTCGGCGCTCATGACGCATCGCAACATGCCGCCGCCGGCTTCGACGCTCCCGCCGCAGGGCCGGGACGCGGGCGCCGTCGCCGCGGCCGCGGTTGCGATTACCACCGGTACCGGCACCACTCCACCCGGGGTGCGGACGGGCGTGTCCAGCTGATTCGAACACCACGCCTCCGCACCCGGTCCGGGTGCGGAGCGCGCATCCGGACCGCGGCGCGGGGCCCCTGCCCCACAAGGAGCCCGCCATGCCGTCCGCCGATGCCTCGCCGCCTTCCCTCGCCGCCTGCCGGGTGCACAAGTTCGGCGGCAGCAGCCTCGCCGATGCCGCCCTGTACCGCGCCGCCGCCGCGCTGGTGGCGGCCGACGCGGGCCCCCGCATCGCCGTGGTCTCGGCGATGCAGGGCGTCACCGACGCGCTGATCGCGCTGATCGCCGCCGCGCGCGCGGGCCAGGACTGGAGGCCGGGCTGGGAAGCGCTGCGGCGGCGCCACCTGGACGCCGCGCAGGCCCTGGACGGCGATGGCCGCCACTGGCTGGCGGCGGCCCTGGAGGAGGAATTCGCCGAACTGCAGGCATCGCTCGGGACGCTCCGCGATGCCGACCCGGACGCCGCCGCCGGCCTGCCCGGGCTCGGCGAGGTCTGGTCCTCGCGGCTGATGCAGTCCGCGCTCGGCGGCGAGGCCGCAGGCTGGCGGCGCCTGGATGCGCGCGAAGTGCTGGTGGTGCATCCGGGCGAGATGGGCATGGCGGTGGATTGGGACGCCAGCCGCGCCCGCCTGGCGGCGTGGCGCGCGCGCCACGGCTCCGGCGACGCCGTCGTCACCGGCTTCGTCGCGCGCGACGCGCGCGGCCGCGCCGTTACCCTCGGCCGCAACGGCAGCGACTACTCGGCGGCGATCTTCGCCCGCCTGTTCGAGGCCGAGGCGCTGACCATCTGGACCGATGTCGACGGCGTGCTGTCGGCCGACCCGCGGCTGGTGCCCGACGCGGTCTGCCTGCCGGCGCTGTCGTACGCGGAGGCCTGCGAGCTGGCCTACTTCGGTGCCAAGGTGCTGCATCCGCAGACGCTGGCGCCGGTGCAGGAGCGCGGCATCCCGCTGTGGATCCGCAACACCCGCCGCCCGCAGCAGCCGGGCACGCGCGTCGGCCCGGCGCCGCGAGCGCATGCGCGCCAGCGCGAACCGGGCGCGCCGGTGAAGGGCCTGAGCCTGGTGCGCGACCTCGCCATCGTCGAACTGGTCGGCAACGGCCTGGTCGGCGTGCCCGGCGCGGCCGAGCGCCTGTTCGGCGCGCTGCGCGGCGCCGGGGTGTCGGTGACGATGATCTCGCAGGGCTCCTCCGAGCATTCGATCTGCTGCGTGGTGCGCGCCGGGCACGCGGCGCGCGCGCGCGACGCCGCCGAGGCCGCGTTCGCCGAGGCGATCGCCGACGGCCAAGCCCAGGGCGTGAGCCTGACGCCGGGCATCGCCGTGCTGGCCGCGGTCGGCGACGGCATGGTCGGCACGCCCGGCGTGGCCGCGCGCCTGCTCGGCGGACTGGCGCAGGCGCGCGTCAACGTGCGTGCGATCGCCCAGGGCGCCGGCGAACGCAACATCTCGGTCGCGGTCGCCGAAGGCGATGCGACCCGCGCCCTGCGCGCCGCGCACGCGGCGTTCTGGCTGTCGCCGCAGACGCTGTCGGTGGGCGTGATCGGCCCCGGCCAGGTCGGCCGCGCCCTGCTCGCGCAACTGTCGGCGGCGCTGCCGACCCTGCGCGAGCGCTCCGGCCTGGACCTGCGCCTGCGCGCGCTGGCCAACAGCCGGGCGATGTTCCTCGACGAGCGCGGGGTCGAACCGGGCGATGCGGTCGCGCGCCTGGACGGGGCCGCGGCGCAGCCGGTCGACCTCGGTCGCTTCGCCGCGCACGTGCGCGGCGAACACCTGCCGCACGCGCTGATCGTCGACTGCAGCGCCAGCGCCGGGGTCGCCGCGCACTACCCGCGCTGGCTGGCGCAAGGCATCCACGTGGTCACGCCGAACAAGCACGCCGGCAGCGGCGACTGGGCGCTGTACGCCGCGATCCAGCAGGCCAGCCGCGCCGGCGGCGGCCGCTTCCGCTACGAGGCCACGGTCGGCGCCGGGCTGCCGGTGATGCTGACCCTGCGCAACCTGCTCGACACCGGCGACGAGCTGATCGGCATCGACGGCCTGCTCTCGGGCACACTGGCGTGGCTGTTCAACCGGTACGACGGCACGGCGCCGTTCTCGCGGCTGGTGCGCGAGGCGATGGCGCTGGGCTACACCGAACCCGACCCGCGCGACGACCTGTCCGGCCTCGACGTCGCGCGCAAGCTGGTGATCCTGGCGCGCGAGGCCGGACGCGCGCTGTCGCTGGAGGACGTGGACGTGGAGAACCTGGTGCCCGCGCCGTTGCGCGCGGTCAGTCGCGAGGAATTCCTGGCGCGGCTGGAGGAACTGGATGCGCCGATGCAGGCGCGCTACCGGGCGGCGGCGGCCGAAGGGCTGCGCCTGCGCCACCTGGCCCGGCTCGACGCCGACGGCGCCCGCGTCGGCGTGGTCGCGCTGCCGGCCGAGCACGCCTGCTGCCACACCCGGCTCACCGACAACCTGGTGCAGTTCCGCACCCGCCGCTACGCCGACAATCCGCTGGTGGTGCAGGGCCCGGGCGCCGGACCCGAAGTGACCGCGGCCGGCGTGTTCGGCGACGTGCTGGCGATCGCGCAGTCGCTGGCCGCGCCCTGCCTGCCGCCGCCGGCGCCCCCGGAGGCGCGCGCATGAGCGACGGCATCGCGGCGCGACAGGCGCGCGCGTTCGCGCCGGCCAGCGTCGGCAACATCGGGGTCGGCTTCGACCTGCTCGGCCACACCGTCGCCGGGCCGCGCGACGTCGCCACCGTGCGGCGCATCGCCGAGCCGACGGTGCGCATCGCCGCCATCGGCGGCCCGGTGGCCGGCGCCGATTCGCTGCCACTGCAGGCCGAGCGCAACACCGCCGGCCAGGCGCTGATCGCGCTGCGCGCGCGGCTGGGTCTGGAGCACGGCTTCGAACTGGAGCTGGAGAAGGGCATCCCGCTCGGCTCCGGCCTGGGCGGTTCCGCCGCCTCGTGCGTGGCCGCGCTGGTCGCCGCCAACGCGCTGCTCGACCGGCCGCTGCCGCGCGAGGCGCTGTACGAATGCGCGCTCGACGGCGAGGCGGTGGCCAGCGGCAGCCGCCACGGCGACAACGTCGCGCCGATGCTGCTCGGCGGCGTGGTGATGGCGACGGCGACGCGGATGATCGCGCTGCCGGCGCCGGACTGGCTGCACGCGGCGGTGGTGCATCCGGACCAGGTGCTGGAGACGCGGCGCGCGCGCGCGGTGCTGGCCGAGCCGTATCCGCTGCCGCTGGTGGTCGCGCAGAGCGCGCACCTGGCGCTGTTCCTGACCGGGCTGCAGCGCGGCGACGCCGCGCTGATCTGCGAGGGCCTGGTCGACCTGCTGGTCGAGCCGCGCCGCGCGCCGCTGATCCCCGGCTTCGCCGACGCCAAGCGCGCGGCGCTGGAACGCGGCGCGCTCGGCGCCAGCATCTCCGGCGCCGGCCCCAGCACCTTCGCCTGGTTCGCCTCGCGCGCCGACGCCGAAGCGGCCGCACCGGCGATGCAGGCCGCGTTCGCCGCCGCCGGCTACGGCTCGCGCGCCTACGTCACGCCGGTGGCCGGGCCGCGCGCGGAGGTGATGGAAGCGCGGGCTCCCGGAACGCAGGCCGCGGCGCGCTAAGCGCTCCGGCATTGCCGGCCGTCCCTCCCGCCCCGCCACCGAAATCGAGGATCCCGAACCATGGACTTCGTCAGCACCCGCGGCCAGACCCCGCCCGCGTCGATCGACCAGGCCCTGGTCGCCGGCCTCGCGCCCGACGGCGGCCTGTACGTGCCCGAGTCGATCCCGCGCCTCGCCGCGACCGCCGCCGGCGATACCCTCGCCGACACCGCCGAGGCGGTGCTAGCGCCCTACTTCGCCGGCTCCTCGCTGCGCGACGCGCTGGCGGCGATCTGCGCCCAGGCCTATGCGTTCGACGCGCCGCTGCGGCCGCTGGCCGGCGACGGCGACTACCTGCTCGAGCTGTTCCACGGCCCGACCGCAGCGTTCAAGGACTACGCCGCGCGCTTCCTCGCCGAATCGCTGGCGCGGCTGCGCCCGGCGGACGCGGCGCCGACGACGATCGTGGTCGCCACCTCCGGCGACACCGGCGCCGCGGTCGCCGCCGCGTTCCACCGCCGCCCCGGCTTCGAGGTGGTCGTCCTCTATCCGGACGGCCGCGTGTCGCCGCGCCAGGCGCACGGGCTGGGCTGCTGGGGCGACAACGTGCGCGCGTTCCGGGTGCAGGGCACGTTCGACGACTGCCAGCGGCTGGCCAAGCAGGCGCTGGCCGACGCCGCGCTGCGCGCGCGGGTGCCGCTGGGCTCGGCCAACAGCATCAGCCTCGGCCGGCTGCTGCCGCAGGCCGCCTACTACGCGCATGCCGCGCTGCGCTTCCACGCCGCCCACGGGCAGGCGCTGAACTTCGTCGTGCCCACCGGCAACCTCGGCAACGCCTGCGCCGCCTTCCTCGCCCGGCGCATGGGCCTGCCGGTCGGCGAGATCGTGCTGGCCAGCAACGCCAACGACGTGCTGCCGCGCTACTTCGCCGGCGAGGACTACCTGCCGCGGCCGACCGTGGCCACGCTCGCCAACGCGATGGACGTGGGCGCGCCGAGCAACTTCGAGCGCCTGCGCCATTGGCACCGCGACGATGCGCACCTGCGCGCCTCGATGCGCGCGTTCGCGATCGACGACGCGACCATCGCCGAAACCATCCGCGAGGCGCCCGCGCGCCACAGCATCGTGCCCTGCCCGCACACCGCCACCGGCGTGCGCGTGCTCGAGCGCCTGCGCGCCCAGGGCGACACGCGGCCGTGGGCGGTGGTGGCGACCGCGCATCCGGCCAAGTTCGAGGGCATCGTCGAACCGTTGGCCGGCCGCACGATCGAACCGCCGCCGGCGCTGGCCGCCAGCCTGGCCCGGCCGGCCCGCGCGGAACCGCTGCCGGCCGACTACGCCGCGCTGCGCGAGCGCCTGGCGCGGCCCCATGAATGAGCATCGCGTCACGCCTCGACATCGTTGCAGAAGAAACTGCGCGAGTTGCACGAGAAACTGTTGACACGCCGCGAAGAGGCGTGCTTATCTCGCCCACATGACGCAGCGCAGCAACCATCCGCATCACGCCCTAAGCCGGCCGCAGGGCCGCGCCGCGGCGCCGCGCGCTGCCTCCCCGACCGCCCCCGGGAAGCCCGTGCCGCTCGCGGCCGCGCTCATTCTTGGTCTCGTACTTATTACCGGGCTTGCCAGCGCGGAGTACGGGTTTGCGTAAGTAGAAAAGCGAATCCAGGTCGAAGAATCCAAGACCCCGCGCTCCGACCAGGCGCGGGGTCTTGCGTTTTCCGGCCCCGAAAAACCGCATCGAGGACCGACGCACCGTGAGAAGCAACGCCATCAAGCAAGGCCCCGCCCGCGCTCCCGCCCGCGCGATGCTGCGCGCCGCCGGGCTCGACGACGCGGCGATCGACCGGCCGCTGGTCGCGGTGGTGCACACCTGGACGGACGTGTCGCCGTGCAACCTCACCCTGCGCGAGCTGGCGCAGCACGTGCGCGAAGGCGTGCGCGAGCACGGCGGCACGCCGATCGAGTTCAACACCGTCGCGGTCACCGATGGCATCGCGATGGGCACCGACGGCATGCGCGCCTCGCTGGCTTCGCGCGAGACCATCGCCGACTCGATCGAGCTGGCGGTCAGCGGCCACTGCCTCGACGCGATGGTGCTGCTGGTCGGCTGCGACAAGACCATCCCGGCGGCGGCGATGGCGGCGGCGCGGCTCGACATCCCGACCGTGATCCTCTACGGCGGCACCATCCTGCCCGGGCATTGCCGCCAGGACGGCACCGACAAGCCGCTGACCGTGCAGGACGTGTTCGAGGCGGTGGGCGCGCATTCGGCCGGCCGGATCGACGACGCCGAGCTGCACCGCATCGAGTCGCACGCCTGCCCCGGCGCCGGCGCCTGCGGCGGCCAGTTCACCGCCAACACCATGGCGATGGTGCTGACCTTCCTCGGCCTGTCGCCGCTGCAGCTCAACGACATCCCGGCGGTGCACGCCGACAAGCCGGCGGCGGCGCGCCGCTGCGGGGCGCTGGCGATGCGGCTGTTGCGCGAAGGCGGGCCGAGGCCGCGCGCCCTGCTCTCCCCCGCCGCGCTGCGCAACGCGGCGCGCGCGGTCTCGGCCACCGCCGGCTCGACCAACGCGGCGCTGCACCTGCTGGCGATCGCGCACGAGGCCGGCGTGCCGTTCGACCTGGAGGAGTTCGAGGCCGCCGCGAGCACGCCGGTGATCGCCGACCTGAAGCCCGGCGGCCGCTACACCGCCGCGGAGATGTACGAACAGGGCGGCACCGCCCTGGTGGCGCGCGAACTGCGGGCGGCCGGTCTGATCGAGGACATTCCCACGGTCACCGGCCGCTGCTTTTTCGCCGAGCTGGACGCCGCGTGCGAATCCCTCGCGAAAGCCGCAGCCGCGGGCGGGGACTCGAACGCGGCGCGGGACGTGGTGCGCCCGGTGTCGGACCCGATCAAGCCGCGCGGCGGCTACTCGATCCTGTACGGCGACCTCGCCCCGGAGGGCTGCATCGTCAAGCTGGCCGGCCACGGCCGCGAGCGCTTCGAGGGCACGGCGCGGGTGTTCGACTCCGAGGAGGCCGCGTTCGCCGCGGTGCAGGCGCGGCGGATCCGCGCCGGCGACGTGGTGGTGATCCGCTTCGAAGGCCCGGCCGGCGGCCCCGGCATGCGCGAGATGCTGGCGGTGACCGCGGCGCTGGTCGGCCAGGGCCTGGGCAACGACGTCGCCCTGATCACCGACGGCCGCTTCAGCGGCGCCACCCACGGCTTCATGGTCGGCCACATCGCGCCGGAAGCGGCGCGCGGCGGGCCGATCGCGCGCCTGCGCGACGGCGACCGCGTGCGCATCGACGTGCGCGCGCGGCGCATCGACGCGGTCGGCGTCGACCTGGCCGCGCGCGAACCGGTGCGGATCGCGCCGCGCGTGACCACCGGCGTGCTGGCCAAGTACGCGCGTCTGGTCGGCTCGGCCGCGCGCGGTGCGGTGACCGCGCCGGGCCCGATCGATCCGAACTTCCAGGAACCCTCGTTCCACCCCGCAAGCGCGACGCCGAGCGAAGCGGCTCCCATCGGCCACGACCTTCCCCTCGCGCGCCTGCGGGGGAGCGATGGGGTGGAGGCCTCCGGCGCGACGCCTTCCCGCGCCTCCGCCCCTCACCCCCACCCTTTCCCGCAAGCGGGAGAGGGAGAACCAGGTTCCCGCCCCATCCACATCGCCCTCCAGGAAACGCCATGACCGCTCAGCACACACCCAAGATCGCCATCGTCGGCTACGGCAGCCAGGGCCGCGCGCACGCGCTCAACCTGCGCGACTCCGGCTTCGACGTCACCATCGGCCTGCGCCCCGGCGGCCCGACCGAACTCAAGGCCCGCGCCGACGGCTTCGTGGTCAAGTCGCCGGCCGAGGCGGTCAAGGGCGCCGAACTGGTCGCCGTGCTGACGCCGGACATGGTGCAGCCGCAGCTGTACGGCGAGGTCATCGAGCCGAACATCGCCCGGGGCGCCTGCCTGCTGTTCGCGCACGGCTTCAACGTCCATTACGGCCAGATCGTGCCGCGCGAGGACCTCGACGTGGTGCTGGTCGCGCCGAAGGGCCCGGGCGCGCTGGTGCGGCGCGAGTACGAGATCGGCCGCGGCGTGCCGGCGGTGTACGCGGTGCACCAGGACCGCAGCGGCCAGGCCGAGCAGCTCGCCCTCGGCTACTGCGCCGGCATCGGCGGCGCGCGCCAGAACGCGATCAAGACCACCTTCAAGGAAGAGACCGAGACCGACCTGTTCGGCGAGCAGGCGGTGCTGTGCGGCGGCGCCGCCAAGCTGGTGCAGGCCGGCTGGGAAACCCTGGTCGAGGCCGGCTACCAGCCGGAGATCGCCTACTACGAGTGCCTGCACGAACTGAAGCTGATCGTCGACCTGTTCTACGAGGGCGGCATCACCCGCATGCACGAGTTCATCAGCGAGACCGCGCAGTACGGCGCGCTGACCCGCGGCCCGTACGTGGTCGACGACGGCGCCCGCGCGCAGATGAAGAAGATCCTGAGCGAGATCCAGGACGGCACCTTCGCCCGCCAGTGGATCGCCGAGTACGCCGCCGGCAACGCCCACTACAAGGCGATGAAGCAGGCCGACCTCGAGCATCCGATCGAGGCGGTCGGCAAGAAGCTGCGCGCGAACATGAAATGGCTGTCCAGCGCCCCACCGAAGCCGGAAAAGAGCATCGAGCCTGCTTTCGGAGCGAAGGGTCCGCACATGGACGTGCGGGATTTCGCGCAGGAAGCGCAAGCGTGAATGCCGCCCGCTGGCTGGCGCAGGCCCTGATCGCCGAAGGCGTGGACACGCTGTTCGGCTACCCGGGCGGCGCGATCATGCCCTTCTACGACGCCCTGCACGCCTCGCCGCTGAAGCACGTGCTGGTCCGTCACGAGCAGGGGGCGGCGTTCGCCGCCAACGGCTACGCGCGGGCCAGCGGGCGCGTCGGCGTATGCGTGGCCACCTCCGGCCCGGGCGCTTCCAACCTGGTCACCGGCATCGCCGACGCGATGCTGGACTCGGTGCCGATGGTGGTCATCACCGGCCAGGTGCCGACCACGCTGATGGGGACCGACGCGTTCCAGGAGCTGGACGTGTTCGGCATGACCATGCCGATCGTCAAGCACAGCTTCCTCGCCCGCCGGGTCGAGGACCTGCCGCGGATGGTCGCCGAGGCGTTCCGCATCGCCCGCTCCGGCCGGCCCGGCCCGGTGCTGATCGACCTGCCCAAGGACGTGCAGGTCGCCGACGCCGCGCACCTGCCCGCGCACGCGCCGCTGCCGGTGGAGGCGCCGCCGCGGCCGTCCGATGCCTCGCTGCATGCGGCGCTGGCGCTGATCGCGCAGGCGCACAAGCCGGTGGTCTACGGCGGCGGCGGCATCGCCCTGGGCGAGGCGGTGCCGGCGTTCCGCACCTTCGTCGATGCCACCCAGATCCCGACCGTGCTGACCCTGCGCGGCCTCGGCGCGCTGCCGGCGCAGCATCCGCTGAACCTGGGCATGCTCGGCATGCACGGCAGCCGCGCGGCCAACCTGGCGGTGCAGGAGGCCGACCTGCTGATCGTGGTCGGCGCCCGCTTCGACGACCGCGCCACCGGCAAGCTGGCCGAGTTCGCGCCGCACGCGCGCGTCGTGCACATGGACCTGGACGCGGCGGAGATCTCCAAGCTGCGCCATGCCGACGTCGGCGTGCGCGGCGACATCCGCCACAGCCTGACCGCGCTGACCCTGCCCTGCGCGGCGCACCTGCACGGCCGCCACGGCGCCGCCCGCCGCGGCTGGCGCGCGGCCTGCCAGCAGCGCGCGCGCGAGCACGCCGCGCGCTACGACGCGCCGGGCGCGACGGTGTACGCGCCGGCGCTGCTGAAGCGGCTGTCGGAGCTGGCGCCGGACGCGGTGGTCTCCTGCGACGTCGGCCAGCACCAGATGTGGGTCGCCCAGCACTGGCAGTTGGCCGACCCGCGCAGGCACCTGACCAGCGGCGCGCTCGGCGCGATGGGCTTCGGCCTGCCGGCGGCGATCGGCGCGCAGCTGCAGGACCCGGCCGCGCAGGTGGTCTGCGTCAGCGGCGACGGCTCGTTCCTGATGAACGTGCAGGAGCTGGCGACGCTGCGCCGCTACCGCCTGCCGGTGAAGATCGTGCTGCTGGACAACCAGGCGCTGGGTATGGTCCGGCAGTGGCAGGAGCTGTTCTTCGACAAGCGCTATTCCGAGATCGACCTGTCCGACAACCCCGACTTCGGCGCGATCGCCCGCGCGTTCGGCATCCAGGCCCTGCAGGTCGAGCGCGCCGACGAGGTCGAGGACGCGCTGGCCGCGCTGCTGGCCGCCGACGGGCCGGCGCTGCTGCACGTGGCGATCGACCAGGCCGCCAACGTCTGGCCGCTGGTGCCGCCGAACCACAACAACGCGCAGATGCTCGACCCGGCGCTCGACGCCGCGGCCGACGCGCGCGCCGCCTCCCCCTCCGAGGACTCCCGCCATGCGATACCAGCTTGATCTGACCCTGCGACGAGCCGAAGGCGCGCTGGTGCGGGTACTGGGCGCGGCCGAGCGCCGCGGCTTCCGCCCGCTCGCGGTCGACGGCGAGGCCCAGCCCGACGGCGACCGCTGGCACCTGCGCCTGACCGTCGAAGGCGACCGCGCCGACGAGAACCTGCGCAGCCAGCTCGCCAAGCTCTACGACTGCCTCGCGGTGGAGGTGTCGCCATGTCGATGAACGACAAGGCGTACGCCGCCGCCGAAGGCCGGCGAACGGGCGGAACCGACCCCGAGGCCGGCGACTTCTCGGTCGCCTCCGCGGCGGCGGTCGCGCAGCCGAAGCCGCTGATGCTGTGGTTCGACGGCGCGCTGGTTCCCGCCGACGCGCCGCAGGCGCCGCTCACCAGCCACGCGCTGCACTACGGCACCGGCGTGTTCGAGGGCATCCGCAGCTACGCCACGCGCGATGGCGCGGCGGTGTTCCGCCTGCCCGAACATTTGGAGCGGATGCGCCGGGGCGCCGAGCTGCTGGGCATCGAGTTCGACCTGGCGCAGGCCTTCGACGCGACCCTGCAAACGCTGCGCGCGAACGGCCACCGCGACGCCTACATCCGCCCGCTGGCCTGGCTGGGCACCGGCCTCGACGGCATCACCGTCGGCCTGGACGTGCCGGGCCTGCGCCGGCACCTGATGGTGCTGACCCTGCCGACGGTGGTACACCTCAACGGCAAGCGCGCGCGACTGACGGTGTCGCCGTGGCGGCGCAACCCGGCCTCGTCGCTGCCGCCGCTGAAGCTGTGCGGCGCCTACGTCAACTCGATCCTGGCCAAGCGCGACTCGCGCCTGCGCGGCTTCGACGAGGCGCTGTTCGTGGACGGCGAGGGCTACGTGGTCGAGTGCACCGGCGCCAACGTGTTCATGGTCAAAGGCGGCCGGGTCACCGCGATCGAGCACCCGGACGCACTGCCCGGCATCACCCGCGACACGGTGATCGCGCTCAGCGGTGCCGAGTCGCGCCCGGTCACCCACCACGAGCTGCTCGACGCCGACGAGGTGTTCGTCTGCGGCACCGCCGCCGAGGTGGCGCCGGTCAGCGCGCTGGACCGGCGCGAATTCGGCGACAACCCGGTCACGCGCGAGCTGCAGGCGCTGTACGCGCGCGTCGTGCGCGGCGAGGAGCCGGCCCACGCGCACTGGCTGACGGCGGTCTGAGGCGATGGACGGCGATTCCCCCGACGTAGGCGAAGTACGCGTCTCCGCCGCCGACGTGCTGGCGGCGCAAGCGCGCCTGCGCCGCTACCTGCCGCCGACGCCGCTGCACCATGCCGAGCGCTTCGGCTGCTGGCTGAAGCTGGAGAACCTGCAGCGCACCGGTTCGTACAAGGTGCGCGGCGCGCTCAACGCGCTGCTGGCCGCGCGCGAACGCGGCGACCACCGCCCGGTGATCGCCGCCTCGGCCGGCAACCATGCGCAGGGCCTGGCCTGGGCCGCCTACCGCCTCGGTGTCAACGCGATCACGGTGATGCCGCGCGGCGCGCCGCAGACCAAGATCGCCGGCGTCGCCCACTGGGGCGCCACGGTGCGCCTGCACGGCGACAGCTACGACGAAGCCAAGGCCTTCGCCGCCGAACTGGCGGCGCAGAACGGCTACCGCCTGCTGTCGGCCTTCGACGACCCGGACGTGATCGCCGGCCAGGGCACGGTCGGGCTGGAGCTGGCGGCGCTGATGCCGGACGTGGTGCTGGTGCCGATCGGCGGCGGCGGGCTCGCCGCCGGCGTCGCGCTGGCGCTGAAGGCGCAGGGGGTGAAGGTGATCGGCGCGCAGGTCGAGGGCGTCGATGCGATGCGCCGCGCGCTGAACGGCGAGGCCGGCCTGCGCGAGCCGCGGGCGACCTTGGCCGACGGCGTGCGGGTGAAGGATCCCGGCCGGCTGACTCGGCGCATGCTCGCCGACCTGCTCGACGACATCGTCGTGGTGCGCGAGGCCGAGCTGCGCGAGACGCTGGTGCGGCTGGCGCTGGAGGAGCACGTGATCGCCGAGGGCGCCGGCGCGCTGGCGCTGGCCGCCGGGCGCCGCGTCGCCGGCCGGCGCAAGTGCGCGGTGGTCTCCGGCGGCAACCTCGACGCCGGCGTGCTCGCCCAGCTGCTGTCCGACGTGCGCCCGCGCGCGCCGCGCCGGCCGCGCCGGCGCCAGCGCGAACTGCCGGCGCAGGCCGTCGCGGAGCCGGCCATCGCCACCTTGATTCCCGCCGCCCAGAGTTCCGCTTCCTTTTCCGCACCACCGCCGCGCGCCGTTGCCCCCGCGCGCGCGCACGACGAGGAGATTTACGCATGAGCGACCCAGCAGCCCGAGTACGCATCTTCGACACCAGCCTGCGCGACGGCGAACAGTCGCCCGGCTGCAGCATGACCGCGCCGCAGAAGCTGCGCTTCGCCCATGCGCTGGCCGAACTCGGGGTGGACTACATCGAGGCCGGCTTCCCGGCCAGTTCGGCCGCGGACATGGAGGCGGTGCGGGCGATCGCGCGCGAGGTCCGCGGCGCCGCCGTCGCCACCCTGGCGCGCTGCCACCCCGGCGACATCGACGCCTGCGCGCGGGCGCTGGAAGGCGCCGCTCACCCGCGCATCCACGTGTTCATCTCGACCAGCCCGCTGCACCGCGAGCACAAGCTGGGCCTGGACCGGGCCCAGGTGCTGGAGCGCGCGGTGGCCGCGGTGGAACTGGCGCGCCGGTACGTCGACGACGTCGAGTTCTCCGCCGAGGACGCGCTGCGCACCGAGCCGGAGTACCTGGCCGAGGTCTGCAGCGCCGCGGTCGCCGCCGGCGCGCGCACCCTGAACATCCCCGACACCGTCGGCTACACCACGCCCAGCGAGATCCGCGCGCTGTTCGAGTACCTGCGCGCCAACGTCCGCGACGCCGAGCGGGCGGTGTTCAGCGCGCACTGCCACAACGACCTGGGCCTGGCGGTGGCCAATTCGTTGGCGGCGATCGAGGGCGGCGCGCGCCAGGTCGAGTGCACGATCAACGGCATCGGCGAGCGCGCCGGCAACTGCGCGCTGGAGGAACTGGTGATGGCGCTGCGCGTGCGCGGCGAGTACTACCGCGCGCACACCCGCATCGACGCCCGGCGGCTGGTGCCGACCTCGCGCCTGCTCTCGCGCATCACCGGCATGGCGGTGCAGCGCAACAAGGCGGTGGTCGGGCAGAACGCGTTCGCGCACGAGTCCGGCATCCACCAGCACGGCATGCTCAAGCACCGCGGCACCTACGAGATCATGCGCCCGGAGGACGTCGGCTGGGCGCAGTCGCAGATGGTGATGGGCCGGCACAGCGGCCGCGCCGCGCTCAACGACCGCCTGCAGGCGCTGGGCTTCAACCTCGACGAGGCGCAGCTCAACGCGGTGTTCGCCGGCTTCAAGGCGCTGGCGGAGAAGAAGCGCGAGGTGTTCGACGCCGACCTGGAAGCGCTGGTGCTGGGCAGCGACGCGCGCGCCACGCGCGGCTGGCGGCTGGCGCGGCTGCACGTCAGCACCGGCGCCGCCGAGGACAGCCTGCCCACCGCCAGCGTCAAGCTGGTCGAGCCGGAGGGCGCCACGGTCAGCGAGGCCGCGGTCGGCGACGGCCCGGTGCACGCGCTGTTCGCCGCGCTGGCGCGCGCCACCGGGCTGGGGCTGGAGATCGACAGCTACCAGGTGTCCAGCGTGACCACCGGCGACGACGCCCAGGGCCAGGCGCAGGTGATCGCGCGCGTCGACGGCGCCGAGCTGACCGGCTCCGGCACCAGCACCGACATCCTCGAGGCCAGCGCGCTGGCCTGGCTGGACGTCGCCAACCGCGTGCTGCGCCTGCGCCAGGCGCCGCCGCGGCGCGAGGCGCTGCGCGCCTGACGACGGGAACGGAAGACGAGCAACGAGAACCGAGAGAACGCCCGCCCATGACGCCCAAGACCCTGTTCGACAAACTGTGGGACGCCCACGTCGTCGCGCCCGAGAGCGACGCCGCGCCCGCGGTGCTGTACATCGACCTGCACCTGATCCACGAGGTGACCTCGCCGCAGGCCTTCGCCGAGCTCGACGCGCGCGGCCTGCCGGTGCGCCGCCCCGACCGCACCAAGGCCACGCTCGACCACTCCACCCCGACCCTGCCCCCCGGCGCCGACGGCAAACGGCCCTATGCGAGCGCCGAGGCGCGCGCGCAAGTCGACAGGCTGCGCCAGAACTGCGCCCGCCACGGCGTCGAGCTGTTCGACTACGACAGCCCGCACCGCGGCATCGTCCACGTGATGGGCCCGGAGCTGGGCCTGACCCAGCCCGGCATGACCATCGTCTGCGGCGACAGCCACACCGCCACCCACGGCGCGTTCGGCGCGCTGGCGTTCGGCATCGGCACCAGCGAGGTCGGCCACGTGCTGGCCACCCAGTGCCTGCTGCAGCGCAAGCCCAAGACGCTGGCGATCAACGTCGAAGGCGAGCTGCGCCCGGGGGTGACGGCGAAGGACCTGATCCTGCACGTGATCGGCGTGATCGGCGTCGGCGGCGGCACCGGCCACGTCATCGAGTACCGCGGCTCGGCCATCCGCGCGCTGTCGATGGAGGAGCGGATGACGGTGTGCAACATGTCGATCGAGGCCGGCGCCCGCGCCGGCCTGGTGGCGCCGGACGACGCCACGTTCGATTACCTGCGCGGCCGGCCCTGCGCGCCGCAGGGCGCGGCGTTCGACGCCGCGGTCGAGCGCTGGCGGCGGCTGCGCAGCGACGAGGGCGCGCGCTTCGACCGCGAGGTGCACATCGACGCCGGCGACATCCTGCCGACCGTCACCTGGGGCACGCACCCGGGCCAGGTCGCGGCGGTGTCCGCGCGGGTGCCGGCCGCGGCCGGCAGCGACGAGGCCAAGGCGCGCGAGTACATGGGCTGGGAACCCGGCGCGGCCCTGGCCGGGCGGCCGGTCGACGTGGTCTTCGTCGGCAGCTGCACCAACTCGCGTCTGTCGGACCTGCGCCAGGCCGCGGCGGTGCTGCGCGGCCGGCGCGTGCACCCGCGCGTGCGCATGCTGGTGGTGCCGGGCTCGGAGCGGGTGAAGCGCGAAGCGGAAGCCGAGGGCATCGACGCGATCGTGCGCGCCGCCGGCGCGGAATGGCGCGAACCGGGCTGCTCGATGTGCATCGCGATGAACGGCGACCTGGTAGGCCCCGGCCAGCTCGCGGTCTCCACCAGCAACCGCAACTTCGAGGGCCGCCAGGGCAAGGGCGCGCGCACCGTGCTGGCCTCGCCGCTGACCGCGGCGGCCTGCGCGGTGGCCGGCGAGATCGTCGACCCGCGGCCGTACCTGGCCGCGGAGCGGCCGTCGGTATCGCTGGAGGTCGCCTGATGCCGCGGACGGCCACGACGACCCGGCCGGCGAATCGCGCCCTGGCCCGCCATCCCCGCCCGCGCGCGCGGGCCGGACACGACATTCCGGAGTTCCCCTGATGCGCCCCTTCACCGAACTGACCTCGCGCACCGTGGTGCTGCGCGAGCGCAACATCGACACCGACCAGATCATCCCGGCGCGCTTCCTCACCACCACCGAGCGCAAGGGCCTGGGCAAGCACGCCTTCCACGACTGGCGCTATCTCGCCGACGGCTCGCCGAACCCGGAGTTCCCGTTCAACCGCGCGGAGAACGCGGGCGCGCGCATCCTGGTCGCCGGGCGCAACTTCGGCTGCGGCTCCTCGCGCGAGCACGCGCCGTGGGCGCTCACCGACCTCGGCCTGCGCGCGGTGATCAGCGCCGAGATCGCCGACATCTTCCGCAGCAACGCGCTGAAGAACGGCCTGCTGCCGATCGTCCTCGAGGAAAGCGTGGTCGACGCGCTGCTCGAGCATCCCGGCGTCGAGCTGCACATCGATGTCGCCGCCCGCAGCGTGCGCCTGCCCGGCGGCGGCACCGCCGAGTTCCCGCTCGATGCCTTCGCCCGGACCTGCCTGCTCGAAGGCGTCGACCAGCTCGGCTACCTGCTGAAGCAGGCGCCCGCCATCCAACGCTACGAAGCCATGCACGAGAGGAGCCTGCATCATGCGCGCTGACATCGTCGTCCTGCCCGGCGACGGCATCGGTCCGGAAGTCACCGCCGCCGCGGTCGAAGTGCTGCAGGCCGTGGGCCTGCGCTACGGCCACCAGTTCCGCTTCGCCGAGCACCGGATCGGCGGCGCCGCGATCGACGCCACCGGCGAGGCGCTGCCGGCCGCGACGCTGGAGGCGGCGCGGCGCGCCGACGCGGTGCTGCTCGGCGCGGTCGGCGGGCCGAAGTGGTCGGACCCCAAGGCGCCGGTGCGCCCGGAGCAGGGCCTGCTGGCGATCCGCAAGGCGCTCGGCCTGTACGCCAACCTGCGCCCGGTGAAGCCGCACCCCGCGGCGCTCGGCGCCTCGCCGATCAAGCCGCACCTGCTCAGCGGCGTCGACCTGATCGTGGTGCGCGAGCTGACCGGCGGCATCTACTTCGGCCAGAAGCAGCGCGGCGCCGACCGCGCCAGCGACGTGTGCGAGTACAGCGTGGCCGAGATCGAGCGCACGATCCGCCATGCCTGCACGCTGGCGCGCGGCCGCCGCGGCAAGGTCACCTCGGTCGACAAGGCCAACGTGCTGGAGACCTCGCGGCTGTGGCGCGAGGTCGCGACCCGCGTCGCCGCCGAGGAATTCCCCGACGTGCGGCTGGAGCACCAGCTGGTCGACTCGATGGCGATGCACCTGCTGGCCAAGCCGCGCGAGTACGACGTGATCGTCACCGAGAACATGTTCGGCGACATCCTCACCGACGAGGCCTCGATGCTGGCCGGCTCGCTGGGCCTGCTGCCCTCGGCCTCGCTCGGCGAGGCCGGCGCCGACGGCGCGGCCGCGCCGGGCCGGCAGATCGGCCTGTACGAGCCGATCCACGGCTCCGCGCCGGACATCGCCGGCCGCGGCGTCGCCAATCCCTACGCCACCATCCTCAGCGCCGCGCTGCTGCTGCGGCATTCGCTGGGCCTGGAGGACGAGGCGCGCTGCGTCGAGAAGGCGGTGGACGGCGCGCTCGAGGCCGGCGTGTTCACCGCCGACCTGGCCCCGGCCGGCCGCGGCGTGTCGACCCGCGCCGCCACCGCCGCGGTGCTGGAGCAGCTGCAACTGGAATGCCAGCCGGTGGTGCTGCGCGACTGACCCCGGTCAACACAAGCGGTCCGCGCGCAACGCGCGCGCTCTCTCTCCAGCCTCGGGCCGCTCGGCCCGCACCCCCGCCCCCTCCCCGGTTTCGGGGAGGGGTTTTTGTTTTCCCGCCCGCGCGGGGAAGCGGCGCCACGCGGCAGGGGCAGGCGAGGCACCGCCGGTGCCCCCGTTCCGCGGCACCGCGCGGGCTGAGCGCCTCATGCCCCCTGCGGCGGCTTCACCTTGAACCACGCCGCGTACAGCGCCGGCAGGAACAGCAGGGTCAGGAACGTCGCCACGGTCAGCCCGCCCATGATCGCCACCGCCATCGGCCCGAAGAACGCGCTGCGCGACAGCGGGATCATCGCCAGGATCGCCGCCGCCGCGGTCAGCACGATCGGGCGGAAGCGGCGCACGGTGGCCTCGACGATCGCCTGCCACGGCGTCGCGCCTTCGCGGATGTCGTGTTCGATCTGGTCGACCAGGATCACCGAGTTGCGCATGATCATGCCCGCCAGCGCGATCGTGCCGAGCATCGCCACGAACCCGAACGGCACCCGGAACACCAGCAGGAACAGGGTCACGCCGATCAGCCCCAGCGGCGCGGTCAGCATCACCATGATGCTGCGCGAGAAGCTGCGCAACTGCAGCATCAGCAGGGTGAACACCACGAACACGAACAGCGGCATGCCGGCGTTGACCGAGCGCTGGCCGCGCCCGGAATCCTCGACGCTGCCGCCGATCTGGATCGAGTAGCCGTACGGCAGCTTCGCCCGCAGCGCGTCCAGCGTCGGCGAGATCTGCGCGGTCACGGTCGCCGGCTGGGTGCCGTCGTAGATGTCGGCGCGCACGGTCATGGTCGGGCGGCGGTCGCGGTGCCAGATGATGCCCTCCTCGAAGCCGTACTCGAGCGTGGCGACCTGGCTCAGCGGCACGCTGGCGCCGCTCTCGGTCGGCACCATCAGGCTGCCGAGCATGTCCACGCGCAGGCGGTCCTCGGCCGGGCCGCGCAGCAGCATCTCGATCAGCTCGTTGCCCTCGCGGTACACGCTCACGTGCGCGCCGGACAGCGAGCCGGTGAGGAACTGCGACAGCCGCGCCGAGCTCACGCCCAACGCCCGCGCCCGCTCCTGGTCGAGCTGCAGCCGCACCACCTTGTTCGGCTCGTCCCAGTCCAGGTTCACGTTGGCCACGTGCGGGTTCTCGCGCATCTTCGCCTGCACCTGGTAGGCGATCGCGCGGACCTGGTCGATGTGCTCGCCGGAGACCCGGAACTGCACCGGATAGCCGACCGGCGGCCCGTTCTCCAGCCGGGTCACGCGCATCTGCAGTTCGGGGAAGCGCGGGAACACGTCCTCCAGCAGCCAGCTGCGGATCGCCTCGCGCGCCTCCAGGTCCCTGGGCGCCAGCACGAACTGGGCGAAGTTCGCCGCCGGCAGCTGCTGGTCCAGCGGCAGGTAGTAGCGCGGCGAGCCGGTGCCGACGTAGGCGACGAAGTTGGCCAGGTCCTTGCGCTGCGCCAGGATCCTCTCCAGCCGGTACGCCTGCTCCGTGGTGGCGCGCAGCGAGCTGCCCTCGGCCAGCTCCATGTCCACCATCAGCTCCGGCCGGGTCGAATCCGGGAAGAACTGCTGCGGCACGAAGCGGAACAGGAACACCGAGGCGACGAACGCCGCCGCAGTGACGCCGATCACCAGCCAGCGCCGGCGCACGCAGAACTCGACCCAGCCGCGGAAGCGGCGGTAGAACGGCGTCGCGTACGGGTCGTGCGCATGGCCGTCGATCGGCGGCCTCGGCGCGACGACGCCGCGCAGGCGCGGGAAGCGCCGCGCCAGGCGCTCGCGGAACCCGCGCCAGCGCGCCGGCAGCGAGCCGGGCCGCGGCGGCTTGGCGGCGTGGCCGTAGTCCGGCAGCAGCTTGTCGCCGAGGTAGGGAATGAACGCCACCGCCGCGATCCACGACACCAGCAGCGCGATGGTCACCACCTCGAACAGCGAGCGGGTGTACTCGCCGGTGGACGACTTGGCGGTGGCGATCGGCAGGAAGCCGGCCGCGGTGATCAGGGTGCCGGTGAGCATCGGGAAGGCGGTGCTCTCCCACGCGAACGCCGCGGCCTTGAGCCGGCTGAAGCCCTGCTCCATCTTGATCGCCATCATCTCCACCGCGATGATCGCGTCGTCGACCAGCAGGCCCAACGCCAGCACCAGCGCGCCCAGCGAGATCTTGTGCAGGCCGACGCCGAAGAAGTCCATCACCGCGAAGGTCATCGCCAGCACCAGCGGGATCGACAGCGCCACCACCAGGCCGGTGCGCAGGCCGAGCGAGAAGAAGCTCACCAGCAGCACGATCGCCACCGCCTCGGCGAGCACGCGCACGAAGTCGCCGACCGAGGCCTGCACCGCCGCCGGCTGGTCCGACACCTTGCGCAGGCGCATCCCGGCCGGCAGCGTCTCCTGCAGGCGCGCGAACTCGGATTCCAGGGTCTTGCCGAGCTTGAGGATGTCGCCGCCCTGGCGCATCGCCACGCCGATGCCGATCGCGTCCTCGCCCATGAAGCGCATCCGCGGCTGCGGCGGGTCGGCGAAACCGCGCCGCACGTCGGCGACGTCGCCGAGGCGGAAGGTGCGGTCGCCGACCCGGATCGGGAACTCGCGGATCTCCTCGACCGAGCGGAACTTGCCGCCGACCCGCAGCGCCACCCGGGTGCTGCCGGTCTCGAAGAAGCCGGCCGGCGCCATCGCGTTCTGCTCGTCCAGCGCCTGCTGCACCGCCGCCGCCGGCACGCCGAGCGTGGCCAGCTTGACGTTGGACAGCTCGATCCAGATCTTCTCGTCCTGCACGCCGAACAGCTCGATCTTGCCCACGTCCGGCAATTCCTGCAGCGCCAGCTGCACGCGCTCGGCGTAGTCCTTGAGCACGGCGTAGTCGAAGCCTTGGCCGGTCAGCGCGTAGATGTTGCCGAAGGTGTCGCCGAATTCGTCGTTGAAGAACGGCCCGACCACGTCGCCGGGCAGGGTCGCGCGGATGTCGCCGACCTTCTTGCGCACCTGGTACCACAGCGGGTCGATGTCCTTGGAGCGCAGCGAATCCTTGGCCACGAACATCACCTGCGACTCGCCGGCGCGCGAGTACGAGCGGATGAACTCGTACTGGCCGGTCTCCATCAGCTTCTTCTCGATCCGCTCGGTCACCTGGCGCGAGACTTCCTCGGCGGTCGCGCCGGGCCAGAGGGTGCGGATCACCATCACCTTGAAGGTGAAGGGCGGGTCCTCGCTGCGCCCGAGGCGCATGTACGACAGGGCGCCGGCGATCGCCATCACCAGCATCGCGTAGACGATCAGGCTGCGATGGCGCAGCGCCCATTCGGAAAGGTTGAAGCGCATGGGTCAGCTCGGTTGGGCCGCCTCTCCGCGAGCCGGAGAGAAAGGGGTGGAAGCGAAAGAAGACGAACGCATCCGCGGCGCCGCGCGCCGGCGGATGCCCCGTTTCCCCGCGAGGCAGCGAAGCGCTCGCATCCTCCCGCTCGCGCTTGCGGGAGAGGGTTGGGGCGAGGGCACGGAGCGCTCGCTCCGCCCAGGCGCTTCGTCCGCGAGCGGGCGAGGGGCGCGGGCGCGCGGCGGGAAGCGCCTCGGATGAGCGAACCGGACCATTCGGGGAAGCCGCCTCGGCTCAGCGGGTTTGCAGGGGCCGGTTCTCGCGGTCGACCGGGGCGACCTTCTGCCCCGGCCGCAGCAGGTGCCCGCCGGCGGCGACGATCCAGTCGTCCGCCGACAGGCCGCTCTTCACCGGCACGCGGTCCTCGCCGTAGGGGCCGAGCCGCACCGGCTGCAGGCGCAGGCTCGAGGTCTTCGGGTCGATCACGTACACCGCCGGCGCCCCGCCCGGGCCGCGCTGCACCGCCGCCAGCGGCACGCTGAGGCTGCCGTGGCCGTCGCTGCGCAGGTACACGCGCGCGCTCTGGCCCAGTTCCAGGGCGTCGCCGGGCGCGTCCACGGTCACGCGCGCGGCGTAGGTGCGCGACGCCGGGTCCGCGGCCGGGGCGATCTCGCGGATGCGCCCGTCCCAGCGCCGCTGCGGCTGCGACCACAGCTCGACCTGCACCGGCCGGCCCGGCTTCACCCCCGCGACCAGGCCTTCCGGCAGCGCGAAGGCGACCTCGCGCACGCCGTCCGCGGCCAGGGTGAACACCGTCTGCCCGGCCGCGACCACCTGGCCGATCTCGCCGCCGCGCGAGGCGATCACGCCAGCGCGCGGCGCGCGCAGCTCGGCGTACGCGGCCTGGTTGCGCGCGACCACCAGGTTGGCGCGGGCCGCGTCGACCTGGCCCTGCGCCGCCTTGGCCGCGGTGACCTGCGCGTCCAGCGCGGAACGGCTGACCAGCTGCGAGGCGGCAAGCCGCGCGTAGCGCGCCTGCTCGGCGCGGGCGCGCTCGTACTCGGCCTCGGCCGCGGCCAGTTGCGCCTGCGCCGCGCGCACCTGCGCCTGCAGGTCGCCCGGGTCCAGCACCGCCAGCACCTGCCCGGCGCGGACGTGGTCGCCGACCTCGGCCCGGCGCTCGACCAGCTTGCCGCCGACGCGGAACGCCAGCGGGCTTTCGTGGCGCGCGCGCACTTCGCCGGCGAAGGCCGTGGCGGCGTGCCCGGACGCGACCGGGTGCACCGCCAGCACCGGCCGCGGCGACTCCTGCGGCGCCGGCGCGCCGCCGCAGCCGGCGAGGGCGAGGGCGAGCAGCAGCGGCCAGGCCCAGGCGGCGCGGCGGACGGGGACGGGAGGACGGCTGCGCATTGCGGGAACCTCGCGGCTGAATTAATGTACTTGCCAGTACTGTATAAATAACAAACCCGTTAGTCTAGTATTTACCGCATGACCGCTTCGCGCCACCCCGCCCCGGCCAAAGCCAAGGCCGCCCTCCCCGACGCCCGGCCGAGCGGGCCGGGCCGGCCCAAGGACATGGGCAAGCGCGCGGCGATCCTCGAGGCGGCCAAGCGGATGTTCACCCTGCACGGCTACGAGGGCTCGAGCATGGACCAGATCGCGGCCGAGGCCGGGGTGTCCAAGCTCACCGTGTACAGCCATTTCGGCGACAAGGAGACGCTGTTCGCCGCCGCGGTGGAATCGCACTGCGAGACCTCGCTGCCGCCGTCGCTGTTCGAGCCCGCGCCGGAGGTCCCGCTGCGCGAACGGCTGCTGGACATCGCCCGCGCGTTCTACGCGATGGTCACCGATCCGGAAGCCGTCGCCGGCCACCGCATGCTGTGCACGCCCCAGGTCGCCGCGACCGCGCTGCCCAAGCTGTTCTGGGAAGCCGGGCCGGTGCGGGTGCAGGGCGACTTCGCCGCGCTGCTGGCGCGGCGCATCGCCGCCGGCGAGCTCGACATCCCGGACGTGCCGCGCGCGGCCGGGCAGTTCTTCGCCCTGGTCAAGGGCGAGCCGCACGCGCGCCTGGTGTTCGGCGGCCCGGCGCCGTCGCCGGAGGAGGTCGAGGCGCATCTGGCCGCGTCGGTCGACCTGTTCCTGCGCGCCTACGGCACCGCGCCGGCGGCGAAGAAGCGCGGGGCCGGGCGGTGAGCGCGGCGGTGACGCAGGTCGCGGTTACTTCTGGCACTCAGGCCGGCCGTCCCCGCCGGCGATCCTGTGCGCCGGGCGCGCCGCGGGCCGGCCACGCATTACCGGTACAATTCGCGGTCCTCAGCGCATCACGTCTCCCCCGATGAACACCATGGATTACGCCAAGGCCCGCGAACTGATGGTCGAACAGCAGGTACGTCCCTGGGACGTGCTCGACCCGCGCGTGCTCGACACCCTGGCGACGCTGCCGCGCGAGGCCTTCGTGCCCGAGCCGCACCGCGCCCTGGCCTACGCCGACCTGGCCCTGCCGCTGGGCCACGGCGAGCAGACGATGAAGCCCGTGGTCGAAGGCCGCGCCCTGCAGGCGCTGGCCGTGGACCCGACCGACGACGTGCTCGAGATCGGCACCGGCAGCGGCTTCCTCACCGCCTGCCTCGGCCGCCTCGCCCGCGAGGTGGTGAGCCTGGAACTGCACGCCGACCTGGCCGAGCGCGCGCGCGCGGCGCTGGCCGCGCAGGGCATCGGCAACGCCCAGGTGGTGGTCGGCGACGCCTTCGCCTGGACCCCGACCCGCCGCTTCGGCGCGATCCTCGTGGGCGGCGCCGTCGACACCATCCCGCAGCGCTTCCTCGACTGGCTGCAGCCCGGCGGGCGGATGTTCGTGGTCCACGGCCGCTCGCCGGCGATGGAAGCGGTGCTGGTGCGCAACGACGTCAACGGCACGCGCATCGAATCGTTGTTCGAAACCGACCTCCCCTACCTGGTCGGCGCCGCGCCGGTGCCGACTTTCGAGTTCTGAGACCTCAAGGACATCGCATGATCCGCCGCCCGCTCGCCCTCGCACTCGCTTCCGTCCTCAGCGCCGCCCTGCTTCCGGCCACCGCCGCCGCCGAGGATCTGCTGCAGACCTACGAGCTGGCGCGCGAAAGCGACCCGCAGCTCTCCGCCTCCGAAGCCAGCCGCCGCGCCACCCGCGAGGGCGCGGTGCAGGCGCGCGCGGCGATGCTGCCGCAGATCAACGGCACCGCCTCGCTCAACCGCACCCGCTCCACCAACGACGGCCTGACCGAGTTCGAGGACGGCACCACCATCGACGGCATCGTCACCTCCGAGACCACCACGCGCCAGACCGGGGTCGAGCTGCGGCAGATGATCTACGACCGCAGCAACTTCACCCGCCTCAAGAGCCAGCGCGCGCTGAGCGAAGCCAGCGACTTCCAGCTGGAATCGGCCAGCGACGACCTGATCACCCGCACCTCGGCGGCGTACTTCAACGTGCTGATCGCGCTGGAGTCGCTGGCCGCGGCCGAGGCGGCGGAGACCGCGCTGCAGAAGCAGTTCGACTACGCCTCCAAGCGCCTGGAGGTCGGCCTGGCGCCGATCACCGACGTGCACGAGGCGCGCGCCCAGTACGACAGCGCCCGCGCCAACACCATCCTCGCCCGCAACGCGGTCGAGGACGCCTACCAAGCGCTGGCCGAGATCACCGGCAAGCCGGTCCGCAACGTCAAGGGCCTGCCCAAGGACTTCCAGCCCTCGATCCCCGAGGCGCGCGACGCCGAGGCCTGGGTGCAGCTGGCGCTGGAGAACAACCCGGCGCTGCGCGCGGCGGAACTGCAGCTGCGTTCGGCCGAGGCCGACGTCGAGACCGCCCGCGCCGGCCACTGGCCGACCCTGTACCTGAGCGGCAGCTACGGCGACAGCGACCGCTGGGGCGACCGCAGCTTCATGGGCAGCACGTTCGACATTCCCGACAGCCACACCTACGGCCCCGCGGTCGGCATCACCCTGTCGGTGCCGATCTTCTCCGGCGGCGCGGTCCAGTCCGGCGTGCGCCAGGCCTTGGCGCGCCGCGACCAGACCAACGACCAATTGGAGCAGCAGCGCCGCGCGCTGGTGCGCAACACCCGCAATGCCTACCAGAGCCTGGTGGCGAGCATCAGCGAGGTCGAGGCGCGCCGCCTCGCGCTGGTCTCGGCGCAGGCCGCGTACGACGCGTCGCAGGTCGGCCTGGAAGTCGGCACCCGCACCGTGCTCGACGTGCTGCAGAACCAGCGCAACCTGTTCGACGCCCAGGTCGAGTACGCCCGCGCCCGCTACAACCACCTGCAGACCCGCCTCGAACTCGAGCAGGCGGCCGGCACGCTCGACGTCGCCGACGTGCAGGACATCAACCGCCTGCTCACCGCCGACGTCGAGGCGCAGATGCCGGCGGGGGACGTGCCGGGCTGAGCCGCGCGCGCTCGCGCGAGACCGAAAACCGCCGGGCGACCGGCGGTTTTCTTTTGTGCCGGGGCCGCGGATGCGCGCGGATCGATGCGGATCGAGCAGAACCGGAGCGGCGGTCCAAGGGGCGCACGGCCAAGGCGGATCGCGTGGGCGCCGTGGCTCCGCGCGCTCCGCGTTTCGCGGCGGAATGCCGCGCCGGTTCGCCACGGCGTTTCCCCGGGGCGCGCGCCGGGCCGCGGACGCCCCCGACCTCTCCGCGCCGCTCCGCGCGAATCCGCGGCGAGACCCTCCGCGCTATCGCGCCACCGGCAACAGCGGCCGCAGCAGCGCCAGGGTGCGCGCCAGCGCGCCGCGGCCGGTCTCCACCAGGGCGCGGCCGGCCTCGACCATGCGCGCGCGCGCGGCGGCGTCGTCCAGCAGCGCCTGCAACGCCTCGCGCACCGCATCGGCGTCCGCGCCGATGCGCAGCGCGCCGGCGTCGTCCAGGCGCTGCGCGATCTCGGCGAAATTGTGCAGGTGCGGCCCGGTCACCACCGCGGTACCGGCCGCGGCCGGCTCGAGCAGGTTGTGCCCGCCGACCGGCTGCAGGCTGCCGCCGACGAAGGCGACGTCGGCGCAGGCGTAGAAGTGGGTGAGCTCGCCGAGCGTGTCGATCACGAACACCGCGTCGTCCGGTTGCGGCCAGCGCGCGCGAGCGCGCGTCGACACCCGCCAGCCGGCCGCGCGCGCGGTCTCGGCGACGACGCGGAAGCGCTCGGGATGGCGCGGCGCCCACAGCAGCAGCAGGTCCGGGTAGCGCGCGCGCAGGCGGCGATGGATCGCGACCATCGCCGCCTCCTCGTCCTCGTGCGTGCTCGCGGCGATCCACGCCGGCCGCGGCCCGGCCTGCCCGCGGCAGTGCGCGGCGAACTCCGCCAGGTCGGCCGGCACGGCGACGTCGAACTTGAGGTTGCCGACCTCGGCCACCTGCTCCTCGCGCGCGCCCAGGCGCAGGAAGCGCGCCGCGTCGGCCTGCGACTGCGCCGCCACCGTGCGCACCGTGCGCAACGCGCGCGCGACCAACGGCGCGAGCACGCGGTAGCCGTGCAGCGAGCGCGCCGACAGCCGCGCGTTGAGGATCAGCGCCGGGATGCCGCGGTCGCGGCAGCCGAACAGCAGGTTCGGCCACAGCTCGGTTTCCATGATCAGCGCCGCGTGCGGGCGGAAGTGGTCGAGGAAGCGGCCGACCGCGCCGGGCAGGTCGTAGGGCAGGTAGACGTGCTCGACCGCGTCGCGCCATAGCGCCTGCACGCGCTCGGACCCGGTCGGGGTGATCGTGGTCACCAGCAGGCGCAGGTCCGGGCGCTCGCGGCGCAGCGCATTGACCAGCGGCACCGCGGCGTTGACCTCGCCGACCGATACCGCGTGCAGCCACAGCACCGGCCCGGGCGGGAGGTCGCCGTACACCGCGTAGCGCTCGGACCAGCGCTGGAAGTAGGCCGGCTGGCGGAAGCCGCGCCAGATCAGGTGATAGACGGTGATCGGCGCGAGCAGATACAGGGCGACCGAATACAGGCCGCGCAACAGGCGCTCGATGGGGTCCGTCGGCATCGCGCAAGGATACCCGCGGCGGCGCGCGCTGTAGACCGGGACCGCCGCGCCAGCGCGCGTTCCGGCGCGGCGCCGAAGGGCGCGCGCCACCGACGCCGCGGTGCCATCCTGCGCCGCGTCGCGCACGCGCGCGTACGCCGGCCACGGCCCCGGTTTGGGATGCGCGCGCATGCCGCCTAGAATCCGCGCATGTCCGCGCCGCCCGCTTCCCCGCTTCTGCCGCCTCCGCTCGCTTTGCGCCATTGGCCGATGTGGCTGGCGCTGGCGGGCATGGTGGCGGGCGCGCGGCTACCGTGGCCGCTGCAGCGTCTGCTCGGCCGCGTCATCGGCGCGGCCGCGCTGCGGCTGGTGCGCGATCGCCGCCGCGCCGCCGAGATCAACCTCGCCCTGTGCTTCCCGGAGATGGGCGAGGCCGAGCGCGCGCGGCTGCTGCGCGAGACCTTCCGCGACCTCGGCATCGGCCTGTTCGAATTCGCCCGCGCCTGGTGGGGGTCGGCGACGCCGATGCGGCGCACCGCGCGCATCGAAGGCGTGGAGCGGATCGAGGCGATCCGCGCCCAGGGCCGCGGCGTGCTGCTGGTGTCGGGCCACTTCATGACCCTGGAGATCTGCGGCCGCCTGATGTGCGACCGCCTGCCGCTGGCCGGCATGTACCGCCGCCACCGCAACCCGGTGATGGAATGGGCGGTCAAGCGCGGGCGGCTGCGCTACGCCGCGGCGATGTTCGCCAACGACGAGGTGCGCGCGGCGATCCGCCACCTCAAGCAGGGCGGCCTGCTGTGGTACGCGCCGGACCAGGACATGCGCGGCAAGGACACGGTGTTCGCGCCATTCTTCGGCGTGCCGGCGGCGACGATCACCGCGACCCACCAGTTCGCGCGCCTGTCGGGCTGCGCGGTGGTGCCGTTCTTCCACCGCCGCGAAGGCGGCGACTACGTGCTGCGGCTGGGCGAGCCGCTGCCGGACTTCCCCTCCGCCGACGCGGCCGCGGACAGCGCGCGGGTGAACGCCGCGATCGAGGCGATGGTGCGCGAGGCGCCGAGCCAGTACCTGTGGATCCACCGCCGCTTCAAGCGCCGGCCGCCCGGCATGGCCGCGCCGTACAAGCGCTGAGCCGGACTTCTTCGACCGCGACGCCGCCGGGCCGGCCGCCGCTCGGCGTCGCAGCGACGCCACGCCCGACCCCAACGCGCCCGCTGCCGCGCACCGCTCCGTCGCCCGCGCACCGCTGGAAGGCGACGTCGGCGGGCACGGCCGCGGGAACGCCCTAGCCACATGCCCGCCCCGCGTGCGGCCGCCCGACGGCGCGGCGCCGCCGGGACCCGGCGCGGCCGTCCAGCCGCGCTACGCGCCCTGCCCGCCCTGCGGCGCGCCCGGGCTTTCCTGCCGCCCCAGCAGGCTGCCTGCGTACAGCGCCGCCAGCAGCAGGGTCAGGCTGCCCCAGAACGTCGAGTAGAACGCCAGATGGGTGTTGAGCGGGAACACGGTGACCACCAGCGCCCACATCGCCGGGCGCGCGCGCTCGCGCGCCTCGGGGTTGGCGAAGCGCCACGCGCGCCAGGCCAGCGCCGCGCCGGCGAACCACATCAGCAGGCCGAACGCGCCGGTCTCGGCGAGCACCTCGAGCACCAGCTGGTGCGCGTGCAGGGCCGGCCCGCCGCCCCAGGCGGCGATTTCGCCCGGCGCCGGGTCGCAGGCCGGGAAGGCCTCGCGGAAGCCGCGCGCGCCGACGCCGTTGAACGGATGCTCGGCGATCATGCAGCCGGCCGCGCGCCAGATCCGCGCCCGCCCGGACAGCGCGCTGTCCAGGCCGGCGATGTCCGCCGACAGCGCCGGCGCGGTGCGCACCAGGCGCTCGCGCACCTGCGGCACGCCCAGGCCGAGCGCGGCGGCGGCGATCGCGCCGAACACGAACACCGCCAGCAGCTTCTTCCAGCCCAGCAGCCGCCAACCCGACAGCAGCAGCGCCAGCGCGTAGCCGAGCCAGGAGGCGCGCGAGCCGGCGAGCAGGATCACCACGCCCACCGCCGCCGCGCACAGCAGCCAGCCGAGCAGGCCGTAGCGGCGGCCGCCGACGAACAGCACGAACGGCGACATGCTCGCCAGCACCGGGCCGAGCTTCAGATTGCACGGGCCGAGCACGCCGCTGAGCCGGTCCGCCGCGGCGACCTGCTCCGGCGTGCACATGCCGTGGCCGGTGAGCGCGACCTTGGCGGCGTCGATCGCCGCGAACAGCGGGCTGGTGCCGGTCGCGGCCTGCACCAGCGCGTCGGCGGTCCACAGGGCGAAGATCGCGGCCAGGCCGGCGAAGGTGACGCGGCGGCCGCGCGCGCTCGCCACCGCCGCCGCGGCCAGCCACAGGAACGGCAGGTAACGCAGATCCACCGCGGCCTCGCGCAGCGCGCGCGCCGAATCGAGCGCGTCCAGCGCCGACACCGCCTCGGGCAACCAGTAGGCGAAGAACAGCACCGTGGTCAACGCCCAGGCCGGGTTGCTCAGCAGCTGCGCGCCGCCGCGGAAGCGCGACGCCAACAGGCCGACCAGGGTCAGCAGCGCGCCCAGCGCCAGCACTCCCTCCGCGTAGCCCGGCGCCGGCCACAGGGCGACGAACGCGAGGATCCAGGCCGGCGCCCAGCGCCAGCCGCGCGGGCGCGGCGCCGGCGGCGCGGGGTCAGCGCCGGGGTGCGGCATCGGCGAGCTCGGCGTAGACGGCAAGCGTGGCCTCCTGCATCGCGCGCAGCGACAGCTGCGCGAAAAGCCGCATCGTATCCGCTGGCGCCGGCGGATGCGCAAGCAGCGCGCGCGCGGCGCGCTCCAGCGCGTCGGCATCGAACGGCGCGACCGCGCCTTCGGGCTGCCATTGTGCGAGCAGCTCGCCGACGCCGCCGTGATGCCAGCCGAGCACCGGCCGCCCCACCGCCAGCGCCTCCAGCGCGGTGCGGCCGAACGCTTCGGGCTTGCGCGACAGCTGCAGCACCAGGTCGGCCGCGGCATAGGCGCGGGCGATCGCGTCGGTCGGTTCGGTCAACGCGATCGCCTCGGCGACGCCGAGCCTCGCCGCCTCGCCTTCCAGCTCGGCGACGTAGGCGGCGCGGTGCGGCTCGCGCGCGCCGGCCAGCCAGAGGCGCGCGTCGATGCCGTGCGCGCGCAGGCGCGCCAGCAGGGCCAGCGCGTCGGCATGCCCCTTCAGGCGGGTGCCGCGGCCGGGCAGCAGCAGCAGCGGGCCGCCGCCGCCGAGCACCGGATGCCGCGCCGCGGCCCAGGCGCGCGCGCGCGGGTCGGGCCGCGGCGCGCGCGGGAACGCCGCCGGGTCGACGCCGCGCGGGATCACCCGCAGCCGCGCCGGCTCGGTGTCCGGATACAGCCGCAGCACGTAGTCGCGCACCGTCTCCGACACGCAGATCACCCGCTCGCCGCGGGTCATGACCCGGCTGTAGCGCGAGGGCGAGTTCAACCCGTGCACGGTGGTGACCAGGCGCGGGCGCGCCGCCGCGGGCAGGCTGCGCAGCGCCAGCACCGCCAGCCAGGCCGGCAGGCGCGAGCGCGCGTGCACCAGGTCGGCGCGCTCGCGCGCGAACAGCCGGCGCAGCGCGTACACGTGGCGCACGGTCAGCGGCGACTTGCGGCCGATGTCGAGTTCGACGTGCTCGGCCCCGAGCGCGCGCAGCGGCGGCACCAGGCGGCCGCCGGCGGAGACCACCAGCGCGCGGTGGCCGGCCGCGACCAGCGCCGCGGCGATCTCCAGCGTGGAGCGTTCGACCCCGCCGGAATGCAGCGCCGGCAGCAGTTGCACGACGGTCAGCCGGCGCATCGGCGGCTCCGCGGTCGACGGCCGCCCCCGGACGCATCGTGCGGAAGCCCGCTGCCGCGCCGCGCGCCCTTGTCGCGCCGAGCGCAACGCAGGACCTGCGTTCCGATGCAGACCGCCGCTGTAAGCGCCGCAGGAGCGCAGCCGGCGCATGCCGACGCGCGACACGCCATGAATACGTCCCGGTAGGCTCTTCGGCGGCATCCCCGCCGCCGAAGGTCGCGCATCGGCATACCCCGGCCGCGCGCGACAGCGGGCGGGGCACTGGAAAGAACGAAAAGCAGATCCCGCGCGGCGCCCGGGACGACGGCAGGCGAGAAGGCGGGAATGGCAGGCACGCGTGTCTGCGGCGTCGAAGCGCGCACGGCGATGCGGCGCGGCCGCAGGGTCAGTCCTCGAGCACGAATTCCGCGCCGCAGTACGGGCACTTCGAGCGGCCGCCCTCGGCCTCGATCGGCAGGTACACGCGCGGATGCGAGTTCCACAGCGCCATCGACGGCAGCGGGCAGCTCAGCGGCAGATCGCTGCGGTGCACGACGTAGCGCTGCTGGGCATTGGCCTGGGTCGAAGGGGCGTTGGCGTTCATGGCGATACGTGTGGGGCGAAGCGCGGGGCGCCCATTGTAGCCGCTCGCCGCCACGCCCCGGCCACGGGACGCCGACGCGCGACGAGGCGCCTACGGCGGCAGATCGAACAGCAGCACGTCGGCGCGGCCGTCGCCAAGGCCGCGCAGCCGCAGCGGGCCGCCCTCGTCGCCGAAGCCGAGCGCGTCGCCGGCCTGCAGCGTGCGCCCGCCGGCATCGACCGTGCCGCGCGCCACGTGCAGCCAGTACAGCCGCGCCGGATCGAGCGCGTACTCGGCGCGCTCGCCGCGGTCCAGGCGCAGGTCGAGCACGCGGGCGTCCTGGCGGATCGCCAGGCTGCCGTCGCGGCCGTCGGGCGAGGCCAGCAGGGTCCAGCCGCGCGCGTCCTCCGGCACCGCCTGGCGCTGGGCGTAGGCGGGTTCGTGGTTCAGCCGCGACGGCTGGATCCAGATCTGCAGGAAGTGCACCGGCTCGGCGTCGGAGGCGTTGTATTCGCTGTGCTCGACGCCGTGGCCGGCGCTCATCCATTGCAGTTCGCCCGGGCGGATCGTGCCGCCTCCGCCGGTGCTGTCGCGGTGCGCCAGGCCGCCCGCCAGCACGTAGCTGAGGATCTCCATGTTGGCGTGGCGGTGCGGCGCGAAGCCGCCGCCGGGGGCGACCCGGTCCTCGTTGATCACCCGCAGCGGACCGAAGCCCATCCACGCCGGGTCGTAGTAGTGGCCGAAGGAAAAGGTGTGGCGGCTGTCGAGCCAGCCGGTCCTGGCCTGGCCGCGTTCGGCGGCGGGACGGGCGACGATCATGGCCTGCTCACTTGCCCGGTGCGGCCGCGTCGCCCTTGGGCACGATGGCCTCGGTGGTGATGCGGATGCTGACTTCGTCGCTGACGTTGGGCGCGTACTTGCCGAGGCCGAAGTCGCTGCGCTTGAGCGTGGTGGTGGCGTCGAAGCCGGCCGCCGGGCGCTTGGCCATCGGCTGCTCGCCGACCTTGTTGATCGTGGTGTCCAGCACCACCGGCTTGGTCACGCCGCGCACGGTCAGGTTGCCGTGCACGCGCAGCTTGCCTTCGCCGGCGGCCTCGACCTTGGTGCTCTTGAAGGTGATGGCCGGGTGGTTGGCGGCGTCGAAGAAGTCGGCGCTGCGCAGGTGCTCGTCGAAGTCCGGCACGTGCGAGTTGAGGCCGGCCAGCGGAATGGTGACCTCGACCTTCGACGCGGCGACGTCGGCCGGATCGTAGGTGATGCTGCCGTCGACCTGGCCGAAGTGCGCCACCGGGTGCGAGAACCCGAAGTGGCTCCAGCTGGCGATCACGTCGGTGTGGTTCGGGTCGATCTTGTAGGTGGTCGGCGCGGCGGCGGCGAAGCCGGCGACGGCGGCCAGGGCGGCGGCGAGAGCGAGACGCTTGAGCATGGCGGTTCTCCTGGAATGAAGGGATCCAACGCCTTCCCCGCGGGGAAGGTTCCGGCGGCGAAACCGGCGCGGGCGAGCGCGTGCGCCGCCCCTTGGTACGCCTCCCGGCCTCCGCCCGCAAGCGGCGGAGGGCCTGGCGGGACTACAGGATCCGCGCCGCCTCGTCGAAGGACAGTCGCGGCGAACGCGGGAACAGCTTGGCCGGATCGCCGTGGCCGAGGTTGATCAGGAAATTGGAGCGGATCCTGGTGCCGGCGAAGAACGCGGCGTCGACCCGGGCGTTGTCGAAGCCGGACATCGGGCCGCAATCCAGGCCCAGCGCGCGCGCGGCGAGGATCACGTAGGCGCCCTGCAGGCTGCCGTTGCGCAGCGCGATCGTCTCCAGCTCGGCCTCGGGCAGGCCGTCGAACCAGCTCTTGGCGTCGGTGTGCGGGAACAGGTACGGCAGCTTCTCGTAGAAGGCCAGGTCGTGGGCAACGATGGCGGTGACCGGCGCGGCCATGGTCTTGGCGCGGTTGCCTTCGCTCAGCGCCGGGGCGAGCCTGGCCTTGGCCTCCTGGGACTTCACGAACACCAGCCGCAGCGGCGACATGTTGGCGCTGGTCGGCCCCCACTTGGCCAGTTCGTACAGCCGCCGCAGGGTCTCGTCGCTGACCTCGCCGCCGAGCTCGTTGTGGGTGCGGGCGGTACGGAACAGCTGGTCGAGGGCGGCGTCGGTCAGGGCTGGGGTCATGCGGGGGCTCCGTGGATGCCGCGCACGGCGCGGCGTTGGCGGGCAAGTGTAGAGTCTGGCCCATGGCGGACAGCCGATGCGCCCGGAACGGATCGATACGAACGTGCAACAAAGCGATGCCTTGGATGCGACCGTTCCGCAGGCGATCACGATGCCGGATTCCGGTCGCGCCGGCCCGGTGTGCTGGACCCTGACCGACGGCCATGCCGGCAACCGCCGCCAGGCCGAGGCGCTGGCCGCCGCATTGGGCGGCGAGCAGCGCCGCTGGACCCTGCAGCCGCGCGCGCCCTGGCGCTGGTGGGCGCCGCGCCGCGGCCCGGGCGCGGCGGCCGCGTTCGGCGCCGGCTTCGCCCGCGCCCTGGCCGGGCCGCCGGAGGGGCTGGTCGCGATCGGCTGCGGCCGCCAGGCCGCGCTGGCCACCCGCCTGCTGCGCCGGCGCGGCGCGCGCGCGGTGCAGATCCTCGACCCGCGCCTGGACCCGCGCCACTGGGACCTGGTGATCGCGCCGGAGCACGACGGCCTGCAGGGCCGCAACGTGATCGCCGTGCTCGGCAGCCTGCACTCCGTCGACGAGGCCTGGCTCGACGCGGCGCGGCACCGTTTCGCCGCGTTCGCCGCGCTGCCGCGGCCGCGCACCGCGTTGCTGCTCGGCGGCGCCAGCGCGCACGCGCGCTTCGACCCGGACTGGTACGACGCGCTGCTGCGGGGGCTGGCGCGGCAGCTGCGCGAGGAGGGCGGCAGCGTGCTCGCCACCGCCTCGCGGCGCACGCCGCTGCCGGCGCGGCAGAGCCTGCGCGCGCACCTGGGCGGGCTGCCGGGCGCGCTGTGGACCGGCGGCGCCGACGCGGACAATCCCTACCCCGGCCTGCTGGCCTGGGCCGACCGCATCGTGGTCAGCGCCGATTCGGTGAACATGCTGTCGGAAGCCGCGGCCACCGCGGTGCCGGTGTTCGTCGCCGGCCACGACCGCGTCGAAGGGCGGCCGCGGCGCTTCCTCGACAGCCTGCTCGGGCGCGACCGCGTACGCCCGTTCGGCCCCGCGCTCGCCGCCTGGCCGGTGGTGCCGCTGCGCGAGACCGCGCGCGTCGCCGGCGAAGTCGCCGCGCGCCTGGGCCTGTAGCGCGCGGCTACTCGCCGAAGTCCAGCCCCTGCGCCCGCGCCGCCGCGCGGATGCACTCGCGTGCCTGCTCCACCGCCGCGTCGCGCGGCACCCGCCGCGGGCGACGGTCGAGCGTGCAGTCCAGCCCGCGCGCCAGCAGCGCCGCGTGCGCCTGCGCCAGCGCCGCGGCGGCGTCCGCCTCCAGCGCGCCCGCCTCGCGCGCGGCGTCGATCAGCGCCGGCGTCGCGCGCGGCGCCAGCAGCGCCGGCCGCGCGTGCGCGCGCGCCAGCACCGCGTGCTGCAACAGGAACTCCAGATCGACCAGCCCGCCCTCGCCCTGCTTCAGGTCGAACAGCGCCGGGTCGCTGCGGTCGAGTTCGGCGCGCATGCGCCGGCGCATCGCCGACACGTCCTCGCGCAAGCGCGCCGGGTCGCGCTCGCGCCCGAGCGTGTCCGCGCGCACGCGCTCGAAGTCCGCCAGCAGCGAGGCCTCGCCGGCGACGCCGCGCGCGCGCACCAGGGCCTGGTGCTCCCAGGTCCAGGCGCGCTCGCGCTGGTACTCGCGGAAACTGGCCAGGCTCGACACCAGCAGGCCCTTGGCGCCGTCCGGGCGCAGGCGCACGTCGACGTCGTACAGGCGGCCGGCGCCGGTGACGGCGCCGAGCAGGGCGACGATCTTCTGCGCCAGGCGCGCGAACCAGCGCCCGGCCTCGAGCGGGCGCGCGCCGTCGGAATGCGCGCCGGCCGCGGCGTCGTACAGGAACACCAGGTCGAGATCGGAACCGAACCCCAGCTCCTCGCCGCCGAGGCTGCCGTAGCCGAGCACGGCGAAGCGCGCGCCCGCGACCCGGCCGTGCGCGGCGGCGAGCTCGTGCTCGGCCAGGCGCAGCACGCGCCGGACCACGCCGTCGGCGAGCCAGGCCAACTGGCGCGCGCCCGCGGCCGCGTCCTGGCGGCCGTCGCGCAGCGCCAGGGCGATGCGGAAGCTCAACGCCTGGCGCACTTCGTTCAAGGCCTGCAGCAGCGCCTCGGCGTCCTCGTCGCCCGGGACCTCGGCGCAGGCCTGCAGCAGCGCATCGCGCCCCGGCAGCGGCCCGGCCACGCGCGCGTCGAGCAGTTCGTCGAGCAGCAACGGATACGCGGCCAGGCGTTCGGCCAGCAACGCGCTGCGCGCGACCGCGTCGACCAGCCGCGCCAGCGCCGCCGGCTGCTCGTCGAGCAGCGCCAGGTAGGCGCTGCGGCGCAGGATGTTGTGCAACAAGGCCAGCAACCGGCGCAGCGCCAGCATCGGTTCGCTCGAGGCCGCGACCGCCTGCAGCAGCGCCGGCAGCACCCGGTCCAGGCGCGCGCGGGCGCGATCGGACAGCGCGCGCACGCCGGGGCTGCGGGCGAAGTCGCGCAGCGCCGCGTCGGCCGCGTCGGCGTCGGCGAAGCCGGCCTCGCCGAGCGCCTGCCGGTCGCCGCCGTCCGGCAGCGCGCGCCAATAGCCGGCCAGCGCGTCGGGCGCGGCGCGGCGCCGGCGCGGCGCCAGCAATGCGTCGAATTCGGCGCTCACCCGCGCGCGATGCGCGTCGAGTTCGGCGCGCAGCGCGTTCCAGTCTTCGTAGCCGAGGCCGGCGGCGATCCGCTCGCGCTCCTCCTCGCCGGCGGGCAAGGCGTGGGTCTGCGCGTCGCGCAGCATCTGCAGCCGGTTCTCCAGCCGGCGCAGGAAGCGGTACGCCTGCGCCAGCGCGTCGGCCGCGGCCGGCTCGACGTGGCGCGCCTCGCGCAACGCGCGCAGCGCCGGCAGCAGCGAGCGCTCGCGCAACGCGGGCGCGCGGCCGCCGTAGATCAGCTGCAGCGCCTGCGCCAGGAATTCGATCTCGCGGATCCCGCCCGGCCCGCGCTTGATGTCGTCGGCCAGGTCCTGGCGCGCGACCTCGGCGGCGATCGCCGCCTTCATCGTGCGCAAGCCTTCGAGCGCGCCGAAGTCGAGATAGCGCCGGTACACGAAGGGCCGCAGCGTCGCCAGGAACCGCTCGCCCGCGGCGGCGTCGCCGGCCACCGGCCGCGCCTTCTGCCAGGCGTAGCGCTCCCAGTCGCGGCCCTCGTGCTGGAAGTACTGCTCCATCGCCGCGAACGACCACGCCACCCGGCCGGCATTGCCGTACGGGCGCAGGCGCAGGTCGACGCGGTGGCAGAAGCCGTCGCCGGTGACCTCGCCCAGAAGGCCGGCGAGCTGCTGGCCGAGGCGGGCGAAGTAGGCCTCCGCGCCGAGCGCGCGCGCGCCGTCGGACTCGCCGTCGTGCTCGTAGGCGTAGACCAGGTCGACGTCGGAACTGAAGTTGAGCTCGCCGCCGCCGAGCTTGCCGAGGCCGAACACCACCAATCGCTGCGGGCGGCCGTCGCGGTCGCGCACGCGGCCGTGGCGCTGCGCGAACTCCGCTTCCAGCGCATCCAGCGCCAGGCGCAGGCATCGCTCGGCCAGGCGCGTGCTGCCGGCCAGCGTCGCCTCGACCGCGTCGAGGCCGAGCACGTCGCGCCAGACCAGCCGGGTCGATTCCGCGGCGCGATGGCGCCGCAGCAGCATCGGCCACTCCGCGCGCCGCTCCGGCGCGAGATGCGGCGGCGGCAGCGCTTCGGCGCCGTCGTCCGCATGCAGGCGCGCCAGCAGCCCGGGCTGCCGCGCCAGGGTGTCGATCGCGAAGTCGCTGGCGACGGCGACGCGGGCGAGCTTGTCGCGCAGCGCCGCGTCGTCGCCCGGCAGCCGCGCCAGCGCACGCGCGCGCAATGCGGCGAAACGGTCGGGGTGGATCATGTCCGCATGATCGCATGCGCCGCGCAGGCCGCTGCGACGCGGCCGTGGGACGCGGCACTGCGCCACGCCCGAACGGGCCGCGAACGCGCCCGCGCGAAACCTCCAGCCGATCCGGCGAGCCGGACCGCGGCAGGACGGGCGCGGCACACGCGATCGACGATCCGCGCCGACGTTGCAACCGGCACGCGCGCCCGCGGCCCGCGCGACGAGCCATGCCGTGCCGTCGCATCGCGGCCGAAGGCGCGCCCGTGCCGGCGCGCCGAAGACGATCGCGATCGAGCCGTGCCGGCGCCGGCCGCCGCGCGCGATCACGCCCTCGGCGCACGCGCCGCAGGCGCCGGTACGTCCGAACCGCCGCGCCGCCCGGCCGGGCGTCCTTCGCACCGCGTTGCGGCGCGTCGTCGCAGGCGCAAATAAAAAGCCCGCCCCGGTCGAACCGGTTGCGGGCCTGCTCCCTCCCCCACGTCGGGATGCGTGCGCATCGTGAAGGAACCGTTAGAGGGATTGCACGCTGCAGTGCAAAACGATACCCGCGGGTACAGGAAAATGCCCGCCGTTCACCGCGCGGCTGCGGCTGCGCCGGGTTTGCGCACGTCGAAGAACATCAGATAGACCAGCCGCCCGTTCTCCGGGCGGTCGCCGAAGGCCGGGCCGGCGGTGTGCCACAGCCACGGCCGCAGCAGGACCAGGCGGTTGAAGCGCATCGGCACCTGCATGGTCAGTTCCCACTTGGCGTCGTCGGTGCCGTCCCGCTCGATGATCTCGCGGTGCATCTGCTGGTGCGAGGCGAATCCCATCGCCGCCAGTTCGGCATCGTCGAACGGCGCGCGGTCGGTGCCGGTCGGCCGATGGCGGAAGAACTCGGTGCCGCCGCGGCAGTCCTCGGGGCGGCTCAGGTACAGGATGCCCGACCAGTAGGCGTGGTCGATGTGCACCTTCGCGCGGCCCGTGTCCGCCGCCAGCGTCAGCCGGAACTTCGCGTGCGACTGCAGCGGCGACACCGGCGCCAGCGGCTCGCGCACCAGGTCGGACACCGCGTCGGTCAGGCCGTCGATCTCCAGCCGCTCCAGCGAATTGCGCCCGGGGAACGCGCCTTGCTGCTCCGGGTAGGTGAGCCGCAACCCGGCCTCGCGCAGGCCGTGCGCGTCCCGCGGGCTGAGGAAATCGTCGACGACGATCAGCGAAGTAGGCATGGCCGGAGGCTAGCCTCCGCGCACGGCGCCCACAAGCGCGGAGCGGCTGGGCACGTTGGACGCGGCCCGCGCACGCCGGCCTGGGCCAGGCGCAAGAACCCGCGTCGGGCGATGCGCGGGCGGCCGGCGCGAAGGCGCTTCGTCGTAGCGGCGCGACCGGGCGCCCGGGGCTCGCCCGCCCGCCCCGGCCTCGTTCCGGCATCGCGCCGCGCGATTTCGGGCGCGGCTCTGGTAGCCTTCGCCGCTTTGCCACGGACGACGGCGATGGGCAATCGCGCGTACCTCTACCTGTGCACCGCCGAGGAGGCGGAGAACGGCCGCGGCCGCAGTTTCGCCGAGGCCAACAACGTGCTGCCCACGCTGTGGCGGGTGCTGCTCGCCGGCGGCGCAGCCGGCACGCCGATCGCGCACCAGCGCGTGTTCGGCGATGCCGGCACCGCCAACCTGGTCGCGCCGGCCGCGCCCGCGAAGGACAGGATCGCGGCGATCCGCGACTTCGTCGAACGCCATCCGCGCCTGCCGCTCAACCCGGCGCTGCCAGGGCAGCTGCGCGCGCTGGAGGCCTACCTGCGGCAGGAGTGCGCGGCCGTCGCCGACGGCGACGACGCGGCGGCGCTGCATTTCTCGGCCGACCTGGACGAGCTGGCCTGGCTCGACCCGGAACCGCGAGCCTTCGTCGAGCGTTGCCGCGCCGATTGCGATGCGCTGTGGCAGCGCCTGCAGGACGCCATGCGCCACGGCGACGCCGACGGCTTCGATGCCGCCCTGGAGCTGCACGCCGACGGCAACCGCGGCTTCGGCGACTGGTCGGCCTGGGCGTGGACCTTCGGCCTGGGCGGCCTGGATCATCCGTACTTCGACGCGGACGAGCCGCGCGAGGTCGCGTTCGAAGCGTTCGATCCGCACGCGGACGAGCGCCTCGAACTGGAGCATGGCCTGGAGGTCTTCCGCGAGCGCGGCCGGTGCGGCCTGCGCCGGTGGGCCGCCGGCAGCGACGAGCCGGTCGTCGTGGCGGCCGCGGAGTGGGACGGCATCGAACCGGCGGGCGACGCGCCCGGCCTGTTGCGGGTGCAGCGCGGCGGCCGCGTCGGCCTGATGCGGGTGGCGGCGGCGAACGGGCCTTCGCTGGTACGCGCGCCGGAATTCGAGTGGATCGACGACTTCGTCGACGCCGGCGGCGCGCCGCTCGCCGTCGCCGCGCATCCGGACGGCATCGGCCTGCTGCAGGCCGACGGCGCCTGGCGGATCGCGCCCGGCGCCACCGAGCCCCCGCTGGATGCGCTGTTGCCGGCGCAGCACGAGCGCCTGCCCGCGTGCGCCGGCGGACGCTGGGGCCTGCTCGATCCGTGGGGCCGGTGGGTGCTCGCGCCGCGCTACGAACGGATCGATGCGTTCGCCCCGTCCGGCCTGGCGCCGGTGGCCGCCGGCGGCCGCGTCGGCCTGGTCGATCGCGACGGCCGCGAGGTGCTGCCGCCGCGGTACGACGCGCTCGGCTGGGACGAGGAGCGCGAGGTGTTCGAGATCGAACTGGACGGCCGGCGCGGCTGGCTGCGCGCCGACGGCCGCGTCTGGATCGCGCCGGCGTGGGAACGCCTGCAGCCGCTCGACGGGCACGGCGTCCTCGTCCGCCGCGACGGCCGCTGGGGGCTGCTCGACGGCGACGGCCGCGAGCGGATCGCCCCGCGCTACAGGACGCTGGAACCGCTGGCCGACGCCGCCGCCGCGCCGCCGCTGCTGCTGGCGCGCGATCGCGCCCTCGGCGTGGTCGACGTGGACGGGCGCGTCGTGGTGCCGTTCGAGTACGCCGGCATCGCGCCGTTCGCCGCCGCGCGGTGCGGCGATGCCGACGCCGGCGCGCACCTGCTCCTGCTGGCCCGCCGCCGGCGCGGCGAGCCGCCCCGCTACGGCGCCTGGGATCTGCGCCGGCGGGCCGAGGCCCTGCCCTGCGAATACGACCTGCTGCAGGCCTTCGCCTACCGCGACGCCGGCGGCGCGGCCGCCGTCGCCTACATCGCCGGCCGCTGCATCGACGGCTACGGCGACGACCGCGAAGGCGCCCTGCGCATCGGCGTGCTGCGCGAGGACGGCAGCGAACTGCATCCGCTCGACTTCGTGCGGCTTTCGATCGACGACCTGGCCGACACCGAGACGCCGGAGGATCTCGCCGCCCTGCTCGGCGAAGCCTGGAGCCGCGGCGGGCACCTCGACGCCCGCGACCCCTACGGGGGCCGCTGGCGCTTGTGGCGCGACGGCCAGGCGATGAGCGAGCCCGAGTGGTGGGAGCAGCGTTTCCACGAGCGGGGCGACCGCGAGGCCGCCCTGCGCCTGGCCGAGCACTTCGCCGACGGTGGCGAACCGGAGCCCGCGCGCTACTGGATGGGCCTGGCCGCGGGCCTGGCCTCGCCGCCGCGCGAGTCCGGGCGCGGCCTGCTGCGCCGCCTGCTGCGGCCGGCGCGGGACTGGATGCCGCGCGAGGTCGCCGCCGACGGCGTGCCCGAGGCGATGCTCCGCCTGGCGCGGATGCTGCGCGACGGCGAAGGCGGGCGCGCCGAGCCGGCCGCCGCCCGCGCCTGGCTGGAGCACCTGCTCGCCCACCGCGACCGCAACCACCGCCAGGCGCATGTCGAACTCGGCGACCTCTACGACGAGGGCGTCGGCGGCGCGGTCGACCTCGGCCGCGCGCTGGAGCTGTTCCGCCGCGCCGCGGTGATGAACCACCCGGACGCGCACTGGCGCGTCGCCTACGCCTACGAAGAAGGCCGCGGCGTCGCCGTCGACCTCGAGCAGGCGCTGCATCACTACCGCCTCGCCGCGCGTGGCGGCGTGCCGAGCGGTGCGCACCGCGGCGCCAGGGTGGCGATCGCGCTGGCCGCGCGCGCCGATGCCGCGGCGCGCAAACGCCTGCTGGGGGAAGCCAAGGCCTGGTTGCGCCCGCTGGCCGGGGACGAGGACTACGAGTGGCGAGGCCATGCCCGCCTGCTGCTGGGCGAGGCCTGCCTGCAGCGCGTCGACGGCGCACGCGATATCGCCGAGGCCGAACGTTGCTTCCTGCGCCTGGCCGAGCAGGGCGACGAGGACGGCATCGCCCGCCTGATCGCCTTGTACGAGGACCCCGACGGCGGCCGCCACGATCCGGCCGCGGCGGCGCGCTGGCGCCGGCGCTCCGGCGCGGGCGGGTAGGTCCGCCCGGGAACGGGCGGGCGGCACGCCCCCGGTTTGCGGCTCCGCTCGACGGGCGGGCGCCCGGCGGCGCGCGTCTTCGCCGGTGCCGCGGCGGGCGCGGGCGCCGGAAAAGAGAAGGCCCGCCGAAGCGGGCCTTCCGGTACAGCGTCGGGCGCGGGGCCGGATCAGAAGTCCATGCCGCCCATGCCGCCCATGCCGGCGCCGGCGGCCGGCTCTTCCTTCTTCGGCAGCTCGGCGACCATCGCCTCGGTGGTGATCATCAGGCCGGCGATCGACGCCGCGTTCTGCAGCGCGGTGCGGGTGACCTTGGTCGGGTCCAGGATGCCCATCTCGACCATGTCGCCGAATTCGCCGGTCGCGGCGTTGTAGCCGAAGTTGCCCTTGCCTTCCTTGACCTTGTTGACGATCACCGACGGCTCCTCGCCGGCGTTGCTGACGATCTCGCGCAGCGGCGCTTCCATCGCGCGCAGGGCGATCAGGATGCCGTGGTTCTGGTCCTCGTTGGCGCCCTTCAGGCCCTCGATCGCGGCCTTGGCGCGGATCAGCGCGACGCCGCCGCCCGGGACGATGCCTTCCTCGACCGCGGCGCGGGTGGCGTGCAGCGCGTCCTCGACGCGGGCCTTCTTCTCCTTCATCTCGACTTCGGTCGCGGCGCCGACCTTGATCACCGCCACGCCGCCGGCCAGCTTGGCCACGCGCTCCTGCAGCTTCTCGCGGTCGTAGTCCGAGGTGGTCTCCTCGATCTGCGCCTTGATCTGCTTGATGCGGCCCTCGATCGCCGACGCCTCGCCGGCGCCGTCGATGATGGTGGTGTTCTCCTTCGAGACCACGACCTTCTTGGCGCGGCCCAGATCCTTGATCGTGGCCTTCTCCAGCTGCAGGCCGACTTCCTCGGAGATCACGGTGCCGCCGGTCAGGATCGCCATGTCCTCCAGCATCGCCTTGCGGCGGTCGCCGAAGCCCGGGGCCTTCACCGCGCACACCTTGACGATGCCGCGGATCGTGTTGACCACCAGGGTCGCCAGCGCCTCGCCCTCGACTTCCTCGGCGACGATCAGCAGCGGCTTGCCGGCCTTGGCCACGCCCTCGAGGATCGGCAGCAGGTCGCGGACGTTGGAGATCTTCTTGTCGTGCAGGAGGATGAACGGATCCTCGAGCTCGGCCGACATCGACTGCTGGTTGTTGATGAAGTACGGCGACAGGTAGCCGCGGTCGAACTGCATGCCCTCGACGACGTCGAGCTCGTTCTCCAGGCCCGAACCGTCCTCGACGGTGATCACGCCTTCCTTGCCGACCTTGTCCATCGCCTTGGCGATCAGTTCGCCGATGTTGGCGTCGGAGTTGGCCGAGATCGCGCCGACCTGGGCGATCTCCTTCGAGGTCGACGACGGCTTGCTGATCTTCTTCAGCTCCTCGACGGCGGCGGTGACCGCCTTGTCGATGCCGCGCTTGAGGTCCATCGGGTTCATGCCGGCGGCGACCGCCTTCATGCCCTCGCGGATCAGCGCCTGGGCCAGCACGGTCGCGGTGGTGGTGCCGTCGCCGGCGTTGTCCGAGGTCTTCGAGGCGACCTCCTTCACCATCTGCGCGCCCATGTTCTCGAACTTGTCGGACAGTTCGATCTCCTTGGCGACGGACACGCCGTCCTTGGTGATGGTCGGGGCGCCGAAGCTCTTCTCGAGCACGACGTTGCGGCCCTTCGGGCCGAGGGTCGCCTTGACGGCGTTGGCGAGGATGTTGACGCCGCGCACCATCTTGACGCGCGCGTCTTCACCGAAGCGGATTTCTTTGGCAGCCATGGATCTAACTCCAGGATTCGTGGTTTGGATTCGTGATTCGTGAAGGCTCGGAGAACGACGGGACTCGGGGGATGCGGGGATCGTCGGCGCGGCGCGCCTCCGCGGATCCCGACCGGCCCACCCGGATCCCGGTCCGCGATCAGCCGAGGACCGCGAAGATGTCGTCTTCCTTCACCACCAGGTATTCGGTGCCGTCGAGCTTGACCTCGGTTCCGCTGTACTTGCCGAACAGCACCTTGTCGCCGGACTTGACCTTGGGCGCGCGGATGCTGCCGTTGTCGAGCACCTTGCCTTCGCCGACCGCGACGACCTCGCCCTTGATCGGCTTCTCGGCGGCCGTGTCGGGGATCACGATGCCGCCGGCGGACACCTTCTCTTCTTCCATGCGCTTGATGACCACGCGGTCGTAGAGCGGCTTGATATTCATGACAACAACCTCGCAAGTGGTTGAACTGGTTGGAAAAACTGAGGAATTTTAGCAATCGCGCCAGGCGAGTGCCAACGCCGTGGCGCAAAAACACCCGGCATGCCGGGATGGCGCAGACATGGGGCGCCGCGATGCGCTTTCAAGGGGTGGGCGGAGGCGCGCGATGGCCGGCGGCGCGGCGGGGCGCGTTCGGCCAGCAGGAGGCCGCGCGAACGGACCGGACAAAGAAAGAGCGCGTCCCGTGGAACGCGCTCTTTTGGTGCGGAGTTGGCGATCCTCGCGTGCGCTGCCTTGCGCCTGTCCCCGAACCGACGCCCCTGTCGCAGCCCAATACGTCCCTGCCGGCGATGGGGGATGTTGTCGCGCGGCCCGGCAACCCGCCAGCGGCCGGGCGGGGCGGCCTACGCGACCCGCGGTATCCCAGGCCCCCGGTCATTTCCGCAACTCGTTGCCCGGCCTCGAATGAAGGCCGCCGGCGCGCTACCGGCAGGACACCAGTTCCTGCGTATATCGTTCACCTGTAGACTTCCGGTAGCCTGCCCGCAGGAGCCGCCATGACCCCACAGGAACGCATCCGCCTTGCCCGCCGCCATGCCGGCCTGTCGCAGGCCGCGCTCGGCGCCGCCGTGGGCGTGCAGCGCAGCGCGGTGGGCCATTGGGAATCCCAGCGCGGCAAGTTTCCGAGCGTGGCGCACCTGCGCGGGATCGCCCTGGCCACCGGCGTGCAGTTCGAATGGCTGGCCACCGGCCGCGGTCGCATGACCCTGTCGCCCGACACCGAGCTGGACTCGGTCGCCGCCGCCGACGCGCTGCTGGTCGAGGACCCGCTCGAGCGGCGCCTGCTGGCGGCGTTCCGCGAGGCGCCGGCGCGGGCCAAGGCGCCGATCGTCGAGGTGGTCGAGCAATTGGCCGAGTTGCGCACCGGCCGGCCGCGCGGCAAGCCGCCGGCCGCGCGCTGAGCGCGCCATCGTGGCGGAGGGCGCGACTCCCGCCGCGCGCCGCGCCTGCGTCCGCTTGCGTTCCGGGATCGCCGTCCGCGCTCAGCCGCCGCGCGGACGCGGCAGCGCCGAGCAGTCCTCGCCCGGAACGAACGGCGCGCCCACCGGACGGCCCTCGAAGTACAGCTGCAGCCGGTCCGGCGCGTCCGCCGCGGGCAGGCTCGCGCGCCACAGCGCGCGGATGGTCCCGCGCATCGGCGGCTCGTCGAGCGGCCGGCCGGTCTCGTCGACGAACACCGGATCGCTCACCGGCCACTCGCCGGCGCCGTCGGCCGCGCGCAGGCTCAGTCCGTCCGGGCCGATCGGGCAGTCCACCGCGCTGCCGCAGCTGAGCTCGCCGACGATCTTCCGGGCCGCGCCGTCATCCTGCCGGCAGGCCCGCACCTCCACGCCGGCCAGCGCCGGCGCGGCGGCAAGCCAGGCCGGCAACAGCAGACCAACAGATAGAACTCGGCACCGCATCGGGTCTCCTGGTGCGGGGCGGCGCGCCCCGGTGGGCGCCAGACTACGCGATCGGTCGGCGGCGGTCGCGGTCGCCGCGCCCGGGGCGGGCGGGTACACTGCCGGCCCTTATGCCGGACTCCCCCGCCCCACCCGTACGGCTGCTGCTCAGCACCTGCCCGGACCCGGCCAGCGCCGACGCGCTGGCGGGCGCCCTGGTCGAGGAGCGCCTGGCCGCCTGCGTCAGCGTGCTGCCGGGGCTGCGCTCCACCTACCGCTGGCAAGGCGCGGTGGAACGCGCCGACGAGGTCCTGCTGCTGATCAAGACCACCGCCGAACGCGAGGACGCGCTGGTCGCGCGCCTGCGCGAGCTGCATCCCTACGAACTGCCCGAAGCGATCGCGGTCGAAGCCGCCGGCGGCCTGGCCGCCTACCTGCAGTGGGTGGCCGCACAGACCCGGACCGATGACTGAGCCGAATCCCGCCTGCCCCCGCGCCGCGACGGCGCGGCGCCTGTTCGCCCTGCTCGCCGCCGCCCTGGCGGGGCTGGCCGCCGGGCCCGCGCCCGCGCTCGACCCCGACGAACTGCCGCCGGTGGACCAGGTCTTCGCCCTCAGCGCCGAGGCGACCGCGCCGGACCGGGTCGAGATCCGCTGGCAGATCGCCGACGGCTACTACCTGTACCGCCACCGCACCGCGGTGCAGGCCGACGCCGGCTTCGACGCGCAACCGCTGCAGCTGCCGGCCGGCAAGGCCTACCGCGACGAGTTCTTCGGCGACGTGGAGACCTACCGCGGCGAGCTGGTCGCGGTGCTGCCCGGCCAGGCGCGCGCCGCCCGCACCACGCTCAAGATCCGGTACCAGGGTTGCGCCGACGCCGGCGTCTGCTATCCGCCGCAGACCCGCACCGTCGCGGTGAGCCTGCCGCAGGCCGCGGCCGCCGCGGCGCCGGTGCCGTTCGGTGCGGGCCGCGGTGCAGGCCTTGGCGGCGGGCTGCTCGGCGCCGGCGGCGGCGCGGAGGCCTTGCCGTTGCCACCGGAGCAGGCGTTCGGCTTCGAGGCCATCGCCCGCGACGGCGACACCCTGCTGCTGCGCTTCACCCCGGCGCGCGGCTACTACCTGTACCGCGACCGCACCTCGCTGCGCCTGGACGGCGCGGCCGGGATCGCGCCGGGCGCGCCGCAATGGCCGCCGGGCCGCGCGTACCGCGACGAGCATTTCGGCGACGTGGTGGTGTACTTCGACGAGGTCGAGGTGCCGGTGCCGCTGCGGCGCAGCCGCGCCGACGCCGCGACGCTGCAGCTGCGCGCGACCTTCCAGGGCTGCCAGACCGACGGCGTGTGCTACCCGCCGATGACGCGGACGGTGGCGGTCGAGGTGCCCGCAGGCACCGTGGCCCCGGCCGCGGCGGCCGCCGGCCCCGGCCGTGCTGCCGATGCGGCCCCTCCCCCCGGCCCCTCGCCGGACGCGGGCGCGGCGTCCCCCGCCGCAGCCGGTGGCATCGAGGCCGTGCCGCCCGCCTCGGCGGACCGCGACTCCGCGGCGAGTGCGCCCGCCGCGGCCGCCCGCGCCGAGACGCCCCCCGCTGCGCGCGGCGCGGCCTTGGGCCTGCCCTCCGCCCTGCTGCTGGCGCTGCTCGGCGGCCTGATCCTCAACCTGATGCCCTGCGTGCTGCCGGTGCTGTCGCTGAAGGCGCTGTCGCTGGCCGGCAACGGCCAGGACCCGGCGCGCGCGCGGCGGCAGGCGCTCTGGTACACCGCGGGCGTGCTGCTGAGCTTCGCCGCGCTGGGGGCGACCGCGCTGGCGCTGCGCCAGGCCGGGCTGGCGCTGGGCTGGGGCTTCCAGCTGCAGCAGCCGCTGGTGGTGGCGGTGCTGGCGCTGGTGATGTTCGGCCTGGGCCTGAGCCTGTCGGGGCTGTGGCACGTCGGCGGCCGCTGGACCGGCATCGGCCATGGCCTGGCCACCCGCGCCGGGCCGGCCGGCGATTTCTTCACCGGGGTGCTGGCGGTGGTGGTGGCCACGCCCTGTACCGCGCCGTTCATGGGCGCGGCGCTGGCCTGGGCGTTCGCCGCGCCGGCGCCGACCGCGCTGGCGGTGTTCCTGGCGCTCGGCCTGGGACTGGCGCTGCCGTTCCTGCTGATCGGCTTCGTCCCGGCGCTGGCGCACCGGCTGCCCCGGCCCGGGGCGTGGATGGAGACGCTCAAGCAGCTGCTCGCGTTCCCGCTCTACCTCACCGCGGCCTGGCTGGCCTGGGTGCTGGCGCGGCAGCGCGGCGCCGACGCGATCGGCCTGTGGCTGCTCGCGGCGGTGCTGCTGGCGTTCGCCGCATGGGCCTGGGCCCGCTTCCGCGGCGGCCGGCGCTGGGCCGGCGCGGCCGCGGCGCTGGCCTTGCTCGGCCTGCTCTGGCCGCTGCAGGCGATCCAGCGCCTGCCGCGCGGCGCGGCACCGGCGCTGGCCGAGGCGGCGCAGGCGCTGCCGGTGGTGCCGTACTCCGAGCAGCGCCTGGCCGACCTGCGCGCCGCCGGCCGCGTGGTGTTCGTCAACGTCACCGCCGACTGGTGCGTGACCTGCAAAGCCAACGAAAAGGCGGTGTTCGCCCGCGACGGCTTCCGCGAAGCGCTGGAGGCGGCGAATGCGGTGTACATGGTCGGCGACTGGACCGACGTCGACCCGACCCTGACCGCGTTCCTGCAGCGCTACAAGGCGGTCGGCGTGCCGCTGTACGTGGTGTTCCCGCGCGGTGGCGGCGAAGGCCGGGTGCTGCCGCTGGTGCTGACCCTGGACACCGCGCGCCAGGCGTTGGCGGAAGCGGCGCAATGACGGTGCCGGGAGGCGCGCGATGAGGATGGCGCGATGACGCCCGGCCCCGGCCGGATCGTGCTCGCGGCGCTGGCCGCCGCGGTGCTCGGCGTCGCCGCCGGGCTGTGGTTCGACGGCGGCGGGCTGTGGCGCAGCGAGCCCGGCCAGCAGGCGCTGCAACGCGCACTGGAGGCGCAGGCGCCGCCGGCGCCGGCGGACCTGCCGATCGCCCGTCCCGGCGAACCGCTGCCGGCCCTGCGCCTGTCCGCGCTCGACGGCGGCGGCGCCACGATTCCGGGCGACTACGCCGGCCGGCCGCTGCTGATCAACTTCTGGGCCAGCTGGTGCGCGCCCTGCGTCGAAGAGATGCCGGAACTGGACCGCTACGCCGCCGCGCAGGGCGCCAACGGCACGCAAGTGGTCGGCATCGCCCTGGACGACGCGGACGCGGTGCGGGCCTTCCTCGCGCGCGTGCCGGTGCGCTACCCGGTCCTGCTCGACGCCGCCGGCCCGCGCGACAGCAGCGTGCGCCTGGGCAACCGCGGCGGCGTGCTGCCCTACACGGTGCTGGTGTCCGCGGACGGTCGCCTGCAAAAGCGCCGGATCGGCCCGTTCCGCCACGGCGAGATCGAGGCCTGGGTCCGCGAAGATTAGAGCGGACACTCAAACGCCTGATTAAAACGCGCCAATTTCGGCGATATGGCGGCGAACTTCTGGACAGCCGCCCGGCCATCGCGCACACTGCCGGCCTTCGAATCCGTCCCGCGCGAGCGTATGGCGCAGCTGCTGGCCCTGCATGGCCCCAACCTCAATCTGCTCGGCACCCGCGAGCCGGAGGTCTACGGCCGCACCACCCTGGCCGAGATCGACGCCGACCTGCGCGCCCGCACCGAGGCCGCCGGCCACGCCTACGCCAGCCTGCAGAGCAACGCCGAGCACGTGCTGGTCGAGCGCATCCAGGCCGCGCGCGGGGACGGCACCGGCTTCATCCTGATCAACCCGGCCGCGTTCACCCACACCAGCGTGGCGATCCGCGACGCACTCGCCGCGGTGGCGATCCCGTTCATCGAGGTGCACCTGTCCAACCCGCACCGCCGCGAGCCCTTCCGCCACACCAGCTACTTCAGCGACCTGGCGACCGGGGTGGTCTGCGGCTTCGGTGCCGACAGCTACCGCTACGCCCTCGACGCCGCGCTGCGGCGCCTGGCGCCCCCTTCCTGATCCGCCGCCGCGGCGGATCCGCTGCGCCGGCCTGGGCCGGCCGCGGGCGCCGCGCCGACGGCCGCTTTTTCCCTTCATCCGCAAGAGGCCCGCTCATGGACCTGCGCAAAATCAAGAAACTGATCGACCTGCTCGAGGAATCCAATCTCGCCGAAATCGAGATCAAGGAGGGCGAGGAGTCGGTCCGCCTGGCCCGCACGCCGCGCGGCGTGGTGGTGGCCGGCGCGCCGGCCGCGCCCGTCGCCGCGGCGCCCGCCGCGGCCGCGCCGATGCCGATGCAGGGCCCGACCGAGGCCGCGACGGGCGGCCCGGCCAAGCCCGCCGCCGAGGCCGGGCTGCCCGAGGGCCACATCGTCCGCGCGCCGATGGTCGGCACCTTCTACGCCAGCCCGGCGCCGGACAAGCCGCCGTACGTCGCCGCCGGCCAGGCGGTGAAGGCCGGCGACACGCTGGGCATCATCGAGGCGATGAAGATGTTCAACCCGATCGAGGCCGACGTCTCCGGCACCGTGCTCAAGGTGCTGGTGGAAAACGGCCAGCCGGTCGAATTCGACCAGCCGCTGTTCGTGATCGGCTGAGGCGCCGCGCATGCTGGACAAGGTCGTAATCGCCAACCGGGGCGAAATCGCGCTGCGCATCCTGCGCGCGTGCCACGCCCTCGGCATCCGCACGGTCGCGGTGCACTCCACCGTCGACCGCAACCTCAAGCACGTCGCCATGGCCGACGAGTCGGTCTGCATCGGCCCGGCGCCGTCGAGCGAGAGCTACCTCAACATGGCCTCGATCATCGCCGCGGCGGAAGTCACCGACGCGCAGGCCATCCATCCCGGCTACGGCTTCCTGTCCGAGAACGCCGACTTCGCCGAGCGCGTGGAGCAGTCCGGCTTCGTCTTCATCGGCCCGCGGCCGGACACGATCCGCCTGATGGGCGACAAGGTCGAGGCGATCCGGGCGATGAAGGCCGCGGGCGTGCCCTGCGTGCCCGGCAGCGGCGGCCCGCTCGGCGAGGACGCGGCGACCAACATCAAGCTGGCGCGCGAGATCGGCTACCCGGTGATCATCAAGGCCGCCGGCGGCGGCGGCGGCCGCGGCATGCGCGTGGTCCACACCGAGGCCCACCTCAACGCCGCGATCCAGACCACCCGGTCCGAGGCCAAGGCCGCGTTCGGCAACGACATGGTGTACATGGAGAAGTTCCTCGAGAACCCGCGCCACGTCGAGATCCAGGTGCTGGCCGACGGCCAGGGCAACGCCATCCACCTGGGCGAGCGCGATTGCTCGATGCAGCGCCGCCACCAGAAGGTGGTCGAGGAAGCGCCCGCCCCGGGCCTCACCCCGGAGCAGCGCGCGGAGATCGGCCGCGTCTGCGTCGAGGCCTGCATCCGCATCGGCTACCGCGGCGCCGGCACGTTCGAGTTCCTGTACGAGAACGGCCGCTTCTACTTCATCGAGATGAACACCCGCATCCAGGTCGAGCACCCGGTGACCGAGATGATCACCGGCATCGACCTGGTCACCGAGCAGCTGCGCATCGCCGCCGGCGAGAAGCTGCGCCTCCGCCAGGAGGACGTCGTCCTCAACGGCCACGCGATCGAGTGCCGCATCAACGCCGAGGACCCGGACACGTTCATGCCCTGTCCCGGCCTGATCCAGCACTTCCACGCGCCGGGCGGCCCGGGCGTGCGCGTCGACAGCCACATCTACGAGGGCTACCGCGTGCCGCCGAACTACGACTCGATGATCGGCAAGCTGATCGTGCACGGCCCCACCCGCGAGATCGCGGTCGCGCGGATGCGCGTGGCCTTGTCGGAGATGGTCGTCGACGGGATCAAGACCAACATCCCGCTGCAGCAGCGGATCATGTCCGACGCCGGCTTCCAGCAGGGCGGGATGAACATCCACTACCTCGAGAAGCGGCTGAAGGAACAGAAGGAAAAGGCGCTGTCGATCGTCTGATCGGTACGCGCCTGGCCTGGGAACGCGACGGCCCGGGTTCGCCGAACCCGGGCCGTTTTTCGTGGAACGGCCGGGGCCGCCGTATCGCCCGCCTCCGCGGCGGCCCGAGGCGCCGCCGCGGCATGCGTCCGTTCCTTTCCCGCCTCGCGCGGCGGGTTCAGCGCTGCGCCGAGAGGGCCGCTTCGGCCGCCTTCGCCGCCGCCTCGGCGCGGTTCTGCTCGGCGGTGCGCTGGCTGCCGGGGATCGGCTCGACGCCGTCGCTCGCGGCCGGGTTGACCACGGTGACGTATTCGCTGGAGCCGTCCGGCCACACCACCTTGAACGTGCTGCCCGGCGGCAGGGTCGAGAACGGCGCGCCGCTCTGCGCGCGGAACACCGCGGCGATCTGCGCCGCGCTGCTCATGCGCACCTCGGGCGAGGACTCGACCGTGGTCACCGCCACCTGCGACAGATGCGCGTAATCGCCGTTCTCCAGCACGTCGATCATCACCCCGGCCGCGGCGACCGAGTAGCAGGCGAACAGCAGCGCCCAGAAGTAGAACTTGACCTTGTGCAAGAAGCGCGATTCTTTCATGTCGGCACCTTCTACTCGCTCACCAGCGAGTCGACCATCTCGTTGACCACTTCCGCCCCCTGTCGCGGAATCGCAGCGTCGTAGACGAAGCTCGGGAAATCCTGTTGCGGGTCCTGCGAGCAGATCCCGCCGTTGGCGCAGTAGTTGGTCATCAGCGCGCCGTCCGGCCCGCAGTCCAGCCCCAGCCTGCACGCCGCCAGCTGCCAGGCGAGCTCGGCGAACTGGGTGCCGGCGACCTTGTCGGCCAGCATCGGCTCGCCCGCGGCGGCGACCCCCATCGCCGGCGACAGCGCCGCGTACGCCTCCGCGTCCTGCGAGCGCCGGACCCGATCCACCAGGTCCGCGCGGTACTCCGGCCCCTGCGCCAACGGCCGGTCCGCCGCCAGCAGCGCCGCCTCCGCGGCCAGGCTGCCCGCTTCGGCCGCCTTCTCCCGCACCACCCAGATCGCCTGCGGCGACAGGTCGTCCTCGGGGAGGAAACGCGCACAGCGGCGGCTCACCCTGTCCCGGGCGGCGACCATCGATTCCGAGCCGCGCAGCTTCATCTCGCCGATCAGGCGGGTGTCGCGGGCGTAGGCGGTCGGCGCCAGCGCGTACGGCGAGCAGTAGTCGTACACCCGGCTGATCAGCCACAGCGCTTCCGGGTCGCCGTTGCGCGCGGCCGGCTGCAGGCGCTGCGCGTAGGCGTACAGGTCCGGCGTGTCCTCGAACTCGCGGCGCAGGTCGGACTGCGCGCGCGGCGCCGTGGAGGGCGCCGCCGGCGTGCGTGCCGCCGCGGCGGCGGACGGGGTCGGAGCGATGGCGCCGCTGGCCGGCGCGTCCGCGCTGTCCGCCGGCGCTTCCGCGGCGAACACGACCGGCAACTCGCGCATCCGCTGCGTCGCCCACGGCGCCGCCAGCAGGGCCAGCCCCGCCACGGCGGCGACGGCGAGAAGCGGTTTGCCGGAGATACGCGCGCGCATGTGGGATGACGAGGCCGCCGCTGCGGAGGAAGGACCGGCGCCGGGCGCCGAGCGGCCTATGCTAATGCAAGCGCCGCCCGGGTGCCGCGGCCGGCTTTACCCGGCGCCGCCGCCCGGTCACCCTACGCGCTCCCCGCCGTCCACCCCGCCGATGCCCTTTCTCGAACTCACCCTGCCCTGCAGCGAAGCCCAGCAGCCGCGTTACGAGCGCGCGCTGGAGGACGTCGGCGCGCTCGCCGTGACCCTGGCCGACGCCCATGCCGACGCGCCCGACGAGCAGGCGATCTTCGAGCCCGGGGTCGGCGAGACCCCGCTGTGGCGCGAGCTGCGCCTGACCGCGTTGTTCCCCGCCGGGACCCCGCCCACGCTGCTGCTGCACGCGCTCGGCGCGGCCGATGCGGGCCTGGACTGGTCGCAGGCCGAGTTCCGCGAGGTCGCCGACCAGGACTGGGAACGCGCCTGGATGGACCAGTACGAACCGCTGCGCTTCGGCGCGCGCACCTGGATCGTGCCGTGGAACCGCGACCTGCCTGCGGAGGCCGAAGCGGCCGACGCGGCGGTGGTGCGGCTCGACCCCGGCCTCGCATTCGGCTCCGGCACCCATCCGACCACCGCGCTGTGCCTGCAGTGGCTGGACCGGCTCGCCGGCGAAGGCACGCTGCAGGGCGCGCGCGTGCTCGACTTCGGCTGCGGCTCGGGCATCCTCGCGCTGGCCGCGCTCAAGCTCGGCGCCGCGCATGCGGTCGGCGTCGACAACGATCCGCAGGCGCTGCTCGCCACCCGCGACAACGCCGGGCGCAACGGCCTGGGCGAACGGCTCGACGCCTACCTGCCGCAGGACGAACCGGCGGCGACCTATCCGGTGGTGGTCGCCAACATCCTCGCCTCGGCGCTGGTGCAGCTCGCCGACGTGCTGGGCGCACGGGTCGCGCCGGGCGGGCGGCTGGCGATGTCGGGCATCCTCGCCGGCCAGGAGGACGAAGTGATCGGACGCTACGCCGCCGCGTTCGACGAACTGCGCAGCGAGCGCCATGAGGACTGGATGCTCGTCACCGGCGTGCGCCGGCGCTGAACCGGGGCGCGGCCGGCATGCTTGAATAAGCCCATGTCCGCCACCTGCCCGCACTGCGGCCACGCGCCCGCCTCCGACCCCGCGCACGATGCGGCCGGCGCGGATTGCCCGCGCTGCGGCGCGCCGGCGATGTCGGCGGCGACGGAGACGGCGGCACCCACGGCCGCGCGCGACGGCGCCGGTCCGCCCGCCGCGCTCGCGCCCTCCGTCCCGCGGCCGAATCGTCCCGCGCCGCGCCCGACGCCGAGCTTCGTGCGCATTCCCGCAGCGACCGCCGCGAACGCACGCATGTCGTGGCGCTGGCATCTGGCGGTCGCGCTGCTGCTCGTCGCGCTGGTGCTGCAGGCGCTGCTCGCGCAACGCCACGAGCTCGCCGCCGACGCGCGCTGGCGGCCGGCGCTGGGCGCGCTGTGCACGCTGCTGCGCTGCAGCCTGCCGCCGTGGCGGGAACCCGATGCGTTCGCGATGCTCGAGCGCAGCGTGCAGCCGCGCGCCGACCGCCCCGGCGCGCTCGCCGTGCGCGCCAGCTTCCGCAACGACGCGCGCTGGCCGCAGCCCTGGCCGACGCTGGTGCTGAGCCTGTCCGACGTCGACGGCCGCCTGGTCGGCATGCGCGCGTTCGCCCCGCACGAGTACCGCCGCGGCCATCGCCCGGGCGACCTGCTCGCGCCGGGGCAGAGCGCGGCGGTCGCGTTCGACGTCGCCGAGCCTGCGCCGCGGATCGTCGCGTTCACCTTCGACTTCCGCTGAACGGTGCGCCATCGCGTTGTCCTCCGCGACGGACGCGCGCTAGACTCGCCCTCCCGTCGGCCCGCCGTCGCCGCCGACGGCGCACTCGCCCGGGAACCGACTTGAACGCCGCCGCCTCCGACCGCAACGATCCTCGTGCCGCGCCTCGCGTCCCGCTGCGCGAACACGTCGCGGCCTCGATCCGGCGCTACCTCGGCGACCTCAACGGCTGCGACGCCGAAAACCTCTACGAGGTCGCGCTGCGCGAGCTGGAAATCCCGCTCTTCGTCGAAGTGCTGCAGCACTGCGACGGCAACCAGAGCCGCGCCGCGGCGATGCTCGGCATCCACCGCGCGACGCTGCGCAAGAAACTGCGCGAGTACGGCCTGGGCTGAACGTGCGGCCCGGCCCGCGCAGCCCGGCGGCTATAATCCGCGCCTCTCCCGCCCGCCCTCTCCGCGCATGCCGTCCAATCCGTTCTCCGGCGCCCCGGTGCCGATCCGCCGCGCCCTGCTCTCCGTTTCCGACAAGACCGGCCTGGTCGAACTGGCGCGCGCGCTGGCTGCGCACGGCGTCGAGCTGGTCTCCACCGGCGGCACCGCCAAGGCGCTGCGCGACGCCGGCCTGGCGGTGAAGGACGTGAGCGAACTCACCGGCTTTCCCGAGATGATGGACGGCCGGGTCAAGACCCTGCATCCGCTCGTGCACGGCGGGCTGCTCGGCCGCGCCGGCGTCGACGACGCGGTGATGGCGCAGCACGGCATCGCGCCGATCGACCTGCTGGTGCTGAACCTGTATCCGTTCGAGCAGGTCTCGGCGGACCCGGACAGCACGCTGGAGGACATCGTCGAGAACATCGACATCGGCGGCCCGGCGATGCTGCGCAGCGCGGCCAAGAACTTCGCCCGCGTCGCGGTGGCCACCGATCCGGCGCAGTACGCCGGCCTCGTCGAGGAATTGCGGGCGAACGGCGGCGCGCTCTCCGCGAAGACGCGCTTCGCCCTGTCGGTGGCGGCGTTCAACCGCGTCGCCCAGTACGACGCCAGCATCAGCAACTACCTGTCGTCGCTGCAGGACGACGGCACGCGCGCGCCGTTCTCCGCGCAGGCCAACGGCAGCTTCGTCAAGGTCATGGACCTGCGCTACGGCGAGAACCCGCACCAGCAGGCCGCGTTCTACCGCGACCTGCATCCCGCGCCCGGCTCGCTGGCCACGTTCGCGCAGCTGCAGGGCAAGGAGCTGAGCTACAACAACATCGCCGACAGCGACGCGGCCTGGGAATGCGTGCGCCAGTTCGACCGGCCGGCCTGCGTGATCGTCAAGCACGCCAATCCCTGCGGCGTCGCCATCGGCGCCGCCTGCGGCGATGCGTACGAACTGGCCTACGCCACCGACCCGACCTCGGCCTTCGGCGGCATCATCGCCTTCAACACCCGGCTCGACGCCGCCACCGCCAAGGCCATCCTCGAGCGCCAGTTCGTCGAGGTGCTGATCGCGCCGGACTACGACGAGGGCGCGCTCGAAGCCGCCCGCAAGAAGGCCAACGTGCGCGTGCTGCGCATTCCGCTGGCGCCGCCGTCGAAAGGCTTCATCGACACCAAGCGCGTCGGCTCCGGCCTGCTGATGCAGACCGCCGACGACCGCGTGGTCACGCGCGACGAGCTGAAGGTGGTGACCAGGCTCGCCCCCACCGACGCCCAGCTCGACGACCTGCTGTTCGCCTGGCGCGTGGCCAAGTTCGTCAAGTCCAACGCCATCGTCTACGCCAGGGACGGGCGCACCATCGGCGTCGGCGCCGGGCAGATGAGCCGCGTGGTGTCGGCGAAGATCGCCGCGCTGAAGGCCGAGGAAGCGGGTCTCGCGGTGCCCGGCTCGGTGATGGCGAGCGATGCCTTCTTCCCGTTCCGCGACGGCATCGACGCCGCCGCGCAGGCCGGCATCAAGGCGGTGATCCAGCCCGGCGGCTCGATGCGCGACGCCGAGGTGATCGCCGCCGCGGACGAGCACGGCATCGCGATGGTGTTCACCGGCGTGCGCCACTTCCGCCATTGACCGGCGGCGCGCAGCGCCGATCCTGCGGGATCGCGACACCCTCGTCGTCGCTGCGCGTCCGCAGGAACGCGGGCCGGGCGCATGGCGCCGGCGGGCTACCCACTGACCGCGCCACGACCGCCGCCGGCGCAGACTGCCGGCACGAGGAAGAGCGCAAGGAGTCGACGATGTGGATCCGCACCGAAACCGAAGCCGACCATGCCGCGATCGACGCGGTCCTCGCCGCCGCGTTCGCCGGCGCGCCCGGCCACGGCGAGGTGGAGCGCCGCATCGTCCGTGCGCTGCGCGCGGCGGGCGCGCTGACGCTGTCGCTGGTGGCGGACATCGACGGGCGCGTCGCCGGCCACGTGGCGTTCTCGCCGGTCGCGATCGGCGACGCCGCCGGCTGGTACGGCCTCGGCCCGCTGGCGGTGGCGCCGGCGGACCAGGGCCACGGCGTCGGCGGCGCGCTGGTGCGCGCCGGCCTGGTCGAACTGGAGCGGCTGCGCGCGGCCGGCTGCGTGGTGCTCGGCGATCCCGGCTACTACGGCCGCTTCGGCTTCGCCGTGCGCCCGGGCCTGCGCTACCCGGGCGTGCCGAGCGAGTACTTCATGGCCCTGCCGCTGGACGAGCACGCGATGCTGCCGCAGGGCGAGGCGCGCTACCACGCGGCGTTCGCGGCGGCGGGCTGAACCCTGCTTCGCGGGGACACCGCCGCGCCCGCAACCGCGGCGCGGCAGCGCCGCCAACGCGCTCAACGCGCGACTAGCGGCTTGGCTCGCGCCAGATCTCCCGGTCCACGCCCTCGCCCAGTTCCGGGTAGTCCGCGATGTGGAAGGCCGGCGCCTTGCCCTGGTCGAGCTGGCGGTCGTAGTCGCGGGTCAGCTTCACCACCACGCCCGACAGCATCACCAGCGCGACCAGGTTGATCGAGGCCATCAGCGCCATCGCCGCGTCGGCCGCGTCCCACACCAGCTGCACCTTCGAGTACACGCCCCAGACGATCACCGCCAGCGCGGCCACGCGCAGCAGCAGCAGCGACTTCGCGCCGCCGCCCAGGTACAGCAGGTTGCTCTCGGCGTAGGAGTAGTTGCCGATGATGGTGGTGAAGGCGAAGAAGAACAGCGCGATCGCGACGAAGTAGGTGCCGGCGCCGCCGAAGAACGCCGCCATCGCGTTCTGGGTGATCTGCACGCCGTCGCCGCCCTGGCCGAGCGCGCCGGACAGCAGGATCACGAAGCCGGTGGCGCTGCAGATCAGCAGCGTGTCGATGAACACGCCCAACGACTGCACCAGGCCCTGGCTCGAGGGATGGTGCGGCACCGGCGTCGCCGCCGCGGCCACGTTCGGCGCGCTGCCCATGCCGGCCTCGTTCGAATACAGCCCGCGCTTCACGCCCTGCAGCATCGCCACCGCGAGCGCGCCGAGCAGCCCGCCCGCCGCCGCATCCAGGCCGAACGCGCCGCGCAGCACCAGCGCCAGCACCTCGGGCACCTCCGGCAGGTGCGTCAGCACCACCCACGCGGCCAGGCCGAGGTAACCCAGCGACATGAACGGCACCACCCATTCGGCGAAACGCGCCACCGCGCGCAGGCCGCCGAAGATGATCGCCGCGGTCAGCAGCACCAGGCCGGCCGCGATCTGCGCCTGGCTGAAGCCGAACGCGCCGCGTAGCGACTGCGCCATCGCGTTCGCGTGCACGCTGCTGAACACCAAGCCGTAGGTGAGCAGCAGGCACCAGGCGAAGGCGGCGCCCATCCACGGCCGCTTCAGCCCGCGGCTCATGTAGTACGACGGCCCGCCGCGGTACTGGCCGCGGTCGTCGCGCACCTTGTACAGCTGCGCCAGCGCGCTCTCCGCGTACGCGGTGGCCATGCCGAGCACCGCCGTGCACCACATCCAGAACAGCGCGCCCGGCCCGCCCACGCTCAGCGCGATCGCCACGCCGGCGAGGTTGCCGGTGCCCACGCGCGAGGCCAGCGAGGTGCACAGCGCCTGGAACGGCGAGATGCCGGCGCTGTCGCCGCCGGTGCCGCGGCCGACCACGTGCAGCATGTGCGGGAAGCGGCGCAGCTGCAGGAAGCGCAGGCGCACGGTGAAGTACAGCCCCACCGCGAGCAGGCCGTACACCAGCACGTAGTCCCACAGCGCGCGGTTGATCAGGCCGATCACCGGCGCGACCAGGGCTTCGATCCACTGCAGCAGGACTTCCATCGACGTGCGTTGCTCTTGGCGGAGCGGGCGATGGTAGCAGCCGCGCCGCGGACTTCCGCCTGCCGCTCGCGACCGCCCCGGCGCACGCGGCGACGGCACCGCGCGCGCCACACCGGCGTTCCGCGCTTCGCCGTCGTTCCCGTGCGCGCCACCGCCATTGCCGCGAACGCGGGAATCCAGCCTTTGCCTCGCCGCGCCCGTGCCATCCCCGCCGACGAAAGCGAAAGCCGCCGGATTCGCGCCTTCGCGGGCCATGGTGGGGCGGCGCCCCGGCCCATGACGCCGCGCCGGGCGCGCGCGAGCGGACGGTCCGCGCCCCGGCACGCCAGCTTTCCCGCCCTCCCGTAAAATCCCCGCTCCCACGTCGTCAGGCAGGAGCAGGCATGAAGGTCCTCGTCATCGGTTCCGGCGGCCGCGAGCACGCCCTGGCCTGGAAGCTGGCGCAGTCGCCCAGGGTCGGGGAAGTGCTGGTCGCGCCCGGCAACGCCGGCACCGCCACCGAGCCCAAGTGCCGCAACGTGCCGGTCGCGGCCGGCGACATCGAGGGCCTGATCGACCTCGCCGACCGCGAAGGCGTGGCGCTGACCGTGGTCGGCCCGGAAGGGCCGCTGGTCGCCGGCGTGGTCGACCGTTTCCGCGCCCACGGCCTGCGCATCTTCGGCCCCACTTCCGGCGCCGCGCAGCTGGAAGGCAGCAAGGCCTTCGCCAAGGACTTCCTCGCCCGCCACGGCATCCCCACCGCGCACTACGCGGTGTTCACCGAAGCCGAGGCCGCGCTCGAGTACGTGCAGGCCAAAGGCGCGCCCATCGTGATCAAGGCCGACGGCCTGGCCGCGGGCAAGGGCGTGATCGTCGCCATGAGCCTGGCCGAGGCCGAGGCCGCGATCACCGACATGCTGTCCGAGTACGCCTTCGGCGCCGCCGGCGCGCGCGTGGTGATCGAGGAATTCCTCGAAGGCGAGGAGGCCAGCTTCATCTCGATGGTCGACGGCAGGACCGCGCTGCCGATGGCCACCAGCCAGGACCACAAGCGCGTCGGCGACGGCGACACCGGCCCCAACACCGGCGGCATGGGCGCGTATTCGCCCGCGCCGGTGGTCACGCCCGAAGTGCACGCGCGGATCATGCGCGAGGTGGTCGAGCCCACGGTGCGCGGCATGGCGCAGGACGGGCTGCCGTTCACCGGTTTCCTCTACGCCGGGCTGATGATCGACAGGACCGGCGCGCCGAAGGTGATCGAGTTCAACGTGCGCTTCGGCGACCCGGAGACGCAACCGGTGATGCTGCGCCTGCAGTCCGATCTGGTCGACCTGGTCGAAGCCGCGATCGACGGCCGCCTGCACGAGGCGCAGGCGCAGTGGGACCCGCGCCCGTCGCTGGGCGTGGTGATGGCCGCCGAAGGCTACCCCGGCACGCCGCGCCAGGGCGACGTGATCGGCAGCTGGGACGTGCCCGAGCCGGACGGCGTGAAGGTCTTCCACGCCGGCACCAAGCTCGAAGGCGGCCACGTGGTCACCGCCGGCGGCCGCGTGCTGTGCGTGTGCGCCCTCGGCGACACCGTCGCCGACGCCCAGCGCCGCGCCTACCAGGCCGTCGCCGGCATCTCCTGGCACGGCGAGTTCCACCGCCACGACATCGGCTGGCGGGCGGTGGAGCGGGAGAAGACCCGACCCGCGTGATCGCGGTCCGGCCGCCGCGACGGGGGCACAGCGCACCACGCCAGGCCTGCTCGTGCCCGCCTCTTCCGCGCCCATCCGCGACACGCCGATCCTGGCCCCTGGCCGCCGTCGATCGCACCGCCGGAGACACGCCATGAAGAAGCACCGCAAGTCCGACTTCCCGCTCGACGGCATCCGCCGCTATCTCGAACCCGGCCCGGTCGTGCTGGTGACCTCGTCCTGGGAGAACGAGCGCAACATCATGGTCATGGGGTGGCACATGATGCTCGACTTCGTCCCCGCCCGGCTCGCCTGCTACATCTGGAGCGGCAATCGCAGCCACTGCCTGATCCGCAACAGCCGCGAGTGCGTGATCAACCTGCCGACGGCGGACATGGTGGACACCGTGGTGGGCATCGGCAACACCAGCGCCGCCGACGGCGTGGACAAGTTCGAGCGCTTCGGCCTGACGCCGCGCAAAGCCACCCACGTCGGCGCACCGCTGATCGACGAATGCGTGGCCAGCTTCGAATGCAAGCTGGCCGACGACAGCCTGGTGGAGCGCCTGGGCTTGTTCGTCTGGGAAGTGGTCAAGGCCCACGTCGCCCCGACGCCGAAGCGGCCGAGGACCCTGCACTACCGGGGCGACGGCGAGTTCATGGTGGCCGGGCCGCACATCAGCCGAAAACGCTGGTTTCTGCAGCAGAACCTCTAGGCGTCGCGGCGCGCGATCCGGCGCGCACGCGGCGAAGCCCGGCCGATCCGGCCCGGCCGACATCGCGGCGCCGGCCCGAGGCCCCGCGGGAGGGCGCACCATCCCGGATAGCGCTTCGCCGACCCGGCCTGCTGCTCGCTGCGCCCACTCGCCACTCGCCACTCGCCACCGGCACGATCCGGCGCATGAAGGGTCGAACATCGACACGGCGAAGGCGGTATCGCCGCGGCTCGGGCTCCAGGCCATGCCCCTGGCGATCCGCCGGTTGCGCGTCATCCCAGCGCGGTGACCTTGCGCCCCGGCACGCTGGCGCCGCCGCCCGAGCGGTGCGGCCCCGGCCCGGCCCCTCCATCGCGCCTCTGCTAGTCTCGCGCCACCGAACAGGACCTCCGCGCCACGCATGGCCCACAACCAATTCCAGCTGCTGAAGCAGCGCCGCTTCCTGCCCTATTTCGTCGTCCAGCTGCTGGGGGCGTTCAACGACAACGTGTTCCGGCAGGCCATCGTCGGGCTGCTGGGGTACATGGCGATCGACGCGGCGGACAAGGCGCTGTACACGCAGCTGGCGCCGGCGGTCTTCATCCTGCCCTACTTCCTGTTCTCGGCCACGGCGGGCCAGATCGCGGAGAAGCTGGAGAAGTCGCGGCTGATCCGCATCACCACCGCGATGGAGATCGCGATCATGACGGTCGCCGCCGCGGGCTTCCTCGCCCAGAGCATGGCGATGCTGCTGGCGGCGCTGTTCCTGACCGGCGTGCAGTCCACGCTGTTCGGGCCGGTGAAGTATTCGATCCTGCCCTCGGTGCTCCGGCCCGAGGAGCTGACCGGCGGCAACGGCCTGGTCGAGATGGGCACGTCGATCGCGATCCTGGTCGGCATGATCTTCGGCGGGCTGATCTTCGCCCTGGCCGGCGCGCAGGGGCCGTGGGTGGCCGGCGCGGCGGTGATCGCGCTGGCGGTGGCCGGCAACCTGACCAGCCGGGCGATCCCGCCGGTGGCCGCGGGCGCGCCGGACCTGCGCATCCGCTGGAATCCGCTGCCGGAATCGCTGGCGGTGTGGCGGCTCACGCGCAGGCAGCTGGCGGTGCGCAACGGCGTGCTGGGCGTGTCGTGGTTCTGGTTCGTCGGCACGGTGCTGACCGGCAACCTGCCGGTGTACGCGGAGGCCTACCTGGGCGGCCACCCGACGCTGTACGTGTTCGCGCTGGCGTTGTTCTCGGTGGGCGTGGGCGTGGGCTCGCTGCTGTGCGAGAAGCTGTCGGCGCGCACGGTGGAGATCGGCCTGGTGCCGCTGGGCGCGTTCGGCATGACCGCGTTCCTGCTCGACCTGTACTTCGCCCGTCCCGAGGCCGCCGCCGCCCGCGGCCTGGACGTGGCCGGTTTCCTCGCCCAGCCGGGCGCGTGGCGCATCGTCGTGGACCTGACCGGCATCGGCCTGTTCGCCGGCTTCTTCGTCGTGCCGCTGTTCGCGCTGATCCAGAGCCGCACGCCCAAGGGCGAACTGTCGCGCGTGATCGCCGGCATGAACATCCAGAACGCGCTCTTCATCGTCCTGGCCGCGGGGCTGGGCATCGCGGTGCAGCGTTACCTGGGCTGGACGATTCCGCAGCTGTTCCTGGCGCTGGCCGTGGCCAACGCGCTGGTGGCGGTGTGGATCTTCACGATCGTGCCCGAGTTCCTGATGCGCTTCCTCAGCTGGGTGCTGGTGCGCTCGCTCTACCGGCTGCGGGTGCGGGGCGTGGAGCGCCACGTGCCGGACGAGGGCGCCGCGCTGGTCGTGTGCAACCACGTCAGCTACATGGACGCGCTGGTCCTCTCCGCCAGCATCCCGCGTCCGGTGCGCTTCGTCATGTACTACAAGATCTTCAACATCCCGGTGATGCGCTGGATCTTCCGCACCGCCAAGGCGATCCCGATCGCCGGGGCGAAGGAGGACGCGGCGCTGATGCAGCGCGCGTTCGACGAGATCGACGCGGCGCTCGCGGACGGGCAGCTGGTCGGCATCTTCCCGGAAGGGGCGCTGACCAAGGACGGGGAGATCGCGCCGTTCAAGTCCGGAGTGGAGCGCATCCTGCGCCGCGCCGCGGAGAACGGCCGGCCGGTGCCGGTGGTGCCGATGGCGCTGCGCAACATGTGGGCGAGCATGTGGAGCCGGCGCGACGGACGGCTGCGGCGGATGCGGGTGCCGCGGCGGTTCCGCGCGCACGTGGAAGTGATCGCCGCGGCGCCGGTGGACGGCAGCGCCGCGGACGCATCGTCGCTGGAAACGAAGGTGCGCGAGTTGCGCGGCGACGCGGCGTAAATTTTCCGTTCGATCCCACGCGCCCGCGTCTGCCTTCTCGCCTTCACCTGGCGGCGAAAGCCGAAGGTGTATTGATGTGCGCCGGCGCGGTCACGATGCGGCGGACGGACGCCGGACGCATCGCTGGCGACAGGCGCTGTTCCCTCTCGCCGCCGGTGAGTCCCGCCATGAACGTACCCCCTCCGCCGCCTCCGCGGTCGCCCGTGCCCAACCATCTGGTCTGGGCGGTCCTGGTCACCGTCGCCTCGCTGTTCGTGTGCTGCATCGTCGGCACCATCCCGGGCATCGTCGCGATCGTGTTCGCGAGCCAGGTCAACGGCAAGCTGTCGCAGGGCGACTATGCCGGCGCCGAGCGCGCCGCGCGCACCGCCAAGCTGTGGTGCTGGATCACCACGGCGCTGTGCGTCGTCGGCTTGTTGTGGTCGGTGTACTTCATCAGCACGGGCGGGCTGGAACAGTACCGGCTGATGATGCAGCAGATGCGGACCGGGCCATGAGCGCGCCGGCGCCCGTGGGCCGCCGCGGCGCGGCGCTCGCGGCGGCGCTGCCGGTGCTCGCCGCGGGCGCGTGGCTGCTGCAGCGGTTCGATCCCACCGCCGCGGGCAGCCCGTTCCCGCCGTGCCTGTTCCGCCACCTCACCGGCCTGTATTGCCCGGGCTGCGGGCTGACCCGCGCGCTGCACGCGCTGGCGCACGGCGACGTGGCGGCGACGTGGGCGATGAACCCGCTGGTGCCGGTCGCGCTGCCGCTGCTGGCGGCGATGGCGGCGGCGTGGCTGCTCGGCAAGCGGCTGCCGTGGCGCGCGGCCTACGACGGGCGGGCCTGGATCGCGGCCCTGCTCGCGTTCGGAGTGCTGCGCAACCTGCCGGGGTTCGGGTGGCTGGCGCCGGGATGACGCCGGCGGGCGGAACCGGCGCGCGATTCGTGCGCGCGGCGACGACGCGGGATCAGCCGGCCCAGCCGGCGATCACGAACAGCGCCAGCGCCGCCAGCCACACCAGCAGGCTGCGCCAGATCAGGCTCATCGCGTCGCGCAGTTCCGGCAGCTCGCCGTTCGCCGGCGGCAGCGGCGGCGCGCCCTCGATGCCGGTCTCGTCGAAGTAGTCGGCGGCCTCGTCGGCCAGTTCGCACTTCACGCTGGCGCGCGCGGCGGCGTGCAGGAACCGGTGCTGCAGCTGCAGCGCGGCGCCGCCGGCCTCGCGCCAGGCGCCGAGCACGATGTCGAAGTTGCCGACCAGCGCCAGCGACAGCGTCATCAGCTGCGCCACCGGCCAGTCGAGCAGCGCGAGCAGCCTCTCCGCGCCGGCGCGGTTCTCCGCCGGCAGCTCGCGCGCGTACGGGCCCTGCGCCGACAGTTGCGCGAAGCGGTACAGCAGCGCGCCGAACGGGCCCAGCAGCAGGAACCATAACAGCGGGCCGAACCAGCGCCGCAGCGCGTTCTCGAACACCGCGCCGACCAGCGCGCCGCCGTCGACCGGCACGGGGGCCTCGCCCTCCGGCCACAGCCGCTGCGCCGCCTCGCGGCGGGCGCCGTCGCCGTCTCCGGCCGCGGCGATCGCGTCGACGTCCACATCCAGGTCGCCCGGGCCCCAGACGTAGAACAGCGCAGCGATGCCGAAGGCGAGGCCGGCCAGGCCGAGCAGCGGTTCGCGCAGCGCCAGCTGGAACAGCCCCACCGCGAGCAGCGGCGGCGACAGCGCCAGGGCGATGCCCCAGCGGCCGCGCCAGGCGCCATCGCCCGGGAAGCGCGCGTCCAGCCAGCGCAGCCAGTCGCGGTACCAGCCGTAGTGGCGCACCGCCGCGCCCAGCGACGGCGCCAGGTGGCCCAACACCAGCGCGACGACGACGGCGATCAGGGTGGTGGTCAGGGACATGCGGCGCTCTCTCCGGCTTCGCGCGGACCAGCGCGATTCTACCCAGCCGTGCCGGCGCCGCCGCTACGCGCGCTCGCCGGCCAGCCAGCGCCCGATCAGCCAGCGCGAGATCGAGATGCCCGGCGACAGCACCGGGCCTTCGCCGTCGTCGTCCGCGCCGCCCCACTCGCCGCGCGCGCTGGCGGCGAGCACGTCCTCGCGGGTGAACCAGCGCGCCTCCTCGAGCTCGTCGCCGGCGCGCGCGGCGTCGGGTTCGGCCGCGGCGACGAAGCCGAGCATCAGCGAGCCCGGGAACGGCCACGGCTGCGAGGCGAGATAGCGGCAGCGGCGCACGCGCACGCCGGTTTCCTCCAGCACCTCGCGGGCGACGGTCTGCTCCAGGGTTTCGCCGGGCTCGACGAAACCGGCGAGCACCGACCAGCGCCGCGGCGGCCAGCTGCGCTGGCGCCCGAGCAGCAGGCGCTCGCCGTCGCTGACCGCGACGATCACCGCGGGGTCGGTGCGCGGGTAGTGCTCGGCCTCGCAGCGCGCGCAGCGGCCGAGCCAGCCGCCGCGCGCGAACGCCACTTCGCCGCCGCACACGCCGCAATGGCGATGGCGCCGGCGCCAGTGCTGCATCGCCCGCGCCTGCGCGAACACGCTGGCGTCGAACGCGGGCCACAGCGCGGCGGCGCTGCGCAGGTCGAGCGTGCGCGGGGCGCGGAACGCGGCCAGCGCGGCGTCGAGCGCGAACCAGGCGCCGCCGTCCGCGTCGAGACCGAGGAACACGCCCGCGCCGGCGCCGCCCGGGCCTTCGCTGACCTGCGCGCCGCGCGGTGCGCACAGGCGCCCGTCCGCGTCGGCCAGCGCATGGCCCTGCTCGTCGAGCAGGATCACCCGCGCCTGCGGCCACAGCGCGGCGAGCGCGGCCGCGTCGTCGCGCAGGCGGTCGGCGCGGTCCAGCGCGGCGCGGCAGGCCGCGTCGGCGCCGGCTTCGACGAAGGCGAACGGGGCGGGATCGGTCATCGGCAACTCCTGCGCAGGGCGCCCATTGTCGGCGCTCGGCGGGCCGCTCCGGAAGCGCCGCGGCGGGCGCGCCCGCATCGGGGCCGGCGATCGGCATCGCCCGATCGGGCGACTGGAGCCGATGTGTCGACGCATCCGGCCGGTCGCGGCGCGGCGCCGAGCCCCGCCGCAGCGGCGGGTGCAGCGCAGACGCAGGCTGTCCGCCCGGACTTGCCCGCTTCGGATCGGCCGCGATGTCGCGCCGGCGCGGCCCTCGCGCGAACATGGCCCGGGCGCCGGCATCCGCATCGGCCCTCGCGCGTCGTGCACGGGATTCCGCCGCGTCGCGCCGGAGGCGCTGCGCTCGGCCCACGTCAAGGACAGGCGCCGGGGGCGCGGACGGTCAGACCGCGAACGAGGAGCCGCAGCCGCAAGTGGTCTTGGCGTTGGGGTTGCGGATCACGAACTGGGCGCCGTGCAGGCTCTCGGCGTAGTCGACCTCGGCGCCGATCAGGTACTGCAGGCTGAGCGGGTCGACCAGCAGGGTCACGCCCTCGGTCTCCACCGCCAGGTCGTCCCCGGCCTGCTGCTCGTCGAACTCGAAGCCGTACTGGAAGCCGGAGCAGCCGCCGCCTTGGATGTACACGCGCAGCTTGAGCGCCGGGTTGCCCTCCTCCTCGATCAACTCGCGCACCTTGCGTGCGGCGGCGACGGTGAACTGCAGCGGGCGGTCGAGCGACTGGTAATCGGGCGTCGCGGTGGCGAGGGTCGTGTCCATGGACACAGGATGGGGAGCGCAGCGGGCGCATTCAAGCGCGGGTGCGAGGCGGTGCGTTCCGGCGGTGGCCGTTCAGCATCCACTGCGCCCCGGCACCGGCACCGCGCCGCCGCCATTGCGGCCGGACGAGGCGCCAGGCCGGGCCCTCGCAGGCGTTCGCGGGCACGGCAGCGAGCTCACGCGCCGTTGCTTGCCGGCGCTTCGCCCGCGAGCGCGGCGGGCGCTCATCGCGCCGCGGTGGCGGGCGCGACGTCGCGGGTGGCCTCGGCCCAGGTGAACGACTGCTCGACCGCGGCGCCGCGGCGCGGCACCAGCCGCGCGGTGACCCGCGCCGGCACGAAGCCCGCGGGCAGGTAGACGTCGCCTTCGACCTGCTGGAAGTACTTGAACGAGTACGGCACGCCCGGCGCGTTCGCCTGCTGGCGCAGGTCGCTCCAGGACAGCGTCCGCAGGCGGCCGCCGCGGGTGCCCTCGATCTGCAGGGTCAGCTGGCCGACGCTGACCGCGCCGCGGTTGAGGTTCTGGGTCAGCGTGGCGGCGAAGTGCCAGGCGGTCTCGTTCTGCGGCTGCATCTTCAGCGCATGCACGTTGAGGCCGCGGCGCTGCGCGGTGCTGCCGACCAGGCGCTCGTAGAACGCGACGTCGGCGCGCAGCGCGGCGATCTCCTCCTCGCGCTCGGCCAGGCTGCTCTGCAGGTCGCGGTTGGCCTCGCGGCTGATCTGGTCGGAGCGGCCCAGGGTCGCGACCTGCTGGCGCAACTGTTCGATCTGCGCCTGCTGGCGGCGCGCCAGGCGCTCGCTCTGCTCCAGCCGGTCGCGCACGTCGCCCGGGGCGGGCGCCAGCGCCCGCCACGCCCCCCAGGCGCCGAAGCCCAGCGCCAGCACGAGCACGCCGGCGGCCAGCCGCCACGCGCGCCGCACGCGCGCGGATCCGGACGGGTCGGGGGCGTCGCTGGTCATGCCGGTCGCGGGGCCTGGGAAGGGGCGACCAGCCTACAACGCCGAACTGTGACGGTCAGCCCAGGGCGGGATCGGCGTCCATCCAGCCTTCAGGCGCGCGCGCTTCGGCACCGGCGGCCTCGGCGTGGATCAGGCGGCCGGTCAGCACCGCGCCGGCCAGCATCTCGACCACTTTGTAGTGCACGTTGCCCTGGACCCGCGCCTTGGCGGCCAACTCCACCCGCTCGGCGGCGTACACGTCGCCGTCGAGGCGGCCGTTGATCACCACCACCGGGGCGCGCACCTCGCCTTCGATGCTGCCGTTCTCGGCCAGCGTGAGGGTGGCGCGCTGGCCGTCCTCGGCGACCACCTTGCCGACGATCCGGCCTTCGATGTACAGCCCGCCACTGAACTGCAGGTCGCCGCGGATCGTCACCTGCGGCCCGATCAGGGTGTCGACCTGGCCTTCGGGCAGGGCCGGTTTGTTCTTGAACATCGTGTATTTCCTGCTGGTGGAGTCCGGCGGCGCCGGAAAGGAATCAGGTGGCGGCGCGGTTCCAGTCCAGGGTCTGCTCGAGGGCGACGCCTTCGCCCTGCAGCGAGACCCGCACCCGCTGCGGCGTGAAGCCCGGCGGCAGCATCACGCTGCCGTCGAGCTGCTGGAAGTAGCGGAACGAATACGCCTGCGGCGGGACGCCGCTGCGCTGGTGCAGCTCGTCCCATTCGACCGTCGCCAGCTTGCCGTCGCGCACGCCTTCGATCGCGAAGCGCAGCTGGCCGCGGCTGACGCCGCCGCGGTTGAGGCTCTGGGTCAGCACGATCTGGTAGCGCCAGGTGCCGCCGGCCTCGGCCGCGAACTGCGCCGAGTGCACATTCAGCCCCTTCGGCTGCTCGGTCGCGCCGACCAGGCGCTCGTAGAAGGCGAGGTTCGCGCGCAGGTCGGCGATCTCCTGCTCGCGCGCCGCCAGGGTGCTCTGGATCTCGCGGTTGGCCGCGCGGCTGATCTGGTCCGAGCGCGCCAGCGTCGCCTCACGCTGGCGCAGGCGCTCGGCCTGGCCGCGCCAGTGGCGCAGGTCGCCGCGCGTGCGCTCCAGCTCGGCGCTGACCGCCCCCAGCCGCGGCGCGGCGCGGTACTCGGCCGCGACCCAGGCCGCCGCCAGCGAGGCGAGCCAGGCCAGGGCGAGCGCGGTCGCGATCAGCGGGCGCCGGTCCGGCCGTTCCTGGACGATCCGGAAACGCGGCGGCGGCGCCTTGCGTGGCGGCTTGTTCATACGGCGAATGCCCGGCGAACGGCGCCGGTCCCCAGTCCCCGAGCCCCTATACTCGGCCGACAGTCTAGCCGGGAGCGGCCATGACCGATGCGCATCTGTTCGCAATTGGCGTAGTTCTCGCCTGGCTGGCGGGCATCCGCGTCTACCTGACCGTGTTCGGCGTGGGCCTGGCCGGCATGCTCGGCTGGGTCGACCTGCCGCAGGCGCTGCAGGCCACGCAATCGCCGTGGGTGCTGGGCGTGTCCGGCGCGCTGGCGCTGGTGGAATTCTTCGCCGACAAGATCCCCGGCGTGGACTCGGCCTGGGACCTGCTGCAGACCCTGCTGCGGGTGCCGGCGGGCGCGTTCCTCGCCGCCGCCACGCTGTCGCCGGACGGCGAGCTCGGCGCCGGCGCGCTCGCCGCGGGCGCGGGCGTGGCGCTGGCCAGCCACGCGCTCAAGAGCGGCTCGCGCGCGTTGCTCAACGTCTCGCCCGAGCCGGTCAGCAACTGGACCGCGTCGGTCGGCGAGGACCTGGCCACGGTCGGCGGACTGGCGCTGGTGTTCGCGCATCCGTGGATCGCGCTGGGCATCGTGCTGGCGGTCACCCTCGTCGTCGCGCTGCTACTGTGGTGGCTGTGGCGCGCCCTGTTCCGCCGCGCGCCCAAGGCCGAGCCCGGTTGAGCGGCGCCGGGGCCGGCGGCCTCGCACGGCCCGAACGCGGCGGCTGTCGACCACGGCGATGGCTGCGCACAGCCGCGCGCCGTCAGCCGCGACGCCGCATCGACGCTCGACAGGCGCAAGGCGGCACCGGGTTCCGGCCAACGGCATGCACCGCTCGCGCCTGGCCGCAGGAGAGCCAGGCGCCGCATTCGCCACGCGCGAACAGCGACGCCGCCGAACCGGCGGCGCTCGTCCCCGGATGCGTCGCTCAGTCCTCGATCTTGGCCAGCAGGTAGTTCTGCTCGCCCAGGCGGTCGATCAGCGACAGCTGGGTCTCGATCCAGTCGATGTGCTCCTCCTCGGAGTCGAGGATGTCGGCGAACAGCTTGCGGCTGACGTAGTCGCCGACGGTCTCGCAGTACTTGATCGCCTCGCGCAGCAACGGCACCGCCTCCAGCTCCAGCGCCAGGTCGCAGGCGAGCAGCTCGCGCGGGTTCTCGCCGATGCGCAGCTTGCCCAGCGCCTGGAAGTTCGGCAGGCCGTCGAGGAACAGGATGCGCTCCGACAGCTTGTCGGCGTGCTTCATCTCGTCGATCGACTCGTGGTACTCGTGCTCGGCCAGTTCCTTCAGGCCCCAGTTCTTCAGCATCTTGGCGTGCAGGAAGTACTGGTTGATCGCGGTCAGCTCGTTGTAGAGCGCCTTGTTGAGGTATTCGATGACCTTGGGATCGCCTTTCATGGCCGTGCTCCGTGATGCGTCTGGCCGCCACTCTAGCGAGTCGCGGCGGCGCATGACGGAACGCGAATCGAGTGCAGCCGCGGCCGAGAATCAGTTTCCGCGGCGCCGCGGGCGGGCGCGGCTCAGGCGGCCTGCAGGACCGGGAACGGCAGTTCGCGCGCTTCGCGCGCCTGCGCCAGCAGCGCCGCGGCCATGTCCAGGCAGCTGCCGCAGTTGGCGCCGGCGCCGGTGCGCATGGTCAGCTCGGCCACGCTGCCGCAGCCGGCCTCGGCGGCCTGGCGGATGTCGTGGTCGGTGACTCCGTTGCAGATGCAGACGTACACGGCGGCGGTTCGGGACGGCAGCCGGGGCGGCTGCGGACCCATTCCGCCACGGATGAGAATGATTGTCAATCCGTCGCGGTTTCGCCGCCCTGGATCGGCCGGCCGTTGCCGCGCGCCCGGGGGCGCCGGCGGCCGCGCGGCGGCTCGTACGCCAGCCGCGGTCCCGGCGGCGGCACCGCCTGCGCCCCGGCGATGCGCCGTGCCAGCGGGGCAAGGTAGCGCAGCGCGCGGTCGTAGACGTCGCGCTTGAACATGACCACGTGCTCGACCGGGTACCAGAAGTCGACCCAACGCCAATGGTCGAACTCGGGCTTGTCGGTCAGGTCCAGGCGCAGGTCGGACTCCTGCCCGGTCAGGCGCAGCAGGAACCAGACCTGCTTCTGGCCGATGCACACCAGGCGGTCGTCGCGGCGGATCGAGCGGCGCGGCAGGCGGTAGCGCAGCCAGCCCGGGGTGGCGCCGAGCACCTCCACGTGCTCGGGCAGCAGGCCGACTTCCTCGCGCAACTCGCGGTACATCGCCTCGAGCGGCGTTTCGTCGCTGTTCATCCCGCCCTGCGGGAACTGCCAGCCGTCGCGGTGCACCCGCCGCGCCCAGAACACGCGCCCGTCCGGGTGCATCAGCACGATGCCGACGTTGGGCCTGTAACCGTCCGGATCGATCACGATGCGGACTCCGAATTGCACTGTGCCCGACTCTGCCACGGCCCCCGCGGCAGGACAACCCGGGGCCGGGCGGATTGACGCGCCCGCCGCCGGCATGAATAATTCGCGGTTCACCGCATGGCTATGTAGCTCAGCCGGTTAGAGCACAGCACTCATAATGCTGGGGTCGGTGGTTCGAGTCCACCCATAGCCACCATCGCGTCGAAAGCCCCGCCGCCGGCGGGGTTTCGCGTTTGCGGCATCCGCCGCCGCTCCGCACGCCCCCCACCCGCCGCCATGAAGATCTTCAAGGCATTCACCATCGAGGCCGCGCACCGCCTGCCGAACGTGCCGGAAGGGCACAAGTGCGCGCGCCTGCACGGCCACAGCTTCCGGATCGAGCTGCACGTGGAAGGCGAGCTCGACCCCCGGCTGGGCTGGGTGATGGACTTCGCCGATCTGAAGGCCGCGTTCCAGCCGCTGTACGAGCGCCTGGACCACCATTACCTCAACGAGATCGAAGGGCTGGAGAACCCGACCAGCGAACGCCTCGCGCAGTGGATCTGGCAGCGCCTCAAGCCGAGCCTGCCGCTGCTGGCCGAGGTGGTGGTGCACGAGACCTGCACCTCGGGGTGCCGCTACCGCGGCGATTGAGCCCGCACGGCCGCCGCGGCGCATTCCGGGGCGCCTCGCCTTCGCCTGCTCCCTACCCGCCTGCGCGCTTGCCGTGCGTGTCGCATGACCCCGCGGCTGCCTCGCGTCGATCGACGGTGCGATCCTCCCTCGCCCAAGCCACAGCGCCGCCTGGCGGTGGCAGCGCCCGCGCGCGCCTGGGCCGCTGCGCGGCGCCTGCCGACCGGTAAGCGCCCCCGCCCGTCCGGCAATACCGTTCGTCGGCACGCGCCCGGCTCATGTTGCGCTGCAACAAAAGCCGCGTTATGCTGCATCGCACAATCCCCTTGGGACCGCCAGGAGTTCCGCCATGTACTCGCCGTTCAACGAACAGTTCGCCGCCGCCACGCGCCAGTTCGCGGACACGGCCGCGCAGGTGAACCGCCTCGCCCTCGACAACGCGGAGGCCGTGTTCGGCCTGCAGCTGTCGGCGATCGAGGAGCGCGTCAACGCCACCTTCGCTTTCCTCGGCGAAGCCGCGGAGGCCCGCGACCTGGACAGCTTCAAGACCCTGTGGCCGAAGAGCGTGCAGGTCGCGCGCGAGAACATCGAGCGCGCCGTGACCACCGGCCAGGAAGTGCTCGGCCGCAGCCTCAAGACCCAGGAAGCGATCGCCGAACTGGCCAAGGCCCAGTTCGAGTCCTTCGCCAAGAACGGCCAGGCCGCCAAGGCCGCCGGCAAGGCGGCCAACGCCGCCAGGTAACCCGCTCTCCCGTCCATCCCTCCCGGACGGTTGGAACCCGGCAGTTCGCTGCCGGGTTTTTTTATGCATGCGCCTTGGCAACCCGGCCGGGGCGGCGGTCGATCGCGTCCGGCGGCCGCCGGCGAAGCGCCGCACGCGCCGCGGCACCGTTTGCGGAGGTCCGGGGACGCACGCATCCGCAATCCGCCGCCCGCCGACGCGCTTTCGGCCATCTTCGCTGCCGCCGGCGCGGACGGCCGCCGCCGGACGGCCAGGCCGCCCGACGCGCCGGGCGGCGCGTTGCGCCGAAGGCTCCCACGGCCGCCGCGATGCCCCCGATCCGGGGCGGGCGGGCCCGACGCAACGGGCCGGCACAGTGGCGGCGCGCCGGCCGCGCGCGATCCCAGGCGATGCCGTGCCCCGGCGTGGCCGCGGCGCACGCGCAAGGACCGCACCGCGCCACCGCGGGTCGGCCGCGTGCGCGCATGCGCCGGCCGAAAAAAAGACGCCCACCGGTGCGGTGGGCGTCGATGCGACGGAGGCGTCAGTCCGCCGGCTGCGGCTTGGGCGGCTCGTCCAGCTTGTCGCCGAGCAGGCGCCGCACCGAGACGTAGAACACCGGGATCAGCAGCAGGCCGAGGAAGGTGGCGAAGACCATGCCGCCGATCACGCCGGTGCCGATCGCGTGGCGGGCATTGGCGCCGGCGCCGGTGGAGATCGCCAGCGGGATCACGCCCATGATGAACGCGAACGAGGTCATCAGGATCGGGCGGAAGCGCAGCTTGGCCGCCTCGATCGTCGCGTCGCGCAGGGTCTTGCCGTGCTGGCGCGCCTCGATCGCGAACTCGACGATCAGGATCGCGTTCTTCGCCGCCAGGCCGATCACCGTGATCAGGCCGATCTTGAAGTAGATGTCGTTCGGCAGCCCGCGCAGCAGCGAGAACAGCACCGCGCCGAGCACGCCCAGCGGCACCACCAGCAGCACCGCCACCGGCACCGACCAGCTCTCGTACAACGCGGCCAGGCACAGGAACACCACCAGGATCGACAGCGCCATCAGCATCGGCGCCTGGTTGCCGGACAGAATTTCCTGGTAGGACTGGCCGGTCCAGTCGTAGCCGAAGCCCGGCGGCAAGTCGCGCTCGACGATCTCCTGCATCGCGTTCATCGCCTCGCCCGAGCTGTGCCCCGGCGCCTGCGAGCCGACGATCTCGATCGCGGCGTAGCCGTTGTAGCGGGTCAGCGCCGGCGAGGCGGTGACCCAGCTGCTCCTGACCACGTTCGACAGCGGGATCATCGAGCCGGTGGTCGGGTCGGCGTCGCCGTCGGCGCCGGCCAGCGGGCTGGGCGTGTAGAAGCGCGACAGCGCCTCCGGCCCGGTGCGGTACGGCGCGTCGGCCTGCATGGTCACGCGCTTCACGCGGCCGCCCGCGACGTAGTCGTTGACGTACACCGGCGCCAGCATCAGCTGGATCGAGTTGTAGATGTCGCCGACCGAAAGCCCCATCGCCTGCGCCTGCACGCGGTCGACCTCGAGCTTGAGCTGCGGCGCCTCTTCCAGCGCGTTCGGGCGCACCGCGGTCAGCGCCGGGTTCTGGTTGGCCTTGCCGAGCAGGATGTTGCGCGCCTGGGTCAGCGCCTCGCGGCCCTGGCCGGTGCGGTCCTGCAGGTACATGTCGAAGCCGCCGAACTGGCCCAGGCCGCTCACCGTCGGCAGGTTGATCACGAACACCTGCGCGTCGCGGATGCCGAACAGCGCCATGTTGGCCTGCTGGATGAACTCGCTCGCGGTGACGTCGCGCTCGTCCCAGGGCTTGAGTCGGATGAACGCGATGCCGGCGTTCTCGCCCTGGCCGACGAAGCTGAAGCCGGCCACCTGGAACATGCCCTCGTAGCCTTCCTGCTTCTCCAGCGCCTCGCGCACCTGGTCGAGCACGCGGTTGGTGCGGGCCAGGGTCGCGCCCGGCGGCAGCTGCACCAGCGCGATCGCGTAGCCCTGGTCTTCCTCCGGCAGGAAGCTGCCGGGCATGCGCGTGAACAGGAACCCGCACAGCACCGCGAGCAGCGCGAACACCGTCATCCAGCGCGGCGCATGCCGGATCGCGTGGCCGATGTGGCCGACGTAGGTGCCGCTGACCCGGTCGTAGACCCGGTTGAAGGTGCGGAAGACGATGTTGTTGCGATGGTGGTGCGCCGTGGGCTTGAGCAGGGTCGCGCACAGCGCCGGGGTGAAGCCCAGCGCCAGGAACGCCGAGAAGCCCATCGCCATCGCGATGGTGACGGCGAACTGCTTGTAGATCTCGCCGGCGGAGCCGCCCTGGAACGCCGACGGCACGAACACCGCCGCCAGCACCACGGTGATGGCCACCACGGCGCCGCTGATCTGGTCCATCGACTTGCGGGTGGCCTCCTTCGGCGACAGGCCCTCCTCGGTCATGATGCGTTCGACGTTCTCGATCACCACGATCGCGTCGTCCACCACGATGCCGATCGCCAGCACCATGCCGAACAGCGTCAGCTGGTTGATGCTGAAGCCCAGCAGGTACAGGCCGAGGAAGGTGCCGAGCAGGGCGATCGGGATCACCAGCGTCGGGATCAGCGTGGCCCGGAAGTTCTGCAGGAAGATCAGCATCACCAGGAACACGAGCACGATCGCCTCGAACAGCGTCTTCACCACTTCCTCGATGGAGATGCGGACGAAGGTCGAGGTGTCGTACGGCGCGAACCAGGTCACGCCTTGCGGGAACGTGGCCTGCAGCTCGTCCATGCGGTTGCGGACCGCCTCGGCCACGCCGAGCGCGTTGGCGCCGGGGGCGAGCTGCACGGCGAAGCCGGCCGCCGGCTTGCCGCTCCAGCGGCTGTCGAAGCCCCAGCTGCTCGCGCCCAGGGTGATGCGGGCGACGTCGCGCAGGCGCACGGTGCTGCCGTTGGCGTCGGTGCGCAGGATGATCTCGCCGAACTGCTCGGGCGTGCTGAAGCGGCCCTCGGCGGACACGGTGGCGGTGAAGCCCTGGGCATCCGGCGCCGGGTCGCCGCCGATCTTGCCGGCGGCGAACTGCACGTTCTGGCCGCGCACCGCGGTCAGCACCTCGGTCGCCGACAGCCCGTAGCCGCGCAGCTTGTCCGGGTTCAGCCAGATGTTCATGGCGTACTCGCCGCCGAACTGCTGGGTGCTGCCCACGCCCGGCACGCGCGCGATCTGGTCGAGCACGCGCGAGCCGATGATGTCGCTGAGCGCATGACGGTCGAGCGAGCCGTCCTCCGAGCGCAGCGCCACCACCATCAGGAAGCCGGCGTTGGCCTTGGCCACCACCACGCCCTGCTGGGTGACCTCGCTGGGCAGGCGCGGCGTCGCCAGCGCGACCTTGTTCTGCACCTGCACCTGGGCGATGTCGGGATCGGTGCCCGGCTCGAAGGTCAGGGTGATGTTGCTGCCGCCGCTGGAGCTCGACGAGGAGCTGAAGTAGACCAGGTTGTCGATGCCGGTCAGCTGCTGCTCGATCACCTGGGTGACCGCGCTCTCCGCCGTCTCCGCGCTGGCGCCGGGATACTGCGCCGACACCGTCACCTGCGGCGGCGCGATGCTCGGGTAGGACTCCACGCCGAGGTTGAAGATGGCCAGGACGCCGCACAACGAAATCAGGATCGCGACGACCCAGGCGAAGACCGGGTGGTTGATGAAGAATCTGGACATGGTGGGGGATCAGTCCTTCTTGGCCGCGTCCTGCTGCGCCGGCTGCTGCGGAACTTGGCCGGCGGGCTTGCCGCCCTGGGCCGGCGCGCCGGGCTGCGCCTGCGGCTGCCACGGCGTCGGCTTGGCCGGCTGGCCGGGCTGCGCGCGCTGGATGCCGGACACGATCACCTGGTCGCCCGCGGCAAGCCCGGCGGTGACGACCCAATCGGCGCCCTGCAGGCGGTCGGCGGTCACGTTCTTGCGCGCGACCTTGCCGTCCGCGCCGACCACCAGCACGTAGGCGCCCTGGGCGTCGCGCAGCAGCGCCGCCTGCGGCACCAGGAACGCGTTGGCCTGCTCGCCGAGCACCGCCTTCAGCGTCACGTAGGTGCCCGGCAACAGCCGCTTGTCTGGGTTGGGCAGGCGCGCGCGCAGCGCGATCGCGCCGGTGGTCGGGTCGACCACGTCGCCGGAGAAGTCCAGCGTGCCGGTGCGCGCGTACGCGGTGCCGTCCGGCAGGACCACCCGCACCTCGCCCTCGCTGCCGCTGCCGGCCTGGGCGCGGCGGATCTGCTCCAGTTCGGTGACGCTGAGCGAGAAGTTCACGTACAGCGGATCGATCTGGTCGACCGTGGTCAGCAGCGTCGCCGTGCCTTGCCCGACCAGCGCGCCTTCGGTGACCTGCTGCTTGCCGGCGCGCCCGTCGATCGGCGAACGCACGGTGGCGTAGCCGAGGTTGATACGCGCGTTGGCCAGCGCCGCCTCGGCCTGCTCGACCGCGGCCGCGGCGCTGCGTTCGGCGGCCAGCGCGTTGTCGAGGTCGGAGCGGGAGATGAAGTTGGTCGGCGCCAGGCGGCGGGCGCGGTCGGCGTTGGCCTTGGCGTTGGCGTAGTCGGCGCGGGCCGAGGCCAGCGCGGCCTGGGCCTGGCCGACCTCGGCCTGCAGCGGCGCCGGATCGATCAGGAACAGCACCTGCCCGGCCTTGACGTCGCTGCCCTCCTCGTAGACGCGGCGCTGCAGCACGCCCGGCACGCGCGCGCGCACGTCGGCGCTGCGGAACGGCGCCAGGCGGCCGACCAGGTCCTTCTGCAACGGCACGGTCTGCGGCTGCACCTTGACCACGCCGACTTCCGGCGGCGGCGGAGCCCCCTGCGCCTGTTCGTCGCCGCCGCAGGCGGCCAGTCCAAGAGCCAACGCGGCGGTCAATGCCAGCGAGCGCGGATTCACGAGCATGGGAACTCCGATGAAGTCGTGACGGGCCATCCGGCCCGTGCGGTTCGAACGCGAAGAAAGGAGACGGGAGGATCGTTTAATTCTTGTACCCGACAGTATGGCAATTGGCGGAGCCCGGGCCAACCCCCCAGAAGTCACGCCGGCGGCGGTGCGCGGACGAGCGGCGCACCCGGCGCGGTGGGGACGGCTTGCCGCCAGCGACGCCCGCAGGCGGACGGGCCGAGCTTAACGCTGCCCCGCGGCGCGCGGTTGACGCAGGCCTTCGAGCAGCGGCGCCAGGTCCAGCGCCGCAGCGTCCGCACGCGGATCCGGCGCGGCGCGGTATGGCAGGCGCCCGAGGCACGGCGCCGGCAGGCGCGGCCCGAGCAGGGCGAAATATTCGTCGCGTTCGCGCAACTGCGGATCGACGTCGTTGCCGATCCAGCCGAGCAGGCGCGCGCCGGCGGCGGCGACCGCCGCCGCGCTCAGCCGCGCATGGTTGATGCAGCCCAGGCGGTTGCCGACCACCAGCAGCACCGGCAGGCCGAGCAGGCGCACCACGTCGATCTGGTCCAGGCGCGCGCTCAGCGGCGCGGCCCAGCCGCCGACGCCCTCGACCACCACGACGTCGGCCTGCGCGGCGATCCGTCCGTACGCGGCGGCGATCGGGGCCAGGTCGACGGCGACGCCGGCGCGGCGCGCGGCGATCTCCGGCGCGGTCGCGTCCGGCAACGCGAACGGATTGGCGTCCGCGTAGGCCGGCCGCGGATCGCTGGCCGCCTGCAGCGCCAACGCGTCCTCGTTGCGCCAGGCGCCATCCACGCGCTCGCAGCCGCTCGCCACCGGCTTCATCCCGGCCGCGCGCAGGCCGCGCGCGCGCAGCGCGTGCAGCAGCGCCGTCGACGCGACGGTCTTGCCGATGCCGGTGTCGGTGCCGGTGACGTAGACGCCGGCAGGACGCGCTGTGGGCTCCATGGATTCATCGTAGCAGCCGCGGCCGCGCTACACTGCCGCGATGAGCTTCTCCGCCGCCCCCCTGACCGGCAGCAAGCCCGAGCAGTACGCGCAACTGCTCGCGCAGGCGCGCGCGCTGCTGCACGGCGAGCGCGACCGCGTCGCCAACGCCGCCAACCTGGCCGCGCTGGTCTACCACGCCCTGCCCGGGCTGAACTGGGCCGGGTTCTATTTTTACGACGGCCGCGAGCTGGTGGTCGGTCCGTTCCAGGGCCTGCCCGCGTGCGTGCGCATCCCGCTCGACAAGGGCGTGTGCGGCGCCGCCGCCTCGACCCGGCGCACGCAGCGCGTGGCCGACGTGCACGCCTTCCCCGGCCACATCGCCTGCGACTCCGCGTCGAACTCCGAGCTGGTGGTGCCGCTGGTCGCCGCGGACGGCACCCTGCTCGGCGTGTTCGACCTCGACAGTCCCGCTTTCGACCGCTTCGACGAAGACGACCAGCGCGGGCTCGAGGCGATCGCGCAGGCCTTCGTCGAATCCCTGGCCGTGCCCGCCGCGACGGCGGACGCGGCGCGCTAGGGCCGGCCGCCGGGCTCGGCTCAGGAGGACGCCATGAGCACCGAAAAGCTGCGCAACATCGGCCCCAAGTCCGCCGCCTGGCTGCGCCAGGTCGGGCTGCGCACGCGCGAGGACCTGGCCGCGGTCGGCACGGTGGAAGCGTTCATGCGCGTCAGGCGCGCCGGCTTTAAGCCGACCTTGAACCTGCTGTACGCGATCGAGGGCGCGCTGCTCGATTGCCACTGGCAGGACATCCCGGACGAGCGCCGCAGCGAGCTGATCCTGGCCGCCGACGCGGCGACCGCGCAGCTGCCGCCGCCGCGCAACCGCCCCGCCGCCGCGCCGGTGCGCACCACCACCCACGCCGCGGACGAACCGATGGCGATGCCGGCGCTGTTCGACGAAGCGCACGGCGAGGACTAGCGGCGGCCACGCCCCGGCGGCCGCGGGCCGGCCGGTTCGCGGCGTCCCCGCTTCGCGCCGGCGTGGCGCGTGTCCGGAATCCGTTGCCGCGCGAAAGGTCGTCCGATCGGCCGCACGCGCAGCGCCGCGCTCGCCGCGGGAAGCGGCCCCCGCGGCGGTTCGCCGGCGCGGGCCGCGGCCCGGCCGACGTGCCGGGTTGCATCCGCATCCCCGTATCGCGCGCGACGTCGCTCGGGTTTCCGCCCGGCGGTGCGCCGCCGCGACTTCGGCTCACCCTGGCGGATCGCGGGTGAGGCGCGCCCGGCCGCGATCGCGTAGACTGCGCACGCTTCGAGGTGACCCGGCCGGCCTGCGCCGGCGGGTTGAAACGGGAAGCCGGTGACGCCTCCGGGCCAGTCCGGCACTGCCCCCGCAACGGTAAGCGAGCCGGGCGCGCGACCTCCGCCACTGTGCCGCAGGCATGGGAAGGCGTCGCCGCCGGAACCTCCGGGTTCCGCCTCGCGAGTCCGGAGACCGGCCTCGACGCGCGATCGGTTGCGATGCGGAGGGCGTCGCGGCGGCGACGTCCCCGGCGCGTGCGCGCCCGCGGCTGCGCGGCCTCTTCGTTCTCCCCGCGACTTCCTGTTGGTCCGGCACGGCGCGACCGTGCGATGGGAGAGAACTCGAATGTCCTTGCGAATCCAGACCCTGGCCGCCGCCTGCGCGCTCGCCCTGCCCGCGCTCGTCTACGCCCGGGACGCCACCGACCTCGACCAGGTCGTGGTCACCGCCACCCGCACCGCGATCAGCGCCGACGACGCGCTGACGCCGGTGGAGGTGATCGACCGCGCGCAGATCGAACGCAGCCAGGCGCGGTCGCTGCCCGACCTGCTGCGCGGCCGCGCCGGCATCTCGCTGTCGAACCAGGGCGGCCAGGGCAAGCTGACCACGCTGTTCCTGCGCGGCGCCGAATCGGACCACGTGCTGGTGCTGGTCGACGGCATCCGCATCGGCTCGCCGACCTCCGGGCTGGCGGCGCTGCAGGACCTGCCGATCGAGGCGATCGACCGCCTCGAGATCGTGCGCGGCCCGCGCGCCAGCCTGTACGGCAGCGAGGCGATCGGCGGCGTGATCCAGGTGTTCACCCGCCGCGACCGCGGCGGCTTCGCCCCGCGCGTGCGCCTGGACGGCGGCAGCCACGGCACGCTCGGCTACGGCGTCGGCTTCGGCGGCGGCAACGGCCGCGGCTGGTTCGGCGCCGATTTCCAGCACGCCCGCACCGACGGCATCAACGCCTGCGACGGGTTCTACGATCCGGCCACGTTCGAGGGCGCCGGCTGCTTCATCGCGCCCGGCTCGCAGCCGGACCGCGACGGCTACGAAAAGGACGCGCTGTCGCTGCGCGGCGGCATCGACTTCGACGAGCACTGGAGCCTGGAAGGCCACGCCTTGCGCAACGAGGGCGACAACGGGTTCGACGGCGATTTCTACGACCGCGCCGAGACCGTGCAGCAGGTGATCGGCGGCAAGCTGCGCTGGCGCCCGTCCTCGCGCGTCGACCTGCACCTGACCGCCGGCCGCAACGTCGACGCTTCCGACAACTTCCGCGATCGCGACTTCATCGACTACTTCAGCACCGACCGCGACAGCGCCACGCTGCAGGGCGACTTCGGCCTGGCCGCGAACCAGCTGCTGAGCGTGGGCCTGGACTGGCTGCGCGACCGCGTCGACGCGACCACCGCCTACGACGAGACCGAGCGCGACAACCAGGCCGCGTTCGTGCAGTACCAGGGCCGGTTCGGCGCGCACGCGCTGGAGGCCAGCGTCCGCCGCGACGACAACGAGCAGTTCGGCGGCCACACCACCGGCAGCGCCGCCTGGGGCCTGAGCTTCGGCGGAGGCTGGCGCCTGCGCGCCGGCTACGGCAGCGCGTTCAAGGCGCCGACGTTCAACGAGCTGTACTACCCGTTCTTCAGCAACCCGAACCTGCGCCCGGAGGAATCGGATACGTGGGAGCTCGGCCTGGCTTGGCAGGGCGAAGCGCTCGCCGTGAACCTGGATGCGTTCGAGACCGAGGTCGAGGACCTGATCGCCTACGACGCGGCCCTGGGCATGCCCAACAACGTCGACCGCGCGCGGATGCGCGGCGCCGAGCTCGGCGTGGACGCACGCTGGGGCGGCTGGACCCTGGCCGGCGCGCTGAGCTGGCTGGACACGGAGAACCGCTCCGGGCCCTACCGCGGCAACGACCTCGCCCGTCGCGCCCGGCACGGCGCGCGATTCGACCTGGACCGCGCCTTCGGCCGCTTCCGCCTCGGCGTGACCGCGGCCGGCGAAGGCTCGCGCTACGACGACGTCGCCAACCTGCACCGCCTCGGCGGCTACGGCACCGTGGACCTGCGCGCCGAGTACGCGCTCACCCCGGCGCTGACCGTGCAGGCGCGGGTGGCGAACGTGTTCGACCGCGACTACGAGACCGCCTGGTTCTACAACCAGCCCGGACGCGAGTGGTACCTGACCCTGCGCTACGCGCCGGGGCAGTGAACCGCCGCGGCGGCGCCTGGCGCCAAGGGAAGGCCGCGCCCGGGCATCGATGCCCGGCGCGCGTCTCGCCCCGGACCGCGCGGCCACCGGGCGGCCGGCGCGCGCGGCTCAGTGCCGTGCGGCCGACGCCGGTTCGAGCAGGTCGAAGGCGGCCTCGCGGCGTACCGCGCGCAGCGTGCGCACCAGCTCGCGATAGCTGCCGGCCAGCCGCTCGAACAGCGTCGCGTAGCCGGAGCGGCCGGCCTCGGCCACGCCGAGGTAGGCGCCGCGGCCGAGTTCGATGAAGTAGTCCACGCTGACCCGCCGCCGCTCGGCCAGGCCCGGGTAGAGTCCGGCGATCAGCAGGCAGCGGTCGCCGACGTCGCGCAGCGCGTCGCTGCGCTCGCTGCCCGGCAGCGCCTGCGCGTGCAGCCATTCCAGCGCCTGCGTCCGCGCCAGCAGCTGCTCGTCGCGCTGGTGGCGCAGCAGCACGAACACCAGGTAGCTCTCGCGCGGCTCGTCCAACGGTTCGCCCACGCGCGCGGCGGCTTCCCGCACCAGCGCCTGCCACAGTTCGGCGGGCGCCCCCTGCCTGACGGACCACTCCATGCATGCCTCCTGTCGACGTCATGCCTGGCCGCAGCCTAGAGCAGAACCGGGGCATCGGGTTGGCAGGCGCGATGCGCGAGTGCCAAGCATTCACGAACGTGGTCGGCGCGCGCAGGCAAGCCCGCCCGGGCCTGAACGAACCGCATGCGCTTACGCGCGCACCAGGCGCCGTTGCGCGCGGCCTGACGGCGGCCGCGCTCCGCGGGCGGCGCAGCCCGCGGGCGCGCGCGGGGCGATGGGCGCGCCTGCGGAACGTTGCGGGGCCTCGGTGGCCTTCGCGGCGCCGCGCGGCGGCGAAAGTGCGATGCCGGCGCCGGGGTGGCCGTGGCCGGCCTTACTCCACCGTGACCGACTTGGCCAGGTTGCGCGGCTTGTCGACGTCGGTGCCGCGGGCGAGCGCGGCGTGGTAGGCCAGCAACTGCACCGGGATCGCGTGCACCACCGGCGAGAGCACGCCGACATGGCGCGGCGCGCGGATCACGTGCACGCCCTCGGACGGGCCGAACTGGCTGTCCTCGTCGGTGAACACGAACAGCTCGCCGCCGCGCGCGCGCACCTCCTGCATGTTCGACTTCACCTTCTCCAGCAGGCTGTCGTTCGGCGCGATCACCACCACCGGCATCGCCGCGTCGACCAGCGCCAGCGGCCCGTGCTTGAGCTCGCCGGCCGGGTAGGCCTCGGCGTGGATGTAGGAGATTTCCTTGAGCTTGAGCGCGCCTTCCAGCGCGATCGGGTAGTGCACGCCGCGGCCGAGGAACAGCGCGTGCTGCTTCGGCGCGAAGCGCTCGGCCCAGGCGACGATCTGCGGCTCCAGGTTCAGCGCGTGCTGCACGCTGCCGGGCAGATGGCGCAGCGCGTCCAGGTACTCGCTCTCCTGCCCCGGCGTCAGCCGGCCCTGCAGCTTGGCGACGGTGGCGGCCAGGGTGAACAGCGCGACCAGCTGGGTGGTGAAGGCCTTGGTCGAGGCCACGCCGATCTCGGCGCCGGCGCGGGTGTAGTAGACCAGGCGGCTGGCGCGCGGGATCGCGCTTTCGGGCACGTTGCAGATCGACAGCGTGCGCTCGTGGCCGAGGGACTTGGCGTACTTCAGCGCTTCCATCGTGTCGAGCGTTTCGCCCGACTGCGAGATCGTCACCACCAGGTGCCTCGGGTTCGCCACCGCCTTGCGGTAGCGGTACTCGCTGGCGATCTCGACCGTGCACGGCAGGCCGGCGATCGCCTCGATCCAGTAGCGCGCGGTCAGGCCGGCGTAGTAGCTGGTGCCGCAGGCGAGGATCTGCACGCCCTCGATGTCGCGCAGCAGCGCCTCGGCTGCGGCGCCGAACAGCGCCGGCGCGAAGGCGCTGTTGTCCATCACCGCCTCGATGGTGTCGGCGATCGCGCGCGGCTGCTCGTGGATCTCCTTCTGCATGAAGTGCCGGTAGGGACCGAGCTCGAGCGAGGACAGCGACACGTCCGACAGGTGCACCTCGCGCTCGACCTGCGCGCCCAGCGCGTCGAACACGCGCACGCCGTCGCGGCCGACCTCGGCGGTGTCGCCTTCCTCGAGGAAGATCACCCGGCGCGTGGCCTGGACGATCGCCGACACGTCGCTGGCGACGAAGTTCTCGCCCTCGCCCAGGCCGACCAGCAGCGGGCAGCCCATGCGCGCGGCGATCACCCGGCCGGGCTCGCGCTTGCTGACCACGGCGATGGCGTAGGCGCCGGTCAGCTCGCGCACCGCGGTCTGCACCGCGACGAGCAGGTCCATGCCCTGCGCCTGGTAGTGGTGGATCAGGTGGGCGATGACCTCGGTGTCGGTCTGCGACTCGAACGCGTAGCCGAGCTGCTGCAGGCGCGCGCGCTGCTCGTCGTGGTTCTCGATGATGCCGTTGTGGACCAGCGCCAGCTCGCCGTAGCTGATGTGCGGGTGGGCGTTGGCCTCGGTGACGCCGCCGTGGGTGGCCCAGCGGGTGTGGCCGATGCCGATGCGGGCCTGGAAGCCCTGCGCCTGCGCCGCGGCCTCCATCTCGGCCACGCGCCCGGTGCGGCGCACCCGGCGCACGTCGTCGCCGTCCAGCACGGCGATGCCGGCCGAATCGTAGCCGCGGTATTCCAGACGCTTGAGTCCCTCGATCAGGACCGGCACCACATCGCGATCGGCGATCGCGCCAACGATTCCGCACATTGCTCGCAGCACTCCTTCGGGGCAGGCCGCACAGTGTAGTCGGCGCGCGTGTGCGGCGCGTCCGCGCGGACGGCCGCGCGTCCGGCGGACGCCGTACACCCGGACGAACTTTTCTTCTGTTTCAATGAGTTACGGTTGGCACGGCTCGTGCAAGGAAGAGGGCGTCCGCCCTTCTTTCCTTCGATCCGCATGAGCATTCGCGACACCTCCGCCCAGGACCGCCCGGTCGCCGCCCCCGCCGCGCCGCTGCGGCGCCGCCTGCGCTGGCTGCCGGCCGCCGCGGCCGCGGCCGTGCTGCTCGCCGGCGGCGCTTGGCTGGTCTCCGGCTGGGCCGCAGGCGGGCGCTCCTACGACGCCGCGCGCCTGCGCATCGCCGAGGTCAAGCGCGGCGACCTGACCCGCGACATCGTCGCCGACGGCAAGGTGATCGCCGCCAACAGCCCGACCCTGTACGCGATCTCCGCCGGCACGGTCACCCTGAAGGTGGTCGCCGGCGACGCGGTGAAGCGCGGCCAGGTGCTGGCCGAGCTCGACAGCCCGGAGCTGCGCAGCAAGCTGGCGCAGGAGGAGGCCACCCTGGCCAGCCTGGAAGCCGAGGCCAGCCGCGCCGAGCTCGACGCGCAACTCGCCCGCGCCAACGCGCGCAAGGCCCTGGACCAAGCCGAGATCGAGCGCATGGCCGCGCAGCGCGACCTGGAGCGCTACCAGCGCGGGTTCGACGGCGGTGCGGTCGCCTCGGTCGACGTCGCCAAGGCCCAGGACGAGCTGAAGAAGGCCGAGATCGGCTTGGCGCACGCGCGCAAGGACGCCGGCCTGCAGACCCGGGGCGCCGGCCTGGACACGCGCAACAAGCGCCTGCTCGCCGATCGCCAGCGCGCGGTCGTCGCCGAATTGCGCCGCCAGGTCGACGCGCTGAACCTGCGCGCGCCGTTCGACGGCCAGGTGGGCCAGGTGCTGGTGGCGCAGCGCGCCAACGTCGCCGCCAACGCGCCGGTGCTGAGCGTGGTCGACCTCACCGAGTTCGAGGTCGAGATCAAGGTGCCGGAGAGCTTCGCCCGCGACCTCGGCATCGGCATGCCGGCGCAGATCACCAGCGGCGCGGGCACGCCCTACCCGGCGCAGGTGTCGGCGGTGTCGCCGGAGGTGGTGAACGGCGAGGTGACCAGCCGCCTGCGCTTCGTCGGCCCGCAGCCGCCCGGCCTGCGCCAGAACCAGCGCCTGTCCGCGCGCATCGTGCTCGACACGCGCCGCGACGTGCTGATGGTGGAGCGCGGCCCCTTCCTCGAACAGGGCGGCGGGCGCTACGCCTACGTGGTGGACGGCTCCAGCGCGGTCAAGAGGCCGATCCGCGCCGGCGCCGCCAGCCTCGACGCGGTCGAGATCCTCGACGGCGTTTCCCCCGGCGACCGCATCGTGGTCTCCGGCAGCGACCAATTCAACGACGCCGAACGCGTCCGCATCTCGGGAGAATGATCATGAACGTTTCCGTCAATCACGCCCACGCCTTCCCGTTCGACCTGCACTGGAGCGCGCAGGACCTGGCCGACGCCGTGCCGCTGCGGCTGCACGAGATAGTCCGGTTCGACGCGGCGCTGCCGGACGCGGCCAATGCCGCCGCGCCGGCGCCGCGGCGCGGCCTGCGCCAGGGTTACCTGCGCCGCGGCGAGCTGCCGGACTTCGTCCGCATCCGCTGACCGCGCCGCATCCGTCGTTCCCGCGAAAGCGGGCGTCCACGGGCCGGCTTCCCACTCTCTCTCCGGAAAGCGAACAGGCCCCGGACGCCCGCCTTCGCGGGGACGCGGCCGCTTACCGGCCAATCGCAACCGACAACCGACAACCTCGAAAAGGCCCGCCATGCTGCTCATGCAAGCCGTCTCCAAGGTCTACCGCACCGAGCTGGTCGAGACCCATGCCCTGCGCTCGCTCGACCTGCACGTCCGCGAAGGCGAGTTCGTCGCCGTCACCGGCCCGTCCGGCTCCGGCAAGACCACCTTCCTCAACATCGCCGGCCTGCTGGAGACCTTCACCAGCGGGGTCTACAAGCTCGACGGCGAGGACGTGCGGCACCTGCCCGACGACGCCCGCTCGCGCCTGCGCAACCGCAAGATCGGCTTCATCTTCCAGGGCTTCAACCTGATCCCCGACCTCAACCTGTTCGACAACGTCGACGTGCCGCTGCGCTACCGCGGCATGCCCGCGTCGGAGCGCCGGCAGCGGATCGAGGAAGCGCTGACCCGGGTGGGCCTGGGGTCGCGCATGAAGCACTACCCGACCGAGCTGTCCGGCGGCCAGCAGCAGCGCGCGGCGATCGCGCGCGCGCTGGCCGGCAGCCCGCGCCTGCTGCTCGCCGACGAGCCCACCGGCAACCTCGACTCGCAGATGGCGCGCGGCGTGATGGAATTGCTGGAGGAGATCAACGCTGCGGGCACCACCATCGTGATGGTCACCCACGACCCGGAGCTGGCCGCGCGCGCGCAACGCAACGTGCACATCGTCGACGGCATGGCCACCGACCTGTCGGTCGAACCGAGCCTGATCCGCGCCCGCGCCCTCGCCGAGGCCGCGCCCGATCCGATCGCCTGAGGCCGCCGCCATGTTCGCCTACTACTTCGACCTGGCGCTGCGCAGCTTCCGCCGCAATCGCGTGCTCACCGCGCTGATGGTGCTCGCGATCGCGCTCGGCATCGGCGCCTGCATGACCACGCTGACCGTGTTCCATGTGCTCTCCGGCGACCCCATCCCGGGCAAGAGCGACCGCCTGTTCTACCCGCGCATCGACCCCCGCGGCGCGGAGGACTACACCCCGGGCGACAAGCCCTCGCAGCAGATGACCCGTTACGACGCCGAGGCCCTGCTGCGCGACAAGCGCGGCAAGCGGCAGGCGATGATGACCGGCGGCGACGTCGCGATCGAGCCGGCGCGACCGGACCTGACGCCGTTCTCGGTGCAGGCGCGCTACACCAGCGCCGATTTCTTCCCGATGTTCGACGTGCCGTTCGCCTACGGCGGCCCCTGGAACGAGGCCGACGACAAAGCGCGCTCGCGCGTGGTGGTGATCGGCAAGTCGCTCAACGACCGGCTGTTCGGCGGAGCGGACAGCGTCGGCAAGACCCTGCGCATCCACCAGACCGAGTTCCGCATCGTCGGCGTGCTCGCCCCGTGGCGGCCGGTGCCGCGCTTCTACGACGTCACCCTGTCCCACTACGGCGAAAGCGAGCAAGTGTTCGTGCCGTTCTCGACCTCGCGCGACGCGAAGTTCCCCACCAGCGGCGACATGACCTGCTGGGGGGACTCGCGCCAGGACGAGGAGGGTTCCACCGGCTTGAACGCGCCGTGCGCGTGGATCCAGTACTGGGTCGAACTGGAGTCGCCGGCCCAGGCGGAAGAGTACCGGCGCTACCTGGTCAACTACTCCAACCAGCAGCGCGCGGCCGGCCGCTTCCAGCGCCCGGCCAACGTCCGGCTCGACGACGTGGTGGGCTGGCTCGACGACCGCAACGTGCTGCCCAGCGACGTGCGCCTGCAGCTGTGGCTGGCGCTGGGCTTCCTGGCCGTCTGCCTGCTCAACACCGTGGGGCTGCTGCTGGCCAAGTTCCTGCGTCGGGCGGGCGAGATCGGCGTGCGCCGCGCGCTCGGGGCCTCGCGCGGCGCGATCTTCGCCCAGTGCCTGGTCGAGGCCGGGACCGTGGGCCTGGTCGGCGGCGTGTTCGGCCTGCTCCTGGCGTTGCTGGGCCTGTGGGCGGTGCGCCAGCAACCGGTCAGCTACGCCGAACTGGCGCGGCTCGATGCCAGCATGCTGCTCACCACCTTCGTCGTCGCGATCGGCGCCAGCCTGCTCGCCGGCCTGCTGCCGGCGTGGCGCGCCTGCCAGATCGCGCCCGCCATCCAGCTCAAGAGCCAGTGAGGCCCACCATGGATATCCGTCCGATTCTGTCCACCCTGCGCCGGCACAAGACCGCGGCGGCGCTGATCGTGCTCGAGATCGCGCTGAGCTGCGCGATCATCTGCAATGCGGTGTTCCTGATCTCGGGGCGCATCGACAACATGCGCACCCCAAGCGGCATCGCCGAGGACGAGCTGGTGCGCGTGCAGGTGTCCGGCATGGCCGCCAGCGACAACGCCCATGTCGTGACCCGCGAGGACCTCGCCGCGCTGCGCGCCATCCCGGGCGTCAAGGCCGCGACCCTGGCCAACCAGATCCCGTTCGGCAACAGCGGCTGGAATTCGTCGATCACGCTCGAACGCGAGCAGGCGCGCCCGACGCTGAGCGCAGCGGTGTACATGGCCGAGGAGCAGATGCTGCGCACGTTCGGCCTGCGCCTGGTGGCCGGGCGGTGGTTCAACTCCGACGAGTATGTCGATTACGCCGAGTTCGACAATCCCGGGCCGACGCCGCCGCGCGTCCCCGCCATGCTGGTCACGCGCGAGGCGGCCGAACGCCTGTTCCCGGGCGAAAACGCCGTCGGCAAGCAGGTCTATGCCTGGGGCGAGGAGCAACCGGTCCGCATCGTCGGCATCGTCGAGCGGCTGGCGCGTCCGAGCAAGTGGGGCGGGCCGGCCCAGGCCGGCTACTCGATGATCCTGCCCGTGCGCCCCTCCTACCAGGAGGGCGGCAACTACCTCCTGCGCACCGACCCGGCGCGCCGCGACGAGGTCCTCAAGGCCGCGCTGGCCTACTTCGAGCACGCCAGGCCCACCCGGATCGTCGCCCTGGAGGACTCCAAGCCGTTCACGGAAGTGCGCGGGGAATATTTCCGCCAGGACGAGTCGATGGTGTGGCTGCTCAGCGCGGTGTGCGTGGCCCTGCTGGTGGTCACCGCGCTTGGCATCGTCGGCCTGGCCAGCTTCTGGGTGCAGCAGCGCACCAAGCAGATCGGCATCCGCCGCGCGCTGGGCGCGACGCGGGGGCAGATCCTGCGCTATTTCCAGATGGAGAACTTCCTGCTCGCCACGCTCGGCATCGTGCTGGGCATGCTGCTCGCCTACGGCATCAACCAGATGCTGATGGGCCGCTACGAGCTGCCGCGCCTGCCGGCGCTGTACTTGCCGATCGGCGCGGTGGCGCTGTGGCTGCTCGGCCAGTTCGCGGTCTACGGGCCCGCGCGCCGCGCCGCCGCGGTGCCGCCGGCGGTGGCGACGCGCTCGGTGTAGCGCCGTCCAACCAGCGCCCGGCGGCCGGCCGCCGGGCCGGATCGAGCGGGCATCGTCCCCGCCGATCCGCCGCATCCACGCCGAACGCCGGATCGCACCGGCGCACCGCGGCACGCCCCTATACTCGCCCTTCGCGCCCCGGCGCCCCAACCCTCATCGCCCGCATGCGCACCGTTCTGGTGATCGACGACAACCCCGCCGTGGGAACCGCGCTGGACGTGCTGTTCGGCCTGCGCGAGATCCGCACCCTGGTCGCCCATACGCCCGACGAGGGCCTGCGCCTGCTCCAGCGCGAGGACATCGGCCTGGTGGTGCAGGACATGAACTTCAGCGCCGACACGACGTCCGGCGAAGAAGGCGTGCAGCTGTTCCGCGCGATCCGCCAGCGCCATCCCGACCTGCCGGTCATCCTGCTCACCGCCTGGACCCACCTCGACATGGCCGTGGAACTGGCCAAGGCCGGCGCCGCCGACTACCTGGCCAAGCCCTGGGACGACCAGAAGCTGCTGGCGGCGGTCGAGAACCTGCTGGAGCTGTCCGAAAGCGCGCGCGAGCTCTCGCGCCTGCACGGGCAGCGCCGGCGCGTGCAGCGCGAGCTGGCCGCGCGCTACGACCTGCGCGGGCTGGTGTTCGCCTCGGAGGCGATGGCGCGGGTGGTCGAGCTCGCCGGCCGGGTCGCGCGCGCCGACGTGCCGGTGCTGGTCTGCGGGCCCAACGGCGCCGGCAAGGAGAAGATCGCCGAGATCGTGCAGGCCAACTCGGCGGTCAAGGACGGCCCCTTCGTCACCCTCAACTGCGGCGCGCTGCCCAGCGAACTGATCGAGGCCGAACTGTTCGGCGCCGAGGCCGGCGCCTACACCGGCGCCAACCGCGCGCGCGAGGGCAAGTTCGAGGCCGCCGACGGCGGCACCCTGTTCCTCGACGAGATCGGCAACCTGCCGCCCAACGGGCAGATGAAGCTGCTGCGCGTGCTCGAGACCGGCCGCTTCCAACGGCTGGGCTCCAACCGCGAGCGCCAGGTCAAGGTGCGGGTGATCAGCGCGACCAACGCCGACCTGCCGGCGATGATCCGCGACGGCCGCTTCCGCGAGGACCTGTACTACCGCCTCAACACGATCCAGATCGACGTGCCGCCGCTGGCGCAACGCCGCGACGACGTGCTGCCGCTGGCGCGGCACTTCCTCGCCGCCGGCAAGCGCCTGGGCGAGGACGCCGAGCGCGCCCTGCTCGCGCACGCCTGGCCGGGCAACGTGCGCGAACTGCGCAACACGCTGCAGCGCGCGGCGCTGCTCGCCGCCAGCGACACGCTCGGCGCCGCCGACCTCGGGCTGCCGGATGCGCGCACGGCCGCCGCGCCGGATGCGCTCGACGGCGCCGGCCGCGACGAGCCGGACCGCGCCGCGATCGAGGCCGCGCTGGAACGCAGCGGCGGCGTCCTGGCGCAGGCCGCGAGCGAGCTGGGCCTGTCGCGCCAGGCGCTGTACCGGCGCCTGGAACGGCTCGGCATCCGCCGCGACTGAGGCCGACCATGCGCTGGCTGCGGCGGCTGCCGATGAGCTTCACCTTCAGCGCGGTCGCGCTCGCCTACCTGGCGGCGGCCGCGGCGCTGGCGCTGTGGCTGTCGCGCTGGCTGGCGCCGGCGGGCGCGTTCGCCGCGGCGCTCGCGCTGCTCGCGCCGCTGCTGGTCTACCACGTGCGGCGCCTGTTCGCGCCGATGCGCTCGCTGTTCCGCGCCCTCGCCGGCACCGTGGCGAGCTACCGCGACGGCGACTTCAGCTTCGGCCTGTCCTGGCGCGGCTCGGACGAACTGGCCGAACTGGTGGCCAGCCACAACCGGCTCGGCGAGGCCCTGCGCGAGCAGCGCCAGGCGCTGGTCCAGCGCGAGCTGCTGCTCGACACGCTGGTGCAGAACACGCCGGTGGCGATGCTGCTCACCGACGCCAGCGGGCACGTGGTGCTGGCCAACCTCGCCGCGCGCAAGATGCTCGGCGACGGCCGCCGGCTCGAGGGCCGTCGCCTCGACGACCTCCTCGCGCAGGCGCCGGCGCAGGTGCAAGAGGCGTTCGCCCGAGGCGGCGACGGCATGTTCAGCGTCGAGAGCGAGGACCACGAGGCGATCTACCACCTCGCCCGGCGCAGCTTCCGCCTCAACGGCCGGCGCCACGAGCTGGCCCTGCTGCGCGAGCTGACCACCGAGCTGCGCCGCCAGGAGGTGCAGACCTGGAAGAAGGTGATCCGGGTGATCAGCCACGAGCTCAACAACTCGCTGGCGCCGATCGCCTCGCTGGCGCATTCCGGCGCCAAGCTGCTGCGGCGCGGCCAACACGACCGGCTCGACACCATTTTCGCCACGATCGAAGAACGCGCCCGCCACCTGGAAGGCTTCATCCGCGGCTACGCGCGCTTCGCCAAGCTGCCGACGCCGCGCGCCGAGCCGATCCAGTGGGCGTCGTTCGCCGCGCGTCTGCGCAGCCAGATCCCGTTCGCCGTCGACGGCCCGCTTCCGGACGCGCCGCTGCGCGTGGATCCGGCGCAGTTCGAGCAGGCGCTGCTGAACCTGCTCAAGAACGCGCACGAATCCGGCTCGCCGGAGACGGAAGTCAAGCTGCGCGTGCGCCGCGCGGGGGAATGGTGGCGGATCGACGTGCTCGACCGCGGCAGCGGCATGAGCGAGGCGGTGCTGCAGAACGCGCTGGTGCCGTTCTATTCGACCAAGCGCAGCGGCACCGGCCTGGGCCTGGCGCTCGCGCGCGAGATCGCCGAGGCGCACGGCGGCCGCATCGCCCTGGCCAACCGCGACCAGGGCGGGCTGTGCGTCAGCCTCAACCTGCCGGCCTGACCGGCCGTCCCAGCGGGCGCTGCATCGCCACGCGCAGGTGCATCGGGAATCCCAGGCGCCGCTCCTGCTCGAACGCCGCGCGCAGTCCCGGCGTGCATTCGCCCGGCGCCAGCGGCGCGAAGCCGGCGCGCGCGTAGAAGGGCGCGTTCCACGGCACGTCGCGCAGGGTGATCAGGGTGATGCGATCGAAGCCTTCCTCGGCGGCGCGGACGCAGACCTGCTCCAGCAGCGCGCGGCCGATGCCGCGGCGGCCGTACCCGGGGTCCACGTCCATCTGCGCCAGGTGGGCGGCGCCGTCGAGCGGCGCGTACAACGCGTAGCCCAGCGCGCGCCCGGCGCAATCGGCCACCCACAGGCGGCCGTGCGCGGCGGCCTCGGCGTGGTCCTCCGGCGCCAGCGTGTGCCGGGAAAACGCGGCATGGGCTTCGTGGCCGCGCAGCAGCTCGCAGGCGCGCCGCTCGATGCCGATCAGCGCCGCCGCCTCGTCCGCCCGGCCCGGACGGAGCGCGTACGCCCGGCTCACTTCTTCTTCGGGCGTTGCCAACCCTCGACCGTGACCTGGCGGCCGCGGGCGACGGTCAGCTTGTCGGCCGGCGCATCCTTGGTGACCACCGAGCCGGCGCCGACGGTGGCGTTCGCGCCGATCGTCACCGGCGCCACCAGCGACGAGTTGGAACCGATGAAGGCGCCGTCGCCGATCGTGGTGGTGGACTTGTTCACGCCGTCGTAGTTGCAGGTGATGGTGCCCGCGCCGACGTTGACGCCGCCGCCGATCAGCGCGTCGCCCAGATAGGTCAGGTGGTTGGCCTTGCTGCCGCGGCCCAGGCGCGCGTTCTTGGTCTCGACGAAGTTGCCGACGTGCACGCCGTCGGCGAGCACGGTGCCCGGGCGCAGGCGCGCGTACGGGCCGATCTGAGCGGCGCCCTCGACCACCACGCCCTCGAGGTCGCAATGCGCGCGCACCTCGGTGCCGGCGCCCAGGCGCACGTCCTTGAGCCGGCAGAACGGGCCGATGCGCACTCCGTCGCCGAGCTCCACCCGGCCTTCCAGGATCACGTCGGCGTCGATCTCGACGTCGCGCCCCACCTCCACCGTGCCGCGCTGGTCGTAGCGCGCCGGGTCCGCCAGGCGCGCGCCCCGCAGGCACAGCGCGCGCGCGGCGCGGCGCTGGTAGGCGCGCTCCAGCTGCGCCAGCTGCCAGGGATCGTTCGCGCCCTCGACCTCGAGCGGGTCGCCGACGTGCACCAGCTCGGCCGCGGCGTACTCGGCCGCGGCCGCGGCGAACACGTCGGTCAGGTAGTACTCGCCCTGGGCGTTGTCGTTGCCCAAGTGCTGCAGCCAGCGCCGCAGCGGCTCGCCGTCGGCGACCAGGATGCCGGTGTTGACGGTGCGGATCGCCCGCTGCTCGTCGTCCGCGTCCTTGTGCTCGACCACGCGCGCGACCCGCCCTTCCGCGTCGCGGACGATGCGCCCGTAGCCGGTGGGATCCTCGAGGTCGGCCACCAGCACCGCGATCCGGCCGGGCGCGGCGAGCAGGCGCTGCAGCGTCTCGGCCTCGGTCAGCGGCACGTCGCCGTACAGGATCAGCACGCGCGCGTCCTGCGGCACCTGCGGCATCGCCTGCTGCACCGCGTGGCCGGTGCCCAGGCGCTGCGCCTGCTCGACCCAGGCCAAGTCGGGCTGGTCCGCGAACGCCTCGCGCACCTGCTCGCCGCCGTGGCCGTGGACCACGTGGATGCCCTGCGGCCGCAACGCGCGCGCGGTGTCGATCACGTGCGCCAGCATCGGCCGCCCGGCCACCTTCTGCAGGACCTTGGGGATCGCGGACTTCATCCGCTTGCCTTCGCCGGCGGCGAGGATGATGACGTGGAGTGGCGCGGTCATGGCGGGCTTCCGGAAGAAGAAAACATGGAATGGGCGGCGTCGCGCGTCCAACGCGACCGGATCATGCGCATGGGACTGAAGCGGAACGCCAGCCGGTGCGACCCGCCGGGAACACAGGCACCACGGAACAGGGCATTGGCTCGCAGCAGCGGCACTTCACGCCCGTCGACCTGGGCCATCCAGCCGGGCGCGACGATCTCGTTGAATACGATCCATGCCGGACGGTCGGCGCGATAGTCGATTTCCACGAGGTTCGCACTGTACGTCACCCGTTCGATGCTCGCGATCCCGGCTGCCTCGGCGGCGCAGTCGACCGCAGGGAACGGCGCTGGCAACCAAAGCTGCTGCCGGAAATCGGTACGACCATACTCTCCCGGAGGCGGCATAGGCTGCGCGTGCAGGGCTACCCTCGTCGGGTTGAGGACACGCGGCAACACCGTATCGCGCAGCCTCCAATGCGCGCCTGCGGCAGCCACGGTACCTTCGGCCGGTTCGCGCGAGGCGATCGCGCGCAAGCCGAGCAAGTCGAAGGCCGCTGCGGCATAGTCCGGCGCCCACGGCGTGAAACGGCGCTCGTCCATCCGCTGCATCGGATGCGTCCCCACCCCGTAGATCTGCGCGTACGGGGCGTACAGCAACGGGTTGTAGCCGTTGGATAAGGCCATGCCCCGCACTGTAGCGCCGTTGATCAGTGGATCGAGCCCATACACTTCGGCCCGAAGCGGCGCCACTTCGCCTCCCAGGATGTCGCGAAGCCGCGTGAGCGCGGGCGCGGCCGCCGATGCCGGATCGTCGGGCCACGATGCGCCACGGTAGAGCTTTCGCATCTCGCCGCGTCCACCGTAGTAGCGAGCGCGTACGTTGTGCGCCGACAGGTCCACGCTCACCAGCGCGATTACGGCCAGCAGCGCGACCGGGGCGGTATTCGCGCCCCGCCGCAGCAGCCATACGGTGGCGGCGGCGATGATCGCGCTGATCCACAGGGCCGCAGTCGCAGCCGGATGCCTCATCACGGCAAACGCGTGCCACAAGCTGTAGGCCACCAGCAGGGCAAGCACGATCCAGGCAGGCCAGTTCGGGCGCAGGGGCGCCCCCTTCAGGCGCGCGTCCAGCGACAGTGCCGCGAGCAAGGCCGCGGCCGGAACGAACAGGAACAACGCATCGGCCGGCCGGCGGAACAGGTCTAGGCCGGGGAGCACGCGATACAAGAGGCCGTAGATCGGAGCATGCGTGCCGAGCGCATACACCAGCGTCAACGCCGCCACAGCCGTCAAACCTCGCGCGAGACGCCGGTGCGCTGCCGGCAGCGAGCGCCCCCACAGTGTCCAAGCCGCCAGTGGCACGGCCCCCAGATAGAGGTAGTCCTGCGACAGATCGCCCGGGCCGAGATATTCGCCGTTGTTCCACAGGAAATCCGCGCCCAGCAACGTACCGAGCGCGGCGTGCGACAGGCTGCCGGAGGTGGCGGCCTCCAGCGGCAGCTGTGCGCGATTGGTGAACGGCAAGTAGGCGAAGGTCGACAGCCACTGCGGCAGGCAGATCAACAGCGCCAACGCGGCGGCGGACGCGGCGAAGGCAAGATAGCGGCCACGTTGCGGCGACCCGGCGATGAGCCCGACCCCGTAGACGACCGCGAACAGGCCGATCAGGTACGTCACTTGCGTCATCTGCAACGCGCACAGCCCGCCGAACACGCCGACCCCGCATGCCGTCCACACGCCGGGGCGCTGTGACAGTCGCCGCAGCGCCCACCACAACCACGGCAGGAACGCATAGCTGACGATCATCGGTACATGCTGGACCCGCGACGCCGCCACCGCGCCGAACATCAGCGTCAGGGCGAACACCAGTTGCGGCGCGGCCGCCAACCGATAATCGCGCGCCAGGGCCGTCGCCCCGAGCCCAGCGACCAGCACGTGGAGCACCACCACCGCGCTGAACCACGTCATCGAAGGCAACGGCGAAAGCAGCATCGGCAGGATGACCGTCGGCTGGAAGGTCATGCCCTGCGGATCGGCGAAATGCGGATAGCCACCGAACAGCAGCGGGTTCCACCATGGCCCCTGCAACCGCTGCAGTTGCTGCACGGTATAGGCCACCGCCGGATAGAACTCCTGCGCGGCGTCGTAGGGCAGCACGCGCGCACCCAGCAGCCAGGGGCCGCACAGCAGCAGCCACAACCCGACCAGCAACCGCCGCGGCCGGGACAAGGCCGCGTCCGCGGCCCGTGCGAGGAACTGCCGTGTATTGCCCATCCGCCCTCTCGCCGTTGTGGTCCGCGGATTCTAGCGGCCCGTGCGGATGCCGACGCACTAGAATGCACGGATGATCAAGCGTCTGATCCAGATCCCGCTGCTGCGCCAGGGCGGCAGCTATTTCGCGATCGGCCTGCTGCAACTGTTGGTGGACTGGGCGACGTTCGTCGCCCTGAGCGGGCTCGGGCTGGCGGTGGAGCCGGCCAATGTCGCAGGCCGGATCGGCGGCGCGCTGCTCGGCTTCTGGCTCAACGGCCGCTTCACGTTCGCCGGCGAAGGCACCGCCGTGGGCCGGCGCCAGCTCGCGCGGTTCGTGCTGCTGTGGCTGGCCACGACCGCGGTCAGTACCTGGGCGCTCACCGGTGTGGAACGCGCGGTCGGGCTGAAATGGGCCTGGTTCGCGAAACCCGCGGTGGACCTGGGGCTCAGCGCGGCCGGCTTCCTGCTGTCGCGGCACTGGGTCTACCGGCGCTAGGACGGCGCCTCCGGGGCGCGGCGACGAAAAAGGCGACGGGGTCGCCGTCGCCTTTCGCCGCCGCGGACCTTCCCGCGGCCGATGCCGGTTGCCGGCCTCAGTGCTTCATGTCGCGGCGCAGGCGCTCCAGCGCCTGCAGCTGCGCCAGGCTCATCGCCAGCTGCGCCTGCGCCTCTTCCGTGCTCATCTTCGGGTCCTTCTTGGCGAGGATGCGCTCGGCCTCCTCCTTCGCCGCGCGCACCGCCGCCTCGTCGATGTCCTGGGCGCGGATCGCGGTGTCGGCGAGCACCGTCACCACGGTCGGCTGGACCTCGAGGATGCCGCCGGAGATGGCGAAATCGAGCCGCTCGCCGCCCGGCAGCGTCACCACGACCTTGCCCGGCTTGAGACGGGTGATCAGCGGCGCGTGCTTGGGCGCGATGCCGAGCTCGCCCATCTCGCCGGTGGCCACCACCAGCTCGGCCTCGCCGTGGAAGATCTCCTGCTCGGCGCTGACGATGTCGCAACGAATCGTGGATGCCATAGGAAAACGCTCTTCTGCCTTGACTCCCTCTCCCGCTTGCGGAAGGGGGCGGAGGTGAGGATGCGGGCAGGCCTTTGGGCGCCCTCACCCTGACCCTCTCCCGCAAGCGGGAGAGGGAACATGGCTCAGCCGACGCCGAGCTTCTTGGCCTTCTCGACCGCCTCGTCGATGCTGCCGACCATGTAGAACGCCTGCTCCGGCAGGTGGTCGTACTCGCCCTCGACGATGCCCTTGAAGCCGCGGATGGTCTCCTTCAGCGGCACGTACTTGCCCGGCGAGCCGGTGAACACCTCGGCGACGTGGAACGGCTGGCTGAAGAAGCGCTCGATCTTGCGCGCGCGGGCCACCGCCAGCTTGTCCTCCTCGCTCAGCTCGTCCATGCCGAGGATCGCGATGATGTCCTTCAGTTCCTTGTACTTCTGCAGCGTGGCCTGGACCTTGCGCGCGACCTCGTAGTGCTCGTTGCCGATCACGTTCGGGTCGAGCTGGCGCGAGGTCGAGTCCAGCGGGTCCACCGCCGGGTAGATGCCGAGCGCGGCGATCTGGCGCGACAGCACCACGGTCGCGTCGAGGTGGGCGAAGGTGGTGGCCGGCGACGGGTCGGTCAGGTCGTCCGCGGGCACGTACACGGCCTGGATCGAGGTGATCGAGCCGGTCTTGGTCGAGGTGATGCGCTCCTGCAGCACGCCCATCTCCTCGGCCAGCGTCGGCTGGTAACCCACCGCCGACGGCATGCGGCCCAGCAACGCCGACACCTCGGTACCCGCCAGGGTGTAGCGGTAGATGTTGTCGATGAACAACAGCACGTCGCGGCCCTTGCCGTGCTCGTCCTTCTCGTCGCGGAAGTACTCGGCCATGGTCAGGCCGGTCAGGGCGACGCGCAGGCGGTTGCCCGGCGGCTCGTTCATCTGGCCGTACACCATCGCCACCTTGTCGAGGACGTTGGAGTCCTTCATCTCGTGGTAGAAGTCGTTGCCCTCGCGGGTGCGCTCGCCCACGCCGGCGAACACGGACAGGCCCGAGTGCGCCTTGGCGATGTTGTTGATGAGCTCCATCATGTTGACGGTCTTGCCGACGCCGGCGCCGCCGAACAGGCCGACCTTGCCGCCCTTCGCGAACGGGCACATCAGGTCGATCACCTTGATGCCGGTCTCGAGCAGGTCGGTGGCCGAGGACTGGTCCTCGTAGCTCGGCGCGGCGCGATGGATCTCCCAGTGGTCGGTGGCCTGGATCGGGCCGGCCTCGTCGATCGCGTTGCCAAGCACGTCCATGATGCGGCCCAGGGTGCCACCACCGACCGGCACCGAGATCGCGCGGCCGGTGTTGGTCGCGACCAGGTTGCGCTTCAGGCCGTCGGTGGAGCCCAGCGCGATGGCGCGGACCACGCCGTCGCCCAGCTGCTGCTGCACTTCCAGGGTGATGTCGGTGCCGTCGACCTTCAGCGCGTCGTACACCTTCGGCACTTCGGCGCGCGGGAACTCGACGTCGACGACGGCGCCGATGATCTGAACGATCTTGCCCTGAGTCATGGTGTGGTTTCCTCGTAACTTTTAAGCTGCTGTGCGGTCGCGGCGTTCGCGCCCGCGGGATTCTTTGCCGATGCCGCTAGACCGCCGCGGCGCCGCCGACGATCTCCGAGATCTCCTGGGTGATCGCCGCCTGGCGCGCCTTGTTGTAGGCCAGGCTCAGGGTGCCGATCAGCTTGGTCGCGTTGTCCGAGGCCGCCTTCATCGCGACCATGCGCGCGGCGTGTTCGGAGGCGACGTTCTCCAGCACCGCCTGGTACACCAGCGACTCGACGTAGCGGGTCAGCACGTGGTCCAGGACGCTGGACGGATCGGGCTCGTAGATGTAGTCCCAGTCGTGCTTGGCGACCGGCGTATCCGACGGCGGCAGCGGCAGCAGCTGGTCGAACGACGCCCGCTGGGTCATCGTGTTGACGAAGTGGTTGTAGCAGACGAACACCCGGTCCAGGCGGCCTTCGCTGTAGCCGTCGAGCATCACCTTGATCACGCCGACCAGCTGCTCCAGGCGCGGCAGGTCGCCGAGGTGGGTGACCGAGCCGACCATGTTGACCCTGAGCCGGCGGAAGAACACCGAGGCCTTCTGGCCGATCGTGACCACGTCGATCTCGACGCCCTGCTCCTGCCACTTGCGGAACTCGCCGAGCAGCTTGCGGAACAGGTTGTTGTTGAGGCCGCCGGCGAGGCCGCGGTCGGAGGAGACGATCAGGTAGCCGACCCGCTTGACCTGCGCGCGCTCGACCAGGAACGGATGCGGGTAGTCGGTGTTGGCCTGGGCCAGGTGGCCGATCACCTGCCGGATCACCCGCGAGTACGGGCGCGACGTCTTCATCCGGTCCTGCGCCTTGCGGATCTTCGAGGCCGAGACCATCTCCAGCGCGCGGGTCACCTTGCGGGTGTTCTGCACGCTCTTGATCTTGGTTTTGATTTCGCGTCCGCCTGCCATCTCGTGCTCGCTTCGCTCGCGGGGATTCGGGGTGGGTCGTTCGTGATCCGTGGGACCGGCGGCCGCGCGCTCGCGCCCGCCAACCGCCGACCCCGGATCACGGCATTACCAGGTACCGGTGCGCTTGAACTCTTCGATGCCCTGCTTGAACGCGGCCTCGATCTTCTCGTCCCAACCGCCGGTGGCGTTGATCTGCTCCAGCAGCGCGGACTGGGTGTTGACGAAGTGGGCGTGCAGGCCGCTCTCGAAGGCGCCGATCTTGTTCACCGGCACGTCGTCGAGGTAGCCCTCGTTCACCGCGTAGATCGACAGCGCCTGCAGCGAGATCGGCATCGGCGCGTACTGCTTCTGCTTCATCAGCTCGGTGACGCGCTGGCCGCGCTCGAGCTGCTTGCGGGTGGCTTCGTCCAGGTCCGAGGCGAACTGGGCGAACGCGGCCAGCTCGCGGTACTGGGCCAGGGCGATGCGGATGCCGCCCGACAGCTTCTTGATGATCTTGGTCTGCGCGGCGCCGCCCACGCGCGACACCGAGATGCCGGCGTTCACGGCCGGGCGGATGCCGGCGTTGAACAGGTCGGTCTCGAGGAAGATCTGGCCGTCGGTGATCGAGATCACGTTGGTCGGCACGAACGCGGACACGTCGCCGGCCTGGGTCTCGATGATCGGCAGCGCGGTCAGCGAGCCGGTCTGGCCCTTGATCTCGCCGCCGGTGAACTTCTCGACGTACTCGGCCGAGACGCGCGCGGCGCGCTCGAGCAGGCGGCTGTGCAGGTAGAACACGTCGCCCGGGTAGGCCTCGCGGCCCGGCGGACGGCGCAGCAGCAGCGAGATCTGGCGGTAGGCCACGGCGTGCTTGGACAGGTCGTCGTAGACGATCAGCGCGTCCTCGCCGCGGTCCATGAAGTACTCGCCCATGGTGCAGCCGGCGTAGGCGGCGATGTACTGCATCGCGGCCGATTCCGACGCGGTCGCCGCCACCACGATGGTGTGGTCGAGCGCGCCGTTCTCTTCCAGGCGGCGCACGATGTTGGCGACGGTCGAGGCCTTCTGGCCGATCGCCACGTAGATGCACTTGACGCCGGTGCCCTTCTGGTTGATCACCGCGTCGATCGCCAGCGCGGTCTTGCCGGTCTGGCGGTCGCCGATGATCAGCTCGCGCTGGCCGCGGCCGATCGGGATCATCGCGTCGACCGACTTGTAGCCGGTCTGCACCGGCTGGTCGACCGACTTGCGCCAGATCACGCCCGGGGCGACGCGCTCGACCGGCGCGCTCAGCTTGGCGTCGATCGGACCCTTGCCGTCGATCGGCTCGCCCAGCGCGTTGACCACGCGGCCGAGCAGCTCGCGGCCGACCGGCACCTCGAGGATGCGGCCGGTGGTCTTGGCCACGTCGCCCTCGCGCAGGTGCTCATAGTCGCCCAAGACCACGGCGCCCACCGAGTCGCGCTCCAGGTTCAGCGCCAGCGCGTAGGTGTTGCCGGGCAGCTCGATCATTTCGCCCTGCATCGCGTCGGCCAGGCCGTAGATGCGCACGATGCCGTCGGACACTGCGGTCACGGTGCCCTCGTTGCGCGCCTCCGCGGTCAGCTTGACCTTCTCGATGCGGGTCTTGATCAGTTCGCTGATTTCGGACGGGTTGAGCTGGGTGGTTGCCATGGGTTTGGTCCCTTGATCCGGCCGGAGCCGGAATGTGCAAATGAATTCGTTATTGGGCCAGCGCGGTCTGCAGGCGTTCGAGCTTGCCCTTCAGCGAGCCGTCGATGACCACGTCGCCGGCGTCGATCACGGCGCCGCCGATCAGCGAGGGGTCGACCGCGGTCTCGAGTTCGACCTCGCGGCCGAAGCGCTTGCGCAGCGCGGCCTTGATCGCGTCGAGCTCGGCGCCGGGCAGCTCGGCGGCGGCGGTGACCTTGGCCTTGACCACGCGCTCGGATTCGAGCCGCTGCTCCTCGAACAGGTCGGCGATCTCCGGCAGCAGGGCCAGGCGGCGGTTGTCCGCGAGCAGGCCGAGGAAGCGCACGAAGGCTTCGTCGGCGCCGTCGATCACCAGCAGGCCGACCGCGTCGGCGGCGGCGAGCTGCGGGTTGCCGAGCAGGCTGCGCACCTGCGGTTCGGCGGCGACGCGCGCGGCGAACGCGAGCGCCTGCGACCACGCTTGCGCGCGGCCGCTCTCGCGCGCCAGCGCGAAAGCGGCTCGGGCGTAAGGACGGGCGAGGGTCAGGGCCTGGGTCATTGGCTCAACTCGTTCCGCTTCAGATTTCCGCCGCCAGCTCGTCGAGCAGCGCCTTGTGGGCGTTGGCGTCGATTTCGCGCTTGAGCAGCTTCTCGGCGCCGCTCACCGCCAGCACGGAGACCTGGCGGCGCAGGTCCTCGCGGGCGCGGTTCGCGGCCGCGGCGATCTCGGCCTCGGCCAGCGCCTTCTGCCGCGCGGCCTCGACCAGCGCTTCCTGCTTGGCCTGGTCGACGATCTGGTTGGCGCGCTGGTGCGCCTGCTCGATGATCTCGTTGGCCTTGGCGCGCGCCGCGCGCAGCTCGGCGTCGGCCGCCTCGCGCGCCTGCGCCAGCGCCTTCTGGCTGTAGTCCGCCGCGGCCAGGCCTTCGGCGATCTTCTTCTGGCGCTCTTCGATGGCGTTCATCATCGGCGGCCAGATCTTGGTCGCGATGATCCAGATCAGACCGGCGAACGCCAGCGCCTGGGCGAATAGGGTGAGGTTGATGCTCATGCGTGAGGCTCTGCCAGAGGTGACGGGAGGGGGCGCGGCGCCCCCGATCCTTCAACCGCGACGCGGGCCGGGACGCGGCCCGCGTCGTGCGCCGTGCCGGCTCAGCCGGCCAGGCGGCCGGCCTCGGCCAGCAGCGCCGAAGCCAGCGGGTTGGCGAACGCCAGCAGCAGGGCGACGGCGACGGTGATGATGAATGCGGCGTCGATCAGGCCGGCGGTGATGAACATGCGGACCTGCAGGACCGGGATCAGCTCCGGCTGGCGCGCCGCCGACTCCAGGAACTTGCCGGCCATGAGGGCCAGGCCGATACCGGCGCCGAGCGCGGCGAGGCCGATCATGATGCCGACGGCCAGAACGGTCGAGGCCTGAACCGAAGCGAGGTGGGCAAGGATTTCCATGGTGTTCTCCGAACGGTGCTAAGGGTTGAAAAACGGTGGAGGGGGAATCGGTGGTGCGGTGCGGGCCGCGGCGCGTCGATCAGTGCGCGTCTTCGGCCAGGCTGAGGTACACGATCGACAGCATCATGAAGATGAAGGCCTGCAGCGGGATCACCAGCAGGTGGAACAGCATCCAGCCCAGGCCGAACGCGCCGCCGGCGAGCGCGCCGAGCAGGCCGGCGCCGCCCAGCACCCAGATCAGCAGGAACACGATCTCGCCGCCGAACATGTTGCCGAACAGTCGCATCGCCAGCGAGATCGGCTTGCTCAGCCATTCGACGACGTTGAGGATCAGGTTGAACGGCATCATCCACTTGCCGAACGGCGCGGTCAGGAACTCGTGGGCGAAGCCGCCGAAGCCCTTGGCGCGGATCGCGAAGAACAGCATCAGGAAGAACACGCTGATCGACATGCCCAGCGTGGCGTTGACGTCGGCGGTCGGCACCGGCTTCCAGTAGTGCACGCCGAGCAGTTCCAGCGGCTTGGCGATGAAGTCTGCCGGGATCATCTTCAGCAGGTTCATCATCAGGATCCAGAAGAACAGCGTGATCGCGATCGGCGTGACCAGCTTGCTCGGGCCGTGGTAGGTGTCGCGCGCCTGCTTGTCGACGAACTCCAGGCAGATCTCGACGAACGCCTGCCACTTGCCGGGCACGCCGGAGGTGGCCTTGCGCGTGGCCAGCCAGAACGCGAACACGATCAGCAGCCCCATCAGCACCGAGGTCGCCAGGGTGTCGACGTGCAGGGTCCAGAAGCCGCCCTCGCCGACCTGCGTGGTGAGGTTGTGCAGGTGGTGCTGGATGTAGCTGGTCGGAGTCAGTGCTTGCTCGCCCGCCATGTGTCCTGAACCTTGGAGATTGAATTCGTCGTCAACGGCGCGTCGCCGCCAGGGCCAGCGCAACCAGTGCGGCCAGAACCCCGGTCAGCAGCGGCAGCGGCGGCAACTTCAGCACGGCCAGGCCGAGCGCGAGCGCCGCGAGCACCACCACCCACTTCGATACCGTCCCCGCCACCAGCCGCCCGACCGCCCACCCGGCCGGCGCAACGCCACCGGCGAAGGCGATCAGCCCCGCCACCGCGCTGCCCAGAACGAGGGCGCCGCCGCCTACCGCCGCCGCCAGCGCCGACGGCGCCCCGAGGGGGAGGAAGGCCAGCGCAGCCAGCGCCGTCGCGCCGGCCTGCCAGGCAGTCGCGCGCGACGCCAGCCGGCGGCCTGCGGACAGGGGATCGTGCACGCAGGTCTCGTCGGTCTGGGGAGGCGCAAAGGCGCCCGGTAAAGCCGGAAAAGTATAGAACGCTGCGTTTTTTCCGGCAACCGCGAAAAGCTGGGCGCGCCGAAAGCCGGGGCGACGTTGGGCGAAACGCGGGCGGCGGCGTGCCATGGGCGCAGTCTGGCGCTCCGGGCGGCGCGGGGCGATGACCTGCGAGGTAAGCCGCCGTCGACCCTGCGGCCAAAATCAATCGAAGATGCCTATCGAAACCGGCATTTCTTTCGATTTGACCCGGCGCCGACCCGCCCCATAATGAGAACCAGTCTCATTTTGCGAGGTGCGCCATGACCAAGACCCTGAGCTTCGCCGCCGTGCACTTCAGCGTCGCTTTCCTGGTCGGTTACGTGATGACCGGCAGCGTCTGGGTCGGCGGCGCGTTGGCGCTGGTCGAGCCGGCCTGCAACACGGTCGCGTTCCACCTGCACGAAAAGGTGTGGAAGCGGATCGAGCGCCGCCGCGCCGCGGCAGCGGCGCTGGTGCTGTAGCCGGCGGAACCATCGCCGGCCGCGCCGGTCAGACCCAACGAGCGCCGCCGTTTTCCACTCTCCTCGTCAAGGCCAGCGACGGCGGACTCCGAAGCCCCGGGGCATCCGGGGCTTCGTTTTTGCCGGCGGCGTGCCGGCGCTGCGTCGGCACCCGGACGGCCGCGGCCGCACCCGCTGACGCGGATGGCGGTGGCGGCCGCACTGCCGGGCGAGCGCACCGTGGGGGAGCCCGCGGCGCGACGCAACGGCTCCGCTGCGGCAGGCATGGCGCCGGTGGGCGGGACGAGCGAGCGCGCATGGGCGCCGGCGGCGCGGCGCTCCGCCGCGCGCCCGGCGTGAAACCCGCGTCCGCTTTCGCCAACCCGGGGTGGAAGCCGGATGAATTGACCGCGCCTCGACCGTGCGCCACGCAAGCTGCATGCGCGCAGCGGCCGGTCCACATCGCCGATGCGCCTTCCGCTCCACTCCCCAAAGCCAAGGCCATGACCGACAACACCAGGACCCGGACCGGGCGTCGCCCGCTGCCGTTCGCGCTCGTCGCCGGCGGCGTGCTCGCCCTCGCTTCCGCCACCGCACCCGCCCAGGACGACCCGCGCTTCACCCTGCGCATCGGTGCGATGCGCGCCGACGCGCAAAGCGAGCTCAGCGCCCGCACGCGCTACATGGGCGAAGACTTCAACTACTCGCAGGACTTCGACTTCGGCAGCGACGAGACCGTGCCGCGGTTCGACGGCGTGCTGCGCCTGAGCGAGCGGCAGAGGCTGATCTTCGACTACTTCCGCTACGACAAGGACCGCACCGCGACCTTGGACCGCGACCTGTCGTACGACGAGGTGACCCTGCCCGCCGGCAGCTTCGCCCGCGGCGAGATCGAGTTCCAGCTCGCCAGCCTGATGTACGACTACGCCGTGGTCGACACCGGCACGTTCGAGCTCGGCCTGCAGGTCGGCGCCGAATGGGCCAAGCTCGAGGGCACGCTGCATGCCGAGGCCGGCGCCGACGTGTTCGACGAGAGCGAGAGCGAAGACGGCTACGCGCCGGTGGTCGGCGCGCGCCTGACCTTCACTCCGTCCGAGCGCTGGCTGTTCAACCTGCAGGGGCAGTACCTGGACGCGGACTGGGGCGACTTCGGTAACTACGAGGGCAGCATCACCCGCGCCAACGCGCTGGCCGAGTACCGCTTCACGCCGCTGTTCGGCGTGTTCGTCGGCTACGACTGGTTCAAGCTCGACGCCGACCGCAGCGGCCGCGACGGCGCGCTCGGCCTGGACCAGCGCTTCAAGGGGCCGGTCGCGGGCGTGTCGCTGTCGTTCTGACCCGCCGCCGCTCGCCACCTTCGCCCCGGGGGATCGGGGCCAGGGTTCCTTGGCGTCGACCGCGGCTCACGCGGGCGGCCGCGGCCAGGATGAAGGGCGAGGCGGACACGCCTCGGCCACGCCTCCATCGTCCGCGTGGCCGGGCCGCGCCTCCCGGCTGCATCCGGCGATGCGCGCGGGTCGGGGCGAAAGAAGCCCCGGCCTGTCGCCGGGGCCTTCGCTGGCGCCGCTGCGAACCCGCGGCGGCGGTCACTTCTTCTTCGGGATGTACAGGTCGGTGATGGTGCCTTCGTAGACCTCGGCGGCCATCGCCACCGACTCGCTCAGGGTCGGATGCGGGTGGATGGTGTGACCGATGTCGGCCGCCTCCGCGCCCATCTCGATCGCCAGCGCGACCTCGGCGATCAGGTCCCCGGCGTGCACGCCGACGATGCCGCCGCCGACCACGCGGTGCGTGGCCTCGTCGAAGATCAGCTTGGTGAAGCCCTCGGTACGGTCGAGGCCGATCGCGCGGCCGCTGGCCGCCCACGGGAACCTGGCCACGCCGACCTTCAGGCCCTTGGCCTTGGCCTCGGTTTCGGTGACGCCGACCCAGGCGATCTCCGGATCGGTGTAGGCCACCGACGGGATCACCCGCGCGACCCACTCCTTCTTCCCGCCTGCGGCGACTTCGGCGGCCAGCTTGCCCTCGTGCGTGGCCTTGTGCGCCAGCATCGGCTGGCCGACCAGGTCGCCGATCGCGAAGATGTGCGGCACGTTGGTGCGCATCTGCCGGTCGACGGGGATGAAGCCGCGCTCGGTGACCCGCACCCCGGCCCGGTCCGCGTCGAGCTTGCCGCCGTTGGGCGCGCGCCCGACCGCGACCAGCACGCGGTCCCAGGTGCCCGATTCCAGTTCCGGCTTCTGCCCCTCCACGGCGCTCTCGAAGCCGACGGTGATGCCCTTCTTCTCCGCCTTGACCGTGGCCGCCTTGGTCTTCAGATGCACCGCCACGCCCTGCTTCTTCAGGCGGTCCGCCAACGGCTTGACCAGGTCCTTGTCGGCGCCCGGCATCAGCTGGTCCATGAACTCGACCACGGTGACCTCGCTGCCCAGGGCGCGGTACACCGTCGCCATCTCCAGGCCGATGATGCCGCCGCCGACGACGAGCAGCTTCTTCGGGATCTCCTGCAGTTCCAGCGCATCGGTGGAATCCATCACGCGCGGATCGTCCCACGGGAAGTTCGGCAGCTTCACCGCCTGCGAACCGGCGGCGATGATGCACTGCTCGAAGCGCAGCAGCCGGGGCTTGCCGTCGCCGCCGGCGATCTCGAGCTCGTGGGGCGATACGAACTTCGCCGTGCCCTGCACCACCCGCACCTTGCGCTGCTTGGACATGCCCGCCAGGCCCTTGGTGAGCTGGCCGACCACCTTCTCCTTGTAGGCGCGCAGCCTGTCGAGCGCGATCCTGGGCTTGCCGAAGTCGAGGCCGTAGGCGGCCGCGTGCGCGGCCTGCTCGATGACGTCGGCCGCGTGCAGCAGCGCCTTCGACGGGATGCAGCCGACGTTGAGGCAGACGCCGCCGAGGCTCGGATAGCGCTCGACCAGGACCGTGTCCAGGCCGAGGTCGGCGGCGCGGAACGCGGCGGTGTAGCCGCCGGGCCCGGCGCCGATCACCACCATGCGGCATTCGATGTCGGCCGGGCGGCCGCTGGCCGCGGCCGCCTTCGGCGCCGGTGCGCCCGCCGGAGCGGCAGTGCCTCCTCCGCTCGCCGCAGAAGCCTGGGACGAAGGCGCGGGCGGCGGCGCGGCTTCGCGCGCGACCGCGCCCTGGCCCGGCGCGGCGCGCGCGCCGGCCTCGCCCGCGGGCGCTGCGGGCGGCGGCGCGGAAGCGGCGCCTTCCGCCTCGAGGATGGCGATCACCGCGCCCTCGGACACCTTGTCGCCGACCTTGACCTTGATTTCCTTGACCACGCCGTCGGCCGACGACGGCACCTCCATCGTCGCCTTGTCCGATTCCAGCGTGACCAGGCCCTGGTCCTTCTTCACCGTATCGCCGGGTGCGACCAGCAGTTCGATCACCGGTACGCCTTCGTAATCGCCGATGTCCGGCACTTTGACTTCGAGGGTGGCCATGCAAGAGGTCTCCTGCGCTTCAGCCGGCGGCGCCGGCGAGCGTACGTTCCAGTTCGTCCAGCGATTCGGCGAGGTCGCGCCACAGTTCGGCGCGGTCGTCCTCGTCCTCCTCGTCGGCGGCTTCGTTCATCAGTTCGGCCTGCCGCAGCAGCAGCGCGCCGGCGCCGCAGCGCGGCGCCGGTCCGGCGACGCGCTCGCCTCCGACCACGAACAGCAGCGTCTCGCCGTCGTGGTACTGCGCGGCGCGGTCCTGCGGCACCAGCCCGGCCAACGCGCGGCGCCACTGCGCGACCACGCGCTGCGCCAGCGCCGCCGGGATCGGCGCTTGCGCGACGTCCGGCTGCTGGCCCACGCGCAGTTCGCGGCGGCCGCCGTTCCACGCGTCGATGCGCTCGTCGGCCTCGCTGCGGCGCACGGTCCAGTCGCCCGCGCCTTCGCCCGGGATCAGCAGCAGCGCGCTTTCCGTGCCGCGCGGCGGCAGCCGGGTCAGGCTGAGCGCCGGCGCCGCGCCGGCGGCGAACAGCCGCTCGGCCGCGGTGCCGTAGTTCTCGGTGGCCGGCGGCCAGCCGCGGCCGAGCCCGCGCGCGCAGGCCTCGTCCTGCGCCCGCGCCGGCGCGATCAGCAGCAGGCCGGCCAGCGCGGCGGCCGGCAGCAGCGCGCGCGGGCTCACAGCAGCACGCGCCTCATGTCGCCCAGCAGCTGGGCGAGATAGGCGGTGAAGCGCGCCGCGGCGGCGCCGTCGATCACGCGGTGGTCGTAGCTCAGCGACAGCGGCAGGATCAGCCGCGGCACGAACTGCCCGCCGTCCCACACCGGCCGCATCGCCGACTTGGACACGCCGAGGATCGCCACCTCCGGCGCGTTGACGATCGGCGTGAACTTGGTGCCGCCGATGCCGCCGAGCGAGCTGATCGAGAAGCAGCCGCCCTGCATGTCGGCCGGGCCGAGCTTACCGTCGCGCGCCTTCTTGGCCAGCTCCGCGGTCTCCTGCGCGATCTCCAGCACGCCCTTCCTGTCGACGTCGCGGATCACCGGCACGACCAGGCCGTTGGGCGTGTCGGCGGCGAAGCCGATGTGGAAGTACTTCTTCAGCACCAGGTTCTCGCCGGAGGCGTCGAGCGAGGCGTTGAACGTGGGGTACTTCTTCAGCGCCGCGACCGAGGCCTTCATCAGGAAGGCGAGCATGGTCAGCTTGATGCCGCTCTTCTCGTTCTCCTTGTTGAGCGCGACCCGCAGCGCCTCCAGCTCGGTGATGTCGGCGTCGTCGTGCTGGGTGACGTGCGGGATCATCGCCCAGTTGCGGGCGAGGTTGGCGCCGGAGATCTTCTGGATCCGCGACAACGGCTTGGTCTCGATCTCGCCGAACTTGGCGAAGTCGACCTTCGGCCACGGCAGCAGGTTGAGCCCGCCGCCGGCCGCCGCCGCGACCGGCGCGCCCGCGCCGCCCTGCAGCACGCCCTTGACGTACTTCTGCACGTCCTCCTTGCTGATCCGACCGCCGCGCTCGGTGCCGGCCACCTGGCCCAGGTCGACGCCGAGCTCGCGCGCGAACAGGCGCACCGCAGGGCTGGCGTAGGGCACCTTGTCCGGCATCAGCTCGTCGGCGTCGAACTGCACCGGCGGCGTGCGCGGCGGCATCGCTTCCGGATCGGTGCCCGGGCGCGAGTCGATCGAGGCCTGGGCGATGCGGTCGGGCTGCTGCGGCACGATGGTCGGCTCGACCCGGGTCGCGGTCTCCGCCGCGGCCACGCGCTGCGACGGCTTCTCCGGCTGCGCGCGCGGCGGCTCGGCCGCGGCGGCGGGCTCCGCCGGCGCCGGCGCGGCCGTTTCGGCCCCGCTCGGTTCGATCAGCGCGACCACGCTGCCCTCGGACAGTTCGTCGCCGACCTTGACCTTGATCTCGCGCACCACGCCGGCGAACGGCGCCGGCACCTCCATCGTCGCCTTGTCCGATTCCAGCGTGACCAGGCCCTGGTCCTGCCTCACCGTGTCGCCGACCGCGACCAGCACTTCGATCACCGGCACGCCTTCGTAGCTCCCGATGTCGGGAACGCGTGCTTCTTTCAGCTCAGCCATGTGTGGGGGGCTCCGCAGATGCGCGAAAAGGCTATTGTGGCCGGTTGCCGGCGACCGCGCCAACCGCGGGCAACATACGTCACGGTATACCAGCGCCGCGCCCGGGCGATAGCGACGCGCCGGCGATCGCGGCGCTGCCGCCCGCAGCGGCCTTGCCGTTTCCCGCCCATCGGCGGACGGTCGCAGCCGCGCCCTCGCCAGGCGCGCGGCGCCGCGGCCGTCGCGTTCGCCGTGCGAACGGCGCGACGGCACTTCCGCCGCCGGGTTCAGCCGCGGTTGAGCGGGCGCATCGGCCGATCGCCGCGAGCCGGCCGTCGGTTCGCGCCGCGCGCGACCTGCGCCCGGATCGCCGGATCAGCATGCGTTCATCGGCCTCGCGCGCCTCGGCGACGGGCCCCCATGGGCGGCGTCCGCCTGCGGGCAACGCGCCGCGACCGGCGTCCGCACCCGCAGCCTGCCCGCCGCGACCGGCGGCCCCACCTTGGCGATGCGTTGGACCGGCACGCGTGCGCGCGCGAGTCAAACGCGATTCATGGCCGATGTGCTCGGCGCATGCGCCGGGCGATGCGCGTTGCGACGCGAAAGTTCCGCGGTTCCGGGTGCGCGAGGCAAGTTCGGTTCATCCAGCCGCGGCTAGGTTGGGCGCGCCTTCCCCAAGGCACACGTCAATAACAAGGAGACATCTCCATGATGCGTTTTCGTCATTCGATCTTGGCCGCTGCGGCCGCGCTTGCCATTGCCCCCGCCGCTTTCGCGCAGGACGCCACCGACGCCGGCCATGCCGCCGGCAAGCGCTTCGCCGTGGTCGGCGGCTATGCGCTGTCGGAGCCGACCCGCAATCCGCTGATCGCCGGCACCCGCACCCAGGTGGACGGCGACGGCGCCGCCACGCTGAGCGCGAGCTGGTACGTCACCGACAACATCGCGGTCGAGGCGTGGGGCGCGGCGGACAAGTTCGGCCAGCGCGTCAACACCGGCGCCGGCAAGGTCGCCAGCGTCGACACCCAGCCGTACGCGCTGAGCGCGCAGTACCATTTCCGCAACGCCGACAGCATCGTGCGTCCGTTCGTGGGCCTGGGCTACTTCGAGGCCAACACCGACGGCGAGCGCGCCGAACCGAGCGGCGCCCTGGCCGGCCAGCGCATCGGCGTGGACACCGCCAAGGGCGCGATGGCCACCGCCGGCGTCGACCTCAACATCAGCCCGACCTGGTTCGCGCGCGCCGACGTGCGCTACTTGCAGGACACCACCGGCCAGCCCGACGTGCTGATCGACGGCGCCAAGGCCGGCAAGGCCGAGCTGAACCCGGTGGTGCTGGGCGTGGGCGTGGGCGCGCGCTTCTGAGCGCTTCACGACGCATGCACCGCCAATCGACGGGCCCGCGAGGGCCCGTCTTCTTTTGGGCGACACCGCGGCGTTTCCCGACGTGGCGCGCCACTGGACCGGGCCGCCGGCGTGGACGCGACGGCGACGCGGCGTTCACCTGGCGCTTCCGCCGCAGCCGGTACGGTCCCCCGCGGAAAACCCACCGGAGCGACCGATGACCACCAAGCTCGACAAACCGTTGCGCCGCGAGATCCAGATCGAGGAGCAGGCGTACACGCTCACCATCGATCCGGAAGGGCTCAAGCTCGTGCCCAAGGGCCATCGCAACGGCCACGAACTGCGCTGGCGCGACATCGTCGGCGGCGACGCCGCGCTGGCCGCGGCGCTGCAGGCCGGCGGCAAGCGTTGAGCGCATGCCGGAAGGGCCGTCGATCGTCATCCTGCGCGAGGAGACGGCGGCGTTCGTCGGGCGCCGGGTGCGCCGCGTCGGCGGCGACGGCGGCGGGATCGACCCGCAGCGCATGCGCGGGCGCGCGATCGCCGACATCCGCAGCTGGGGCAAGCACTATCTGGTCGCATTCCCCGGCTTCGCGCTGCGCGTGCACTTCCTGCTGTTCGGCAGCTACCGCATCAATCACCGCGGGCCGGGCACCCCGCGGCTGAGCCTGGGCTTCGCCGGCGGCGACGAGCTGAACTTCTACGCCTGCTCGCTGAGGTACCTGGAAGGCGGGCTCGACGCGCACTACGACTGGAGCGCGGACCTGATGGCGGACGCCTGGGACCCCGCGCGGGCGCGGCGCAAGCTCCGCGCCGAGCCGGACCGGCTGGCCGCCGACGCCCTGCTCGACCAGGACGTGTTCGCCGGCTCCGGCAACATCATCAAGAACGAAGTGCTGCACCGGATCCGGGTGCATCCGGAGAGCCGCGTCGGCGCGCTGCCCGCGCGCAAGCTGGCGGAGCTGGTGCGGCAGGCGCGCGACTACAGCTTCGACTTCTACCGCTGGAAGAAGGCGAACGAACTGCGCAGCCACTTCCAGGTGCATACCCGCAGCCACTGCCCGCGCGACGGCGCGCCGCTGACCTTCCGCGCCCAGCTCGGCCGCAGCCGCCGGCGGGCGTTCTACTGCGAGCGCTGCCAGGTGCTCTACGGCTGAGCGAGGCAACGCGCGGCGCTGGGCGCCGCCTCGTCCTCTTCCTCCGTTTGCTTAGCCCCGGAGCCGCTCGCGCCGCAGCAGGTACAGGCCGCTGGCGACGATGATCGCCGCGCCGAGCCAGGTGATCGCGTCCGGCAGCACGCCCCACAGGGTGGCATCGAGGATCACGCCCCACAGCAACGCGGTGTACTCCAGCGGCGCGATCGCCGAGGCTTCGCCGAGGCGGAAGGCCTCGGTGAAGGCATACTGGCCGAGCGCGCCGGCCACGCCGACGCCGAGGATCAGCCAGGCGTGTTCCCCGCGCAGCGGCACCCACTGCGGCCAGGCGATGGCGCCGGCGCCGACCGCGATCATCGCCAGCAGCCACACCGTCATCGCCTGCACGCTGTCGGTGCGCCCCAGCACGCGCACGGTGATCGCGCTGACCGCGTACATCGCCGCGGCCAGCAGCACCGCCAACGCCGCCAGGCTGATCAGGCCCTCGCCGCTGGGGCGCAGCAGCACCAGCACCCCGGCCAGGCCGATCGCGATCGCGATCCAGCGCCGCGGGCCGACCTTCTCGCCCAGCAGCGGCACCGACAGCGCGGTGATCAACAGCGGGGCGACGAAGAAGATCGAGTACGCGGTCGACAGCGGCAGCCGCGCCACCGCGTAGACGAAGGCGGCCATCATCGCCACGCCGAGCACGCCGCGCAGCAGGTGCAGCGGCCAGCGGATCCGCAGCAGCGGGCGCGCGCCGACCGTGGCCAGCGCCCAGGCCAGCACGAACGGCAGCGAGGCCGCGCCGCGCAGCGCCGACACCTGGAACGGCGGGTAGTGCGCCGACAGCTGCTTCAGCCCGGCGTCCATCAGCGAGAACATCGCCACCGCGACGAGCATCACCAGCATCGCGCGGCGCTGGCGCGCGGCCGGGTTCATCGTGCCGCCTCGCCGGGGGGGGCGGGTGTGCCAGGTCATCGGTCCGCTTCCGTTTCGGGGAAGCGACACGCTGCCGCGTTCGCGCGCGCCCGGCAAGTGCGGGCCCTCCGGGGCGGAGCTAGGCCGCGGCGCGCAGGCTGGCGAGGTCGATCACGAAGCGGTAGCGCACGTCCGCGCGCAGCATGCGCTCGTAGGCCTCGTTGATGCGCTCGATGCCGATCAGCTCGATGTCGGCGGCGATCCCGTGCGCGGCGCAGAAGTCGAGCATCTCCTGGGTCTGGCGGATGCCGCCGATCATCGAGCCGGCCAGGCGCCGGCGCTTGGAGATCAGCGCCCCGGCCGCGACCGGCGCCGGCTCGTCCGGCAGGCCGAGCAGGACCAGGCTGCCGTCGAGCTTGAGCAGGCCGAGGTAGGCGTTGTAGTCGTGCGGCGCCGACACCGTGTCGAGGATACAGTCGAAGCGCAGCGCCAGGCGTTCGAACACGCTGCCGTCGCGGGTCGAGGCGAAGTCGGCCGCGCCCAGCGCCAGCGCGTCGGCGCGCTTGGCCTCGGAGGTGCTGAGCACGGTCACGCGCGCGCCCATCGCCGCGGCGATCTTCACCGCCATGTGGCCGAGCCCGCCGAGCCCGACCACCGCGACCTCGTCGCCCGGCTTCACGCCGAAACGCTTGAGCGGCGAATAGGTGGTGATGCCGGCGCACAGCAGCGGGGCGGCGCGGTCCAGCGGCAACGACTCGGGCACGCGCAGGACGTAGTCCTGATCGACGGTGATGCGGGTCGAATAGCCGCCGTAGGTCGGCCGGGCCTTGTCGAAGCGCCCGTCGGCGTCGCGCTCGTAGCTGTTGTAGGTGCCGCTCATGCCGTGGTCGCAGTACTGCTCCTCGCCGGCGCGGCAGGGCGCGCAGCGGCGGCAGGAATCGACGAAGCAGCCGACGCCTACCGCGTCGCCGACCTTCCAGCGGGTCACCTCGGCGCCGACCTGGGCGACGCGGCCGACGATCTCGTGGCCCGGCACCATCGGGAACAGCATCCGGCCCCAGTCGCCGCGCGCCTGGTGCACGTCGGAATGGCACACGCCGCAGTAGAGGATGTCGATCAGCACCTCGCGCGGGCCGGGCTCGCGGCGCTCGATCGTGTACGGCACCAGCGGCGCGGCGGCGGACGGGGCGGCGTAGGCGGGGGTCTTCAGCATGCGTGCGATCCGGCTGCGGAACGTGGGGCGCACAGTCTAGTGCGGCGCGCACGATCGCGCCGACACGGCGGGCGATACTGCGCCGCGGCGGCCGGCCGCGCTGGCGCCGCCGGCGCGCACGCTCGACAATGCGCGGATGCGAGACCTCCCCGACGACCCCGTCGCCGCGACCCGCCGCTGGCTCGAGCGCGCGGTGATCGGGCTCAACCTGTGCCCGTTCGCCAAGGCGGTGTACGCGAAGCGCCAGGTGCGCTTCGCGCTGAGCGCGGCGGAGACGCCGGCGGCGCTGCTGGAGGACCTCGCCGCGGAGCTGCAGCTGCTGGCGCGCACCGATCCGCGACGGATCGACACCACCCTGCTGATCCATCCGCGCGTGCTCGCCGACTTCCTCGACTACAACGACTTCCTCGACCGGGCCGACGCCGCGGTGGCGGCGCTGGGGCTGGAAGGGACGATCCAGGTCGCCAGCTTCCACCCCCAGTACCGCTTCGCCGGCACCGGCCCGGACGACATCGGCAACTGCACCAACCGCTCGCCGTACCCGATGCTGCACCTGCTGCGCGAGGACAGCGTGGCGCGGGCGGTCGCGGCGTTCCCGGATCCGGAGGCGATCGTGGCGCGCAACCTCGCGACGCTGGAGGCATTGGGGCGCGAAGGTTGGGAGAGGCTGCTCGAGGACTGAGAGACGGACCCTCGCCCCCCTCTCCTGCAAGCGGGAGAGGGGCTTCAGAACGGGGCGAAGTACAGGTGGCCGACCACGAAGTAGCGCGGCAGGGTCAGCGGCCAGCCGTTGCGTACACGCGCTTCTGCATCCTTTGTTCGCCGCAAGCAGGAGAAGGGCTCCAGGGCGCACCTTTCTTCGAGCACCGCGGTTTTACCCCTCTCCCGCTTGCGGGGAGGGAAGGGGCGAGGGCGACCGCGGCCCTATCCCGCCAGCGCCGGCTCGATCAGCCGGCGCGCGGCCAGCAGCGAATCGACGATGCGGTGGCCCAGCGCGCGCACCGTCGCATCCGGCGGCACCAGGTCCGGCACCTGGATCGGGGTCATGCCCGCGGCCAACGCCGCGCGCACGCCGGGCGCCGAGTCCTCCAGCACCACGCAGCGCGCGGGCGCGGCGCCGAGGGTGTGCGCGGCGAGCAGGTAGCCGTCCGGCGCCGGCTTCGGCCGCTCGACGTCGCCGCCGGCGACCACCGCGTCGAAATGCGGCAGCAGCCCGCACAACCCCAGCTTCTGCAGCGCGCGCGGGCGCCGGGTCGAGGTCACCACCGCGCGCGGCACGCCGCGCTCGCGCAGCAACGCCAGCAACTCCAGCACCCCGGGCTTCAGCGGCAGGCCGGCCTCGACCTGCGCGTCGTACAGCTGCTGGCAACGCTGCAGCAGCGCCTGCACGCGGTCCTCGACCAGGCGCTCGCGCAGCAGCTCGTGGCAGATCCGGTCCGACAGGCCGACCATCGACAGCCACAGCGCGTCGTCCAGCGCCAGCTCCAGCTCCTGCGCGGCCTGGCGCCAGCAGCCCAGCAGCGCGCGCTCGCTCTCGATCATCAGCCCGTCCATGTCGAACAGCACCGCCTGCGGGGCGAATGCGAGCGGCGGGTGCGGCGCGGGGGAAAGGGTCGGCGTGCTCATGCGGTCTCGGCGTCGGGTGGGGAATCGAACAGGCGGGCGAGGTCGGCGGCGGCGAGCAGGCGCCAATGCCCCGGCGCGAGCCCGCCCAAACCGAGGCCGCCGACCCGGCTGCGGTGCAGCGCCTCGACGTGGTTGCCGACCGCCGCGAACATGCGCCGCACCTGGTGGTAGCGGCCTTCGGTGAGGACCAGCCGCGCGCGGCGCGGGCCGAGCACGTGCAGCGCCGCCGGCCGCAGAGGCGCGGTCTCCGACTCCAGCAGCAGCGTGCCGCTGGCGAACAGCGCGGCCTCGTCGCCGCGCAGGTCGCGCGCCAGCGTGGCCTCGTACACCTTCGGCAGGTGCGCCTTCGGCGAGACGATCCGGTGCAGCAGCTGGCCGTCGTCGGTCATCAGCAGCAGGCCGCTGGTGTCGCGGTCGAGCCGGCCGACGGTGGACAGCACCGGGTTGCGCAGGCGGAAACGCGGCGGCAGCAGGTCGTAGACCACGCGGCCCGGATCGCGCGTCGAGCAGGTGTAGCCGACCGGCTTGTGCAGCATCAGCACCATGCCCGGCGCCGGATCGAGCGGCTCGCCGTCGACCCGCACCCGCGCGTGCTCGATGCGGTCGTCGGCGTAGAGCACCTCGCCTTCGGCATCGGTGATGCGGCCTTCGCGGAACATCGCGGCCACGTCCTTGCGGCTGCCGTAGCCGAGATTGGCCAGCAGCCTGAGCAGTTTCATCGCCCGCCCTCCTTCACCGCCTCGATCACCTTGAAGCCGTCGCGCTCGGCGACCGCGCGCACCGAGGCGAAGCCGGCGGCGAGTTCGGCCTCGTACGGCAGGTGCCGGTTGGCGACGAGCCACAGCCGCCCGCCCGGGCGCAACGCCTGCGCGGCGACAGCGATGAAGCGGCGTCCGAGCTCGGGCCGCGCCGCGCGCCCTTGGGCGTGGAACGGCGGATTGCTGACCACCACGTCGTAGCGCTCCGGCAGGCCGGCGGCGACGTCGTGCCAGCGGAAGCCGAGCTCGACGCGCGCGGCGAACCCGGCCAGGTTGCGCTCGGCCAGTTCCAGCGCGCGCCGCTCGGCCTCGTACAGGTCGAGCGCGACGATCCCCGGGCAGCGCGTCAGCAGCGCATGGCCGAGGTAGCCCCAGCCGGCGCCGAGATCGGCGGCGCGCCCGGCGAGGTCCTGCGGCAGGCGCTCGGCCAGCAGCGCCGAGGCGGCGTCGATGCGGTCCCAGGCGAACACGCCCGGGCGGCTGAGGAAGCGCAGGCCGCCGGGCCCGGCGACGACCGGGCGCGGCGCGTCGGCTTCGCGCCATTGCCGCGCCAGGTCGGGGTCGGCGGGCGCATCGAGCGGCGCGGTCCAGAACACGCGGCAATGGTGCTTGGACAGGCTCGCGACCGGACCGGCGATGCGGGCGAGATCCGCTTGCGCCGACTTGGCGCCCTCGTCGTTGGCGGCGCAGGCCACCACCCGCCCGCCCGGCGCGCAGCGCGCCAGCGCATGCGCCAGCAGCGCGCGCGCCTCCTCGCGCTGGCGCGGCGGCAGCGCCAGCACCAGCGCATGGCGCGCGCCTCCGTCGTGGCTTGCGTTCACCTCGATGCCCGAGCGCTGCAGCGCATCGGCCTCGGGCTTGTAGCTCTGCTCGGCGACCAGCCCCGGCCACGCACGCTGATGCAGCGGCCAGCCCTCGCGCGCGCGCAGGAACAGCGCGCCGCCGCGTTGCGGCCACGCCAGCGCGCCCTGCACGAACGGCAGCAGCAGGACTTCGAGGGCGGGATCGGAACGGGCGGACATGCGCGCAGGCGACGGCGGGAAACGCGGATTGTACGCGCGGCGCGCGCGGCGGCCTCGCTTGGACGCGCATCGCAGTTCTCGCCCGGCGCGGAGACCTTTTGCGCGCCGGCAACATCGGCTTCATGCCCAGGCAACGGAACGCGCGCGAGCATGACCCGGTACGTGCGCAGGAGGAGCATCATGGTGCGAGCACTCTTCGTCGGCGGCCTGGTCGACAACAGCGAACTCGATCTCGACGACGGCGAGCCGCCGCTGCATTACCCGGAGAACACCGGCGGCGGCCGGTCGCGCTATCGCCTGCACCACATCGGGCGCCGCGGCGACGGCCGCATCGTCTACGCGGTCTACGGCGCGCCGGACTTGGCCGACGAGGAGGTCGAGCGCATCGCCGAGGAGCGCGACTACGCGCGTCGCTTCGAGGCGACCCCGGAACTGGCCGCGAGCTAGCGTCCGCGGATCGGATCGCGCGCGGCGACGGCGCGCTCCCGCCGCGGCGGCGATGTCGGCGCGCCCGCCGGGCGATCGAAATGCCCGCGGGTCGTGGTGTTCCCGGCGCGCGGGAACGGGGCACCGCCTCGGGCATCGGCGACCTGGCTTCGCCGCGACGTATGCCGTGCCGGCCCGCGGCGGCCTCGGCCTGGGCGCAACGCCAGGCTCGCGGCCGCCGACGCGGACCAGGGCCTCGGCACCGGCGCCGGCGACTACGGCGTCGCCGTCGATCTGTACCGCGAGCTCGGCCCGGCATCGCTGTTCGGCGGCGCCGGCTGCACCGTGCTCGGCGATTCGCGCCACATCGACGTCGAGGCGGTCGCCGGCGGCAACCTCGGCCCGGGCTGGACGGCGGGTACCGGCCGGCTCGGCCTGGTCCACGACTATCGCCAGGCGAGCAACCGCGGCTTCGAACCGCGCCGCGAAGTGTCGGCGTTCCTCTCCCCGCCCGCCGCCTTGGCCGGCAAATGGCAACACCTGATCGGCCGCCCGACGGCGGCCCGCGCGGACCCTCGGCGCGAACCTGCAGCGCGCGTCCCAGCCGGCGGCAGGGCCGCCGGGCGCATCGCGGAGTGCGCGCCCGAACGCGAGGCTCCCGCCGGCGGCCGGGCCCGCCTCAGCCCTGCAACTCGCGCAGGGTCGCCGATGGCGGCGCGTCGAGCACGCGGCGGGTGGCGTACAGCCCCGCCAGCAGCGCCGCCAGCACGCCGAGGCCGGCGCCGCTCGCGGCCAGGCGCCAGTCCGGCCGCCACGGCAGGTCGAACACCTGCACCGCCACGACGCCGGCCAGCACCGAGGCGGCGATCGCCGCGGTCAGCCCCGACAGCAGGCCGATCGCCGCGAACTCCGACGCCTGCGCCAGGCGCAGCTGGCGCCGGCTGCCGCCGATCGCGCGCATCACCCCGCCTTCGAGCAGGCGCTCGTCCTGGCTCGCGCTCACCGCCGCCATCAGCACCAGCAGGCCGGCGACCAGCGAGAAGTAGAACACCACCTCGACCACGGTCGAGACCTGGTCGGCGGTGCCGCGCACCTGCTGCAGCACCGCGTCGATGTCGATCACCGACAGGTTCGGGAAACGCCCGACCAGGTCGGCGGTGAAGCGCGGCTTGTCGGGCGGCACGCTGACCGCGGTGATGTGGCTGGCGGGGAAGCCGTCGAGCGACCCGGGCGAGGCGATCACGAAGAAGTTCGGCCGGAAGCTCTCCCAATCGACGCTGCGCAGGCTGGTGATCGTCGCCTCGAAGCGCTGGCCGGCGATGTCGAACCCGACCCGGTCGCCGAGCTTCCAGCCGAGGGTTTCGGCGAAGTCCTCCTCCACCGACACTTCGGGCCGGGCCGGGCGGCCGTGCCAGAAGCGCCCGGCGACCACCTCGTTGTCCGCGCGCAGCGCGTCCGCCACCGACAGGTTGAACTCGCGCTCGGCCAGGCGCCGGGCGCGATCGCCGCGGGCGGCGTAGTCGGCGCCGGTGACCGGCCGGCCGTTGTGCGCGACCAGCCGCGCGCGGATCATCGGGTACAGGGTCGGCGCGGCGATGCCCTGCCCGGCGATGAACGCGCGCACGTCGGCGACCTGGTCGTCCTGCACGTTGATGACGAAGCGGTTCGGCGCTTCCTCGGCCAACGCCAGCTGCCAGCGGTCGAGCAGGTCGGTGCGCACGAAGGTCAGCAGCAGCAGCGCCATCAGGCCGAGGCCGAGCGCCGACACCTGGGCGATGCTGGCGCCGGCGCGGCGGCCGACGTTGGCCAGGCCGTAGCGCAGGCTGCCGCGCAGGCGCCCGCGCAGGCGGCGCAGCACCACGATCAGGCCCCAGGCGAGCCCGGCAAGGACCGCCAGCGTGGCCAGGATGCCGAGCAGCATCGCCAGACCCAGCGCCGCCGAACCGGCCTTCCACCACAGCAGCGCGGCCAGGCCGCCGAGACCGGCGAGCGCCACCAGCCAGGCGCTCGGCTCGGCCGGATCGAGGTCGCGGCGCAGCACGCGCAACGCCGGCACCCGGCGCAGCGCCAGCACCGGCGGCGCGCCGAACGCCATCAGCACCAGCAGGCCGACGCCGTAGCCCTGCAGCGCCGGCAACCCGCCCGCCGGGGGAATCGAAAGCTGCAGCGCCTGCGCCAGCCAGGCGCCCACCGCCCACTGCAGCGCGAACGCGAGCGCGACGCCGACCGTGCTGGCCGCCAGGCCCAGCAGCAGCAGTTCGCCGACGTGGATGCCGACCAGCGTGCGCTGCTGCGCGCCGAGGCAGCGCATCACCGCGGCGCCCGGCAGATGCCGCGCGCTGTGCCGGCGCGCCGCCATCGCCACCGCCACCGCCGCCAGCACCACCGACACCAGCGCCGCCAGGCCGAGGAAGCGGCCGGCGCGATCGAGCGCGGAGCGGATCTCCGGGCGCGCGTCGGCCACCGTCTCCAGCCGCTGGCCGCGGCCGAGCGCCGGGCGCGCGGCGGCGATGAAGCGCTCCACCGCGGCGGCCTCGCCGGCGACGATCAGGCGGTAGCGGATGCGGCTGCCCTCCTGCACCAGCCCGGTTCCGGGCAAGTCGGCGAGATTGAGGAACACCTTCGGCGCGACGTTGAAGTAGTCCATCGCCGCGTCCGGTTCCTGCGTCACCAGCGCGGCGAGGCGGAAGCGCGATTCGCCGATCGCCACCTCGTCGCCGAGCCGCGCGCCGAGCGCATCGGCGCCGGCGCGGCCGAGCCAGATCGTGCCGCGCGCCGGCACCGCGCCGGCCGCGCGCTCGCGGCCGTCGGCGCCGACGATCCGGAACGCGCCGCGCAGCGGGAAGCCGTCGCCGAGCGCGCGCAGCTCGCCCAGCTGCAGGCGCTCGCCGGCGCGGATCATGGTGTTCAACTCCAGGGTCTCGGCGCGGCGCAAGCCGGGCGCCTGCGCCGCCGCGCGCACGCGGCCCGCGATCGGTTCGTCGGCGCGCACCACCGCGTCGCCGCCGAGCAGCCGATTGGCCTCGAGCGCCAGCGCGCGTTCGGCGCGGTCGGTGACGAAGCCGACCGCGGTCACCGCCAGCACCGCCAGCACCAGCGCCGCGATCAGGATGCGGACGTCGCCGGCGGCGAGATCGCGCCGCAACTGGCGCCAGGCGAGGATCAACGTCCTCATGCCGCGGCCACCAGGCGGCCGGCGTCGAGCCGCAGCACGCGGTGGCAGCGCGCGGCCAGGTGTTCGTCGTGGGTGACCAGCACCAGGGTGGTGCCGGCCTGGGCGTTGAGCTCGAACAGCAGTTCGATGATCGCCTGCCCGGTGCGCGTGTCGAGATTGCCGGTCGGCTCGTCCGCGAACAGCAGCGACGGCCGGGTCACGAACGCGCGCGCCAGCGCCACCCGCTGCTGCTCGCCGCCGGACAGCTGGCGCGGGTAGTGGCCCAGGCGCTGGCCGAGGCCGACGCGTTCCAGGATCGCCTTCGCCGGCGCCTCGACCTCGCGATCGCCGCGCAACTCCAGCGGCAGCATCACGTTCTCCAGCGCGGTGAGCGAGGGCAGCAGCTGGAAGTTCTGGAACACGAAGCCGACCTTCTCGCCGCGCGCGCGGGCGCGGCCGTCCTCGTCCAGCTTCGACAGCGGCGCGCCGAACAGGCGCACGCTGCCGCTGCTGGGCACGTCGAGGCCGGCGAGCAGCGACAGCAGCGTGCTCTTGCCCGAGCCCGACGCGCCGACGATGGCGACGCTGTCGCCGGCGCGGATGCGGAACTCCACGCCGTCGAGGATCACCAGCTCGCCGCCGGGCAGCGTCACCCGCTTGCCCAATCCGGAAACCTGAAGCGCGTCGGTCGTCGTAGCGTGCGGTGCGATGGAATCGGCCATGATCGTCCCTATGCTGGTGCCACCGATCTTGCGGAGGATGGATTAAATGTTCTTTAAGTCCCGGGGTTATGCGGCCGCGCGCGGCCGCAGGCAAGGCGCCATCGGCTGGATGTCGGCGGCGTTCGCGCTGTTGTTCACGCTGGGGCCGGCCTGGGCCGCCGCGCCCGCGGCCCGGGCCGTGCCGGCGCCGCAGCGTACCGTGCTGGTGATGGGCGATTCGCTCTCGGCCGCCTACGGCCTGAGCGCTTCGCAGGGTTGGGTCGCGCTCACCGCCGAGCGCATCGCCAGGACCCGGCCCGGCTGGCGCGTGGTCAACGCCAGCATCAGCGGCGAGACCACCGCCGGCGGCGCCGCGCGCATCGACGGCGAGCTCAAGCGCAACAAGCCCGCGGTGGTGGTGATCGAGCTGGGCGCCAACGACGGCCTGCGCGGCCTGCCGCTGGCGCAGTCGCGCGCCAACCTCGACCGCATGATCCGCGCGTCGAAGGCCGCCGGCGCCAAGGTGCTGCTGGTCGGCATGCGCATGCCGCCGAACCTCGGCCGCGAGTACACCGAGACCTTCGCCGAGAACTACCGCGCCCTCGCCAGGCAGCACGGCGTGGCGTTGCTGCCGTTCCTGCTCGAACCGATCGCGCTCGACCGCAGCGCCTTCCAGGACGACAACCTGCACCCCGTGGCCAGCGCCCAGCCGAAGATCCGCGACCACGTGTGGAAGGCGCTGGAGCCGCTGCTGCGCTGAGCCTCGCCGCGCGCCGCGCATCGCCTGGCAGACCGGCGGGCGCGGACGCGCCCGTGGGCTGCGGGCCACGTGCCGCACCGCGAGCGGGGCGGCGAGGGTCGGCCTGGTCGCACACCTCGCCTACGCCGACGTTGCCCCGCTGCAGCGGTTGGGATGGGTCGCGCAGGCGGGCCACATTCTCCAGCGCCGCCGACGCGCGCTTCGCCTCCAGGGGCCGCGCGCGGCGGGACCTGCGCGCCAGCCCTCGCCCGCGCGGACGAGGGCTTGGGGCGCGGGACGCCGGGCGCGAGTGCGGCGACCCGTCGCCCCTGCACGAGCGACGCGGAACGCGGCCGCCTTACGGCGTGAACGACAACGCGTTGGCCGCGGTGATCAGGCCTTCGCCGGTGGCGTCGGCGCCCCAGCAGGTCTCCTCGGTCGCGCCGCCCGGCAGCGCCAGCGTCGCGCAGCCGGCGCCCCACGGCAGCGCGGCGGTCTCGAGGATGTCCTCGACGTCGGCCTGCCGCAGGTTCGGGTTCTTCTGCAGCATCAGCGCGGCGATGCCGGCCACGTGCGGCGCGGCCATCGAGGTGCCGCTGAGATAGTAGTAGGAGGTCCGCCCGCCGCTGTTGAGCTGGTACGGTCCCACCACCCACTCGCCGGGCGCAGCCACGTCGAGGTCCTGCCCCGGCCGCTCGCGGCTGGAGAAGTCGGCGATGTGGAAGTCCGCGGTCGAGGTCGGGTCGGCCACGTCGTCGGCGTTCCACCAGTTGTTCGGGTTGCCGTCGGCGCCCGGCCGCCACTGCCCGTTCCAGCCGGTCGCCGCCACCGAGATCACCGGGGCGTACGCCCCCGGGTAGCCCATGCCCGCCTCGCCCTCGTTGCCGGCCGAGGCGACGATCACCACGCCTTGCCCGATCGCGTAGTCGATCGCCGCCTTCTCCACCGCATCGAGCTGCGAGCCGCCCAGGCTCATGTTGATCACCACCGGCGCGTCGCCGAGCGCGCCTCTGGCCTTGAGGTCGGCCACGTAGACGATGCCGGCGGCGATCACCGACGACCAGCCGGAACCGTTCTGGTTCAGCACCTTCACCGGGATCACCGTCGCCAGCGGCGCGGTGCCGTTGATCGGGACGCCGTCGAGGCTGTAGCCGAGGATCGAGCTGGTCACGTGGGTGCCGTGCGAGTTCTGGTCGTGCTCCCACTTGTTCGGCGGCTCGGAGACGTTGCCGTTCTCGCCGCCGCCGCCGTTGAAGGCCTTGGCGAACCGGGTGGCGATGCGTTCCTGCGGGAAGTAGCGGCGCCAGGAGTCGAGCAGGCCGGTGTCGAGCACGGCCACGTACACGCCGTTGCCGTCGTAGGCGATGGTGCGGCCCTGGCCCGGGTTGGTGACGTCGACCGCGTCCTGGTCCCAGGTGTTGAGCCCGTTCACGAAGCTGGTGGCGTCGACGGTGTCGACCGGCGCGGCCTTGCGCTCGGCGTCCGGGTTGGCGGCGACCACGAACGGCAGCGCGCGCAGCGCGGCCAGCCGGTCCACGGTGGTGCGCAGGGTGACCGCGTCGATCTCCGGCAGCACCTTGCGCACGGTGCCGTGGGATGCCAGCTCGGCCAGGATCGCGGGCGTCGGCTCGGTGTCGAGCAGCACGTTCACGCCGATCTGGCGCGAACCGGACGCGGCGTGCGCGACGGCGGGCAGCGCGCATGCCAGGGCGAGGACGCTCAGAGCACTCTTGATCACGGGGGACCTCCTCGGATGGGCCCGGCAGGACGGGCGATACAGGTTGGGCGCCGGAGCGGACGCGGTCGCGGCCGCCAGGCGGCCGAGCCTTCCCTGCGCGGATTTCCCCGGTTCGACGCGTGCTCCGGACGCGGAACATGCGCGCGGCGTCGTGCGCGCCGCGTGATGCCAAGCGCCCGAACCGCACTCACCTAGCTGACTGCGGTTCCGCCGGTCGCGCCGGCGCCCGCAGGGCCGGGGCTGGATCGAGTCCCGATGCCCCGGCGCGAGCGCGGCGAGCAACGCGCATTCACGAAGCGGCCGAAGTGCCCACAGGCCCCACCAGCGGGCCAACGCCGCCGCCGCGGACTCCGCGCGCTCCCGGGCGCCTCCGCGAACTCCTGGCCCTTGGACCACAGGTTCATTGCCTCGAAGACCGCCAGCACGCCGCCGATTCGCAGCGAATGAAAGTTCGCGGATTTGTCGGCCTTCAGTCCGCCCGTGCCGGTGCGCGCATGCGGCTGCTGATCTGCCCGCGCACACGGTCGAAGCTCACCGCAGCGGCCTGCTGCACCAGTTCTTCCAGCCGCAGTTCCGTCGCCAGCGACCCAACCGCCAGTTCATCGGCCGCACCCGCACGATGATCCGCCCACTGAAGCCGATCTTCGCCGAGAGGCAAACGGGCGCGGCTCAGCCCACGAACGCCTGCGACTGCCCGGCGATCAGGGTGGCGCCGCAGGCGGTCTTGTCGCCGTGCCGCGCCACCGGCCGGCCGTCGATGATCAGGCTCGCGTCGCCGCTGGCGATCGGGAAGGTGCCCTGGCACTTCGGGCACTGCACCGGGTCGCCCACCCGCGCGACCGGCTTGCTGTAGAGGTCGGTTTCCGGCGAACCGGTCAGCACCGTGCCGCCATGGTCGGTCTTGTCGCCGACGACGATGAAAGGCTTCGACATCTCAACCTCCTATGGCGGATGCAGCCTCCGCCCGGTGCGAGGGACCGCGGCGCGATTCGGCGTCGATCTCCGGCGGCCATTTCACTTCCGGTGCGAAGCGCATCGCGATGTAGTGGCCGATGCCCATGGGAAACAGCAGCCAGAAGGCCAGCAACGCGACTATCGAGTTCAGAATCCATTCCGACGCCGTCATCTGCGCGCGTTCTTCCCGTCCTTCCTCCGTTGGGTCCAGGAAGCGCAGGTACTCGAAGAAACTGCGCCGGAAGGTGACCTCCTGCCGCCGGGGCGGGTACACCGGCAATCCCTCCGGACCGTGTTCCATGTACGTCCGGCAGTAGGCCCAGGCATCGTATAGCTCTGCTCTGGTCGGATGGTTGCCTTTCAGCTCGAACCGGTCCACCACCTCGTTCGTGCCCGGCTTGCAGCTCACCAGCCACAGCGAGAAGCGTTGGATGTACGCCTTGCCGTTGAAGCCCGCCTGCCGATGCAATTCGGCCTGCAGGGTGTCCCAGTCGAACACCTTGACGGTGGTCGGCCACTTCTTGAACGGGTTCATGCCGTAGGCATGCTCGTAGACGTAGACCTTGCGTTGAGTGCGGTTGAGACGGACAGGACGATCCCGAGGAATGGACAGATCTGTTTTTAAAAGAAGAAAAGCTATCCATACACCCATCGCCGCCAACAATGGCGAAATCGCCAACGGAACTATCAGATCTGGCTCCAAAGGAAATAGAACCAGACATATCATTACGACAAAGAAAATCAGCCCGGCAACGCTCACCAGTCCGAACGCTATGCCCAATCCCCGCATCAGCGTCGATGCCCGGGAAATTTCGAGGCAAATCGCATCCATCGCATTGACATCGCCGTGCACCATCTTCGGCGCGCGATCCAGCGGCGCATCCCGCTCCGGAAGGTCCTCGTACCAGTGCGGATGCTCGGGCACCCGCTTCGACTCGCCTTTCGCCATGGTCAGTCTTCGTCTCTCAGTTCCACGCTCGCGCGCGCGCTGCGGTCGGCATAGTCCGGCCAGTAGTCCAGCCGCAGCCGCGCACGCTGGAACCTGCTCCGCTGTACTTCCACCGAATCCCGGATCACCCACGCACCGTCCTCGTAGGTCTCGGTACCCTTATCGAAGCCGCGAAACCAGTCTTCCGATTCGTCCCGCGTGAGCCCACCGAAAATACCTCGGTTGGGCGCCGCCTGCACGTACAACGTAGGCGGAGGCACGCGGTGACGCCCCCCCAACGTCACGTATTCGCGTCGCGTCTCCTCGTGCTGCGCATACAGCCGCCACTCGTATGCGCCCCGCTCTTGCTCAAACCCGAAGATGCGGATCTCCACGTCGATCCGTTCGTAGCCGCTGATCCGCTCGGCGATGCCCAGCCAAGCGTCGCTGAAGCTGATCTTCGCGGAAAGCCCGACGAGGATCGCATTCAACGCGGCCAACTCGTCGGATACCTGCGCGTCGGTCCACTTTCCTTCGCTTCGCGCGCCTTTGCCGAAGTAGCAGCGGTCCAGCCAGATTTCGGCTTGCGTGTCTTCGGCATTAAGCGCCATCCAAGTGGAGATAACACCAAGAGCAATCAAAGCAAGAGCGATGCCGAAGGGGCCTAGCAAAACCGATGAGCCTGCGAGAACGGCCCCTACACCGAATGCAGCGCCAAAGAAAAATGCGGCAGTGGCCAGCGAGTACCAGACTGATGCATCTCTATCCCCGCTCTTCCGGGTACGTGTCGCCGCAAACCCCGACTGCACCGCATCGACTGCCGAGGCGCCTGCAGCAAGCACACCGCCCACCTTGATTAGGTGCTTGCCGATATTCTTGCCCGCCGCATCCATTGCGAACCCCAGCGTCTCGAGCGAGGCGCCCACGACGCCCACCGCCGGCGACAACACCGCCAACTGCGATTCGATGCCGCTGCTGCCGAGCGTGCGGTCCATGCTCTTGATCGAGTCGCGCAGCGACCAGCCCTGGAAGAACAGCGAGCCGGCCGCCAGGATCAGGTTGCCGCTGCCGGCCACCCGCAGGCTCCTGGTCGCCACGTTGCGGCCCAGCTGCGCCAGTTGCCGGGCCGAAAGGCGCATGCCGGTCCGCAGGCCGGCCAGGCGGGCCGCCGCCTGCTCGCTGAGCAGGACGGCGCCCAGACGTATCGTGCGCCATTCGGTCGACACCGTGGCCGCAAACGCGCTACCCGCGCGCGCGACATCGTCGGCCGCCGCCGCGGCCTGTCCAGCCAGGCCGCTTGCGGCATGGCTCACGTCCTGCAGCCCGCCGGCGATCTGCCGCTGCAAGTCCTCCGCCTGCTCGAACGACCAGACCAGCACTTCGACGACGGTGTCCCGGACTTTCGGATCGTCGATCCTGAGCAGTCCGGCTTTCAACAGCGAGCGCACCTTGCGCCCGGCCTGGTCGACGAACTCCTGCGCGACTTGCCCGATCTGGTCCGCCTTGCGGAACGCGAGTTCGGACAGCAGGCTCTGGTACTCGCCGACCGTCATATGCACGCGCAGCAGCGTCGTCTCGACGTTCTCGTAGAGCAATACCGCGCCCTGCTGTGCCCGCAGCGCCACGTCGCGCGCGCTTTCCGCCAATTGCCCGCCCGCCTTTTCCAGCGAGACCTCCACCCGCGCCAAGGCCCCCGTCAACGCCGTCTGCAGGCTGGCCACGGCGGCCTTCACGGCCGAAGACAGGTGCGGCTGGACTTCGTCCGAGCCCGCAATGCCGCGGAGGGTGTCGTAGAGCTTGTCGCCCTTGTTGAGGTTGCCGCCCTGCGGCATCAGGTGTTCGACGATGCCCTGATGGTTGAAGAACAGCGCGCGGTAGACCGGATTGGCCGGATCGTCCGGGCGTCCTTCCAGCCACTTCTTCCAGACGGCGAGGCTCTTGTCGCCGGCTACGCCGCCTGCCAGGCAGGCCGCGTAGTCCTGAGTGAAACGGGCGCACTCGGCTGGCGCCTGCCGGTCGTAATCGTCGAGCCAAGCCTGCCAGGACGGGTGTTCGGCCCAGGCCGCCCAGTCCGCGTCGCACATCGCGGTCTGGTCGGCGAAGGCTTTCATCACCTTGTCGTAGTTCGATTGGAACGCCGCTCGTGCGGCTTCGTCGTAATGTTGGGCCAGGTCTTCCCAGATCCGGCGGCTGTCCGCCGCGGCGCGCTCCGCGCGCGTGGTGGTGTAGGTGTTGTTCGGGTGATACATCGGCACCGGCCCGAGCACCGGAATCGACTCGGTCACCCGGTCGGGAATGCCCCGCTTCTGCTCATCCTGGGTCCTGGCGGCCAGTGTGCTTTGCTCGATGACCTTCTTCAGGCCCAGGATCGACTGCGAGACCGTCAGGGGCCGGGCGACGCGAGCGACGTAGTTCTGGGCGGTTTCGACGCTGTGCGCCCGGCTGGCATCGAGTTCCTGCACGATTCCCATCGCATCGTGCAGGACGACGGCCGCCACTTTGTGCGCTTGGCCGCGCGATTGCTGATAGCAACGAGCGTACTCCTGCAGGGCCTGCGCCTGCCCCGCGCGTGCCCCAAACCCGTGTACGCTTTCCCATACGAACCGATTGCTCGGCACGTCGCCCACTGCGGTGCTGACGTAGGCTTGCCGGGCCGTGGGCGTCTCGCCTTCTCCTATGAACTCTTCCACCCATCCGCTCAAGCGGCGGGCGGCGCCCTCGTCCAGGGCGAACGCATCCTTCTCCCCATCGGGGTTGCTGTCGAGCTTGGCGACGTCGAAACGCTGCATGCGCGCGGCTGGCGCCTTCTCGCGTTGGGCGCGGACCGCGGAGCTCCAGCGCGCGGTGCTGAACGCAAGCCAGACCACCGGCGTCCGCTTGGGGTCGCGGATGTGGATGAAGCTCGCGGGGATGTTGTCTCCCGAGCGCTTGCATTGCGCCGACATCTCACGGCCGGCCTTTTCGTCGATGTCGTCCGGATCGGCCAGGAGCCGCAAGTTGCCTTCCGGCGTCACCGCGTAGACCTGCCATTGTCCCGGCCGGTTCAGATAGACGTACAGGTATCCCTGCCTCAGTGTACGAACGGTATAGAAGTGCCTCTGCATCCTCGGCACTTCGCCCAACGCGCTCTCGCGTCCGCCGAACAGGGCTTGCGGCGAAACTTGGCCGCGCCGGGATTCGAGGTAGTTGGGAATGGCCGCATAGCGCAACGGCAAGATGGGAACGCCTTGGCGCCCGCAGAATGGGCAGCCTTCGACGCTGCCCGCCGCCACGTTCCGGGCCGCGTTCGCATTGGCGCGTATGGCCCTGGAAGCCGCGCCGCCTTGGCGGGCGACAGGATGGGAGACCGCCATGTCATTTGCTCCTTCGATGATTATCCGCGGGCGCCGTGGACGCGGAGACCGCCGCCAATTGGTCGAGCACGTGATCCGGCAAAGCCGTCAGGCCGTCCGTAAGCGCGGCGTCGCCTTTCCGGGCGGCATCGATGCACGCCGCCACGGCAGGATGGGCATGCCATCCGGGCCGCAGCAGCATTTGGTTGGCCGCGAAGAAGATTACGTCCTCGATTTCGCTCAAGCCTTGCCCGTAAGCGGCGCGGAGCGCGTCATCGGCCTTGATCTCGCAATCCGAGGGAATCGCCTGCCCTGCCTTTGCCAGGGTCAACAGCACTTCCCTGGCGCGCCGCACCCTGGCCTGGGCCAGCCAGAAATCGGCGCCGGGAAGATCGGACGTGTGCGACGCATCATGGAGCGCCGGCTTGAGTTCCTGAAGTTGCCCGCGTCCATCGACGAGAAACCAAGAATGGACCACGCCGAGCCAACGGCTCAACCAGGACGCAGGCGCCAGATGCCGCGCCAGCATCAAGCGATGCGGCTCGAAGAGCGCAAGTACTTTCCTTTTGCGCGACGACGGGTCGCTCATCACCATGCCGCGTTTCAACTGCGCGGCCACCTCGGTTTCGGGGGCATCGGCGACCAGCCACCCGCAGACGTAGGCGCCATTGATGCTGACGCTCCGCTGCCTGGCGCATTCGAGCGTCGATTCAAGCAGGGCCTCGTCCGGATACCCTCGATCCCGGGGCGTCCGCAGCGTCAGCAATCGGGGGTGGAGGCTCGGTTCCGACAGGAGGTCGTCACGCGCGACCGCCGTCAGTACCGGGCGCGACGGTCGCTTCGCGATCCGCTCAATGTGCAACTCGTGATACGAAGCCACCGGATGATTCGGGTCGAGAAGCGCCAACACCCTGCTGCCGGGGCGCGCCTCGATGCATTCGATCAGTCGTTCGCGCAGTTCGTCGAGCATGTCAGGTCTTCCACTCGCATGACTCGAGCTGCCCTTGGGCCAGTACGATCTGCTCGCCCTTGGTGCCTTGCGGCCCCGTCCACTCCTTCCTCGCCGCCTTGAACTCGACCCTCCCCGGCGCGCCCAGTTCGATGTCGCCGCCCTGCAGCCTCAGGTAGGCGCCCGCGGCGGTCGCCAGCACGTGCGTGCCGGCGGCGATGTCCACCTCCGCCTGCACGCTCGCGAGCGTCACGGTCTTCTGCGCGGCGACCCGCGCCTGGTGGGCGTGCGCGCGCGCGCTCACCTTGCCCTGCGCGGCGTGCAGCGCGATGCCGCGCTCCTGGTTCGGCCGGCCCGCCGGCGCCTCGCCGCCCTGCGTGTACAACACCACGCCGCCGGCTACGGCCAGCACCGCCTCGCCCTGGCTGGCCCAGTTCACGTCGAAGTCGGCGCTCAGTACCGTCTGCGTGCCCGAGACCCAGACCTGGTCCGCCGGCGTCACCCCGACCACGCCCGCCGCGCCGCTGGCGACCACCAGCGGCGCCGACCAGCCCGGCGCTTCGCCTTCGCCGCCGCCGATGCCCTCGCCCGGCGCGCTGCCGCGCTGGGTCGCCGCCAGCGCCTCCTGCACGCGCTTCAACGCGCCGTGCGCGGGCAGCTCCGGCGGCTCGTCCGGCAGGGACGCCTGTTGCTGCCGCGCCGCCTGCTGCAGGCCCTGCAGCCGCTGTTCGCCCTGGCCCAGTTGCGCCTGCGCGCCGGCCGCGCTCAGCTGCTGCCGCCCCGGCTCGGTGCTCAGCAGCAGGCCCGCGCCGGCGCGGACGGCGCCGCCGGCCTGCGTGCTCAATTCGGCGCCGAACCCGCGCTCGCTGCTGCGCACGTTGTCCTGCCCGCCCTTGTGGTGGCCCAGGCTCAACGCGCTGTCGTGCTGGGTCGTGGCCGCCTGCACCCGGCCCTGGCCCGGGGTGTCGTCCAGGCGCAGTTGCGTGTAGCCGCCGGCACCGTGCTGGCTGTCGGCCAGTTGCTGGGTCTTGAAGCCGGTGAACACCGCCGGGTGGCCGTTGCCTTCGAACCAGGCGGCGGCGTTGCCGGTCGCGCTGGCGCCGCCGCCGGCGACCTGGTTGTGCGGGGCATCCGCCTGGCCCTGGCCGTTGTACACCGCGCCGATCACCACCGGCCGGTCGATGTCGCCTTCCAGGAACGCGACCAGCACCTCCTGGCCCTTGCGCGGCACCAGCACGCCGCCCCAGTTGTCGCCCGCCCACGGCGCGGCCACCCGCACCCAGGTCCAGGCGCCCGCGGTGCCCGGGGCGTTGTCGTCCCCGGACGGATGCGCCAGCCGGCTGCTGGCGTCGCCGCCGCGCTGCCACGGGAACTGCACCTTGATGCGGTGGTCGCGGTCGGTCTGCACCGGCGCGCCGTCGCTGACCACGATCGCCGTCTGCGTGCCGTGCACCCGCGGCCGGGGATGCAGGCGCAGGCCGTCGCCGTCGCGGCTGCGCGGGCGGTACGGCAGCGCCGCCGGCAGGGCCACGAAGCGGTTGCGGTAGAAGCCGGCCTCGGCGTCGCCGTCGGCCAGTTCCGCAGCCACCGCGCCGCCGGCGGCGGTCGTCGCGGGCGCCAGCCCGGCCAGCGCCGCGGGCAACGCCGGGGCGGCAAGGTCCACGCGGCCCAGCGCCTGCTCGACTTCGGCCTGGATCCGCGCGCCCAGGTTGTTGCGGGCGCGGTGCTGCACGCGCATGCAGTGGAACTGCGCCTGGGCCGGGTCGGGGTAGTGGTCGTGCTGCGTCAGCGCGAAGCGCGCGCCGGGGCGCAGCCGGCGCCAGCGGCCTTCGCCGTCGATCACGGCGCTGTCCACCTGCAGCGCTTCCAGGTGCTGGCGCGCGTAACGCTCGCCGGTGGCACGGTCCGGATAGGCGTACGGCCCGGCGACGTCGATGTCCTCCGGCACCACCGCGCCCCGCTGGCCGCCTTCCGCCTGCGCCGGGCGCAGGTCGAGCGTGCGGTAGTCCCAGCTGGCGCGGCTCAGCCGCCCGGTCTGCCAGCGCCGCGTGGCGCTCCAGCGCTGGATGCCGTCCTCGCGCTCGGTCGCGTCCGCGCGGTGGTAGCGGATCGGCCCGAGCTCGGCGAACGCGTCGTTGTGGTCGGCCAGCACCAGGGTGTGCGCGCCGAAACTCTCGCTGCCGGCGTCGCCCTGGTGCTCGAAGTGGTAGTGGATGCCTTCTTCCGCCAACAGCCGTTCGAGGAAGGCCAAGTCGGTCTCCTCGTACTGCGTGGTCAGGCTGCGCTTGCGGTAGACCGCGCGGTCCTTCAGGTCCCAGCGCCAGGCCGGCGCCAGCTTGCCCTGGCCGGCGTAATCGGCGAACACCGATTCGACGATCTCCACCACCGTCATGTCCTGGAACGCGAAGCTGTCCAGCCGCTGGCGCAGGAAACACAGCCACGGCTCGACCACCAGCCGGTAGCGCGCCAGGCCGCCGTTGCTGCCCAGCCGCTCGAATGCGGTCACGTGGCCGTGGAACGGCCGCAGTTCGTGCGCCGATTCGGCGGTCAGCAGCTCCAGCAACACCGGCTGGCCCAACAGCTCGGCCAGGTCTAGGTGCGCATCGGCGGACAGCGCGGTCAGCTCCAGGCGGAAGCCGCCGCCGTCGAGCGACTCGGTGCCGTCCAGGGTTTCGGCCACGAGGACCTCGGGGCCGAGCGGCGTATGCAACCGCAGCAGGCGGTTGTGCTGCTGCGGGCTCCCGGTCGCCGGACCGAGCAGTGTTGCGAGGACATCCATGGCGTTACACCTCCTTTGCCTGCGGCGGGCATGCCGGCGAATGCGCGAGCTTCCCGCCCCGCGCCGCGGGGACGAAGGCCGTCCCGGCGGCATCGCTGCCGATGGCCGCGGCGCGGCCTATGACGGGCTTGTCGGCACGCATCTTCGCCTCACTGGATCTTGTACTTGAACGCGCCCTTCTTGTCCGCCGACACCTTGATCCTCTCGATCGCGCCGCCCTCGGCCATGCGCGCCAGGACGTTCTCCGCGATCTCGGGCAGCAGGGTGCCGTTGAGGATGTGGTCGACGTTGCGCGCGCCCGAGTCGACCTCGGTGCAGCGCTGCAATACCGCCTCGACCAGGCTATCGTCCCAGTCGAAGGCGGCCCGGTGGTTGGCCTGGATGCGGTCGCGGATGCGGCGCAGCTTGAGCGCGATGATCTGCGCCAGCACGTCGTCCGGGATCGGGTAATAGGGCACGACCTTCAGCCGGCCGAGGAACGCGGGCTTGAAATGCTTCATCAGCGCCGGCCGCAGCGCCTCCGCCAGTTCGTCGGCCTTGGGCCGCTCCGCCGCCGGCTTGTTCAGGCAGGCCTGCATGATCTGCGCCGAGCCGACGTTGCTGGTGAGGATGATCAGGGTGTTGCGGAAATCGATCTCGCGCCCTTCGGCGTCGTCCATCGTGCCCTTGTCGAACACCTGGAAGAACATCTCGAGCACGTCGGGATGGGCTTTCTCGACCTCGTCCAGCAGCACCACGCTGTACGGGTTGCGCCGCACCGCCTCGGTCAGCACGCCGCCTTCGCCGTAGCCCACGTAGCCCGGCGGCGAGCCCTTGAGCCCGGAGACGCTGTGCGCCTCCTGGTACTCGCTCATGTTGATGGTGATCAGCTTGCGCTCGCCGCCGTAGAGGATGTCCGCGAGCGCGAGCGCGGTCTCGGTCTTGCCGACGCCGGAGGGGCCGACGAACAGGAACACGCCGCGCGGCTTGTTCGGGTCCTCCAGCTTCGCCGCCGCGGTGCGCACGCGCTGCGCGATCGCCTCGATCGCGTGGTCCTGGCCGATCACCCGCTCGCCCAGCATCGTGGCGAGATTGCGCACCACCCGGATCTCGTCCTTGACCATGCGCCCCAGCGGCACGCCGGTCCAGGCGCTGACGATCTCGGCCACCACCGTGCCGTCCACCTGCAGCGGCACCATCGGCGTTTCGCCCTGGAGCGCGCGCAGCTCGGCGATCAGGGTCTGCAGCTCGACCTGGCGCGGGTCGACCCCGGCCTTCGCCTTGCCGCTCTTCTTGGCGCGGGTCGCGACCGCCACATCCGCCTCGCCGTCGGCGGGCTCGGTCGCGGCCTCGGACGCGGATGCGGGCGCCGACTCCAGTTCGGCGCGCAGGCTCTGGATGCGCTGCGCCAGTTCGGCTTCCTGCTTGAGGCGGGCCTCGTTCTCGGCCAGCACCTTCCGCGCCTGCGCCTGCTGTTCGCGCAGCTCGGCCAGGCGGGCGTCGTGGGCGGCGCCGCCGGCGCGCTCGCGCTGCAACGCGTCGAGCTCGGCCTCGAGCCGCTCGAGGAACTTGCGGGTGTCCTCGATGATCGCCGGGGTCGCGCTCTGGCCGAGCGCCACCCGGGCGCAGGCCGTGTCGAGCACGCTCACCGCCTTGTCGGGCAGCTGGCGGCCGCTGATGTAGCGATGCGAGAGCCGCACCGCCTCGGTGATCGCCTCGTCGAGCACGCGGATGCCAAAGTGCTTCTCCATCAGCGGCACCAGGCCGCGCAGCATGGCCGCGGCGATCTCCTCGCTCGGCTCCTCGACCTTGACCACCTGGAAGCGCCGCGCCAGGGCGGCGTCCTTCTCGAAGTACTTCTTGTACTCGCCCCAGGTGGTCGCGGCGATGGTGCGCAGCTCGCCGCGCGCGAGCGCCGGCTTCAGCAGGTTGGCGGCGTCGTTCTGCCCGGCCTGTCCGCCGGCGCCGATCATCGTGTGCGCCTCGTCGATGAACAGCACGATCGGATGCGGGCTCTTCTTGACCTCGTCGATGACGTTCTTCAGGCGATTCTCAAACTCGCCCTTGACGCTGGCGCCGGCCTGCAGCAGGCCCATGTCGAGCACGTGCAGCTCCACCCCCTGAAGGACGTCGGGCACGTCCTTCGCGGCGATCCGCAGCGCCAGGCCCTCGACGACCGCGGTCTTGCCCACGCCCGCCTCGCCGGTGAGGATCGGGTTGTTCTGGCGCCGGCGCATCAGGATGTCGATCACCTGCCGGATCTCGGCCTCGCGCCCCACCACCGGGTCGAGCTTGCCGTCGCGGGCGCGCCGGGTCAGGTTGGTGGTGTACTGATCCAGGGCGGGCGTCTTGGACAAGCCGCCGCGCGCCGCCGCGTCGGCGACCTCCGCGGCCGCGGCTTCGCCGTCCTGGGGCGCGCCGCCGGCATCGGCGAAGCGCACCGCCTGCGGCTCCTCCTCGGAACCGGCGGTGAGCTTGGCGAACTCGTGCTTGAGCTCCTCCTTCTTGATCTGCGCGAACTTGGCCGACCCCCGGTAGGCGAGTTGCGACAGCGAAGGCTCGATCAGCAGCGCCAGCAGCAGGTGCCCGCTGCGGATGCGCGTGGTCTGCGAGTCCAGGGAGGCGATCAGCCAGGCGTGCTCGAATAACGTCGGCAGATGCGGCGAGAACACGGGAGTGCGCGTATTCCCATTGCGGAACCGGCCGATCTCCGTCTCCAGGTCGCGCCGGAGCGCCTCCAGCGGGATGCCGCTGCGCTGGGCGATCAGCGCGAAGTCGCTGCGCGGCTGCTCGACCAGGGCCAGGAACAGATGCTCCAGGTCGACCTCGTAGTGCCCCCGCTGCATGCACAGGTTGGCGGCGCGCTCGGCGGCCCGCCGGCAGGTGTCGTCGAGCTTTCCGATGAGGGTCTTGAGATTGATGCTCATGCGAAGCGGTCCGTGCGCACGTTGGCGAAAGAGGTCATTGCAGGGTGTGGATGCCGTAGCGGGTATCCGATCGCGGTTCGGCCGACGGCCGCGAGCACAGGTAGCCGTCCCAGCCCAGCCGCGCGCTGTTCTCGCCGTCCATGGCGACGCCGCGCACGTGTTCGGCTTTCAGGATCAACCGCACCTCGTACTCCAGGGCCGAGCCGGTCAGCAGGGTCAGCCATTTGGCCAGGGCGACGGAAGCGCTGCGGCCGGGCAGCAGGCTGTCGAAGTGCTCGCGGTCCAGCGGGCCGAACCACAGGCGCATGCGCAAGTCGCGTTGCCACACGCGCTCGCCGGCCAGCGCGGTCGACCCCAGGCAGGCGTTGTCCATGCCCAGGCGCGTGCGCTGCCGCTCCGGCACCGGGTACCACGCGCCGACGAACTGCTCCACCCGCACCGGCACCTGGAAATAGTCCGAAAGCAGCTGTTGCAGGAACGCGGCGGAGACCGGGTGCTGGCGGATGCCGCCGGCGTAGTGGGCGATCGCCTGGTCGAAGACATCGCCTTCACCGTCGGCCAGGCGGTCGCGCAGCGCCGGCAGGCCCACCCCGGCGAGGGCGAGCACCAGCGGCAGGAAGCGCTCGCGGCGGTCCAGCTCGTACTGCAGCGGCAGCCGGTACTTCTTCCAGGCCGCGTAGTGCAACGCCACCGCACGGGTCGTGAACACGTCGAAGAACGCGCGCGCCGCGCGGTCGCGCTGGTAGATCTCGCGATGGGCGATCTGCTCGGTGTAGTGCCGCGGCAACGCGCCGGCGTTGCCGAGCAGGCCGGTGAACGCCGGCGTGATGTGCACCTCGCCCAGCGCCTCGAGCTCGCCCGCCTGCGGCGCGGCGGCGTCCAGCGGCTCGCCGTCGCCGCCGTAGGCCTGCAGGCTTTCGATCTCGCTGGCCGGGAAGCCCAGCGACAAGCTGTTGCGGAAGCGCAGGCGCAACGGCACCGCGTCCGCGCTGCGCACGCCGCGCCGCACGAACAGCTTCTCGAGGATCCGCAGCGCCTGGAAGAACTGGAAGCGATACGGTTCCGCGAGCAACTGCCGGGCTACACCAGGATCGACTCGCCGCTGCGTGGTGGACATTGGATCAGGACCTCGCCGCCGTCGCTGGACAGCAGCGTGAGCTGGGTGAAGCTGTTGGCGTGCACGTACAGGCCGAAGAAGTGGTCGAGCACCCGCGCGAACGCGGCCAGCCCGGTGCCGACGAAGCCTTGTTCGTCGACCGTCAGGCGGATCTCGATGCCCCGGACCACGCTGGCGAAATGCTTGCCCGGCAGCCACGCGGTGGTCGGGCGGTGTTCCAGGCCGACGATGGCGTCGATCTGCCGTCCGGATACGGCGCTGCGCGCCAGGTCGTACAGGCGCAGCATCTCCTTCAGCGCGGGCAGGCCGCTCTGGGTGAGCGAGAGGTGGTTCAGCGAGAGGTGCGAGATCAGGCGCCAGTGCGCGCCGCGGCCGCGCTCGAAGCGCAAGGGCCGGCTGGGCTTGCGCAGCAGCGCGATCGTCCGCGCCGGGCTGCCGCCTTCCATGGTCAGGTCGCCGCCCTGCACGCCGTAGGCGAGGTGGGTGGGCAGGTCCCGGTTGCTGCAGGTCAGCTCCAGGCTGATCACGTCGGTCTGCGGCTGCACCGGGTCGAAGTCGAGGTCGACGAAGGACAGCTCCGTCTCGAAGCCCGGGCTGTGCCGGGCGACGTTCTCGTCGCGGTGGGCGATCCAGTAGTGGCCGGTGTCGTCGGGACTCTCGCCGTGGTGCAGCGAATAGAACGGCCGGAACTCGGTGACCTTCTCGCCTTGCGGGGTCTGGCGGACGCGCTTGACCGAATCGATCGAGTGGACTTCGTACGCGAACGCCCGGCGCGCGTCGGCGACCACCGGGTACGTCGCGGTGCGGTGGGTGACGCGGATCGGCTCGCCGTGCTGCGGAAACAGGTTGACCACCGGCGTGCAGCCCAGCAGGACGTTATCGACGCCCATCGGCTCGAGGATCCGCGCGGCCGCCGAGTCGGACGGCATGTCCAGCACCAGGTGCAGGGTGAAGCGCTTGCCGGCCTGCGCCTGCAACGGACGCAGGTCCAGATCGAAGAAGCCGAACTTCTCGGGGAACGCGAACAGCTCCGTCAGCAGCCGGTACGCCGGATGCGAGCGCGCCGGGAAATCGATCAAGGCCTCGTCGGCGGCGAAGCCGCACTGCTGCAGCAGCGGCTTGGGCAACGCATGCCAGCGCCCGCTGCCGGCCGGCTCGACATAGGCGGCGCACACGTTCAGCGCGAGCACGTCGCGCAGGGTCGCGCAGAACGAGGGCTCGCCCTCGGTGAACAGGCGCAGGCGGTCGATGCCCAGCTTCGGCAACGACGGCTGGTCGCCGAGCAGTTCGAACGTCAGCGCGATCTCGCCGCCGCTTCCGGGCGGCAGCGCCACGGCCATCGGCGCCTCGGCGACCGGCTTGAAGGCGGCGCCGGCAACCCGGATCGGCGCCAGCGTCACGTCGTAGCTGGTGCGCAGCTTGCACGCGACGCCGCGCACCGGCCGGGTATGCAGCAGCGTCCCGCGCGGAATGGTGACCGGCGCGCTGAGCTTGGCCAGCGCCGGCCCCGCGTCGAAACGGGCGATCGAGCACGCGGGGAAGCTGCGCAGGTAGTGCGGGTACAGCACTTCCAGCAGCGTCTCGGTGAACTCCGGGTAGTCGTCCTCGATCTTCTTGTTCACCCGCGCGGACAGCAGCGCGAACGATTCGATCAGCCGTTCGACGTGCGGGTCCTGGCTGCCGTCCGCCGACAACAGCAGGCGCCCGGCGATCTTCGGGTAGCGCTCGGCGAACTCGCGGCCGTAGCGCCGGAGGAAACCCAGCTCGCGTTCGTAGTAGGGCAGCAGGTCTTCCATCGCGGCCTCGCTTACGCCGCAACGCGGCGCAGGCGGCTCACCGAGTACTGCAGCGTGCTCGGCTGCAGCAGCGCGTCGAAGCTGATCGGCTCGCGCGCCGGCTGCACGTCGAGCAGCGCATGGATGGCGAAGTGCAAGCCGCCGACGCTGCCGCGCGCGCCGGACTCCAGGGCGACGCGGACGTTGTGCAGCCGCGGCTCGTGGCGGGCGATCGCCTGCTCCAGCGAGCGGCAGATCGCGGCGCGGTCGTAGGCGTTGGCCAGGCTCATCGTCGAGAAGTCGCGCAACCCGTAGGTCATCAGCGACTTCTGGCAGTTGGGGTACTGCTTGAGCGCTTCTTCGGAGAACGCGGCGCGGCTGTTCAGGAGCCCTTCGAGGTCGCGCGCCACCGATTCCTTGTACTGCTCCAGGGACACGGATTTGAAAACGGCGCTCGGGGCCGCGGCCCTGGGCTCGTCGTCGAAGAGCTTTTCCAGCAAGTTGGGTTCGAATCCCTTCATGCGTCCACCACGGCGGCGTAGGCGCGCTCGGCCGTTTCGTCGCGGGCTGCGGGTGGCGGCGCTGCCCGAGCGACCGGAGCCGGCGCTCTGCATTCCCCTGCTGATCGCACTTGCCGATGAAGGATCCGCAAAGCGGGACAGCAAACGTTGTTCTCGTCTTCCATTTCGCCCAAGGCCTTTGCCCGGAGCTTCGATGTGCGGTGGCGGCCGGAACCGCCACCGCACGAACCGCACTTAGACAGCGAAAGTCGGCTTGCCCAGGGTGGGACTGGCCTGCATGACCACCTTGCCGCCGGCACCGCCGCCCGGGTTCTGGGCGGTGTAAGTCTGCTTGATCGCGCCGAACGAGAGCTCGACTTCCTCCTCGAGCATGCCCTCGTCGCTGACGCGGGTCGTGATCTTGCTGACCACCACGTTCAGCAGGTTGACGACCCAGTAGTCGACTTCCTTGTTGTCGCCGTCGGCACGGGTGAACACGAGCTCGCCCTTGGGCAGGGTCGCGCCGTTGAACGCGGTCTGGAACAGCGGGCCGCTGGCGATGTCCACCGACTTGACGAACTTGATGGTCGAGAACTCCGCCCGCGCGGCGGTGTGGCCGCCGGTGGTCGACGCCGTGGCCGAACGCGGCTGCGTCAGGCTCAGCTCGTAATCGCGGATCTCGATCTTGTCCTTGTGGCGCTCGATGCGCGACTCGCCCTTGATGGTATCCAGGGCGAGGAATGCGCTGGGCTTCTGACGCTTGGTTTCGTTTTGAGTTGCCATGAGTAGTTCCTTATCGTCCTTGTGACATGAGTTGAACGGTCGAGTGTGTGGATGTTGCGTTCAAGTACCGCCAAGTCGTTCAAGTGCAGCCAAAACATCAGGGGCGTGCGCCCAATGGAGGTGCCGCGCGGGGAAGCCCGTCCCGGGCTCTTTCCCGGCGTCCCCGGCCGGTGATGCCACCGGCCCGGCCCTCGGGCCGCGCGCTCGCGCGGCCGTGTACGAACCCTCCCTGGCTCGCGAAGCCGCCGTTCGACTCCGACGGCGGCCTACTTGCGGAATGGGAGATCCCCTTTACTTCTTCGCCCCTGCCGGCAGCTCCGCCACCAGGCGCAGCGACACCGACAGCTCGTCGAGCTGGAAATGCGGGCGCAGGAACGCCACGGCGCGATAGACGCCCGGGCGGCCCGCCACCTCGGACACCTGGATCGAGGCCTCGCGCAGCGGGTGCTGGGCCTTGGCTTCCTGGGTCGCGTTGTCGTCGAGCAGCACGTACTGGGCGATCCAACGGTTGAGGAAGTCCTCCACGTTGCCCGCCGAAGCGAAGCTGCCGATCTTCTCCCGCATCATCGCCTTCAGGTAGTGGGCGATGCGCGAGACGGCGAAGATGTACTGCAGCTGCGACGACAGGATCGCGTTCGCGTTGGCGGCGTCGGTGTTGTACTTCTTCGCCTTCTGCGCCGACTGCGCGCCGAAGAACGCCGCGTAGTCGGTGTTCTTGCAGTGCACCAGCGGGATGAAGCCGAGGTCGGAGAGTTCCTTCTCGCGGCGGTCGGTGATCGCGATCTCGGTGGGGCACTTGAGCGCGATCTCGCCGTCGTCGGTGCGGAAGGTGTGGGTCGGCAGGTCCTCGACCAGGCCGCCGCCCTCGACGCCGCGGATCGCGGCGCACCAGCCGTAGTCCTCGAACGCGCGGGTCAGGCGCGCGCCGAACGCGTAGGCGGTGTTGCACCACAGGTACTTGCCGTGGTCGGCGCCGTCGACGTCCTCGACGAAGTTGAAGCCCTCGACGGTGGTGCCGTCCTTCGGGTTGTACGGCAGGCGCCCGAGGAAGCGCGGCAGGGTCAGGCCGACGTAGCGGCTGTCCTCGCTCTCGCGGAAGGACTTCCACTTGGCGTATTCGATGGTGTCGAAGATCTTGGACAGATCCCGCGGCTTGCCCAGGTCGGTGAAGCTCTCCAGGCCGAACATGTCTTCCGAGGCCGCGGTGATGAACGGCGCATGCGCGGCCGCCGCGACGTGCGACATCTGCTCGACGAAATACATGTCCTCCGGCTGGCGGCCGATGTAGTAGTCGCCGATCATGGCGCCGAAGGGCGAGCCGCCGAACGTGCCGAACTCTTCCTCATAGACCTTCTTGAACAGCGCGCTCTGGTCGAAGTCGATCGCAGACTTGAAGTCGCGCACGAGGTCCTTCTTCGGCGCGTTGAAGACCTTGATCTTCAGCATCGCCCCGGTCGAGGTCTGCTGGCACAGGTAATGCAGGCCGCGCCAGGTGCTCTCGAGCTTCTGGAACTCGGGCGCGTGCATGATCGCGCTGAGCTGCTCGGAAATGAGCCGGTCCAGCTCGGCGACGCGCGCGTCCAGCGTCAGGTTGAGGTTGTCCGACACCACCACGGTGCCTTCCATCACCTCCCGCACCAGCTCGGAGATGATGTCCTTCGCGCGCTGGTGCTCGGCCTCCGACTTGGCGACCTTGCTTTGCGCGATGATCTGGTCGAGCAGGCCGGCCTCGGCCGTGCCCGCGGCCGCGGTGGCGGCCTCCGCCTGCGTTGCGTTCATGCCGACTCCTGGCCGCCCTGGCCCAGTTTCTTCAGCTGTTCGGTATTGCTCAGCACTTCGTTGAGCAGGTCCTCGAGCTTCTCGTTCCCGGCGAGCTTGTTGCGCAGGTCGGCGAGCTTCGAGCGCGCCTCCAGCAGCTTGCGCAGCGGTTCGACCTGCTGCGCCACCGCTTCGGGGCGGAAGTCGTCGATGGACTTGAACTTGAGCTCCACGGCGAACTCCCCGCCCTCGTCGCTGAGCTTGTTCGGCACGCGGTAGACCGCGCGCGGGGCCATGCCTTCCATGACCTCGTCGAAATTGTCGAGGTCGACGTTCACGAACTTGCGGTCCTTCAGCTTCGGCAGCGGCTCCTCGGGCTGGCCGCTGAAATCGCCGAGCACGCCGACCACGAAGGGAATCTCCTTCTGCTCGATCGCATCGCCTTTCTCGACGTCGTACGTCAACTGCACCCGCGGCGGACGGACCTTCTGCAGGCGCTTCTGGATGCTTTCCTTCTTCGACATCTCAATCGTCTCCCGGACGACGCGGCGCCGGCCGGCGCCGCGAAAGGCTTCAATCGAACGGATTGCGTTCGGCGGTATCGGAAGCGGACCCCGACGTGGCGGTGGCCGCCGCCGGCGCCGCGCGGCGCGTGCCGCGGGTGCTGCGCGGCTTGGGCTTGGGCTTGGGCACCAGGTCGCCGACGACGAAGTCGTTGCCCATCGTCGCGATCATGGTCGCGCGCAGCTGCTCGGCCTCGCGGCGGGCGGTCTCCGACGCCAGCGCGCCGCTGCCCTGCAGGCGCTTGAGCGATTGCGCGGCCACGCGCAGGCCGCTCACCGTCAGGACGCTGTCGGCGACCATGTCGGTCGGATCGCGCTTGAGCACCTCTTCCGCGGCGACGATGGCGCGGCCGTAGTTGCCGGCATCGAACTGCAGCTGCGCGCTGCGCACCCAAGGCTCCTTGCGGGTGGGATCGACCTTGGCCGCCTCGTTGAAGCTGGCGAGGGCGCTCTCGATCCGGCCGGCGGACACTTCCGCCTCGGCGGCGCTCATCAACCGGTCATAGCCGCCGGCTTGCGCCTTCTTGGCGCCGCCGGACGCGCACGCCGCCAGGCCGAGCGCCAGCACGGCCGCCATGAGGGCACGGAAGGAAACCAGGAGGGGGGACTTCATTGAACTGCACTCTCCTTGTGGGGACGAACGATGCCTCCGTCGGCTAGCGACGATCGTCACTTGGTGACGCTTGCGGGCACCTATGGCCGGTATAGTAGCCTTAAGCGCCACCGTCAAGGCAACCCCACGGCCCCATCCTGGCCTTCCCGGACGTCATCCGGGTGACAGGCCGATGACGGGGCGGGTCTGACCGCCGTTTTCAGGGAGTGACGTACATGGACCGCCAGCCCGCCCGCCGCGCCCGATGGGCGCCGTACCGCCCGTCGGGGCTCGCCTGGGCCCTCGTGACCGGCCTGGCCTTGGCCGCGACCGGCTGCGCCAGCTCCGGGGGGCTCGGCAAGGCGATGGGCAAGGCGCTGGAGACCGTGGGCCTCAAGGCCCCCGCGCCGGAACAGCCGCAGGAACACACGGTGCCGCTGCGCCTGTATGCCGCCGAGAACCTCAATGCGGGCAACGAGCGGCGGCCGCTGGCGCTGGTGGTGCGGGTCTATCAGCTGCGCAACCTGCAACGCTTCGAGCAGGCCCCCTTCGACGCCTTCCTGGACGAGAACGCCGAGCGCGCCGCGTTGGGCAGCGACCTGGTCTCCGCCAGCGAGATCCTGCTCACCCCGGGCCAGCGCCACGAGGTCCAGGAGAAGGTGGCCGCCGACGGCAGCCATCTCGGCGTGGTCGCCCTGTTCCGCTCCCCGGCGGCCAGCCGCTGGCGATTCGCCTTCGACAGCCGCAAGGCGGCCAAGGACGGGATCACCATCGGGCTGCACGCCTGCGCCATGACCACCACCAGCGCCGCGCTCGAGACGCAGCTGGCGAGCGAGCCGCATGCGCTGTCTTCGGTCAATTGCGCGGGCAAGCGCTGAGGCGCCGATGCGGATGCGTTTCGCGCGGGCGAACGACGCGCCGGATGTAGTAGGCTCGCCCGGAACCGCCGGACCGGCGCGCGCGCCCAGCCGCGAGCGCCGCGGGCCGTCCGCCCGGGACGCGGGCCAAAGGATTGCAGCGAGGCAGTCGTGAGTCGGATGTCGAAAGTCTTCTGGGGCGAAGGCCTGTTCCTGCGCCCGCAACATTTCCAGCGCCAGGACGCGTATCACGAGGCTCGCCTGCAGGATCACGTCGCCGCGGTGCACCCCTACGCCTGGGGCGTGCGCAAGGTGCGCTTCGACGCGGCCAGCCTGGCCAACGGCACCCTGCGCGCGCAGGAACTGTCGGTGATCTTCCCCGACGGCGAGCCCTATGCCGCCCCGGGCGAGGACCAGCTGCCCGAGGCGCTTTCGCTCGCCGACCTGCCGCCGGGCACGCAGTCGACCACGATCCACCTGGCGCTGCCGCTGCTGAAGGACCACGGCGGCAACTGCGGCGACGGCAACAGCGCGGGGGCGCGCTTCGTCCAGGCGAACCGGCCGACGCCGGACCTGTACACCGACGCCGGCGAGGCCGAGCTGGCCTACCTGCACAAGTCCGTGCGCCTGCTGACCGACGACGAGCCGCGCGACGCCTACGTCACCCTGCCGGTGACGCGGGTTCGGCGCACGGCCACGGGCGGTTTCGAGTTCGACGAGGACTTCGTGCCGCCCTGCGTGAACCTCGGCGCGTCGCCGGCCCTGCACCTGCAGCTGCGCCGCCTGCTCGACGCGCTGCAGGCCAAGGCCGATGCGCTCTACGGCCTGCACCGCGAGCCGTCGCAGCATGTCATCGAATTCCGTTCCGGCGACATCGCCTCGTTCTGGCTGCTGCACACGGTCAATTCGGCGTTCGCCGCGCTGGCGCATCTGTTCCGCCATCCCGGGCTGCATCCGGAACGGCTGCACCAGGAACTGGCGCGGCTGGCCGGTTCGCTGCTGACGTTCTCCAAGAGCTACGGCCTCGGCGACCTGCCGGCCTATTCGCATGCGCAGCCGGAGGCCGCGTTCGAGCGCATGTTCGCGATGGTGCGCGACCTGCTCGACACGGTGATCTCGGCGCGCTACTTCCAGATCGCGCTGACGGAAGTGAAGCCGTCGTTCCATCTCGGCCGCCTCGATTCGCAGCGCATCGACGAGAAGTCCGCGTTCTACATCGGCGTGGCCGCGGACATCCCCGGCCCCGAGCTGGTGCAATCGGTGCCGGTGCGCTTCAAGATCGGCGCGCCGGACGACGTCGAGAAATGCGTGCTCTCGGCCCTGCCCGGGGTCAAGCTCACCCACGCCGCGCAGGTCCCGGCCGCGATTCCGGTGCGGCCCGGCAGCTACTATTTCGCGCTCGAGCCGCGCGGGCCGCTGTACGAGCGCATGCTCAAGGCGCAGTCGGTGATGATCTACGTGCCCGCCGGCGTGCGCGACCTGAAACTCGAACTCATCGCCCTGACCCCCTGACGGAAGCACGGACGCCATGAACTACCCGCAGCCGCCGGTTCCGCAAGCCATGCCCACGCTGTCGCCGGCGCTGGCGCAGCCCGCGCCGGCCGCCGCCGCGCCGCGCAGCCTGCTCGACCTGATGTCGGACGGGTTCTACCTGCTGATGCTGCTCAAGCGCGGCCAGCTGCCGGCGAGCGAGTCCTCGTTCGTCGAGGCGATCCAGCGCTTCCTGGAAGGCGTGGAGCGCGGCGCGGTCAAGCTCGGCATCGCCGCCGAAGACATCTACGCCGCCAAGTACGCGTTCTGCGCGGCGGTGGACGAGGCGATCCTGTCGCAGCCCTCGCCGATGCGCGAGGACTGGGAACGCAATCCGCTGCAGTTGCGCCTGTTCGGCGAGCACCTGGCCGGCGAGCACTTCTTCGACCGCCTCGAGCAGTTGCGCGGGCAGGGCGCGGCCAGGCTGCCGTCGCTGGAGGTCTACCACTACTGCCTGCTGCTCGGCTTCGAAGGCAAGTACCGGCTGGAAGGGCCGGAGAAGCTGGGCTATCTGACCGCGCGCCTGGGCGACGAGATCGCCTATCTCAAGGGCAAGCGCGCGCCGTTCGCGCCGCACTGGGCGCCGCCGGACAAGGTCGCGCACACGCTGCGCCGGATCGTGCCGGTGTGGGCGCCGGCGGTGGCGATGGCTGCGGTCGGCGCGCTCGCCTTCCTCGGCTTGCACGCGCTGCTGGGCCGCCAGACCGACCGGCAGCTCGCCCATTACCAGGACGTGGTGCAGATGCCGGCGCGAACCGCGCACCTGACCATCACCCTGCCCTGATCCTTTCGCCGTACATGCGCCGGATATGGATATCCCACCGCCCTCCGCCTCTGCGATCCGGATAGGCCGCCACGATGCGGCCGCGCCGCCGTCCGCGCGGCCTCGCGTCCATCGCGGCGGCACGTTTCCAGGAGCCGATCGTCATGGCTGACCCCTACAGTCCGTTCACCCTTGGCGACGCCGCCGGGGCGGTCACCGCCGACCCGAGCCTGGCGCAGTTCGGCCGGACCACGGCGCTGGCCGAAGAACTGATGCGCCTGGCCCGGTCCGACGGCGACCGCACCGCGCTCGCCGAGGAACTGCTGGACCTGGCCCGCGGCGCCCTGCCCCAGGTGGACCGCAGCACCCCGGCCGAGGAGGCGCTGGGTTCGGTGCTGCAGTTCGAGGGCCTGCTCGGCAAGCTCGCGCGCTATGCGCCGGTCGCTGCGGGCGTGCTGCAGGCGCTGCATCGCGGTGCGGACGAGAAGGCGGTGGCGGGCGAACTGGCCGCGGGAACGTTCGCGGCGATGCGAGAGCCGACCTCGCCCGCCGGCGCGGCGATCGAGCGATTCGACGCCGGCAGCCTTGCCGACCCGCCGTTGCCGGAAGGCTTGGACGCCGGGGCGGCTTCCCTCCGAGGCGACGGCCTCGTCCAAGGGGTCGAGGCGGCGCCCGGCGGAGCGGCGAACCCGGGCCCCGTGCCGCGGTTCGCGGACGCAGGCCAGGACACCATGCCCCTGGCGCGGTCCGCTGCCGGCGATGCGTTGCCCACGTCGCCGGCGGTGCCGCCCTCCGCGCGCGCCTCGCTCGATCCGGGCGGGCACGGACGCGCCGCGCCGGCCGATCCGCCGGTCGGGCCGCACGGCCGCGGCCCCCATGCGCCCACGACCTCGCCCCGCGCCGCGACCGGCCGGGCGGCGGAGGCGCCTGCCTCTTCGCTGGCGCAGCGGTTGCTCGGCGCCTTCGCCGGCCAGCAGCGCCTGCTGGAGATCGACACCGCCCTCGCCGACGCGTTCCTGGTCGAACGCTACATCGGCCAGGAAGCGGTATGCGCCCCCTTCAAGTTCGAGATCGACTGCCTGGCGCTGTCCGCCTTCCTCGACACCCGCGTCCTGCTCGGCCGGCCGGTCGCGCTGCGGCAGCGCCTGGCCGACCAACGCTGGCGCCATTGGCATGGGCTGTGCACCCGGGTCGCGCCGCTGGGCGGCGACGGCGGCTATGCGCGCTACCGGCTGACGATGGAGCCGTGGACCGCCTTGCTGGCCCTGCGCCGCAATGCACTGATCTTCCAGGACCTGGACCTGCGCGGCATCCTGGAACGCGTGTTCGCCGACTACCCGCAGGCGAGCTGGCGCTTCGACGTCACCCAGCCGCTGCCGCGACGGCCGATCACCACCCAGTACCGCGAGACCGATTGGGAGTTCGTCACCCGGCTGCTCGCCGAGGCCGGCCTGGCCTGGCGTTTCGAGCACGTCCAGGCCGCCGCCGAGGGCGAGGCACCGGCGCACGCCCTGGTGGTCTTCGACCGGCAGGCCGCACTGCCGGACGCGGCGCCGGCCGCCTTGCGCTTCCACCGGGTCGACGCGAGCGAACGCGAGGACGCGATCACCCACTTCACCGAGCAGCGCCAGGCCGTGCCCGACGCGGTCGCGGTGGCCAGCTGGCAAGCCGAGCGGGTCGAGGCGCTCGCCGCCGTCGCCGAAGCCGCGCCCGCCGGCCCGCACCTGCCCGCGCGCGAGGTCTACACCGCGCCGTCCGCCGGCCGCTACCCGCAGCCCGAGCAGGCGCAACTCGCCGCGGAGCTGCGCCTGGACGCGCTGCGCGTGCCGCAGCGCCTGCACGCCGGCGCCGGCAGCGCCCGCGGCCTGCAGGCCGGCGCGGCGTTCGCGCTGCAAGGGCACCCGGACCTGGACGGGCAACGCTTCGTGCCGGTCGCGATCGAGCACGTCGCCGCCAACAATCTCGGCACCGGCATCGTCGCCCTGCTCGACAGCCCCGAACTGGAGCGCGGCAGCTACCGCAACCGCTTCCTCGCCGTGCCCGAAAGCACGGCGCTGGTGCCGCTGCCGCGCCCCAAGCCGCTCGCCCCGGGCGCGCAGACCGCGCGCGTGGTCGGCCTGCCCGACGCGGCCAACACCGCCAGCCGCGACCACCAGGTGCGGATCCAGTTCCCGTGGCAGCGCGGCGTCGCGCCGCAGGCCGGCGGGCTGAGCGACACCGGTTCGCGCGCGCATCCCGAAGGCCACGCGCCGGGCGACCACACCGCCGGCACCTGGGTGCGCGTGGCCGAATGGCTGGCCGGCCCGAACTGGGGCAGCCACGCCCTGCCGCGCATCGGCAGCGAGGTCCTGGTCGAGTTCCTGCACGCCGACATCGACCAGCCGGTGATCGCCGGGCAGCTGTACAACGGCGAGGCCGCCCCGCCGTTCGCCGCCGGCGTGGACGCCGGCGCCAACCACGTCGGCACCCTCTCGGGCCTGCACACGCGGTCCCTGGACGGCGCCGGCACCCAGCAGTGGCTGGTCGACGACGCCCCCGGCCAGTTGCGCCAGCGCCTGCACACCAGCCTCGGCGACAGCCGGCTCGAGCTCGGCTACCTGATCGACCATCACGACGGCCGCCGCGGCGCGCTGCGCGGCCAGGGCTTCGACCTGGCCACACTCGGCTGGGCCAACCTGCGCGCCGGCACCGGCGTGCTGCTGTCGGCCACGGCCCGCCCCGGCGCCGCCTCGACCCAGTTCGACGTCGCCGAAGCCGTGGCCCAGCTCCAAGGCGCGCAGGACACGGCGCAGGCCCTGAGCGACGCCGCCCGCCAGCACCAGGCCGCGCCGCTCGCCGCGAACGAGGCGCAGCGCGCCTTCGTGGCCGCGGTCGACCCCGGGCAGGAGGCGCGGTACACCGGCACCGCCGGCGGCCAGAGCGCGACCAAGCCCACCGGCGGCCGCCGCGACGGCGGCGATCCGGTCGAACGCTTCGCCCGGCCGCTGCTGTTCGTCGAAGGCCCCGAGCACGTGCTGGCCACCACCCCGGCCAGCGCCCTGGCCTTCGCCGGCCAGCACCTGCACCTGACCGTGCAGGACGACGCCCACCTCGTCGCCGGCCAGACCTTCGCCGCGGTCAGCGGCCGGCACACGGCGCTCTTCGCCCAGCAAGGGCCGATCCGCGCGATCGCCGCGAACGGCCCGCTCAGCCTGCAGGCGCATGCGGGGCCGCTGGAGCTGCTCGCCGACCAGAGCGTCACCGTCACCGCCACCGACGCGCGCGTGGAGGTGCTGGCGAACAAGAAGATCGTGCTGCAGGCCGGCCAGACCCGCATCACCCTCGAAGGCGGCGACATCACCTTCGCCTGCCCGGGCAACTTCACGGTCAAGGCCAGCCAGCATCCGTTCCTGGGCGGGGCGAGTGATGCGGCGTCGCTGCCGCTGCTGCCTGTACCCAGCCAGATCAAGCAATACAGCGAACGCTTCGATGTCGATGAGCTACTGCTGGTCGACGAAGCTCTCGCTGGAGCTCCGTTCATCGTTCGCTTGGCGAGTGGAGACCGCTATTCGGGGGTACTCGACCAGGATGGACTCACTCCGCGGGTCTTCAGCGCGCAGGAAGAGGACATCGAACTGTTGATCGGCGACGGAGATTGGGAAGTTGTCGAGGATGTCAATGAAGACGACGTTCTGGCGGGAAGCGATGGCGATGACAATGCGTAATGCACGGACTTGGCTTGCTCTTGCCGTCTTCCTCGTGGTGAATCCTGGATGCAGCAAGGCACAGCAAGGCACGCAACGCGTCGACGCGCTGGAACAAGCAGCAGCAACGCACGCGACATGGCGCAAGGCCGAGGCACCGGCATCGCTCAACCGCTATGTCGCCGAGCCCTTCAATCTGCTTTCGCGTGAACCTTCCCTGGTCACCGGCAAGGTGCACCATGACGCAGTCTTCCAGAAAGCGTGGGAGCAGTTGCTGAGGGAGTCCACCACGACACCGCAAACCCTGGAAAAGCGGCTGCTCAGCGGTCCGGCGACAGAAGGCGCGTACTGGGAGTCGAACGACAGGCACGGCTTCCTTTACATGATGTGCCAAATCCATGCCTGCTCGACGACGAACCTCGTATTGTTCTTCCAGCCTGAAACAGCCTCGATGGGCGGACGCCTGCAGGAAAGATGCCAAGTTCGCTGGGTAGGCGAGATCAGCGATGACATCAAAAGACTGATCGAAGACACGAAGCCCATCGATCTGGCGGACCCGAATCGGGAATTCGATTGCGCAGAGCAAGGAGATGCGCCGTGAGCGGCGGCATGCGCGAGTTTCTCGCCGCGGTGGCGCAGCGAGAGAGTGGCAACGACCACACCATCATCAACAGGGCGGGATTTGTCGGGAAGTACCAGTTCGGCGAAGCCGCATTGATTGACCTGGGCTATTACAAGTCCGACGGATCCAATTATGTCAACAATTGGAAAGGCGTTTGGACAGGCAAGAACGGCATCAACAGCCTGCAGGACTTCCGCAATTCCCCCGACGTGCAGGATCTGGCCGGAGCGGAGTGGTTCAAAATCTTGTGCAAACGCGCCCGGTTAATGGGCCTGGACCAATACATCGGCAAGACCATCAAAGGCATCCAAATCACCGAATCCGGCATTCTCGCGGGCGCTCATCTGGTTGGGATGGGCACGAAGAAGAAGCCTGCAGGCGTCGGCCAATTCCTCCTGTCCAATGGCCAGGACGACCCGGTAGACGGCTTCGGTACCCGCGCATCCGAGTACATCAGCAAGTTTGGCGGCTACAACCTCGGATGCCACGCGGGAACGCTGAGCATCGCCATTCAGGACCGCAAACGCGAACCAATTCCTAATGTCGGCTATGAAGTGCGCGGCCGCGGGACGATACTGCAGAAGGGCACAACCAATCGGCAAGGGGAGATCCAGAAGCCACTGGAACTCGACTTCTCCGACAGCGTGGAGTTTTGGATCGAGCGCATCCAAGGTGGATTCAAGAAGATATGGGCTGGCGTCATGGGCAGCTCCGAACACAAGGTTGTACTGAGAAGCCCCAAGGTCAAGGTCACCGGCCGCACCAAAGCGCATACCGGCGCGGAAGGCACCCATGGCAATCGCACGCAGCAGGCTCGCCAATCGGGCATCCATGTCGTAAAGCGTGGCGATTCGCTTTGGGCGATAGCGAAACGGCACGGGACAACGGTGGAGGAACTCCGGAAAATCAACCCGGAGTTGGGCAACTCTGATCTGATTCACCCGGGCCAATCGATCGCAGTTCGCTCCGGCGGCAGCAGCGTGGTTGTGAAACCCGGGGAAACGTTGTCGAGAATCGCACAGCGCAACAACACGACGGTTGCCGATCTGCAGCGTGCTAATCCAAGCATCACTGACCCGGACAGGATACAAGCCGGACAGCCTATTCGGATTCCGGATGCCTCGGCCGCGACTGATGGCGCGAAGGTGTCGTCTCCTGCTTCAGCAAGCGCGCCATCCCAGCCCTCGGAGGCGCCGAGCGTCATCACGACCAAGAACGATCGCACCCGGCGCGGACATCCCATTACGGTGGCAACGGAAAACCCTCCACCACCTGCCGTGACGGACCGGGTCAAGCGGATGATCGAGATTCTCGACATGAACGTCTTGTACGGCGACCCCAAAGTAAAGCCCAACGGGCCGGCGGCGGCGGCAAGAGCGATCAGGAACCAACCGATTTCAACGACACCCAAGAGAGCGCGCAGATCTTTGGGGCGCTGCTACCTGTATGTGAAGGTTGCCTTGCAGGCATCGGGCATGGCGAGCAGGTACCTCGCTGGCCAGGCGGCCAAGTCCGCGGGCCCGGAGCTGAAGAAGGAGGGTTTCCGCAACATCCTCGAGGAATCAAACCACGGGATCAAGAGTCCGTACGACGCGCCCGTAGGCAGCGTCATTGTCTACGATGTGACGGACGGATCACCTTGGGGCCACATCGAGGTGCGGATGAGTGATGGCGAATTCGCCAGCGACTACAAGAGTCCCAACAGCCGTGTGATGCGGGTGGGCGAACCGCCAACGCTCATGGGACGCGGCCGAAGAGTGTCTGGCATCTGGGTGAAAGAATGAAGGCTTGTCTTGCGCTACTCCTGCTTTTTCCATTGACCGCATGTGCACAGATCGAACCTGTCGGCAAGGGCTCGAGCCGTGCCATGACGCACCCGACCAGCAGTGCTCAGGCGGGAACCATGGCGAGGACCGCGGGACAGAAATTCGAGGACCGGTTCACCTGGAACGAGGTCTTCTCTTGTTCTGCGGAAGACGAATTGTTGAACATTGGGGTGGGCGGGATTTCTGGAAGCGATGCCCGGCGATTGGGATTGACTGCGGAACAACAGCATCGCTCGCTTGATGTGGATGTTTTCCGTGCCGCCGGGGGACAAAGCCAAAGATGGTTTCACTCCTGGGGTGAAGCGGCTTTCGATTCAGACGAGGAAGGCCGGCTTGCTTCGGTGAAGCTGGCCAACGGCAAGAGGGTGGAGTTTCATCGCTTCGGCCCGTTGCCCGATCCAGACGCAAGCGAAGCGGCGTTCGATCGCAAACCGTTCTTCACCATGACCGTGGACGGGAAGAAGTATCGATGCGGCTTGGAGTTTAATCCCAGATAGCTCCAGCTGCAGGCTCACCCGGGCCTGGACGGGCAACGCTTCGCGCCGATCGCGATCGAGCACGTCGCCGCCAACAATCTCGGCACGGGCATCGTCGCCCTGCTCGACAGCCCCGAACTGGAGCGCGACAGCTACCGCAACCGCTTCCTCGCCGTGCCCGAAGGCACGGCGCTGGTGCCGCTGCCGCCCCCAAGCCGCTCGCCCCGGGCGCAGACCGCGCGCGTGGTCGGCCTGCCCGACGCGGCCAACACCGCCAGCCGCGACCACCAGGTGCGGATCCAGTTCCCGTGGCAGCGCGGCGTCGCGCCGCAGGCGGGCGGGCTGAGCGACACCGGTTCGCGCGCGCATCCCGAAGGCCACGCGCCGGGCGACCACACCGCCGGCACCTGGGTGCGCGTGGCCGAATGGCTGGCCGGCCCGAACTGGGGCAGCCACGCCCTGCCGCGCATCGGCAGCGAGGTCCTGGTCGAGTTCCTGCACGCCGACATCGACCAGCCGGTGATCGCCGGGCAGCTGTACAACGGCGAGGCCGCCCCGCCGTTCGCCGCCGGCATGGACGCCGGTATCCTTTCATGGAAAGCAAAGTCTACAACAACAGGAAGTTCTCTTTTGCTTGGGGATTATGGAACGATGGAGCATCTTCTAAGCATGGGCTCATGAAAAGCAAAGATGAGGCCATTGCTGGCTATCAAAGGTATATCGATCTGCATTCGGCAGCCGGCAAACCCTCTGACAAGAGCTGGCATGGAATCGGCAAAAGAAACCTGGTGCCGGATTATGCAAAATCGCGTTTGACAGCACTGCGAGGTCAGCAATAATGAACTTCTTTACCAGCACAGCATTGTTTGTTCTGTTGCAGGCCGTCACCAATGGTGCATCCACTCGCCCAATCGATCTTGATGGGGACAACAAGCCTGATGAAATTATTCAACTCCCTCTGCAAATCGCTGAAGATCAAGCCAGCTCGCACCGTGAGATAGTCCTAAAACTTTCCAGCCTACGTCTACCGTTGCGGGCCCACCTTCACTCCGATACCACAAGTTTAGAAGTCTATCCAGACCACGGCAGCCTGCTGATTGTCGACCACTCTGAGCGATCTAGTCGCGATGCCGCTGAGTTTAATTATTCCGTTTTTAGATGGAGCAGAGACAAAAATACACTTTGCCTGCACGCCGAGGTGAGCGGAACACCTGCAAACCAGTTGCAAGGAGAAAGAATCCCAAAAGAAGCGGAAGTCACTTTTTACGCGCCTTGCGCTGCCTTTGGCGGAAAAACACCTCCACAACCCCTCGCGCCAGAAAATGCCCGTCGAGCAGCATTGATTGAGCTTGCAACCCTCGGCAAGAATGAAAAAATACCTGAATATTTAGCGATCCAATTAGCTTCCATTGTAGACGCAAGCAACGTCGCCATAATAAATGACGCCGGATACTATCAAGAACAGGCTGGATTTCTGGAGTCAGCGCTGATTATTCTGAATGCCGTCCATAACCGCTTTCCTAAGCGGGTTGTTGCGCGACTCAATCTTGCCGACACTTATTGGAAGCTAGGAAATAAAATGCGTGCCTGCGCCCTTTATGGCGAATATCTATCCGCCGCGAGGAAGAGCAAAACCCCGCCTTCGCCCCATGCGATTGAGCGCGCACAATGCGAGAGCAGCAGCCACTAAACCGATTCGAACTGAGGCAGCCACGCTCTGTGCATCGGCAGTAATATAGGAATGAGCACTCGCTTTGCCGGGGTTTTTGCATCTATCCTCCTTGTTGCATGGCTTCATTTGGCGCCAGCAGCACAAGAAGATCAGACCTACAACCACTTACATCTGACTCAAGGAGAATCGATAGCATCCGGCAGCCTGTGCGCGAGGACCAGTTTTCGCGCTGCCTATAAGGATGATGCCATGGAATATGCTACAAAGTCCGGCTCGTTGAGAATCCAGAACCAACTGGAAGATGGCGTTCCCGAATTGATCGCTGGCGACTTGATGGCCATTGCAGCGCCGACGGCAGCGACAGCATTCCTTACGCCGCCTATAAGAATCTGAGCAAGGAGGACAAGGATCGCTACTCCCGCCGACAAGTGCTGGTGCCTTCAGGTCAGCCTATCTGGGTAGAGCGCGCTCAACTAGGCAATGAGGCGATCACCACGGGACGATCCCTCAATGCATGGAGTCAATTCCCCTTGAAAGTGGGGCAGGGCGATGGCCCCACGAATGGCTTTGTCCGTGTGGTCGCAATCAAGCACTTAGCCAAGAGCGCCGCGGAACCCGACGGCACCCGCTGGTGGGAAGTGGACGTGGGTATGATCGACGGCAACACGCGCACCGGTTGGGTCCGCGAGAAGGATCACCCCAAGGTGACGCTCTGCTCGCCATGGGATTGGCCGGGTTTCGAACACGTGGAAGCCGATGCGACGACTCCGGAAGCGCTTTATGCGCGCCACATCGTCGCCACCAAGCAAGCGCGGCCAGACGAGAAGGCTGCGCTCGAGGCGCGTGCCGCGGAAGCCAGCGGTGGCCCTCTGTTCTCGCGGCTCTGCGATGCCATCGATCTGGACGACGACCGCGCGCTAACGCCGGAGGAACTGCGCAAAGCGCTCAAAAAACCATGGTGGCTGAAGCGCTTTCGCGGCTGATCGTGCATCACGTCAGCGAATGGGGAACGCCCCAGGCGCAATGGGATGCCATCGATGCGCATATTCCGCCCAACCGCAAAGGCGACTGGCAACAGGAGAAGCAGCGCATTCAATCGCTGCAGTGGCGGAACAAGGTGCCAGCGCTGGGCGAGCCCAAGATCCATCATTTTCATCCAATTTCAGCCACAGAGATAAAGGCAAGATAACAGAAGAAATGCTGCGTGCGATATTCAATGCGCGCAATGTTGACGTAAATAAATTGCAGTCCGTTGCGAAAGGGATAAACAACAACATGGAAGAATATAAACTTGACGTTCCTTTAAGGCTATCGCACTTCTTTGCTCAAACGCGCGAAGAGGCTGGCGCGAATGCGAGGACAATTGAAAACCTCGACTACTCTCCCGAAGGACTTAAAGCTACTTTCGAATATTTCCGGAACCATCCAGCCGAAGCTGAGCTCTACGGTAGGACTTCAGAGCATCCTGCCGACCAAGAAGCTATCGCAAACAGGGCTTATTCCAATAGAGAGGGGCATGGAGCTCCCGAACCAGGAGAGGGATGGCGGTGTCGTGGGCGCGGCCTCAAAATACTGACATTGGAAAAGAACTATCAATCTTTTCAAGATGAATACGCTAAATCCAGATGAACAGCCAGACTTCGTCAGCCCTACTATCAACAACAAAATATCCTGCACGATCATCCGTATTTTTCCGGCCACATCACGACCTTTATAGCATTGCAGATTCCAGACCCTCGAGCGAGAGCGTAGATAAAATCACGGAAGTAATTAACCTGCGCACCAACGGCTACGCCGCGCGAAGAGATCATTTTACGAGAATCGGAATGAGAAGATTTTCCACGAAATCGAATAGCTGCGTCGGCATATTTTTATCACTTGCCATATTTGCAGGGAACACGCACGCAAAAGATTGCGAAGCAGCCAGCATCGAGCCCAAATGTGAATTCAGTCCGAGCCTTACGATAAATTTCCCATTCCCTCGGTCGACCATTCACTTCTTTCTTGCTGACCAGGCAGGGCCTGCGGAAACATCGGTTCTGATCAAAACCCCTGGAGGCAAAAAACTTCTACTGGACTCGATAGGCGCGGAGGGAGGTGAAATTCCGAAGATTGAGTCCACGTTCCTCGCAGATGCCAACAAGGACGGAAAGAACGACCTTCTCATTCTGGCTAGCTGGAATATCAATCATCCTGGGCTCAAAACTACGGGAAATTATTTTCGGACCTTCGTGTATGGCTATGACGATATAAGGGGCGGCCTCTACCGAATCGAATGCGCAGAGGAGATTATAGGAAGCGGGATTGTTGGAACTGTGGAGGGCGAGAAAGAGAATTACCCGTACACGAATGCTGGAAGAATCCGGAAGCTGCTCCAGCATAGCCAATGCTCTTTGAAATCAACCGCCGATTCGCAAGATTAAGTAGGATAGCGAGCGCAGCACCTGCGGCAGGCCGTGGTCGCGCTTGAGCTGCTCGAGCACCCGCAACAGGCGGCTGGAGTTGATCGACGTGTCGACCTCGATGTGCAGCGCCTCGCGGTTAAAGTCGTCGACCACGTTGAAGGTCCGGAAGCGCCGGCCGCAGGCCAGCGCATCGCTCATGAAATCCATCGGCCAGACGGTATCCGGCAGCTTGGGGGCGTACAGTGCGGCCCGTTCGCGCTGGGCAGACGTTTGCGGGCAGCACGCCGCAGGTTCAGTCGCATAGCCCGGTACACACGGTAGATTCGCTTGTGGTTCCACTGCGGGTGACTGCGCCGAAGAAACGCCCGAGACTTCCAGAAGCCGCGGCTGGGCCGTTCTTCGATCAGTCGGGCCAACGCTACGATCAACTCGGCGTCGCGCACGGTCCAATCCAGCGGTGGCCGGTACCACGCCGCCTCCGACAGGCCCGCGCAGGCACAGGACCGGCGCACTGGCCGCGCATGCACCTCCACGAGGCACCGTACCGCCCCACGCTTGCGCACCGGCCCTACAATTTTTTTTCGATCAGATCCTTCATCGCCGCGTTGTCCAGCGCCAACTCGGCGTACGTCCGCTTGAGCCGCGCGTTCTCCGCCTCGAACTCCTTCACCCGCCGCAGCTCGGATGCCTCCAGCCCGCCGTGTTGGCTCTATCATTTGTAGTACGTGGCCACACTGATGCCGGCCTGACGGCAAGTGTCCTTGACCGGCACCCCGGCATCGGCCTGCTTGAGGATCGAGACGATTTGCGGCTCGGTGAACTTCGAAGTCTTCATTGGAACCTCCTGGCTGAAAGATGCCAGAAAGCTCTAATTTCAATCTCTATGGGAGGCGCGGGCTTACGATGGGACCAGCAATCTTTCGGCCTGCGATTCACCAACACCCAATCGGCATGCAGGATCCTCGGCGATGAATAGAGCTGCTCTAGCAACCGCTTTTGCGCTTCTAATTATTTGCGCTTGCAGGGCCGAACCAGCCTACCGGGTCGACAAATCGATCAGCCATGGCGATAACGAGGATTCCATATTCTTTATTGACGATGACAACTACATTTTCGATGGCGGATGCAGGCTTTATAACCTCCAGAAGAAAAAATTCTCGAAGGATTGCGACTTACCGACAGACCCTCGCTGGGCAACACCGAGTCCTAGCGGGAAAAAGATTTTTGTGACATCCATTGGACCTGCCTCCGAAACGTTCGAGTCCTACATCTACGACACCGCCTCCCGAGGAATTGTTTTCCGCTTGCACAAGGCCATCTTTGCAGCACCGATTGCCGTCCACCCGAATGAAAAAATGCTCGCAATGATGAAGGGAAAAGATCCCGATGTTCCAGATTCTGGTCAAGTGGTGCTGACTGATCTGGAAGGGAACGCGCTTTCGTCGCCTGTAGATACTGGCGCGGTCATTAATCTACTATTTTCAGATGACGGCAGCGGCTTAAGCATCATCCGCGAAGATGGCACCGCTACTTTTTGCACTGTAGCCTCACATCGTCTTGGCCCTTGCCAAGATGATGCCCTCCCTTCCCCTTTCATTAGCCCCAACAGCCAATATGTCGTTAATTCTGACGGAAAGGCTGTGTCGTTACGAGACAGGACTGGACTAGAACTATTTAAACTCCCTATGGACACGACCAAAGAGACGGGGCGTTATGTCTCATACTCCAGGGACGGACGCCGACTAGCAATTAAAGGACTACTTCCACAGGAGAATGGCAAGATAGCCCCGGGCTTCGTGGCAATCACTTTCGAAAAGCCAGTATTTGGACTAAGCAGTTCGACTACGGCATATAAGGCCGATTGAGCCAGCGCCGATTTTCTGCCAATGCCTGCGGGCCAGTGACGCGACGCTGGCGCACTGCCAAGCCGGCACAGCCACTCTGGGTATCGGGCATTCGTGGATGGCTCAACCGCGACTCATTCGATTTCGGCCTGGTTCCGCAACGCGTCCGGCCAGCCTGGTAATCGACAACCCGCAGACAGCAGTCGATATTCCCTGCAACGCCAGACACTGCAGGATTCTATTGCGCAAAGACAAACATCCATAGGGCAGCTGATAATGGCGCTACGGCACAGGCCTCTGCTGCCGCAAGTCGGCTAGTCAACCCGTATGAACGCCCTCCTGCGCCCAGACGGCGCCTTTTGGTTCTGGACTGAATTTAAAGAACTCCAAAATTGACCGTTACTACATCAGCCAACCGGATCCATGGATGAAGATGCCCCCCAATGACGAGGTGGTCCATCGCGTAACCAAAAGATTGTAGATGGCGGTGACCGAGGACTCTCGGAGCGGCAGATGCTTCTCAAGAGAACAAGGAAAAAATGAATTTGGCACCCGCCGGAGTTTTTGCATCTATCCGGCTTGTCACATGCCCTCATTTGGCGCCAGCGGCACAAAAAATCGGACCTACAACCACTTGCAGTAGGCTCAAGGAGAATCGATAGCATCCGGCAACCTGTGCGCGGGGACCAGTTTTCGCGCCACATACAAAGGTAACACCATGCAATTCGCTACAGAGTCCGGCTCATAAACTTTCCGCCCCCACGGTCGACCATTCACTTCTTTCTTGCCGGCCTCAGCGCCCCCCGAGAAACACACATCAATGCGCAGCTCTTCTGAAACGATTCTCCCGGGCCTTGCGATTCTCTTAATTGCTGGCAGCACTAGTTGCGTAGCCAGAGGATCGGGCATGCATGTCGCGCCACTCAAAACCATCCCAGATGAATTGCACCAGGCAGCAGAGCTGGCGTTACGTGATCTCCAAAGGCCAGAATATGATCCGCCTCAGATCATGGATTCGGCAGCCACACATTTGAAAAATGGCTCCAAGGAAGCCATCGCAATCCCCGTTGTCATCTCTCAAACGATTGGCGCGCATGATTTCATGCAGAAATGCTTGATTCTGAAAATTTCCCCTGGCAACAAGATCGAAGCAAGGCTTTTAGAGAGGCAACCATCTGGATTCTCCGATGAGTACGATCCATGCACCTCAATATCACCCCCCATACTGGTCGACATTAACCAAGACAGGGTAGACGACTTGATTTTTCCAGTATCCTACGTCAACGCCGAGAGGCGGCGGTATTATTTAACGGACGTCTATCTCGTGAATTCAAATTTAGAGATATGCCACTCGCCGCAAGCTTCGACAATGTTCCTGCCAAGCGATGATCGAGCCATCGATTTGGGAAGCGCTAAAAAAATAGCCAAAGAAAAAGCCGAAGAACTAAGTAAGATTGAATGCGTGACAGCCTCTCGCTGAGGGGTGTTCGCCAACTACCCGCAGGCGAGCTGGCGCTTCGACGTCACCCAGCCGCTGCCGCGACGGCCGATCACCACCCAGTACCGCGAGACCGATTGGGAGTTCGTCACCCGGCTGCTCGCCGAGGCCGGCTTGGCCATGGCGTCGAGCACGCCCAGGCGGCCGCCGAGGGCGAGGCACCGGCGCACGCCCTGGTGGTCTTCGACCGGCAGGCCGCACTGCCGGACGCCGAACCGGCCACGCTGCGCTTCCACCGGGTCGACGCGAGCGAGCGCGAAGACGCGATCACCCACTTCACCGAGCAACGCCAGGCCGTGCCCGACGCGGTCGCGGTGGCCAGCTGGCAGGCCGAGCGGGTCGAGGCGCTCGCCGCCGTCGCCGAAGCCGCGCCCGCCGGCCCGCTCAGTGCGTTGGCGCTCACTAAAACGGCCCCAATTGGGCAGCCACGCCCCTGCCGCGCATCGACAGCGTGGTGGCATCCGAATGATGCTGTAAAGCGCCGACTGAGCGTGGGTCATTGCAGCCGTCCTGATGCTCATGGCCTTGGTTCTTGCGCGCCCTTTCGTGCGCGGATGTACGCGCCTCGCTCGCTCGGACCGTCCTGCGTATCGAATTCCAGCGCGCCTGCGCCACCAAGCCCGGCGCGGCCGCCTCCCCGGCGCTCGCCGCTCCGCTCCGCCGCGGCGGACTCGCTCCGACCGCGGTGGCCGGCACGGGTTCCGGTTCGCCCCGGCGCCGGCCGGCTGCGCGCCGCAGCGCCCGCTGCCGGACCGGGGCAGGCGCGCCCGCGCGCTCAGAACCCGCCGCCGGCGTCGAGATAGGCCTGCTCCTCGGGCGTGGTCGCGCGGCCGAGGGCGTGGTTGCGGTGCGGGAAGCGGCCGAAGCGGCGGATCACCTCGCGATGGCGCTCGGCATAGTCGCGGTACGTCGCCGCGTTCTCGCCCTCGAACGCGGCGAACAGCGCCACTGCGCGGTCCTGGTCGGCCGGGGCTTCGGAGTGCTCGAACGGCATGTAGAAGAAGATCCGCAGCATCGGCTCGACCGCGCGGTCGTGGCCGAGTTCGAGCGCCCGCGCGGCGTAGTGGCGCGCGAGCGGGTCCGTGGCGAAGGCGTGGGCGCTGCCGCGGAACACGTTGCGCGGGATCTGGTCGAGCAGGATCGCCAGCGCGAGCGCGCCCTCGGCGTCGTCCATCCAGGACTCCAGCTCGCGCCGGGCGGCGCGCAGGTGCGCTTCGAGGAAGTCCTCGCGGCAGCGGCGATCGAAGGCGTCGTCGCGCTCGAACCAGCGCGCGTAGCCGGCTTCGCGCCAGAAGTCCACCACGTCGTGCGGGCCCATCGCGCCTCCCGTGTCGATCCGCTCCGGCCGGAAGGGTAAACGATGCCGGCCGGACGCGATCACTCCGCCTCGGCCTTGTCGCCGACCTCCGCGCCCAGCTGCGTCTGCAGCTCGCCGATCCACAGCTCGGTCGCGCTCTGCAGCGTCACCGCCCGGATCAACGGGCGGATCGAACCGCCGGAATAGGACTGCGAGACGAAGCGCGCGTAGCGCTCGCGGAATTCCAGCCAGCTGCGGTGCGCCTCGTCGAACAGCGCCAGGTCCTCGCCGTCGAGCTGGCGGCGCAGGTGGTCGAGCACCTGCTGCAGGCGCGCCTGGCTGCGCTGGAAGGCGTCGAAGGCCTGCCGGTTCATCTCCTGCTGCGCGGTCTCGTCGCTCTGCCGCGCCACCTGCTCGGCCTGGGCCACGTAGCGGTCGGCGATCCGCACCGCGGCCTCGGCGCGGCCGATCAGCCGCTGCTCGAAGCGGCGCAGGTCGTCCAGGTTGGTGTTGGCGCTGTCCAGGCTCTGCTTGAGCTCGAGCAGCTTGCGGCTGCGCTCGATCGTCTCGACCGAGCGGCGGCGCTCGACCGCGCGCTGGACGAAGTAGAACGCCCAGCTCAGCGCCGCACCGATGATCAGATAAAGGACTTTCTCCATGGCCGCTCCCTCCGCACGCCGGCAGTGTGCGCCCGGGGCATCGCACCGCCTGCGATCTGCGGCCGGGGCGGCCAGCTGAATGCGCGCCGACGGGTGCGGCGCCTCACGAATTTCTTCACCGGACCTCGGCTAACCTGCATCACGCCTGCGATGTGCGGCCTATCGCAGGTCGACCCGGCCTCGGCCGCTTTCGGGGAGCCAAAATGAGACATGCATCGCTCGTGCTTGCTTCGCTGCTGATCGGTCTGGGCGCCGCCGGCGCCGGCCAGGCCGCCTGCTACAAGATCTGCCCGCCTTCCGGCGCGGGCTACTGGTACTGCACCGACCCGAACGAAACGCCGCCGGAAGAGCCGATCGTCTGCCCGATCCCCAAGCCGGGATCCTCGCCCGGGCAGCAATCCGGCGGACACGAGGAATCCACCGCGAACGAAGCGCGGCGGACGCAGGCGAGCGAGGCGCAGCCCCGCGACGGCGCGCGCTAGCGGTCCCCGCGGGCGCCGGTTCGGCGCGCCTCCCTCGCAGCGCGGCGGCGCCTGCGCTCAATCGTCGAAGCGCAGGTGCCGCACCGACTTGCCGTGGCGGCGGATCAGCCGCAGCGCCTCGATGCCGACATTGATGTGGCCGTCGACGAACTCGGCGCTGACCCGCGCGTCCGAGGCCTCGGTCTTCACCCCGTCGGGGATCATCGGCTGGTCCGAGACCAGCAGCAGCGCGCCGCTGGGGATGCGGTTGGCGAAGCCGGCGGCGAAGATCGTCGCCGTCTCCATGTCGATGGCCATGCAGCGCATCGCCCGCAGGCGTTCCTTGAACGCGTCGTCGTGCTCCCACACCCGGCGGTTGGTGCTGTAGACCGTGCCGGTCCAGTAGTCGTGGCCGAGATCGCGGATCATGGTCGAGACCGCGCGCTGCAGCGCGAACGCCGGCAGCGCCGGCACCTGCGGCGGCAGGTAGTCGTCGCTGGTGCCCTCGCCGCGGATCGCCGCGATCGGCAGGATCAGGTCGCCGAGCTGGTTCTTCTTCTTCAACCCGCCGCACTTGCCCAGGAACAGCACCGCCTTGGGCGCGATCGCGCCCAGCAGGTCCATCACCGTGGCCGCGTTCGGGCTGCCCATGCCGAAGTTGATCATGGTGATGCCGTCGGCGGTGGCGCTGGGCATCGGCCGGTCGAGCCCGACCGGCTGCGCGCCGGTGAGCCGGGCGAAGGTGGCCAGGTAGCCGCTGAAGTTGGTCAGCAGGATGTGCTCGCCGAAACCGTCCAGCGGCACGCCGGTGTAGCGCGGCAGCCAGTTGGCGACGATCTGCTCCTTGTCTTTCATGTCGTGGAATCGGGAAACGGGGAACGGGACGCCTGGAAGCATAGCGCCCCGGCCGCCCGCCTCCGGTGGCCGCGGCGCCGGCCCCGCCGGACGCGAACCGCGTCGCGGATCCGATGCATGACCATCGTCAGGCTTGGCACGGCGGAAACGCGCGGGTTACGGTGCGGGGGTTGTGGCCGCACCATCCGGGGAAAACACCATGCTTCGAGCTCTCGCCGCCGCGCTCGCCGCGGCGCTGTGCGTCGGCGCCGCGCATGCGGCGGACGCCGCCAAGGCGCCTTCGCGCTTCGTCCAGGATCCGTATCCGAGCACCTACCGGCCGGTCGCCGCCGGCCCGGTACTGCTGCGCAACGCCACCGTGCTGACCGGCACCGGCCAGCGCCTGGACCGCGCCGACGTGCTGCTGCAGGACGGCAAGGTCGCCGCGGTCGGCGCCGGGCTGGGCGCCCCGGCCGACGCCACCGTGGTCGACGCCACCGGCAAGTGGGTCACGCCCGGCCTGATCGACGTGCATTCGCACCTGGGCGTGTACCCGAGCCCGGGCGTGAGCGCCCACAGCGACGGCAACGAGATGACCGCGCCGACCACGCCGAACGTCTGGGCCGAGCATTCGGTGTGGCCGCAGGATCCCGGCTTCGCCACCGCGCTGGCCGGCGGCATCACCTCGCTGCAGGTGCTGCCGGGCAGCGCCAACCTGATCGGCGGCCGCGGCGTCACCCTGAAGAACGTGCCGGCCACCAGCTACCAGGCGATGAAGTTCCCCGGCGCGCCGTGGGGCCTGAAGATGGCCTGCGGCGAGAACCCCAAGCGCGTCTACGGCGGCAAGAGCGGCCCGGCCACGCGCATGGGCAACGTCGCCGGCTACCGCGCCGCGTTCATCGACGCCGCCGAGTACCTGCGCAAGAACGGCGGCAAGCAGGAGGAGGCGCCGAAGAAGCGCCGCTGGTGGCAGTCCGACGACCGCAACGGCGCCGACAGCGAGAAGGACACCGGCGGCAAGCGCGACCTCAAGCTCGACACCCTGGCCGGCGCGATCAACGGCGACATCCTGGTGCACATCCACTGCTACCGCGCCGACGAGATGACCACGATGCTCGACCTGGCCAAGGAGTTCGGCTTCAAGATCGCCGCCTTCCACCACGGCGTGGAGGCCTACAAGATCGCCGACCGCCTCGCCCAGGAAGGCGTGTGCGGCGCGCTGTGGGCCGACTGGTGGGGCTTCAAGATGGAGGCCTTCGACGGCATCCAGGAGAACATCGCCCTGGTCGACCGGCCGCGGAACGGCTGCGCGATCGTGCACTCCGACTCCGAGGAGGGCATCCAGCGCCTCAACCAGGAAGCGGCGAAGGTGATGGCGCACGCGCGCCTCGCCGGCCTCGACATCCCGCCGGAGCGGGCGATCCGCTGGCTCACCCAGAACGCGGCCAAGGCGCTGGGCATCCTCGAGGAGACCGGCACCCTGGAGCCGGGCAAGATGGCCGACGTGGTGCTCTGGAGCGGAAACCCGTTCAGCGTCTACGCCAAGGCCGAACAGGTCTACATCGACGGCGCGCGCGTGTACGACCGCAACGACCGCTCGCGCCAGCCGGTTTCGGATTTCATGCTCGGCCAGGGCGCGGCGGCGCAGGGAGGTGTGCTGTGAAGGCGCTGATGCGACGTTTCCGCCGTTCCCGCCTCGCCTTCGCCGGGGCATCGGCGCTCCTGCTCGCTGCGTCCGCCGCGAACGCGCAGGACCTGTTGATCCGCAACGCCACCGTGCATACGGCCACCGCGCAGGGCACGCTGCGCAACGCCGACGTGCTGGTCGCCGGCGGCACCATCCGCGCGGTCGGCAGCGGCCTGGCCGCGCCCGCCGGCGCGCAGGTGATCGACGCGCAGGGCCGGCCGCTGACGCCGGCGCTGTTCGGCGGCATCACCGAAATCGGCCTGGAGGAGGTCTCCGGCGAGCGTTCGACCGTGGACAAGGCGCAGGCGCTCGGCGCCGAGGCCAAGCAGATGACGGTGCGGCCGGAGTTCGACGTCACCCTGGCCTACAACCCGGAATCGGTGCTGGTGCCGGTGACGCGGATCGAAGGCTTCGGCTGGACCGTGCTCGGCGCCGGCGCGGCGAGCGGCGGCTCGATCGTCGCCGGCCAGGGCGGCGCGGTGCGGCTGGACGGCAGCGCCGAGCCGGTCGGCCCGCGGGTGCTGTTCGTCGAGCTCGGCGGCGACGCGCTCGGCCTGAGCGGGCATTCGCGCGCGGCGCAATGGATGATCCTCGACCAGCTGATCGACGAGGTGCGCGGGCGCATCCCGCCCGGCTCGCACGCGGCGCTGCTGACGCCGGCCGGGCGCGCGACCCTGGCCAAGTACCTCGACGGCGGCGGCCGGGTCGTGGTCGGCGTGAACCGCGCCGCCGACATCCGCCAGCTGCTGCGCTGGTCGGCCAGGCACAACGTGCGCGTGGCCGTCGCCGGCGGCGCCGAGGCCTGGCGGGTGGCGCCGCAGCTGGCCGCGGCGAAGGTGCCGGTGTTCGTCGATCCGCTCGCCAACCTGCCGTCCGACTTCGACCAGATCGGCGCGACGATGGAGAACGCGGCGCGGCTGCGCGCGGCCGGCGTGCAGGTCGGTTTCAGCCAGAACGGCGACGCCTCGCACAACGCACGCAAGGTGCGGCAGCTGGCCGGCAACGCGGTCGCCGCGGGCCTGCCGTGGGAGGACGGGCTGGCCGGGCTGACCCGGGTGCCGGCCGAGACCTTCGGCGTCGCCGACCGGCTGGGCACGATCGCGCCCGGCAAGCGCGCCGACCTGGTGCTGTGGAGCGGCGATCCGCTCGACGTCGCCGAGGTCGCGCTGCAGGTGTGGCTGGACGGCCGCGCGATCCCGATGCGCAGCCGCCAGACCGAGCTGCGCGACCGCTACCTGCGCGCCGACAACGGCTGGCCGCGCGCCTACCCGGCCGCCGACGCGGCGCGCTGAGCGCCGCAGGCCGGCCGCGGCGGACGCCCGGCCGGCCGCCCGCGGCACGGGTCGCTTTCGGCGCGTGCGGGCGCGACAATCGCGGGCATGGACGCGCCCGCCACGCCGCTGACCTGGTACTTCGACTTCGTCTCGCCGTTCGCCTACCTGCAGTGGCGCCGGCTCGCGCCGCTGCTGGACGCGCGCCCCGTGCGACTGGTGCCGATCCTGTTCGCCGCGGTGCTCGACGCGCGCGGGCAGAAGGGGCCCGCGGAGATCCCGCGCAAGCGCGAATTCACCTACCGCCACGCGCTGTGGCAGGCGCGGCGCGCCGGCGTGCCGCTGCGGTTCCCGCCGGCGCATCCGTTCAACCCGCTGGCGGCGCTGCGCGCCTGCGTCGCCGCCGGGACGAGCGCGGACGCGGTCGATGCGCTGTTCGGCTGGATCTGGGCCGAGGGCCGCGCCGGCGACAGCGCCGAGGCCCTGGCGCCGGTGCTGGCGCAGCTGGGCGTGGACGCCGACGCGCTCGGCGCGCCCGGGACCAAGGCCGCCTTGCGCGCCAACACCGACGCGGCGATCGCCGCCGGCGTGTTCGGCGTGCCCACGCTCGCGCTCGGCGAGGAACTGTTCTGGGGCAACGACGCCCACGACTTCGCCCTCGCCGCGGCCGACGACCCGGCCCTGCTCGCCGATCCGGAGATGGCGCGCCTGGCGCGGCTGCCGGTCGGCCAGGAGCGCCGGCACTGAGCGCGTAACCGCCCGGAAATGTATGCTGGCGGTCACACTTCGCTCCGCCAGCGCTCATCCGGGAGGGGACTATGCGCATCGGCCTGGTCGTCGATTCGGCTTGCGATCTGCCTTCGCACTACCTGCAAGAGCACGCGATCAGCCTGCTGCCGATCGCGGTGCGCATCGGCGACACCACGCTGGTCGACCGCCGCGACGAAGCGGCCACGCTGGAATTCCTGCACGCGCACGTGGCCGAGCGCGGCCACGAGGCGCAGACCACGCCGTTCCCGGTGCAGGAGATCCACGACCTGTTCCTGCAGCGGCTGGTGATCGACTACGACCACGTCTTCTGCATGACGATCGCCCGCAGCCGCAGCGGCATCTACGACAACGCCACCCAGGCCAGCTACGCCATCCTCAACGACTACCGGCCGGTGCGCGCCGCCGCCGGGTACGACACGCCGTTCGCGCTGCGCGTGATCGACACCCAGAACCTGTTCGCGGCGCAGGGCGTGGCCGCGGTCGAGGCGGTGCGCCTGCGCGCCGCCGGCGAAGGCCCGCCGAAGATCCGCGCGCGCCTGGAGCACCTGGCGCTGCACACCCACGGCTACATGGTCCCGCCGGACCTGTACTACCTGCGCAACCGCGCCCGCGCCAAGGGCGACCGCAGCGTCAGCCTGCTCAGCGCGGCGCTCGGCAGCGCGCTCGACATCAAGCCGGTGCTGCACTGCAACCGCGGCGAGACCGGGCCGGTGGCCAAGATCAAGGGCTACGAGCCGGCCGTGCGCAGGCTGTTCGAGCACGTCGCCGCCCGGGTCGAGGCCGGCGACCTGCTGACCCCGACCCTGTGCGTGAGCTACGGCGGCGAACTCTCCGCGCTGCGCCTGCTGCCCGGCTACGAGGCCCTGCGCGAGGCCTGCGCCGCGCGCGGGGTGGAATGGTTCGAGAGCGTGATGAGCCTGACCGGCATGGTCAACGTCGGCAAGGGCGCGGTGGTGGTCGGCTTCGCCGCCGAGGGGCAGAAGTTCGAGGGCTGAGCCGCGCCGCTTGCGGCGAGAATGCCGCGGCAGGACTTTCCGCATGGGGCCGCGGCCGCGCGCCCGGGTTAGGCTGCGGGCTTTGTCCGCTCCCGTCCGAGTCCGCATGCAACCGACCCGCCGTCTGCTCGCCGTCGCCCTGGCCGGCGCCCTCGCCCTCCCCGCCCTCGCCCAGAATCCGCCGCCGCCGCAGGAAAAGCAGGACCAGGCGCAACTCGAGCAGGACGCGCTCGACCCCGCCGGCACCGACCCGGCCAAGGCGTCGGCGCAGGCCGCCAAGGGCCGCGGCAAGCCGCGGGCGGAGGACGAGGGCGGGACGCCGTGGGACGTGAGCGCGCCGCACGCGCCGACCAAGACCGTGCGCTTCACCACCGACGAAGGCACCTGGATGGACGTGGACGTGTCGCCGGACGGGCGCACCCTGGCGTTCTCGCTGCTGGGCGACCTGTACACGCTGCCGATCGGCGGCGGCCGGGCGCGGCGCATCACCTCCGGCCCGGCCTGGGACGTGCAGCCGCGCTTCTCGCCCGACGGCCGGGAGCTGGCCTTCACCTCCGACCGCGGCGGCGGCAACAACCTCTGGCGCATCCGCACCGACGGCAGCCGCGCCGTGCAGGTGACGAAGGAGGACTTCCGCCTGCTCAACAACCCGGCGTGGACGCCGGACGGGCAGTACCTGATCGGCCGCAAGCATTTCACCGGCGAGCGCTCGCTCGGCGCCGGCGAGCTGTGGCTGTACCACGCCAGCGGCGCCGCGGCCGGCGGCGGCCTGCAGCTGACCAAGCAGAAGAACGACCAGCAGGACCTGGGCGAGCCGGCGGTGTCGCCCGACGGCCGCTACGTGTACTTCTCCGAGGACGTCACCCCCGGCCCGACCTTCCAGTACAACAAGAACCCGCACGACGTGATCTACGCGATCAAGCGCCTGGATCGCCAGACCGGCCGCATCGACACGCTGGTCGCCACGCCCGGCGGCGCGGTGCGTCCGCAGCCCTCGCCCGACGGCAAGTCGCTGGCCTTCGTCAAGCGCGTGCGCGACAAGTCGGTGCTGCACGTGCTCGATCTGGCCAGCGGCGAGGTGCGCCCGGTGTGGGACGGCCTGTCGCACGACCAGCAGGAGGCGTGGGCGATCTTCGGCCCGTACAGCAACTTCGACTGGACGCCGGATTCCAAGGCGGTGGTGGTCTGGGCGCAGGGCAAGCTGTGGCGGGTCGACGTCGCGAGCGGCCGCGCCGGCGAGATCCCGTTCGTCGCCGAGGTCGAGCAGACCGTGACCGAGCCGCTGCGCCTCGCGCAGAAGATCGACGAGGGCACGTTCGCGCCGAAGATGATCCGCGACGTGGCCACCAGCGCCGACGGCAAGACGCTCATCTTCCACGCCGTCGGCCAGCTGTGGCGCAAGCGCCTGCCCGACGGCAAGCCCGAGCGGCTGACCTCGAACGACGGCGTGTACGAATACCAGCCCAGCTTCAGCGCCGACGGCCGCAAGCTGCTGTACACCACCTGGTCCGACGCCGGCATGGGCGCGATCTACGTGCGCGACGCCCACGGCGGCGGCGCCGGCAAGCGGCTGACCCAGGAGAAGGGCTTCTACTACGGCCCGCGCTTCTCGCCCGACGGCCGCCGCATCGTCTACAGCAAGTCCGGCGGCAGCGGCCTGACCGGCTCGCTGTGGGCGGGCGACAAGGGCGTGTACGTGATGGACGCCGACGGCGGCACCCCGGTGCGGGTGGCGCTGGAAGGCGAGGCGCCGCAGTTCAGCGCCGACGGCCGGCGCGTCTACTACCTCGCCGGCAGCGGGCTGAAGAAGAAGCTGATGTCGGTCGGCCTCAACGGCGAGGAGCCGCGCGAGGTGTTCGACCTCAAGTACGTCGACACGGTCAGCGTCTCCCCGGACGGCAAGTGGGTGGCGTTCACCGAGCTGTTCAACGCCTACGTCGCGCCGCTGGCGGCCACCGGCAAGGCGGTGGAACTGTCCAAGGACAGCAAGGCGCTGCCGGTCACCCGGGTCAGCGCCGACGTCGGCAGCTACCTCCACTGGAGCGCGGACTCCAGGTCGCTGCACTGGATGGTCGGCGACCGCTACTTCTCGCGCGACCTGAGCCAGAGCTTCGCCTTCCTCCCCGGCGCGCCGGCCGAGCTGCCGGAGCCGACCCGCGACGGCGGCATCCCGGTCGGCCTGACGGTGCCGGTGGCGACCGCGCGCGACACCGTCGCCTTCACCCACGCCCGCATCGTCACCATGCGCGACGCCGAGCGCACGCAGGAGGTGATCGAGGACGGCACCCTGGTCGTGCGCGGCGACACCATCGTCGCGGTCGGCAAGGACGTGCCGGTGCCGGCCGGCGCGCGCGTGATCGATGCCAGCGGCAAGACCATCGTCCCCGGCTACGTCGACGTGCACGCGCACGCCGCGCACTTCGGCCAGGGCGTGGTGCCGCAGCAGAACTGGGCCTACTACACCAACCTCGCCTTCGGCATCACCACGATGCACGACCCCTCGGCCAGCACCGAGTTCGTGTTCTCCGAGGCCGAACTGGTCAAGGCCGGCAGGATGGTCGGCCCGCGCGTGTTCTCCACCGGCACCATCCTGTACGGCGCCGACGGCGACTTCAAGGCGGTGGTGAACTCGCTCGACGACGCGCGCAGCCACCTGCGCCGGATGAAGGCCAACGGCGCCTTCAGCGTGAAGAGCTACAACCAGCCGCGGCGCGAGCAGCGCCAGCAGATCAACACCGCCGCGCGCGAGCTCGGCATGCTGGTGGTGGAGGAAGGCGGCAGCACCTTCCACCACAACATGACCATGATCCTCGACGGCGTCACCGGCATCGAGCACAACATCCCGGTCGCGCCGCTGTACAAGGACGTGGTGGAGCTGTGGCGCCGGACCGACGTGCGCAACACGCCGACCCTGGTGGTCAGCTACGGCGGGCTGTCGGGCGAGTACTGGTGGTACGCGCGCGACAACGTGTGGGAGGACAGCAAGCTCAACCGCTTCTTCCCGCGCGAGACGCTCGACGCCCGCAGCATCCGCCGCGAGACCGCGCCGGACTGGGACTACTGGCACGTCGAGGTGGCCAAGTCGGCGAAGAAGCTGCGCGACGCGGGCGTGAAGATCCAGGTCGGCGGCCACGGCCAGCTGCAGGGCCTGAGCCCGAACTGGGAGATCTGGATGCTGACCCAGGGCGGCTTCAGCAACTTCGAGGCGCTGCGCGCGGCGACCGTCGACGGCGCCGACTACCTCGGCCTGGCGTCGCAGATCGGCTCGCTCGAACCGGGCAAGCAGGCCGACCTGGTGGTGCTCAACTCCAATCCGCTGGAGAACATCCGCGCGACCATCGACACCCGCTACGTGATGGTCGACGGCCGCCTGTTCGACGTCGACGCGGACATGGCCGAGGTCGGCAACCGGGGCGAGAAGCCGCCGGTGTTCTATTGGCAGCGCCACCGCGACGGCCAGACCTTCGGCGTCGAGTTCGGCCCGACCGCGGTCTGCCATTGCCCCAAGGGCCACGGCGCGCACGCCCACGAGGACTGAGCCGGCGCTTTCACGGCGGGCCGATCCGGCCCGCCTAAGCTGGCGGCGAGGTGACAGAGAACGGAGCGCCCATGCCGACCCGCTACTACATCCGCCTGCCCGACGCCCGCCGCGCCCGCGGCACCGAGCCGAGCCTGTCGTTCACCGCGGCCGGCGCCGAAGCCTTCGCCGAGCAGCTGCAGGCGGCGCTGCGCGAACCGGCCCTGTTCGAACGCTGGCGCGCGCTGCAGGACGACCCGGACGAGGTCGACCCGGCGCTCGGCGCGGTGGATCCGAACGCGGTGGTGACCGGCCGGCAGAAGGACCTGCACGTCGACCTCGAAGTCGTCTCCAGCCTCCCCGGCGACGTGCTGCGGCAGCGCCTGCGCCTGCTCGCCGGCGGCGGCTGGGAGCTGCGCGACGTGACCGCGGCCTGAGCGGCACCCGCACGCCCGGCGAGCACGGACGCGGCTCCCGCCTTCGCATCCCGCGCGGCAGCCCGCCAGCGAAGAGCCTCTCCTCGGGCGCGGGGCGGCGCCGCGCGATCCGGCCGCGCCCGCGCTCAATCGCGCAGCGCCGCGGCGTGGTGCGCGATGTGCTCGCCGATGAAGCTGGCGATGAAGTAGTAGCTGTGGTCGTAGCCGGGCCGCAGCCGCAGGCGCAGCGGATGCTCCGCTTCGGCGCAGGCCTCGCGCAGCAGCTCCGGGCGCAATTGCGTGTCCAGGAATTCGTCGGCCTCGCCCTGGTCGACCAGCAGCGGCAGGCGCTCGCGCGCGGTCTTCACCAGTTCGCAGGCGTCCCAGGCCTTCCATGCCTCGCGGTCGTCGCCGAGGTATGCCGAGAACGCCTTCTCGCCCCAGGGCACGCGGGTGGGCGCGACGACGGGCGCGAACGCCGACACGCTGCGGTAGCGCCCGGGATTCTTCAGCGCGGCGACCAGCGCGCCGTGGCCGCCCATCGAATGGCCGCTGACCGCGCGGGCGCCGCTGGCCGGGAACTCGGCCTCGATCAGCGCCGGCAGCTCCCGGGTCACGTACTCGTACATGCGGTAGTGCGCGGCCCACGGGGCCTGGGTGGCGTCGACGTAGAAGCCGGCGCCGACGCCCAGGTCGTAGCCGTCCGCGTCGGCCACGCCCTCGCCGCGCGGGCTGGTGTCCGGCGCGACCAGGATCAGGCCATGTTCGGCGGCGTAGCGCTGCGCGCCGGCCTTGGTGATGAAGTTCTGCTCGCTGCAGGTCAGGCCGCTGAGCCAATACAACACCGGCAGCTTGCGCGAGGCCGCCTGCGGCGGCAGGTAGACGGCGACGTTCGTCGCGCCGCGCAGCGCGGCCGATTCGAAGCGGTACACGTCCTGCCAGCCGCCGAAGCAGGCGCGGTGTTCGAGTCGTTGCATGGCGCGGCCTCAGTAGTGGATCACCGTGCGGATCGACTTGCCCGCGTGCATCAGCTCGAAGGCCTCGTTGATCCGCTCCAGCGGCAGCGTATGGGTGACGAACGGCGCCAGCTCGATCTCGCCGCGCATCGCCTGCTCGACCATGCCCGGCAGCTGGCTGCGGCCCTTCACCCCGCCGAACGCGGTGCCCATCCACTTGCGGCCGGTGACCAGCTGGAACGGGCGCGTGGAGATCTCCTGGCCGGCGCCGGCCACGCCGATGATCACCGACTGGCCCCAGCCGCGATGCGCGCACTCCAGCGCCGCGCGCATCACGTCGACGTTGCCGATGCACTCGAAGCTGTGGTCCACGCCCCAGCCGGTCATCTCGACGATCACCTGCTGGATCGGCTTGTCGTGGTCCTTCGGGTTGACGCAGTCGGTGGCGCCGAAGTGGCGCGCCAGCTCGAACTTGGCCGGGTTGGTGTCGATGGCGATGATCCGGCCCGCCTTGGCCTGGCGCGCGCCCTGGATCACCGCCAGGCCGATGCCGCCGAGGCCGAACACCGCCACCGAATCGCCCGGCTGCACCTTGGCCGTGTTGTGCACCGCGCCCAGGCCGGTGGTGACGCCGCAGCCGAGCAGGCAGACCTGCTCGTGGTTGGCCTGCGGGTCGATCCTCGCCAGCGAGACCTCGGCGACCACGGTGTACTCGCTGAAGGTCGAGCAGCCCATGTAGTGGTGCACCGGCCGACCCTGGTAGGAGAAGCGGGAGGTGCCGTCCGGCATCACGCCCTTGCCCTGGGTGGCGCGCACCGCCACGCACAGGTTGGTCTTGCCGGACGTGCAGAACAGGCACTGCCCGCATTCGGCGGTGTACAGCGGGATCACGTGGTCGCCCGGCGCCACGCTGGTCACGCCTTCGCCGACCTCGACGACCACGCCCGCGCCCTCGTGCCCGAGCACGCAGGGGAACAGCCCTTCCGGGTCGTCGCCGGACAGGGTGAAGGCGTCGGTGTGGCAGACCCCGGTGTGGCTGATTCTCACCAGCACCTCGCCGGCCCGGGGCGGGGCGACGTCGATCTCGACGATCTCGAGCGGCTTGCCCGGGGCGAAGGCGACGGCGGCGCGGCTTTTCATGGTGATCTCCTGCAGGTCCCGCGGAACGGGAGTGAACGGCCGCGCGTACGCGGGCCGGCGACGGGAACGCGGCCGCGAGCATGCGGCCGCACGGGTCGAGGCGACGTCGCGGACGTCACTTCAGGTAGGAACGGATCAACCCCAGCACCTGCGCCAGGTCGGCCTCGCGCTGCTTGGCCGAGACGGCCTCCGGCCCGAGGTGGTCGCGGATGTGGCCCTCGAGCACCTCGGTCATCAGGCCGTTCACCGCGCCGCGGATCGCGGCGATCTGCTGCAGCACCGCCGAGCACTCGGCCTGCTGCTCCAGCGCGCGTTCCAGCGCCTCGGCCTGGCCGCGGATCCGGCGCACCCGCGCCAGGATGCGCTTGCGGTCGCGAACGGTGTGCGGCATCCGGCGCCTCGACTGCATGGGGTACTGGGGTATAGTATCCGCGGCGACGCCTCCGCACCATGCCGAACATGTCCGTCGACGCCTTCCGCCACAGCCATGTGTTCGACGACGGCAATCCGCTGGCCGAGCGCAACACCCGCCGCGCGCTGTACCTGACCCTGGCGATGATGACCGCGGAGATCGCCGGCGGCTGGCTGTTCAACTCGATGGCGCTGCTCGCCGACGGCTGGCACATGAGCTCGCACGCGCTGGCGCTGGGCCTGTCGGTGCTGGCCTACGCCGCGGCGCGCCGCTACGCGCACGACCCGCGCTTCGCCTTCGGCACCTGGAAGCTGGAGGTGCTGGGCGGCTACACCAGCGCGATCCTGCTGCTGGGCGTGGCGGCGCTGATGCTGTTCCAGTCGGTCGAGCGCCTGTTCGCGCCGGCGCCGATCCGCTACGACCAGGCGATCGCGCTGGCGGCGCTCGGCCTGGGCGTGAACCTGCTGTGCGCCTGGTGGCTGAGGGACGACCACCACCCGCATCACCCCCACGCGCACCGCCGCGATCACCGCGACGGCCACGCGCATGCCGGCCACGGCCACCACGACCTTAACCTGCGCTCGGCCTACCTGCACGTGCTGGCCGACGCGGCGACCTCGCTGCTGGCGATCCTCGCCCTGCTCGGCGGCAAGCTCTACGGCGCCGCCTGGCTGGACCCGGTCATGGGCATCGTCGGCGCGGCGCTGGTGTCGGCCTGGGCGGTCGGCCTGCTGCGGCAGAGCGCGCGCGTGCTGCTCGACGCGGAAATGGACGCGCCCGTGGTCGAGGAGGTCCGCGAAGCCGTGCGCTCCGGCCCGGTGCGCGCCGAGATCGCCGATCTGCACGTCTGGCGCGTCGGCAAGGGCAAGTACGCCTGCATCCTCGGCCTGGTCTCCGCCGACCCCGCGGCCACGCCGCAGCGCTTGCGCGAGCAATTGCGCGTGCACGAGGAGCTGGTGCACGTGACGGTCGAGGTCAATCGTCCGGGGACGTAACGCCGGCACGCGCGGCGGCAGGCGCCGCGGCACGCGCGCCTCGGGCAGGCGGGTCAGCCCGGCGCGCCGGACTTCCCGCGACCGCGCGGCGCCGCTCGCCCATGCCGCGCTGCGCGTTCGGCATCGTGCCGGCCGCGCACGGCCTGCCGAAGTGCTGCGCACCCCGCACGGTCCGATGGCCGGTCCGATGCCGGCTCGATCCATCTGCCGGGCACGCGCTGCGCCTGCCGGCCGCCCTCTGCGCTGGCGACGTCCGTCGCGGTGCGCGAGGGTCGGCGGCGCGATGCTGGCGGCCGGCCCGGGCACGCGGCCGCTACCAGCACGAGGCGTTCGTGCGCTTGGCGACGATGCGGCAGGAGCGGGCGCCGGACCGGCGGGCCGGTTCGCCGCCGGCGCGACGCCCGGCGGCGGGACCGGCCGCCTCAGCCGGTGTTCTGGATGCCCGCCGAGATGCCGTTCACCGTCGCCACCAGCGCCTGCAGCAGCGCGTCGTCCGGGCGGCCGGCTTCGCGCCAGCGGCGCAGCAGGTCGACCTGGAGCAGGCTGATCGGGTCGACGTAGGGATTGCGCAGGCGGATCGATTGGCGCAGCCGGTAGTCGCCGGCGAGCAGCTCGTCGTTGCCCTTGATCGCCAGCACCGCGGCGCGGGTGCGCTCGAACTCGGCCGCGATGCCGGGATGGAAGCGCTCGTGCAGCTCGCCGGCGAGCAGCGAGTAGCGCTCGAAGATGCCGGGCTCCGACTTGGCCAGCAGCATTTCCAGGTCGTCCACCAGGGTGCCGAAGAAAGGCCAGTCGCGCGCCATCTCGGCGAGGGCGTCGCGGCCGTGGCGCTGCAGCGCGCGCTCCAGCGCGGTGCCGACGCCGTACCAGCCGGTCAGGCCGGAGCGGTTCTGCGACCAGGCGAACACCCAGGGGATCGCGCGCAGCGAGGACACGTCGCCGTCGCCGGCGCGCTTGCTCGGGCGCGAGCCGATGCGCAGCCGCTCGATCACGTCGATCGGCGTGGCCGCGCGGAAATACGCGGGAAAGTCGCGGTCCTCGTGCACCAGCGCGCGGTAGCGCGCGCGCGAGTCGCGGGCCAGCTCGCCGGCGATCGCGCGCCAGCCGGCCTCGCGCGGCTCCGGCGGGCGCGGGCGCAGGGTCGCGCGCAGCACCGCGCCGGTGGCCTGCTCGAGGTTGCGCAACGCGATCGCGCGGATGCCGTACTTGCGATGGATCACCTCGCCCTGTTCGGTCAGGCGCAGGTAGCCGTCGACCGAACCGCGCGGCGCCGCGATCACCGCGCGCTCGGTCTTGCCGCCGCCGCGGCTGATCGAGCCGCCGCGGCCGTGGAAGAAGGCGATGCGCACGCCGCTCTCGGCGGCGAGCTTGGTCAGCGCGATCTGGGTGCGCTGCAGCGCCCAGCGCGAGGCCAGCATGCCGCCGTCCTTGGCGCTGTCGGAATAGCCGAGCATCACCACCTGGCGCTCGCCGCGCGCGGCCAGGTGGCGGCGGTAGACCGGGTCGGCGAACAGCGCGCGCAGCGTGTCCGGCGCGGCGTCGAGGTCGTCCACCGTCTCGAACAGCGGCGCCACGTCCAGCGGCACGCGGCCGTCGCCGTCGGCGCAGCCGGCGATGCGCGCCAGCGCCAGCACCGCCAGCGCGTCGGCGGCGCTGCGGCTCATGCTGACGATGTACGGGCCGAACGCGCGCGGACCGTAGCGCGGGCGCAGCCGGGCGACGGCGCGGAACACCTCCAGCGTCGGCCGCGCGCGGCCGTTGCCGGGGCCCGGCGCCGGCGCGCTGCCGTCGAGCAGCGCGTGCAGGCGCGACGCGCGCGCCTCGGGCGTGCGCGAGTCCCATTCCGGATCGCCGAGCAGCTCGGCCAGCGCCGCGTCGTGCGTGGCCGAATCCTGGCGCAGGTCGAGGCTGGCGAGGTGGAAGCCGAAGCATTCCACGCGCCGGCGCAGGCGGCGCACGGCGAAGCCGCCGGCGTGCGCGCCCTGGTGCCGCGCCAGGCTGTCCTCGATCAGCCTCACGTCGGCGAGGAACGCGGCCGCGTCCGGGTAGCCGGCGACATGGTCCTCGGCGGTGGCCTGCAGGCGCGCGCCGACCAAGCTGAGCAGGTTGCGGTACGGCATGTCGGCATGGCGCGGCCGCAGCGCCGCGGCCGCGTTCGGCAGCAGGTAGCGGTAGTCCTCGATCCGCGCCAGCACCGCCTCGTCCACCCCCACCCGCGCTTGCGACTGGCTCAGCAGCTCGCCGAGCGCCGCCACCTCGGCGCGGTACTTGCCCAGCACCAGCGCGCGCTGCCCGGCCAGCGTCGCCGCGACGGTGTCGGCGCCGACGTTCGGATTGCCGTCCATGTCGCCGCCGACCCAGGTGCCGAAGCCGAGCACGCCCGCCACCCCCGGCGCCTCCGGGTAGTGCTCGCGCAGCGCGTCCTCGAACAGCTCGTAGAACACCGGCAGCACCCGGTACAGCACTTCCGACAGGTAGAAGCCGACGTGCTCGAACTCGTCGGCGACGCTGGGCTTGACCGGCGGGCTTTCGGCGGTCTGCCAGCTCGCGGTGAGGGCGACGCGGATGCGCTCGCGATCGGCGCGGCGCTCGTACGGGGTGCGGCCGCGGTCGATGTCGTCGATCAGGCAGGCGACGATCTGCCGCTCCTTCTCCAGCAACGCGCGGCGCACCGCCTCGGTCGGGTGCGCGGTGAACACCGGCTCGATGCGCAGGCGGCCGAGCAGCGCGGCGATCTCGTCGCGGCCCACGCCCTCCGCCGCCAGCTTGCCGATCACGTCGCGCAGGCCGCCGGGCTGGGCCGCGGCCCCGCTGCGTTCGTAGTCGCGGCGGCGGCGGATGCGGTGCACCCGTTCGGCCAGGTTCACCGCCTGGAAGTAGGTGGCGAACGCGCGCACCAGGTCGCCGGCGCGGTCGAGCTCGATGCCGGACAGCGCCTCGGCCAGCTCGGCCACCGGCGCGTTGCGCTCGCGGCGGCGGATCGCGGCGCGGCGCAGGCGCTCGACCGCGGCCAGGAACTCCGGCCCGCGCTGTTCGGCGAGGATTTCGCCGACCAGGGCGCCGAGGATCTTCACGTCCTCGCGCAGCAGGGCGTCGGTGGGCGCGAATTCGACCACGCGCAGGGGTTCTTCGGCGGGTTCGGCGACGGCGGGCGGGTTCATGGCGCCGAGCCTACCGCACTGCAGCATGAGCGGGCGCGACGGTTGCGGGCGCAACGGTCCCGGCTCCTTGCTCGAACCGCCGGGGCGGGCGGCCGATCGCCGGCGCCACCGTCCGCTGCCGGGGCCGCCGCGCGCCGTTGCGGCCTCGGCGGACAAGCGCATCGTGCTAGGGTCGCCCGCGATGACACCGATCCTGCTTTCCTGGAGCGGCGGCAAGGACGCCGCCTGGACCCTGCGCGCGCTGCGCCGGCGCGGCGACGTCGAGGTCGTCGGCCTGGTCACCACCGTCACCGAAGGCTACGAGCGCGTGGCGATGCAGGGCATCCGCCGCGAGTTGCTGCACGCCCAGGCCGACGCCGCCGGCCTGCCGGTGATCGAGGCGCGGCTGCCGCAGCGCAGCGACAACGCCACCTACGAGGCGGCCTTCGCCGCGGCGCTGGCGCAGGCGCGCGGGCGGTGGCCCGGCCTGGCCGACATCGCCTTTGGCGATCTGTTCCTCGAGGACATCAAGGCCTACCGCGACGCGCTGTGCGCGCGCCTGGGCTGGCGGCCGCACTACCCGCTGTTCGGCGCGGACACCGCGGCGCTGGCGCGCGAGATGCTGGCCGGCGGCCTGCGCGCGTTCCTGGCCTGCGTCGACACCGAACAGCTCGACGGCGGCTTCGGCGGGCGGGCGTTCGACGCGCGGCTGCTGGCGGAGCTGCCGCCGTCGGTCGATCCCTGCGGCGAACGCGGCGAGTTCCACACCCTGGTCGTGGACGGGCCGATGTTCGCCGCGCCGCTGGCGGTCGAGCGTGGGGCATCGGTGCTGCGCGAGGGGCGGTTCCTGTACACCGACTTCGTGCCGGTGTGACCCGCCGGGCGCCGTACGGGCCCGATCCGCGGTACGCGCACGCCCGGCGCGCAGCGCTTCATGGCGGCTCGTGGCGATCCGGGCCGGGCGTCACGCCTGCGGCGGATGCTCCTGCGGCGGCCCGCGCCGCGGCGGCGGCGCGAAACCCTTGCCGCGCAGGCACGCGTCGAGCTTCTGCCGGTCGGGGCGCTTGCCCTCGCCCGCTTCGAGCCGGCGCGGTTGGCCGGGTTCCGGCGGCGGCAGCCCCTGCTCGGCGAAGCAGGCCTCCAGCGCGGCGCGGAACTCCGGGCCCTTCGGCGCGGGCGGCGCGTCGGACGGTTGCGCACCGGCCAGGCCGGCCAGGGCGAACGTCAGCGGCGCCGCGATTCGGGCGCGGCGCGATGCGGGTCGCGACATCGGATTCTCCTTGCGTGCGGTGAGTCGGGTCCCTCGCATCGACCGGCGATGGCGGCCTCCCGGCCCGCGTCCACGCGCCTCGGACGGCCGGCGATGAAAAGGCGGGGAGCAGAAAGGCGAAGGGGAGTACGAAGCGGAGAGAGAGAGAGATGACCTCGGGCTGCCTGCTTCGCCTTCCTGCCCCCCGAACGAGACCACCATCTGTCCGCCCCTGGGCGATTCCGGAGCGGCGCCGCGGCCCATCTCCGCGGCGCCGCTCCGAAAGACCCGGTGCGGAGGGGAATGCACCGTGTCCTCGCCCGGGACGGGGCCAGATTGCCGGCGCGGGATTGCAGGCGATTGGCGGCGCATGGCCGCGCCGGCACAAACGCGGCCGGGTTTAGGCCGCGTTCAATCGCGGCTCGCCCGGGTCCGGAGGAACGACATCCGCGCGTGCCGGGCGGATCGGCTTGCGCGCACCGCTCGGCGTGCCGCACGAAGCGCGACCGCGCGCATCCCCGTAATCGGCGACTCGAAGCGGGCCGCGGGACGCGCCGAACCGCGCCCGGGGCCTGGCGCGGGTCGCCGGCGCCGCTTCTTGTCGGCGCTTGGCCGCCATGTGGCGCCGCGTGCCGGCGCCGACACCGCGCGAAAAACCGTCGCGAAGGCCGCTCGTTAGCGTCGCGCTAAGCCTTCGTTGCGCCGCCGTTACGCCGTGCGAAGGCGACCGCTTCCGGCCGCGCCGGAGGCCCGTCCGTTTCGCAGCCAGGAACCCGATCCGCCCATGAACTCCCACCCGATTTCCGCTTCCCGCACCGCGCTGGCGCTCGCGCTCGGCCTCTGCCTGTACGGCGCCGCCGCGCATGCGCAGGACACCGACGGCGACGCCACCACGCTCGACCGCATCGAAGTGACCGGCTCGCGCATCAAGCGCGCCGACATCGAGGGCGCGTTGCCGATCACCACGATCTCGCGCGAGGAGATCGAGCTCAGCGGCCGTTCCACCGTCGCCGACGTGCTGCAGAGCGCCACCTTCAACTCGTTCGGCTCGTTCGTGCCCAGTTCCGGCAGCTCGGCGCAGTCGTTCTCCGGGCTGAGCCTGCGCGGGCTGGGCGAGGGCCGCACGCTGATCCTGATCAACGGCCGCCGCGTGCCGGTGTCGCCGGTGACCGGCGAGGGCCAGGACCTCAACTCGCTGCCGCTGGCGGCGGTGGAGCGCATCGAGATCCTCAGCGACGGCGCCTCGGCCATCTACGGCGCCGACGCGATCGGCGGCGTGGTCAACATCATCACCCGCAAGGACTTCGAGGGCGTGCAGGTCAGCGCCGAGATCGGCCAGAGCGAACGCGGCGGCAGCGTGGAATCGGGCTCGGCGACGTTCGGCCTGACCCACGACCGCGGCTATCTCACCGCCGGCGTGTCCTATTCCAACCGCGGCATCACCTACTGGCGCGACTACCCCTGGGTCCAGCCGGGCGCGTCGACCTACTCCAACAACTACGTGCGGGTGGCGACCAACCCGGAAACCGGCGAACGGGTGCCGGGCGCCTACCTCTACACCAACGGCAGCGCCGTCGTGCCGGGCGGCTGCTCGGGGGACGGCTTCTACACCAACGCCTCCGGCTCGCTGTGCTACTACGACTTCGTACCGGACGGCGCCGACACCGCCAGCGTCAACATCAAGGGCGCCTTCGCCCGCGGCGAATACCAGCTGAGCGACGACTGGTCGCTCTACATGGACAGCTACTACACCAAGAAGGACAGCATGGGCGTGTACGCGCCGGTGCCGGAGTTCATCTTCGTGCCGGCCGGCAGCCCGAACAACACCACCGGCCAGGACGCCTACATCAAGCACCGTTTCGACGCGCTCGGCAACCGCATCACCTACCAGTACGAGGACACCTACGACCTCGCCGCCGGCCTGCGCGGCCAGCTCAACGACACCACCACGCTCGAGGTCGGCGTCCGCAACACCCAGTCCAAGGTGATGGAGGCCGGCTACAACTACGTCAACATCCCGGTCGCGGAGAAGTACTTCGCCGACGGCACCTACAACGCGTTCTGCCCCTCCTGCAACGCCCAGGAAGTGCTCGACGCGATCCGCACCACCACCGGGCGCAACACCTTCTTCAAGCAGCAGGAGTTCAACGCCCTGCTGAGCGCCGACCTGTTCCGGATGGCCGGCGGCGCATCGGCGCTGGCGCTCGGCGCCGAATACCGGCAGGAGGACTACCAGGACATCTACGACCAGCAGTCGGCGGCCGGCAACGTCGGCGGCTCGTCGGGCAATTCGGCCTGGGGCGACCGCACGGTGTCGTCGGTGTTCGCCGAATGGAACCTGCCGTTCCTGGGCAACCTCGAGGCCGACCTCGCGGTGCGCTACGACCATTACTCCGACTTCGGCGACGCCACCTCGCCCAAGCTGTCGCTGCGCTACCAGCCGATCGACACGGTGACCCTGCGCGCCTCCTACGGCGAGGGCTTCCGCGCGCCGACGCTGCAGGCGCTGAACCAGCAGCCGGCCTTCTCCGCCGACAGCGTGACCGACGCGCCGACCGCGCTCGCCTACGGCCTGCCGGCGAGCACGTCGTTGCAGATCAACGCCTACCACGTCGCCAACCCGAACCTGAAGCCGGAGACCTCCGAGCAGTTCAGCGCCGGCGTCGCCTGGGACGCGACCGACTGGCTGAACCTGACGCTGGACTACTACAAGACACGGATCGACGACCAGATCAAGTGGTATTCCTCGCAGACAGTGATCGACCGCACCAACGAGGGCCAGTACCTGCCGGACCACCTCTACGTCGTGCGCAACGAGGACGGCTCGATCCAGGCCGTGTACGCCGGCTACGGCAACGAGGGCCAGGTGAACACCGACGGCCTGGACCTGAACGTGCGCGCGAGGTTCGACCTGGCCGAGTGGGGCCGCCTGTCCAGCGAACTGCAGGGCAGTTGGGTGCACAGCTACAAGATCAAGGATATCGACGGCGACGACGAGTACGTCGGCACCCACGGCTACCCGGAGTGGCGCGCGGTGGTGCGCAACCGCTGGGACATCGGCGACTTCAGCCTGGCCTGGAACATCAACCTGACCGCCTACAACCCCGCCTACTACGTCGAGTACTACGACAGCTGCGCCGAGGCGGTGGAAGCCGGCGACGCCGACCGCTGCAGCGGCGCCTACGTCACCCACGACGTGCAGTTCGCGTACAAGACGCCGTGGAACGGCCAGGTCGCGATCGGCGCGGTCAACGTCACCAACAAGGACCCGGTCTACGACCCGGCGTACACCGAGGGCTTCTACGACTATCTATACAACGGCTACGGCCGCCAGGTGTACCTGCGCTACACGCAGAACTTCTGATCCGCTCAGGGGAGGAGCGCCGCCGGCGCCGACCGGAGCGCCGGCGACCGGTGGCCGCTTTTCCCGCGGTTTCTCCCGCGGCCGCAGCGCGAGCCGGCGGCGCCGCGGAAGCGGCACGGGCGACCGCACCCGGCCCCGGCGCCCCGGGACCCCGCCCGCGGGCGCCCGCCGCGAGCCGTCCGGCGCCCGCGGTAGCCGACTCCCGGCTGAAGCCCGCGGGCGCGACGGGCGATCGCGTCCCGGCGCGCTCCCTACACTGGCGCGCACGCCTGCTTTCCACGGCCTCCCCTCCCGTCGGCATGGACCTGCAATCGCTCATCCTGGTAGTCGACGACGACCCCGACCTGCGCAAGCTGATCACCGGCTTCCTCAGCGGCCACGGCTACCGCGTGGAGGCGGCGGAGGACGCGAACCAGATGCGGCGGGCGATCGAGGAACTGCGCCCGGACCTGGTGATCCTCGACGTGATGATGCCGGGCGAGGACGGCCTCAGCGCGGCGCGCCGGCTCGCCGCCGAAGGCGGGCCGGCGCTGATCATGCTCAGCGCGCTGGGCTCGGACACCGACCGCATCATCGGCCTGGAGATCGGCGCCGACGACTACTTGGCCAAGCCGTGCAACCCGCGCGAGCTGCTGGCGCGGGTGCGCGCGGTGCTGCGCCGGCGCCGCGCCGAAGCGCACGGCGCCGGCCACGGCAACGTGTACGAATTCGCCGGCTGGCGGCTGGACGTGGTGCGACGCGACCTGCGCGACCCCACCGGCACCTTCATCAATCTCTCCGACGGCGAGTTCTCGCTGTTGCGCACCTTCGTCGAGCACCCGCAGCGCGTGCTCAGCCGCGACCAGCTGCTCGACTACGCGCGCGGCCGCGAAAGCGAGGTCTACGACCGCGCCATCGACAGCCAGATCAGCCGCCTGCGGCGCAAGATCAACGAGCGCGTGCGCACCGAGCTGATCCGCACCGTGCGCAACGAAGGCTACATGCTGCTGCCGACGGTGGTGCGGCTGTGAGCGCGCGCGCCGCCGGCGTCGGCGGGCGTTTGCCGATCTTCGCCCGCACCTTCCTGCTGCTGCTGGCGGCGCTGGTCGCGGCGTACGCGGTGGCGGTGGCCCTGCTGCTGCTGCGCCGGCCCGAGGTGCCGGCCCTGCAGCTCTCGGAAGTGGTGGCGCTGCTGGTCACGCAGATGCCTTCGTCCAATCCGATGCTGCGGGTGCGCGTGCAGCCCGACCCGCCGGCGCCGCCGGCGGCGGACTACCGCAGCCCGCCGCCGCTGCGCGCGCAGCTGGCGCGCTGGCTGGACCTGCCGGAAAGCCAGGTGCGCTTCTACATCGCGCCGCACGGCTGGCTGCGGATGCGCACGCTGCGCACCGGGCCGCCACCGCCAGGCGCGGATGAGCGAGCTCCGCTGGCGGAGCTCGCCGCCGCGTTGCTGCTGCCCGCGCCGGCGCAGGCGCAGGCCCAGGCGGCGCCGCCCCCCGACGCGCCGGGCGCGGTCCAGCCCCCCTTGGTCCAACGCTCGGTGGTCGGCGCGCCGGCGCGGCGCGCGCCGCAGGACCTGCGCTGGCAGCGCATCCGCTTGTTCGGCGCCGGCGCGGACCGGGACGACGACGCGCCGGCGCGGCCGACCCCGGCACCGCTGCCGCGGCTCGGGCCCTACCCGATCCGTTCCAACCCCGGGCCCGGCGCCGTCGCGAACGGCACGGGCCCCGCCGCCGCCGCGGCCGCGGTCGCGCCGGCGCCGGCGGATCCCTCGCTGCCGGCGCTGAGTCCCGACCTGCGCCGCTACCTTCCGCCGTACGCGCAGATTCCCCCGCCGGATGCGGCGCCCGCGCCGGCCAGCGCCGCGTCCGCGCCGTCGCCTCCGCAGCCGTCGGCCCCTGCGCGCGACCGCTCGCGCGCCGTGGCCGCATCCGCCGCCGCGGTCCGCATCGGCACGCCGGAACCGCTCGCCTCGGCCGAGCCGCGGGTGTGGGTCATGCAGTCCGACTCGCTGCTGCCCGGGCCGTTCCTGGCCGCGGCGCGCCAGCCGGACGGACGCTGGCGCGTGGTCGAGAGCGCGGCGTTCGCGCCCGCGCTGATGCCGCAACTCGGCCTGGTGTTCCTGGTCGGCACGCTGGTGCTGCTGCCGCTGGCGTGGTGGTTCTCGCGCGCGTTGGCCGCGCCGATCCTGCGCTTCGCCCGCGCCGCGGACCATATGGGCCAGGACGCGTCCGCGCCGCCGCTGCCGCTGGAGGGGCCGACCGAGATCGTCCGCGCCGCGGCCTCGTTCAATGCGATGCAGTCGCGCATCAACCGCCTGGTGCACGAACGCACGCAGATGGTCGGCGCGATCGCCCACGACCTGCGCACGCCGCTGGCGCGGCTGTCGTTCCGGCTCGACCAGTTGCCGGCGGAAGCCCGCGCCAAGGCCGCGGCCGACATCGCCGAGATGGCGCAGATGATCCAGTCCGCGCTGGAGTTCATCCGCGAGCAGCAGCGCAGCGGCGTGCGCGAGCGCCTGGACCTGCGCCTGCTGGCCGAGAGCGTGGTCGACGACCTGGCCGACCTCGGCCACGACGTGCGCCTGCTGCCCGGCGCGCCGGCGCCGCTGCACGGCGACCCGCTGGCGCTGCGGCGGATGGTCGGCAACCTGGTCGACAACGCGCTCAAGTACGGCCAGCGCGCGCGGCTGCAGCTGCGGGAGGAGGACGACGGCTACGCGCTGTGGATCGACGACGACGGGCCGGGCATCGACCCGGGGCAGCGCGAACAGCTGTTCATGCCGTTCGTGCGCGGCGAGGCCTCGCGCAACCGCGAGACCGGCGGCATCGGCCTGGGCCTGGCCTCGGCGCGCAGCGTCGCCCTCGCCCACGGCGGCGACATCCGCCTCGACAACCGCCCCGGCGGCGGCCTGCGCGCGACCGTGCTGCTCTCGCGCGGCGTGCCCTCGCCACGGCCGTCGCCGGCGTACGCGCCCGAGGCCCAAGGCGTTCCCGCGACGGGTTCGCGCGGATGAGCGCGGCGCCGGCCGCGTGGCGGCCATGTTCCGAGCACGGGTTGCCGGCGCGCAGCCGCGGGCAGGGGCTTGCGCGGCACGCCGCACGTACGCCCACGCCGGTTCTTCGGCGGCGTCCTGCCACCGAAGGTCGCGCAAGCCCGCGCCTCCGGCTGCCCGTGGGCGAGCGCGTGGAGGGCGAACGCCGGGCCCTTCGTTGTCCGGCCGGAAGGGGTCCCCTCGCCACGCCCTGGGGCGAGGCGCGGCATCGCATGGCGCGGGCGGCAATCGTCTCGTCCGCGCCTCGCCCGCGCGCTCCGCGGCAGGACGGACTCAGTACGCGAACTCGCGGAACAGCCGGTCGATGTTGCCGCCCCACTCGCCGTGGTACAGCGCCAGCTTGCGTTCGGCCGGGGTGGTGCCGAGGGCGGCGAATTCCATCAGCGGCTCGAGGTAGATCGACTCGTCGGCGCCGTTGCGGTTGATGCGCGCGCGGCGCTTCAGGCCGTGCGCGGCGATCTCCAGCGTCCGCCGCGCCAGGTCGAGCACGGTGCCGCCGCGGAACGGCAGCTTCAGCGCGTGGCGCGGCACGCCGTCGCGCAGCGCGTGGCGCTCCTCGCGGGTGAAGTCCTTGACCAGGTCCCAGGCCGCGTCCAGCGCCGCGTCGTCGTACAGCAGGCCGACCCACAGCGCCGGCAGCGCGCAGATCCGGTTCCACGGCCCGGAGTCGGCGCCGCGCATCTCCAGGTATTTCTTCAGCCGCACTTCGGGGAAGGCGGTGGTGCTGTGGTCGGCCCAGTCGCGCAGCAACGGCCGCCGGCCCGGGTACGCCGGCAGCCTGCCGTCGAGGAAGTCGCGGAACGACTGCCCCGAGGCGTCGATGTAGCGGCCGTCCCGATACACGAAGTACATCGGCACGTCGAGCAGGTAGTCGACGTAGCGCTCGTAGCCGAAGCCGTCCTCGAACACGAAGTCGAGCATGCCGGTGCGGCCCGGGTCGGTATCGGTCCAGATGTGCGAGCGATAGCTGAGGTAGCCGTTCGGCCGTCCTTCCGCGAACGGCGAATCGGCGAACAGCGCGGTCGCCACCGGCTGCAGCGCCAGGGCGACGCGGAACTTCTTGACCATGTCGGCCTCGGAGCCGACGTCCAGGTTGACCTGCACGGTGCAGGTGCGGGTCATCATGTCCAGGCCGAGCGAGCCCACCTTGGGCATGTACTCGCGCATGATCTTGTAGCGGCCCTTGGGCATCCAGGGCATGTCCTCGCGCCGCCATTTGGGCTGGAAGCCGACGCCGAGGAAGCCCAGCCCCATCGGCTCGGCCACCGCGCGCACCTCGTTCAGATGGGTCGAGGCTTCGGTGCAGGTCTGGTGCAGGTTGTCCAGCGGCGCGCCCGACAGTTCCAGCTGTCCGGCCGGCTCCAGCGACACCGAGGCGCCGTCGCGGCTGAGCGCGATCACCCGCCCGTTCTCCACCGCCGGGGTCCAGCCGAACCGGGTCAGGCCCTTAAGCAAGGCCTCGATGCCGCGCTCGCCATCGAACGGGGGCGGGCGCAGGTCGTCGGTGCGGAAGCCGAACTTCTCGTGCTCGGTGCCGATCTTCCAGTCCGCGCGCGCGCGCACGCCCGAGCTGAGGAACTCGACGAGCTGGGCTCGTCCTTCGACCGTCACTTCCTGGACCTGGCTGGGACCGGACACTTGCACCTCGCACGAAGAATCCTCTGCAAGGCCCGATGCCTTGCTCGCGCGATGCGGAGCCATTGCGCGGAAGGCCGCCGCCCGGCGGCCCGCCCGCGCCGCCTAGCCGCGCCGCGAGCCCCGGCAGTGTAGCCGGGCGCGCCCGGCGAGCAACGTCGACGCTGCAACGCTGTAGCCCGGCGCGGCCGCTGGCGCCGCGGCGAATTCCCGCTCCCGCGTGGCGCCGACGCGCATCGGCGGCGCGTGGCGTGGCGCCGCGGAGCCGGCGGATCCTATGCGCTCGCCGTTCGCCGCCGGCGCGGCTCGCGCGTGCCGGCCGATTCCGAAACGCCCCGGGCCTGCCGTCGCGGCGGCCTTCGCCCATCGCCGCGGCGCCCGATGCGGCGCTGCCGCATGCCCGCCGCGCCGGCGGCCTCTACACTGCGCGCCATGTCGCCCGTGCAGTTCCAGGTCCGCAGCAAGAAGACCAAGACCACTTCGCTCGACATCGCCCACCGCGCCGGCGTGTCCCAGGCCACGGTGTCGCGGGTGTTGCGCGGCAGCCCACTGGTGAACGCCGAGACCCGGCGCCGGGTGGAGGCCGCGGTCCGCGAGCTCAACTACAAGGTCGACCGCCACGCCTCCTGCCTGCGCACGCAGCGCTCCGGCACCCTGGCGCTGCTGCTGTTCGAGGACCCGACCCCGGACGAGTCGCACATCAATCCGTTCTTCCTGTCGATGCTCGGCTCGATCACCCGCGCCTGCGCCAAGGCCGGGCAGGACCTGCTGGTCTCGTTCCAGCAGCTGTCCGACGACTGGCACGCCGACTACGAGGACAGCATGAAGGCCGACGGGCTGATCCTGCTCGGCTACGGCGACTACCTGGCCTACCAGGGCAAGCTGGAGAAACTGGTCGCGCAGGGCACCCGGTTCGTGCGCTGGGGCGCGGTGCTGCCGGAGCAACCCGGGCTGTCGATCGGCTGCGACAACTTCAACGGCGGGCGCCTGGCCGGGGCGCACCTGGCCGGGCTCGGGCGGCGCCGGGTCGCGTTCCTGGGCGGCGCGTCCAGCGGCTGCCCGGAGTTCCTGGAGCGCTTCCGCGGCTGCGACGCGGCCCTGCGCGAGGCCGGCGGCGGCGGGCTGGCCCCGGCGCTGCAGGTCGATGCGGAGAGCTCGGAGGAGCACGGCTACCGCGCCGCGGCCGAACTGCTCGCGCGCGGCCACGCCTTCGACGCGGTGTTCGCCGCCAGCGACCTGATCGCGATCGGCGCGATGCGCGCGCTGTCCGAGCACGGCCTGCGCGTGCCGGAGGACGTCGCGGTGGTCGGCTTCGACGACATCCCGATGGCGCGCTTCGCCACGCCGGCGCTGACCACGGTGTTCCAGGACACCCAGCGCGCCGGCGAGCTGCTGGTGGAGACGCTGATGAAGCTGGTGCGCGGCGAGCCGGCCGAGAGCATCACCCTGCCGGCCTCGCTGGTGGTGCGGCGGTCCAGCGGGGCCTGAGCCCCACTCGCGCGCGCTACCGCGGCCGCCTCCGCGCCGCGCGCATCGCCGCGCCGAGCGCCTGGCGCAGCTGCGGCTGGCGCACCTCGCCATCGAGCACGTACACCTCCACGCCATGCGCCGGCACCGTGGCGCGCAACGGCGCGCCCTCGTCGACCGCGACCGCGCCGCCGCCGACGGCCGCGCGCCAGACGCCCGGCTGCAGCATCTTGGCGATTTCGAACCGCGCCGGCGCATCGCCCTTGTTCAGCAGCACCAGCGCGGTCTGGGCGACGCCGCCGCGCTGCAGCACGCGGTAGAACGCGGCGCGATCGCCCTTCAGCTCGAGGTTGACCTGCAGCCCGCGCTGCAGCGCCGGCGTGGCCGCGCGCACGCGGGCGATGCGCTTGAGGTTCTCGCGGATCGGGTGCCCGGCCGCCGCGGCGATGCGTCCGGCGCCGAAGTAGTTGCGGTTGCCGGCGTGCTCGGCGGCGCCGCGCATGAAGCCGACTTCCGAGCCGTAGTAGACCACCGGGATGCCGCGCGCGGTGAACAGCCAGTTGTGCGCGTCGATGAAGCCCTCGTCGCTGGCGTCCAGGCGCGGCATGTCGTGGTTGTCGTAGAAGGTCATCAGCTCGTACGGATTGGCGTACGGCCCGCCCTGCAGGTACAGCCGGGCCTCGAGCACCTCGAACCCCGCGCGCTTGCGGCCGAAGGCCTGCTCCAGGCGCTCGCGCAGCGGGAAGTCGAGCACGCTGACGTCCGCGTTGCGCGCCCAGGTGTGCTCGGCGATCTTGCCCGGGTCGTAGTCGAACGCCTCGCCGAACATGAACATGCCCGGCCTGCGCGCGCGCAGGCGGCCGACGAATTCGTGCCAGAACGGGTGCGGCAGCCAGCCGATGGTGTCGATGCGCAGCGCATCGGCGCCCTGGTCGATCCACTGCGAGTACGCGCCGACCAGGTACTCCATCACCGCCGGCTCGTTCTCGTTGAAGTCCGACAGCTCGGCCAGCCCGGGCCTGGTGTTGTAGAAGCGGTGCAGCGGGTTGCGCCCGGGCTCGAGCTGGCCGGGCGGCCGGTTCTGGTGGTCGGCGACGAGCCGCCCGTCGCGGTCGAACACCTGGCCGAACTGCGGCTGCGGCGCCGGCATCGTGTACGCCGGCGAGCCGTGGTTGGCGACGATGTCCAGCACCAGCTTCATGCCCCGGCCGTGCACCGCGTCGGCGAGGCCGGCGAAGTCCAGGCCCGGGCTCGGCAGGTGTTCGTCGAGGCGGTAGAAGTTCACGCCCCAGTAGCCGTGGTAGCCGGTCTTGCCGCCGTCGGTCAGAAACCCGCCCTTGCGCGCCGGCTTGCCGCCGGTGAAGGCCTGGTCCGGGTTGTCGACGATCGGCGTGATCCACAGCGCGGTGAAGCCCATGTCGCGGACGTAGTCGAGGTGCTCGACGACGCCCTTGAAGTCGCCGCCGAGGTAGCCGACGTTGTCGCCCTCCTCCGAGCCGGGGGTGGGCCGGTCGAAGGTGCGCGTGGCCGGGTCCGGGCCGCCCTGCTCGCGCTGGTCGTTGCCCGGGTCGCCGTTGACGAAACGGTCGGTGACGACGAAGTACACCGCCTCGGAGGCGAACGGCTCCAGGGTGCCGTAGTACTCGTCGGCCGCGGCGGCGGGGCCGCTGGCGCTCAGCAGCGCGAACAGCAGGGCGGTCTTGCGCATGGAACCTCTTTCGCGGACGGGGGAAGGACGTGGGCTCATCCCGCCGCGGCCGGCGCCGGCCGCGCCTGCGGCTCGGGCACGCGCAGCACGCACAGGCCGGCGACGAGCAGGCTGACCCCGCCGATCGCCAGCGCCTGGATCGGCTGCCCGCCGAAGAAGGCCTTCAGCAGGAAGCCGAGCAGGCTGGCCGCGACCAGCTGCGGGATGACGATGAAGAAATTGAAGATGCCCATGTACACGCCCATCTTCTCCGCCGGCACGCTGTCGGACAGCAGCGCGTACGGCAGCGACAGGATCGAGGCCCAGGCGAAGCCGACGCCGAGCATCGACAGCAGCAGCCACTGCGGGTCGCGGACCAGCAGGAACGAGAGCAGCCCGGCGCCGCCGAGCCAGACGTTGACCAGGTGGCTGGCGCGCAGGCCCAAGCGGCGCACCATCGCCGGGATGACGAGGGCCGCCAGCGCGGCGAAGCCGTTGTAGGCGGCGAACAGCACGCCGACCCAGTTCGCGCCCTCGTTGTACGCCGCCGAGCCCGGGTCGCGGCTGCCGTAGTGGGTCGCGGTGACCGCGCCGGTGGTGTAGATCCACATCGCGAACAGCGCGAACCAGGAGAAGAACTGCACCACCGCCAGCCGCCGCATCGTCGCCGGCATCGCCTGCAGGTCGCGCACGATCGACGCCAGCATCCGCTGCGGGCGCAGGAAGCGTGCCGCCCGCAGCAGCGCCCCGTAGGCCAGCAGCATGCCGGCCAGCACGTACAGCATCCGGTCCCAGCCGAACGCGGCGATCGCGGCGGCGCCGAGCGCCCCGGCGGCGATCCAGCCCCGGCCGTCCGCGCCGGCGCCGGCCGGCATCGCCGCGCCCGGCGGCGGCGGCCGCGCGTGGTCGAACGCGCGCAGCGCCTCGGGCGGGTACTCGCGCGTGCGCAGCACGGTCCAGCCGATCGCCAGGAACATCACCGCGGCGCCCGAGTAGAACGCGTAGCGCACCGTGTCCGGCACCTCGCCCGGCGCGGCGGTGTTGGCGACGCCGAGCCGCGCCAGCAGCCACGGCAACAGGCTGGCGACCACCGCGCCGACGCCGATGAAGAAGCTCTGCATCGCGTAGCCGGCGGGCCGCTGCGGCGGCGGCAGCTGGTCGCCGACGAAGGCGCGGAACGGCTCCATCGCGATGTTGATCGAGGCGTCCAGCACCCACAGCGTGCCGGCGGCGATCCACAGCGCCGGCGAGTGCGGCATCGCCAGCAGCGCCAGCGAGGCCAGGAGCGCACCGGCCAGGAAGTACGGCCGGCGCCGGCCGAGGCGGTTCCAGGTGCGGTCGGACAGGTGGCCGACGACCGGCTGCACGAGCAACCCGGTCAGCGGCGCGGCGATCCACAGCCCCGGCACCAGGTCCATGTCCGCGCCCAGGGTCTGGAAGATGCGGCTGACGTTCGCGTTCTGCAGGGCGAAGCCGAACTGGATGCCGAGGAAGCCGAAGCACATGTTCCAGATCTGCCAGAACGTCAGCGGCGGTTTTGCGGTCATGCGCGGGGGCTCCCGGTCGCGGAACGAAATCGGAGCGCGGCCGTTCCCGCGGAGGCGGGGACCCCTCGGCTTTTCTCGCGCGAAGTCACGGCGCTCCCGCCTTCGCGGGGACGGCGCCGGAGGAGGTCGCGGCGGCGACCGGCACGATGCGCAATGCGCCGATCCGCGCCTCGTTCAGCGGCCCCTCGGCCCCGCCCCGGCCGCCGGTGTAGCGGGCGAAGTGGCGCAGGTACGACATGTTGAAGCCGTCGCGCAGCTCGAAGCGGCATTCGGCGCCCGCGTCGAGCTCGACCACGACCGCGTTGGAGCGCTGCGCGCCCTCGCCGTGCGGCATCACCAGCGGCCCGTCCTGCGGCGGGCGGCCGGCGCATTCGACCACCAGCCGCTTCACCGCCGCGGTGATGCCGGTGTTGATCGGCCCGTTCGCGTTGGCGAAGTCGACCGACAGCGCGTAGCGGCCCGCGGCCGGTGCGCGCCAGCGGCGCGGCCAGGCGCCGTCGAGCGCGACGTCCTCGCCGACGCAGCGGGTCGGGCCGTGCAGCGACTCCAGCCCGTTGCCGCCGACGCGGGTCAGGCTCAGGCAGCGTTGCGCGGCGCCCTTGGGCAGCGCGACCTCGACCGGCTGCGCCGCGGCCTCGCGGTGCAGCGCGCCGTCGAGATAGAGCCGGTGCCGCGCCGGAACGGCGATGCGCCATTCCTCGCCCTCCTCGCGCAGCGGCGGCGCCTGCGGCGACGGCGGCGCGAACGCCGCCGCGTCGCGCGCCAAGGGCGCCGCCCCGGTCGCGCGCGCGGGCACCAGCCGCACGTGCAGCGCGGCGCCGTCGCGCCAGGTCGTGCCGGCCACGTACAGCCGGCCCCCGGCCTCGGGCCGGTGCAGCACCACGCCACGCTCGCGCAGGTCCAGGGCGATCGTCTCGTCCTCGCCGAACAGCAGCGGCACCAGGCCGCTCGGCAGCTTCGGCGCGACCGTGCCGTCCGCCTCCACGCCGAACACGCCCTCGACCACCATCTGCAGATAGCCGGCCACCGACCACAGCTGCCGGCGCGAGTTCACCACCGGCCCGCTCAGCGCGCCGTCCTCGAAGCGCACGTCCTGCGTGGTGAGCTCGAAGTTCTCCATGTTCGAACCGGCCAGCGCCGCGCCGCGGACCAGCGAGCGGATCTCGTGCTCGATGCGTTCGGCGTGCTCGAGCCGGCGCGCGGCGCGCAGCGCGTAGGCGGACACGAACGGCCAGATCGCGCGGTTGTGGTAGATCGCCACGTCCGGCTGCTGCGGCCAGATCACCGGGCTGCCCGCCTCGCCGGCCGGGTAGCGCGACAGCGCGCGGCGCGCGCGCTGCGGCGGCGCCAGGCCGCTGTCGATCAGCAGCGCCAGGCCGAGCAGGTCGTAGGCCTCGAACGGCACCGGATGCGCGGCGGTTCCGACGTAGCTCATGTACAGGCCGCGGTCCTCGCGCCAGAACGCGCGTTCGATCGCCTGCGCCAGCGCCGCCGCCTGGGCCGCGTAGCGTTCGGCGCGCGGATCGCCGCGCTCGCGCGCCAGGCGCTCGCCCAGGCGCAGCGCGCGGTAGTGCAGCACGTTGGTCGACAGCGCGAACGACTGGCCGATGAAGCCGACGTCGTTCGCGGTCCAGCGCGGGTAGGACTGCTCGCGCCAGTCCAGGAACGAGGTCTCGCCGCGGTACAGGCCCATCCGCGGGTCGAAGGCGTATTGCCGGTCCTGGGCCAGGGTGTCGGCCAGCGCGGCCCAGACCTCCTCGGCGAAGCGGCGCGCCTCGTCATCGGCCCCGTCCTCGCCCTCGAGCAGGCGCTGCGCGGCGAGGAACCAGACCACGCGGTCGGTGCTGATCGGCCAGCTGCCGCCGGAGCCGGTGTCCTGGGCCACGTACCGGCCCTGCGGCGCGCCGGGCGCGCGCACGCCAGACAGCTTGAAGCGCAGCGAGGCGCGGGTGCGCTCGGGCGCGAAGCGCGCCAGCGCCAGGTCGGCGGCGTAGGACACGTCGCGGGTCCACACGTAGGGCCACTTCTCGCCGGTCTCGAAGCAGGGGCAGGCGATCGGCCGGCCGCGGTCGAACGCGGCGTCGCGGATCGACTCGACCTGGGCCTGCGCGAGTTCCTCCTGGGCCAAGGCGAACAGCGCGTCGAACAGGGCGTTGGCGGTGCGCGTGCGCATCGGCGGCCGGGGCAGTTCGCGCACGGCGCCGGTGGCGTCCTGCAGGCGGTAGCCGTCGCCTTCGCGGCTGGCGCGCGCGCGCCGGCCCTGCCAGAGCAGGTCCGCGCCGCGCGCGTCGAGGGCGAAGCCGCCGGGCAGGCGCGGCGCATCCGCCGGCGCGGCGCCGTGCGCGCACGCGGCGCCGGGCGCGGCCACGGCCGCGGCCGCGAGCAGCAGCGCCGCCCATCGCCGCGGGCGCGCGGCGGGCTTGCCCGTGCTGTCCGTCCGCTTCGTCCGCATGGCCTGTGGCATCTCCCGAGGAAGTCGCTGGTCCGGGAACCGCATGGTAGTCGCGACCGCCGGCGGGCGCCGCCGCTGCATACGTATTCATCGGCGCGCCGCCGGCCGCGGCGATCCGGGCGGGGAGCCGGCATGGAATAGTGGCGCCCCGTGCGCGCCCCGCGGCGCGCGCGGCCGTTTTCTATCTCACGCACCCGGGACCGAAGGATGACGATGGCGGAATGGTGGCGCGGCGCGGTGATCTACCAGATCTACCCGCGCAGCTTCCTGGACACGAACGGCGACGGCGTCGGCGACCTGCCCGGCATCGTCGCCGGGCTCGACTACGTCGCCAGCCTCGGCGTCGACGCGATCTGGATCTCGCCGTTCTTCAAGTCGCCGATGGCCGACTTCGGCTACGACATCGCCGACTACCGCGACGTCGACCCGCTGTTCGGCACGCTCGCGGACTTCGAGCGCCTGCTGGACAAGGCGCACGCGCTGGGCCTGCGGGTGATGATCGACCAGGTGCTCAGCCATACCTCCAGCGAGCACGCCTGGTTCAAGGAAAGCCGGGAGAGCCGCGACAACCCCAAGGCGGACTGGTACGTCTGGGCCGACGCCAAGGCCGACGGCACGCCGCCGAACAACTGGCTGTCGCTCTTCGGCGGCGTGGCCTGGAAATGGGAGCCGCGCCGCGGCCAGTACTACCTGCACAACTTCCTGTCGTCGCAGCCGGACCTGAACTTCCACAACCCGCAGGTGCGCGCGGCCACGCTCGACAACGTGAAGTTCTGGCTCGACAAGGGCGTCGACGGCCTGCGCCTGGACGCGATCAACTTCTGCTTCCACGACCGCGAGCTGCGCGACAACCCGCCCAAGCCGGCGGAGCTGCGCACCGGCCGCGGCTTCAGCCCGGACAACCCGTACGCGTTCCAGTACCACTGGTACAACAACACCCAGCCGGAGAACCTCGCCTTCCTGGAGGAATTGCGCGCGCTGCTCGACCGCTATCCGGGCGCGACCACGCTCGGCGAGATTTCCTCCGAGGACTCGCTGGCGACCATGGCCGAGTACGTCACGCCGCGTCGCCTGCACATGGGCTACAGCTTCGAGCTGCTGACCGACGACTTCAGCGCGGCCTACATCCGCGCCACGGTGGAGCGGCTGGAAGCGACCATGACCCAGGGCTGGCCGTGCTGGGCGATCTCCAACCACGACGTGCGCCGCGCGGTCTCGCGCTGGGGCGGCGACGGCCCCGGCCACGACGACCTGGCCAGGCAGCTGGTCGCGCTGGTGTGCTCGCTGCGCGGCTCGGTGTGCCTGTACCAGGGCGAGGAACTGGGCCTGCCCGAGGCCGAGGTGCCGTACGAGGCGCTGCAGGACCCCTACGGCATCGCCTTCTGGCCCACGTTCAAGGGCCGCGATGGCTGCCGCACGCCGATGCCGTGGAACGGCGGGCCGCAATCCGGCTTCAGCCCGGTCGCGGCCTGGCTGCCGGTGCCCGATGCGCATGCCGCGCGCAGCGTCGCGGCGCAGGACGCGCTGCCGGACTCGGTGCTCAACGGCGTGCGCCGCCTGCTGCGCTGGCGCAAGGCCCATCCCGCCTTGGTGCTCGGCGCGATCGAGTTCGTCGACGCGCCCGAGCCGGTGCTCGCGTTCGTCCGCCGCCATGCCGAGGAGGCGTTGCTGGTGGTGTTCAACCTCTCGGCCGAGGCGGTGCGCTGGCCCGTGCCGGCCCCGCTGCGCGGGGCGCGGCCGCTGCGCGACCACGGCCTGCGCGGCGGCGAGCTCGCCGACGGCGCGCTGCAGCTGCCGGGCCGCGGCGTGTTCTACGCGCGCCTGGACTGACCGCTGACGAATCGACCACGGGCGCGCCGCGCATGTCCGCCGGCGGCAAGCGCACACGCGGGCCCGCGCCGCCCCGATCGCCCGCCGACCGCCACCCGCCCTGTACGGGTCCGCCGGGGGTGCTTCGCGGCAAATCCGACGGCCGCGCCATGAATACGTATGCAAAGGCCCTTGTGCCGCGATGGCTGGCACTACCATCGCGCTACGTTGCGGCGTCCGTGCGCGCCGCGCATACCGGGCCCCGGCGATCGCGCACCGACGCACGGCGGCCGACATAACGATCACGAGAGCATTGGGAGGGGTGATGTTGCAACTCAAGCGCAATCTGTTGAGCGCCGCGCTGGCGTCGGCGACGCTGCTGATGGCCGCCGGCGCGCAGGCGCAGGACGCCGCGCCCGCGGACCAGGACGCCACCGACCTGGACACAGTGGTGGTCACCGGCATCCGCGCCGGCATCGAGGGCGCGATCTCGACCAAGAAGGAATCCACCTCGATCGTCGAGGCGATCTCGGCCGAGGACATCGGCAAGCTGCCCGACATCAGCATCGCCGAATCCATCGCCCGCCTGCCCGGCATCTCCGCGCAGCGCGTGGGCGGCCGCGCCCAGGTCATCAGCGTGCGCGGCCTGTCGCCGGACTTCGCCACCACGCTGCTCAACGGCCGCGAGATGGTCAGCACCGGCGACAACCGCAGCGTCGAGTTCGACCAGTACCCCGCCGAGCTGATGAGCGGCGTGACCGTGTACAAGACCCCGGACGCGGGCCTGGTCGGCCAGGGCCTGTCCGGCACCATCGACATGCGCACCGTGCGGCCGCTGGACTACAGCGATCCCGTGGTGGCGGTGAGCGGGCGACTGCAGCGCAATTCGCTCGGCGACGCGGCCAACGCCGACGACGACGGCAACCGGATCAACGCCAGCTACATCGGCCAGTTCGCCGACCGCACCCTCGGCCTGTCGATCGGCTACTCGCATACCGAGCTGCCGATCCAGGAGAACCAAGTCGGCCTGTACGAGCCGTGGCGCGAGACCACCGCCTCCGGCGACAACTTCCGCAACGGCGTGCCGGCCGGCGTGTACTTCTCCGACGGCATCAAGGCGCTGCGCCGCACCGGCGACATCGAGCGCGACGCAGTGATGGCGACGCTGCAGTACCGCCCGTCCAACGACTGGACCAGCACGCTCGACCTGTTCCACAGCAAGGCCGAGCAGGAGGACACCGCGAACCAGTTCGAGGTCAACTTGAGCGGCTACAACGGCGTCGACGACCCGGACGTGCTCACGCTCGACCCGCGGATCAACGGCAACGGCACGTTCACCGGCGGCACCGCGACCAACGTGTACCCGCTGGTGCGCGGCATGTACCGCAAGCGCGAGGACAAGATCGAAGCGGTCGGCTGGAACAACGACTTCAACCTCGGTCCGGCGCGGGTGAAGGCGGACATCGGCTGGTCGCGCGCCGAGCGCGAGGAGCTGCTGTTGGAGAACAACACGCAGATGATCCCGCGGCCGCAGCTGGACAACGTCCACCTCTCGTACGACAACAAGGACTTCTCCCAGCTGAGACCGGGGCTGGATTACTCCAACCCCGAGCAACTGTTCCTCACCAACACCATCTACGGCTCCGGCTACGGCAAGGTGCCGCGCGTGGAGGACGAGCTGAAGACCTACACGCTGGCCGCCTCGCTGCCCGCGCCGCAGGCGCTGGGCTGGCTGTCGGACATCGATGTCGGCCTGAACTATGCCGACCGCCAGAAGCAGAAGACGCAGCCGGAAGGCAACATCAACCTGGGCGCGCAGGGCGACACCCCGATCGCGCGCGACCTGCAGTACGGCCTGGTGAACCTCGGCTTCGCCGGCGTAGGCTACATCCCGTCGTGGAACGTGCCGGCCGCGATCGCGCGCTACATGAGCTTCGAACCGCGCGACGACCTGTCCTACCTGATTCCCAAGGCCTGGACGGTGGACGAGAAGCTCACCACCGGCTACGTGCGCGCCAACATCGACGCCGAATGGGGCCCGGTGGGCGTGCGCGGCAACATCGGCGTGCAGATCCAGCACGCGGACCAGTCCTCGCGCGCGAACTACTGGGACGGCACGCGGCCGGAAGGCAGCCAGGTGCGCCCGATCGAAAACGGCAAGACCTACACCGACTACTTGCCGAGCCTGAACCTGGCGTTCCTGTTCCCGCACGACCAGACCCTGCGCCTCGCACTGGCGCGCCAAGTCGCACGCCCGCGCGTGGACCAGCTGCGCGCATCGCTGGAATTCGGCGTCGACACCACCACCGGCCGGCCCGGCGCCTCGGGCGGCAACCCCGAACTGGATCCGTGGCGCGCCAACGCGTTCGACATCTCTTACGAGAAGTACTTCGGCAACAAGGCCTACGTCGCCGCTGCCTACTTCTACAAGGACCTGCGCAGCTACATCTACACGCAGACCAACGACAACTACGACTTCTCGGACTTCGTCGCCGACTACGTGCCGGCGCCCGGCGAGCCGCCGACCCAGACTCGCGGCAACTTCACCGCGCCGTACAACGGCCAGGGCGGCAAACTGCAGGGCCTGGAGCTGAGCGCCTCGATCCCGCTGGACCTGCTGTGGGCACCGCTGCAGGGTTTCGGCGTGGTCGCCAGCGCCAGCTTCAACGACAGCGACATCAAGATCGTCGACCCCGACAGCGCCTCCAGCGTCGGCAGCGGCCCAATCAGCCTGCCGGGCCTGTCCGACGAGGTCTACAACCTGACCGCCTACTTCGAGCGCGGCGGGTTCGAGGCGCGGGTGAGCCAGCGCAAGCGCTCGGACTTCATCGGCGAGATCGGCAATTTCGACGGCAACCGTACCCTGCGCTACGTGGTGGGCGAGGACCAGGTCGACGCGCAGATCCGCTATACCTTCGGCGAAACCAGCAGCCTGGCCGGCCTGACCCTGCTGTTCGAGGCCAGCAACCTGACCAATTCGCCGTACCAGACCTACGCGGGCACGAAGGACCGGCCGCTCGAGTACATCGAGTGGGGTCGCACCTACCTGCTCGGGCTGTCCTACAAGTTCTGACCGCCGCGGTCGTGGCGTACCGAGGCCCCGCCTACCCGGCGGGGCCTTTTCGTTTCGGCCGGTGCGGCGGCGATGCGTGGCGCGGAGGCGGTCAGTCGCCCCGCTACAGCCCCAACCAGCCGGCCACGACCGCGCGCAGTTCGTCCACGCCCTGCTTGGACTCGCCGGAGAAGGCCTGCACGCTCACCGTGTCGCCGAACGCGGCCGCCAGTTCGCGACGCACCGCCTGCAGCTGCTGCGCCTGCTGGCCGCGGCCGAGCTTGTCGGCCTTGGTCAGCAGCGCGTGCGCCGGCAGGCCGCGCGCGACCGCGTAGCCGAGCATCTGCCGGTCGTAGTCCTTGAGCGGATGACGGATGTCCATCACCACCACCAGCCCCTTCAGCGCGGCGCGGTGGCGGAAGTAGCCGTCGATGAAGCCCTGCCAGTGCGCCTGCAGTTCCTGCGGCACCTTGGCGTAGCCGTAGCCGGGCAGGTCGACCAGGTAGCGCGCCGGCGCCGTTTCGGGCGGGGTGAGGTCGAAGTAGATCAGCTGCTGGGTGCGGCCGGGCGTCTTCGACACCCGCGCCAGCGCGTTCTGCTGGCACAGCGCGTTCAGCGCGCTGGACTTGCCGGCATTGGAGCGGCCGGCGAAGGCGACTTCGTAGCCGCCGTCGGGCGGCAGTTGCGCGGGCGTGTGGGCGGCGAGCGCGTAGCGGGCGCGGGCGAACGGATGGGCCATGCGGACAAGGATCGCACGCGGCGTCGCATTCGTCGCCCGCGCGGCCTCGTGCGGCCGACCGCCGAGCGCGCGCGACGGGAACGCGCGGCGGCCGGGACCGGGGGGAAGAGCGGACGCGCGAGTCGCCGTTCCGCATCGCCGCCCGCAGGCCGCGCGGCGCCGCAGGCGCTCTTCGGCCCCGGCCGGCACCGCCCGGCGCGGCGTCGGCCCGCTTCCGGTGGCCGGGCCGAGGCAGGCGGGCGGCTCGCGTTGACCGGCTCGGGGCGGCGCGTCGATAATTCCGCGGTTCCGGCGTCCGCCTCGCGCGCGCCTCCCGTGTTTCGGAGCCCAGCTAGATGAGCCAAGCCCGCGTGTTCGGCATCCTCGGTCTCGCCGCTGTCGCGGCCGCGGCCGTCGCCTACGCCCAGACCACGGTCAACCCGGTGCCGGACAACGCGCCGGTGCAGACGGCGCCGCTGAACGCCGCGCCGGAGAAGGTGGTCTGGGGCGATCCCAAGGCGGGCCAGGCCAAGGCCGGCACCTGCGCCGCCTGCCACGGCGTGGACGGCAACCCGAGCGATCCGCAGTACCCGCGCCTGGCCGGGCAGAGCGAGCGCTACATCGCCCACCAGATCGCGCTGTTCAAGAGCGGCGAGCGCAACACCGGCATGGCCGCGGTGATGAAGCCGTTCGCCGACGCGCTCAGCGCCCAGGACGCGCGCGACATCGGCGCGTACTTCGCCACCCAGAAGGCCGGCGCCGGCGTGGCTGACGATACCGTGATCGCCACCGGCCCGAACGCCGGCAAGAAGTTCTACCAAGTGGGCGAACAGCTGTTCCGCGGCGGCGACGCCACGCGCGGCATCCCCGCGTGCATGGCCTGCCACGGCCCGGACGGCGCCGGCAACCCCGGCCCGGCCTATCCGCACATCGCCGGGCAGATGGCCGCGTACACCCAGCGCCGTCTCGAGGAGTACCGCGCCGGCACCACCCACCAGCGCGACCCGCACCTGTTCAACGTGATGGCCGCCGTGGCCAAGCAGCTGACCGACGAGGAGATCGGCTCGCTGGCCAGCTACCTGCAAGGCCTGCACCCGAGCCGCGACGACGTCGCCGCCGCCGCCCTGCCGGCCGCGGACGCACCGGCCACGGCACCGGCCGCCCCGACGGCGCCGGCCGCTCCGGCCCCGGCGCCGCCGGCACCTGCCGGGCAGCCGCCCGCGCCGGCCACCGGTTCGTGAACTCGCGCCGGCGGCTGCGGTCGCAGCCGTCGGTCCCCAGCGTCCCGCGCGCCGGTCGTGATCCACGGCCGGCGTTCTTTTTTCCGCTTCCCGACGAATCCGCCGCGATGATCCGACGCCCGCTGCTCGCCCTGCTGCTGTTCGCCCTTTCGCCGCTGGCCCTGGCCACCCCGGCCGCGCCGGCGCCGGTGGAAGGCACCGACTACGAGGTCATCGCCGACGGCCGGCCGTTCGCCCCGGTCAAGGGCAAGGTCGAGCTGGTCGAGGTCTTCGGCTACACCTGCCCGCATTGCGCGCACTTCCAGCCGCAGCTCGACGCGTGGCTGGCGCGCCAGCCCCGGGACCTGAACTTCGTCGCCCTGGCGGCGCCGTTCGGCGGCTACTGGACGCCCTACGCCAAGGCCTACTACGCCGCGGAAACCCTGGGCGTGGCCAAGCGCAGCCATGCGGCGATGTTCGCCGCCCTGCACGAGGAAGGCAGCCTGCCGCTGCGCAACGCCACCGCGGCGGAGATCGCGCCGTTCTACGCCCGCTACGGCGTCGACCCGGCGCGCTTCCTGGCCGCGCTCGACGGCCCGGCGGTGCAGGAGAGGATGCGCCGCGCCGACGAGTTCATCCGCCGCAGCGGCGTCGAGGCGACGCCGACGCTGGTGGTGAACGGCAAGTACCGCGTGACCGGCCGCAGCCTCGAGGACAACCTGCGCATCGCCGAGGCGCTGATCGCGCGCGAGCGCGCGGCGCGCTGAACGTTGCGCCGCCGCTCCCGGCGATGCGGCCGCGCGGCGGGTATCCTTGCTCCGATCCTCCGGCCGCGCCCCGCGGCCGGCGCTCCTTTCCGTTCCAGCCTGCGGAGATCCGACCCATGACCTCGCGCCCGTACCGTTTCGCGGTTCTGCTGACCGCCCTGCTCGGCCTGGCCGCCTGTTCGCAGCAGCAGGCCCCGGCGCCGGCCCAGACCGCGCCCGGCACGCCCGCCGCCGACAGCGCGCCGGCCGCCGCGCCGGCGCCCGCGCAGGCCGCCGCCCAGCAGCCCGAGCCGGCGGCGCCGCCGGTGCCGGCCGCCGCGCCGACGCCGCCGCAGGGCCCGGCGCCGGTGGCCGGCACCGACTACGTCGAAATCCCCGGCGGCCAGCCGTACGAGCCGGCCAACGGCAAGATCGAGGTGGTCGAGGTGTTCGGCTACACCTGCCCGCACTGCGCGCACTTCGAGCCGCTGGTGGAGGCCTGGCGCGCCAGGCAGCCGGCCGACGTGAAGTTCATCGCCCTGGCCGCGCCGTTCGGCGGCTACTGGGAGCCCTACGCCAAGGCCTTCTTCGCCGCCCAGGCGCTGGGCGTGCAGGAGCGCAGCCACAAGGCGGTGTTCGACGCGATCCACGTGCAGCGCACGCTGCCGGTGCAGCCGCTGCCGAGCAACGAGCAGATCGGCGCGTTCTACGCCCAGTACGGCGTCGACGCCAAGCAGTTCGCCAACACCATGGCCAGCTTCGCGGTCGGCGCGAAGATGAAGCGCGCGCAGCAGTTCATCATGCGCAGCGGCATCGACGCCACGCCGACGCTGGTGGTCAACGGCAAGTACCGGATCACCGGCAAGAGCTTCGAGGACACGCTGCGCATCGCCGACCACCTGGTCGCGCAGGAGCGCGCGAAGCTGGCGGGCGCCGCCGCCGGCGGCTGAGCCCGCGCGGACGACATGGAGCCCACCCGCCGGCTGCGCCTGCTCAGCGCCAACATCCAGGCCGGTTCGAGCACGCGCGGCTACCACGACTACGTCGCGCGCAGCTGGTCGCACGTGCTGCCGGCGGGGAACAAGCGCGGCAGCCTGGACGCGATCGCGCAGCTGGCGGGGATGCACGACATCGTCGGGCTCAACGAAAGCGACCCCGGCAGCCTGCGCTCGGGCTTCACCAACCAGACCCATTACCTGGCCCAGCGCGCCGGCTTCGACTACTGGAGCCACCAGCCGAACCGGCGCGTCGGCCGCTTCGCCTCCAGCGCCAACGGCCTGCTCAGCCGGATCGAGCCGCGCGAGGTGGTCGACCACCCCCTGCCCGGCCGCATCGCCGGCCGCGGCGTGCTCCTGGCGCGCTTCGGCGACGGCGACGACGCGCTCACCGTGGCGGTGGCGCATCTTTCGCTCGGCGCGGCCTCGCGCGCCGCGCAGCTCGGCTTCATCGCCGAGCTGCTGCACGGCCAGCGCAACGCGGTGCTGATGGGCGACTTCAACTGCCCGCTCGACCGGCCGGAAATGCAGGTGCTGTTCCGCCGCACCCGCCTGCAGCCGCCCGGCGGCGTGGTGCCGACGTTCCCGAGCTGGCGCCCGCAACGCGCGATCGACCACATCCTGGTCGGCGACGGCCTGCGCGCCTCCAACCTGCGCGCGCTGCCGGCGGCGCTCTCCGACCACCTGGCGCTGTCGCTGGAGCTGGAGGTGCCGGAGCAGGCGTTGCGCTGAACGCCGCCTTCGCATCGGGCGGAAGGACGGCCGCGCCCGGCGGCTCTCGCGCGAGCGCGCCCGCACCGGCGGTTCGCCGCGAGCCGGCGCCAGCGCGCAGGCTGGCGCGCCGACCGGGACGCTAGGCGCCGGCGAGCGCCGCGGCCTCGCGCGCCAGCGCCTCGACCTGCGCCCAGTCGCCCGCGCGCAGCGCGGCGTCCGGCGTCAGCCAGGAACCGCCGAGGCAAAGCACGTTCGGCCGGCGCAGGTATTCGCGCGCGCGCGCCAGGCCGATGCCGCCGGTGGGGCAGAAGCGCGCCTGCGGGAACGGCGCTTGCCATGCGGCGAGCAGCCCGAGCGCGCCGAGCGGCTCGGCCGGGAACAGCTTGAAGCAGCGGTAGCCCGCGGCGAGCCCGGCCATCAGCTCGCTGCTGGTGGCCACGCCGGGCAGGTAGGGCAGGTCGAGCTCGCGCGCCAGCGCCAGCAGTTCCGGCAGCGAGCCCGGCGAAACCGCGAAGCGCGCGCCGGCGTGCCGCGCCGCGCGCATCTGCCCGGCGTCCAGGACGGTGCCGGCGCCGACCGCCATCCGCGGCAGCGCCTGCGCGATCGCGGCGATCGCCTCCAGCGCCTGCGGCGTGCGCAGGGTCACTTCGATCGCGCCGATGCCGCCGCGCCACAGCGCCTGCGCCACCGCCAGCGCCTCGTCGGCGCCGCGCGGCGTGTACACCGGGACGATGCGCTGGCCGCCCAGCGCGCGCGCCGGCGAAGGCGCCTCGTCAACGGCGGACATGGAACCCGGCCTCCTCGACCAGCGCTTCGATCTCGGCGCGGCCGACCAGGTTGAAGTCGCCCGGCACCGAGTGCTTCAGGCAGGCGGCGGCCAGGCCGAAGCGCAGCGCGCGCGCGTCGTCCATGCCGTCGATCAGCCCGTGCAGCACGCCGGCGGCGAACGCGTCGCCGGTGCCGATGCGGTCGACGATGCCGGCCAGTTCGTAGCCCGGCGCGCGTTCGCGCCCGCCGGCGCGGGTCAGCAGCAACGCCGACAGGTGGTGATGGTCGACGCTGCGTTGTTGGCGTTGCGTGCAGGCCAGCCGCTGCAGGTGCGGGAACGCGGCGAACGCCGCCTGCGCCGCCGCGGCGACCGCCGCTTCGTGGTCCTCGCCGGCGAACGTCTGGCCCAGGGCCACGGCGATGTCGCGGTGGTCGGCGAACAGCAGGTCGGTCTCGGCGAAGATCTGCCGCAGGATCGCGCCGGCGTCGCCGTTCCACGCCTGCCACAGCTTGCCGCGGAAGTTGCCGTCGAACGACACCCGCACGCCGCGCCGGCGCGCCGCGCGCGCCGCGTCCAGGGTGGCCTGCGCGCATTCGGCGCCGAGCGCCGGGCTCACCCCGGACAGGTGCAGCCAGGCCGCGCCCTCGAGCAGCGCGTCCCAGTCGTAGGCGGACGCCGGGGTGCGCGCGAACGCCGAATCGGCGCGGTCGTACAGCACCTCGCTCGGCCGCTGCAGCGCGCCCGGGGCGAGGAAGTACAGGCCCATGCGCCCCGGCGCGGCGCGCATCCGGCGGGTGTCCACGCCGTGGCGGCGCAGCTCGCCCAGCGCCGCCTCGCCGAGCGCGTTGTCGGCCACCGTGCCGGCCATCGCCGCGTCGTGGCCGAGGCGGGCCAGCGACACCGCCACGTTGGCTTCGGCGCCGCCGATCTGCACCTGCAGCCGCGGCGTCTGCAGCAGCCGCTCGCGCCCGGGCGCGCTCAGGCGCAGCAGCAGCTCGCCGAAGCACACGACAGTTCCGTTCACGTTCCCTCCCCTGCTCGGATTGCGACCCGCGATCGTACCGGGCCGGGCGTTGCGCACTGCAGCATGCCACCGGCCATGCAACCTGCTAGGTTTTGACCATCGGTGTCATTTGCGCCGTGGGGACACGATAGCAAGCGCCGACAACCAGTCAATAAGGCACCTAGAAGCGCCGGAACTCGGGAGGGGATTTCAATGCATTCACAGCGTGCGGCAAAAAAGACACCGGTTACCGTGCTCGCCGCGGCGATCGGCCTGGCCCTGCAGACGGCGACCTTCGGCGCCTACGCCCAGGACCCGGACACCGCGGCCGAGCAGGGCGCCAACGCCGCCCGGGACCAGGCCACCGAGCTGGAAACGATCACCGTCACCGGCTACCGCGCCAGCGTCGAGCGCGCGCTGGACATCAAGCGCGGCGAAGCCGGCGTGGTCGACGCCATCGTCGCCGAGGACATCGGCAAGTTCCCCGACCTCAACCTGGCCGAGTCGCTGCAGCGCATCCCCGGCGTGGTGATCACCCGCGACGCCGGCGAGGGCCGGCAGATCTCGGTGCGCGGCCTCGGCCCGGACTTCACCCGCGTGCGCATCAACGGCATGGAGGCGCTGACCACCGTCGGCTCCACCGACCAGCAGGGCGGCACCAACCGCGGCCGCGGCTTCGACTTCAACGTCTTCGCCTCCGACCTCTTCAGCCAGATGCTGGTGCGCAAGACCGCCTCGGCCGAAGTCGAGGAAGGCTCGCTCGGCGCCACCGTCGACCTGCGCACCGCGCGGCCGTTCGACTACGACGGCTTCACCTTCACCGCCAGTGGCCAGCTCGGCTACAGCGAGCTGTCGGAGAAGACCGACCCGCGCATGGCCGCGCTGGTCTCCAACACCTGGGCGGACGGCCGCGTCGGCGCGCTGCTGTCGGTGGCCTACACCGAGCGGCGCACGATCGAGGAAGGCACCGGCAGCGGCCGCTGGGCCAACGGCACCAGCAACGGCGGCTTCAACCCCGCCTCGCCGTTCCAGGCGGCGCGCTCGGCCGACGTGTTCCACCCGCGCTTCCCGCGCTACACCTACATGGAGCACGACCAGCAGCGCCTGGGCGTGACCGGCTCGCTGCAGTTCAAGCCGACCGACCGCACCGAGATCTCGCTCGACGCGCTGTATTCCAAGATCGACGCCGCCCGCACCGAGAGCTACATCGAGGCGATCTCCTTCAGCCGCGGCGCGTCGCAGGGCGGCAAGCCGCAGACCATCGTCCGCGACGGCGCGATCGACGGGAACAACGCGCTGGTGTACGGCCTGTTCGACGACGTCGACGTGCGTTCCGAGTCGCGCTACGACGACTGGAACACCGAGTTCAAGCAGTTCACCCTCAGCGGCGAGCACGCCTTCACCGACGACTTCAAGCTGTCCGCGAAGGTCGGCACCTCGAGCTCCGAGCACGAGAACCCGATCCAGACGACGATCATCATGGACAAGCTCAACGTCGACGGTTACAGCTACGACTACCGCGGCGACAAGTGGGCGCCGGTGCTGGACTACGGCATCGGCCCGACCGACCCGAACGGCTGGACCCTGGCGGAGATCCGCCTGCGCCCGCAGTGGGTGAAGAACGACTTCGACACCGCGCAGATCGACTTCGACTGGCGCCTCGCCGACGGCTTCCGCCTCAAGGGCGGCGTGCAGGCCAAGGACTACGGCTTCGGCACCAAGGAGTGGCGCCGCGCCTCGGAGGCGACCGTGCCCGCGTTCGTCGACGGCACCCGCATCGTCCCGGCCGACATGACCGAGCTGGCCAGCCTGGCCAAGCTGGACGGCGCGCCGTCCACCTGGGTGGTGCCGGACTACGACGCGTTCGTGAACATGTTCGACCTGTACAGCAACAGCGGCATCTACGCGCTCGCCGAGCGCGCGGTGAACACCCGCAGCGTCGAGGAGAAGGACCGCGGCGTCTACCTGCAGGGCGACTTCTACCTGGACCTCGGCCCGGTGCCGCTGTCGGGCAACGTCGGCGTGCGCTACGTGCGCACCGAGCAGACCTCGACCGGCTACGCCACGGTCGGCAGCGCGCTGGTGCAGACCACGGTGGAGCGCGAGTACAGCGATACCTTGCCGTCGATGAACCTGGTGGCCGAGGTCGCGCCCGACTTCCTGATCCGCTTCGGCGCGGCGAAGGTGATGTCGCGTCCCGGCCTGGGCAGCCTGACGCCCGGCGTGACCGTCAACGTCAGCGGCGGCGCGCGCACGGTCAGCGGCGGCAACCCGAACCTCGACCCGATCCGCGCCACGAACTACGACCTCGGCTTCGAGTGGTACTTCGAGGACGGCGCGCTGCTCGGCCTGGGCCTGTTCTACAAGGACATCGAGAGCTTCGTGCAGACCACCCGCGAAGTGCGGCCGTACTCGAGCAGCGGCCTGCCGGCCAGCCTGCTCGAGGGCACCGGCGTCGGCGTCAACGACGAGTTCGTGTTCAGCGTGCCGGTCAACACGCCCGGCGGCGAGCTCAAGGGCTTCGAGGCCACCTACGTGCAGCCCTTCACCTTCCTGCCGGGCTTCTGGCGCAACTTCGGCGTGCAGCTGAACTACACCTATGTCGAGTCGCAGATCCAGTACCTGACCGGCAACGGCGAGCCGTCGCTGAAGACCGACCTGACCGGCCTGTCCAAGCACGCCTGGAACGCGACGCTGTTCTACGAGGGCGAGCGCTTCTCCGCCCGCGTCTCGGCCACCAACCGCGACAACTACCTGATCCAGGTGCCGGGCACCGAGCAGGGCTTCACCTCGGACGTGCACGGCCAGGACGGCACCACCATGATCGACGCCTCGCTGCGCTACAAGCTCAACGAGCAGCTCGAGCTGAGCCTGGAGGGCATCAACCTCACCGACGAACCTTCGGCCTCGTGGGTCGGCGCGGCCTCGCACCTGCCGCTGGACTACAGCGAGACCGGCCGCCAGTACCTGCTCGGCCTGCGCTACAAGTTCTGACCCCTTGCGCGGCGGCCCGGGGCGCAGGGCCGGACCGCCGCGGCCTGTTCGCCCGATGGCCGTGCGGCGCATGCGTCGTGGTACCGCGCCGGCCCCGGCCCGCTCCTCGTTTCCCGCTCCCGGCAGGAGCGACGAACGAAACGACACCCCGCGCGCCGCGCGCCGGCGCTGACGACGCGATGTCCTCCCGCTGCGGGCGGCGCGGCGGTTCGGTATGCGCGGCGCCGGCCCGTTCCGCTGACGCGGCGCGCGGCGCGCCGCCGCTCAGGGCAGCAGGCGCGGACGCAGTTCCGGCACCGCCCGCGCCAGCTCGTCGGCGACGAGCGCGGCGAAGAACTCGGCACCGGCCCCGCCGAGGTGGGTGTAGTCGAACGCCAGGCGCAGCGGCGCGGTCGCGTCCGCTGCCGCCGGCGGCGGCGCCGGCGCGGGCGGCGCCTCGGCGGTGGTGCCCTGCAGCGCGGCGGCGACCAGCTCCGGCGTCGCCGGCCGCTGCGCGAAGCGCATCGACGCCACCGGCCCGAGCGCCTGCACCGCGGCCACGCTGCGCGCGTGCAGGTCGACCAGCGGCACCTGCCGCTCGCGCGCGACGCGGCGGATCGCCTCCGCCCACGGCGCCAGGTCGTCCACCAGCCGGCCGTCGCGGAACTGGCGCCGCGTCAGCGGCGTCACCAGCACGGGCCGGGCGCCATCGGCGCGCGCCTCGTCGACGTAGCGGCGCAGGTTCGCGGGGAACTCCTCGGCCAGGTCGGTCGACCGCTCGGGCTTGCCCGGCTGGTCGTTGTGGCCGAACTGGATCAGCACCCAGACGCGCCCGTAGCCGCCGCCGCGCAGTTCGCGCCGCGCCAGCTCCCAGGACCCTTCGGCACGGTAGCTGTAGCTGCTGCGCCCGCCGCGCCCGAGATTGAGGCAGGCCAGGAACGGGGCGGCGTGGCGGGCGCAGAACGCGCCGCCCCAGCCGCTGTGCGCCTGCACCGTGGAATCGCCGACCAGGACGATCTTGTCGGCGCGGACCGGCACCGGCGGCGGCCGCGACGCCGGCGCCGCGTGCGCCGCGGCCAGCCCCAGTGCCAGCAGCCACGGCGCGGCGCGCCGCATCGCATGCGCCGCGGCCCTCATCCGAGCGTCCCCCGCTGCACGAACGGCGCCTGCCGGTACAGCCGGCGCTCGCCGCCGCGCGGGTCCTCCACCAGCGCCGGGGCCAGGTCGAACACCAGGGTCTCGCGCTTTGCCAGGGTGTAGGGCGCCCAGGCCGGCAGCGCCGGATGGTTCGGATCGCCGCTACGGGCGAACGCGAGCAGCGCCCGGCTCATCAGCTCGGCCATGCGCCGGGCGTCGGCGCCGGCGCCGGTGCGCGCCCCGGGCTGATGCACGTTGTCGAACACCAGCGGGATGTCGAGGGTGTGGTAGGCGCGCAGCCGCGGCTCCAGCGGCGAACCCCAGTCGAGCTGGTAGGCCCAGGTCGGCGCCGCGCCGGCGCCCTGGCGCGCGCGCGCCTCGCACTCCTCGACCGCGCCGCGCCACGAGCGCCCGGCGGTGGTCGCGGCGAAGAACACCTCCGACGGCGTGTAGTGCGGGTACAGCCGCCGGTATTCGGCGATCACCTGCGCCACCGGCAGGTCGACGTACTGCTCGCGCTCGAGCCGCTCCGGCAGTTGCTCCCAGGTGAGCGCGAAGTTCGCCGGATCGTGGCCGAGGAAGGCGCGGGTCTCGTCGCGGGTATTGCCGATCACCATCGGGATCGCCGCCGACTGCGCCGGCGCCTGCGGCCAGAACGGATGCACCGGCAATGCCACGCCGTCCAGCACCGGGCCGAAGTACAGCGAAGCGGCCTCGGTGCGCGACGGGTCGGGCGTGCGCGCCGCCTCCAGCAGCCGCTCCATCGGCAGTTCGCGCAACCGCGCCGCCTGCTCCGCGCGCAGGCCCAGCGCGTCGAGGAAGCGCTGCGCACGCTGGGTCGCCGCGCGCGGGCCGGCCGCGGTGACCTGCTGGCCGCTCATGGTCCAGGCGCGGTGGAACAGCCCGCGCGCGGCCGGCATCGCCATCAGCGTGGCGATCTTGGCGCCGCCGCCGGACTGGCCGAACACGGTGACGTTGCCGGCGTCGCCGCCGAACTCGCCGGCGTGCTCGCGCACCCAGCGCAGCGCCTGCACCAAGTCGAGCTGGCCGACGTTGCCCGACGCGGCGTAGTCCGGCCCGAGCAGCCGGCCCAGGTGCAGGTAGCCGAACGCGTTGAGGCGGTGGTTCACGGTGACCACGACCACGTCGCCGCGGCGGCACAGATTGCCGCCGTCGTACAGCGGATCGCTGCCGGAGCCGTTGTGGTAGCCGCCGCCGTGGAGGTAGACCAGGATCGGCCGCCGCGCGCCGTCGCGCAGGCCGGGCGTCCAGACGTTGAGGAACAGGCAGTCCTCGCTCACCGGCTCGCGGGCGCCGCGTTGCGGCGCCGCCGCGCCGTAGGCGGCGGCCTCGCGCACGCCGCGCCACTTCGGCTCCGGCATGGCCGGCAGGAACCGGCGCGGGCGGGTGTCGGCGCCGTAGGGCAGGCCCTTGAACACGTGCACGCCGCCCTCGAGCCGGCCGGCGACGCGGCCGCCGCGCACGCGCGCGAGGCTGGCGCGCTCGCCCGAGGCGGCGTGCGCCCACCGCGGCACGGCGGCGCCCGCGCCGAGCGCGGCGGCACCGCGCAGCAGCGCGCGGCGCCGGGGATCGATCGGGACTTCGGGAACGGCGGGGTCGCGCATCGCGATTTCTCCGGATGATGGGGTTGTGGAAGCGCCTCGACGAAGCGGGTTCGAGGCCTGCGCCTGCGGCGCGGCCGCTCTCCCGCGGCGGAAGAGCAACGCGAGTGCGGCGCGGACGCCGGTCCTCGCGGCCGGGACGGGTGCCGCCGCGCGCGGGCGCGGCGCGCAGCGGCCGCGAACGCCGGCCCGCGCGGCGCGCTCGCCCTAGCGCGCCTGCCTTTCCGTCGCGCGCCCTTGCGCCTCGATCCACGCCGCCGCCAGCGCCGGCCACAGCCGCAGCGGCGAATCGGCGATCTGGCGCACGCCGAAGCCGTGGCCGCCGCGCGGGTACACGTGCAGTTCGGCCGGCACGCCGGCGCGGCGCAGCGCGGCGTACAGCTGCAGGCTGTTCTCCACCGGCACGGTCGCATCGTCCGCCGCGTGCAGCAGGAACACCGGCGGCATGCCGGCGCGCACGCGGTGCTGCAGCGAGTGGGCGGCGACGTCGGCCGCGCTCGGCGCCGCGCCGAGCAGCCGCTCGCGCGAGCCGGGATGCGCGTGCCCGCCCATGTCGATCACCGGGTACAGCAGCAGCAGGAAGTCCGGACGCGCGCTGAGCCGGTCGGCAGCGTCCACCGGCGCGTAGACACGCTCGTCGTAGCGGGTGCCGAGGCTGGCGGCGACGTGGCCGCCGGCGGAGAAGCCGATCGCGCCGATCCGCTGCGGGTCCAGGCCGAATTCGCCGGCGCGCGCGCGGATCAGCCGCAACGCGCGCTGCGCGTCGGCCAGCGGCGCGTCGCGGCCGTCGTCGTGGCCGTCGCCGGGCAGGCGATAACGCAGCACGAACAGCGTGTAGCCGTGCGCCTCCGCCAACGCCGGCACCAGGGCGCTGCCTTCCTTGTCGAGCACGATGCGGCGGTAGCCGCCGCCCGGCGCGACCAGCAACGCCGCGCCGTTCGGCCGCGCCGGCCGGTGCACGGTCAGGTAGGGCCGGGTGACGCCGGTGACGATGCGGTCCGGCAGCCGCGGGTCGGCACTGCGCTCGAGGATGCGCTGCTGCAACCGCAGCCGCCGCGAACCGGGGGCGACCTGTTGCGGCCACAGCCAGATCCGCGAGGCCGCCTCCCGCGGCGTATCCGCCGAGGGCGTGTCCGCAGGCGCGCCGGCGCCCGCCAGCGCCAACGCGGCGGCGGCCAGCCAGCGCGCCCAGCCGCGCGCGCCCTTGCGCCCGTGCTCGTGCCCGCGCATCGCCGCTGCCCCGCTCAGCGCAGCGGCTCGCCGCGCTGGTAGGGCTTGAGCGGCTCCATCGTGTCGAGGTTCCAGTCCGCCTCGACGAACGGCCGCCGGGTCGGCGCGTAGTCCGGGTAGCCGCCGACCTGCTCCTGGCTGTCGATGATGCCGCCGCGGCCCTCGATCACGTCGGCGACGATGCGCCGGTCGACCGCGTCGCGCGCCCAGGGCGTGGCGCCGACGTCGGCGATCACCGCGTCCTGCACCTCGGCCGACGGCAGCAGGCTCATGCCGAACGGCAGCGCCGGCGCGCGCTTCATCCGCGCGATCTCGACCGGCGTGGTGGTGTAGCGGCCGGTCATCGGCAGCGGCCGGCCGATCCGGTCCACCGCCAGGTTGTCCTCGAGGTACACGTCCACGTCGCCGGAGCCGCCGACCATGAAGAACGCCAGGTCCTCGGTGGAGCGCCCGGCGCGCAGCACGTTGCCGCGCACGACCATCTGCCCGCGCGAGTACGGATGGCCCAGCCACTCCTCGGCGATGAGGTTGTAGTGGATCGCGCGCTGGCCGGGATCGTAGATCAGGTTGTTGAGCACCTGGCCGCGCGCGCCGCCCTTGAACAGCGGGCTGCGCTCGTAGTTGTGCGCGTACAGGTTGCCGACGATCAGCACGTCGTTGACGTGGTCGTGGATCAGCGAGCCCTTGGAATGCTCGCCCTTGGCGTGGGTGGCGTCGGCCAGGCCCTCGGCGATGATGTTGCGGCTGAAGGTGATGCGGCGCGAGGCCGCCTCCATCCATGCCTGCTCGCTCTCGCCGTGGAAGCGGGTGCTGGAGGCCGACAGGTTCTCGTCGGTGGCCCAGCTCAGCGAGCAGTGGTCGACGATCACGTCGCGGGCGCCGCGCACGGTGGTGATCGCGTCGATGTCCTTGCCGGCCCTCTTCGGCAGGCCGCCGTCGCCGGGGCGGATGCGGAGGTGGCGCACGATCACGTCGTGGGTGGCGATGGTCAGCCCGCCCTTGATCAGGGTGATGCCCGGCTGCGGCGCGGTCTGCCCGGCGATGGTCAGGTAGGGCTCGTCGATGCGCAGTTCCTGCATGCCCAGGTCGATCACCCCGCCGACCTCGAACACGACGATGCGCGGGCCCTTGGCGCGGATCGCCTCGGCGAACGAGCCGGGGCCGTCGGCGGCGAGGGTGGTGACCCGCAGGATCCGCCCGCCGCGCCCGCCCGGGGTGTGCGCGGCCCAGCCGGCCGCGCCGGGAAACGCCAGCGCCGCTGTCCCGTGGGACAGGTCGGCGGCCCGGGCCGGTTCCGGCGCCGGCAGCACCAGCGCCGCCAGCAGCGCCAGCCACGCCCCTGCCCGGCGCGCCCGGACCCGTCGGATTTCCCGTTCCCGCCCTGCATGCCGCATCGCCTGCCCTCCCCGGTCGTTTTTCGAGTGTGGTCGACCGATTGTCAATGACACCGGTTTCCTATACAACTCCACCATCGACGAACGCCAGGGGACACCGGCCGGCATGGACAACTACGCGCCCACCGAAGACGACGCCCGTGCCGTCGCCCGGCGCCTGGTCGCGGCGCGCCGCGAGGCGCGGGCGCTGCCGGACTACCCGGGCGCGCTGCCGCAGACCCTGGACCAGGGCTATGCCTGCCAGGACGCCGCGATCGCGCTGTGGGGCCGGCCGATCGCCGGCTGGAAGGTCGGCCTGGTGCCGCCGGACCTGCAGCCGCGCTTCGGCGAGGAGCGCGTGGTCGGCCCAGTGTTCGCCGATGCGGTGCAACGGCCGGGGCCCGGCGAGCGCGCGCGCTTCGCGACGATTCCGGGGGGATTCGCCGCGGTCGAGGCCGAGTTCGTGTTCCGCCTGGGCGCCGACGCGCCGGCGGACAAGCGCCGCTACACCGCGCAGGAGGCGGCCGACCTCGCCGACGCGCTGCTGGTCGGCATCGAGCTGGCCGGCAGCCCGCTGCCGCTGATCAACGCGCTCGGCTCGGCGGTGGTGGCCTCGGACTTCGGCAACAACGCCGGCCTGGTCCTCGGTCCGGAGATCCCGGATTGGCGCCGGCTCGACCCGGCGGAGCTGCGCTGCGAGACTTTCGTCGACGGCGCCCGCGTCGGCGAGGGCGGCGCGGGCGCGATCCACGGCGGCCTGCTCGCGGCGCTGGCCTTCGCCCTCGGCCGCTGCGCGCAGCGCGGCTACCCGCTGCGCGCCGGCGCGCTGGTGACCACCGGCGCCGCCACCGGCATCCACGACATCCGCCCCGGCCAGCACGCGCGGGTCAGCTTCGGCCGCCACGGCGAGCTGCACTGCGAGGCGGTGGCGGCGCTCGCCGCGGGGCCGCAGGCATGAACGGCCGCCGCGGCTTCCTCGCCGGACTGGCCGCGGCCTGCGCCGCCGGCGCGTTGCCCGCGGCGCGCGCCGACGCGGGCGCGCGCGTGCTCACCGCGTCCGACGTGCACGTGAAGGACTACCCGACCGTCGAGGCGGTGCGCTGGATCGGCCAGCAACTCGAGCGCGAGACCGGCGGCCGCCTGCGCCTGCGCCTGTACCACTCCGGGCAGCTCGGCCGCGAATCCGAGGCCATCGACATGGCCCGCTACGGCGCCATCGACATCACCCGCGTGTACGCCGGCGCGCTCAACAACGCCTTCCCGCTGACCCGGGCGCTGTGCCTGCCGTACGTGTTCGATTCGGTGCCGCACCTGCGCCGCGCGCTCGACGGCGAGGTCGGCGCGCGGGTGCTGCGCGGCTTCGAGGCGCGCGACCTGGTCGGCCTGGCGATCTACGACTGCGGCGCGCGCTGCTTCTACAACACGCGCCGGCCGCTGCGCACGCCGGCCGACCTGCACGGGCTGAAGTTCCGCGTGCCCGGCTCGGACATCTTCATCCGCCTGCTGCGGCTGTTCGGCGCCAACCCGACCCCGCTGTCCTACGGGGAGGTGTTCTCGGCGCTGGAGACCCGGCTGATCGACGGCGCCGAGAACAACCTGCGCAGCTTCCATTCCAGCCGCCAGTTCGAGGTCGCGCGCCACTGGTCGCAGAGCGAGCATTCCTACGCGCCGGACGTGCTGCTGGTCTCGCGCAAGAGCTACGACGCGCTGCGCGCCGACGACCGCGCGCTGCTGCGCGAGCTGGCGCGGCGCTCGGTGGCGGTGATGCGCGCGCTGTGGGACGCCTCCGAGCAGGAGGCGGGCGCGGCGGTGCGCGCGGCCGGCGTGCACATGAACGAAGTCGACATGGCGGCGTTCCGGCGCGCCGCGCAGCCGCTGCTGGACGAATACCTGCGCCAGCCGGAGATCGACGCGTTGTACCGCAAGATCCGCGCGCTGGCCTGAAGGCGGCGAGGCCTGCTCCCGCCGCCGCGGGAGGAGCGCTCTCCCGACGGCGCGCGTTTCGGGCCCCTCGCCGCTCGCGGCAGAGGGGCCGGGGTGAGGCAGCAGCGCGCCGGCGCGCCTGCCCCACCCCGACCCCCGCCCGCGGGGGAGGGCATCAGCAAAGTGGCTTGGAGGGGAGACGCAATGCAGCCGACCGCAACACCGCCCGCCGCCGACGCGCTCGCACGCGTCCTCGACCGCCTTTCCGCGCTCGCGATCGGCATCGCCGCGGCCTCGCTGGCCGGCCTGGTCGTGGTGCAGGGCTGGCAGGTGTTCGCCCGCTACGTGCTCAACGATTCGCCCAGCTGGACCGAGCCGGTGACGCTGCTGCTGCTGAGCACGGCGATGGCGATGGGCGCGGCGACCGGCGTGCGCGAGAACCGCCACTTCGGCTTCTTCCTGCTCGCCGACGCGCTCGGCCCGCGCGGGCATCGCCTGGTCGAGGCGCTGGGCGGGCTGGTCGTCGCCGCGATCGGCGCGGTGCTGGCCGGCTGGAGCGCGGCGCTGCTGGCCGACGGCTGGGACGTGCACCTGGCCGGCGCGCCGCTGCCGCAGAGCATCAACTACCTGCCGCTGAGCCTGGGCGGCGCGCTGATGGCCGCGTTCGCGCTCGACCGCCTGCGCCGCCGGCCGGCCTCGGCCGGGGGGGCGCGCTGATGGCCACCGCGCTCCTGTTCCTGGTCTTCGCCGCGCTGCTGCTGCTGGGCGTGCCGGTGGCGTTCGCGCTCGCCGCCGCGGCGCTGGCGACGCTGTTCTACCTCGACCTGCCGCTGGTGGTGCTGGTGCAGCAGGTCGGCGCCGGTGCGGGCTCGGTCAGCCTGATCGCGATCCCGCTGTTCATCTTCGCCGGCGAGATCATGCTGCGCGGCGGCATCTCCGAGCGGCTGATCGGCCTGGCCGCGGCACTGGTCGGGCGCCTGCGCGGCGGCCTCGGCCAGGTCAGCGTGCTGTCGTCGCTGTTCTTCGGCGGCGTGTCCGGCTCGGCCATCGCCGACGTGTCCGCGGTCGGGGGCACGATGATCCCGCAGATGATCCAGCGCGGCTACGACCGCGACTTCGCGGTCAACGTCAGCATCACCGCGGCGCTGGTGGCGCTGCTGGTGCCGCCCTCGCACAACCTGATCCTGTACTCGGCCGCGGCCGGCGGCGGGCTGTCGATCGCCGACCTGTTCGCGGCCGGCATCACCCCGGCGCTGCTGATGACCGCGGCGATGATGGTCACCGGCTGGGCGGTGGCGCGCGCGCGCGGCTACGGCACCGAGCCCTTCCCCGGCCTGCGCGCGGTGCTGCTGCGCCTGGTCGGCGCGCTGCCGGGGCTGGGCCTGGTGGCGCTGATCTTCGTCGGCATCCGCGCCGGCGTGTTCACCGCGGTGGAGAGCGCGGCGATGGCGGTGCTGTACGCGCTGGTCGTGACCGCGCTGGTCTACCGCCAGCTGAAGTGGCGCGAGTTCCTCGGCACCGTCGCCCACGCCGCGCGCACCACCGGCGCGATCCTGTTCGTGATCGCCACCGCGGCGGTGTTCGGCTGGCTGCTGGCCTACCTGCAGGTGCCGTCGGCCGCGGTCGAGGCGCTGCAGAGCGTCGCCCACGACAAGATCACCGTCCTGCTGCTGATCGTCCTGCTCCTGCTGGTGCTCGGCACGTTCATGGACCTGGCGCCGATGATCCTGATCTGCACGCCGATCTTCCTGCCGGTCGCGCGCGCCTACGGCATCGACCCGCTCCACTTCGGCCTGGTGCTGGTGCTGACCGGCGGCATCGGCCTGGTCACGCCGCCGGTGGGCAGCGTGCTGTTCATCGGCACCGCGATCGGCAAGATCGGCATCGGCGAGTGCATGCGCACGATCTGGCCGTTCTGGCTGGCGGCGCTGCTGGTGCTGCTGGCGGTGGCGTTCTTCCCGCAGCTGTCGCTGTGGCTGCCGGCGGCGCTGAAGGCATGAGCCGCGTCGCCGCCGCGCTGGGGGCGCTGCTCGCGGCCGCGACGGCGCACGCGCAAGCGCCGCGCCACGCCGCGGAGCCGGGCGCCGGCGCGATTCCGCTGGACGGCTTCGCCGACGCGGTCGCGCACTGGCAGAACCGCCACGGCGCGGACTACCCGCGCTACGCGCCGCAGCAGGTGCGCGAGATCGCCGACAACCTGCTGCTGTTGCAGCGCGAGAGCGGCGGCTGGCCGGAGAACCGCGACCCCGCGCGCGTCCTCGGCGCCGCCGAGCGCGAGCGCCTGCGCGCCGAGCGTGCCCTGCCCGGCGGCAGCTTCGACAACCGCAACACCTACACCCAGATCGACTACCTCGCCGCGGCCCATGCCCGCACCGGCGAGGCGCGCTACCGCGACGCCGCGCTGCGCGGGCTCGACTTCGTTCTCGCCCGGCAGCTCGAGCGCTGCGGCGGCTGGCCGCACACGGTGCCGGCGAGCCAGCCCTACCACCCGCACATCACCATCGCCGACGAGGTGACGCCCGGCGTGCTGGCGATGCTGCGGCGCGCGGCGGCCTTCCCGTTCGTCGACCCGGCGCGGCGGCAGCGGATCGAGGCGGCGGTCGCGCGCGGCGACGCCTGCCTGCTGCGCCTGCAGGTGCGCCAGGACGGGCGCCTGGCCGGCTGGGCCGGGCAGTACGACGCGCGCACGCTGCAACCGGCGCAGGGCCGGCGCTTCGAGCTGCCGGCGCTGGTGTCCGACGAGACCGTGTCGGTGCTGCGCTACCTGATGTCGATCCCGCAGCCGTCGCCGCCGGTGACCGCCGCGATCGAGGGCGGCGTCGACTGGCTGCGCCGCGTCGCCCTGCGCGGGCAGCGGCTGGAGACCTTCCCCGCGCCGCATGAACGCTGGGCCTACCACGCCGCCGACTTCGACCGCCGCCTGGTCGCCGACCCGCAGGCGCCGCCGCTGTGGGCGCGCTTCTACGACCTGCGCGACAACTCGGTGGTCCTGGCCAGCCGCGACGGCGAGCGCCTGCGCGACTACGCCCAGATCCCGCGCGAGCGCCGCACCGGCTACCACTGGTTCGGCACCTGGCCCCAGGCCCTGCTGGAACGCGACTATCCCGCGTGGAAGGCGCGGACCGGCGCGGGCGCGAAGCCGCACCCCCCACGCTAGCACCGCCGGCGTCGCGGCCGCGCGCAACGCACCGCGGCCGGACGCGCGGCGCAACCCGCAGGAGAAGAACGATGCGCCTGTCCCAAGCCCTCGCCGCCCTTGCCCTTGCCCTCGCCCTGGCCCTGGCCCTGCCCGCGGCCGCCGCGGCCGGGGCGCCGCAGTGGAAGCGCGGCATCGAGCACCAGCGCCAGGCCGACCTCGGCGACGGCACCTTCCTCAATCCGGTGCTGGCCGGCGACCGCCCCGACCCGTCGGTGCTGCGCGACGGCGAGGACTACTACCTGACCCTGTCCTCGTTCGACGCCTACCCCGGCCTGCCGATCTGGCACTCGCGCGACCTGGTCAACTGGCAGCCGATCGGCCACGCCATCGCCACCAACGTCGGCGCGATCTGGGCGCCGGACCTGGTCAAGCACCAGGGCCGCTACTACATCTACTTCCCGGCGCGCACCGCGCACGGCCGCAGCAACTACGTGGTCTGGGCCGACGACATCCGCGGTCCGTGGAGCGAGCCGATCGACCTGAAGCTGCCCGACCACATCGACCCCGGCCACGCGGTCGGCGAGGACGGCAAGCGCTACCTGTTCCTCAGCGCCGGCGACTACGTGCCGCTGTCCGACGACGGCCTGCGCACGGTCGGCCCGGTCCGGCACGCCTACGACGGCTGGCGCTACCCGGAAAGCTGGGACGTGGAGAGCTACTCGCAGGAAGGGCCGAAGATCACCCGCCGCAACGGCTGGTACTACATGATCACCGCGGTCGGCGGCACCGCCGGCCCGCCGACCGGGCACATGGTGATCGCCGCGCGCTCGCGCTCGATCCACGGCCCGTGGGAGAACTCGCCGTACAACCCGATCGTGCGCACCCGCTCGGCCGACGAGTACTGGTGGTCGCGCGGCCACGCGACGCTGGTCGAGGACGTCGCCGGGCAGTGGTGGATGATCTACCACGGCTACGAGAAGGGCTTCTGGACGCTCGGGCGGCAGGCGCTGCTCGATCCGGTGGAGTGGACCGACGACGGCTGGTTCGTCGCCAGGGGCGGCGACCTGGGCAAACCGCTGCGGAAGCCGGCGGGCGAATCGATCGGCCGCCACGGCATGGCGCTGTCCGACGCGTTCGACGGCGATCGCCTCGGCCCGCAGTGGGCGTTCTTCGACCCGGCGCCGGACGAGATGCGGCGCGTGTCCTTCGACGGCCAGGCACTGGTGCTGCGCGGCAAGGGCAGGGCCCCGCGCGACAGCTCGCCGCTGACCGCGATCCCGGGCGACCGCGCCTACCAGGCCGAGGTCGAGATGGAGATCGCGCCCGGCGCGGTCGGCGGCGTGGTGCTGTTCTACAGCGACCGCCTGTACGTCGGCCTCGGTTCCAACGGCGAATCGTTCGTGATGCACCGCTACGGCGAGGAGCGCCCCGCCGGCGGCCTGGCGCCGGGCAAGGGCGGCAAGCTGTGGCTGCGGGTCACCAACGATCGCCACGTCGTCACCTTCCACACCAGCCGCGACGGCAGGACCTGGAAGAAGTACGACGTGCAGATGGAAGTGTCCGGCTACCACCACAACGTCGCCGGCAAGTTCCTGTCGCTGCGCCCGGGGATCTACGCCGCCGGCGACGGCGCGGTCCGCTTCCTCGATTTCCGCTACCGGGCGCTGCCCTGAGCGGCGGCTTAGAATGGCCGGGCCCATTCCCGACCGATCATGACCCCCACGCCGCCGCGCCCCCGCCGTTCCCGCTCCGCCGCCGCCGCGCCGCCCACCGCGGACGCGCCGGCGTTGCCGGCGGGCAAGGCGACGATCAACGACATCGCGCGGCTGTCCGGCGTATCGAAGAAGACGGTCTCGCGGGTCATCAACAACTCGCCGCTGGTGCACCCGGAGACGCGCGAGAAGGTGCTGGCCCTGATGAAGCAGCTGGGCTACACGCCGGACCCGCAGGCGCGCGGCCTGGCGTTCCGGCGCTCGTTCCTGATCGGCCTGGTCTACGACAACCCGACCGCGCAGTACATCGTCAACATGCAGTACGGCGCGCTCGACGCCTTGCGCGACTCCGGCTACGAGCTGGTCGTGCATCCCTGCGACAGCACCCGCGAGGACTACATCGACGGCGTGCGCCGCTTCGTCCTGCAGCAGAAGCTGCACGGGGTGATCCTGATCCCGCGCGTGTCCGAGGACGAACAGCTGGCCGCGGCGCTGCGCGAGATCGGCTGCCGCTACGTGCGCGTGGCCTCGATCCCGCTGGACGCGGCGCCGAACATGCTGGTCACCCGCGACCGCCTGGCCAGCACCGAGGCGGCGAACTACCTCGAGTCGCTCGGCCACCGCACCATCGGCCTGATCACCGGCCCGCGCCGCTACCGTTCGGCGATCGAGCGCGGCGAAGGCTTCCTCGCCGGCTTGGCCGCGCGCGGCATCGAGCTCGCGCCGGACTACGTCTACGAGGGCGGCTACACCTTCGATTCCGGGGTCGCCGGCGCCGAATTCCTGCTGGCCAAGTCGCCGCGCCCGACCGCGATCTTCGCCTGCAACGACGAGATGGCCGCGGGCGTGTACAAGGCCGCGATGCGGCGCGGGCTGGGCATCCCCGGCGATCTCTCGGTGGTCGGCTACGACGACAGCCCGCTGGCCTCGCAGCTGTGGCCGGCCCTGACCACGATCCACTCGCCGACCCGCGACGTCGGCCGCGAAGCCGCGCGCATGCTGCTCGACGACCACGCCCCCGCCCTCGAGCAGCCGCGCGACGTGACCCCGCACCTGGTGGTGCGCGACTCCAGCCAGCGCCCGAAGGGCTAGAACGAGGGAAGCTTCCCGGCCCGGAGCGGCAGCCCGGCCCGCCTCCCGCGCGTTCTCCCGAGCAGCCGCGCGCCATGCGCGACCCCAGCCGCGCGCTAGGCCGGGACGCCTTTTTGACACCGGTTACCTCAAGCGGGCTATGATGGGCCACCCGGCCGGCAGGCCCGGCCCCATGCGTTCCGGAGAGCCCGATGTTCCGCAAGACCTACCACGCCACCCACCCCGACATGATGGCCGGCGCCAGCAACGAGCAGCTGCGCGAGCGCTACCTGATCTCGGAGCTGTTCGTGCCCGGCCAGGTCGTGCTGAACTACACCCATTACGAGCGCTTCGTGATCGGCGGCGCCGCCCCCACCGACGCCCCCGTGGCGCTGCCGGTGCAGGCCGAGCCCGCCTCCGCCGCGGGCAAGCCGTTCCTGGAGCGGCGCGAGCTCGGCGTGGTCAACGTCGGCGACGGCGCCGGCACGGTCACCGTCGACGGCACCGCCTACACCCTGCAGCCCAAGGACGGCCTGTACGTGCCGATGGGCAGCGACCGGGTCGAGTTCGCCTCCGCCGACGCCGCGCGCCCGGCCAAGTTCTACCTCGCCTCGACCCCGGCGCACGCGCGCCACGAGGCCAGGCACATCTCGATCGCCGACGCGGTGCCGCTGGAGCGCGGCGCGCTGGAGACCAGCAACGAGCGCACGATCTACCAGTACATCGTCCCGGCGACGGTGAAGTCCTGCCAGCTGCTGCTCGGCCTGACCATCCTCAAGCCCGGCAGCGTCTGGAACACGATGCCGCCGCACCTGCACGACCGCCGATCCGAGGTCTACTTCTACTTCGGCCTGGGCGACCAACGGGTCATGCACTTCATGGGCGAGCCGGCCGGGATGCGCCACATCGTCGTCGCCAACGACGAGGCGGTGGTGTCGCCGCCGTGGTCGATCCACATGGGGTCTGGCACCAGGAACTACTGCTTCATCTGGGCGATGGGCGGGGAGAACCTCGACTACACCGACATGAACCAGCTGGACATCTGCCAGCTGAAGTAAGCCTCCGCGCGCGTCGTTCCCGCGGCTGCGGGAACCGGCGTCTCCGGGGAACCACACCATCGGATTCCCGCCTTTGCGGGACGACTCCACCCAAGCGATCAGGGGAATGCTCATGGCCAATCCGTTCAGTCTCGAAGGCAAGGTCGCGCTGGTCACCGGCGCCAACACCGGCCTGGGCCAAGGCATCGCGCTGGCGCTGGCCGAAGCCGGCGCGGACATCGCCGCCGCCGGCATCCAGCCGCCGACCGAGACCGAGCGGAAGGTGCGCGCGCTCGGCCGCCGCTTCGTCGCGATCGAGGCCAACCTGATCGGCATCGAGCCGATCCCGCGCGTGATCGAGGAGACCCTGGGCGGGCTCGGCCGCCTCGACATCCTGGTCAACAACGCCGGTCTGATCCGCCGCACCGACGCGGTGGACTTCAGCGAGAAGGACTGGGACGAGGTGATGAACGTGAACCTCAAGTCCGCGTTCTTCATGTGCCAGGCCGCCGGCCGCCACTTCATCGCCCAGGGCGGCGGCAAGATCATCAACATCGCCTCGATGCTGTCGTTCCAGGGCGGCATCCGCGTGCCGTCCTACACCGCCAGCAAGAGCGGCATCGCCGGCATCACCCGCCTGCTGGCCAACGAGTGGGCGAGCCGGAACATCAACGTCAACGCGATCGCGCCGGGCTACATGGCCACCGACAACACCGCGCAGCTGCGCGCCGACGAGAAGCGCAGCGCCGAGATCCTCGGCCGCATCCCGGCCGGGCGTTGGGGCGAGCCGGGCGACCTCGGCGGCGCGGCGGTGTTCCTCGCCTCGCGCGCCTCGGACTACGTCAACGGCGCGATCATCCCGGTGGACGGCGGCTGGCTGGCGCGCTGAGGCCCGCGGCGGCCGTGCCGGACGCGACACGGATCGCGAGGATGGACACGGACTGGAATCGCCGCTTGCGACCGCCCCCTCCGGCGATGCGCCGGACGAAGCCCCGGCGCGTACCGTTCGCCCCGCTGCGTGCGCGCGAATCCGCGGCCGATCCCGCCTCTTCGACACAGGACAAGGCCATGGCACTCCGCATCGCTGTTCTCGCCGCGCTCGCCGCCGCCGTCGCGGCCGGCCACGCGCAAGCCGAAACGCGCCGCGACTCCTACGTGCAGCAGGCGCGCGACGTCGCCGTGCGCCAGCCCGGCCCGCACGACGGCGCCGGCACCACCACCGCCTACCCGTTCTTCGAGGACGCCGAAGGCTTCGACATCGTGTTCCGCCAGCGCGCGATGCATCCGGGCTCGAGCATCGGCGAGCACCGCAACGACAAGGACGAGATCTACTACGTCCTCTCCGGCCGCGGCGAACTGCTGCTCGACGGCCGGCGCCGCGAGGTCGGCCCCGGCGACGCGATCCTGACCCGCAACGGCAGCACCCACGCGCTCAGGCAGCTCGGCGACGAGGACCTGGTGATCATCGTCGTCTACCCGAAGAAGAAGCCCGTTTCGCCGTCGCGCTGACGCCCCCCTCTCCCGCGTCGCACGACGGCCCGGGCCGGTGCCCGCACCGGCCCGTTTCTTTTCGCCTGCGGCCCCTCCCGCGCGAGGGAGGGGCCCGGCGGCTCAGAAGCGCAGGTCCGCGCGCAGGTAGAAGAAACGCCCGCCGGGGATGTCGTAGGTCGAGGCGTCGTAGCCGTTGAGCGAGCACGACAGGCAGATCGGCGGATCCTCGTCGAACAGGTTGTTGACGCCGCCGGTCAGCTGCAGGCCCTTGAGCAGGTCGAAGCGGTAGCCCAGCTGCACGTCGTGGTAGGTGGTGGCGTCGAGCTTGTTGGTGCCCTCGCTCGGATCGCTGCACACCGGGAACGCCACCGCGTCGCCGCACTCCTCCTCGAGCTCGGAGATGTGGCGCACGGTCCACGACGCGCTCCAGTGGTTGTAGCGCCAGTCCAGGGTCGCGTTCGAGGTCCAGTCCGGGATCGCGCTGTCGGTGACCTCCACGCCGACCCGGCGCGGCTGCACCTGCCCGGCCGCGCCGATCGCCTCGTAGCGGGTGACGAAGGTGTTCTGCCAGCTCAGCTTGAACTGGCCGAACGAGGTCTCCGGCAGGGTCCAGAAGACGTCCGCGTCCCAGCCGTCGGTCTTGATCGAGCCCAGGTTGGTCAGGCGGTTGTTGAAACCGTTGATGCTGCCGACCGAGGAGCGGGTGATGCCGTCGCAGTAGCGCGGGTCCAGCGTCGCCACGCACAGGTCGAGCTGGGTCTGCGCGTCGATCGCCTGCACCGCGCCCTCGATCGAGTGGCGGTAGAAGGTCAGCTCCAAGTCGAGCCGGTCGGACCAGGACACGCCGCTGGCGAAGCTCGGGCTGAACACCAGGCCGGCGGTGAAGCTGCGCGCGGTCTCCGGATCGAGCTCGGGGTTGCCGCCGGTGGTCACCGAGATCTGCGAATTGGACTGGGCCGCGCCCGGCGGCACGCCGAGCGCGGCGCAGTTGGCCGCGTTGCCGGTCGGCGCCGAGCCGTCGACGCCGATCAGGCAGGGGTCGTCCAGCTGCAGGTCGGCGCGGCTGGCCGAGCCGTACAGCTCGCCGATCGACGGCGCGCGGAAGCCTTCGGCGTAGGTCGCGCGCAGCAGCAGCTCGTCGGCGACCTGCCAGCGCAGGCCGTACTTCGGCGTGAACTGGCCGCCGAAGCTGGAGTAGTCGGAGTAGCGGCCGGCCAGGCTCAGGTCCAGGCTCTTGCCGAACGGGCTGTCGCGGAACAGCGGCACGTTGAGCTCGAGGTAGACCTCGTTGACGTCGTACTCGCCCGAGGTCGGCAGCGAGGGCACGCCGTTGTAGTGGTTCTCGACCGTGCCGTCGGGCATGGTCACGTAGTTGAGCGGGTCGGGCGTGTACGAGCCCTCGTACTTGCGGTACTCGTAGCCGGCCGCCATCGACAGCGGCCCGGCCCACATCTCGAACAGGTCGCCGGAGATGTTGGCGGTGAACTGGCTCAGCTTCTGCTCGCTGCGGTCGCGCACCACCGGCTGGATCCAGGCCAGCATCTCCGGGGTGATCGTGCCCGGGCCGCCGAAGATGTTCAGCGGCACGCAGCCCGGCGTGGCCGCGCACACCGCCGGGTCGCCCAGCGCCATGGCGACGTTGAAGATGTTGTAGCTGCCGTAGTTGGTCTGCTCGGCCTCGTTCTTGCTCCAGGCCGCGTTGACGTCCCAGAACCAGCTGCGCTCGCCGAGCTCGAAGCTGCCGTCCAGGCCGGTGGCGAAGTACTGGGTGTCGACCTCCTGCTCGAACACGCGCGGGCCGCCCTCGACCGGGCGGCGGCCGATCAGCACCAGGTTCGCGCCCGGGCCGCTGGAGACCAGATCGATGCCGAACGGGTTGTACGGGTTGAGCGCGGAGATGGTGATGTCGTCGGCGTACGGGTTGCCGGTGCCGGCGTCGGGGCCGAAGAACAGCGGCTCCGGCGCGGCCTGGTTGGTCGACTCGCGGCGGTTGTACAGCGCCTTGGCGTACCAGTGGACGTCGTCGGTGAAGTAGTAGCGGATCTGGCCGAACACGCCGCTGCGCTTGGACGGCGTCAGCACCATGTTGTACTCGGCGAAGTTGAAGCGGTTGGGCGTGTCGAAGCCGATGAAGTCGTTCGGGTAGCCGACGCCGTTCGGGAAGCTGCTGCCGTTGGGCGTGGTGATGTCGCAGAACGGCACCGCCGGGGTGGCGGGGTCGTCGTCGACGTCGGTCAGCGGGCAGGCGCTGCTGGGCGCGTTCGGGAAGAACACGAAACGGCCGTTCGGCGTGGCCGAGCTGCCGAAGGTCAGGCCGGTGCCCGGGATCGGTTCGCGCGCCTGCGCGCGGTCGCGCGAGTACACCGGTTCCTGGTCGACGTGGCTGGCGCCGAGGAACAGGTTCATCTTGTCGGTGTTGGTGCCCCAGGCCAGGTCGACGCCGCTCAGCTCGCCGTCGCCCTTGTCGTACTGGCCGTAGTTCAGCGTGATCTGCCCGCCTTCGTAGTTGCGGCGGGTGATGATGTTGACCACGCCGGCGATCGCGTCAGAGCCGTACAGCGAGGACGCGCCGTCCTCGAGCACCTCGATGCGCTCGACCAGCGCCAGCGGAATGGTGTTGAGGTCGGTGGCCGCGCCCACGCCCGAGGCCGAGGACTCGTTGACCCAGCGCATGCCGTCGACCAGCACCAGCACCCGCTTCGGGCCGAGGTGGCGCAGGTCGACCTGCGCGGAACCGGCGCCGACGCCGTCGCCGTTGGGCGAGAAGCCGAAGTTGCCGGAGGAGTTGAACTTGGTGTTGAGCGCCGAGCCGGAGCCGGTCAGTTCCTGGACGATGTCGCCGATCGAGGTCAGGCCGGTGCGCTCGATGTCCTCGCGGGTGAGGGTCTGGACCGGGGTCTGGCTCTCGATCTCGGCCTTGCGGATGCGGGTGCCGGTGACCTCGACGGCATCGAGCGTGGTCGGATCGTCGGAGGGGGGCGCCTCCTGGGCCGCGGCCAGGCCCGGCAGGGCCAGCCACAGCGCGCATTGGACGGCCAGGGTCTTGCGACGCAGGGATCTCATCGTTCTCTCTCTCCGTGGCGATGAATGGGACAGGCGAACTCGCGCGCCGCGTCCCCCCTCCGGGCGGCGTCGTATGGTTGTAAACAATCCGTTCAGCCGCCACAAGCGGCAAAGTGTGAGCGTCGTCCGGGTAGGACGCAGGCCAGGCCGAGACAGCGCGCGACCGGTCGCAAATTCGAGCCGGGCGGCTCCGGTCGCGCTAGCCGCCGAGCAGCAGGCTGGCGCCGACGGTGACCAGGAACGCGGCGAACACGCGCTTGAGGGTATCGCCGTGCAGGCAGTGCGCCAGGCGGGTGCCGTAGGGCGCGGCCAGCACCGAGGCCAAGGCCACGCCGACCGCCGCCGGCAGGTAGACGTAGCCGATCGCGTGCTGCGGCAGCGCGCCGGCCGGCGCGTGCAGGGCGTAGCCGACCGCGCTGGACAGGCCGATCGCCACGCCGCAGGCCGACGAGGTGCCGACCGCGCGCACCGGCGCCACGCCGCGCCAGACCAGCAGCGGCACGGTCATGCTGCCGCCGCCGATGCCGACCACCGCGGAGACCGCGCCGATGCCGACCCCCGCCGCCGCGTACGGCAGCCCGCGCGGCGCCGGCGCCGCCGCATCGCCGCCGCCGCGCGACCGGCCGAACATCAGCTGCGCCGCGGCGAGGAAGCAGTAGCCGGCGACGATCCAGCGCAGCACCTCGTCGTCGATCCGAACCGCCACGCCGCTGCCCAGCCAGCCGCCGACCAGCAGCCCCGGCACCATCCACGCGACCGTCGGCCACAGCACGCTGCCGCGCCGCGCGTGCGCGCGCGCCGAGGCGGCCGCGGTCAGCACGATGCTCGCCAGCGAACTGGCCAGCGCCGCATGCATCGCCGCCTCCTGCGGGATGCCGAGCAGCGGCAGCAGCCACGCCAGCGCCGCGACCAGCACCAGCCCGCCGCCGACCCCGAGCAACCCGGCGAGAATGCCGGCGACGGCGCCGAGCGCCAGGAACATCAGCCATGCGGTGATCACGCGGACGCCTCGCTCGTGTACCCGGATTCGTGTGCCTGCCGAACGGCGCGGAGCGCGCGCCCGGCGGCGCAAGTGTGGCAGGCCGCGTCGCGGCTGTCCGGCACCGGATGCGGCGAAAGCGGCCGCTGCGTCTGCCGCCCGCCGGGCACGGCGGCGGCGCCTGGCGTCGGCCGGCGCCGGCGTGGTCGCATCGAAGGGCCGCGTGCCGCTGCCGCGGGGACGCGAGCGCGCCGGCGCGGACCGCAGGTCGTTGCGCGTATCCCGGTGCGTGGGCGACGCGCCACGATCCGACCGCGAGGGCGCCCTCACCGCTCCGCGGGGAAGCGCGGGCGCGGCGCGCCCGCCTCCGCGCGCGGTCGCAGGAGGCGGGCGGCGCGGCCGGGCGGCGGCCCGTATCCGCGCGCCTGGAACACCCGAACGCCGCCTGACGCGCACGCCGCCGCACGGCCGGCGATCCATCCGGCTGGGCTATAGTCCGAGGCATGCTTCGCCCGTTCACGCTCGTATTCGCGGCGTGCATCGCCGCGCTTTCCGCCGCGGCCTGCGCGCAGTCGCCGGCCGCGCCGCCGCCGATGCCGGCGCAAGCGCCGGCCGATCCGCTGCAGGGCCGCGTGCGCGAGGCGCTGGAAGCGGCCGAGCTCGGCCGCTTCGATCCGGCGCGCTACGCCGATCTCGCCGCGCACCCGCTGTACCCGTGGATCGAGTACGCGCGCCTGCGCCGCGACGTCGACCTGCTCGACCCGGCGCAGGCGCAGGCCTTCCTCGCCCGTTACCGCGGCCAGGCCGTGGCCGAGGCGTTCCGCGAGATCTGGCTGGCGGCGGCGGCGCGGCGCCAGGACTGGGCCGCCTACCTGGCCGCCTGGGACCCGCGGATCAAGAGCCTGGCCCGGCGCTGCGGCGAGCTGCAGGCGCGCCAGGCCCTGGGCCGGGCCGACGCGCAATGGCTGCGCGACGCGCAGGCGGTCTGGCGCAGCGCCGGCACGTCGTTGCCGGACGAGTGCGACGCGCCGATGGCCGCGCTCGCCGCGCAGGGCGGCCTGACCCCGGAGCTGCGCTGGGAGCGCATCGACCGGGCGGCGGCCGAAGGGCAGCCGGGGGTGATGCGCGCCGCCGCCCGCGGCCTGCCCGGCGACCAGCAGGCGCTGGCCGAGGACTACGCCGCGTTCCTCGATGCGCCGCACCCGCGCGCGCTGAACTGGCCGAAGACCGAACGCAGCCGGCGCATCGCCTCGCACGGCCTGGCCAGGTACGCCAGGGCGGCGCCCGACGCCGCCGAGGCGCAACTGCCGCGCTACGCCGAGGCGCTCGGCTTCGGCGAGGAGGAACGCGGCCGCGTGCTGTACCAGATCGCGCTGTGGACCGTGGCCTCGTACGGCCCGGACTCGGCGCGCCGCCTCGCCGCGGTGCCGGCCTCCGCCTACGACGAGCGGCTGCACGAATGGCGCGTGCGCGAGGCGCTGGCGCGCTCCGACTGGCGCGCGGCCTTGCAGGCGATCGAGCGGATGCCGGCCAAACAGCGCGGCGATTCGCGCTGGCAGTACTTCGAGGCGCGCCTGCGCGAGCGCCTCGGCGACCGCGCCGCGGCCGAGCGGCTGTACCGCGAGGTCGCCGGCAAGAGCGACTTCCACGGCTTCCTCGCCGCCGACCGGCTCGAGCAGCCCTACGCGTTGTGCCCGTGGCAGCCGCCGGCCGACGCGGCGGCGCGCGCGGCGGTGGAGCGCGACCCGGCGATCGTGCGCGCGATGGGGCTGTTCCGCATCGACCGCACCGGCTGGGCGGTGCGCGAATGGGACGAGGCGCTGGCGCGCTTCGACGACAGCCGCCGCCGGCTCGCGGTGGAGGTCGCGCAGCGCCACGGCTGGTTCGACCGCGCCGTGTTCGCGCTCGGCAAGCAGCCGGACGAGCTGCGCCTGTACCACCTGCGCTTCCCGCTGCACCACGACGCGACGATCCGGCGCGAGGCGGCACGCAACCGGCTCGACCCGGCCTGGGTCGCGGCCGAGATCCGCGCCGAAAGCGTGTTCTATCCGCGCGCGCGTTCCTCGGCCAACGCGATGGGCCTGATGCAGGTGCTGCCGGCCACCGGCGCCGCGGTCGCGCGCAACCTCGGCCTGCCCTGGGGCGGCGCCGAGAGCCTGTACGACTCGGACACCAACATCGTGCTCGGCACCGCCTACCTGCGCCAGCTGCTCGACCGGTACGGCGGCCTGCCGTACCAGGCGATCGCCGGCTACAACGCCGGGCCGGCGCCGCTGGCGCGCTGGCAAGCGCAGCGCCCGGGCATGGACCCAGACTTCTGGATCGAGACCATCAGCTACAAGGAGACGCGCGAGTACGTCGCCCGCGTGCTCGCGTTCAGCGTGATCTACGACTGGCGCCTCAACGGCGACGCGCTGCGCCTGGGCGACCGCATGCTCGGCCGGCTCGACGGCCCGCGCAAGGGCTTCGCCTGTCCGCCCCCGGCCGCGCCGCCGGCGCCCGCGGCGGCGCGCGCGTCACAGCGCTGAGCGCGCCGGCTGGCCTACACTGGCCGGCATGGCGCAACGGCACATCGTCGTCCTCGGAGGCACCGGCTTCGTCGGCCGGCACCTGGTCGCGCGCCTGCTGCGCGGCGGCGACCGGGTCACGGTGCTCAGCCGCGGCGCCGACCCGCGCAAGCGCGGGCGGCGGCCGCCGGGCGCCAGCCTGATCGAGGGCGACGTCGCCGACGTCGGATTCCTCGGCGCGGTGCTCGACGACGCCGACGCGGTGGTCAACCTCGCCGGCGTCCTCAACGAACGCCGCGACGACGGCCGCGAGTTCGAGCAGGTGTTCGTCGGCATCGCCGACGCGCTGATCGAGGCGATGCGCCGCAACCGCGTGCGCCGCCTGCTGCAGACGAGCGCGCTCAACGCCGGCCACGGCGACAGCCACTACCTGCAGGCGCGCGGCCGCGCCGAGCGGCACGTGCGCGGCTCCGGCCTGGACTGGACGCTGTTCCGCCCCTCGGTGATCGCCGGCCCCGGCGACAGCCTGTTCTGCCGCTTCGACCGGCTGCTGAAATGGACGCCGGTACTGCCGATCGGCCGCGCCGAGGCGAAGTTCCAGCCGGTCTGGGTCGGCGACGTGGCCGAGGCCTACGCCCGCGCGCTCGACGAACCGCGCAGCGTCGGCGAAAGCTACGACCTGGTCGGCCCTGACGTGCTGACCCTGGCGCAGATCGTGCGCCTGGCCGCGCGCGGCCGCGGCCGCGCGCGCCTGGTGCTCGGCCTGCCGCCGGCGCTCGGCCGGTTGCAGGCGCGGGTCGGCGAGTGGCTGCCGGGCAAGCCGATCAGCCGCGACAACTGGCGTTCGCTGCAGCTGGATTCGGTCAGTTCCGACGACGGCCTGCGCCGGCTCGGAGTCGCGCCGACCGCGGTGGCGCCCAGGCTCGACGAGATCCTCGCCGGCTGCTGAACGCGCCCGGCGACGGCGCCGCCCGCCGCAACTGTTTAACATCGGACGCCCGTTCCGAAGGAGACGGCCATGGGCCTGCTCGACACCCTGCTCGGCCACGCCGGCGAGAAGCCGATCGACAAGCTCGCCGGCGAGTTCGCGCCGCTGCTCGCGCCCGGCGAAAGCCTGCAGCGCGCGTTCGGCCTGATCCGCGACCTGATCGTGTTCACCGACCGCCGGCTGATCCTGGTCAACAAGCAGGGCGTCACCGGCAGCAAGGTCGAATACCTGAGCGTGCCCTACCGCAGCATCGTGATGTTCGCGGTCGAGACCGCCGGCCACTTCGACATGGAGGCCGAGCTGCGGCTGTGGGTGTCCGGCCAGGCGCAGCCGATCGCGCGCAGCCTCGGCCGCAACAGCGGCGCGCAGGACATCCTGGCGCTGATCGCGCAGCACGCGCCGCGCTGAGGCGGAGCCCATGAAGGTCTATCTGGTCGGCGGCGCGGTCCGCGACCGCCTGCTCGGCCTGCCGCCGGGCGACCGCGACTGGGTGGTGGTCGGCGAGACCCCGGCCTCGATGGAAGCCGCGGGCTTCAAGCCGGTCGGCCGCGACTTCCCGGTGTTCCTGCATCCGCGCACCGGCGAGGAATACGCGCTGGCCCGCACCGAACGCAAGGCCGGGCGCGGCTACCGCGGCTTCGTGGTCGACGCCGATCCCGCGGTGACGCTGGAGGAGGATCTCGGCCGGCGCGACTTCACCGTCAACGCGATCGCGCAGGACGAGGACGGCGCGCTGGTGGACCCCTACGGCGGCGCGCGCGACATCGCGGCGCGGGTGCTGCGCCACGTCGGCCCGGCGTTCGTCGAGGACCCGCTGCGGGTGCTGCGTGCGGCCCGCTTCATGGCGCGGCTGGCGCCGCTGGGCTTCCGCGTCGCGCCGGAGACGCTGGCGCTGATGCGGCGGATGGCGGAGTCCGGCGAGCTGGCCGAGCTGAGCGCCGAACGCGTCTGGCAGGAGCTGCGCCGCGCCCTGGCCAGCGCCGCGCCGTCGGCCTTCGTGCGCACCCTGCGCGAGGCCGGCGCGCTCGCCGCGGTGCTGCCGGAGGTGGACGCGCTGTACGGCGTGCCGCAGCGCGCCGAGTTCCATCCGGAGGTCGACACCGGCGCGCACGTCGAGCTGGTCTGCGACATGGCGGCGCGGCTCGCGCCGGGCGACGACCGCATCGGTTTCGCCGCGCTGACCCACGACCTCGGCAAGGCGCTGACGCCGGCCGAGGCGTGGCCCAGGCATCTGGGCCACGAGCGCGCCGGCCTGGCGCCGCTGCGCGCGCTGTGCGAGCGGCTCAAGGTGCCGACCGAGCACCGCCGCCTGGCCGAGGCCGCGTGCCGCGAGCACCTCAACGTGCACCGCTTCGACGAACTGCGCGCGTCCACCGTGTACGAATTGCTGGCGCGCTGCGACGGTTTCCGCAACCCGGAGCGCATCGCCCGGATGGCGCTGGTGTGCGAGGCCGACAAGCGCGGCCGCGCCGGCCTGTCCGAACGGCCCTACCCGCAGGGCCCGGCGCTGGTCGCGGCGCTGCGCGCGGCGCTGGCGGTGAAGGCGGCCGACCTGCCGCCGCAGCTCGAAGGCCCCGCCGTGGGCGAGGCGCTGCGGCGCGCGCGCATCGCGGCGATCGCGCAGGCGACGGGCAAGCGCGAGTAGGCAGGGTCCGTCGCTGCGGACCGGCGCGGATCGAGCCGGAAGGAACGAGCGCGCCTCGCTCGCCGCACGTGCGCACGCCCGCTCGCGGGATGGGGCCGTGCCGGCGCGCCGCCCCGTCTCCGGCATCGGGGTTCCAACCGGTGGGTCGCGCGCATCCGCGCCGATCCGCGGCAGAAGCGCGGTCGCGCCGCCGGCGCCCGCATCGCGGCGGGCCGGACGCGCCGGTCCGGCCCGCGTCGCCGGTCAGAAGCGGTAGTCCAGGCGGGCGTAGTAGCTGCCGCCGTTCATGCCGAACGGCATCGTCTCCCAGCCGTACTTGAAGCCCAGCGACGGGAACGGGTTGACGCCCGGATCGTCGGCGCCGACGGTCCACTCGTCGGGGTATTCGTCGAAGAGGTTGTTGCCGCCGACGGTCAGGGCCAGGTTCTCGGAGAAGGCGTAGCGCACGCCCAGGTCGAACAGCCACTTGCCGTCCCAGGTCTGCTTCAACCCCGGGGTGAAGCCCTCGCCTGCGACCGAGCCGTAGTAGTTGCCGCGGCCGGTGATCTGCCACGGCCCGGTTTCGTACACCGCCTGCAGCACGTGGTGCGCGCGCGGCTGCCCCTGTTCCACCAGGGTGACCTGGGCGTCGTCGAACAGCGCCGCCGGCGGCAGGATCGGCGATTGCGAACGCCGCGCCTCGACCTCGGTCTTGTTGAAGTGCACCAGCGCGGTCAGGTCGAGCCGGCTGCCGGCGGCGAACTCGGTGCCGTGGTTCAGCACCAGGTCGACGCCGGTGGTGCGGGTGTCGATGGCATTGGTGAAGAACAGCACCTGGCCGACGCCGATCGGATCGAGGATCGCGCGGATCGGGCAGTTCGCCAGGTCCGCGGCGCAGGGGTTGCCGTCGGTGCCGACGCTCTCGGGCTGGATGTTCGACGAGAAGATGATGCGGTCGTCGATGTCGATGCGGAACACGTCGAGCGTGGCCGAGAAGCGTTCGTTGGGCTTCCAGACGAAGCCGAGCGTGCCGCTGGTCGAGGTCTCCTCCTGCAGCGGCTCGATGCCGAACGCGCGCGTCACCGCGCTGTCCTGGCGCGCGGTCAAGGTGTCGGTGAGCACGCCTTCGGCGTTGAGGTTGGTCGAGCGCTGGCTGTAGAACAGCTGCTGCACGCCGGGCGCGCGGAAGCCGGTGGCGAGGGTGCCGCGCACGGCGAAGCGCTCGCTGGCGTCGAAGCGCGCCGACAGCTTGCCGGTGGTGGTGTTGCCGAAGTCGGAGTAGTCCTCGAAGCGCACCGCCGCGCCGATCAGCAGGCGCTCGCCCAGGTGGGTCTCGGCGTCGAGGTACACCGCCATGCTGTGGCGGCCGTCGTCCACCGCCTCGCTCGGCGAGAAGCCGGGGAAGCCCTGGATGCCCGGCTGCGCGATCTCGCCGGCCTGGCCGACGATCGGAATGCCGCGGTCGTTGGTGCGGCCGTAGGTGTACGACACCGGGTCGCCGGCCTCGATGCGGTAGTCGTCCTGGCGCCATTCGAACCCGGTGGCCAGGTACAGCGGGTTGCCGCCCCAGCCGTCGACGCTGCCGTTGAAGTCGAGGTTGAAGGTGGTCTGGTCGAACCGCAGCGTGCCGGTGTCGGCGGAGGTCGGCGATTCGGCGTAGATGCCGGCGGCGGGGTCGGCCGGGTCGCGCGGCTCGTACCACCAGCTGACGTTGACCGAATTGCTCTCCTCGAAGCCGAACTTGTTGCGCCCGCGGTTGATCGACACGTCCCAGTCCCAGCGGTCGCCGAGCGGCGCGCGGTAGCCCACCGCGACCGATGCGTCCTCGACCGTGGTCAGGATGTTGGGCAGGAAGCCGTCCGGGTACAGCGCCGGCACGGTGCGGTTGTCGCCGGCGCTGCGGAAGAAGCCGGAGGAGTCGCCCTCGCGCCGCGACACCCCGCCGAACCAGTACAGCTCGCCGGCGCCGGCGGGCAGGCCGCCGTTGAACCACAGGTAGTGGTCCCGGGCGTCGGCGTCGCCCAGGCGCTGGGTCACGCGCGGCGGATCCACGCGCAGGCGGTCCGGTCCGGCGCGGTTGGTCTCGTTGCGGTTGCGCGCCTCGGCGGTGAGGTTGAGGAAGCCCTCGCCGCCGAGCGCGAAGCCGGTGTTGACCGAGCCGTGCAGCATCTCGCCGTCGCCGGCGTAGTACTGCGCGCCTTCCACCGACACCTCGGTGTGGTCGGTCTGCTTCTTCAGGATGATGTTGATCACGCCGGCGATGGCGTCCGAGCCGTACTGCGCCGCGGCGCCGTCGCGCAGCACCTCGATGCGCTCGATCGCCGCGACCGGGATCGCGTTGATGTCGGTGCCCGCCGAGCCGCGGCCGATGGTCTGCTGCACGTTGACCAGCGCCTGCTGGTGGCGGCGCTTGCCGTTGACCAGCACCAGCACCTGGTCCGGGCCGAGCGCGCGCAGCGTCGCCGGGCGCAGGATGTCGGTGCCGTCGGAGACGAAGGTGCGGGAGAAATTGAACGACGGCTCGAGCATCTGCAGGATCTGCCCGACTTCGAGCGCGCCGGTGGCGTTGAGCTCCTCGCGGCCGATCACGTCGACCGGCGCGGCGGTGTCCTCGGCGGTGCGGCCGCGCACGCGCGAGCCGGTGACCTGGATGCGGTCGAGGGTGGTGGGTTCCTGGCCCGCGGCGGCGCTCGCCGGTGGCTGGGCCGGGGCGGACGGGGACAGCGCGACGGCCGCCAAAGCGGCGGCGATGGCCGGGGTCAGGCGATTGCGGATCGGGGCAGGCACGGCTCTCTCTCCCTCTTGCGATGGCGGCTGCGGATCCCCCGACCCAGCCTTACCACTTCTTAACTTTTGCGCAAGATGGCGGAGAACTTTGCCCGATCCGGCTTTACGGCAAATCCTTGATATTGCGATGCCGGTCGCAATCCGGACGGGCCCGGCGCCGATCCAGCCGCTCCAGCCCGCGCGCCAGCGGCGTCGGCGCCAGCAGCAGGCCCGCCAGGGCGCCGAGCGCGTTGGCCAGCGCGTCGTAGGCATCGGCCTGGCGCGAGGCGGTCAGCGCGGCCTGGGCGAATTCCAGCCCGACGCCGAGCCCGACCAGCCCCGCCGCGGCCAGCGCCTGGGCCGGCAGGCGCGCGAACAGCAGCACCGCGTACCCCGACAGCGCCGCGTAGGCGAGCAGGTGTTCGATCTTGTCGAAGCCGGCGAACGGCGCCGGCGGCAGCGCCTGCGCCGGCAGCAGCGAGGTCCACGCCACCGCCGCGAGCATCGCCAGCCACAGCCCGAGCCACAGCCGGGGCCTGCGGAAATCGCGCAACGGGCTCACAGGCGGAAGCTCAGGTCGCCGGCGAGGAAGGCCACGCCGAACTCGACGTCCTTCTCGAATCCCATCGCCTGGAAGCGCTCGCCCATTTCGCTGGGCAGGGTCAGGCGTTTCACTTCCTGGGTGCGGCGCAGGCGTTCGCGCTCGTCCTCGATCCGCTCGATCCGCTCGAGCACCCCGGCCAGGCCGTTGCCGAGCAGGAAGCTGGCCTGCGAGCAGTAGCCGGCCAGGTCGAAACCCGCCGCCACGCCGGCCTCGGCCAGCGCGGTGAAATCGACCGACGCGGTCAGGTCCTGCAGCCCCGGCCACAGCAGCGGCGCCTCGTGCATGCGGTGGCGGTAGAACGCGCGCAGGGTGCCGTCGCGGCGCCCGGGCAGGTAGTACTCGCCGCGCACGTAGCCGTAGTCGACGAACAGCAGCGCGCCGCGGCGCATCCCGCCCGCCACCGCCTGCAGCCAGTACGGCAGCTGCGGCAGCACCTCGGAGCGGTAGCCGGGCTCGAACGCGCGGCCGAGGCTGCGCTCCAGCTGCCGCACCGCGCCGGTCAGGAACGCGTCGGCCGGGCGCAGCACCCGCGCCAGCTCGCCGCCTTCGACCGCCACGTGCTCCTCGAACACCTCGCCGGCGTGCGCGCCCTCGCCGATCGCGAAGCGCGGCGTCGGCAGCGCGTCGATCACCTCGTTGGCGAACACCACGCCGTCCCAATCGTCGGCGAACGGGCCGTCGACCCACTCGACCAGCTCGAACAGCGGCGGCACCAGCCGCTGCCGCAGCCGCTCGCGCTGGCGCTGGCGCAGCTCCGCGCTGGGCTCCAGGATGGCGTAGCGGTCCGGCAGCGCGTCCAGTTCCAGCAGGCGCTTGAGCGCGACCTCGGCGAACGCGCCGGTGCCGCCGCCCAGTTCGAGCAGGCGCGCCTGCGGGCCGAGCTGGCGCAGCACCGGGCTCAAGGCCTCGGCCACGCAGGCGGCGAACACCGGGCCGAGTTCGGGCGCGGTGACGAAGTCGCCGCCCTCGCCGAACTTGCGCGTGCCGGCGCTGTAGTAGCCCAGCCCGGGCGCGTACAGCGCCAGCTCCATGAACCGCGAGAACGGGATCGCGCCGCCGGCGGCGGCGATCTGCTCGCGGATCAGCGCCTCCAGGCGCCGGCTGTGGGCGAGCGCGTCGGCGTCGGGCGGCGGCAGGCTCTGCGCGGCGCGCGCGGCGTCCTGCGGGCGGGGATCGATGGACATGCGGGGCTTGCGTGGGACACTGGCGTACAGGATACGGCACCGCCCGGGAGACGCCCGTCATGAATGCAACGCCTCGCGTGGCCCTGATCACCGGCGGCGCGCGCCGCATCGGCGCGGCGATCGCGCGCGCGCTGCACGCGGCCGGCTACGACCTGGCCCTGCACTACCGCCGCTCGCGCGCGGAGGCCGAGGCGCTGGCCGCGGAGCTGGAGCGCGCGCGCCCGCGCAGCGTGCTGCTGCTGCAGGCCGAACTGGCCGAGTTCGACCGGCTGCCGGAGCTGGTCGCGCACACGGTCGGCCGCTACGGCCGGCTCGACGCCCTGGTCAACAACGCCTCCGCGTTCGCGCCGACGCCGCTCGGCCCGACCACGCCGGCGCAGTGGGACGCCCTCTTCGCCAGCAACGCGCGCGCGCCGTTCTTCCTCGCCCAGGCCGCGGCGCCGCACCTGCGCGCCGCGCGCGGCGCGATCGTCAACCTCGCCGACCTGTACGGCGAGCGCCCGCTGCCGCGGCACACCGTCTATTGCATGGCCAAGGCCGCGCTGCTGATGCTGACCCGCTCGCTGGCGCTGGAACTGGCGCCGGAGGTACGGGTCAACGCGGTCGCGCCCGGCGCGATCCTGTGGCCGGAGCACGGCGGCGACCCGGCCGCGCGGCAGGCGATGCTGCAGCGCACGCCGCTGGCGCGCACTGGCGCGCCGGAGGAGGTCGCCGAAGCGGTGCGCTGGCTGCTGCAGGACGCGAGCTACTGCACCGGCCAGGTGCTGCGCCTGGACGGCGGCCGCCTGCTCGGCGCCTAGCGGCGGGGCCGCGTCCCGCGGGAGAGGAAACGCCCCCGCGGCGGCCGCGCGGCGTCGCCCCGGCGCGGGATGCGGCAGCGCGCGGTTCGCCGCGTCGCCCTCCCGCTTCGGCGGAACCGGGCCTGCGCGCACGCCTGCCCCGCGGGTCCCGGGCGGCGCTCCGGACGCCCTGCGCGGGCGCGGCGACGCGCCCGCCGCTAGAGCTCGAACGCCTCCCACGCCGCGCCGTGCTCGGGGTGCGCCGCCCACAGCTGCGCCAGGGTGCGGCCGTCGCCGGGCACCACCGCCTCCGGCGCGATCTCGGCCAGCGGCCGCAGCACGAACGCGTGCCGCAGCTCCGGGCGCGGGATGCGCAGGTTGCCGGGGCCTTCGAGCACGCGCCCGTCGTACAGCACGATGTCGATGTCGAGCGTGCGGTCGCCGTAGCGCGGGCCGCTGCGATCGCGGCCGTGCGCCTGCTCCAGCGCGTGCAGCCAGTCGTTGAGCGCCAGCGGGTCCAGGTCCGTGTCGATCACCGCGGCGGCGTTGCAGAAGTCCGGTCCGTCGAAGCCGACCGCGCGGGTGCGGTAGGCGCGCGACAGCCGCAGCGCGCCGAAGCGCGCGCGCAGCGCATGCACCGCGGCGCGCAGGTGCGGCAGCGGCTCGACGTTGCTGCCGAGGCTGAGATAGGCGCGGCTCACGCGGCAGCGGGGCCGGGGACGAGGCAGCGCCGGCGCCGGCCGGCGGCCCGTGGCAGGCGGGTCATGGCGCGGAACGCTCGATCTTCACTCCGACCGCGCGCGCGCCGCGCACCGCGCCGGGCTTGCTCAGCTTCAGCCGCACCCGGCGCACGCCGAACTCCTCGATCACCAGCGCCGCCACACGCTCGGCCAGCGTCTCCACCAGGCCGAAGTCGGACTGCGACACGTACTCGACGATGCGCTTGCTGATCGCCTTGTAGTCCAGGGTGTCGGTGATCGCGTCGGTCGCCGCGGGCACGCGGTTGTCGAACGCCATCTCCAGGTCGAACACCAGCGGCTGGCGGATGCGCCGTTCCCAGTCGTAGATGCCGATCAGCGCCTCGATCTCGAGGCCTTCGATGAAGACGCTATCCATGGGCCGGGAACGGGTGGAGAGAACGAGTGAAGAGGACCGGGAAACGGAAGAAGGCGGCACCGGCATGGTAGCCGATCGCCCGTCGCGGGTTTTCCCTCTTCGCTTTTGCCTCCTCGCCCGCTCCTCATTCGCTCGTCACGGGCGCCAGACTCGCCATGTCCCAGCGCGGCGTCACCCGCACCGCGGCGGTGTCGTGCTGGCCGGCCTGCAGGCGCAACGCGCCGGCGAAGGCGATCATCGCGCCGTTGTCGGTGCAGAACGCCGGGCGCGGGAAGCTGACCCGGCCGCCGCGGCGGTGCGCCATGTCCTCCAGCCGCGCACGCAGGCGCTTGTTCGCGCCGACGCCGCCGGCCACCACCAGGGTCTCGCAGCCGGCCGCGTCCAGCGCGCGCTCGCACTTGATCGCCAGCGTCTCCACCACCGCATCCTCGAAGCCGCGGGCGATGTCGGCGCGGGTCTGTTCGCCGCGGTCGCTGCCCTGCCAGGCCAGCAGCACCTGGGTCTTCAGGCCGCTGAAGCTGAAATCGAGCCCCGGGCGATCGGTCATCGGCCGGGCGAACCTGAACGCGCCGGGGCGGCCGCGCTCGGCCAACGCCGCCAGCTGCGGTCCGCCCGGGTAGGGCAGCCCCATCAGCTTGGCGGTCTTGTCGAAGGCCTCGCCGGCGGCGTCGTCCAGGGTCTCGCCGAGCAGGCGGTAGCGGCCGATCGCCGCCACGTGTACCAGCTGGGTGTGGCCGCCGGAGACCAGCAGGGCCACGAACGGCGGTTCCGGCCGGCCGCGCGCGGGATCGTCCTCGAGCAGCGGCGCGAGCAGGTGCCCTTCCATGTGGTGCACGCCGATCGCCGGCACGTCCAGCGCCCAGGCCAGCGCGCGCGCGACCCCGGCGCCGACCAGCAGCGCGCCGACCAGGCCGGGGCCGGCGGTGTAGGCGACGCCGTCGATCCCGGCCGTCTCCAGCCCGGCCTCGGCCAGGGTCTGGCGGATCAGCGGCAGCAGCTTGCGCACGTGGTCGCGGCTGGCCAGTTCCGGCACCACCCCGCCGTACTGCGCGTGCAGTTCGATCTGGCTGTAGACCGCGTGCGCGCGCAGGCCGGCGGCGGTGTCGTACACGGCCACCCCGGTCTCGTCGCAGCTGGTTTCGATGCCCAGGACTTTCACGGGAATTCGCGGCGTTGCGCGGGCCTGCGCCTCGCGGAATAGGCTATCTTGCACCTTCGAGGGGCCCGCCGCTATAATGCGCGGCTCGCCCGGTCCCACGGGCCGGTCCCTGAATCCCGAGATCACGTATGCCCAGCGTCAAAGTCCGCGAAAACGAGCCCTTCGAGTTTGCTCTGCGTCGCTTCAAGCGCACCTGCGAGAAGGCCGGCATCCTCGCCGAGACCCGCAAGCGCGAGTTCTACGAGAAGCCGACCCAGGAACGCAAGCGCAAGGCCGCCGCGGCGGTGAAGCGCCAGGCTCGTCGCGCCGCCCGCGACGTGACCAAGCGCCAGCGCCTGTACTGAGCGCGTTTTCCCGCGTCCGCCGCCGCTTTCGGCGCGGCGGGCTGCAGCGAAGCCGGCCGCGCCCTGCGCCGCCGGCTTTTTGCGTTTGGGCGAAGCGCCCGGGCCGGGCCGGCGCGCCGCCCCGGCCCGGGCGGCGCGCGAGCTCGCCCGCGGCGCGTGCTACGGTCTCCTTCCCGCGCGGGGCCGGACCCGGTGGCGCCTAGGCCGGCCCCGCGGCGCCCGCCCCTTCCCCGTCCCGATTCCGACCGACCCGCCATGACCCTCAAACAACGCCTCACCGACGACATGAAGGCCGCGATGAAGAGCGGCGACAAGGACACGCTGGGCGTGATCCGGCTGATCAACGCGGCGATCAAGCAGAAGGAAGTGGACGAGCGCATCGAGCTCGACGACGCCCAGGTGGTCGCCGTCCTCGACAAGATGGTCAAGCAGCGCAAGGACTCGGTGGCCCAGTACGAGGGCGCCGGCCGCGCGGACCTGGCCGACGCCGAGAAGGCCGAGATCGCGGTGATCGAGCGCTACCTGCCGGCGAAGCTCGGCGAGGCCGAGATCCTGGCCGCGATCGACGCCGCCATCGCCCAGACCTGCGCCAGCGGCCCGGCCGACATGGGCAAGCTGATGGGCGTGCTCAAGCCGCAGCTGGCCGGGCAGGCCGACATGGGCCAGGTCTCCGCGCTCGTCAAGCAGCGCCTGAGCCGGTAAGCGACCGCGCGGCGCGCCCGCGCCGCCCGAATCGAGCCTAGCCCGATGCGCATTCCCACCCGCCGTCCCGGCGTCGTCCTGCGGCCCGCCGCACCCGCGGATACCGCCCTGATCCTGGCCCTCGTCCGGGAACTGGCCGAGTACGAGCGCGCGCCGGACGAAGTGAAGGCGGACGAGGCCACCCTCGCCGCCGGCCTGTTCGGCGACCGCCCCGGCGCCGAGGTGGTGATCGCCGAGGTGGACGGCGAACCGGCCGGCTTCGCGCTGTTCTTCCACAATTTCTCGACCTGGCTGGGCAAGCGCGGCCTGTACCTGGAAGACCTGTTCGTCCGCCCGCAGTACCGCGGCCGCGGCGTCGGCCAGGTGCTGATGGCGTATCTGGCCAGGCTCGCGATCGAGCGCGATTGCGGCCGCTTCGAATGGTCGGTGCTGGACTGGAACACGCCGGCGCTGGACTTCTACCGCCGCCTCGGCGCCGCGCCGATGGACGAATGGACCGTGCAGCGCCTGACCGGCGACGCCCTGGCGCGGCTGGCCGCGAGTTTCTGAGCCGCTACCGCGGCCGGCGGAGAACCGGGTAAAAGCATCCCATGGCCCGCATTCCCGACGCCTTCATCGACGACCTGCTCGCGCGCACCGACATCGTCGAGGTGATCGGCGCGCGCGTGCCGTTGAAGCGCCAGGGCAAGGAGTATTCGGCGCGCTGCCCGTTCCACGACGAGCGCTCGCCCAGCTTCACGGTGTCGCCGGCCAAGCAGTTCTACCACTGTTTCGGCTGCGGCGCGCACGGCACCGCGATCAGCTTCCTGATGAACTACGACCGCCTCGAGTTCCTCGACGCGGTCGAGGAACTGGCCAAGCGCGCCGGCATGGAGGTGCCGCGCGACACCCGGCAGCGCAACGCCAATCCCGACCTGCAGGACCTGTACGGCGCGACCGAGGCCGCCGCGCGCTTCTTCCGCAAGCAGCTGGCCGGCAGCGCGAAGGCGCAGGCCTACCTGGACCAGCGCGGGGTCGGCGAGGCGGTGCGCGCGCAGTTCCAGATCGGCTACGCGCCGGACGGCTTCTCCGCGTTGCGCGACGCCCTCGGCGGCGACGAGCGGCGCATGCGCCTGCTCGAGCGCGCCGGGCTGTTTTCGAAGAACGAGCGCGGCCACGTCTACGACAAGTTCCGCGACCGGGTGATGTTCCCGATCTTCGACCGCCGCGGCCGGCCGATCGCGTTCGGCGGGCGGGTCATCGGCGCCGACGATTCGCCGAAATACCTGAACTCGCCGGAGACGCCGCTGTTCCACAAGGGCCGCGAGCTGTACGGCCTGTGGCAGGTGCGGCAGGCGCACAACAGGATCGAGCGCCTGATCGTGGTCGAGGGCTACATGGACGTGGTCGCGCTGTTCCAGCACGGGGTCGACACCGCGGTGGCGACGCTCGGCACCGCGACCACGCCGGACCACGCCGAGTTGCTGTTCCGCAACGCGCCCGACGTGTACTTCTGCTTCGACGGCGACCGCGCCGGGCGCGGCGCGGCGTGGAAGGCGGTGGAATCGGTGCTGCCGCGGATGAAGGACGGCCGCCAGGCGTTCTTCCTGTTCCTGCCCGAGGGCGAGGACCCGGACTCGCTGGTGCGCGCCGAAGGCCGCGACGGCTTCGACGCGCGCCTGCGCGAGGCGACGCCGCTGTCGCGGTTCTTCTTCGATTCGCTGAGCGCCGACGTCAACCTGGCCACGCTGGAAGGCAAGGGCCGGCTGGCCGAGCGCGCCAAGCCGCTGCTGGCGCAGATCCCCGACGGCGCGTTCGGCGACCTGATGCGGCAGCGGCTGACCGAACTGACCGGCGTCGGCGCGCGCGCCAGCGCGCCGCAGAGCCACGTTCCGGCGCAGCGCGCGCAAGCCGCGCGCGGCCACGCGGCGCCCAAGCGCAGCGTGGTGCGCAGCGCGATCGCGCTGCTGCTGCAGCGGCCCGCGCTCGGCCTCGACGTGGCGCCGCCGTACCGCTTCGCCGCGCTGCGCCAACCGGGCGTACCGCTGCTGATCGAACTGCTGGAGCTGGTCGCGCAGCGGCCGGACATCAGCACCGGCGCGCTGCTCGAACACTACGACGGCCGCGAGGAACTGGGCGCACTGCAGAAACTGGCCTCGCAGACGCCGCCCGGCGACGAATCCCATTGGCGCGCCGAGCTGCGGGATGCGGTCGCCCAGCTCGAGCGCCTGACCGCACGGCAGCGGCTGGAGGAGCTGCAGGCCAAGCAGCGCGAGGTCGGCCTCGACGAGGACGACAAGCAGGAACTGCGCGCGCTGCTGCAGGCGCGCTCGATGCGCGCCTGAGCCCGCACCCTGGTCGCTGCCGCGCACGCAGGCGAGGGCGGCCCGGTTGCGGCGCTCGAGCATCCCGGCTCGCACCGCGGTGCGTGAACGCCGGTCCGCAAGCCTGGAGCGCACGTGCCTCCACTTCGGCCCGGTTGCGGCGGGCTTCGGACCGCTGCATGCGGGACGCGGGTTCCGACGGGTGCGGAGGGGCCCGCGCGCACCTGAAAGCGCGCGCGCTTCCCTCTCCCGCTTGCGCGGGAAGGCCGGGGTGAGGGCAAGCCTCCGGCAATGCCGTGGATCCCGCCGAAGCGCACCCCGGCACGTCACCCGGCGGCGGCAGCCCCGCGGCGCGCCCCGGAACCCCGCCCGTGACTTCCGGCCCGGCAGCGGGCCTGGGCGCCCGCGCTAAGCTCGGGCATTCCGCACTTGGGGAAGAGAGCCGCCATGCGCTTGCGTCACGCCGTCCTGTTCGCCGCCCTCGCCTTCGCCTCCGCGCCGGCGCTCGCCCGGGAGGCGCCGACGCCGCAGCGCGAGGTGGTCGGCAACCGCACCAGCGAGAACATCCCGCCGATCCCGCCGGAACTGCTGGAGCGGCTCGACCGCTACCAGAACACCCGCGGCGCGAGCTTCGCCGGCTGGACCGGCGACGGCTGCCTGCTGGTCAGCACCCGCTTCGCCGAGACCGCGCAGGCGCACCGCGTCTGCCAGCCGCTGGGCATGCGCGAGCAGCTGACCTTCTACCCCGAGCCGCTGGCCGCGATCGAGACCGCGCCGGCCGGCTCCGGCCTGGACGGCTTCGTGTTCGGCAAGGACGTGGGCGGCAACGAGTTCTGGCAGCTGCACTGGTTCGACCTGGAGACCCGCGCCACGACCCTGCTCACCGACGGCAAGGCGCGCAACCAGGGCCCGCTGTTCTCGCGCGACGGCAAGCGCTTCGCCTGGAGCAGCACCGCGCGCAACGGCCAGGACACCGACGTGTGGCTGATGGACTTCGCCACGCGCCAGGCGCGGCCGCTGGTGACCGAGGGCGGGCAATGGTCGGCGCAGGACTTCTCGCCGGACGGCAAGCGCCTGCTGGTGATGCGCTACGTCTCGGCCAGCGAGTCGTACCCGGGCGTGGTCGACCTCGACAGCGGCCGGCTGACGATGTTCCCGGTCGAGGGCGGCAAGGCCTCGTTCGCCGCCTTCCGCTTCGCCCCGGACGGGCGCGCGGTGTACTACGTCTCCGACGAGCCGGTCGACGGCAAGCCGCAGGAGTTCCGCACCCTGCGCCACCACGACCCGGCCGCCGGCAAGCCGGTGGTGCTGACCGCGTCCACGCCGTGGGACGTGGAGGACCTGGACATCAGCGACAACGGCCGCTACCTCGCCTACACCACCAACGAGGACGGCATCTACAAGCTGCACGTGCTTTCGCTGCCGGACCACGCGCCGGTCGCGCTGCCGGAGCTGCCGGTCGGCGTGGTGGCCGGGCTGGGCTTCTCCCCGGACGGCAAGCGCCTGGCGGTCACCCTGAACTCGGCGACCTCCCCCAGCGACGTCTACGTCATCGACCTGGCCACCCGGTCGCTGGCGCGCTGGACCCGCAGCGAGGTCGGCGGGCTCGACCCGGCCGGATTCGTCGCGCCGACGCTGATCCACTACCCGACCTTCGACCGGGTCGACGGCAAGCCGCGCATGATCCCGGCGTTCTACTACCGCCCGGCCAAGGCGCCGGCACGGGGCAAGCTGCCGGTGCTGATCAACATCCACGGCGGCCCGGAGAGCCAATCGCTGCCGACCTTCAACCCGACCGTGCAGTTCCTGGTCAACGAGCTCGGCGTGGCCGTGCTGGTGCCGAACGTGCGCGGCTCGGCCGGTTACGGCAAGACCTACCTGGGCCTGGACAACGCCGAGAAGCGCGAGGACTCGGTCAAGGACATCGGCGCCCTGCTCGACTGGATCGGCAAGCAGCGCGAGCTCGACGCCGCGCGCGTGGGCGTGTACGGCGGCAGCTACGGCGGCTACATGGTGCTGGCCTCGCTGATGCACTACAGCGACCGCATCCGCGCCGGCGTCGACGTGGTCGGCATCTCCCACTTCGGCACCTTCCTCAAGAACACCGAGAGCTACCGCCGCGACCTGCGCCGCGCCGAGTACGGCGACGAGCGCGACCCGAAGATGGCCGAGGTGTTCGAGCGCATCTCGCCGCTGAACCACGCCGACCGGATCCGCGCCAAGCTGTTCGTCGCCCAGGGCAAGAACGACCCGCGCGTGCCCTACACCGAGGCCGAGCAGATCGTGAAGGCGGTGCGTGCGAACGGCCAGCCGGTCTGGTACCTGCTGTTCGACGACGAGGGCCACGGCTTCCGCAAGAAGCGCAACGCCGACTACTTCACCGCGGCGTCGATGCTGTTCTGGCAGCAGCACCTGATCGGCGGCGCGGACTGAGGCCGGGGCCGGCCGCGCAGCGGGCTTCCCGCCGCCGGGAGCGCCCGCCTGCGGCGGACGGCCCCGCTGGCGGTCGCGGCCGCGCCTTGACCTGATCTCCACGCCGCACGCGTTCTCTTAGGCGGACGCGTCCGTCGCCAAGGAGAAGGGCCATGCGTGTGCGTGCCGTCGGTCTGTGCCTCTTGCTGCTGTGCGCCGGCTGCCAGCCGCCGCGCGCGGACGACACCCCGCGAGCCGTGGTGCCGCCGCCGCCCGATCCGCAGGTGCGGGCGCAGGCGGCGCTGGCGGCGTTCCTCGAAGCGCGCCAGATCGCCGAAACGCCGCGCTACCGCGACGCCTTCGCCGATCTCGACCGCGACGGCAGCGACGACCTGGTGCTGCTGCTCGACGACCCGAACTGGTGCACCCGCGACGGCTGCACCCTGCTGGTGTTCCGCGGCGAGGGGCAGGCGTTCCGGCTGGTCGGCGAAACCGCGTCCGCGCGGGCGCCGATCTCGCTGAGCGGCTACGCCCACGGTGGCTGGGGCGACCTGCTGGTCACCGTGGGCGGCGACGACGCCGCCGGCGTGGTCGCGCTGGAATTCGACGGCGCCCGCTACCCGGGCGACGCCACGGTCGCGGCGCAGCTCGACCCGGCGCGCCTGCCGCCGGCCAAGGTGCTGATCGGCGGCGCCGCCGCGGCGGTCGCGGCGAACTAGCGCGGCCCGGCCTATCCCGGCGTCGTGGGCAGCGGCGGTGGGGGGGGGGCCGGCGGAGCCGCGGCGCGCCGTGCGCCCGCGGGCCCGGCCGCAGCGCTCGCCGGGCATCGCGCCGGCGAACTGCGCCCGGGCCGTCGTCCGCGGCGATCCCGCTCAGCCGACCGCGCGCAACGGCAGCAACGGCGCCGGGCCGAGCACCGGCAGCAGCCAGTGGTCGAGCAGCAGGAAGCCGAACAGCGCCATCAGGTAGACGATCGAGTAGTTGAACACCCGCATCGCGAAGAACTCGTCCGGCGGGTCCAGCAGCTTCCACGCGTACCACAGGAAGCCGGCGTCCAGCACCAGCGCGCCGATCAGGTAGAAGTCGCCGCTCATCTCCACCAGCCGCGGCAGCACGGTGACCGCCGTCAGCAGCACCGTGTACAGCAGGATCTGCCAGCGCGTGTACTCCACGCCGTGGGTGACCGGCAGCATCGGCACCATCGCGCGCGCGTAGTCGGCGCGGCGGAAGATCGCCAGCGCCCAGAAGTGCGGCGGCGTCCAGACGAAGACGATCAGCACCAGCAGCAGCGCGTGCGCCCAGTCCCACTCGCCGCGCATGCCGGTGACCGCGGCCCAGCCCAGCAGCGGCGGCGCCGCGCCGGCGATGCCGCCGATCACGATGTTCTGCGGCGTGGCGCGCTTGAGGAAGGCGGTGTAGACCACCGCGTAGCCGATCAGCGAGGCGAAGGTCAGCGCCGCGGTGATTCCGTTCACGCCGAACCACAGCACCGCCATCGACAGCGCCGCCAGCACCAGCGCGAACACCAGCGCCTGCAGCGGCGTGACCCGGCCGGACACGATCGGCCGCCACGCGGTGCGCGCCATCTTCGCGTCGATGCGCGAGTCCAGCAGCTGGTTGATCGCCGCCGCGCTCGAGGCCGCCAGCCAGATGCCGAGCAGGCCGAGCGCGCCGCGCCGCGCCTGTTCGGCGTCGGGCAGGCCGTCGACCGCCAGGCACATGCCGACCAGCGCGGTGAACACGATCAGCGCCACCACGCGCGGCTTGGTCAGGTCCCAGTACTGGCGGACGGCGGACATGGCGGCGCTCACGGCTCCGGCGGACGCAGCCGCGCCAGCAGCGACACCAGCACGAACAGCAGCAGCACCGCGCCGGCGTTGTGCAGCACCGCCACCGCCAGCGGCAGGCCGAGCTTGACGTTGGCGATGCCGAGGCCGACCTGGGCCAGCGCCAGCGCGCCCAGCAGCGTGGCCCAGCCGCGCATGCCCGGCGTGCGCAGCAGCTTCGCCGCCAGCCACAGCAGGGAGACGAACACCGCCACCGCCATCATCCGGTGCGCGAGCTGGATCGCGATGCGCGCCTCGCCGTCGAGGATGCCGCCCTCGTAGTCGACGCCGATGCCGCGCCAGAGCACGAAGCCTTCGCGGAAGTCGTGCGGCGGCCACCAGCGGCCGACGCAGGTCGGGAAGTCGTTGCCGCAGGCGAGCGCGGCGTAGTTGGCGCTGACCCAGCCGCCGAGCGCGATCTGCACCGCCAGCAGGACCAGCGCGACGATCACGCCGCGCCGCACCGCCGCCGCTTCCGCCAGGCGGATCGGGATGTCGGTCGCGCGCCAGGCCATCCACAGCAGCAGCGAGAACGTCAGCAGGCCGCCGAGCAGATGGCCCATCACCACGATCGGCTTGAGCAGCCAGGTCACCGTCCACATGCCCAGCAGCGCCTGGAACACGATCACCGCCAGGGTCAGGGCCGCCACCCGGGCCAGGTCGAGGTTGCTCCAGCGCAGCGCGGCGAACAGCAGGATCGCCTCGCCGAGCACCGCCAGCGCCGAGGCCGCGACGTGCTCGCCGTGCATGTACAGCGGGATCGCCGCGGCCACCAGCGCGGCCGCGGCGAGGATCCGGGCGATGCCGAAGCGGCGCCGGCGCGCGGCCAGCAGCGCCAGGGCCAGCACCAGCACGCCGAGCAGGCCGGCGATCATGCGATGGAACTGCTCGCGCCAGGCCTTGTGCACCTCGACCGGGCGGATCGCGACGGCGGCGTGGTCGCCGACCTGGTGCGCGGCGGTCGGCCAGGTCGCGCGGCCGTAGCAGGTCGGCCAGTCCGGGCAGCTCAGGCCGGCGTTGGACAGGCGCACGAACGCGCCGAACACGATCACGCCGAGCGCAAGCGCCACCGCCAGCCAGGCGATGCGGTGGAAGTGTCGGTAGGCAACGGCTCGGGTCATGCGGTTCGGCTCTCCGGACGGCGTTCGGCGGGCGCGGTCATTTCACTTTCAGCAGCCTGGCCACGTCGGCGCGCAGGCCGGCCGGATCGAAGCCGGGAGGGTAGCGCAGTATGACGAAGCCGTAGGGATCGATCACGTAGGCCGGGACGCCGCGCGGGTCGTCCGCGCGCGGCAGCCCGGCCCGCAGCGCCGCGCTCGGGCGCAGCACGCGCAGGCTGCCGGGGCGCGGCGCGCCGGCCGGGGGCAGGCAACCGGGCTCGCCGCAGATCCACAGCACGTGCACGTCGTCCGCGTCCTTGCCGAACAGCTGCCAGACCACGTCGAGCTCGCGGGCCAGTTCCGCGCAGGCGGCGCCGCAGTCCGCCGGCGGCATCACCGCGATGCGCCAGCGCCGCGCCGCCGGCTCCCAGCGGTAATCGCCGCCGTCGGCGAGTTGCGGGGTGACCTGGCGCAGGTCGCCGGGCGGCTCCAGCAGTTCGCCGTGGTTCTTCATGCCGGCCGGCCGCCAGCCGGAGAAGCGCAGCAGGCCGGCCAGCGCCATGCTGCCGAAGAACAGCGCGAACAGGCCGATCAGCAGCAGGCGGTTGCGGTTGCGCAGGCGGGTGGCGTCGTCGCTCATCGGGTCGTCCTCGTCAGGCGCGCCGCCGGCGCAGGCTCAGCACCAGCGCGACGACCAGCACGGTCAGCGCCAGCGCGAACCACTGCACGGCGTAGCCGCGGTGCCGTTCCGGCGGCAGGGTGTTGGCGAGCAGGCGCAGGTCGCGCGCGTAGCCCAGCGGCAGGCCCGGGTCCAGGCGCAGCACCCGCGGCGCCGGCATGCGTTCGAGGCCCGTCGCCTGCGCGATCGCCGCCATGTCCACGCGCGTCATCAGCCAGGCCTCGCCTTCGCGCGCGAGCGCCGGGCCGAGCGCGAGCCCGGTGGACGGCGGCGGCGCCAGGAGCCCGCGCAGGCGCTGCGGTCCGGCCGGCCGCGGCACCGCCGGCAGGCGGCGCGCGCCGTCCAGCGGCAGCCAGCCCAGGTCGACCAGCAGCGGCGCGCCGGCGTCCGGCCGGAACAGCCGGTAGACCTGCACCCCGGCGCGGCCGTCGCGCTGCTGGTTGTCCAGCAGCAGCGCGCCGCGCGGGTCGAATTCGCCCGCGCCTTCGGCCCAGTCGTAGGCGCGCGCGCGCCGCGGCTCGGCGGCGGCGGCGAGCGGCCGCGCGCGGCGCTCGCGCAGCGTCTGCGCCGCGGCGTCGAGCATCGCCTGCTTCTGCTGCCCGCGCCGCGCCTGCCACAGGCCCAGGGAGGCGAACGCGGCGAATGCCGCCAGCGCCAGCAGCCAGCCGACCGCGAGGGTGCGCGCGCGGCTCACGACGCGCCGCGCTCCCGCCTGCGATAATCGCTGTTTCGCCCCAGGCGCCGATCGGAGGCCGCCGTGAACGATTCGCTGAAAACCCTGCTGATCATCGCCTTCCTGATCGTCATTCTCTGGAACCTGGGCGCCGGCCTGTACTACATGCTGGTCGACAAGGGCGAGAGCAAGCGCACGGTGAACGCGCTGACCCGCCGCATCGCCTTCTCGGTCGCGTTGATCCTGCTGGTGGTGCTCGCCAACTACATGGGCTGGATCGAGTTCCACGGCGTCGGCCGCAATCCCTGACGCACGCCCGCGCGGATCGCATCCCGCAAAAGCAAAAGAGCGACGGCATGCCGTCGCTTTTCCGCTTCCGGGCGCCGGCGTGCGCCGGCGCCGCGTCGTTCCGGCCTTACAGCACGTAGACGAACAGGAACAGGCCCAGCCAGACCACGTCGACGAAGTGCCAGTACCAGGCCACCGCCTCGAACGCGAAGTGGTTGTCCTTGCTGAAGTGGCCCTTGAGGCAGCGGAACCAGATCACCGCGAGCATGATCGTGCCCAGGGTGACGTGCGCGCCGTGGAAGCCGGTCAGCATGAAGAAGGTGGAGCCGTAGATGCCCGAACCCAGGGTGAGGTTGAGCTCGGTGTAGGCGTGGATGTACTCCTCGGCCTGGAACCCGAGGAACACGCAGCCCAGCAGCACGGTCAGGCCGAGGAACAGCAGCAGCTTGCCGCGCTGGCCGGCCTTGAGCGCGTGGTGGGCGACGGTGATCGTCACGCCCGAGGTCAGCAGGATCAGGGTGTTCAGCAGCGGCAGGCCCCAGGCGGGAATGGTCTGGTAGGTGCCGCCGATCGCGCCGGGGCCGTTGCTCGGCCAGGACGCGCTGTAGCCGGGCCACAGCAGGCTGTTGGTGAGCACGCCGTCGCCCTCGCCGCCCAGCCACGGCAGCGCGTACTGGCGGGCGTAGAACAGCGCGCCGAAGAACGCGCCGAAGAACATCACCTCGGAGAAGATGAACCAGATCATCCCCATCCGGAACGACACGTCGACCTGGCGGTTGTACAGGCCGCGCACCGACTCGCGCACCACGTCGCCGAACCAGCCGAACAGCACGCCGACCATCAGCGCGATGCCGAAGAAGAACACCGGCTTGCCCCAGCCGGCCTCGTTGAACCAGCTGGCGAGGCCGATCATGGTCGTGAACAGCGCGATCGAACCGAGGAACGGCCAGCGGCTGCTGTGCGGCACGTAGTAGATGTTGGCGTCTTGCGTATGCGCTTGGGCCATGGCGGCGTTCCGTTGTGCTGCGATTACCTGGAAGGGGTGGGCCTCACGGCGCCGCCGGCGGCGAGCCGGGCGCGGCCTGGGCGGCGCGGGCGGTGAGGGCGTCGTTCTTGAAGAAGGTATACGACAGGGTCACGGTGGTCACGTCGGCCGGCAGGTTCGGGTCGACGATGAAGCGCACCGGCATGTCGCGGGTCTCGCCCGCCTGCAGGGTCTGGGCGGTGAAGCAGAAGCACTCGGTCTTGCTGAAGTAGCCGGACGCGCGCGCCGGCGCCACCGAGGGCACCGCGCTGCCGACGATCGGGCGGTCGGCGATGTTGCGGGCGTGGTAGGTGGTCTCGTACGGCTCGCCCGGCACCACCTGCATGCTGGTGCGGTTGGGCCAGAACTCCCAGGGCAGCTTGGAGTTGACCCCGCCGTCGAACTGCACCGTGACCACCCGCTTGGCCGCCGGCGCGGCGGCCTGCGCCTCGCCCGACGGCGCGGCGCCCCGCTCCAGGCGGATGCCGAACACCTTCTCGCAGGCGATGCGGTACAGCGGCACCAGGCTGAAGGTCAGCGCGAACGCGCCCACCGACACCAGCACCAGCTTGCCCAGCCCGGCGCCGCGGCGTGCGCCGGCCGGCTGCTGCGGGGGCCGTGGCTCGGGCGCATTCATCGGCCGACCACCCCGCTGAGGATGAACATGACGTAGATCAACACCGCCACGCCGGCGATCCACAGCGCGGTGCGGCGCGCCGCCTTGCGGCGGGCGGCGATCTCGGCGTTGTCGGGTCGCTGGCTCATGGTCGTGCTCCGCTTCGTGGTCGGCGTCGCTTCTTGGAGCCCCCTCGGGTCAAGGGGGCGGCCGTCGCCCCGCGCAGGGGGCGGCGGCTGTGGCAGCGGTCCCGAGCGGTCCGAAGCCGGAAGACTCTCCTGCTCTTGTCTCGTCGATCGCAACCTAATGCGCGACGTCGCCGTGCGCCAGGTCGCCGTCGCGGATGACCGGCGGCGTGGCGAAGGTGTGGTGCGGCGCCGGGCTCGGCACGGTCCACTCCAGGCCCTTCGCGCCTTCCCAGACCCGCGCTTCGGCCGGCGCGCCGGCCTTCAGCGAGCGCCACAGGATGAAGGCCATCAGGAACGGCGTGACGAACATGCCGAACGCGCCGATCGAGCTGACCAGGTTCCAGTCCGCGAACACCACGTTGTAGTCCGGGATGCGGCGCGGCATGCCGGCCAGGCCCAGGAAGTGCTGCGGGAAGAACAGCAGGTTGACGAAGACCATCGTCCACCAGAAGTGGAGCTTGGCCAGCTTCTCGTTGTACATGCGGCCGGTCCACTTCGGCCACCAGTAGTACACCGCCGCGATCAGCGCGAACAGCGCGCCGGTCACCAGCACGTAGTGGAAGTGCGCCACCACGAAGTAGGTGTCGTGGTACTGGAAGTCGGCCGGCACGATCGCCAGCATCAGGCCGGAGAAGCCGCCGATCGTGAACAGGATCACGAACGCGATCGCCCACAGCATCGGCGCCTCGAAGGTGAGCGAACCGCGCCACATCGTGGTGACCCAGTTGAACACCTTCACCCCGGTCGGCACCGCGATCAGCATGGTCGCGAACATGAAGTAGATCTCGCCGCCCAGCGGCATGCCGACCGTGAACATGTGGTGCGCCCAGACGATGAACGACAGGAACGCGATCGAGGCGGTCGCGTACACCATCGCCTGGTAGCCGAACAGCGGCTTGCGGCTGAAGGTCGGGATGATCTCCGACACCACGCCGAAGGCCGGCAGGATCATGATGTAGACCTCGGGGTGGCCGAAGAACCAGAAGATGTGCTGGTACATCACCGGGTCGCCGCCGCCGGCCGCGTTGAAGAAGCTGGTGGCGAAGAACTTGTCGGTCAGCAGCATGGTCACCGCGCCGGCCAGCACCGGCATCACCGCGATCAGCAGGAACGCGGTGATCAGCCAGGTCCAGCAGAAGATCGGCATCTTCAGCAGGTCCACGCCCGGCGCGCGCATGTTGAGGATGGTGGCGATGACGTTGATCGCGCCCATGATCGAGCTGATGCCCATCATGTGGATCGCGAAGATCGAGAACGCCACGTTGGCGCCGCCCTGCAGCGACAGCGGCGGGTACAGGGTCCAGCCGCCGGCGGGGCCGCCGCCCGGCAGGAACAGGGTCAGCAACAGCAGGGTGAAGGCGAACGGCAGGATCCAGAACGACCAGTTGTTCATGCGCGGCAGCGCCATGTCCGGCGCGCCGATCTGCAGCGGGATCATCCAGTTGGCCAGGCCGACGAAGGCCGGCATCACGCCGCCGAAGATCATCACCAGCGCGTGCATGGTGGTCATCTGGTTGAAGAACATCGGCTCGACCAGCTGCAGGCCCGGCGTCGCCAGCTCGGCGCGGATCACCACGCTCATCGCCGCGCCGACGATGAACATCAGGAAGCTGAAGCCCAGATAGAGCGTGCCGATGTCCTTGTGGTTGGTCGAGAAGAACCAACGCTCGACGAAGCCCTGCTTGTGGGCGTGCTCGTCGTGGTGGTGATCAACGTGGGTGACGGCCATGTGCCTGTTACCTCGGGTAATGCGGGACGATCAGCCGGCGACCGCGACGGCGGTCGGGGCTTCGGCGGTGTTCGAAGCGGCGCCTTCGGCCGGCGCGGCTTCGGCGGGGGCGGCGGGCTGCGCCGGCGCGGGCGCCGGGTTCGGCGCGTTCCTGGCCTTCTGCGCCGCCAGCCACTGGGCGAACTCGGCCTTCGGCACGGCCTTGACCACGATCGGCATGAAGCCGTGGTCCTTGCCGCACAGCTCGGCGCACTGGCCGCGGTACACGCCCGGCCGCTTGATCTCGGTCCAGGCCTCGTTGACCAGCCCGGGGATCGCGTCCTGCTTCCAGCCCAGCGCCGGCACCCACCAGGCGTGGATCACGTCGTCGGCGGTGATCACGAAGCGGATCTTGGTGTCGGTCGGCAGCACCAGCACGTTGTCGACGTCGAGCAGGTAGTGCTCGTGGTCCTGCCCGCTGACCACCTTGCCGCTCTGGCGCAGCGCCTCGCTCTTGCGGTCCAGGCGGCTGGTGAAGCCGACGTTCTCGCCCAGGTACTCGTACTTCCACATCCACTGGAAGCCGGTGACCTTGACCGTCATCTCGGCGTTGCGGGTGTCGTACATCTGGATCAGCTTGCTGGTGGCCGGGAACGCCATCAGCACCAGCAGCACCACCGGCACCACGGTCCAGATGATCTCCAGGCGGGTGCTGTGGGTGAAATCCTTGTCCGGCACCGCGCCCTTGGACTTGCGGAACTTGAACATCGCATAGCCCATCGCCGCGAACACCAGCAGGCCGATGCCCACGCAGACCCACAGGGCGAACATGTGGGCGCCGTAGGCGTTGGCCGACTGCACGGTGACGCCCTGGCCCATGTTCAGCTGCCACGGCTTGGGATCGGCCGCCTGCGCGAACGCGAGGACCGGCACCGCCGCCGCGGCGATGCCCGCTGCCCACTGCTTGAAACGACCGGCTTTCATCTTGTTCGAGCCCCGAAAATCTCTGGAAACGAAGGTTGCATCGTGCTCCGCGGGCTGCCCTCCCCGGCACCGGCCGCGCAGCGCGCGGGGACCGTGCGGGAAGCGGTGGCTGGCGAGCCCCTGGCACCCGGTGTGGGGGGCCCATCACGCCGGGCGTCGCCGCCCGTGAGCGCTGGATAACCGCGAAATGGTACTGGCGCCCCCGACCCGCGGCAACCCGCGCGCGGCGCCGCTTTGCGCGATCGGCGCTTTCGCCGCGCCGCATGCGTGCGGCGGCGCGCCGATGCGCGCCTCGCCGGCACCCGCGCGGCCGGCGCCGGTTCGAACCTCTAAACTAGGCGGCTTTCCCAGGCAGCCTTTCGGGCCCCATGACCAGTTCCGCTTCCCCCGCCGTCGCCAGCGACGGCCCGCCGCCGCGTCGCCTGATCGACCCCGAACTCCCGCCGCCGCCCGGCGGCCCGCGCGCCGCGATCACCGCCGGCTGGGTGCGCGACGAAGCCGCCCACGTCCGCCACCTGCTCGACCAGGCGCGCCTGCCCGCGGCCGAGCGCGCCGCGGTCCAGGCCACCGCCGCCGACCTGGTGCAGCGGGTCCGCGCCCGCGCCGAGAACCAAGGCGCGATCGAGGCCTTCATGCGCCAGTACGACCTCGGCAGCGAGGAGGGCGTGCTGCTGATGTGCGTGGCCGAGGCGCTGCTGCGCATCCCCGACGAGGACACCGCCGACAAGCTGATCCGCGACAAGCTCGGCGAGGCCGACTGGAAGCGCCACCTCGGCCAGTCCGACTCGATCCTGGTCAACGCCTCCACCTGGGGCCTGATGCTGACCGGCCACCTGGTCGACCTGGCGGACGAGACCAAGCGCGACGTGCACGGCGCGTTCAAGCGCCTGCTCGGCCGGGTCGGCGAGCCGGTGATCCGCCTGGCGGTGCGCCAGGCGATGAAGATCATGGGCCACCAATTCGTGATGGGCCGCACCATCGAGGAGGCGCTGGCGCGCTCGCGCAAGGGCGCCAACGCCGCCTACCGCTATTCGTTCGACATGCTCGGCGAGGCCGCGCTGACCGCGCGCGACGCCGAGCGCTACCTGCAGGCCTATCGCCTGGCGATCCACGCGATCGGCAAGAGCGTCCGATCTTCCGGCGACCGCGGCCAGCCTGACGTGTTCGCCGCGCCGTCGATCTCGGTCAAGCTGTCGGCGCTGCATCCGCGCTACGAGCACGCCAAGCGCGCCCGCGTGCTGGCCGAGCTGACCCCGCGCGTGCTCGAGCTGGCGCAGCTGGCGAAGTCCTACGGCATCGGCTTCACCGTCGACGCCGAGGAGGCCGACCGGCTGGAGCTGTCGCTGGACGTGATCGCCGCCGCCTACGCCGACGCCTCGCTGGAGGGCTGGGAAGGCTACGGCCTGGCGGTCCAGGCCTACCAGAAGCGCGCGCCGGAAGCGATCGCCTTCGTCGCCGACCTCGCCCGCCGCCACCGCCGCCGCATCCCGGTGCGCCTGGTCAAGGGCGCGTACTGGGACAGCGAGATCAAGCGCGCCCAGGTCGACGGCCAGCCGGGCTACCCGGTGTTCACCCGCAAGCCGAACACCGACGTGTCGTACCTGGCCAACGCGCGGCGCATGCTCGAGGCGGCCGACGCGATCTACCCGATGTTCGCCACCCACAACGCCCACACCATCGCCGCGATCTGGCATCGCGCCAAGGCGCTGGGCCGGGAGCGGCATTTCGAGTTCCAGAAGCTGCACGGCATGGGCGACGACCTCTACGCCGAGGTGATCCCCGCCGAGCGCCTGAACGTGCCCTGCCGGGTGTACGCGCCGGTCGGCAGCCACGAGGACCTGCTGCCGTACCTGGTGCGGCGCCTGCTCGAGAACGGCGCCAACTCCAGCTTCGTCAACCGCATCACCGACGAGTCGATCGCCATCGACGACCTCGTCCGCGACCCGGTCGAGACCGTGTCGGCGTTCGAATCCATCCCGCATCCGCGCATTCCGCTGCCGGTCGACCTGTACCGCAGCTTCGGCCTCGACAGGACCAACTCCATGGGCATCAACCTCGCCAACGACGATCAACTGCGCTCGCTCGCCGAGCAGGTCAACGCCGCGGTGCGCGGCGACTGGCGCGCCGCGCCGCTGGTGCCGGGCGCGCAGGTCGCCGGACCGGCGATCGCCGTGACCAACCCGGCCGACCGGCGCGAGACCGTCGGCCAATGGCAGGCGGCCGACGCGGCCACCGTGGAGCTGGCGCTGAGGAACGCGGTCGCCGCGCACGACGCCTGGAACCTGACCCCGGCCGCGAGCCGCGCGGCGATCCTGGAGCACGCCGCCGACCTGCTCGAGCAGCGCATGCCGCAGTACCTCGCGCTGTGCGCGAAGGAAGCCGGCAAGACCATCCCCGACGGCGTCGCCGAAGTGCGCGAGGCGGTCGACTTCCTGCGCTATTACGCCGGCCAGGCGCGCAAGCTGTTCGCGCCCGAGCCGCTGCCGGGCCCGACCGGCGAGAGCAACACGCTGCAGCTGTCCGGCCGCGGCGTGTTCGTCTGCATCTCGCCGTGGAACTTCCCGCTGGCGATCTTCCTGGGCCAGGTCTCGGCGGCGCTGGCGGCCGGCAACAGCGTGATCGCCAAGCCGGCCGAGCAGACCAACCTGATCGGTTATTACGCGGTCAAGCTGCTGCACGAGGCCGGCGTGCCCGAGGCGGTGCTGCAGTTCCTGCCGGGCGACGGCGCCACCGTCGGCGCGGCGCTGACCCGCGACCCGCGCGTGGCGGGCGTGGCCTTCACCGGCTCCACCGACACCGCGCGCGCGATCAACCGCGCGCTGGCCGCGCGCGACAACGCCCCGATCGCGGTGCTGATCGCCGAGACCGGCGGGCAGAACGCGCTGATCGCCGATTCCTCGGCGCTGCCCGAGCAGCTGGTCAAGGACGCGATCGCCTCGGCCTTCACCTCGGCCGGCCAGCGCTGCTCGGCCGCGCGCGTGCTGTTCGTGCAGGAGGACATCGCCGACAAGGTGATCGGCATGCTCGCCGGCGCGATGGCCGAGCTCGCGGTCGGCGACCCGGGCCTGCTGTCCACCGACGTCGGCCCGGTGATCGACGACGACGCGCTGAAGATGCTGCAGGAGCACGCCGCGCGCATGGACCGCGAGGCGCGCAAGATCGCCGAGGTCGCGCTCGGCGGGGCGGCCGCGCACGGCAGCTTCTTCGCCCCGCGGGCCTACGAGATCCGGTCGCTGGAGCAGCTGCACAAGGAGGTCTTCGGCCCGGTGCTGCACGTGATCCGCTGGAAGGCGGACCGGCTGGACGAGGTGATCGAGGCGATCAACGCCACCGGCTACGGCCTCACCCTCGGCATCCACTCGCGCATCGACGCCACGATCGAGAAGATCGCCGCGCGGATCAAGGTCGGCAACTGCTACGTCAACCGCAACCAGATCGGCGCGGTCGTCGGCGTGCAGCCGTTCGGCGGCCAGAACCTGTCCGGCACCGGCCCCAAGGCCGGCGGCCCGCACTACCTGCCGCGCTTCGCCACCGAGAAGACGATCACCGTCAACACCACCGCGGCCGGCGGCAACGCCTCGCTGCTGACGCTGGGCGACTGAGGCGGGCCGGCCGACGGTCGGCCCGCCCTCGCCTGCCGCATCCCTCCGCCCGCGAGAGCGGGCGGAAAAAAGAAAGCCCCGCGCGGGCGGGGCTTTCTCGTTGCGCCGCGGGCGGCGATCAGAACTTGTACTGCGCGGAGACGCCGTACAGGTTGATCGACGCGTCGTACTCGCCGACCAGGCGATGGCCCTGGGCATCGGCGAGGTTGACCTGCGGCGTATCCGCCTTGAGGTAGGTGTAGGCGAAGTTCAGCTCGAGGTTCGGCGTGGCCTGCCAGCTCGCGCCGACCGACAGCCACTGCCGGTCCTCGTCGGGCAGGCGCGGGGTGCGGGTGGCGATGTGGGTCGGGGTTTCGTCGTAGGCGTAGCCGCCGCGCAGGGTCCAGGCCTCGTTGAGCTTGTACTCGGCGCCGATCGAGGAGAAGTTGGTCTCCTTCCAGTCGAACTCTTCGATCGAGTTCGGGTCCGGATTGGCGAAGTCGATGTTGACCTCGCGCAGCGACGTCCAGTCGGTGCGCGACCAGTCGGCCATCATCGCGAAGCGGTCGGTGAACTGGTACGCCACGCTCAGGGTGGTGACCGACGGCGTGGTCAGGTCGGCACCCGCGGCGCCGTTCACGAACAGCGGGGCCGTGGTCGGGTTGGCGTTGAGCACGGCGCGGACGTTCGCCGGCACCGTCCAGGTGACGTCGCCCTCGATCTCGTGGTCGATCTCCGAGCGATGCGAGAAGCCGATCGACAGCTTGTCGGTCGGGCGCAGGTTGAAGCCGACCAGCCAGCCCCAGCCGGTGCTGTCGCCCTCCACCTCGGCATGGCCGTCGGCGGCCTGCGGCCGCGCGAACGGCAGCGGGCGGGTCGCCGGATTGGCGAACAGCAGGGTGCCGAAGTCGACGTAGCGCGACAGGGTCACGTCGGCGCGCTCGTAGATCACGCCCAGGCCGAACGAGAAGCGGTCCGGCACGACTTCGTATGCCATCGACAAGGTCAGGTCGACGGTCTTCAGGTCCGAGGTGTCGGCCCAGTAGCGGCCGGCCCACGGGCCTTCGTATTCGGTCTTCAGGCCGAACGGCGCGCTGACCATCGCGCCCAGCGCCAGGCCGTTGTCGAGCTTGTGCACGACCGACAGCGCCGGCACCGGGATCAGGTCGCCCGCGTCGCCGCCGGTGCCGCCGCTGAGCGGCTGGCCCAGCGCGTCGGTGCCCGAACCCTCGAACTTGAAGCCCAGGTCGATCGCGGTGACGTCGGCCTGGACCGTGGTGCCTTCGAACCGGGTCATCAGCGCCGGGTTGTTGGACACCACCGAGGCGTCGCCCGCGACCGCGGCCGAACCGGCGTAGGAGCGGCCCTGGGCCTTGACGCTGTTTTCCTTGATCTGGAAGCCCGAGGCGTGGGCCTGGCCGAGCGAAAGCGCGCCGGCGATGCCCAGGGTCAGGGCCGACAGGCGGGTGAAGCGGGAAACTCGTTGCATGCGTAGTATCTCCGTTGGAGTATTTTCGTCTTCCGCGGCCGTCTTGCCTGGGGCCCGGCCGCCCGGACGCCAGTGCGCGCCGGAAACCCCTCCCGACGTACGACGCCGTATGCACTATAGCGCGGCCGTTAACCCGGTGCTAACAAGACCTCCGGCACAGGACGCCACCGCCCGCATGCGCTTTCCCCGCCCTCCTGCCGGCGCCGCCCGGCCCCGCCCACGCTGACGCCGATGTTCGTCGCCATCCCCTCGCGCGAGCGGCCGCGGCCGCGCTGGGCCACCCCCCTGCTGTTCGCGGCGCTGTGGCTGTGCTTCATCGCGATGGAACTGCTGCCCGAGACCGAGCAGCGGCGCCTGGCCTTGGACTGGGGCGCGCTGTCGGGCGGGTTGACCGAGCCGCACGACTGGCTGCGGCAACTGCGCGACGGCAGCATGCTGCGGTTGTTCAGCGCGCTGTTCCTGCACGCCGACTGGGCGCACCTGCTGGGCAACCTGGTGTTCCTGCTGATCTTCGGCCTCCCGGCCGAGCGGGCGATGGGGCCGTGGCGGCTGCTCGGCCTGTTCCTGCTGGGCGGCGCGGTGGCGAACCTGGCCGCGGCGATCGCGATCGGCACGCCGGACCGGCTGATCATCGGCGCCAGCGGCGCGGTCTCGGCGCTGATCGGCGCCTACCTGGCGCTGTTCCCGGGCGCCAAGCTGGGCGTGGTGGTGCCGCTGGGCCTGTTCCTGCAGTTCGTGAAGGTGCCGGCGCCGTTGCTGATCGGCGTCTGGGCGCTGCTGCAACTGGTGTTCACCTTCATCGGCCCGGCGTTCGGCGCGGTGGCCTGGTCGGCGCACCTGGCCGGGTTCGCCTTCGGCGGCGCGTTCGCGCTGATCGCCCGCGCCGGCATCGCCCGGCGCCTGCGCCGCCGGCGCGGCTATTGAGGAACCGCGGCGCCGCCCCCATCGTTCCCGGCAGAACGGCGGCTTTCGCTCCGACGAGTCCCTTCCCGATTCCCGATCCGGCTGCCATGGCCAAGACGCTCTACAAAGTCACCTTCCTCAACACCGGCAAGGTCTACGAGTTGTACGCCCGCCACGTCGCCAGCGGCGCGCTGTGGGGCTTCGTCGAAGTGGGCGAGCTGGTGTTCGACCTGCACGACGGCGTGGTGATCGACCCCACCGAGGAACGCCTGCGCGACGAGTTCGGCAACACCCGCACCCTGCACCTGCCGATGCAGAGCATCGTCCGGGTCGAGGAGGTCGAGCGCAAAGGCCAGTCGGTGATCCGCGACGCCGCCACCGGCGAGAAGGTGGTGACCCCGTTCCCGTTGCCCGCCAAGCCGCGCTGACCCGGCGCCGTTCCACGGCGTCGCGCGAGCATCCCCGCCTCGCGTCTTGCGCGGCGGCGGCGCGTGCCCGCGTGCCGCCCTGCCGCGGCCGGCTTCGCGCCGCGATGCGCCGAGCGCCCGCGCCCCGCGCGGTTCGGTCGCCAGGCGGGGAGCGTACGCGGGGAACCTGCGTGGGGCCCGCGCCAGCGCCGGCGGGGCGAGCGCCCGCGCGTACCGGCGAGGGGCCGCCTGCCTGCGTCCGGGTTCGGCGGGCACCCTCTTGCGCGGGAAGAAAGGACGCTCAGCCGCGCTTCGCCGGCGCCGCCGCGGCGGCGACCTGCTTCTTCAGCTCGCCCAGCGCCGCCGCGATCGGCGCGTCGCCGTCCAGCACCTCGCCGGCGCCGCTGCCTTCGGTCTCGCCGTCGCCGCGCAGGTGTCCCGGCAGGCTGGCCTCGCTGTAGTTGCGGATGCGCTCGTCGCTCTTCTCCGCATGCAGGACCACGTCGGGGGTGATGCCCAAGGCCTGGATCGACTTGCCGCTGGGGGTGTAATAGCGCGCGGTGGTCAGCTTGACCGAATCGCCGTTGTCCAGCGGCAGCACCGTCTGCACCGAGCCCTTGCCGAAGGTGCGGCTGCCGACGATGCGGGCGCGGCCGTTGTCGCGCAGCGCGCCGGCCAGCACTTCCGAGGCGCTGGCCGAACCGGCGTCGACCAGCACCACCACCGGCGCGCCGGCCAGGCGGTCGCCCGGGGTGGCGGAGAACTCGGCGTCGCTGATCGCGATGCGGCCGCGGGTGCTGACGATCCTGCCCGACTCGAGCAGGTCGTCCGCGATCTGCACCGCCGCGGTCAGCAGCCCGCCCGGGTTGCTGCGCAGGTCGATCACCAGCCCGCGCAGCCTGCCGCCGGCCTGCGCCTCGAGCCGGTCCACCTGCGCCGCGAAGTCGGCCGCGGTGTCGGCCTGGAACGCGCTCACGCGCACGTAGCCGTAGCCCGGCTCGAGCATGCGGCTGCGCACGCTGGCCACGCGGATCGTCTCGCGCGTCAGGGTCACGTCGAACGGCTTGTCGCGGCCTTCGCGGACGATGGTCAGGACCACCTTGCTGCCCGGCGGCCCGCGCAGCGGACCGGAGCTGTCGCCCTCGTCGGGCTTGAACGGCTTGCCGTCGATCGCGGTGATCACGTCGCCGGACCTGATGCCGGCGCGCGCGGCCGGGGTGTCGTCGATCGGCGCGATCACCCGCAGGCTGCCGTCGGGCTGGCGCAGCAACTCCACGCCGACGCCGTCGTAGGCGCCGCGCGATTGCTCCTCGAAGCTGGCGGCGTCGTCGCGGTCCAGGTACACGCTGTGCGGGTCCAGGTCGAACAGCAGGCCGCGGATCGCCGAGTGCATCAGCTTGCGGTCGTCGATCGGCTCGACATAGGCCTGCTTGACCGCGTTGTAGACCGCGACGTAGCGGCGGATCTCGCCCAGCGGCACCTTGGAATCGGCCTCGCTGTCCGGCGCCTCGATCGGCGCGACGTCCGGCTCCGCCTCCTGCGCCGGCGCGGACGCAGCGAGCAGGACCAGGGCGAGCGGCAACAGGCGACGCAGGGACATGGGGAGAACTCCGTGGCGAAAGGCAGCCGGCGCGCGCCGGCGCATGCGCCGATTATGGGCATGTTCGGCGCCGGCCGCGGTAGCGTTCGGTTAACGCGGCGGCCGTGCGGTGAACGGCCGCGAAACACGCAGCGATTGCGACACGGTCGAGTTCGCCCGCGGCCCGGCCACGCCAACGGCAGGAGCGGGCCGGATTCGCGCCGGGTGCCGCGTGCGTCGCCGCCGCCCTGCGCTCGGCGCTCCCCCGCTCGCCACGCCCTCGCAGACGCAACCCGCGCGAGGCGGCGCCGAACGCGTGGCCTTGCCGGGCGCAGCGGCACTCAACGCCGCAGCCAGGTCGCCGGATTCACCGGCGCGCCGTTGCGGCGCAGCTCGAAGTACAGCGCGGGGCGGCCCTGGCCGCCGGAATTGCCGACCGTGGCCAGGGTGTCGCCGCGCTTGACCGTCGCGCCGACGTCCTTGAGCAGCGCGTCGTTGTGCGCGTACAGGCTCATGTAGCCGTTGCCGTGGTCGACGATCGCGAGCAGGCCGTAGCCGGTCATCCATTCGGCGTAGACCACGGTGCCGTCGGCGACCGCCTTGACCGGCGCTCCGGCGGCCGCGGCGATCAGCAGGCCGTCGCTGCTGCGGCCGTCGGGCATGGTCGCGCCGTAGCCGGCCAGCAGCGCGCCCGAGACCGGCCAGCCGAGCCCGCCGACCTGCGGCGCCGGCGCGCTGGCGACCTGCGCCGGCTTGCGCTTGGGCGCGCCGCGCGCCTGCTCGCGCGCGGCGCGTTCGGCCGCGGCGCGGCGCTGCGCCTCGGCGCGCGCGGCGGCGGCGCGCAGCTTCTTCAGCAGTTGCTCCAGGCCCTTGGCGTCGCGGCCGAGCTGGCGCTCGCGGCTGGCGCGGTCGCGGTAGCGCTGTTCCAGCTGCGCGACCAGCGCCGCGCGCTCGCGGCGCTCGCGCTCGAGCTGCGCCAGCTGTTCGCGCTGGCGCGCGCGGGTGTCGTCGAGCTCGCGGCGGCGCCGCGCGATCGCCTGCTCGACCTCCTCGAGCTCGCGCAGCTGCGCGTTCATCGCGGCGATGCGGCGCGCACGGTCGCGCTGCAGGTAGCCGTAGTAGGCCAGGGTGCGGCCGGCGTCGGCGACGCTGTCCTGCGCCAGCAGCAGCTTCAACGGCGCGTCCTGGCCCTGCCGGTCGGCGGCGCGCAGCAGCTCCGCCAGCGCGCGGCGCTGCCCCGCGAGCGCGTCCTGCAGCGCGCTGCGCTGGCGCTGCAGTTCGCCCAGCGCCGCCTGCTCCCGGGCCAGCCGGGTCTCCAGTTCGCGCAGGCGCCGGCCGGTCGCGCCGACCTGCTCGTCGGCCTCGCGCAGCTCCTTCGCCGCGCTGCCGCGCTGGCTTTCCAGCTTGCGCCGCTCGGACGCGACCGCCTTCAGCTCGCTGCGGATCTTCTCCAGCTTGCGCTCGGCCTCGCGGCTGTTCTGCGCCGCCGCCGGCGACGGCGGCCCGAACGACAGCACGACCAGGACGGTCGCGATCGGCAGCGCGAGCGCGCGGCGCATCAGTTCTCCGGCGCGACCAGCAGGCTGGAGCCGCTCATTTCCGCCGGCTTGGGCAGCCCGAGCAGGTCGAGCATGGTCGGCGCCACGTCGCGCAGCGCGCCGCCGGCGCGCAGCGCGGCCGGGCGCGGGCCGCAGTAGACCAGCGGCACCGGGCCGACGGTGTGCGCGGTGTGCGGCTGGCCGGTCTCCGGGTCGCGCATCATCTCGAGGTTGCCGTGGTCGGCGGTGACCAGCAGCGCGCCGCCGGTCTCGCGCACCGCCTGGGCGATCGCGCCGATCGCGGTGTCGACGGCCTCGGCGGCCCGCACCGCCGCCTCGATGATGCCGGTGTGGCCGACCATGTCCGGGTTGGCGATGTTGCACACCGCGACGTCGAACTCGCCGGAGCGGATCGCCGCCACCAGCTTCTCGGTCACCTCGGGGCAGCTCATCTCCGGCTGCAGGTCGTAGGTGGCGACCTTCGGGCTCGGCACCAGGATGCGGGTCTCGCCCGGGTACGGCTCCTCGCGGCCGCCGCTGAAGAAGAAGGTGACGTGCGCGTACTTCTCGGTCTCGGCGATGCGCAGCTGGGTCAGGCCGTTGGCCGCCAGCACCTCGCCCAGGGTGTTGCGCAGGTCGTCCGGGCCGAACGCCACCGGCGCCGGCAGCTTGGCGTCGTACTCGGTCAGGCAGACGAAGCGCGACAGCGCCGGACGGCGCGCCTCGAAGCCGGCGAAGTCCGGGGCGACGAACGCCGCGGTCAGCTGGCGCGCGCGGTCGGCGCGGAAGTTCATGAACACCACCGCGTCGCCGTCCGCCATCGGCGTGTGCCCGGCGAGCACGGTCGGCGCGACGAACTCGTCGTTCTCGCCGCGCTCGTAGGCCTGCAGCAGCGCCTCGACCGCCCCGGCGGCGACCTGCCCGCTGCGCGCTTCCACGATCGCGTCCCAGGCACGGCGCACGCGTTCCCAGCGCTTGTCGCGGTCCATCGCGTAGTAGCGGCCGCCGACGGTCGCGATGCGCGCGTTGCCGAGCTTGCTGCAGACGTCCTGCAGCTTGCGCAGGCTCGTCTCGGCCGAGCGCGGCGGGGTGTCGCGGCCATCGAGGAAGGCATGCACCGCGACCTTGCCGACGCCGGCCTTCGAGGCCAGTTCCAGCATCGCGAAGAGATGCGCCTCGTGGCTGTGCACGCCGCCCGGCGAGAGCAGCCCCATCACGTGCAGGGTGCCGCCGTTGCGCGCGACCGCGGCGCAGGCCGCGCCCAGCTCGGCGTTGCCGAAGAAGCTGCCGTCCTCGATCGCCGCGTCGATCCGGGTCAGGTCCTGGTAGACGATGCGGCCGGCGCCGAGATTCATGTGGCCGACCTCGGAATTGCCCATCTGCCCGTCCGGCAGGCCGACGTGGCGGCCCTCGGTGTGGATCAGGGTATGCGGGCACTGCGCCAGCAGGGCGCGCCAGTGCGGCAGGCGGGCCTGCGCGAGGGCGTTGTCGGCCGGGTCTTCGCGATGCCCCCAACCGTCGAGGATCAGCAGGACCACGGGTTTGGGGCGCACGTTCGGAGCTGGCACGGCGGTGTCCGGTAGGCAGGAGGTGGGGGTGACTTGGGGCAGGCGAATGCGGCCGCCTGGGCCTGGATTCTAGCGAAGCGGCGCGGCGCCCGTTCGCGCGCCGCGCGGCCGCGCGCGGGGCCGGCCCCCGGCCGCCGCCGGCCGGTGAATCCGCGCTTAAACTCGGCGGGCACCGCCCGCATCGAACGTTCGACACCGCCAACGGGAAACCCAACCATGCGCCTCACCGCTCTCGCCCTCTCCCTCCTGCTCGCCACCGCGCCGGGCGCGTTCGCGCAGGACATCGACAAGGTCAACGGCAGCATCTCCATCGATGCCGGCCAGCAGGCCGGCGACCTGCAGACCGTCAACGGCGGCATCCGCATCGACGCGCGTGCCCGGGTCGGCGACGCCGAGACCGTCAACGGCAGCATCGAGGTCGGCGACGACGTCCAGGCCGGCGAGCTGTCCACGGTCAACGGCGGCGTGCGCATCGGCCGCAACGTGCGTCTGGCCGGCGGCATCGAGACCGTGAACGGCGGCGTGTTCGTCGACCGCGGCGGCCAGGTGCGCGGCGACATCGAGACCGTCAACGGCGCCATCGGCCTGGTCGACACCGACGTGGACGGCGGCCTGGAGACGGTCAACGGCGACACCACGGTCGGGGTCGGCTCGCACGTGAAGGGCGGCATCCGCTACCACAAGCCGAACAAGCCGTGGTTCTCGACCAAGCAGCGCGATCCGAAGGTGATCATCGGCCCGAACGCGGTGGTCGAGGGGCCGCTGGTGTTCGAGCGCAAGGTCGTGCTGTACGTGCACGACAGCGCCCGCACCGGCGCGATCAGCGGCGCCACCGCGATCCGCTACAGCGGCGCGACGCCGCCGGCGCAGTAAGGCGGCGTCGATGCCGCGCACGCCGCCGGCCGGCACCGGCGGCATGCGTTCGCGCAGGGCAGGCGCAGGCGCACCCGGCGCGGCAGGCATGGCGATGGTAAGCCGCGCGTGCGTGCCGCGGGCGTCGGCGCGCCCGGCCTCTCCGGTCGGCTCGGCTGGTCCGTGATTCCGGCGAGAGCGGGTCCTGGCCGCCGAAGGGCGCTCCACCCCGGGTCTTCGGCGTTCGATGGCCGAAATCGCAGGTCCCGGTTGCGCGGCGACGGCGGCGGCGGCGCCGTCCCGATGGCACCCGGCCGCTCCCGTCCGGCGCCGGCCCCCGTTGCATGCGCCGGCCGCGCACGTGCCGCCTCCGGGCAGACAGCGCCGCCGCTTTCCCTAGAATGGGACTCCGCCCGGCGCTGGCGCGCCGCGGCGGCTGGTCCATTCCGGAGGTCCCATGTCCCGCAACCCCTTGCTCGCCGCCGCGGCGCTCGGCGCTTTCGCGCTCGCGGCCTGCTCCCAGCAACAGCCCGAGGCCGAGGCCCCGGCCGCGCCGGCGCCGTCCGCCACGGCCGCCGCCGGCGATCACGCGTTCTCCCCGGCGATCAACGCCGCCGACTTCGCCCAGCACGTGAAGGTGCTGGCCTCCGACGCGTTCGAGGGCCGCGCGCCCGGCAGCGCCGGCGAGGAAAAGACCGTCGAGTACCTCGCCGCGCAGTTCCAGCGCATGGGCCTGAAACCCGGCAACGGCGACAGCTACTTCCAGACCGTGCCGATGGTGGAGACCACCGCCGACGAATCGACCGTGCTCAAGCTGGACGTCAAGGGCCAGCCGCGCGAGCTCAAGTTCGGCACCGACATGGTCGTCGGCACGCGCACCGGCCAGCCGGAGGTGAAGGTCGACGGCAGCGAGCTGGTGTTCGTCGGCTACGGCGTCAACGCGCCGGAGCAGCACTGGAACGATTACGCCGGCGTCGACGTCAAGGGCAAGACGGTGGTGATGTTCGTCAACGACCCGGGCTTCCACAACCAGGACGCCAGGCTGTTCGAAGGCCGGCGCATGACCTACTACGGCCGCTGGACCTACAAGTTCGAGGAAGCGGCGCGCCAGGGCGCGGCCGCGGCGCTGATCATCCACGACAACGAAGGCGCGTCCTACGGTTGGGACGTGGTCAAGAATTCGTGGTCGGGCGCCCAGTTCGACCTGCCGGCCAAGGACGATCCGGAGCCGCGCCTGCCGGTGCAGGGCTGGATCACCGGCGACGTCGCGCGCAAGCTGCTGGCCGACCTCGGCCAGGACCTCGACGCGCTGTACCAGGCCGCGGGCAAGCCCGGGTTCAAGGCGATTCCGCTGCAGGCCAAGCTGTCGGTGGACCTGAAGAGCACGATCAGCGAGAAGTCCTCGCGCAACGTGGTCGCGCGCCTGGACGGCGCCAAGCGCCCGGACGAGGCGATCGTCTACATGGCGCACTGGGACCACCTGGGCAACCACGGCCACGAGGGCCACGGCGAGGGCGCGCCCGCGGGCGGCGACCAGATCTACAACGGCGCGGTCGACAACGCCACCGGCGTGGCCGGCATCCTCGAGATCGCCGAGGCCTTCAGCAAGCAGACGCCGCCGCCGGACCGCTCGCTGCTGTTCCTGGCGGTGACGCTGGAGGAGTCCGGCCTGCTCGGCTCGAAGTACTACGTCGCCCACCCGACCGTGCCGCTGAACAAGACGGTGGCGGTGGTGAACCTCGACGCGATGCCGGTGATCGGCCGCGCCCGCGACATGACCGTGGTCGGCTACGGCAGTTCGGAGCTGGAGGACATCCTCAAGACGGTCGCCGACGGCCAGGGCCGTACGCTGCACGCCGAGGCGACGCCGGAGGACGGCTTCTACTTCCGCTCCGACCACTTCAACTTCGCCAAGGCCGGCGTGCCGGCGCTGTACGCCAAGGGCGGCGACGACCTGGTCGAAGGCGGCACCGCCGCGGGGCAGAAGGCGCAGGCCGACTACCGCGACAACCGCTACCACAAGCCGAGCGACGAGTTCGATCCGAACTGGCAGCTCGAGGGCGTGGTCCAGGATCTGGAAGCGCTGTACGGCGTCGGCAAGACGTTGGCCGGCAACGAGCAGTGGCCGAACTGGTACGAAGGCAACGCCTTCCGCGCCGCCCACGACAAGCTGCGCCAGAGCGCGCAGTGAGCCGCGCCGTGGCGTGATCCGGCGGCGGCGTGCCCAGGCACGCCGCCGCCCCATGGCGCCGGCGCGCGACGCCGGCGCGATCCCGCCGCCGACGCGATGTCCCCTTGCCTCTCCGCTCGCGGGAGCGCTGTGGGTGCAGGCCGCAACGCCGGCGGCCTCGCGCCGGACGCCTGCCGCGCCACGTCGCGCGCGTTCCGAACGGCTCGCCCCCGCGCCTGCCCCGTCCGCCGGCGCACGCCTCCGCGCACCGCGATCGAAGACCAAACACACGCCCCGCTCCCAACCGGCTCCCGCCAGTTTCCGTGGAGGCGCCGCCCGCGTTTTCCGCTAGGCTGCACGCATCCGCCGCCCGTGCCCCGGCCATGACCCTCGCCTACGCCTGCATCCTGATCGCCGCGCTGTTGCCCTATCTCTGGACCGCGATCGCCAAGGCCCTGGGGGAGCGCTACGACAACCGCGACCCGCGCGCCTGGCAGGCGCGCCAGCAGAACCCGCGCTCGCAGCGCGCCTACGCCGCGCACCTGAACGCCTTCGAGGCCTTCGCGCCATTCGCCGCCGGCGTGCTGATGGCGCAATCGGCCGGCGTCGGCGAGGCGCGCGTCGCCGCGCTCGCCGTCGCCTTCGTCGCACTGCGCGTGCTGCACGGCCTGTGCTATCTCGCCGGCTGGCACCGCACGCGCAGCCTGGTCTGGCTCGGCGGCCTGTCCTGCGTGCTGGCGCTGATGCTGTCGGCGACCCTCGCGTTCGCGGGCGCGCGCGCATGAGCAGCGGCTCGCGCCACGGTTCCGCCGCGCCGGCCTTGGCCGAGGTCCGCGCCCGCGTGCGCGAGGCCGGCTTCGCCTTCGTCGACGGCGCGGCGATGCGCGGCTGGCTGGAACGGCGGCAAACGCTGGGGGACTGGGACGCGTTCGCCGCGAGCTGGGACCGGCTCGGCCCCGATCCCTACCTCGCCCGGGTCGGCCGGCAGCGTCGCCGCCGCCACGCCGTGTTCGCCGCCGAGGGCGAGGCGCTCCGCCGCGAACCGCACCAGCCGCACTACCAGACGCTGGACTACAACCCGCTGCAGGGCGGCATCGAACGCTGGTTCGAGCCGGTCGAGGACGCCGTCGCCGGGAGCGCCAGCCTGCGCGCGATCCTCGCCTTCGCGCGCGACTTCTTCGCACCGCTCGCGCCGGAAGTCAGCGCGTGGCGCATCGAAGTGCACCAGTTCCGCATCGAGGCGCAGCAGGATCGGCCGGGGCAGCCCACGCCCGAAGGCGTGCACCGCGACGGCGTCGATTACGTGCTGGTGCTGATGGTCGACCGCCGCAACATCGCCAGCGGCACCACCACCATCCATGCCGCGGATGGCGGCGAGGTCGGCAGCTTCACGCTGACCCGGCCCTTCGACGCGGCGCTGGTGGACGATGCGCGCGTGTTCCACGGGGTCACGCCGGTGACGCCGCTGGACCCGCGGCAGCCGTCGCACCGCGACGTGCTGGTGGCGACGCTGCGGCGCAGCGGCTGAGTCCGCGGAGGCGGCGCCGCGTGGGCGCCGCCGCCTTTTCCGCCACTCACGCGTTCGCGGCGACGAAACCGCCGGTCTGCCGCTTCCACAGCCGCGCGTACAGGCCGTCGCGTGCGATCAGTTGCTCGTGCGTGCCGGTCTCGACGATCCGGCCCTGGTCCATCACGATCAGCCGGTCCATGCGCGCGATCGTCGACAGCCGGTGCGCGATCGCGATCACCGTCTTGCCGACCATCAGCGCGTCCAGGCTCTCCTGGATCGCCGCCTCGACTTCCGAATCCAGCGCCGAGGTCGCTTCGTCCAGGACCAGGATCGGCGCGTTCTTCAGCAACACCCGCGCGATCGCGATGCGCTGGCGCTGTCCGCCGGACAGCTTCACGCCGCGCTCGCCGACCGTCGCCTCGTAGCCGCGCCGGCCCTCGCCGTCGACCAGGTGCGGGATGAACTCGTCCGCGCGCGCCTTGCGCGCCGCCTCGCGCATCTCCTCCTCGGTGGCGTCGGGGCGGCCGTACAGCAGGTTGTCGCGGATCGACCGGTGCAGCAGCGAGGTGTCCTGGGTGACCACGCCGATCTGCGCGCGCAGGCTGTCCTGGGTCACGCCCGCGATGTCCTGGCCGTCGATCAGGATCCGCCCGCCCTCGAGGTCGTACAGGCGCAGCAGGATGTTCATCAGCGTCGACTTGCCCGCGCCGGAGGGCCCGACCAGGCCGACCTTCTCGCCGGGCGCGACGTGCAGGTCGAGGTCGGCGATCAGCCCACGGTCGCGGCCGTAGTGGAAATGCACGCGTTCGAAGCGCACCTCGCCGCGGGTGACGGCCAGCGGCTTGGCGTCCCTCCGGTCGACCACGCTCAACGGCTGCGAGATCGTCGCGATGCCGTCCTGCACCGTGCCGATGTCCTCGAAGATCCCGTTCACCGCCCACATGATCCAGCCGGACATGTCGTGGATGCGGATCACCAGTGCGGTGGCCAGCGCGATCGCGCCGACGCTGATCGCGCCGCGCTGCCACAGCCACAGCGCCAGCGCGCAGGTGCCGACGATCAGCAGGCCGTTCAGTGCGGTGATGCTCATCCCCATCGCCGTGGTCAGGCGGGTCATGTCCTGCGCCTTGCGCGTCTGTTCGCCCAGCGCCTCGGCGACGTACGCCTCCTCGCGGCTGGCGTGCGAGAACAGCTTGAGCGTGGCGATGTTGGTGTAGGCGTCCACCACGCGCCCCATCAATTGCGAGCCGGCGTCCGACGCCCGCCACGAGCGATGCTTCACCCGCGGCACGTAGTGGGCCAGCAGCGCCACGTATCCCGCGATCCACGCCAGCAGCGGCGCCGCCAGCCACGCATCCGCCTGCAGGAACAGGTAGATCGCCGAGCCCGCATACACCACCACGTACCAGATCGCGTCGAACGCCTGGGCCGTGGACTCGCGCAGCGACGGCCCGGTCTCCATCACCCGGTTGGCGATGCGGCCAGCGTAGTCGTTCTGGAAGAAGCCCAGGCTCTGCCGCAGCAGATGACGGTGGCTCTGCCAGCGCACCAGGCTGGTCACGCCGGGGTGCACGGTCTGGTTCAGCAGCAGGTCGTGCAATCCCAGGCACAGCGGCCGCGCGATCAGCATCACCGCCGTCATCCACAGCAGTTCGCCGCCGTGGCGGGCGAAGAACCGGTCGGCCGGCGTGGCGTTGACCATGTCGACGACGCGGCCGAGGTAGTCGAACATCGCCACCTCGACGATCGCGACCAGGAAGCCGACCACGGTGAGCGCAACGAACACCGGCCACACCTGGCGCAGGAAGTGCCAGTAGAAGCCGACCACCGAACGCGGCGGCACCGTCTGCGGCGCCGGCCGGAACGGATCGATCAGCGATTCGAACCAACGGAAAAAGGTCATGGCATCTGTCTTCTGAATTCGGGAGAACGCCCCGCGCACGGGTTTCGCGTGCGGCCGGGCCGCCGACGCGAGACGCGCGGGAATGGCGGCGCAAGGCGCCGGGCGGGAAGGAAAGGAGGCGGAGGACGCGCACGCGCGATCCAGGGCCAACGCCGGCCCTGCGCACGGGTCCGTTCGGCAGCGCGGCGGCCCGCGGCGGGGCCGCTGGCCCCGACTTAGCGGTGGACCACGCCGATGGTGGCGAAGAACGTCATGATGCGTCTCCCTGCTCGAACCGTGGCCGCGGCTTCGTGCGCGGCGGCCGGGCGGCCGCGAATGCGGGCCGCGTGGAGCAGTCTATCCGTTGACGGGGGCAAAAGCATTCGGCACCGCGCCGGCCTGCATCGCACCGGAGGATGCCCATCGCCGGACGCCTTGCCGCAGTGGCCGGACCGGGGAAGTGACGCGGACTTGCGCGCGAACGGCCGCCCGTGCCTGGTGCAGCCCAACTCGACTCGGGGCGCACCTGCTTCTCGCATGCTGGATCGCGGCGACCTGCCGCACGGGCTGCACGGCCTCGAGCTATCCGACCTGTGCGGCATCGGCCCGGCGATGCGCGAGCGCCTGCACCGCTCCGCAGCGTCGCCGAACTGCGCGGCCCCGCGCGCCTGCGCACGATCCGGGGCGGCGAGCGCTTCTGGGCGCGGTTGCGCGGCCTCCGCCGCGCGGACGCGAGGTCCCAGCGTCGGTCGGCCACCAGCACGTGCTCGATCCGAAGTTGCGCACGTTCGCAGCGGCGCGAGACAGCAGGTGCTGTCGGGGCAGGCGGCGGCGCTGCGCATTCCCTTCCGTGCGGAACCGGGAACTGGAGACCGACGCCGGCGCGTGCGCCGTAACGGATCGGGCCGCGGACGCGAAGCGCTTTGGCGGGAGCGGCTGCGCCGGTGCAACGCGTTGGCCGAGCAGGCGCACCGCGGCCGCCGGGCGCGCTGCGCGCCCTCGCCCGGACGGCGCGGTGTGCTAATGCCAGGCGGAGACCGCCGGGCCTGCGGCCCGGGCGCGGAGCGATCCGGCGCCGGCGGTCCCGACGCGCGGAAAACGCCCGCGAACGGCCGCCTGGCCTAGGAAACCCGCGCAACCGTTTCCCG
>NZ_RKQN01000005.1 GCF_003814555.1 Vulcaniibacterium tengchongense
GGAAAATGAACAACGCTAAGGCGTTGAATTCAGTGCTTCGGTGAGAGGACTTTTAATCCGCTGGTCGTTGGTTCGATTCCAACACGGCCCACCATTCCGCCGCGCCGCGATCGGTTTCTCGATCGCGGCACCCGCCGCGGGAGTCCGCGGCGTTCGGCGTCGGCGCAGCGGCCGCGCATCCGCGCGGCCGCGTCGCGCTCACTCGACGACGATGCGGGCGTCGCCGGAGAAGGTTTCCACGGTGACGCTGCCGCCGCCGGCGCCGTAGCGGTGGCTGAAGCTGGCGCCGGGGCCGTGTTCGGGGCGCTGGATCGTCGCGCCGGTGGCGCTGATGTCGCCGCTGAAGGTCTCGCCGTGCACGGTCGCGGACAGGTCGCGCGGCAGGTTGAGGACGATGCCGCCGCTGACGGTTTCCAGCGCGACCTTGCCGTCGGCCGCGAGCGCGGTGGCCGCGCGCATGTCGCCGGACACGGTCGAGCCGGTGAGCTTGCGCAGGCGGCTCTCGCGGTTGGCGAAGTCGACGTCGCCGGAGACGGCGGTCAGGCTCACCTCCCCGGCCATGCGGCCGCGCAGGCGGATGTTGCCGCTGACGCTCTCGCTGCGGATGTCGTCGCTGTTGAGGGTCAGGGTCTGGTCGCCGCTGACGCTGTCGATCTCGGCCTTGCGCGGCGCGCCGACCGCGACCACGTCGCCGCTGACGCTGTCGATCGACAGCTCGCCGCCGCCGATGCCCTGCACGTCGACGTCGGCCGCGACCGAGCTGATGTCCAGGCTGGCGAGCAGCGGCACCATCAGGCGCAACTCGGAGGGTTCGCTGGCGTCGCCGCCGACCAGGCCGAAGCGCCTGGGGTAGCGCACGCGCACCTCCAGGCGCTGGCGGTCGCCTTCGATCTCGAGCTTCTCCACGCCGGCGCCGAGGCTGCCGGTGATCTTCACTTCGGGGCGGTCCCAGGCGCGGACTTCGATCCGGCCCTTGACGTTCTCGATCTCGACCTCGCCGCGCGGGTCGAGCGGGCGGGTTTCGTCGATCGGCGTGGCCGCCGGGGCGGACAGCGGCGCCAACAGGCAGGCGGCGAGGAGCAGGGAACGCGGCATGGTCGTCTCCGGATCAGATGTAGGCGCGGCGCATCAGTTCGATGCGGCGGTCGTAGGTGCGGCGCAGTTGTTCGAGCAGGCGCGGCGAGCCGGTCTGGCGCAGTGCGTCGCGGATCAGCGCGGCGTTGCGGTCCAGGTCCTCCAGCACCGGCGTCAGCGCCGGCGGGACCGGCCGGGTGCCGAGTTCGCGCAGGGCGGCGTCGTACTCGCGGGCCATGTATTCGGCCTCGGCCTGGACCAGCCCGCCGTGGCGGGCGGCCAGGGCGGGGCGATCGGCTTCGGCCAGCGGCGCCGGCGCCTCGGAGCGGGACCCCGGCTGCAGCCACAGCACGGCCCCGAGCGCCAGCGCCAGGGCCGCGGCGAGCGCGGCGCCGCCGCTCCAGGCGACGCGGCGCGGCGCCGGCGCGGCCGCGGCGCGCGGCTGCAGGCGCGCGGCGATGCCGGGCCAGAGGTCGGCCGGCGGCTCTTCGTCCCGGCGCAGCGCGCGCAGGCGGAAGCGCAGGGATTCGGGCAGGGTGTCGCGATCGTGGTTCATGCGGACGTCTCCAATCGCGCGCGCAGCAGGTGGCGCGCGCGATGCAGCTGGGCCTTGGAACTGCCGACCGCCATGCCCAGCTCGGTGGCGATCTCGTCGTGGGTCCAGCCTTCGATGTCGTACAGCACCAGCACCGCGCGGGCGCGCGGCGGCAGGCTGGCGACGGCGCGGCCGAGATCGAGGTTCAGCGCGGTGGCGTGGCCGGCCGAATCCTCCTGGCCGAGGTATTCCAGCGCCGCATCGTCGTCCTCCTGCGGCCGGCTGCGGCGGCTGCGCAGCTCCATCAACGCGGTGTTCACCGCCAGCCGGTGCAGCCAGGTGGCGAACGCCGCCTCGTGGCGGAACTCCGGCAGCGCCTGCCAGGCGCGCACGAAGGCTTCCTGGGTCAGGTCCTCGGCGCGGTTGCCGTGGTGGCCGACCAGGCGCGCGATGACCCCGTACACCCGGCCGACGTGGCGCCGGTACAGGGCCTCGAACGCCGCCAGGTCGCCGGCCGCCGCGGCCCGGGCGAGGGCGCGGTCGCCGCTCTCGCCGGCCTCGGGTTCGGGGCTCTGGGTCATCGCGATCAGCATGACAGGATGGATGCCCAGGGACGAGCGGGCGTTTAAACAGGCGCCGGGCATCGCCCGCCGGACGGCCGCCCTGGGCCAGCCGATCGCCGCAGGATCCGCCGCCCTGCCCGGCGGCGGCGACGCCGCTCCGGGCGGCGCGCGTCAGGCGGCGTCGAACAGCCGCTGCAGCACCGCCTCGCCGTAGCGGTCGAGCTTGCCCGCGCCGATCCCGGGGATGCGGGCCAGCTCGTCGAGGTCGTCCGGGGCGTGCTCGGCGATCGCGCGCAGGGTGCTGTCGTGGAAGATCACGTAGGCTGGCACGTTCTGCTCGCGCGCGGTCGCGGCGCGCCATTCGCGCAGCGCGTCGAAGCGGATCCGCGCCTCCGGCGACAGCTCGAACGCGCCCGCCGCGGCGCCGGCCCCGGTGCGGCCCTTGCGCCCGCGCGGCGGCGGCGCCGGCTCGCTGCGGAAGCGCAGGGTCCGTTCGCCGCGCAGCACCGGCCCGCTCGACGCGGTCAGGCGCAGCGCGCCGTGGTGCTCGACGTCGGCCTCGAGCAGCCCGGCGGCGACCAGCTGCCGGAACACGCTGCGCCACTGCCGCTCGTCCAGGTCGCGACCGATGCCCCAGGTGCTCAGGCGCTCGTGGCCCCATTGCCGGACCTTGTCGCTGTCCACGCCGCGCAGCACGTCGATCACGTGGCCGGCGCCGAAGCGCTGGCCGGTGCGGTACACGCAGGACAGGGCCTTGCGCGCGGCCTCGGTGCCGTCCCAGCTGCGCGGCGGGTCCAGGCAGTTGTCGCAGTTGCCGCAGGCGCCCGGGTGGGTTTCGCCGAACCAGCCCAGCAGCGCCTGGCGCCGGCACTGCGTGGTCTCGCAATAGCCGAGCAGGGCGTCGAGCTTGCGCAGCTCCAGGCGCTTGCGCTCCTCGCCGGCCTCGCCCTGCTGGATCAGCTGGCGCAGGTTGACCACGTCGCCGAGGCCGTAGCTGAGCCAGGCCTCGGCCGGTTCGCCGTCGCGGCCGGCGCGCCCGGTCTCCTGGTAGTAGCCCTCGATCGACTTGGGCAGGTCGACGTGGGCGACGAAGCGCACGTCCGGCTTGTCGATGCCCATGCCGAAGGCGATGGTCGCGACCATCACCACGCCGTCCTCCTGCAGGAAGCGGCGCTGGTTGCCGGCGCGCGCGGCCGCGTCCATGCCGGCGTGGTAGGGCAGGGCGCGCACGCCGGCGGCCTGCAGCTGTTCGGCGACCGCCTCCACGCGCTTGCGCGAGAACGCGTACACGATGCCGCTCTCGCCGCGGTGCCCGGCGAGGAAGTCGAGCAGCTGGCGCAGCCCGCCGCCGTCCTTGTGCATGATGCGGTAACGCAGGTTCGGCCGGTCGAAGGAGCTGACGAACTGGCGCGCGTCCTCCAGCGCCAGGCGCTCGACGATCTCACGCCGGGTCGGCGCGTCGGCGGTGGCGGTGAGGGCGATGCGCGGCACGTCCGGCCAGCGTTCGTGCAGCACGGTGAGTTGGCGGTACTCGGGGCGGAAGTCGTGGCCCCACTGCGAGACGCAGTGCGCCTCGTCGATCGCGAACAGGGCGATGCCGGCGCCGGCATGGGCGCGCTCGAGCAGCGAGAGGAAGCGCCCGGTCAACAGCCGTTCCGGCGCCACGTAGAGCAGGTCGAGCTCGCCGGCGAGCAGCTGCCGCTCGACCTCGGCCGCGTCCGCGGCGTCGAGCGTGGAGTTCAGGAACGCGGCGCGCACGCCGAGCTGGCGCAGGCCCTCGACCTGGTCCTGCATCAGCGCGATCAGCGGCGACACCACGATGCCGCAGCCGGCGCGCAGCAGCGCCGGCAACTGGTAGCACAGCGACTTGCCGCCGCCGGTGGGCATCAGCACCAGCGCGTCGCCGCCGGCGCGCACGTGCTCGACGATCTGCGCCTGTTCGCCGCGGAAGCCGGTGTGGCCGAAGATGCGGCGGAGCAGGTCGAGCGCGGAATCGGACATGCGCCTAGTTTAGCCGGCGCGCGCCGCGCACACGCCGGAAATCACCGCACCGCGGCGTCGGCGTGCCGGCACCCGGAGCGAAGGGCGGTGCGTGGCGCCGACCGGAGGGCGCAATGCGCGCCGCGGCATGCGCGCCGTTCCGGCGGACGGCGGGGCGGGGCGAGCGCGGGCGAGCGCGGCGGTGCGCGCGGCCGCCGCGGTTCCTGCTCCCGCTGCAGTCGCGGGCGGGAGCGGGTTGGAGGCCGCTTCGGGGCGATGTCGCGGCGGGCGCCGCGCCCGAGCGGAGGATCGCGCGCCTATTGCAGCAGCGAGCGCAGCATCCAGGCGTACTTCTCGTGGGTCTGCAGGCGCTGGGTCATCAGGTCCACGGTCGGGTCGTCGCCGGCGTCGTCGGCGGTCTTGAGCACCTTGCGCGCGGTGCGCGCCACCGCCTCGTTGCCGGCGACCAGCTGGCGCACCATCTCGCGCCAGTCCGGGGTCTCGGTGAGGCCCGGCTCCTCGGCGATCGAGGTCAGGCGGATGAACTCGGCGTAGGAGCCCGGCGCGTTGAAGCCCAGCGCGCGGATGCGCTCGGCCACGTCGTCCAGCGCGTTCCACTGCTCGGTGTACTGCTCCTCGAACATCGTGTGCAGGCTGTTGAACATCGGCCCGGTGATGTTCCAGTGGAAGTTGTGGGTCTTCAGGTACAGGGTGAAGGCGTCGGAGAGGAAGCGCGACAGTCCCTCGGTGATCTTCTTGCGGTCGCCCGAGGCGATGCCGATGTCGATGCCGGGCGCCTCGCCGGCCGCGGCGGGCTTGGCGGTCTTCTTGGTCGCTTTGTCTTTCGCCATGGTGTCGTCTCCTTTGGCTGGACTTTACTGGGACAATAGGCCGCCCCGGCCCAGAAGTGAAATAGCCCGCGGCTGGCGCAACGATCGATGAAGTCAATGAAACCGGCGCAGTCTAACCATCCCGATGCTAGCGAGGCGTTACGCCAGGCGCGCCGCGCCATCGACGGCGCGCTCAGCCGCGATCGCGGCCGCCTGCACGGGCTGTGGTCGCGCTGGAGCGGCAGGCCCGGCGACGCCGGTGCGCGCGAGGCCTTCGCGCAGGCGCTGGCGGCATCGGTCGCGCGCCGGGAGGCGCGCGCGTCGGCGCTGCCCCAGGCGCCGGTGGACCCGGCGCTGCCGATCGCCGGCGAGGCCGGGCGCATCGTCGAACTGATCCGCGCCCATCCGGTGGTGGTGGTCGCCGGCGAGACCGGCTCGGGCAAGACCACGCAGCTGCCGAAGCTGTGCCTGGCCGCGGGGCGCGGCGCGGCCGGGATGATCGGCTGCACCCAGCCGCGCCGGATCGCCGCGCGCACGGTCGCGCGGCGCGTGGCCGAGGAACTGGACGTGCCGCTCGGCGGCGCGGTCGGCTACCAGGTGCGCTTCACCGAGCACGTCGGCGAGCAGACCGCGGTCAAGTTCATGACCGACGGCATCCTGCTGGCCGAGATCCAGTCCGACCGCTGGCTGTCGGCCTACGACACCCTCGTCATCGACGAGGCGCACGAGCGCAGCCTCAACATCGATTTCCTGCTCGGCTATCTCAAGCAGTTGCTCTCCAGGCGGCGCGACCTCAAGGTGATCGTCACTTCGGCGACCATCGACACCGAGCGCTTCGCCGCGCACTTCGGCGGCGCGCCGGTGGTGCAGGTCGAGGGCCGCAGCTATCCGGTCGAGCTGCGCTACCGGCCGCTGGAAGGCGAGGGCGAGGACGACGGCGAGCGCACGGTCAACGAGGGCATCGTCGCCGCCTGCGACGAGATCACCCGCGAGGACCCGCGCGGCGACGTGCTGGTGTTCCTGCCCGGCGAGCGCGAGATCCGCGACGCGCACCTGGCGCTGGAACGGCGCAAGTACCGCGAGACCGAAGTGCTGCCGCTGTACGCGCGGCTGTCGGCGCGCGACCAGGACCGGGTGTTCAATCCCGGGCCGAAGCGGCGCATCGTGCTGGCGACCAACGTCGCCGAGACCTCGCTGACGGTGCCGCGGATCCGCTACGTGGTCGATCCCGGCCTGGCCCGGGTCAAGCGCTACAGCCCGCGCGGCAAGCTCGACCGCCTGCACATCGAGCCGGTCAGCCAGGCCAGCGCCGACCAGCGCAAGGGCCGCTGCGGCCGCGTCAGCGCGGGCGTCTGTTACCGGCTGTATTCCGAGGCCGACTTCGAGGCGCGGCCGCGCTACACCGACCCGGAGATCCGCCGCGCCGCGCTGGCCGGCGTGATCCTGCGCATGCTCTCGCTCGGCCTGGGCAAGATCGAGGAATTCCCTTTTCTCGAACCGCCCGATCCGCGCGCGGTCGCCGACGGCTGGCAGCAGCTGGCCGAACTCGGCGCGATCGACGAGCAGCGCCGCCTGACCGAGGTCGGCCAGCGCATGGCGCGGTTGCCGGTGGACGCGAAGCTGGCGCGCATGCTGGTCGCCGCGCAGCACAACGGCTGCCTGCGCGAGATGCTGGCGATCGCCGCGTTCCTCGGCATCCAGGACCCGCGCGAGCGGCCGGCCGACCAGCGCGCCGCCGCCGACGCCGCGCACGCCGAGTTCGCCGATCCCAAGTCCGAGTTCGTCGGCATCCTCAAGCTGTGGGACGCCTACCAGGCCGCGCACGAGGAATTGACCCAGTCGCAGCTGCGCAAGTGGTGCGAGAAGCGCTTCCTCGGGTTCCTGCGCATGCGCGAATGGCGCGAGCTGCACCGGCAGCTGAAGCTGCTGTGCGAGGAGCTGGGCTGGCAGGCCGGCGAGCGCGCGGCCGATTCCGGTTCGCCGCGCCCGGACTCGCCGCGGCAGGGGCCGTCGTCGTCGCGAGGGCCGTCGCGGCGCGCCGAAAGGAGCGCCGGGAGGAGCGTCGCGGCCGCGCAGGGGAAGCGCGCCGATGCCGCGGCGCGCGACGTTGCCGCGAACGCCGCGCGCGACGCGGCCCGCTCGGCGGAGCCCGCCGCGCCGCCGGGCGGCGTTCCGGCAGGGCGGGACGCCGCCTACACCACGCTGCACCGGGCGTTGCTCGCCGGCCTGCCGACCCAGATCGGCCAGCGCGGCGACCGCGGGATGTACGACGGCCCGCGCGGGCGCAAGTTCCAGCTTTTCCCGGGCTCGCCGCTGGCGTCGAAGCCGCCGCCGTGGGTGCTCGCGGCGACCCTGCTCGACACCGAACGGGTGTGGGCGCTGACCTGCGCCGCGATCGAGCCGGACTGGGCGATCGCGGAGCTGCCGCATCTGCTGGCGCGGCGCTACCACGATCCGCGCTGGTCGCGCTCGCAGGGGCGCGTGGTCGGCAGCGAGCAGGTCTCGCTGTTCGGCCTGGTGCTGGCGCCGAAGCGGCCGGTGCACTACGGCGCGCTCTACCCCGAGGAGGCGCGCGCGATCTTCGCCCGCGACGCGCTGGTCGCCGGCGAGATCAACACCCGCAGCGCGTTCCTGCCGCGCAACCTCGCCACCCTGGCCAAGGCGCGGGAAGAGGAAGCCAAGCAGCGCCGCGCCGGCCTGGTGGTGGACGAGGAGTGGATGGCGCAGTGGTACCTCGACCGGCTGCCGCCGCACGTGCACAACGCGCAGGCGCTGGACGCCTGGTACGCCAGGCTGCCGGCGGAGCAGAAGGCGGCGCTGGAATGGTCGCTGGCCGAGCTGATGATCGGCGACGAGAGCGACGCCGCGCGCTTCCCGCCGTACCTGAAGCTCGGCGACGCGCGCCTGGCGGTGCGTTACCGCTTCGAGCCCGGCGCGCCGGACGACGGCATGACCCTGGCGGTGCCGCTGCACCTGCTCAATGCGCTCGATCCGGCGCGGCTGTCCTGGCTCGCCCCGGGCTTCGTGCAGGACAAGGCCGCGGCGCTGATCAAGACGCTGCCCAAGGCCCTGCGCCGCAACTTCGTGCCGGCGCCGGACTTCGCCCGCGCCTTCCACGAGGCGCATCCGCAGCCGGGCGCCGACAGCCTCGCCGGCGAGCTGGCGCGTTTCCTGCGCAGGCTGGGCGGCGTCGAGGTGGCGGCGACCGACTTCGACGAAGCGGCGCTGGAGCCGCACCTGCGCATGAACCTGCGCCTGCTCGAGGACGGCCGCGTGCTGGCCGAATCGCGCGACCTCGACGAGCTGCGCGCGCGTTTCGGCGCGCGCGCGGCCGAGGCGTTCGCGGCGCGCGCCGCCGAAGGCCTGGCGCGGCAGGCGCTGACCGCGTTCCCGGATGCGCCGATCCCGCCCATGGTGCGCGGCGCCGGCGGCGTGCCGGCCTACCCGGCCTTGCACGACGACGGCGATGCGGTCTCGCTGCGGGTCCATGCGCAGCGCGAGGAGGCCGCGCGCGAACATCCGCGCGGCGTGCGCCGGCTGCTCGCGCTGGCGCTGGCGGACAGGCTCAAGCAGGCGCGCAAGCAGCTGCCGGTCTCGCCCAAGACCGGGCTGCTGTACGCGGCGATCGAATCGGCCGGGCCCCGCGCCGATGGACTGAAGGACGGCGACCGCCTGCGCGCCGATCTGGTCGACGGCGCGTTCGACGCGCTGGCCGCGGAAGGGTTGGACGGGATCCGCGATGCGGAGGCTTTCGCCGCGCGCCGCGATGCCGTTGCCAAGGCGCTGTTCCCGGAAGCGATGGAGCGGCTGCGCCAGGCCGAGGCGATCCTGGCCGCGGTCGCCGAGGTGCGCGCCAGGCTGGAATCGCCGTTGATCGGCTGGGCCAGCGGCAATCTCGACGACATGCGCGCGCACCTGGCCGCGCTGGCGCCGCCGGGCTTCCTGCGCACGACGCCGGCGGCGGCGCTGCGCGAGTACCCGCGCTATCTCAAGGCGCTGGCGCTGCGCGGCGAGCGTGCGCTGCGCGACCCCGGCAAGGACCAGGCGCGGATGCTGGAACTCAAGCCGTTCGTCGATGCGCTCGAACAGGCCGCGGCCGACGGGCGGGGCGAGGCGCCCGAGTGGCAGGCGCTGCGCTGGGATCTCGAGGAACTGCGCGTGTCGCTGTTCGCGCAGGAGCTGGGCGTGCGCGGCGGCGTGTCGGCGAAGAAGCTGGCGCAGCGGCTGGCGCAACTGCGCGGCGCATAGCGGTTGTTCCGGTCGCGAAGCGCCCCCGGCCGCGGCCCCGCGCGGGCGGCGCGAGCCCGGCCTGCGTGCCGCGGCGGCGCCTCGCGCCGCGCCGGTCCGTCTTGCTGGCGTTCGTCCGCGTCCTTCGCGGTCGCGGCTTTCGCCCTTTCGCCGGGCGCCGCGATCTACTCGATGCGCTGCACCTTGGCCTTCGGCGTCTCGCCGTCGATCTGCAGATACCAGGCGCCGAACGCGCCCGGCTGCACGCTGACCTTGGCGCCGGTCAGCGGCCTGCGCAGGTGCAGCGAGCCTTCGACCACGCGCCAGCGCTGCCCGTTGTCGAGGGCCAGCACCTGGCCCGGCGCCCAGCCGCGGGTTTCGCCCACCAATGCGGCGCGCACCGGCTGCGCCGGCGGCGCGCGCCGCGGCCGCAGGCCCGCCTCGCTCGCGGCCTCGCGCGACCGCTCCTCGCGCAACAGGCGGTTGAGCAGCGCCAGCTGCTCGGCACTGAGGCCGTCGAGGCCTGTGGCCTGCAGCTGTTCGGCGCTGAGCCGCTTCTCCAGCGGCACGTAGCCGTCGTCCTGGGCGAGGGCGAGCGGCGCGAAGGCCAGCAGCAGGGCCGCGCGGCAGGCCGCGCCGGCCAGGCGCGCACGAAGCGGCGGGCCGGCGCGCCCGTTCATTTCACCCGCTCCACCTTGGCGCGGGTGTTGTAGCCCTCGACCGACATGTACCAGGCGCCGCCGATCAGGCTCGGCGCGATCCGCACCGCCGGCGCGTCCAGGCGCACGCCGGCGAGCGAGGCGTCGTCGGTCTGCTTCCACACCTGGCCGTTGTCGAGCGCATAGCTGCGGCCCTTGCCGAAGCCGCGGAACTCGCCGCTCAGCCGGCCGACGATCGGCTCGCGCGACGCGGGGGCGGCGAGCAGCCCGCGGTTCTCGTCCGCGGCCTGCCGCTTCGCGCTCTCGGCGGCCTTCGCGGTCTCGGCCTCGAGCTTGCCGTCCAGCCACGCGTTGAGGTTGGCCAGTTCCTCCGGCGTCAGTTTCCCCAGGCCGGTGGCCTCGAGCTGCTCGGGCGTCATCTGCTGTTCGATGCGCTGTTGCGCGAACGCGGCCGGCACCGCCAACGCGAGCGACGCGGCCAGGACGAGCGGGCGGGTGAAGAGCATGCGCTGTTCCTCGGGACGGATGGCGGCTAGTGTAGACCGTCCCCCGCCGTTCCGAATCGCGTCCGCCGCACCATGGCCCCTGCGTCCCCCGAGCTGAGCGCCGCTCTCGCGCACCCGGCCGCGGCGGCGGTCGCGCCCGCGCTGCGGCAGGCGCTGGCGCAGGCGGCGCAGCAGCCGGCCGCCGCGGCGCAGGCGCGCGACCCGGCCGAGGTCGTCGCCGCGACGCTGGATGCGCTGGCCCTGCTCGGCGCCGACGGCGACGCGGTCGCGGCGGCGATCCTGCATGCCTACCCGGGCTGGCAGGCGCAGCTCGCCGCGGAGCTGGAGAAGCGCCATCCGGCGCTGGTCGCGCTGCTGGAGGGCCAGCGCGCCGCCGCGCAGGTCTGGACCCTGCATGCCGAGCGCCGCGGCCAGTCCGGCAACGAGGGGCTGCGCCGGTTGCTGCTGGCGATCGTGCGCGATCTGCGGGTGGTGCCGATCCTGCTGGCGCGGCAGTTGGCGCGCATGCGCCATGCCGAGCGCCTGCCCGAAGCCGAACGGCGGGCGCTGGCGCAGCTCACCCGCGACATCCACGCGCCGCTGGCCAACCGCCTCGGCATCTGGCAGCTGAAGTGGGAGCTGGAGGACCTCGCGTTCCGCTACCTGGAGCCGCAGATCTACCGGCAGATCGCGCGCCTGCTCGACGAGAAGCGCAGCGACCGCGAGCGCTACATCGAGCAGGTCAAGCGCACCCTCGGCGAAGCGATGGCGGCGCAGGGCATCCGCGCCGAAGTCGCCGGCCGGCCCAAGCACATCTACAGCATCTGGAAGAAGATGCAGCGCAAGGGCGTGCCGATCGGCGAACTGTACGACCTGCGCGCGGTGCGGGTGATGGTCGACGGCGTCGCCGACTGCTACGCCGCGCTGGGCGTGGTGCACGCGACCTGGGCGCCGATCCCGAGCGAGTTCGACGACTACATCGCCCGGCCCAAGCGCAACGACTACCGCTCGCTGCACACCGCGGTGGTGGGGCCGGAAGGCAAGACCCTGGAGGTGCAGATCCGCACCCACGAGATGCACCGCCAGGCCGAGCTCGGCGTGGCCGCGCACTGGAAGTACAAGGAGTCGGGCAGCCAGAGCGCCGACGCGGCGTTCGACCGCAAGATCGCCTGGATGCGGCGGTTGCTGGAAGCCGCCGGCGAGGGCCGCGAGGACGCCACCCTGGCCGGCGAGCTCGACACCGAGCTGGTCGAGGACCGCATCTACGTGCTGACCCCGAAGGGCGAGGTGGTCGACTTGCCGGCCGGGGCGACGCCGCTGGACTTCGCCTATCACGTGCACACCGAGGTCGGCCATCGCTGCCGCGGCGCCAAGGTCGACGGCCGCATCGTCCCGCTCGACCACAAGCTGCGCAGCGGCGACCGCGTCGAGATCCTCACCGGCAAGACGGCCGAGCCGCGCCGCGACTGGCTGGTCGCGACCAACGGCTTCCTCGCCAGCGGCCGCGCCCGCGACAAGGTCCGGGCCTGGTTCCACAAGCTCGACCGCGCGCGCAACGAGGCCGCCGGCAAGGAGCTGCTGGACAAGGAGCTGCGCCGGCTCGGCCTGCTCGGTGCCGAGCTCGGCCCGGCGCGCGAGAAGTTCAACCTGGCCAGCGACGGCGAGCTGTACGTGCAGGTGGCGCTGGGCGACATCGGCCCGCACCAGGTCGGCCGCGCGCTGCTCGAGCACGAGCGCGCCGCCGCCACGCCGGCGATCGCGGCGCCCGCGGCCGAGCTCGCGCCGGCGGCGCCGCGCAAGCTGCCGCGCAAGAGCGCCGACTTCACTGTCGAGGGCGTCGGCAACCTGCTGGTGCAGCTGGCGCGCTGCTGCCAGCCGTTGCCGGGCGAGCCGATCGTCGGCTATCTCACCCGCGGCCGCGGCGTCAGCGTGCACCGGCCCGGCTGCGCCGCGTTCGAGCGCCTGGCGGCGGCGCAGCCGCAGCGGGTGCTGCCGGTGGAGTGGGGCCGCGCCGGCGGCGGCTACGAGGTCGACGTCGAGCTGGTCGCGCTGGACCGCAAGTGGCTGCTCAAGGAGGTGAGCAACACCATCGCCCAGGCCAATGCGCACGTCGCCAGCATCCGCAGCGAGGCGCTGCGCGGCGGTGCGCGGATGCGCCTGCGGTTGCGCCTGCGCGTGGCCGACTACGGCCAGCTCGCGACGCTGCTCGGCAAGCTGGCCGCGCTGCCCGGGGTCGAGGAAGCGCGCCGTCGCTGAAGCCCTCGGCGCCGCCATCCGGCCGTTGGCGCGGCATGCGACGGCGACGCTGCGCCGTGCGCGCCGCCGCCGCGCCGGCGCGGGAGCGGCCGGTGCGATGCCGCTGCCGCAACGATGCCGGCGATGTCCCCACCCGGCATCGTCTGCCGCGCGGCGCGGGCTCGCCGTCCTTGCGCACCGCCGCGCATGCGCATCGATCGGGCGCGGCCGGTACGGCGGACGAGCCTGTGCGGCCCATCGCGGGCGACGCGGCGAGGCCCCGCTATGCTTGCGCGGTGACGTCGACGCCACCCTCTTCCGATCGCGCCGCCCGACCGCCCGCGGAGCGGATCGAACCGCGGCTCGGCGCACCGCTGCCGCCGCGCGCGCCGCGGTCGCCACCGCCGGCGCCGCGCGCGCGCGCAGGTCGGAGGGCGGTGCTCGCCGGGCTCGCTTTGCTGCTGATCCTGGTGCTCGCGCGCCAGCCCCTGTCCGACTGGCTGTGGCCGGAGACCCGGCTGCAGCAGCTGCGCGAGGCGGCCGAGCAGGCCTTGCGCGAAGGCCGGTTGAGCGCGCCGGACGGCCGCGGCGCGCGCGAGCTGTTCGAGGCGGCGCTGGCGCTGGACCCGGACCGCGGCGAAGCGCGCGTCGGCCTGACCCGGGTCGGTCGCGCCGCGCTGGCGCAGGCCGAGCACGCGCTCGCCGCGCGCCGCTATCCGGAGGCGCACCGCATGCTGCAGCTGGCGCGGGAGCTGGCGTTGCCGCGCGCCGAAACGGAGGCGTTCGCGCAGCGCCTGCGCGCGCGCGAAGCGGCCGAGGCCGGCATCGACCGGCTGTTGGCGCGGGCCGCGGCGGCGCGCCGGGCCGGCCGCCTCGACGGGACGGCCGATGCCGCGCTGCCGCTGTACCAGCGCGTGCTCGAACTGCGCCCGGACCAGGTCCAGGCGCTGGAAGGGCGCGAGGACACCCTGGCCGACCTGCTGCAGCAGGCGCAGGCGCGGCTCGACCGCGGCGACCTGGACGTGGCGGCGGCGCAGATCCGCCGCGCGCAGGCGGCCGACCCGGCGCACATCGGCCTGCCGGACGCGCTGGCCGCGCTGGCGCAGGCCGTCGAACGCGCCCGCCGCCGCGCCGATGCCGATCTGCGGCGCGGCCGCCTCGCCGCGGCCGCCGGCGGCTACCGCGCGGTACTGGCCGCGGCCGCCGACGATCCCGCCGCGCAGCGCGGCCTGCAGCGGGTGGCCCAGGCCTATGCCGAGCGCAGCCGGCGGGCGGCCGCCGATTTCCGCTTCGACGAAGCCGAGGCCGCGCTGCGCGAAGCGCGGGCGGTGGCCGTCGAGGCGCCGGGCATCGCCGAGGCCGAGCAGCGCCTGCGCCGCGCCCGCGCCGCCGCGCACCGGTTGGACCCGCGGCTGCCGCCGGCCGAGGCGGATGCGGCCGCGGCACGCGGCGACCTGCTCTCGCCGCCGGGCGACAGCGCCTTCGACAAGCTGCGCGCGGCGCAGGCGCTGGCGCCGAACGATGCGCGCGTGGCCGCGGCGCGCGCGCGGCTGCGCCCCGCCGCGCGCGCGTGCTTCGAGCGCGAACTGCGCGGCAACCGGCTCGCCCGCGCCGGCGCCTGCCTGGACGCGTGGTCCGCCTTGGAAGGCGACGCGGCGCTGCTGCGCGCGGCGCGCCAGCGCCTGGCGCAGCGCTGGGTCGCGGTCGGCGACGAGCGCCTCGGTGCCGGCGAGATCGAGGCAGCGCAGGCGGCGCTGCGCGCGGCGCGGGCGCTGTACCCGGACGAGCCGGGACTGCCGGGCCTGGCCGCGCGCCTGCGCGCTGCGGGCGCGCCGGAACGCTGAGGTCGCGTCCATCGTTTGCTTCGCGTCGATTTCGCCGACGCCGAGGCGTTCCGCTGCTCACCCTTGCAGCGTGTGCGGACAACACGGCGGGCGACGGTCACGGACGCCATGCGCCACGAGCGGCGCCCGCGGCGGCGTGCCCGGATTCCCCGACCCGCCGTGCTGGCCACCGCGACGATCCACGGCGCGCATGCACCCAGCTGGGCTATTGCGCGTCGCCCAGCAGCACCCGGCGCACCGTCGACCGCGCGGCGTCCAGCGAGAAATGGCGTTCCACGTTCGCCAGGCCGTTCGCCGCCAGGCGCTGCCACAGCGCCGGGTCGCGGTACAGCCGCAGCACCGCCGCGGCGAAGTCGGCCGCGTCGTCGGCGAGCAGCACGTCCTCGCCGTCGCGCAGGTGCATGCCCTCGACCGCGCAGGCGGTGGCCACCACCGGCTGGCCGTGCGCCATGCTCAGGTTCACCTTGCCCTTGACCCCGGCGCCGAAGCGCAGCGGCGCGAGCGCGACCCGCGCGCCTTCCATGTACGGGGTCAGGTCCGGCACGTGGCCGTGGACGCGCACGCCCGGCTGCGCCGCCAGCGCGGCGACTTCGGCCGGCACGTCGCCGCCGATGCAGTGGAAGACCAGTTCCGGCGCCTCGGCGCGGATGCGCGGCCATATTTCGGCGACGAACCAGCGCACCGCATCGACGTTCGGCGGATGGCGGAAGCCGCCGACGAACACCAGGTCGCGGCGTTGCTCGTACGGCAGGCCCGGGCCGTGCACCCGATGCAGGTTGGACAGGATCTCGACCCGGGCCCGCGGCGCGTCGCGCGCCAGCAGTTCGCGTTCGACCTCGCTGACCACCAGGGTCGCGTCGGCCGCGCCGATCATCTCCAGTTCGAGGCGGCGGGTGCGCTCGGCCGCGCGCAGCAGCGCAGGATCCCCTGCGAGCTCGGCGCCGCGGCGTTCGCGCAGGTAGTGCAGGTCGACCGTATCGAACACGATCCGCGCCTGCGGCGCGTAGCGGCGCAGCAGCGGCAGCCACTCGCGCAGCACGTAATGGCGGCACACGACCGCGGCATCGAAGCGGCGGCCGTGTTCGCGCAGCCAGGCCGAGACCGAGGTGATGTAGGGCGCGTGCCAGCATTCCACGCCGAGCTGTTGCAGCGCCTCGGTGTAACGGCCCGCGTGGTTGAAATCGGCTGGAAGGAACGTCACCCGCGCGCCCTCCTGACCGAGCAGTTGCATCAGATTGACCAGGCGCAACGAGGCCGAATCGCGGTCGGCGCGCGGCGTGGCACTATCGACGATCAGCAACCGCGCTCGGCGGTCCGCGGCGGCCTCGGGGTCGGCGCGCGGCGACGGCTGGGCCGCCAAGGCTTCGCGCCACTTCTCGGCGAAGATCGCGCGGTTGCGTACCTGATACGCCTTGACGCCGCTGCCCAGGTCGGTGCCCGCGGTCACGCCTTCCAGATGCACCACGCGCGCCGCGGGTTGGCAGAGCACCTGGCGCCCGGCCGCGCGTACCGCGAAGGCGAGGTCGGTGTCTTCGTAGTAGGCAGGCGCGTAGCGCGTATCGAAGCCGCCTGCCTGCATGAACAATGCACGCGGCACGGTGATCGCCGCGCCCGAGCAATAATCGGCTTCGCGCAGGCAGGCGTAGCGCGGATCGTCCGGGTCGCCGAACCGGCCGTAGTTGTGCGCGCTGCCGTCGGAGAACACGATGCCCCCCGCCTCCTGCAGCCGCCCGTCCGGATAGATCAGCTGCGCCCCGACCAGGCCGGCGCCCGGGCGCGCCGCGAAGGTGTCGAGCAACCGGTCCAGCCAGCCCGGTTGCGGCACGGTGTCGTTGTTGAGGAACACCAGGTATTCGCCACGGGCGAGCGCGGCGCCGTCGTTGCAGGCGGCGATGAAGCCGCCGTTCTCGCGCCGGCGGTGGTAGCGCAGCCCTTCGACCTGCAGGAGCGTGGATTCGGTCTCATCGCAGGAGCCGTCGTCGACGACGATGATCTCCATGGCCGCCTGCGGCGGATGCGCGGCCAAGGCGCGCAGGCAGGTCACCGTGTGCGCGCACTGGTTGTAGACGGGGATCACGACGCTTGCGCGCGGCGCGGCGCTGTGCGGCACCGCAAAGGGTGCGAACGGCACCGGTTCGGGCAGGTACAGCGCGGCGCGGCGCTCGGCCGGCACCCGCCGGAACTGCTGGCGCACGCGGCTCCAGGTGGGCCCGAGCCCGCGCGTGCGCAGGCTGGCCAGGCCGCGCCAGAACAGGCCGGTGACGCGCCGATACAGGAACCGCAGATCGGTCCGGTTCAACGCCATGGTGTCGTGGTCATGCAACGGAACTCCTTAACGCAAGCGGCACGCGCCGCGGGCCCGCGCGCGGCGGCGGCGGGCGGCTGCGCTAGACTCGCCGGCACGAGGGCGCAGCCCCGCCATTGTCCCACGCCGTGGCCCGAATCGATTACGACGAAGACGAATCCATCGACGACAGCGAACGTCCGCAGTGGCGCCGGCGCCTGGTCACCTGGGCGCTGGCGGCGATCGGCCTGGGCCTGGGCTTCCTGATCCCGTACACGCTGTACCTGAACCACGAGGTCGGCCAGCGCTTCGGCCAGCTGCGCTGGCAGATCCCGACCCGGGTCTATGCGCGCCCGCTGGAACTGGCGCCGGGGCTGACGCTGGACGCGGCCACGCTCAAGACCGAGCTCGACGCCGCCGCGTACCGCGAGGGCGACGGCGTCCGCGCCGGTACCTACGCCCGCGAGGGCGGGCGCTGGCGCATCTCCAGCCGCGGCTTCGCCGACGTCGACGGGCCGGTGCCGGCACGCCGGATCGAGCTGGTGCTGTCCGGCGGCGAGGTCGCCTCGCTGCGCGAGGCCGGGAGCAAGCGCGCGCTGAAATCGGCGCGGCTGGACCCGGCGCGGATCGCCACGCTGTACGGGCAGAAGCAGGAGGAGCGCCGCCTGGTCCGGGTGGACGAGGTGCCGGAGCTGCTGGTCACCGGCCTGCAGGCGGTCGAGGACCGCGACTTCGCCCACCACATCGGCATCGACCCGGCCGGGATGCTGCGCGCGGCGTTCAAGACCGCCACCGGCCGCAAGCAGGGCGGCAGCACCCTGACCCAGCAGCTGGCGCGCAGCGGCCTGCTCGGCATCGGCCGCGAGCAGACCCTGACCCGCAAGTTCAAGGAGATCCTGTACGCGCTGCTGATCGAGGCGCGCTACGACAAGCGCACCATCCTCGAGGCCTACCTCAACCAGGTCTACCTCGGCCAGCGCGGCGCGCAGGCGATCCACGGCGTCGCCGCCGGCGCCGAGTTCTGGTTCGGCCGCGACCTGCGCGACCTGACCACCGAGCAGATCGCGCTGCTGATCGGCATCGTCCGCGGCCCCTCGTACTACGACGCGCGGCGCAACCCGGAGCGCGCGCGGGAGCGGCGCAACTTCGTCCTCGGCGAGATGCGGGAGACGAACCTGATCGACGAGGCCGAGTACCGGCGCGCGCTGAAGGCCCCGCTCGGCGTCACCGACGCCCCCGGCAGCCTGGCGCCGAACCGCTTCCCCGCGTACGTCGACCTGGTGCGCCGCCAGCTCGCCCGCGACTATCCGGCCGACGCGCTGGCCGGCGCCGGCCTGAGCGTGATGAGCGGCATGTCGCCGTCGGCGCAGGCGCTGGCCGAGGCCGCGGTGACCCGCACCCTGAAGAGCCTGGACGGCAGGCGCCGCCCGCCGCTGCAGGCCGGCGTGGTGGTCACCGACGTGCACAACGGCGAGGTGGTCGCGGTGGTCGGCAGCCGCAGCGTCGGCGAGCACGGCTTCAACCGCGCGGTCGAGGCGCAGCGGCCGGTGGGTTCGCTGCTGAAGCCGTTCGTGTACCTGCTGGCGCTGGCGCAGCCGGGCAAGTACTCGCTGGCCAGCTGGGTCGACGATTCGCCGGTGACGGTATCGCTCGGCCGCAACAAGACCTGGAGCCCCGGCAATTCCGACGGCCGCAGCCACGGCACGGTGCGCCTGATCGACGCGCTGGCGATGTCGTACAACCAGGCCACGGTGCGGATCGGCATGCAGGTCGATCCGCAGCGCATCGCCGGGCTGATCCGCACCCTCGCCGGCATCGAGGCGCAGCCGCATCCGGCGCTGATCCTCGGCGCGGTCGACCAGAGCCCGTACGCGATGGCGCAGCTGTACCAGTTCCTCGCTTCCGGCGGCGAGATCCAGCCGCTGCACGCGGTGCGCGGCGTGCTCGACGACAAGGGCCGCGCGCTCAAGCGCTACGACACCGAGCCGGCGCCGGCGCAGGAAGGCGACGCGATCGCCGCGCGCCTGATCACCATCGCGTTGCAGCATGCGGTGTCGGGCGGCACCGGCACCCAGCTGATCCGCGACGGCCTCGGCCGCCTGTCGCCGGCCGGCAAGACCGGCACCAGCAACGACGGGCGCGACAGCTGGTTCGCCGGCTGGACCGGCGACCACCTCGCCGTGGTCTGGGTCGGCAACGACCAGAACAAGGAAACCGGCCTTTACGGCGCCACCGGCGCGATGCGGGTATGGTCGTCGCTGTTCGCGCGCCTGCCGAGCGCGCCGCTGCGCGTCGGCAGCCAGGGACTGGACTGGCAATGGGTGGTCGGCGCCAGCAGCACCGACCCCGGCTGTCCCGGCGCGCGCCGCTTCGCCTTCGTCGCCGGCTTCGCGCCGCCCTACGCGCCTTGCCCGGCGCCGGAGCCGGTCGAGGAGGCGCAGGGCGGCTGGCGCGAATGGTTCGGCTTCGGCCGCGACGAACAGCAGGAACCGGCGCAGGACGAGACCGCGCCGGCGCAGGAGGAACAGCGGTGATTCGCAAAGCAATCCGGAGCCGCGGCCCGGCCGCGGCGCTGCTGCTGGCGCTGGCGGCCTGCCGCACGCCGGCGCCCGACGTGGCCGTGCCGACGTTCGATGCCGAGGCCGCGGTGGCGGCAATCCGCGGCATCGGCGGCGCCGACGACGCCGAGCTGGACGTGCGGCCGCTGCGCGATGCCCAGGTCGAGGACCTGCGCGAGCAGGCCGCGCAGCTCGAGCGCGAGCGCAAGTACGCCGAGGCGGCGCAGGCGCTGGACCAGGCGCTGCAGGTCGTCGCCGACGATCCCGCCGTGCTGCAGGAGCGCGCCGAGGCGGCGCTGCTGCAGCACCGCTACGCCGACGCCGAGCGCTACGCGCGGCAGGCGCTGGCGCTGGGCTCCAGGCTCGGCCCGCTGTGCCGGCGCCACTGGGAAACCGTGGCCCAGGCGCGCCTGGCGCAGGGCGGCGACGTCGAGGGCGCGCGGCGCGAGCGCGACGCCTGCACCGTCGCCGCGCCGCCGCGCTACTGAGATGCCCGGCAGCCGGCTCGGCGAGGCCAGTCGCACCGCGCTGGCCGATGGCGGCGCGTTCGCGCGCGAGCTGCCGGGCTTCGTCGTGCGGCCGATGCAGCAGGACCTGGCCGAGGCGATCGGCGAGGCGATCGAGACCCGCGGCACGCTGCTCGCCGAGGCCGGCACCGGCACCGGCAAGACCTTCGCCTACCTGGTGCCGGCGTTGCTGTCGGGCAGCAAGACCATCGTCTCCACCGGCACCCGCGCGCTGCAGGACCAGCTCTACCATCGCGACCTGCCGCGCGTGCGCGACGCCCTCGGCGTAGGGCTCAAGACCGCGCTGCTCAAGGGCCGCGCGAACTATCTGTGCCATTACCGCATGCGCCAGGCGCAGGGCGAGCCGCGCTTCGCCAGCCGCGAGATGGCCGCGCAGTTCCAGCGCATCGTCGCCTGGTCCGGGCGCACGCGCATGGGCGACCTGGCCGAACTCGACGCCTTGCCCGAGGACTCGCCGCTGCTGCCGATGGTCACCAGCACCGCCGAGAACTGCCTCGGCGGCGAGTGCCCGTTCTTCGCCGACTGCTTCGTGGTGCAGGCCCGGCAACGGGCGCAGGCCGCGGACATCGTCGTGGTCAACCACCATCTGCTGCTGGCCGATCTCGCGCTGAAGCAGGAGGGCTTCGGCGAGATCCTGCCCGGCGCGCAGACCTTCGTCGTCGACGAGGCGCACCAGCTGCCGGAACTGGCCGCGCAGTTCTTCGGCGAGACCCTGAGCGCGCGGCCGCTGGTCGAACTGGCGCGCGACGCCCTGGCCGAGTGCAGGCAGGTGCCGTCGGCGCTGGCGGCGGTGCAGGCGCCGGCGCGCGCGCTGGAGCAGGCGGTGCGCGCGCTGCGCGCGGCGATGGACGAGTTGCCGGTGCGCGGCACCCGCCGGCGCGCGGCCGAGCTGGCGGCGGCCGAGGACGCGTTCGACGCGCTCGCGCAGGCGCTGCACGACTTGCACGCCGCGCTGCAGCCGCTGGCCGCGGCCTCGCCCGGGTTCGATGGCTGCGCGGCGCGCGCGCTGGAGTTCGAAGGCCGGCTGCAGCGCTGGCGCGACGACGGCGCGGCGGCCGGGGCGGAAGCGGAGGACGAATCCGCCGCCGATTCCGCGGCGCCGGGCGCCGAAGCCGAAGGGCGAGCCGCCGCAGGGCCGGCGGCGCAGGGCCCGCAGCCGGAGCCCGGGCAGAAGCGTCGCGGCGACGAAAGCGTGCTCTGGTACGAGCTGAGCGCGCGCGGCTTCCGCCTCAGCCGCACGCCGCTCGATGTCGCCGGCCCGCTGGCCCGGCACCGCGCGCGTTCGCAGGCGGCCTGGGTGTTTACCTCGGCCACGCTCGCGGTCGGCGGGCGCTTCGAGCACTTCGCCGGCAAGCTCGGCCTGAACCTGCGCGGCGAGCATCCGCCGCGCACGCTGCTGGTGCCCAGCCCGTTCGACTGGCAACGGCAGGCGCTGTGCTACCTGCCGCGCGGCCTGCCCGACCCGATGATGCGCCACTACAACGAGAGCCTGGTGGAGAAGATCCGCCCGGTGCTGGAGGCTTCCAGCGGGCGCGCGTTCGTGCTGTTCGCCTCGCACCGTGCGTTGCGCGAGGCCGCCGAGCTGCTGCGCGACGGGCCGTGGCCGCTGTTCGTGCAGGGGGAGGCGCCGCGGCCGGTGCTGCTGGAGCGCTTCCGCGCCTCCGGCAACGGCGTGCTGCTCGGCGCGGCCAGCTTCCGCGAGGGCGTGGACGTGGCCGGCGAGGCCCTGAGCGTGGTGGTGATCGACAAGCTGCCGTTCGCCGCGCCGGACGACCCGGTGTTCGAGGCGCGGCTGGACGCGATCCGCCGCGGCGGCGGCAACCCGTTCCGCGACGAACAGCTGCCGCAGGCGGTGATCGCGCTGAAGCAGGGCGCCGGCCGGCTGATCCGCAACGAGAACGACCGCGGCGTGCTGGTCCTGTGTGATCCGCGCCTGCTCGCCAAGAGCTACGGCAGCGTGTTCCTCAACTCGCTGCCGCCGCTGCCGAAGACGCGGCGGATCGAGGACGTGGCGGCGTTCTTCCAGGCCGCGGATCCGGGCGCCGCGATTCCGGACTCGTGACCGGCCAGAATCCGCATCCGTTACGCTTCCCCCAAGCCCGGAACCCGAATCCCGAATGAAGCTGCTCGCGTTCGAAACCTCCACCGAAGCCCTGTCGGTCGCCGTGCACGTCGACGGCGAGATCCGCGAGCGCTTCGAGCTGGCGCCGCGGCGCCACGCCGAACTGGCGCTGCCCTGGGCCGAGGCGCTGCTGGCCGAGGCGGGCGTGGCGAAGGGCCAGCTCGATGCGATCGCGGTCGGGCGCGGGCCGGGGGCGTTCACCGGGGTGCGCCTGGGGGTGGCGCTGGCGCAGGGCATCGCGCTGGCGCTGCAGCGGCCGGTGCTGCCGGTCTCGACCCTCGCCGCGCTGGCGCTGCGCGCCGAGCCGGCCGACGGCGAAGCGCGCGTGCTGGCGGCGATCGACGCGCGCATGGGCGAGGTCTACAGCGGCGCCTTCCTGTTGCGCGAGGGCGAGGCGCGCGCGCTCGGCGCCGAGCGCGTGGGCACGCCGGACGCGGTCGCGCTGCCGGACGAGGGCGACGGCTGGCACGGCGTCGGCACCGGCTTCGCCGCCGGCGAAGGCGCGCTGCAGCGCCGCCTCGGCGCGCGCTTCGCCGCGATCGACGCCGCGGCGCTGCCGCACGCCGCCGATGTCGCGCGCCTGGCCGCGGCCGCTTACGCCCGCGGCGAGGCGCTCGCGCCGGAGCGGGTCGAGCCGGCCTACCTGCGCAACGACGTCGCCCTGACCCTGGAGCAGCAGCGCGCGCTGCGCGCAGGCCGCTGAGGCCGGGCGCGCAGGCGGCCGCGGGAATGGCCTCGCGAGCGGCGGTCCGGCACGGCCGATCCGCGGGAACTTCGCCGTTCGTCGCCGGGTCTGCCAAGCCGCGGCGGTCGAAGGCGCGCGACGCGTGCGGGCCGCCGCCACCAAGCCGGCGTCGAGGAGCGAGTGCATGAACCGGAAGACCGAACGCCCGAAGCCGGCCGCCCGCGGGTGGCGTTGGCTGCGTTGGCTGCGCACCGAGGCGTTGCCGCTGCTGGCCATGCTGTTGCTGCTGACTTCGGCGCGCTCCTCGTTCGCCAATCACTACCACGTGCCGAGCGGTTCGATGGAGCCGGCCCTGATGCCGGGCGATCGGGTGCTGGTCGACATGAGCGCCTACGGCCTGCGCATTCCGTTCACCGGGATCGACGTGGTCGCGCGCGGCGAGCCGAAGCCGGGCGACGTGGCGGTCTTCGATTCGCCGCTCGACGGCACCCGGCTGGTCAAGCGCGTCGTCGCGGTCGGCGGCCAGCGCATCGAGTTGCGCCGCGGGTGGCTGACCGTCGACGGCCGGGCGTTGCGGGCGCGCGGGGACGGTCCGGTCGAGCGTTTCCCGGGCAAGGACGTGATGCTGAACCTGGATGCCGGCGGGGGCCCCGACATCCCGCCGGCGACGGTGCCCGAGGGCTATGTGCTGGTGCTCGGCGACCACCGCGGCAACAGCCTGGACGGGCGTTTCTTCGGCCTGGTGCCGGAGCAGGCGCTGTATGGCAGGGCGGTGGCGGTGTACTTCCGGCGCGGCGAGGGATTCGTCTGGCGGCGGCTTTGAGCAGGCGCGGCCTCCCCGGCGGCGGAAGAGGCGGAGCGGTGCCGGCGCGTGCCGGCTACTCGTCGACCAGCTCGCCGCCGGGCAGGAACTGCCAGGTGCGGGTCACGTGCAGCACGTCCGGGTTTTCCTCGGTCTTCGGCAGCGGCGGGTAGGGCTCGGCGAGCCGGGCGATGCGCAGGGCCGAGGCGTCGAGCAGGGGGATGCCGCTGGACTGGACGATGTCGGCACGCTCGACGCTGCCGTCGCGGCGGATCGCCACCGTGATCACCACCTGCCCGGCCAGGCGCCGGCGCCGCGCTTCGTCCGGATAGTTGAGGTTGCCGACGCGCTCGACCCGGTCGACCCACTCGCGCAGGTAGCCGGCCCAGACGTACTCCTGGGTGCTGGCCGAGACGAACTTGCGCGTGGGCCGCTTGGCGTAGCGCTCCGAGCGCAGGTGGATCTCCGCCGCCAGCCGCGCCATCGCCATGTCGTGCTCGACCTTCTCGCGGCCCGGCGGCAGCGGCCGCTCGCTCGGCGCCGGCGCGGTGCGCGGCAGCGCGGCGGGTTCCCGGCCGCGTACGCTGGCGAGCACGCGCGGGGTCGGCGCCGGCCGCGGCGCCGGCGCCTGCGCCCGCAGCGGGCGCGGGGCCACGCCGTGGTCGGCCTGCGGCAGCGGGCCGGACAGGGCTTCGCGCGGGCGGGTGCTGCGGTCGTGCTCGCCGCCGCCCTGGTTGCTGGCCTGGGCGAGGAAGTCGGCCTGGGCCGGGGTCAGCGCGGTGCTGGTCTGGGTCAGGATCACGTCCAGCGTCGGCAGCACCGGCGCGGCCCGCTGCAGCGTCCAGCCCACGCCGAGCAGGAGCACGCCGTGGACCAGCAGCGAGAGGACGAACGTGGCGCTGAGGCGGCCGCGTTCGCCCGCGGCCGGGACGCCGGCGGCGCTCATCGGGCGGGCGGGGCGGCCGGCTGCGGGGGCGCCGCGTCGGCCGGGCGGGCCGCGTCCGCGCCGGCCTCGACCGCGTCGAACAGGCGCCCGGCGATGTTCAGGCCGAACTGGGCGTCGAGCTCGCGGATGCAGGTCGGGCTGGTGACGTTGACCTCGGTCAGGTAGTCGCCGATCACGTCCAGGCCGACGAACAGCATGCCGCGGCGGCGCATCTCCGGGCCGACCTGGTCCGCGATCCAGCGGTCGCGCTCGGACAGCGGACGGCCCTCGCCGCGGCCGCCGGCGGCGAGATTGCCGCGGAACTCGTCGCCCTGCGGGATGCGCGCCAGGCAGTAGTCGATCGGCTCGCCGTCCACCAGCAGGATGCGCTTGTCGCCGTCGCGGATCTCCGGCAGGTAGCGCTGCGCCATCGCCAGGCTGCGCCCGCCCGAGGTCAGCGTCTCCAGGATCACGTTGAGGTTGGGCTCGCCCGCGCGGGCGCGGAAGATCGAGCGCCCGCCCATGCCGTCCAGTGGCTTGAGCACCGCCTCGCCGTGCTCGGCGACGAAGGCCTTGAGCGAGGCCGGATCGCGCGACACCAGGGTCTCCGGGCAGCATTGCGGGAACAGCAGCGCGGCCAGCTTCTCGTTGAAGTCGCGCAGGCCCTGCGGGTCGTTGACCACGCGCGCGCCGGCGCGCTGGGCCAGGCCGAGGACCTGGGTGTCGTGCAGGTATTCGGCGTCGACCGGCGGGTCCTTGCGCATCAGCACCACCTGGCCCGGGCCGAAGCGCAGCGGCGCCCAGGCCCCCAGCTCGTACCAGCCGGCGGCGTCGTCGCGCACCCGCAGCGGGGCGGCCAGCGCCTCGGCCGCGCCGCCGCGCACCGCCAGCCCGCCCGGGCGCACGTACAGCAGCCGGTGGCCGCGGCGCTGCGCCTCCAGCAGCATGGCGAAGGTCGAGTCCTTGGCGATCTTGATCGACCCGATCGGGTCCATCACGACGACGATGTCGAGCGGCATGGGCGCGGCGGTGCCGGAAAGCGGGCGAGGCGGGGATGGTAGCAGGCGGCCCCGCGCCGCCGCCGGCGCAGCGGCGGAACGCGCCGTGGTTCGGCTCGGGATTGTTAACCCGGTCGCGGCACGGAGGCGCCGGGTGAGCCGACCCCGCGCGTTTCGGGTAACCTGCCGCCGCGGTCGGAGAAACCTGTCGCGCCCGGCCGCGGCAATCGCGCATTCAGCTGGCGCCCGCGGAAACGCGGCTTGACAGTGCCGGCGCGGCTTGGAATAAAGACGGCTTCGCGACGCCGGAGCACCGGCGTTCGCTTGGGGGAAATCCAGAATGCTAGACGAGGTCCGCACCGGCGGCCTCGGCGGACTCCGGGTCATGGTCATCGACGACTCCAAGACCATCCGCCGGACCGCCGAAACCTTGCTGAAGCGCGAGGGCTGCGAAGTGGTCACCGCCACCGACGGCTTCGAGGCGTTGGCGAAGATCGCCGATCAGCAGCCGCAGATCATCTTCGTGGACATCATGATGCCGCGGCTGGACGGCTATCAGACCTGCGCGCTGATCAAGAGCAACCACCTGTTCAAGCACACGCCGGTGATCATGCTCTCCTCCAAGGACGGATTGTTCGACAAGGCGCGCGGGCGCATCGTCGGCTCGGAACAGTACCTCACCAAACCGTTCACCCGCGAAGAACTTCTCGACGCGATCCGCACGCACGTCAACGCCTGACCGGGGGGTAGGGCAGCATGGCACGCATTCTTCTGATCGAGGACTCGCCGACCGACACGGCGGTCCTGACCCAACTGCTCGAGCGCAACGGCCACCAGGTGCTGGCCGCGAGCAGCGCCGAGGACGGCATCGAGGCCTGCAAGCGCGAGAAGCCGGACCTGGTGATGATGGACATCGTGCTGCCCGGCATGAACGGCTTCCAGGCGACCCGCGCGCTGTCGCGCGACGCCGACACCGCCGCCATCCCGGTGCTGATCGTCAGCACCAAGGGCATGGACACCGACAAGGCGTGGGGCATGCGCCAGGGCGCCCGCGACTACATCGTCAAGCCGCCGCGCGAGGACGAGCTGATCGCGCGCATCAACGCGCTGCTGGGTGGATGAGCCGATGGCGCCGTCGCCGTTCGACGTGCTGGTCGACTACGAGCGCCGCAGCCTGGCGCACGTGGCCGGCCTGCCCGAACAGCTCGACGCGCCCGGCCTCTGGCGCGGCGTCGGCTACCGCATCGGCGCGCGCCGCCTGGCCTCCGGCTTCGGCGAAGTGGTCGAGATCCTGACGCTGCCGCAGGTCACGCCCGTGCCCGGCGCGCAGCCGTGGCTGCTGGGCCTGTCGAACGTGCGCGGCAACCTGCTGCCGGTGGTCGACCTCAAGCAGTTCCTGGAAGGCGAGCGCACCGTGCTGCACGAGAGCCAGCGCATCCTGCTGGTGCGCCAGCCCGGCGGCGACGTGGCCGTGCTGATCGACGAGCTGTTCGGCCAGCGCAGCTTCCTCGAGGAGCAGCGCCTCGACGCCGACGCGCTGGCCGGCAGCGAGCTGGTCGCCGGTCGCTACGGCCATTTCGTCGACCACGCCTACCGCATCGACGGCGAGCTCTGGGGCATCTTCAGCCTCGACCGGCTCGCCCGCACCCCCGAATTCCGCCAAGCCGCTTCCGACTTGCCGCGGTCCGAACACCGCATCGGCAGCACCACACTCGAGGTCGAATCATGAGTAGCGCGATGGACAACGTTGCCGGCAAGGGCCGCAACACCGGCGTCAACATCTGGCTGGTCGTGCTGGGCGTGTCGGTGCTGATCTTCGGCCTGAACACCGGCTACGCGACCTGGAAGGCGGCGCGCCTGGGCGGCGCGAGCTCAGCGGCGTCGGCGCTGCAGGTGAATTCGCAGAAGCTGGCGGTGCAGGGCCGCGAGGCGGTGGGCGGCGCGGCCGACGCGTTCAAGGCGTTCAAGGACACGCGCGCGCAGATCGTCGCCGACGTGCAGCAGCTCAACGCCAACTTCGGCGGTACCGCCGGCGTGGCCGGGCCGATCAAGACTGTCACCGACACCTGGGCGCCGCTGGGCAAGAGCGCCGACCAGGTGCTGGCGAGCGAGCAGGCGGTGCTGGCCCTGGCCGGCAACGCCGACCGCTTCACCGGCCGGGTGCCGCAGCTGCAGGCGCGCCTGGACGAGCTGGTGCGCGCGATGTCCGCTTCCGGCTCGCCGTCCTCGCAGGTCTACATCGCGCTGCGCCAGGTGGTGCTGGCCAGCACCATGGCCCGCCGCATCACCGAGATCCGCGCCGGCGGCAGCGGCGCCGCGCTCGCCGGCGACGCGCTGGCGCGCGACGCCTCGGTGTTCGGCAGCGTGCTGACCGGCCTGCGCAAGGGCGACGCCGCGTTCGGCGTGACCCCGCTCGGCAACGCCAACGCCCTGGCGGCGCTCGGCCAGGCCGAGACGCTGTGGCAGGAGATGAAGAAGGACCTGGACGCGATCCTCGCCAGCGCGCCGAACCTGTCGCGCGCGCAGGCCGCGGCCGAGTCGATCACGGTCGGCTCGAACAAGCTGCTGGCCGACAGCCAGGCCCTGTTCCAGGCCTTCACCGCGTTCGGCTCGCTCAGCGACAGGTCGCTGCTCGGCAACATCTGGATCTCGATCCTGTCCGGCATCGCCGCGCTGGCCGCGATCGTGTTCCTGGTGGTGTCGCTGAACCGCGCCCAGCGCCAGCGCTACCTGACCACCAAGGAGCTCAACGACCGCAACCAGGAGGCGATCATGCGCCTGCTGGACGAGATGGGCTCGCTCGCGGAAGGCGACCTCACGGTGAAGGCGACCGTGACCGAGGACATGACCGGCGCGATCGCGGACTCGATCAACTTCGCCGTCGAGCAGCTGCGCAGCCTGGTGCAGACGATCACCGACACCTCGGTGCAGGTCGCCGCCAGTGCGCAGGAGACCCAGGCCACCGCGATGCACCTGGCCGAAGCCGCCGAACACCAGGCGCAGGAGATCAACTCGGCCTCGGCGCGCATCAGCGAGATCGCGGCCTCGATCGACCAGGTGTCGAAGAACTCGGCCGAATCGGCGGACGTGGCGCAGCGCTCGGTGCAGATCGCGACCAAGGGCGCGGGCGTGGTGCGGCAAACCATCGCCGGCATGGACTCGATCCGCGACCAGATCCAGGAGACCTCCAAGCGCATCAAGCGCCTGGGCGAGAGCTCGCAGGAAATCGGCTCGATCGTGGAACTGATCAACGACATCTCCGAGCAGACCAACATCCTGGCGCTGAACGCGGCCATCCAGGCCGCGTCGGCGGGCGAGGCGGGCCGCGGCTTCGCGGTGGTCGCGGACGAAGTGCAGCGCCTCGCCGAGCGCGCCTCGCACGCGACCAAGCGCATCGAGACCCTGGTGCAGACGATTCAGGCCGACACCAACGAAGCGGTGTCGTCGATGGAGCAGACCACCGCCGAGGTGGTGGCCGGCGCGCGCCTGGCCGAGGACGCGGGCACCGCGCTGGGCGAGATCGAAAAGGTGTCGTCCGACCTGTCCAACCTGATTCAGGGCATCTCGCAGGCGGCGCAGCAGCAGTCCAGCGCGGCGTCGAACATCACCGCGACGATGCACACCATCCAGTCGATCACCGCGCAGACCTCGCAGGGCGCCAACCAGACCGCCGCGTCGATCGGCAACCTGGCCCAGCTCGCCGCGGACCTGCGCCGTTCGGTCGCCGACTTCAAGCTGCCGGCCTGACGGGCCTGACCGGGACGAGGCCGCACTCAGGATGAACAGGTACCTACCCGGCCGGCGCCGCGGCTCGCGCGCTCCCGTCCATGCGCGGGGTGCGCGATGATCGCGTTGCGCGAGGCCATCGACACGACCACGCTCGGCTGGATCAAGCCCGAGCTGGACGAGACCCTGCGCCAGGCGCAGCAGGAGATCGAAGCGTTCGCCGAGAACCCGGCGGACACCGGCTGCATGCGCGCCTGCGCCGAGCACCTGCACCAGGTGCACGGCACCCTGCGCATGGTCGAGCTGTACGCGCCGGCGATGGTCGCCGAGGAGATGGAGCGGCTGGCGCTGGCGCTGCAGCGCGGCCAGGCCGGGGACCGCGACGAGGCCTGCGCCACGCTGATGCGCGGCGTGGTGCTGCTGCCGGACTACCTGGAACGGTTGCAGAGCGGCCACCGCGACATCCCGATCGTGCTGCTGCCGCTGCTCAACGAGCTGCGCGCCGCGCGCGGCGAGCCGGGCCTGAACGAAAGCGTGCTGTTCGCGCCGGACCTCGACCGGCCGCTGCCCGCGCACCTGCCGCGCGGCGCCGTCGGCGGCGGCCGCCATGCGCTCAACGGCTACCTGGGCCATCTGCGCGACGCGCTCGCCGCGTGGCCCGAGGACGGCGCGCCGGCGCGCGCGGACGCGTTGAGCGCGGCGATCGACGGGCTGCTCGCGGAGGCCACGCAGGAGCCGGTGCGGCGCATGCTCTGGGTGGCCTCGTCGGTCGCCGGCGCCCTGCGCGACGGCGCCCTGCCGCCGAGCCGGGCGCTGCGCCAGGCGTTCGGCGGCGTCGAGCGCGAGGCGCGCCTGATCCTGGCCGACGACGGCGGCTTCGGCGCCGCCCGCGCCGAGCCCGCGGCCGAGCCGACCCGCCAGCTGCTCTACCACGTCGCCCACAGCAGCAGCGAACACCCGGCGCTGGACGACCTGCGCCGCACCTTCGACCTGTCCTCGCAGCTGCCCAGCGAGTCCGAGCTGGAGCACGCGCGCGGCAGCCTCAGCGGCCGCAACCGCGCGCTGCTCGACACCGTGGCCGCGGCGATCAAGGAGGACCTGCTGCGGGTCAAGGACGCGCTCGACCTGCACCTGCGGACCGGCCAGACCTCGCTCGACCTGCTGCGGCCGCAGGTCGAGGCGCTGGGCCGGGTCGCCGACACGCTGGGGATGATGGGCCTGGGCGTGGCCCGCACCGTGGTGCTGCAGCAGCGCGAGGCGATGGCCGAGATCGTCGCCGGCAAGCGCCCGGCCGACGAGGGCGCGTTGCTCGACGTCGCCGGCGCGCTGCTCTACGTCGACGCCTCGCTCGACGACCAGGTGTCGCGCCTGGGCCTGCCGGAGGACAAGGCCGACGAGGACCTGCTCGCCGGCGAGGCGCGCAAGGTGCTGGACGTGGTCGTGCGCGAGGCGATCGCCAACTTCGGCGACGCGCGCCAGGCCTTCGTCGCCTTCGTCGAGACCAACTGGGACCACGCCGAGCTGGCGGAGGTGCCGCGCGTGCTCGACGAGGTCGCCGGCGCGCTGCGCATGCTCGAGCTGCCGCTGCCGGCGGACTACCTGACCGGCGTGAAGCGCTACACCGAGGTCGAGCTGATCGGCCGCAAGCGCGTGCCCAACGGCCAGCAGCTCGACACCCTGGCCGATGCGCTGGCCAGCCTCGAGTACTACCTCGAGGCGCTGCGCGAGCAGCGCCCGAACCGCAACAACATCCTCGAGATCACCCGGCAAAGCCTAGAAGCGCTGCGCTACTGGCCGCTGCCGGAGTTCGACATCGCCGCGACCCTGGCGCCGACCTCGCCGATCAGCCGCGAGGAGCTGGCGGCGGTGCCCGAGTTCGAGCTGAGCGACACGATCACGCTCGGCGGCGTGGCCCTGTCCGCGGGCGCGGAGCAGGCGGCGCCCGCCGCGGTGGCCGAGGCCGCGCCGCAGGCGACGCCCGCGCCGGCGCTGGCGACGGTGGCGCCGGTCGGCAACGTCGCCGGCGGCTTCGAGCACAGCGACGACATCGACGACGACATCCGCGAGGTGTTCCTCGAGGAACTCGACGAGGAGATCCGCCACCTCGGCGACCTGCTGCCGGCCTGGCATGCGGCGCCGGACGACAGCGAACGCCTGCGCCCGATCCGGCGCGTGTTCCACACGCTCAAGGGCAGCGGCCGCCTGGTCGGCGCCAAGACCCTGGGCGAGTTCAGCTGGAAGATCGAGAACCTGCTCAACCGCGTGCTCGATGGCAGCCGCCCCGCCAGCCCGGCGGTGATCGACCTGGTCGACCGCGCCTACGCCGTGTTGCCGCAGCTGCACGCGGCGCTGCGCGGCGAGGGCGGCGTCAGCGCCGACCTGCCGAGCCTGGAAGCGCATGCCGACCGCCTCGCCGAGGGCGACGAGGGCTTCTACGTCGCGCCCGCCGCGGGCGCGGCGCAGGACGCGCAGCCCGCGCTCGACGTGGCGGTGCCGCTCGCGGCCGGGCCGGAGCCGGCGGCCGGGACCGGCGCCGTCGCGTTCGGGACCGCGGGCGAGCCCGAGGCCGCCATCGCGGTCGAGCCGCCGCCGGCCGCCGCGCCGGCGCTGGACGGCGTGCCGGCCTCGGTCGATCCGGTGCTGCTGGAGATCCTCGACGCCGAGGTCAGCGGCCACCTGGTCACGATCGAGGACTGGCTGGCCACCGCGCGACAGCAGCCGCGCCCGGCCGACGACAAGCTGCAGCGCGCGATCCACACGCTCAACGGCGCCTTCGCGATGACCGAGGTGCCGGTGATCACCGAGATCACCGGCGCCACCGAGGGCTACGTCAAGCGGCTGCTCGCCGCCGGCGGGCCGGCGAGCGAGGAGGGCGTGGCCGCGCTCGGCGCGGTGGCCGAGGCGATCCGCCGCACCCAGCGGGCGCTGAAGTCGCCGCTGCCGCACGTGCCCCTGTTCGACGGCCTGGCCGAGCGCATGCGCGCATTGCGCGACAGCCTGCCCGAGGCGCGCATGCCGCTGCCGATGGACGAGCCGCAGGCGGAGGAGCCGCCGGCGCCGGCCGTGGCGCTGGACGAAGCGCCGCCGCTGGCGGCGCTCGACCTCAGCGCGTTCACCGACTTCGCCGACCAGGTCGGCCCGGCCTACCTGGCCGATCCGGCGCACGGCGCGCGGATCGAAGCCGAGCTGGCCGAGGCGCGCCGGATCGAGGCCGAACGCGCCGAGATCGAGCGCGCCAACGCCGAGCGCCTGGAGATCCAGCGCATCGAGGCCGAGCGCTTCGAATACGAGCGCCGCGAGGCCGAGCGCCTGGAGGCGGAACGCCTGGCCGCCGAGCGCGCCGAGGCCGAACGTCTCGAAGCCGAGCGCCTGGCCGTTGAGCGCGCCGAGGCCGAGCGCCTCGAAGCCGAGCGCGCCGACGCCGAGCGCCGCGCCGACGAGGCCCGGCGCCTGGAGGCGGAGCTGCTCGAAGCCGAGCGGATCGCAGCCGAGCGTCGCGAAGCGGAGCGCCTCGAATCCGAGCGCGCCGACGCCGAACGCCAGGCCGACGAGCGCGCCGAAGCGCAGCGTCTCGCGGCCGAAGAAGCCGAGCGCCTCGAAGCGGAACGTCTCGAAGCGGAGCGACTCGAAGCGGAGCGACTCGAAGCGGAGCGACTCGAAGCGGAACGACTCGAAGCGGAACGTCTCGAAGCGGAACGTCTCGAAGCGGAACGTCTCGAAGCGGAACGTCTCGAAGCGGAACGACTCGAAGCGGAACGACTCGAAGCGGAACGACTCGAAGCGGAGCGACTCGAAGCGGAGCGCGCGGCCGGCGAACCTGCGGCCGAGCAGGCGGCCCTTGCCGACGCGGACGCGGCCGAAACCCCGGCCGAGGCCGGGGCGGTGCCGGAGCCGGCCGTCGCGGCGTTGATCGAACACGCGCTCGGCGCGGCCGATCTCGACCCGGACGCGCCGCTCGACCTGAGCGAACTCGACCCGGAACTGGTCGACATCTTCGTCGAGGAAGGCGCCGACCTGCTCGACCACGCCGACGGCCTGCTCGCGCAGTTGCGCGAGGCGCCGGAGGAGCGCGAGCACCTGGCCGGCCTGCAGCGCGACCTGCACACGCTCAAGGGCGGCGCGCGCATGGCCGGCATCTACGCGGTGGGCGAGCTCGGCCACGCGATGGAATCGCTGCTGGAAGCGGTGGTCGAACAGCGCTGCGAGCTCGGCCGCGACGGCATCCCGCTGCTCGAGCGCGGCTTCGACCGCCTGCACGCGATGGTCACCCGCGTCGGCGAGCGCCGCGCGATCGCGATGCCGTCCGCGCTGATCGCCGAATTCGACGCGTGTGCCCGCGGCGAACGCGCGCCGCAGGCGCCGGCGGCCGAGCCCGCGCACGCCGCGCCGGTCGCGCCCCCGGCGCCGCCGCCGACGCTCAAGCCGCTGTCGCCGCCGATCGGCGAGCAGCCGCTGGCCGACGAGGACGACATCGCCGCGCGCGCGCCGCAGGAACAGGTGCGCATCCGCGCCGACCTGCTCGACCGCCTGGTCAACTACGCCGGCGAGGTGGCGATCTACCGCGCCCGGCTGGAGCAGCAGCTCGGCGCGTTCCGCGTCGCGATCGCGGAAATGGCCGCGACCAACACGCGCATGCGCGACCAGCTGCGCCGCCTGGAGATCGAGACCGAGGCGCAGATCATCGCCCGCTACCAGCGCGAGCACGAGGAGGGCGACAGCGCCTTCGACCCGCTCGAGCTGGACCGCTTCTCGACCCTGCAGCAGCTCTCGCGCGCGCTGGCCGAGTCGGCCGCCGACCAGATCAGCCTGCAGACCACGCTCGACGACCTCACCCGCCAGTACGAGACCCTGCTGCTGCAGCAGTCGCGGGTCAGCTCGGAGCTGCAGGAAGGCCTGATGCGCACCCGCATGGTGCCGTTCGACGGCCTGCTGCCGCGCCTGCGCCGGGTGGTGCGCCAGGCCGCCGGCGAGCTCGGCAAGCAGGTGCAGCTCAAGCTCGAAGGCACCCAGGGCGAGCTCGACCGCAACGTGCTCGAGCGCATGACCGCGCCGCTGGAGCACATGCTGCGCAACGCCGTCGCCCACGGCCTGGAAACGCCGGAGCGCCGCCGCGCTGCGGGCAAGCCGGAAGAGGGCACGATCCGCATCGCCCTGCGCCGCGAAGGCGCGGAAGTGGTGCTGGAGGTCGGCGACGACGGCGCCGGCCTGAACCGCGCCGCGATCCGCCGCCGCGCCGAGGAGCGCGGGCTGATCCGCGCCGACGCGGTGCTCGCCGACGGCGACCTGGACATGCTGATCCTGGAGCCGGGCTTCTCCACCGCCGACGAGGTCAGCCGCCTGGCCGGCCGCGGCGTCGGCATGGACGTGGTCGCCTCGGAGGTGCGCCAGCTCGGCGGCTCGCTCGACATCCAGTCGCGCCCCGGCCAGGGCGCGCTGTTCACGTTGCGCCTGCCGCAGACCCTGGCCGTGACCCAGGCGGTGTTCGTGCGCATCGGCGAGACCACCTTCGCGGTGCCGATCGCCTCGGTGCGCGGCGTCGGCCGCCTGCCGCGCGAGCAGCTCGACGCGCCCGAGCCGAGCTACCGCTACGCCGGCGAGGACTACGCCGTGCACGACCTCGGCCAGCTGGTCGGCCACGCGCCGGCCAAGGCCGAAGGCCAGCTGCAGATGCCGCTGCTGCTGATCCGCTCCGGCGACCTGCGCGCCGCGGTGTGCGTCGACCAGGTGCTCGGCAACCGCGAAATCGTGGTCAAGCCGGTCGGCCCGCAGGCCGCGTCGGTGCCGGGCATCTTCGGCGCCACCATCATGGGCGACGGCCGCGTGGTGGTGATCCTCGACGTCGCCCCGCTGGTGCGACGCCAGGCCCTGCTGCCGCGCGCGGCGGAGCCGGCCGCGGCCCCGGCCGAGCAGCGCCGCGTGCCGCTGGTGATGGTGGTGGACGACTCGGTCACCATGCGCAAGGTCACCGGGCGCGTGCTCGAGCGCCACAACTTCGAGGTGGTCACCGCGAAGGACGGCGTCGACGCGCTCGAGCGCATGGCCGAGATCGTGCCCGACCTGATGCTGCTCGACATCGAGATGCCGCGCATGGACGGCTACGAGCTGGCCAAGGCGATGAAGGCCGACGCGCGGCTGCGCGGCGTGCCGATCGTGATGATCACCTCGCGCACCGGCGACAAGCACCGCCAGCGCGCGTTCGAGATCGGCGTGGAGCGCTACCTCGGCAAGCCGTACCAGGAGCCGGAGCTGCTGCGCAACGTGTACGAGCTGCTCGGGATCGCCCGCCGCCATGACTGACGCCGCCCGCCGCGTGGTCCTGCTGGCCCGCCCGGGCACGGCCCGCGACCGCCTGCGCGCGGCCCTCGCCGACGCCGGCGCGCAGCTGGTGCTGGAGGCCGACCCGACCGTGCTGGCCTCCGACGAACTGCTCGCCGCCGCGCCGCAGGTGGTGGTGGTGGCGCTGGACGCCGCCACCGAGGACGCGCTCGACCGCTTCGACCCGGTGCTGCATGCCGACGGCGTCGAGGTGCTGTTCGAGGAAGCCGAGCTCGCCGCCCGCCGCGAAGGCTGGGAGGCGGCGCGCTGGGTGCGCCACCTGGCCGCCAAGCTGCACGGCCATGGCGACGTGCTGCCGCCGGGCCACGAACCCGAGGACGCGCCGGTGCCCGAGCCCGCCGCGCCCGCCGCCGCCGAGCCCGGCGATGCTTCCGCGGTTGCGCCCGCCGCCGGCCACGCCGTGCCGGCCGAGCCGACGTTCGCCGTGCCCGCCGCGTCCGCCGACGCGCCCGCGGCCGATGCCGGCCATGCGTTCGACCCGGTGCTGGCCGAGTTCGACGACGCGCCGCCCGCGTTCGCGCAGGAGACGCCGCTGGAGCCGTTCGCGCCGGAGTGGGACCTGTCCGAGCCCGCACCGGAGCCGGCGGTCGAGATCGCCGACGCGCGCCCGCGGCTGGAGCCGGTCGACCTGCGCTTCGACCAGCCGCCGGCCCTCCCGGGCGACGCCCCGGCGGCGCAGGATCCGGTGCTGCTGTTCGCCGCCAGCCAACCGCCGCAGCCGCCCGCCCCGGCCGCGCCGCCGCCTGCGCCGGACTGGTCGTTCGCCGACGAGGTCGAACCGGTGGGCGACGCCGCCAGCGGCGACGACCGCCGCTTCCACCACGACCTGCTCGAGATCGAGCGCCGCATCGCCGGCCTGGAACTGGTGGACGACCGGCCCGCCCCCGCAAGGCAGGGCGCCGTGCTGGTGCTCGCCGGCATCGGCGGCCCGGACGCGGTGCGCCAGCTGCTGGGCGCGTTGCCGGCGGATTTCCCGCAAACGGTGCTGGTGCAGCAGCGTCTCGACGGCGGCCGCTACGACCGCCTGGTCGCGCAGATGCAGCGGGTGACGCCGTTGCCGGTGCAACTGGCCGAGGCCGGCCGCAGCGCCGACCGGGGCGTGGTCTACATCCTGCCCGCCGGTCTCGGGCTGCGTTCCGAAGGCGCCGCGTTGCGCTTCGCCGAGGGCGAGGCGGATCCGCTCGACGCGCTGCCGGGGTCCGACTCGGCGGTGCTGCTGCTCAGCGGCAGCGACCCGGCCCAGGTCGACGCCGTGCTGCGCCTCGCCGGCGCCGGCGCGCTGGTCGCCGGGCAGGCGCCGGACGGCTGCTACGACGCGGCCGCGTCCACCGCGCTGATCGCGCGCGGCGGCGAGTCCGGCCCGCCGGCCGAGCTCGCCGCGCGCCTGGCCGCGCGCTGGAAGAATTGATCCATCCCTCTCCCACCGCGGGAGAGGCGCTCCGAGTCGCTCACGTTGCACGGTTCCACGAGATCGCCATGACCAGCCCCGCCGTCGCCCCCGCCCAGAACGACATCCGCGGCGTCCTGATCCAGGTCGCCGGCGGCCGCCTGCTGCTGCCCAACGCGACCATCGCCGAGGTGCTGTCCTATCCCGAGCCCGATCCGGTGCCCGGCGCGCCGGACTGGCTGCTCGGCCGCATCCGCTGGCGCGGCTGGCAGCTGCCGCTGGTGGCGTTCGCGCGCCTGGCCGGCCTGGCCGACGAGCGCGGCGGCCTCGGCAGCAAGGTGATCGTGCTGCGCGCGCTCGGCGGCCATCCTCGCGCGCCGTACTTCGCCCTGCTGACGCAGGGCTTCCCGCGCCTGGTCACGGTCTCGCGCGAGGCCCTGGTCGAAGTCGGCGACGGCGCGCTGCCGCCGGGCGCACTGGCGCGGGTGATGCTCAACGAGGACGACGCCTTCGTGCCCGACCTGGAGGCGATCGAAGGCCTGATCGGCGGCGCGCTCGCCGCGGCGGCTTGAGCCCCGCGCCGCGCCCGCCTTCCGCATCCCCGGCGCGCGCCGGTAGCCGCAATCCCGTCGGCATGTCGGTAGCGAGCCGCAGCCGGGCCGCCGCATCCGGCGCGAGCCGCGGGTCCGGCGCCGCGTCCGCGCCGAGCGGCAGCCCCGCCGCCGCACTCGCGGAAGCGCCGCCGCACCAGGATGCCCCTCCCACTCGTGGGAGCGGGCAGGGGTGAGGGCGCGGATGCCTGCCGCCGCTTCCGCGACCGACGGCACTCGCGCCGCCTCGCGCCTGGCTTCGGTCGATGCGCTGCGCGGGCTCACCGTCGCGGCGATGCTGCTGGTCAACAACCCGGGCGACTGGGGCCACGTCTATGCGCCGCTGCGGCACGCCGACTGGCACGGCTGCACGCCCACCGACCTGATCTTCCCGCTGTTCCTGTTCGTCGTCGGCGTGTCGATCGCGCTGGCGCTGCGGCCGCGCATCGAGCGCGGCGATCCCCCGGCCGCGCTGCGCCGCGCGGTGCTGGCACGCGCCGTGCGCATCGCCGGCCTGGGCCTGCTGCTGCACCTGTGCGCGTGGCTCGCGTTCGACCTGCCGCACTACCGGCCCATGGGCGTGCTGCAGCGCATCGGCCTGTGCTTCGCCGCGGCCGGGCTGGCCGCGCTGCAGCTGCGCCCGCGCGCGCAATGGGCCTTGCTGGGCGCGCTGCTCGCCGGCTACGCGGCACTGCTCGCCGCCGGTGGCACGCTGGCGCCGTTCGAGAACATCGCCAGCCGTTTCGACCACGCGGTGCTCGGCGCGCACGTCTACCGGCTGGACCCCGCCGGCCGCGGCGGCCACGACCCGGAAGGCCTGGCCAGCACGCTCGGCGCCCTGGCCACCACGCTGCTGGGCGTGCGCGCCGGCGACTGGCTGCGGCGCGGGCAGCGGCGCACGCTGTGGCTCGCCGCGGCGATCGCCATGGCCGCCGGCTACGCATGGTCGCCGTGGCAGCCGCTCAACAAGAACCTGTGGACCCCGGCCTACGTGCTGTGGACCGGCGGCATCGCCTGCGCGCTGCTGGCCCTGGGCCACGAACTGATCGACCGCCGCGGCTGGCCCGCCTGGGGCCGCACCTTCGGCGTCAACGCCATCGCCGCCTACGCCGGCTCCGCCTTCCTGCTCTACGCCCTGGCCGCCCTCGGCTGGCTGGAGCCGCTCTACCGGCACGCCTTCGCGGACTGGATGGCCCCGCGCTTCGGCCCCTACGTCCCCTCGCTGGCCTACGCCCTGTGCTTCGTCGCGCTGTGGTGGGGTGCGGTGCGGTGGCTGGATGCGCGCGGGATCCACTTCAAGATTTGAGCGGCGTCGTCCGGCCAGGCCTCGTCCGTGTTTCGCCCGCATCCGGGAGGCGTGGCCCTTGCGCACGATTCCCCGCGCAGCACGGAGTCCTTCCCTTCCGTGGGGCGATCCCTTGGGGGCGAGGGGTTTCGGTTGGTGCGGGAGTATTACCGGCTTGCCATGAGGCGCCACACCTGGAGTCGCGGTCCACTGACGTGGCGCGGCCAAATTCGGACGTCAGGTGGCTATGGCACATTCCAGCACCCAGGCGCGGGAGCTAGAAAGGCTTGGGCGCGGCATGTGCTCGCTGGTGATGGGCATCGGGGCGTTCTTCGCCTACCTCAGCGAGATGTTCGGGTGGGCGCGGGCACCCGACGCTACCGGCGAGGCCGCCTCGCTGTTCCATGGCACGACGGGCTTGGCTGGTGCTTGGCTAGCGGCCCATGGCGTGCGCCGTGCCCTTCCGCTTGCCGGCCCACGGGCCTGACAACGGTTCGAACCGATGCCGCTTTGCGGCTCGGTTTCGGGCTGTTGTAGGCGATTGGGTTCGTATTGGCCTTCGCCCGGAGCAGGGCGGGCGAGCGTAGGCACGTGCCGCGAGCGGTCGGCGTCCTGCGCCTGCATGCTCGAAGCGGCTTTTCCGGTGGTCCGCGCAGGGCGGGCCCTGGCCCGCTGTGCGCCTTCTACGTCCGCCTGCGCCGTTGCAGCAGGCTTTCTTCCAGGCGGGCGCGACTCGCCGGTACTCGCAGCCGCGCGCACCCCGTAATGCATCCGGAGCGGAAGGCCGCGACGCCGCCCCGGCAAGCGGGAACCTGACGGCCATTCGCCCGCGCCGGGGCGCTTTGCGGCGCGGCCCGCGGGGGCCGGTCGAGCGCCCGGGCGCCACCCGGGGCGGCGCCGGGCGTAGTGCATTGCGCTTGTGATGCGCGACCCGGTTTCACCGGCGCACCCCACCTAGGCTCATCTCCTCGTCGCCGGAAGCGAGGCGGTCGCGGACATGCGGCCCGCAGTGGAAACCACATCGGCCTGCCCGGCTCCAGGCCTTCTGGATTGGAGAAAGTCATGGAATTTCGACGCGGTCGGCCCCTCGCCTGGGCCATCCTTTCCTTGCTGGGCCTCGGCGGTCTTTCCCCGCCGGCGTTCGCGCAGAGCGCGAATGTGCAGTCGGCCTCGACCTCGACTTGCAACATCAAAGGGCGCGTGACGCTGACGATCGCCGGCATCAGGAGCGAAGTGCCGTTGACCTGCGTGAACCCGACCGGCCAGAGCGCGCCAGGGAGCGACGCCAGTGCCCTGGCCAGCACCACGGCGCTGGGCATTCCGGCGATCGCGAACCTGGCCAGCGTGTCGGCGCCCTTCGGCGAGAGCGCATGGAAGAATTCGCCCGGCACGACCATGTTGATCGGCGACGCCGGCGCATCCGATGTCGCGTTGCTGCAGGACGGCGTATCGACGGCGGATGTGGCGGGCCGCATCGATTGCGTCAGCACGACCGGCAGCGCGATCGTGGACTGCGCGGCCGCGATGGCGATCGGGGCGCTGCATATCGGCGGACAGGAGGTGGACCTTCCGCCGGAGCCGATCCCGATCAACACCGTCGTGCCGATCGCCAACCTCGATCTGGCCGTAGCGCTGCCTCTGGTCGGCACGATAGCCGTTCCGATCAACGGAGCGGTCACCTTGAACAGAGTCGAGGTGACGGGGCAAGACTCGAACAATCCGCGCATCGAACATGCGCCGATCTCGGTGAGCGCGAGCGGCAGCGTCGACGTGCTGGGCGTCGGGTTGGTGGGCGTGGATATCCGGCTGGACGATTACACGGACATGAAGATCACATGGAGGTCGGACGCCGGTCCTGTCGCCATTACCTTGAGGCCGGCGCCTTACGAGTCCTTGGAGGTTGTTGAAATCCCTGGCGCCACTTCGCAGTAACCCGCGGAATCGCCGAAGGCCTACAGCGCCGAGACCGTGGCCCGTCCCGCGGTCCCGGCGCGCTGCTATCGTCAGTGCACCGGCCGGGTGCGGCGGCTCGGTTCGGCAGCCGAGCTACACCTTGATCCTGTCCTACGACTTGTATTCTCGGAGCGGCGATGGGGCGGCCCGGATCTGCGAGTACAGGACGGAGTTCCATTCCCGGCCCCATCGGCGGCGACGCATGTGGTGTTCGAGCAAGGGTAGCCCACGTCTCGGGCTTTGCGGCACCCGCGTCGATCCGTTCGACGGCCGTTGAGAGAGGGCGGCTCGTATTCCAAGGCATCGGAGCAAGCGCGCGATGAAAGAAGCGGAACTGGCCAGGTTCGAGATCGACGGCGCCGAGCTGGCGGTGCGGCTGGCCGGCGATCGGCGGGCGCCGGCGTTGCTGCTGATCCACGGCTTCCCGAGCGCCTCGACCTCGTTCCGCAACGTGATCGGCCCGCTGGCGCGGGACTGCTTCGTGATCGCGCCGGACCTGCCGGGCTTCGGCGCGTCGGAACCGGTCGAGCCGGCGTCGTTCGCGCGCTTCGCGGACGTGATCGAAGCGCTGCTCGCGCGGCTCGGCGTCGCCTCCTTCCACCTCTACCTGCACGATTACGGCGCGGCGGTGGGCCTGCATCTGGCCACGCGCGCGCCGCAGCGCATCCGCGGCCTCATCGTCCAGAACGCCAACGCGCACGAGAGCGGCATGGGCCCGCAATGGGCGGCGACGCGCGCGTACTGGGACGACCCGACGCCGGAACGGCAGGCCGAGGCCACCGCGCACCTGACCTTCGAGGGCACGCGCGACCAGTACGTGGGCGGCGTGCCGCCGGACGTCGCCGCACGCGTCGAGCCGCGGCTGTGGGAGGAAGACTGGCGCATCATGTCGCGGCCCGGCCGGCTCGAGATGCACCGGCGGCTGGTGCTCGACTACCGCAGCCACTGCGCCCGGTTCGGCGAGATCGCCGAGTACCTGCGGCGGTGGCAGCCCCCGGCGCTGCTGCTGTGGGGGCGGCACGACATCTTCTTCGACCTCGCCGAGACCCTCTCCTGGATGCAGGCGTTGCCGCGCATGGAGGCGCACATCCTCGACGGCCCGCATTTCCTGCTGGAAACCCACCCGGCCGAGTGCGCGGCGTTGATGCGGGAGTTCCTGCGGCGGGTGGAAGGGCCCGGCGACGACCGGGCCGTTGCCTTGCAGCGCGCCCGGCCACCTGGGGAGGGGAGCGGCTAGGTTCCGAGGCGTATCGAAGGCGATCCGCACCTTGGCGATGGATCCCGGATCCCAACGATGAGGCCCCGAACCTCGGCGACCAGGTTCCGGACATCGATGATGGCGTTCCTGAGGTCATCGATGAGGTCCGCGACGCCCCTGATGAGGTCCCGGACGTCTCCGGCGAGGTTCCAGACGCCATCGATGAGGTCGCCGGCGTCAACGATGGGGTTCCGGACGCCATCGACGAGGTCTCTGGCGCCAACGAAGAGGTCCGGAACCCCGTTCGAGGAGAGACCGACCCGATCGCCGGAAGTTATCCACAGGCGGGGACGGAGCCGGCGGCGGTGGGCCCCAGGCAGCCCGCCCCGCGCCAGGCGGTGCCGGGCGGGACAAGCCCCGCCGTCAGCCGAAATCGCCGAACCGGGCCTGCAGGGCGGCGATGGCGGCGAGGCCGGCGGTCTCGGTGCGCAGGATGCGCGGGCCCAGGCGCAGGCCGGCGAAGCCGGCGGCGCGGAGCTGTTCGCGGTCGAGCGGGGACCAGCCGCCCTCGGGGCCGATGGCGAGGTGGATCGGCGCGGCCAGGTCCGCCTGCAGGGTGGAGAAGGCGAGCTCGCCCCCGGGATCGAGGACCAGCCGCAGTCCGCCGGCCGGCAGGGCGTCGAGCGCGGCGGCCAGCGGCACCGGCGCGAACACCTCGGGCACGCGCGCGCGGCCGCTCTGCTCGCACGCCGACGCCACCACGCTGCGCCAATGCGCCAGGCGCTTCTGCGCGCGCGCCTCGTCCAGCCTGACCTCGCTGCGCTGCGACCACAGCGGGCGGAATTCGGCCGCGCCCAGCTCGGTGGCCTTCTGCAGGATCAGGTCCATCTTCTCGCCGCGCGCCACGCCCTGCAGCAGCGCCAGCCGCAGCGGCGACTCGTTGGCGACCGCGCGCGCGGCGCCGACGGCCACGCGCACCTCGCGCTTGCCGGCCGCGACGATGCGCGCGTCGTAGTCGTGGCCGCGGCCGTCGAACAGCACGCAGGCATCGCCCACGCCCAGGCGCAGCACGCGGGTCAGGTGCGCGGCCGCGCTCTCCGGCAGCGCGAGCTCGCCGCCGGGCGCCAGCGGCGCGTCGACGTGCACGCGGGTCAGGCGCATCCGGCCTCCGCGAGCGCATGGTCGATGGCGGCGCGGGTGGTGTCGGCGAGCAGCCGCAGCGCGTCGTCGTCCACGCAGTACGGCGGCATCCAGTACAGCACGTCGCCGAGCGGGCGCAGCAGCACGCCGCGGGCGAGCGCGCCGCGGTAGGCGCGCAGGCCGAGGCGCGCGGCCGGGTCGAACGGGGTGCGCCGGTCGCCGTTACGCGCCAGCTCGAACGCCACGATCATGCCGGCCTGGCGCACGTCGGCGACGTGCGGGTGTCCGGCAAGGGCCGCAGCGTGCCCGGCCATGCGCGTGGCGGTGGCGCGGTTGCGTTCGATCACGCCGTCGGCGGCGAAGATGTCGAGCGTCGCCAGGGCCGCCGCGCAGGCCAGCGGGTTGCCGGTGTAGCTGTGCGAATGCAGGAACGCGCGCTCGCGCGAGTCGTCGAGGAAGCCGTCGTAGATCGACTGCGTCGCCAGCACCGCGGCCAGCGGCAGGGCGCCGCCGGTCAGGCCCTTGGACAGGCAGAGCAGGTCGGGTTGGATGCCGGCCGCCCCGTCGGCCGCCGGCGCCTGCTCGCAGGCGAACAGCGTGCCGGTGCGGCCGAAGCCGACCGCGATCTCGTCGGCGATCAGGAACACGCCGTGCGCGTCGCACAGCTCGCGCGCGCGGCGCAGGTACAGCGGGTGGTGCATGCGCATGCCGCCGGCGCACTGCACGCGCGGCTCCAGGATCAGCGCGCAGACCTCGCCGGGGTGGCGCTCGAGCAGCTCGCGCAGCGCCGCCGCGGCGCGCTCGGCGCGCTGCGCGGGGCTCTCGCCCGGCTCGCACAGGTAGGCGTCGGGCGAGGGCGCGAACAGCGCTTCCGCCAGCAGCGGCGCGTACACGCGGCGGTACAGCGGGATGTCGCCGACCGCGAGCGCGCCGAGGGTCTCGCCGTGGTAGCCGTTCTCCAGGGCGACGAACTTGGTGCGCCTGGTCTCGCCGCGGTTGCGGAACCAGTGGAACGCCATCTTCAGCGCGACCTCGACCCCGGCCGAGCCGTTGTCGGCGTAGAACACCTTGGCCAGCGGCTCGCGCCCGGCCTCGCGCGGCGCGATCGCGAGCAGGCGCTCGGCCAGCTCGACCGCCGGCGCGTGCGAGCAGCCGGCGAGGATCACGTGCTCCAGCGTGCCGGCCTGGCGCGCGATCGCGGCGACGATGCGCGGCTCGGCGTGGCCGAACAGGTTGGTCCACCAGCTGCTGATCGCGTCGAGGTAGCGGCGGCCGTCGCGGCCGACCAGCCACGCGCCTTCGCCGCGCTCGACCGGCAGCAGCGGCAGCACGTCGGGGTGCTCGCGCATCTGCGTGCACGGATGCCACAGCACGGCCAGGTCGCGCGAACGCCAGTGCTCGGCCTCGGTTATCATCGACGCATCGGAAGTCCCGTCCTGCATGCGGCCATTATCGGCGCGCGCGCGGGCAGGGCCTAGCCCCGAAGCGTCGCCCGGGCCAGGCGTACCGGCTGCGCCGGCCGCGGCGCGCCCCAGTCCCCGTCGCGATCGGGACGCCCGTTCCTTCGGATACCGCATGTCCCGCCGCCTGCCGACCATCCACCGCATCACCGAGCACGACGCCGGCCCGTACCGGCTGGAGCGGCTGGACCTGGAGTTCGCCAACGGCGAGCGCCGCCACTACGAACGCCTGCACGGCCGCGGCCACGGCGCGGTGGTGGTGGTGCCGCTGCTCGACGACGACACGGTGCTGCTGGTGCGCGAGTACGCCGCCGGCGTGCACCGCTACGAGCTGGGCCTGGTCAAGGGGCGCATCGACGCCGGCGAGACGCCGCTGCAGGCCGCCGACCGCGAACTGAAGGAAGAGGCCGGCTACGGCGCGCGTTCGCTGACCGTGCTGCGCGCGCTGACGTTGGCGCCGACCTACATGAGCCACCAGGCGCACCTGGTGATCGCGCGCGACCTCTATCCCGAGCGCCTGCCCGGCGACGAGCCCGAGGAGCTGGAAGTGGTGCCGTGGAAGCTCGACGCGCTGCACGAGCTGATCCTGCGCGAGGACTTCTCCGAGGGGCGCAGCATCGCCGCGCTGTTCATCGCCCGCGAATGGCTGAGGACCGCGCCCCGATGAGCCTGTCCGCCCGGTTGCGCGAGGACGTGATCGCGCTGGCCCGCGACGCCGCCGCCGCGATCCTGGGCATCTACGACAGCGACTTCGCCGTCCAGCACAAGGACGACGACTCGCCGCTGACCGCCGCCGACCTGGCCGCGCACCGCTGCATCGTCGACGGCCTGGCGCGGCTGACCCCGGACATTCCGGTGCTGTCGGAGGAGTCCGCGCACGAGGTGAGCCTGGGGCTGCGGCGGCAGTGGCGGCGGCTGTGGCTGGTCGACCCGCTCGACGGCACCCGCGAGTTCGTCAAGCGCAACGGCGAGTTCACCGTGAACATCGCCCTGATCGAGGACGGCGTGGCGACCTACGGCATCGTCCAGGCGCCGGTGACCGGCGCGCTGTGGCACGGCGGCGCGCGACTGGGCGCGTTCCGCCGCGAAGGCGGGCGCGACGTGCCGGTGCGCGCGCGCGCGCCGGCCACGCCGCCGCTGCGCGTGGCCGCCAGCCGCTCGCATCGCGACGGCCGCACTCAGGCGTTCATCGCGCGCATGGGCGAGGTGGAGCCGCTCGGCCTGGGCTCGTCGCTGAAGTTCTGCCGCCTGGCCGAGGGCGGGCTCGACGTCTACCCGCGCTTCGGCCCGACCAGCGAGTGGGACACCGCCGCCGGCCAGTGCGTGCTGGAAGGCGCCGGCGGCGCGCTGTTCGACCCGCGGGGCCGGCCGTTCCGCTACAACCAGCGCGAGCGCCTGCTCAACGGCGACTTCATCGCCCTGGGCGACCCGGCGCTGCCGTGGCGGGACTGGCTGGGATGAGGCGCCGCGCCGCGCGCATCGGCGCCGCTTCCGGCGGTGCCGGCGAGCGGGCGGAGGACGCCGGATCGGCGCCGGCGCGGGAACGGCGGCGCCAGGCCGCCGGAAGCACGACGAGCGAGAGAGCATGAGCGAGCCCACCGGCGACCCGCGGCGCATCGACACCCTGCTGGCGATCATGGCGCGCCTGCGCGACCCGCAGGGCGGCTGCCCGTGGGACCTCGAGCAGAGCTTCGCCACGATCGCGCCGTACACGATCGAGGAGGCCTACGAAGTCGCCGACGCGATCGACCGCGGCGACCTCGACGACCTCAAGGACGAGCTCGGCGACCTGCTGCTGCAGGTGGTGTTCCACGCGCAGATGGCGAAGGAGCAGGGCGCGTTCGGGTTCGCCGACGTGGTCGCCGCGATTTCCGACAAGATGCTGCGCCGGCACCCGCACGTGTTCGGCGACGCGCAGGTGGGCGATGCGCAGGCGCAGACCGCGGCCTGGGAGGAGCTCAAGCGGCGCGAGCGCGAGGCCGGCGGGCACGCCGACCGCTCGGCGTTGGCCGGCGTCGCCCGCGGCCTGCCGGAATGGCAGCGCGCGGCGAAGCTGCAGAAGAAGGCGGCGCGGGTCGGCTTCGACTGGCCCGGCCCGGAGCCGGTGATCGCCAAGCTGCACGAGGAGATCGAGGAGGTGCGGGCCGAGTTCGCCGCCCGCGCCGCCGCGCCGGACGATGCCGCGGCGCGCGATCGCCTGGAGGAGGAGATCGGCGACGTGCTGTTCGTCTGCGCGAACCTGGCGCGCCACGCCGGCGTCGACGTCGGCGCCGCCTTGCGCCGCGCCAATCTCAAGTTCGAGCGCCGCTTTCGCGCGATGGAAGCGCTGGCCGAGGCCGACGGCACGGCGCTTGCCGCGCTGCCGCCGGAGGCGCAGGATCGCTACTGGGCGCGGGCCAAGGCGGCCGAGAAGGCGCCGCCGGCGGAGCCGCCCGGGGCGGCGCCGGAGGCGGCCGAGGCCGCGCCGCGCCGACCCGGCGCCCGCACGTTGCGCGGGAGGACCCCATGACCCGGCGATTCTCCAGCTTCCGCGAGTTCTACCCGTTCTACCTGGACGAGCACCGCGACCGCACCTGCCGGCGCCTGCACTTCGTCGGCAGCGGCGCGGCGCTGGCGCTGGCCGCGACCGCGATCGCCCGCGGCAGCCCGTGGTGGCTGCTGGCGGCGCTGGCCTGCGGCTACGCTTTCGCATGGGCCGGGCATTTCTTCTTCGAGAAGAACCGCCCGGCCACCTTCAGGCACCCCTTCTATTCCTTCGCCGGCGACTGGGCGATGTTCTGGGACATCCTGAGGGGGAGGATCCGGTTCTAGGCACGGGAGAGGGGGGCGGGTGGCGCGGCCGCGATCCGCCGTTTCCCCGTTTCGCTCCTCACTCCAGGAAGATCAGCCACGCCGCCACGGCGATCAGGGCGAAGCCGGCCCAGTGGTTCCACTTCAGCGGCTGGCCCAGGTACCAGGCGGAGAAGCCGGCGAACACCAGCAGGGTGATCACCTCCTGCATGCCCTTCAGCTGCGGCGCCGAATACACCGCCGCGCCGATGCGGTTGGCCGGCACCATCAGGCAGTATTCGAAGAACGCGATGCCCCAGCTGGCGAACACCGCCGCCAGCAGCGGCGCCGAGCGGTACTTCAGGTGCCCGTACCAGGCGAAGGTCATGAACAGGTTGGAGCCCAGCAGCAGGGCGATCGGGGCGAGGCGTTCGTAGGGCATGCGGCGGAGTCCGGGAAATGAGGCGTTCAGCTTGAGGCCGCCGGTTTTCACGGCGCGTCCACCCTGTGGCCGGCAGCCTTCACAAAACTGAAGGAACAACGAGGATCCTGCAATGCAGTCAACGCGAGACGGGGGTCTGGTCCTGATCGTCGAGGACAACCGCAACATCTCGGAGATGGTGGGCGAGTACCTGGAAAGCCGCGGCTTCGAGGTCGACTACGCCGGCGACGGCTTGGACGCCTACCGCCTGGCCACCGAGAACAGCTACGACGTCATCGTGCTCGACCTGATGCTGCCGCGCATGGACGGGGTGGAAGTGTGCCGGAAACTGCGCGAGGAGGCGCGCAAGTCGACCCCGGTGCTGATGCTGACCGCGCGCGACACCCTCGACGAGAAGCTCACCGGCCTGGGCGTGGGCGCCGACGACTACCTGACCAAGCCGTTCGCGATCCAGGAGCTGGAGGCGCGCCTGCGCGCGCTGATCCGCCGCGAGCGCCGCCAGGTCGGCGGCGAGGTGCTCAAGGTGGCCGACCTGGTGCTCGACCCGGCCAGCCTGCGGGTGACCCGCGGCGGCAGCGAGCTGCAGCTGTCGCCGATCGGCCTGCGCCTGCTGACCATCCTGATGCGCGAGTCGCCGCGCGTGGTCAGCCGCCAGGAGATCGAGCGCGAGATCTGGGGCAACGGCCTGCCCGATTCGGACACCCTGCGCAGCCACCTCTACAACCTGCGCAAGACCATCGACAAGCCCTTCGACAAGCAGCTGCTGCACACGGTGCAGAGCGCCGGCTACCGGATCGCCGACATCTCGCAGCCGCCCGAGTAGCACGCCCCGATGGCGCACGGCCTCCCCCGCAGGATCAAGCTGGCGTTCACCGTGCACGCGGTGATCGGCGGCATCGCGATCACCATCGGCATCCTGCTCGCGGCCTTCGCCGTGCGCGAATGGGTGATCCACGAGCGGCTGCAGCAAGAGAGCGAGGCGTTCTGGCGCGCGCATCGCGAGAACCCGCGCCACCCGCCGCCGCTGACCCGGGCGCTGACCGGCTACGCCCTGTTCGAGGGCGCGGACCAAGCGCCCGGGGCGCGGCGCCCGCCGGAATCGCTGCGCGAGCTGCCGGCGGGGCTGCATTCGCTGTCCGGCGGGCGGATGGTGCTGGTCGACCGCCGCGCCGAGGGCTCGCTGTACCTGGTGTTCTCCTCGTGGATGGTCGACCGCGCGGTGCTGCTCACCGCGGCCGCGTCGCTGCTGCTGTCGCTGCTCACCAGCGGCATCCTGGTCTGGCTGACCTACCGCACCTCCAAGCGGCTGGTGGCGCCGGTCAGCTGGCTGGCCAACCAGGTCGCGAACTGGGACCCGCGCCATCCCGACGCGCGCCTGATCGCCCCGCGCAACCTGCCCACCGATGCCGGCGACGAGGTGCGCAAGCTGTCGCGGGCGCTGTCCGGCCTGGCCGAGCGGGTCGGCGACTTCGTCCAGCGCGAGCGCAACTTCACCCGCGACGCCAGCCACGAGCTGCGCACGCCGCTGACGGTGATCCGCGTCGCCACCGACCTGATGCTGGCCGACGCCGAGACCACGCCGCGCCAGCAGCGCTCGCTGCTGCGGGTGCAGCGCGCCGGGCGCGACATGGAGGCGGTGATCGACGCGTTCCTGATCCTGGCGCGCGAGGCCGAGGTCGAGCCGCAGAGCCAGGAGTTCGACGTGCGCGAGGTGGTCGACGGCGAGATCGAGCGGGTGCGCCCGCTGCTGGCCGAGCGGCCGGTGACGCTCCGCCTGCACGACGAGGGCGCGCCGCGCCTGGTCGCGCCGCCGCACGTGCTGCGGGTGGTGATCGGCAACCTGCTCGGCAACGCCGTGCGCTTCACCGACGAAGGATCGATCGAGGTGCGGCTGCTGCCGGACCGGGTGGTGATCCGCGACACCGGCATCGGCATGTCCGCCGACGTCCTGGCCAAGGCCTTCGACCCGTTCTTCCGCGCCGACCACAACGCCGAGGACGGCGGCAAGGGCATGGGCCTGTCGATCGTGCGCCGCCTCGCCGACCGCTTCGGCTGGACCATCGGTCTGACCAGCGAACCCGGGCGCGGCACCACCGCCGTGGTCCGCTTCGCCCGCTGAGCGGCCCGGGTTTCGTGGCAGGATGCCGCGGGCTGAACGAACGCCCGCGGCCGCTGTCAACGCTTCGGCCGCGGGCGCGTTAGCGCCCGACATTCGATCCCCGAAGCGAGCCCCATGAGCGCAGCCCGCAAAGCCCCCTCCGCCCGTCCGTCGCCGTCCGCCTCCGCCTGGCTCCGCCGCGGCGCCATCGCCGTGATCGTCGCCGCCGCGCTCGGCGCCGGCGCCTGGTGGCTGCTGCAGCGGCGCGGCGGCGAGGAGGCGGCCTTCCGCACCGTGCCGGTCGAGCGCGGCGACATCCGCGTCGCGATCTCCTCCACCGGCACGCTCAGCGCGATCTCCACGGTGACCGTCGGCAGCCAGATCTCCGGGCAGGTGACCGAGGTGCTGGTGGACTACAACGACGAGGTCAAGAAGGGCCAGGTGATCGCCCGCATCGACCCGGCCACCTACGAGGCGCAGATCCGCCAGGGCAACGCCCAGGTCGCCAACGCCCGCGCCAGCCTGGCCCAGGCCGAGGCGACGCTGAAGAACGCCGAGCTGGACTACCGCCGCAAGGCCGAGCTGCTGGAGCGGCAACTGGTCGCGCGCAGCGACGTCGACCTCGCCCGCGCCGCGCGCGACCAGGCGCAGGCGCAGGTCAACGCCGCGCGCGCGCAGATCCAGCAGCAGACCGCCTCGACCCAGACCAGCCAGATCAACCTCGAGCGCACCGTGATCCGCTCGCCGGTGGACGGCGTGGTCCTCACCCGGAGCATCGAGCCCGGCCAGACCGTCGCCGCCAGCCTGCAGGCGCCGGAGCTGTTCACCATCGCCGAGGACCTGGGCAAGATGAAGATCGAACTGGCGGTGGACGAGGCCGACATCGGCCAGGTCAAGCCGGGCCAGAACGTGGTCTTCACCGTCGACGCCTTCCCCGACCGCCGCTTCCGCGGCACCGTCGAGCAGGTGCGGCTGTCGGCGACCACCAGCAACAACGTGGTCACCTACCCGGTGGTGGTGACGGTGGACAACAGCGACGGCACGCTGCTGCCGGGCCTGACGGTCAACGCCGAGATCGAGGTGAGCCGGCGCGACGGCGTGCTCAAGGTCGCCAACGCCGCGCTGCGCTACAAGCCCGCCGATCCGCAGGCGGCGATGCCGGCCCCGGGCGCGGTGCGCGCCGGCGGCGGCCTGATCGACGACCTGGCCCGCACCGCCGCGGCGATGCGGCTCACGCCGAGCCAGCAGGCCGCGTTCGACGCGGCCGCGGCCGCGGTGCGCGAGCGCCAGGCGGCGCGCATGGCGCAGGCGCAGGCGGCCCCGCAGGGCGGCAATCGCCTGTTCGGTGGCGGGGGCGGCCGCGGCGGCCCGCCGGGCGGGATGATGGTGACGGTGGGCCCGGGCGGCGCCGGCGGCAACGCCGCGGCGCAGATGCGCCAGCGCATGGCCGACCGCCTGCGCAGCGACTTCGCCGCGTTCCGCGCCTCCCTCGACGCGCAGCGCCAGGCGCAGTGGGACCGGGCCTTCAACGAGCTGCTCAACGCGCGCCGCGCGCCGCTGTACAAGCTGGCCGACGGCAAGCCGCAGATGGTCATGGTGCGCATCGGCGCCAGCGACGGCAGCAGCACCGAGGTCTCCGGCGGCGGGCTGAAGCCCGGCGACCTGGTGGTCACCGGCGAGCGGGCCAAGGAATGAGCGCGGCGGACGAACCGCCGGTGATCCTCACCCGCGGCCTGAGCAAGGTCTACGCGCCGGGCAGCGAGGCCGAGGTGGTGGCGCTCAAGGGCGTGGACCTGTCGATCGCGCGCGGCGACTTCGTCGCGATCATGGGGCCGTCGGGCTCCGGCAAGTCGACGCTGATGAACCTGATCGGCTGCCTGGACACGCCGACGTCCGGCGTCTACGAGTGCGACGGCATCGATGTGTCCACCCTCGACGCCGAGGAACTGGCGGCCCTGCGCCGCAACAAGATCGGCTTCGTGTTCCAGGGCTTCAACCTGCTGCCGCGGCTGGACGCGCTGGAGAACGTGGCGATGCCGCTGAGCTACGTGCGGGTGCCGCCGCAGGAGCGGCTGGAGCGCGCGCGCCGGGCGCTGGCCGCGGTCGGCCTGGCCGAGCGCGCCGACCACCGCCCCAACGAGCTGTCCGGCGGCCAGCAGCAGCGCGTGGCGATCGCCCGCGCGCTGATCAACCACCCGCCGATCCTGCTCGCCGACGAGCCCACCGGCGCGCTCGACAGCAGGACCGGCGAGGAGATCCTGGCGCTGTTCAAGCGCCTGCGCGACGACGGCCACACCGTGGTGCTGATCACCCACGACGCCCACGTCGCCGCCCACGCCGACCGCATCTGCGTGATGCGCGACGGCGAGTTGCACGAGGAGGCCGCGCCATGAACTTCTCCGACATCCTCCGCACCGCCGTGTTCGCCCTGCGCGGCAACTGGCTGCGCAGCGCGCTGACCTCGCTGGGCGTGATCATCGGCATCGCCGCGGTGATCGTGATGGTCTCGGTCGGGCAGGGCACCCAGGCGGAGATCGACAAGATGGTCGCGGGCCTGGGTTCGCAGCGCCTGGACATCACCCCGGGCGCATCGCGCTCGCCGGGCGGCGTGCGCATGAGCGCGTCCAGCTTCTTCACCCTCGACGAGGGCGACGTGGAGGCGATCCGCAGCGAGATCCCGGAGGTGCAGTACGTCACCGGCGTGCTGCGCGGCAGCACCCAGGCGGTCTACGCCGAGAACAACACCCCGACCAGCTGGCAGGGCGTGCAGCCGGACTACTTCGAGATCAACGGCTGGAGCATCGCCGAGGGCGCCGGCTTCGACAGCCAGGACTACACCGGCGCGGCCAAGGTGGTGATCCTCGGCGACACCGTGCGCCGCACCCTGTTCGGCGACGACTCGGGCGTGGGCCAGACCATCCGCCTCGGCCGGGTGCCGTTCACCGTGGTCGGCACGCTCAAGCCCAAGGGCCAGGGCAGCTTCGGCCAGGACCAGGACGACGTGGTGATGGTGCCGCTGGAGACCGCGCGCCGCCGCCTGATGGGGTCGATGGGCCTGCCCGCGGGGGCGGTGATGCAGATCGCGCTGACCGTGGCCGACGCCAAGGACCTGGACTACGTGCAGGGCGAGGTCGAGGCGCTGCTGCGCCAGCGCCACCGCATCCAGCCCGGCGAGGAAGACGACTTCAACGTGCGCAACATCGCCGAGATCGTCGCCACCCGCACCGCCACCACCAACCTGATGTCGAAGATGCTCGGCGCGGTGGCGACGATCTGCCTGGTCATCGGCGGCATCGGCATCATGAACATCATGCTGGTGTCGGTGACCGAGCGCATCCGCGAGATCGGCCTGCGCATGGCGGTCGGCGCCGGGCCGGGCGACATCCGCCGCCAGTTCCTGGCCGAGGCGATGCTGATCGCGCTGATCGGCGGCGTGATCGGCATCGTCATCGGCGTGGCGGGGGCGCTGCTGGTCGGGCGCATCGGCTCGCTGCCGGTGGCGCTGAACGGCCACGTGGTGGCGCTGGCGGCGAGCTTCTCGATCATGACCGGCCTGTTCTTCGGCTACTACCCGGCGCGCAAGGCCTCGCAGCTGGACCCGATCGAAGCGCTGCGGCAGCAATAGCGCGCGGCGTCCGCCGCCGGGGGCGCAGCGCGGGCGGGGCCGGCGGCGTTATCCTCGGCGTCCATCGCCGGAACACCGCCATGCGCCTGCCGACCCTGCCGCCCGTCCTGCTGCTCGCCCTCGCCGCCATGACCGCGAACGCCTCCGCCGCCGAGCCGGCGAACCCCGCGCCCGCCAAGCCGAAGACCGCGCTGGTGATCCACGGCGGCGCCGGCTTCGTGCCCAAGGATGCGATCGGCGAGGCCGACCGCCGTGCCTACCACGCCGCGCTCGAGCGCGCGCTCGACGCCGGCCACGCGGTGCTGCAGCGCGGCGGCAGCGCGCTGGACGCGGTCACCGCGGCGGTGGTGGTGCTCGAGGATGCGCCGCAGTTTAACGCCGGCAAGGGCGCGGTGTTCAACGCCCAGGGCCGGCACGAACTCGACGCCTCGATCATGGAAGGCCACACCCGCCGCGCCGGCGCCGTGGCCGGCGTCACCACGATCAAGAACCCGATCAGGCTGGCGCGCGCGGTGATGGAGCACAGCCCGCACGTGATGCTGGCTGGCGCCGGGGCCGAGGCCTTCGCCGACACCCGGCCGGAGATCGAGCGCGTGCCCAACGCCTACTTCGACACCGACAAGCGCCGCCAGCAGCTGGAAAAGGCGCAGCGCGAGGAAGCGGCCAAGGGCGAGCGCGAGGCGCGCGCCGGCGGCGACGCGCCGGCCTACTTCGGTACCGTCGGCGCGGTCGCGCTCGACGTGCACGGCCACATCGCCGCGGCCACCAGCACCGGCGGCATGACCAACAAGCGCTGGGGCCGGGTCGGCGACTCGCCGGTCATCGGCGCCGGCACCTGGGCCGACGAGCGCTGCGGCGTGTCCGGCACCGGCTGGGGCGAGTTCTACATCCGCAACGCGGTCGCCCACGACATCTGCGCGCGCGTGGCCTACCGCGGCGATTCGCTGCAGGCGGCGGCCGAGGAGGTGGTGAACCGGATCGTGCCGGCGGCCGGCGGCGACGGCGGCGCGATCGCCCTGGACCGCGACGGCAACATCGCCATGCCGTTCAACAGCGGCAGCATGTTCCGCGGCTGGATCAAGCCCGACGGCAGCCGCGGCACGGCGATCCACGAGGGGGAGTGAGGCCGGCCGACCGGGGCAGGTTCGGCCGCGTTGTGGCAAAATCGCGCGCTCATGGCGGCCGCCGTGCCGCATCCGCCCCGGCCCGTGCGGCCGTCCGCGCCGAATCCCCGCCCCGCGTCCACGAGTCCGCCCCATGCCGATGTCCGAGCCGCTCCCGCACGCGCCGGGATTCCGCCCGCCGGCCCGCCGCGCCGCGACGTTCCCGCTCCGCCCGGCGCGCTGACATGGCGGACGAGATCGGCCACCTGCCGCGCGGCCCCTCGCGCATCCTCAAGGCCACGCGCTGGTCGCTGCAGGGCCTGCGCGCGGCCTGGCTGCACGAGTCCTCGTTCCGGCTCGAGGTCTACCTGTTCGTGGTCCTGGCGCCGCTGGGCTGGTGGCTGGGGCAGACGCCGGTCGAGCGTGTGCTGCTGGTCGGCTCGCTGCTGCTGGTGCTGAGCGTGGAACTGCTCAACTCGGCGGTGGAGGCGGTGATCGAGCGCTACGGCCCCGAGTTCCACGAACTGGCCGGGCGCGCCAAGGACATGGGCTCGGCCGCGGTGTTCGTGGTCCTGGCCAACGTCGCCCTGACCTGGGGCGCGATCCTCGGGCCGCGCCTGTTCTGATCCTTCCCCCTTTCTTTTCGTTACGCGCAGGAACCGACGCAAGTGATCGTTGAAATGCTGACCGATCCGCAGGTGTGGATCACCCTGGTCACCTTGAGCGCGATCGAGATCGTGCTGGGCATCGACAACCTGGTGTTCATCTCGATCGCGGTCAGCAAGCTGCCCTACGCGCAGCGCGAGAAGGCGCGCAAGTTCGGCATCGCGGTGGCCTGCATCACCCGCATCGCCCTGCTGCTGACCCTCGCCTGGCTCGCCGGCCTGACCAGCGACCTGTTCCGCCTGTTCGGCCAGGGCATCTCGGTGCGCGACCTGGTGCTGATCGTCGGCGGCGCGTTCCTGGTGGTGAAGGGCTCGATGGAGATCAAGGACCTGATCGCCGGCGAGGCCGAGTCCGAGGACGTGCACGCCAAGCCGGCGGCGTCGTTCCTCGCGGTGATCGCGCAGATCGCGGTGATCGACATCGTGTTCTCGCTCGACTCGGTGATCGCCGCGGTCGGCATGGCCAACCACACCCCGGTGATGGTGGCGGCGATCCTGCTCGCGGTCGGCGTGATGCTGCTGGCGGCGCGGCCGCTGGGGCACTTCATCGACACCAACCCGACGATCAAGATGCTGGCGCTGGCGTTCATCGTGCTGGTCGGCGCCTACCTGATCGCGGACGGCTTCGAGCTGCACATCCCCAAGGGCTACATCTACGGCGCGATGGGCTTCTCGGCCGCGGTCGAGTGCCTGAACCTGTGGGCGCGGCGCAACGCCCAGCGCCGCCTGCTGCCGGAGTAAGCCGCCTCGGGCGGCGCCCCCGGCGCCGTCCATTTGCGCGGGGCCCGGCGGGGTGGTGCAATGCCGGCATCGCCACGCAGGAGGTGCGACATGCCCCGCTTCGCCGGAACCCTGGCCCGAATCCTCGTGCTCGCCCTGGCCGCCTCGCTGCTCGGCGGCTGCGGCTACAACACCATCCAGCAGAAGGACGAGGCGGTGAAGGCCGCCTGGTCGCAGGTGCTCAACGTGTACAAGCGCCGCGCCGACCTGGTGCCGAACCTGGTGGCCACGGTGAGGGGCTACGCCAGCCACGAGCAGCAGGTGCTGACCCAGGTGACCGAGGCCCGCGCCCGGGTCGGCAGCATCAACGTGAACGCCGACGACCCGGCTTCGCTGGCGCAGTTCCAGCAGGCCCAAGGCCAGCTGCAGAGCGCGATCGGCCGCCTGCTGGTGGTCAGCGAGAACTACCCGCAGCTCAAGGCCGACCAGAACTTCCTGCAGCTGCAGGCGCAGCTGGAAGGCACCGAGAACCGCATCACGGTCGAGCGCCAGCGCTACATCCAGGCGGTGCAGGACTACAACACCTACATCCGCCAGTTCCCGACCAACCTCACCGCGATGGTGTTCGGCTACAAGCCGAAGCCGAACTTCAGCGTCGAGAACGAGGCGCGGATCCAGGAGGCGCCGAAGGTCGACTTCGGCCCGCCGGCCGCGCCGTCGCAACCGGCGCCGCAACCGCAGCCCGCGCCGGGCAACGGCTGAGCCCGGGCGGGCGCGGGCATGACCCTGCGACGCGCGCTGGCGGTGCGCTGGGCCGCGCTGCTGGCCGCGGCCGCGCTGTTGCTGGCCGGTGCGCTGGCGCAGGCGCAGGGCCTGGCGCCGATCCCGGCGCTGGACTCGCCGGTGGTGGATGTCACCGGCACGCTCGATCCGTCCGCGCGGCAGCGGCTGGAGGCGCAGGCGCTGGCGTTGCAGCAGCGCAAGGGCAGCCAGCTGCAGGTGCTGGTGGTGCCGAGCACGCAGCCGGAGGACATCGCGCAGTACGCGGTGCGCGCGTTCGAGCAGTGGAAACTCGGGCGCAAGGGCGTCGACGACGGCGTGCTGCTGGTGGTGGCCAAGGACGACCGGCGGGTGCGGATCGAGGTCGGCTACGGACTCGAAGGGGCGGTTCCGGACGCGATCGCCGCGCGGGTGATCCAGGAGTACCTGGTGCCGCGCTTCCGCGCCGGCGACTACGCCGGCGGCATCGAGGAGGCGACCGCGGCGCTGGTCAAGCTGATCGACGGCGAACCGCTGCCGGCGCCGATGGCCGACCATGCCGCGCGGGAGCGGCGCGGCGGCGGCGACTGGCTGGTGGCGCTGGTCGTCGCCCTGATCGTCGCCCAGGTCGCGCGCGGGCTGTTCGCGCGCGCGCCGTCGCTGCTGCGCGGGGCGGTCGGTGCCGGCGCCGCGGGCGGCGTGGCCTGGCTGCTGTCGTCGCTGCTGCTGGTCGGCGCGCTCGGCGCGGCGATCGGCTTCTTCCTCGGCCTGGCCACCTTGCCGGCCGGCCGCTACGCCCGCGACCGCGGCTGGGGCGGCTACGGCGGCTGGGGCGGAGGCTGGGGCAGCGGCGGTTTCGGCGGCGGGGGCGGCGGCTTCGGCGGAGGCGGCTGGGGCGGCGGTGGCGGCATGAGCGGAGGCGGCGGCGCCTCCGGCAGTTGGTGAGGCGCGCATGATCCAGCGTCTGCTCAGGCATCTGTTCCCGCCGTCGGCGCAGCGGCTGTTCCCGGCCGCCAGCCTGCAGCGCATCGCCGCGGCGATCGCCGACAGCGAACTCCGCCACCGCGGCGAGATCTGCTTCGCGGTCGAACCGGCGCTGCCGCCGCTGGCGGTGCTGCGCGGCGCCGACGCGCGCGCCCGCGCCCACGAGGTGTTCGTGCAACTGCGGGTCTGGGACACCGAGGCCAACAACGGCGTGCTGCTGTACCTGCTGCTGGCCGACCACCGCATCGAGATCGTGGCCGACCGCGGGTTCGCCGGCAAGGTGGACGACGAACAGTGGCGCGGCGTCTGCCACCTGATCGAGGAGCGCCTGCGCGAGGGCGAGCCGGAAGCGGCGGTGCTGCGCGGCGTGGAGGCGCTGTCGGCGCTGCTGACCTTGCATTTCCCGCGCGCCGGGGACGACCGCGACGTCAACGAACTGCCGGACCGGCCGCACCTGCTTTGAGGCGCGGCCGCGCTGCCGGGCCCGCCGGGCATTGCGATCGGCGGACGTGTTCCGCTCCCGGCCCCGTCCCGCCAAGGGCGCGCGGCGACGTTGGCGAGGCTGCCGGCGCCGACTCGCCCGCCCCGTGGGACGCCGCGGCCGTGAGGGCGGCGGGGGATCGGGCACAATACGGCCTCCCCCGCCGCACGAGCCGCACCCCCGCATGATCGTCCTGCACCAGATCGATCCGATCGCCTTCCGCCTCGGCCCGCTGCAGGTGCACTGGTACGGGATCATGTACCTGCTCGGCTTCGCCGCGGCCTGGTGGCTGGGACGGCGGCGGGTGCGCGCCGGGCGCCTGCCGGGGGTGAACGAGCAGGCCTACGGCGACCTGCTGTTCTACGCGATGCTCGGCGTGGTGCTGGGCGGTCGCATCGGCTACGTGCTGTTCTACGGCTTCGCCGACCTGCTCGAAGACCCGCTGATGCTGTTCCGCATCTGGGAAGGCGGCATGAGCTTCCACGGCGGCCTGCTCGGCGTGGTCGCCGCGGCCTGGTGGTGGTCGCGCCGGCACCGGCTGCACCTGTTCGACACGGTCGATTTCGTCGCGCCGCTGGTGCCGCCGGGACTCGGCTTCGGCCGCATCGGCAACTACATCGGCGGCGAGCTGTGGGGCAAGTTCACCGATGCCGGCTGGGGCGTGCTGTTCCCGCGCGCGCCGGAGTTCGCCGGCTGGAGCGCGGAGCAGTTGCAGGCGCAGTTCGCCGCCGGCGCGCTCGAGCGCTATGCGCGCCATCCGTCGCAGCTGTACCAGGCCTTGCTCGAGGGCTTGGTGATGTTCCTGGCGCTGTGGTGGTTCTCGGCCAGGCCGCGGCCGCGCTACGCGGTGTCCGGCCTGTTCGCGCTGCTGTACGGCTGCTTCCGTTTCCTGGTCGAGTTCGTGCGCGTGCCGGACGCGCAGCTGGGCTACCTCGCGTTCGGCTGGCTGACGATGGGCCAGCTGCTGAGCCTGCCGCTGGTGGCGCTCGGCCTGTTCCTGCTGGCGCTGTCGCGCCGCGCGCCGACGATCGCGCCGGCCGCGCCGGTCCCGGCGAAGGGGTGAGCGATGCGCCAGTACCTCGACCTGCTGCGCCACGTGCTCGAACACGGCAGCGACAAGGCCGACCGCACCGGCACCGGCACCCGCAGCGTGTTCGGCTGGCAGATGCGCTTCGACCTGAACGACGGCTTCCCGCTGGTCACCACCAAGAAACTGCACCTGCGCTCGATCGTGCACGAACTGCTGTGGTTCCTGCGCGGCGAGACCAACGTCGCCTACCTGCGCGAGAACAAGGTGACGATCTGGGACGAGTGGGCCGACGAGCACGGCGAACTCGGCCCGGTGTACGGCAAGCAGTGGCGGCGCTGGACCGGCAGCGACGGCCGCGAGATCGACCAGATCCGCTGGGTGGTCGAGGAGATCCGCCGCAACCCCGATTCGCGCCGGCTGATCGTCAGCGCCTGGAACGTCGCCGACCTGCCGCGGATGGCGCTGATGCCCTGCCACGCGCTGTTCCAGTTCTACGTCGCCGACGGCAGGCTCAGCTGCCAGCTGTACCAGCGCAGCGGCGACATCTTCCTCGGGGTGCCGTTCAACATCGCCAGCTACGCGCTGCTCACCCACATGGTGGCCCAGGTGTGCGGGCTGGGCGTGGGCGACTTCGTGCACACGCTCGGCGACGCGCACCTGTACTCGAACCACTTCGAGCAGGCGCGCGAGCAGCTCTCGCGCACGCCGCGGCCGCTGCCGAGGCTGGTGCTGAACCCCGAGGTGAAGGACCTGTTCGCGTTCCGCTACGAGGACATCGCCATCGAGGGCTACGACCCGCTGCCGGCGATCAAGGCGCCGGTGGCGGTGTGAGCCGGCGATGGCCGAGCTGTCGCTGATCGCCGCGCTCGACCGCCGCCGCGCGATCGGCCGCGGCAACGAACTGCCGTGGCGCCTGCCGGACGACCTCAAGCGCTTCAAGGCGCTGACGCTCGGCAAGCCGGTGCTGATGGGGCGGCGTACCGCCGAATCGCTGGGCCGCGTGCTGCCCGGACGGCTCAACCTGGTGCTGACCCGTTCCGGGCGGGCGCCGTTCGAGGGCATGCGCGCGGTGGCCTCGCTCGACGAGGCGTCGCGCATCGCCGCGGACGAGGCCGCGCCGGAGTTGTGCGTGATCGGCGGCGGCGAGGTCTACGCGCTGTGCCTGCCGCATGCGGCCCGGATGCATCTGACCCACGTCGACGCCGCGGTGGAGGGCGCGGACGCGTTCTTCCCCGCGTTCGATCCGCGCCAGTGGCGCGCGGTCGCGCGCGAGGCGCATGCGGCGGACGCCCGGCACGCGCATGCGTTCGAGTTCGTCGACTACCTGCGCGAGGCGGCCCCGCGCGGCGCGTGAATCGCCGGGACGCCGCGCATCGCCCGCTCGGCACGGGCGCCGCAGGCGTCGGGACCGACCGAGGGTGGGGATCGATTCGGGCGGTTGGATCGGAAGCGTTCGCGCGCCGCTCAGCCCGCGTCGGCCTGGTCGCGGCCGGGGGCGACGCGTTCGCGCCCGGCGCCCTGCGCCGGCGCGTTGCGGTTCGGTGCGTGCCGCTGGCCGTTGCCGCGACGCTTGCCGCGGTGCTCGCCGCTGCGCTGCGGCGCGGTGCGCGGCTTCGGCGGCGAGGCCGGCACGTCGCGGCCCGGCACCTGCACCAGGCGCAGCTCGTCGCTGTCCAGCTGCAGCGCCGTCAGCTTGCCGCCCCAGACCGCGCCGGTGTCGATCGCGTGCACGCCGTGGCCGATGAACAGCCCGAGCGTGGACCAATGCCCGCAGACGATCTTCAGGTCGCGCTCGGCCCGTCCCGGGACCTCGTACCAGGGATACAGGCCCGCCGGCTGCGAGCCCGGGCTGCCCTTGTCCTCGAAGGCGATGCGCCCGCGCGGGCTGCAGTAGCGCAGGCGGGTGAAGACGTTGATGATCGCGCGCCAGCGGTCCATGCCGGCGAGCTTGGGGTTCCATGCCGGCTTGTCGCCGTACATGTTCTTCAGCAGGCGGCGGTACTGCTCGCCGTGCAGGCGTTCCTCGACCTCGCGCGCGTAGCGCTCCGCCAGCTGCGTGGTCCACTGCGGCGCCAGGCCGGCATGGACCATCATCCAGCCCAGTTCGCGATCGACGTGCAGCAGCTTCTGCATGCGCAGCCAGCCGAGCAGCTCGTCGCGGTCCTCGGCCAGGACGATGCGCTGCAGGTCGGGGTTGACCTTGCGCCGTTCCTCCTCGGTGCGCTCGCCGATCGCCAGCAGCGACAGGTCGTGGTTGCCGAGCACCACCGCGCTGTGCGCGCGCAGCGAGTGCACCAGGCGCAGCGTCTCCAGCGACTGGCCGCCGCGATTGACCAGGTCGCCGCAGAACCACAGCCGGTCGCGCGCCGGATCGAAAGCGATCTTCTCCAGCAGGCGCTGGGTCGCGTCGTAGCAGCCTTGCAGATCGCCGATCGCCCAGATGCTCATGCGCGCGCTCAGTGCAGGGTGCGCGGGGCGGCGAGGGTGAACGCCGGGATCGGCGCCTCGAACCGGGTGCCGTCGTCGGCGAGCAGGTGGTAGCGGCCCTGCATCACGCCGTAGGCGGTCTCCAGGACCGCGCCGGAGGTGTATTCGAAGTCGTCGCCGGGCCGCAGCCACGGCTGCTCGCCGACCACGCCTTCGCCTTCGACTTCCTGCACCTTGCCGTTGCCGTCGGTGATCTGCCAATGCCGGCCGAGCAGCCGCGCCGGCACCCGGCCGCTGTTGCGGATGTGGATGGTGTAGGCGAACACGAAGCGGCCCTGGGCCGGCTCGGACTGGTCGTCGAGGTAGCGGGTGGCGACGGAGATGTCGAGCGCGTAGTCGGTGGAACGTTCCATGCGGGACAGTGTAGGGCGTGCGGCGTGGCGTAGGTCAACGCGTCGTGGAGGCGTGCGCGGCCAGGCGGTTGGCCAGGCGCACGAAGTCGGCGACCTCGAGCTGCTCGGCGCGGGCGTCGGGGCGCACGCCGGCGGCCTCGATCGCGCCGGCGCCGCAGAGTTTCGACAGGGCGTTGCGCAGGGTCTTGCGGCGCTGGCCGAAGGCGTCGCGCACCAGCGCGGCGAACAGCGCCGCATCGTCGATGCCGACCTCCCGCGCCGGGCGCGGCACCAGCCGCACCACGGCCGAATCCACCTTCGGCGGCGGCCGGAACGCGCCGGGCGGCACGTCGAACAGCGGCGTGACCCGGCAGTAGGCCTGCAGCATCACGCTGAGCCGGCCGTACACCTTGCCGCCCGGTGCGGCGGCCATGCGCTCGACCACTTCCTTCTGCAGCATGAAGTGCATGTCGCGGATCGCGGCGGCGTGCCCGAGGGCGTGGAACAGGATCGGCGTCGACAGGTTGTAGGGCAGGTTGCCGACCAGGCGGATCGGCCCATCGGCCGCCAGCGCGCCGAAGTCGACGTCGAGCACGTCGCGGTGGATCACCTCGAGCGCGCCGTGGGCGCGCGCCGCTTCGGTGAGCGGGAAGATCAGGTCGCGATCGAACTCGATCACGGTGAGCTCGCCGTGGCGGTCGAGCAGCGGGAAGGTGATCGCGCCCTGGCCGGGGCCGATCTCGACCAGGCGGTCGCCCGGCTGCGGGTTCACCGCCTGCACGATCTTGTCGATGATCCGGCGCTCGTGCAGGAAGTGCTGGCCGAGGTGTTTCTTCGCAGGCTCGGTGAAGTGCGGGGAGCGGGTCATGGCATGGTCGTCTGGAGCCGCGGGTTCGCGGACGGGCGCGCTTGCGATCGGACGCGCATTGTCGCCCGAACGGCGTTGGCGATGAGCGTCGCCCGGCCCCAGGCTTGCGCGAGGTGCCGTGAATACGTCGGTGTAAGCCCCTCCGGCGGCGCCTCGGCCCTTGCCCATGCACGCCGGCGCGGGGTGACGGGGCGGGCGCAAGGGCGGGGCGCGTTGCGCGGGCGGGATGCGGCCGGGAAGACGGCGTCCACCGCATCGCGTTGCGGTTTCCAACGCTGGCTGTTGCCGGTCGAACCCGGGGGTCAACCCCTGCGGGCGCGTGCGATGCGCGCGCAGGTCTCGGCCGCGGCGAACAGGCTGCCGGGGTCGGCCAGGCCCTTGCCGGCCAGTTCGAGCGCGGTGCCGTGGTCGACCGCCACGCGCGGGTAGGGCAGACCCAAGGTGAGGTTGACCGCGCGCTCGAAGCCGCTGAACTTCAGCACCGGCAGGCCCTGGTCGTGGTACATCGCCAGCACCGCGTCGAAGCCGCGCAGCTTGGCGGGGAGGAACGCGGTGTCGGCCGGCAGCGGGCCGACCAGGCGCAGGCCTTCGGCGCGCAGCCGCGCCAGCACCGGCTCGATCGTCTCGATCTCCTCGCGGCCCAGGTGCCCCGCCTCGCCGGCGTGCGGGTTGAGGCCGAGCACCGCGATCGTCGGCGCCCGGATGGCGAAGTCGCGGCGCAGCGCGGCCTCGACGATGCGCAGCGTGCGCGCCAGTCCCCCGGCGGTGATCGCGTCGGCGACCGCGCGCAGCGGCAGGTGGGTGGTGGCCAGCGCGACCCGCAGGGTGTCGTTGGCCAGCATCATCACCACCTCGCAGCCGGCCTGCTCGGCGAGCAGTTCGGTGGTGCCGGTGTAGGGAATGCCGCCTTCGTTGATCGCCGCCTTGTGCACCGGACCGGTCACCAGGCCGTCGCAGCGGCCGTCGAGGCAGTCCTGCGCGGCCTGGCGCAGCGCGCCGATCACCGCCGCGGCGTTGCGCGGGTCGGGCCGGCCGAACGCGGGCGGCGCGGCGTTGGCGACCGGTTGCAGCGCCAGGGTGCCGGGCGCGCGCGCGCCGCTGTCGGCCGGGGCCAGGCGCAGCGGCAGGGCCAGCGCGGCGGCGGCGGCGCGCAGGGTCCCGGGGTCGGCGTAGGCGACCAGATCGTGGTCGCGCGGCCGTTGCGCCAGGCGCACGCACAGCTCCGGCCCGACGCCGGCCGGCTCGCCCGGCACCAGCGCGAGCCGCAAGGGGCGCATCTCAGCCGCCGGAAGCGGCGGGCGCCTGCTGCGGCGCGTCCTGCTGCGCGCCGGCGCCGACGCGCACGTCGACGTAGGCCTCGCCGCGCATCTCGCGCAGGAAGCGGTTCCACTCGTCCTCGAGCTTGCGCCGGCCGATGGTCTCGCGCACCTGGGCGCGGCGGTTCTGCTCGCCGACGTCGGCCTCGCGGGTGCCGACCAGCTGCACCACGTGCCATCCGGCCTGGGTGCGGAACGGCTGCGAGATCTGGTTCGGCTGCAGCGCGGCGACCACGTTGCCGAAGTCGGGGCCGAAGTCGTCGCGCGCGAACCAGCCGATGTCGCCGCCGCGGTCGCGCGAGCTCAGGTCCTCGGAATTCTCCTTGGCCAGCTGGACGAAGTCGGCGCCGCCGGCGAGGCGGGCGCGCAGGGTCTCGGCCTTGGCCTTGGCCTCGGCGTCCGTGGTGTCGCCGTCGACGCGGATCAGGATGTGCCGCGCCTGGTACTGCGTGACCAGGCTCGGCCCGGCCTGCGAGGCGTCGCGGGTCTCGACCAGCTTGACCAGCTGGAAGCCGCTCGGGCCGCGGATCGGCGCGGTGACCTGGCCCGGCTGCATGGTGCGCATGAGCGAGGCGAACGCGGTCGGGATCTCGTCCTGGCTGCGCCAGCCGAGGTCGCCGCCCTCCAGCGCGTTCGGGCTGTCGGAATAGCGCACCGCGGCGGCGGCGAAGTCCATCTCGCCGCGGTCGATCAGGCCCTTGATGCCCTCGATCTTCTTCTGCGCGGTGGCGATCTGCTCGGGCGTGGCGCCTTCGGGCAGCGCCACCAGGATGTGCGCGAGGTGGTACTGCGTGCCGGAGTTGGCCTGCGCCGCCATCGCGGCATCGACCTCCGCCTCGCTGACCACCACGCGGCTCTGCGCGAAGCGCTGGCGCAGGCGCTGGATCAGCAGCTCGTCGCGGATCGAGTTGCGGAAGTCGGAGAACGCGGTGCCTTCGCGCGCCAGCTGCTGCCGCAGCTGGTCCAGGCCGATGCGGTTCTGCGCGGCGATCGCGGCGATCGCCTGGTCGACCTCCTGGTCGCCGACGCGCACGCCCGTGCCCTGGGCGCGCGCGACCTGCAGCTTGACCAGGATCAGGCGCTCGAGCACCTGGCGTTCGAGCACATCGCGCGGCGGCAGCTGGTTCTCGCGCCCGGCGTACTGGTTCAGGATGTTGGCGACCGCGCGATCCAGCTCGCTCTTGAGGACCACGTCCTCGTCGACCACCGCGGCGATGCCGTCGATCGGCTGCAGCCCGCCTTGCGGCGCCTGCGCCAGCGCGTCCGTGCCGGTGAACGGAAGGGCGCCGGACAGCAGCGCCGCGGCGAGGGCACAGGCGAGTACTTTCTTCATAGGGTCGGGTCGGTTTGGTCGACTTGGCCGCCGCCGTTGTTCAGGCTCTGGGTCGAGCTGGGCGGCACGAGATAGAGGTCGTCGCGATCGTAGCCGAGGATAGCACGGCGCAGCACCCGCTCCGTGTTCTGCCCGACCGAGCTCAGGCCCTTGAGCTCGAACTCGAACATGATCCGCGTGTCCAGTTCGCCGTCGCGGTCGCGCAGGTAGCGGCGGCCGACCAGGCGCGCGGCGAGGCAGCAGCTTTCCCACTGCACGCCGGCGATGGTCTCCAGCGGCTTGTCGTCGCGCAGCGAGTAGTAGTAGCGGCCGACCACGCTCCAGGTTTGGTTGATCGGGTACAGGAAGGAGAAGTCGACCTGTTCCAGCAGCGCCTTGGTGTCCGGGTCGTCGATGCCGGGCCGGTAGCCGGCGTTGCGGCGGTAGCGGTAGCCGATGTTGACGATGCCGGCGTCGCCGAACAGGTAGCGCGCGCGCAGCGTGGCCAGGTCCTTGTCGCGCACCTTCGGGTCCCACATGTAGCTGGCGCCGATGGTCCAGCGGTCGTTCGGCGAGACGCTGGTCTCGGCGACCCAGGCCGACTTGCCGCGCTCGATCGGCGTCTCGTACGGCAGGGTGACGCGGACGTCGTCGAAGTACGTGATCTGGCCGATGCTCGCGGCCAGGCGCTCGCGGCCGTCCTCCTCGCTGATGAAGCGGGTGGTGAGCGCGGTGGTGACCTGGTTGGCGTCGGTCTGGCGGTCGGCGCCGGTGTAGCGGTTGTCGCGGAACAGCTGGCCCCAGCTGAAGGTCATGGTGTTGGTGTCGAACACCGGCAACCCGCTCTGGTCGCGGTACGGCGCGCGCAGGTAGTAGATGCGCGGCTCCAGCGTGTTGAGGAAGCGCTCGCCGCGGAATTCGATGTTGCGGTCGAAGTACAGGCCGGCGTCGAGGGAGAAGATCGGCAGGCTGCGCGTCGGGTTGCGCTCGCCCAGCTGCTGCAGGAGCTCCGGCGTCACCGCGCCGCCGAAGCGGCTCACGTACTCCTCGGCGCGGGTCTGCGCGCTGCCTTCGAGCTGGTAGGCGGTGTAGCGCCAGGCCAGCTTCGGGCGCAGGAACCAGCTCGCGCCTTCCAGCGGCATGGCGACGTAGGGCTTGAGGTCGAGGCGGCTGCCGCCGAGGAACTCGGTGTGCTCGAAGCGCACCGCCTCGCCGTCGATGCCGGCCTGCAGCCAGGCGCCGAACGGCCGCGCCCAGCTGCCGTACGCGCGCGGCAGGCGGTCGAACTGCAGGCTGCGCTCGCTGAGGGTGTAGTCGGTCAGCTGGTAGTGGTCGGCCATGAGGCCGGCCTGCCAGTACTCGCCGCGGCCGTACAGGCCGAGGTCGCTGCGGATCGAATAGTTCGAGATGCCGTACAGGCTGTTGCTGAAGTCCTCGAAGTAGTGCGTGTCGCTGACCCAGCCGAGGTTGGTGTTGCCGTACCACGTGTCGTTGACGTGGTGGACCGCGGTCAGGCCGAACTGCCCGCGGTCCTTCTCCGGCAGGGTCGCGCCGGGGATCGGGTTGCCCGCGAGATCGAGCAGGTAGCGGTCCGGCTCGTTGCCGGGCAGGCGGTCGCTCGGCATCCAGTTGCCGAACACCTCGCCGCGCCCGTTCGGGTACAGCCAGCGGAACTCGGCGCCGAGGTTGAAGCCGCGGTCGCTCATGTAGCGCGGGTACAGCGTGGCGTCGTAGTTCGGCGCCAGGTTCAGGTAGATCGGCTGGCGCCAGTCGAAGCCGTTGCGGCCGGACATCGACACCGAGGGATACAGCAGGCCGGTGCGGCGGCGGTCGTCGATCGGGAACATGAACCAGGGCACGTACAGCACCGGGATCTTGCCGATGCGCACGGTCGCGTTGCGCGCCACGCCCATGCCTTCCTCGGTGTCGAGGTCGATGCGGTGCGCGCGCAGTTCCCAGGCGCGCTGGCGCGGGTCGCAGGTGGAGTAGCTGGAACCGACCAGCGCGCCCTGCGCGCCGTGCAGCTCGATGCGCTCGGCGCCGCCGTTGCCGCGGCGCTCGGTGAGCTGGTAGCGCACGCCTTCGATGCGGTGCGTGTCCGCGTTCTGGTTGCCCTCGGCGCGCTCGGCGACGATGCGCATGCCCGAGTCCTGGTAGCGCACGTTGCCGATCGCGGTGTAGTGGCCGCTCTCCTCGTTGTAGGTGAGCTTGTCGGTGCCCAGGAACTGGTCGCCGCGGCTCAGCCGCACGTTGTCCTGGACCACGATGTCCTGGTCGGCGGCGCCGCGCTCGAGCTGGTCGCCTTCGATGTCGGTCGGCTGCTGCGCGCGTCCGGCCATGTCGCCGACCGGGGCGGGGGCGTCCTCGAACGAGGGGACCGCGTCGAAGATCGGGCACAGCCCCCAGTTCTCCTCGTCGCCGTCGGCCGCGTGGGCCGGCAAGGCCAGGGCGATGCACAGCGGCAGGGGCAGCAGACGGAGGCTGGGGCGCACGAGGACGTGGTGGGGGCGTCGGCGATGAACGGGCCGCTAGCTTGCCCCATCCCTTGTGCACGGGCAATGCGAGCGCCATGTACCCGGCATCGCCGTTCATTTTCCGCGCAGCGAGGCCGCACCCATGTCCGCACCGACCCCGAACTCCCCGGCCGCGAAGACCGACGCCGAATGGCGCGAGCAGCTCACCCCGGAGCAGTACGCGGTGTGCCGCTGCTCGGCCACCGAGCGCGCGTTCACCGGCAAGTATTGGAACCACAAGGCGCCGGGCACCTACGTCTGCGTCGCCTGCCGGGCGCCGCTGTTCTCGTCCGAGGCCAAGTACGACTCCGGCAGCGGCTGGCCGAGCTACTGGGAGCCGATCGCGGCGGATGCGGTGGCGGAGCGCCCGGACGACAGCCACGGCATGCGCCGCATCGAGGTCCGCTGCGCGCACTGCGATTCGCACCTCGGGCACGTGTTCCCCGACGGCCCGCGCCCGACCGGGCTGCGTTACTGCATCAATTCGGCGGCGCTGGACTTCGTGCCGGCCGGGAGCTGAGTCGGGCCGCGCAGGCGCGGCGGGCGCCCGGGCGAGCGAGCCAGGCCCGCGGCGGTCGGCCCGGGCGCAGACGCACGCCTGCCCACGCCGGGACGATGCCGGATCAGCCGGCGCCGGCCAGCAGCGCGCCGACATGGGCGACGCTGCACTCGCGCAACGCCGCCAGGTCGTAGCCGCCTTCCAGCATCGACACGATGCGGCCGCGGGCGTGGCGGTCGGCGCAGGCGCGCAGCGCCTCGCTCAGCCAGCGGTAGTCGTCGGCGTCGAGCTCGAGCCCGGCCAGCGGATCGCGCTTGTGCGCGTCGAAGCCGGCGGATATCAGCAGCAGCTGCGGCCGGAACGAGTCCAGCGCCGGCAGCAGCGCCTCGCTCCAGGCGCGGCGGAACGCGGCGCCGTCGCTGCCCGGCGGCAGCGGCGCGTTGACGACGTTGCCGACGCCGCGCTCGTTGGCGGCGCCGGTGCCGGGGTACAGCGGCCGCTGGTGCGAGCTGAGGTACAGCACGCGCGGGTCGGTGTCGAAGATCGCCTGGGTGCCGTTGCCGTGGTGGACGTCGAAGTCGACCACCGCGACCCGGCTCAGCCCGTGCTTGTCGCAGGCGTGGGCGGCGGCCACGGCGATGTTGTTGAACAGGCAGAAGCCCATCGCCGCCACATCGGTGGCGTGGTGGCCCGGCGGGCGCACCGCGCAGAACGCGCGGCGCGCCTCCCCGTGCAGCACCGCGTCCACCGCGGCCACGCCGGCGCCGGCGGCGCGCAGGGCCGCCTCGGCCGAGCCGGGGCCGAGCACGGTGTCCGGGTCCAGCGCCATCGGCGCTTCGACCGGCGTGTCCAGCACCAGCGCCAACAACGCGTCCTCATGCACGCGCAGCAGCTGGCCGCGGCTGGCGCGCGGCGCCTCGTGCCATTCGAGTCCGGCAGGAAAGGCGGCGCGCAGCGCCTCGATCACCGCGACCAGCCGCAACGGCCGCTCGACGTGGCCGGGGCCGGGATCGTGGCGGGTGCAGGCCGGGTGGGTATAGATGCGCATGCTCAGCGCTCCGTCCGCGCGCGCGGGCGCCGGGGCAGGCGCACGCGAATGCCGCTGCGGGCGGGCCCGCCCCGCCTCGGCGGCCGGCGGGCGGCGTCGGGCCGGAGGCCAACGGCCGGAAGCGAGCGGCCGTGGCGCGGGAACGTCGGGCGCGCGTCGAGCGCGTCGAGCGCGGCGGGCGGCGGTCGCGCATACGCCTCCCCGGGCGCGTCGTCCGGCCTCGGCGGCAATCGGCGCTCGAAGCGGACGGACATGGGCGTCAGCCCTTGCGGCGTTCGTGCCGCCACAGCACCTCGCCGTGCCCGTCCGCGCGGGCGAGCACGCGGGCCAGCACGAACAGCAGATCGGACAGGCGGTTGAGGTAGCGCAGCGCCTGCGGCCGCACCGCCTCGACGCGCGCGAGCGCGACCGTCTCGCGTTCGGCGCGGCGCACCACGGTGCGGGCGAGGTGGCAGCGCGCCGCGGCCTCGCCGCCGCCGGGGAGGATGAAGTCCTTCAGCGGCGGCAGCGCTTCGTTGTAGCGGTCCAGGTGGCGTTCGAGGCGCTCCACGTCCTCGTCGAGGATCGCCGCGTGGCCGGGGATGCACAGCTCGCCGCCGAGATCGAACAGCTGGTGCTGGATCGCGGTCAGCAGGTCGCGCACGTCTTCCGGCAACGGCGCGGCCAACACGAGGCCGATGCAGGAGTTGGCTTCGTCGACCGTGCCGTAGGCGGCGACGCGGGCCGCGTCCTTGCCGACGCGGCTGCCGTCGCCGAGGCCGGTGCTGCCGTCGTCGCCGGTGCGGGTGTAGATCTTGGAGAGCCGATTGCCCATGGGAACGGGACAGCCGTCGGGGCCGGTGCGTCGCTGCCGGTCAGCCGGGAACCGGCGGCCGGCGCGCGACGGCCGCCCTCACACCGTCTGCGGCCGCAGCGCCGGCACGTGCCGGCGCAGCAGGGCGAAGCCGCCGAACAGCAGCGCGGCGTAGGTGAGGGTGCCGAGCACGGTCCACTGGAAGAACGGGATGCCGGCGACGTAGGCCGCGGCCAGGCCGGCGGCGGTCATCGGATAGGTCGGCAGCGGCTGGAACAGCCAGGCGCCGAAGTTGGTGACCACGAAGAACAGCACCGAGCCCAGCAGCGAGTAGCCGAGCACGCGGCCGCCGCCGGCCTTGCCGCGCAGGTTCAGGCCGAGCGCGGTGCTCAGGGCGATGCACAGGTACACCATCCATATGCCGCCGTTGCCGAACCAGGTCGCGTACAGCCCGCCGTTGATCGCGGCCAGCGCCAGGTCGGACAGGAACATCCCCAGCAGCGGCACCGCGAAGGCCCAGCGGCGCGAGGCGAAATGGGCGCCGGCGAACAGCGCCATCGCCTCCACCGGGGAGAAGTTCGGCGGATGCGGCAGCAGCCGGCTCAGCGCGGCGGCGGCGATCATGGCCGCGAGCACCAGCGGGCCGGGAGCGAGCAGGGAATCGGAAGCGGGACGGTTCATCGGGCGTGCGCTGAAGTGCGGAGCGTCGGGAACCGTTAGCATAGCGCAATGCCCGATTCGGCCCTTTCATCGCCCGCGGCCCCGGCGCCGCCGCTGCACGACGTGCTGATCGTCGGCGGCGGCCTGGTCGGCGCCAGTCTCGCCATCGCCCTGGACCGGATCGGGGTCGAGGTCGGCCTGGTCGAGGCGGCGCCGCGGGGCGCGCTGCCGGCGGTGTTCGACGAACGCAACCTGAGCTTCGCCGAAGCGACGGTGAACGCGCTCGGTGCGCTCGGCGTGCTGGCCAAGCTGCGCGCGCCGGGCGGCGCGATCGAGCGCATCCACGTCAGCCGCGCCGGCGACTTCGGCCGCGGCGTGCTGGAGGCCGCGCGCTACGGCCGGCGCGAGTTCGGCCGGGTGGTGGTGGCGCGCGACTTCGGCGAGGCGCTGGAGGCGCGCCTCGGCGAGCTGGCCCGGCTGACCCGCTACCGGCCCTGCCGCTTCCTCGGCCTGGCCGCGAGCGACGGTGCGGTCCGCGCCGTCCGCGTCGCCGATGCGGACGGCGAACGCACCCTGCGCGCGCGCCTGCTGGTGGGCGCCGACGGCGCCGACAGCGCGGTGCGCGCGGCGCTCGGCATCCGCGCCGAACGCCACGACTACGGCCAGACCCTGTTCGTGACCCGGCTGCGCTGCGCGCGCGCGCCGGACGGCACCGCCTACGAGCGCCTCGGCGAACACGGCCCCACCGCGCTGCTGCCGCGCGGCGACCGCCACTACGGCCTGATCCACGGCGTCGCCGCGGACGAGGCCGACGCCGTGGCGGCGCTGGACGAGGCCGCATTCCTGGCGCGGGCGCAGCACGCGTTCGGTTGGCGCGCGGGACGCTTCCTGGCCTGCGGCGCGCGCGGCGCCTATCCGGCGCAGCGCGTGCTGGCCGCGCGCACGACCGACGCGCGCGCGGTGCTGGTCGGCAACGCCGCGCAGGCGCTGCATCCGATCGGCGCGCAGGGCTTCAACCTGGGCCTGCGCGACGCGCTGACCCTGGCCGAGCTGATCGAACAGGCGCGCCGCGCCGATCCGCAGGCCGACTGCGGCGATCCGGCGCTACTGCGCGCCTACGCCGAACGCCGCCGCGACGACCGCGCCCGCACCCTGGCGTTTTCCGACGGCCTGGCGCGGCTGAGCGCGAGCCCGGCCGGCGCGCTGCGGCCGCTGCGCAGCCTGGGCCTGTTCGCGCTCGACCGGCTGCCCGCGGTGCAGGCCTACCTGGTCGGGGGCGCGATGGGCTACCGCGGCGACGTCCCGGCGCTGTGCCGCGGCGAGGCCGCATGAGCCGGCGCGGCACGCTCGACGTGGTGGTGTCCGGCGCCGGCGTGGTCGGCGCCGCGGCGGCGCTGGCGCTGGCCCGCGACGGCTTCGAGGTCGCCCTGGTCGAGCCGCGCGAGCCGCCGCCTTGGCGCGCGGACGCACCGGACCTGCGCGTCTACGCCTTCGCCCCGGACAACGCCGCGCTGCTGGACGAACTCGGCGTCTGGCGCGCCGTGCGCACGGCGCGCGCGCAGCCGTACCGGGCGATGCGGGTCTGGGATGCGGCCGGCGGTGGCGCACTGGTGTTCGACGCGGACGCGTTCGGACGCCGCGAACTGGGCTGGATCGTCGAGCACGCGTTGCTCGTCGATCGGCTTTGGGCCGCGCTGCCGGCGGCGGGCGTGCGCCTGCATTGCCCCGAGCGCGTGGCCGGGCTGGAACAGGACGAGGACGGCGTGGCCCTGCGCCTGGACGGCGGCGGCACGCTGCGCGCGCGCCTGGCGCTGGCCGCGGACGGCGCCGAGTCGCCGTTGCGCGAGTCGGCCGGGATCGCCAGCGCGCGCCACGACTACGGCCAGCGCGGCCTGGTCGCCTACGTGCACCACGCGGCGCCACACGCGGCGACCTGCCGGCAGCGCTTCCTGCCGGGCGGGCCGCTGGCGTTCCTGCCGTTCGCCGGCGACGCCGCCGGGCTCGGCGGCGACGGCCACGTCAGCTCGATCGTGTGGACCTTGCCGGAGGCGGAAGCGCAACGGCTGCTGCAGAGCGAGGACGCGGCGTTCCTGGGCGAGCTGGAGCGCGCGGCGGGCGGCTGCCTCGGCGCCATGCGCGGCGTGTCCGCGCGCGCGGCCTTCCCGCTGCGGCGGCAACTGGCGCGGGAAGCGGCGACGGGGCGCGTCGCGGTGATCGGCGACGCCGCGCACGTGGTGCATCCGCTCGCCGGGCAGGGGGTGAACCTCGGCCTGCGCGACGTGGCCGCGCTGCGCCGGGCGCTCGCGCGTGCCGGCGATCCCGGCGCATCGTCACGGCTCGCGCGCTGGGCGCGCGCGCGCCGCAGCGAGAACGCGGTCGCCGCGTACGCATTCGACGGCCTCAACCGCCTGTTCTCCAACGACGCGCCGTTGCCGACGCTGCTGCGCGGCCACGCGCTCGGCCTGGTCGGCAAGTGGCCGCCGCTGACCCATGCGCTCTGGCGCCGGGCCGCGGGCGTGTAGCGCCACGCCTGTGCGCTGAAGCCGCCTTACTTGCGGCCTTTCAGTTCCTGCTTGCTGAGCCGGCCGTCGCGGTCGGCGTCGAGGCGGTCGAAGCGTGCGCTCAGCGTCGCGTCGCCGCTCGCTTCGGCGCGGCTCAGGTGGCCGTCGCCATCGGCGTCGAGCGCGCCGTGGTCGGCGCCGTGCCCGGAATGCTGCCCGGACGTGCTCGCGTCCTGGCGCATGCCGGCCGCGGCCGCGTCGGTGCCGGTCGCGCCGGTCGCCGCATCGGTGCCGGCGCGGCGGGTGCCTTCGGTCGTGCCTTCCATCGTGCCCTGCCCGGTTCGCGTCGAAGCGCGGTCGGCGGCGTCGCGGGTGCCGCTCGACTGCGACGGCGGCGGGGTGCTGCCGGTCGTGGGCGAGGCCCCGGTGGGCGGCTGGGTCTGCGGGGACGACGTCTGGCCGCTCTGCGCCCAGGCGTGGCCCGCGGCGAGCACGGCGAACAGCGCCAGCGTCAGCGGGCGAGAAGGATGCCTAGCGTTCATGGAGCCACCTGCGGGATGTGATGTGCAGCGACGGTAGTCCGCGCGCGATCAATCGGGCGTAAAGGCCCGGCGTTCATCCAGGTGAGCCCCGCGTCGTCATCGCGCCGGCCCCGCGGTTTCCCCGCGCGGCCGGCGCGTGCGCCTCACAGGTACGTCGCCGTCACGTACGGCACGTCGCAGAGGCCCTGCGCATGCCGATGCGCGTGGTAATAGTCCAGCAATGCGATGCCCGGCTCGGACCGGTCGTGCAGGTCCGACAGGCGTCCGGCGTGCGTGCGCAGCGGCACGCGCGCGGTCCGCGGGTCGAGCCCGGGGTCGCTCGGCAGGGTCGGTTCCAGGACCGCGCCATGGAACTGGATGACGCCGCCCGCGGCCGCATCGGCGGCCAGAGGGGCGCCGGCGACGGCGACGGACAGGACGGCGTTCGAGAACAGCTTGCGCATGATCGGTTTCCCCGCATCTGAAGAGGCCGCCGACCCTCGCGTCGCCGGTATCGGATTTTTCGTGTTTCTTGTATTGACTGTCCAGCCCTCGTTGCACCGGCGCGGAAGACCGGCCCCGGCGCCGGCTCGGCCGCGCACGGCGCGAGGCGGCGGTGAGCCGGCGTGGCCGCTTGCGCTTCGGCCGGTGCGGCGGCCCGGCAAGCGACGTGTGTCGAGGCCTCGGTGCCGGGACGCAAGCGACGGCTGAGCGTCGGGTTCCGGGCGGGGCATCGTTCCGCGCGCGCGGATGCGCGCCGCGCGGGCACGCATCGGCATCGCCGCGGTGCCGGGATCGCGGGCGGAGCCGACGGGGCGGCGACAGGGTTTGGCCGAGCCTTCAGCGCGGGGGCGCGGCGAACACCGTGATCTCTTCGCGGTCGTGGTAGAGCTGCCGCGCGCGGATCCGCAGCGGCCGTTGCGCCTGCTGCGCGAACAGATCCAGGCACAGCCGGGTCTCCTCCCAGCGCTTCTTCATCGGCAGCTTGAGATTGAAGATGGCCTGCCGGCACCAGCCTTCGCGCAGCCAGGTCGCCATGCGCTCGGCGACGCGGCGCGGCTGCTCGACCATGTCGCAGACCATCCAGTCCAGCGGCGCCTTCGGCTGCCAGCGGAAGCCGTCGGCGCGCAGGTGGTCGACGCGGCCGGAATCCAGCAGGTGCTGGCGCAGCGGGCCGTTGTCGATCGCGGTGACGTGCAGGCCGTTGCGCACCAGCACCCAGGTCCAGCCGCCGGGCGCCGCGCCGAGGTCCGCGGCGCGCAGGCCGTCGCGCAGCAGGCGCGTGCGTTCGCCGTCGTCGAGCAGGGTGAGCAGCGCCTCTTCCAGCTTCAGCGCCGAGCGGCTGGGCGCCTCCGGGTGCATGCGCAGCCGCGGCACGCCGAGCGGCCACGGCGCGCTGTCCTCGACCCGGCTCTCCGCCAGCAGCAGGCGGTCGCCGGCCAGCAGCAGCACGTGCAGGCGCGGCAGCCGCGGGTCGTCGTGCGCGCTCAGCAGGCCGGCCTTGCGCAGTGCCGGCCGCAGCGCGTTGCCGAAGCTGCGCGCCAGGCCCGCCAGCGGCTTGGCCGCGTCGGTGTCGGGATGCTCGACCCAGACCTCGCCGTGGCGCGGCGCGGCTGCGCGCGGAGCGGGCGCGGCGAGCAGCGCCTCGAGGATGGGCGCGATCCGGTCCCCGGGGTCGAGCCCGCGCAGCTCGGCCAGGCGCAGCAGCTTCTGCCGGGCGAAGATCAGCGCGGCGAACGGCAGCGCGCGCGCGAGCGCGCTCGCTTGCTCGGCGAAGAACTCGACGTAGCCGGCGCCGCGTTCGGCGCGCGCGTAGCCGGCGATGCCGGCGTGCGCGGCGCGCTCGCCCAGCTCGGCGGCGAGCTCGGGCTCGAAGCCGGCGCGGCAGTAGCAGAGCAGGACGTCGCTCATGGATCCGGGTGGCGGGGATGGATGAAGAGGAACGAATGCGCAGGCGCGATGAACGGGAGAGGCTTTGCTGCTTGCCCGTCGCTCTCGACGGGTTCCTCGCCTTTTCAGTACCGCGCGCCGCCGCTCTTGCCGTAGGCGCGCAGCACCGCGCGCGCATCGTCGCGGCGCAGGTCGCGCACGACCGCGATGCCGCGGCGCTCGAGCTCGCCGGTCCAGTCCGCCGGCAGCGGGCCTTCGTCGAACTCGGTCAGCGATTCCACGTCCTCGCTGCGCGCGCCGATCAGCAGCCGGTCGATGCCGGCCCACACGGTCGCACCGTAGCACTGGCAACACGGCTGCGAGGAGGTCGCCAGCACGATCGGGCCGATGCGCCGGCCTTCGGCATCCTCGTTCAGGCGCACGCGCTGGGTGCGCTGCTGCGCCAGCATGTAGGCCATGATCTCGGCGTGCGCGACCGAGCACGCGTGCGGCAGCACGCGGTTCACGCCGACCGCGATCACGCGGTGGTCGGGGCCGAACACCGCCGCGCCGAACGGGCCGCCGCTGCCGGCCTCGACGTTGCGCCGCGACAGTTCGATCGCCAGCGCGACCTTGGCTTCGTCCCCGGGATGGGCGCGCGCGGTGTCGACCGCGTCGTGCACCCAGGCGGGCAGGGTGAGGTGGACCTGCGCGTACAGCATCAGCGCACCTCGACGCCCATGCCGCGTGCCTGGCATTGGCCCTGCACGCACTGGCAGCCCTGGATCTCGCGGAAGCCGCAGGTCGACATCATGCCGCTGCGCTGGCATTGCGCGCGCACCCCTTCCGGATCGGTGGGACTGGCCTTGTTGACGCAGGCCGGGTAGCGGCCGCAGCAGTTGCCGACGTCCTTCACCGCGCAGTCGGCGTCCGTCTTGCAGCTGCGGTCGATCTTCACCGCCGGCGCGGCGTCGGCCTGCGCGCCGCCGCGCTGGGACGGCGGCGCGGGCGCCGCTCCGGCCGCCGCGGCGGGCGCAGGGCGGGAGGCCGGCGCCGCGGCCGCGTTCTCGGGCGAAGGCGCGGCGCAGGCGGCGAGGGCGAGCAGCGCGGCGGCGGTCAGGACGAACGTGAGAGAACGCATGGGAGACTCCTCGGGTTCCGTCGTGGACGAATGCGGCGTTGGCGCGCCCGCCTGGCTGGGCGAAGGCGACGCGGCGGTCCGCCCGCCGTCGGCCGGCCGCCGTCCCGCAAAGCCCCCGCCCGCGGTGCGCGCGAGGGCGGGCGCATCAGGCCTTGCCCGCGCTCCAGGTGTCGCGCAGGGTCACGCTGCGGTTGAACACCGGCGCCTCGGCGCGGTGGTCGTAGCGGTCGGCGACGAAGTAGCCCAGGCGCTCGAACTGGAACGACTGCTCCGGCGCCGCCGCGGCCGCGGCCGGTTCGACATAGCCGTGCACGACGCGGCACGAGTCGGGGTTCAGGTGCTCGCGATAGCTCTTGCCGTCGCTGCTGTCGTCCGGGTCGGGGACGGAGAACAGGCGGTCGTACAGACGGATCGTCGCCGGCACCGCGTGGCGCGCGCTGACCCAGTGGAGGGTGCCCTTGACCTTGCGGTTGGCGCCTTCCATGCCCGGGCGCGAGTCGGGGTCGAGCGTGCAGCGCAGCTCGACCACGCGGCCGTCCGCATCCTTCACCGCCTCGTCGCAGCGCACGATGCCGGCGCCGCGCAGGCGCACGTCGCCGCCCAGGGTGAGGCGCTTGAAGCCCTTCGGCGGCACTTCCTCGAAGTCCTCGCGCTCGATCCACAGTTCGCGCGAGAACGGCACCTCGCGCTCGCCCTGGCTCTCGTCCTTGGGGTGGTTGGCGAAGCGCAGCGTCTCCTCGTGGCCCTCCGGCAGGTTGACGATGACCAGCCGGAGCGGGTCGATCACCGCCATCCGCCGCGGCGCGTGCGCGTCCAGGTCGTCGCGCAGCGCGCCTTCCAGCACCGACACGTCGATCAGCGAGTTCTGCTTGCTGATGCCGACGCGGTCCACCATCAGGCGCAACGCGCTCGGCGTGTAGCCGCGGCGGCGGATGCCCTGCAGCGTGGGCATGCGCGGATCGTCCCAGCCGTCGACCAGGCCGTCCTCCACCAGCGCCAGCAGCTTGCGCTTGCTGAGCACCGTGTAGTTGAAGTTCAGGCGCGAGAACTCGATCTGCCGCGGCTTGCCGGCCTCGTTCGGAAAACCCTTGGCGAGCAGCGGCGCCAGCAGCTCCGGGTGCCCGGCCAGGTCCACCTTGTCCACGCACCAGTCGTACAGCGGCCGGTGGTCCTCGAACTCCAGCGTGCACAGCGAATGGGTGATGCCCTCGATCGCATCGCTGAGCGAATGCGCGAAGTCGTACATCGGGTAGATCGGCCAGGCATCGCCGGTGTTCTGGTGCGCCACCTTCTTGATCCGGTACAGCGCCGGGTCGCGCAGGTTCATGTTGCCGCTGGCCATGTCGATCTTGGCGCGCAGGGTGCGCGCGCCGTCCGGGAACTCGCCCGCGCGCATGCGCCGGAACAGGTCGAGGTTCTCCTCGACGCTGCGGTCGCGCCAGGGCGAGTTGCGGCCGGGTTCGGTCAGGGTGCCGCGGTATTCGCGCACCTGCTCGGGGGTGAGGTCGCAGACGAAGGCGTCGCCCTGGCGGATCAGCTTCTCGGCGGCGAGGTAGAACACCTCGAAGTAGTCCGAGGCGTGGCGCAGGTCGTGCCAGTCGAAGCCGAGCCAGCGCACGTCCTCCTGGATCGCGCGCACGTACTCGGGATCTTCCTTGGCCGGGTTGGTGTCGTCCAGGCGCAGGTTGCAGGCGCCGCCGAACTCCGCGGCAATGCCGAAGTCCAGGCAGATCGCCTTGGCGTGGCCGATGTGCAGGTAGCCGTTCGGCTCCGGCGGGAAGCGGGTCCTGATCGCCGCGTGCTTGCCGCAGGCCAGGTCCTCGCGCACGATCTGGCGGATGAAGTCCTGCTTGGCCGAGGATTCGGCAGCGGGGGACGGATTCGGGGAATGGGGCAGGGCGGACATGCGGAAAACGCGGCGCGAGGGAGAACGCGCAGTTTAGCCGTTGCGCGCGCCGCGTGCCGTCGGCCGGCGCGGCGGCGTATGCTGGCTCCAGGCCCGCCCCGGAGCGCCGCATGAAGATCGTCTACGAAGCCGCCCACCTGATCGACGCGCATCTGGTGCGCCACGCGCTGGAGGCCGAGGGCATCCCGGTGTTCCTCAAGGGCGAAGCCCTGGTCGGCGGCATCGGCGAGCTGCCGGTGTTCGGCATGGTCCAGGTCTGCGTGCCGGACGCGGCCTGGCCCGAGGCCAGCGCGGCGGTGGCGGCGCTGGCGCTGAACCAGCCGCCGGAGCCGGGCACCGCCGCCGATCCGTCCGGGGCGGGCTGGCTCCCGGTCTGAACGGCGCTCCCGAAATCCGCTCCGGCCAGGCCGCGTGCCGCGCCGGCGGAAGGCGGGCGCGGCAGCGGACGACGCAAGCCCCGCACCACGCGATGCATGCCGCGGGCGTTCCCGCGGAAGCGCGCCGCCGCCTGGGCGCGGCCGGTCCGTGCCGCTATCCTGCCGCTCCGCTCCCGCCCGATACCGCGATGCGCTCCTTCGATTCCCTGATCCGCGCGCTGCCGGATTTCCCCCGGCCGGGCGTGACCTTCCGCGACATCACCCCGCTGCTGGCCGACGCCGGCGGCTTCGCTCGCTGCATCGACGCCCTGGCCGAGCCCTGGCAGGACGCCCGCATCGAGGCGGTGTGCGGGATCGAGTCGCGCGGCTTCATCTTCGGCGCGGCGCTGGCGCAGAAGCTGCACGCCGGCTTCGTGCCGCTGCGCAAGCCGGGCAAGCTGCCGCCGCCGGTGGTCGAGGTGGCCTACCAGCTCGAATACGGCAGCGACCGCCTGCAGGCGCGCAGCGACGCGCTGCGTCCCGGCGAGCGCGCGCTGCTGGTCGACGACGTGCTCGCCACCGGCGGCACCCTGGCCGCGGCGCACGAACTGGTCGCGCGGCTCGGCGCGACGCCGGTGGGCGCCAGCGTGCTGATCGAACTGGAGGCGCTGCAGGGCCGCGCGCGTTGGCCGGGCGGGACCCCGCTGCATTCGCTGCTGCGCTACTGATGCGCTTGAAATCGCCCGCCGCCCGTCGCATGTGAGGAAGGCGGAGCGCCGTCGCGCCGTTCCGCGCCGCCGCGGGCGGCCGTGCCGCGCGACCCTGCAGCGGAGGAGACGGCCATGCTCGGCATCGGCGCCTACAAACAACGCATGCCGCGTCCCGAGGACGCCCTGCCCGGGCGCGCCGCGGAGTTGCCGCTGCGCAACGCCCATCACGTGCACGGCCGGCCGTTGCGCGGCGAGTTCCCCGGCCTGGCGCGGGTCGCGTTCGGGATGGGCTGTTTCTGGGGCGCCGAGCGCAAGTTCTGGCCGCTGCCGGGCGTGGAGACCACCGCGGTCGGCTACGCGGGCGGCTATACGCCCCACCCGACCTACCGCGAGGTCTGCAGCGGCCTCACCGGGCATGCGGAAGTGGTGCTGGTGGTGTACGACCCGGCGCGCATCGGCTTCGACGCGCTGCTGCGGACGTTCTGGGAGAACCACGACCCGACCCAGGGCATGCGCCAGGGCAACGACGTCGGCACCCAGTACCGTTCCGTGATCCACTGCCACACGCCGGAGCAGCACGCGGCCGCGCTGGCCAGCCGCGACGCCTACCAGCAGCGGCTGCGCGCGGCCGGTTACGGCGCGATCACCACCGAGATCGCGCACCCGGCGCCGCCGTTCTACTACGCCGAGGACGAGCACCAGCAGTACCTGTCGAAGAACCCGCTGGGCTATTGCGGGCTCGGCGGTACCGGCGTCGGCTGTCCGCTCGGCCTCGCCGCCGGCGCATAGGCGGCTCCGGTCCGCCGCCGGGATTTCGCCGCGGGATCGAAGACGTGCGCGCGCTCGCGCGTCGGGCAAGCGCGTCGCCGCCAAGGGGACGGGGCCGCGCCGGCCTCCCGAAGCTTGCGCCGGGATCGGCCGAAGTTCGCGGCCAGGCGGCCACGACGACCATCGTCCGGAGCGCGGCGCAGGACCTGTGTGCTTTCGATGCGCCCGTCACGCCACCCAGGCAGTCGCAGGCAGGGTTTGCGGCCTTCGGCGGCAGGATGCCGCCGAAGAGCCTGCCGGGGCGTTACTCACGGCGTGTCGCACAATCCCTGAACGACAAGCGGGCCCTTCGCCGCGCCCGGGACGGCGGTACGAAGCGTCCCCGTTACGCGCGCTTCTCGCGCGGCGCATCCGCCGCGGACGATGCCGGCACCGGCGGCTGCAGCAATTGCGCGGGCAGCTTGCGGAACTCGTCGGCGAGCTTGAGCAGGAATTCGCCCATCGCCGAGCTGCGCCGCCACAGCATGCCGATCTGCCGGTGCGGCGCCTCGCCGCGGAAGCCGAGCAGGCGCACGTCCGGCGAGGCCGGTATCGGCGGCTGCACCGCCAGCACCGGCAGCAGGGTGATGCCGACGCCGGCCGCGACCATCTGCCGCAGCGTCTCCAGGCTGGTGGCGCGGAAGCCGTCGCGCTCGTCGGCGCCGGCCATGCGGCACACGTCCAGCGCCTGGTCGCGCAGGCAATGCCCTTCCTCGAGCAGCAGCAGGTGCTCGTGGTCGAGGTCGTGCAGGTCCAGGGCCTCGCGCGCGGCCAGCGGATGCTGCTGCGGCACCGCGAGCAGGAACGGCTCGTCGAACAGCGGCTCGACGTGCAGCTGGTCGTCGTGGATGGGCAGGGCGAGGATGCCGGCGTCGAGCCGTCCGTCGCGCAGGCGGGCGAGGATCTGGTCGGTCTTCTCCTCGACCAGCAGCAGTTCCAGGCGCGGGAAGCGCCGGCGCAGGTTCGGCACCACGTGCGGCAGCAGGTACGGCCCGAGCGTCGGGAACAGGCCCAGGCGCACCGTGCCGGCCTCCGGGTCGCGGCTGCGCCGGGCGATCTCGCCCATCTGCTCGACATCGGCGATGACCTTGCGCGCGCGCTCGGCGATCTCGCGCCCGACCGGCGTCAGCATCACCCGCCGCGGCGCGCGTTCGACCAGCGCGACGCCGAGCTCGTCCTCGAGCTTCTTGATCTGGGTCGACAGGGTCGGCTGGCTGACGAAGCTGGCCGCGGCCGCGCGGCCGAAGTGCTTGTGATCGGCCAGGGCCACCAGGTATTTGAGGTCGCGCAGGTTCAAGCGGACGTACCTCCATGCGGGCTGCGGCGGCCCAGGCGAGCGGCTCGCGCGATGCGGCTGGTGGCGATCTTACTCAATCGGCTGGTCGATCCGCGGTCGCCGTCGTGAGCGGCCCGGCCAGGCGCGCAGGGCAGGGCCTGCCGGGGAACGGGAGGGGCGTCCGCTGCGCCGCCCGCTTGCGCCTTTGGGCCCCTCGGAAAGGCGCGGCGGCGCCAGTGGGATGGGACCGAACGAATGACGAGGGGCGGCTCCGCCGGCCTTAAGGCCCGCACCTCGCGCGACGCCATGCTCGATGCGTGGCGCCGCGCTCGATGCGGCGGGCGGGCTGTCGATGCAGCGAGCGCCCGCCGTTGCGGTCAGGCGGCCGCGGCGGTCGCGCTTTCCGCCGGCGCGCTGGTGCGGATCAGGTGGTCGAACGCGCTCAGCGCCGCCTTGCTGCCTTCGCCCATCGCGATCACGATCTGCTTGTACGGCACCGTGGTCGCGTCGCCGGCGGCGAACACGCCCGGCACCGAGGTGCGGCCGTGGCCGTCGACCTCGATCTCGCCGCGCGGGGACAGCGCCACCGTGCCCTTGAGCCAGTCGGTGTTGGGCAGCAGGCCGATCTGCACGAACACGCCTTCCAGCTCGAGCCGGTGCGTGTCGCCGCCGACGCGGTCCTTGTAGACCAGGCCGGTGACCTTCTGGCCGTCGCCGCTCACCTCGGTGGTCTGCGCGTTCACGATGATCCTCACGTTCGGCAGGCTGCGCAGCTTGCGCTGCAGCACCTCGTCGGCGCGCAGCTGGGTGTCGAACTCCAGCAGGGTCACGTGGGCGACGATACCGGCCAGGTCGATCGCCGCCTCGACGCCGGAGTTGCCGCCGCCGATCACCGCCACGCGCTTGCCCTTGAACAGCGGGCCGTCGCAGTGCGGGCAGTAGGTCACGCCCTTGTTGCGGTACTCCTGCTCGCCCGGCACGTTCATGTTGCGCCAGCGCGCGCCGGTCGACAGCACCACCGACTTCGCTTTCAGCGTCGCGCCGCTGGCCAGGCGCACGCCGATCAGGCCGTCGGCGCCGGCCGGGATCAGCTCCTCGGCGCGCTGCAGGTTCATGATGTCGACGTCGTACTCGCGCACGTGCTGCTCCAGCGCGGTGGCCAGCTTCGGGCCTTCGGTGTAGGGCACGGAGATGAAGTTCTCGATCGCCATCGTGTCCAGCACCTGGCCGCCGAAGCGCTCGGCGGCGACGCCGGTGCGGATGCCCTTGCGCGCGGCGTAGATCGCCGCCGCCGCGCCGGCCGGGCCGCCGCCGACCACCAGCACGTCGAACGGCGCCTTGGTCTTGATCGCCTCGGCGGCGCGCTGCGCGGCGCCGGTGTCCAGCTTGGCCAGGATCTGCTCGATCGTCATCCGGCCCTGGTCGAACGGCTCGCCGTTGAGGAACACGGTCGGCACCGCCATCACCTGGCGCGCCTCGACCTCGTCCTGGAACAGCGCGCCGTCGATCGCGACATGGCGGATGTTCGGGTTCAGCACGCTCATCAGGTTCAGCGCCTGCACCGTGTCCGGGCAGCTCTGGCAGGAGAGCGACATGAAGGTCTCGAAGCGGTAGTCGCCCTCGAGATCGCGGATCTGGTCGGCCACCGCCGGGTCGAGCTTGGCCGGGTGGCCGCCGACCTGCAGCAGCGCCAGCACCAGCGAGGTGAACTCGTGGCCCATCGGGATGCCGGCGAAGCGCACCGCCACGTCGGTGCCGACCCGCGCGATCGCGAACGACGGCCGACGCGCGTCGTCGTCGCGGCGGGCGTAGGCGATCTTGTCGGACAGCGCGGCGATGTCCTGCAGCAGGCCTTCCAGCTCGCGCGACTTCTCGCCGTCGTCGAGCGAGGCGACGAGCTCGATCGGCTGCACGATCTTTTCGAGGTAGGTCTTCAACTGGGTCTTGAGATCGGCGTCCAACATGGCGACGGCTCCTTGGAATCGGGGGGACGAACGCCGCGAGCGCCCGGGTGGAGGGAGAGGGAGCGGCCCGGACGTCGCGACATTCGTGAGGGGTGGAGGCCCGGCGGCGCCGGGCTCCGGTGCGGTCCGCGGGCGCGGACCGCGTGCTCGTCAGAGCGGAGCGGCGCGGCCGCTCAGATCTTGCCGACCAGGTCCAGCGACGGCTTCAGGGTCTTCTCGCCTTCTTTCCACTTGGCCGGGCAGACCTCGCCCGGGTGGGAGGCGACGTACTGGGCGGCCTTGACCTTGCGCAGCAGCTCGCTGGCGTCGCGGCCCACGCCCTCGGCGGTGATCTCGACGACCTGGATCACGCCGTTCGGATCGATCACGAAGGTGCCGCGGTCGGCCAGGCCCTGGCCCTCGCGCATCACCTCGAAGTTGCGGGTGATGGTGCCGGTCGGGTCGCCGATCATCGGGTAGCGGATCTTCTTGATCGCCTCGGAAGTGTCGTGCCAGGCCTTGTGCGAGAAGTGGGTGTCGGTCGAGACCGAGTAGATCTCCACGCCCAGCTTCTGGAACTCGTCGTACTTGTCGGCCAGGTCTTCCAGCTCGGTCGGGCAGACGAAGGTGAAGTCCGCCGGGTAGAAGAACACGACCGACCACTTGCCCTTGAGGTCGGCCTCGGTGACCTGGATGAACTCGCCGTTCTTGAAGGCGGTCGCCTGGAACGGTTTGACTTCGGTGTTGATCAACGACATCGGATCGTCCTCTTGGGTAAGGGAGGTGGAAAAGTCCGGATAGGGTAGGCCGGAGGCCTCTATCCATCAAGTTGATTAATGGAATTGAAGCGATAGATTTTTGCTATTGATGGCGCCGGCGCCGCCATCTGCCTACCGACGTGCGGGTGCCGGGCCCGGTATCAAGCCGGCGGGCGTTCCGCGGGCGACAATGGCGCGATGAACCCCGCGCCCGCCGCTCCGACCCCCACCATCGCCGCCCTGCTGCGTGCGGCCGCGGCGCGCCTGCCCGGCGAGGAGGCCCGCGCCGAGGCCGAGCGGCTGCTCGCCCACGCCTTGCGCGTCTCCCCGGCCTGGCTCTACGCGCACGGCGGCGATGCGGCCGACCCCGCCGGCGCGGCCGCGTTCGAGGGATTGCTCCGGCGCCGCCTCGCCGGCGAGCCGGTGGCCTACCTGCTGGGACGGCGCGGGTTCTGGCGCTTCGAACTGGAGGTCGGGCCGGCCACCCTGATCCCGCGGCCCGAAACCGAGCGGCTGGTGGAACTGGCCCTGGCGCGGTTGCCGGCGGACCGGCCGCGGCTGGTCGCCGACCTCGGCACCGGCAGCGGCGCGATCGCGCTGGCCCTGGCCTGGGAGCGGCCGCAGGCGCGGGTGGTCGCCACCGACGCCAGCGCGGAGGCGTTGGAGGTCGCCGCGCGCAACGCCCGCGCGCTGGGGCTGGCGGTCGAATTCCGCCGCGGCGACTGGCTGGCGCCGCTGGCCGGCGAGCGCTACCACCTGATCGCCAGCAACCCGCCGTACATCGCCGCGGACGACCCGCACCTGCAGCGCGGCGACCTGCGCCACGAGCCGCGCGCGGCGCTCGCCTCCGGCACGGACGGATTGGACGCGATCCGCGCGATCGCGCGCGCCGCGCCGGCGCACCTGCATCCCGGCGGCTGGCTGCTGCTCGAGCACGGCTGGGAGCAGGGCGCGGCGGTGCGCGCGCTGCTGCGGGCGGCGGGCTTCGAAGCGGTGGAGACCGCGCGCGACCTGGAGGACCGCGAACGGGTCACCCTCGGGCGGCGTGCGGACGCCGCCGGCGGCGAACCGGGTCGCGCGTAGCGGCAGGCTCTGCCGGCAGGGCGCCGCCGCGAGCGCGGTGCGGGACCGCGGTGTCGCCGGCGCCATCGGTCCCGTGGCCGGATTCCCGCCTCGCTTCGCCCTGCCGGGCCGCGCCGCCGATCGCGGCGGCGACCGCACTGCGCGTCGCGGGACGATGTTCGAGCTGCGCTGGACGAGCGGACGCTCGGCGCGCGACGGCCGCAGCGGCGCGATCGCCCGCGTGCCGCCGGGCTAGAATCGCCGCTCCCTCCGCGAGACTCGCCGATGCGCACGCTCTACCCCGAGATCGAACCCTTCGACAGCGGCATGCTCCAGGTCGACGAGCGGCACGCGCTCTACTACGAGCAGTGCGGCAATCCGGAGGGCAAGCCGGTGGTGCTGCTGCACGGCGGCCCGGGCGCGGGCTGCAGCCCGCGGATGCGGCGCTTCCACGATCCGGCCAAGTACCGCATCGTGCTGTTCGACCAGCGCGGCGCGGGCCGCTCCACGCCGCACGCGGACCTGGTCGACAACACCACCTGGCACCTGGTCGCCGACATCGAGACCCTGCGCGAGAAGCTCGGCATCGCGCGCTGGCAGGTGTTCGGCGGCTCATGGGGCTCGACGCTCGCGCTGGCCTACGCGCAGACCCACCCGCAGCGCGTGACCGAACTCGTCCTGCGCGGCATCTTCATGCTGCGCCGCTGGGAGCTGGAGTGGTTCTACCAGGAAGGCGCCTCGCGCCTGTTCCCCGACGCCTGGGAGCACTACCTGGCGGCGATTCCGCCGGTCGAGCGCCACGACCTGATCAGCGCGTTCCACCGCCGCCTGACCAGCCACGACGAGGCCACCCGCCTGGCCGCGGCCAAGGCCTGGAGCGTGTGGGAGGGCGCGACCAGCTTCCTGCGCATCGACGAGGATTTCGCTAGGAGCCACGAGGACCCGCGCTTCGCCCTGGCCTTCGCCCGCATCGAGAACCATTACTTCGTCCACGGCGGCTTCTTCGAGGTCGAGGACCAGCTGCTGCGCGACGCCCACCGCATCGCCGACATCCCCGGCGTGATCGTGCACGGCCGCTACGACGTGGTCTGCCCGCTGCAGAACGCCTGGGACCTGCACCAGGCCTGGCCGAAAGGCGAGCTGATCGTGACCCCGGCCTCGGGCCACTCGGCGTTCGAGGCCGAGAACGTCGACGCCCTCGTGCGCGCGACCGACCGCTTCGCCTGACCGGCTCCGCCGGCGCCCCTCTCCCGCGTGCGGGAGCGGGGGACGGGCGTCACGCCGCCGGCGATCCGTCCGGGTTGTGCTCGAGCATCCACAGCCCGCCCCAGAGCTTGAGGTCGAGCTCGTAGCCTTCGCGCTGCTTCTGCATCAGCCAGGCCGTCGCCCGCGCCCGCGGGACCTCGTGCACGACGATGCGTTCGCCGCCGACGCCGCCGCCCGCGCCGACCTTGACCAGGTCGCGGGCGCGCACGAAGGCGATGCGTTCGTTGCTCATCCCGGCGGAAGTGGGCCCGATCAGCAGCACCTCGACCCGGCCCGGCTTCCAGCCGGTCTCCTCGACCAGCTCGCGGCGCGCCGCGTCCTCCAGGGTGTCGGTCGCGTGATCGTCGCCGACCAGCCCGGCCGGCATCTCGATCGTCGGCGCGCCCAGCGGGACGCGCTGCTGCTCGACGAACAGCACCTTGTCGTCCGGGGTCACCGCGATCACGATCACCGCCATGCCGTCGCCGTGCACCCGTTCGGCGTATTCCCAGGTGCCGCGCCGGCGCAGGCGCAGCCAGCGGCCCTCGTAGAGGATTTCCGAGTCGGCGTCGGCGTGGGCGTGGTCGTTCATCGGTGCTCCGGAAGGGGGATCCGCCCGGATGCTACGCCGGAAGCGGTGACGCCGCGAAGTCGAGGCCGGCGGCCTGATGCAGGCGCCGCCGGGTCATCGGCCCGAAGCGCAGCGCCTCGCACAGCCCGGCCAGCGCCGCGGCATCGGCGGAGGCGCGGGCGAAGCGCAGCGACAGGTCGCCGAGCGGCGCGTCCAGCGCGATGGTGGCCAGGCGGCGACTGAGCAGGGCCTGCTCCCGGTGCTGGCGCAGCCGGGCCGCGGCCGCGGCGGCGCCGCGCAGGCGCAGGAACGGGACCTCGTCGACCCGCGCCAGCAGCGCGTCCAGCGTGCCGAAGTGGCCCAGCAGCGCGGCCGCGGTCTTGGCGCCGATGCCCGGCACGCCGGGGATGTTGTCGATCGCGTCGCCGGTCAGCGCCAGGTAGTCGGCGATCTGATGCGCGTGCACGCCGTGGCGCTCGAACACCCCGGCCGCGCCCCAGCGCTGGCCGCGGGCGAAGTCCCACTGCTCGTCGTGCTCGCCGAGCAACTGCGACAGGTCCTTGTCGGCGGAGACGATCACCGCGCGGAAGCCGTGCGGGCGCAGCGCCCAGGCCGCGCTGCCGATCAGGTCGTCCGCCTCGTACTCGCCGTGCGCCAGGGTCGCGAGGCCGAGCGCCGCGCACAGCGCCTTGCAGTGGCCGAACTGGCGCTTGAGCTCCTCCGGCGCCGGCTCGCGGTTGGCCTTGTAGGCCGGGTACAGGGCGTTGCGGAAGCAGGAGTCCAGCGCCTCGTCGAACGCGACCGCGATGTGCTGCGGCCGCGCGCGGTCGAGCAGCTCGAGCAGGAAGCGGGCGAAGCCGTGCACGGCGTTGGTCGGCCAGCCGTCGGCGTCGTGGAATTCGTTCGGCATCGAATGCCAGGCCCGGAACACGTACAGGCTGGCATCGACGAGATAAAGCGGCGTGGGCGTGGCCATGAAAGCGGGACCGGGGAGAGGAGCGAGGGAGGGCGGAGGCCGGGAAGCTTGCTTTCTCCCGCCTTTCACCCCTTGCCGCCCGTTTCCGGCGCTTCCCATTCGGTGAGCAGCGCCGCCGGGTCCGGGCGCTCGCGCTCCGGCGCGTCGAGCCTGGGCGTGCCGATGTGAATGAAGCCGGCGACCTGTTCCCCCGGCCCCAGCCCCAGCCACTGCGCGACCACCGGGTCGTAGGCCGGCCAGCCGGTCAGCCAGACCGCGCCGTAGCCCAGCGCCTGCGCCGCCTGCAGCAGGGCGAAGCAGACGCAGGCGGCGGTGGCGAAGCGCTCGGACTCGGGGATCTGCGGGTCCGGGCCCAGGCGGGCGATCACCGCCACCACCAGCGGCGCGTGCGAGAAGCGCTGGCGGTCCTTTTCGAACGCGGCTTCGCCGCCCTCGGGATGGCGTTCGCGCCCGCGCGCGGCCAGGCGTTCGCCGAAGGCGTGGCGGGCCGCGCCGCGGAAGCTCAGGAAGCGGAACGGCACCCGCTTGCCGTGGTCGGGCACCCGGACCGCCGAGCGCAGCATGCGCAGCAGGGTGGGCCGGTCCGGACCGGGGTCGCCGAGCTGCCGGGCCGGGACCGAGCGGCGGGCGTCGAGCGCGGCCAGGGCCGTATCGAAATCGGAGCGGTATTCAGGGATGATTGGCGACATCGGTCACAAAAGGCGGCAGACGGCGGAGCCGGCGATGTCGTATCTTGCCATTGAGTAGCAAGAGGCTGCCGAACTGCGGCAGTTTCGGTCCTAGCAACCCCGGGGAATCTCTCGTGTCCGGCTACCCGCACGGCATCTCTCATGCCACGCGTACCGATCCGCTGCGCGTGCTGGAGGACATCAAGCGGCAGGCGCTGGAGGTGCTCGGCGGCCTGCCGGGCACGCTGTACGGCCCGGTCGAGGACGCGCTCAAGCTGGCCGCGCTGAAGGCCGACGGCAAGCAGAACTACTACGAGGAGCAGGCCGCGCTGTGGATGCTGCGCCAGCAGCAGGCCACCCACGTGATGCGCTTCCGGCAGCAGATCGCGCAGGGCTTCGACGACTTCCGCGCCCTGCGCATCCGCAGCGGCGGCGAACTCACCCTGTCGCTGGTCGGCGAGCAGGAACTGGAGTACAGCCTGGCCGGCGAGCGCCTGAACGAGGCGCTGATGGCGCGCTTCTCGCGCGCGCTCGACGGCATCGGCAACGGCCTGCGCGGCCTGGCCGCGGCGCTGCGCCTGCCGATGGGCAGCAATCCGATCGGGCCCGAGCGGCTGGTCGCCGCGTTCACCAACACCCTGGTCGACGTGCAGCTGCCCGACGCGCTGCGCACGCGCCTGTTCCGCCAGTACGAGCAGGAGCTGCTGCGCCTGCTCGGCGACTTCTACGCCCGGGTCGGCGCGCAACTGGCCGCGGCCGGCTACAGCGCCGCGCCGGTCGTGCCGGCGCCGCTGGAGCCCGAACCGCGCCCGGAGCCGGGCTACGACGGCCGTCATGTCGCCGAATCCCACGGTACCGGCGCCGCGGGCTCGTACGGCGCCGGCGGCCACGGCCAGGCTGCCGCGGGCGGCGCGCCCGACGGCGCGGCCGGTCCGGCGCCGGTGTCGCACGAGGAGTTCGCGGCGATGGCGTCGGAGCTGGCGCAACTGCGCAGCCAGCTGCAGGCCTGGCGCGAGAGCACGCCCGCCCCGCGCGCGGCCGGCGCCGGCCCGCGCGCCCTCGGCCCGCGCCGCGAGCTGCGCGTGGACGAGCTGGTCAGCGTGGCCTCGCTGCTGCAGGCCGAGCCGCCGGACGCGTTCGCGCGCGCGCTGGCGGTGTCCGGGCGCCTGGCCGAGACCATCCGCGACCATCTCCAGGACGGCGCCCGCCGGCTCGGCCTGGACCCGGACGAAACCTGCTTCAGCCCCGAGGAAGAGGACGCGATCGACCTGGTCGCGTTGCTGTTCGACTCGCTGTTCCGGCACAACGCCCTGCGCGACCGCGCCCGCCGCGTGTACGCGCGCCTGGTGCTGCCGTACGTGAAGGTCGCGCTGACCGACGGCGGAGGCGTGTTCGTGCGCCGCGACCATCCGGCGCGGCGCCTGCTCGATGCGATCACCGAGGCCTGCGAGGGCAACGACGCGGAGACGCCGCAGGACCGCGAACTGCTCGACCGCGCGCACGAGATCTCGCAACGGATCGTCGCGGAGTACAACGAGGACCTGGCGGTGTTCGAACTCGCCCATGCCGAGCTCGACGCGCTGCTCGCGCAGCAGCGCCGGCGCATCGAGCTGCAGGAGCAGCGCGCGGCCAAGGCCGCGTTCGGCCGCGAGCGGCTCGACACCGCGCGCGCCCAGGCCGACGCCGCGGTGCAGCAGCGCCTGGCCGAGCCCGAGCTGACCCAGGCGGTGGCCGAGTTCCTGGCCATGCCCTGGCGCCATCACCTGGTGCAGATCCTGCTGCGCGAAGGCGCCGATACCCAGCGCTACGCCGACGCCCTGGCGCTCGGCGACGCGTTGCTGGCCGCCGACCGCCTCGCCGCCGAGAACCGCGGCCGCGAGCTGGCCGCGCACCTGCTCGCGCTGCAGCCGGGCCTCGTCGAGTGCCTGGCCAGCTCCGGGCTGGACGGCAGCGCCGCCGAGCACGGCATGGCCGGGCTGGTGCGCGCGCTGTGCGTTCCCGACACGCCGCGCCGCCGCCGCCCGCCGCCGCCGCCGCTGGGCGCGTCCGAGGACGAGGGCGGCCACGAGCGCAAGCTGTGGCTCGCCGGCGGGACCGACACGGTCGCCCACGACCCGATCCTGGCCGAGCGCATGCGCAGCCTCGAGGTCGGCGACTGGGTGCGGCTGACCGACGCCGACGGCGAGACCGTCGCGGCGAAGATCGCCTGGGTCAGCCCGCTGACCTCGCGCTTCCTGCTGGTCAACCGCCGCGGCATCCGCGTGCTGGTGGCCTCGGCCGAGGAACTGGCGGTGCTGGCCGCGCAGAACCGGCTGCAGATCGGCGCCGAGCGCACCGCGTTCGACGAGGCGATGCGGCAGGTGCGCCGCCATCTCGACCGCGCCGCCACGCGTTGACGCGCGCCCGATCTTCTGTCGTCGGCGGAAGGGCGCGCCGCGCGCCGGAGGCCTGCCGCGGCCAGCGGAAATCCGCAGCGGCGCATGCGCCGTGTCCATTTCGGACCGCCGCGGATCCTCGCCCGCCTCTGCTTCCGCCGCGCGCGCTCCTCTGCCGGCGCGGGACGCCTTCGCTTCCGGCCGTTCGCCGATGCCGCGCATCCGCTAGGATGCGGCGACACCGTTTCGGGAGCCGGGCATGGCGGGCATCACCCTTGGCGTTGCGAGCGAAACCGCGAGCGGCGAGCGCCGCGTCGCGCTGACCCCGGAAACCTGCCGCAAGTTCGTCGCGCGCGGCGCGCGGGTGCGCGTGCAGCGCGGCGCGGGGCTCGGCGCGGGCTTCGCCGACGCGGCCTATGCCGAGGCCGGCGCCGAACTGGTCGAGGACGCGGGCGCGGCGCTGGAGACCGCCGACCTGGTGCTGTGCGTGCAGCCGCCGCCGGCGGCGACGCTGCTGCGCCTGCGCGAGGGCGCCTGCGTGGTCGGCCTGCTCGCGCCGCAGGCGGACCCGGCGCGCGCCGAGGCGATCGCGCGGCGGCGCCTGGTCGCGTTCCCGCTCGAGCGGCTGCCGCGCACCACCCGCGCCCAGGCGATGGACGTGCTCAGCTCGCAGGCCGGCATGGCCGGCTACAAGGCGGTGCTGATCGCGGCGCAACTGGCGCCGCGGTTCTTCCCGATGCTGACCACCGCCGCCGGCACGATCCGGCCGTCGAAGGTGCTGGTGATCGGCGCCGGCGTCGCCGGGCTGCAGGCGATCGCCACCGCCAAGCGCCTGGGCGCCCAGGTGGAAGGCTTCGACGTGCGCCCGGAAACGCGCGAGCAGATCGAGTCCCTGGGCGGCCGGTTCCTCGACCTCGGCGTCAGCGCCGCCGGCGAGGGCGGCTACGCGCGGCCGCTGACCGAGGAGGAGCGCGCCGAACAGCAGCGCCGCCTCGGCGAGCACCTGAAGAACGTCGACGTGATCGTCTGCACCGCGGCCGTGCCGGGGCGGCCGGCGCCGAAGATCGTCGGCGCGGCGATGGTGGCGGCGATGCGGCCGGGCAGCGTGATCGTGGATCTCGCCGCCGAGACCGGCGGCAACTGCGAGCTGACCCGCCCCGGCGAGACGGTCGAGCACGGCGGCGTGGTGGTCGCCGGCCCGCTCAACCTGCCCAGCCAGGGCGCGGTGCACGCCAGCGAGATGTACGCCCGCAACCTGCTCAACTTCGTCGCCCTGTTCCTCGACGCGCGCGCGGCGCAGGCCGGTGCCCTGGCGTTCGACTGGAACGACGAGCTGCTGGCCAAGACCGTGTGGCCGGCGCCGCCGGCGCAGGCGGCCGCCTGACGGGTTTCCCTGCGCATCCCGGAGGCCGGGCACGCTCGCGCAGCACGTGGAGGACCGAAGGCCGACGGCCCTCATCCGCCCTCCGGGCACCTTCTCCCGCAGGCGGGGGGAGGGAAAAGCGGAGCGCGGCAAAGGGGCACACCGGCTGCCCCCTATCGCCCCTACCGCTCACGGGAGAGCCCCGGATGCGCATGCGTAGCCTCCACGCGGCCGCCGCATGGCCCTCCCGCTTGCGGGAGCGGGATGGGGGTGAGGCGTCCGGCAGCGCGGCGCGCCGGCGCGGCGCCCGGTTCCGCGCACGGCGCGTCCCGACGATGGAGGTCCCACGTGAGATGGCGGCGGCGGCGCGGCGCCTCGGCGTTCGCCTTGCCGCGGGGTAGAGCCGCGAAGGACGGCGACGACCGGGCGCCGGCGGCCGTCGCTTGGCCCTCGCCGGCACCGCGCCGTTGCTGCCGCGGCCGCATCGCCGAGGCCATCGCCCCTGCGCGGCGGGCCTGCCGCGCAAGCCCCTGCCTGCCGCCAGCGAGGCGGCCCGGGCTCAATCGATCCGCGGCGGCGGGGGCGGCGGCGGGGGCGGCGGCAGGTCGCGTGGCGGCGGGTTGGCCTCCACCCAGGCGCGGCGCTGCTCCGGCGTCATCGTCCGCCACTGCTCCTTGAGCGCGCGGCGGCCGGCCTCGTCCAGGGTCAGCATCTTGGCGAACAGCGCGCGGGTCTGCTCGCGCTGTTCCGGGTTCATCCGCACCCAGCGGCGCAGCCCGAAGCGCGCGCGCTGGCGCTGCTCGGGCGTCATCTGCTGCCAGCGGCGGGCGTGCTCGAGCATGCGCGGGCGGTCTTCGGGCGAGGCGTTCCAGCGCTCGCGGATCGGCGCGATCAGCAGTTCGCGCTGTTCGGCGCCGAGCCGGTCCCATTCGGGCAGGGACGCCGGCGCAGGATCGGCGGCGAACGCGGGGAAGGCCGCCAGCAGGAGCAGCGGCGCGGCGAATCGGGTCGGCAGGCGCATGGGGGTCACTCCGTCGCGGTGGCCACGGCATCGCCGTTGGCGGCCAGCCACAGGTACAGGTCGGGGCTTTCGTCGAGGGTGGCGAGCGCGGTCTCGGGGTCGTAACCCGGCTCGGGCGCGGTGTTCGCGACCGGCGCAGCCGGCGCCGGCGCGCGGTCCGGCGCCCGGTTCAGCTGCAACCCCAGGGCGAGGGCGAACACCGCCGCGCCGCCGCTGGCCAGCACCCAGCCCAGTCCGCGCCGCGGCGCCGGCGTCGCCGGTGCGGCCGCCTGGCGGGCGGCGCGCAGGCGCGCGCGCACCGCCGGCGACACCGCGTCCACCGCCTGCGCGTGCAGCGCGCGCATCGCCCGGTCGAAGCCTTCGTCATGGTCGTGTCGGTCGTTCATCGCCAGTCCTCCAGTTGCCGCTGCAGCGCTTCGCGCGCGCGCGACAGATGCGTCTTCACCGCGCCTTCGCTGCAGCCCATCGCCCGCGCGGTCGTGGCGACGTCGAGGTCCTCCAGCACGCGCAGGCTGAACGCCTCGCGCTGCCGGCGCGGCAGCGCCGCCAGCGCGTCGGCCAGCCGGGCGTAGGCCTCGCGGCCGTCGAACGCGCGCGCCGGATCGGGCGCGTCGTCGGCCCAGTCGAGCGCGCTTTCCTCGCGTTCCGGCGCCGGCAGCAGCCAGCGCAGGCGGAACGCGCGCCGGCGTTGCAGGTCGACGATGCGGCTGCGCAGGATGCTCCAGAACAGCGGCGTCCATTCCGCCGCCGGGCGCTCGCGGTAGGCCAGCATCTTCATCATCGCGTCCTGCACCGCGTCGAGCGCGTCGTCGCGCTGGCGCAGGCCGAGCTCGGCGAAGCGGAACGCGCGCGGGCCGATGCCGGCCAGGAATTCCTCCAGCGACGCCGGCGCGCGCGCCGTCCCGTCCGGGCCGACGCGCGCCTCGGCGGCGGCCGGAAGGGCCAGCGCGGCTTCGTCGGCGTCGCGGGTCATGTCGCGCAGCATAGGCGAAGCGCTCAGTGGCCACGCTTCCGGTACCGGCCGTGAGCGGACGCGGCCGCTGCGGCGGGCGGCAGCGCGGCGGCCGGGGCGGTGCGCGGGACACGGTGCATGGGCTCTCTCCTCGCAGGCAGGCGGGGCCTGTGTCGGAGGGAACGCCCCGGGCGGCGTCCGGTTGACCGTGCTGGCGCCCGGTTCAGGGGCGGTTATGATGCGGCGACATCGCGATGGGGAAGGTGGCGGATGGGCGACGGCTTCGTGGCGCAGGCCTTCATCGGGCTCTACATCTTCATGCTGGCGGCGATCGCCGGCCACGTGATCATCTCGCGGGTGCCGGTGATCCTGCACACGCCGCTGATGTCGGGCTCCAACTTCATCCACGGCATCGTCCTGATCGGCGCGATGGTCGTGCTCGGCCACGCCGACACCCCGCTGGAGAAGGCGATCGGCTTCGTCGCCGTGCTGCTCGGCGCCGGCAACGCCGCCGGCGGCTACGTGGTCACCGAGCGCATGCTGGAGATGTTCAAGTCGAGCAGGAAGGAGCCGAAGGCATGAGCGCGACGGCCGGGAACGCGCTCGTCTGGGCCGCCTCCGCCAGCTACTTCGTCGCCGCCACCCTGTTCCTGCTGGGCCTGCAGCGGATGGCCTCGCCGGTGACCGCGCGCAGCGGCATCCGCTGGGCCGGCCTGGGCATGCTGATCGCGACCGCGGCCACGTTCCTGCTGCCGGGCCTGCACAACCTCGGCCTGATCGTGCTGGCGCTCGCCATCGGCACCGCGCTGGCCTGGGTGTCGGGCAAGAAGGTGGCGATCACCGACATGCCGCAGATGGTCGCGCTGTACAACGGCATGGGCGGCGGCTCGGCGGCGGCGATCGGCGCGGTGGAGCTGCTGCGCTTCTCCGCCGAGGGCCGCGCGCCCTCGCCGGTGGCGCTGGTGCTGGGCGTGGTCGGCGCGGCGATCGGCGCGGTGTCGCTGTCCGGCTCGGTGGTGGCCTGGGCCAAGCTCGACGGCCGCCTCGACAGGCGGGTCACGTTCCCGGGCCAGCAGGCGTTCAACCTGCTGGTGTTCCTGGCGATGCTGGCGCTGGGCGGCTGGATCGTGCGCGCGCTGGGCGCGCCGGCGATCGTCGCCTTCTTCGTCCTCGCGCTGGCGCTGGGCGTGCTGATGACGCTGCCGATCGGCGGCGCCGACATGCCGGTGGTGATCTCGCTGTACAACGCGCTGACCGGCCTGGCGGTGGCGTTCGAGGGCTACGTGCTCGGCAACGAGGCGCTGATCATCGCCGGCACCATGGTCGGCGCGGCCGGCACCCTGCTGACGCAGCTGATGGCCAAGGCGATGAACCGGCCGATCCGCAACGTGCTGTTCGGCAGCTTCGGCGGCGGCGGGCAGGCGCAGGCGATCGCGGGCGCGCAGAAGCCGATCGAGGCCGGCGACGTCGCCGCGATGATGGCCTACGCCGAGCGGGTGGTGATCGTGCCGGGCTACGGCATGGCGGTGGCGCAGGCGCAGCACAAGATCTGGGAACTGGCGCAGCGGCTGATCGAGCGCGGGGTCAAGGTGAAGTTCGCGATCCACCCGGTCGCCGGGCGCATGCCCGGGCACATGAACGTGCTGCTGGCCGAGGCCGGCGTGCCGTACGACCTGATCGCCGACATGGACGACGTCAACCCGGAGTTCCCCAACACCGACGTGTCGCTGGTGATCGGCGCCAACGACGTGGTCAACCCGGTGGCGAAGACCGACCCGGCCTCGCCGATCTACGGCATGCCGATCCTGGACGTGGCCGCGTCGAGGAACACCATCGTGATCAAGCGCGGCAAGGGCACCGGCTTCGCCGGCATCGAGAACGCGCTGTTCTACGCCGACAACACGCGCATGCTGTACGGCGATGGCGCGGAGATGGCCAGCGCGCTGGTCGGCGAGTTGAAGGCGCTGGACGGCGGCGGGCATTGAGGGGCCCGTGGCTTGTCGGCGGCGGCTCGCTCGGTATTGCGCGGCGTCGCGCCGGGCGCGATCAAGCGCGCGCCCCGGAGCTTGCCCGTGCTCGCCGGCGCCGCGCAGGCGGCGAAGCGCAGCGGCTTGTCAGCGGCGCACGGCGGCCTGGGCGCCATCGCGCTGTGTGCGAGCGTCGGGGTGAGGGGCTCTGTTGCTCGCGCGCCATCCCGGCGGCGGGATCCCGTGACGTTGCCCTTGCTTGCCGAGCCCGGCCGCGGCTTGGCCTCCAAGCGCTTCCGTCCGCCTGCCGGCGGCCGGGTCACTTTTGCTGGGGCAAAAGAAAGTAACCAGGAAAACGGCCTCCCCGGCAACTCAATCCGGCGCTCGGCCGGCGGTGAGCGGGCTTGCCGATTCGCCATTCCAGGCTCCAGCCGGAAAGCGGCGCACAGCGTCGTGCGCCGCCCCACGGGGCCGGGAATCGGATCGATTGTCGAAAGCCAAAGCCGGGACTCACTCCGGGCCGTTCGGTATCGGTCGCTTGTCCGCGTCCTTCGGACCTGCCTCGTCATCCCCCACGAAGGCGGGGCCAGGAGCTTGACGGCTGCTCCAATGCAAGTCCCGGATCCCGGCCGGAGCGATGGGGATTGGAACGCCGGGGCGCGCCCGGCTACGGAAGGCAGATCTCGCCATTGACGAAGGTGGCGACCATGCCGCCGCTCTTGTGCCCGCTGACGAAGAAGTGGCCGCTGGCGCCGGCGTACTTGCCGGTGGCGCCGACGATCTGCTGGTAGGCGGTGACCACGCCTTCGGGGCCGTTGGTGGTCACGCCGGTCTCGCGCATGACCAGGGTGCCGCCGGCGGTGCGGTATTCGAACGGGCCGCTGTAGGAAATGAAGCCCGGCGAGGTGGACGGGCCGGCGCGGGCGCTGTCGGCGGCGAAGTGGGTGGTGCCGCGCAGGCCGTGGTTGCCCTCGACCTCGCCGAGGAAGCACGAGGCGAGGCCCGGGTTGCAGCCGGACGTGGATTCGACTTCGGTCATCTCGGCGTGGACCTGCTTGCAGGAGCCGGCCAGCGCCGGCCCGGCGAGGCAGGCGCCGAGCAGCAGCGACGATGCGGCGAAGGCGTTCATGGCGTGATCTCCGATGCGTTGCCGCGCCGGGCGCGGTCCGGTCGCGGCGGAGCCCCCGAGGTCCGCGCGGGGCAAGGGGGAGGGAGCGCTCAGGGCGGTACCGCCGGCCGCACCCAGCGGCGCGCCAGCCCGGCGATCGGCAGCCCGACCAGCAGCACGTGCGCACACACGCTGGCCACGGTCCAGGCCGCGTCGGCGGCGGGCAGCGGCGCCGCCGACAGCGGCACCACCAGGCCGGTCATCGTCGCGTACAGGCACAGGCCGTAGAGGGCGCCCGCGGCGAGCGGCCGCTCGCGCAGCGGCGGCAGGTGCCGCGCGGCGGCGAAATAGGCCGCGGCCATCGCCGTCGCGATCAGGTAGTGCAGGGCCAGGCCGAGCGTCGCCGTCGCCGCGCCGCCGGCGACCGCGACCGGGCCGAGCAGCCCCGCGGCCACGCCCTGCGGCACGCGCAGCGGCGGGACGCCGCGCAGCGCCCAGAACGCAGTGGCGAAGGCGATGTCGAGGGTGCCGGCGACCAGGCCGGCGGCAAGCGCCGGCGCCGCGGCGGTGCGGCGGCGCGGCAGCGGTACGGAACGGGCGGGCGCGCTCATGGCCGGCCCCAGGCGGGCAGCGAGGCGCGTGCGCTGCGGCGCACTTCCCCGGCGGTGGCGCCGAACGCGGCCTTGAAGCTGCGGCTGAAGGCGGCGTGGCCTTCGAAGCCCAGCGCCTCGACGATCGCGCCGATCGGCAGCGCGGTATCGCGCACCAGGCGCCAGGCGCGTTCGCAGCGCAGGCGTGCGGCGTACTCGGACGGGGTGTCGCCGAACACCTGGCGATGGGCGCGCTGCAGATGCCCGGGCGAGCAGTTGGCCCGGCGCGCCAGCGCGGCCAGGTCCAGGCGCATGTCGCCGCGGCAGCGGATCAGGTGGCGCACGCGCAGCAGCCGCTGCATCGATTGCCGCCGGCGCAGCGGCGTGCGGCCGGGACAGTGCGGCAGCCGGTCCTGGACGTCGCGCTGCTGCTCCAGCAGCGCCGCGCACAGCCGCGCCAGGTCGGGCGCCCGCGCGGCTTCGCCGGCGCGGGCCAGGGCGAGCGCGGCCCTGCGCAGCAGGCCGGCGGCATCCTCGTGGGCGAACAGGTGTTCGGCGCCGGCCGCCTGCAGATGCGGCGCCCAGGCCGGTTCCGGCCCGGCCACGGCCAGCCAACGCGCATCGCGCCCGCCGCCCGCGTGCAGCGCGCCGCGCCACAGCTGGCTGCGGCCGCGGCGCAGTTCCCAGGCCCCGTCCTCGCACTGCAGCCGCAGCGCGCCGCGCAGCGGCAGCCACAGCGAGAGCCAGTGCGCGGGCAGTTCCGCCCTCGCCAGGCGCCCGGCGGGGTGCAACAGGTACAGGCGACGGGCGGCGTCGAGCGCGACGGGGTCGAGGCGTTCGCGGTCGCGGATCGGCAGCGGGGCGAGCAGCATGGCGGGCGGAGCGGTGGGCGGTGGAGGCCCACGCTAGGGCGCGGGCGGCCCCGTTCGTAGCGCCACTCCGGGCCCGGCCACGGGGGCCATTTGCGCCGCCGTACCGGCCCTGGGCCGAAGCGCGGGCGCCCCCTCAGCGCGTGCCGGCGTGCCGCGCGCGTTCGGCGAACAGCGCCGCCGGCACGCCCAGCAGCAGCATGTGCGCGAGCAGGCAGGCGCTCATCCAGTCCGGGCGGAACTCGCGCGGCGGCGCGGCCGACAGCAGCGGCACCACGATCAGGTGCAGCAGCGCGAACACCGACGCGCCATACAGGGCGCCGGCCGCGTACGGCCGCCGGCGCACCGCGGCATGGCGCCGGGCGAGGGCGGCGTAGAGCGCCACCGCCGCGGTCGTCAGCGCGTAATGCAGCCCGGCGCCGAGCGCCTGGGTCGCCGCGCCGCCGGCGAAGGCGGCCTCGCGGCCCACTCCCCAGGCGGCGATCGATTGCAGGATCCGCCCCGGGCTCGCGCCGAGCGGCGCCCACCAGGCCATCGCGAACAGCAGGTCGAGGCTGCCCGCCACCAGCCCGCCGAGCAGGAGCCAGGCCCAGGGACGATCGAGCGGAACGGAACGCGGGCGGGCCGCGGCGGCGACGGTGGCCATCGGCGAGGTTCTCCGGCGGAAGTGGCCCCATGAAGCGCCGGCGAAGCGGCCCTGGCAAGGGCCATTGCGCCGCGGTTCAATGGGGCCAATTCGCCGCGCGGAGGTTTCCATGCACCTGCAGCTCGACGGCCGCGGCCCGGTCCACGCGCAGCTCACCCGGGCGCTGAAGAGCGCCGTGTTCGCCGGGCGCCTCGGCCAGGGCGCGCGCCTGCCGGCGACGCGCCAGCTGGCGCGCGAGCTGGGGGTGTCGCGCAACACGGTGCTGGCCGCGTACGAACAGCTGCGCGCCGAGGGGTTCGTCGAGGGCCGGGTCGGCTCCGGCAGCTACGTGACCCCGCCGCTGCGCGGCCCGCGGCCGGCGCCCGCCGGGGAGGCGCCGCTGCCGCCGCAGTCGGCCTTCGCCCGCCGCGCGCGCCGCTACCACGACCACGCCAACATGCCCGGCCGCGCCATTCCCGGCGTGCGCTACGCCTTCCAGTACGGCGTGCCGATGGCCAACCCGGCGCTGACCACCGCCTGGGCGCGCGAGCTGGCGCGCGCGGCCGCGTACACCTCGCCCGGCTACCCGGCGACCCAGGGCCTGCCGGCGCTGCGCGAGGCGGTATGCGACTACCTGGCGCGGCGGCGCGGGGTGGTCGCCGCGCCGGAGGACGTGTTCGTCGTCGCCGGCACCCAGCAGGCGGTGGCGCTGACCGCGCGCGTGCTGCTCGACCCGGGCGACGAAGTGGCGCTGGAAGAGCCGCACTACTCCTCGCTGCGCGAGCTGCTGCTGATCCACGGCGCGCAGGTGCGCGCGGTGCCGGTGGACGCCGACGGCCTGCGCTGCGACGCCCTGCCGCAGCCGGCGCCGAAGCTGGTCTGCGTGACGCCTTCGCACCAGTTCCCCAGCGGCGCGCTGATGTCGCTGTCGCGGCGCCTGGCGCTGCTCGACTACGCCCGCCGCCACGACTGCTGGGTGCTGGAGGACGACTACGACGGCGAATTCCGCTACGACGGACGCCCGCTGGACGCGCTGCGCTCGCTCGACGAGCACGGCCGGGTGATCTACGTCGGCACCTTCTCCAAGGCGCTGTTCCCGGCGCTGCGCCTGGGCTACCTGGTGGTGCCGGCGGGGCTGCGCCGCGACTTCCTCAACGCGAAATGGCAGGACGACTTCGCTTCGCCGGCGATCGAGCAGGCGGCGCTGGCGCGTTTCATCGCCGAAGGCGGGTTCGAGCGCCATCTGCGCCGCGCCGCGCGCACCCTGCGCGAGCGCCGCGCGGCGCTGCTCGACGGCCTGCGCCGCTGCGGCGAACGACGCCTGCGCATCGCCGACTCGCGCGCCGGCATGCACCTGGTCGCCTGGCTCGAGGGCCGCAGCGCCGCCGAGGGCGAGGCCTTCATCGCCCACGCGCGCGGCCTCGGCCTGGGGCTTTATTCGATCGCGCCGTACTACCTCGAATCGCCCGACCGCGCCGGCCTGCTGCTCGGTTTCGCCAGCCTGTCGGCCGCCGAGATCCGCGAGGCGGTGCGGCTGCTGCAGCGCTGCCTCGACGAAACGGGCTAGCGCGAGGTCCAGGCCGCGGCGACCAGCGCCGCCGCGATCCAGGCCAGGTCGGTCGGGCCGTTGGCGAGGCGCATCAGGGTCCAGGCGTGGTGCGCGCCCAGGCGCAGCGCCGAGCTCAGCGGATCCAGCCCGAGCATCGCGCCGAGCTGGGTCGCGACGATCCACCAGTTCGCCAGCGCCGCCGCGGCCGCGGTGGCGAGCACGCCGGCGAGCAGGCGCAGGCGCCCGCTCGGCCAGCGGCCCAGGCGCAACAGCCAGGCCACGTCGAGCGCGGCCAGCAGCGCCATCCAGCTGTGCTGGCGGCCGCTGTACAGGCTCAGCAGCACCCACACCGCGGCCGATCCGCACACCGCCAGCGCCAGCAGCGCCCAGGCGAACCAGGAAACGCGGCGGAGGGAGCGGGCGGCTGGGATCATCGAAGGCTCGGCGGCGGGGCGGCCGCACAGCATAGCCGGCGCGCGCCGCGCGCGCGGGCCGGCGCCGCGCCGGCGCGGCCGCCAGGCTCTAGAATGGGCGGCCTTGTGCCGGGTCGCGGCACCCCAATCTTCCCGGCATGTACTCCCGCAGCAGCGAACCCGTCCGTTTCGAGCGCGATTGCGCCGTGGTCATGGTGCCCCAGGGCGACGAAGTGACCCTGCCGGCCGGCAGCGTCGGCTACATCACCCAGGGCCTGGGCGGCAGCTACACCGTGTTCGTCGAAGGCAACCTGTTCCGCGTCGCCGGCCGCGACGCCGATGCGATCGGCAAGGAACCGCCGCCGCCGCTGGAATTGCCGGAGGGCGCCGACGACGAGGCGGTCGAGCAGATGGTCTGGCGCCAGCTGCGCACCTGCTTCGATCCGGAGATCCCGATCAACGTGGTCGACCTCGGCCTGGTCTACGAGGCCTCGGTGCAGCCGCACCCGGAGCGGCCCGGCGAGCGCAAGGTCGAGGTGCGCATGACCCTGACCGCGCCGGCCTGCGGCATGGGCGACATCCTGGTCGCCGACGTGCGCGACAAGCTCGAGATGATCCCGACCGTGGCCGAGGCCGACGTCGAACTCGTGTTCGACCCGCCGTGGAACCGCAGCATGATGTCCGAGGCGGCGCGGCTCGAGACCGGCATGTTCTGATCGGCGCGGCGCCGGCGACGGCGCCGCCCCGGCCGCTTGCGAGGCGGCGAGATCCCGCGCCCGCTGTCGCCCTCGCTTTCCCGTTTTCCTTCCTTGCGCGATGCCGCCGGCGAGGGCGCGCCGCGCTGCGCACGTCGCGGCGCGTCGCTTCGTTTCGGCGTGTCGCATGCGAATCCCACGCGGTTCATCGGCCGCGCGTGATGCCGGTCCCAGTCCGGATTTTTGCCGACTCTGGCGCACTCCTTTTCGGTAGGGATTGGCTAGGTTGGCCGCGTTGCAGCGATACGGGGCCGGCGCCGGCCCCGTACTGCGCGCGGGCCGCCGGACCCGCGCGCAGCGCTCGACCCGGCCGCGCGCCGGCGATCCGTCGCAGCGGGCAAGACGCCGTGTCCGCATCGTGGGATCGCGTCGCCCGGTCGGATTCCGCCGCGGCTCCCATCGCCGCGACGCCGGCAGCATGTCGCTGTCCGTCGTGCCGGCCGCGCGCCGGCGACGGGGCCGGCACGACCGGAACCGCCGTCGCGTCCGACCGGCCATTCCACCATCACGCGGTTCCACCATTTCGGGGGTTTCACCGATGTCCGATCGTCGTCAGCACCGTATCCGCCTGCATGCCCTCGCCGCGGCCACCGCGCTCGCGCTGTCGTCGGGCCTGGCCTTCGCCGGCCGGGCGGACCTGTCGGGCCTGCAGTCCGGCACCGAGTTCGACCAGTTCATCGTCAAGTACAAGGACGGCGCCAGCGAACGCGTCAGCGCCGCCAGCCGCCAGCAGAGCCTCGCCCGCGCCGCCGCGGCGGTGGCCAGGAGCCACGGCCGTGCGCTGGGCCTGTCCCACAAGCGCACCCTCGCGGTCGGCGCCGAGGTGCTGAAGGCCGACCGCAAGCTCGACCGCGCCGAGGCCGAGAGCCTGCTGCGCCAGCTCGCCGCCGATCCGAGCGTCGACTACGCCGAGCCGGACCGCCGCATGTACCGGGCGCTGACCCCGAACGACACCCACTACGGCCAGCAGTGGGGCTTCAACGGCACCTACGGCATCAAGGCCCCGGCGGCCTGGGACCTGGCCACCGGCAGCGGCGCGGTGGTCGCGGTGATCGACACCGGCATCACCAGCCACAGCGATCTGAACGCCAACATCCTGCCGGGCTACGACTTCATCAGCGACACCTTCGTCTCGCGCGACGGCGACGGCCGCGACGGCAACCCGCAGGACGAGGGCGACTGGAACCCGATGGCCAACGAGTGCTACGCCGGCTCGCCGGTGACCAACTCGAGCTGGCACGGCACCCACGTCGCCGGCACGGTCGCCGCGGTCACCAACAACGCCAAGGGCGTGGCCGGCACCGCGTTCAACGCCAAGGTGGTGCCGGTGCGCGTGCTCGGCCGCTGCGGCGGCAGCGTCTCCGACATCGCCGACGCGATCGTCTGGGCGTCCGGCGGCACCGTCAGCGGCGTGCCCGCCAATCCCAATCCGGCCGAGGTGATCAACCTCAGCCTGGGCGGCGGCGGCGCCTGCGGCAGCACCTTCCAGAACGCGATCAACAGCGCGGTCGGCCGCGGCACCACGGTGGTCGTGGCCGCGGGCAACGAGAACAGCAACGTCAGCAACTCCAGCCCGGCCAACTGCAACAACGTGATCGCGGTGGCGTCGATCACCAGCTCGGGCGCGCGTTCGAGCTTCTCCAACTACGGCTCGCTGATCGACATCGCCGCGCCGGGCTCGAGCATCCTGTCCACGCTCAACAACGGCGCCACCACGCCCGGCAGCGAGGCCTACGCCAGCTACAACGGCACCTCGATGGCGACGCCGCACGTGGCCGGCGTGGTCGCGCTGATCCAGTCGCTGTCCGCGACGCCGAAGACGCCGGCCCAGGTGGAGAGCCTGATCAAGGCCAACGTGACGCCGTTCCCGTCGACGCCGTCGCAGCCGATCGGCCCGGGCATCCTCAACGCCAGGGCGGTGCTCGACGCGGTCGCCGGCGGGGGCGGCGGGGGCGGGCAGACCTACAGCAACGGCACCGACTACGCGATCCGCGACAACGCCACGGTGGAAAGCCCGATCGCGGTGTCCGGCCGCAGCGGCAACGCGGGCTCCAGCGTGCCGGTGGCGGTGAACATCGTGCACACCTACATCGGCGACCTGAAGGTCGACCTGGTGGCGCCGGACGGCTCGGTGTACACGCTGCACAACCGCAGCGGCGGCGGCACCGACAACATCAACCAGACCTACAACGTGAACCTGTCGTCGGAAGCGCTGAACGGCACCTGGCGCCTGCGCGTCAACGACAACGCCACCTACGACACCGGCTACGTCAACAGCTGGTCGATCACTTTCTGACGGGGCTGTTCGTTCTCCCCTCGCTGCCCCGGCCTCGCGCCGGGGCTTTTTTTCCGGCGAGCAGCTCGGCGAGGGCGCGCGCGTTGTTGCGCTCGGCGTCGCGCGAGGCGTAGAGCAGGGTGACGCGCTCGCGTCGGGCCAGCGCGCGCAGTTCCGCCAGCGCCGGGTTGTCGCGCAGTTCCTCGGCATACGCGGCGCGGAAGTCGTCCCACGCCTGCGGACGGGCGTGGAAGCGCCGGCGCAGCGCGTCGCTGGGCGCGACCTCCTTCAGCCAGCGGTCGATCCGCGCCGCATCCTTGCGCAGGCCGCGCGGCCACAGCCGGTCGACCAGGATGCGCAGGCCGTCCTCGTCCGCGGGGGCGTCGTAGACGCGCTTGAGCCGCGGCGCCGGCATCGCCTCACCCGATCGGTTCGAAGCGGTTGGCGGCGACGTTCTTGCGCACCTTGGCCGGGTCCCAGATGCGTCCGTTCATCGCGATGTACACGCCCGGTGGCAGCGACTGCACCGCGCCGACCGCGCAGCCGACGTTGAACTCGGCGTCCGAGCCGCGGAAGCGCGCCGGGCTCAGCGCGCCGGTCAGCACGATGGTCTTGTCCTTCAGCGAAGCCAGCACCCTGGCGGTCTCGACCATGGTGTCGGTGCCGTGGGTGACCAGCACGTGCCGCACCGGCTGCGCGGCGATGGTGGCGCGGATCAGCTCGCGGTCCTCGGCGGTGATGTGCAGCGAGTCCTTGCGCAGGATCGGGATCACCGTGAACTGGAAGCCCACGCCCAGCTCGCGCAGCATGCTGCCGATCTGCGGCTCGCCGATCTGGTAGTCCGACTTGTCGTCGAAGTAGATCTTGTCGATCGTGCCGCCGGTGGTGACGATGCAGAGCTGGTCCATCGCGGGAGCGAGATGCGGAAGTCGCCGGAATTATACGTTCGCGGCGTGCTTGCCGCGGTCCTGGCCGCGTGCGGGCCCTTCGCCGGCCGCGGATCGACGCGGGCGCGCGGGCAAGACGGGCGAAGCGGGCAGTCGGCGCCGCCGCCCTTGGGCGGGCGCGTCTGCGCGCCGCCGCAGCGCCGACGCCGCCACGAAATGCCGATCCGGGCGCATCGCGCACCCGCGCCGATCCGCGGCGCAAAACCGCTTCGCCTTGCGGAGCCGGCCCTACCCGCGGCGGCGGCCGAAGCGGGCGCGCAGCCCGGGCAGGCTGGCCGCGAACACGATCGCCACCGCCAGCGCCAGCGCGATCAGCGCATAGCCGCGCTCGGGCGGCCGGGTGTAGGCGACCATCACCGCGTGGCTGAACCAGGCCAGGGCCAGCACCCCGGCCCAGAAGCCGGCGCGGCGCCGGTGCCGCCACACGCCGAGCGCCAGCAGCAGCGGCGGCAGCGCGAACACCACCAACTCCACCGCCGGCGACGGCTCGTGTTCCACGAACCAGACCACGTACACCGCGGCGAGCGCCAGCAGCGCCAGCAACAGCACCGCGCGCCAGATCACTCGGCCACCTTGCGGGCGAGCGCGGCCAGGCGCCGGCCGAGCGCGCGCGCCAGCGCCGCCTCGTCGTCGGTCGGCTGCGGGTCGTCCTGCGGCCCGGCCACGTGGCTGGCGCCGTAGGGCGTGCCGCCGCCGCGGGTGCTGTTCAAGGCCGGTTCCGTGTAGGGGATGCCGAGCAGCACGCAGCCGTGGTGCAGCAGCGGCACCATCATCGACAGCAGGGTCGATTCCTGGCCGCCGTGCTGGGTCGCGGTCGAGGTGAACACCGCCGCCGGCTTGCCGACCAGGGTGCCGCTGGCCCATTCCGCGCCGAGGCCGTCCAGCCAATGCTTGACCGGCGCGGCCATGTTGCCGAAGCGGGTGGGGCTGCCGAGCGCGAGGCCGGCGCATTCGACCAGGTCGCGCGCCTCGACGTAGGGCGCGCCTTCCTCCGGCACGGGCGGCGCCGCGGTCTGCACCACCGTCGCCACCGGCGGCACGGTGCGCAGCCGCGCGCTCGCGCCCTCGACCTCGCCGACGCCGCGCGCGATCTGCCGCGCCAGCCGCGCCACCGAACCGCCGCGGCTGTAGTAGAGCACCAGGATCTCGGTCATCGCGTCCTCCCGTGAGCGGCAAGCATAGAGGATCGGCGTGAGCGCATCCGGAACGCCGCGCCGTGCCGCAGTGGCCGGATCGGTTTCCTCGGCGGCGATCGGACCGGCCGCGCGCGGGCTCGCGCGCCGCCGCGCCATGGCGCCGACGGCGGGCCGTCGGCCCCGGCACCGCGTGGCGCGGACGCAACCGCGCCGGCGCGGTTCCGCCGCCGCGCCGGTCCTTGGCTGTCTATCCCGCCGGCATCGGTTACCCTCCGCGCGATGGAGCCGCTGGACACCTTGAACCGATGGAGCGAGCGCGTGCGCGACCGCGCGCGCGTGGGCACCTTTTTCCGCTTCCTCGCCCGCCGTTTCCTCGAGGACAACCTGTTCCAGGCGGCCGGCGCCCTGGCCTACACCACGGTGTTCGCGCTGGTGCCGCTGTCGATGGTGGTGTTCGGCGTGCTCTCGGCGTTCCCGGTGTTCAACGAGTGGAGCGACCGGCTCAGCGACTACATCTTCTCCAACTTCGTGCCCAGCGCGGCGCGTTCGGTGGAGGCCTACCTCAAGCAGTTCTCGGCCAACGCCGGCCAGCTCACCGCGGCCGGCGTGACCGCGCTGGTGGTGTCGCTGCTGATCACGCTCAACGGGGTGGAGGCGACGTTCAACCGGATCTGGCGGGTCAAGGCGGCGCGGCCGAAGCTGACCCGGTTCCTGGTGTACTGGACCGTGCTGACGCTGGGCGCGCTGATGGCCGCGGCCAGCCTGGCGATCTCGGCCAAGTTCTTCGCCCTGGCGGTGTTCTCCACCGAGGCCGGGCACGCGCTGCAGAAGCTGATGCTGCGCCTGGCGCCGATGGCGATCGAGCTGTTCGCCTTCGCCGCGATCTACCGGGTGGTGCCGCATCGCACGATCCATTGGCGCCATGCGTTCGCCGGGGCGCTGCTGGCGACGCTGCTGTTCGAGACGGTGAAGTGGGGGCTGGGCATCTACCTGGGCGGCTTCAGCTCCTACTCGCGCATCTACGGCCCGCTGGCGGTGGTGCCGATCTTCCTGTTGTGGATCTACCTGAGCTGGGTCGCGGTGCTGCTGGGCGCGTCGCTGGCGTCGTCGGTGTCCGAGTTCCGCTACCAGCCCGCGTCGATGCGGCTGCCGATGGGCTTCGAGATCTACGGCCTGATGCGCCTGCTCGGCCGCTTCCAGGAAGCGCGCAAGCGCGGCCGCGGTCTGCACAGCGACGACATCGAGGCGCTGGAGCCGATGCTGACCGACGCGCTGGTGCAGCAGATGCTGGCGCAGCTGGCGGAGATCGACGTGGTGCGCCGCGCCGAGGACGGCGAATGGCTGCTGGCGCGCGACCTGGAGGACCTCAGCCTGGCCGAGCTGTACGAAGCCTGCCAGCTGCGCATTCCCGTCGCCGAGGCGCACCTGCCGTGCCGCGACGACGCGCTCGGCCGCACCGCGGTGCAGGTGCTCGACGACCTGCGCCTGCCGCTGCGCGACCTGCTCAAGCGCCGCGCCTCCACCCTGCACGAAGAGGACTGATCCATGCCGCGTCGCCCGTTGCTCACGCTCGCCCTGGCCGCGCTGCTCGGCGCCTGCCAGCAGCAGTCGCCACCGCCCGCGCCGGAGCCCGAGCCGGAGCCGCAGGCGCAAGCGCCGGCGGCCGAGGACGCGCCGATGGCGCTGCCGGAGGAACCGGCCGCGCCGACCCGTGCCACCGCGGAGCGCCCGCGACTGCAGGTGACCACCGTGGACGGCCGCGCCTACGACCTGGGCAAGCAGCGCGGCAAGTGGGTGGTGGTCAACTTCTGGGCCACCTGGTGCAAGCCCTGCCTGAAGGAAATGCCCGAGCTGTCGGCGCTGGACGGCATGCGCGAGCACATCGAGGTGATCGGCCTGGCCTACGAGGACATCGAGCCGGAGGACATGAGGGTGTTCCTGCAGCTGCATCCGGTGGTCTACCCGGTCGCGATCGTCGACACCTACGACCCGCCGAAGGACTTCGAGACCCCGCGCGGGCTGCCGATGACCTATCTGATCGCGCCGGACGGCAAGGTCGCCGAGCGCTTCCTCGGCCCGGTCACCGCCAAGGACATCGAGACCGCGATCGCCAAGGCCGGCGGGCCCAAGCCGGGCGTCGGAGGCGGGCGATGAGCGCCGCGCGCTTCGTCGCCAGCGGCAAGGTGCAGGGCGTGTGGTTCCGCGCCTCGGCCCGGGAGCGGGCGCGCGCGCTCGGCCTGCGCGGCTACGCCAGGAACCTGCCCGACGGCCGGGTCGAGGTGCTCGCGGCCGGCAGCGACGACGCGCTGGAGCAGCTCGCCGCGTGGCTGCGCGAGGGCCCGCCGCTGGCGCGGGTGGACGGGCTGGAGCGCCTGCCGGCGCGCGAAGACGAGGCGGGCGAGGGATTCGCCACCCTGTGAGCGCCGCGCCGCGCGCTCACCCGGCGGCGCCGTCCCAGGCCGGAATCGGCTCCAGCACGCGATAGCGCTCCTTGTGCGGCTTGCCGGGCAGCGGCTCGAGCCCGATCTCCTGCGGCGGCAGTTCGGTGTCGGGCAGGCGGTCGAGCAGGTCGCGGATCAGGGTCAGGCGGCCGCGCTTCTGGTCGTTGAAGTCGACCAGGGTCCACGGCGCGTACGGCGTGTGGGTGGCGCGCAGCATCGCCTCGCGGGCGCGGGTGTAGTCGGCGTAGCGCTGGCGCGCTTCCAGGTCCACCGGCGACAGCTTCCAGCGCTTGAGCGAATCCTCGAGCCGCTCGGCGAAGCGCTGCTCCTGTTTCGCCTGGTCGCAGCACAGCCAATACTTGAACAGCAGGACGCCGTCCTCGACCAGCATGCGCTCGAACAGCGGCGCCTGGCGCAGGAACAGGTCCACCTGCCCGGAGGTGGCGTAGCCCATCACCCGCTCGACGCCGGCGCGGTTGTACCAGCTGCGGTCGAACAGCACGATCTCGCCGGCCGCGGGCAGGTGCGGCACGTAGCGCTGGAAGTACCACTGCGTGCTCTCGCGTTCGCCCGGCTTGGGCAGGGCGACGACGCGGCACTGGCGCGGGTTGAGGTGCTCGGCGATCGCGCCGATCGCGCCGCCCTTGCCGGCGGTGTCGCGGCCCTCGAACAGCACCACCAGGCGCTTGCCGCGGTGGCGCAGCCAGCGCGCCATCGCCGCCAGCTCCAGCTGCAGCGGTTCGAGGCGGGCTTGGTAGTCCTTGCGCTTGAGCTTGCCCATGCGCGCTCCGTGGCGGGGGATCGGTCAACGTTCGCGCAGGCGCGGACGCAGCGTGGCGAGGTTGCACGGCCGCGTGCGCGCGTCCAGTTGGGCGCGGACGATCTTCTCCCAGGCGGTGCGGCAGGCCGAGGTCGAACCGGGCAGGGCGAACAGGAAGGTGCCGTTGGCCAGGCCGGCGAAGGCGCGCGACTGCAGCGCGCTGGTGCCGATCTCGTCGAAGCTGAGCGCGCGGAACAGCTCGCCGAAGCCGGGCATTTCCTTGTCCAGCAACGGCAGCAGCGCCTCGGGCGTGGAATCGCGGCCGGTGAAGCCGGTGCCGCCGGTGGCCAGGATGCCATCGACGGCGTCGTCGGCGATCCAGGCCGAGACCTGCGCGCGCAGCTTGTAGCGGTCGTCCGGCAGCAGGGCGCGCGCGTGCAGGCGATGGCCGGCTTCGGCCAGCGCGGCGGCGAGATAGTCGCCGGAGCTGTCGTCGGCGGGGGTGCGCGTGTCGGACACGGTCAGCACGCACAGGTTCAACGGGATGAAATCGCGTTCGGCGGTCATGCGGGCAGGTTAGCGCATGGCCGGTGCGGTCGCCGCATCGCGCTCGCGGCGCGCGCCGGCGCGCTGCGGTTTTCCTGTCTCCGTTCGCCGGCGGCAGCGCGTCGCCGCGCATGGGCCTGCGCGATACGCCGTGGACACGTCCCCGCGGGGCGTTCGGCGGCGTGGTTGCGGCCGAAGGCCGCGCGAGCCATGCCGCGCCTGCGATGCGGCGGGTCGGCGAAAGGCAAGAGCACCGCGCGCCGGGAACGCCGGGCCGGGCGGCGGCGGTATCCGGCCGCTTGGCCGCGGCCTTGCCACGATCCTTCCGCGCCGGCCGCGTCGCGCAGGGCCGGCGCGTGCGGCGTCACTGCGTCGCCTGCGACCGCCGGCCTTCGCGATGGGCCCGCGCCAGCCGCGCGACGATCGCGGCGAAGTCGGCCGCGAAGCCGTCCATGTCGAACAGGCCGCTGGCGCGGCGCCGTGCCGCCAGTTCCGCGCGCAGCCCGGCGAGCGCCTGCGGGTCGCGGCCGAGCTCGGCCGCGCGCGCGACGAAGGCCGCGTCGTCGGCGACGTTCATCGCCGCCAGGCCGAGATGGTGGTTGAGGCTGCCGGCGACGCGCGCGGCGAAGGTCCCGCCGGGACGGGTCAGCACCGGGCAGCCGGCCCACAGCGCGTCGGACGCGGTGGTATGCGCGTTGTACGGCTCGGTGTCGAGGAACAGATCGGCGTGGCGCAGCCGCGCCAGGTAGTCGGCGTGCGGCTGCTTGGGCATGAAGATCAAGCGCTGCGGATCCACGCCCTGCGCCTGCGCGAACGCGCGCAGGCGGTCGTCGGCGCGGCCGGGGCCGCAGAGCAGCCACAGCACCGAGCCCGGCACCTCGCGCAGCACCGCCAGCGCGCGCGCCATGCTGCGAGGGTTGAGCTTGTAGCTGTTGTTGAAGCAGCAGAACACCACGCCGCGCGCGGGCAGGCCGCAGGCCTCGCGCGGCGGCGCCGGCGGCACCTCGCGCGCGGTGTCGGAGGGCTGGAAGCAGCGCGGCAGGCGCAGCACGGTCTCGCTGAAGCCCGCTTCCAGCGCCGGCGGCAGCACGAACGCATCGGCCAGCACGTAGTCGATCCACGGCGCGCCCGAGGTGCCCGGGTAGGCCAGCCAGTTGACCTGCACCGGCGCCGGCCGCATCGCCAGCGCCTCCGGCGCGCCGCCGCCGCCCCAGCCGCGCAGGTCGAACAGCACCTCGATGCCGGCATCGCGGATCGCCTGCGCGATCTGCCGGTGCGGGCGCAAGGCGAGGTCGTGCAGCGCGTGCGCGGCGGCGTGCAGGCGGCGGCGGATCGCACTGCCGTCGTCGCGGTTCAGCGCGAACAGATGCGTTTCCAGTCGTGGGTGCGCGGCCCGCAGCGCCTCGAACAGGGCGACCGTGAGCAGCCCGGTCGGGTGCGCGCCGAAGCCGTTGGACAGGAAACCGACGCGCACCGGCGCATCGGGCGCCGGCGCCGCCGGCGGCGGCAGCGGCCGCACCGTCCGCGCCAGTTGCAGGGCCCGCCGCCGCGCGCAGCGCAACTGCTCGGCCGCGCTCGCGTCCTCGCTCAGGAACGCGAACGGTTCGACCGCGGCGGTGCCGGCGTTCACCGCCTCGCGCACCTGGCGCGCCAGCGGGTCCAGCCCGCGCCAGTCGCAGAGCTTGCGGCGCCAGGCGAGCAGGTAGGCGGCGATCTGCGGTTCCCGCGGCGCCAGCGCGTGCGCATGCGCGTAGGCCTCGGCGGCGGCCTCGGCCTCGCCCGCGTCCTCGAGCGCATGCCCCAGCCAGACCGCGATGCCGGGATGGCGCGGCGCATTCGCCGCGGCCTGGCGCAGGCTCGCCACCGCGTCGTGGCGGCGGCCCTGCATCCACTGCGCGCGGCCGAGCCGCGCCAGCGCTTCCGGATGCCCCGGGCGCAGCGCCAGCGCGCGCCGCGCCGCGGCTTCGCCCGCGACCGCGTCGCCGCCGTCGAGCTCGGCCTCGGCGAGCAGGATCCAGGCCAGCGCGTCGTGCGGCTGGCGCTGCGCCGCGGCGCGGGCGGCGGCGCGCGGATCGTTCATCCCGCCCGCGCTCCGACGTACAGCCAGGCTTCGGCGCCGGAGGCCAGCCGCACGCGCACGCGGCGGTAGTCGCCGGCCTCGTATTCGTCGGCGCGGGCGAGTTCGACCGCGCCGACGCGGAACAGCGTGCCAGGCACGCGGTCGGCGGGGTCGCCGCTGGCGCGCGCCACCGGGTGACGCACCACGCCGCGGGTCTCGACCGCGGCCGGGTCGCGTTCCCCGAGCCAGTCGAGACGGTAGCCGGTCAGCGCGTCGGCGCTGCCGTGCAGCGCGCGGCCGAACAGGCGCCGCTGCACGGCCTCGTCCTGCAGGGCGCCGTAGGAGAACAGCGCCTCGCCGGCTTCCGCGGGCTCCGCGGCGGCCGGCGCGAAGCTCAGCGCGTACCACTGCGTCTCGCTCTCCTCCCAACCGGCGGCGCGGTACAGCGCGCGCGCGGCGGCGTTGTCGCGCGCGGTCTCCAGTGCGATGCCGACCGCGCCCTCGCCGCGGGCGAACCCGGCCGCCGCATCGAGCAGCGCGCGGGCGACGCCGCCGCGGCGCGCCTCGGCGGCGACGTAGAGATCGTTGAGGATCCACAGCCGCCCGGCACGCACCGAGGAGAACGTCGGATACAGCTGGACGAAGCCGATCGCGGCGCCGCCGCGCTCGGCCAGCAGCGCCACCGACTCGCCGCGCTGCAGGCGCTCGCGCAGGAAGCCGCGGGCGCGCCCGGGGTCGCTCGGCTGGCCGTAGAACGCGCGGTAGGCGTCGAACAGCGGCACGAGCGCGTCCAGGTCGTCGGGCGCGGCGCGGCGGATCGTCAGCGGCATGGCGGCCTCCGGAAGGCGAGCGGCCATTCTGGCATCGCGACGAAGCCGCCGACAGCGCCGCGATGGCTCCGTCGGCGGCGCGGTTTTCGCGCGCCGCCGTTCGCGCCTCCGCGTCCAGCGGCGCGGCCCGGGTCCTCTTCGCTCGTTCTCGGGCCCGCGGCGTTCGCCGGGCGGCGATCGCCGCTCATGTCTGCGCGGTCAGCCGCGCCAGTTCGTCGGCCTGGTGCTCCTGCTGCAGGCGTTCGACCAGCGGGTCGAGATCGCCTTCGAGGATGTGGGGCAGGTCGTACAGGGTCAGGCCTTCGACGCGGTGGTCGGTGATCCGGCCCTGCGGGAAGTTGTAGGTGCGGATGCGCTGGCTGCGGTCGCCGCTGCCGACCTGCAGCTTGCGCGTGGCCGCGGTCGCGGCCGCGGCCTTCGCCGCCTGCGCCTCGGCCAGCATCGCCGCCAGGCGCTTCATCGCCTTGTCGCGGTTGGCGTGCTGGCTGCGCTCGGTCTGGCTCTCGACCACGATGCCGCTGGGCAGGTGGGTGATGCGGATCGCCGATTCGGTCTTGTTGACGTGCTGGCCGCCGGCGCCGCTGGAACGGAAGGTGTCGATCTTCAGCTCGGCGGGATTGATCTCGATCGGTTCGCCATCCGGCTCCACCGGAATGATCGCCACCGTCGCCGCCGAGGTGTGGATGCGCCCCTGCGACTCGGTCTCCGGCACGCGCTGCACGCGGTGGGTGCCGGACTCGAACTTGAGCCGCGAGTACGCGCCGCGGCCCTCGACGCGGGCGATGATCTCCTTGTAGCCGCCGTGCTCGCCGGGGTTGGCCGATTCGACCTCGACCTTCCAGCCGCGCCGCTCGGCGTAGCGCACGTACATGCGGAACAGGTCGCCGGCGAAGATCGCCGCCTCGTCGCCGCCGGTGCCGGCGCGCACCTCCAGGTACAGGTCGCCTCCGTCGCGCGGGTCCCTGGGGATCAGGTGCGCGAGCAGCTCCGCTTCCAGCCGCTCCAGGCGCCGCTTCGCGTCGGCGATTTCCTCCTCGGCCAGCCCGGCCAGTTCCGGGTCGCCGCGCATCGACTCGGCCGCGGCGAGGTCCTGGCGCGCCTGCGCTTCGGCGCGCAGCGCCGCGGCCACCGGTTCGAGCTGGGCGAACTCGCGCGAGAGCTTGCCGAAGCGCTCGGCGTCGGCGCCGATGTCCGGGTCGGCGAGCAGGCGTTCGAGTTCTTCGCGGCGCTCGGCGAGCGCTTCCAGTTTGCGGCGCAGGGTCGGGGTCATGGCAGAGGAACGGGCAGGGGGGCGGGAAACGAGGGACGCGGCGGATGGGCGTCGCTAAGCCTCGCGCTCCCCGTCGCTCCGCACGCGTTCCTCGCTCTCCGGGAAGAGCTTGCCGGCCGCGCGCGCCAGTTCGGCGTCGCCGGTCAGCGCGGCCTCGCGCAGCGCCACCGTCGGCGCGTGCAGCAGGCGGTTGGTCAGGGTATGGGCGAGCAGCTGCAGCACCTGCTCCGGGTCGCCGCCGGCGGCGAGCTGCTGGCGTGCCCGCGCCAGGGCCTCGGCCTTGGCGTGCTCGCCGTGCGCGCGCAGGCGCTTGAGCGGTTCGATCCGCGCCGTCGCCGCCATCTGCTCGGTGAAGCGCGCGACCTGCAGTTCGATGATCGCCTCCGCCTCGGTCGCGGCCTCGCGCCGGCTGCGGCGGTTGTCCTCGATCGCCCGTTCCAGGTCGTCGACCGTGTAGAGGAAGACGTCGCGCAGCGCCGCGGCGGCCGGGTCGATGTCGCGCGGCACCGCCAGGTCGACCAGCAGCATCGGCCGGTGCTTGCGCGCGGCCAGCGCGGCGGCGACCTGCGCCGCGCGCAGGACCGGCTCGCGGCTGGCGGTGGCCGAGATCACCACGTCGGCCTCGGCCAGGTGCTTGTCGAGATCGCCCAGCGGCAGGGCGTAGCCGCCGTGGCGGCCGGCGAGGTCCTGGGCGTGGGCGAGGGTGCGGTTGGCGACCAGCAGGCGCTTGGCGCGGGCCTGCGCCAGGTGCCGCGCCGCCAGCTCGATGGTCTCGCCGGCGCCGATCAGCAACACGCAGGCCTCGTCCAGGCGCGCGAACGATTCCTGCGCCAGGCGCACCGCCGCCGAAGCCACCGATACCGGGTTGGCGCCGATGCGGGTGTCGGTGCGCGCGCGCTTGGCGGTGGAGAAGGCGTGCTGGAACAGCCGGTCCAGGCGCGTGCCCAGCGTGCCGGCGGCGCGGGCCGCGGCCCAGGCGTCCTTGACCTGGCCGAGGATCTGCGGCTCGCCCAGCACCAGCGAATCCAGCCCGGTGGCGACGCGGAACAGGTGCCGCACCGCGTCCGCGTCGCGGTGCCGGTACAGGTAGTCGTGCAGCGCGCGGTCGGCGGCGGCCGGTTCCGGGTGGCGGGCCAGCCAGTCGGCGAGCGCGTCCTCGTCCTCGGCGACCGCGTACACCTCGGTGCGGTTGCAGGTCGACAGCAGCGCGGCCTCGCTCACGCCCGGCAGCGACCGCAGCGACAGCAGCGCGGTCGCGACCGCGTCGCCGGAAAAGGCGACGCGCTCGCGCAGTTCGACCGGCGCGGTCTGGTGGTTGATGCCGAGGACGAACAGGCTCATCGACGCCGGGACTCTACGTTCAGGTGCTTGCGCTAAGCTGCTGGCTACCGGAGCCCGCCATTCTACCGGCCAGGCTCCCGGCGGGCTCGCATCGACGGCGTCGGCAGCGCCGACGCTCCGTTCCACCGCGGTCCGTCTCGACGTCCACGCCACAGGTTCTCCCTCTGCAGCGGCACCGCCTTTGAACGGATCGATCCACGTCAACTCGCCCCGACCGGCGCCCGGCCCGCTCGGGCGCGCGCTCGGCCTGATGCTTGCCGCGGCGCTGAGCGGCCCGCTCGCGGCGGCAACCCCGCGCCCGGCGCCGGCCGATCCGGTCGGCGCTGCGCTGGAGCCGCTGCTGGCCGGCGAATTCGCGCTCCAGGCCGGGCGCCTGGACGAGGCCGCCGCCAGCTACCTGCAGGCCGCGCGCGCGGCCGGCGACGTCGCGCTGGCCGAGCGCGCCACCCGCATCGCCCTGCTGGCCAAGGACGACAGGCGCGCGGGCGAAGCGCTGGCGCTGTGGCGCGCGCAGGGCGGGCAGGGCCTGGGCCTGGCCGCGGCCGAGGCGGTGCTGGCGCTGCGCCGCGACGACGAGCGCGCCGCGCGCCGCCATCTTCGCCAGTTGCTCAGCGCGCCCGGGGACGCGGGCTGGCGCCAGGCCCTGGGCGTGCTCGGCGCCGGCGCGCGCGATCCGCAGCAGGCCGCCCGCCTGCTGGAGCGCTTGCTCGACGACGATGCGGTCCCGAACAAGCTGCCCGCGTGGCTCGCGTTCGGCGGCTTGGCGCAGGGCCTGGAGCAGCCGGAGCTGGTCGAGCGCATCGTCGCCGAGGTCGTGCGCCGCTTCCCCGGCGAGCCGCGGGTCGGCCTGCTGCGCGCCAGCCAGTTGCGCGACGGCGGCGATGCCGACGGCGCCCGTGCGATCCTCGCCGATCTGGCCGCGCGTGCCGGCGGCGACGCCGAGCTGCGCCGGGCCCTCGCCGACGAATACCGGCGCCTGGGCGACTACGCCGCCGCCGAGCGCGCGCTCGCCGCCGGGCCGCAGGACGACGAGGTCTACGCGCTGCGCGCCGCCCTGCTGGCCCAGGCGGACGACAAGCCGGCGCTGACGCGGCTGTACGAGGAACTGCGCACCGGTGCGGACAAGCCGGATCCGCAGCGGCGGCTGCTGCTCGGCCAACTGGCCGAGTTCCTCGACCGTTTCGACGAAGCGCTGGACTGGTACCGGGGCGTGCCCGGCGGCCCGCAGCGCTGGACCGCGCGCCTGCGCAGCGCCAACGTGCTGCACGAGCTCGACCGCCGCGACGAAGCCTACCGCGCCGTGGCCGAGCTGCAGGGCGACGCCGCCGCGCCCGACGAGGCGCGCCGCGACGCCCATCTGCTCGAGGCGGCGCTGCGCGAGGAGGACGGAGATGCGGCCGGCGAGCTGGAGGCCTTCGCCCGCGGCCTCGCCGCGTTCCCGGACGACGCCGAGATCCTCTACGCCCGCGCCCTGAGCTGGGAGCGCCGCGACGACATCCCGCGCGCCGAAGCCGACCTGCGCCGGATCCTGGTCGCCGAACCCGACAACGTCGCCGCCCTCAACGCCCTCGGCTACACCCTGGCCGACCGCACCACCCGCTACCGCGAGGCGCTGCAGCTGATCGAGCGCGCCCGCACCGCCGAGCCGGACAACCCCGCGATCATCGACAGCTACGGCTGGGTGCTGTACCGCCTCGGCCGCAAGGAGGAGGCGCTGGTCGAGCTGCGCCGCGCGCTGACCCTGCAGAAGGACGCCGAGATCGCCGCGCACCTGGCCGAAGTGCTGTGGGAACTCGGCCGCAAGGACGAGGCGCGCAAGTACTTCGACCAGGCGCGCAAGCTCGATCCCGACAACCGCGCGCTGAAGCGCGCGCTGGAGAGGGCCGGCGCATGAGGCGGGGCATGGCATGGGCGGCCCTCTTCCGCGGGGGCGTGGGGCAGCGCACGGCCCCGGCCGGGGCGCCTCCTCTGCTGGCCGGACCGCATCCGCGCCGGCGGAACCCGGCGGGCCCGGGCACCGCGCGCATGCTGCGCGCGGCGCCATCGCTGGCGGCCGCCGCCGCGTTGCTGCTGGCCGGCTGTACCGCGCAGCCCGTGCGCGCGCCGGCGCCGGCGGCGGCCGACCCCGCCCGCGCCCAGGCCGAAGCGCGGCAACGCGCCGGGCTGCGCGACTGGACCCTGGCCGGGCGCATCGCCGCCTCCAACGGCCGCCAGGGCGGCAGCGGCCGCATCGACTGGCGGCAGCGCGGCGCCGCGTATTCGATCTCGGTCAGCGCCCCGGTCACCCGGCAGAGCTGGCGCCTGAGCGGCGACGCCGCCGGCGCGCGCCTCGAGGGCCTGGAGGGCGGGCCGCGCGAGAGCGCCGACGTCGAGGCGCTGCTGTACCAAGCGACCGGCTGGAACGTGCCGGTGCGCGCGCTCGCGGACTGGGTGCGCGGGATCGGCGCGCCCGCGCTCGGCCCGGCCGAACTGGCCTACGGCGCCGACGGCCTGCCGGCGCGGCTGCGCCAGGACGGCTGGACCATCGACTACCGCAACTGGCGCCCGGTCGCGGGCGGGCCGGTCCTGCCGGGGCGGGTCGAGGCGGTCCGCGGCGAGGCCAAGGTGCGCCTGGTCGTCGACGCCTGGACGCTGGGCGAGGGCGAATGACCGGCATTCCCGGGCATGGCGCCGCGCCCGCATGGACGGCCTGGCCGGCGCCGGCCAAGCTGAACCTGTTCCTGCGCATCGTCGGGCGCCGCGGCGACGGCTACCACCTGCTGCAGACCGCGTTCCGGCTGCTCGACTGGGGCGACACGATCCGCCTGCGGGTGCGCGGCGATGGCGCGATCGTCCGCCACGGCGCCTCGCTGCCGGGCGTGGCCGCGGCCGACGACCTCGCCGTGCGTGCCGCCCGCCTGCTGCAAACGGAGGCGAACGTCGCGCTGGGAGCGGACATCGTCGTCGAAAAGCGCATTCCGGCGGGAGGTGGCTTCGGCGGCGGCTCGTCCGACGCGGCGACCGTGCTGGTCGCGCTGGACGCGCTGTGGGGCTGCGGCCTGGGCAGGGACCGGCTGGCCGGGCTGGGCCTGCGCCTGGGTGCGGACGTGCCGGTGTTCGTGTGCGGCGACAACGCCTGGGCCGAGGGCGTCGGCGAGCGGCTCGCGCCGCTGGCGTTGCCGCCGGCCTGGTACCTGCTCGTCGACCCGGGCGTGCACGCGCCGACCGCGGCGCTGTTCGCCGCGCCTGAATTGACGCGCGATGCCCCGCCCGCGACAATATCGGACTTCGTTTCGGGTGTGCCGCTCGGGAATGCGTTCGAGCCGGTGCTGCGCGCGCGCGAACCCGCGGTCGAGGCCGCGTTCGCCGCGCTGGCGCAGGTCGGTTCGCCGCGCCTGACCGGCTCCGGCAGCGGCTGCTTCGTCGAGTTCGCCACGCGCGAGGCCGCCGAGGCGGCGCTGGCGGCCTTGCCGCCCGGCCTGCGGGCCTGGGTCGCGGCCGGCGCGGCGCGGTCGCCGCTGCGGGACGCGCTCGAAGCGATGGTGGTCGGCGGCTAGCCGGTGCGCGGTGCTCCCGAGGGCATCGGCCGGCGATGCGGGCCGACGGCTGGTTTTTCCTGCAGGGGCGTCGCCAAGAGGTCCAAGGCACCGGGTTTTGATCCCGGCATTCGTAGGTTCGAATCCTACCGCCCCTGCCAACGCGCGGGCCCGCCCGCGCAAACCGCGCCTGGTGCGCGGATTCGCAACAGCAACGGATTCCATGCGCTGGCGTGGGGTCTGCCCTCCCAAACCGCCCGGTCAGAGCGCAGCGGCCATGACAGTGCAGAACGATCGCAACCTGCTGATTTTCAGCGGCAACGCCAACCGCCCGCTGGCCGACGCGGTATGCCGCGAACTGGGCACGCGCCTGGGCAAGGCGCTGGTCGGGCGCTTCTCCGACGGCGAGGTCCAGGTCGAGATCGAGGAGAACGTCCGGCGCCAGGAAGTGTTCGTGATCCAGCCGACCAACGCGCCGACCGCCGAGAACTTCATGGAGCTGCTGGTGCTGATCGACGCGCTCAAGCGCGCCTCGGTGGCCAGCGTGACCGCGGTGGTGCCGTACTTCGGCTACGCCCGCCAGGACCGCCGGCCGCGCTCCTCGCGCGTGCCGATCACCGCCAAGGTCGCGGCCAAGATGTTCGGCGCGGTCGGCACCGACCGGGTGCTCACCGTCGACCTGCACGCCGACCAGATCCAAGGCTTCTTCGACATCCCGGTCGACAACGTCTACGCCTCGCCGCTGCTGCTGGCCGACATCTGGCGCGCGCACGGCACCGACAACCTGATCGTGGTCAGCCCCGACGTCGGCGGCGTGGTGCGCGCCCGCGCGATCGCCAAGCGCCTGGACGACGCCGACCTGGCGATCATCGACAAGCGCCGCCCGCGCGCCAACGTCGCCACGGTGATGAACATCATCGGCGACGTCGCCGGCAAGACCTGCGTGCTGGTCGACGACATCGTCGACACCGCCGGCACGCTGTGCGCGGCGGCCGGCGCGCTGAAGGCGCAGGGCGCGACCAAGGTGGTCGCGTACTGCACGCACCCGGTGCTGTCGGGCGCGGCGATCGACAACGTCACCCGGTCGCAGCTCGACGAACTGGTGGTCACCGACACCATCCCGCTGTCGGACGCGGCGCGCGCCTGCGCCAAGATCCGCCAGCTCAGCGTCGCCGAGCTGCTGGCCGAGACCATCCGCCGCGTCGCATTCGGCGAATCGGTCAGCTCGCTGTACGTCGACTGACAGGAATTTGCGGCCGTCCGGCCGCGAACGCGCTCACCTGGTCGCGGGTGAGCGTCCATTCCGCCGCGAGGCGGGTCCTACGCAAGCAAAGTGAGTCCAACAATGTCCGAACACGTCCTCAAGGCCACTGGCCGCAGCGTCGAAGGGAAGGGTGCGAGCCGCCGCCTCCGTCGCGCCGCCAGCATCCCGGCCATCGTCTACGGCGGCCAGTCCGCGCCGCAGCCCATCCAGCTCGAGCACGAGAAGGTCTGGCTGGCCAGCCAGAACGAATGGTTCTACTCCTCGATCCTGAGCCTCGACATCGACGGCAAGGTCGAGAGCGTGCTGCTGCGCGACATCCAGCGCCATCCGTACAAGCAGCAGATCATGCACCTGGACTTCCAGCGCGTGGACGCCAACCAGGCGCTGCGCGTGAAGGTGCCGCTGCACTTCCTCAACCAGGAGAAGTCGCCGGCCGGCAAGACCGCGGGCGTGGTCATCACCCACGAGCTCAACGAGGTCGAGATCAGCTGCCTGCCGAAGGACCTGCCGGAGTACCTGGAGGTCGACCTGGGCAGCATGCAGGTCGGCGACATCGTCCACCTGTCGCAGGTCAAGCTGCCGGCCGGCGTCGAGATCCCCGAGCTCAAGCTCGGCAAGGAGCACGACGTGGCGGTGGCCGTGGCCAAGCACGGCAAGGAAGAGGCCGAGCCGAGCGAGGCCGAGGGCGAGTCGGCCGACGTGCCGGCGGCCAAGGTCAACAAGGACGAGAAGTGATCGCCGCCTAGCGGCGATCGCCTCCGGGGCGCCGGCGAGGGCCCGTCTTCGCCGCGGCGAGGGCGGGTCCCGCGCGGCGCCCGCAGCAACGCATGAGCACCGGTTTGCGTCTCATCGTCGGCCTGGGCAACCCCGGCGCCGAGCACCTCAGGACCCGGCACAACGCCGGGTTCTGGCTTGTGGATGCCCTGGCCGACCGCCTCGGCGGCCGCTTCGGCCTGGAATCGAAGCTGTTCGGCGAGACCTGCAAGGTCGAGATCGCCGGCCGCCCGGTCTGGCTGCTCAAGCCGGCCACCTTCATGAACCTGTCCGGCAAGTCGGTGCTGGCCGCGCTGCGCTACTGGAAGATCGAGCCGGGGGAGGCGCTGGTCGTGCACGACGAACTCGACCTGCCGCCGGGCGTCGCCCGGCTCAAGTTCGACGGCGGCCACGGCGGCCAGAACGGCCTGCGCGACATCATCCGCCTGCTCGGCCACGGCAAGTTCCATCGGCTGCGCATCGGCATCGGCCATCCCGGGCACAAGGACAAGGTCACGCCGTGGGTGCTCGGCCGCCCCGGCCGCGACGACGAGGCGGCGATGCTGCGCGCGATCGCCGACGCCCAGGACGTGCTGCCGCTGGCGGTCGCGGGCGACTTCAACGAGGCGATGAAGCGCCTGCACACCAGCCGGACCTAGGGCCGGGCTCCGGGATCCGTTCGAGGCCACGCGTGCGGTCCCGGATTTCGAAACCCGCATCCCGAATCACCAATCACGGACCAAAACCATGGGCATCAAATGCGGCATCGTCGGCCTGCCGAACGTCGGCAAGTCGACCCTGTTCAACGCCTTGACCAAGGCCGGCATCGCCGCGGCCAACTTCCCGTTCTGCACGATCGAGCCCAACGTCGGCGTGGTGCCGGTGCCGGATCCGCGCCTGGGCGTGCTGGCCGGGATCGTCAAGCCGGAGAAGGTGGTGCCGACCGCGGTCGAGTTCGTCGACATCGCCGGCCTGGTCGCCGGCGCGGCCAGCGGCGAGGGCCTGGGCAACAAGTTCCTGGCGCACATCCGCGAGGTCGACGCGATCGCCCACGTGGTGCGCTGCTTCGAGCACCCCGACGTGATCCACGTCAGCAACCGCGTCGACCCGATCGCCGACATCGAGACCATCGACACCGAGCTGGCCCTGGCCGACCTGGAGTCGGTGGAGAAGGCGCTGGCCAAGGCCGAGCGCGCGGCCAAGACCGGCGACAAGGACGCGAAGGCGCGGGTCGAGGCGCTCGCCCGCCTGCGCACCGGCCTCGACGCCGGCACCCCGGCGCGCGCGCTGGGCCTGTCGGAGGAGGACAAGGCGCTGGTGCGCGACCTGTTCCTGCTCACCCTCAAGCCGGTGATGTACGTGGCCAACGTGCTCGAGGACGGCTTCGAGAACAACCCGCACCTCGACGCCGTGCGCGCCCGCGCGGCGGGCGAGGGCGCCGAGGTCGTGCCGGTGTCGGCGGCGATCGAGGAGGAGCTGAGCCAGCTCGACGACGCCGACCGCGACGCCTTCCTCAAGGACCTCGGCCTCGACGAGCCCGGCCTGAACCGGGTGATCCGCGCCGCCTACAAGCTGCTCGGCCTGCAGACCTATTTCACCGCCGGCGTGAAGGAGGTGCGCGCCTGGACGGTGAAGGCGGGCGCGACCGCGCCGCAGGCCGCCGGCGTCATCCACAGCGATTTCGAGAAGGGCTTCATCCGCGCCGAGACCATCGCCTACGACGACTTCGTCAAGTACCGGGGCGAGGCCGGGGCGCGCGACGCCGGGCGCCTGCGCCTGGAGGGCAAGGAATACCGCGTCCAGGAAGGGGACGTGCTGCATTTCCGCTTCAACGTCTGAGGCGCCGCATCGCCGCTTCCGCGCGCGGGCGAGGGGCGGGCGAGGGCGGCGCGCAAAACGCGTTGACAATCCCGTGCCCGAGGGCCAAAATTACGGGCTCTTTTGGAGGGATACCCAAGCGGCCAACGGGGGCAGACTGTAAATCTGCTGGCTTACGCCTTCGGTGGTTCGAATCCACCTCCCTCCACCAGCTTTCGCCCGGCCCCGGCCGGACGGTTGCAGCAACAAACCGGCAGCCTTACCACCTGCCGGCGCAACACCCAAGCAGGTCCGCCGGCGCGGGAGTAGTTCAATGGTAGAACCTCAGCCTTCCAAGCTGATGGTGCGGGTTCGATTCCCGTCTCCCGCTCCATTGACGCCGCGACGGACAGCCTGCTCGGAAAACAACCCGCTCACGTAGCTCAGTCGGTAGAGCACCTCCTTGGTAAGGAGGAGGTCGCTGGTTCGATTCCAGTCGTGAGCACCACATTCCGGCCCGCGCGGTTCGCGCGCCGGCTCCGTATCCAACCTCGTAGCAGAACCGTACAAAGCGAGAAGCGACTGTCATGGCCAAGGGTAAATTCGAGCGCACCAAGCCGCACGTGAACGTGGGCACGATCGGTCACGTGGACCACGGCAAGACGACGCTGACGGCGGCGCTGACGAAGGTAGGCGCGGAGCGGTTCGGCGGCGAGTTCAAGGCGTACGACCAGATCGACGCGGCGCCGGAGGAGAAGGCGCGCGGCATCACGATCTCGACGGCGCACGTGGAGTACGAGAGCCCGACGCGCCACTACGCGCACGTGGACTGCCCGGGCCACGCGGACTACGTGAAGAACATGATCACGGGTGCGGCGCAGATGGACGGTGCGATCCTGGTGTGCTC
>NZ_RKQN01000006.1 GCF_003814555.1 Vulcaniibacterium tengchongense
CTGGCCAACGCGGTGGAAGCCAAGTCCGCCGCCGCGGCGGATCGGAGCGAGGCGGCGAGCGCCGGCGAGGCGGCCGCGCTGAGCCTGGTGGCGGCGCAGGGGGCGCTGGAGTTCGAGGCGCAGCACGACGAGGCCAGGCTGCAGTCGCGCGAGGGGCTGACGCTGGTGAGCGCCAACGCCGAAGTCGAACTGGCGGCCGGCCAGGCGGTGCGCCTGGCCACCGCCGGCGGCGCGAGCATCACGATCGAAGGCGGCCACCTCGTCGTCAGCTGCCCGGGCCGGATCACGGTGCACGCGGGCAGGAAGTCGTTCGTCGGGCCGACGCAGCTGTCGCGGGAGATGAACGCGTGGCCGGAGACCAGGTTCGACGATCCGTACATCCTGCGCCATCGCGCCACCAACGAGCCGTTACGCAACATGCGCGTCGAAGTCAGGCGGGCCGACGGCGCCATCATCAAGATGACGACGGATGGCGAGGGGCGCTTGCCCGTGCAGAAAGGCCTCGGGCCGGAGCAAATCGCCATCAAGATCCTCGGCAAGGCTTAAACGGACATTCCATGCCGCAGAACAACAATGAAGTCATCATCGACGCGCTGGATCGGGACGAGAGCGGCAGGCCAGTCGCCAGGCCGCGCCTGACGCCGAATCAGGACCAGCGCGACAAGGTGTGCCTGATGCCGCCGGAAGCCGTGATCCCGGTGGTGTTCCTGCCCGGCATCATGGGCAGCAATCTCAAAGCGAAAGACGGTGGCCGGGCCGTATGGCGCCCGCCGAACATGGATGGCGTCGGCGCCATCCTCAGTGCGTTGGGGCAATTGTTCTCCTATTGGTTCAAGGGGCCAGCCACCAGGCAGCGCGAGTTGAACCCGCCAGGCGTCGAGGTGGATCCCCGCGGTTCGATCGAAACCGAGGGCACGCTCGAAAGGGAAGTGGCACGCGATCGCGGTTGGGGCACCGTCATGCGGTCTGCCTACAATCCGGTCATGTCGGTGATGGAAGAGCGCCTCAACAACCTGATGGTGTTGGGCGAAATGATGGAATGGTGGAACGACGAAGGCCGACGAGTCCCTTCGGACTACGGCGACCAGAAGAGCAATCCGCCGTTGACGGAAGACGATCTCAAGCACGCCGCGCAGTACCGTTACGAGGTATGGGGCGGCGGATACAACTGGTTGCAATCAAACGTCGACTCGGCCAACGACATCAAGGACTATATAGAGAACAAGGTGCTGGCCAGCTACCCGGAAGACCAGCGCGGCAGGATGAAAGTCATCCTCGTCACGCACTCCATGGGGGGCTTCGTCGCTCGTGCACTGACCGAGATCGTCGGTTACGAGAAGGTCTTGGGTGTCGTTCACGGCGTCATGCCGGCCACGGGCGCACCGGCGATCTACCATCACATGCGGTGCGGCTACGAAGGCGTGGCCAGCGTGATCCTGGGGCGCGATGCCGCCGAGGTGGTGGCAGTCGCCGCATACTCGCCCGGGGCACTGCAGCTCACGCCGGCATTCGATTACGCAGGCGGCAAGCCGTGGCTGAAGCTGGGCGATGGCGGTGCTTCAGAACCTGGTCGATCCTTGCCCACTTCGGGGAATCCGTACGATGAGATCTATAAGAGCCGAGCTTGGTATGGGCTCATCCCGGAGCACAACGCGAAGCTCATCAATCCGGCCCAGCTGACAGGCCCTGCCCAAGAGAGCAAAGACATCTACGGTGGTATGAGTAGCTTGGAGGCTTTTGATTTGACCATCGATTCGGTCAGGTCATTTCATGCAGAGCTGGCTAAGAAGTATCCGAAGCCTGCCTATTGCCACTACGGCGCGGATTCCGGCCAGAAGACTTGGAGTGAGGTTCGGTGGCAAGGCACGCTCACGGCGCTCCCCGAGCAGTGGCAGGTGGAGGACGATGACGGCAATGGCCGCCTGCGTCTCACCAATGCCGGGCAGCATGTAGAACTTGAGTTTGGACCGCCCGAAGGCATGGGGGATGGCACAGTCTCTACAGAGTCCGGTTCTGCACCAGGTGAGGCAGGGGTGCAGGCCAGCTTCCGACAAGGCAACCAAGCCGATGGCGCCTACGCCCGTATGAACGGAAAAGGCAAGGAACAAGGCTACGAACATCAGGACAGCTACAACGATCCGCGGGCGCAGTGGGCGACGCTGTACGGCATCGTGCGGATCGCCAGGCAAGCGGACTGGTCGTCATGCTGAACCGGCGTTTGATCGCACAGGGTTTGTTGGCCTTCGCCACCGTTCTGTGTGGAGGAACATCAAATGCAGATGGTGCAGAAGGAGTTCGCATGAATAAAGAAGCCAAGACCCATTGTTTGGGTCGCTATCTCATCGATCTGCCCGCGAGTGCGAAAGTGACGACCCGCTACGTCTACTCGAGGGGCAAGATCGCTACCCGAGTCGATGTATCGCCCGAAGGCTACGCCAAGCTTTTGTCGGAGCAGGAGGATGCGCTGAAGGCTGCCCGGCACGACGATGGGGGCAGCATGCTGGTGGATCGGGTGGAGTTCGCCCCGGGCAAGGTTTCGTTGATTTCCTGGAAAAGCCCGCATAGTCGGATTCTCTACCAGTACCGCTACTTTGCCTATTTGCCCGAAAGGCGCGTCCTCTTCTTGCTAGAGGGAGAAGGTAGCGCGAAAGCCGAGGCGCGGGCCCGGGCTGACAAAGCCGGCGGGGAACTCGTGACGGAGCTGCTCCGTTATCGAGAGGGAGATGAGGTTCCGAAGTCGCCCGGATATTGCTTCGATCACGGCTTGGTCGCGGACAATGCATTGAACCAAGAAGAATTCACCGCCAACATCAAGCTGAAGGAGTATCCGAGCGTCACGCTCACCCTGATGTCCTACGTGACGGGCAAACCCGACCGCGAGCTGCTGCAGCGGGCATCGCGCATCCCGCCGGGGTTCGAACGCGCCGTCGCGCACATGAAGACGCTGCGCCGTGGCGACAGGAACATCGGGCCCGTGAAGGGGCAGGAACTCCTGGTGCGCGCGGACGCCGAGGGCAAGCGCAGCTACCACTTCCTGTGGGAGAGCCAAGGGCGGGCCAACTCGCTGGAATTCCCGTTCATGTCGTTGCAGCTGAGCACCACCGACGAGACCGACGCCCGCGGCGAAGTGATCGATGCGCCGTTCGAATCGGACGAGGAAGCGCTCGAGCTTTGGGATTCGATCCTGACCACGTTGAGGCTGCGGCCGGGCGCGGTGTAGATGAGGGCAGGCGGAGTGCCAGTGGTTTCTGCCTGGGGCCCATTGCAGTTACCGCGAACAGCAACTACGAAGAGGCTAGCCTGGGTTTTGGTGCCGGGCCTCGAGACCAAGCGTAGACCATCGATCAAATTCAGCACTTTCCGACGAGCCAGACGAAGAACCGCCGCTGATCGCGCGGGGAGAGAATAATCTGGCGAAGCTCGGGGCGGATCCAAGGTCTGAAAAGGGGGCGGCTGCAAGTTGCAGGAATGCCCGCTGAGAATGGGGCGTGATCGCTGGTGGGGCTTGGTACGGGAAGAGTGGCTGAGCCCGAAGGACGGCAGGCCGATCACTTGGGAACACCATGCCGACAATATCGAGTCGGCGCGGAGCTTCCATGGCCGCATTAATGGCCAATACCATCCGTGTACCCACGTCTATTACGGCGACGACGACAAAGAGCCCGGCTTCGAGACGGTCGTCTGGCGCATGAAGCCAGGCATAAAGCCCGACAAGAATGTGCCCGCGTCCATGCAGGTGGGACGGGTTTCGGTGATGTCGCTTGGCCGAGTTTCGGCATGGAGCTGAGCACGACTTATCAGAGCAGTTGTTGGGAGCTGCACAGCGATCCGCAGGACGGAAGCGGCGACGGTACGGTGCCGGCAAGTCCGGGGCGTTCCCCCTCTAAAGAATGACGGCAACAACATTCGGCAGCAGTTTCGGTTGTCGGGGTTCAAGCACGAGGCGTCGTACCGCAATCCGGGCGCGCAGCGCGCGACCTTGTACAGCATCATCAAGATTGCGGGCAAAGCGAAGGAGCCGGCGTGACAATCGCACGATGGGTGGCGAGCGTGCTTTGTGCAGCAATGCTGGCCGCATGCGGCCGCGCTCCTAACGCCAAAGAAGTGGAAACGATTAAGGACATGACCAGCACTATGCGCACTCAATGCGTCGGCCGTTTCGTCATCATCCGTGCCGACGGCGCCAAGATCCATGGAGTTACGGACGCGATGGGCAACATCGACTTGCAGAAGGGCTTGGGACCAGAAACGCTCTCGCTCGATATCCTGGATGAAGCCGAAGGAGGGATGTCGTGAGCGTGCCCCCCGACGAAGCCAGGGAGGCGATCGGCGCGACCGACAAGCACAAGCTCGCCTCCGTACGCGCATGGCGCAATGGGCGCTTGGGTTGCTCGTCATCAGCGCGTTATTGCTGGGCAATGCCGCCAAGGCGCCGCCAGGCTTGCGATCGGTCCTCTTCTATGGAGGCTTGCTGGCTTTCGTCGCAGCCATCTTAGTAGCCAAGTTGATGCCGGAATAGGTGCCCAGACCTGACCTTGACACGGCGTCGCCTTGACGAACAACATCCTTTACTGGGGGGCGCTCAAGTGCGCAAATGCTGACAACAGCGCATGACAGCAATTGCGCAGCGGAAGTGACGACTCTGCCAATTATTACACGGCAATTGCATGCGGACCTGCCTTGGTCCTTAGGGGATAGGGATGTTTCGCCTGATGTGCGTTCTTGCTTTATTCGCTTGCCTGTGGGCGAACCCTTTTGGTGCTCGCGCCAAGAACTACCCAACGCAGGGCGAAGCCTATTCACGCTGTTGGGCCGCTTACTCGGCGGCCATGGGGCGCGCCGCGGCATACAACAGCAAACCGGGGATAACTTACGAGTGGCAATCCCGCAGCGCCTGTAAATTGGGCGGGAATTCTACTTATCCCTTGTACGCGTGCACGCTTTACTACACCAATGCAGCGCTTGTTTCGTGCGAATTGGCGGTAGGCGGAACCGCTAGTGAAAATGGCGGCAGTTACGATTACAGCTTCCCAAGCACAAGGTCGACGTTCGATTACGCCAAGAGCCTGGGCAAGCCCGATTGCTGTGTTGGCAATCCAATGAATGTGGCTACTGGCAACAAGTACCAAGAAGAGTTGGACTATGCCAACAACGAGCTCGAACTGCGGCGCTATTACAACAGCTTTCCGCCGCTGAGCCCCTCCGCGCTTGGCACACATTGGCGCCATACATTCGATCGTCGCTTGGAGCTCATGAACGACGGAACGAATTTCTTCGCTTACGCGCACCGCCAGGACGGACACAGAATTGAGTTTCGCAAAGTTGCAGGCATATGGAAGCCAGACCCGGATGTGATTGATCGCCTCGTTTATGACGAGGGTTCGGGATACTGGGAGCTGCATGAAGGCGAGACGCGGCAGCTTGAGCGCTACGACGCCAACGGACTGCTTGTCGCGATCGAGTTTCCGGATGGAGAAGCGATCGATCTGACTTACAGTGACGACGAAACGCCTGCGCACATCGCTCCTGGCCCTGATTTGCTGTTGATCGCCTCGGATCGAAGCGGTCGAATCCTGACGTTCCACTACACCGCCACTGGCGCGCTACGGGATGTGGAGCAACCCGATGGAAAACTGGTCACCTACGAATACGACACGTTCGGCAACTTGGCTGAGGTGAGACACCCCGGTACCGCAATCCGACGGTATCACTACAACGAAAGCGGCTTAAACGGCGGCGTCGCCCAGCCAGGCCTGTTGACCGGCATCACAGATGAGAGCGGGATCAGGCTCTCAAGTTATGGCTATAACAGCAAAGGTCAAGCCGTGCTGACGCAGCGTGGCAATGGCATTGAGAAGTATCAAGTGAAGCAGGCCGCTGATGGGCAAGTTGTAATTGCTTCTTCCTTGGGCGCGACGGATACCTACCAATTCTCAGTGATACACGGGGCTGCCCGCGTGAGCGCTCGGACGCAAACATGCGTTGGATGCCAAGCGCAAAGCTCCTTACGTACCTATGACGCTGCGGGCTATCCGGATGTGTTCACGGATTCAGGCGTTGTGGTCGACCACGACTACAGCTCTACGGGCTTGGAGACCCAGCGTGTCGAAAGCAAGGGAACAGCTAGCCAGCGAACGATCCAGACCGAGTGGAATGAATCTCTCCGGGTGCCCGTTGAGCGACGCACGTATCGGGCAGATGGTGTTCTGATAGCCAAGTCTGCCTGGACCTACAACCCTCGCGGCCAACCGTTGACCAACACCCAGGTCGATCCGGTCGCTATGCAAACTCGGACAACTACTACGACCTACTGCGAACAGGCGAACGTCGACGCAGGTACTTGCCCGCTGGTCGGATTGGTGACCTCCGTCGATAGCCCTCGTACCGACGTCAACGACGTCACGACGTACCAGTACTATGCGACCGACCATCCCGGTTGCGCTATCGCGCCCACTGCCTGTGCCTGGCGTAAGGGGGATCTGTGGAAGGTGGTGAATGCGCTGGGCCAAGTGACTGAGACGTTGCGCTATGACGGGTCCGGCCGCGTGCTCTCGGCGAAGGACGCCGATGGTGTCATCACCGATTTCGAATACCACCCGCGTGGCTGGCTGATTGCCAGGAAGACTCGCGGTTCGAATTGAGCAGGGGAGCTCATTCCTATGACCAAGGCACTTGGTAAAGCACGAACGATACCCAGATGGATGCGGCGGGAAGGTTCGAGCGCGGTCACCGCGCTGGCGATTGCGATCGCTGGTGTGGTTGTGCCGGCGACAGGGACGGCGCAGGCCAGCGAAGACCAGATCACGCGTATCGACTACTACCCGACGGGTCTGGTCAGCAGCATTACCCTGCCGGACGGCAGCTTCACATCCTATGTTTACGATGCCGCCCACCGGCTCACCGACATCGTCGATGCCGACGGCAATTCGATCCATTACACGCTGGACAATGCCGGCAACCGCACCCAGGAAGAGGTCAAGGGCAGCGATGGCAGCATCAAGCGCACCCGCTCCCGGGTGTACAACCAGTTGGGTCAGCTGCAGACGGCCAAGGATGCCGGCAACCACCCGACTGGCTTTACTTACGACCCCAACGGCAATCTCGACACCACCACCGATGCGCTGGGCCGGGTGGCGGACAACGGCTACGACCCGCTGAACCGGCTGAGCAGGATGCTTCAGGACGTCGCCGGCATCGCCGCCGAGACCAAGTTCAAATACGACGCACAGGACAACCTGACCGAGGTCATCGATCCCAAGGGGCTGAGCACCAAATACCACTACAACGCCTTCGGTGACCTAACCCGCCTGGAAAGCCCGGACACGGGCGTCACGACCTACGGATACGACGCGGCCGGCAACCGCATCAGCGCGCTGGACGCCCGTCGCGAGCAGAGCGCCTACAGCTACGATGCGCTCAACCGGCTCACCGGCATCGCCTACAGCGACACCGCGCTGAACGTGAGCTACACCTACGACGCCGTGCAGGCGGTGTGCGACACCCACGAATCGTTCGCCATCGGCCGGCTGACACGGATGGACGACGGCAGCGGCTCCACCCAGTACTGCCACGACCGCTTCGGCAACCTGACCCGCAAAGTGCAGGTGACCAACGGCCAATCGTTCACCCTGCGCTACGCCTACACGAAGGCCGGGCAGCTGGCCGCCATCCAGTACCCGGACGGGACCAGCGTGGACTACGTGCGCGACGACCTGGGCCGCACTACCGAAGTCGGCGTGACCCCCAACGGTGGCACTCGCCAGGTGCTGCTGAGCAATGCCACCTACCACCCGTTTGGCCCCGTCGCCGGCTGGACCTTCGGCAACGGCCGCACCCTGAGCCGCACACTGGACCTGGACTACCGGCCCAAGACCATCCTGAGCACGGGAACCGGCGCTAACGGACTGAACTTGGGCTTCGGTTGGGATGCCGTCGGCAACCTGGCGAGCCTGCACACCAGCGGCCTGGAACAGCCGCCGCGGATCACGTTCGGCTATGACGCGTTGAATCGGCTGACGGTGTTCCAGGACGGCCCGACCGGCGCCGCCATTGAGCAGTACACCTACGACGCCACGGGCAACCGCACCAGCTTTACCAACGCCGGCGGTACACAGTTGTACGACTACCCAGGCGACAGCCATCGATTGGGTGCCGTGAACGGCGTGGCGCGCAGTTACGATGCGATGGGCAACACCACGTCGATCGGCGGTATCGAACGCGAGTTCGCCTACAACGCGGCCGGCCGGATGAGTCGGGTCGAGCGCAACAATGCTTTGGTAATGGAATACTCGTACAACGGCCAGGACGAACAGGTGTGCCGAAGCCTGGGCGAGGTGCGCACCCACGCGCTGTACGATCAGGCAGGACACTGGCTCGGTGACTACAGCAATGCGCAATCACCGCTGCAGCAGGTGATTTGGCTGGATGACCTGCCGATCGGGGTGGTCGCGAACGGCAGCCTTCGCTATATCGAAGCGGACCACTTGGGCACGCCGCGGTCGGTCATCGACCCGCAGCGGGATGTGGCGGTTTGGACGTGGGATTTTGCGAGTGAGGCCTTCGGCAATAGTCTGCCGAATCAGGATCCGGATGCAGATGCGATCCAGTTCGTGTTCGACATGCGATTTCCAGGCCAACATTACGATGCGGCGAGTGGGCTCAACTACAACCACTTCCGGGATTACGAGCCGGCGACCGGTAGGTATCCACAGAGCGATCCGATCGGGCTCAAGGGCGGTATTACCACCTACTCGTACGCAGGACTTTCTCCGCTGCGGCAAATTGATCCCAAGGGTCTACTTAGCTACGGCCCCTCCTGCAGTGCGGCGCAGCGAGCTCGAATCAATTCGGAAATTGTGCAGTTGGCAAACGAGCTGAAGGAAAAGGCCACTTCAAAGGATTGCAATAACGGTTATTGTGATTGGGGGCTGGTGCGCGATGTTATGTCGTTCATAGCGTCCGAAGCCGTTTTCTCTTGCAATCTTGGCGGGCCTTGCGGCGCTATTTGGGGGTTGGATCGGAACGTATTCCTTTACGGCCCGTACGTTGATGCACCCTCGGCAGCTGAAATCAACAGTCCTGGCCAGTGTGGCTGCTTCCGCAGCACGCTATTCCATGAGGTGGCGCACAAGGTGCGATACGAAATGGGTGAGAACTCCATTCGCCGCGAGACTCTGAAATGCGTTCCGTGTGCGACCAATCTCGCGGAAGGAGGCCATTCACCGCTATGAAATTGCGCAGCTTTACTTCTAGTTCCGTCGATTTCTTTAGGGGCGAGATCAAGCGATTCGTTCTGCCAATCGCGTTGATATTGCTTGCTGCATCTTGCGGTATGACGGACCAAGGGAAAGAAGCATCTGCTGTAATCCCCCCTCCCCCTGACCTAAGAGAGTTGAGGGGTGTTCAAGGCTCCTGCGTGTCAACGCCACAATCTGCTGCCGTGACCGCGGCAGAGAAATGCTGGATTCGTGTCCTGTCGGAGAGATGCGCCTTGGGGGATGACTGCCTGACAGCATGTATTGCCTCTGGCAAAGGAGCACTCATCGGCGGGGGCTGCTGGCATGTGTGCTCGCAACCCCCCAATCGCCTAACGGATTGGAAAGAGCCGCAGGCTGCACATGAGTGCAAAAATCTTGGAAGTGTTCACGGCTATCGGTAACGTGACCAATAACGCAGCCAATCGAAGCCCCGCCAAGTGCGGGGCTTCTTCTTTAGCGGCTACCGCCTAGTTCCCAGCGGCCGGCGTCGTGCTTGAGGATCAGTCCTTCGAGCAGGGATCGAACACCAGCACGTCGGTGGCGCAGTCCAGCGCCAGGGCGATTTTCTTCAAACCTTCCATGGACGGCTGACCAGCAGCGCGGACTATTCACGTTACCTGCCGCAGTCGAGCATCGTACCCTCGCCCGATCCGGAACACGTTTGATGGCGCTGGGCCTTGGCTCTTCTCACAGGTAACTTGAACGGTGCCCCGTCCAGTTGCTGGCGCGGGTGTCCAGATCAGTTGGCGCCACTGTCCAACTTGCTTGGCAGTTCTGTCCAGTTCGTTTGGCGGCTGCGTCCAACCGTTTGGCTATATGTACCTGCTCGCAGCCGTAGCCCTGACCGTTCTGACGGCCGCCTGCCAAGCCAGGCCCGCGGCCGACACGGAGATCCCGGCGAGCGCAAGCGCGCCGGAAGGTCCGTTCGACCTGGTCATCAATGGCTACAACTACACCGACCATTACATCGACAGCTTCTATGTCGATGGCAGCTGGGGCGGAAATCTTTTTGTCAGCACCCCAACCGCTGGAGGAGGTAAGAGCACCTGCTGCGTGCGCTGGTACTCGTGGATGCAGGTGCCGAAGACCTTCCGCGTTCGCTGGACGGCCGATGCGTGCCTGTATGAGCAAGAGGTGGAAGGACAGGTGTTTACGCAGGTCAAGCACCTGTGGAAAGAGCAGGACGTGACGCTCGCTACGCCGCCGCCTGCCACGCCCGTTGCGTTTGAAGTGCACTTCTACCGGGACGGCCGCGTCGAGGTGGCCATTGCCGACGACATCGCCCGCCCGCCCCGCCTGAAACTGGAAGAGGAAGACGGCCGCCGCAAGGGAGCGCCGGAACGGGCGCGGTGCACTCCCGAGCAGATGCGTACCTATTCCGATTGATCAGCCGACAAGGAGCCGTCGCATGGCCGCCAATCCCGGGAGCGCCGGCCACAAGAGCCCCGCGTTCCCGCCGAACGCGCACTGAAGCGCAGCGCCGATCCCGAGGCCGGAGCGGGCGCCGTAAGCCCCGCGCCGCCGCCCGAAGCCACGGCCAAGGGCCAGTATTCGGACGTGCATTGCGTGGGCCCGGTATGCCGGATTCCGTTGTGGATCAGCATTTTCTTCGACGGCACCGGCAACAACCGCGAAGCCGACGAGCCGATGCACCGCGATAGCAACGTGGCCCGGCCGTACCGGGCGCGCGAGGACGACAATCCGGCGGAAGGAATCTACCGCATCTACCTGCCGGGCATCGGCACCGACTTCCGCGAGATAGGCGATCCGGGCAATACCGCCGAAGGCATGGCCTTCGCCAAATACGGCGAGGCCCGGTTGCAATGGGCGATGCAACAACTGGACCTGAGGCTGGCGCGTACCCGGCCGGCCGCATCCTGGAGGTGAACGTTGCGCTGTTCGGGTTTTCGCGTGGTGCCGCCTTGGCGCGCGCCCTGGGCGGCGGACCTGCTTATCCCGCGACTGGCCGAGCGCCGCGTGCACCTGGTGGCCGCGCACGAGCAGCGCAATTCGTTCCCGCTCGAATCGGTGCGCAGCGGCCAGCGCTACCCGGCCAATTGCGTGGAGATCATGTATCCGGGGATGCATTCGGACAGCGGGCACGCCCATGGCGAGACGGGAACCGGAACGACGAAGGCCGGCGCGAACCGGCCTTCGTCCCTGCGGCGCGGCGCCGCGGCCTACTTGGCCGCGACCACCCGGGCCATCTCCAGGCACTTGTTGGAGTAGCCCCACTCGTTGTCGTACCAGGCCACCAGCTTGACGAAGGTCGGATCGAGCTGGATGCCGGCCTCGGCGTCGAAGATCGAGGTGCGCGCGTCGCCGCGGAAGTCGGTGGCGACCACCTTGTCCTCGGTGTAGCCGAGGATGCCCTTCAGCGCGCCCTGCGACTGCGCCTTCATCTCCGCGCAGATCTCCTCGTAGGTGGCCGGCTTCTCCAGCTCGCAGGTCAGGTCGACCACCGAGACGTCCGAGGTCGGCACGCGGAACGACATGCCGGTGAGCTTCTTGTTCAGCGCCGGGATCACCTTGCCCACCGCCTTGGCCGCGCCGGTGGAGGACGGGATGATGTTCTCGAGGATGCCGCGGCCGCCGCGCCAGTCCTTGTTGGACGGGCCGTCGACGGTCTTCTGGGTGGCGGTGGCGGCGTGCACGGTGGTCATCAGGCCGCGCTTGATGCCCCACTTGTCGTGCAGCACCTTGGCCAGCGGCGCCAGGCAGTTGGTGGTGCAGCTGGCGTTGGAGACGATGGCCTCGCCGGCGTAGGTCGCGTGGTTGACGCCGTAGACGAACATGGGCGTGTCGTCCTTCGACGGCGCCGACTGGATCACCTTCTTCGCGCCGGCGTCGAGATGCTTCTGGCAGGTGTCCCGGGTCAGGAACAAGCCGGTGGACTCGATCACCACCTCGGCGCCGACCTCGTCCCACTTCAGGTTGGCCGGGTCGCGCTCCTGGGTCAGGCGGATGCGCTTGCCGTTGACGATCAGGGTGTTGCCTTCGACCGCGAGCTCGCCCTTGAAGCGGCCGTGCACCGAGTCGTACTGGAGCATGTAGGCCAGGTACTCCGGCTCGAGCAGGTCGTTGATCGCGACGATCTCGATGTCGGGGAAGTTCTGCACCGCCGCGCGCAGCACGTTGCGCCCGATGCGGCCGAAGCCGTTGATACCCACCTGGATGGTCATAGCTGGCAAGCTCCTGCGGCCGCCGGAGGCGGCGATTGGATGGGGAGGTTGGACGGGGAAGCTCGATTCTAGCAGGCCGGCTGCGTGGGCCCGGCGGCGCCGGGCCGGCTCCGCCGCGTTCCGCAGGGCGCCCGGCGACGCGGCCGCGGCGTTCCGCCCGAACCCGACATGCGGACGACGCGCCGGCTCGGCTACAGTGGCCGCCCGCTTGCCGACAACACTCCGACCGCCGTGACTCGCTTCCTGCGCCGTTCGCTTTCCGTTTCGCTGCTGTGCCTGCTGCTCGGGCTGACCGCCGCCGCGCCGGTCGCGGCCTGGAGCGTGCTCGGCCACCGCCTGGTCGGGGAACTGGCCGAACGCCGGCTGACCCCGGCCGCGCGCGCCGAGGTCGAGCGGTTGCTGGCCGGCGAATCCGATCCCACCCTGGGCGGCGTCGCCTCCTGGGCCGACGCCCTGCGCGCCACCGACCCGGAGCGCTTCAAGCGCACCTCGCGCTGGCACTACGTGAACTTCCCGGCCGGCGGCTGCGACTACCGCCCCGAGCGCGACTGCCCGAACGGCGATTGCGTGATCGCGCAGATCCGGCGCCAGCGCGACCTGCTGGCCGACCGCAGCCAGCCGCTGGAGGCGCGCCGCGACGCGCTCAAGTTCCTGGTCCACTTCGTCGGCGACGTGCACCAGCCGCTGCACGCCGGCAACCGGCCGGACAAGGGCGGCAACGGCTACCAGATCAGCCTGCGCACCGACCTGCCGCCGGAGGAGTACGCGCGCAAGCGCTACGTCGACGGTGTGATGGGCACCAACCTGCACTCGGTGTGGGACTACTACGTGCTCGGCTCGCGCGGACTCGACGCCGAAGCCTACGCCGACGCGCTGGCCGCCGCGCCGCCGCTGCGGCCGGCTGCCACCCGCCTCGATCCGGCCGACTGGGCGCGCGACTCCTGCCGCCTGCTCGATGCGCAGGCGCTGTATCCGCCCGGCCACAAGCTCGACCACCGCTACCTGGACGCGCAGCGGCCGCTGGCCGAACGCCAGGTGCGCCTGGCCGGCGAGCGCCTGGCCGCGCTGCTCAACGGCGCGCTCGACCCCGCGCGCCGCTAGCGCGCCGGCGCGCTCGCCTCCTTCGCGGGCCGGTCCCGCTCCACCGCCAGCAGCGCCAGCGAGCGGTCCGGCGCCTGCCAGCGCTCGCCGCCGGCGATCGCTTCGCCGGTGCGCGCCTCGGCGGTGTCGACCAGCACCCGCCAATGCTCGCCCGCGACCTCCGGCAGGTGGAAGGCCGCAGGCGCCGCGGCGGCGTTGACCAGCAGCAGCAGGGTGACCGCGCGCCCGGGCTCGTGCAGGCCGCTGGGCGGCGAGCGGCCATCCAGGCGCATCATCAGCGCGCGCGCCTGCGGGTCGTGCCAGTCGTCCTCGGTCATCTCGGCGCCGTCCGGGCGCAGCCAGGTCACGTCCTTCAGGCCCAGCTCCTCGTCGTAGCGGCCGGTGAAGAAGCGGCCGTGGCGCAGCAGGCCGAAGCGCCGCCGCAGCCCGCCGAGCGTCCGCACGAAGCGGGTCAGCGCCGCGGCGGCGTCCTTCCCCGCGGCGTCCCAGTCGATCCAGGTCAGCTCGTTGTCCTGGCAGTAGGCGTTGTTGTTGCCGCGCTGGCTGCGCCCGAACTCGTCGCCGGCCAGCAGCATCGGCGTGCCCTGGGACAGGAACAGCGTGGCGAGGAAGTTGCGCTGCTGGCGCAGGCGCAGGGCGTTGACCGCCGGGTCGTCGGTCTCGCCCTCGGCGCCGTAGTTGGCCGAGAGGTTGTGGTCGCCGCCGTCGCGGTTGTCCTCGCCGTTGGCCTCGTTGTGCTTGCCGGCGTACGAGACCAGGTCGCGCAGGGTGAAGCCGTCGTGCGCGGTGACGAAGTTGACCGACGCGGTCGGCCGCCGGCCGCGCTTGTCGAACAGGTCGGCCGAGCCGGTGATGCGGGTGGCGAACTCGGCGAGCCGCCCCTCGTCGCCACGCCAGAACGCGCGCACGTTGTCGCGGTAGCGGTCGTTCCACTCGGCCCAGCCGGGCGGGAAGCTGCCGACCTGGTAGCCGCCCGGGCCAATGTCCCACGGCTCGGCGATCAGCTTGACCCGGCTCAGCACCGGATCCTGGCGGCAGGCGTCGAGGAAGCCGCCGCGCGGGTCGAAGCCGTGGCGCTCGCGGCCGAGGATCGTCGCCAGGTCGAAGCGGAAGCCGTCGACGTGCATCTCCTCGACCCAGTAGCGCAGCGAATCGTTGACCAGGCGCAGCGCGCCGGGGTTGGTCAGGTCGAAGGTGTTGCCGGTGCCGGTGTCGTTGATGTAGCGGCGGCCGCCGTCGGCGAGCCGGTAGTAGCTGAGGTTGTCGATGCCGCGGAACGACAGGGTCGGCCCCAGCTCGTTGCCTTCCGCGGTGTGGTTGTAGACCACGTCGAGGATCACCTCGAGCCCGGCCCGGTGCAGCCGCGCGACCATCTGCTTGAACTCGTTCACCGTGTCGCTGGCCAGGTAGCGCACGTGCGGGGCGAAGAAGCCGATGGTGTTATAGCCCCAGTAGTTGCGCAGGCCGCGCTCGAGCAGGTGCTGGTCGTCGACGAAGGCGTGCACCGGCATCAGCTCGACCGCGCTCACCCCCAGCGACTTGATGTGCTCGACAAGCTCGTCCACCTGCAACCCGGCGAAGGTGCCGCGCCAGGGCTCGGGCACCGCCGGGTGGCGCATGGTCAGGCCGCGCACGTGCGCCTCGTAGATCACCGTGCGCTGCCAGGGGTGTTGCGGCGGGCGGTCCTCGCCCCAGGTGAAGGCCGGGTCGACCACCGCGCACTTCGGCATCGACGCCGCGCTGTCGCGGCGGTCGAAGCTGAGGTCGGCGTCGCGGTGGCCGAGCACGTAGCCGAACAGCGCCGGCGACCATTTCAGCTGGCCGACGAGGCGCTTGGCATAGGGGTCCAGCAGCAGCTTGTTGGGGTTGAAGCGGTGGCCCGCGTCGGGCTCGTACGGCCCGTGCACGCGGTAACCGTAGAGCTGGCCGGGACGCGCGTCGGGCAGGTAGCCGTGCCAGACCTCGTCGGTGTACTCGGGCAGCTCGATGCGCTCGCGCTCGCGGCCGCGCGCATCGAACAGGCACAGTTCGACCCGGGTGGCGTGCGCGGAATACAGGGCGAAGTTGACGCCCAGCCCGTCCCAGGTGGCGCCGAGCGGAAACGGCCGCCCCTCGCGGATGCGGGACACGCGGATCAGCCGGCGGGCCATCGCGGGCCTCGTCGGGACGGCCGGGCGCCGCGGCTCATGGCGCCGGACGCTTGCCGTTGCGGTTCGCGCGCGGCCGCGCGGCGCCGCTCGCCGGCGGCCCGGCGTCGTGCTCCTCCGCCTCGACCAGGCGCTCGGCCATGCTCCAGTGGCGCAGCGACTGCCCTTCGGGCCGTCCCTCGGACTCCCAGATCTCGTGGGCCAGGCGTTCAATCCGCGCGCGGCGCGCGGCTTCCTCTTCCGGTGAGCGTGTCGGGCGGTTCATGCGGTGCGGATCAGGACGGCGACGGGGGTGGGACGGAACAACTCGGCCAGCGGCAGCGGCGCTCCGGCGAGCGCGAACTCGCGCCCGTCCAGAACATGCCGCCACCGGCCGTCGGGCAACGTGAAGGCGGCTTCGCCCCAACGCGCCGCGTCCGGCAGCGGCAAGGCGGCGCCCTCGAGCCAGGGTGCGACGCAGCGCGGCACCGCCACGAACAGCGCCGCGTCGCGGTGGCGGCGCAGGAACGCCACCGCATGCGCGGCGAACGGGCCGGCGCAGGCCTGCGGCCGGTAGTCGCCGCGCGCGAACAGCTCCGGCGCCTGCCGGCGCAGTTGCAGCACCTGCGCGACGGTGCGCGCCTTGACCGCACCGTCGCGCCAGCGTGCGAGCAGCCGCGGCCATGCCTCGCCGTCGCGCAGCCAGGCCTCGCGGCGGGCGTAGTCCACCGCGCGGCGGTTGTCGGGATCGACCAGCGACAGATCCCAGCCTTCGCATCCCTGGTACAGGTCCGGCGTGCCGGGCACGGTCAGCCGGAGCACGGTCTGCGCCAGGCCGTTGAGCGCGCCGGCCGGCCCGATCGCCGTCGCCGCCGCGTGCAGGGCCGCGCGCAACGCCGCGCCTTCGGCGGCGAGCAGCGTCCGTTCCAGCAACGCCCGCGCCGCCGCTTCGTAGGCTTCGTCCGGGTCGGTCCAGGCGCTGCGCAGCTTCGCCTCGCGCAATGCCTTGCGCTGCCAGTCCGCCACCCGCGCGGCGTACGCGCGCAGGCCGCCGGCGTCGTCCGGCTGCAGCTCCGGCGGCCACGCGGCGACGAGGGTCTGCCACAGCAGCAGCGCATCGCCCGGCGCGGGGGCCTGCGGCGAATCGCGCAGCGCCCCGGCGCGGGCGTCGAACGCCTGCACCTGCCGCGCCCACCAGCCGGCGCGTTCGCTCAACACCGCCAGCCGCGCGCGCACGTCCTCGCCGCGCTTGTGGTCGTGGCTGGCGGTGATCAGCAGCGCGCGCGGGTGGCGCCGCGCCCGTTCGGCGCAGGCGGCGTGGAACGCCTCCGGCGCGAGCGCGAAGCGGGCCGGGTGCGAGCCCACCTCGTTGCGCGACAGCAGCACGCCGTGGCGGTAGAACGCGGTGTCCTCCACCGCCTTGGCGTTCAGCGGCGCGGACAGCTGCTCGAAGCGCCGGCGCAGGATGCGGCGGCGCGCGCGCGCCGCGCCGCCGATGCCCTCGCCGTCGCGCATGCAGCGCGACAGCGCCTCGATCGCCGCGCGCACGCCCGGGTCCGCGCCCGCCGCGGCGCGCGCCGCGGCGGCGGCGAAGCGCGCCGCATCCGCGCCGTGCAGGCCGTCGCGGTCGGCGTAGGTGCGATAGACCGGGAATTGCGCGAGCACGGCGGCCAGCCCGCGGGCCAGCAACGGCGCGCCGAGTTCGCGCGCGACCGGGTCGAAGCGCGCCGCGCCTTCCAGCGCGCGCAAGGCGCGCTGGAACTCGGCCTGCAGCGGCCCCGCCAGCATCTGCGCCCGCGCGGCGCGCTCCTCCCCGGCGAAGTCGCCGCTGCGGCCGGCGGCCCGCCGCCACAGCGCGCGCAGGTCCGCCTCGCCCCCCGGGTCGTGCAGCAGGCCGCCGACCTGGTCCATGAAGTCGTAGCCGGTGCTGCCGTCGCAGGGCCAGTCCTCGGGCAGCGCCTCGCCGGGGGCCAGGATCTTCTCGACGAAGATCGCGACCCGGCCAGGCCGGTCGCCGCGCTCGCGCGCGGCGGCGTCGACGGCGCGGCGCAGCCGCCGCAGGTAGCCGCGCGGATCGGCCAGGCCGTCGATGTGGTCGATGCGCAGGCCGTCGACCGCGCCCTCGCGGATCAGCCGCAGCGGCAACGCGTGCACCGCGTCGAACACCTCCGGGCGCTCGATGCGCAACGCGGCCAGCGAGGTGATGTCGAAGAAGCGGCGGTAGTTCACCCGGTCGTTGCCGGTGCGCCACCAGGCCAGGCGGTAGGCCTGCCGATCCAGCAGCCCACGCAGCGCGTCGCCGCCGGCGCGGGCGTCCTCCGCCAGCGTGCGCACCCACTCGGCGCGCGCGCCGCGATCCGGCGGGACTCCCGCGCCCTCCGCGCCCAGCGGGAAGCGCTGTCCGCCGTATCGAAGCAGCGGCTCGCCGTCGGGCCCGGGCTCCGGCACCAGCGCGCCCTCGGCCAGCGCCTGCGCGCAGGGCCGGTCGAGCACCGGCAGCCACAGCTTGCCCTCGCAGCCGGGCGCGTCCCATTCGATGTCGAACCAGCGCGCATGGCGGCTGCGGCGGCCGCGGCGCAGCACGTCCCACCACCACGGGTTGTCCGGATGCGCGGCGACATGGTTCGGCACGATGTCCAGGATCAGCCCCATCGCGTGCGCGCGCAGGGCATCGCGCAGGTCCGCCAGCGCCGCCTCGCCGCCGAGTTCCGGGTTCACCCGGCCCGGGTCGATTGCGTCGTAGCCGTGGGTGGAGCCGGGTACGGCGGCGCCGATCGGCGACAGGTATACGTGGCTGACGCCGAGCGCGGCGTAGTACGGCACGCGCGCGGCGGCATCGCGCAGGCCGAAGCCCGCATGCAGTTGCAGCCGGGCGCTCGCGCGCAACGCGATCATGCGCGCGCCTGCGCGGGCGCGGCGGCGCGCGCCTGCGCGGGCGCGGCGGCGCGCGCCTGGGCGAAGGCGCGCAGCCGCCGCGCCAGCCTCGCCTCGTACGGCGGTTCGGGCAGCCGGCGGCGCCAGTTCGGGTGGCCTTCGACTGTGCCCGGCAGGTTCGGCTGCTCGTCGAGGCCGAGCGCGTCCTCCAGCGGCAGCAGCGCCAGCGGCGACGGCGCGCGCGCGACGAAGCGCAGCCAGTCCTCGCTGTCGTCGCCCCGGCCGCCGAGCGTCGCGGCCACGCGCGCGCGCAGGCGGGCCGCATCGCGCGCGCGCTCGGCCGTCGCCTCGGCCGGCGCGGCCGCGTCGCCGCGCAGCCGGGCGCGCCAGCGCAGGTCGCGCCCGCCGCGCCAGCCGGCCAGGGTCGGCAGGTCGTGCGTCGTGGTGGTCGCGACGGCCCGCTCGCGCCAGCGCTCCGGCGGCAGGAACGCGCCGTCGGCGTCGCGGGTGAACAGCAGCACGTCCACGCCGAGCACGCCGCGCTCCGCGAGCGCGTCGCGGAAGCCTTCCGGCACCACGCCGAGATCCTCGCCGATCACGATCGCGCGCTGCCGCCACGACTCCAGCGCCAGCAGCCGCAGCAGGTCCTCGAACGGATAGCGCAGGTAGACGCCCTCGCCCGGCGCGCCGCCGTCCGGGACGACCCACAGCCGCAACAGGCCGAGGATGTGGTCGATGCGCAGGCCGCCGCGGTCGCGCATGGTCGCGCGCAGCAGTTCCAGGAACGGCGCGTAGCCGAGATCGCGCAGGCCGGCGGGCGAATAGCCGGTGACGCCCCAGACCTGGCCGTCGGCGTTGAACGCGTCCGGCGGCGCGCCCAGCGTCAGCCCGCGCAGCACCGCGCCGGGCCAGGCCGCGGCTTCGCTGCCGTGCGGGTCGAAGCCGACCGCGAGGTCGGCGATCAGGCCGATCGCCATGCCGCGCGCGCGGGCCTGCGCCTGCAGCGACGCCCCGCTGCGCGCGGCCAACCATTGCGCGAAGCGCTGCAGCGCCCACGCGTCGTCGTCGGCGCCCTCGCCCCCCGCGTCCGCGGCGGCGAAGCGGACGTACTGCTCGAGCGCCCGCCCGCCCTCGCGCGCGAACGCGGCGCAATCCCGCCGCAGCGCGTCGGGCGCCCCGGCGAAGCGCCGGTGCAGCGCCCGCAGCCAGCGCCACTTCGCCCGTGCCGCGCGCGGCCAGTCCACCAGCGGCTGCGCCTGCAGGCGCGCGAATTCCTCGGCCAGCCCGGCCTCGTCCAGCGCGGCGCGGGCGAAGGCCTCGCCGAGCACGCGCGCCGGGGCGGCGTACAGCGGGTCGAGGAAGCGGCGGTCGCCCGGCGAATAGGGGCTGAAATGCGCCGGATGCGCGCGGGCGGCGTGCATCGGGCTCAGTGCGATCGCGTCGCCGCCGGCGTCGGCGATGCGTTCGATCCAGCGCGCCAGGCCGCCGGCGTCGCCGATGCCGGCGTCGTCCGCGCCGCGCACCGAATAGGCCTGCGCGACCACACCCCAGCGCCGCGGCGCCGCCTCGCCGCAGGCGTCGGCCACGCCGAAGCAGCGGCGCGGCGCGACCGCCAGGCGCGTTTGGCCGCCGCCGTGTTCGAGCGCGTAGTAGCCCGGCGCCGCGAACGCGGCGAGCCGGCCCTGCGCGTCGAAGCGGCCGTCGATCGCCTCGCCGGATTCGCCGGTCAGCCGGTAGGCCGCGCCGGGCGCACCGCCGAACCCGACCGCGGCGCCGACCTCGGCGATCCGCAACGGCGAGGCGGCGCACGCCGCGCGCAGCCGGCGCAGGCCGTCCTCGCAGGCGCGCGGCGTGCCCGCGTCATGGCCGAGCGCCGCCAGCACCGCGCGCAAGGTCGGCGCGGCGACCCGCCGCGGCACGCCGGCCGCGTCGGTCCAGTCCACGCACAGCCCCGCCGCCCCGGCGAGCGCGTGCAGCGCCGCCGCGCTCATGACCGCGCCGCCGCCAGATGCGCGACGAACCCGTACGCGGGCAACCGGCGCGGGTCGTCGCCGGCGTTTTCGGCATGCACGAGCTCGCCCTCCGGCCACGCGTCCAGGGCGACCGGCGCATCGCCGAAGTTGGCCGCCACGCGCAGCGTGCGCCCGCCCAGGGCCCACGCCGCCTGCACCGCCTTCGGCCCGAGCTTGCGCGCCCCCCGCGGACGCGCCTGGTCGATCCACGGCTGCAACTGCCGCCGCCGCGTTTCCAGCAGCGCCCGGAACCAGGCCCACCAGGCCGCGCCCTCGCCGTTCCCGGCATCGGCGATGTCGGCGACCGACGCGGCGAAGGTCTCCGGCGCGTTCGGGTCCGGGATCGCCGCCCGCCGCCGCTCGTCGGCGAACGCGGCGAAGCGGGCGAACTCGCGCCGGCGGCCTTCGCGCACCTGCGCGTCCAGCGGCGGCCCGAAGTCGGTGAAGAACAGGAACGGCGCCCGGCAGCCCCACGGCTCGCCCATGAAGAACAGCGGGATCATCGGGGTCAGCGCGGTCAGCGCCAGCGCGGCGCGCAGCGCCGGCTCCGGCACCAGGCAGATCAACCGCTCGCCACCGGCGCGGTTGCCGATCTGGTCGTGGTTCTGCGCGAAGACCACGAACTTCGACGGCGGCAGCATGCCGCTGGGCTCGCCGCGGCGCCTGCCGTCGCGGTCCGGCTCGCCCTGGAACGCGAAGCCCTCGCCGAGCACCCGCGCCAGCTTGCCCGCGGGATCGTCCGCGTAGTGCGCGTAGTAGCCCTCGTCCTCGCCGGTGAGCAGCACGTGCAGCGCGTTGTGGAAGTCGTCGTTCCACTGCGCGGTGTAGCCGCGCGCCAGCAGCGAAGCCTGGTTGCGCTCGTTCTCCAGCACCAGATGCACGTGGCGCCCGGCCGGAGTCGCCACGGCGATCGCCTCGCGCAGTTCGTCGAGGAAGCCGGGCGGCTCGATCGCGTGCACCGCGTCCAGGCGCAGGCCGTCGAAGCGGTACTCGCGCAGCCACATCAGCGCGTTGTCGACGAAGAACCGCCGCACCTGGGCGCGGCGGAAGTCGATCGCCGGGCCCCAGGGCGAGGCGCGGTCGTCGCGGAAGAAGCCGCTCGCGTAGCGGGCGAGATGGTTCCCAGCCGGGCCGAAGTGGTTGTAGACCACGTCCAGCAGCACCATCAGGCCGAGCCCGTGCGCCTCGTCGACCAGCGCCTTGAGTTCGTCCGGCGCGCCGTAGGCCGAAGCCGGCGCGTACGGCAGCACGCCGTCGTAGCCCCAATTGCGCCGACCGGCGAACTCGGCCACCGGCATCAGCTCGATCGCGGTGACGCCGAGCTCGGCCAGCCGCGGCAGCTGCGCGCGCACGCCGTGGTAGCCGCCGCAGGCGCCGACGTGCAGCTCGTACAGCACCGCCTCGCGCCAGGGACGGCCGTGCCAACGCGCGTGCCGCCAGGCGTAGGCGCGCGGGTCGTGCACCGCGCTGGGGCCGTCGACGCCGTCGGGCTGCCAGCGCGAGGCCGGGTCCGGCACCGCGTCGGCGCCGTCGATGCGGTAGCGGTAGCGCGCGCCCGCGCCCGCCGCCGCGGCCACGACGAACGCGCCGTCGGGCTCGCGCGCCATCGCGATGCGCCGCCCGCCGAGTTCGAGCTCGACCGCGTCCGCGTCCGGCGCCCAGAGCCGGAACCGCACCCGCCCGTCGTCCAGCGGCACCGCGCCCAGCCACGCCGCATCCGTTGCCGCGCCTGCCGCGCTCATCGGCCCTCCGCGACCAGCCAGATCGTCGCCAGCGGCGGCAGGGTCAGGCGCAGCGACTGCGCGTGCCCGTGCAGCGCCACCGGCTCGGCGGACACGGCGCCGGCATTGCCGAGGTTGCCGCCGCCGTAGTGGGCGCTGTCGCTGTTGAGGATCTCGCGCCAGCGCCCGGGCCGCGGCACCCCGACGCGGTAGTCGTGGCGCGGCACCGGCGTGAAGTTGCTCACCGCCAGCACCGGCGGCGCGTCGCCTTCGCTGTCGTAGCGCACGAACGCGAACACGCTGTTCTCGTAGTCGTCGCCGACGCTCCAGTCGAACCCCAGCGGGGTGTGGTCGGCGCGGTGCAAGGCCGGCTGCGCGCGCAGGGTGCGGTTGAGGTCGCCGACCAGGCGCTGCAGGCCGCGGTGGTGGTCCAGGCCGAGCGCGGCCCAGTCCAGGGCGGCGTCGTGGTTCCACTCCTGCCATTGGCCGAACTCGCCGCCCATGAACAGCAGCTTGCGCCCGGGATGCGCCCACATGAAGCCGTAGTAGGCGCGCAGGTTGGCGAAGCGCTGCCAGTCGTCGCCCGGCATCTTCGCCAGCAGCGCGCCCTTGCCGTGCACCACCTCGTCGTGCGACAGCGGCAGCACGAAGCGCTCCGAGAACGCGTAGACCAGGCCGAAGGTCATCTCGCTGTGGTGGTGGCGGCGGTGGATCGGGTCGCGCCCCAGATAGCTGAGCGTGTCGTGCATCCAGCCCATGTTCCACTTGTGGCTGAAGCCCAGGCCGCCGTGCTCGGGCGGCGCGGTGACGCCCGGCCAGGCGGTGGATTCCTCGGCGATGGTCAGCACGCCGGGGAAGCGCGCGGCGATCTCGCCGTTGAGCCGGCGCAGGAACCCGATCGCCTCGAGGTTCTCGCGGCCGCCGTGCGCGTTCGGGATCCACTCGCCCTCGGCGCGGCTGTAGTCGCGGTACAGCATCGAAGCGACCGCGTCCACGCGCAGGCCGTCGATGTGGAACTTGTCGATCCACTCCAGCGCGCTGCCGATCAGGTAGGCGGACACCTCGTGGCGGCCGTAGTTGTAGATCAGCGTGTGCCAGTCGCGGTGGAAGCCTTCGCGCGGGTCCTCGTGCTCGTACAGCGCGGTGCCGTCGAAGCGCTGCAGGCCGTGCACGTCGCCGGGGAAGTGCGCGCTGACCCAGTCCAGGATCACGCCGATCTGCGCGCGGTGGCAGGCGTCGACGAAGCGGGCGAAGCCGTCCGGGGTGCCGTGGCGCGCGGTCGGCGCGTACATGCCCAGCGGCTGGTAGCCCCAGGAGCCGCCGAACGGATGTTCGGTCACCGGCAGCAGCTCGACGTGGGTGAAGCCGAGCTCGCGCACGTACGGGATCAGCTGCGCCGCCAGTTCGTCCCAGTCCAGCGGGCGGCCGTCGCCGTGGCGGCGCCAGGAACCGGCGTGCACCTCGTAGATCGACATCGGCTCGCGGTCGACCGCGCGCTGCGCGCGGCGACGCATCCAGTCCTCGTCGCGCCAGGCGAAGGTTTCGTGCTCCGGCACCACCGACGCGGTGGCCGGCGGGCATTCGGCCTGCCGCGCCACCGGGTCGGCCTTCTGCGGCAGGCGGCCGCCGTCGGCGGCGACGATCTCGTACTTGTAGCGCGCGCCGGCCGGCACGCGCGGCAGGAAGAGCTCCCACACGCCCGCCGTGTGCCGCAGCCGCATCGGATGGCGGCGCCCGTCCCAGCCGTTGAAGTCGCCGACCACCGAGACGCAACGCGCGTTCGGCGCCCACACCGCGAAGCGCACCCCGGGCACGCCGTCCAGCGCCATGCGGTGCGCGCCCAGCGCCCGGCGCGCCGACTCGCCGTCGCCGGCGACGATGCCCCGCAGCCATTCCTCGGCCAGCACCGGCCCGAACGCGTAGGCGTCCTCCACGGTCTCCGCCGCGTCCGGCCACTCGATCTCCAGCCGGTACGGCACGCGCGCCGGCAGTCGCGCCTCGAAGCCGCCGGCGTCGTGCACGCGCCGCGCGCGCGCCAGCGTGGCGCCTTCGGCATCGACGATCCCGAGCGCGCGCGCGCCGGGCAGGAACGCCCGCACGACCGCCTCGCCCTGCGCGGTCGCGTGCGGCCCCAGCCAGGCGAACGGCGCGTCGCAGCGGCCGTCGGCCACCGCCTGCCAGTGCGCCCCGTCGGGGTGTCCGTCACCGTCCTGCACCGCGTCCTGCCTCTCGCCTACGGATTCGCCCGGCCGCGCCGCGCGCTCGCTCATGCGGCGACCGCCGGCCGCATCGCGGCGGCCGCGAGCATCCGGTCGTAATGCGCCTGGTATTGGCGCGCCGCCGCGTCCCAGCCGGCCGGCGCGCGCATCGCCGCGCGCCGCATCGCGTCGAGCAGCCCCGGCAGGCGGTACACCCGGAACGCGCGCTGCACGCCGCGGCGCAACGCGTCGGCGGTGGCCTCGCGGCACTGGAAGCCGGTGACGCCGTCCTCGACGGTGTCGATCAGGCCGCCGGTCGCATGCACGATCGGCAGGCTGGCGAAGCGCTGCGCGTACATCTGGCTGAGCCCGCATGGTTCGAAGCGCGACGGCATCAGCAGGAAGTCCGAACCGGCGAACATGCGCCGCGCCAGGCCTTCCTCGAAGCCGATGTGGGCGCCGACGCGGCCGGGGAAGCGCCGCGCCAGCGCGGCCACTTCGCGCTCCAGGCGCGGCTCGCCGGTCCCGATGGCGACCACCTGGCCGCCGGCGGCGACGATCTGCGGCGCCACCTCGCAGATGAGATCGACGCCCTTCTGGTGGACCAGCCGCGACACCAGCGCGAACAGCGGCCCGGTCGCGTCCGGCAGGCCGAACTCGCGCCGCACCTGGCGCGCGTTGGCGCGCTTGCCCTGCCAGTCGCCGGCGGCGAAGTGGGCGTGCAGGTGCGGGTCTGTGCGCGGGTCCCAGCTGGCGTCGATGCCGTTGAGGATGCCGCTGAGCCGGCCGGTCGCGGCGCAGCGCGCCAGCAGCCGGTCCAGCCCGCAGCCGTGCGCCGGCTCGGTGATCTGCCGCGCATAGCTGGCGCTGACCGTGTTGACGTGCGCGGCATGGACGATGCCGCCGCGCAGGAACGACAGCTGGCCGTGGAACTCCAGGTCCGCCAGCGCGGTCTTGGGCACGCCCAGCGCGGCCGCGGCCCCGGCCGGGAACAGGCCCTGGTAGGCGAGGTTGTGGATGGTCAGCAGCGACGGCGTGTCGCCGCCGCGCCAGCTTACGTACGCCGCGGCGAGCGCGCCCGGCCAGTCGTTCAGGTGCAGCAGTTGCGGGCGCCAGCCCAGCCCGGCGCGGCCGGCGGCGATCTCGGCCGCGGCGTGCGCCAGGGTCGCGAAGCGGATCGCGTTGTCGCTCCAGTCGCTGCCGTCCGGTGCCACGTAGGGCGAGCCGTCGCGCTCGAACAACGCCGGGTTCACCAGCACGTAGACGGGCAGCCCGTCCGGCAACGCCGCGCGGCCGATCGCGCATTCCGGCAGCCCGGCATGGGCGCGCACGCGGCCGACCACGCGCGGTTCGCCCAGCCGGCGCAGCACCGCGGGATAGCCCGGGATCAGCACGCGCGCGTCGCAACCGCCTTGCAGCGCGCGCGGCAGGGCGGCGGCGACGTCGCCCAGGCCGCCGGTCTTGAGGAAGTCGGACATCTCCGAGGTCACGAACAGCACATCGCGCCGCGGCGCCGGCCGCCGTCCCGGCGGTTTCGGCAGGAACCGCCCGCGCGCGTCGCGCAGGGGCAGGCGCTTGCGCGTGGGCCCGAACTCGGCGGAAGGGGAATCGGCGTCGAGACGCCTGAGAGCGACGGCGGCCATGATCGGACCCGGGGAGTGGGGGAGAGTCGAGCGACGCGGGCACGAACGCCCGACGCGCTCGCGACCGCGACACGCGCCCCGTTCGGGACCAATCGAGTGGTTCAGGCCGAGACCTGCGACGCCTGACTGTGGGATCCAAGCTATCGAGCGCGCGATCAAGACGCCGTGAACCGTGGCTGAGCGAAGATGAACCCGTTCGCTTCGCGAGGGCGACGTGAACGCACGTCGCCGCGCATCCCGCCCTTGGCGATCGCGGCCCACGGCGAACAGGACCGGGGCGCAGCGGCACGTGGTCGTCGAGCGGCTCGATCCGATCCCTCTTTCCCGAAAGGCGATCCCCATGAACTGAGCGAGGGACGTCGTCGCATACCGGCTTTCGCGCTACCCTCGTCGCGATTCAGCTTCGCGATGCATCCGTATGCACGTCCTCCGCCGCCTCGCCGCGCGCTCGGCGCTCGTCCTCGCCCTGTGCCTGGTGGCGATGCCGGGAGTCGCCGCGCCGCTGACCGTGTTCGCCGCCGCCAGCCTCAAGGACGCGCTGGACGAGGCCGCCCTCGCCTATCGCGCACGCACCGGGCAGGCGCTGCGCGTGTCCTATGCCGGCAGTCCGGCGCTGGCGCGGCAGATCGCGCAGGGCGCGCCGGCGGACCTGTTCCTCTCCGCCGACCGCGACTGGATGGACTACCTGCAGCGGCGCGGCCTGATCGACCCGGCCAGCCGTCGCGACCTGCTCGGCAACGCGCTGGTGCTGGTCGCGCCGGCGCGCAGCCGCGCCGCGCCGCTGGCGCTCGCCCGCGGCACCGACCTGCGCCCGCTGCTCGGCGAGCGCGGCCGCCTGGCACTGGCGCTGACCGCCAGCGTGCCGGCCGGCAAGTACGCGCGCGCCGGCTTCGAATCGCTGGGCATGTGGCGCGCGTTGCGCCCGCGCGTGGTCGAGGCCGAGAACGTGCGCGCGGCGCTGATGCTGGTGGCGCGCGGCGAGGCGCCGCTGGGCGCGGTCTACGCCAGCGACGCGCGCGCCGAACCGGCGGTCAGGGTGCTGGCGAGGTTTCCGCCCGGCAGCCATCCGCCGATCGTCTATCCGGTCGCCCGGGTGCGGGCGAGCGCGCACCCGCAGGCCGCGGCGTTCCTGCGCTGGCTGGCCGGGCCGCAGGCGGCGGCGATCTTCCGCCGCCACGGCTTCGCGGTCCTGCGCTGAGGCCGCATGTTCGACTTCAGCCCGGCCGAGCTGACCGCGATCGCGCTGAGCCTGAAGGTGGCGACCGCGGCGACGCTGTGCAGCCTGCCGCTCGGCGTCGCCACCGGCTGGCTGCTGGCGCGCACGCGCTTCCCCGGCAAGCTGCTGCTCGATGCGTTGCTGCACCTGCCGCTGGTGCTGCCGCCGGTGGTCACCGGCTACGTGCTGCTGATCCTGTTCGGGGCGCAGGGGCCGCTGGGGCGGCTGCTGGCGGACGGGTTCGGCGTGTCGTTCGCGTTCCGCTGGACCGGCGCCGCGCTGGCCAGCGCGATCATGGGCTTCCCGCTGATGGTGCGCGCGATCCGGCTGTCGATCGAGGCGGTCGACCGGCGCCTGGAGCAGGCGGCGGCGACGCTCGGCAAGGCGCCGTGGCGGGTGTTCCTCGGCATCACCCTGCCCCTGGCCTGGCCCGGCGTGGTCGCCGGCGCGGTGCTGGCCTTCGCCAAGGCGCTGGGCGAGTTCGGCGCGACCATCACCTTCGTCTCCAACATCCCCGGCGAGACGCAGACGCTGTCGTCGGCGATCTACGGCCTGCTGCAGGTGCCCGGCGCCGAATCCGGGCTGTGGCGGCTGACCGCCGTGGCGGTGGCGCTGTCGTTCGCCGCGGTGCTGGCGTCGGAATGGCTGGTGCAACGCCAGCGCGAGGGACGCGCATGAGCGAACACCCCGCGCCGGCCTTCCTGCTGGATTTCGTCCTGCGCCGCGGCGAGTTCCAACGCAGCGTGCGCATCCGCAGCGCGCGCCGGGTGATCGCCCTGGTCGGCGCTTCCGGCGCCGGCAAGACTTCGGTGCTGCACGCGATCGCCGGACTGCTGCGGCCGCAGCGCGGACGCATCGAGATCGGGGGCCGCTGCCTGTTCGACAGCGCGGGCGGGATCGACGAGCCCGCGCACCGGCGGCGGATCGGCTACGTGTTCCAGGACGGCCGCCTGTTCCCGCACCTCGACGTGCGCGGCAACCTGCTCTACGGCCACCGGCCGGCGCGCGGCGAGCCGCATCCGCGCTTCGAGTTCGACGCGATCGTCGAACTGCTCGGCATCGGTGCGCTGCTGCCGCGCGCGGTTTCTGGCCTGTCCGGCGGCGAGACCCAGCGGGTGGCGATCGGCCGCGCCCTGCTGTCGCAGCCGCGCATCCTGCTGCTCGACGAGCCGCTGTCGATGCTGGACATGGACCGCCGCGACGAACTGCTGCCCTACCTGCAGCGGGTCCGCGACGAGACCGCGCTGCCGATGATCTACGTCAGCCACTACCCCGAGGAAGTGCGGCGCATCGCCGACGAGGTGCACGCCGTCGGCTGAGCCGCGTTCCGGGCGCCCGCGGCCGCCGCGCGGCGACCGGCGTCGCCAGGCGCGAAGGCGCACGGCCGCGGCTTCGCGCCTGGCATGGGCACGACCGGGTCAGCCCGCGACCGCGGCCGGGGTCGGCAGCGCCCGGGCCATGCCGCTGCCGCCGGCCGGTGCCCCCGGTTGGCCGCGCGCCTCGAAGGTCACCGGCACGCGCACGCGCCCCGGCACCGCCCGCCCGTTCTCGCGGCTCGGCTCGAAGCGCCACTGCCGCGCCGCCGAAACCGCCGCCGCGTCGAACACGCCCGCGGGTTCCGAGCGCTCGACCTGGACCTGGGTCGGCACGCCGTTCGCATCCAGATCGATCAGCAGCACCACCTTGCCGCTGACCTTGGCGGCGAGCGCGTCGGCCGGGTACTTGGGCGCCGGCAGCGAGGCCTCGGACGTGGGATTCATGGGCGATGGCGCCGGCTGCAGCGCCCAGGCGGCGAAGCTGGCGCAACCGACGCAGGCGGCGACCAGGAGGCCGCCGCCGAACCGGCGGGCAACCGTGGGAGTGGGTCGTTTCAGCATTTCGATTCTCTGCTTGAGCGGATGGCTGTAGCCCCAGTGGCATCCCAGCGGCAGCGGTTGCGCCGCGAGCTGGATCTGCAGCATCGCTTCGCCATAGGCGCGGCGATGCTGCGGATGGCGGGCGACCACGCGCTGGTCGCAGGCCAGCTCCTGGTCGTGACGGAAATGGCGCGCGGCGAAGTGCAGCAGCGGGTCGAACCAGAACAGGCAGCGCAGCGCGGCGGCGACGGCGTTGGCGCAAGGATCGCCGCGCGCGATGTGGCCGCGCTCGTGCGCCAGCATCACCGCGCGCTGCGCGGCGTCATAGCGGTCGAAACCGGCCGGCACCACGATCCGCGGCCGCCACAGCCCCAAGGTCGCCGGCAGGCCGGCGCAGGAGGCCGATTGCCAGCTGCCGTCCGCGCGCGCCCGCAACCGGCCCAGTCCGCGGCGGAAGCGGTATTGCTGCGCGCCGAACCAGGCCATGCAGGCGAGCGCGCCGGACAGTCAGACGGCGCACAGCGCCGGCGCGGTGCCGCTCTCCGGCACGGCCGGCACCGCCCCGAACCGCAGCGACGCGGCGGCGGACGGCAGCGGCGCAGCCGCCGTCGGCAACAGCACGGCCCAGGCCGCGAGCGGCACCAGCGCCCATGCCGCGTACGCGACTTCCGCGCCGAACGCCCGCCGCAACGGCCGCCGCAGCGCCAGTGCGAGCAGGGTCGCCGCGCTCGCGGCGGCGGCGGATTCCAGCAACGTCGCCAGCGCTTCAGCGGCGCTCATCGTCGAGTTCCTCGAGCAGCCGGCGCAGCTCGGCGATGTCCTTGCGGCCGAGCTTGCGGTGGCGGCTGAAGTGCGCCACCAGCGGCGCGACCCGTCCATCGAACAGGCGCTGCAGCAGGCCCTGGCTCTCGTCCAGCACCCAGTCCTCGCGGCGCAGCACCGGCGAATAGAGATAGCGCCGCCCGGCCTTGCGCGCGGCGATCGCGCCCTTTTTCAGCAGGCGGTTGAGCAAGGTCTTGACCGTGGCCTCCTGCCACTGCCGGCTTCCCGCCAGCGCCGCGACCACGTCCTCCGCGCTCAGCGGCTGGCGTTGCCAGAGCACCTCCATCACTGCCGATTCGGCTTGGCTGATCTGCATCGTTTACACCCGTAAACTTTTCCCCAGATTACACATGTAAACGACGCCGTCAAGCGCCGTCCGCCGGCGGTGCGATACTGGCGCCATGCCGACGCCCCTGCAGCTGGACTCGCTCGACGCCGCCGTCGACTTCCTTCTCCAACGCATCCCCGGGCCGCTGCACGTCGGCGCGCCGCTCGGCCTGGGCAAGCCGCACCGGCTGCTCAACGCGCTGTACGCGCGGGTCGAGCGCGAGCCGGCGCGGCCGCTGCATCTGTACACCGCGCTGTCGCTGGATCCGCCGGGCGCGGGCCGCGGGCTGGAGGCGCGCTTCCTCGATCCGTTCGTACGCCGCCACTTCGGCGAGGACTTCCCGCGCCTGGCCTACGTGCAAGCGCTCAAGCGCGACGCGTTGCCGGCGCACGTCGTGGTCGAGGAGTTCTACCTGCAGTCCGGCGCGCTGCTCGGCTCCGGCCAGGCGCAGCGGCACTACGCCAGCCTCAACTACACCCACGTCGCGCGCGCGTTGGCCGGGCGCGGCCTCAACGCCATCGTGCAGAAGGTCGCGCGCGAGCCGGAGCCGCCGCCCGGCCGCGCGCCGCGGCTGTCGCTGTCGTGCAACACCGACCTGACCTTGGACGCCGTCGACGCGCTGGCCGCCGCCGGCAAGCCGCGGCCGCTGCTGATCGCCGAGGTCGATCCGGAACTGCCCTGGCTCGACGGCAGCGCCGCGGTCGACGCCGACTTCTTCGATGCCGTGGTGACGCCGCCGGGCCCGTATCCGAAGCTGTTCGGCCTGCCGCGGCAGCCGGTCAGCGACGCCGACTACGCGATCGGCTTCCATGCCAGCACGCTGGTCGCCGACGGCGGCACCCTGCAGATCGGCATCGGCGCGCTGGCCGACGCGCTGTGCCATGCGCTGGCGCTGCGCCACCGCGACAACGCCGCCTATCGCCGGGTGCTGCGCGCGCTCGGCGCGCCGGCCGCGGACGATCCCGCGCTGGCGCCGTTCGCCGAGGGCCTGTACGGCTGCAGCGAGATGCTCAACGAGGGCTTCCGCCGCCTGGTCGAGGTCGGCGTGATCCGGCGCAAGGTGGTCGACGACGAGGCGCTGATGCGCCGTCTCGCCGACGGCAGCGCCGACGCCGCGGACCGCGAACGCCTGGAGCGCGAGGGCGAGTTCCTGCACGGCGCGTTCTATCTGGGGTCGCCCGAGTTCTACCGCTGGCTGCGCGAGCTGCCGGCCGGAACGCGGCGCGCGATCGGCATGAAGCGCGTCGGCGAGGTGAACGAGCTCTACGGCGGCCACGAGGTCCTCGAGCGCCTGCAGCGCCGCCGCGCGCGCTTCTTCAACACCTGCATGATGGCGACCGCGCTCGGCGCGGCGGTGTCCGACGCGCTCGAGGACGGGCGCGTGGTGTCCGGCGTCGGCGGCCAGTACAACTTCGTGGCGATGGCGCACGCCCTGCCAGACGCGCGCTCGGTGCTGATGCTGCGGGCGAGCCGCGACGCCGGCGGCCGCACCACCTCGAACATCGTCTGGAACTACGGCCACACGACCATCCCGCGCCACCTGCGCGACGTCTACGTCAGCGAATACGGCATCGCCGACCTGCGCGGGCGCAACGACGAGGATTGCATCGCGGCGATGGCGGCGATCGCCGACGCGCGCTTCCAGGCCGGGTTGATCGAGACCGCGCAGCGCCACCGCAAGCTGCGCCGCGATTTCGCCCTGCCGGCGCAAGCGGCGGGCAACACCCCGGCGCGGCTGCGCGCCGCGCTGGCGCCGCTGCGCCGCGACGGCACCCTGCCCGACTACCCGCTCGGCAGCGACTTCACCGAGGTCGAGCAGCGCCTGGTCAAGGCGCTGGCCTGGCTGAAGGCGAACACCGCCACGCGCGGCGGCAAGCTGCGCACCGCGTTGCGCGCGCTCGCCCCGGGCGCCACGGCCGACGGCGAAGCGATGCGGCGCATGGCGCTGGACGCGCCGCGCGGCCTGGGCGAACGCCTGCAAGCGCGGCTGCTGGCGCTGGGCCTGCGCGCGACCGCCTGAGCGCCGCCGCGGCACCGCGCACGTCCTTTCGGCCGCGGCCGGCGAGCCGGCACGGAACGAACGCAGGAATGAAGCCGGGCAGGCATCGCCGCGCGGTCGGCGGGCCGCGGCCGATCTTGCGCCTCGATTCCCCGCTCCGCATGCGCCCGCGCATAAACCGGGCTGGCGCCGGGACGCGGAGCGGGACGCGCCGGCGGCGGAACGCGCTGCGCCCGCCGCCGGCGTCGCCCGGGTCAGTCGAGCGCCCGGGCCACCGCGACCACGCGCTCGACGGTGAAGCCGAAGTGCGGGAACAGCTTCTCCGCCGGCGCCGAGGCGCCGAAGCGGTCGATGCCCACCACCGCGCCGTCGAGGCCCACGTACTTGCGCCAGAAGTCGCTCACCCCGGCCTCGATCGCCACGCGCTTGCGGCAGGCCTTGGGCAGCACCGACTCGCGGTAGGCGGCGTCCTGGCGATCGAACACGTCGGTGGACGGCATCGACACCACCCGTGCCTTGTCGCCCAGGCGCTCGGCGGCCTGCATCGCCAGGCCGACCTCCGAACCGGTCGCGATCAGGATGATCTCCGGCGTGCCGGCGCTGTCGCGCAGCACGTAGCCGCCGCGGGCGACGTCCGCCAGCTGCCGCGCGTCGCGCGGCTGGTGGGGCAGGTTCTGGCGCGAGAACACCAGGCAGCTGGGACCGTCGCGGCGTTCGATCGCCGCCTTCCACGCCACCGCCGACTCGACCGCGTCGCACGGGCGCCACACGTCGTTGTGCGGGATGTAGCGCAGCGAGGCCAGGTGCTCGACCGGCTGGTGGGTCGGGCCGTCCTCGCCGAGGCCGATCGAGTCGTGGGTGTAGACGTGGATCGCGTGCGCGTTCATCAGCGCGCTCATGCGCACCGCGTTGCGGGCGTAGTCGCTGAACACCAGGAAGGTGGCGTCGAACGGGATGAAGCCGCCGTGCAGCGCTAGGCCGTTGCTGATCGCGGTCATCGCGAACTCGCGCACGCCGTAGTAGACGTAGTTGGCGTCCGGATCGTCGCTGGCGACCGACTTGCTGGCCTTCCACAGGGTCAGGTTGGAGTGGGCGAGGTCGGCCGAGCCGCCGACCAGCTCCGGCAGCAGCGGCGCGAAGGTCTCGATCGCCATCTGCGACGCCTTGCGCGAGGCGACGGCCGGGCCCTCGGCCTGCAGCTTGTCGATGTAGGCCTGCGCGGCGGCGGCGAAGTCCGCCGGCAGCTCGCCGCGTACGCGGCGGCGCAGCTCGGCGGCCAGCTCCGGGTACTGGCGCTCGTAGGCCTCGACCCGGCGATTCCACTCCGCCTCGCGCGCGGCGCCGTCGTCGCGGCGCCAGCCGGCGTAGATCTCGTCGGGAATCTCGAACGCGCCGTGGCGCCAGCCGAGCGCGTCGCGGGTGGCGGCGACTTCGTCCTTGCCCAGCGGCGCGCCGTGGCTGGATTCCTTGCCGGCCTTGTTCGGCGAGCCGAAGCCGATCGTGGTGCGGCAGCAGATCAGGGTCGGCTTGTCGATCGAGCGCAGGGCCTGCTCGATCGCGGCCTTGATCGACGCGCTGTCGTGGCCGTCGACGCCGCGGATCACGTTCCAGCCGTAGGCCTCGAAGCGCGCCGGGGTGTCGTCGGTGAACCAGCCGGCGGTGTCGCCGTCGATCGAGATCCGGTTGTCGTCCCAGAACGCGACCAGCTTGTGCAGGCCCCAGGTGCCGGCGAGCGAGGCGGCCTCGTGCGAGATGCCCTCCATCAGGCAGCCATCGCCCATGAACACCCAGGTGCGATGGTCGACGACGGTCAGGTCGGGCTTGTTGTAGCGCTGCGCCAGCAGCTTCTCCGCCAGCGCCATGCCGACCGCGTTGGCGAAGCCCTGGCCGAGCGGACCGGTGGTGGTCTCCACGCCCGGGGTCATGAAGTTCTCCGGGTGGCCCGGGGTCATCGACTCGAGCTGGCGGAAGTTCTTCAGCTCCTCGATCGGCAGGGGGTAGCCGGACAGGTGCAGCAGCGCGTACTGCAGCATCGAGCCGTGGCCGTTGGAGAGGATGAAGCGGTCGCGGTCGAACCACTTCGGGTTCGCCGGGTTGTGGCGGAGGTAGTCGTTCCACAGCACTTCGGCGATGTCGGCCATGCCCATCGGCATGCCGGGGTGGCCGGAGTTGGCGGCCTGCACCGCGTCGATGGCGAGGAAACGGATGGCGTTGGCGAGATCGCGGCGGCTGGGCGTCGTCATGGAGTCGGGTGCGGGGTCGGCGGGAGAAGGCGCGCGCCGGGCGGACGGGCCGGGCGGCGCGCTATTGTCCCATCCCGGCGCGCCCCTGTCGCGCCGCGGGCGCCGTCGCCGGCCGCCGCGGCGCCGCAGACGCGGCCGCGCGCGCCTCAGTCCCGCGCCGGCGCGGCGACCGGAGCCTCCTCGCCGCGCGAGATCGCCGTGGCCAGCACCAGGTCGCCGGTCACGTTGACCGTGGTGCGGCACATGTCGAGGAAGCGGTCGACGCCGAGGATCAGGCCGATGCCCTCCGGCGGCACGCCGACCATGCCGCAGATCAGCGCGATCACCGGCAGGGTGCCGGCCGGCACGCCCGCGGTGCCGACGCCGCCGAGGATGCAGACGAACATCACCGTCAGCTGCTGGGCCAGGGTCAGCTCCACGCCGAAGAACTGCGCCAGGAACAGCACGGTCACGCCCTCGAACAGCGCGCTGCCGTTCTGGTTGGCGGTGGCGCCGACGGTGAGCACGAAGCGCGAGACCTTGTGCGGCAGGCCGAGCTTTTCCTCGGCCACGCGCAGCGCGGTGGGCAGCGTGGCGTTGGACGAGGCGGTGGAGAACGCCATCACCATCGCTTCCTGCACGTTCCTGAAGAAGCGCGCCGGCGAATAGCCGCCGGCGAACCTCAGCACCAGCGAATAGACCACGAACATGTGGATCGCCAGCGCCAGCATCACCACGCCGACGTAGGCGCCGAGGCTGCGCAGCAGCTCCCAGCCGAACAGCACCGCCAGGTTGAACATGAAGCAGAACACCGCGTACGGCGCCAGGCGGATGACCAGGCCGATCAGGGTCATCGACACCTCGAACAGGCCCTCGATGCCGCGCTGCAGGGTCGCGGTGGCCTGGTTGTTGCGGGTCAGCACCAGGCCGACGCCGAGCATCAGCGCGAAGAACATCACCGCCAGGATGGTGTTGTCGGCCGCGGCCTTGACCACGTTGTCCGGCACGATCGACAGCAGCATGTCGGCCCCGCCGGGCTGCTTGCCGGCGCTGCCGACGATCGCGCTGGCGCGCTCGGAGCCCTCGGCGAGCAGCTGCTGCGCACGCGCCGGGTCGATGCCCGCGCCCGGGCGCAGCCAGTTCACCAGCGCGATGCCGAGCAGCACCGCGATGCCGGACACCACCACGGTGTAGCCCAGGCTGCGCCAGCCGATCCGGCCCAGCGCGCGCACGTCGCCCATCTCGGCCACGCCGATCACCAGCGCCGAGAACAGCAGCGGCAGCACCAGCATGAAGATCAGGCGCAGGAACAAGGTGCCGGCGGGCTGGGTGACGTAGGCGGTGAACCGCTGTACCCAGGGGGCGTCGGCGCCGACGCCGTAGTGCACGAGCAGGCCGAGCAGCAGGCCGGCGAAGAAGCCGATCGCCATCTTCCAGTGCAGCGGCAGCTTGCTCCTGCCGTGGCCGGCGGCGGCGCGGGGCTCGGTCATCGTGTCGTACTCCGGGTCTCGAACCGCGGGAGCTTAGCAAACCCGGCCGGACGGCCGCGGTGGCCGCAGACGCGCGCGGCGCCTCGGCCGGCACGCGCGCGCGTCCGGGTCGGACCGGTGCCGCCGGCGCGGCGAGGGATCGCTTTCGCTTGCCGGCGGCCGCATACCGACGGGTCGCGCTCGCGGCGCCGAAATCGCATTCCCAGGCGCAAGGGCGCCGCGTCCCCGCATGGCGGGCATGGTCGTCGCGGGGCGAGGTCGCCGGCGCATGCCGCGCTGCGGCGGGCGTAGCGGGCCGAGCCGGCGGCGAACGCCGCGATCGCCGCGGCCCCGCCGTCTTGCCCGTTTTCCACGCCCGGTCGCGAGCGCGTCGGGCGCGTCGCGCGTTCGCTGCGACCATGCGGCCGCGCACGCTCAGCGCGGCGGATACAGCGGCGGCAGCGGCTCCTCCACGCGATCGCCGTCGCCGCGCCAGCGCGGGGGACGCGCGAACGCGCGCCGCAGCAAGGTGCGCGCGTTGGCCGCATCGCCGTCGGCCCAGCGGGCGCGCTGCAGCGCCCGCAACGCGTCGCGCTGCCCGGCGTCGTCGATGCGCGCGACGAGTTCATCGATGCTCGCCGCCGGCGGCTGCGCCAGCGCGCACAACGCCTGCGCGACTTCGCCCAGGTCGCCGGTGTCGAGCACGCGCCGGAGCGCGGCGGCGTCGCGGCGCGGCGGCGCGGATCCGGGCTGCGGCGCCGTGCCCGCCGGCTTCGGTTCGGCCGGTGCGCCGCGGTGCAACCCCCAGACCAGGGTGAACAGCCACAGCGCCGCGAACGCCAGGGTCGCCAGGATCCAGCCGCGGTGCGCGGCGAAGGCCTGCGCCGCGGCGCCGCGCGCCGGCGCGGCCGTGTCCGGCGCCGCCTCGGGCACCGCGGCGGCGGGCCGGTCCGCGGCCTGGCCGGAGACCGCGGGCGCCGCCTGCCAGCGCAGCGGCGGCAGCGTGGCCGTCCGCGCGGCGCCGGCGCGCACGTCCCACCACGGCAGGCGCAGGCCGTCCAGCCGCACCGGGCCCGCGCGCGCGGGCACCAGGGCGAAGCGCCGGGTCAGCTTGGCGTGCGGCCGGCCGTCGACGATACGCTCGTCCACCTGCGGCGGATCGGCGAACACCTGCGCACCGTCGATCGGCGGCAATTCGACCGCGGGCAGTTGCGCCGCGGTGGCGCCATCGGCTTCCAGCTCGATGGTCAGGCCCGCGGCGGCGCCGGCGCGCAGGCCCTGCGGCGCGGCGCGGTAGCGCAGCGTCAGGTCCTGCAGTGGCAGCCAGGGCTGCGGCGCATCCTGCGGGATCGGCCGCACCTGCAGCGTGCGCGGCGCCGCCTGCGCCTGCAGTTCGCCGCCGCGGTCGCCGAACAGGTCGTCGAAGAAGCCGCCGGTGCCGCGGCCCTCGAAGCGCGCGCCCGGCACCGCCAGCGTCCCGCTGCGCTCGGGAATCAGGAGGAAGCGCCGCTCGACCACGTGGTAACGGCGGCCGGCGGCCTCGCGCGTGTACTGCACGTCGTCGCCCACCCGCTGCAGCGTCGCGCCCTCCGGCGCGGGCTGGTCGAGCTGGCCGGAGACCAGCGGCGCGGCCGAATACAGGCGCACCACCCAGCCCACCGCCTGCTGCACGTAGGGGTCGGCGTCGTCGGCTTCGCTCTCGATGAACACGTCCTCGCCGGCGCGTGCCGGCGCCGCGGCGGGCGCCGGTTCGACGGTCAGGAGCAGCGGTGCGGTGCGCGCGCCGCCCACGCGCAGCGCCGGCACCGCGATCGCGCCGGCGCGGCGCGGCTTCAGCGCGACCGCGTACAGCGTGCGCGTGCGCGCGCGGCCGTTGGCCAGTTCGAACTCGCGGCGGCTGGTGCGCGCGCTGAGCTCGAACCCGGCCTGCAACGGCGCGTAGTCGGGCTCGGCGCCGGCCTCGGCGGTCTCGACGTTGAGGGTGACGGTCTCGCCGGCATGGATGCGATCGCGGTCGAGCCAGGCGCGCGCCTGCGCCAAGGCGTCCAGGCCCGGCAACGCGAGCAGCAGGAACAGGCAGGCCCGGAACAGGCCGGTTCGAAGCGGACGCGCCCGGACAGGCGCGGAACGGTCGGCGGCGATACGCATCGTCCTCATTCCTCCGTGCCGCCGTTGCGGCGACGCTCGTACTCGATGCGGAACTTCTCGCGCAGCAGCCCGCCGGGATCGTCCGGCACGCGCCGCAGCCAAGCTTCGTTGGCGAGGCGGCGCTCGCGCTGCCCGGGCGTCTCCGCCTCCGCCGGCTCGCGCGCGCCGTCGCGCGGCGCGCCTCGCCCGGCCCGCTGCAGCGCGCGCTGCATGCGTTCGCGCTGGGCGGCGTCGGCCGCGGCCTGGCGCCGTGCGTCGGCCGGCCGCGGCGCGGGCGCTTTCCCCGGCGCCGCGCCTGGTTCGGCGCGGTCCGCGGGGGAGCGCTGCGCCTGGCGCTGCGACGGCCGGTCCTGCGCGGCTTGCGGCTGCGGCGCGCCGGCCGACGCGCCATCGCCCCCGCCCTGCGACCCAGGGCGCTGCGAGTCGTCGGCGCCGCGCGGCGGCGGGCGCGGCTTCATCGCCGCCTCGACCGCGCGCTTGTTGGCGAGCGCGTCGGCCATGCGCGGCGCGCGCTTCAGCGCTTCGTCGTAGGCGGCGAGGGCCTGCGGGTAGCGCCCGGCCTTGGCCAGGGCGTTGCCGCGGTTGTAGTGCGCGTCGGCGGTGCCGACGCCCGCGTACAGCGCCGCCGCGCGCGCGTAGTCGCCGCGCCGGTAGGCCTGCGCGGCCTCGGCCATGCGCGCATGCGCGGCCTGGTCCGGCCGGCGCCACAGCTCGACGGCCCGGGCCGGCTGCCACGGCAGCCACAGGCACAGCAGCAGCGCCGCCACGGCGCCGCCGCGACGGAACGCGAACAGCGCGAGCAGCAGCAGCGGCGGCAGCAACCAGTAGCCTTCGTCCCGCCAGCTTCGGCCACCGCGCTCGCCGCCCGGCATCGCTTCGCCGGCGCCGGGCGTCAGCACGCCGAGCGCGCGCAGGTCGCCGTCGCCGTCGTCGCCGGCGATCGCGGCGTAGCGGCCGCCGCCGGCCGCGGCGAGCGCGCGCAGCGAGGCCGCGTCCAATCGAGTCCGCGCCAGCGTGCCGTCGCCGCGCCGGTAGGCCGCGCCCTCGGCGCGGCCCAGGCCGAGCGCGAAGACGCGATAGCCGGCGCGCGCCGCCGACGCCGCCGCCCCGCGCGCGGCCGCATCGGCGTGGTCGGTGAGCAACAGGATCGCGCCGCGCTCGAACCCGGCCTGGCGCAGCAGCCGCCGCGCCTGCGCGATCGCGCGGTCCGCGCGCTGGCCGTCCACCGGCATCACCTCGGGCGCGAGCGCGTCCAGGAACAGGGCGACGTTGCCGGCATCGTCGGTGAGCGGCGCGACGGTGAAGGCGTCGCCGGCGTAGGCGACCAGGCCCACCTGGCCGGCGGCGCGCGCGCGCAGCAGCGCGGCGATCTTGGCGCGCGCCTGCGCCAGCCGCGACGGCGGCAGGTCGGCGGCGTTGCTCGCGCTGGACAGATCGAGCGCGACCACCAGCGGCGTGCCGCCCTGCCACAGCGGCTGCGTGTCCTGGCGCCAGCTCGGCCCGGCCAGCGCCAGCACCGCGAGCACCCAAGCGAAGGCCGCCAGCGCGCCGGCCGCACGCGCGCGCCGGTCGCCGCCGCGTTCGAGCAGATGCGGCAGCAGATGCGGATCGACCACCCGCTGCCAGACCCCGCCGCTGCGGCGCCGCGCGCGCCAGGCCCAGGCCAACGGCGCCAAGGCCAGCAGCGCCCACAGCCAATGCGGGCGCAGGAAATGCAGCGGTCCGAGCTCGGGCATCATGCGCGCCTCCGCCGCGGCCACAGCAGCGCGAGCGCCGCGCAGGCGAGCGCCCCCGCGAGCGGCCAGGCGTAGCGCTCGACCCGGGGGCGCACCGCCTGGCCCGCGCGCGCGACCGGCTCGATCCGGTCGATCTCGGCGTAGATGCCCGCCAGTTGCGCGGTGTCGCGGGCGCGGAAGAAGCGCCCGCCGGTGGCGCGCGCCACCGCCTGCAACGCCGCCTCGTCGATCTCGTCGCCGGCGCCGGGCAGCGGCACGCGCAGGCCGAACAGCGACAGCGAGCCTTCGCCGCCGAAGGCCACGGTGTGGATGCGCACGCCGTCGGCGCGGGCCAGTTCGGCGGCCTTGAGCGGCTCGAGCAGGCCCGCGGTGTTGACGCCGTCGGTCAGCAGCACCAGCACGCGCTGCTCCGCCGGCTGCCGGCGCAGGCGCTTGACCGCGAGCGCGATCGCATCGCCGATCGCGGTCTCCTGCCCGGCCAGGCCGATCACGCTGTCGTCCAGTTGCTGGCGCACCGAGGCCAGATCGTGGGTCAGCGGCGTCAGCGCGTAGGCGCGGCGGCCGAACACGATCAGGCCGACGCGATCGCCCCGGCGCCGGTCGAGGAAGTCCGCCAGCACCGCCTTGGCCGCGGTCAGCCGGTCGACGGCCTGGCCGCCGAGCTCCATGTCGGGCTCGCGCATGCTGCCGGACAGGTCCAGCGCCAGCATCAGGTCGCGCCCGGCGTGCGGCGGCCGCACCGCCTCGCCCAGTTGCTGCGGCCGCGCCGCCGCCACGCACAGCAGCAGCCAGGCGAGCCACAGCCAAGGGCTGACGCCGCCGCCGGCACCGCGATGGCCGCCGCCGCGCGCCAGCGCCGCCAGCGTTTCCCCGTACGGCACGCGCAACGCCGCGCCGCCCGCGCGCGCCGGCGGCGCCAGGCGCCGCACCAGCCCAGGCAGCGGCAGCGCCAGCAGCCACCAGGGCCAGGCGAAGCTCTCGCGCAGCCACGTCCACGGCGCCAGCAGCAACTCGCTCATGCCGCGTCCATCCACTGCAGGAAGCGCACCCGCGCCAGCGCGCGCAGCGCCGCGACCGCGCGCGGATCGACGTCGCGCCGGTAGGCGCCGTCGAGCAGCAGTCGGCCGGGGCCGTCGCGGAACGCGCTCGACGGCGCCCGCCGAGCGCGGCGGCCGGGCGGCGACGCGTCGAGGAACGCGAGCCATTCTTCGCCTTGCAGGCGGTCGGCGCGCGGGTCGCGCCGGCGTGCGGCGCGGCGCAACAGTTCCGAGATCGCCGCGACCTGCGCCGGCGGCGAACCGGCCTCGGCCAGGGCGCGGTCGAACCAGGCCGCGAGCGCGCGCCGGCGTGCGCGCCGCCGCCATCCGCGCCAGGCGCCCCAGGCCGCCAGCGCCAGCACCAGCGCCGCCAGCAGCCACCAGCCCGGCGCCGGCGGCCACCACGGCGGCGGCGGCGGCTGGTGGATGTCGCGCAGGACCAGGGCGGCGCCCATCACACCACCAGCGGCCGGGAGCGGCCGAGCAACGGCAGCCAGGATTCGCTGGCCGCGTCGGTGGACAACGCCTGGACTCGTACGCCGCGCGCGGGCAGGCCCGCCAGGGCCCGCTCGACCGGGGCGGCGAAGCGCTGGCGCCAGCGCTGGCGCACCGCCGCCGCACCGAGGTCCAGTTCCACCCGCGCCGCGCCGCTGCGGAACGGCAGCAGCGCCTGCGGCGGGGCGGTCTCGAGCGGGTCGGTCAGCAGCAGCACGATCACTTCGTGGTGCTGCGCCAGCATCGGCCAGCGCCGTTCCGGCAGCGCGGCGACGCTGTGCGGATCGGCCAGCACGACCAGGCGCGAGCCGGGCCGCAGCAGGCGCGCCGCATGGTCGAGCGCGACGCCGAGCCCGGCGTCGTCCTGCGGCGGCTGCGCGTACCACCGGGCCAACGCATCGAGCACGCGCAGCGCGCCGCGCGGGCCGGCGGCGGGCGTGACCGGCGCCTCGCTCGTGCTGCCGCGCAGCGCGGCGACGCGGTCGCCGTCGCGCACCGCCGCCCAGGCCGCGATCGCGCCGGCGCGCGCCGCCTGCACCGACTTGAACCGCACGCGCGTGCCGAAGTACAGCGCGGCGGCGGTGTCGGCGACGACCAGGCTGAGCCGCTCGCGTTCGGCCTGGTACAGCTTGGTGTGGGCGCGGCCGGTGCGCGCGGTCAGGCGCCAGTCGATGTGGCGCGCGTCGTCGCCGGCCACGTATTCGCGCGACTCGGCGTATTCCATGCCGCGCCCGCGCAGCGGCGACAGCGCCGGGCCGCTGGCGCCGTAGCGGCCGCGCGGCGCGGCGCGCCGTCCGGCGACCGCACCGCGCAACGCGACCAGCTCCGCCAGCGTGGGGCGGACGCCATCACCCGGGATGTCGCTACGCCGCGATTCGGTCATCGCCCGTCCTCTTCGCCATGTGATTCGCGCGGATGAACACGGACGGCGCAATCCGATGCGTGCCGCCGCCGAAGGCGGCCGCCGCGCAGACCGCCGCCGGTCATCCGCGGCAGGGGGGTTGCGTCCGCGCCCATCCGCGCAAAACCCCTGGCCAGAAAGCCCCCAGGCACGTCACGGCAGCGGCACGCGCTGCAGCAGTTCCGCGACCAGGCGCTCGCCGTCCCAGCCCTCGGCGGTGGCTTCGTAGCTGGGCAGGATGCGATGGCGCAGCACGTCCGGCGCCACCGCGCGCACGTCGTCGGGGGTGACGAAATCGCGGCCGCCCAGCCAGGCGCGCGCGCGCGCGCAGCGCTCCAGCGCGATCGAGCCGCGCGGGCTGGCGCCCCAGGCAATGCGCCGGGCCAGGGCGGCGTCGTAGCGCGCCGGCTCGCGCGAGGCCAGCACCAGTTCGATCAGGTAGCGCTCCACGGCCGGCGCCAGGTGCAGGTCCAGCACCGCGGCGCGCGCCGCGAACACGTCCGCCTGCGGCATCCGCACCGGCGGCGCGGCGGGCGCGTGCAGCGAGGCGCGCGCGCGTTCGCGCGCCAGGCGCAGGATCTCGGCCTCGGCCGCGGCCTGCGGGTAACCGATGCGCACGTGCATCAGGAACCGGTCGAGCTGCGCTTCCGGCAACGGGAAGGTGCCTTCCTGCTCGATCGGGTTCTGCGTCGCCATCACCAGGAACAGCGGCGGCAGCGCGTAGGTCGCGCGCCCGACCGTGACCTGGCGCTCGCCCATCGCCTCCAGCAGCGCCGACTGCACCTTGGCCGGGGCGCGGTTGATCTCGTCGGCAAGCAGGATCGGGTGGAAGACCGGCCCCGGCTGGAACTCGAAGCGGCCCTCCTGCGGCCGCCACACCTCGGTGCCGGTGAGGTCGGCCGGCAGCAGGTCCGGGGTGAACTGGACGCGGGCGAAGTCGGCCTCCAGCCGCGCCGCCAGCGCGCGCACCGCGCTGGTCTTGGCCAGCCCCGGGGCCCCCTCCACCAGCAGATGGCCGTCGGCGAGCAGCGCGATCAGCAGCCGCTCGATCAGCGCGCCCTGGCCGACGATCTCGGCGGCCAGCGCGTCGCGCAGGGCGCGAAAGGCGTCGTGCAGGCGGGGCAGATCGTCGCTGCGGCTGTCCATCGGGGTCCCGGGCAGGAATGAGAAAAAGCGGACGCCAGTTTGACCGATGCGGACGGCGGCGGTTCAGTCGGCTGCGGCCTCGTTCATGCCGCAGCCGGCCGGAAACGCGGAGAGGGCCCGAACGGGCCCTCTCCGGAAGAAGCGCAAGGCGGTTCAGCCGCGCTGCGCGACCCGCATCACCTTCGGCGTGACCATGATCAGCAGCTCGGCCTTGTCCTTGTTCCGGCCCTTCTTCTTGAACAGGTTGCCGAGGAACGGGATGTCGCCGAGGAACGGCACCTTGGAGATGTCGTTGCGGTCGCGGAACTCGTAGACGCCGCCGACCACGACGGTCTGCCCGTCCTCGACCAGCACCGCGGTATTGACCTCGCGCTTGGCGATGGTCGGCACCTGGCCGATCGAGGTGTCGAGATAGCCCTCGACCTCGTCCTTCTTCACGTTCATGTTGAGGAACACGCGGCCGTCGTAGGTGATGGTCGGGGTGACCTTCAGCTCCAGCAGCACGTCCTTGAACTGCACGTTCGGAATCGGAATGGTGGTGCTGCCCTGGGTCGGCGAGATGGTCACGTAGCCGACCTCCTGGCCCTGGCGGATCACCGCCTCGCGCTGGTTGCTGGTGACCACGCGCGGGTTGGAGATCACTTCGCCGCGGCCTTCCTGCTGCATCGCCGACAGCTCGATATCGAGCGCGTAACCGGCGTTGAGGATCTGCAAGGCCAGAGAGCCCGCCGGGTTCTGCACCGCCAGATTGCTCATCGCGCCCTTGCTCAGCTCGAAGGTCGGACTGCCGGAATTGACCGCTTCGACGAAAGAGCCCCGCGTCTCGTCGTTGTTCTCGATCGTGTCGTTGAAGAAATACTTGCCGTCCTTGTGGCCGGCGATGCCGAAGCGGGCGCCCAGCTCGCGCGCGAACGACTCGGTGGCGATCACCACCCGCGCCTCGATCAACACCTGATCCACGGGCTTGTCGATCACCCGGATCAGCTCCTTCATCTGCGCGACCTTCTTGGGAATGTCGCTGATCATCAGGGTGTTGGTGCGCTCGTCCGCGACCAGCCGGCCGCGCGGCGACAGGAACCCGCCGTCGTTGTTCGACGTGCCCTGCCCGCCCTGGTTGCCGCCCCCGCCGATGCCCTTGGCCTCGGTCAGCGCCTTGTAGATCTGCGCGGCGTTGTGGTAGTTGATCTGCACGTACTCGGTGACGGTGTCGACGCGGTTGTCCAGGGCGATGCGCGCGTCCTCCTTGTCCTGCTCGTACTTGGCGATCTCGGCCTGCGGCGCCACCCAGATCACGTTGCCGCTGCGGCGCTTGTCCAGGCCCTTGGCCTGCAGCACCAGGTCCAGCGCCTGGTCCCAGGGCACGTTGATCAGACGCAGGGTGACGTTGCCCTGCACCGTGTCCGCGGCGACCACGTTGAGGCCGGACTCCTCGGCGATCAGCTGCAGCACCGTGCGCACCGGCACGTCCTGGAAGTTGAAGGTCACCGGGCGGCCGCTGTAGCGGACGCCGGCCGCCGCCGTCGCGCCCTTGGCGCCGCCCTGCGGCGCGCCGACCGCCCGGCCGCTCGGCGCGCCGGTGCGCGGCACGATCTCGACGATGTACTCGCGGCCGGTCTGGTAGGCCAGCGACTCGAACTCGCCGCGGGTATCGAGCACCAGCTGGGTGCCGGCGCCGCTGGCGCGGGCGTCGATGCGCTGCACCGGCGTGGCGAAGTCGACCACGTCCAACGGCCGGCGCAGCGCCTCGGGCAGGCGCGCGTTGCCCACGTCGACGATCACGCTGGAGCCCTGGTTGCGCAGGTCCGGCGCGGCGCCGTCGCCGCTGAACTTGACGATCAGCCGGCCGGAGCCGTCGCTGCCGCGCTTGAAGTCGATGTTGTCGACCGAGACCGCGCCCGGCAGCTGCTTGGCCGGGTCCTGGCCGGGCGCGGCGGCGACCGCGCTCGGCGCGGCGGCGGGAGCGCTCGGCGCGGCGGCGTGCACGGCGCCGAACGCCGCGATCGCGCCGACCACCAGGCCCACCGACCCGCTGCGCAACAGGGGGCGCCGGGCGGGCCGCTTGGGTGTAGCAGTGAATACGGTCATCGTCCTATCCCCCAGAATCATTGATCTTCAAGCGCAACCGTGGCCGGACGCTCCAGCCAGCCGCCGGCGCCGTCGGGCACCAGTTCGACCAGCTCGATCCGGTCCTCGTACACGGCCGTGACCCGGCCGTCGCTCTGCCCCATGTACGTCCCCGGCCGGACCCGGTGCGTGACCTTGTCCGGCGCCATCACCAACGCGACCATGCCGCTGCCGCGGCCGAGCGTGCCGACCATGTCCAGGCTGTCGAGCGGGAACTGCTCGAGCGGCTGCTTGCGCCGGGTCGCGTCCGGGCGCGGGCCGCCGCCGCTGCCGTCGTCGGTGAACGCGTTGCTGAACGGATCGCGCAAGGCGTAGGCGTTGTATTCGAAGGTCTCGAACTGCTGCATCACCGGCAGCGGCGGGAGCGGCGGCGCCGGACGCGCCTTGACCTCCGCGACCCACTTCTCCAGGTTCGGCGTGTCGCCCGGCGTGCTGGTCACGCCGCGGCCGCAGCCGGCCAGCAGCAGCGCCAGCGCCAACGCCGCCGGCGCGCGGCTCCCACGGTATGCGCGCATCTCAGCCTCCCCCCTGCTTGGCGGCTTCGGCCTGCTGCTTTTCCTGCTCGGCCACTTCTTCTTCGTCGAGATAGCGGTAGGTCTTGACCGTGCCGGCCAGCTCCAGCGGGCTGCCCGGCGCGATGGTCGCGTCCTTGTTGCCCGAGCGCGGCTTCAGCGAGATGTCGTGCATGGTCATGATCACCACGCGCGGCAGCGAGGCCACGCCGCTGACGAAGCCGCCGAACTGGTGGTAGGTGCCCACCATGCGCAACGCGATCGGCTTCTCCGCGTAGAACTCCTTGGGCTGCTCGGGGCCGGGCTGGAACAGCTCGTTGGTGATGCCGGTGGCGAGCGCGGTCTGCGAGATGTCGACGATCAGGTCCGGCATCTCGGTCTTGCTCGGCAGCTGCCGCAGCATCTGCTGCAGTTGCTGTTCCATCTGCGCCAGCTGCTGCTTGAGCGGCTCGAGGTTCGCGGCCTTGCCCTGCTCGTCCTCGAACTCCTTGCGCAGCTCCGCCTCGCGGCGCTCCAGTCCCTCCAGCTCGTCCTGCTTGTCGCTGACGAACAGGTACCAGCCGAGGAACACGATGATCAGGCCGACGATCACGCACAGGCCGATCTTGGCCTGCTGCGGCCAGGCGCCGATATTGTTGAAATCCAGCTCGTTGAGCTTGACCTTCTTCTTGCTCATGACGCCGCTCCGGTGGCGGGTTCAGCGGACGGCGCGGCGGGCGCCTGGGCGGGACCGGGAGCCGGCGCAGCCGGCGACTGCGACGCCGGGGGGGTGGAAGGCGCGGCACCCGGGGCCGGGGCGGCGGCATCGCCCGACGCAGCGGCGTCGGCGGGCGGCGGCGCATCGGCGATGCCGTCGCCGTCCTCGTCCTTGGGCGCGTTCGGGTTGGCCAGCTTGACCTGCAGCTTGAACTCGTACGGCAGGCCCTTGTCGTTGCCCTTGGCCTCGATGATCGACAGGTCCGGGTTGGTCATCCAGCCCGAGCTTTCCAGGTTGCGCAGGTAGGTGCTGACCCGCGCGTTGGACTGGGCGCGGCCCTCCAGGGTCAGGGTCTCGCTGTCCTGCTTGATCGAGGTCAGCACCGCGCCGTCGGGGATGGTGCGCACCAGCGAATCGAACAGGTGCACCATCTGCGAGCGGTTCGCCTGCAGCTTCTCGATCACTTCCTTGCGCGCCAGCAGCTTGGCCTTCTTCTCCTCCAGCTGCTTGATCTCCTCGTTCTTCTTCTTGACCTCGTCGATCTCGCGCTGCAGGAACGCGTTGCGCTCGTTCTGGCCGTCGATCTGGGCGTTGTAGTAGCTGACGATCAGGAACGACACCAGCACCGCGGCCAGCGCGGACAGGGCGAACATGACCGCGAATTCCTTCTGGCGCTGCTTGCGGCGTTCGGCGCGCCAGGGGAGCAGGTTGATGCGGGCCATCAGTCGAAGCTCCTCAGGGCCAGGCCGCAGGCGATCATCAGCGCCGGCGCGTCCTGGGCCAGCGCATGCGCCTGCACGCGCGGCCCCAGGGTCATGTGGGCGAGCGGATTGGCGATCGTGGTCGGCACGCCCAGCTGCTCCTCGACCATCGCCGCGATGCCGGCGATCGAGGCGCAGCCGCCGGCGAGCACGATCTGGTCGACGCGGCTGAATTCGCTGCCGGCGTAGAAGAACTGCAGCAGGCGGCTGATCTGCTGGACCATCGCCTCCTTGAACGGCTCCAGCACCTCGTGCTCGTAGCTTTCCGGCAACCCGCCCTGGCGCTTGGCCAGCCCCGCCTCCTCGTAGCTCAGGCCGTAGCGCCGCATCACCTCGTCGGTGAGCTGCTTGCCGCCGAACACCTGCTCGCGGGCGTAGATGCTGCGGCCGTTGCGCAGCACGTTGAGGGTGGTCATGGTGGCGCCGGAGTCGACCAGCGCGACCAGGCCGTCGCGCGGGCCGCCGAGCTGGTCGGCGACCAGGGCGAACGCGTTCTCCAGCGCGAACGCCTCCACGTCCATCACCTTCGGCGTGAGCCCGCCGATCTCCAGCGCCGAGGCGCGCACCTCGACGTTCTCCGAACGCGTCGCGGCGAGCAGCACCTGCAGCATGTCGGGGCTGCCGGGCATCGGGCCGAGCACCTCGAAGTCGTGGCTGACTTCCTCGATCGGATAGGGCACGTAGTTGCCCGCTTCCAGCTCGACCTGCGCCTCGAGGTCGTCCTCGTCGAGATCGCCCGGCATCGGGATCACCTTGGTGATCACCGAGGAGCCGGCGACCGCGGCGGCGGCGTACTTGGCGCGGGTGCCCGAGCGCGCCACCGCGCGCTTGATCGCCTCGCCCACCGCCTCCACCTCGACGATGTTCTTCTCGACCACGGCGTTGGGCGGCAGCGGCTCGACCGCGTAGTGTTCGACGCGGTAGCGGCTGCCGGAGCGCGAGAGCTGCAGCAGTTTGACGGCAGTCGAACTGATGTCCACGCCGACGAGCGCCGGCTGGGCTTTTGTGACGATCCCCACGCTTTTCTCCCCTGGCCACAGGCGCTTACGCGCGCTTCGTGTGACCCCGCGTTAAATAACGGAGTTTACACAGGCTGGCAACCACTTCCCTTCGTAATTGCCCGACTGCGTCACCTTCTCCCCCTGAACGGCGACCGTGGCGGTTCCCGGTCGCGTCGGCCCTTCCCCGGCCGGGCGTTTCCCGGCCTCCTCTATACTCCACGCCCACTACCGCCGCAATCGGAATCCGCTTCAGATGCCCCGTCTCCGCCGTCTGCTGCGCTGGGCGCTGTTCGCCCTGGCCGGCCTGGCCCTGCTCGGCGCGATCGCGCTGGGCACCCTCTACTACCTGGTGGCGCCGAAGCTGCCCGACGTCGAGACCCTGCGCACCGTCGAGATGCAGGAACCGATGTACGTGTACGCCCGCGACGGCCGCCTGATGGCGCTGTTCGGCGAGACCCGCCGCTACCCGGTCGAGATCGAGCAGGTACCGGAGCGGCTGAAGCAGGCCTTCATCGCGATCGAGGACGCGCGCTTCTACCAGCACCACGGCGTGGACTACAAAGGCGTGGCGCGCGCGGTGTGGCTGCTGCTGACCACCGACGACAAGCGCGTCCCGGGCGGCTCGACCATCACCCAGCAGGTCGCGCGCCAGTTCTTCCTCAGCTCCGAGTACAGCTATTCGCGCAAGCTCGCCGAGATGCTGCTGGCGATGCGCATGGAGCGCGAACTGAGCAAGGACGAGATCTTCGAGCTGTACCTCAACAAGAGCTTCTTCGGCAACCGCGCCTACGGCGTCGCCGCCGCGGCCGAGTTCTACTACGGCAAGAAGCTGGGCGAGCTGAGCCTGGACGAGATGGCCTCGCTCGCGGGCATCCCGAAGTTCCCGTCCAGCGGCAATCCGCTCAGCAACCCCGAGCGCGCCAAGCAGCGCCGCGACTACATCCTCGACCGCATGGCCGAGCTGCGCTTCATCACCCCGGCCGAGGCGGCGCAGGCCAAGGCGGTGCCGATGCACGCGGCCCCGCACGAACGCCCGGTCGAGGTGTACGCGCCGTACGTGGCCGAGATGGTGCGGCAGGAAATGATCGCGCGCTTCGGCAACGAGGCGCTGACCAAGGGCTACCACGTCCTCACCACCATCGATCCGGTGCTGCAGGCCGCCGCCGACCAGGCGGTGCGGGACGGCTTGATGACCTACGACCGCCGCCACGGCTGGCACGGCGCCGAGCGCCATTTCGACCTGGCGGCCGACGAGGACGCCGCCGCGGCGCGGCAGCGCCTGCGCGACGTGCCGGCCCAGGCCGGGCTGCTGCCGGCGCTGGTGCTCGGCGTCGCCGGCAACCAGGCGCGCCTCGCATTGGCGGACGGCAGCGAGATCGCGCTCGGCCCGAACCAGGGCTGGGGCGGGCGCAGCCCGGCGAGCCTGGTCAAGCGCGGCGACCTGGTGCGGGTGCGCCGGGTCGAGCCGAAGACCGAGGCGAAGGCCGAGGCGGCGGCCGCGCCGCCCTCGTACAAGCTCGAGCAACTGCCGCAGGCGCAGGCGGCGCTGGTGTCGCTCGACGCCGAGACCGGCGCGCTGCGCGCGCTGTCCGGCGGCTTCAGCTTCGCCGGCGCCAAGTTCAACCGCGCCACCCAGGCGCGGCGCCAGCCGGGTTCAAGCTTCAAGCCGTTCGTCTACGCCGCGGCCTTCGAGCGCGGCTACAACCCGGCCTCGATCGTGCTCGACGCGCCGGTGGTGTTCAAGGACCGCCGCGGCCACCTGTGGCGGCCGCAGAACGACACCGGCAACTTCGCCGGCCCGATGCGCCTGCGCGAGGCGATGGTGCAGTCGCGCAACCTGGTCTCGGTGCGCCTGCTCGACGCGATCGGCGTCGACTACGCGCGCAAGTACATCAGCCACTTCGGCTTCGACCTGGCCGAGCTGCCGCCGAACCTGTCGATGTCGCTGGGCACCGCGTCGCTGACCCCGCTGTCGGTGGCGCGCGGCTACGCGGTGTTCGCCAACGGCGGCTACCGGATCACGCCGTGGCTGATCGACGAGGTCAAGGACCGCGCCGGCGCGGTGGTGTTCAAGGAGAAGCCGGCGATCGCCTGCCGCAGCTGCGCCGGCACCAGCGGCGGCACGGCGCAACCGGTCGACACCGTGGTCGACGGCTTCGACTTCGGCCCGGCACCGTCGGCGCGGAGCGAGCCGCAGGACGCCAAGGCGCAGGCGCCGAAGGCCGACGCGCGGCCCTCGCCGGCGCTGCCGCCGGGCGACGCGACCGTGGCGCCGCGCGCGATCGACGCGCGCATCGCCTACCAGATCACGTCGATGCTGCGCGACGTGGTCAAGCGCGGCACCGGCACCGCGGCCAAGGTGCTCGGCCGCGAGGACGTCGGCGGCAAGACCGGCTCCACCAACGACCACCGCGACGCCTGGTTCTCCGGCTTCGGCGGGCCGTTCGTCACTACGGTCTGGGTCGGCCGCGACAACTTCAAGTCGCTGGGCTATCGCGAGTACGGCGGCAAGGCGGCGTTGCCGATCTGGATCGACTACATGCGCGCGGCGCTGAAGGACCAGCCGCTGGCGCCGAACGATCCGCCCGAGGGCATGGTCAAGGTGGCGGTGGCCGCGAACGGGGCGTTGATCCCCGGCGGCGAAGGCGGCATCACCGAATGGGTCAAGGCCGAGGACCTGGAACGCATGCAGAGCTACATGGACTTCGGCCCGCAGGAGCAGTTGCCCGCCGAGGAAGCGTTCGACATCTTCTGAGCGCAACGCGCGTCGCGGCCCTCCCCTCCCGGCGGCGCCTGCCGCGTGCGCAGCTGCGGCGCCGCGGCGCGCGGCCCGTGCCGGCACACCGGAGCCGCGCCGCCGCGCACGGCGAACTCGGCGCATGAACGGTTCGGCAACCGAAGCGCGATCCGCGTGCGCCGCGCCGGATCCGCCGCGCCGTGCAACACGGACGCGACGCGAAACGTGCTAGCGTGATTTCCGCCGGCCGTACCGGCCGGTCCCGGCGACGCCGCTCGCCGTGCTCGTGCCCGCCGCGGGAGGTCGCATGCGCCACGCCCCTCAGCACGCCCACGTCCATGCCCAGACGCGCACCCGCGAACGGCGCCACCGCCTCGCCCACGAAGCCGCCCGGCTGATGGCCGAGGGCGGCATCCGCGACTACCACCAGGCCAAGCTCAAGGCCGCGCAACGGCTCGGCATCCACGACGACGCCTCGCTGCCGCGCAACCGCGAGATCGAGGAGGCGTTGCGCGAGTACCAGCGCCTGTTCCAGCCGGGCAACGCCGCCGCGCTGCGGCAGCGGCGCGAGGCCGCGCTGCGGGCGATGGAGTTCTTCGGCGAGTTCGAGCCGCGCCTGGTCGGCGCGGTGCTCGACGGCACCGCCGACGCGCGCAGCCCGGTCGCGCTGCACCTGTACAGCGACGATCCGGAAGCGGCGGCGCGCTTCCTCGAGCAGCACGGCATCCCCGCCGAGGCGCGCAGCCGGCGCCTGCGCCTGGATCGCGAGCGCAGCGGCGACTTCCCGGTGTGGGTGTTCGCCGCCGAGGACCTGACCTTCGACCTGACCGTGCTGCCGCGCGCGGTGCTGCGCCAGGCGCCGCTGTCGAGCACCGACGAGAAGCCGATGAAGCGCGCCAGCGCGGCGCAGTTGCGGCAGATCCTGGTCGAAGAGGAAATCGCCGAGCACGAGCGCGGCGGCTGACACCCGCCCGCGGGCCGCCGCGACCGCTGCACGCGGCCGTACGCCGGATGCGGCAAGATGGCCGGCACCGTCCGTCCACCGCGGCGCGCCTGCGCCGCCCGGCAGGGAGAGCGTCCATGTTCGCGAAGCGCGCGGGTTCATCCGGCAGGGCCGCGGGCGCATGGCTGGCCGTGGCCATCGCCATCACCGCGGTCGCGCCCGCGCACGCGGCCGGCGAGGCGGACCTCGCGCCGATCCGCGCCGAAGTCGCCAAGCGCCACGGCGAGGCCCTCGCGCGGCTGCGCGACTGGATCGCGCAGCCGGCCATCGCCGCCGAGGACCGCGGCTTTCCCGCCGGCGCCGGGCACATGGCGCGGCTCGCGCGCGAGGCCGGTTTCCAGCACGTGCAGGTCATCCCCACCGACGGCAAGCCCGGCGTGTTCGCCACGCTCGACGCCGGAGCGCCCAGGACGGTGGGCCTGTATTTCATGTACGACGTCAAGCAGTTCGACCCGGCCGAGTGGAGCTCGCCGCCGCTGGAGGCGCGCATCGTCGACAAGCCGGACCTCGGCAAGGTCCTGGTCGGACGCGGCGCGGTCAACCAGAAGGGACCGCAGGCGGCGCTGCTGGCCGCGCTGCACGCGATCCGCGGCGCCGGGCGCAAGCCGCCGGTGAACCTGGTGCTGGTGGCCGAAGGCGAGGAGGAGATCGGCTCGCCGCACATCGGCCAGATCGTGCGCCGGCCGGAGGTGCTCGCGGCGCTGCGCAGGAGCGTCGGCGTGTTCATGCCTGCGGCGATGCAGGACGCCGAAGGCGTGGTCACGGTGTCGCTCGGCGCCAAGGGCGTGGTCGAACTGGAACTGGTGGCCAGCGGCGAGAAATGGGGCCGCGGGCCGAGCAAGGACGTCCATTCCTCGCTCAAGGCGATGGTCGACAGCCCGGCCTGGCACCTGGTCAAGGCGCTGGACACCCTGGTCGGCGACGACGGCAACACCATCGCGATCGAGGGCTATCCGCAGCCGCGCCCGCTCGGCGCGGCCGAACGGGCGATGATCGCGCAGGGCGCCGCGCGCCGCGACGAGGCGCGGACCAAGCAACAGCTCGGGGTGAAGCGCTGGATCGACGACCTGCCCTGGCCGCAGGCGAACGAACGGCTGGTGTCGCAGCCGACGGTCAACATCGAGGGCCTGGTCGGCGGCTACACCGGCCCCGGCGGCAAGACCGTGCTCCCGCACCGGGCGGTGGCCAAGCTCGACCTGCGCCTGGTGCCGGGGATGCGCAAGGACGCCGCGGTCGCGGCGCTGAAGGCGCATCTGGCGAAGCGCGGCTTCGGCGACATCGAGGTGAACGTGTCCGGCGGCTACGACCCGACCGAAACCGCGGCCGACGCGCCGCTGATCCAGGCGCAACTGGCGACGCTGCGCAAGGCCGGCATCGAGCCGCTGCTGTGGCCGCGCAACGCCGGCTCCTACCCCGGCTACGTCTTCACCGGCGAACCGCTGAAGCTGGCCGCGGGCCATTTCGGCCTCGGCCACGGCGGCGGCGCGCACGCGCCCGACGAGTACTACCTGATCGAGTCGACCCACCCGAAGGTGCGGGGCTTCGACGGCGCGACGATGTCGTTCGTCGAGTACCTGTACGAGCTGGCCCGGTGAGGCCGCCCGACCCGGCCGCCACGCCCTGCCACGCAACGGCGCGCGTACCGGGCCGCGCGCGGGCCTGGGGTCACGCGACGCGCGCCCGCGGCGCGTCGTCGGCGCCGAAGCGGAACACGTTGAGCTCGATCGCGACGAACGCGACCAGCCACAGCAGCGCGTCCCAGGCGTCGAGCAGCGCATGCAGCGGTTCCGCGCCGACCAGGCCCTGGATCGCCCAGGCCAGCAGGAAGGCCACCAGCGCCGCGTACAGCACCGCCGCGACCCGCCTGCGCCAGCGATGCAGGCGCTGCGCCTGCGGCGGCAGCCGCACCTCCAGCTCCAGCAGCGCCACCACGCCCAGCCACACCGTCTCGTTGGCGAAATCCAGCCATTCGCGTTCCAGCGCGTAGCCGGCCACGGCCAGCACGATCGCCGCGCTCGCCAGCAGGCGCACCGCGTGCACCGGCACCCGCGCGCGCGAGGGCATCGGCCAGCCGCCGGTCTCCCACTCGAACAGCAGCAGCAGGACGAACCACGCCGCGGTGTCGAGCAGCTCGGTGACGCGGCCGTAGCGCGCGTACAGCGCCACGTCGGCGGCGAGCAGGGCGTAGATCAGCCAGCGGAAAACGACGAAGCCGCGGCGCTGCCGCGGCTTCGCGACGGTTTCGGCGCGTGCGCCGGGCATGGCCTCAGCGCTTGTCGGGCTCGACGTAGTCGCGCTGCGCCGCGCCGATGTACACCTGGCGCGGGCGGCCGATCTTGTTCTCCGGATCGTTCTGCTGCTCCAGCCAGTGCGCGACCCAGCCGGCGGTGCGGGCGATCGCGAACATCACCGTGAACATCTCCACTGGGATGCCGAGCGCCTTGTAGATGATGCCGGAGTAGAAGTCGACGTTCGGGTACAGCTTGCGCTGGATGAAGTACTCGTCCTTCAGCGCCGCCTCTTCCAGCTTCATCGCCACTTCCAGCAGCGGGTCGTTGATGCCGAGCTCGCCGAGCACCTTGTGGGTCATCTCGCGGATGATCTTCGCGCGCGGGTCGAAGTTCTTGTACACGCGGTGGCCGAAGCCCATCAGGCGGAAGCCGGACTCCTTGTCCTTGGCCTTGGCCACGGCGGAACCGACGTTCTCGGGGCGGCCGATCTCCTCGAGCATCTTCAGCACCGCCTCGTTGGCGCCGCCGTGCGCGGGGCCCCACAACGCGGCCACGCCGGCGGCGACGCAGGCGTACGGGTTGGCGCCGGTCGATCCGACCAGGCGCACGGTAGAGGTCGAGGCGTTCTGCTCGTGGTCGGCGTGCAGGATGAACAGCAGGTCCAGCGCCTTCGCGGCGACCGGGTTCAACTCCAGCGGCTCGGCCGGCACTTCCTTCATCATGTGCAGGAAGCGCGTGGTGTACTCGAGGCTGTTCTTCGGGTAGCGGATCGGCCAGCCGATCGAGTAGCGGTGGCAGGCCGCGGCGATGGTCGGCACCTTGGCGATCAGGCGGATCGCCGCCATGCGGCGCTGCTCCGGGTCGTCCAGGTCGAGATCGTTGTGGTAGAAGCTGGCCATCGAGCCGAGCATGCCGACCAGCATCGCCATCGGATGGGCGTCGTGGCGGAAGCCGTACAGGAAGGTGCGGAAGGCCTCGTGCATCATCGTGTGATGCGTGACCTCGTGCTCGAACTTGGCGAACTCGGCCTGGCTCGGCAGCTCGCCGTTCATCAGCAGGTAGGCGACCTCGAGGAAGCTCGACTTCTCGGCCAGCTGCTCGATCGGGTAGCCGCGGTACAGCAGCACGCCGGCGTCGCCGTCGATGTAGGTGATCGCCGACTTGCAGCTGGCGGTGGCGGTGAACCCGTTGTCGTAGGTGAAGGCGCCGGTTTCCTTCGGCAGCTTGCCGATGTCGATGCAGGGGGCGCCGAGCACCGGGTGATGGACCGGCAGGGTCACGGTCTTGTCGCCGGCGGTCAGGGTGACCTGATCGAGGCCGGATTTGCTGGAATCGGACACGAAACACTCCTCGGGTCTGCATGCCGCCGAACGGAGCCGCGCGGCACGAGTGGGGACGGGGATTCGCGGGCGCGCCGCGTCGAAGGATTATCGCACAGCCATCCGCCGGCGCAGGGTTGGACCAAAGTCGGCCGGCACGCGCTTGCAGCCGAAGCTCGAAAGCGCCGCGGCCGCGGTGCGTGCGCCGGGCAGCGCACGCCGGCGCTTCCGGCGCGCGGTGCATGCGCCTGCGGCGCGCGCCGGCAAAGCCGCCGGCCGGCGTTTGCCGGCGTCCGCGCAACGCTGGTTCCCGCCATGCGGGCGGCGCCGTCCGCAGCCGCGCGACGGCCACTCCAGCCGACCGCCGGAACGCGAAAAGCCCGCCGGGCGGCGGGCTTTTCGCGAAACGGGACGATCGCGGCGCCGCCTCGGCGGGCCGCCGTCCGGCACCGGCGCTCGCGCGGGACGCGAGCGCCGCTGCGGCGTCACTTCTGGGCGTAGCGCTTGCGGAACTTGTCGACGCGGCCGCTGGTGTCGACGATCTTGTGCTTGCCCGTGTAGAACGGGTGCGACGCCGAGCTGATGTCGACCTTGATCAGCGGGTACTCGTTGCCGTCCTCCCACTTCACCGTCTCCTTGCTGGAGAGGGTCGAGCGGGTCAGGAACGCGAAATCGGTGGTGACGTCCTGGAAGACGACTTCACGGTATTCGGGATGGATGCCGGCCTTCATGGCACTCACCAAAGGGATGCGGGGAAAGCGCGGCAGTATAGCGGCCCGCCCGGGGCCGGCGCAAGTCGCGCGCGCCCCGCCCTCCCGGCCGCTCAGCCCGCGGCCAGCGCGGCGCGGACCAGGCCCTCGAACCGCGCCTGGTCGTAGCGCAGCAGGATCCGGAACCGGTCCGGGCGGCCGCTCTGGCGCTGCCAGTCGACCACGGTGGCGCCGCGCGCGTGGCGGCCCTCCAGTTCCACCGAGACCGGGCGCGCCGCCGTCTCCACCGCGCCGTCCGGGTGCAGCGCGTAGGCCATCGCCAGGCCGTCGGCCGAGTGCCAGTACGCGCCGCGGCGGTCGGCCGACCATTCGCGGGTCTTCCTCGAGATGCGTTCGTAGAAGCGGGCGCGCGGCGAGTCCGCGCGCAGCCACGCGACGACCTCGTCGTGGCGCAGCCCGTGGGCGAGGGTCGCCTCCCAGTCGGCCAGGTCGATGCCGGGCGCGCCGTCGGCGGCGAAGGCCTCGAACACGATGTGCGCCGCTTCCGGATCGAAGTAGACGTTGAACTCGGCGCTCGGGGTGATGTTGCCGTGCCCGGTGACCGCGCCGCCCATCACCACCAGGCGCGCCACGCGCTGCGGCAGGGTCGGGTCGAGCTTCAGCGCCAGCGCAATGTTGGTCAGCGGCCCGAGCGCGACCAGCCGCAGCCGGCCGGCGTGCTCGTGCGACAGGCGCAGGATCGCGAGCGCGGCGTGCTCGGCCTCGGCGCGGCGCCGGGCCGGCTCGTAGCCGACGTCGCCGAAGCCGTCCTGGCCGTGCACGTAGCCCGCATCCGGCGCCGGATGCAGCAGCGGCCCGGCGCAGCCGGCGAACACCGGCACGTCCCGGCCCGCGACCTCGCACAGCTTCAGCGCGTTGGCGACGGTGTGGCGCAGGCCGACGTTGCCGGCGGCGATGGTCAGGCCGACCACGCGGTGGCGCGGGTCGTCGAACGCCATCAGCAGCGCGAGGGCGTCGTCGACGCCCGGGTCGGTGTCGATCAGCAGCGGGATGGTGTCGTCCATCGACCGATTATGCCGGGCACCGGCGACCGCGTCACCGCGTGGCGGGGAACGGGAAACGAGCCGTCTGGTCCCCCGTTCCTCCTCACTCCTCCCGGGCCTTCACCGGCCGCAGCGGATGCGCCTCGGTATTGAACGTCACCGCCTCGAAGTCGAGCGCCTGCTCCGGCGCGAACAGCAGGTAGTAGTACTTGAAGGTCTCGGCGAACAGGAAGCTCTCCATCGAGTCGTCCTTGGCCTTGGTCCGCACGTCCTTCAGCGCGGCGTAGCCGGCCTCGGTGCGGCAGTGGCGGACGAAGTCCTCGAAGAATTCGCGGCCCATCGCGCGGTACTTCGGGTCGCCGGTCAGCCGGTGCAGGTAGTAGGCCGATTCGACGATTTCCGGGCGCAGCGCGTAGCCCGGCGACGCCACCTGCATCTTCGCGTAGTCCAGCGATTCCGGCTCGATGCCGTGCAGGCGCCACATCTTCAGGCCGGACTCCTGCAGCCGCCTGGCGCGGTCGAGGTCGCCGCCCAGGGCCAGCAGCGCCGGCATGAACGCGTCGAGCGCGCCGTAGCGCGTGGCGGTGCGCCGGCCGGTGCCCATGTCGGCGTGGCCGTACCACAGCTCGCCGCCGCGGACCTCGTCGGCCAGGTAGCGGTTGACCGCGGCGATGTCCTGCTCCCACATCGCCTTGCACTCGGCGTCGCCGAACAGGCGCCAGCACTTGTATAGGTACTCGTAGTACGAATCGACGCCGCCGCCGATGTGCGCCTTGCGGTCGGTCCACTGCCCGGTCTCGACGTCGATCCACGAGCCGACCAGGCCGGTGCCCGGGTCGCGGCGCTTGTGGGTTTCCACCAGCGCGCGCTTGGCCTTGTCGTAGTAGACCTGCTTGCCGGTCAGCCTGCCGAGCAGGCCGAACTCCAGCAGCAGCGTGCCGGTCTCGGCGGGGTTGCTGAGCTTGCCGCGCACCTGCCCGGTGCGCAGGTTGACGTGGGTGTACGGCAGCCCGGTGGGCGAATCGAACACCGGCAGCAGGCGCGCGCCGAGCTCGTCGGCCAGCTCGAGCAGGCGCGCGTCGCCGGTCATCTGGTAGCCCGACAGCAGGCCGCCGAGCACGCGGATCGTCACCTCGAAGTTCTGCACGTACATGTCGTGGTCGAACGACAGCGTCGTCGCGATCAGCTCGCGCGCCTCATCCGCCTCCTGCTTCAGGCCGAGCAGGATCAGCGTGTCCAGCGCGTCCACCGGCGTCATCAGCAGCGAGTGCGCGTACCAGTCGTGCGGCCGCTTGCTCAGCGGCTTGAGCGCGTCGTGGCCCCAGGCATGGGCCTTGTAGCCCCGCCAGGCGTGCCGGGTCTCCTCGCGGACGCGCGCGGCCAGGCGCGCGGCCTCGGCCTCGTCGACGGGCGGCGCCGGCGTCGCCGCGGCGGCCGGAGCCGAAGCCGGATCGGTCGCGGCGCGGTCGGTGGCGCAGCCGGCGGCGAGCGCGATGGCGGTCAGGCAGGCAAGGGTTCGCAGCTTCATCGGGTCACCTCGGTACGGACGCCACGGCGTCGCCGCGGCGATGGGAGCGGAACGGTCAGGGGACGGCGCCGCGCAGCCAGCGCAGCCGAAGCGCGGCGCGCAGGCGCTCGAGATCGGCGTCGGCGCGCACGCGCAGCTCGACGGTCTCGCCCGGCAGCAGGGTCAACGCATTGTCCGCGGGCCGCGCCTCGACGCCGTCGAAGTCGATCCACAGCGCGCGCGCCAGGCGCTGCGCGCGCAGGCTCAGCACGAACGCGTCGCCGTCGCGGCGCCACAGCGCGCGGATGCCGGGGTCGCGCGGCAACGCCAGGGCCTTGGCCGGGCCGAAGTACACCACCCGGCGCGATACCGGCGCGCCGCCGACCCGCAGTTCGAACACCGCCGCGGTGCGCGCCGGGTCGGCGCCGCGCAGCAGCTCGGCGTCGCGCCATTCGCCCACGGGCGTCGCCGACAGCGGCGCCAGCGTCAGCGCACCGCGCCCGGCGTGGTGCTCGCGGCCCTCGAAGTCGAGCACGCGCAGCGTCCATTCCGCCCGGACCGGCTCGGCGCGATCGGACACCAGCGTCAGCGCGGTGCGGCCGTCCTTGCGCAGCGCCGCCGCCGCGAGCGGGGCGAAGAAGCGGCGGGCGTGGAAGTGCAACGCCTTCCAGCGGCCGTACCAGTCGATGCTCGACCACGAGGCGCCGGGCCAGACGTCGTTGAGCTGCCAGTACAGCGAGCCCATCGTGCGCGGGCGGCTGGCGCGGTGGTGCAGCGCCGCCAGTTCGACGCCCTCGGCCTGCATCACCTGGCTCAGATAGACGAAGTCGGCGAAGTCCGCCGGCTCGCCGTAGCCGGCGCGGATGTAGTGCAGCAGGCGCTCGTTGCCGGCGCCGGCCATGAACTTCTGGTGCGCACGCGTGACCGGCGCGTCGATGCCCTGCTCCGCGCGCGGGATCGCCGCATCGAGGGTCGCCCGCACCGGCCAGGCCTGCAGGCCGAACTCGGACATGAAGCGCGGGGTCTCGTCGAGATAGGCTTCCACCGGCTTGGAGCCGGCCCACACCTCCCAGTAGTGCTTGTCGCCCCTGTCCGAGTCGTTGGCCTTCCCGTCGAGATCGTTGCTCGGCGAGCTGGACCAGTACGGCACGTCGCCGGCCTCGCGCGCGACCACGTCGCGCAGATCGCGGCCGAACAGCTGCACGTAGCCGTCCCACACCGTCCGCGCGAACGCGGGATCGGCCTCGGCCAGCCGGTGGCGGTGGCCCCAGTCCTTCCAGGCGGTCTCTTCCTCGTTGTTGCCGCACCACAGCACGATGCTGGGATGCCGGCGCAGGCGCCGCACCTGGTCGCGCGCCTCGGCCACGGCGTTGGCGCGGAACGCCGGGTCGAAGCCGGGCTGCATGCCGCCGCCGTACATGAAGTCCTGCCAGACCATCAGGCCGAGCTCGTCGGCGACGTCGAAGAACGCATCGCGCTCGTAGTAGCCGCCGCCCCAGTTGCGGAGCATGTTCATGTTCGCCGCGCGCGCGTCCTCCAGGGCGCGGCGCAGGGTCGCGTCGCTCACCCGCGCCGGGAACATGTCGAAGGGAATGACGTTGGCGCCCTTGGCGAACACTTCGATGCCGTTGATCGCGAACGCGAAGCCCTGCCCGCGGCGGTCGAGCGGCCGGCGCAGTTCGACCCGGCGCAGGCCGGTGCGCTGGCGCGCCTGCGCGTGCGCGCCGCCCGCGCCGTCGAGGCGCGCGCGGAAGGTGTACAGCGCCTGCTCGCCGTAGCCGGCCGGGTACCAGCGCCGCGGCCGCTCGATGCGCACCGGCAGCGTCAGCGTCTGCAGGCCGGGGTGCAGGCTCACCGTTTCGCGCAGCGGGCGCGCGCGGCGGCCGGCGGGATCCATCCAGTCGATCGCCAGCGTGGCGCGGCCGGCGGCGTCGGCCTCCACCTCGACCTCGGCGGCGAGCTCGGCGACGTCGGCCTCGATGCGGCGCTGGCGCACGTGGAAATCGGCGATGCGCAGCCCGTCCCAGCTTTCCAGCCGCACCGCGCGCCAGACCCCGGCGGTGACGTAGCGCGGCCCCCAGTCCCAGCCGTAGTGGTAGCCCGGCTTGCGGACGAAGTTGGCGGTCATCGCGTCCTTCGGCTCGTCGCCGTAGGGCGAGGGATAGTTGCCGGCGATCCTGTGCGGCATCGCCTGCACGCGCGGCAGCATCCGCCGGATCGGCGAATGGAACACGATGCGCAGTTCGTTGCCGTGCGCGCGCAGCTTGCCGGCGACCGGCACCCGCCAGGTGCGGAACGCGTTGTCGGCGGCGAGCACCCGTTCGCCGTTGAGCCAGACGTCGGCGAAAGTATCCAGGCCCTCGAACACCAGGTCGGCGTGGCGCCGGTGCAGGGCGGCGGCGTCGAGGTCGAAGCGGGTGCGGTACTCCCACTGCGCCAGGCCGATCCACTGCAGCTGCGCTTCCGGCGCGCCGACGTAGGGGTCCGGAATCAGCCCGTGCGCGAGCAGGTCGATATGGACGTGGCCGGGCACGGTCGCGGCCCGCCACTGCGTGGCGGCCGCATGCGCGGCGGCCTGCGGGTCCCCGGGGGCGAGGCGGAAGCTCCAGCCCGCGTGCAGCTCGCGCACCTGCGGCCCGGCGGCCCGCAGCGGCGCGGACAGCAGCGCCGCCGCGGCCAGCGCCAGCATCGCCACCCACCGCCACCGCCCCCCCGCCGCGCGGGCCACGCTCAGCCTCCGCGCACGACGTTGAGCACCTCGTGGCAGGCGCCCATGGTGTGGTAGTCGGTCTTGCCGGCCGGGCTCTTCTCGTCGCCGTACTTGCGGTTGTCGGCATCGAGGATGCGGAACCAGGCGCCGTAGCGATGGTCGACCAGGTGCTCCCAGGAATAGGCCCACAGCCGGTCGTACCAGTCCCAGTACTTCGCCTCGCCGGTGCGCGCGGCCAGCAGCGCGGCGGCGGCCAGCGATTCGGCCTGGACCCAGAAGTACTTGTCGTCGTCGCAGACGTAGGCCGCGCCCTCGACCCGCGCCTCGCCCTCGCCGGCATGGCGCAGGCCTTCGAACGCGAAGCCGTAGTACATGCCGCCGCGGCGCTCGTCCCAGGCATGCGCCAGCGCGGTGTCGAACAGCTGGCGCGCGGTCGGCACCAGCCAGTCGGCGTCGGAGTGGCGGTCGAGGATCAGCAGCAGCTTGGCCCACTCAGTCTGGTGGCCGGGCTGGAAGCCCCACGGGCGGAACAGGTGCTTGGGATCGTCGAGGTGGTAGGTCCAGTCGACGTTCCAGTCGGCGTCGTAGTGCTCCCATACCAAGCCGCCGGCCTGCGCGGCCTGGCGCCGGGTCATGCGGTCGGCCAGGGTCAGCGCGCGCTCGAGGTAGCGGCGCTCGCCGCTGGCCTCGAACGCCGCCAGCATCGCCTCGCACATGTGCATGTTGGCGTTCTGGCCGCGGTAGCCGCTGAAGCTCCACTGCGCGTCGGCCTCGTCGCGGTACAGGCCGTGCTGCGGCTCCCAGTAGCGCTGCTCCAGCAGCTGCCAGGTCTCGTCCATCCACGCCCGCGCTTCCTCGATCCCGGCCTTGAGCGCGGTCGAGTACGCCAGCAACGCGAAGGCGACGCCGTAGCAGTGGTAGGTCTCGTCCTCGACCCGGCCGTCGCGCAGGGTCCAGGCGTAGCCGCCGGTGGCCGGGTTGCGGTGCCGCTCGCGCAGGTAGCGCAGGCCGTGCCGGGCCGCGTCCAGGTACTCGCCGCGCAGCGCCGCGTCCTCGCCGAACTCGCGCGCCGCCATCGCGTAGTTGAAGACGAAGCGCGCGCTGCTGACCAGGTGCCGGTGCGCGCGGTCGTAGACGGTGCCGTCGTCCTTGAAGTAGTGGAAGAAGCCGCCGGCCGGATCGATGCAGCGCGGATGGTAGAACGCCATCGTGCGGGCGATGTGCGCGCGCAGGAAGTCGGCGGAACGGAAGTCGGGGCGGGTTTCAGGCGGCATCTTCGTACTGGTCCTTGAGCAGTTGCTGCACCTCGGCGCGCGTCGGCATCGCGGCGAAGGCGCCATGGCGGGTCACCGCGAGCGCGCCGACCGCGGCGGCGAAGCGCAGCGCGTCTTCGAGTCCGGCCCGGTCGTCCAGGAAGGCCGGCAGCCGCGCCGCATCGACGCCGAGCTCGGCCAGGCGGAACAGCAGCCCGCCGACGAAGGCGTCGCCCGCGGCGGTGGTGTCGACCGCCTTGACCCGGAAGCTGCGCAGCTCGCCTTCGGCGTCGCGGGTGTACCAGCGGATCGGCGCCCCGCCGTCGGTGACCAGCAGCCAGCGCGCGGCGCCGGCGAACACGTGCGCGCGCACCGCGCGCTCGCCGGCCTCGCCGCCGCCGAACGGCTCGGCGAGGTACTCCAGCTCGTTGCGCGCCAGCTTCACCACGTCGGCGCCGTGCAGCGCCTGCCACAGGCGCGGGCGCGGCTGCGCGTCCGCCGGCCACAGCATCGGCCGCAGGTTGAGGTCGAGGCTGACCAGCGCGCCGGCCGCGCGCGCCAGGCGCATGCCGTGCAGGGTGGCCTCGGCGATCTCCGCCTCGGTCAGGCTGTTGGAGCAGACGTGGAACGCGCCGGCCCCGGCGAAGCAGCCCGGGTCGTAGTGCTCGGCGCGGAACAGCAGGTCCGCGGCCGGCGGGCGGTAGAAGCTGAAGCTGCGCTCGCCGTCGCCGTCGAGGGCGACGAACGCCAGCGCGGTCTTGGCCGCCCCGGTGCGCGCGACGTAGTCGGTGGCCACGCCGTGGGCGTGCAGGCTGTCGAGCAGGAAGTCGCCGAACATGTCGCGGCCGAGCATGCCGACGAACTGGGCCGGCGCGCCCAGCCGCGCCGCCGCGACCGCGACGTTGGCCGGCGCGCCGCCGGCGTACTGCAGGAACGCGCGCGGCGCCCCGGGCGACGCGGCGGGTTGGGCGAGGAAGTCGATCAGGGCCTCGCCGAAGCAGACGATGGTGCGCATGGATCAGCCCCGCTCCCCGCCGGAACCGGCCGGCGGCCGCCGCAACCGCGAGCCGCGCAATCCGTACCAGACGATGTAGGCGTAGCAGAGCGCGGAGACGAAGAAGGCGTACTGCAGCGCCCGGGTCTCGTCGCCGAGCGCAACCTGGAAGAGATCGACGCAGGCGCCCTGCAGCGGCGGGATCACCGCGCCGCCGACGATCGCCATCACCAGCAGGCTGGAGGCCTTCTCGGTCATCGGCCCGAGCCGCTCGATCGCCAGGGTGAAGATGGTCGGGAACATGATCGAGTTGAACAGGCCGACCAGCACCACCGACCACAGCGCCACGCCGCCGGCGCTGGACATCGTGGTCAGCAGCAGGGCGATGTTGATCGCCGCGTACAGCGGCAGCAGCCGCCGCGGGTTGGCGCTCATCAGCAGCGCCGCGCCGACGAAGCGGCCGAGCATCGCCAGGCCGTGGTAGTACGACAGGTACAGCGAGGCGTCGGCCTCGGGCATCGCGCCGATCTCCGGCCGCGACACGTACTTGACCATGAAGTGGGCGACGGTGACCTCGACCCCGACGTAGAAGAAGACCGCCAGCACGCCCCAGCGCAGGTGCGGGTGGCGCAGCACCTCGAGGAAGCCGTGCTTGCGCGTGCCGGACTGCTCGGTCGCTTCGGTCAGCGCCGGCAGGCGGAAGAAGTACACCGCCAGCGCCAGCGCGATCAGCGCCGCGGCCACGCCGAGGTACAGCGGCTGCACGGTCTGCACGCGTTGCGCGGCCGGCAGCGCGGCCAGCTGCTCGGCGCTGAGCATCGTGGCGCTGAAGATCAGCAGGCCGGCGACGTACGGGCCGATGGTGTGGCCGAGCGAGTTCACCGCCTGGGCGAAGTTGAGCCGGCTGGCGGCGCGCTCCGGCGCGCCGAGCAGGCTCACGTACGGGTTGGCCGACACCTGCAGCAGCACGACGCCGGTGGCGAGGATGAACAGCGCCGGCAGGAACAGGTCGAACGAGGCGGCCTGCACCGCCGGCAGCACCAGCAGCGCGCCGGCGCCGGCGATCAGCAGGCCGATCACGATGCCGAGCTTGTAGCCGACCCGCGCGACCACGCGCCCGGCGGGAACCGCCATCACGAAGTAGGCGCCGAAGAACGCCGAATCCAGCAGCATCGAACGCGCGTGGGTGAGCTGGAACACCGACTGCAGGTGCGGGATCAGCACCCCGTTGAGCTCGGTGATGAAGCCCCACATGAAGAAGATCGCGGTCATCGCGATCAGGGCCGCGCGGTGGCGGGCGTCGCGCGCGGCGGGTGCCGGCGCGGTACGGACGTGCGTGCTCATGATCGGAACGGCTCGGAAGGGGCGCCGTGCGGACGACGCGGGAAGGAAGCTACATGGCGGCGGCCCCGCTGCTGCCGCGCACCACCAACGTCACCGGCGCGATCACCCGCCGCGGCGCCGCGCCGGGGTCTCGCACGCGTTGCAGCAGCAGCTCGGCGGCCAGGCGGCCGCAGGCGCGCGGCTGCGCCGCCAGCGTGGTCAACGGCGGCGTCGACAGCGCCGCCTCGGCGATGTCGTCGAATCCGGTCAGGGCGAAGTCCGCCCCCGGGCGCACGCCGCGCGCGGACAGGCCCAGCATCAGGCCGAGCGCGACGTTGTCGTTGTAGCAGACCGCCGCGGTGGCCTCCGGCGCGCACGCGAACAGCTCGCCGGTCTGGCGCGCGGCCTCGAAGCGCGTCGGCGCGCATTCCACCAGCCACGCGGCGTCCGGCTCGATCCCGGCCGCGCGCATCGCCGCCACGTAGCCCTGCCGGCGCTGCCGGCACGAGCTGGAATCGGCGTGCCCGCCGTAGAACGCGATCCGCCGGTGCCCGAGCGACAGCAGGTGCTCGGTGGCCAGGCGCGCGCCGCGTTCGTTGTCCAGCGCGAGGAAATCCCAGTCCACGTCCGGCAGCGCGCGGTTGAACACCAGCGCCGGCGTGTGCGCGCCGAGCAGGCGCTGCAGCGCCGCGCCGTCGCTGTGCTCGGCCGGCGAGAGGATGATGCCGGCCGGCCCGTGCTCCACCAGCGAGCCGAGCACGGCCAGCTGCCGCTGCGGCGATTCGCCGGTGCTGCCCAGCAGGGTGACGTAGCCCTCCTCGCCCAGCGCCTCGTCCACCCCGGCGGCGAACTCGGCGAAGAACGGATTGGACAGGTCGTTGATCAGCAGCGCCACCGAGGACGAGGTCTGCCGGCGCAGGTTCGCCGCGGCGCGGTTGTAGACGTAGCGCTGCTTCTTCAGCTCCGCCTCGACCCGCGCGCGGGTGTCGGCATGCACCAGCGGGCTGCCGCGCAGCACCAGCGACACCGTCGCGCGCGAGACGCCGCAGGCGCGGGCGATGTCGGTGACCGTGACCTGCTTGCGGCGCGACCGGGCGCTCCCGGTCTGACTGGTCGTCATGGACGTCCCCGGCTCCGTGGATCTGTCGATGCGGGCGATTATTCACCAATCGAAACGATCCAAGTTTGCCGCCGCGGCCGGCAAGGCCGGCGCCGGCGGCGCACGGCCGGCGCCGGCGTCGGGCACGCTGCGGCCGGCCTTGCGGACGCCGCCGTGCCCCAGGCGGAAGGCTGCGCGCCGAGCTCGAAGCGCAGCGTGCCGCCCTCGCGCACCTGCGCCCAGTCGAGCCAGACGCGCTCGACCGCGGCGTCGCCGAAGCGCACGCGCTGCGGGTACTGCAACGCGCGGCCGTCGGCGCCGGGCGCCTCGATGCGCAGGGTCTTGCCGCCGCCGAGGTCGAGCTCGACCTTCTCGAAGCGCGGCGCGTGCAGCACCAGCTCGCCGCTGCCGGGCATCAGCGGGTACAGGCCGATCGCGCTGAACAGGTACCAGGCCGACATGGTGCCGAGGTCGTCGTTGCCGGTGACGCCGTTGGGCGCGTTGGTGAACAGCGTCTGCGCCGCGCGCAGCACCGCCGAGGTCTTCCACGGCTGGCCCAGCAGCGTGTACAGCCAGGGCGCGTGCAGGTCGGGCTCGTTGTTCGGGTTGTAGCGGTACTGGTTGTAGTAGCTGTACGGGCCGACCACCCATTGCTTGCGCGCGGCGTGCGCCGGGTCGGCGAGCAGCGCGTCGAACGCGAAGAACGCGTCCAGCCGCTTCAGCGCCGCCGCCTCGCCGCCCATCGCCGCGGCCAGGCCCGGCACGTCCTGCTGCACCAGCCACTGGTACTGCCAGGCGGTGCCTTCGTGGAAGCCGTGGTGCGAGCGCGGGTCGTAGCGGCCGTGGGGACCGGTGTACCAGCTGCCGTCGTCCAGCCGCGGGCGCGGGAAGCCGACGAAGCCGAGTTCGGCGTCCTTCGCCTTCGCGTCCCAGACCTGGCGCCAGTTGCCGCCGCGCGCGCGCAGCGCCCGGGCGTCGGCGTCTTCGCCCAGCGCCTGCGCGAACGTCGCCAGCGCGCAGTCGGCCAGTGCGTACTCCAGCGTGGCCGAACCGCCATGGTGCGGGTCGACGTCCATGCTCTTGACCGGGAACGCGCGGTCGTACTGGACGAAGCCGCGCTGCAGATAGCTCGGATTGCCGGCGCGGCCGCTGCTGCGCGAGAGGAACGGCGGCACGCCGAACGCGTTTTCGCGCAGCGCGGCCCAGGCCTCGCGCTCGCGCCCCTGCAATGCGCCGAACTTCCACAGGTCGACCAGGAACGGCGTGGCCGGGTCGCCGGTCATCACGTTGGTCTCGAAGTTGGCGTAGCCCCAGCGCGGCAGCCAGCCGCCCTGCTCGCGGATCTTCAGCACCGAGCGGGCGATGTCGCGCGCGCGCTCGGGGCGCAGCATCGCCAGCAGCTGGTTCTGCGAGCGATACGTGTCCCACAGCGAGAAGAACTCGTAGTAGGTCCAGCCCTCGGCCTGGTGGATGCGGTTGTCGTAGCCGCGGTAGCGGCCATCGGCGTCGCTGCCGGTCAGCGGCTGCAGCAGCGCGTGGTAGAGCGCGGTGTAGAACACCGCGCGGTCGTCGGCGCTGCCGCCGGCGACGCGCACCGTCTGCAGCTCCTTGCGCCAGGCCGCCTGCGCCTGGCGGCGCATCTCGTCGAAGCCGAGCGGCCGGTCGCCGCGCAGGCCCTCGGCACGCAGGTTGACCCACGCGCCTTCCTGGTCGACGTGCGAAATCGCGGTCACCGCGGTGACCGCGCGGTTCCGCTCCAGGTCGAAGCTGAACCATGCGCCGGCGGGGCGGCCGTCGCCCTGCATCGCGTTGCGGCCGCCGGGATGGCCGCCCTCCTCGTCCCAGGTGCCGTGCGCCTGGAACGGCCGGTCGAAGCGCAGCACGAACCAGGTGGTGTAGTTCCGCCCGCCGCAGAAGCTGTGGGTGGTGATGCGGCCCTCGACGGTGCGGTCGTCGACGATGCGCAGCGCGCTGCCGACCACGCCGTGGCGGTTGTTGGCCTGGCCGGTGTTGACCAGCACGTGGCCGACGTCGGCGCCGGCGGCGAAGGTGTAGCGCTCGGCGGCGGCGCGGGTCAGCGCGGTGGCTTCCGCGTCGATGCCGCCGTAGTTGGTCAGCCGCACCCTGTAGTAGCCGGCTTCGCCGATCTCGCCGTCGTGGGTGTAGGCGGCCGCGTACTTGCGCTGGTCGAAGCTGCCGGCCTGGGCGGTGTCGAAGTCGCCGCCCGGGCCGATGGTGCCGGTCACCGGCAGCACCGACAGCTGCCCGCCCTGCTCCCAGCAGCCGGCGCCCGACAGGAAGGAATGGCCGAAGCCGCGGATCTTCGGGTCGTCGTAGCGCCAACCCGACCAGTGCTCGCCGATCGGCGAGACCTGGATCAGCCCGAACGGCGCCGACGCGCCGGGGAAGGTATTGCCGTCGTCCTGGGTGCCGATGAAGGTGTTCACCGCGCGCACCGGGTCCGGCCCGGCCGGCGCGGCCGCCTGCGCCGAAAGCGCCAGGCCGAGCGTCAGCGCCCAGGCGGCGCCGAGGCGGCGCAGGCGTCGGGCATGGCGGGCGACGGGAAGCGGTTCGCGGATCACGGCAGCACCTCGTTGTCGGCGGACGCGCGGCTCATTCGACCACCACCTCGTCCAGGAAGAAGAACGCCTCGCTGCCGGCGCCCGGATGGCCGGGCGGCAGCGGGCCGTAACGGTCGATCTCGATGCGCAGCCAGCGCGCCTGCACCGGCGTGGCGGGCGCGTAGCGCAGGACCCGCACTTCGCGGCGCGCGTCGTCCGGGTCCTGCGCCGGCGTCGCCGAATACAGCCGGCGCCAGTCGCGCCCGTCGAGGGAGACGTAGTAGCGCACCGCCTTCGGCAACAGGATCCACGAGCCGCTCTGGCGCAGGAACCGCGTCGATATCGCCTGCACCGGGATGGGCCGCTGCAGGTCCAGGGTCAGTTGCACGTCCTCGCCCTGCCAGCCGGCCCACAGGCCGTCGGCATGGTTGTCGCCGCCGAACAGCCCGTCGCTGAGCATGCCCTCGCCGCCCTGGCGGTACTGGCGGTGCGGCGGCGCCGACCAGCGCAGCGGCTTGCCCAGCGCCGCGTGCGCGGACAGCACGTAGCGCTGCGAGGCGTGATAGGCGCGGCCGTCGCGGAACGGCGCCACCCGGACCGCGCCCGGCGCGCGCAGCAGCAGGCCGTCGACGAACCAGGGCGAGTCCGCGTCGGGCTCGCCGCCGTCGAGGCGGTAGTGCAAGCGCAGGTCGTCGAAGCCGCGCTCGGCCTGCAGCCGCCAGCCGCCGTCCTCGCGGGCGATGCGGTAGCGCACCAGCGCGCGCGATTCCGGCCCGTAGGCGACGTTCCACGCGCGCAGGCGCGGGTAGTGCGCGCGCACGCGCCCGACGAAGCCGTCGTAGTCCGGCGCCACCGGGGCGCTCCAGGCCAGCTCGGCGAACGCGAGCAGGCGCGGGTACAGCATCGGCTCGAGATTGCGCTCGGTGACGTGCTCGGTCCACAGCGGCGCCTCGGCGCCGAGCACCTGCGCCGCATGCGCGGCGTACGCCGGCGGCACGACCGGGGTGCGGTAGAGCGTCTCCAGCGTGAGCCGATCCGGCGGCGCATCGAGGTAGAACGGCCCGGCGTTGACGATGCGGTGCCCGGCCTCGAGCGCGCGCAGGCCCTGCGCCTCGCCGCGCCACACCTCGACCACCGCCGCGGGGTCGGCGCCGCCTTCGAGGATCTCGTCCCAGCCCATCAGGGTCTTGCCCTTGCCGGCGAGGTACTGCTGCACCCGGCGCACGAACCAGCCCTGCAGCGCGTGGCCGTCGGCCAGGCCGAGCTCGCGCATGCGCTGCCGCGTCGGCGCGTGTTCGAGCCAGCGGCCGGCCGGCGCCTCGTCGCCGCCGATGTGCAGGTACGGCGCCGGGAACAGCCCGGCGACTTCGTCGAGCACGTCGGCGACGAAGCCGAACACCCGCTCCTCGCCGACGCACATCACGTCCTTGAACACGCCCCAGCTGTTGGGCACCGTCTCCGGCGCGCGGCCGCAGGCCAGCTCCGGATAGGCCACCAGCGCCGCGGACGCGTGCCCCGGCATCTCGATCTCCGGGATCACCGCGACGTTGCGCCGGCGCGCGTACTCGACGACCTCGCGGACCTGCGCCTGGGTGTAGTAGCCGCCGTGGCGCGAGCCGTCCGGCTCGGTGCGCCAGGCGCCGACCTCGGTCAGGCGCGGGTATTTGCGGATCTCGATCCGCCAGCCCTGGTCGTCGGTCAGGTGCCAGCGGAAGGCGTTGATCTTGTAGTACGACAGCAGGTCGATCTGCCGCTTGATCGACTCTACCGGCACGAAGTGGCGGGCGACGTCGAGCATGTGCCCGCGGTAGGCCAGGCGCGGCGCGTCGTCGATGCGCACCGCCGGCACCTCGAGCCGGCCGCGGCCGGCGGGCAGCCACTGGCGCAGCGTCTGCACCGCCCAGAACAGGCCGCGCGGGTCGGCCGCGCGCAGCTCGATCGTGCGCGGCGACACCTCCAGGCGATAGGCCTCCCCGCCGGCGATCGCCGGGTCCAGGCGCAGTTCGATCGTCCTGCCGTGCGCGCCGGGCCGCCCGCGCAGCCCGATGCCGTGGTCGCGCGCGATCGCCTCGCGCAGGAATTCGCCGGCCTCGGCCACCCGCGACCCGGCCGCCGCGACCAGCGCGACCTCGCCGTCGAGCAGGAACGCGCCCGGCATCGGTTCCACCTGCCGCGGCTGCGGGATCAGCGCCGCCGCGTGCGCGGGCGCGGCGGCCCACGCCAGCACGGCGGTCAGCAGGAGAGCGAGACGATGGCGCAAGGGCGTACCGGTCCGTGGGAAGGCCCGCCGCGCACGCGGCGGGAAGGTATGGGAAAAAACGAGCCCGGCCGCAACCGGGCTCCAGCCCGTGGAGGGGGAAATCAGAAGTCGAACACGTACTCCATGGCCCACTCGCGGCCGATCGGGTTGAACAGGCGGCTGTTGTAGAACTCGTAGTCGAGCTTGTACGGGTCCTTGTGGTTCCAGCCGGTGCTGTTGAACGCGTTGTTGACGTAGAAGTTGATCCGGGCGTTCTCGGTCAGGCGGTAGCCGACGTTGAAGTTCCAGACGATCGCCGGGCCGATGCGGCCGAAGTAGCGCCCGGTGCTCTGGCCGGCGTTCGGGTTGCCGCTGTCGGCCGGCACCGAGCAGTTGCCGTCGAGGCTGTCGCTGGGCACGTAGCCGTCCGGGAACGGGCGGCAGCCGCCGGGGTTGTCGAGGCGGTCGGCGCCCCAGTGGTAGCGCACGCCCGGCACCGCGCCGATGCGATCGGCGTACACGGTCCAGTTCCACTTCTCGCCCTGCCAGCTGACGCTGCCGCGCACCTTGCTGCGGATCTCGCGGTCGCGGCGCTCCGGGTTCGGGTCGGTCGCGTACAGCTGTTCCTTGAACGAGCGCAGGTTGGTGTAGTTCAGCCCGAACACGAAGTTGCCCCAGCGCGCGGTGTCGAGCCGGTAGCGCAGCGAGGCGTCGATGCCGGCGACGTGCTTCTGCGCGATGTTGATCGGGCCGGTCTCCACCGCGACGATCCGGCCTTGCGCGTCGCGGGCGACGCGGCTCTCGATCGTCGCGCAGTACTCGGCGCCGCCGGGGTTCGACCAGGCCACCGCCGGGTCGATGGTGAGCCCGGTGCGGCAGCCCGCCTCGTCGCGCAGGATGGTCTCCAGCGGCAGGTCGCGGATCTCGTCGTCCAGGTCGATCGACCAGTAGTCGGCGGTCAGCGACAGGTTGTCCATCACGTCCCAGACGAAGCCGACCGTCCACGACTCGCCCAGCTCGGACTGCAGGTCCGGGGTGCCGCGGCGGTTGACGTCGAACGGATAGAACACCTCGGTGTTGTCGGCGACGCAGTTGTTGTTCAGGTAGGCGCCGCTGTCGATGCAGCGGAACGGGTCGAGCACGCGCTGCTCGGCGCTGCTGGGCGCGGCGAGCAGGTAGTGCATGTCCGGCGCGTGGAAGCTGGTGGCGTAGGTGCCGCGCAGCAGCAGGTTGCGCGTCGGCCGCCACTCCAGGCCGGCGTTCCAGGTGGTCTCGCTCTGCGAGCCGATCGCCAGCCGGTTCTCGTCGTCGAAGGCCTCGTAGTCGCCGTAGCGGTCGCGGCGGGCCGCGGCCGTCAGGGTGACCGACTGCAGCAGCGGCACCTTGAACTCGACGCCGGCGGAATAGCGGGTGCGCTCGCCGCCGCCGCGGTCGATGTTCTGCACGTAGTAGTCGAGGTTGCCGCGCGGGTCGGGGTTGAGCTCGTAGCCCTGCTTGGCGGCCTCGAGGATCGCGGCGAAGCCGATCGGCCCGGCCCAGCCCTCGAACAGGTCGCCGCTCACCGAGAACGCGGCCTGGTTGACCCAGGACGCCGCTTCGTTGATCGAGTGCATGCCGCCGAGCTGGCGGTACTGCTCCGGCGTGACCGGGTTCCACCAGCGCTCCTGGTTCAGCGCGTAGATCGGCTGGCCGCTGGCGGCGTCGACGCCGAGCTGCGGACCGAGGAAGTAGTCGCGCGCCATGTCCCAGTCGACCACCGCGATGCGCTCGTGCACGGTGTAGCGCGAGCGGCCGATGGAGGCGTCCCAGTTGAAGCGGCCGTCGGCGAAGGTGCCGCCGAGGCCGGCGCTCAGGTCCCAGGACTGCTCCTTGTTGCGGTTGTACAGCTTGTCCTGGCCGCCCACCTCGAAGCCGGTGAACTGGCGCACCGCGAGCAGGTTGGCGCGGCCGACCTGCGGGTCGAAGAACGCGCCGTCGCCTCCGACCAGCTCGTCGGTGGAGACGTACGGGGTCGAGGTGCTCCAGTCGGCCTTGGCGTCGTGCAGGGCGAGGTTGACCCAGGCGCGGGTGCCGTTCTCGAAATCCCAGGTGCCGTGCAGGTAGCCGGACCAGCTCTCGCTGCCGCTGGCCAGCAGCCAGTTGGCGTAGTCGGCGCTCATGCCGCACAGCTGGCCGGTGTTGCGGATCGTGTCGGTGTCGTAGTTGTAGGTCAGGCGGTCGGCGCGGTAGTACTCGCCGCGGAACCGTTCGCACGCGCCGGCGGGCGGCGCCAGGCGCTCGCCGGTGCCCAGGTCGATCAGCGACAGGCCGTTGGTCGGGCGGAAGCCGACCTTGCGCTGCTCCGGGTTCCACGAGCTGTACGGCGCGTCGTCGGCGTCGTCCATCTCCGGGCGGTCGCGGCCGAACAGCGGGTCGCGCTTGGTCCACTGCAGCGCGTAGGTGAGGCTCCACCGGTCGCCGGTCTTGCCGCCGGCCCAGGACAGGTCCCAGGTGTCGCGGCCGCCTTCGGTCGAGGTGCCGCCGCGCACGCGCACCTGGTCGCCGTCGTAGTTCTGCTTGAGGATCACGTTGATCACGCCGGCGATCGCGTCCGAACCGTAGATCGCCGAGGCGCCGCCGGTCAGCACTTCGATGCGCTCGACCGCGGCCGCCGGGATGTTGGCGTAGTTGGCGAAGTTGCTCTGCCCGCCGTACGGCAGCGGGTAGTCGGCGACGCGGCGGCCGTTGACCAGCAGCAGGCTGCGGTTCGGGCCCATGTTGCGCAGGTTGAGCGGGCTGGCGTTGGGCGTGTGCGAGCCCCACGACACATCGGCCTCGACCGTGCCGATGGCCTCGGTCAGCGTGCTCAGGGCGTCGTGGACGGTGACGAAGCCTTCGGCCTTGATCTGTTCGGCGGTGAGGATCTGCACCGGCGCCGGGCCCTCGATCTCGGTGCGGCGGATGCGCGAACCGGTGACGGTCACCGTGTCGACCTGGGTGACCGGGTCGTCGTTCGCCGGGCCGGCGGAGGTGTCCTGGGCCTGGGCCAGCGGCGCGAGCAGCGCCAGGGCAAGCGCGCTGGCCAGCGCATTGCGGTGCAGCGTGGAATGAGTCATCGGAGTGATCTCGTTATGTGGTCGACGGGACACGCGTACGGCGATCCAGCGTTTTTGTCACGATCTAAAAACCAGTCCCTCAAAGAGCCGCCCGCGGCGGGCGGCTCCTCCCCTCCAACTGGATCGATCTAAATCAAAACATGCCCCGAGGCGCTTGGCATTCTGCGCCGCAACAAGAAGTTCACGAAGTTCCGCTGGCGGGCGTTCCGCCGCCTCCGTCCTGCGCCAGTGCGGCCCGCAACGCCGCGACCCGCTCGCGTTCGGTCTGCATCCGCTCCGGGGCCAGGCCCGGCAGTGCCACCCGGTGGCGCATCGGCGACGGGCGCAGCGCGCGCGCCGAGGCGTGGAACTCGTGCGCGCCGCTGCGCCGGCGCAGTTCGGCGGCGTTGCCGGCGTCGATGCCGGCGCCGGCCATGATCCGGATCCGCCCGGCGGCCTGGCGCACCAGCGCGGCGATCGTCTCCGCGCCGTCGGGCGCCGTCGCCCGCCCGCCCGAGGTCAGCACCCGCTCGCAGCCGAGCGCGATCGCCGCTTCCAACGCCCGTGCCGGGTCGCGCGCCGCGTCCAGCGCGCGGTGGAAGGTGACGCCGAGCGGGCCGGCGGCCGCGACCAGTTCGCGGCAGGTCGGCAGGTCGACCTCGCCGTCGGCGTCCAGCGCGCCGATCACCACGCCGTCGCATCCCAGGCGCACGCAGGCTTCCACGTCGCGCAGCATCGCCTCGCGCTCGAACCCGTCGTAGAGGAAGTCGCCGCCGCGCGGGCGGATCAGCACGTACAGCGGAATGCGCAGGCGCTCGCGCGCCACCGCGATGGTGCCGCAGGACGGCGTGCAGCCGCCCTCGCCGAGGTTCTCGCACAGCTCGACCCGGTCGGCGCCGCCGTCCTGCGCGGCCAGCGCCGAGGCCAGCGAGCCGGCGGCGATCTCCAGCAGCGGCGGCGCGCTCACACCTGTTCCGTCGCGTAGACCGACGCCGCCTCGCGCAGGGCGTCGTGCGGCCCCGGTCCCGCGTCGCGCACCGCGTAGACGAAGCCCTTGTGCAGCGCGTACGCGCCGACCTCGCCGCGCTTGTTCAACGCCAGGAAGCAGACCTGCAGGCGCTTGCTCGCCTCCGGGCGCTTGCGCACCACGCGCTCGATCGCCTCGCGGCAGGCGTCCATCGGCGAGCGGCCCTGGCGCATCAGTTCCACCACCAGGAAGCTGGCGGCGTTGCGGATCATCTCCTCGCCCACGCCGGACGCGGTGGCCGCGCCGACCTCGTCGTCGACGTACAGGCCGGCGCCGACGATCGGGCTGTCGCCGACGCGGCCGTGCAGCTTCCACGCCATGCCGCTGGTGGTGCAGGCGCCGGCGAGCCGGCCCTGCGCGTCGAGCGCGAGGATGCCGAGGGTGTCGTGGTTGCTCTGGTCGCCCGGACGCTGCCTGCGCTCGGCGTTGATCTGCGGCGCGTACTCGGCGGTCTTGCGCCACTCGCGCCAGGCGCGGCGCGCCTGTTCGGTCAGCAGCGGCGTCCTCGGGAAGCCTTGCGCCACGGCGAAGCGCTGCGCGCCCTCGCCCACCAGCATCACGTGCGGGGTCTTCTCCATCACCGCGCGCGCCACCGACACCGGGTGCGCGATGTCCTGCAGGAACGCGACCGCGCCGCAGCGGCCGTCGCCGGCCATGATGCTGGCGTCGAGGGTCAGCACGCCGTCGCGATCGGGGTTGCCGCAGCGGCCGACCGTGGGGTTGCACAGCTCGCCCTCGGCCCAGCGCGCGCCGGCCTCGACCGCATCGAGGGCGTTGCCGCCGGCGCCGAGCACCTGCCACGCCGCGGCGTTGGCGCCGACGCCGAAATCCCAGGTCGAGACCACGCGCGCCCCGGCCGGCGCGGGCGCCGCGCCCGCAGCGGCGGCGCGCGCGCCCGGCAGCGCGAGCGCGCCCGCGGCCCAGAGCGAGGTCTTCAGGAATCGGCGACGGTCGGACATGGTCGGGGCGTGGCGCGGGAGGAAGCCGCGATTCTACGGGCAGGCCGCGCGCGAGCCGGTTCGGCGGCCTCCTGCCGGCGCACGCGCTGGCCGGGCCGGCGTCGTTACCGGCATTCCTCGCCGATGGCGGGCCGGCGCACCTCAGCGCTCGCCGTAATGCTCGAAATACCAGGCCGCGGCGCCGACCAGGCCGAGCTGGCCGTGTTCGGCCAGCCACACCGGCACCCGCGCCAGCACTTCGCTCAGCACGCCCTTGTTGCGGAAGCGCGCGGCGAAGTCGCTCTCGAGCAGGAACGGCTTGATCTGCGCCGGGATGCCGCCGGCCAGGTACACCGCGTCGGCGCCGAAGGCGAGCGCCAGGTCGCCGGCGAGGCTGCCGAGCAACGCGCAGAACAGCTGCAGCGCTTCGAGCGCCTGGGCGTCGCTGCGCGCCAGCGCGGCCGCCGCGATCGCTTCCGGCGTGTCCAGCCGCGGCGCCACGCCGTCGAGCGCGCACAGCGCGCGATAGGCGTTGCGCAGGCCGGGGCCGGACAGCACCCGTTCGTTGTCCACGTGCGGCCATTGCCGCAGCAGCTGCCCGACCAGGGCCAGCTCGCGCCCGGTGCCGGCGGCGAGCGCGGCATGGCCGGCCTCGCTGGCGAGCACCCGCGGCGGGGCGCCGGGCAGACGCAGCGAGGCGCCGAAGCCGGTACCGGGCCCGAGCACCAGCACCGGGCCCTCGGCCGAGCGCGCCGGGCCGCAGACGCGGGTGATCGCGCCGGGGTCGAGGTAGGGCATCGCGCAGGCCACCGCCTCGAAATCGTTGAGCAGCCCCAGGTGGCGGACGCCGGCCTCGCGCCGGGTGCGTTCCAGCGACACCGGCCAGGGCAGGTTGCTGTTGACCAGCACGTCGCCGTCCAGCCGCCCGGCGATCGCGACCACGGCGTGCTCGGCGCCCTGGGCGAAGTCGCGCAGGATCGCGGCCAGGCTGGGGTGCTCGGCGCAGGCGTAGCGGCGGTAGTCGAGCACGCTCACGCGCCCGTCGCGGTCGATCCGCACCCGGCCCAGGCGCGCGTGCGTGCCGCCGACGTCGGCGGCGAGGAACGGCTGGGCGTGGCGCAACGGGGAACGGGCGGGAGCCGCGTCGGCCATCGCGGGCGGCGGAACGGCGGTGGGCGGAAGGCCCGACTCCGCTGCGCAGAGCGGTTGCAGGGCCGGACCGGACCGGGCGGGGCCGGGCCGCTCCTCGCGGGCGATGGGCATGGGGCGCAGACCGGGAACGGGCTCGCAATTATGCGGCCATTGCCGGCGTGGATCGACGCCGCGGCGCGGCATCCGGTCACGCTCCGGCATAGCGCGCCGCGCCGCCGACCCAGCGCGCGACCAGGCGCTCGGCCTGTTCCGGCGCCTGCTGCAGCAGGCGCTCGCCGATCCGCTGCACCTGCGGCAGCAGGTCGGCGTCGCGGGCCAGGTCGGCGACCCGGAACGCCGCCAGGCCAGTCTGGCGGGTGCCGAGCAGCTCGCCGGGACCGCGCAGCTCCAGGTCCTTCTCGGCGATGACGAAGCCGTCGTTGGTCTCGCGCATCGTCGCCAGGCGCTCGCGCGCCATCGCCGACAGCGGCGGCTGGTACAGCAGCACGCAGGTGGACGCCGCGCGGCCGCGCCCGACCCGGCCGCGCAACTGGTGCAGCTGGGCCAGGCCCAGCCGCTCGGCGTTCTCGACGATCATCAGCGAGGCGTTGGGCACGTCGACGCCGACCTCGATCACCGTGGTCGCGACCAGCAGGTCGGTGGCGCCGGCCTTGAACGCCTGCATCGCCGCCTGCTTCTGCGCCGGCTTCATCCGCCCGTGCACCAGGCCGACGCGCAGTTCCGGCAGGCGCGCGGACAGCTCCTCGTACACGCTTTGCGCCGCCTGCGCCTCGACCCGGTGGCCGCCGCCGGGCTTGCCCTCGTCCTCGTTCTCGTCGATCAGCGTGCATACCCAGTACGCCTGCCGGCCTTCGGCGCAGGCCCGGCGGATCCGTTCGATCAGCTCCGGCCGCCGCTCGGCGCCGAGCGCGACGGTCTGCACCGGGGTGCGGCCGGGCGGCAGTTCGTCGATCGAGGACACGTCGAGGTCGGCATAGGCGGCCATCGCCAGGGTGCGCGGGATCGGCGTGGCGGTCATCACCAGTTGGTGCGGCACGACGGCCCCGGCGCCGACCCGGCCGCCGACGCCCTTGTCGCGCAGCGCCAGGCGCTGGTGCACGCCGAAGCGGTGCTGCTCGTCGACGATCGCCAGCGCCAGGTCGCGGAACGCCACGCCCTCCTGCATCAGCGCGTGCGTGCCGACCACCACCTGCGCCTCGCCCGAGGCGACCTGGGCCAGGGTCTGCGCGCGCGCGCGGCCGGTGACCTTGCCGGCCAGCCAGGCCACGCGCACGCCGAGCGGCGCCAGCCAGCCGCGCAGGTTGGCCAGGTGCTGCTCGGCGAGCAGTTCGGTCGGCGCCATCAGCGCCGCCTGCTTGCCGGCGGCGACCGCGAGCATCGCCGCCAGCGCCGCGACCACGGTCTTGCCGCTGCCCACGTCGCCCTGCACCAGCCGCAGCATCGGCCGCGGCCGCGCCAGGTCCGCGCGGATCTCGTCGAACACGCGCCGCTGCGCGCCGGTCAGCGCGAACGGCAGCGCCGCGCGCAGGCGCTCCGCCAGCGAGGCATCGCGCAGCGCCGGCGCGGCATGCGCCTGCTGCGCCAGGCGCTGGCGGCGCAGGCTGAGGTGGTGCGCGAGCAGTTCCTCCAGCGCCAGCCGCCGCTGCGCCGGATGGCGTCCGGCGAGCAGCGCGGCGACGTCGTCGCCGGCCTGCGGCCGGTGCACGGTCAGCAACGCCTCGCGCAGCGAGGGCAGGCGGAAGCCGGCGCGCAACTCGGCCGGCAGCAGTTCCAGCGCGGCCTCGTCGGGCAGCCGCTCCAGCGCCTGCTGGATCAGGCGCCGCAACACCGCCGGGCCGACGCCTTCGAGGGCCGGGTACACCGGGTCGAGCGTGTCGCTGAGCGAGGCTTCGGCCTCGTCGTCGAGCAGGCGGTAGCTCGGATGCACGATCTCCAGCCCGTGCAGCCCCGGCCGCGGCGTGCCGTAGCAACGCACCCGCGCACCGGGGCGGAACTGCGCGGCCTGCGCGGCGCGGAAATGGAAGAAGCGCAACACCACCGTCGCGCGCGAGCCGTCGCCGATCGCCACGCGCAGCGTCGGCCGGTAGCGGAAGCCGCGCTCGACCGCCTCGACCCGGCCTTCGATCTGCGCCGCCACGCCGGGTTGCAGCGCGCGGATCGGGGTCAGCGCGGTGCGGTCCTCGTACTGCCGCGGCAGCAGCAGCCACAGGTCCTGCAGCGTGCCCAGGCCGCGCGCCGCCAGCTTCTCGGCCACGCGCGGCCCGGCCCCGCGCAGGCTGCTGATCGGTTGCAGGTGGAGTTCGACGGGAGCCCCGTGCTGGCGGGTCGGCATCGGCGAAGCATGCCGCGAAAGGCGCGGACGGGAAACAGGAAAGCGGGAAGCCTCGCGTCGGGGATCGCCGCGCCCGGCGATGGCCAACGCCGCGCTTCCCCGAGAAACGACTGCAGATAAGCGCGGAACGAGCGGCCCCTGCGTTCCTCGTCCTTTTCCGGGGGCGTTGCTTGCCGCGGCGAAACCTCAGTCCAGGACCATCACCGCGTCGACCTCGAAGCCGGCGCCGCGCGGCAGCGCCGAGACTTCGATGGTGGAACGCGCCGGGTACGGGGCGCGGAAGTATTCGCCCATCACCGCGTTGACCGCGGCGAAATGGTCGAGGTCGGTCAGATACAGGCCGAGGCGCACGATCCGCTCGAGCGAGCCGCCGGCCGCCTCGCACACCGCGCGCAGGTTGTCGAACGCGCGCCGCGCCTGCGCGGTGATGTCGCCCTCGACCAGCAGCCCGGTGGCGGGGTCGAGCGGGATCTGTCCGGACAGATACACGGTGTCGCCCACGCGCACGGCCTGCGAATACGGGCCGATCGCGGCCGGGGCTTTGTCGGTCTGGATGATCTGGCGGGACATGTTCGGCATCGGGGTCGTGGTCGGAACCGGACCAAGCATAAGCCGTCGTCGGGGCGGAGCGAAGCTCCTTTCTCCGCGCGCCACGGCTCGCGCAGCCGGGGCTTGGGCTTGCGCGGACTTCGATGGCAGGGATGCCGCCGAAGAGCCTGCATGGACGTATTCACCACGGCGCGTCGCGCGAGCGCATATCCGGCTGCGCCTGCAGCCGCCGCACACGCGCGAAAAGCGGGGGCCGGCGCGCGCGACGATTGCAACGGCGGACGCCTCAGATGCGCTGCACGCCGAGCACCACCTGCAGCCGGCGCACCCGCCGCATCACGTCGGCCAGGTGGCGGCGGTCCGCGACCTCGATCGCGAAGCGCATCACCGCGACGTTGGCGTCGCGCTCCAGGTACTCGACGCGGTCGATGTTCGATTCGGCCTCCGCGATCGCCGCCGCCACCTGGGCCAGCGAGCCGGGCCGGTTGTCCACCTCGATGCGCAGCGCCGCGGCGAAATCGCCGGCGACCTGCCGGTCCCAGCCGATCGGCACCCAGCGGTCCGGCGACTTGCGGTAGTCGGCGACGTTCGGGCAATCGAGCCGGTGCACCACGATGCCCCGGCCCGCGGTGTGATAGCCCATGATCTCGTCGCCGGGAATCGGCAGGCAGCAATTGGCGAAGCTGATCACGCCGCGCTCGGCGCCGGTGATCAGGATCTTGTCCTGCGAGCGCAGCTCGCGCTCCCCGCCTCGCGCGGCCGGCGCGGCCTGCGCGCCGGGCGCCTCGCGCGCCAGCGCCTGGGCGACCTGCTGCGGCATGCGGTTGCCGAGCGCGATGTCGGCGAGCAGGGCCTCCAGGCGCGGGTAGCGGTGCTCGTGCAGATACGCGTCCAAACGCGCGGCGGGAATGCGGTCGAGCGAGTTGCCCAGCGCCTCGAGCGCGCGGTCGAGCATGCGATGGCCCAGCTGCACCGCATCCTCGTGCTCGAGCTGCTTGAGCTGCTGGCGGATCGCGGTGCGCGCCTTGCCGGAGACCACGAACTCCAGCCACTGCGGCTTCGGCGTCGACGACTTGGCGGTGATGATCTCGACCCGCTGGCCGCTGGCCAGCTTGGTGCGCAGCGGCGCCAGCTTGCCGTCCACCCGCGCGGCCACGGCCTGGTTGCCGACGTCGGTGTGCACCGCGTAGGCGAAGTCCAGCGCGGTGGAATTGCGCGGCAGGGCGAGGATGTCGCCCTTGGGCGTGAACAGGTAGACCTCGTCCGGGAACAGGTCCACCTTGACGTTCTCGAGGAATTCCAGCGACGAGCCGGTGGCGCGCTGCGATTCGACCAGCCCGGCGATCCAGCTGTGCGCGCGGCTCTGCGCGCTGTTCGGGCCGTCGCCGCCGTGCTTGTACGACCAGTGCGCGGCGATCCCGCGCTCGGCGATCAGGTCCATCTCCTCGGTGCGGATCTGCACCTCGATCGGCGAGCCGTAGGGCCCGAACAGCACCGTGTGCAGCGACTGGTAGCCGTTCGCCTTGGGGATGGCGATGAAGTCGCGGAAGCGCGCGTCCAGCGGCTTGTACGCGGCGTGCACCACGCCCAGCGCATGGTAGCAGTCCGGCACGGTGCGCACGACGATGCGGAAGCCGAACACGTCCATCACCTGGGCGAAGCTTTTGTGCTCGCTGCGCATCTTGGTGTAGATGCTCCACGGCGACTTGACCCGGCTGACCAGCCGGTGCACCACCTTCTCCTTGGCCAGGCGCTGCGCCAGCTGCGCCTCGATCTGCACCAGCGCCTCGCGCCGCACCACCGGCTGGGTGCGGATGCGCTTCTCGATCACGGCGTGGCGCCAAGGGTGCAGGGCGCGGAAGCCCAGGTCCTGGAGTTCGGCCTTGATCAGGTTCATGCCCAGGCGCTGGGCGATCGGCGCGTAGATCTCCAGGGTCTCGCGGGCGATGCGGGTGCGCGCCTCCGCGCCCTGCGCGCCGAGCGTGCGCATGTTGTGCAGGCGGTCGGCGAGCTTGATCAGGATGACGCGCAGGTCGCGCGACATCGCCAGCAGCATCTTGCGGAAGCTCTCCGCCGTGGCTTCCTGGCGGTCGCGGAACTGCAGCTTGTCGAGCTTGGTGACGCCGTCGACCAGCTCGGCGACGGTCTCGCCGAACTCGCGCGCCAGCTCCTCGCGGGTCAGCGGCGTGTCCTCGATGGTGTCGTGCAGGATCGCCGCGATCAGCGTCTCCACGTCCAGGCCCTGCTCGGCCAGGACCTTGGCCACCGCGACCGGATGGGTGATGTAGGGCTCGCCGGACTTGCGCGTCTGCCCGGCATGGGCGGCGGCGCCGACGGCCCAGGCGCGGTGCAGCTGCTCGCGCTGGGCGTCGCTCAGGTAGCCGGCGGCGTGGTCGAGTTCGCGCACGTACTCCGGCAACGCCGCGGCGGGCACGGCAGCGGGAACTTCGCGTTTGGCCGGTTCGGCGGGGCTCATGCCGTGAATCTACGCGCGCCGCTGCGGCACGCGCAAATGCGCGCGAAGGGCCGGCCCGCAAACGCGAACGGCTCCGGGTCGCGGAGCCGTCGCGGTGTGCCCGTCGCGGCGGTGCCGCGCCCGGAAGGCGCGGCCGCGGGCGGACTCAGTCGTCGCCCTTGGAGAGGTCGTCGTCGGCGACCACCTCGGCGGCGGCCCACTCCAGCGCCTCGCGCTCCTTGCGCTCGCGCTCGGCCTTCTCGACGGCGTCGATGTACTCCGGGTCGATGCGGCGCGCGGCGATCTCGCGCAGCGCCAGCACGGTCGGCTTGTCGTTGGCCTCGCTGTTGTCCAGCTGCGGCTCGACGCCGTTGGACAGCTGGCGCGCGCGCTTGGCGGCCATCATCACGAGTTCGAAGCGGTTGTTCACCACTTCCAGGCAATCTTCGACGGTAATGCGGGCCATGGGGCTCCTGGCGACCGGGGGCCGCCCAAACAGGCTCTGAGGGATCGTGAAGTCTAGCGGCGGGGGCGGGCTGTCGCAAGGGGCCCCCTTAAGAATCAGTCAGTTAGCCTCGCCGAGGCGCGACGCGGCGCGCCGGGGGCCGCAGGCAAGCGGGCGCGGGCACGCGGGCGCGATGAACATGCCCGCAGCCTATCCGGCGGCGCCGGCTGAGCCGGGCCGGCTCCGCGGCCAACGCCGCCCGGCTCGCGTTGCATCGCGCCGCCTCCGCACGGCCCCTCCGGCCGCGCGCGGCGCCTGCCCGCCGCCCTATTCGTCCGTCAGCAATTGCCCGATCAGGCGCGCATGGCGCGCGACCTGCTGGTCGCGGCGCAGGCGGCTGGCGGTGAACACCGCGCACATCTCCTCGACCGCGACCGCGAAGGTCTCGTTGACGATCACGTAGTCGAACTCGCCGTAATGGCTCATCTCCTCGCGCGCGGCCGCCAGGCGCCGGGCGATCACCGCCTCGCTGTCCTGCCCGCGGCTGCGCATGCGCTGCTCCAGCGCCTGCCGCGACGGCGGCAGGATGAACACGCTGACCGCGTCGGGCACCTTGGCCCGCACCTGGCGCGCGCCCTGCCAGTCGATCTCCAGCAGCACGTCCTTGCCCGAAGCCAGCTGCGGCTCCACCGACTGCCGCGCGGTGCCCTTCCAGTCGCCGTGCACGCGGGCGTACTCGAAGAAGTCGCCGGCGTCGATCATGCGCTGGAACTCCTCCTCGCTGACGAAGTGGTAGTGCTCGGCGTGGCGCTCGCCCGGCCGCGGCGCGCGCGAGGTGAACGAGATCGACAGGCAGATGTTCGGATCCCGCGCGAGCACCGCGTTGACGATGCTGCTTTTGCCGGCGCCGGACGGCGCCGCGACGATGAAGAGCGTGCCTCTCATCCGTGCTCCTGGAGGTCGAATGCGAGGATCGTGTCCTCGTACGCGGTGTCGCCGGCCCGGAAACGGCGGCTTCCCGCGGCGCGATTGCCGAATCGTTGGCAGAACCGGATCGCGGCCCGGTTGCGGGCGCGCACGCCGAGCCGCAAGCGCCGGCTGCCGGCGCCGCGCGGATGCGCGACCGCGGCGTCCATCAGCCGCCGCCCGAGGCCGCCGCCCTGGAAGCGATGCAGCAGGTAGACCCGCTTGACCTCCAGGTCGTCCTCGCGGCGGTCTTCCAGCGGCAACGATGCGGGCGACAGCACCAGGTCACCCACCGCGGCGCCGCCCGGCGCGGCGGCCGCGAGCCACGCGGCGCAGCCCGGACCGGCCGGCCAGCGGCGATAGGCCTCCGGCGCGTGCCGGCTTTCGCAATGGGCCAGGATGTCGCGGCCGTCGAGCACGCCGGCGAAGGTCCCGAGGAAGCTGGCGCGCCCGACCAGCGCCAGCGCCTCGGCGTCGGCGGGCGCGCAGGGGCGGACGTCCACGTGCGCTTGCCCGCTCATTCGATGTTCTGCGCCTGCTCGCGGATCTGGTCGATCAACACCTTCAGCTCGACCGCCGCGGCGGAGGTGCGGGCGTCGACCGACTTGGAGCCGAGCGTGTTGGCCTCGCGGTTGAATTCCTGCAGCAGGAAGTCGAGGCGGCGGCCGACCGCCTCCTCCAGCCCCAGCACGCGCCGCGCCTCGCCGACGTGGGCGTCGAGGCGGTCGAGCTCCTCGTCCACGTCCAGCTTCTGCAGCCACAGCACCAGTTCCTGCTCGAGGCGGCCGGGGTCGAGCTGGGGCTGGCCGTTGCCCTGCATCAGGTCGGCCAGGCGCGCCTCCAGCTTGGCCCGCTGTCCGGCGCGGATCGCCGGCATCAGCGTGCGCACCTCGGCGGCGATGCGGGCGATGCCGTCGATGCGCTCGGAGATGGCCGCCGCCAGCTTGGCGCCCTCGCGTTCGCGCGTGGCGACGAACTCGTCGAGCACCGCGTCCAGCAAGGCCAGCGCCTCGGCCTGCAGCGCGGCCGGATCCGCGGCCGGCGCCTGCAGCACACCGGGGAACTGCAGCAGTTCGGTGAATCCGGTGCGCAGGCGCGGGAAGCGCGCGTCCAGGTCGAGCGCCAGTTCGCTCAGCTCCCGCAACCGGGTCGGATCGAGCCGCAGCGCGCCTTCGCCCTCCGGCGCGCGCAGGCGCAGGCTGAGGTCGAGCTTGCCGCGCGCCACGCGCGCGGCCACGCGTTCGCGCAGCGCCGGTTCCAGCGCGCGCAGCTCCTCCGGCAGCCGCACCCCGAGCTCGAGGAAGCGGTGGTTGACCGAGCGCAGCTCGCAGGCGAGCGTGCCCGAGGGCGTGGCGCGTTCGCCGGACGCGAACGCGGTCATGCTGCGGATCATCGGGAAATCCAAGGCCGACAGGGAGCGAATGGTAAACTCGCCGGCCATCCGAACGGTACCCATGGCCATGACCGGCACTCCCGCTCCGCCCGCCGGCCCGCCGGCCGGTGGCATCGCCCGCCCCAGCGGCCGCGCCCCGGCGCAACTGCGCGAGGTGCGCATCGAACGCGGCTACACCCGCCACGCCGAGGGCTCGGTGCTGATCGCCTTCGGCGACACCCGGGTGCTGTGCACCGCCAGCGTCGAGAACAAGGTGCCCGCGTTCCTGCGCGGCAAGGGCGAGGGCTGGGTGACCGCCGAGTACGGCATGCTGCCGCGCGCCACCCATACCCGCAACGAACGCGAGGCCGCGCGCGGCAAGCAGGGCGGACGCACGCTGGAGATCCAGCGCCTGATCGGCCGCGCGCTGCGCGCCTGCGTGGACCGCAAGCTGCTCGGCGAGCGCACCATCACCCTCGACTGCGACGTGCTGCAGGCCGACGGCGGCACCCGCACCGCGGCGATCACCGGCGCGTACGTCGCCCTGGTCGACGCGGTGCGCGGGTTGCTGGCGCGGCGCGAGATCGCGCGCGACCCGGTGTTCGGCGCGGTGGCCGCGGTTTCGGTCGGAATCTGGCGCGGGGTGCCGGTGCTGGACCTGGACTACGCCGAGGACCGCGACTGCGACACCGACATGAACGTGGTCATGAACGACGGCGGCGGCTTCATCGAACTGCAGGGCACGGCGGAGGGGCACGCGTTCCGGCGCGAGGAACTGGCCGCGATGACGGCGCTGGCGGAGGCGGGCATCGCCGAGCTGATCGCGCTGCAACGCGAGGCGTTGGCGCGCTGAGACCGGGCGTCGTGGTGGGCTAGCGAGAACTGGCGGGGCGCGGCCGGGTCGGCTTCTTCCTGCATACCGACGACTTCGCCCGCGACCACGCGCGCATGCGTGCGCACGGCGTGGCCTTCCGCGAAGCGCCGCGCGAGGAGCCGTATGGCACGGTGGCGGTGTTCGAGGACCTGTACGGCAACCGCTGGGACCTGCTGCAGCCGAACGCGTGAGCCGGCGACCCGGGCGAACGGCCCGCGTACGCGGCACACTATCGACCCTTTCGCCGGCGGGCCGCGGCCCGCCTCCACATCACGGGACCGGAAACGTGAACAAATGGGTGATCGCCAGCGGCAACCCCGGCAAGCTGCGCGAGTTCCGCGAACTGCTCGCCGGCAGCGGCGTCGAGATGGTGCCCCAGGGCGAGCTCGGCGTGCGCGACGCCGACGAGACCGGGCTGACCTTCGTCGAGAACGCGCTGCTGAAGGCGCGCCATGCCGCGCGCGCGACCGGGCTGCCGGCGCTGGCCGACGATTCCGGCCTGTGCGTGGATGCGCTCGGCGGCGCGCCGGGGCTGTATTCGGCGCGCTACGCCGGCCGCCACGGCGACGCCGAAGCCAACATCGACAAGCTGCTCGAGGCGCTGAAGGACGTACCGGACGAACGCCGCGGAGCGCACTTCTACGCGGTCATCGTGCTGTTGCGCCACGCCGAGGACCCGCAGCCGATCATCGCCGAGGGCCTCTGGCCGGGGCGCATCCTGCATGCGCGCCGCGGCGACGGCGGCTTCGGCTACGACCCGGTGTTCTTCGACCCCGCGCTGGGCCGCGCCGCGGCCGAACTGGAGGCCGGGCTGAAGAACCGCCTCAGCCATCGCGGTCGCGCGCTGGCGGCCCTGCGCGCGCGGCTGCAGCCGGCATGAACGACGACGCGCCGCAGGTATTCGCCACCGGCTGGCGGCTGATGCCGGAAATGCTGGCGCTGACGGTCGCCGCGCTCGGCCTGGTCGCCGCGTGCTCGTGGTTCACCGGATCGGCGCGCGACCTCGACAGCCTGCTGGTGGTGGCGCCTGCGTTCCTGGCGATGGCCGCGGGACTGGGCTACCTGGTCTGCTGGCAACGCGTCGTCCTGCACGCGGACGGCCGCATCGAGGTGCGCAGCGCGGCGGCGGGCTTCCGCCTGCGCGCCTTCCATGCGCGCGACGTCGTCGCCATCGGCTTCCGCTCCTGGCGCGACGTGCGCCGCAGCATGGTGAGCCATCTGTTCGTGTCCGTGGCGCCGGCTCCGGGCCGGCGCTGGCGCGTCGTCGACGTGATGGACAACGTCTACCGCGGCGGCGGCGACTCGCCGCTGATGCAGGCGCTGGTGCGCGCGATCCTGCAGGCGCAGCCGGACGTGCCGCTGGATCCGGCGCTGCGGGCGCTGTACCGCCCGGTCGTCCCCGCGCCGCGCGCGCCCGAGCCGCGCCGTACCAAGCGCCCCCGGCGGCACCGCCACCATCGCGTTTGAAAAGCGGACGCCCGCCGCCATCTTCCTGCCGTGAATCCCGTGCTGACGCCGCCGCCGCTGTCGCTGTACGTGCACCTGCCCTGGTGCGTGCGCAAGTGCCCGTACTGCGACTTCAATTCGCACGAGGCGCGCGGCGCGGCGCCGTTCGAGCCCTACGTCGACGCCCTGCTCGCCGACCTCGACCACGACCTGCCGCTGGTCTGGGGCCGCACCGTGCACTCGGTGTTCTTCGGCGGCGGCACGCCGAGCCTGTTCCCCTCGGAAGCGATCGACCGCTTCCTGCAGGGCGCCAGCGGGCGGCTGCGCTTCGCGCCCGGATGCGAGATCACGCTCGAGACCAACCCCGGCACCGCCGAGCACGGCCGCTTCGAGGCCTACCGCGCCGCCGGCGTGAACCGGCTCAGCTTCGGCATCCAGAGCTTCGACGACGGCTGCCTGCGCCGGCTCGGCCGCATCCACGACGGCGCCGAGGCGGAAAGCGCGGTCAAGCAGGCCCAGGACGCGGGTTTCGACAACCTCAACCTGGACCTGATGTACGCCCTGCCCGGCCAGGACCCGGCGATGGCCGAGCGCGACCTGGAACGCGCGCTGGCGCTGCAACCGGCGCACCTGAGCCATTACCAGCTCACCCTGGAACCGAACACCCTGTTCGCGGCGCGGCCGCCGGCGGGCCTGCCCGACGACGACACCGCCTGGGACATGCAGGAACGCTGCCAGGCCCGGCTCGCCGAGGCCGGCTACGCGCAGTACGAGATCAGCGCCTACGCGCGCCCGGGCCGGCAGTGCGCGCACAACCTCAACTACTGGCGCTACGGCGACTACCTGGGCATCGGCGCGGGCGCGCACGGCAAGCTGACCCTCGGCGCCGAGCAGGCGATCCTGCGCCGCTGGAAGGTCAAGCATCCCGCGCAGTACCTGGCCCAGGCCGGCCGCGCCGAGGCGGTCGGCGGCGACGAGCGGGTCGAGCCGGCGCGACGGCCGTTCGAGTTCATGCTCAACGCGCTGCGCCTGGCCGAAGGCTTCGCCCTGGAGCTGTTCGAGGCGCGCACCGGCCTGCCGCGGGCGGCGATCGCGCCGCAACTGGCCGAGGCGGTGGACGCCGGCTGGCTGGAGACCGACGGCGCGCGGGTGCGGCCGACCGAACTCGGCCTGCGCTTCGCCAACGACGCGATCGCTCTATTCCTGGACGATGTGGCCGATAACACATCGGAGCGAACCCGGCCGGGCGATACTGGCGCCGTCTCGGCCGAAACGGTGCGCCGCGCCGGGCCCGACTGAGCCGCGCCGGCGCCGCGCGGTCGCCGGGCACGGCGGGTCGCCTTGACACAGGAGCTCCAGATGACCGCCTCCCCTCACCCCCTGGGCAGTCCGTACCGTCCGCGCGCGACGCTGGCGAACGCGGCGTTGCCGCCGCGGGTGCGCGGGGTGCTGGAGCGGCTCCACGCCGCGGCGGCCGGCCCGGTCGCGCGCCAGCTGGACCTGGCGCTGGACGAGTACGAGCGGCGCCTGCTGCGCCAGGCCGACCAGGCGCGGCGCCCGGAGCAGCGCCAGGGCCTGCTCGAGACCCTGCGCGCGACCCGGCGCCACCGCGCCGACCTGGCGCCGCGCTGCCTGGCCGAGCTGGAGAGCGCGCTGGCGGCGATCCGCGAACCCGCGCCCGCGCGCGGGCCGACCGCGCGGCCCAGCTTCCACGAGCTGCGCCTGGTCGAGCACGACGAGGTCGAGGAGGACAGCCTGCAGCGCACGATCGCGGTGCGCCACGAACGCCGCGCGGCGTTGCCGCTGCTGCTGCTCGGCCAGCGCTTCGGCGTGCTCGCCGGCGCGCCGGCGTTCGACCCCGAGCGCCTGCCGCTGGGGCCGTACCGGCTGGTGCGGATGCTCGGCGAGGCGATGCAGGCGCTGCCCACCGGCCGCGAGGCGCGGCTGCAGCTGTACCGGGCGTACGACGAGACCGCGCTGGCCGAATATCCGGCGTGGCTGGAGACGCTCAACGAACTGCTCGCGCGCGAGGGCGTGCTCCCGGGGCTCGCCTACGTGCCGTTGCGCCCGCGGCCGCGGCCGCAAGCGGCCGGCGAGGCGCGCGCGGCCCCCGGGCGCCCGCCCGACGCCCGCGAACCGGCGGCGCCGGCGGAAGGGCGCCCGCTCACCGGCTGGCTCGGCTTGGACGAGGAGGAGCGCGCCGACGCCTTCGCGCCGCTGCGGCAGCTGCTCGCGCGCCGCCGCCAGGCGCTGCAGCGCCTGCGCGCCCCGCAGCAGCCCGAACGGCCCGCGCTGCCGACCGGCGAGGCGCTGGATGCGCTCGCCGCGCTGCAGCGCTCGCGGGCGCCGGACGCGCCGGCGCCGGAGCTGGCCGATCTGCGCCGGCACCTGCTGGCGCTGGCGCGGCAGCGCTACGGCGCCGAAGCCGGCCTGGCCGGCGACGACCAGGACGCGCTCGACCTGCTCGAGCTGTTCCTCGCCCGGATCGAGCGCGAACTGCGCCCCGGCGCCGCGGCCGGCGAGCTGATCGCGCGCCTGCGCCTGCCGCTGCTGCGCGCGGCGCTGCAGGACCGCACCTTGTTCGTCCGCAACGGCCATCCGGCGCGGCAGTTGCTCGAGGCCGTGGCCGAAGCCGGCGCGCGCTGGCTGCCGTGGGAGGAGCTCGATCCGCACCTGGACGAGCAATTGCGGCACGCGGTCGAGCAGGTGCTGCGGCAGCCCGACGACACCGCGGCCGCGTTCCAGGCGGCGCGCGACGAACTGCACGAGCACCTGCGCCTGGTCGCGCGCAAGGCCGAACTGGCCGAACGCCGCCACGTCGAGGCCGCGCGCGGCAAGGAACGCCTGGCCGACGCCAAGCGCCGCGCCGCCGGGGCGCTCGCCGGCATGCTCGGGGAGCGGCCGCTGCCCCGGTTCGTGCACGGCCTGCTGCAGCAGGCATGGCTCGACGTGCTGACCCTGACCTTGCTGCGCCACGGCGAGGATTCGCCGGCCTGGCGCGAGCAGCTGCAGGCCACCGAACGGATCGTCGCCGCGCACGCGCAGCCGCCGTCGCCGGCGCCGGCGCAGCTGGAAGTGGCGGTGGAGCACGCGCTGACCCTGGTCGGCCATCACGGCGAGGACGCCGGCGCGATCGCGCGGCAGCTGCTCGGCCTCGGCGGCGACGAGGCTTCGCGCACGCAGCTCGCGCTCAGGCTGAAGTCGCGCGCGCGGCTCGGCGAGGACGCCCCGGCGGCGTCCGCCCCGGCGCCGCGCGACGCGGAGACCGAACGCTGCTGGCGGCGCCTGCGCGCGCTGCCGCCCGGCACCTGGTTCGAGTTCGACGGCGACGCGCCCGGGGAAGTGCTGCGCCGGCGCCTGTCGTGGCACAGCGCGGTCACGCAGCAGGCGCTGTTCGTCAATGCGCGCGGGCAGCGCGTGTGCGAGCTGGGGCTGGACGAGCTGGCGCGCAGCATGGCCGCCGGTCGCGCCCGCGTGGTCGAGGCCCGGGAGGGGCGCCTGCTCGACCGCGCCTGGCGGGCGACGCTCGCCGCGCTCGACCCGGGCCGGCACGACGCGGAGGAGAACGCATGAGCCCCCAGGAATACCGGCGCGCGCCGCGCTACGCCGTCGACGACTACGTGCAGGTGGTCGACACCATGACCGATGCGGTGGTCGGCCAGCTCGGCAACATTTCCGAGACCGGCATGCTGCTGATCGCGAACGCGCCGCTGGCGGACGACGCGCTGTACCAGCTGCGTTTCAGCCTGCACGAATCGACCCGGCGGCCGCCGATCGAGGTCGGCGCGCACCTGCTGTGGCAGGAGCGCGCCGCCATGCCGGGGCAGAGTTGGGCGGGCTTCCGCTTCATCCACATCCTCGACCGCGAGCTGGAGCAGCTGCGCGAATGGCTGCGGGCGCAGGAACGCGCGCAGGCGCCCGGCTGAGCGCCCGCCGCGGCAAAGGCCGGCGCGCGGCGTTTGCGGCAGAATGCGCGCAAGCCCAACCGTTCGCGCGTCCATGACCGATTTCGCCCCGCTCTACGCCGCCCATCTCGCCGAACTGCAGCGCCGCACCGCCGAGGCGCTGGCCCGCGGCGGCTTCGACCACCTGGTCGTGCCCAGCGGTACGCTGCACTACCAGTTCTTCGACGATCGCGACTATCCCTACGCGGTCAACCCGCAGTTCAAGGCCTGGGTGCCGCTGACCCGCAACCCGGGCAGCTGGCTGGTGGCGACGCCGGGGCAGCGGCCGAAGCTGATCTACCTGCAGCCGTTCGACTACTGGCACGCGGTGCCGCAGGCGCCGGGCGGCTACTGGGTCGAGCATTTCGACGTCGTGGTGATCCGCACCGCCGAGGAAGCGCTGCAGCACCTGCCGGCCGACCCGGCGCGCTGCGCCATCCTCGGCGAGCCGCAGAGCGCGCTGCGCGACCACGTGCCGAACAATCCGCCCGCGGTCGTGAACTACCTGGAATACCACCGCGCCCACAAGACCCCGTACGAAGTCGCGATGATGCGCGAGGCCAGCCGCATCGGCGTGCGCGCGCACCGCGCCGCCGAGCGCGCGTTCCGCGCCGGCGCCAGCGAGTTCGGCATCCACCTGGCGTACTGCCAGGCCGCCGGCCAGGACGCGAACGACCTGCCCTACAGCAACATCGTCTGCCTCAACGAGCACGCCGCGGTGCTGCACTACCACGATCGCGACCGGGTGCCGCCGCGGGAGATCCGCAGCTTCCTGATCGACGCCGGCGCGGCGTTCCACGGCTACGCCTGCGACATCACCCGCACCTACGCGCGCGACACCGGGAGCGAGTTCCAGGCGCTGATCGACGCGGTCGACGCGGCGCAGCGCGCGATGTGCGAGCAGGTCCGCGCCGGCACCGACTACAAGCGCATCCACCTCGACGCGCACCTGGCGCTGGCCGGCATCCTCAAGGAGTTCGGCGTGATCAAGGCCTCGCCCGAAGCCGCGCTCGCCACCGGCGTCAGCAGCGCGTTCTTCCCGCACGGCATCGGCCACGGCATCGGCCTGCAGGTGCACGACGTGGCCGGCTTCGCCGCGTCCGACGCCGGCGGCACGATCCCCAAGCCCGAGGGCCATCCCTACCTGCGCCTGACCCGCACGCTGGAGCCGGGCATGGCGGTGACGATCGAACCGGGCCTCTACTTCATCGACATGCTGCTGGAGGAGGTGAAGAAGAACGGCCATGGCGACAGCGTCGACTGGGAACGCGTCGACGCGTTCAAGCCCTTCGGCGGCATCCGCATCGAGGACGACGTGGTCTGCACCGAGGCCGAGCCGATCAACCTGACCCGCGAGGCGTTCGCCGAGGCGTGACCCGGCGGGCCGGTCCCGCCCGCGGGCAGGGGCCGGGCGTTCGCGAGGGCGGACCGGGCGGCCCCGTTTCCGGCCGGGCCCAGTCCGCGCCCGCACCCTCGCGGCGCGGGCCGCCGAAGCGCCACAGGGACCCGATCGTGGGCGCCGCGCGATACGCCGTGCGCCGTGGCGATGCCGCGGCACCCGGGCGCTCGTCCCGCCGGCGGCGGAACGGCCGCCGCGGGCGCGACGGATCAGCCCGCCACGTCAGCCCCGCGCCGCCATGAACGCCTCGATCTCGTCCGCGCTGCGCGCCAGGCCGGCGGTCAGCACACGGTGGCCTTCGCGGGTGATCAGCACGTCGTCCTCGGTGCGGATGCCGATGCCGCGCCATTTCGGGTCGACCGTGCCGTCGTCGGGCGCCACGTACAGCCCGGGCTCGATGGTGAACACCATGCCCGGCTCGAGCAGGCGCGACTCGCCGTCGATGCGGTACTCGCCGACGTCGTGCACGTCCAGGCCGAGCCAGTGGCCGGTCTTGTGCGGGTAGAAGCGCTTGTAACCGCCGTCGGCGAGCTGCTTCTCCAGCTTGCCCTTGAGCAGCCCGAGCCGCAGCAGGCCTTCGGTCAGCGTCTCCACCGCGGCGCGGTGCCCGGCCTCGTACGGCACGCCGGGGCGCGCCTGCGCCAGCGCCGCGGCCTGCGCCGCGCCCACCAGGTCGTGCAGCGCGCGCTGCTCCCGGCTGAAGCGGCCGTTGACCGGGAAGGTGCGGGTGATGTCGGCGGCGTAGCCGCGGTATTCGGCGCCGGCGTCGATCAGCACCAGTTCGCCGTCGCGCGCCTGCGCGGCGTTGGCGCGGTAGTGCAGCACGCAGGCGTTGGCGCCGGCGCCGACGATGCTGCCGTAGGCCGGCTCGGCATCGTGCATGCGGAACACGCGCTCGACCTCCGCCTGCAGCTCGTACTCGTGGACGCCCGCCCGCGCGGCGCGCATCGCCGCCTGGTGCGCGCGCACGCTGATCTCGGCGGCGCGCTGCATCAGCTTCAGCTCGTCGCGGTCCTTGAACAGGCGCAACTCGTCGAGCAGGTGGCCCAGCTCGAGGAACTCGTGCGGCGGTTGCGCGCCCTGCCGCACCAGCGCGCGCACGCGGTTGAGCCAGCCGATCAGCTTGAGGTCGAACTCCTGGTCGCGGCCGAAGTGGTAGTACACGCGCGAGCGGCCTTCCAGCAGGCCGGGCAGGATGTCGTCGAGGTCGGCGATCGGGTAGGCGTCGTCGAGGCCGAACGCCTCCACCGCGCCCTCGGGGCCGTAGCGTGGCCCGTCCCAGCGCTCGCGCTCGGGGTCGCGCTCGCGGCAGAACAGGAGGGTCTCGCCGTGGCGGCGCCCCGGCACCAGCACCAGCACCGCCTCCGGTTCGGGAAAGCCGGTCAGGTACAGCAGGTCGGAATCCTGCCGGTACGGGTAATGCGTGTCGCGGCTGCGGATGCGCTCGGGCGCGGCCGGCAGCACCAGGATCGCGTCGTCGCCGGCCATGCGCATCAGTTGCCGGCGACGCCGCGCGTAGGTCTTGGCGGGAATGGCGAGGGGTTTGTTCATTGCATTGCCAATCGCTTCTTGCCGTGGCGCCCGCGCGGGCTTCGCGGTCCGAGCGCCGGTCCGCGGGCGCCGTCCCCGCCGCGCCGGCCACCGCCGCCGCGGCCGCGCGAAAACGACGCCCGCTCAGTTCAGCTTCTGCCGCCGCCGCGCCGCCAGCACGCAGTCGCCGTGCAGCAGCAGCGCCGCGACGCGGACGAATTCCTCGATCTCGGCCAGCGCCTCCTCGTCTTCCTCGTCGCCCTCGCTCTGCGCCTGCGCGGCGGCGAGCTTGGCCAGGTCGGCCAGCGCCTCGCGGCTTTCGTCCGACAGCGGCGGCTTGGCGCCCGCCGCCAGGCCGAAGCCGCCGAGAAAGCCGCGGCACCAGTCGAACAGCGCGCCGCTGCGCTCGCCGAGCGAGGCCTCGGCCTCCGGCAGCAGCAGGGCGAAATCGAAGCTGCGGTCTTCCAGCTGCGCGGCGCTGGCCAGGCGCAGGCCGTCGAGGGCGCCGCCCTCCTCCGGCACCGGCGCGGCCTCCTCGGCGAGCACCTTGGCCGGCCATTCGCGCAGCGAGGCGCCGCCGCCGGCGAGCCAGCCGCACAGCGCGCCGTGCAGTTCCGAGGGCGAGGCGGCCAGGCCGAGGCGGCGGCTTTCGGCCGCGACGGCGGCGATGGCGGGAAGTTCGAGAGCGGTCACGGGCGTCGATCGGGACGGGAAACCCGCAGTGTAGGGCCTAACGCCGGCGCGGGCAGCCCGCGTCGGCGCCGCGGCTCCACGCGGCGCGGCGCCGCACGCGGTTCGCGCTTGTTGCCGGCAACGGCGCTTGCGACACTGCTGCGTACCGTCTCACCGCTCCGGTGCCCGTGCGCCCGCCCCTTTCCGTCGCCGCCGCTCGATTGGCCTGCCTGGCGCTCGCGTCGTGGTTGCTGGCGCTCCCGGCGGCGGCCGCCACCCGCGATTTCTACTTCGCCCGCCTAGGCAGCGACCGCGGGCTGATGCAGAACACGGTGACGGCGCTGGCGCAGGACCCGGAGGGCTTCGTCTGGGTCGGCACCCAGGCCGGGCTGCACCGCTACGACGGGCAGCGCTACCAGCCGTACCTGCACGAGCCGGGCAATCCGGCCTCGCTGCCCGACAGCTTCGTCACCGCCCTGGCGCTGGAAGGCAAGCGCGCGTTGTGGGTCGGTACCTACAACGAATACCTGGCGCGGCTCGACCTGGCCGACGGCCGCATCCGCCGCTACGCCTCCGCCGGGCCGCAGCACCTGCATCGCCAGGTGGTCGCGCTGCTGCCGGACCGCGGCCGGGTCTGGGTGGGCACGGCCGCCGGGCTGGAGCGTTTCGACCCGCGTACCGGCCGGCGCGAGACCCTGCTGCGCTTCCCCTCGCCGACGCCGGCACCGACGCCGCCGCAGGCGCTGCTCGCCGGCGCCGACGGCCAGGTCTGGTACGGCTGCCGGCTCGGCCTGTTCCGGATCGGCGCCGGCGACCGGCCGCAGCGGGTCGGCCCGGAGGTTCCGGTGCTGTCGCTGCTGCGCGACCGCGCCGGGCGGCTGTGGCTCGGCCGCGGCGACGGGCTGTTCCGGCTGCACAGCAACGGCCGTGACCTGATCCGGGCCTGGCCGCAGGCGGCCACCGCGGACCCGAAGGCCAGCGCGGTGCGCTCGCTGGTCGAGGCGCCGGACGGGCGGCTGTGGTTCGCGGTGCCCGGCCGCGGCCTGCGCCGCTTCGACCCGGCCAGCGGCGCAGCGATCGAGGTGCGCGAGGAGCCGCGGATCGAGGCCAGCCTGCACGACGATTCGATCGGCGCGCTGCTGGTCGACCGCGGCGGCATGCTCTGGGTCGGCGGCCAGTTCCGCGGCGTCGCCGTCGCCGACCCGCGCGGCACTCGCTTTCGCTACGTGTTCGACCTGCAGCGCGAGGCGGGCACGCCGGCGTCGGCCGGCAGCGTCCGCGCGCTCGCCCAGGCCGGAGACGGCGCGCTCTGGGTCGGCACCGACAACGCGCGGTTGCTGCGCTACCGGATCGAAGCGGACCGTTTCGAGGACCTTGGCGGCCTGTTCGCCGCCGCCGTCCCCCCGGGCCGGCCGCCGCCGCACGTCACCGGCTTCGCCCCGGCCGGCGACGGCCTGCTGTGGCTGGCCACCGACGCCGGCCTGTTCCGCCTCGACCCGCGCCGGCGCCGCATCGAGCGCGTCCCGGCGCGCGGGCTCGACGGCAAGGCGCTGCGCACGATCCTGCGCGCCCGCGACGGCACCCTGTGGCTGGGCAGCCACGACGGCGCCTTCCACTACCGGCCCGACAGCGGCGCGCTGCGTCACTGGCCTTTCGGCGAGAACGGCGACGGCCTCGGCCATCCGGTCGTGCACGCGATCGCCGAGGACCGCCGCGGCCGCATCTGGTTCGGCACCGGCGACGGCCTCGACCTGCTCGACCCCGCCAGCGGCCGCCTGCGCCATTTCCGCGCCGAGGCCGACGCGCCCGGCGGCCTGCCCGGCAACCGGATCCGCGCGTTGTACGTGGACGGCCGCGGCACGCTCTGGGTCGGCACCCATGCCGGCCTCGCCCGGCTCGAGGAAGGCGCCGGCGGCCGCATCCGTTTCGCCGATCCGCTCGCCGGCGCGTTCGGCGCGCGGATGCCGGTACCGATCGTCTACGCGATCGCCGAAGGGCCCGCCGGCCGGCTCTGGCTCAGCACCCAGGCGGGCATCCTGCGCCTGGACGTGGCCACCGGCGAGACGCGCCGCTACGGCCTCGCCGACGGCCTGCAGGACCTGGAGTTCCACGGCGGCTCGGCCGCGCGCCTGGCCGACGGCCGCATCGCCTTCGGCGGCGTGCGCGGTTTCAACCTGTTCGACCCGCGGCGGATCGTCGACGCCGGCGAGGCGCCGCCGCTGCGCCTGCTCGGCGCCAGCATCGGCACCCGCAGCGGCGACGACGCGCTCGGCACGCAATGGCGGCCGGCGCGGCTGGACATCCCCGACGGCGCCGGCCTGCTGCGCCTGCGCGTGGGCAGCCTCGACTTCGCCCCGACCGCCGGCACCCGCTACCGCTACCGCATGGACGGCTTCGATCCGGACTGGATCGACAACGGCACCCGCAGCGAGATCGCCTACACCCGGCTGCCGTCCGGCCGCTACACCCTGCTGGTGCAGGCCACCAATCGAGATGGCCTGTGGTCGTCGCAGACCCTGCGCATCCCGGTACGGGTGGCGCCGCCGCTGTGGCGCCACCCCCTGGTGCTGCTCGGCGCGGCGCTGCTGCTGCTGGCCGCGCTCGCCGTTGCCGTCTGGCGGATGCATCTGAACCGGCAGCGCGAGCGCGGCTACTTCCGCCAGATCCGCGAACGCGAGGAGCGCCTCAAGCTGGCGCTGTGGGCCTCCGGCGAGCAGTTCTGGGACTTCGACCTGGCCCGGCGCCGGCTGTACCGGATGCGCATCGACGAGGCCCAGGGCGCGGCGGCGGCGGTGCCGGGCGTGGACCTGCAGAGCCTGATCGAATCCGAGCTGGACATCCATCCGGACGATCGGCCGCAGGTGATGGCGCGGCTGCGCGAGCACCTGCGCGGCGCCTCGCCGCGGTTCCTGTCCGAGCACCGCGTGCGCGACCGCGAAGGGCGCTGGATCTGGGTGCGCGCGCGCGGCCGCGTGGTCGAGCGCGACGCCCAAGGCCGCGCCCTGCGCGTGGCCGGCACCGCCCGCGACGTCACCGCCAACCGCAGCGCCGAGCGCGACCGCCGCATCGCCGCGCAGGTGCTCAACAGCATGGCCGAGGCAGTGGCGGTGTTCGACCGCGAGTTCCGTTTCGTCTCGGTGAACCCCGCCTTCACCCGGATGACCGGCTACACCGACGCCGAGGTGATCGGCCAGCCGACCCGGATCCTCGACAGCGACCAGCACGATCCCGCGTTCTACCAGCACGTGCGCAGCGAACTGCAGCGCAACGGCCGCTGGAGCGGCGAGATCTGGCAGCAGCGCAAGGACGGCGAGGAGTTCCTGTGCTGGTTCCAGGGCAGCGTGGTGCTCGACGCCGGCGGCCGCCAGGGCCTGTACGTGTCCGTGCTCGGCGACATCACCGACCAGAAGCGCGCCGAGCAGGAGCTGCGCTACCTCGCCAACTACGACACCCTGACCAGCCTGCCGAACCGCGCGCTGCTCTCGGAACGGCTGTCGCGCGCGATCGTGCGCGCGCGTCGCCAGGGCAGCCGCATCGCGATGCTGTTCCTCGACCTGGACCGGTTCAAGGACATCAACGACTCGCTCGGCCACGCCGCCGGCGACCGCATCCTGCGTGCCGCGGCGATCCGCCTGCAGCAGGCGGTCGGCCGCCAGCACACCGTCGCGCGCCTGGGCGGCGACGAATTCACCGTGGTGCTGGAGAACCTCGCCGGCCCCGAGCAGGCCGAGCAGGTCGCGCGCAACATCCTCGCCGCGTTCGAGGCGCCGCTGGATCTCGAGCCGCGCCACGACGTGGTGATCTCGCCGTCGATCGGCATCAGCCTGTACCCCGACCACGCCCTGGTGCCGACCGACCTGCTCAAGCACGCCGACACCGCGATGTACCAGGCCAAGGCCGCCGGCCGCCGCACCTACATGCGCTACACCGAAGCGATGGACGTGGAGACGCGCAGCCGCGCCACGGTGTCGGCGGCACTGCGCACCGTGCTCGACCGCAACGAGTTGCGCCTGGTGTTCCAGCCCAAGCTGTCGCTGGCGCGGGGCCGCATCACCGGGGTGGAGGCGCTGCTGCGCTGGAGCAGCCCCGAGCTGGGCGAGGTCTCGCCGGCACAGTTCATCCCGCTGGCCGAGGAGAGCGGGATGATCCTCGACATCGGCGAGTGGGCTCTGCGCGAGGCCTGCGGCGTGCTCAAGCATTGGCGCCTGAACGGCCTCGACCAGCTGACCATGGCGGTGAACGTGTCCGCGCTGCAGCTGCTGCGCGGCAACCTGCCCAAGCAGGTCGCGCGCGCCCTGGTCGAGAGCGGCGTGCCGCCGGAGATGCTGCAGCTGGAGCTCACCGAGAGCGTGATCATGGCCAACGCCGGGCAGACCTCGGCCACGCTCGACGCGCTGCGCGCGCTCGGCGTGGGCCTGGCGGTGGACGACTTCGGTACCGGCTACTCCTCGCTCGCCTACCTCAAGCGCCTGCCGATCACCACGCTGAAGATCGACAAGGAGTTCATCGGCGACCTGACCCGCGACGCCGACGACGAGGCCATCACCACCACCGTGATCACCATGGCCCATTCGCTGGGGCTGAACGTGATCGCCGAAGGCGTCGAGACCGAGGCCCAGGTACGCTTCCTGCGCGGCCACGGCTGCGACGAGATCCAAGGTTACTGGCTGGCGCGGCCGCTCGAGGCGGCCCATTGCCTGGGCTTCATCCGCGCCTGGACGCCGCGCGCCGCGGACCCGGCCGCGTCCGTGAACGCGGCGACTTGACCGCCTCCGGCGCCCTGCTATCGTGCCGCCATGGACCACGCCGACCTCCTCGCCCAACTGCGCTCGCTGGCCGCCCGCGTCGAGCAGCTGGCCGAGCGCAACCGGCGCCTGGCCGAGGAGAACCGCAGCCTGCGCCAGCAGCAGGAGCAGCTGATCGGCGAGCGCTCGGCGCTGCTGGCCAAGAACGAGCAGGCGCGCGCGCGGGTCGAGGCGATGATCGCGCGGCTCAAGTCCCTGGAGCAGCACACGTGAGCGCGACCGAACCGGTCAACATCCGCCTGCTCGACCGCGAGTACACGGTCGGCTGCGAACCCGGCGAACGCGAAGGCCTGCTCGCCGCGGCGCGGATGCTCGACGCGAAGATGCGCGAGATCCGCGGCAACAACCGCATGGCGGGCATCGACCGCATCGCGGTGCTGGCCGCGCTCAATTTCGCCCACGACCTGCAACAGCTGCGCAGCGAGCACGAAGGCCGCGACCGCGAACTGGCGCGCACGCTCAGCGACCTGCACCGCCGCCTCGACGACCTGTTCGAAGCACCGGCGCGCTGACGCCGCGGCCGCGCGCGCCGGCGCTGAATCCCCACCCACCGCGACGACGAGCGGGCGCGCACGTCCGCGTCCACGCGCTATACTTCCGCCACGTCCTCTGCTGTGCGCGACAGCGTGCGCAAACATTCGCCTTGTCCCTTAATGACGACCTCGGGGACGCGGCGGAAGCCCGGAGTGCAGGTCCGCCTCGCAGCGGAAAGCCCGACGGCCTCCAAGCGCCCCCACTTGAACCCCGGGTTCAAGGTCGTTTCGCAAGCATCGCCATCGGCGGAGGACTTTTCTTTTCCGGAACGGGCGCGGCTTCGCGCCCGTTTCCTCATGGGCCCGCTCGCGCGGGTCCGCCCCGCGCGGGCCTGCCGGCCCGCCACCAGCACGGGAATTCGCGCCGCATGACGGCCCGCCTCACGGCTGATCGCGCGGCGCTGCGCCGCGCACTTCGCGACCGCCGCCGCGGCCTGGCCGCCGGCGAACGCATCGCCGCCGCCGAGCGCCTGGCCGAGCGCCTGCTCGCGCTGCCGTTCGCCCCCAGCGCCGGCTACGTCGCCGGCTACTGGGCCGGCGACGGCGAGATCGCGCTGCACATGTGGCAACTGCGCCTGCCGCCCGGCTGCGTCTACTGCCTGCCGGTGCTGCACGCCGACGGCCGCCTGCGCTTCGCGCCGTGGCGCGCGGGCGATGCGCTCGTGGCCAACCGCTTCGGCATCCCCGAGCCCGACGTCGCGCCCTCCTCGCTGCTCGACCCCGAACGGATGCAGCTCGTGGTCGCGCCGCTGGTCGGCTTCGACCGTTCGGGGCACCGGCTCGGCATGGGCGGCGGCTGGTACGATCGCAGCTTCGCCTTCCGCCGCGACCGACCGGCGCCGCCATGGCTGGTCGGCGCCGCGTTCGAGCTGCAGCGCGTGGACGCGCTCGACCGCGCCGACTGGGACGTCGCCCTCGACGCGGTCTGCACCGAATCCGCCACCTACGACTTCCGCATCGCCGCCGCATGACCGCTCGCCGCCGCCACTGGCTGATGAAGTCCGAGCCGGACACGTTCTCGATCGACGACCTGCAGCGCGTCGGGGTGGAACCCTGGAACGGCGTGCGCAACTACCAGGCGCGCAACTTCATGCGCGACGGCATGAAGGTCGGCGACGGCGTGCTGTTCTACCACTCCAACTGCGCCGAGCCCGGCATCGTCGGCACCGCCACGGTGGCCAGCGAGGCCTACCCGGACGAGACCCAGTTCGATCCGAAGTCCGACTACTACGACCCGAAGAGCACGCGCGAGCAGCCGCGCTGGTATCTGGTCGACGTCGCGTTCGAGCGCAAGCTCGCGCGCACGGTCACGCTCGAGGAGATCAAGCGCCACGCCGACCGGCTCGGCGAGGACTTCGCGCTGGTCCGCCGCGGCAACCGGCTGTCGGTGTTCCCGGTCTCGGCCGCGCAGTGGAAGTACCTGCTGTCGCTGGAATGACCCGCGTCTTTCCGCCGCGGGGGCGGCGCCGCTACGCGCTGCGCCCGCCGTGGTTCGACGGATGCGCGCCGAAGGGCGTCCCGTCCCGGCATACGTCCCCCATCTCCACCACCCGATCCGAAGCCATGACCGAAGCCAAGCGCCAAGCCGCCGAAAAAGCCATCGAATACGTCGAGGACGGCGGCATCGTCGGCGTCGGCACCGGCTCCACCGTCGCCTACTTCATCGACGCGCTGGCCCGGATCAAGGACCGGATCGCCGGCACCGTCTCCAGCTCCGAGCAGAGCACCCGCCGCCTGCGCGAGCACGGCATCGACGTGCTCGACCTCAACGCGGTCGGCCCGCTCGGCCTGTACGTCGACGGCGCCGACGAATGCGATCCGCACAAGCGCCTGATCAAGGGCGGCGGCGCGGCGCTGACGCGCGAGAAGATCCTCGCCGAGGCCAGCGTCCGGTTCGTCTGCATCGTCGATCCGAGCAAGCGCGTCGACGTGCTCGGCCGGTTCCCGCTCCCGGTCGAGGTGATCCCGATGGCGCGCAGCCTGGTCGCGCGCCGGATCCAGGCGCTGACCGACGGCCAGCCGGTCTGGCGCCAGGACGGCGACGGCCGCGGCGTGGTCACCGACAACGGCAACTGGATCCTCGACGTGCACAACCTGCGCATCGTCGATCCGGTGGCGGTCGAGCGCGAGCTCAACCAGATCCCCGGCGTGGTCAGCGTCGGCCTGTTCGCGCGCCGCCCCGCCGACGTGGTGATCGTCGGCGGCGAGCCGCCGCAGGTGCTCTGACCCGGCGCCGCCGCTCCCGCTTGCGGGCGCGCGCCGCGCCCGGAACGCCTTGGAGCATCCGGAGTGCCTGGCGCCGCGCAAGCCGCCTCTCCGCAGCCAGGCGGAGACCGCCGGGCCTGCGGTCCGGGCGCGGAGCGATCCGGCGCCGGCGGTCCCGACGCGCGGAAAACGCCCGCGAACGGCCGCCTGGCCTAGGAAACCCGCGCAACCGTTTCCCG
>NZ_RKQN01000007.1 GCF_003814555.1 Vulcaniibacterium tengchongense
TCGAACTGGCGGCCGGCCAGGCGGTGCGCCTGGCCACCGCCGGCGGCGCGAGCATCACGATCGAAGGCGGCCACCTCGTCGTCAGCTGCCCGGGCGAGATCAAGGTGCACGCGGGCAAGAAGTCGTTCGTCGGGCCGACGCAGCTGTCGCGGGAGATGAATGGCTGGCCGCAAAGCAAGTTCAACGAGCGTTTTCAGGCGGTGTTCCCGGATGGCGAACCAGCGAGGAACAGGCGCTACGTCATCACCCGTGCCGACGGCGCCAAGATCCATGGAGTTACGGACGCGATGGGCAACATCGACTTGCAGAAGGGCTTGGGACCAGAAACGCTCTCGATCGATATCCTGGATGAAGCCGAAGGAGGGATGTCGTGAGCGTGCCCCCCGACAAAGCCAGGGAGGCGATCGGCGCGCTTGGCTCGCAAGGGCAATCGCGGTACGAATGGAGCCTGACCTCCTCCGCGTTGCTCGATCCGGTGCGGTTGGTACTCCCTCCTCCGTATGTACTGCCCGTGATCTTTGTTCCAGGGATCATGGGGTCGAACCTTATGGACACGGACGGTAATAAGGTGTGGCGTCTGGACACCACCTTCGGGCAACCCCTTGGCTTGGCTCGAAAAATGGCATTCAGCGGGCCTGCGGCGCGCCAACGCTTGATGCACCCGGCCCGAACCCAGGTCGATCCGCGTGGCAACGTGCCGGGAAAGGCAAAGGGTTCGGTCAGCAACAAGAGTCAATACCGAGAGGAACGCTTCTGGGGCGAGATCGCCGAAAGCAGCTACCATGAATTCCTGCTTTGGCTCGAGGATCGGCTGAATGGCCAAGGCTACAATCCGGCTCGGTGGCAGGACTTTTTCTACACGGCGGTGAGTGCGGCCCCCAAGCCGGGTGAACGTCCATCAGAGCCGAAGCTCCACCCTGGCATCCCGATGCAGATGCGCGGCTTCAACCCGCTTGGGTATCTGGACGGTGAAGCCGGGGTTTCGCCGCGAGCGGAGGTGGTGACCTCGGATGACTTGCTCAAACGCGCCAAGTTCCGGATGCCGGTATACGCCTGCGGTTACAACTGGCTGGATTCGAATACTCGGGCCGCTGAACGTCTCAAGGGTCGCATCGATCAAGTCATCGCCGCCAATAACCGCAATGGCTACAAATGCGAGCAGGTGATCCTGATAACCCATTCCATGGGGGGGCTAGTCGCGCGCCGCTGTGCGCTGATGGCCGGGATGCAGGACAAGATCGCTGGGATCGTACACGGTGTGATGCCGGCAGTCGGCGCGGCGGTCGCCTATCGCCGATGCAAAGTCGGGATGCGCGATGAGGACTTCGTAGCCGGTCTGGTCATCGGCAGCAATGGGCGCGAGGTGACCGCCGTCTTCTCGCAAGCGCCAGGCGCGCTGCAGTTGCTACCTTCGCGCGAGTACAGGTCGAACTGGCTGAAAATCAAGGACGCCAACGGCCGCGACATCGAGACGCAACCGTCTACAGACCCTTACGTAGACATTTATCTGAAGCGGGATCGCTGGTGGGGCTTGGTCCGAGAAGAGTGGCTGCGTCCCGAAGGTGGCAGACCGCTCGCATGGGACGAGTACGCAGCAAACGTGCGGATAGCCAAGAGTTTCCATGAGCAGATCCAGGGCGAATACCACCCGGTAACTTATGTCTACTATGGTGCCGACTCGGACCAGGCCAGTTTCGAAACTGTGTGCTGGCGGATGAAGGCGGGCATCAAGCCCGATTCGCGTCCCGCCCCAACTCCCGCCCAGGTCCGCGACATGCGTTTCGATCAGGTTAGGGAGGATGGTAGCAATCCGTTTTATGTAGGAGGAAAGCTCGAGGTCGTGCCTGCTTATGGCTATATGGCTCCCGCAAGCACCTACCAAAGCAGCTATTGGGAGCTCCATGCCGAGAAACAAGATGGCGGTGGCGATGGTACGGTGCCCACGAGCTCTGGCCGTGCACCATTGTTCCTAGGCAAGCACAAGAACCGGATACGCCAGCAGTTTCGACTTACCGGATTCGGACACGAGCCTTCTTACAAAGATCAACGTGCTCAACAGGCGACGCTCTTCGGCCTGAGCAAGATCGTTGCAGCGGCTAAAATTCCCACGTGACGACTCGATTCCTTCCAACCCTGGCATTCGCGGTCCTGACGCTCACGACAGGATGTCAATCCAGCGAAAGAGAGCCCCTATCCATGCTCCAGAATATGCGAACGCACTGCGTCGGCCGTTTTCTAATAGAACTCCCATTGGAATTCCGGCAGCGCCATTCAGCGGTGGATAGTGCAGCAGACGCGACCTTCTATTTCGGTCACGATGCCGATTTCAAGACCATTGACGTTTCGGTGGTTGGCGAGGGGCTTGATACGGCAGCCTTCGATTCCAGAGTAAAACAACGCGCCGAGACGCTGTCGGTGCAGACTAACTATGAAAAGAATGCCTCTATGTTGGTCGCCGAGCAGGTTTGGGCGCCCGGCCAGATCCTGTTGCGTTACTACGCGACTCCGGACATCGCCGACTCCTTCGTGCACGAGTTGCACCTATTGGTGGATGGCGCGCATGTGGTCGCCAGGACCAAGTCGTTCGACGCTCCAGTCGCTCCTGCGGAAAGCCGTTTAAGGGCGCTGGTGCCGCACGTGTCGCGTGTTTCGGATCCCGCCCGCGCCAACGGCTTTTGTCTAGGTCCGGTAGCTGTTTCTGTCGATAGCGATTACGAGGAGGCCGATCTCCGGTTCGGGGCAGGAGCCGAAGGGCAGCCTTTGATGTTGGCGATAGAGTTCAGCACGTTTGGCCAGGCCAACGGCGAACCGTCTCTAATCGAACGGGGCGAGGCCAATTTGGCCGGTCTTGGCGTTAATCCAAAAGCCCTGAAGAAAGGTGCCTTGTCCCTCGCCGGCCTGCCAGCCGAGCAATGGCTGGGCCGGTTCGACGAAGGCGGTGCCAGGCAGCACGGTTTCTACGCCGAAACCACAGGCAAGTCGCAGAGCAAGAGTGAGCCCAAGATTCATCTTGAATTGTTTACTGGCGGGCAACTTGCGGACGGCGGCTATGCCGCTTCGCCGCTGGATGACGAACAGGCAATGCGATTATGGGATGGCATTATAACGACGCTACGCCGGCGGTGACTGGTCGCTGACGAAGAGCGGCGGTTTTTTCGCTAAGGTTTACGGCAGCCCATGGCCTTTGAGCTGTCAGGCCGGATCCATGACGATCCGCCACCAGCCGTGCATGAACTGAATACGGCCGCACTGCCTCCTTTCTTGCTTGCGCACGGCCCTGTGCTGTCCGAATACGAAGCGGGTCACTCCAGGTGGACGCGATGCCCGATCGAGGTGCCAAGATCGTCATCGGTACCTTTGTCTCGAAGGAACTCGATCGGACTGGCTGCCTCGGCCATTGCCTGCGCTTCAAACGCGGGGAGCTCCAGGGTTTGGCAGTTGATTGAAAGGAAATTGTCGAGCATAAATGGAGCTTCCCTTGAACATGAAGTCCTAAGCGCTATCGCCATTATGTCAACGATGAGAGCGCGGTGCGGGAAGAGCAATTAATCGCCTTCATTTCTTTTGTGGCTTGAACACGCGCATCTCAGTCGGCAGCCCCGCCGGAGTCTCGGCGGCAGCGGGGCGGCAGCGGGCGGCAGCCAGCGCCGGCGCTGGCGTGCAGGGGCTGTGGCACGCGCAACGCGTCCAAGTACAGCTCGGCGCGCGCTGCCTCGCCGTAGTGGCCGACGCGTTGCATCGCGTAGACCTCGCGCGGGGGGCAGGTGCGGGCCGGCCGGTTTGGGCACGGCGGTGGCCCATTATCTCTACCTGCGGCCTATTCGCTGGCGTCGGCGAGATGGAAACGCAGCTCGGCCGGACAACTGTAACCGTGAACGAGTCGAAATCAGGGGGCTTGCTCGACGTCTTCAATCACCAGCTTATTGTTTTTTATTATTACTCGCTTATCGCTGATCTCGAAATCTGGGGGGGTTGAGATTTGAAATCGGGCCACCTCAGGATAGATTGAGCTCGAGAGTGCTTCCCTGGGGCTGTCTCCCCGGTCAGATACAAGCGAGATCGATTCAAGGCAGCTTTGGACAAGGACTTTGTCGCGCAGACGGACTACGTCTTTGTCAATGCTGACGAGTAAAATATGGTCCTCGTGACCGGCACCACAATATCCTTCTGTATTTTGCGATCTAGATGCCGTGCGGGTGACAACCGCAAAAGCAGGGGCTGCCTCGAAAGTGAAGGGCCATCGACTCAACACGAATGCCTCATCGGCCTTTGACAATTCTTTCCGAAGGCCGGGCTCTATCTGGAGGTCCTGCTTTCGATGTCGATATTCGAGGGCGCCTGCCGGTGATTTCCCTCGGGGCTCGATTTTAATCTGAGCACCATCTGGCAGGCAAAAGGCCAAGTCTGCTGCATGCGCCTGCGCGCAAGCCAGCAGGAGGGCGCTCATGATGATTTTGCTGCTCTTGATCGAGATGGTCGGCATAACGTGGTGACCTGCCTCCAGCAGCCGTACCAGTCATTCCTGACAAAGTCAGGGATGAAGGCTACTGCGTTGTTGCCCTGTTGTGCTCGATGCCTGGCCGCGAACGCGATGTCGCGCCGGGTGCGCTCCCCGCTCTCGCCGACGAGCGACTCCGGGCCCGCGCGGGCCGGCTTCGGTCGCGCCGCTCAGTCGCAGGCCGCGCCGTGCCCGGCCAGGCCGACCAGATCGCCGGCCCGCGCCACGCCGGACAGCAACAGGTAGCGATAGGCGCAGCCGGCCTCGCGGTAGGCGGAGGCGCCCAGCACCAGGTCGAGGCGGCCGTCGCGGTCGAGGTCGCCGGCGAACTCCACCTGGAAGTTCAGCGCGTACCCGCGCCCGCCCGGCCATTCGGGGTCCGGCCGCCAATGCGCCAGGACCTGCCGCCGGCCGGCGTGTTCCAGCCGCAATTCGCAATCCTGGCCCGCGGCCCCGGCGCAGCCGTCGACGAGTCGCCAGCGCCCGTTGGCGAGTGCGAACGCGCGCGTCCGGCCCGGCGCGAGCGCGCCGCCGGGGTCGAGCGCGATCGCCGGGCCCGGCCGCAGCGCGCTGCCGCGCAGCGCCCAGGCGCCCGGCTCGAATTCGCCGCGCGGATCGTGCAGGCGGACCAGGCCGTAGGAATCGGCGTGGCCGCGCAGTTCGCGGGCGACCAGCCGGGCCCGCGCGCCGTGCCCGGCGAGCAGCAGGTAGCGCATCGCCGGCTGCGCGGCCGAATACGGGTCGGGCGGGGCAGCCGGGTCGGCGATCTCGGCGAATTCGGCCAGCGGCCCGGCGGCCGCCGGCAGCGCCAGCGGCCAGAACCCCTCGTCCGCGCCGCCGGCCAGGGCGGCGGCCAGCCACAACGCGGCCAGCGGCATCGTCGCGGTCCCGCGCGTCGGCGGTCAGTAGCGGGGCAGCGCCGGGTCGTGGTCGGCCCAGGCATCGATTCCGCCGGCGACGTTGTAGACCTCGCGGAAGCCGAGCCCGCGGAAATGTTCGGCGGCCTGCTGGCTGCGCCCGCCGCGGTGGCAGAGGAAGGCGATCGGCGCATCCGGGGGCAGGCTCTCGAGCGCGTCGAGGCCCTGGTCCAGGGTGTCGAACGCCACCGGCGCCGCGGCCAGCGCGCGCTCCTCGGCCGGGCGCACGTCGACCAGGCGCAGCGCGCCGGCGCGCACCCGCGCCTCCGCCTCCGCCGGCGAGAGCTGCCGCACCGGCGGCGGCGCGTGCGGGTCGTGCACGACCAGGCCGCGGCCGCGTTCGTCGTCCACCCAGTCGATGCTCACGCCGTCCGCGCGGCGCGCCTGCAGCACGCTGGTCTGGATGCGCACCCCGTCCAGCTCGACCGCCGCCGCGTGGGCGTCCACCGGCGCCAGCTGCAGGCGCGCGTTGTTGCGGGCATCGAACTCGAGCTGCACCGCGTAGCCGGCGCCGGCGTCGGCCAGCGCGCCGCGCAGCATCTGCAGCGCGGCCGGGCCGACGGTGATCCGCGGCGGGCTGCGGTCCGGCTGCGGCAGGCCGAGCAGGCCGTGCAGTTCGCCGCTGCCGGCCAGTTGCTCGACGATGTCGCTGCCGCCGACCAGCTCGCCGCCGATGTACAGCTGCGGGATCGTCGGCCAGTTGCCGTAGGCCTTGATGCCCTCGCGGATCTCCGGGTCGGACAGCACGTCCACGTGCGCGTAGCCCTGCGGCAGCAGCGCGTTCAGCACCGCCGCGGCCTTGGCCGAGAAACCGCACTGGGGCGCGTTCGGCGCGCCCTTCATGAACAGCACGACGCGGTTGGACTGGAGCAGGGTGTCGATGCGCGAACGCAGCGCGGGGTCGAGGGACATGGCGGAGCACCGGGTGGGAATGGGGCCGAGTTGGGGGCGGCGGGGAAGGGGCGCAAGGCGTGCGCGGCATTTTCGCCCGCGCGCGCCGGGCGGATGTCGCGTGGCGGTCAGCCGCGCAGCAGGCGCCGGGCCTGCGGCAGCGCGCGCGCGGTCCACAGCGCGTACATCGCCGCCGACGGATGCAGGCCGTCCTCGGCCAGCATCGCCGGCTCGGCGCCGCGCTCGCGCGAGACCGGGGTGATGTCGACGTAGGCCACGCCGTGCGCCGCGCACGCCGCTTCGGCGGCGGCATTGTAGGCGTCGATCCCGGTGGCGACGGTCTCCGGCCGCGCCGGCGTGGTGCGCACGAACGGGGTCACGCCCCAGTCCGGGATCGACAGCACCAGCACCCGGTCGGCGCGGCCGCCCGCGTAGCCGATCGCGCGCCGCAGCAGCGCCTCGAACTGGCCGCGGTAGTCGGCCACGCTGCGCCCGCGGTACTGGTTGTTGACGCCGATCAGCAGGCTGACGAAGTCCCAGGACCCGAGTGGCTCGGCCGCGTCCAGCGCGGCGGTCAGCTCGTCGGTGGTCCAGCCGGTGGTGGCGACGATGCGCGGCGGCGCCAGCCCGATCCCTTCGGCCCGCAACGCCGCGGCCAGCTGCACCGGCCAGCGCCCGGCCTCGGCCACGCCTTCGCCGATGGTGTAGCTGTCGCCGAGGGCCAGGTAGGTGAGCATGGGGCCAGGAACTCGAGGTCAGGGACGGGGAACGGGAGAACGCGTGGTCCGTTCGACAAGCCCGGGAACCGAAACCTCGCTCGTTTCCCGTTCCTCTTCGGCCGGTCCCGCCGTCAGGCCACCGCGGCCCGCGCGTCCGCCGCGCCGGCGTAGCGGTCGAGCAGGCGCTCGATGCGGCGGAACACCTCGCGCAGGTCGTCCGGCTGCGGCAGCAGGGTGACGCGGAAGTGGTTGCGGTAGGGCACGTTGAAGCTCGAGCCCGGGACCACCAGCACGTCCTCGGTCTCCAGCAGCTCCAGCGCGAAGCGGTGGTCGTCGAAGCCGGCCGCGGCCGCGCCGGTCACCGCCGGGAACGCGTACAGCGCGCCGGCCGGCGCGACCAGCGCGAGGTGGCGGCTGGCGGCGACGCTCTCGATCACCGCGCGGCGCGCCTCGTACAGGCGGCCGCCGGGGGCGCACAGCGCGCCGATCGTGTCCTCGCCCTGCAGCGCCGCCTCGATCGCGAATTGCCCCGGCACGTTCGCGCACAGGCGCAGCGCGCCGAGCAGGTCCATCGCGTGGTGGAAATCGCCGCTGGCGACCGGGTCGCCCGACAGCACCGCCCAGCCCACGCGCCAGCCGCAGGCGCGGTGCACCTTGGACAGGCCGCCGAAGCTCAGGCACGGCAGGTCGCCGGCCAGCGGCGCGACCGGCTCGAACCCCGCGCCGTCGTAGAGGATCGAGTCGTAGATCTCGTCGCACATCAGCAGCAGCTTGTGGCGCGCGGCGATGGCGACGATCCGCTCCAGCAGCGCGCGCGGGTAGGCGGCGCCGGTGGGGTTGTTGGGGTTGATCAGCACGATCGCGCGGGTGCGGCCGGACACCAGCGACTCGATCTCGTCCGGGTCGGGCAGGAAGCCGTTTTCCGGTCGGCAGCGGTAGTACACCGGGCGGCCGTCGTTGAGGATGGTCGCCGCCGACCACAGCGGGTAGTCGGGCGAGGGCAGCAGCACCTCGTCGCCGGGATCGAGCAGCGCGCGCAGGCTCAGGTCGATCAGTTCGCTGACGCCGTTGCCGACGAACACCCGCTCCGGGCTCGCGTTCGGCGTGCCGCGGCGCTTGTGGAACGCGGCGATCGCCTCGCGCGCGGCCGGCAGGCCCTGCTGGTGGGTGTACGGGTCGGTGTCGGCGATGCGGTCGGCGATCGCGCGCTGCAGGTGTTCCGGCGCGCGGAAGCCGAACGCGCCCGGGTTGCCGATGTTGAGCTTGATCAGGCGGCGGCCCTGCGCCTCCAGCTCGCGGGCCCGGCGCGCCAGCTCGCCGCGGATCTCGTAACGGACTTCGGACAGGCGTGCGCGGGTCTTCACGGGAGGCGAGGGCATCGGGGCGGAACGGCGGCGGCAACGGGCGGGAATGCCCGCCAGACTAGCCTAATCGGCGCACCGGTTCAGCCGCGGCGCGCGCGAACCGCGCGCCGCGGCCGGAAAAAACCGCGTCGCAGCCCCTAGAATCGCCCGCATGGTCCTGGCCGATACCGCCCGCGTGAATTCCGACGCCCTGCGCCGCATCGGCTGGCCCGGGCCGGCCGACGGCGGCGCGCCGGCCCTGCCCGGCTGGGCCGAGGCCCTGGCCGCGCACCCGCAGGCGCAGCCGGCGCGCGTGGTCGAGCAGCACCGCAACGGCTACGTCGTCGCCGACGGCCCGGAACACGGCTTCGCCGCCGAGTCGCTCCCGGAATGGCAGCGCCCGCGCTTCCCCGCCGAGCGGCGCGCCGGGGTCGGCGACTGGGTGCTGGTCGAGGGCCGCCGCATCGTCGCCCTGCTGCCGCGCTACAGCGCGATCAAGCGCGGCGCCGCCGGCGAGCACTACAAGCAGCAGCTGATCGCCGCCAACGTCGACACCGTGTTCGTGGTCTGCGGCCTCGACGCGGACTTCAACCCGCGCCGGATCGAGCGCTACCTGCTGCTGGTGCGCGGCGGCGGCGTGGAGCCGGTGGTGGTGCTGACCAAGGCCGACCTCGCCGCCGAAGCGGACGCCGAAGCGAACGCGCTGGCCGCGCTGCTCGAGCTCGCCGAGCCGGCCGCCCAGGGCGTACCGGTGCGCGCAGTCAACGCCAAGGACCGTGCCAGCGTCGCCGCGCTCGACCCGTGGCTGCAGCCCGGCCGCACCGCGGTGCTGGTGGGCAGTTCCGGCGCCGGCAAGTCGACCCTGACCAACACCCTGCTCGGCGTCGAACGGATGAAGACCGGCGAGGTGCGCGAGCGCGACTCGCGCGGCCGCCACACCACCACCTACCGCGCGCTGCTGCCGCTGCCCTCGGGCGCCTGCCTGATCGACACCCCGGGCATGCGCGAGCTCAAGCCCACCGGCGAGGAGGACGTGGCCGAGAGCTTCGCCGACATCGAGGCCCTGGCCGAGCAGTGCCGCTTCCGCGACTGCGCCCACCTGCGCGAGCCCGGTTGCGCGGTGCGCGCCGCGATCGAGTCCGGGCGGCTGGACCCGCAGCGCTACGCCCACTACCTCAAGCTGCGCGACGAGGTCGCCGGCGCCGCCGACAAGCTCGCCCACCGCCGCGCCCAGAAGGCCGAAGAGAAGGTGCTCGGCAAGGCGCTGAACAAGCGCCTGGACGACAAGTACGGGCGCCACTGAACCGCATGGCCGGGCTCGCCGCGGACATCGCCCACCACGCCGCGCTCGACGCGCGCATGGTCAAGGCCGCGCGCGACATCCGCCTGCTGGCGCTGGCCAGCTGGCCAGCGGGGATCGAGGTCGAGTTCCTGGAGGCCTACGCGCGCGGCGCCGCCAGGCCGCCGCAGGTCGAATACCCGAAGCTGGACTTCGCCGACGCGCGCGCCGAGCTGGCGGCGATCGCCGCGGCCGCCGACGCGCAGCACCCGCTCGGCGCCTACATCGCCGAATCGGCGCGCAGCTGGATCGAGGCCGCGCAGCTGTGCGAGGCGCTCGGCACGCGCGCGGTCACCGCGCACTCGGTGCGCCTGTTCGGCCAGCCGGACGAGCCGCTGCCCGGCAACGGCCCCAGCACCCGCGAGGCCGCGCGCCACTTCATCTCGATCGCCGACGAGCTCGACCACGAGCTGCTGTCGCCGGCCGAGCAGATCGCGATCTCGGCGACCGCGCTGCAGCTGCAACTGCAGCGCGACCTCGACGACTACTTCGACGGCCGCGTGATCGAGGTCGAGCTCGACCCGGACCTGATCGCCAAGGCCGCCGCCGGCGCCACCCGCATCCGCCTGCGCCACGGCGCCGCCTTCAGCGACTACGACCGCCACCAGCTGCTGCAGCACGAAGCCTTCGTGCACTCGCTGACCGCGCTCAACGGCCGCGCCCAGCCGGTGCTCGCCAGCCTGGGCCTGGCCTCGCCGCGCACCACCGCGACCCAGGAAGGCCTGGCCACCTTCGCCGAGCAGATCACCGGCAGCATCGACATCGGCCGGATGAAGCGGCTGAGCCTGCGCATCGAGGCGGTGGCGATGGCGCTGGACGGCGCCGACTTCATCGAGGTGTTCCGCTACTTCCTCGGCGCGGGCCAGTCGCCGGAGGACAGCTTCGCCTCGGCGCAGCGCGTGTTCCGCGGCGTGCCGACCGGCGGCGGCGCGGCCTTCACCAAGGACACGGTGTACCTGCGCGGCCTGGTCGGCGTGCACACCTTCTTCCGCTGGGCGCTGCGCCAGCAGAAGCTGCAGCTGTGCCGCTGGCTGTTCGCCGGCAAGATGACGCTGGGCGACGTGCAGCGCTTCGAACCGCTGTTCGAGTCCGGCGTGCTGGCCCCGGCGCGCTGGCTGCCGCGCTGGATCGCCCGCGCCAGCGGCCTGGCCGGGATGCTCGCGTTCTCGCTGTTCGTCAACCGCATCCGCCTGGACCGCATCGTCGCCGAAGAGCACGTGCCGGACCTGTAGCGCGCCTGCCGCATCGCAACATCGCGCCCGCCGAGGCGACGCGGGGCCACGGTTAAAGAACCCGCCGGAAGAAAGCCGCTAGAATCGGCGGCCCGTCCGTGGCCGCCTTCCTGATGTCCGAACAACCGCCGTCCGCCAACGACCTCAAGCAAGCCGCGCTCGACTACCACCGCCTGCACCCGCGCGGCAAGATCAAGGTGACCGCGACCAAGCCGATGGTGACCCAGCGCGACCTGGCGCTGGCCTACTCGCCCGGCGTGGCCTACGCCTGCGAGGCGATTGTCGCCGACCCCACCGCCGCCAGCGAGCTCACCGCGCGCGGCAACCTGGTCGCGGTGATCAGCAACGGCACCGCGGTGCTCGGCCTGGGCGACATCGGCCCGCTGGCCGGCAAGCCGGTGATGGAAGGCAAGGGCGTGCTGTTCCAGAAGTTCGCCGGCATCGACGTGTTCGACATCGAGGTCGACGAGCGCGACCCGGACAAGCTGGTCGAGATCATCGCCTCGCTGGAGCCGACCTTCGGCGGCATCAACCTCGAGGACATCAAGGCGCCGGAGTGCTTCATCGTCGAGCGCAAGCTGCGCGAGCGGATGAGGATCCCGGTGTTCCACGACGACCAGCACGGCACCGCGATCATCGTCGGCGCCGCGGTGCTCAACGCGCTGGAGATCGTCGGCAAGCGGATCGAGGACGTGAAGCTGGCCACCGCCGGCGCCGGCGCCGCCGGCATCGCCTGCCTGGACATGCTGGTCGCGCTGGGCCTGAAGCCGGAGAACATCCTGGCGGTCGACCGCGACGGCGTGCTGCACCCCGGCCGCGCCGACCTGGACCCGGACAAGCGCCGCTACGCGCGCGAGACCGACAAGCGCTCGCTCGCCGAGATCGTCGAGGGCGCGGACGTGTTCCTCGGCCTGTCCGCCGGCGGCGTGCTCAAGCCGGAGATGGTCGCGAGCATGGCCGACAAGCCGATCATCCTCGCGCTCGCCAACCCCTACCCGGAGATCCTGCCGGAAGAGGCCAAGGCGGTGCGCCCGGACTGCATCGTCGCCACCGGCCGGTCCGACTACCCGAACCAGGTCAACAACGCGCTGTGCTTCCCCTACATCTTCCGCGGCGCGCTCGACGTCGGCGCCACGGTGATCAACGAGGCGATGAAGCTGGCCTGCGTGCGCGCGATCGCGCAGCTGGCGCGGATGGAGTCCTCCGACCTGGCGAGCGCCTACGGCGGCGAGGTGCCGACCTTCGGCCCGGACTACCTGATCCCGCGCCCGTTCGATCCGCGCCTGCTGGTGATGCTGGCGCCCGCGGTGGCCAAGGCGGCGATGGAGTCGGGCGTGGCCACGCGCCCGATCGAGGACATGCGCGCCTACGAGGAGAAGCTCGGCCAGTTCATCTACCGCACCGGCCTGCTGATGAAGCCGGTGTACGACCGCGCCCGCAGCGACCTCAAGCGCGTGGTCTACGCCGAGGGCGAGGAGGAGACGGTGCTGCGCGCGGTGCAGACGGTGATCGACGAGAAGCTCGCCTTCCCGATCCTGATCGGCCGCCCGGACGTGATCGAGACCCGGATCAAGCGCCTCGGCCTGCGCATGCGCGCCGGGGTCGACTTCGAGCTGACCAACATCCACGACGACCCGCGCTTCAACGACTACTGGCAGCAGTACCACGCGCTGACCGAGCGCCGCGGGGTGACGCCGGCCGCGGCCAAGAGCCTGATGCGCTCGCGGCCCACCCTGATCGCCGCGATCATGGTCGAGCGCGGCGAGGCCGACGCGCTGATCTGCGGCCTGGTCGGCCGCTTCCACAAGAAGCTCGGCTACCTGCGCAGCGTGTTCGACTTCGACCGCGGCGTCACCGGCACCGCGGCGATGACCGGCGTGATCAACGACAAGGGCGTGTGGTTCTTCCTCGACACCCACGTCCAGCCCGACCCCAGCGCCGAGCAGATCGCCGAGGCCACCCTGCAGGCGACCTACCGCCTCAAGCTGTTCGGCGTGGAGCCGAAGGTCGCGCTGCTGTCGCACAGCAACTTCGGCAGCCACGACAACGCCTCGGCGGCGAAGATGCGCCGCGTCTACCAGATCATCCGGCAGCGCGCGCCGCGGCTGGAGATCGACGGCGAGATGCAGGCCGACACCGCCTGGGACGAGGACCTGCGCCGGCGCATGTTCCCCAACACCGCGCTCAAGGGCCGGCCGAACCTGTTCGTGATGCCGAACCTCGACGCGGCCAACATCGCCTACAACATCACCCGGGTGATGACCGACGGCGTGGCGATCGGCCCGATCCTGATGGGCCTGGACAAGCCGGCGCACATCCTCACCCCGGCCTCGACCCCGCGCCGGGTGGTCAACATGACCGCGATCGCCGCGGTCGACGCGCAGATCCGCGCCGCGTTCGACGCCGCACGGGGCTGAGCCCGGCTCAGCCCCGCGCAAGCGGGGACGTTGGGGCCGCCGACGGGCGGCACCATCTCGTGCCCTCAAGCGCAGGTCCAAGACCGCCACGGGGCCCCGGCTGCGCGGCAGCGACGCCGAAAAGCCGCCGCGCCCTCACTCCGCGCCGTCCCAGCCGATCCCGACCGTGAACCCGCGCCCCAGCGCCGGCTCGTAGTAGCGGCCGTTGCCTTCGTTGACGATCACCGAGCCGGCGTACTCGCGGTCGAACAGATTGTCGACCCGGGCGAAGCCGTGCCAGCCGCCGCGCCCTCGCCACTGCAGGCGCAGCGCGAAGGTCGCGTAGCCCGGCGCGAACTCGCTGTTGCGGTCGTCCACCGCGATGCGGTCGCTGACGCGCGCCTCCAGCGCCGCCTGCAGGCGCGCGCCGGCGCTGTGCCAGGCCAGCTCGGCGTAGCCGTCGGCGCGCGGGATGCCGGGCACGCGGTTGCCGGCCTCGACCGTGCGCACCTGCTCGGCGCCGCCGTTGAAGACGCGGTACGCGAACGGCGAGACGAAGCGCGCGCGCAGCCAGTTCGCCGCCAGCGCATACGACCACCGCGCGCCGAAGCGCCCTTCCAGCCCGGCCTCCAGGCCCTCGCGCCGGGTGCGGCCGGCGTTGGCGTAGCTGGCGCGGCCGCCGAGGTTCGCCGCCGGCACGATCTCGTCCTCGCCGTCGATCCGATACGCCGTCACGCTCGCGCGCAGGCCTTCGCCCAGGCGCCAGCGCGCGCCGACCTCGGCGCTGTCGTAGCTGGCCGCGCGCAGTTCGCGGTTGAAGCCCGCGCCGCCGTCGGGGCGATAGGACAGCTCGGTCACCGTCGGCGTCTCGAAGCCGCGGCCGGCGCTGGCGAACACCTCGCCGCGGCCGAACGCGCGCGCCAGGCCCAGCGAGGCGGCGGTCTCGCGATAGTCGATGCGGCCGCTGTCGTCGCCGTTGCCGGGCGCGAGGTAGCGGTCGTCCGACTCGAAGCGCAACCGCGCCTGGCGCAGGCCGGCCAGCGCGGTCCAGTGCTCGGCCAGGCGCAGGTCGCCGAGCGCGAACGCCTCGCGGCTGGCGATGCGGTTGTCCTCGTCGCGGCGCAGGCGGCCGCGCACGCCGAGGCGCTCGCCGACGAAGTTCTCGTAGCCTTGCCGGTCCTCGTCGAGCCGGCCGAACTCCACGCCGAGCGCGAGCGCGCCGCGCGCGCCTTCCCAGCGGTGGCCGGCGTCGAAGCCCGCCGAGCGCCGGTCCAGGTCGATCACGCCGCCGGCGCTGGTCGGCGCGCGCTGCGCCGCCACCGGCAGCGCCAGGTACTGCTCGATGCCGCGCCGGATCGCGTAGCCGCCGAGCCAGTACGAACGCCCCGGCGCATAGCCGTGCTCCCAGCGCACCCCGGCCTGGGCGTTGTCGATGCGCTTGCGCGTGTCGAACGCGAGCGCGGCCGGGTCGGTGCCGTGCGGCTCGCGCCGCCACTGCGCGCGGGCCAGGCCGAGCGGGTCGTCGGTGAACGGCTGCGACAGCCCGCCCGCGACCAGGCGCAGGCGCCGCTGCGGGTCCGGCGACCACTGCGCCACCGCGTCCAGCTGCGCGCGTTCGGCCGCGCTGTGCGGACGCTCGCCGCCGGTGACGAAGTGGCTGCCGAGCGCGCGCCAGCGCCAGGCCTGGTCCGCGCTGGCGCCGCGCACGCCGACGCTGGCGCGATGGCTGCCGTGCGAACCGGCCCAGGCCTCGGCGGCGGCGCCCGGCGCGCCGTCCAGCCCGGTCTCGGCGACGATCGCGCCGCCGGCGGCGTTGCCGTACTGCAGCGCCAGCGGCCCGCGCAGCACCTCGACGCGCTCGAGCATGCCGAGCGGGAAGTTCGCCGCCTGGCCCTGCCCGTCCAGCGCCGAGGCCGGGATGCCGTCGACGACCAGCTTGATCCCGCGGATGCCGAAGGTGGAGCGCGCGCCGAAGCCGCGGCTCTGGATCTGCAGGTCCTGCGCGTAGTTCTGCCGGTCGAGCACGCCCACGCCCGGCACCCGCGCCAGCGTCTCGGCCAGGCTGACCTGGCGTTGGCCCGCGCGCAGCGTCTCGCCGTCGATGGCCCCGACCGCGCCGGGGAAGTCCGACAGCGCGCGCGCCGCGCCCAGCACCCGCACCCGGTCGAGCGTGGTGGCGTCGCCGCCGCCGGGTTGCGCCGCGGCGGGCGCGGCGCAGGCGAGCGCGAGCGCGCAGGCGAGCGGCGCCAGGTGCGGCTTCGCGCGGGCCAAGGGCGTGCAACGGGCAGGGCGGGGGAATCGAAACGGCATCGTGCGGGCGTGTCCTGATGGGTGAACCGGGCGCGTGCGCCTGCGCAGTGCGCGAGCGCCGCGGACGAACGTCGACGTCGGCATGCAGGCGCGTCCACGCAGCGGCGCCCCGGCCTTCGCCCTGCCGCGCGCCGATCGACACGGCAGCGCGAGGCCGAACGAAGGTGCGGCCCGGCGCACCGGGAGCCGTTGCGGGAACACGGAGGCGGCGCGGCGCGCCTGCGGCCCATTGTCGCCGCAGCGCGCGTCGGTGCGGCGTGTCCGGTGCCGCGAAGCGCCGCTTTCGACCGGCGCGGCATGCCGCCGCGCCATCGCGCGCTGCGGCGGCGGCAAGCGCTCCCGCGTGCGGGCGTCCGTCCGCGCGCGCAAACGCCAACCCTGAAGTAAACCCGCGCCCGATGGCGGCATCCCAGCGGCCAGATCGCGCAACGCGCGTGCCGTGCGCCCCCGTAGGGGCGCGGCCGCGCGCGGCGCCCGCGCGCCCGCAACGCAGCGGCGCGCCGCTGCGCCGCGACGGCCCGGATCGCCCTGTTAGAATCGAGGCTCTAACTCCCACCCCACATACCGAGGCGCGGCCACGGGGCCGCGAGACGCATGACTTCTCTCCACGCCGTCATCAACGACCTCCTGCAGAACGATCCCGATCCGGTCGAGACCCGGGAATGGATCGAGTCGATCCAGGCGGTCATCGAGCGCGACGGCGCCCAGCGCGCGCACCAGCTATTGGAAGGCATGGTCGAGGTCACCCGTCGCGCCGGCGCGTACCTGCCGTTCTCGCCCACCACCGAATACATCAACACCATCCCGCCGCACCTGGAGGCCAAGAGCCCGGGCGACGCCGCGATGGAGTGGCGCATCCGCTCGATCATCCGCTGGAACGCGCTGGCGATGGTGGTGCGCGCCAACCGCAAGCCCGGCGACCTCGGCGGCCACATCGCCAGCTTCGCCTCGGCGGCCACGCTGTACGACGTCGGCTTCAACCACTTCTGGCGCGGCCCCGAGGGCGAGCACCCGGGCGACGTGATCGGCATCCAGGGCCACAGCTCGCCGGGCATCTACGCGCGCTCGTTCCTGGAAGGCCGGCTGAGCGAATCGCAGCTCGACCACTTCCGCATGGAGGTCGACGGCCGCGGCGTCAGCTCCTACCCGCACCCGTGGCTGATGCCCGACTACTGGCAGCTGCCGACCGTGTCGATGGGCCTGGGCCCGATCGCCGCGATCTACCAGGCGCGCAACTGGAAGTACCTCGAAGGCCGCGGGCTGATGCCGAAGAGCGACCGCAAGGTCTGGGCCTTCCTCGGCGACGGCGAGTGCGACGAGCCCGAGAGCCTGGGCGCGATCTCGGTCGCCGGCCGCGAGGGCCTCGACAACCTGATCTTCGTCGTCAACTGCAACCTGCAGCGGCTCGACGGCCCGGTGCGCGGCAACGGCAAGATCATCCAGGAGCTGGAGGGCGTGTTCCGCGGCGCCGGCTGGAACGTCATCAAGGTGATCTGGGGCAGCTACTGGGATCCGCTGCTGGCGCGCGACACCACCGGCCGCCTGCGCCAGCTGATGATGGAAACCGTCGACGGCGAGTACCAGAACTGCAAGGCCTTCGGCGGCGCGTACACGCGCGAGCATTTCTTCGGCAAGTACCCGGAGACCAAGGCGCTGGTCGCCAACCTGTCGGACGAGGACATCTGGCGCCTCAACCGCGGCGGCCACGACCCGCACAAGGTCTACGCCGCCTACCACGAGGCGGTGAACACCAAGGGCATGCCGACGGTGATCCTGGCCAAGACGGTCAAGGGCTACGGCATGGGCCCGGCGGGCGAATCGCTCAACCCCACCCACCAGACCAAGAAGATGGACGACGAGGCGGTGCGGATGTTCCGCGACCGCTTCAACATCCCGGTCACCGACGAGCAGCTCAAGGACGGCCAGGTGCCGTTCTACCACCCCGGCGAGAAGTCGCCGGAGGTCGAGTACATGCTGGAGCGCCGCAAGGCCCTCGGCGGCTTCCTGCCGCAGCGCCGGCGCAAGGCCACCCAGTCGCTGGAAGTGCCGAAGCTCGAAGCCTTCGACCGCCTGCTCAAGAGCACCGGCGAGCGCGAGATCAGCACCACCATGGCGTTCGTGCAGGCGCTGAACATCGTGCTGCGCGACAAGCAGGTGGGCCCGCGCTGCGTGCCGATCGTCGCCGACGAGGCGCGCACCTTCGGCATGGAAGGCCTGTTCCGCCAGCTGGGCATCTACGCCCCGCACGGGCAGAAGTACAAGCCGGTCGACCGCGACCAGCTGATGTACTACCGCGAGGACGCCGCCGGCCAGGTGCTGGAGGAAGGCATCACCGAGGCGGGCGCGTTCGCGAGCTGGATGGCCTGCGCCACCAGCTACAGCACCAACGACCTGCAGATGCTGCCGTTCTACATCTACTACTCGATGTTCGGCTTCCAGCGCATCGGCGACGCCGCCTGGCAGGCCGCGGACATGCGCGCGCGCGGCTTCCTGCTCGGCGCCACCGCCGGCCGCACCACCCTCAACGGCGAGGGCCTGCAGCACGAGGACGGCCACAGCCACCTGCTGGCCAGTGTCATCCCCAACTGCCGCAGCTACGACCCCACCTTCGGCTTCGAGGTCGCGGTGATCCTGCAGCACGGCATGCAGCGCATGCTGGCCGAGCAGCAGGACGAGTACTACTACATCACCCTGATGAACGAGAACTACGCGCACCCGGACATGCCGGAAGGCGCCGCGGAAGGGATCATCAAGGGCATGTACCTGCTCAAGGACGCCGGCAAGCCGAAGAAGGGCGAGCTGCGCGTGCAGCTGATGGGCAGCGGCACCATCCTGCGCGAGGCGATTGCCGCGGCCGAGCTGCTGGACAAGGACTTCGGCGTCACCGCCGACATCTGGTCCTGCCCCAGCTTCACAGAGCTGGCCCGCGAAGGCGAGGACGCGGTGCGCTTCAACCGCCTCAACCCCGAGGCCAAGGCCTCGCGCAAGCCGTACGTCACCCAGCTGCTGGAAGGCCGCCAGGGCCCGGCGATCGCCGCCACCGACTACGTGCGCGCGTTCGCCAACCAGATCCGCGAGTTCGTGCCGATGCGCTACACCGTGCTCGGCACCGACGGCTTCGGCCGCAGCGACACCCGCGCCAACCTGCGCCGCCACTTCGAGGTCGACCGCTACCACATCGCCCACGCCGCCATCGCGGCGCTGGCGGCGGAGGGCAAGATGACGGCGAAGGATGTGGCGAGGGCGATCAAGCAGTACAAGCTGGATGTGGACAAGCCCAATCCGCTGACGGTCTGAAACGGAGAGCCCCGCCTAGGTGGGGCTTCTCCTTTTGTGGGTACCAGCACAGCTGGCTCTAGTACAGCACTTCGGGTGCTGTGCTCACCGCAGCACACCTTAGCCCTAGCGGCTCTCAAGTTCCTCGGTAAAAATTCACTTTCGCATCTCCGCGCGGGCGCACGGCAGTGTAAGTCGCGCATCTTGGCGGCGGTTTCTTTTCGCCCGAGGATCGCAAGCAACGATGCGTGACGTGTCTCTCAAGCGGGAGGACATGCGGCGCGTGCGTGGCTTGCCGTTACAGTCATATCAGTCTAACCGCTGCAACGCGGCGAATTCTGCGAGATCACATGGCTAACGAGCGCGTGACTGAAGACATGGTGGATGACCTGCTGCGAAAGCACGGGTATTACGAGGACCCATATGCTGTGGTTGTTGAAAAACAGCAGTCGGTCATTGAGGCCATTCGAACGGCCCTGACTAAAGCTGGAAAGGGTGGAAAGGGCGGGCGGGGCTACCCCGAATTCATCATCACAGCGCCAGACACTCCTGACATGGTTGTGCTGATCGAGTGCAAGGCTCAGGAAAAGTTTCATGAATCCGCTGATCGCGGAAGGCCCGTCGACTATGCCGTCGACGGTGTGCTTCATTACGCGAGGTTCCTCTCACCGAATTACACCGTAATTGCGATCGCGGTTAGTGGTAGCAATAAGTCAAGTCGTTGGTCGTTTATGCTCGTTCCAAAAGGTGAGAACGAGCCGCGTGAACTGCGTTCACCGACTGGCGCGCGAATTGAGCGCATGGTGCCACTTTCAGACCTAATCGCCGCTGCGTCATTCGACCCGGCCGTGCAGGCCGGGCGGACGAGAGACTTGATTCAATTCTCGATGGAGATGCACGAATTCATGCGCGACGAGGCGGAAATGAGTGAGCAGGAAAAGCCGCTCGCCGTCGCCGGAACACTCATTGCGCTTGGCAACGACGTTTTCCGAGAGACCTACGACAAGTATCCCGCTGACGAGCTGCCCGCATTCTGGATGCAGACGATCAAAAGAGAAATTACTAAGGCCAAGCTGCCTGTCGAAAAGGTCGACAATATGACGCAGCCCTTCACCAATATCGAGGTTCAACCTGAGCTGCGCAAGCCCACGAAGGGTTACCCGAAGGGCCTGCTGAACGAGATCGTGCGGCTCCTCGCTGACCGCGTACTGCCTTTTCTGACGATCTATCACGATTTCGATGTCGTGGGGCAGTTCTACGGCGAGTTTCTCAAATATACCGGCGGGGACGGCAAGGGTCTTGGAATTGTTCTGACACCAAAGCATGTGACTGAGCTGTTCGCGCTGATTGCAAATCCGACGAAGGATGATGTGGTCGTCGACACATGCGCGGGTACAGGTGGGTTCCTGATCTCGGCGATGATGCAGATGGCCAAGACTGCGACGACGAAAGCAGAAATCGATTCGATCAAAAAGCAGCGGCTCGTCGGCGTCGAACAGCGTGCAGGAATGTATGCGCTAGCTGCATCAAACATGATCCTACGCGGCGACGGTAAGGCAAATCTATATCAGGGCTCTTGCTTTGACGCAGCGATTACGAAGGCTGTTAAGGCGCACAAGCCAACCATCGGACTCATAAACCCGCCATACGCGAAATCCAAAGAAGACCTCTCAGAATTGCGCTTTGTCGAACATATGCTCGACACGCTGCAGAAGGGCGGTCTTGGTGTCGCTATTGTTCCTGTGTCTTGCGCCACCGCGCAGTCCCCAGAGAAGCGCAGCATCATGGAGAAACATACGCTCGAAGCAGTCATGTCGATGCCGCCCGAGGTGTTCTACCCCGTTGGTGTGGTCACTTGCATCATGGTCTTTAGGGCCGGAATCCCGCACAAAACGTCCGACAAGAAGTCCTGGTTCGGATACTGGCGCGAAGATGGATTCGTGAAGGTAAAGAACCTCGGGCGAATTGACCGTGACGGAGCTTGGCCAGCCATAAGGGATCGTTGGATCGAGGCGTGGCGCAATCGCGAAGTTCACCCAGGAGAATCAGTGCTGGCAAAGGTGGGCCCTGATGACGAGTGGGTTGCGGAGGCTTACATGGAGACCGACTACTCAACGCTTACACAGAAGGATCTAGAGAAGGTTATGCTCGACCACGCACTGTTTCTATTGCGTGGCGTGCAAGATGGCGATGAGGGCGGTGAATGATGCAGAGACTTGATCGTATCTTTGACTTGCGCTACGGACATTCGCTTGAGCTCAATGCGCTCGTGCGCGTTGAGCCACCTCAGGGCGTCAATTTTGTATCTCGCTCTTTAAGGAACAATGGTGTATCGGCACGCGTAACCGTAGACGTGGAGCCAGCGCAGGCGGGAGAGATTTCGGTCGCGCTCGGGGGAACCCCTCTTGCGTCGTTCGTGCAGCCTGAGCCGTTCGTTTGCGGGCGCGACGTGATGATACTCAGGGCCCGAAATCCCGCGATGTCTTTGGCCGAGAAGCTTTGGTGGGCTCGTTGTATTTGGGAAAATCGCTACCGGTACTCCTACGGCCGGCAGGCAAATCGCACTTTAGGCTCGCTGCTTGTGCCGTCGGAAGTGCCCGATTGGGTGTATTCCGTGCAACTGCCTTCACACGAAGGCCTCGCAAAACCGGCTAGCGACCGTCGCCCCTTCATCGATCCTACCGGGCCTGGATGGCGCGATTTTGCGCTGCAGGATCTCTTCGACATCGTGAAGGGGCGGCGCGTAACGAAGGCCGACCGAACGGCGGGCACTACAAGATTCGTGGGCGCTAGCGAAAGCAACAACGGGATTACAGACCTCGCTGACCTTCCTCCCATCTTTCCGGCCGGGACGCTAACCGTTGTGTATAACGGGAACAGCGTTGGAAACGCGTTCTATCAAGATGAACCTTACTTTGCGTGCGACGATGTCAACGTGTTGATGCCTAAGCACGCCATGTCTCGTTGGGTTCAACTATTTATTGCAGCGGTAATCAAGCATGGAAGGACGCGATTCACTTATGGCTATAAGTGGACGCTGGCGCGAATGAAGGCGACAACCGTACGCCTGCCTGTGGACAAGCAGGGTAAGCCCGACTTCGCCTATATGGAGGACTTTATGAGGGGTTTGCCCTTTAGTGCAGCTGTCGAGGCCGCGGCCAAAGCGAAGGAATAGTGGTCCGAACAAAAAGGGGCAGAGTGGACCGCTCCAAAACAGGAGTAAAAACACGGGTCGTAGTGCACTTTCTCCGAGCGTGGGGTAGTCCTGTCAGCGCGGAGTGGGCGGGCCTCAGAAGATGGGGTCCAGAAGATGGGGTCAGGTTCATTTTCTTCGTCAGGCGTGGAAACAGGGATCAGAGCGGGTGTCCGGTTCGCGCGATGTCGTTCGATGCTCGAAGCCCCTTCAGTCAGGCTCCTCAGCTCCACTCCTGAACCTTGAAGCCTCACAGCCGAGGCCAAAAGTCCCGGTGCCGGGGCTGCCTGGCTCACCATCGAGGCTATGAGCTTCACGCATGAGGCCGCGAGCCCCGGCGATCCGGCTCCAAAGCTCCGTTGCGAGGCAAGACGCCCCGTTGCCGCGGCTAAAAGCGTCACGCATGAAGCAAAAAGCCCGGCGGCCGAGGCTTCGGGCTCATCCGCCGGGCTTGAATGCTCTTCGCCGCCTCTGTCAGGCGGCCAGCCGGTCAGTCCGCCAGCGCCGGGTCCTTCGCCCTGGCCTGCCTGGCGAACCGCGCCGACAGCTCGCGACGGGCGCTCTTCAGCGCTTCGCCCTTGCCGGCCACCTTCAGCAGGGCATAGCCCTCCAGCGCCACGCCCATCACGTCGCTGCCCAGCGCCAGCTCGGTGTCAGCTGCGCGCTCGGCGAGCTGGCGCAGCTTCTCCAGGCGCGGGCGCAGGGCGTCGAGCGCGGCCAGGTCGGCCATGGCCTCGGACAGGCCCAGGCTCGGCGGTACCACCTGCGGGTTGTTGGACAGCAGCGTCAGCGTCTGCCGGCAGAACGCCTCCGACTTGTCGCCCATCTTGGTGAGGTCGCGCCGCTGCTGGGCGGTCAGCGCTACGCCGCGGCCGAGCACCGACTGGATCGTGGCCAGCGCGCCATCGAGCGCTTCCATGTCGGCCGGGGTGAGGTCGATCGATACGAGGTTTTGCATCGCAGTGCTCCTTGCTTCCGTTTGCGAGTCCGGAAATGGCCGGACGGTCCATGCGCCACCGCGATCCGTGCGGGTAGACCTGCCGCCGGGTGGCGGTGGTGCGGGAAAAGTGTCGCAGCGGCCGTGGAGCGAAGCCAGAGGTCGCCGATGACGGCCTGAGAAAGGTGCCGGACAGTTAGACCCTACCTCGGTGGCGGCAATCATCAGAAGCAGGAGTCAGAGTGAATTTTCCGAAAGATCCCTGCACCTGACCCAGTTGTGTTGCTGGTCGCGAAGTTGTTCCCACCCATTGGCGAGCCGCCGCATCGCCGTTCCGCCAACGCAGGCGAGTCCCGTGCGTTTGGCCTCCGCGCTGCCATAGGCAGGCAGGAGATAGACCTTCGTAGAGGGGCGTGGCTTGCCGAGAATCTTCGCGACGGCCTGCGCGTTGCGGGCTTCCTGGTTGTTACAGAAGTCCCGAAGGATCGGTGCGATCCAGCTTCGTGTCTTCGCAATCGTCAGCCGTTCGCATTGAAACGGCGTGGTGTCTGCGGCGCTCGAGGCGGGAGCGAACAAGCAGCTACCGCAGGCAAGCGCGGCCGAAAGTCGGAGCGACAGTAACGACAAGCGAGTCTTCATAGGTATCGTCCATGAGGAAAGGCGTTGTTGCGAAGTTCTCCACTGGCTAGGCGGCCTTCATGGCAAACAGCTTTCTGTGATGCTGCAGGAACGTGCTCTGCTGGGGATGGAACTTGCCAATGTTGGCCCTCGGATCGACGGACCAGCGGTCCAGCACGTCTCGCGGCAATGACGGGTGGACGAGCATCTTCCCGTCGTCCTCAAACGAGATCAGCCGCTCGTCAAACAGAGCATCCACGTGCGGCGACAGCATGATTCCGTTGTAGCCATTGACGCGCTCGGCATTGGTCGAGTCGCGCCATGGCTTGATGTGGCTGGCGATCAGCAGGCGCGTGTCTTCGACGCCGGTCACTTTGCAGCGCGGTTCCACCAGCATCACGCGCTTGCGGAACAGGCCTTGGCCGATGCGGGCCTTGGCTAGCTGCAGGCGCTGGGTTTCAGGGATCGTCGCGTCGCCTTGGATGTCGTGCAGGTCGTCGAGGACTTCGGCGTCGGGCTCGATGTCATGGACGAAGGCAGGCGTCGTAAACGTGGGCTGCGCTTCGACTTCGAGCAGCGCCAGCAGCAGGTGACCGAGGGCATCGGAAATGCCGGCGAGGTAGCAGCCTTGATTGCCGTTGCCGTTCTTCTGGATCGGGGAGTACCTCGCGGGCAGCATCGGTGCGATGGCCGCGATGTGGTCCTTGGGCTGGAGCGGCTTCGGCGCGGGCGCGAAGTACACGCTGACCAGCCAGCCTTCGTCCGACCAGTAGTCGCCGACGTTGCCGAACTCAGTGGGCTTGGGGCTGGCGGCGGCGGCTTCGACGACCTGCCCGATGTAGGCGATGCGCCCGAAGGCATACGAGAACACCACATCGCCCGGCTTCACCAGCCGCATGTTCTCGTAGGTCTGATTGAAGGTGCGGTTGGCGTTGCGCATGGGCGACCACAGGTAGCCGCCACGCACCTCGTGGTCACGAGTCTGCTTGTGGTTGACCCACCAGAACGCCATCCAGGCTTCCCCCAAGCCCAGAGTATCAGGGTTAGAAACGCCCTGCAGCATCTGAACGATTCGGGCGAGCCAATTGCCGTTGACTTGGCCGAGATCTGCGACGCCTGTGTCCTGGCGCGGATAGAACCACTACATCAGGCCGGGGTCGATCACCGGCAGCAGTTGGTAGTAGGCCAACGGCATCTCCACACGATGAACCTGCTTCACTTGTGCATCGTCGGTCGAGTCGAACACGCCCCGGCACTGAGACAAAGGCAATCACCCGACCACGGCCGAGTTGTACAACATGTGGGCGTACTGCCGGACGTACATGGAACAAGGACCAGAAGGGTTGCCGACGTATCCGCCGCGACGGCAGGAGATCACGTTCCGACGCAGCTTGTTCGAGCATATCCGCTTCCTGGACCCCACCGAGGAAGGGCGGGAGGTGCGTGCGCGCATGACCGTATGGGACTGGGGCATCAATATTCCGATTTTCCTGGCGGGGTTCTGGCTGATGATTCCGGCGGGCATCGGCCACTACATCGCGATGCGCTTCGCACCGGAAGTGAAATGGCCGCCGGAGATCGACGCCGAATCGTGCCGCGGTCCCTTGCATCCGGCGGAGGCTGCATCCGCCGCGGGAGGTTGCGATGTCGAAGCCTTTCATCGTCGTCGGCGACAAGACCGACCACGGCGGCACGGTGCTGACCGGTTCGGCGGAGACGGACCTCTACGGCAAGCCGGTGGCGCGGATGGGCGACCCGGTGCAGTGCCCGAAGTGCCAGGGCACCTTCCCGATCGCCAGCGGCGACGCGAGCTTCATCGTCGACGGCCGGTCGCTGGCGCGGCACGGCGACAAGACCGCCTGCGGCGCCACCCTGATCGCCGGGCAGTCGCAGGCGTTCGTGGGCTGAGCGAGCCGAATCCGCATCGGCCTGCCGGCGAAGTGATTGGCTTCAGCGACGCCTGGCTGGGCATCGCCGAGCGGATGAGCGGCTACGAACGGATCGACGTGGAGATCCGCATCGTCGGGTTCGACCGGGCGCGCAGCGCGTACGAGCGAGGGCGGTATACGCCCGCACGAGAAGCGCGGCAAGATGGCCGCCACGGGCCGCCGCGGGCGAGCCGTCGATCCGGTGGACCCGCTCCGGTGGGTAGCACATCGTCTGGGCGCCGCACGCGGCGCCATCGACGCATCGGTTCCGAATACGACGACTCGCACGAGGAGATATGCCCTTCGATGGTGCGCGCATGAAGGTCCGTATGGGCTGGCCGGTCCTGGCTGGTGTCTGCTTGATCTTCGGAGCCTGCACGCGGGCACCGCAGCGGTCCGGGGCTGCCGCGGCGGCATCTCCGCCCGCGCCGCCCGCCGCACCCCCGGCCGGCATCGCCGGAAAGCAGGCGCCGGATGCGTGCGGAGCGCCGAGGTGGATGCGTCGGCTTTCGCCGACGAGGTATGCGGCGGGGGCAGCGAAGCAGCGCGCGAGGGGGCCTTGGAGTCCCCGGAACGGGCGCACGGGGCTGCGGCGGCCTTGGCGGTGCCGGTCTGCATCGACTGCAACGGCAGGCGCCATACGTGCGCGCTCGGCGTGGCGAGCGGCCTCGGGACCGACGGCGACCTGCCGGTTCGTGCCGGGCCGGCGTGCATCGTCGCGGGCTCGGCCGGGTGACGAACAGCAAGCGCCTGGTGCTGTGCGGCGCGAACGAGGGCGGAACTGGCCAGGCGTCCTCCATCCGGAGAACGACGATTGCGGCCTCGCGGCCCAGGACGGGCGACCCCGCACCTGATCGCGGACCGTGCACGGCCGGCTGGGGGCATCGCGATGGAGTGCGGGCGATCGCGGGGAAGCCCGCAGGCGCGGCGCGCATGCCGATGCGGCGAAGGGAAGGCAGCCATCCGGCGTGCCGGCCGCGATAATGGCGCCCCGGTCCGCATCGGCGGACCCGCGACGAGCCCCCGATGAGCGTCAGCCTCCCGCTACCCGACTACCCCTTCGCTCCGCGCCGCTTCCAGGTCCGCCCCGGTATCGCGATGAGCTACCTCGACGAGGGCCGGCGCGACGGCGAGGCGGTGGTGATGCTGCACGGCAACCCGTCGTGGAGCTACTACTGGCGCAAGCTGGTGCTCGGCCTGCGCGATCGCTACCGCTGCATCGTGCCGGACCACGTCGGCATGGGGCTGTCGGACAAGCCGGACGACGCGCCCGGCGCGGCGCCGCGCTACGGCTACACGCTGCAGTCGCGCATCGACGATCTGGACGCGCTGCTCGCGCACCTGGGCGTGGACGGGCCGGTGACGTTGGCGGTGCACGACTGGGGCGGCGGCATCGGCTTCGGCTGGGGGCTGCGCCAGGCCGAGCGCATCCGGCGGCTGGTGATCCTCAACACCGGCGCGTTTCCGCTGCCCGCGGCCAAGCCGTTGCCGAAGAGCCTGCGGTTCGGCCGCGATTCGGCGCTGGGCGCGCTGTCGATCCGCGGCTTCAACGCCTTCGCCGCGGTCGCGGCGCGGGTCGGGGTGGAGCGGCCGATGCCGGCCGACGTGCGCCGCGCCTATCTGGCGCCGTACGACTCCTGGGCGAACCGGATCGCGATCCTGCGCTTCGTCCAGGACATCCCGCTCGGCCCGGGCGATGCGGCCTGGCCGCTGGTGGAGGCGATGGGCCGCAAGCTGCCCGAATACGCCGACCGCCCCGCCTTCATCGGCTGGGGCCTGCGCGATTTCGTGTTCGACCGGCATTTCCTGCAAGGCTTCGTCGGCGCCTTGCCGCAGGCGCGGGTGCAGGCGTTCGAGGACGCCGGCCACTACGTGCTCGAGGACAAGGCCGAGGCGCTGGTGCCGGCGATCCGGGCGTTCCTCGACGCGCATCCGCTGGCATAGCGGCAAAGCGGGGCGGCGCTGCTTCCGACGCGGCAGGCGTCGCCGCGGCCGACCGTCACGCGGCGGCCGCCGCACATCGATGCGGCGGACGGCGCCCGCCCGCTCACGCCGCGATCGGCGGCTCCAGGTCCCAGTCCGCGGGCGTCAGCGCCGGCAGGCCGTGCGCCAGGCGCGCCTTGTCGCATTGCGGGCTGGGCGCGCCGAACTCCCACGAGGCGGGCACCTCGCGGCAGACGCTGGGCTTGACCGGGTGGATCGCGCAGCGCGAGCGCACGCCGATCTCGGCGTCGAGGGCGGTGCAGCGCGGCGTCTTCGACGAGGTGCCGCGCATGGCCACCCGGTGCGCATCGAGCTTCTCGGTCAGGTGCGCGGGGACGGTGCCGCCGAGCGCCGGCTCGGTCTCCGACCAGTGGAAGCTCACGCGGAAATGGGCGCAGCAGGCGCCGCAGGTCAGGCAAGGATGGCGCATGCGGCCGTCCCCACGAGGCGAGGTGGTTGGGATAGGCGCGGAATTTTGGGAATCCCCGGGCGCTGCGCAAGAGGCGGGCGCGGGCGACAATACCGGCCCTTCCGACCCTGGCGAACGCAGCCGATGGCGCCACACCGCAGTCCCGAGGAAAGCGCCGGCCCCGCCGGAACGGCCCCGGCCTCGGCGGCCGTCCCGGCCGGAGCGGGCGCGCCCTGCAACATCGCCGCGTCGCTGCCGGAGCTGGCCGCGCGCTTTCCCGAGCGCATCGCCCTGCGCTGCCCCGGCCGCCGCGGCGCCGACGGCCTGGCGCGCTACGACCTGGGCCTGAGCTACCGCGAGCTGGACGCGCGCAGCGACGCCATCGCCGCCGGACTGGCCCGCCACGGCGTGGTCCGCGGCACCCGCACCGTGGTGATGGTGCGGCCGACGCCGGAGTTCTTCCTGCTGATGTTCGCGCTGTTCAAGGCCGGGGCGGTACCGGTGCTGGTCGATCCGGGGATCGACAGGCGCGCGCTGAAGCAATGCCTGGACGAGGCGCAGCCGCAGGCCTTCATCGGCATTCCGCTGGCGCACGCGGCGCGCGTGGCGCTGGGCTGGGCGCGCTCGGCGCGCATCCGCATCACCACCGGCGCGCGCGCGTGGTGGGCCGAGGCGACCCTGGCCGGGGTCGAACGCGCCGGCGCCGGCGCGGGTCCGCAATTGGCGGCGACCGGACCGGACGAGGTCGCCGCGATCCTGTTCACCAGCGGCTCGACCGGCGTGCCCAAGGGCGTGGTCTACCGCCACCGCCACTTCGTCGCCCAGGTCGCGATGCTGCGCGAGGCGTTCGGCATCGCGCCCGGCGGCGTCGACCTGCCGACGTTTCCGCCGTTCGCGCTGTTCGACCCGGCCCTCGGCCTGACCTCGGTGATCCCGGACATGGATCCGACCAAGCCGGCGCGCGCCGATCCGCGCAAGCTGCACGACGCGATCGCGCGCTTCGGCGTGGACCAGCTGTTCGGCTCGCCGGCGCTGATGGCGGTGCTGGCGCAGCACGGCGCGCCGCTGCCGACGCTGAGGCGGGTGACTTCGGCCGGCGCCCCGGTGCCGGCCGCGGTGGTCGCGAAGCTGCGCGAGCTGCTGCCGGCGGATGCGCAGTTCTGGACCCCGTACGGCGCCACCGAATGCCTGCCGGTGGCGGCGATCGAAGCGCGCGAGCTGCAGGCCACCCGCGCGGCCACCGAGGCCGGCGCCGGCACCTGCGTCGGCCGCGCGGTGGCGCCGAACGTGGTGCGGGTGATCCGCATCGTCGATGCGCCGATCGAGCGCTGGTCCGACGAGCTGCAGCTCGCGCCCGGCCAGGTCGGCGAGATCACCGTGGCCGGCCCGACCGCGACCGATGCCTATTTCAATCGCGATGCGCAGACCCGCCTGGCCAAGATCCGGGAACGCCTGCCCGGCGGCGGCGAGCGCATCGTCCACCGCATGGGCGACGTCGGCTATCTCGACGCCGAGGGGCGGCTGTGGTTTTGCGGGCGCAAGTCGCACCGGGTCGAGACCGCGCAGGGGCCGCTGTACACCGAGCAGGTCGAGCCGGTGTTCAACGTGCATCCGCAGGTGCGCCGCACCGCGCTGGTCGGCATCGGCGCGTTCGGCGCGCAGACGCCGGTGCTGTGCGTCGAGCTGGCGCCCGGCGTGGCCGCGCGCGCGTGGCCGCGGATCGAGCGCGAGTTGCGCGCGCTGGGCGCCGCGCAGGCGCACACCGCGCGCGTCCAGCGCTTCCTGCGCCACCCGCGCTTTCCGGTGGACATCCGCCACAACGCCAAGATCGGGCGCGAGAAGCTGGCGGTGTGGGCGGCGCGGAAAGCGGATGACGAATGAAAGCGAACGAATGGAGAGAACCGGGTGGGCGGCGCGCGCCGGTACCTCCCGCTCGCGTTCCCCGTCCCTGGTTTTCGGTTCCTGCTCCCTAGGCGAACACGCATGAAGATCCTGGTCACCGGCGGCGGCGGATTCCTCGGGCAGGCGCTGTGCCGCGGGCTGCGCGAGCGCGGGCACGAAGTGGTCAGCTTCAACCGCGGCTTCTATCCCGCGCTCGAGGCGCTCGGCGTGCGTCAGGTGCGGGGCGACCTGGCCTCGCGCGATGCGGTGTTCGCTGCGGCGCAGGGCTGCGAGGCCGTGTTCCACAATGCCGCCAAGGCCGGCGCCTGGGGGCCGTACCGCGACTACCACCTGGCCAACGTGGTCGGCACCGAGCACGTGATCGAGGCCTGCCGCGCGCTCGGCATCCGCCGCCTGGTCTACACCTCCACGCCCAGCGTGACCCATCGCGCGACCCATCCGGTCGAAGGCGGCAGCGCCGACGACGTGCCCTACGGCGAAGGCCTGAAGGCACCGTACGCGCTGACCAAGCAGATCGCCGAGCGGCGCGTGCTGGCGGCGAACGACGCCGCGCTGGCGACGGTTGCGCTGCGCCCGCGCCTGATCTGGGGCCCGGGCGACAACCAGCTGCTGCCGCGCCTGGTCGAGCGCGCCCGCGCCGGCCGGCTGATGCTGGTCGGCGACGGCCGCAACCGCGTCGACACCACCTATGTCGACAACGCCGCGCAGGCGCACTTCGACGCCTTCGAACGCCTCGCGCCCGGCGCAGCCTGCGCCGGCCGCGCCTACTTCATCAGCAACGGCGAGCCCAAGCCGCTGCGCGAAATGATCGACGCGCTGCTCGCCGCCGCCGGCGCGCCGCCGGTGACCCGCCGCGTGCCGTTCGGCGTGGCCTATGCCGCCGGTGCCGTCTGCGAGGCGCTGTGGCGGACGTTGCCGCTGCGCGGCGAGCCGCCGATCACCCGCTTCCTCGCCGAGCAACTGGCGACCACGCACTGGTACGACATGGCCCCGGCGCGGCGCGATTTCGGCTACGTGCCGAAGGTGTCGATTCACGAGGGGCTCACCCGCCTGAAGGCGGCCTGGACCGCGCCGCGCGCCGTCACCGGCTGACCACCGCCGCTCGGCCAGGATCGCGACGAGGGCCGACCTGGCCGCGATCACCGGAGGTTCCGATGCTGCGCTACGCCGTCATCTTCTTCGTCATCGCCATCATCGCCGCGGTGCTGGGCTTCAGCGGCATCGCCGGCACCGCGAGCAACATCGCCTGGATCCTGTTCGTCGTCTTCCTGGTCCTGGCGATCATCTCGATGCTGCGCGGCCGCAGCGTCTGACGCCGCCGCGGGCGCCGCACGCCGGCGCCGGCGGCCGTGCCTCGGGCCTCGCGCGCGCCGGCCGCGGCGGGCGCGAGGCTACAATGAGGCATGACCGAACCGACCTTCTCGCCGCTGGCCGCACTCAAGCCGCTGGCCGGGCGCGCACTCGAGGCCGCGCTGGAGCGCGCGCTCGCGCTCGACCCGGACACGCGCGCAGGCCTGCGCGCGCTGGAAGGCCGCCGGCTCGCGCTGCACCTGGCCGCGCCGCCGTTGGCGCTGCAGCTGCGGGTGGAGGACGCCCGGCTCCGGGTCGGGCCGCTCGACGACGCGGCGCCCGACCTGTCGGTACGCGCCACGCTCGGCGGCCTGCTCGCGCAACTGCCGGCCCTGGCCGGGCTGCGCGACGACGCCGCGCCGGCGCCCGGCAAGCTGCGCATCGAAGGCGACGCCGACCTGGCGCGGCGCCTGCAGCGCCTGGCCGAGCGCTTCGACCCCGATTGGCAGCAGCCGTTCGCGCAGGCGTTCGGCGACGTGCTCGGCGTGCAGATCGCCGAGGCCTTCGCCGCGGCGTTCCGGCATGCGCGCGACGCCGCCGGCGCCCTGGCCCGCGCCAGCGCCGAATACGTCACCGAGGAATCGCGCGACGTGGTCGCGCGCGACGAACTGCACGCCTTCTGCGACGACGTCGACGCCCTGCGCGACGACGCCGAGCGCCTGGCCGCGCGCGTCGCGCGGCTGCGTGCCGCCGCCGGCGGCATCGCGGCGGAGCGCGACGCATGAGGTCGGCGCTGCGCGCCTGGCGCATCGGCCGCGTGCTGCTGCGCTACCGCCTCGACGCCCTGCTCGACGACACCCCGGCCGAACGCTGGCTCAAGCTGGCGCGGCCGTTCGTGCCGCGCGCGCCGGGCGAGATCGCCGCGCTGCCGCGGGGCGCGCGCCTGCGCCTGGCCTTGCAGGAGCTGGGGCCGATCTTCGTCAAGTTCGGGCAGATCCTGTCCACCCGCCGCGACCTGGTGCCGCCGGACATCGCCGAGGAACTGGCGCTGCTGCAGGACCGGGTCGCGCCGTTCGCCGGCGAGACCGCGCGCGCGATCGTCGAGGCGGCGCTGGGCCGCCCGATCGCCGAGGCCTTCGCCGGCTTCGACACCGAGCCGCTGGCCTCGGCGTCGATCGCGCAGGTGCATGCGGCGACGCTGCCGCCGGACGCGAACGGCGCGTCGCGCGAGGTGGTGGTCAAGGTGCTGCGCCCGGGCATCGAGAGGCAGATCGCCGGCGACATCGCCCTGCTCAAGGCGGTCGCCGGCATCGTCGACCGCACCCACCCCAGCGCCGACAAGATCCGCCCGCGCGCGATCGTCGAGGAGATCGAGAACACCCTCGCCGCCGAGCTGGACCTGCAGCGCGAGGGCGCCAACGCCAGCGTGCTGCGCCGGTTCTGGGCGGGCAGCGACGACCTGTACGTGCCGGAGGTGATCTGGTCGCACACCGGCGCGCGCGCGCTGACCCTGGAGCGGGTGCGCGGCATCCCGGCGGACGACATCGCCGCGCTCGACGCCGCCGGCATCGACCGCCGCGCGCTCGCCGCCAAGGGCGTGCGGGTGTTCTACACCCAGGTGTTCCGCGACAACTTCTTCCACGCCGACGCCCACGCCGGCAACATCTGGGTCGACAGCGACCCGGCGCGGCGCGCCAACCCGCGCTTCATCGCGCTGGACTTCGGCATCATGGGCCAGCTCTCGGACGAGGACCAGTACTACCTCGCCGAGAACTTCATGGCGATCTTCAACCGCGACTACCGCCGCATCGCCGAGCTGCACGTGCGCGCCGGCTGGATGCCGCCGCACATCCGCATCGACGAGCTGGAGGCGGCCGCCCGCGCGGTGTGCGAGCCGTACTTCACCCGGCCGCTGAGCGAGATCTCGCTGGCCGAGGTGCTGGTCAAGCTGTTCCGCACCGCGCAGCGCTACGAGCTGACTCTGCAGCCGCAGCTGATCCTGCTGCAGAAGACCCTGCTCAACATCGAAGGCGTCGGCCGCCTGCTCGACCCGAAGCTCGACATCTGGGCGGTGGCGCGGCCGGTGCTGCAACGCATCCTGCTCGAGCGCTACAGCCCGCAGCGGCTGGCGCGCGAGTTCCGCAAGCGCCTGCCGGAGCTGGTCACGCACGCGCCGGAGATGCCGCGCCTGCTGCACGCCTGGCTGCTGCAGCAGGTCGAGGGCCGGCATCCGGTGCAGCTGCACTCGCACGACCTGGCCGAGCTCAACCGCGTGCTGCGCGCGGCGCAGCGGCGCACGGTGGCGGCGGTGCTCGGCGCCGCGCTGCTGATCGTCGCCGTGGTGCTGTACGGGCTGGAGGCGGGCGGGCCGCGGCTGTGGTCGGTGCCGGCCTCGGCCTGGGTCGCCGGCCTGGGCGGCGTCTGGGCGCTGCTCGCCGCCTGGCCGCGCGGGCGTTGATCGCGCCGGCGTGCGCGCGCCGGCGCGGGCGAACGTCCCGGGCGATCCGCCCGGCGACGGACGCGGCTGGTTGCGCGCGGCTTTGCGCGACACCGGATCCGTGCGCAAAGAAGATCGGCAGGAGCGAGCATCGTCGGTGACCACGCCACCCCTTTCCCGCCCGCCTTCGCAGGCGCATGGGCCGCAGGCGCCGCCCGACGCGGCGTTGCCGGTGCTGTACGCCGACGAACGGCTCGCGGTGGTGAACAAACCGGCCGGCCTGATGGTGCACGACAGCGCGCTGGCGCGCGGCGAGACCGATTTCGCCGCCGACCGCCTGCGCGCGCAGTTCGGGCGGCCGATCTTCCTGGTGCATCGGCTCGACCGCGCCACCAGCGGCTGCCTGCTGCTCGCCTTCGACCGCGACACCGCATCCGCCCTGGGCAAGGGGCTGATGTCGCAGGCGGTGGAGAAGGATTACTGGGCGGTGTGCCGCGGCTGGCCTGAGCCGGAGTTCGTGGTCGACCATCCGCTCGACGGCGGCCCGGGCAAGCCGGAGAAGAAGCCGGCGCGGACCCGCTTCGCGCGCCTGGCCACCGCCGAACTGGCGCTGCCCTCGGCGGGTTTCGCGACCTCGCGCTACGCGCTGCTGCTGGCGCAGCCGCAGACCGGCCGCTTCCGCCAGATCCGCCGCCACCTCAAGCACGCCTCGCACCACCTGATCGGCGACACCAGCCACGGCGACGGCCGCCACAACCGCCACTTCCGCATGCTCGGCATCCACCGCATGCTGCTGCACGCGCGCCGGTTGGCGTTCGACCATCCGGATGGCCGGCGGATCGAGGCGGTCGCGCCGGTCGATGCCGAGTTCGCCCGTGCGCTGGCGCTGTTCGCCGGCGCGCCGCCGGCGTAGCCCGGCTCGCATCGCGCGGGGACGGCTCCCTCTACAATCGCGCCATGCTGCAGGTCGGCCCCCAACTGGCGATTCCCGAGGACGAACTGGTCGAGCGCTTCGTGCGTTCGTCCGGGCCGGGCGGGCAGAACGTCAACAAGGTCGCGACCGCGGTCGAGCTGCGCTTCGACGTGGCCGGCTCGCCGTCGTTGCCCGAGCCCGTGCGCGCGCGCCTGCTGAGCCGGCGCGACCGGCGCCTGACCGCCGACGGCGTGCTGGTGATCGCCGCGCAGCGCTTCCGCACCCAGGAGCGCAACCGCGAGGACGCGCGCCACCGGCTGGCGGAGTTCCTCGCCGCCGGCCTGGCCGCGCCCAAGCCGCGCAAGCCGACCCGGCCGACCCGCGCGGCGGTGCAGCGCCGGCTGGGCGAGAAGCGCGAGCGCGCTACGATCAAGCGCGAACGCGCGCGCCGCGACTGGGACTGAGCCGCGCCGCCCCGACTGGAGTGCCGATGACCGGAACCGCCGACCTCCCCGTGCTGCCGCTGCCGCCGAACGCGCCGCGGGTGAAGCCCAATGCCTTCAGCCGCTGGCTCGGCCGCACCGTGCTCAGGCTCGGCGGCTGGCGCATGGTCGGCGCGTTCCCGAACCTGCCCAAGCTGGTGCTGATCGGCGCGCCGCATTCGTCCAACTGGGACGGGGTCTGGGGTTTCGCGGCGAAGATGGCGCTGGGGCTGGACATCAAGATCCTCGGCAAGGACTCGCTGTTCAAGGTGCCGCTGCTCGGCCACGTGCTGCGCCGGCTGGGCGTGATCCCGGTCGACCGCAGCGCGCCCGCCGGCGTGGTCGAGCAGGCCGCGGAGATGATCCGCCAGGCGCAGCGCTTCTGGTACGGCCTGGCCCCGGAGGGCACGCGCAAGCCGGTGGAGCGCTGGAAGCCCGGCTTCTGGCGCATCGCCAAGGCCGCGCAGGTGCCGGTGCTGCCGGCGTATTTCCACTACGGCGACAAGGTGATCGGCATCGGCCCGCTGTTCGAGCTGGGCGAGGACATGGGCGCGGACATCGAACGCATCCGCGCCTGGTACCGCACCGTCTCCAAGGGCAAGAACCACGACGCCTGAGCCGCGCGGGGGCTCAGCGCTCCGAAGGCCCGGTGTCGTCGTAGCCGCCGCGCTCGAACAGCGCCGGCTTGATCAGTTCGACGAACGCGCGCGCCTGCGGCGACAGGTACTTGCCCTTGCGCACCACCACGCCGTAGGTGCGCGAGGGGAAGTAGCGCGCCAGCGAGCGCGCCGCGAGCCGTTCGCGGTCGGCGTCGGTCAGGCAGATCGCGGTGACGATGCTGATGCCCAGGCCCATCGCCACGTACTGCTTGATCACTTCCCAGCCGCCGACCTCCAGCGCCACCGTGTACGGCACCCGGTTCTGCTGGAACACCAGGTCGATCAGCCGGTAGGTGGTGAGCCGCTGCGGCGGCAGGATCAGGCCGTACGGGGAGAGGTCCTGCAGCGCGATCTCCGGCTTGTCCGCCAGCGGGTGCCGGCGCGGGGTGATCAGCATCGGCTCGAACCGGTACACCGGCTCGTAGCTGAGGTCGGCCGGCACGTCCAGCATCGAGCCCACCGCCAGGTCGACCGCGTCCGAGCGCAGCAGGTCCAGCCCGCCGGCGCCGGTGACGTTGTGCAGGCTCAGGCGCACGTCCGGGTGCGCGGCGCGGAACGCTTCGACGATCTTCGGCAGCAGGTAGAGGATGGTCGAGCTGCCCGCGGCCACGTTCAGTTCGCCGGCATCGAGGCCGCGGATGCGCTCGCGGAACGCCGCGTCCAGCCCGTCCAGGCCCTCGACCAGCGGCCGCGCCAGCTCGTACAGCGCCTCGCCCTCGCGGGTCAGGGCCAGGCGCCGGCCGCTGCGCTCGAGCAGCCGCACGCCCATCTCCCGCTCCAGCGCCTGCAGCTGCAGCGTGACCGCCGGCTGGCTGAGGAACAGCGCCTCGGCCGCGCGCGAGATCGACCCCAGCCGCGCGGTCTGGCAGAAGGCGCGCAACGGCTTGAGGCGGTCGCCCTTGTAGGCGAAGCGCGGGCGGGAGGGCGCAGCCACCGGTTTCCCTGGGCAAGTATTAGGTAATCAAATACCTAGCATTGAAAAATCTTGATTGTCAAATAACACACCCGGGCGCATGGTGAGGCTCCCCACGATCGAGAGGAGTCCGAGCATGTCGGCAGTGATGGCGCAACGGCGGGGATCGCAGGAGACGGAGGCGGCGGTCGCCGCCGCCCCCGCGCCCGGGCAGGAGCAGGTGCTGACCCCGGCGGCGCTGGCGTTCCTCGCGGACCTGCACCGGCGTTTCGAGCCCGCCCGCCAGGCGCGCCTGGCCGCCCGCCGCGAACGCCAGGCCTACTTCGACGCGGGCGGGCTGCCGGACTTCCGCCCCGACACCGCCGCGATCCGCGCCGACGACTGGAAGGTGGCGCCGCTGCCGGCCGCGCTGCTCGACCGCCGGGTCGAGATCACCGGGCCGACCGACCCGAAGATGGTGATCAATGCGCTGAACTCCGGCGCCAGCTGCTACATGGCCGACTTCGAGGACAGCACCGCGCCGACCTGGCCGAACCTGATCGCCGGCCAGCGCGCGCTGCGCGAGGCGGTGGCCGGGACCCTGGAATGGACCGCGCCGGATACCGGCAAGCACTACGCGCTCAAGCCGTTCGAACAGCAGGCGGTGCTGCTGGTGCGCCCGCGCGGCTGGCACCTGGACGAGAAGCACCTGCGCGTCGACGGCGTGCCGATGTCCGGCAGCCTGTTCGACCTGGGCCTGTTCGCGTTCCACAACGCCGCGGCGCTCGCCGCCAAGGACCGCGGCCCGTACTTCTACCTGCCCAAGCTGCAGGCGATGGAGGAGGCGCAGCTGTGGAACGAGGTGCTCGACCACGTCGAGCGCGCGCTCGGGCTGCCGAACGGGCAGATCAAGGTCACCGTGCTGATCGAGACCCTGCCGGCGGTGTTCGAGATGGACGAGATCCTGCACGCCCTGCGCGGCCGCGCCGCCGGCCTCAACTGCGGCCGCTGGGACTACGTCTTCTCCTACATCAAGACCTTCCGCCGCCACCGCGACAAGGTCCTGCCCGAGCGCGGCCAGGTGACGATGACCCAGCCGTTCCTGCGCGCGTACTCGGAGCTGCTGATCCAGACCTGCCACCGCCGCGGCGCGCACGCGATGGGCGGCATGGCCGCGCAGATCCCGATCGCCGGCGATGCCGGGGCCAACGAGGCGGCGCTGGCCAAGGTGCGCGCCGACAAGCTGCGCGAAGTCACCGCCGGCCACGACGGCACCTGGGTCGCGCACCCGGCGCTGGTGCCGCTGGCGCGGCGGATCTTCGACGAGCGCATGCCCGGCCCGCACCAGCAGCACGTGCTGCGCGAGGAGGTGCTGGTGACCCGCGACGACCTGGTCAAGCCGCCGCTGGGCACGATCACCCGCGAAGGCTTCGAGAACAACGTCGAGGTGTGCGTGCGCTACCTCGCCGCCTGGCTCGACGGCAACGGCTGCGTGCCGATCCACTGGCTGATGGAGGACGCGGCCACCGCCGAGATCGCGCGGGCGCAGCTGTGGCAGTGGCTGCACAGCGACGGGCTGCACCTGGACGACGGCACGCCGATCGACGAGGTGCTGCTGGACCGCGCCTTCCTCAATCTGTCCTCGCGCCTGGGCGACCGCAGCCGCCTGCCCGGCGCCAGCCGCATCAACGAGGCGATCGGCCTGCTCGACCGCCTGACCCACGCCGACGAGCTCGCCGAGTTCCTGACCCTGCCGGCGTACGCGCGGCTGGACTGAGCCGTTCCCGCCGCCCGTTCCTTCCCCTCGTTTTCAGCAACGGAGCAACCGCCATGACCACCGCATCGCCGAACGCCGACCAACTGCGCCAGGACTGGGCGAGCAATCCCCGCTGGGCCGGCATCAATCGCCCGTACTCGGCCGAGGACGTCGTGCGCCTGCGCGGCACCGTGCCGGTCGAGCACACGCTCGCCCGGCTCGGCGCGCAGAAGCTGTGGCGCTACCTGCATACCGAGGACTTCGTCAACGCGCTCGGCGCGCTCACCGGCAACCAGGCCATGCAGCAGGTCAAGGCCGGGCTCAAGGCGATCTACCTGTCGGGCTGGCAGGTCGCCGCCGACGCCAACCTCGCCGGCGAGATGTACCCGGACCAGTCGCTCTATCCGGCCAACTCGGTGCCGCAGGTGGTGCGCCGGATCAACAACACCCTGCTGCGCGCCGACCAGATCCAGTGCGCGGAAGGCAAGGGCGACGTCGATTTCCTGCAGCCGATCGTCGCCGACGCCGAGGCCGGCTTCGGCGGCGTGCTCAACGCCTTCGAGCTGATGAAGGCGATGATCGAGGCCGGCGCCGCCGGCGTGCACTTCGAGGACCAGCTGGCGAGCGTGAAGAAGTGCGGGCACATGGGCGGCAAGGTGCTGGTGCCGACGCGCGAGGCGGTCGAGAAGCTGGTCGCCGCGCGCCTGGCCGCGGACGTGATGGGCGTGCCGACGATCATCGTCGCGCGCACCGACGCCGAGGCCGCGGACCTGCTGACCTCCGACGTCGACGACAACGACAAGCCGTTCTGCACCGGCGAGCGCACCGTCGAGGGCTTCTACAAGACCCGCAAGGGCCTGGAGCAGGCGATCAGCCGCGGCCTGGCCTATGCGCCGTACGCCGACCTGGTCTGGTGCGAGACCGGCAAGCCCGACCTCGAGTTCGCGCGCAGGTTCGCCGAGGCGATCCACGCCAGGTTCCCCGGCAAGCTGCTGGCCTACAACTGCTCGCCGAGCTTCAACTGGAAGCAGAACCTCGACGACGCGACGATCGCGCGCTTCCAGAAGGAGTTGGCCGGCTACGGCTACAAGTTCCAGTTCATCACTCTGGCCGGCTTCCACGCGCTGAACTACTCGATGTTCCACCTGGCCCACGGCTACGCGCGGCGGCAGATGAGCGCCTTCGTCGAGTTGCAGGAAGCCGAGTTCGCCGCCGCCGAGAAGGGCTTCACCGCGGTCAAGCACCAGCGCGAGGTCGGCACCGGCTACTTCGATGCGGTCACCCAGACCGTGCAGGGCGGCCGGTCCTCGACCGTCGCGCTGAAGGGCTCGACCGAGGAAGAGCAGTTCCAGACGCGCGCGGCCGCGGCGGCCTGACGCCCACGGTCCGGCCGCCCGCCGCGGCCCGGACCGTCGCCGTTCCGCCTCGGCGCGCCGGGGCGGGACCGCCCGGCGCATGTCACCGGTGGCCAGCGCGCGTGATGACCGTGTCGGCATGGCCGCGCCGGGCCCGGTGCTATCCTCGCCTCGCCACGGATCGGGGGTCGTGGAAAATGAGCCATGACGCTGCGCTGTCGCTCGCGACGGGCCAGCCCTTCATCGTCAGCAAGTTCAGCCCGGCGCCGGCGGACGTGGCGACGGCGCTGCTCACCGAGGCCGAATACGCGCTGTTCGCCGAATTCGGCCGGCCGCGCCGGGTCGAAGCCGGGCAGGTGCTGTTCCGCCGCGCCGAACTCGGCGCGACGATGTTCGTGGTCGCCCGCGGCCAAGTCGACCTGGACTTCGGCGGCGACCTCGCCGGCAAGCGCCTGGGGCCTTACGAGTACTTCGGCGAACTCGGCCTGCTGGTCGGCGACCACATGCGCAGCGCCGACGCGGTCGCGGTCGGCGACGGCTTGCTGGTCGAGTTGCGCCACGAGGAGTTCCAACGCCTGGTCGACCGCGACCCGGCGCTGGTCTCGCAGTTCCTGCGCCGCGCGATCCTGCGCGTGGTGGTCAACGAGCAGAGCCTGATCCGCCGCCTGCGCCGCCGCAACGAGGAGCTGCAGTCGGCGCTCGACAGCCTGTACGCGGCGACCCACCGGCTGAACCGCACCGAGGAGCTGATCCGCACCGACGAGCTCACCGGCCTGTACAACCGCCGCGGCCTGTTGCTGCACCTGCAGGAGCGGCGGAGCCTCGGCCTGCGCGACCGGCTCGGCCTGCTGCTGGTCGACTGCGACCGCTTCAAGCGCGTCAACGACGAGCACGGCCACGTGGTCGGCGACCGCGTGCTGCAGGGCGTGGCGAGCATCCTGCGCTCGGTCGCCGGCCCGGAGGACCTGCCGTGCCGGCTCGGCGGCGACGAGTTCTGCCTGCTGGTCGCGGCCGGCACCCGCGAGGAGGTGCTGCGCCTGGGCGAGTTCGTGGTCGGCACCGCGCGCAGCCTGCTCGAGATGGCGCACGCGCCGCCGCTGATGTGCCCGCTCAGCGTCGGCGCCTGCGTGGTCGGCCCGGACGGCGAGTGGAGCGACTGGTACGCCTGCGCCGACGTCGCCCTGTACCAGGCCAAGCGGGCCGGCGGCGGCACCGTGCGCTGGCGCGATCCGGAGGGCGACCCGCGCTGAGCGCCGGCTGCGGCGTCGGCGGGCGACCGGGGCGCCCCGCGCCCGCGTGCGGGGATGTCGGCGACGCGAACCGGTTGCGGGGCCGGCAAGCGGTGTCCCCATGCGATCCGCATCCCTCCGCGTCACCGCGGGAGCCTCGGTGCGGGCGCGGGCGCCATCGAGACCCGCGACGCGGAGCGGGCGCGCATCAGGCCGCTTGCGCCTGCGCGCCGCGGTCCACGCGGCGATAGCCGATCGCCTCGGTCAGGTGCGCGGTGTGGATCTGCGCTTCGTCGGCGAGGTCGGCGATGGTGCGGGCCACGCGCAGGATGCGGTGCAGCGAGCGCGCGGACAGCTGCAGCGCGTCGACCGCGCGCTCGAGCAGCGCCTGGTCGGCGGGCGCGAGGCGGCAGTGGGACTGCGTCTGCGCCTGGTCGAGCCGGGCATTGAGGCAGCCGGCGCGGGCGAGCTGGCGTTCGCGCGCGCGCGCCACGCGTTCGCGCACCTGCGCGCTGCTCTCGCCCGGCGGCGCCTCCGGGCGCAGCTGCGCCGGCGGCAGGCGCGGCACCTCGACGTGCAGGTCGATGCGGTCCAGCAGCGGGCCGGACACGCGCGCGCGGTAGCGGCGGATCGTGTCCGGGCTGCAATGGCAGCGGGCGCTGGCGTCGCCGGCCCAGCCGCAGGGGCAGGGATTCATCGCCGCGACCAGCTGGAAGCGCGCCGGGAACTCGGCGCTGCGCGCCGCGCGCGAGACCGTGACCACGCCCGATTCGAGCGGCTCGCGCAGCACTTCCAGCGCGCGCCGGTCCCACTCGGGCAGTTCGTCCAGGAACAGCACGCCGTGGTGGGCGAGCGAGATCTCGCCGGGCCGCGGCAGCGCGCCGCCGCCGACCAGCGCGATCGCGCTGGCGGTGTGGTGCGGGGCGCGGAACGGGCGCTCGCGCCAGCGCGCCGGGTCCAGGCCGCGGCCGCTGACCGAGGCGATCGCCGCGGTCTCCAGCGCCTCCGCTTCGCTGGCGTCGGGCAGCAGCCCGGGCAGGCGCGAGGCGAGCAGGGTCTTGCCGCAGCCGGGCGGGCCGACCAGCAGCAGGTGGTGGCCGCCGGCCGCGGCGATCTCGAGCGCGCGGCGCGCCTGCGCCTGGCCGCGCACGTCGGCGAGGTCCGGCCCGGCGCCCGGCCGCGCGGGCGGCGCCTCCGCCGGCGGCAGCCGCTTGCGCCCGTCCAGCAGCGCGCAGACCTCGAGCAGGGTGCGCGCGGTCAGCGCCTCGCCGCGGGCGAGCGCGGCCTCGGCGCCGTTGCCGGCCGGCACCACCAGGCCGCGCCCGGCCTCCGCCGCGGCCAGCGCGGCCGGCAGCACGCCGTCGACCGCGCGCAGCTCGCCGGTCAGCGCCAGCTCGCCGAGGAACTCGTAGCGGCCCAGCGGTTCCAGCGGGATCTGCCCGCTGGCGGCGAGCACGCCGAGCGCGATCGGCAGGTCGAAGCGGCCGCCGTCCTTGGGCAGGTCGGCCGGGGCGAGGTTGACGGTGATCCGCCGCGCCGGGAATTCGAACTGCGCGCATTGGATCGCCGCGCGCACCCGGTCCTTGGCCTCGCGCACCGCGGCCTCGGGCAGGCCGACGATCGACATCGACGGCAGCCCGCCGCCGAGGTGCACCTCGACCCGCACCGCGGGCGCGCGCACGCCCGTCCGCGCACGGCTGTGCACGAGCGCCAGGTTCATGGCCGCGGCGGGCTAGTGGCGCGGGTTGCCGAGCTGCGCTTCCAGCTCGGCCACGGTGCGCTGCAGTTCCTCGAGCTTCTCGCGGGTGCGCTGCAGCACCGCGCGCTGCACCTCGAACTCCTCGCGGGTGACCAGGTCGAGCTTGGCCAGGCCCGACTGCAGCACCGCCTTGAAGTTCTGCTGCAGTTCCTCGCGGCTCTCGCGCAGGCCGGGCGGCACCAGGCCGCTGAGGCGGCGGGCGAGCTCGTCGATGTGGTTCAGGTCGATCATGGAAGCGTCCTCCGACAGTGGTCGCAGCGTGGCGCAGCCGCGGTGAGGATGCCGTCGGCCGGGGCCGCGGCGCGCTGTCGGAAAATTCCGATTCGCGTGGGGGCGCCACTGTAGCGCAGGGGCGCCCGGTCGGCGCGCTCTTTCGCTATCCTCGCGCGGCCGGTCCGGCGCGGCGTTCAGGAGACGATGCGATGAAGATGGTCATGGCGGTGATCAAGCCGTTCAAGCTCGACGACGTGCGCGAGGCGCTGGCGGAGGTCGGCGTGGCCGGGATCACCGCGACCGAGGTCAAGGGCTTCGGCCGGCAGAAGGGCCATACCGAGCTGTACCGCGGCGCCGAGTACGTGGTCGACTTCCTGCCCAAGATCAAGCTCGAGGTCGCGGTGAGCGACGAGCAGGCCGACGCGGTGGTCGAGGCGATCATGAAGGCCGCCGGCACCGGCAAGATCGGCGACGGCAAGATCTTCGTCTACGACCTGCAGCGGGTGGTGCGGATCCGCACCGGCGAGCTCGACGCCGACGCGCTGTAGGCGGCGCCGCTTCAGGCCTTCAGCCGGCGGTAGTGGCGCTGCCAGAACGAGCGCACCGAGCGCACCCAGCGCGGGCGCGCCAGCAGCGCCGCCTCGCGCGGGCTCGGCGGCTCGCCGGTCAGGCGCTGCTGCATCTTCAGCACGTTGGCCATGTCGCTGCGGCGCAGCTCGCGCACCGGCGGCAGCCGGCGCAGCCAGCGCGGCGTGCGCAGCGCCGAGGCGAAGTCGATCAGCACCGGCGTGGTGCCACACACCAGCACGTTGGCCGGATGCAGGTCGTTGTGGGTGATGCCGGCCGCGTGCAACGCCGCGACCGCGCCGCGCAGCTGCTGGAACACGGCCGAACCGGTCTCGAGCGCGGCCTCGCCCAGCGGCACGCCGGGCACGAACTCGATGCCCAGGGCGAGCCCGAAGGTGCCCAGCAGCGCGGGCGCGTGGCGCCAGCCGCGCAGCCGGCGCAGCACCCGCGCCTCGCGCCGCACCAGCAGCCGCGCGAACGGCGACAGCGGCGTGCGCCGATAGCGGCCGTAATCCTTGATCACCGCGGGACGGCCGCGGAGGTGGGTCAGGTAGACGTCGGGTTCGAGCAGGCGTTCGCCGCGCTTGAGCAGGCGGGTGGGCCGGGGATGCTCACGCTCGCCCGACGGGAGCGTCGTATCCATGAGCGATGCGGGCGGCGCGATGCCGCCCGGCGGGCTGTGGGGGCGCCAAGGTTAGTTTGTTGACGAAACGGCAGCGCGGCGTTGAATGGAACGCTGCTTTCCCGTTCGTCACACGCGTGCCACATCTCCGCCGGCGCCGAGGTGCCGGCGGAGGCGCGCTCAGCCGGCCAGCGCGTCGGCGACGAACGGCGGCAGGACCTGCGCGCCCTTGTGGACGTCGGCGCTGTAGTAGCGGGTCTCGAACGCCTTGGCGCGCGCATCGGCCTCGCGGAACGCGAAGCCGCCGGCCTTGCGCGCCAGGGTGCAGCTCCACCAGCCGGTGGGATAGCACGGCTGCGGGAACGGCAGGGTCTGGAACTCGGCGAAGCCGGCCTTGGCCATCTCCGCGCGCATCGCCTTGATCAGGTCGAGCAGCATCAGCGGCGACTCGGACTGCTGGACGAGGATGCCGTCGTCCTTCAGCGCGCGGAAGCAGCTCTCGTAGAAGGCGCGGTTGAACAGCCCCTCGGCCGGGCCGACCGGGTCGGTGGAATCGACGATGACCACGTCGACGCTGCCGGCCGGGCAGTGCTTCATGTACGCCACGCCGTCGTCGAACAGCAGCTCGGCGCGCGGGTCGCCGTTGGACTCGCACAGCTCCGGGAACCACTTCTCGGCCATGCGCGTGACCTGCTCGTCGATGTCGCACTGGGTCGCGCTGGCCACGCCCTCGTGCTTGAGCACCTCGCGCAGGGTGCCGCAGTCGCCGCCGCCGATGATCACCACGCGCTTCGGGTCCGGGTGGGTGAACAGCGCCGGGTGCGACATCATCTCGTGGTAGAGGAAGTTGTCGCGCGCGGTCAGCATCATCGCGCCGTCGATCAGCATCAGGTTGCCCCAGTCGGTGCTCTCGAAGATCTCGATCCTCTGGAACGGCGACTGCACCTCGTCGAGCTTGCGCACGATGCGGTAGCCGATGGCGGAGCCGGTCGGGTCGAAGTTCTCGTAATGCCAGGTGGGGGTGCTCATGCCGAAGGCTCCGTCCGGTAGCGTGGGGCGGGAGCGCCGGCGCGCGGGGCGGCGGCGCGAAGGGCCGGCATTGTAGCGGAGCGGCGATGACGCCCGCCGCCGCGGCGCTCCGCAAGGGCGGGCGATCCGCCCGCCCCACGGCGTCCCAGCCGCAACGCATTGGCCACCACCGACACCGCCTGGGCGCGACGGCGCGAGCGCCCCGGCCCGCGCATCGCCGCCGCGGCGCCATGCACGGCCCGGCGGGACCGCTGCCTGTAGAATGCGCGTCCCCCGTTTCCCCGCCGGTATGCGCCGATGCCCGACTGGTCGCTCGATCAGGCCCGCAAGACCTATTCGATCCCGCACTGGTCGGAGGGCTATTACGACGTCGACGCGGCGGGGCGCATCGTGGTGCGCCCGCGCGGCGCCGGCGGCCCCGCCGTGGCGCTGGCCGAGGTGGTCGACCGCGCCCGCGCGCAGGGCGCCAAGCTGCCGCTGCTGGTGCGCTTCCCCGACATCCTCGGCGACCGCCTGCGCAAGCTGCAGGCGGCGTTCGTCGAGGCGCAGGCCGAATGGGACTACGCCGGCGGCTACACCGCGGTGTATCCGATCAAGGTGAACCAGCACGCCGGCGTCGCCGGCACGCTGGCGGCGCTCGGCGCCGGCCCGGCCCGCGGCCGCGAACCCGGCTTCGGCCTGGAGGCCGGCAGCAAGCCGGAGCTGATGGCGGTGCTGGCGCTGTCGCGCCCGGGCGGGCTGATCGTCTGTAACGGCTACAAGGACCGCGAGTACATCCGCCTGGCGCTGATCGGCCGCAAGCTCGGGCTGGAGACCTTCATCGTGGTCGAGAAGCCCTCCGAACTGCCGCTGGTGCTGGAGGAGGCCAAGGCGCTGGGCGTGCAGCCCGGCCTGGGCGTGCGCATGCGCCTGGCCAGCCTCGGCGCGGGCAAGTGGCAGAACAGCGGCGGCGACAAGGCCAAGTTCGGCCTCTCGCCGCGCCAGCTGCTGGACCTGTGGAAGGCGCTGCGCGAGGCCGGCATGACCGACTGCCTGCAGCTGCTGCATTTCCACATGGGCAGCCAGATCTCGAACGTGCGCGACATCGCCAACGGCATGCGCGAGGCCACCCGCTACTTCGTCGAGCTGTCCAAGCTCGGCGCGCGCGTGCGCTACATGGACGTCGGCGGCGGCCTGGGCGTCGACTACGAAGGCACCCGCTCGCGCAGCTACTGCTCGATCAACTACGGCGTGCGCCAGTACGCCAGCAACATCGTCCAGCCGCTGGCCGAGGCCTGCGCCGGACACGGCTTGGCGCCGCCGCGCATCGTCACCGAATGCGGGCGGGCGATGACCGCCCACCACGCGGTGCTGGTGGCGAACGTGTCCGAGGTCGAGACCGCGCCGGAAGGCCGCATCCCGGAGCCGCACGACGACGAGCCGGCGGTGATCCGCCACCTGCGCGAGATCCACGGCGAGCTGGACCGGCGCCCGGCGGTGGAGCTGTTCCACGAGGCCCAGCACCACCACAGCGAAGGCCTGTCGCTGTACGCGCTGGGCCAGATCGACCTGGTCCACCGCGCGCGCATCGACGACCTGTTCTACGCCATCGCCCACGCGGTGCGCGCGCGGCTGACCTACGACGAGAAGAGCCACCGCGATCTGCTCGACGAGCTCAACGAACGCCTGGTCGACAAGTACTTCGTCAACTTCAGCGTGTTCGAGTCGATGCCGGACGTGTGGGCGATCGACCAGGTGTTCCCGATCGCGCCGATCGAGCGCCTGCACGAGCGCCCGGCGCGGCGCGGAGTGATCGCCGACCTGACCTGCGATTCCGACGGCAAGGTCGACACCTACGTCGAGAGCGAGGACCTGGACAGCTCGCTGCCGCTGCATGCGCCGGTTCCCGGCGAGAGCTACCGCCTCGGCTTCTTCCTGGTCGGCGCCTACCAGGAGATCCTCGGCGACATCCACAACCTGTTCGGCGACACCGATGCGGTCGCGGCGCGGCTCGACGGCGACGGCTTCGTGCTCGCCCAGCAGCGCCGCGGCGACACCACCGACGTGATGCTCGATTACGTCGGCTACCGGGTCGACGAGCTGCGCGCGGCCTACCGCGCCAAGGTCGAGGCCGCCGGCCTGCCGGCCGACGAAGCCGCGCGCCTGAACGCGGCGCTGGAGGCGGGCCTGACCGGCTACACCTACCTCGACGACGCGCCGCTGGCGTGAGCGGGGACCGGCGCGCGTGAAACGCTATCTGGTGCTGACGCTGCGCACGCCGCAGTTCGACCCGGCGGCGATCGGGCCGCACTACGCCCACCTCGAGCGGCTGCGCGCGCAGGGCCGGCTGGAGCTGGCGGGCCCGTTCTCCGACAAGAGCGGCGGCGCCTACGTGATCCGCGCCGCCAGCCTGGAGGAGGCGCGCGCGCTGGCGCACGACGATCCGTTGCACAGCCGCGGCGCGTCGCAGGTCAGCGTGTACGAGTGGGACGCCTGATCGTTCGCAATCCAACCAAGCGGAAGACGAAATGAAAGTAGGGTTCATAGGCCTCGGCGCGATGGGCGCGCCGATGGCGCGCCACCTGCACGGCGCGGGTTTGCTGACCGCGGTCGGCAACCGCACCCAGGCCAAGGCCGATGCGCTGGCGGCGGAGCTGGGCGTGCGCGCGGCGCGCTCGGCGGCGAACTTCGCCGATTGCGACGTGGTCGCGCTGTGCGTGTCGCTGGACGCGGACGTGCTGGAGAACGTGGCCGCGCTGGCCGAGGTGCTCAGGCCGGGCGCGGTGGTGGTCGACCACTCGACCGTGGCTGTGGAGACCGCGCGCCGCTGCAGGGCGCTGCTGGCCGCGCACGACATCGCCTTCCTCGACGCGCCGGTGTCCGGCGGTGTGGAGGGCGCGCGCAACGGCAAGCTGTCGGTGATGGCCGGCGGCGACGCCGCGGCGCTGGAGAAGGCGCGCCCGGCGATCGAGTGCTACGCCGCGCGCATCGCCCACATGGGCGACACCGGCGCCGGCCAGGCGACCAAGGCGGTGAACCAGGTGCTGGTGGCCGGCATCAACGAGGCGGTGTGCGAGGGCCTGGCGCTGGCCGAGAAGCTCGGCCTCGACCCGCAGCGGCTGCTGCCGACGCTGATGGCCGGCGCCGCCGGCAACTGGTTCCTCGACAAGCGCGGCGCGACCATGCTGCGCGACGAGTTCGCGCCCGGCTTCAAGTGCGCGCACATGCTCAAGGACCTGCGCATCGTGCACAACATCGCCCAGGCCAGCGGCGCGCGCGCGCGCGTCGCCGAGCTGGCGCTGGCCGACTACGCCGAACTGATCGAACGCGGCCTCGGCGAGGCGGATACGTCGGCGCTGATCGTGCTCAAGCGCGGCGGTTGAATCGCGCGGCCCGTGCCGCGCACGTGGCGACGGGCGCGGCGGGCCGCTGCGCCGGCGAGCCGCGCCTTGCCGCGCGCGGCGCAGCGGCGCGCGTCGTCGCCACGGCTCAGGGCGCGGCCAAGTGCCCGTGCCAGCGTTCGCCCAGGCGCGCGCCGAGCCAGGCCAGGGGCCAGGTTCAGCGCGAGGGCCAGCGCCTGCTGCTGCAGCATGGCCGCGACCGGCAGCGCCGCGTGCAGCGCCAGCGCGCCCAGGCTCGGCGCCCCCACCGCGGCCATCAGCGCCACCGCGATCCAGCGGAACGCGCGCCCGGCGAGCGCGCCGCCGGGCGCCATCGCCGCGAGCATGCCGGGCAGGTCGAACGGCGGCAGCTCGCCGGCGGGCGTGCGCAGCGCGCGGTTCGGCGCGCCGAACAGGAAGGCGCGCAGCGCGAACAGCATCAGCAGGCCGAGCGCCGCGATGCAGCCTCACAGGATGCGTTTGTGCATGCCGGGTTCCGCTGGACCGGGGCGAGTCTAGCCGCGGCGCGGGCGCGGGCGGCGCCGGCGTTCCGGCAAGCTGCCGCCTTTGGGCTGCGGACCGAAGCGGCCATCGGGCGCGACCTGGCGCGCCCCGGCGGTGGGGCGCGCACGGATCGGGCAGGCGCGCCGGCACGAACGCCGGCGCCGGGATGCCTCGTCCGCCGCCGCTTCGGCGCGCTGCGCCGACCGCGGCGGGGGACGCTCGCGCCCCGGCCTACTTGACCTTGATCGCCATCGCCGAAAGGCCGCCGCTGGCCAGCTTGCGCTTGGCCTCGGCCAAGTCGCTGGCCGTGCCGTACGGCCCCATGCGCACGCGGTAGACGGTGGCGCCGTTGAGCTGGGCCGATTCGACCCGCGCGCTCAGGCCGAGCATCGCGATCCGCGCCTTCATCTCCTCGGCCTGGCCGGAGGCCTGGAACGCGCCGGCCTGGAGCAGGTAGCGGGTGCCGTCGTCGGCCGCCGCCGCCGCAGCGGGTGCCGGCGCGGTGTCGGCGGCGCGTGGCGCGGCCGGCGCGGGCGTCGTCGCCGGCGCGGTCGCCGGCGGCGGAACGTTGGCGGCGGGCGGCGCCTCGGCGAGCGGCTTGGGCAGCGCGGCATCGGACGGCGTGGTCGCAGGCGCGGCCCGGGCCTGCCGCTCGGCGGCACGGGCGCGCTCGGCTTCGGCGCGCTCGCTGGCGGCGAGCTCGGCGTCGCTCATCGGCACTTCGCGGCCCGGCAGCAAGGTGTAGAAGTCGTAATCCGGCGCCTTCTTCGCCGGCTTGCCGCCGGCCGGCCCGGCGGCGGCGCGCGGCGTCCGCGGCTCGGCCTCGTCGGCCACGCCGACGTCGTCCACCGGCGCCGGGCGCGCGTCCGGGTTCGGCTGCGGGCGGAAGAAGCCGTCGCCGTCGGACTTGAGGTACTTCGGCGCGACCAGGATCACCACCACGGCGAGCAGGATGCCGAGCACCATCCAGGCCCAGCCGGGCAGGCCGCCATCGCCCGAGTTGCGCCGTGCCTGGGTCTTGCCGCGTCGTGCTGCCAAGTGACTGTCCTCTGCTGGAGCGATGGGTGAACGGGACTCGCGCGGCGCACCGCGGCGGCGGTCGCGCGCGAAACGGAAGCAAGTTTATGTCAACGCGCGCGCGGCGGCGGCCCGCCGGCGCGCGATTTCCCCGGGAAAAGCCGGGCCGGGCGCGGCGCGGTCGCGCCGCGCGTTCACATCACCTCGGGCGCGCCCACCCCGAGCAGGTCCAGGCCGTTGGCCAGCACCTGCCGCGTCGCCATCGCCAGCACCAGGCGCGCGTCGCGCACGTCGGCGTCGTCGACCAGGAACTGGTGGTCGTTGTAGTAGCTCTGGAACGCCTGCGCCAGTTCGAGCAGGTAGGCGGCGATCTGGTGCGGCTCCAGGTCGCGGCCGGCGGTCTCGACCACGTCCGGGTAGCGCAGGATCGCGGCGAGCAGCTCGCGCTCGGCCTCGTCCTCCAGGTGCAGCGGCTGCGCCAGCCCGTTGCCCGGATCGAACGACAGGCCGCGCTCCTTCAGCTGGCGCATCAGCCCGCACATGCGCGCGTGCGAGACCTGCACGTAGTAGACCGGGTTGTCGAGCGACTGGCTGCGGGCGAAGTCGATGTCGAAGGTGAGCTGCGAGTCCGGCTTGCGCGCGATCAGGAACCAGCGGGTGGCGTCGCGGCCGACCTCGTCGATCAGGTCGCGCAGGGTCACGTAGCTGCCGGCGCGCTTGGACAGCTTCACCTCCTCGCCGCCGCGCATCACCGTCACCATCTGGTGCAGCACGTACTCCGGCCAGCCCTGCGGGATGCCGCAGTCCAGCGCCTGCAGGCCGGCGCGCACGCGCGCCAGCGAGCCGTGGTGGTCGGCGCCCAGCTCGGTGATCGCGCGCTCGTAGCCGCGCTGCCACTTCGAGCGGTGGTAGGCCACGTCCGGCACGAAGTAGGTGTAGGTGCCGTCGGACTTGCGCATCACCCGGTCCTTGTCGTCGCCGAAGTCGGTGGTGCGCAGCCACAGCGCGCCGCCTTCCTCGTAGGTGTGGCCGTGGGCGACCAGCTCGCGCACGGTCTCCTCGACCTTGCCGTCGGCGTACAGCGAGGACTCCAGGAAGTAGACGTCGAAGCCCACCCCGAACGCGGCCAGGTCCAGGTTCTGCTCGCGGCGCAGGTAGGCCACGGCGAAGCGGCGGATCGCGTCCAGATCGTGGGGATCGCGCGCGCCGGCCACGACCTGGCCTTCGACCTCGACGCTGTCCCCGCGCAGGTAGGCCTGGGCGACCTCGACGATGTAGTCGCCGCGGTAGCCGTCCTCCGGCCAGTCCGGATGCTCGGGGCCCCGGCCCAGCGCGCGCGCCTGCACCGAGCGCGCGAGGTTGTCGATCTGCGCGCCGGCGTCGTTGTAGTAGAACTCGCGCTTGACGTTCCAGCCGTTGGCGGCGAGTACGCGGGCGATGCAATCGCCGATCGCGGCGGCGCGGCCGTGGCCGACGTGCAGCGGGCCGGTCGGATTGGCCGAGACGTACTCGACCCCGGCGGTGCGGCCGCCGCCGCCGCCGTTGCGGCCGTAGCGCTCGCCCTGGGCCAGCACCTCGCCGAGCTGCCGGCGCCAGGCGGCCTCGGCGATGCGGAAGTTGACGAAGCCCGGCCCGGCGATCTCGCTCGTGGCGATCGCATCGTTGGCGGGCAGCGCCTCGACCAGCGCCTGCGCCACCGCGCGCGGGTTGGACCGGGCCGGCTTGGCCAGCAGCATCGCCGCGTTGGTCGAGAAGTCGCCCTGGGCGGGGTTTTTCGGGCGCTCGATCGCGAACTCGGGCGCGGCCAGGTTGGCCGGCAGGATGCCATTGCGGCGCAGGGTGTCGATCGCCTGGGCGACCAGGGCGCGGAGGGTGGCTTTCACGGGTTCGGCCGGGTGTTGCGGAACCGCGCATTGTACGCCACGGCGCCGGGGCCCCCCGCCGTACCCGGCGCCGTCGCGGCGCAGTGAGGCCTGCTGCCGCTTCGCCTCGCCCGCATCCGGCCCGCGGGCGTGAGATGGCGGCGGCACCGATCGGGCCGGGATGCGGCGGGATCCGCCCCGCCGGGTTCCGCGCCCGCGGTCGGCGCGCCTGCTTCGCGACTCCTGCTGCCTCCCGGCGTCGATCGCCCTGCCGGCGCGCGCGGCCGAGTTCATCGGAACCGAAGCGCAGGAGCGCCCCGGAGCGCGCGCTCGCCGGGGAGGAAGCGGCGGACTCGCCGCCGCGCGCGGCGCGCGCGTGGGCGGTGCGCCGTTGCGCTCACACCCACCCGCGCGCGGCCATCGACACCGGCGCGCCGTCGCCGATCACGAAATGGTCGAGCAGACGCAGGTCGACCAGCGCCAGCGCCTGCTTCAGCCGCGCGGTCACCGCCTGGTCGGCGGCGCTGGGCTCGGCATGGCCGCTGGGATGGTTGTGGCCCACGATCACCGCCGCGGCGTTGTGGGCGAGCGCGCGCCGCACCACCTCGCGCGGGTGCACTTCGGCGCCGTCGAGCGTGCCCTGGAACAGCTCCTCGAACGCCAGCGCGCGCAGGCGCACGTCGAGGAACAGCGCGGCGAAGACCTCGTGCGGACGGCCGCGCAGGCGCTGCGCGAAATAGCGGCCGACGGCCAGCGGATCGCTCATCGCCGCGCCGCGCTCCAGGTCCGCGCCCAGGTGGCGCTGGGCCAGTTCCAGCGCCGCGATCAGCTTGCAGGCGCGGGCCGGGCCGAGGCCGGGCAGGCGGGCGAGCTCCGCCGCCCCGCGGTCGAGCAGGCGGCGCAGGGGGCCGTGCGCCTGCAGCAGCTCGCGCGCGGTGGCCACGGCGTCGCGGCCGGGCAGGCCCGAGCCGAGGAAGATCGCCAGCAGCTCCGCGTCGGACAACGCGGCGGCGCCGCGGGCGAGGAGTTTTTCGCGCGGCCGCTCCTCGGCCGGCCATTCCCGGATGTGCATGCGAGGCGTCCTGCCCAAGGCGTAGCGGATGGCCGGAGGTCGGGCGCGGAGGGGAAGCCGCGCGTCGGGCGGAAGGAGAGATGCCGGCCATCCGCTACCGGTGCATTGCAGCCGATCGCCGCGAGCGCCGCCGCAGGGCGGGGCCCCGCCATCGGGTAAGCTAAACGCCGATCCGAGGGTAGGGATTTTCCGAATGGCCGAACCGGGCAGCCTGGGCGGGCGCAAGATGCTGCTCTGCGTCTGCGGCGGCATCGCCGCGTACAAGGCCGCCGAGCTGGTGCGCCGCCTGCGCGACGCCGGCGCCGAGGTGACCGTGGCGATGACCGAGCACGCCCGGCACTTCGTCGGCGCCGCCACCTTCCAGGCGCTGTCCGGGCGGCCGGTGCGCACCACGCTCTGGGACCCGGCCGCGGAGGCGGCGATGGGCCACATCGAGCTGGCGCGCTGGGCCGACCGCATCGTGCTCGCGCCGGCCACCGCCGACATGCTCGCCAAGCTGGCCCACGGCTTCGCCGACGACCTGGTCAGCACCCTGTGCCTGGCCACCACCGCGCCGATCGCGGTCGCGCCGGCCATGAACCACCGGATGTGGCTGCATCCGGCCACCCAGGCCAACGTCGCCCTGCTGCGCGAGCGCGGCGTGGCGGTGATCGGGCCCGACGACGGCCCGCTGGCCGAAGGCGAGTCCGGCCCCGGCCGGATGAGCGAGCCGGCCGCGATCGTCGCCGCGCTGGCGCGGCTGCACGCATGAGCGCCGTCGCGTCCGCGCTCGCCGGGCTGCGCGTCGTGGTCAGCGCCGGGCCGACCTACGAGGACATCGACCCGGTGCGCTTCATCGGCAACCGCAGCAGCGGCAAGATGGGTTTCGCCGTGGCCGAGGCCGCGGCGCGGCGCGGCGCGCAGGTGACGCTGGTGGCCGGCCCCGTGGCGCTGGCGACGCCCGCCGGCGTGCGCCGCGTCGACGTGCGCTCGGCCGCGCAGATGCACGCGGCGGTGATGGCGGCGCTGCCGGCCGACATCTACGTCGGCGCCGCCGCGGTCGCCGACTTCGCCCCGGCGCAGGCGGCGGCGAGCAAGATCAAGAAGCGCGACGACCGCGACGGCCTGGTCCTGGAACTGGTGCGCACCCGCGACATCCTCGCCGAGGTGGCCGGGCACCCGCAGCGGCCGCGGATGGTGGTCGGCTTCGCCGCCGAGACCGACAACGTCGAGGGCTACGCGCGCGGCAAGCTGGCGAGGAAGCGGCTGGACCTGATCGCCGCGAACCAGGTCGGCCGGGAGGGCGGCGGTTTCGAGAGCGACCGGAACACGCTGCTGGTGTTCGGCCGCGACGGCAGCGCGCAGACCCTCGGTCCGGCCGGCAAGGGCGAGGTGGCCGACGGCCTGCTCGACGTGGTCGAGCGGTTCTGGGCGGCATCGCCCGGCTGAACCTGCGGCGATGCCGCGGGCGGCGCCGCGAACCGGGGACCGGCCCATCCTCCACCCGCCTCGCCTTCGGCGGAACGCGCAGGCTCGCAACAGGGACACGCATGCATCGCACGCTCGAAATCAAGATCCTCGACCCGCGCTTCGGCGGCGAATGGCCGCTGCCGGAGTACGCCACCGCCGCCAGCGCCGCGCTCGACCTGCGCGCGGCGCTCGATGCGCCGCTGGTGCTGCAGCCGGGCGACGCTGCGCTGGTGCCGTCGGGCCTGGCGATCCATCTCGGCGATCCGGCGCTGTGCGCACTGGTGCTGCCGCGCTCCGGCCTCGGCCACAAGCACGGCCTGGTGCTCGGCAACGGCACCGGCCTGATCGACGCCGACTACCAGGGCCCGCTGCTGATCAGCGTCTGGAACCGCGGGCGCGAGGCTTTTACGATGCAGCCGGGGGACCGGATCGCGCAGCTGCTGATCCTGCCGATCGTGCGGGCGAGGCTGCAGGTGGTCGACGAATTCGAAACCAGCGCGCGCGGTGCCGGCGGCTTCGGCCACACCGGCGTGCGTTGAGCCGAGGGGACGCGGATGAAAAGTGTGGACGGCGGGCCGTTGCGTGACCAGGCCGCGCAGCTCAAGCGCCTGCTGCCGTGGGCGGCGGGCGCGTGCGTGCTGCTGGCGGCGTGGTTCGGCTGGAGCGGCTGGCAGCAGCAGCGCGATGCGGCGCGGCGCGAGTCGGTGACGCAGGCGCGCGACGCCGCGGTCCTCGCGGCGCAGCAGGGGCTGGCCGCGGCGCAGAAGCAGCTGGGCGAACGCCTGGCCTCGCCCGGACTGCAGGCGGCGCTGGCCGCGGGCGACCTGGCCGCGGCTGGCCAGGCGCTGGGCGCCGGCTGGAACGGCGCCGCCGACGCGGCGGTGCTGCCCCCGGACCTGCGCGCCGAATACGCGGCGCTGCCGAAGAGCGGCTACGGCCGGCTCGGCGTGCTCGAATCCGCGCTGGCCACGGGCAAGCCGGCCGCCGCGCTGATCCGCCACGGCGGCGGCACCGCGCTGGCGCTGGCGGCGCCCGCGCGCGCCGGCGGGCGCCTGGCCGGCGTCGCCTACGTGCGCCTGCCGCTGCAGACCGTCGGCGCCGGCCTGGAGCGGGCCGAGCTCGCCGACGGCACCTACTTGGCCCTGCGCCAGGGCGGCTTCAGCGCGATCGAGCGTGGCGACGACGCGCTCGCCGGCGGCGCCGAGGCCTTGGCGGCGAAGGTGCCGGGCAGCGAGCTGCGCGTCGCCGCGGCGGTGCCCGACGTGGCCGGCGGTCCGCTCGGCCTGGGCGCGTTGGGCTGCTACGTGGCCGCGGGCCTGCTGCTGCTCGCGGCCGGCCTGGCCTGGCGCGCCCCGCAGCTGCTGCGCGCGCGCGCCGCGCCCGGCGGGGAAGGTGAAGAGCCGGTTCATACGCTGGCTGAAACCATTGAGCATCTTCCTTCCCCCGCGAAGCCCGAACCCGTGATCCAGACCTCCGCCGTTCCCGCCGTTTCCCCCGTCGCCGCGACCGTCGATGCCGGCATGTTCCGCGCCTACGACATCCGCGGCATCGTCGGCCAGAACCTCGATGCCGGCGTCGCCGAACTGATCGGCCAGGCGATCGGTTCGCTGATGCACGAGCAGGGCCACGCCGACATCGTCGTCGGCCGCGACGGCCGCGATTCCGGGCCGGCCCTGTCGCAGGGGCTGATCGCCGGCCTGCGCAAGGCCGGGCGCAACGTGATCGACATCGGCATGGTGCCCACGCCGGTCACCTACTTCGCCGCCTACCACCTGCGCGCCGGCTCCTGCGTATCGGTGACCGGCAGCCACAACCCGCCGGACTACAACGGCTTCAAGATCGTGATCGGCGGCGAGACCCTGTCCGGCGACGCCATCGTCGACCTGCACCGGCGCATCGCCGAGGGCCGCCTGCACCTGGGCGACCTGGGCACGCTGCAGCAGCGCGACGTCTCCGAGGACTACGTGCAGCGCATCGCCTCCGACGTGCAGATCGACCGCCCGCTCAAGGTGGTGGTCGACGCCGGCAACGGCGTGGCCGGCGACATCGGCCCGCGCGTGCTGAGCGCGATCGGCGCCGAGGTCGTGCCGCTGTACTGCGACATCGACGGCAGCTTCCCCAACCACCATCCGGACCCGAGCGAGCCGCACAACCTGGTCGACCTGATCAAGACCGTGCAGCACCTCGACGCCGACCTCGGCGTGGCCTTCGACGGCGACGGCGACCGCCTCGGCGTGGTCACCCGCAGCGGCGAGAACGTGTTCCCGGATCGCCTGCTGATGCTGTTCGCCGCCGACGTGCTGGAGCGCAACCCGGGCGCGGTGATCCTGTTCGACGTCAAGTGCACCGGCCGCCTGCCCGGGCACATCCTGCGCCATGGCGGCAGCCCGCTGATGTGGAAGACCGGGCACTCGCTGATCAAGGCCAAGATGCGCGAGACCGACGCCGAGCTGGCCGGCGAGATGAGCGGCCACTTCTTCTTCAAGGAGCGCTGGTACGGCTTCGACGACGGCATCTACGCCGCCGCGCGCCTGCTCGAGATCCTGGCGATGCAGCCGCGCACGCCGACCGAGACCCTGGCCGCGCTGCCCAACGGCGTGTCCACGCCGGAAATCAAGGTGGCCGCGCCCGGCGGCGATCCGCACGCCTTCGTCGAGCGCTTCCGCGACCGGGCCCGCTTCGAAGGCGCGCGGCTGTCGACCATCGACGGGCTGCGCGTCGACTTCGCCGAGGGCTGGGGCTTGGTGCGCGCCTCCAACACCACGCCGGTGCTGGTGATGCGCTTCGACGCCGACAACGCCGATGCGCTGGCGCGGATCAAGGCCGCGTTCCGCGAGCAGCTGCTCGCGTTGCAGCCGGACCTGTCGCTGCCGTTCTGACCCGCGCGCGTCCGGCCGTTGACGCCACCCTCTCGCGCGGGAGAAGGCGCCTTCGGGGGATCCCGCCCCGTGGCACGGGCGATCCGCACCCCCGCCACCCGCGTTGTCCCGAAGACGGGCGCCGATGCGTGCCCGCCGATGCCGCGTGCCGCGGCCGACCCGCACCCGAGCCGGTGGCACATCCGCCGGGCGGCTCGCTGCAGGGGAGCGGGGAACCGGCACCCGGAACTGGGGCCAGGAACCAGGAACGAACCAGGGACGGACGCGGGGAGCGGGGTCCGGGAAGGGGCCAAAAGCCGGCAAGCCTGCGTCGGGGGCGTCTTTCGGTCTCTCTCCCGCTTGCGGGGGGGGGGGGGGAAGCGGTGAAGGCGGGCGCCCGCTCAGCCGCCCTGGCCCGGGCGCTTGAGCGCGTGATAACGCGCCAGCGCGAGCTGCAGGTCCTGGTCGATGGTCGCGCGCTCCTGCATCTGCTGGGCCAGCACCGTCTGCTGCTGCAGCAGCTGCGCGTGCTGCGCGCGGATGCCGTCGGCGGTCGCCTTCGGCACCGCCTTGCCGTTGAGCTCGTTCTCGCCGGCGCGACGCAGCAGGCTGATCAGGCTCTGCCGCCGGCCCTCGATGCCGAGCCGCGAGGCCTTGATCGTCTCGTCCATCACCGCGATGCGTTCGGCGAAGGCGCGGCGCAGGTCGGCCTCGGTGGCGTAGACCTCGGCCATCGCGCGGTCGCGGCGCGCCTGCGCCTCGGCCTGCAACGCCGCGGCGCGCTCGGCTTCGGCCGCGGCCGCGGCGGCCGCCTGCTCCGCGGGCGTCGGCGCGCGGGCGATGCGCGCGGTGGCCAGCCCGCTGGCGGCGTTGATCTCGGTGCGCTCGCGATCCACCGCATTCGCCGGCAGCGCGTCGCCGCAGATGCGTTGGCCGTTCTCGTTCCAGCAGTACAGCTTCTTCTTGGCGTCGCCGCCCTTCTGCGCCGCCGCGGTGCCGGCGGCGAACGCGGCCAGCGCGGCGCAAGCCAGCAGGGAGAAGGTCTTGTTCATCTCGGTTCCGAAGCTACCTGTCTGCCGTTGCCGCACGCAAATCCCGCGCCAGTGCGGCTCAGGCCTCCGTGGCGCTGCCGTAGGCGGCGCGGTAGGCGAGCAGGCGTTCGCGCTGCCCGCGCAGCGCGGGGCTGTCGCCGGCGAACGCGAGCAGGTCGGCGAGCGTCGCCACCGCGATCACCGGCAAGCCGTGCTCGGCCGCGACAGTTTCTGCCGCCGAGCGTCGGGATACGGCCGGATCCACCGCCTCCTGGCGATCGAGCGCGATCGCGATCGCGGCGGGAATGCCGCCGGCGTCACGGATCAGCGCCAGCGCCTCGCGGATCGCGGTGCCGGCGGTGATCACGTCGTCGACGATCAGCACCCGCCGCCCCTGCAACGGCGCGCCGATCAGCATGCCGCCCTCGCCGTGCGCCTTGGCCTCCTTGCGGTTGAACGCCAGCGGCAGGTCGCGGCCGCGGCGGGCGTATTCGCAGGCCAGCGCGGTCGCCAGCGGGATGCCTTTGTAGGCCGGGCCGAACAGCAGGTCGAACTGCAGGCCGCGCGCGTCCACCGCGTCGGCGTAGCAGGCCGCCAGCCCGGCCAGCGCCGCGCCCGAATCGAAGCGGCCGGCGTTGAAGAAGTACGGGCTGATGCGCCCGGACTTGAGGGTGAACTCGCCGAAGCGCAGGGCCTCGGCGCGCAGCGCGAGCTGCAGGAAGCGGGTGCGGTGGTCGTTCATGGAGTTCCTGCGGTGGGGGCCTGCGGCTGCAGGCGGTAGAGCATCACGTGTTGCGGGCCGGCGCCGCCGCCCAGGTAAGGCTCGCCGACGACGACGAAGCCGGCCTTGCGGTACAGTGCCAGCGCCGGCGCATTCTCGCAGTTCACGGTCAGCGCCAGCAGCCGCCGCCGCGGATGGCGCGCGCGCAGGTCGGCGCAGCAGGCCGAGAGCGCCGCGGCGCCGCAGCCGCGGCCCTGCCAGGCGCGATCGATCGCGAACGAGCGCAGGCCGACGCTGGGTTCGGGGAAGTCGCGCCCGGCGATGCCGCGCGGCGAGAAGTCGAGCCGGTAGAAGCCGGCCACGGCGTCGCCCGCCAGCACCGCCATCGCCTCGCTGTGCGGGTCGCGCAGGCTGTCGCCGAGATTGAACGCGAGGTCGCCGACGTAGCGGCACTGCCCGGCGCCGAGCCGCAGGCCGCGCACCGCGCGCGCCAGCGCCTCGTCTTCGGCGCCGATGCGGCGGACGTGAACGCGGGCGGGCACGGCGGGCATGCCCGGCATGATAGGCCGCTGCGGGCTATGATCGCCGCACCTCGTTCCGGAACCGCGCATGCGCATCATCAGCTTCAACGCCAACGGCCTGCGTTCGGCCGCCACCAAGGGGTTCTTCGACTGGTTCCTCGCGCAGGAGGCCGACGTGCTGTGCGTGCAGGAGACCAAGGCGCAGGAGCACCAGCTCGGCGACGTCGCGTTCCGCCCGGACGGCTACCGCGCCTGGTTCAAGGATGCGGTCACCAAGAAGGGCTACAGCGGCGTGGCCCTCTACAGCCGGCGCGAGCCGGACGAGGTGCGCACCTCGCTGGGCTGGGCGCCGTTCGACGACGAGGGCCGCTACATCGAGGCGCGTTTCGGCAACCTCAGCGTGGTCTCGTTCTACATCCCGTCGGGTTCCTCCGGCGAGCTGCGCCAGGGCTTCAAGTTCCAGGTGATGGACTGGCTGAAGCCGGTCCTCGACGGATGGCTGCGCAGCGGCCGCGACTACGTGCTGTGCGGCGACTGGAACATCGTGCGCTCGCGCCTGGACATCAGGAACTGGAGCAGCAACCAGAAGAACTCCGGCTGCCTGCCGCCCGAGCGCGCCTGGCTCAACGGCATGATCGGCGACGACGGCGGCAGCGACGGCACCGCGCCGGCCGCGCACGGCTGGGTCGACACCTACCGCAGCCTGCGCCCGCAGGGCCAGGACTACACCTGGTGGAGCAACCGCGGCGCCGCGCGCGCCAACGACGTGGGCTGGCGGATCGACTACCAGCTGGCCACGCCGGCCTTGCGCGAGCGCCTGCGCGCCTGCGCGATCGCGCGCGAGCCGCGCTTCTCCGACCACGCCCCGTACACGGTCGACTATGGCCTCTGAGGCGGCCGCGGCCCGCCCCGGCTGGCGCCAGGTGCTGGCCAACCTGCGCCAGCCCAAGGTGCTGGCGATGCTGCTGCTCGGCTTCAGTTCCGGCATCCCGATCTACCTGGTCGGCAACACGCTCGGTTTCTGGATGCGCGAGAACGGCATCGAGCTGTCGACGATCGGCTTCCTGTCCTGGGTCGGGCTGGCCTACTCGCTGAAGTTCCTGTGGGCGCCGCTGGTCGACAAGGCCGATGCGCCGCTGTTTGGGCGTTGGCTGGGGCGGCGGCGCGGCTGGATGCTGCTGTCGCAGCTGGCGGTCGCGGCGGCGCTGGCGGGCATGGCGCTGGTGCAGCCGCAGCCGGGCGAACTGGCGATCGCGGGCATCGCCCTCGACCGGCTGCTGGCGTTCGGCGCGCTGGCGCTGGTCGTGGCGTTCGCCTCGGCGACCCAGGACATCGTGATCGACGCCTGGCGCATCGAGAGCGCGGACAGCGACGAGCAGCAGGGCCTGCTGACTTCGACCTCGACGCTCGGCTACCGCGGCGCGCTGCTGGTCACCGATTCGCTGATCCTGATCCTGGCCGCGCACGCCGGTTGGTCGCTCTCGTACGAACTGATGGCGTTGCTGATGGGCGTGGGCGTGGCCGCGACGCTGCTCGCGCACGAGCCGCAGGCGCAGCGCGCGCCTGCCGCCGCGGTGGACGCGGATGCCCCGATCGGCGTGTCCGACGCGATGGTGGTGCGCTGGCTGCTGGCCGGCGCGATCGGCGCGGCCTGGCTGGCGGCGGCGCTGGCGTTCGGCCTGCGCGACGACCTGGCGCTGGGCTGGCGCGACGCGCCGTGGCTGGCGCTGGCGCCGGCGCTGGTCTGGCGGCTCACGCGCTGGCCGCGCGGGCCGGTGCCGGAGGCCACCTGGTCGCGGCCGCTGGCGCGGCCGCTGCTGCGCATGCGCGATGCGGTGATCGAGCCGTTCGCGGCGTTCTTCCGCGACCACGGCCGCTGGGCGCTGCTGATGCTGCTGACGATCAGCCTGTACCGGCTGCCGGATTTCCTGATGGGGCCGATGGCCAACCCGTTCTACGCCGACCTGGGCATCGGCAAGGAGACGGTCGGCGCGGTGCGCGGCACCTTCGGCCTGGCCGCCACCGTGCTCGGCGTGGCCGCGGCCGGCCTGAGCGCGGTGCGCTTCGGCTTCGTCCCGACCCTGCTGGCCGGTGCGGTGCTCGGGCCGGGCTCGAACCTGGCCTTCTCCTACCTGGCCCTGCACGGCGCCGACCCGGGCGTGTTCACCGCGGCCATGGCGATCGACAACTTCTGCAACGGCTACGCCGGCGTGGCCCTGGTCGGCTACATGTCCAGCCTGACCCACGTCGGCTACACCGCCACCCAGTACGCCCTGCTCAGCTCGTTCTACGCCCTGCTCGGCAAGGCGCTGAAGGGGCTGTCCGGGGTCGCGGTCGAACATCTGGAGGCCGGGCGCAGTTTGGCCGAGGCCTATTCGCTATTCTTCGCCGGTACGGCCCTGGTCGGAGCGCCCGCCCTGCTGCTCTGCCTGCTGCTGGCCGTATACCGCCCCGGCGCGGGGCGTCCGGCGTCCCCGCCACGGTGACCAAGTAACCCCGTACTTGTTCACGGAACCACAGGCATGACCGACATCGTCCTGCAGGACATCGACCCGCTGCTGCTGGACCGCATCCGCCGCGTCGCCGCGGCGCGCGGCTGGAGCCTGCAGGAGGCCTCGATGCATCTGCTCGAACACGGCCTGTTCGCCTGCGAGGCCGAGCTGGCCGCGCGCTTCAACGACAGCGATGCCGCCGCCCTGCGCGAGGCGATCGCCGCGCTGGAGGGCATTCCCAGCGATCCGGGGTTTTCGCTGATCGGCCGGGTCGAACGCCCGGCCGACGTGCAGACGCCGCCGCTGGAGGCCCAAGGGCCGACCGAGCTCGACCGCGAGCTGCTGCGCGCATTCGGGCAGGCGGCCGGGGCCAAGGGCTGAGGCGCCGCCGGCGCGCTGCCGCTTCCGTCGTTCGTTCGCGGCGAGACACCCGCCGCTCCGCCGCGCGTTGCGCCCTGCAGGTTGGCGCGTATCCACGCAGACAGCCGCATCGCATGGGGCGCAACCGGGCGTGGACACGGCCCCGGGCGCTTCGCCGTCCCATGCCGCGGTGGCGCCGCCGCGACCCCGGCCGCTCGCCGCGTCGCGTCGCAAGCGGCCCCGGCGGCGCGCTGTCGATGCGCGGCATCCCCGGCAAGGCGGGGCTCGCCGGCGCAGCGTGCGCGGACGCCCTGCGCGCGGGCTCAGGCCCCGGGATAGACCGCCCCGAGCACCCGCGGCCCGCGCGCGCCGGTCACGCTCGGCAGGTTGCCGGGCAGTCCCGCCAGCGTCTGCCGCGCCAGCCAGGCGAAGCCCATCGCCTCGACGAAATCGGGGTCGACGCCGAATGCCGCGGTCGAGACGACCGCCGCCTGCGGCAGGTGCGCCGCCAGTCGCCGCAGCAGCAACGGGTTGTGCACGCCGCCGCCGCAGACCAGCACCCGGCGCGTGTCCGGTTGCTGCGCGCGCAGCGCCCCGGCCACGGTGGCCGCGGTGAGTTCGAGCAGGGTGGCCTGGACGTCGGCCGGCGCTTCCTCGCCGCGCAGCCGCGCCTGCAGCCAATCGAGATGGAACTGCTCGCGGCCGGTGCTCTTCGGCGGCGGCAGGGCGAACCAGGGCTCCTCGAGCAGCCGCGCCAGCAAGGCCTCGTCGATCCGTCCCTGCGCCGCGAATGCGCCGCCGGCGTCGTACGCGCGGCCGGTGTGCCGCGCGCACCAGGCGTCGAGCAGGCAGTTCGCCGGGCCGGTGTCGAAGCCGCGCACCGCGCCCGCGGCCGGCAGCAGCGTGAGGTTGGCGATGCCGCCCAGGTTGAGCGCCGCGCGGTCCTCGCCGCCGTCGTGCAGCAGCGCCGCGTGCAGCGCCGGCAGCAGCGGCGCGCCGTGCCCGCCCGCGGCGACGTCGCGGCGGCGGAAGTCGGCGACCGTGGCGATGCCGGTGCGTTCGGCGATGAGATTGCCGTCGCCGAGCTGCCAGGTGAACGGCGCCTCGCCGTCGAAGCGCGCGCCCAGCGGCCGGTGGCGCACCGTCTGGCCGTGAGAGCCGATCGCGCGCACCTCCGCGGGGGCGATGCCCGCTTCGGCCAGCAACGCCAGCGCGGCGTCGGCGAACGCCTCGGCCACGCGCACGTCGAGCGTGCCCAGTTCGTCCAGCGACGCCTCGCCGCCCTGGCCGAGCGCTATCAACCGCGCGCGCAGCGCCTCGTCCCAGGGGTAGGTGCGGCCGAGCCGCAGCCGCGTCGCGGTGCCGCGCGCCTCGCTGGCGAACTCGACCAGCGCCGCATCGATGCCGTCGGCGCTGGTGCCGGAGATCAGGCCGAGGTACAGGCCGTCGGCGCCGCCGCCGGCGCCGGGCTGCGGGCGGCCCACGTCAGGCCTTGGGCCGGACCGGCTTGGCCTTGCCCGGATCGGCCGGCTGGCCGGCGTCGGCGAAGATGATCTTCTCGACTTCCTGGATCCGCGCCAGCGCGACCGCGGTCTGGGCGCGGAACTGCGCCAGCGCCGCGCCGCGCAGCGGCTCCGGCGGCGGCATCGTCACCTGCAGCGGGTTGCGGTGCACGCCGTTGATGCGGAATTCGTAGTGCAGGTGCGGGCCGGTGGCCAGGCCGGAGCTGCCGACGTAGCCGATCACCGTGCCCTGGCCGATGCGCTGGCCGCGGCGGATCTTGCCGAAGTTCGACATGTGCCCGTACAGCGTGGTGTAGCCGCGGCCGTGGTCGAGGATCACGGTGCGGCCGTAGCCGCCCTTCCAGCCGACGAACTCCACCCGCGCGTCGCCCGCGGCCATGATCGGCGTGCCGGTGGCGGCGGCGTAGTCCACGCCCTTGTGCATGCGCACGTTGCCCAGCACCGGATGGCGGCGCGAGCCGAACTTCGAGGTCAGCCGCGCGTACGGGATCGGCATGCGGATGAAGCTCTTCTTCAGCGGCCGGCCGTCGCCGCTGAAGTACTCGGCCTTGCCGTTGCGCTCGAAGCGGAAGCCGGTGTGCAGCTTGCCGCCGGTGGTGAAGGTGGCTGCCAGCACCGGGCCGGTGCGGATCAGCTCGCCCTCGCGCCAGGCCTGCTCGACCACCACGCTGAAGCGGTCGCTGGCGGCCACGTCCTCGTTGAAGTCGATGTCGTACTTGAAGATCTCGTCGGTCAGCGTGTTGATGTTCGACGGCGACAGGCCGAGCTTGCGCGCCGAATGGAACAGCGAGCGGCCGACCTTGCCGCTGATCACCACGGTGCGGGTCTCGATCGGCCGTTCGATGACCTTCTCGACGATCTTGTCGCCGGCTAGGCCGAGCTCGACGCGGTGGCTCTCGTCGCGGTCGTAGCGGAAGGTGCGCAACTGGCCGTCGGCGGGCAGGTCGAAGGCGAGCTCGGTGCCGGGCTTGAGCCGGGTCAGCGATTGCTTGACCCCCGGATGCTCGAGCAGGCGGTGCAGGGTGGCGGCGGGAATGCCGAGCTCCTCGAACACCCCGCCCAGGGTCTGCCCGCGGCGCACGTGCACGACCTGCCAGCTGTCGCCCTGGGTGCCCTTCAGCCGCGACAGCGGCAAGGGCGGCAGCGCCAGCGCCATCGAGTGGCGCGGCGCGTGCAGCGGCTGCGGGTGCTGCGCCGGCGGGCCGAAGCCCGGCACGATCGCCGCGACCAGCATGCCGAGCGTCGCGAACAGGCTCGCCTGCACCCACTGCCGCCGGGTCCAGCGGCCGTTGAACCCGTCGGACAGATGGCGGGCCAGTACCGGTCGATGCAGAGCGGCTTCGCGCTTGGCCTTGAGGCGTTCGCGCCGGTCCGAGCCGGCAGCCGATGCAGTCATTTGGAGCGTCCCCCGGACAGGTGTGAAAGCCGCGTAGCGGCGTTACCATAATGACGCTAGCAGTGTGCGTCAAACCTTTGACCTGAATAGGGTTTTCTTCGCCCCACGCTGCGTTCGCGCTTAACTCCGAATTAACCCTGTCCAGGCGACGGCGTTGCCCCGCCGCCCGCCCCGCGAGTCCTGCCTTGTCCGCCCAAACGCCCTCCGCCCTGCAAGACGCCCTCGACCTGATCGCCCGCGGCGCCGACGAGATCCTCAAGCCCGAGGAACTCGAGGCGCGCCTCAAGCCCGGCCGCCCGTTGCGGATCAAGGCCGGCTTCGACCCCACCGCGCCGGACCTGCACCTGGGCCATACGGTGCTGCTGAACAAGATGCGGCAGTTCCAGGACCTGGGGCACCAGGTGATCTTCCTGATCGGCGATTTCACCGGGATGATCGGCGACCCCACCGGCAAGAACGTCACCCGCAAGCCGCTCTCGCGCGAGGACGTGCTCGCCAACGCGGAGACCTACGCCGAGCAGGTGTTCAAGGTGCTCGACCGCGAGCGCACCGAGGTGCGCTTCAACAGCGAGTGGTTCGGGCAGATGGGCGCGGCCGACATGATCAGGCTGGCGGCGCAGCACACCGTGGCGCGCATGCTCGAGCGCGACGATTTCGCCAGGCGTTACGCCGCGCAGCAGCCGATCGCGATCCACGAGTTCCTGTACCCGCTGGTGCAGGGCTACGACTCGGTCGCGCTGAAGGCCGACGTCGAGCTCGGCGGCACCGACCAGAAGTTCAACCTGCTGATGGGCCGCGGCTTGCAGGAGCACTACGGCCAGCCGCCGCAGATCGTGCTGACCATGCCGCTGCTGGAAGGCCTCGACGGCGTCAACAAGATGAGCAAGTCACTCGGCAACTACATCGGCATCGCCGAGCCGGCGATCGACATCGTCACCAAGACGATGAAGATCGACGACGCGCTGATGTGGCGCTGGATCGACCTGCTCAGCTTCGAGATCTCGATCGCCGAGGCGCAGCGGCTGCGGGCGGAGATCGAGGCCGGCCAGCTGAACCCGCGCGACCTCAAGCTGCGCCTGGCGCGCGAGCTCGCCGCACGTTTCCACGGCGCCGCCGCGGCCGAGCAGGCGGTGGCCGGCTGGAACGCGGCGGTGCGCGGCGAAGGCGACGTGGCCGCGTTGCCGCTGACCGACGTGACGGTGCCCGCCGAAGGCCTGCGGATCGCCGCGCTGCTCACCGCCGCGGGGCTGACGCCGAGCAACTCCGAAGCCAATCGCAAGCTCAAGGAGCGCGCGGTGCGCGTCGACGGCGAGGTGGTCGAGGACGCGCAGCGCGTGTTCGCGCCCGGCTTCGAAGGCGTGCTCGCGGTCGGCAAGCGCACCTTCGCCCGCGTCCGCCTGGTCGCCGCCTGAGCCGGCCGGCGTGCCTTCCCAGGCGGCGAGGCGCGCGAGGCCGGGCCACGTGCGCGAAGCGGGTGTCGGATCGTGCGCATCCGGCGTGTTGCCGCTTGGCGCCGATCGTGCGAGAGCCGTTCCCCGGCCCGGGGTCGCCCATGCCCGGCGATGAGGCGGCGCCTCGACGCGCGCATGTGGCGCAGCGTGCGCCTGCGCTCGCGCTGCGCCGCGCGCAGGCGAAAGCGCCCTGAGCGGTCCGGAGCGACGCCGCACACGCCCGCGCATCGCACGAGCGGCATCGGCGCGACCGTCTGCGCATTCATGGCAAGCGCGCCGCCATCGCAGTCCCCTCTTCCCAAAGGGTTTGTGCATGTGCACAATGCGCGCCCCGCTGGCTGCGGTGGAGCGGTTTGGCGGGGCGTGT
>NZ_RKQN01000008.1 GCF_003814555.1 Vulcaniibacterium tengchongense
ATGGTGGGCCGTGTTGGAATCGAACCAACGACCAGCGGATTAAAAGTCCTCTCACCGAAGCACTGAATTCAACGCCTTAGCGTTGTTCATTTTCCCGGCAAGGCCGCGCGCAGGCCCTGCCGCTGCTGCGCGATCGCGAGCATTTTCCCGGTCCGCGGGGCGGGCACAATCATGCGATGCGCGGAGATCTCACACCGCCCGACGCGGACGTACTGCCGCCCCTGCCGGCGCGGTTCGGCTGGCAACTGCCGCATGCGAAGCAGCACCGGCGGCCGTACCCGGAGACCCGCCAGATCGTCGTCGACGGCGAGGGCCCTGCGCTCGCGGCCGTGTCGCCGAAGGACGGCCTGGCCGCGGTTGTGATCGGGCTACACCGAGCGCTCGAAGGCAGCCGGCACTACCGCACTTTCGCCTCGCGGGACGCCGCGCTCCGGTACGTCGCGGCGTGGGCGTGGAAGTACGCCGACCAGCTGATCGCCGAGATCGAAGAACACCGGTGCCACCGGTGCGACTGAGTGCGGCCGCAGCCCTTGGCATCCGGCTGCCGCCTGGTGGACGCCGCCGCCGCGCTTCGTTGGCCAGCGGCACGCAGGACCGATGCGCGCGTCGCTCGAGCGTTGGCCAACAATGACTCAGCGGCAGGCGGCGCGCCGCCGCCTTAGTCCAATTTTTCGGATGCCCATCGGAAACGGGTTACAAAAGTTATCTCCCGAAATTTCGGCCTGAAACCCCAACTGGCTCAATGGCTTATCCATCATTCTTGAAGGTAACAATAGGGTAACGACAGGGTAATGATGTAACCTTCCGGAGAGGTTACATGCCTCCACCGTGAACCCTTTACAAATCAATAGCTTGCGGATTGATAACCTTCCCGGTAACCGTGGTGTTACCCCGGTCGGTTACATCGAAAACCCTTCCAAATCAATGAGATAGCGGCTCACCCACCCTTCGGGTTACTTGTAACCCGGTTCCGATGGTCATCCGAAAAATTCGCCCTCCCTGCGGCGCCGCCGAAGGGGCTCAGCGCCGCCTGTACGCGCCGCCGAGGCCGCAGGGTTTCGCAGGGGCGCCGGGGCCTTCGGAACGCCTCTGGCGGCCGCGCAGGCGCTTGCTGCGAGCGAGACTGCAGGGGTGCGGAAAAAGCAGGGGGTATAGCCCGCAGGCGTGGCGGGGGGACGACTGCGCGCGCCAGGGGCAGCCCGCGCGGCCCTGGGGTCGGGCGGTCGATCACCCTGCTCGGCGGCTTGGACGCGCGCTCCGCGGCCGCACAGGGCCGCGCGGGCCGGTCGGCGGGGCTCGCGTGCGCAAAAAAAAGCCGCCCCGTAGGGCGGCTCTCAGGCGGCGCATGCGGCGGGTGGCTATAGCGCGGCGAGGCGTTGGCGGGTCACATCGGCGTAGTGCTGGGTCAGCTCGCAGCCAACCCAGCGATACCCTTCCAGCTGCGCGGCGACCAGCGTCGTGCCGGAGCCGGCGAAGGGATCGAGGATCCGCCCGCCCTCCTCGCAGATCCGCACGACCTGGCGCATCAGCTCGGTGGGCTTGCCGGTCAGGTGCAGCTTGTCCGACTTCAGGACCTTCGCCCGGATCACCCCGGGCAGCACCGGCGCCCGGCGCGTCAACGGCATCGCGCCCTTGCTGCCCCACACCACGTACTCGGCTTGATTGCGGAAGCGGCCGAGCTGCGGGCGGACACCCTCGGTCTTGTCCCAGACGACGATGCCGCGCCAGGTGAAGCCCGCGGCCTGCAGCGCGTCGGTAGTGAGCGGCAGCTGCCGCCAGTCGGTGAACAGGCACACCGGTGCGCCATCCTTCAGCAGCCGCACGCACTCGCTGAGCCAGAGCACCATCCACTGCAGGTGCGATCGCTGGTCGCGTTCGTCGCCGACGAAATCGGCGTGCAGGTTGGAATCCAGGTACTTCTGCGCCGGCGAGCGCTGCCGCGCCCCAGCGTGGACACCGCCGCTCGCGTACGGCGGGTCCGTGATCAGCGCATCGAAGCTCCCGGCTTCAAGCGTCGGCAACAACTTCAGGGCGTCGCCCTGCAACAACTGGTTCTCCATCTATCGAGCCTTCGTCGTATCGCTCGCGGCGATCTGTCGGGAGGCTCGCGGCCTTCAGGTGGTTGAGCGTGCCGCACCGTGGGCACTTGATCTGCAGCTCGGCGAACTGCGCGGCCTTGGCCAGCAGGCGCGCGCACTCGCCGCAACGAACGGGGAGGAGCACGACGCGCATGTCAGGCCGCCGGCGGCTCGTAAGGTCGGAAGCGGATCACCTCGTCGCCGACCCAGTCGTTGATCCGCAGCAGCCGCTTCTGCAGGGGTTCGAGCTCGTTGGCGGCCCAGACCAGCGATGCCTCGCGGATCGAGCCGAAGCCGCCGGCATTCTGCGGCACGATGCCCAGCAGCTGCGGCGGGATCCGCAGCGACGCGAGCATGTCGTCGCGGGTGATGTTCTTGATCCCGGCGAACTCGTCCTTAGCCGCCACCTCGCTCACCGGAATCAGCTGCAGGCCGTCCTTCTTGCCGTTGGGCGAGTACAGGAACAGGTTGCGGAAATTGCCCGGGCCGCGGGCGTTGCGCATCGCCTCGCGCAGCTTGTCGACGTCCGCCATATCGGCCTGCGGATCGCTGAGATAGAGGATGAAGCCCGCGTGCGAGCCGTTGTTGTAGTACTTCCGGCGGAACAGCGTCGCCGACTCGTTGAGCAGCGCGGACTGCAAGGCCGAATACCACTCCGGCAGCCCATAGATCTCCTGGTCGACGTCGGCCTCCCGGAGCTGGCAGACGGTGCCTGGCTTGAACTCGTGCTCCTCGCCCCAGCCCCGCACCTGGTAGAACGTCCCCGGCTCCACGCCGCGGCGCATGTACTTCGCCAGGCACGGCTGCAGCCGTGCCGGCGAGCCGAGCACCGACTGGCGGGTCTCGACGTAGCACATGCCGAAGGTGATCCAGTCCATGGCGAGCTGCTCGAACGCCTCGTGCGACAGCAGCCGGTGCGGCTGGAAGGTGCGCGCGAGCATGTTGCGCTTGAAGGTCAGCCCGGATTGAAGGTACGCGTTCGAGCGCGTGGTCCGCGAGAGCCCATCGAGCGAGATCGGCGGCTCGTACCAGCGGCCGTTCGGCACGCACTCGATGTAGTCGAGCAGCCCGCGCGAGTCCAGCACCGGCGTAGGCTCGCCGAAGGTGAAGGCCTCGATGCGCGCGGTCGTCTCCGCCGCGTGCGAGGGGGTCGGATCCATCACATGATCTCCAGAATGCCGGTATTCCGGCCGGTTTGCCCCTCAAGGGGCTCGTTGTGCAAAGCGTGGAACAGCGCCCACGCGATGTCGGCGTGTCCGGTGTGATCGGAGCGGCCGGCGGTGTAGGTCATATGCCGGCCGCTGGCGGTCATCGTCTTGCGGATCGCCATCAGCGACTGCGCCACGTCGGTCCAACCGGCGTCGAACTCCAGGCGGCCGTTGTGGATCACGTCGTAGGCTTTCAGCACCAGTCGCGTCTTCACCTCCGGCGAATAGCTGAAGGTGGTCAGTCCCGGGAAGAACTGGCGGACCAGCTGCGCCACGCCCGTGCCCATACCGGTGGTGTCGATGCCGATGTACGTCACCCAGTAGCGCTGCGTGACGCGGCGAATCGCCTCGGCTTGCGCCGCGAAGTCCATGCCGCGGAACTGGTGGCGTTCCAGCATCCGGAACTTGCCGCCCGCCACCTGCGGCGGCGCCACGACCACCAACCCGGCGCTGTCGCCGGTCTCGGAGGGGTCGTAGCCCACCCAGACCGCCCGGTCGCCGAACGGCCGCGCCGCGAACGGCCGGTAGTCGTCCGCCCACTCGACCCAGCTGTCGACCATGCACGGCTGCAGCATCGACAGCGGGAACACGCTCGCGCCGTCGTCGACGAACTCGCACATCAGCAGGTTCGCGAACGCCTCGGCGCTGTACTCCTCGCGCAGCTCCTCGATGTCGAACAGGTCGCAGCCGCGGCGTGCGGCATCCATGATGGTGACGATCTGGCGCCAGATGCGGTCCTCGCACAGGCGGCCGCCTGCGAGGGCGTCGTGGCCGACATCGATCTGGATGCGCTCGGCGGCCGGCCTACCCTTGTTGCGACGCTCGCCGGTCCAGAACGGATAGGCCTCGTGGGCCATGCTCGATGGCGTGCTGAAGTAGGTTTTGCGCCACTTCTTGTGCATCGCCATGCCGCTGGCGACCTTGTTCAGCGCTTCGAATCCGTACGTCCAGAAGAACTCGTCGAAGTAGAAGTTGCCGTGATAGCCCTGCGCGGTTCGCGCATTCGTGCCCAGGAAGTACAGCTCGGCGCCGCCGGCCAGGACGATGCTGTCGCCGCCGGTCAGATCCTTGTCCAGCACCTCGCGCACGAAGGCCTGCATGTAGCCGCGGAACAGGAACGCCTGGGCCTTGGACGCGCTGAGGAAAATCTGATTGCGGCCCGTCTTGAGCGCGTCGATCAGGGCCTCGCGGGCGAAGTAGTACGTGGCGCCGATCTGGCGCGACTTCAGGATGGCGCGCGTGCGCTGGTTGCTGGCCCGGTACCAGTCGCGCTGGTAGTCGAAACAGCCATCGATGAACGCCTGCTCCAGGCGCTCGATCTCGTCCTCGCTGAACTCGTTCTTCCGGGCCTTTTTCTTCGGCGCCGCGTTGCGGTTGGCGAGGTTCGGATTCAGGTCGGTTTCGGTGCCGCCGGCCTGGTAGCGCTGGATCCGCGCCTGCCGCTCCAGCTGCCGGTGCAGCAGGTCGATCTCCTTGTAGTCCCCGCCGGTCTTGTCCGGCTTCAGGATCAGCATCACCAGCCGCGCCTCCAGGGCGCCGCCGATGCGCTCGACGTTGTCCGCCCGGTCCCACTCGTCGCGGGCCTTCCAGCTGTGTAGAGTCTTCTCCTTCTCCCCGGTCAATTCGGCGATCTCGCAGATCCGCCGGCCCATCCAGTACAGGAACTTCGCCTGGCGGCGCGTATCCATCGGGAGTTGGGCGGTGACGCTGTTCATGGGGATAGCGTGCCCACCCTCCCCTCGCGCAAGTAGGCGCGCCTCGTGTAAACGCGGCCTTTACATGCAAGCCGCGTTGCCGCTGTTGTTGCGGCTACCGACCATGAGCCTCAGCGATGCAATCGCATCACGCCCAAACGCGCAGAGGACAGCATGTCGGACAAGGTCAAGAAGTTCCGCTCGAACTGGTTTCGTGTCGCCGTGGAGGGCGCCACCTGTGACGGGCGCACGATCGAGCGCTCCTGGCTCGAGGATATCGCCAGCTCGTACGACCCGGACAAGTACGGCGCCCGCATCTTCATCGAGCACATCCGCGGACTGAACCCCGAATGGGGCTTCCGCTGCATGGGCGACGTGCTGGCGGTGAAGACCGATACGGTCAAGATCGACGGCCAGGACCGCCTCGCGCTGTTCGCGCAGATCGAGCCGACGCCCGAGTTCGTCGCGATGACGAAGGCGAAGCAGAAGATCTACAGCTCCATCGAAGTAGATCCCAACTTCGCCGGCACCGGCAAGGCCTACCTCCGCGGCCTGGGCGTGACGGACAGCCCGGCAAGCCTGGGCACCGAGATGATCCAGTTCGCGGCCAGCAACCCCGAGGCCAGCCCGTTGCGGTCGCGCAAGCAGTCGCCGGGCAACTACTTCAGCGTGGCGATCGAGTCCGACATCGAGTTCGAGGAGGTCGAGGAAAAGCCCAGCGCCCTCGAAGCCCTGTTCGCACGCTTCGACGCGCTGCTGAAGCCGAAGGCCCCCGAACAGCCCCCGCCGCCGGCGCCGGCCGCCCCCGACCTGGCGACGTTCACCGAGGCGGTCGCCGCCCTGGGCGAGCACGTGCGCAAGCAGGAGCAGCGCTTCGCCGCCAGCGAGCACGAGAACGCCGACCTGCGGCGGCAGCTGCAGTCCCTGGCGGCGGACTTCGCAGCGGTCAAGCAGCGGCTGGAAGGCACCGTCGACCACGCCCAGGCGAGCCGGCCGGTCGTGACCGGCGCCGGCCGCGTCGAACTGACCGACTGCTGAGCCGCCGTCGCGCCGCCGCGCCCACACCCCAAACCGCCGCTTTCCCCGGAGCACACATGCGTAACGACACCCGCCAGCAGTTCAACGCCTTCACCCAGCAGGTCGCCCAGCTCAACGGCGTGGCGTCGACCGCCGCGACCTTCGCCGTCGAACCCAGCGTCCAGCAGCGCCTGGAGAGCCGCATCCAGGAGTCGAGCGAGTTCCTGAGCCAGATCAACATCATCGGCGTCGATGAGCTGAAGGGCGAGAAGCTCGGCCTGGGCGTGAGCGGCACCATCGCCGGCCGAACCGACACCAGCGCTGGCGCGAAGCGCGAGCCGCGCAACGTGGCGGACCTGTCGGGCCAGGGCTACGAGTGCGCCAAGACCGACTTCGACACGGCGATCCCGTACGCGTTGCTCGACGCGTGGGCGCGCTTCCCGAACTTCCAGGCGATCCTGCGCGACGCCATCATCAAGCGCCAGGCACTCGACCGCCTGATGATCGGCTTCAACGGCGCGAGCGTGGCGCCGACCACCGACCGCACCAGGAATCCGCTGCTGCAGGACGTCAACAAGGGCTGGCTGCAGCAGTACCGCGAACACGCGCCCGAGCGCGTGATGACCGGCGGCGCGACGGCCGGCAAGGTGACCATCGGCGCGGGCGGCGACTACAAGAACATCGACGCGCTGGTCTACGACGCGGTCAGCTCGCTGATCGAGCCCTGGTTCCGCAAGGACCCGTCGCTGGTGGTGGTGACCGGCCGCGAGCTGGTGCACGACAAGTACTTCCCGCTGGTGAACAAGGACCAGCCGGCGACCGAGAAGCTGGCCACCGACATCATCCTGTCCCAGAAGCGCGCCGGCGGCCTGCCGCTCGCCGAGGTGCCGTACATCCCGGACGGCGCCATCCTCATCACCTCGCTGAAGAACCTGTCGATCTACTGGCAGCGAGGCGGGCGCCGCCGCTACATCAAGGAGGAACCGGAGTCCAACCGGGTTGCCAACTACGAATCCTCGAACGACGCGTACGTCATCGAGGACTACGGCTTCGGCTGCCTCATCGAGAACGTCGAGATCCTGCCGGAGGCGCCGTAAGGCCATGGCCGACAGCCCCGCAAAGCGCCACCTGACCCGCGTGCGGGCAGCCCTGGAGGCTGCCCGCAGGGCGCCCCACGAGTTGATGGCCGGCGCCACCGCTTACGAGCAGCACATGGCGATGCTGCAGCAGGACCGCCTGCGGCTGAAGCAGGTGCAATCGGACCAGGGCAAGGCCGAGCTGAAGCGCCAGATGCTGCCGGCGTACAGCAGCTACGTCGCCGGCGTGATCGAGGCCGGCAACGGCGCCGCCGACGAGGTGGTCACCACGGTGCTGGTCTGGTGCATCGACGTCGGAGACTACGACGAGGCGCTGCGCATCGCGGAGTACGCGCTCAAGCACCGCCTGGCGATGCCCGACCGCTTCGCGCGCACCACCGGCTGCCTGGTCGCGGAGGAGATCGCCGAGGCCGCGCTGAAGGCGCAGCGCCTGGGCGAGGCCTTCGAGGCGCGGGTCCTCGATCGCGCCGCGGCCCTCACCGCCGACCAGGACATGCCCGACGAGGTGCGCGCCAAGCTGCACCTGGCGCTGGGCCGGGCCCTGCTGGCCAGTGGCACCGATGAGGCGCCGCCGGCCGCGGTCGACCTTGAAGCCGGCATCGCACACCTGCGGCGCGCCATCGACCTGCACAGCAGCTGCGGCGGCAAGAAGGACCTGGAGCGCGCCGAGCGCCTGCTGAAGAAACACGCCGTGTCGCCCCCGGCCAACGCCGGCGGCGGCAACGGCTAACCGAGCGTCCCCACGCAACCCCGCCGGCTCGGGGCCGATCCGCACGACTCTCTCTCCAGTGCGGTGACGCCCCGACCACCGGCGACCCACCAGGCCTATGAGCGGATTCATCGCAAACGGAACCGCCGGCGACGAAGAACGGATCGAGAACGATGGCTTCTGGCCGTCGATCGACCCGATCACCGTGCGCAATCGGATGCGGCTCACCGGCGCCGTCGCCGCCGCGCGCCTGCGCGCCGCCATCGTGAACGCGATGCTCTCCGTCAACGCGGAGCTGGCGGGCTGGAAGGCGCAGCAGCAGGCCGCCGGCCGCGCCACGCTCGCCGACGTGCCGGCGGACCGGATCGACGGCGCCTCGCGCCTTGTGCACCTGTACCTGCGCGCGGTGACGTGCGCCGCGGCCGCCGAGGTGGTGGAGCGCTACCGCTCGTACGATTCCAGCGGCGACGGCCACCAGCGGGCCGACGACCTGAGCCCGAGCATCGACGAGCTGCGCCGCGACGTGCGCTGGGCGATCAGCGACCTGCTCGGCAACCGGCGGATGACGGTGGAGCTGATCTGATGCGGGTCTACGCGCGCCAGGGCGACACGCTCGACCTCCTGTGCTGGCGGCACCTCGGCCACACCGCGGGCGTCGTCGAGCAAGCGCTGGAAATGAACCCCGGGCTGTGCGAGCACGGCCCGGTGCTGCCCCACGGCACGCCCGTGGACCTCCCCGAAATCACCGCCACCGCCTCGGCCGTCACCCGGCCGCTGGTGCAGCTCTGGGACTGACCCGATGGCCGAACCGACCTCCCTTTCCAGCGCTGTGCCGGTCGCCGCCGGCGTCGGCCTGGCCGCGCTGCTGCCCGGCATCGACGGCAACGCGCTGATCGGCGCGTTCGCCGGCGCCACGCTCTTCGTCGTGTCGGCAAAGTCGCTGCCCCTCTGGCAACGCGCGGTGTACCTGGTCGTGAGCGTGGTGGCCGGCTATCTCGCCGCGCCGGACATCGTGCGCTCGCTGCCGGTCTTCTCGACGGGCGTGGCCGCTTTCGTCGCGTCCGCGGTCGGGATCACGGTCACGCTGGCGCTGATCGAGAAGAGCCGGTCACTCGACCTGGGCTGGCTGCGTCGCGGAGGGCCGCCGAATGCATAGCCTCGTCACCGTCCTCACGCTGATCGCCTGCCTGGCGATCTGCGCCCGACTGCTCACGTACAAGCGCGGCCCCGACGCCCGGCACCGGGTCGGCGTCGGCCTGTGCGCCTGGCTGCTGATCGTCTGCACCGGCGGCCAAGCGATCCACATCGCCCTGGTCGGCGCTGCCGCGCACGTCAGTCCTTGGCAGCTCGGCGTGCTCCTGGTGCTCGCCGTGCTCACCTACCGCGCCCGCGGCAACGTGGCGCGCATCCTCAGGGTCGATTGATGGTCACCGACGATCAGCTCGCGCAGATCATGCGCTGCCCGCTCGTCCGGGCGCAGCGCTGGCGCCCGGCGCTCACCGCCGCCATGGCCCGTTTCGGCATCACCACGGCGCGCCGCGCCGCGCACTTCCTCGCCCAGGTCGGGCACGAAAGCCTGAGCCTGTCGCGCACCGAGGAAGACCTGAGCTACAGCCTGCCGCGGCTGCTGGAGGTGTTCGGCCACCGGATCCCGGCGAAGTCGGCCGGCGAGTTCGTGCGCCAGCCGGAGAAGCTGGGCAACTACGTCTATGCCCGCCGCAACGGCAACGGCGACATCGCCAGCGGCGACGGCTACCGGTACCGCGGCCGCGGGCCGATGATGCACACCGGCCGGGGAAACTATCGCCGCGTCGGCCAACTGATCGGCGCGCCGCTGGAGCAACAGCCGACGCTGCTGCTGGACGTCGAGACGGGCGCCCAGGCGGCCGCGGCCTACTGGCGGGACTCCGGCCTCAACGCCATGGCGGACGCCGGCGACGTGCTGATGGTCAGCCGCAGGATCAACCTCGGCTCGGCCACGTCCAAGCGCACGCCGGAAGGCCTGCAAGACCGCATCGCCCGCACCCGCCGCGCCCTCGCCATCCTGGGGGCCGGCTGACATGTCCGCCCGCGCCATCCTCGCCCTGCTCTTCCTCGCGCTGCTCGCGGCCATCGCCGGCGGCGCCGCCTACCAGCAGAGCCGCATCGCCTCGGCCCGCGCCGAGGCCGAGCAGGCACGGCAGCAACTGCGGGCGGCGCAGGCCGAGCGCGACGCCGCGCGGGACGAGCGCGACGCGGCGCGCCGCAACGTCCGCGTGGTCACCCAGTACGTGGACCGGGTCCAGAAGGTCTACGTCGCCGGCGCCACGATCACAAAGGAGGTCCCCGTCCATGTCACCGCGAAGGCTGATGCCGCTTGCACTGTGCCTGCTGGCTTCGTGCGCCTCCACGACGCCGCCGCCGCCAACGTCCCCCCGGATGCCGCCGCCGGAGATCCTGATGCGCCCGCCGCCGGCGTTACGCTCTCTGCCGTCGCCGAAACCGTCGCCGGCAACTACACCACCTGCCACGCCCTCCGCGAGCAGGTGATCGGCTTGCAGGCCTACATCAACTCGCTGCCGGCGGGCGCGCCCGAATGATCAAGCCGAACAGCCTGCGCGAGCACCTGACCACGGCGATTCCCGAACTCGGCCGGGACCCCGACCGGCTGCTGGTGTTCATCGAGCGGGGCAGCCTGGCCGGGACCTTCGCGCCCGGGTTCTCGTACGAGTACAGCTACACCCTGAGCGTGATCGTGACCGACTTCGGCGGGCAACCCGACGCGGTCATGGTCCCGCTGATGGTGTGGATCGCGCGGCACCAGCCGGAACTGCTCGCCAACCCCGCCCGCCGCGGCGAGATCGCGTTCGAGGCGGAGCTCCTGGCGAACGACAAGGTCGACCTCGAGATCCGCCTTCCGCTCACCGAGCGCGTCGGCGTGCACCGCCGCGCCGAAGGCGGCTTCGCCGTCGAGCACTACCCCGAGCCCGAACTGGAGGCAACGCTGCCCGCGGGGCGCTGGGACGTGTATCTCAAAGGCGAGTGGCTCGGCGGCTGGGACGTGCCGCCGGCGTGACCATGGGCGACCTGGAGCAACTCCACGCCTGGGCCGCGCCGCTGCTCGCGAAGCTGCAGCCGGCCGAGCGGCGCGCCCTCGCGCGCAAGCTCGCCACCGCGCTGCGGCGCAGCCAGGCGCAGCGCATCGGCGAGCAGCGCAACCCGGACGGCAGCGACTACGCCCCGCGCAAGCGCCAGAAGGCGGGCCGCATCAAGCGCCGCCGAGGCAGGATGTTCGAGCGCATCGCCCGGCGGCAGCACCTGAAGGTCGAAGCGACCGAACAGGCCGCATCGGTGGCGTTTCTCGGGCGCGTGGCGCGCATCGCCCGCGTCCACCAGGAGGGCCGGCGCGACCGGGTCGCGCGCCGCGGCCCGGTGGTGCGCTACGAGCGCCGCCAACTGCTCGGCTTCAGCGAGGCCGACCATCGCATGATTCGCGACCTGCTGACCGAGCACCTGGCCGGGTAGCCCTGTAGACCCGTGGCGTACAACGCAAGCGCATTGTCGGTGCGATAGCCGGCGCCGAACCTGATCGCATCCCGCGTCCGGCTTCGTCATGACCTACACCGCCGTCGATCTTTCGCGGTTGCCCGCGCCCGAAGTGGTCGAGCAGATCGACTACGAGGTGATCCTCGCCGAGCAGTTGGCCGACCTGCGCAAGCTGTGGCCCGAGTTCTCCGGCATCACCGAATCCGACCCGGTCTACAAGCTGCTCCAGCTGAGCGCCTACCGCGAAATGCAGGTGCGGCAGCGCAACAACGAGTCGGTGAAGGCGGTCATGCTCGCCTATGCCCGCGGCGCGGACCTGGACCAGCTCGGCGCGCTGCTCGGCGTCGAGCGGCTCCAGCTGGATCCCGGCGACCCGGACCGGGGCATCCCGCCGACGATGGAGACCGACACCGACTTCCGTCGCCGGATCCAGCTCGCACCCGAAGGATTCAGCGTCGCCGGCCCCGAGGGCGCCTACATCTACCACGCCCTCGGCGCACATCCGGCCGTGCTCGACGCCAGCGCGACCAGCCCGGAACCGGACGATATCCGCGACATCGTGGCCGCCGTGCTGGCGGCGCACGACGCCTCGCCCGGGCTCGTGGCCGCGATGGACGCCGCGCTGGCCGCGGCGAAATGGCCCGGCGACGTCACCGTCACCGTGCTGTCGCGCGATGGCGACGGCAGCGCATCGCCCGAGCTCATCTCGGCGGTCGCCGCAAGGCTCAACGACGACGCGGTGCGGCCCTTGACCGACAACGTCACCGTCCGCGGCGCCCAGATCGTGCCCTTCGAGGTGGAGGCCGTCGTCTACACCTACGCGGGGCCGGACTCCGCCCTGGTGCTCGCCGAGTCGAAGCGCCGGCTGGACCGCTACATCGCCGACTCGCACCGGCTCGGCCGCGACGTGCCGCGGTCGGGCCTCTACTCGGTGCTGCACTCCGAAGGCGTGCAGCGCGTGGAATTGATTTCGCCGGCGCACGACATCGTGATCGACCGGACGCAGGCCCCGTACTGCACCCGCATCAACATCATCGCCGGCGGCATCGATGAATAGCCTGCTGCCGCCGAACGCCACCGCCCTGGAGCGCGCCCTCGAATCCGTAACGGCGCGCATTGGCGAGGTGCCGACGCCGGCACGCGACGTCTGGAACCCCGACACCTGTCCGGCCGACCTGCTGCCCTGGTTGGCCTGGTCCCTGTCCATCGACGCCTGGAAGCCGTACTGGCCGGAGCACGTCAAGCGCTCGCGCATCCGCTCGGCGATCGACATCCAGCGCGCCAAGGGCACCGCCCAAAGCGTGCGCGACGTGGTCGCCTCGTTCGGCGGCAGCGTGCAGCTGCGCGAGTGGTGGCAGATGGAGCCGCCCGGGCGGCCGCACACGTTCGAGATGGTGCTCACGCTCTCCGGCGAGGGCGGCGAAACCGCCACCGCCCGCTTCGTCGACGACGTCATCGGCGAGGTGTCGCGCACCAAGCCCGTGCGTTCGCATTTCACCTTCACGCAAGGCTTGCAGGCCCTCGGCGGCGTCGGCATCGCCGCGGCCGCCCGCGCGGCCGTGTACCGCCGCCTGCAGCTGCAGGCCGTCGAACCGTAGGAGCCCCGCAGTGAGCGGACTACCCATCAACATCACGCCCGAGGGCCGCGCCGCCCTGGTCAACGCCGATAACACCGGCACCGCGCCGGTGCGCGTCAGCGCGATCGGCATCACCGCCTCCGACGTCGGCGTCGTCGGCGGCGAGCTGGTCGGCGAGATCAAGCGGCTGGTGACGTTCGCCGGTTCCGCCGTGGCCGACGACACCGTGCATGTCACCATCCGCGACGACAGCGGCGACGCGTATGCGATGCGCGGCTTCGCCCTTTACCTCGACGATGGCACGTTGTTCGGCTGGCACGTGCAGCAGGCCGTCATCCTCGAAAAGTCGGCCCAGGCCATGATGCTGCTGGCGGCCGATATCCGCTTCGTGCAGATCAACGCCACCAGCCTCTCGTTCGGCGACGCGACCTGGACCAACCCGCCCGGCACCGAGACGGTCCCGGGCGTGCTCGAACTCGCGACCGAGGACGAGACCGCCACCGGCGAGGACAGGACCCGGGCGGTGCATCCCAAGGGCCTGCGGGCGCTGCTCGACCGGCGGTTCGGCGCCGGCGCGCCGTCCGCCTTCGTGAAGGGCCTGCTCGGCGCGGCCACGGCCGCCGCGGTGCGTATCGCGCTTGAGCTGGGGACGGCGGCGCGGCGCGACGAAGGCGCCGGCAACGGCCTGGACGCGGACAAGCTGGACGGCCAGCACGGGGCCTACTACCTGGACTGGAACAACCTCACCGGCAAGCCCACGACGTTCGCGCCGGCGGCGCACGGGCACGCCTGGTCCGATATCACGGGCGCGCCCGCGACCGCGACGCGATGGCCGGCGTGGGCCGAGGTCACCGGCAAGCCGAGCGCGTTCACGCCGGCGGCGCACACCCACGCCGCGGCGGACATCACGTCGGGCACGCTCGCGCTGGAGCGCCTGCCGGCCTTGCCGATCACGCAGACCACCGGGCTTCAGGCCGCACTCGATGCGAAGGCGCCTCTCAGCGGCGCCACGTTCACCGGGCCGAACAGCAACTTCGTGGGGGACGTAGGCACCCAGACCATCCTTCACGTCTTCGGCTGGGGCAACAAGGTCCCGCGGTGGAAGTGGGTGATCGAGCCGGATGGCCACATCGCGCTCTACGGGTACGACGCGAGCGGCAACACCCCGCGGGCCGCCACGCGCTTCCGGACCCAAGAGGCCGGCGGTCCCAACGGCGTCAGTTCACTGTGCCAGTTCGACCAGGTCGAAGCCGTCAAGGCCAAGGTCATTGGCGATCTCGAAGTCGGGGCTACGGCGGCCACCATCCGGATGAACGACTCCGACAGCTCGGGGCGTATGTACGTCCACTGCAACGACTCGTCGATCGGATTCCTCACCAGCGGCTTCTCCTGGGGGTTCCGGATGGACAACGGCGCGAACTGCCATGCGACAGGCAAGCTCAGCGCCGGCGGCGGGTTCGACTTCGGCTCGTCCCGCAAGCTGAAGGACGTCGATGGTCCGCTGCCGTACGGGCTCGACGTGGTGCGGCGGGTCGCGACACTGATCGGGCGCTACAAGCCGCAGTACAACAGCGACGGCCGCCGCCGCCTGTTCTTCGACGCCGAACAGCTGCTGGAGCTCATGCCCGAGGCGGTGGACGCCGAAGGCGTGGAGTTCGGGGGCGAGCGGGTGCCGGCCGTCAAGCTGGACCAGGTCCTCCCGCCGGCCTACCGCGCGATCGCGGAGCTCGCCGACCTGGTGGACGAGCTGCGCGCCGAGATCGCCGCGCTGAAGGCGGTGCACTGACATGGCCAAGGGTTACCGCTCCGGCGGCGTGGACTTCGACGACCTGTTCGACCCCGACGTGATCGGCGACGGCCCGGCCGTGCCGAACCTGCGGAGCGGCGGCGCGCCGCTGCGCTACGCCGCCCTCAAGTACGGCCAGAAGCGGGCGGACGTGGGCTACCGGCAGGACGGCGTCGACGTGTCGAGCCTCTGGGCGGCCAAGGGCACGGCCGTTTACAAGCTCAGCTTCGACGGCATTTCCGTCAGCGCCAGCAACCAGGCGAAGACTAACTCCGGCGGCACCACGACCGCGACCGCGCTGCTGTGGATGCACGCGAACGGCACCTGGGAGGCGCGCAGGAGCGCGACGGGCGGCGGCAACAACAGCAATGTCGTCACCGCGTCAGGGACGTGGATCGATCCCGGTGCTGGCGCCGCCGAGTACCAAGTCCTGTTCGAGCAGGTCTCGGGCACCCCGGTGTCCGGCTTGGGGTTGTACGATTTCACCGCCTCGCGGGCCGCGTCGCTGTCCGTCAGCGTCCGGTCGCAGTCGAGCGATTACGACGAAGTCGGCGCCACGGTGAAGGCGACGCTGCGGCGCAACGGCCGGGACATCCGCACCGCGGTGTTCGGCCTCAGCGCGTCCGCCGCCGGCTGGGTCTGATCGCGCTTGTTGTAGCGCGCCGGCCTACACGTCAAGGTCCATGCGCACGCGCGGGCGGCCGCCCACCATGGCCGCATGGACCCGACCTCCGAACTCCAGCGCCAGCTCGGCAACGCCATCCGCCTCGGCACCGTGGCCGAGGTGGACCTGGCCGCGGCCCGCTGCCGCGTGGACAGCGGCGAGGTGCGCTCCGATTGGGTTCCCTGGTTCGTGCCGCGCGCCGGCGCCACGCTCGAGTGGTCCGCGCCGGTCGCCGGCGAGCAGGGCGTGCTGCTCTGCCCCGGCGGCGACACCATCGGCGCCATCTTCCTGCGCGGCGTCTACTCCGATGCATTCCCCGCGCCGTCCAGCGGCGGCACGCTCCACCTGGTGCGCTTCCCCGATGGCGCGACGGTGCAGTACGACCACGAGGCCCACGCGCTCAAGGCGGCGCTGCCCGCGGGCGGCGCCGCGGAGATCACCGCCGACGGCGGCGTCACGATCAACGGGCCGCTCACCGTGCACGGCGACACCGAGATCAACGGCAACACCCGGATCTACGGCGATGCGGCCGTCAGCGGCACCGCGACCGCCGACGCCGACGTGGTCGGCGGCGGCAAGAGCCTGAAGGGCCACAGGCACACCGGCGTCATGGCCGGCGGCGCGGTGTCGGGGCCGCCGGCATGAGGAGCATGGACGCGGCCACCGGCCGGCTGATCGAGGGCGAGGCGCATCTGCGCCAGTCCATCGCCGACATCCTCACGACGCCCATCGGCTCGCGCGTGATGCGGCGCGACTACGGCTCGCTGCTCCCCGAGCTGATCGACCAGCCCTTCAACGGCGCGACCCTCGTGAAGCTGTACGGCGCCACCGCCTCCGCGCTCATGCGCTGGGAACCGCGGATCCGCCTCACCCGCATCCAGCTCGTTCCCGGCGCGGAGCCGGGCGCGTTCGCCCTCGAGCTCGACGTCCAGCGCACCGACGTGTCGCCGGGCAACGACTACACCCGACTCACCCTTCCGCTCCGCAGCCGCCTCATCTGATCCAGGAGAGCCCCATGGCCGATTACCACCACGGCGTACGCGTCATCGAAATCAACGAGGGCAGCCGCCCGATCCGCACGGTGTCCACGGCGGTGGTCGGCGTGGTCTGCACCTCCAACGACGCCGATGCCGCCACCTTCCCGCTCAACAAGCCTGCCCTGGTGACCGACCTGCGCGCCGCCCTCGGCAAGGCCGGCAACAACGGCACCCTGGCGCCGACGCTGCAGGCGATCGCCGACCAGGCCGATCCGCTCACGGTCGTCGTGCGCGTCGAGACCGGCGCCGACGACGCGGCCACCACCACCAACGTCATCGGCGCCTCGGGCGCCACCTACACCGGCATGCAGGCGCTGCTGGCCGCGCAGAGCCAGCTCGGCATCAAGCCGCGGATCCTCGCTTGCCCGGGCGTGGACACCCAGCCCGTGGCCGCCGCGCTGGCCATCGTGGCCAAGAAGCTGCGCGCCGTGGCGTACGTGAGCGCCGCCGCCAGCGCGGACAAGGAGGCCGCGGTGCTCTACCGCGAGAACTTCGCCGACCGCGAGCTGATGATCATCTGGCCGGACTTCGTGAGCTGGGATACCGCCACCAGCGCCAGCGCGCCGGCGTTCGCCACCGCCCGCGCCGTGGGTCTGCGCGCGAAGATCGACCAGGAGCAGGGCTGGCACAAGTCGCTGTCCAACGTCGCCGTCGCCGGCGTCACCGGCATTTCGCGCGACGTGCACTGGGACCTGCAGGACCCGACCACGGACGCCAACTACCTCAACGCTGGCGGCGTGACCACGCTGGTCAACGCCAACGGCTTCCGCTTCTGGGGCTCGCGCACCTGCAGCGACGATCCGCTGTTCGCCTTCGAACCCGCGGCCCGCACCGCGCAAGTGCTGGCCGACACCATCGCCGAGGCCCTGCTGGTGTACATCGACAAGCCGATGCATCCCTCGCTGGTGCGCGACATCATCGAGTCGATCAACGCCAAGTTCCGCGAGCTCAAGGCCAACCGCTACATCATTGACGCGAACGCCTGGTACGACGAGCGCATCAACACCGCGGCCACGCTCGCATCCGGCCAGCTGCACATCGACTACGACTACACGCCGGTGCCGCCGCTGGAGAACCTGACCCTGCGCCAGCGCATCACCGACCGCTACCTGGTGGACTTCGCCAGCCGCATCAACGGTTGAGCGCGCCGCCCTACCTGATTCCCGGAGAAGCCCATGGCACTGCCCCGCAAGCTCAAGAACTTCAACCTCTTCGGCGACGGCGAGAGCTACCTCGGCCAAGCCGTCGAAGTGAAGCTGCCGACCCTGACCCGCGCGATGGAGGACTATCGCGGCGGTGGCATGAGCGGCCCCGTCAAGATCGACAACGGCCAGGAAGCGCTCGAGCTGGAGCACAAGTACGGCGGCCTGATGCGCTCGATCTTCCGGCAGTACGGCATCAGCCGGCACGACGGCGTGCAGCTGCGCTTCGCCGGCGCCTACCAGCGCGACGACACCGGCGCCGTGGACGCGGTCGAGGTGGTCGTGCGCGGCCGCCACTCGGAGATCGACCCGGGCACGGCGAAGGCCGGCGAAGACACCGAGTTCGCCGTCAAGACGGCGTGCAGCTACTACAAGCTGACTATCAACGGCGTGACCGAGATCGAAATCGACCTCGTGAACATGATCGAGATCGTCGGCGGCGTGGACCGCCTTGCCGAGCAGCGCCGCGCGATCGGCGTCTGACCTTCCGCACGGCCCGTCCGCCAGGGCGGGTCGCCCCTTGCCTGAGAGAGAGACCCCATGTCCAAGACCGACCCGGCCATCGAGGCGGCGAAGCCGCAGCAGCCCGTGACCGCCACCGTCACCCTGGAGACGCCCCTCGTCCGCGGCGATCAGAAGATCGAGCGCATCACCCTGCGCAAGCCCACCGCCGGCGAGCTGCGCGGCGTCGCCATCGCCGACCTGATCAGGTCCGACGTGGCCGCACTGCACGTGGTGCTGCCGCGCATCACCAGCCCGACGCTCACCAGCCACGACGTGGGCCAGCTCGACCTGCCCGACCTGGCCGCCCTGGCCAGCGAGGTGGTCGGTTTTTTCATGACCCGGGCGGATCGGGCGGCGCTCTCCCCCGGCGCGTAGAAGACGCGATGGCGGACATCGCCGCGGTGTTCCACTGGCCGCCCGCGGCGATGGCCGACATGTCCCTCACCGAGCTGATGGAGTGGCGCGAGCGCGCCCGGGAACGCTGCGGAGCCCAATGACGTGGTAGCCTTGTCCCATGGAGAACATCCTGCTCAACGCCGCCGCGGTGCTCGCCGTGGCCCTGTCCGCGCTGATGTTGATCGGCGCGGCCATGATGCTGGGCCAGCTCTGCTGGGGCGTGGTGCGCCGGCTGGCGCAGCCCGAGGCGACCGCCGCCGATCGCGAGATCGCGCGGCTGCTCGCGGAAACCGACCCGCGCCACCGCTGATCCGGCCTGCCGCCTCCGCCCAGGAGGCGCGCTGACATGGCCGGTTACGACCTGCGGTTGCAGGTGCTGCTCAACGCGATCGACCGCGCTTCCGGCCCGCTCAAGCGGATCCTGGGCGGCAGCAAATCCACCGCCCAGGCGCTGCGCGCGACCCAGTCCGAGCTGAAGCGGCTGGAGGCCGTGCAGCGCGACATCGAAGGCTTCCGCAAGCTGGAGACCCAGCTGGGCACCACGTCCAGCCAGCTGGTCCAGGCGCAGCGCGAGCTGCGGCGGCTGGGCGAGGCGCTCAATGCCGCCGACGCGCCGAACAAGAAGCTCACCGCCTCGCTCAGGAAGCAAGGCGAGGTCGTCGCGCGGCTGCGCGAGGAGGAGGCGCGCCAGCGCGCCACGCTGGAGGTTTCGCGCCGCGCCCTGGAAGCCGCGGGCGTCAGCACCGCGCGCCTGGCCGTCGACGAGCGCAGGCTGCAAGCCGAACTGGCCGCCGCGAACCGCCAGCTGGATGCGCAGCGTCGCCGGCTGGAGCGGCTGACCGCCGCGCAGGCGAAGATGCAGCGCATGCACTCGGCCGGCATGAAGCTGGCCGCGCACGGCGCCGGCGCCGTGGCCGCCGGCAGCTACGCCAGCCGCGCCGCCGTGGCGCCCATCGCCGCGTTCGCCGAGCAGGAAGACGCCGCGATGCAGCTGCGCGCCGCAATGATGGGCGCCAACGGCCAGGTGGCCGCGGAGTTCGCGCAGATCGACGCGCTCGCGCAGAAGCTCGGCAACCGGCTGCCCGGCACCACGGCCGACTTCTACGAGATGTTCACGATGTTGCGGCGCCAGGGCATGTCCGCCCAGGTGATCCTCGGCGGCCTGGGCGAGGCCACCGCGTACCTCGGCGCGCAGCTGCGCATGCCGTACACCGAGGCCGCCGCCTTCGCGGCGAAGCTGCAGGACGCCACGCGCGCGACCGAGGCCGAGATGATGGGCCTCGCGGACGTCATCCAGCGCACGTACTACCTGGGCGTCGACGCCGAGAACATGCTGCAGGGCTTCGGCAAGCTCTCGCCCGCGCTCTCGATCCTGCGCTCGAAGGGCTTGGCCGCGACGCAGGCGCTCGCCCCGCTGCTGGTGATGGCCGACCAGGCCGGCATGGCCGGCGAGCAGGCCGGCAACGCGTACCGCAAAGTGCTCCAGTACGCGATGGACGCCGAGAAGGTCGGCAAGGCCAACGCGCTCCTGAAGCCCAGCGGCATCGCGCTGGACTTCACCAACGGCCAGGGCGAGTTCGGCGGCCTCGACCGGCTGTTCGCGCAGCTGCAGCAGCTGAAGGGGCTCAACACGCAGGACCGCCTCGCGGTGCTGAAGAAGCTGTTCGGCGACGACGCCGAAACGCTGCAGGTCGTCTCGTTGCTGATCGACAAGGGCCAGGCCGGCTACTACGAGGTGCAGCGCAAGATGGCCGCGCAAGCGGACTTGCAGCGCCGCGTCAACGCGCAGCTGGGCACGCTGCGCAACCTGTGGGAAGCCGCCACCGGCACCTTCACGAACGTGCTGGCCAGCGTCGGCGAGACGGCGCAGCCGGAGATCCAGGCGCTCACGCAGTGGCTGGGCCGGGCCGGGGAGCGCATGCAGGCCTGGGTGCAGGAGAATCCCAAGCTCGCCGGCGGGCTGTTCAAGGTGGCCGCGGTGCTGGCGGTGCTGGTCGTCGCCGCCGGCGGCCTCGCGCTGGCGCTGGGCACGATCCTGATGCCGTTCGCCGGCCTGCAGTTCGCGCTGACCAACGCCGCGCCGCTCTTCGGCGGCCTGGGCCGGCTGCTGCTCGGCCTGGGCGGCCGCATCCTGCCGCTGGTCGCGGGCGCAATCCGGATGGTCGGCATGGCCGTCACGGCGAACCCGATCGGCATCCTGCTGATGCTGCTCGCCGGCGCCGCGTACCTGATCTGGCGCAACTGGGGGACGATCGGGCCGATGCTCAGCGGCATCTGGCAAAGCGTGAGCACGGCCGTGGGCCAAGCCTGGGACTGGCTCAAGGCGAAGGCCGGCATGCTGTGGGAGTTCCTGAAAGGCGTGTTCGCCTGGTCTCCGCTCGGCCTGCTGATCACGCACTGGAACGCCGTGCTGGGCTTCCTGGGCGGCCTCTGGGCGCGCTTCCAGGCGATCGGCGGCCAGCTGATGCAGGGGCTGGTGCGCGGCCTGCTCGGCGGCCTGCAGGCCGTCAGCGACACGATCACCGGCATCGCCGGCAACGTCATCGGCTGGTTCAAGGCCAAGCTCGGGATCCGCAGCCCGTCGCGCGTGTTCGCGCAGCTGGGCGACTTCACGATGCAGGGCTTCGCCGGCGGCCTCGACCGCAGCCAGCGGCTGCCGCTGCAGCGGTTCTCGGCGTTCGGCGACCGCCTGCAGCAGGCCGGCGCCGGCGTCGCCCTGGCCGCGGCCGCGGCGCCCGCCGCGGCGATCGACACGCGCCCGCCGGTCGCGCCCCTGGCGGCCCCCAGCGCGGCGCCCGCGGTGAAGCATTACGAGATCCACGTCCACGCCGCGCCCGGCATGGACCCGCAGGCGATCGCGGCGGAGGTGCGCCGCCAGCTGGAGCAGCTGGACCGCGAGCGCGACGCGCGCCGGCGTTCGCGCCTGGGCGACTACGACTGAGGACTGCCGCGATGATGATGGCCCTGGGAACTTTCGTCTTCGACCTGCAGCACCTGGCGTACCAGCAGCTGCAGCGCTCCGCGGCGTGGCGCCACGCCAGCAGCGAGCGCGTCGGCGCCCGCGCCGCGCACCAGTACCTGGGCCCGGGCGACGAGACGATCGAGCTCAGCGGCGTCGTCGCGCCGGAGCTGACCGGCGACCCGGCCTCGCTCGACGTGCTGCGCGAGATGGCCGACGAAGGCCGCCCGCTCTCGCTCGTGGACGGCACCGGCGTCGTGCACGGCGCCTACGTGATCACCGGGCTCAACGCCACGCACACGCTGTTCTTCGCCGACGGCATCCCGCGGCGGATCGAGTTCGGCTTGTCGCTCAAGCGCGTCGACGACGTGGCGCCGCGCGAGGGCGAACCGGCGTGAACGCGCACGGCATCCCCGCGTGGCGCGTCGTGCTCGACGGCCAGGACCTGACCGAGCGTGTCCGGCCGCGCCTGCAGGATCTCACCCTGACCGAGTCGCGCGGCGGCGAGGCCGACCAGCTCGATCTGGTCATCCTCGACCACGACGGCCGGCTGGCGCTGCCGCGCCGCGGCGTCGAGCTGTCGGTGGCGCTCGGCTGGACCGACAGCGGCCTGATCGACAAGGGCCGGTTCCGCGTCGACGAGGTCGAGCACAGCGGCGCGCCGGACGTGATCACCGTGCGCGCTCGCAGCGCCGACCTCAGCCACCCGATGCGCACGCGGCGCGAGCGCAGCTGGCACCAGGTCACGCTGGGCGATGTCGTGCGCAACCTCGCCGGCGAACACGGCCTGCAGGCGCGCATCGCGCCGTCGCTGGCCGGCATCGCGATCCCGCACTTGGACCAGACCGGCGAAAGCGACGTGCACCTGCTCACGCGCCTGGGCCGCCGCTACGACGCCGTCGCTACCGTGAAGGCCGGGCACCTGCTGTTCGTGCCGATCGGCAGCGGCACGACGGCGAGCGGCGATCCGCTGCCCAGCCCGCTGATCACGCGCCGCGACGGCGACCGGCACCGCTATGCGCTCGCCGACCGGGACACCTACAGCGGCGTGCGCGCGTACTGGCACGACAAGCCGGGCGCGAACCGCAGATCGGTGCTCGTGGGCGAGAGCGGCAATGCCAAGCGCCTGCGCGAGACCTACAGCAGCGAAGCCGAGGCGCGCGAGCACGCGCACGCCGAGTGGCAGCGGGTCCAGCGCGGCGCGGCGACGATGGAGTACACGCTCGCGCGCGGACGCGCCGACCTGTACCCGGAGCAGCGGCTGCGGCTGCAGGGCTTCAAGCGGGAAATCGACGCCACGCCGTGGCTGATCGCCAAGGCCACCCACACCATCTCCGGCTCGGGCGGCTACACCACCCGGCTGGAGCTCGAGACCGATATCGCCGGCTGAGGCCGGCGCCGGTGCACCCCAGCAGAAGGAGCCCACCATGCAAACCGCCGTCGTTGTGATCGCCGTCCTCGCCCTTGGCCTGTTCCTGTTCGTCCGCTCCCGCCGCAAGCGCAGCGCCGCCGGAGGTGGCGGCGCCGGCAGCGCCGGCAGCGGGGGCGGGGTCAACCCGCGCCCGCCGCAGCGCCCACGCTGAGCCCCTGGCCGCCGATGGCGGCGCCCAGAACGGAAAAACCCCGGCATCGCTGCCGGGGTTTTTCGTTGTGTCGCAGGCTACTTTACGCGGCAATCGTTCAGCTGCGGCGAGCCCATCACCTCGCCGGCGCCCGTGCACGCCACGGTGACCTGCTGGCCCGTCTCAAGCTGGGCCGCTACATCCTTCGGCAGGCCCCGGGCGTGCACTTGCTGCAGGATCTCGCCGGTGGTCAGCTGCACGACGGCCTCGTCGCTGAAGTCGGAGGTGATCGACTCCACCTTCCCGCTGACTTCCAGCGCCTTGCCCTTGTACTTGCCGTCCGCGGCGACCTCGTTCGCCGCGTAGGCCTGGAACAGCTCACGGGCGGTGATCTTGATCGCATCGGCCGCCGGCTCGGCCTGGCTAGCCGGCGCCGCCGTCTCCGTCCCGTTACTGGCCTGCTGCAGAGCGGCCGTCCCGCCCACGGCCGTCGCGCCCAGCACCGCGAGCCCGATGAAGTAGACGATCGGCGACACGATCAGCGAGGCCAGCAGCGGCAAGAGCCCCTGCTTGGTGAAGCCGCGCGCCATCACCACGATGGCGAGGATGAAGGCCACCAGGTTCAGCGGCCAGCCGACGAACACGCCGACACCGGGCAGCGGCAGCAGGAACAGGATCCACGCGACGATCAGGCACACCCAAGTGGCCTTGACCGGCGCGGAGCGCGGCGTGGTGTTGATCGATGCGGTTGCATTCATTTGCGTTACCCCTGTGGTTGCAGTGATCACGGAGCTTTCCGGCCCCGCTTGCGAATGCCGCCCGCAGTGCGCAGCGCGCCCGCCGGCGGCGAAACCAGCGCGTCGTCGGCCGCGACATGCGTGCCGAGGACGCCCCCTTATCGGCACGCGATCGCCGCGCTTCAGAGTACGCGGGAGGCGTGGCCGATGCTGTACCCCTTTCCCCTACTGCCGAGTCGGATTTTTCCTACTTGTTGTCGGCCGACTGATTCGCTTCGAGCCGCTTGCGGATGCCCAGTTGCGCCAGCACCACCGCCTGTTCGCGGCGCAGCACCCGCAACACGGCGCGTTGCAGCCGCCACCAGTCGCCGACGATCACCAAGGTCATGACCAGCGCCGATGGCGCAAGCGTCAGGAAGATCCAGCGACGCTCCTCCCTGTAGCCCGGCGCCGTACTGTCCAGGCCGAACCACAGCAACAGCGCTTCGGTGATGGGGACGCACAACATCACGGCCACGCCGCAGACTGCGAGAGCCCCCAAAGATCGATTGCTGTATATGCCTACTTCCCTTCTGTAGGCGTCGGCTGCGCGCTCCAGCTCCTCGGTAGTGGCCTGGGCGGCCGTCAGTTCCCTCCCGCCGAAATTGAAGGTAACCGGCGCGGTGAAGTACGCGGAACCCGCAACGTCGATTCCAACGTTTCTGTCTCTCATGTCGGATTTTTCCTACGCCGCGGCGCGGCGCTTCCCTACGGGGCTGTGCGGCCGAACCTGAGCCGCCAAGGGCGATGGCGGGGGCGATTTGCGCGAATCGCCCCGGCCGCGGCGCGGCGGCCGCGGCATCCACGCGATCGGGAAGCTCAAGTTCAGGCTGAGCGCGCCGATATGCACGTCGCCGGCGACGAATTGGCCGAGATACACGTGCGCGTCACTCCTTCGGCACCCCTTTTTTGCGGCTGCCGCCGCCGCCGAGGTGGAAGGTCATCGGCCCCTTGACGGTCTGATTGCCCTGCACCACGCCGCCGATGCTTTCGGCATTGACCGTGGGGCCCTCGCGGCGTTGTGCCGGGCGCGACGGCGCCGGCTCGGCGCCGAGCATGCGCAACGCGGCGGCCTTCAGTTCCGGGCTCGCGCGGCGGAAGTGCGCTACCAGGTTCGCCTCTTCCTCGGCCAGCCGCTCACCGACCGAGCGCGCGCCCGTCAGCACGTACAGCACGTCCAGCCCCTTCGCTTCGATGCCCGCCAGGTACTGCGCGGTCGGCTGCCGTCGCCCGCTCTCGTAGTTCCGCTGCGTGACCGGAGTGACGCCCAGCGCGTTCGCGAGATCTTCCTGCTTCAGCCCCAGGCGTTCGCGCTCGAAGCGGAGCCGGTACCCGGCGTCTTCCATGTTCCAGATCGTTTCCATTCCTGTTGACACCGAAACGTTTGTTTCGGTACGCTCTCCGTGGGTTAGCCAAACTTTGAGCAAGTATGCACAAAAGTGCGAACACGCCCACAAAGCGGGGGAAAGCGCGGCACCCCTTCCAGGGGCCTAGCGCGGAGGCGCGCGAGCGCGTGCTGGCCGACCTCGACGCACGGGGCATCAGCATCCGCGGCTGGGCGCGTGCGAACGGCGTCAAAGCGAGCGCCGTCTACCACCTGCTCAGCGGCAAGAACAAGGGGCGCCGAGGGGAAGCGCATCGCGCTGCGGTGTTGCTCGGCTTGAAGTCGGGCGCGATCGAGGATCAACAGGGGGAATCGGAGCATGGGGGACTTTAGTCACCGCAAGCGTGTCGTTTTCCGCTGCGAGGCCTGCGGCGGCGTGCTGATCAAGCGCACCAGCTATCTGTCGCACCGGTACCTGCGCCACGACACCTACGTCTGCGACAACCCGGTGTGCTCGGCCAGCTATACCGGCCACACCGAGCTCACCGCGATCGCCAGCCCGAGCGGCATGCCGGGCGCCCGCCCAAGCGAGCTGCCCGAAGCGCCGGCCTATGCGCGAAACCTCGCGCTGAAGGCCTACCGCGCCCAGCAACTCAACCAGCTCGACCTGCTGGACGAGCCGCCCGCCAACACCGACCACTGAGCTCGCGATGCACCGCACCATCGAACTGGCGGCTCTGCCGTCGACGCTACAGCTTTGCCTGCAGACAGCCGACCGCTGCGGTGGGCTCGTGCAGGTCACGCCGCGGGGCGCGTTCGTGCCGCGCATGTTCCACGCGCAGGAGGTCGGCGCCCGCTATGCCGCGGGCGATGTCGCCGCCCTGCTCGCGCTGGGCCTGCTGGCGCGTAGTTCCCGCTCCGACAACTTCGTGCGCGCCACCGACGCCGGCGTCGAGCTGCTGAATACCGGCTACTGCCGTAGCGAGGTGGCGTGATGAGGCCGGACAGCGGATGGGCCACGGTGCAGATGCCGTGCCTGGTTTCGAGCAACCCGCAACACAAGCCGACCTACGTGCTGCCGGCGCTGAAGGAGCGGGAAGCGGCGGCGCTGCGCGCCGACATCGAGGCGTTCGTACGCCGCGGCGGGCAGATCGAGCGCGTGGCCACGCCGCGGCCGAACGCGCGCAACGGGCGCAAGGCCTGATCGCATGCAGCACGATATCCGCCAGCAGGTCGTGCAGCGCCTGGAGCGCGACTACGGCCTGAAGCATCGCCCGGGCACGGACTACATGCGCGGCGGCAAGTGCCCCGCGTGCGGCAAGAAGGAGCTCTACACGAGCTATCTGAAGCCCTGGGTTGTGCGGTGCGGCCGGCAGGCCAAGTGCGGCCGCGAGCTGCACGTCAAGGACCTCTACGACGACCTGTTCGACGACTGGTCCAAGCGCTTCGCGCAGACGCCGGAGGCCCCCGCCGCCGCGGCGGACGCGTACCTGCAGTACAACCGCGGCTTCGACCTCTCCGGCCTGCGGGGGCTCTACACGCAGGAGCACTACTACGACCGCAGGCTGCAGGCCGGCACCGCCACCGTGCGCTTCGCCCTGCGAAAGGGCGGCTACTGGGAGCGGCTGATCGACCGGCCGCACCGCTTCGGCAAGCAGAAGGCCCGGTTCAAGCCCGGCGAGAGCTACGCCGGGGTCTGGTGGATTGCGCCGGCGGTCGACGAACAGCTGGATACCGTGAGCGAGCTGTGGATCGTCGAGGGCATCTTCGACGCCATCGCGCACATGCAGCACGGCGCCGCCGCCGTGTCGGCGATGAGCAGCAACGCCTTCCCGGACGAGTCGCTGCGCGAACTGGCCAAGCGCCGCGCCGGCAACCTGCCGACGCTCATCTGGGCCCTGGACAACGAGCCCGGCGCCCGCGACTACATCCGCAAGCACGTCCGCCGGGCCGAGGCGATGGGCTTTCGCTGCCGCGCCGCGCAGATCCCGCAGCCGGACGGCCGGAAGGTGGACTGGAACGACCTGCACCTGCGCGCGCAGGCGCATGCCGACGCCGCCGAGCGCGCCAAGCAGTGGGAGGCGGACATTGCCGAGGCGCGCTACCAGGGCGACCTGCTGCTCGCGAAGAGCGCGATGGACAAGGGCCTGCTGATGCACGCCCACGACGGCCGCGCCGAGTTCCACCTCGAACACCGCTCGCGCCTGTACTGGTTCGAGTTCGACCAGGCGCGTTTCGAGAAGCTGAAGCGCGAGAAGGACGTCGCCTATGACGAGCTCGAGGAGGACGAGGAACGCCGGCTGCGCCGCGCGGCGTCCACCGTGTACGAAATCGCCAACTGCTACCCCGAGGCGCTGTATTTCCAGCGCAACGAGGTCACCGACGAGTCCTGGTACTTCTTCCGCGTCGATTTCCCGCACGATGCGCCGAGCGTCAAGGGCACGTTCACCGCGTCCCAGACCCTCAACGCCCCGGCCTTCCGGGACCGCCTGGCCAGCTTCGCGCCCGGCGCCGTGTTCGACGGCACCGGCGCGCAGCTGATCCACGTGATGAAGGACCAGCTGTACAACATCAAGACCGTCGAGGCGATCGATTTCCTCGGCTACAGCAAGGAACACCGCGCCTACCTGCTCGGCGACATCGCGGTGCGCGACGGCGAGCTGGTGCAGGCCAACGCCGAGGACTACTTCGAATTCGACAAGCTGCGGCTCAAGAGCACGCAGAAGTCCATCCGCTTGCGCCTGCAGCGCGACCCGGAGGAGTATCGCGAGGACTGGCTGCCGTGGCTGTGGACGTGCTTCGGCAGCCACGGAGTGGTCGCGCTTGCGTTCTGGTTCGGCTCGCTGTTCGCGGAGCAAATCCGCGAGACGTATGAGTCGTTTCCCTTCCTCGAAGCCACCGGCGAGGCCGGCGCCGGCAAGACCACGCTGCTGACCTTCCTCTGGAAGCTGCTGGGCCGCGCGGACTACGAGGGCTTCGACCCGGCCAAATCGTCCGTCGCCGGCCGCTCCCGCGCCATGGGCCAGATTGCCAACATGCCGGTGGTGCTGCTGGAGGCCGACCGCAGCACGCCGGACAAGGCGCACGCCAAGAGCTTCGACTGGGACGAGCTCAAGGACTTTTTCGGCGGCGGCACGCTGCGCACGCGCGGCGTGCGCAACGGCGGCAACGAGACCTACGAGCCGCCGTTCCGCGGCACGATCGTCATCAGCCAGAACGCCGCGGTGGACGCGTCCGAGGCGATCCTCACCCGCATCGTCAAGCTGCACTTCAAGCGGCCCAACGTCACTACGGAAAGCCGCGAGGCCGCGGACAACCTGAACGCGCTGCCGGTGGAGGCGGTGAGCCACTTCATGCTGAAGGCGGTGCGCGCCGAGGGCCAGATCCTGGCCAAGTTCGCCGAGCGCGTGCGCGTGTACGAGGCGGCGCTACGCGAGAAAAAGGACATCCGCATCGAGCGCGTGATCAAGAACCACGCGCAGATGCTGGCGCTGCTGGACTGCCTGCGCATCGTCGTGCCGCTGACCGCCGAAATGGTGGAGACCACGCGGCAGGCGCTGGTCGAAATGGCGCTGGAGCGGCAGCGTGCCATCAGCGCGGACCACCCGCTGGTGGCCGAGTTCTGGGAAGTCTACGAGTACCTGGAGGGTCTCAGCGACCACCCCGTTGTCAACCACTCGCGCGACCCGAACGTCATCGCGATCAATCTCAACGAATTCGCGGCCAAGGCCGCTTATCACTCGCAGCAGCTGGCCGACCTGAAGGTGCTGCGCACGCTGCTGCGCGACTCGCGGCGGCACAAGTGCCTCGATGCCAACGTCGCCGTGAACAGCCTCATCCGGGCAAACCGCGGCGAAGGCTCGCCCATCATCAAGTGCTGGACGTTCCGCAAATGAGCGCCCGGGCGACCAACGCGAACCGGCGGCCTTCAGGCGGCGTTCCGCAGATCCGGGCTAGCCGCTCACGCAGCGGTGGCATGCAGCCTCACGCCCAGCGCTCGGGTGACCTTGAGCACCGTGGCGAAGTCGGGGTTGCGATCGCCGGAAAGCGCCTTGTACAGGCTCTCGCGCGACAGGCCCGCGTCGCGTGCGACCTTGCTCATGCCTTGAGCGCGGGCGATGTCGCCCAGGGCCTTGGCGATGAAGGCGGCATCGCCATCGGCTTCGGCGATGCACGCGTCCAGATAGAGCGCCATTTCCTCCGGGGTGCGGAGGTGTTCGGCGACGTCGTAGTTTTCGAGGGTGGTTTTCTTGCTCATAGCCGCACTCCTGCGCGTCTTGATGAAATTCGCCGGCCTCTCTTGGGGTGGCGTGAACTAAAGCCCGTCTTTCAGCTCCCGTGCTTTGCGGATGTCCGCTTGCTGCGTGGACTTGTCGCCGCCGGCCAGCAGGATGACCAGCTCGTTGCCGCGTTGCGTGTAGTACACCCGGTAACCGGGGCCGACATCGATGCGCAGCTCGGACACGCCGCCTTCCAGATTGCGGTGATCGCCCGGATTGCCGGCCGCCAGCCGCTCGATGCGCGCCTGGATCCGGGCGCGGCCGGCCAGATCTTTCAAGCCATCGATCCACTTCCTGAATTCCGGGGTGCGCTTGATCTGCATGGGGCAACTGTAGCCTACCGGCTACACTTTCGCAATCCCAGCCCCCGGTTGACAGGCGCGGTCGACGAGCGCACGATCCGCGGCAAGGAGCCTCATAACTCCGAGCACAAGCGGCATCCGCGCCCGTCAGTCATCGCGGTTTTTTTGCGCCTGTCTTTCGAGCGCACCGACGTGTCCTGCGTCGGGAGGGCGGCAGCCATACAACACCCGCAAGGGGAAAACTGCCCGCCGGACTTGTGCCCGGTTATGAGCCTCCCGACACCCTCGGTGCCGCGCCTCATAACGCGTCTCCGAGGCTCAACCTCAGCACAAGGAGACGTCACCGTGTCCAACGACACCCAAGTTGCGCCCGCGCATCTGCGCCGCGCCATCGCCGCCGCGTTCGGCGAGATCGCCAACACCCTCGAATGGTCCCACCACGGCTGGCTGGCCTTGATGGCCAAGCTGGACGCCGCGGGCAAGCCCGCGGCCGAGCTGACGCTCGCCGAGGTGGTGGCCGCCATCCGCCAGGTCCACGACCAGCTGGGCGCGGAGGTGCAGCCGTGAACGCCCCGAGCCAACCGCACGGCACGCCGTTGCCCATCGGCGCCGATTACACCCTCACCGAGAAGGACATGGACCGCCTGTGGCGCGCGCAGGTCGCGGCGCAGCTGCTGGCCGCGCTCGATCACGAGGGCGCCACGCACCTGGGCATCAGCCACGACGGCCCGGCCGCGGTCGCGGAATACATCGCGGAGGACGTGCTGGACGTCCTGCGCAATACGCAGCGCCAGGCGGCGCCGCACGAAGAGCCCCCCGGCGAAGACCTGATCTGAGCCGAAGCGGGCCCGGCGGGCGGCGCGGCAACGCCGCCCCTGGGCCTTCCACCTGAAGCCTAGGAGGTTTCCATGCAGCAGCAACCCGAAGTTCTGGCCACTGCGGCACCGCCGCAGGTATCCGGCACCGGACCCAGCGCGGAGGCTACCACGCGCGCCGCGGAGTCCATCGACCTTGCCGCTTCGCGCAGCGAATGCGCGGCCGTGGTGATGGTGCATATCCGGCGCAACCGCATCGGCGTGGTGGCCTCGCTCGACATGGGCGGCCTGCACACCGTCGCCCGGGTCTGGACGCGCGATCCGCGCGGCGGCTGGGCCACGCGCGACGCCGAGTTCATCGCCGAAGAGGACCGCATCGGCCTCGAGCTGGCGGAGTACCTGGACGCGCTGGATCTGCCCACGCGCGTCGCCGACATGTTGCCCCGGCCGCCGACCGCCGCCGGCGTCGCCGCGATGGCCGAGGCCGAGAAGGAGGTGCGCCGTGCTTGAGCTCGCCCTGCTCTCGATCGCGCCGGCCGTGGGCGGCGCGCTGCTGTACCGGCTGTGGAGCACGCGCCCGCGGCGCGCCACGCACGCCGGCCTGGCCGTGGGCCAGATCCCCGTCGCCCTGCGCCGCCGGCGCATGGCCGTGCGCCGCGAGGTGACCCATGGCTGAGCGCAACGATGCGCCGCGCCGCTGGGCGCGCACGGTGGTGATCGACGGGGTGCTCGCGCTGCTGACGCACACGTACGACAGCGACGCGGAGCGCTACTGCATCGGATGCACCGTCCAAGCCGACCACGCCGAGGTGTCGATCAAGATCCACCTGTCGAAGCCCGCGACGCAAGATGCCTTCGACGACGCCGCCACCTGGCTCCCGCAGCAATGCCTCGAGCGGGTCAAGCAGTTCGGCATGACGCCGGTCGAGCTCACGCCCGAGGAGGCCGCAGCCGCTGGCGAGGGCGCGCTCCCCACACTCAAGCGCATAGTCGAGGCGGCCGACGCGCATCCGTTCAACCCTATCGGGCACGTCATCGAGCACGTCGTGCCTGAGGCGCGTGAGGTCGCCGCGCGCCATGCGCAGGAGCCCCGCCATGACTAATAACAATCCTCGCGAGACCCCCCGCCCGCAGCGGGTGTGGGGCTACTACAACAACGGAAACCTGTGGGGCATCGCGCACACGCGCCGTGACGCAATCAAGGAGGTTGAGACGATCACGGGAGATCCGTGGGCGAAGGCGAAACGCTACATGGAAATCCACCGCGTCATCGTCACCAAGGAGCCCCGCCATGACTGAGACGATGAACGCGATGAAACCTATTCTTTCTTTCCACGGAGACCCGGCAATCAAGGCCCTGCACGTCGCCCAGGCCGAGCACCACGCCGCCGCCGACATGCTGCGGGCCGGCACCTACGGGATCATTGATGGCGACCGCTTCCGTGGCTGCTCGGTCGCCTGCTTTGCGCGCGATATCAATCCAGATGCCAAAGTGTTACACCATGAGGTTGTCGCCGCCGCGCGCGGCCTCCCCGTCTGGCTCATCCGCCTCCAAGAATCAATATTTGAAGGATTGCCGGAGGAGGACCGTGCCGGTTTCCACGTCGAACTGGCAAGGCGCATCCCTGACGGGGTGGACCTCGAACCGGTACAGCACTGGATCGCCATCGCACGCATCGGCCGGATGCTGGCTGCGCAGCGCAAGGCGTTGGAGGCGGGGCACCCCAGTGACGTAACCGAGGCCATCCGCCAAACGATAGACGCCTTGGATGTCGCCGAGCGCGCCCACGAGGCCGCGGCGGAAGGCGATCCGGGCTCGCTATCGGCAGCGGAGTCGGCGGCGTGGGCGGCGGCGGCGGCGACGGCGCAGTCGGATTCGGCGGCGTGGCCGGCGCAGTCGGATTCGGCGGCGTGGGCGGCGCGGTCGGCGGCGGAGTCGGCGGCGCGGTCGGCGGCGGAGTCGGCGGAGTCGGCGGCGGAGTCGGCGGAGTCGGCGGCGGAGTCGGCGGATTCGGCGGCGTGGGCGGCGGAGTCGGCGGCGTGGGCGGCGTCGGTGTCGGCGTCGGTGGCGGTAGCGGCGGCATGGCAAGCAGAGCGCGACGCGCTGTTCGCCGCCTTGGATCGCGCGCAGGGGGCGCAGCCATGACTAAGACGATGGACATGCTGCTGCCGTGCCCGTTCTGTGGATCGGACGCGCTCGATCAGCGACCCAACGACTTCCTGGACGCAACGGGCGCGAACGTCGTGCGCTGCGCTTGGTGCCACGGCGCGGCGCCGATGAGGACGTGGAACCGCCGCGCACAGCCCGATCCCGAGGGCGCGGGGGAGGTGGAGGCGTGGGAGCGCCGCCTGCGCGGTCGCGCAGGTCCGTTCACTGCGCGAGAAGGCGAACGGTACGTCGAGGCTGACGTAGCTCTAGAAGCCTTCCGATTCGCCCTCGCCGCCAAGCCGCAGGGCGATGGCGCGCGGGTGACGGAGGACGCCGGAGTCGATGCCTTTCTCGCTGAGGTCCGCACCGAGCTGATCCGCGCCCGCGCGAAGTTCCCCGGCGATCGGCTCATGACGATTGCACTGGCCGAGGAGTTCGGCGAGCTGTGCAAAGCCGTTCTCGATGAGCCTTCGGCGAACGTGCGGAAGGAAGCCGTGCAAACCGCGGTCATGGCTGCGCGCGTGGCGCTCGACGGCGACAGCTCGGTCAACGAGTGGCGGCGGGAGCGCGGACTGGACGCCCTCGCCCGCGTGCAGGGAGGTGCGAAGTGAGCCGCGAGCGCCCCATCCTGCGTCCGATGATGGACACCCTGCGCCGCGCGATCGAGCACGGAACCGAGGACGAGCTCGGCGTCGCGATCCTGCGCCTCAACGACGCCAAGGCGCTGCTCGCCGCCCTCGCCGGCGACCCGGCCGGCGAGACGCTGCCCGACGTCCAGGCGCGCACGATCACCCTCGCCGAGCTGCAGGCGATGTGCCCGCCGCCGGCGTGGATGCAGGCCGAGGAAGCGGCGGCCCTCGAAAGGCTGTTCGCGATCGCGCAATCGGACACCGGCCAGGCGCGCCGCGCCGCCCGCTTCCTGCTGGCGTGGTGGAACGCCGGCAGGTTTGGCGGCTTCAACCTGACCGACCTGTGGGGCGTCGATGCGGACGTCGCACGCGACATGCACACGGTGTTCGGCCTGGTCGCCCGGGTGCACCGCTACCCGGACACGCTCGGCTTCGGCGAGCGCCTTCAGGCGATCGCGCGGGTGCGGCTGGACCGAGAGGAGGAGCCATGACGCAACGCCAGATCCCGCACGAGGAGCCCCTGCCTGCTTGCCGGGCGGGCCACGCGGCGCGGCACATCTTCGACGCCCGCCGGCCCGGCGCCGGCGGCGGCCACCTGGTCGAGTGCGCTTGCAGCCAGACGCGCAAGCACGCCGAGTTCGCCGACGCGCTGGCGGCGTGGAAGCGGATGCACCGGATCCGCACCCCGCGGCCGCGGCCCGCGGCGAACGTCGTCCAGCTCGGCCTGCGCCTGGGAGGGGGGCATGCGCGGTGATCGACCCGGCATTGATCGAAGCCCATCGCAGGGAGTGCGAGGCGCGCGACTGGCTGCGCAAGGGCTACACCACCGCGGTCAAGGTGGACGAGTTGATGGCGAGGATCGCCGAGCGGCGCGGGTACCAAGCGGCCAACGAGCTGCGCGAGGAAATGCGCCGGCAGTGGGCCCGACGCCGGGAATGGATGGAGGCGGACCTGCCGTGAGCCCGCTGATCGTCCCCTTCCCCGTGCTGCAGCGCGTGTGCGCACCCGAGGGGCCGCCGCCGCGGCTCTCCACCGTCCGCCGGTGGGCGGAACGTGAGGGCATCCGCTACAAATACGACGGCCGCGGCGGCATCTGGACCACGGTCGACGCGCTGAACGCGGCCCTTGGCATTACCCAACTCCCGACAGAGATATCGAGCCCCGAGGAACTGATCTGATGGGTGGAAGAAAAAGGAAGTTCAAGCCCGACATCCCCGCGCACATCGACCAGGCGGCCCTGCCGAAAGGGATCTACTGGGAGGACAACCGCTGGTACATCCTGGAGCCGCACCCGGAAGGCGGCCGTCCGCGCAAGCGGACGGTCGCCTATGCGAGTGCGCGGCTTTCGGAGCTGCATGCGATCGTCGAAACGGCACGCGGCGAGGATCCCCGCGGCAGCGTGTCCTACATCACCGAGCAGTTCCACCGTTCCAGCGAGTTCGCCAGCTTGGCGCCGCGCACGCAGAAGGACTACCGATGGCTGGCGCAGGAGGCCTGCAGCTATGTGCTCAAAGACGGATCGCCGCTGGGCCGGTACCCCGTCGACCGGATGACCGTGCCGATGGTGCAGCGCCTTGTCGAATCGCTCGCGATGGGGCGACCGGCCGCAGGCCTTCAGCCGGCTCTGCCCGCTACGCCGACGAAGGCAAACCACATCCTGCGCTACCTGCGCCGCGTGTTCGCATGGGGCATGCGGCACGGCCTGTGCAGGCTCAATCCGGCCAAGGGAGTGCGCCAGGTCGCCGAGCGCGGCGACAACCGCATGCCCGAGCCCGAGGCCTTCGCCGCGGTGCTGCGGTTCGCGCGTGAGCGCGGCCAGCGCATGGCGCACACCGAAGGCAGCGTGCCGCCCTACCTGTGGGCGGCCATGATGCTGGCGTACAACCTGCGCCTGCGCGGCCTTGAAGTGTGCACGTTGACCGACGCGCATGCCGACGACGTCGGCATCCGCAGCAACCGGCGGAAGGGCTCGCTCGATAACGTAACCCGGTGGAACGCGGAACTACGCGAGGCGTGGGAGTTCCTGCAGGACTACCGTCGCCGCGTGACGGAGGCGAACAAGCGCCCGGTGCCGCTACGCCCCGAGCAGCGCCGGGTGATCGTCAGCCAATCGGGAACGCCGCTCACCAAATCGGCGCTCGACACCGCGTGGCAGCGGATGATCACAATGGCGATCCGGGAGCGGGTGATCACGCCGGACCAGCGCTTCAGCCTGCACGGGCTCAAGCACCGCGGCATCACCGACACCGCAGGCAACATCGCAGACAAGCAGGACGCAGCCGGCCACCGCGAGCGGCGTATGACCCAGCGCTACAACCACGAGCTGCCGGTCGTCGAGCCGCCGAAGCTGGCCAAGCCGCGGAAGTGATTGCCGAGCCGACGAACGGTCGCCCCGGGTCTTGACAGCGCTACGCGGTCATGTGAGCATAGTTCCACGGCCGGGCAATCCCGGCCGGCACCCACCGGCGGTGAGTAGCCGGGATACCTCAACAGGAGATGATCATGAGCCAGGCGCACATCGAGAAGTCCGTCACGATCAAAGATGCCGTTGCTCACGGCCGTGCCGGCGTCGCTGTGAAAGTGCAACTCGGCAATCGCGAGGCGTATGACGGGTTCTTCTTCTACGAAGAGGACGCCCAGGGCAAGTACCTGGAAGGCTCGTACTCAGCGCTCGATTACTACGACCACGAGGGTGGGCAGATCCGCCGGAACTTCGGCGATGTCAGCTTCGCGGTTTTCGACAGCGTTGAAGAACTGCGGTCTCATTTCGAGGCCCTTCCGATTTCCGGCCTGGTCGTCGATCTCGCGGGCACGGACGAAAAAGTGTTCGACGTGAACGCCGGCGGGTGGGTGCTGTAATGGACTGGCATCGTGAGTACGTAGCAGAGTCGATCAAGCGCTTCGAGCTCGACTCGTTCCGCCGGGACCCCAGCTTCGAGTGGCTCCAGCTCGTCGCGGCGCAGAACCCGCGGATAGCGGATCACGCGAGAACTGTCGCTCTTGAAGCCGGCGATACCCACGGCGCTGCCGTCGCCGAGACCGTCCGAAACAGCGTTCAGGGCAGGCGCCCGCGCGTGTCGCCGAAACAGGGCTTCGTTGTGGCGCGCATCCTCGCGGAAAAGTACGGAACAGCCAGGGCGGTCGCGGCGGCGCTTTATGGGCTCACGGACGAGGAGATCAATGATGCAAGCGTCTGACGACGGGCTCGATTTCAGCGAGCTCAGCGACGATCAGATCGTGGAACTAGCGGTCGCCCTGGCGCGCGAGGCGATGCGTCGAAATCCGGCGCTGCAAGCTGCCTTTTCCCGAGCCCTGCTCGATGAGCGCGAGCGCATCGAGGCCGCGGCGCGCGGAAGCGCGCAGGCTAAGCGGGCCGAGGCGGCGCGTCTCGAACGACAGGCCCGCGCCGCGGCAGAGGCCGTTGCGAACGAGCGCGAGCGCCGGCGGGTGCAAGATGCGCTCATCGCGTATCTTCGAGCCGGCGCCGCTATTGTTGGGAACCAGGCCGAGAACATGTCCCTGATCTGGGACCGGGATCCGATACAAGCCCGGGGGAAAGCACCGAAGCTGCGGCTCAATCTCGGCCGGCAAACATGGAGCCTTGTCGAGTACGAAGTGGCCTCCGGCGAGCTGTATACATCGCCCGGCTTGCGTGATGCGCGCCCGGCGCTCCTGGCGTGGTGCCGGGAGGCGGCAGCCGCGATCCAGGCGCTTGGAATCGACAGGACAACACAAATCCGGGGAAACGAAGGATGAGCAAGGCGCTTACGAATCCGCTGCAGGCGCTTGTCAAGCGTGCCGCGCAGACGCTGCCGGCCACGACGGGCAAAGTAGCGGCTCAGCAGGAGCGGCTAGATCGCCGCCGCGGTCAGATCGTCATTCTTGCCGACGTATCGGGGTCGATGGGGGCCGAATCCGGAGACGGTCGCCGCAAGATCGACGTGCTGCGCGAAGCAGTGAGCGCGGCGCGCGGCGGCGCGCGGCTCGTAGCGTTCAGTTCGCAACCGTGCGACGTCGATAGTATTCCCGAACCTGAAGCCAACACCAACCTGGCCGCGGCGCTCGATTATGTACGCGCGTCCGATCCCGGCGTGACGCTTCTGATCAGCGACGGCGAGCCCGACAACGAAGCCGCGGCGCTTGCTTCGGCGAGGAAGTTCCGCGGTGCGATCGACGTGCTCTATATCGGCCCGGAGTCGAACACGCGTGCGATCGCTTTTATGCGCAAGCTCGCCGCTTCTGCCGGCGGCGATCTCATGGTCAACGACATCGCAACGCCGGCCGGCGTCCGCTTGCTGACTCAGCGCATCGCCGGGTTCTTGCCGGGGCCGCGCGCGTGAGCAGTCCTCAGTTCCAGCGTAAAGTGCATCGTGCCCGCCGCGCCCTCGAAGCGGTGGGTCACGCCTATCCGCACGCGTGGCGCCAGTTCGACGGCTTCCGCCGGCAACGCGGGCAGCCCAACTTCGACTGGCCGGATTGGTGCTACATGCCCATCGCCGGCGGCTACGCCGTCGTGAGCGGTGGCGGTGATCGGCGGGTGCCGTTCGCCCACGCCGACCACCCTGCCATCATGACGGCGCTCGGCGCCTGGCGCATGACGCAGGGCATCTACCGCTTCGATCCTGCGCTGCTGCCTGCGCTGCTGGAGACACCGCTCGAGGGAGACATCCCCGTCGAGCATCTGCAGCGCTTGCCGGAGTGGTGCGTGTACGTCGATCTCGCCGCTGCGGACCTCGCACCTGGACTGCACGGCGCGTGGATGCACATGGAGTACGACGTCAACACCCGCATGCCCGAGTTCCGCGTCGTGCTCGATTGCGCGCGTGACCCGCGGCAGCCTTTCGCCGCCGACGGCGTGCACGCTCTCGCGCTACCGTTGGCCGGCAGCATCGAGGACTCGCTCCGCGCGCTCGAGCGCAGCGCACGCCACCAGGCCGAGCACGCAGGAATGCCGTGGTCAGCGGAGACCGTCGAGGGCCTCCAGCGCAGTCGCGACATCTTCGAGCCGCTGCTGTCGCTCGCGCTGTACCTGTGTGCCGACGCCGACATCACTCGGCGCGGCAAGCCCGAGATGCCGCGCAACCCCGCGCCGGTGCGCTCCGGACGGCAGTGGCTGCTGCATCCTGCAGCCGGCCCGGTCGAGTGGGATGTGGGCGTGCGCATCGGGGCTGCACTGCGTGCCGCGTACCAGCGCGAGGAGACTGGACAGCCCGCCGCCCCGACCGGCCGGCACGTCCGCCCGCATGTGCGCCGCGCGCACTGGCACACCATCCTGTCCGGCCCGCGCAAGCGCGAGGACGGCACGGAGATCCCCGCGACCGAGCGCCAGCGCGAGCTGCGCTGGATGCCGCCGATCCCGGTCGCGGTCGAGGACTACGACACCCTGCCCGCGACCGTGAGGCCAGTACGATGACCCGCAACATGAACACCCCAGTGGCCCGCTGGCGCGCCCGCATGGGGCTCTCGCAGCGCGCTGCGGCCGAGGCGCTGGGCATGGCCCTGTCGAGCTACCAGGACCAGGAGCGCGGCATAAACCGGCAGACGGGCCAGCCCATCCGCACCCCGCTTACGCTGCTGCTCGCGTGCGCCGCGATCGAGCGCGGCATCGCACCGGTTGAGTAGCGAGGAGCGCCTTCATTTTCCCGGGCATTTTCCCGGAGCAACAAAAAAGGGGCCTAGCGTCGCAGCTAAGCCCCTGTTTTTTATGGTGGGCCGTGTTGGAATCGAACCAACGACCAGCGGATTAAAAGTCC
>NZ_RKQN01000009.1 GCF_003814555.1 Vulcaniibacterium tengchongense
CCAGGCGGTACAGACGGTCCGCGCCTGCGTAACGGGCCAGCGCGGCCAGCAATCCCTGCGTTGACTGCAACGAGCTCACGCCTGTCCTCCTTGAAGAAGCGGGGCGCGGAACGAGCCCGACTCCTGATCGCGCGCCGCTCTGGCCCCGCGGTGCGGTGCGCCGGCTCGCCGGCGCAAATTACCAGAACTGGCGACCGGATCGGCCATGGCGCATCATCTTAGCCTTCGATGCCGGGGCAGGGCGACGTCCGCACGACCTTGTCCCGGGGACGGGATAAATCCCGCTGCTTGGTCGAGCCTCCTTGCAATGTAGGCGCCGCCCATGCCTGCCAGGATCTTCAAGCAGACCGTATCGCCCTCTTTTTTTTGGAGCCTTCCGCAACAGGGTTCCAAAGTCGGCACTGTCTCCTACCAGGCGCCGTTGTACGTGCTTATGACCGCCGGATGCGCTGGCCCGTAGACACCACCAGCTAGTGCGGCGCCGGTCCAAGGAAGTACGCCAAGCAATGCAATGACGGCTGCTGCTCCAACGCAGGCTTGGGTAACGACGCCCGCCAGGGCGCTGGTTGCCCCTATCAAAGCAGCAAGAACGATTTGCAGGACTGCGAGCGCCAGGGGGCACCGAATAGCGCCAGAAAGGCAGCGATATGGGCGGTATCCGGTTTGAGGAAGCTGGCGGTCCATTACATCGCCAGATTGGCCAGCAGCAGCTGGCAGAAGATGGCTGACCGCGCTGCGGGCCGCGAGTCCGTCAGGAGGCTCCCGAGTGCTACGGATGATGATCGGGTACGCCAAGAATCAGTGTGGAAGACGATCTCGATCGTCCTCGCCCCGAGCGGCCGCCCCAGCGCAGGCGCCGCAGTGGCCGGCTCAGAACGCGGCATCGAACGCCACCTCCCCCTCGACGCCGACCTGGTAGGCCGACACCCGGCGCTCGAAGAAGTTGGTCACTTCCTGCACGTCCTGCAGGTCCATGAACGCGAACGGGTTGCTCGCGCCGAAATGGCGCGGCAGGCCGAGCTGGACCAGGCGCAGGTCGGCGCAGTACTGCAGGTACTGGCGCATGTCCTTGGTCGACAGCCCGGCGACGCCGCCGGACAGCACGTCCTGGGCGAACTGCATCTCGCACTCCACCGCCTCCTCGAGCATGCGCACCACCTGCGCCGACAGCGCGTCGTCGAACAGGTCGGGCTCCTCGGCGCGCGCGGTGCGGATCACCTCGAAGGCGAAGGCCATGTGGCCGCTCTCGTCGCGGAACACCCAGTTGGTGCCCGAGGCCAGGCCGTGCAGCAGGCCGCGCGAGCGCAGGTAGTAGACGTAGGCGAACGCGGCGAAGAAGAACAGGCCTTCGATGCAGGCGGCGAAGCAGATCAGGTTGAGCAGGAACTGCCGGCGCTGCTCGCGGGTTTCGATGCGGTGCAGGTCCTGGATCGAGTCGATCCACTTGAAGCAGAACTCGGCCTTGGCCCGGATCGAGGGGATGTTCTCGACCGCGGCGAAGGCCTTGGCCCGCGCGACCGGGTCGGGCAGGTAGGTGTCGAGCAGGGTCAGGTAGAACTGCACGTGCAGCGCTTCCTCGTACAGCTGCCGCGACAGGTACATGCGCGCCTCGGGGGCGTTGATGTGCTGGTAGAGGTTCAGCACCAGGTTGTTGGCGACGATCGAATCGCCGGTGGCGAAGAACGCGACCAGGCGTTCGACCAGGTGCCGCTCGGCCGGGCCGAGCTTGTGCTTGAGGTCGTTGACGTCGAGCGAGAAGTCGACCTCCTCGACGGTCCAGGTGTTGCGGATCGCGTCGCGGTACATCTCGTAGAAGCGCGGGTAGCGCATCGGCCGCAGGGTCAGGTCGAAGCCGGGGTCGAGCAGGCGGGGCGTGGCGGTGGACATGAGGGTTCCTTGTTGCTTCCCGATGGCGGGGGGAGTGCCCGGAGGGGGCGGATCAGGGCGGCGCGGGGCGCCGGGCGGGTCGTTCCCGACCGGCCCTCGCCCCAACCCCTCTCCCGCGGGCGGGAGAGGGCTTTGCGGCGCGTTACTGGCAGGCCTCGCAGGCCTCGGGGTTCTCCAGCGAGCAGGCGACGGCTTCCGTGGGGGTGTAGTCCGGCTTCGGCGCCTGCGCGCCGGCGCCGCTCACGGTCGCCTTCGCGATCCGGGTGGCCGGGCGCGAGCGCAGGTAGTAGGTGGTCTTCAGGCCCTTCTTCCAGGCGTACATGTACATCGAGGACAGCTGGCCGATGTTCGGGCTCTCGATGAACAGGTTGAGCGACTGGCTCTGGTCGATGAAGGCGCCGCGGTCGGCCGCCATGTCGATCAGCGAGCGCATCGGCAGCTCCCAGGCGGTGCGGTAGATCGCGCGCAGCGATTCGGGGATCGCGTCGATGCCCTGGACCGAGCCTTCGGCCAGCTTGATCGCGTCGCGCAGCTCCGGCGTCCACAGGCCCAGCCGCTTGAGCTCCTCGACCAGATAGCGGTTCACCACCAGGAAGTCGCCGGACAGCGTCTCGCGCTTGAACAGGTTCGACACCTGCGGCTCGATGCATTCGTAGCAGCCGGCGATCGAGGCGATGGTCGCGGTCGGCGCGATCGCGACCAGCAGCGAGTTGCGCAGGCCGTGCTCGCGGATGCGCGCGCGCAGGGCGTCCCAGCGCCCGGGGTCGGACGGCGCCACGCCCCAGGCGTCGAACTGCAGCTCGCCCTGGGCGGCGCGGGTGTCGTCGAAGCCGGGGTGGCGGCCGCGTTCCATCGCCAGCTCGTTCGAGGCCGACAGCGCATGGAAGTAGATGGCCTCGGCGATCTGCCGCGACAGCGCCCGCGCCGGCTCGGCGTCGAACGGCAGGCGCAGCTTGAAGAACACGTCCTGCAGGCCCATCACGCCGAGGCCGACCGGGCGCCATTTCAGGTTGGCGCGGCGCGCGGTCTCGATCGGGTAGTAGTTGAGGTCGATCACGCGGTCGAGCTGGCGCACCGCCAGGCGCACGGTCTCGGCCAGCCTGTCGAAGTCCAAGCGCCCGGGCTGGCCGTGCAGCGGGCCGTCCTCGAACAGCTCGACGTGGTGCGCGAGGTTGATCGAGCCGAGGTTGCACACCGCGGTCTCGTCCTGCGAGGTGACCTCGAGGATCTCGGTGCACAGGTTCGACAGGTGGACGACGTTGCCCTCGCGCAGGGTCTGGTTGCAGGCGCGGTTGGACTTGTCCTTGAAGTTCATCCAGCCGTTGCCGGTCTGCGCCAGGGTGCGCATCATCCGCGCGTACAGTTCGCGCGCCTTGAGCTTCTTCGCCGCCAGCCCGGCGGCCTCGGCGGCGCGGTAGGCGCGGTCGAAGGCCTCGCCCCACAGGTCGGTGAGCTGCGGCACCTTGGCCGGGTCGAACAGCGACCACTCGCCGTCGGCCTCGACCCGGCGCATGAACTCGTCGGGGATCCAGTTCGCCAGGTTGAGGTTGTGGGTGCGGCGCGCCTCGTCGCCGGTGTTGTCGCGCAGTTCGAGGAACTCCTCGACGTCGGCGTGCCAGGGTTCCAGGTAGACGCAGCACGCCCCTTTGCGCTTGCCGCCCTGGTTGACCGCGGCCACGGAGGCGTCGAGCGTCTTCAGCCATGGCACGATGCCGTTGGACAGGCCGTTGGTGCTGCGGATCAGCGAGCCGCGCGAACGGATGCGGGTGTAGCTCAGGCCGATGCCGCCGCTGAACTTGCTCAGTTTGGCCACGTCCATGTAGCGCTTGTAGATGCCCTCCAGCGAGTCGTCCGGCGAGTCGAGCAGGAAGCAACTGGACAGCTGCTCGTGGGTGGTGCCGGCATTGAACAGGGTCGGCGAGCTCGGCAGGTAATCCAGCTGGGCCATGCGCCGGTACAGCGCCAGCGCCTCGCCGACGTCCTCGCTCAGCGCGCAGGCGATGCGCAGGAAGAACTGCTGAGGCGTCTCGATCACCGTGCGCGCGGAGGGATGGCGCAGCAGGTAGCGGTCGTAGAGCGTGCGCAGGCCGAAGTAGTCGAAGCGCTGGTCCAGCGACTCGTCGATCGCGTCGTTGAGCTTGCGCGCGTTGGCCTGGACGAAGCCGAGCAGGCGCTCGTTGATCAGGCCCAGGTCGAAGCCGCGCTGCACCGACTGCGAGAAGGCGTGGATCTCCAGCCCCGCGACCTCCTTGGCGATCACGCCGGCGAGCAGGCGCGCGGCCAGGCGGCCGTACTCGGGCTCCTCGGCGGTCAACAGGGCGGCGGTGCGGATCGACAGTTCGTCCAGCTCGCGCGTGCTCGCGCCGTCGTACAGCCCGGAAATGGTGCGGGTGGCCACGCGCATCGGATCGACCGCGTGCAGGCCCTCGCAATTGCGCGTCACCGCGCGGACGATCTTGTTGAGGTCGACCGGCTCGCGGCGGCCGTTGCGCTTGGTCACCGTCATGGTGAGGCTGGCCGCGGGCGGGGTCAGGGCGAAGCCCGGCGCGGTGTCGTGCGTGGGGGAGGGGGCCGCGGCAGCGGGCGCGGCGGCGCGGGGCGAATCGAGAGTGGCGATCATGGCGGGACTCCGGTGCGTGGGCGCACGGGGGCCGTCCTGCCCTCGCAGGGACGGCGCGCGCGGACGCGGGCGCACCGCCGGCGCGCGCCGACGGCACGGCCGCGCCCCCGCGGGCGCGGAGTCTTCGCAAGAGCGAACGCAGATCGGGCATCGCGGCCGGGACGCGCCTGGCGCCGCTCGGCGAGGCGGATGCAGGGTCCGCCGCGACACCGACCGTCTCCCCTCCGAAGACTCGCTGGCCGGTCACCGCGCGGTGTGCGACGCGCGGCCGTCGGCAGGTCTTCGGGCTCGGGACGCGAAGCGGGCAACGCACGTGGGCAACGGGAAACGAGCGGGGCGTCCACTGCGTTCCGGGTTGCTCTGGTCGTTCCCGCTCCTCCTACTGCGGCCGCTTCCCGGGCGCTTCGCCCAGTGCCATGGCCGGTTCGTTTCCCACACCGCTGCGGGGCAGCGCCGGCCTTGGCTGCGCCCCTCGGGCATCGCCGTACCGGACTTCCCTTTTAAGCCGGCCGCAACGCGGCCGGCACCGACGGCCCCAACATAGTGGGGTTCGATGGATCCGTCAACGCAAAATGTCGTGGCTGTCGCGCGGGGCGCGCGGCGGCGTCGATTTGCCGCCGCGCAGAGCGGCAGGGACAATAGCCGGCCGGAACGGATCGAGCGCGAACCGGCGCCCGTGCGGCCGGCCGGGTCCGCGGCGCCACCCGGCCCCCGTCCGCGCCGGGTTTCCCGTTCCTGTCCTCCACTCCACATAGGCGATCCCGATGGCTTCGATCCTGCGAATGACCGACCTCGATCTGCAAGGCAAGCGCGTGCTGATCCGCGAAGACCTGAACGTGCCGATCGAGGACGGCCGGATCACCTCCGAGCAGCGCATCCTGGCCGCATTGCCGACGCTGGAGCTGGCGCTGGAGAAGGGCGCGGCGGTGATGGTGACCTCGCACCTGGGGCGGCCGAAGGAAGGGACCTGGAGCGAGGCCGATTCGCTGGCGCCGGTGGCCCGGCGCCTGTCCGGGCTGCTCGGCATCGAGGTGCCGCTGGTGCGGGACTGGGTCGACGGCGTCGACGTGCGCCCGGGCCAGCTGGTGCTGCTGGAGAACTGCCGCATGAACGTCGGCGAGGGCCGGGACGACGAGGCGCTGGCGAAGAAGTACGCGGCGCTGTGCGACGTGTTCGTGATGGACGCGTTCGGCACCGCGCACCGCGCCCAGGCCTCGACCCACGGCGCGATCCTGCACGCGAAGGTCGCCTGCGGCGGCCCGCTGCTGATGGCCGAGCTCGACGCGCTGGCCAAGGCGCTGGACGCGCCGGCGCGGCCGCTGCTGGCGATCGTCGCCGGTTCCAAGGTCAGCACCAAGCTGGAGCTGCTGTCGTCGCTGGCCGCCAAGGTCGACCGGCTGATCGTCGGCGGCGGCATCGCCAACACCTTCATCGCCGCGCAGGGCCACGGCGTGGGCAAGTCGCTGTTCGAGCCGGACCTGGTCGAGACCGCGAGGAGGATCATGGCCGAGGCGCAGGCGCGCGGCGCCGAGATCCCGTTGCCCATCGACGTGGTGGTCGCGCCGGAGTTCAAGGCCGACGCGCCGGCGACGGTGAAGGCGGTCGAGGCCGTCGGAGCGTCCGACATGATCCTCGACATCGGCCCGCGGACCGCCGCGCGCTACGCCGAACTGGTCGCCGGCGCCGGCACCGTGGTCTGGAACGGCCCGGTCGGCGTGTTCGAGTTCGACGCCTTCGGCAAGGGCACCGAGACCCTGGCGCGCGCGATCGCCGCGTCGAAGGCGTTCTCGATCGCCGGCGGCGGCGACACCCTCGCCGCGGTCGACAAGTACGGGATCGGGCGCGAGGTGTCCTACATCTCGACCGGCGGCGGCGCCTTCCTCGAATTCCTCGAAGGCAAGAAGCTGCCGGCGGTGGCCGCGCTGGAGCGGCGCGGCGGCTGACGCGGTGCACCGGCCCGTCCGCGCCTTCCGGGCCATCGTCGTTCCCGCTTCCTCGCCGTCGCCGTCCCGCGACTTCGCCTTCCCCCAGGGATCCGGGGCCGCGGCCACGTTCGCTCGGCCGCCCCCCTGCGGGAATAACGCCGCTCGCCGATCCGGCCTCCGGTCCGGACCTGGCCGAACATCCGCCGCCAATCGCGGCAAGACCCGACGCGCCATTCCGATGCCCGACATGCTGCCCACCCTGTTCTTCGACCTCGACGGCACCCTGATCGATTCCGCCGTCGGCATCACCCGCTGCGTCGCCCACGCGCTGACCCGGCTGGCGCACCCGGTGCCGCCGGAGGCGGAGCTGCGGCGCTGGATCGGGCCGCCGCTGCGCACCAGCTTCGCGCCGCTGCTGGGCGACGCGGCGCGGGTGGAACTCGCGGTGGCGCACTACCGCGAACGTTTCGAGAGCCACGGCTGGGCCGAGCACGAGGTCTACGCCGGGATCGGCGAGACGGTCGAGCGCCTGCATGCGGCCGGGCACCGCCTGGCGGTGGTCACCGCCAAGAACGAGGCGCACGCGCGCAAGATCGTCGCCCACCTGCCATTCGGCGGGCGTTTCGCGGACGTGATCGGCGCCACCGCCGACGGCCGGCTGAGCGAGAAGCGCGACCTGATCGCCGAGGCGCTGCGCCGGCTGGCGCTGTCGCCGGAGGCGTGCTGGATGATCGGCGACCGGCGCATGGACATCGAAGGCGCGCGCCACCATGGCATGCGCAACGTCGGCGTGCTGTGGGGCTTCGGCGGCGAGGACGAACTGCGCGGCGCCGGCGCCTGGCGTTTGGCCGAGCGTCCGGCGCAGCTGCCTGCGCTGATCGCCGGGTAGCGGCGCCGCGGCCGGCCGCCGCGAGGCGCGGCGTCGCCGGGAAGCGCGTCGCGGGATCGCGCGCCGGCGCCGCGATGCGCGCGCGCATGCGCTGCCATGCGCGAACGGCTGTGATAGCGTGCGGAGTTCACGGGGAAAGACCGCCAATGACCACGAGACAACGTCGCACCAAGATCCTCGCCACCCTCGGCCCGGCCACCGATCCGCCGGGCGTGCTCGACGCGCTGCTCGCCGCCGGCGCCAACGTCGTCCGCCTGAACTTCTCGCACGGCGATCCGGCCGGGCAGATCGCGCGCGCCGAGGCGGTGCGCGAGGCGGCGCGGCGGGTCGGCGTCGAGGTCGGCATCCTGGCCGACCTGCCCGGTCCGAAGATCCGCATCGAACGCTTCGCCGAAGGCCGCGTGCTGCTGAAGGCCGGCGACCGCTTCGACCTGGTCGCGCGCGCCGACGCGCCGCCGGGCAACCTGCGCGAGGTCGGCGTCAGCTATCTCGGCCTGCCCGGCGACGTGCGCCCCGGCGACGTGCTGCTGCTCGACGACGGCCTGCTGCAGCTGCGCGTCGGCGCGGTCGAGGGCGAGCGCATCGTCACCACCGTGCTCAACGACGGCGCGCTGTCGGACCGCAAGGGCCTGAACAAGCTCGGCGGCGGCCTGTCGCTGGGCGCGCTGACCGAGCGCGACAAGGAACTGATCGGGGTCGCGGCCGAACTCGGCGCCGACTTCATCGCGGTGTCGTTCTGCCGCAACGCCGAGGACATGGAGGAGGCGCGGCGGATCGCCCGCGCCGCCGGCAGCAACGCCTCGCTGGTGGCCAAGGTGGAGCGCGCCGAGGCGATCGAGAACCTGGCCGAGATCATCGAGGCCAGCGACGTGGTCATGGTCGCGCGCGGCGACCTGGGCGTGGAGATCGGCGACGCCGAGCTGCCCGGCTTGCAGAAGAAGATCATCCGCGAGGCGCTGGAGCGCAACAAGGTCGTCATCACCGCCACGCAGATGCTGCAGTCGATGGTCGACAGCCCGATCCCGACCCGCGCCGAGGTGCTGGACGTCGCCAACGCGGTGATCGACGGCACCGACGCGGTGATGCTGTCGCAGGAATCGGCCGCCGGCCGCTATCCGGTCAAGGCGGTGGAGGCGATGGCGCGCATCTGCCTCGGCGCCGAGCGCCAGTTCGACCACGACACCGACTTCGAGGCGGCGCCGCGCAACCTGCAGCGCGCCGACCAGGCGATCGCGATGGCGGCGATGTTCCTGTCCGAGCACATCGGCGTGCGCGCGATCGTGGCCCTGACCGAGTCCGGCGGCACCGCGCGCTTCCTGTCGCGGTTCCGCTCGCCGGTGCCGATCTTCGGGCTGTCCCACCACGACGACGCGCGCCGGCGCATGGCGCTGATGCGCGACGTGGTGCCGTACGCCTTCGACAGCCGCGGCCTGAGCTCGCTCGACGCCGCGCGCAAGGCGATCAAGCAACTGTTCGACGCCGGCCAGCTGAGCGAGGGCGAGCGGGTGATGTTCACCAGCGGCGACACCATGCAACGCCACGGCGCGACCAACACGCTGCGCCTGCTCAAGGTCGGCGCCGGCGGCACCGCCGAGGGGCTGGACGAGCTGTAAGGACCGGCGAGAGGAACGGAAAGCGCGGAGAGGAGCCCGGGCTGGGCTCCTCTCATTTGTTTTCCTCTCCAGCCGTTCCCCCGCCGCCCGGGCGCTGCCGCAACTGGTATTGGATTCCGGGGTGTCCGGTCTGCAAGTGGTTGATTTTGCGCCATGTGAAGCCGCCGTAGACGCCCGGCTGCGGCTATAATCCGGGGCTTCCCCACCTTCCCACCGCTCCAGCAGGACGTCCCCATGAGCATCGAACAGCTTGCCGAAACCGCCCGGGCCATGGTCGCCCCGGGCAAGGGCATCATCGCCATCGACGAGTCCACCAGCACCATCGCCAAGCGGTTCGCCGGCGTGGGCATCGACAACACCGAGGAGAACCGCCGCGCCTACCGCGAGCTGCTGCTGACCACGCCCAGGCTGAGCGACTACATCTCCGGCGCGATCCTGTTCGACGAGACCATCCGCCAGTCGACCCGCGACGGCGTGCCGTTCGCCAAGTACATGAGCGAGAACGGGATCATCCCCGGCATCAAGGTGGACAAGGGCACCCATCCGCTGGCCGGCTTCCCGGGCGAGGTGGTGACCGAGGGCCTGGACGGGCTGCGCGCCCGCCTGGAGGAGTACGCACGGCTCGGCGCGCGCTTCGCCAAGTGGCGCGCGGTGATCAACATCGGCGAGGACATCCCGTCCGGCACCTGCATCGACGCCAACACCCACGCCCTGGCCCGCTACGCCGCGCTGTGCCAGGAGCAGGGGCTGGTGCCGATGGTCGAGCCGGAGGTGATCATGGACGGCGACCACGACATCGACACCTGCTACGAGGTCACCGAGGTCACGCTGCGTTCGCTGTTCGCCTCGCTGTACGAGCACAACGTCATGCTCGAGGGCACCATCCTCAAGGCCTCGATGGTGATCTCCGGCACCACCTGCCCGGAGCAGGCCTCGGTCGAGGAAGTCGCCGCCGAGACCCTGCGTTGCCTGAAGTCGACCGTGCCCGCGACCTTGCCGGGCATCGTGTTCCTGTCCGGCGGCCAGTCCGACGAGGCCGCGACCGCGCACCTGGACGCGATGAACCAGGCCGGCCCGCACCCGTGGCCGCTGTCGTTCTCCTACGGCCGGGCGATGCAGCAGGCCGCGCTCAAGCTGTGGGCGCAGGACATGGCCGGCAACTACAAGAAGGCGCAGGAGACCGTCTACGCCCGCGCCCGCGACAACGGCCTGGCCGCGCTGGGCCAGTGGAAGCAGGCGGCGTAAGGCGTTCCGGTTCGCCGACGCGTTGTCGGAAAACGCCGGCCCTGGGCCGGCGTTTTCCGTTGCCGTCGTAAACTGTCGCGCCCGCCTGCGATGGAGCCGCCCATGTCCGCCGATCCCGGTCCGCTCATTCCGCCACAGGCCGAGAGCCTGCTCCGCGCCGGGCGCAAGGTCGCGGCGATCAAGCAGGTGCTCGACGCCAACCCGGGCATCGACCTGCGCGCGGCCAAACAAGCGGTGGAGGCGTTCGCCGCGCGCGAGATCGCCGCCGCGGCGGCGGCCGCACCGCCGGCGCAGGCCGAGGCCGGGACCGGGACCGGGACCGAGACGCTGCCTTCGGCGGCGGTGATGGCGCTGATGCGCGGCGACTCGGCCGCCGCGCTGCGGATCCTCGAAGAGGAGCACGGGCTGCGCGGCGTCGAAGCGATGCGGCGCATCGTCGAACACAAGCGCACGCGTTCGCGGCAGGCGGCGCGTCCACGGCCGACCGTGGCCCGCGGCGACGGCAACGGCATGGTGTTGGCCGCGCTGCTGCTCGCGCTCGCCGCGGTCGCCGCTTGGCATTTCCTTTGACCGTCCGCGCCGGGGCGCCGGCGGCGCATGCCCGGCATCGCGGCCGATGGCGATGCGGCGCCCGCCGTCCGTGGGCGGCTCAAAGCCCGGCCAGCCACTCGTCGTCCGAGCCTTCGGACACGCCTTCGAACAGAAAGGTGCTGAGGTAGCGCTCGCCGGTGTCCGGCAGCATCGCCAGGATCACCGCGCCTTCCCCGGCCTCGCGCGCCACCTCCAGCGCCGCCGCCGCGGTGGCGCCGGCGGAAATGCCGACGAAGAGGCCTTCCTCGGCGGCCAGGCGGCGCGCGGTGTCGCGGGCGAGGGTGTCCTCCACCGGCAGGATCGCGTCGGCGACGCGGCGGTTCAGCACATCCGGGACGAAGTCCGGGGTCCAGCCCTGGATCTTGTGCGGCTGCCATTCCTTGCCCGACAGCAGCGCCGCGCCGGCGGGCTCGCTCACGGTGACGCGCACCTGCGGCCGCGCCAGCTTGAGCATCTCGCCCACGCCGGTGAGGGTGCCGCCGGTGCCCCAGCCGGTGACGAAGTGGTCGAGCCGGCGGCCGGCGAAGTCGCGCAGGATCTCGGCCGCGGTGGTGTTGCGATGGTAGGCCGGGTTGGCCTCGTTCTCGAACTGGCGCGCCAGGAACCAGCCGTGTCGTTCCGCCAGTTCCCGCGCCTTGCGGACCATGCCGGAACCGCGTTCCGCGGCGGGCGTCAGGATCACCCTGGCGCCGTAGGCGCGCATCAGCTTGCGCCGCTCGACCGAGAAGGTCTCGGTCATCACCGCGACGAACTTGTAGCCGCGCGCGGCGCAGACCATCGCCAGGGCGACGCCGGTGTTGCCCGAGGTCGCCTCGACCACGGTGTCGCCGGGCTTGAGCAGGCCGCGCGCCTCGGCGTCGAGGATGATGGCGATGGCGAGGCGGTCCTTGACCGAGCCGCCCGGATTGAACGACTCCACCTTGGCGTACAGGGTCACGTGCGGCGGCGCCAGCCGGTGCAGGCGCACGATGGGCGTATTGCCGATCGTGTCGAGAATGCTGTCGTGGATCATGGGCGGCTCCTGGGCGTGAGTGGGAGAAGCGTCATGCGGTGGGCGTCATAATCGGGCAACGTCGCCGGGCCGCCCGGGCGGCCGCAGGCCCGGGCGGCCGGGGCAGCCGATTCCGTCAAGTCCGGCCTCAACCTATGGCCCAGGCCGGGGCCGTGCGCCGCCGATAGAATCGGTCGGTTCCGTTACCGCTCCGTTCAGAGATCTCGAATGCGCCCCTCCCTCGGACTCCACGCCGGCCTCGCCCTGCTCGTCGCCCTCGCCACGGCGGCCTGCGGGCGCAACGGCGCCGCGCAACAACGCGACGGCGCGGAGCCGCCGGTGCCGGTGACGACGCGGCTGGTGCGGCTGCAGCCGTGGAGCGACACCGTGCTCGCGCTGGGCAACGTGAAGGCGCGCGAATCGATCACCGTCACCGCCAAGGTCAGCGAGACGGTGGAGCGGGTGCATTTCGACAGCGGCGACTCGGTCGCCACCGGCGCGCCGCTGGTGACCCTCAGCGGCCGCCAGCAGCAGGCCGCGCTGGCCCAGGCGGAGGCCGCGGCGGACGAGGCCGAGAAGCTCTACCAGCGCCAGCTCGAGCTGGCCGGGCAGCAGCTGATCGCGCGCTCCACCTTGGACACCCAGCGCGCCGCGCGCGACGTCGCCCGCGCGCGGGTGGCGCAGATGCGCGCCGACATCGGCGATCGCGTGATCCGCGCGCCGTTCGCCGGCGTGCTCGGCATCCGCCAGGTCAGCCCCGGCTCGCTGGTCACGCCGGGCACCGCGATCGCCACGCTCGACGACATCGCCCGCGTGTACGTGGATTTCCCGGTGCCCGAGGTGCTGCTGGCGCAGCTTGCGGTCGGCCAGCGCGTCAGCGGCACCAGCGCCGCCTATCCCGGCCGCCGCTTCGAGGGCACGGTCAGCACCATCGACGCCCGCGTCGACCAGGCCACGCGCGCGGTGACGGTGCGCGCGGACTTCCCCAACGGCGACCGCGCGCTGCGCCCGGGCATGCTGGTGCAGGTGACGCTGTCGCGGCCGCAGCGCCAGGCGCTGGTGATCCCGGAGATCTCGATCGTGCAGGTGGGCACGGACTCCTACGTGTTCCGGGTGAAGCCGGACGGCACGGTCGAGCGCGCCGACGTCAAGGTCGGCGGCCGGCGCGAAGGCGAGGCGGAGATCGCCGAGGGCCTGAAGGCCGGCGACCGCATCGTCGTCGACGGCACCGGCAAGCTGCGCCCCGGCAGCCGCATCCGCGAGGCGACCCAGGCCGAGGCCGCCGCGCCCGAACGAGGCTGAGAGCATGAGCCTGTCCGACATCTCGATCCGTCGTCCCGTGTTCGCCACGGTGATGAGCCTGCTGCTGATCGTGCTCGGCGTGATGGCGTTCTCGCGCCTGACCCTGCGCGAGCTGCCGGCGATCGATCCGCCGATCGTGTCGGTGGACGTGACCTATCCCGGCGCCTCGGCGGCGGTGGTGGAGACCCGCATCACCCAGATCCTCGAGGACGCGCTGGCCGGCATCGAAGGCATCGAGACCATCGAGTCGCGCAGCGTCAACGGCCGCGCCGCGATCAGCATCGAGTTCAGCCTGTCGCGCGAGATCGAGGCCGCGGCCAACGACGTGCGCGACGCGGTCAGCCGCGTGCTCGACCGCATGCCGGAAGAAGCCGACCCGCCCGAGATCGAGAAGGTCGAGAGCGACGCCGACCCGATCCTGTGGCTGAACATGAGCTCGACGCGGATGGACTCGCTGCAGCTGTCCGACTACGCCGAGCGCTACGTGGTCGACCGGTTGTCGTCGGTGGACGGGGTGGCCCAGGTGCGCATCGGCGGCCAGCAGCGCTACGCGATGCGTATCTGGCTGGACCGCGACGCCCTGGCCGCGCGCGGCATCACCGTCAACGACGTGGAGAACGCGCTGGAGGCGGAGAACGTCGAACTGCCCGCCGGTCGCATCGAGTCCGACGCGCGCGACTTCACCCTGCGCGTGGCGCGCAGCTACCTCAAGCCCGAGGACTTCGCGCAGATCCCGCTGGGCAAGGGCGCCGACGGCTACGTGGTGCGGCTGGGCGACGTGGCGCGGATCGAGCTGGCCTCGGCCGAGCGGCGCGCCTACTACCGCAGCAACGGCGAGCCGAACATCGGCCTGGGCATCGTCAAGACCTCCACCGCCAACAGCCTGGACGTCGCCCGCGCGGTGCGCGCCGAGGCGGAGAGGATCCAGAAGACCCTGCCGGAGGGCACGCGGATCTTCGTCGCCTTCGACACCACGGTGTTCATCGAGGCCTCGGTCGAGCGCGTGTACCACACGCTGATCGAGGCCATCGTGCTGGTGCTGGCGGTGATCTGGCTGTTCCTCGGCAGTTTCCGCGCCGCGCTGATCCCGGCGGTGACGGTGCCGGTGTGCCTGATCGCCGCGTTCATCCCGCTGTACCTGTTCGGCTTCTCGATCAACCTGCTGACCCTGCTGGCGCTGGTGCTGTGCATCGGCCTGGTGGTGGACGACGCGATCGTGGTGCTGGAGAACATCCAGCGCCGCACCGACCTCGGCGAGCCGCGCCTGGTCGCGGCGCGGCGCGGCACCAAGCAGGTGGCGTTCGCGGTGATCGCGACCACCGCGGTGCTGGTGGCGGTGTTCCTGCCGGTCGGCTTCATGGAGGGCAACACCGGGCGCCTGTTCCGCGAGCTGTCGGTGGCGCTGGCCGGCGCGGTGGCGCTGTCGGCGTTCGTCGCGCTGACGCTGACGCCGATGATGTCGTCCAAGCTGGTGCGGCCCCACCGCGAGGAGAAGTCCAACCCGGTCAACCGCTGGGTCAACGCGCGGCTGGACCGGCTCGGCGCGCGCTACCGCGGCTTCCTCGACCGCACCGTGGAGCGCCCGTGGCTGTTCGGCCTGCTGATGCTGGCCGCGCTGGCGGCCAGCTTCGTGCTGTTCCGGGTCGTGCCGTCGGAGCTGGCGCCGCAGGAGGACCGCGGCTCGTTCCAGATCTCGATCCAGGGCCCGGAGGGCGCCGGGTTCGACTACACCGTCGGGCAGGTGCAGCAGGTCGAGAAGATCGTGGCCGCGCACACCGGCCCGGACAAGGTGATCCAGCGCTACAACCCGCGCGTGCCGGGCGGTTTCGGCGCCAGCGAGGAGATGCACACCGGCCGCATCGCCGTGTTCCTGCAGGACTGGTCCAAGCGCGACGTCGCCACCGCCGAGGTCGCCGACCAGCTGCGCGGCGAACTGGCCAGGCTGCCCGGCGTGCGTGCGATGCCGCAGGTCAGCGGCGGCCTGGTGCGCAGCCGCGGCCAGCCGATCAACATCGTCCTCGGCGGCCCGGAATACGCCGAGCTGGCGCAGTGGCGCGACAAGCTGCTGGCGCGGATGGAGCAGAACCCGGGCTTCTTCTCGGTCGACTCCGACTACAAGGAGACGCGCCCGCAGATGCGCGTGGAGATCGACCGCCAGCGCGCCGCCGACCTCGGCGTGCCGGTGGCCGACATCGGCCACGCGCTGGAGACGATGATGGGCAGCCGCCGGGTCACCACCTTCGTGCAGAACGGCGAGGAATACGACGTGATCGTGCAGGCCGACCGGCCGGCGCGCGCCTCGCCCGCGGACCTGCAGGCGATCCAGGTGCGCGCCCGCGACGGCGGCCTGATCCCGCTGTCGAACCTGGTGACCCTGCGCGAGCTGGCCGAGCCCGGCAGCCTGAACCGCTTCAACCGCCTGCGCGCGATCACCATCAGCGCCGGCCTGACGCCTGGCTATCGCATGGGCGACGCGATCGCCTGGCTGGAGCAGGTGGTGCGCGAGGAGCTGCCCGAGCACGCGCAGATCGACTGGAAGGGCGAATCGCGCGAGTACCAGCAGGCCGGCGGCGCGGTGCTGCTGACCTTCACCCTGGCGCTGCTGGTGGTGTACCTGGTGCTGGCGGCGCAGTTCGAGAGCTTCATCCACCCGTTCGTGATCATGCTGACGGTGCCGCTGGGCGTGCTCGGCGCGCTGATCGGCCTGGCGGTGACCGGCGGCACGCTCAACCTGTTCTCGCAGATCGGCATCGTGATGCTGGTGGGCCTGGCGGCTAAGAACGGCATCCTGATCGTCGAGTTCGCCAACCAGCTGCGCGACGAGGGCCGCAGCATCCACCAGGCCATCGTCGAGGCCTCGGCGGTGCGCCTGCGGCCGATCCTGATGACCTCGATCGCCACCGTGGTCGGCGCGATCCCGCTGGTGCTGGCCGGCGGCCCGGGCTCGGCCAGCCGCGCCACCATCGGCATCGTGGTGATCTTCGGCGTGTCGTTCTCGACCCTGCTGTCGCTGTTCGTGGTGCCGGCGTTCTACGTGCTGCTGGCCAAGTACACGCGTTCGCCGGAGGCGGTGAGCCAGGAGCTGGAGAAGCTGGAGGCGACGACGCCGTCGGTGGGCGGGCACGCCTGAGCCAAGCGCGCGGGCCCGTCCCGCTGGCGCACCGCATCCCGCCCGCGAGCGGCGCGCGGGCGTTTCGCCGCCCGTGCGGCGAGGCGTCCGCTGCGCCGTCGCGTGCGCCGGCCCGGGCGGCGGCCGGCGCGTGCCCTGCGGGGAGCGGCCCGGTTCAGGCAGGCGGCAGTCGTAGCCGGCCGGGGTTCCGGGTTATCGTGACGCCTTCGCGTACGTCTCCGGGGAACGATCCGTGGAATCCGTCATCAACGCCGTCAACGGCATCATCTGGAGCCAGGCGCTGATCTTCATGTGCCTGGGCGCCGGCCTGTACTTCACCTTCCGCACCCGTTTCATGCAGGTGCGCGGCTTCGTCGAGATGATCCGGCTGACCGTGCGCGGGCAGAGCTCCGACGCCGGCGTGTCCTCGTTCCAGGCGCTGGCGATGTCGATGGCGGGGCGCATCGGCATCGGCAACATCGCCGGCGTCGCCACCGCGATCGCGTTCGGCGGCCCGGGCGCGGTGTTCTGGATGTGGGTGATGGGCTTCCTCGGCGCCTCCACCTCGTTCGTCGAGTGCACGCTCGCGCAGATCTACAAGACCCGCGACGCCGAAGGGCGCTACCGCGGCGGCCCCGCCTACTACATCGAGAAGGCGATGGGGCTGAAGTGGTACGCGCTGGCGTTCGCGGTCGCGACCATCGCCGCGGCCGGCTTCCTGATGCCCGGCGTGCAGGCCAACGCCATCGCCGACAGCGTCGCCAACGTCTGCCAGGGCAGCGCGCTGTGCGGCAGCCTGGACGGGCAGTGGCTGGGCCTGCCGGCGCGCGACGCGCTCAAGCTCGGCATCGGCGTCGTGGTCGCGCTGCTGCTGGGGGTGATCATCTTCGGGGGCGTCAAGCGCATCGCCCACTTCGCCGAGATCGTGGTGCCGTTCATGGCGCTGGGCTACATCCTGATGGCGGTGACGGTGATGGTGCTCAACGCCGAGTACGTGCCGGAGATGTTCCGCATCATCTTCGAGAGCGCGTTCGGCACCCACGCCGCGTTCGGCGCAATGCTCGGCCTGGCGGTGGAATGGGGCGTCAAGCGCGGCGTCTACGCCAACGAGGCCGGCCAGGGCACCGGCCCGCACGCGGCGGCGGCGGCGGAGGTCTCGCATCCGGCCAAGCAGGGCTACGTGCAGGCGTTCGCGATCTACTTCGACACCATGCTGGTGTGCACCTCCAGCGCGTTCCTGGTGCTGGCCACCGGCAAGTACAACGTGCACGGCCCGGACGGGAAGGAGTTGTACGGCGGGTTGCCGGGCGTGGAGGCGGGCGCCGGCTACGCGCAGGCGGCGGTCGAGTCGATGCTGCCCGGCTGGGGCGCGGGGTTCATCGCGCTGGCGCTGTTCTTCTTCGCCTTCACCACGATCATGGCCTATTACTACATGGCCGAGACCAACCTGACCTACGTCAACGCCAACCGGCCGCGGCCGCTGACGGTATTGGCGCTGCGTCTGGGCATCATCGCGATGGTGATCTTCGGCGCGTACCGCAACGCCACCCAGGCGTGGGCGCTGGGCGACATCGGGGTGGGGCTGATGGCCTGGCTCAACATCGTCGCGATCCTGATCCTGCACAAGCCGGCGATGCTGGCGCTGCGCGACTACGAGCGGCAGAAGAAGCTCGGCGTGGAGCCGGTGTTCGACCCGGACGCGCTCGGCATCCGCAACGCGGACTTCTGGCGCGGCCGCCGCGCCGGGCCGGGCGGCGCGGTCGCCGGCGAGGCCGCGCCGGTGCGGCCGGTCCCGCAGGGCGAGGCCTGAGTCTTCCGCGCGGGGATGGCTTCGCTCGCCCACCCGTACCGCGGCGTCGTCCTGCGCGGCGACGGCTTCGTCCTGCGCGCCTGGCGCGACGACGACCTCGACGCGCTGCTGCGCCACGCCGACGACGCCGAGGTCGCGCGCGGGCTCGGCGAGCGCTTCCCGCATCCGTACACGCGGGCCGACGGCGAGCGCTTCCTCGCCGGCGAGGTGATCGACCCGAGCGAGCCGGCCTTCGCGATCGAGGTCGACGGGCAGGCGTGCGGCGGCATCGGCGCGCATCCGGGCCTGGGCGAGCGCCGCCGCAGCGCCGAGTTCGGCTATTGGCTCGGCCGCGCGCTGTGGGGCCGCGGCCTGATGACGCGGGTGGTGGCCGCGTTCGCGCCGTGGGCGATCGACGCGCTCGGGTTGTACCGGCTGCAGGCCTCGGTGCACGTGGGCAACCCGGCCTCGGCGCGGGTGCTGGAGAAGAACGGCTTCGAACGCGAGGGCGTGCTCCGCTGCGCTGTGGTCAAGCACGGCGAGCCGCGCGACCTGCTGCTGTACGCCAAGGTGCGCAGGAGCCTCGACGATGCGCCGTGATCCGCCGCGCGGCCCGCGCCCGCCCGCCGGCGCGGGCCCCTGGGACCGCGCTTCCGGCGGACGCGCCGCGTCGCGGCCGCCGCCCGTCGCCGCTCCGCCCGGGTCGCGCGAGGAGGCGGCGGCCTCGCGCCCGGAACGCGCGGCCGAGCTGCGGCTGTACGGCCTCAACGCCGTGCGCGCCGCGTTTGCGCGCCGCCCGCAGGCGCTGCGCAAGCTGTACCTGAGCGAGGCGCGGATTCCCGCGCTGCAGCCGCTGCTGAAGTGGTGCGTGGCCCACCGCATCGGCTATCGCGTGGTCGGGGAGGACGACCTGCACCGGCTCGCCGGCAGCGGCCACCACGAGGGCGTGGTGGCCGACGTGCTGCGCGAGGAGCCGTCGCCGCTGTCGAACTGGCTGCGCGACCTGCCGGCAGGGCCGCTGTGCGCGCTGTGGCTGGACGGCGTCGGCAACCCGCACAACTTCGGCGCGATCCTGCGCTCGGCCGCGCACTTCGGCGTGGCCGCGGTGCTGCTGCCGAAGCATTCGCCGCTGGCGCTGTCCGGCGCCGCCGCGCGCGTGGCCGAAGGCGGCGCCGAGGCGGTGCCGCTGGTGCGCCTGGGGCGCGCCGACAACGCCGCGGCGCAGTTGCGCGGCGCGGGCTTCGCGCTGGCCGCGACCGTGGTCGAAGGCGGCGCGGACCCGTTCGCCGCGCCGCTGCCGGAGCGCCTGGTCTACGTGCTCGGGGCCGAGGGCGAGGGCATGGACCGCGAACTGGCCGCCGCCTGCGACCTGCGCCTGTCCATCGCGGGCACCGGCGCGGTGGAAAGCCTCAACGTCGCCGCGGCCACCGCGGTGTTGCTCGCCGCCTGGCGCGCGCGGCGCTGAACATCCCGCCCTCCGCTCGGGTGGTGCGGAAAGAGGGCCGCGCCGAAGGCGCTTCCTGTCGCCGGGAATGCCGCGCGGTCCTCGTGCGCGCAGGCGCCGTGCCGGCCGCGGCCGGCCGCTAGGCCCCGAGCGGCAGCCGTGCCTCGATCCGGGTGCCCGCACCGGGCGCGCTGTGCAGGGCGAAACTGCCGCCCAGCAGCTGCGCGCGCTCGCGCATGGTGATCAGGCCCAGGCCGTGCACCTGCGCCGGGTCGAAGCCGCGGCCGTCGTCGGCGACCTGCAGCGCCAGCGCGTGCGCGTCGGCCCGCAGGCGTACCTGCACGGTGCCCGCGCCGGCATGGCGCAGGACGTTGGTCAGCGCCTCCTGGGCGATGCGGAAGCAGGCCAGCTCGATCGCCGCCGGCGGCCGCCGCGCCGGCCCCTGCAGCTCCAGGCGCAGGGCGGTGCGCGCGTTGCGGAACAGCGCCTCGGCCTGCCCGCGCAGCGCCGCTTCCAGGCCGAGCGCGTCCAGTTGCGGCGGGCGCAACAGCATCGAGAGATTGCGCAGCTTGGCGATGGTCTGGTCGGCCAGGGCGACGATCTCGGCCACGATCTCGGCGCGGCCGGCCTCGTCCTCGCCGGCCAGCGAGGCCGCGCCCATCTTGATCGCGGTGATCGCCTGGCCGACGTCGTCGTGCAGCTCGCGCGACAGGGTGCGGCGCTCGCTCTCCTGCACCTCGATCAGGCCGCGCGCCAGTTCCTCCAGCTCGCGCTGCTGCGCGTGCAAGCGCGCGTCGAGCCGGCCGTTGCGCGCGTGCGCCTCCCAGGTCACCGCGACGCGGTCGAGCCGGGTCAGCACGTACAGCAGCGCGGTCGCGGCCGCGACCGAGCCGCCCTGCACCAGCCACGGCGCCGCGGCGCCCAGCGCCGGCGCGGCGAGCGCGAGCAGGCGCGGCACCGCCAGGCCTTGCCACAGGAACGCGAGCGCGACCAGGGCCAGGCACAGCAGCAGGTCGGAAACGCGACGACGGGCGCGATGGCCGCGCCCGTCGGCGGGGGAGGGCGGGACGGGGTCGGGCCCGTCCGCCGCGGAAGGGATCGACGACATCATCCCGGCATGGCGGTGGCTCTAGAAGAGCTCGACGCTACCAGCATCCATCGACTGTTGCATCACCGGCTTGTGCGGCGGCCGCTCCCATTCGCTGCGCATCTGCGCGATGCGCTGGCCGAGCTGGCCCAGGGCCTTGCGCAGCTCGCCGTCGGGGCGGTCGGCGCGGTGCAGCAGCTCGTGCAGCGCGGTCGCCTCGCGGTTGATCGCGCCCAGCCGGTCCAGGTGCAGCGCGGCCGCGGCCAAGGCCTGGGTAGCGATGTCCTCGAACTGCAGCGAGCGCACCGCCTCGGCCACCGAGCCGTCGATCGCGCGGCCGCAGTCGGCGATCTCGCGCATGCCGTTGCCGAGGCCGCGGTTGATGGTCTCCACCCGCTCCAGCATCGCCGCCGCCTCGGCGCGCGCGCCGCGCGAACGGTCGAGGTCGCGCGAGGCCATCTGGCTGACGGTCTCGCGCACGCGGGCGATGGCGTCCTTGGAGCTGTGCGCGAGCTTGCGGATCTGCTCGTTGAACGCGGTGGAGCGCTCGGACAGGTTGCGCACTTCGTCGGCGACGACCGCGAAGCCGCGGCCCGCCTCGCCGGCGCGCGCGGCCTCGATCGCCGCGTTCAGCGCCAGCAGGTTGGTCTGGTCGGCGATGGACTTCACGTCCTCGAGCAGGGCGAAGATGCCGTCCAGGTGCTCGGCCATGGCGTCGATGTGGGTGACGGTGGTGCTGCTCTGGCCGGCCACCGACTCCAGCGCTTCGACCAGCTGCTCCATCTGCTGGCTGGCCTGCTGGGCGAAGCGCGACACGTCCAGGCCGCCGCCGCCTTCGCCGGTGCGGTCGATGATCCGCGCCACCACCTCGCTCTGCTCGCGCGACTTGCGGTTCAGCGCCTCGAAGCTGCCGCCCAGGCGGGCGACGGATTCGCGGATCAGGTCGCGGGTGCGGTCGATCTCGGTGCGCGAGCCCTGCACCTCGGCGCTGACGAAGCTGCGCAGCTCGTCGAGCAGGCGGGTCTGCTCGCGCAGCAGGGCCTCGTCGCGCCCGGCCGGACGCATGCTCCAGGCGAAGCCCAGCCAGGCGAGGGTCATCGCGACCAGCGCGCCCCAGCGCAGCGGCGCGGACCAGCCCAGGGCCTCGGCGGCCATCAGCAGGAGGGTGAGCGCCAGCGGCGCGGCCAAGCGGATCAGTACGCGCGAATCCATCATCGATCTCTCGTGCGGGTCGTACCGGATAACGGCCGCTGCGGCGCTCGGCTTTAGCGTTTCGCCCGGTTTTCGCCGGCGTCGGCCGCAAGCGTTGCCCGGGCACGTCGCCTACGGATCGGAGCCGATCCCCGGCGCAGCCGGTTCGGATCGGCGCCGAAAGCGCGTCGGCCCGGGGGCGTCCCGCGGGGGTGTCGCTCTTCCCCGGTCAGGCTTCCTGCCCGGCTCGGGCGTGCGCCTTGGCGCGCTGGCCGCGATCCTGCCGGGCCGAGTCCCCGGGCACGTCTTCCAGCGCCCGAGGCGGCGCTCGCGCCGTGATTCGCCAAGCGCGTCGCCGGGGATGCCGGGGCGCGGAATCGCTCACTCGCCGGCGGCGAGCAGGCGCGCGGCGATCTGCGCGAGCGGCGCCACTTCCTGCGCCGCGCCCAGCGTCACCGCCGCGCCGGGCATGCCCCAGACCACGCTGCTGGCCTCGTCCTGCGCCAGCGTGAACGCGCCGGCCCTGCGCAACGCGAGCAGGCCGCGCGCGCCGTCGTCGCCCATGCCGGTGAGCAGCGCCGCCGCCGCGTTGGCGCCGGCGTGCTCGGCCAGCGATTCGAACAGCACGTCGACGCTCGGCCGGTGCCGGCGCACCGGCTCGTCGTCGCCGAGCCGGCAGTGCCAGCGCGCGCCGCTGCGGTGCACGCGCAGGTGCCGCCCGCCCGGCGCGACGTAGGCATGGCCCGGCAGCAGCGGCTGGTCCTGCTCGACGTGGACCACGGTCATGCGGCTGTGCCGGTCCAGCCGCTCGGCGAAGGCGCCGCTGAACGCGCCGGGGATGTGCTGCACGACCAGCGTCGCCGGTGCGTCGGCCGGCATCGCCGCCAGCACCGTGCGGATCGCCTCGGTGCCGCCGGTGGACGCGCCGATCGCGAGCAGCCGGTGGGTGGTGCGGTAGGCGATCGGCGCCGCGGCGGGCACCGGCTGTGCCGGGGCCTCGCTGAGCGCGCGCACCCTGGCGCGCGCGGCGTGCTTGACCTTCTCCGCCAGCAGCCCGGCGTACTCGGTCAGCCCGCGCACCACGTCCAGCCGGGGCTTGGCGACCACGTCCACCGCGCCGAGCGCGAGCGCGTCCAGGGTCACCTGCGCGCCCTGCTCGGTCAGCGTGGAGACCATCACCACCGGCATCGGCCGCAGCCGCATCAGGTTGCGCAGGAACGTCAGCCCGTCCATGCGCGGCATTTCCACGTCCAGCGTGAGCACGTCCGGATCGAGCCGCTTGATCTTGTCGCGGGCGATGTACGGATCGGCGGCGCTGCCGACCACCTCGATGCCGGGGTCGGCCGCGAGCAGCTCGGTCATCAGTTGCCGGATGAGCGCCGAGTCGTCGACCACCAGCACGCGGACGGGACGGGCCGCCATCAGAACAGCTCCACGCTGCCGCTGACCGGCTCGCGCTTCAGGCGTCCGTAGTAGGCGCGTTCGGCATCGGCGATCACGTCGGTGCGCGCGCTCGGCAGGCGCTTGACCAGGGTGCGGCCGCTCTGCGGGAAGAAGCAGACCTTGCGCGGGTGGATGTCGCCCAGGTCCTGCGCCATCAGCGGGATGCGCTCGGCCGCCAGGTAGTCGAGCACGAAGCAGGCGTTGCGCGTGCCGATCGGATCGTTGTGGAAGCCGTTGAGCACGTTGCCGCCGCCGAACACCTTGGCCTGCAGGCGCGAGCGCCGCGCGCCGCGCTTGAGCAGTTCGTTGATCAGCAGCTCCATCGCGTGCACGCCGTAGCGCGAGCAGACCGCGTCGCTGTCGCCGGGCAGCATGAAGTGGTTCATGCCGCCGAGCGCGACCGCGTTGTCGTACAGGCAGGCGGCGACGCAGGAACCCAGCAACGTGATCAGGGCCAGCGGCTGGTCGCTGACCACGTAGTCGGCGGGCAGCAGCTTGATCGCCCGGGTCTGCAGTTCCGCGTCGAAGTAGGTGCCGGGCGCGGCGGCCGCCGCGGGGATCGCGTTCATCGGGAGGGTCCGGCGCCGGCGGCGCGGTAGGTGGTGCGGCCGCAGGGGACGATCAGGTCCTGCGCATGGCCGAAGCTTTCCGAGTGGCCGGCGAAGAACAGCCCGCCCGGCGCCAGCAGCGGCACGATCCGGCGCAGCACCTGGTACTGGGTCGGCTTGTCGAAATAGATCATCACGTTGCGGCAGAACACCGCGGCGTAGCCGCCTGCGAGGCGGTAGTCGGGCGCGAGCAGGTTCAGCGGGCGGAACTCGACCAGCGCCTGCAGCTGCGGCCGCACCCGGCACAGCCCCGCGTGCGGGCCGCTGCCGCGCTGGAAGAACTGCCGGCGCCGTTCCGGCGACAGCGACGCGACGCGCTCGAGCGGGTACACGCCGCGCTGCGCGGTCTGCAGCACCCCGGTGTCGATGTCGGTGGCGAGGATGCGCACCGGCGGGTTCAGCGTGCCGAAGGCCTCGCACGCGGCGATCGCGATCGAGTACGGCTCCTCGCCGGTGGAGGCGGCGCAGCACCAGATCGACAGCGGCCCCGCCGGCTGCGCGCGCAGGTGCTCGACCAGCGTGTCGAAGTGGTAGGCCTCGCGGAAGAACGAGGTCAGGTTGGTGGTGAGCGCGTTGACGAAGCTCTGCCGCTCCGCGTCCGGGTCCGCCTCGAGCCGGTCCAGGTAGTCGCTGAAGCGCGTCAACCCCAACGCGCGCACGCGCCGCGCCAGCCGGCTGTAGACCATGTCGCGCTTGTGCGCGCCGAGGTGGATGCCGGCGTGGGCCTGGATCAGCCGGCACACGCGGCGGAAATCGCGGTCGTCGAAGACGAATTCGCGGTGATCCTGGACGCGCGTGGCTTGCATGCGGGTGGCTCGATGAAGGGGGGTGCTCTCCCCGGTGCGGAAGGGGCCGGGGCGGATCCGCCGGCGGCGAGAGCCGCCGGCACTTCGGTCGTCCCGGCGCGGGGCCGGGAGCGCCGCGTCGCCTGCGCGGCCAGGCGACGCCAAGGGCGTCGGCGCGCCCTCCCCGCGTGCCGGGGAGGGCGGCGTCGCGTCAGAACTCCTGCCAGTGCGGGTCGCCGGCAGCGGCCGCGGCGCCGCGCAGCTTGCGCGGCGCCGGCTTCGGCGCCGCGGGCTTGGCCGTG
>NZ_RKQN01000010.1 GCF_003814555.1 Vulcaniibacterium tengchongense
TCAACCCGGTGGCGATGGACGAGGGCCTGCGCTTCGCGATCCGCGAGGGCGGCCGCACCGTCGGCGCGGGCGTGGTGAGCAAGATCATCAAGTGAGCTCCGGTGCGCGCCGGCCATGCCGGGGCGCCACTTTCCGGCGGCGCGGCGGTCTCAGGGCGGCTCCGCCGGAGAGGCGATCCAAGGGCGAGCCGGCGACGGCTCGCCGTCGCCGTCTCAGGCGGGCCGAATCGCGCGATCCGGCCGCGACGGCTAAACTGTTCGAACGTGTACGCCAGTAGCTCAATTGGCAGAGCAGCGGTCTCCAAAACCGCAGGTTGGGGGTTCGAGTCCCTCCTGGCGTGCCAGCAGACGCGGATCCCTCCGCAACAGTCCGGCCGCGCGCGGCCGGGCTCTCAACCGAGAACGCGGCCCGGCGCCGCGCGATGGATTGGATGAATAGCAAGGTCGAACAATCCGGGGGCGCCTCCGCCGGCGACATCGCCAAGTACGTGCTGGCGCTGTTGCTGGTCGCGGCCGGCGTCGCCGCCTACATCTACTTCGACCAGTGGGCCGGCCCGCTGCGCGCGCTGGTCGTGGTCGCCGGGCTGGTGCTGGGCGCGGGCGTGTTCCTGGTCACCGCCAAGGGCGCGCAGACCCGCGAATTCCTGTCCGAATCGCGCTTCGAGCTGCGCAAGGTGGTCTGGCCGACGCGCCAGGAAGCCTTGCGCACCACCTGGGTGGTGATGATCGCGGTCGCCGTGCTGAGCCTGCTCCTGGCCGGTTTCGACCTGGTGATCCAGGCGGCGGTCAAATACCTGCTGGGGCGTTGAGAAATATGAGCGAGATCCAAAAACGCTGGTACGTGGTGCACGCCTACTCCGGCTTCGAGAAGTCGGTGGCGCAGGCGCTGCGCGACCGCATCGCCCGCGCCGGGATGCAGGACAAGTTCGGCGAGGTGCTGGTCCCAACCGAAGAGGTCGTGGAGATGCGTTCCGGCCAGAAGCGCCGTTCCGAGCGCAAGTTCTTCCCGGGCTACGTCCTGGTCCAGATCGAGACCCGCGACGAGGCCGGCATTCCGCGCATCGACAACGAGTGCTGGCATCTGGTCAAGGAAACGCCGAAGGTGATGGGCTTCATCGGCGGCACCGCCGACCGCCCGCTGCCGATCCGCGACGAGGAGGCCGACGCCATCCTGCAGCGCGTGCAGGAGGGCGTGGAGAAGCCCAAGCCGAAGGTGCTGTTCGAGCCGGGCGAGATGGTCCGGGTCATCGACGGTCCGTTCAACGACTTCAACGGCGTGGTCGAGGAGATCAACTACGAGAAGAGCCGCCTGCGCGTGGCGGTGCTGATCTTCGGCCGGTCGACCCCGGTGGAGCTCGAGTTCGGCCAGGTCGAGAAGGCGTAAGCGGCGGCCCGGCCCGTTCAGCCTCGGCTCGCCCGCCCGACGCCGAAATTCCTGCTATAGTTGCCGGCTCGCCGCCGCCTGGGCGGGCCGGACGCCCCGGCCGCCGCACGGCGGCCGTCGCCGTTGCGACGGCGGCTCCGGGCGCGAAACGAACGTGAATGCCGGGACACGTGCCTTTCCCGGCCCGATGGGGAGCCTGAACAGCAGGCGCTAGCACCCGGAGAGCAGAAATGGCTAAGAAAGTAGTCGGTTACATCAAGCTGCAGGTCAAGGCCGGCCAGGCCAACCCGTCGCCGCCGGTGGGTCCCGCCCTCGGCCAGCGCGGCCTGAACATCATGGAGTTCTGCAAGGCGTTCAACGCCGCCACGCAGAAGCTCGAGCCGGGCCTGCCGATTCCGGTGGTGATCACCGCGTATTCGGACCGCACCTTCACCTTCGTCACCAAGACCCCGCCGGCGACGATCCTGCTGAAGAAGGCCGCCGGCATCCAGTCCGGTTCCAAGCGCCCGAACACCGAGAAGGTCGGCAAGGTCACCCGCAAGCAGCTTGAGGACATCGCCAAGCAGAAGGAGCCCGACCTGACCGCGGCCGATCTGGACGCGGCGGTGCGCACGATCGCGGGTTCGGCCCGCAGCATGGGTCTGGTGGTGGAGGGCTAAGCAATGGCAATGAGCAAGCGTCAGAAGGCCATCAAGGCCGCCGTCGTTCCGGGCAAGACCTACGCGATCGACGAGGCGATCAAGATCGTCAAGACCGCGACCCGCGCCAAGTTCGTCGAGTCCGTCGACGTCGCCGTGCGCCTGGGCGTGGACGCGAAGAAGTCCGACCAGCAGGTGCGCGGCTCGACCGTGCTGCCGGCCGGCACCGGCAAGACCGTGCGCGTGGCGGTGTTCTGCCCGCCGGGCGCGAAGGCCGACGAGGCCCTGGCCGCCGGCGCCGACGTGGTCGGCATGGACGACCTGGCCGAGAAGATGCAGGCCGGCGACCTGAACTACGATGTCGTCATCGCCACCCCGGATGCGATGCGCGTGGTCGGCAAGCTGGGCCAGGTGCTGGGCCCGCGCGGCCTGATGCCGAACCCGAAGGTCGGCACCGTGTCGCCGAACCCGGCCGAGGCGGTGAAGAACGCCAAGGGCGGCCAGGTGCGCTACCGCACCGACAAGGCCGGCATCATCCACTGCACCATCGGCAAGGCCAACTTCGAGGACGCCTCGCTGAAGGACAACCTGCAGGCGCTGCTGCTGGACCTGATCAAGGCCAAGCCGGCCACCGCCAAGGGCCAGTACCTGCAGAAGATCTCGATCAGCACCACCATGGGCCCCGGCGTGACCGTGGACCAGGCGTCGCTGGCGCTGAAGTGACGCATAGGCGCGCCGCGCTCGGCGCGCGCGCCTTCGCCGATGCGCCATCCCCGCGGAGGCGGGGCGGCGACTCGGTTCTGTTGTTGCAGTGCAATTCGTAGCCCCGGTTTCCCGCCTTCTCGGGAGCGACGGGCGAAGCGGCGGGCGGAGCGCAATCTCCGCCGCCAAGTTTTTGAGGGCGTCGCGGAGGGTTCCGATCCGAAGCGGGCCGTCAAAGACCGCAGGTGCGGTCAGCGCGCGACGACGACGGGCAGGGAAGCTCGTGTTGGCAGGGAATCGCCGTCGTCGCCAGCGGGATCGCTTAATCGGACTCGCAAGAGCCGGCCTGCGCAGATGGTGAAGCCCCCTCTGGAATCTCCGGAAAGGGCCAGCCACCGGGACGCACGGCGTCCCCGGCGTCACGGAAGGCGCCGCCCAGGACCGCAAGCGGCAGGAGCCGCGAGCGGAGTTGACGAAGTCGGGACTCGCGAGACGGCTTCGGGTTCGGCAGGGCGATCGCTCGTTCGAATCACGAATCACGGATCACGAATCACGGCTTTTGGAGGAGTGCAATGGCTCTCAATCTGACCCAGAAGCAAGAAGTCGTCGCCGAGCTGGCCGAGGTCGCCGCCAAGGCACACTCCTTGGTCGCCGCCGAGTACGCGGGCACCACGGTCGAACAGATGACCGCGATGCGCAAGAAGGCCCGCGAGACCGGCGTGTACTTGAAGGTCGTCAAGAACACGCTGGCCGCGCGCGCCGTCGCCGGTACCGAATTCGAGGTTGTCAAGGACAAGCTCGTCGGTCCGCTGCTGTACGCGTTCTCGACGGAAGAACCCGGCGCCGCCGGCCGTCTGATCAAGGAATTCGCCAAGGGCAACGACAAGCTGCAGGCCAAGGTCGTCGCCGTGGGTGGCCAGGTGTATCCGGCCAGCCACGTCGAGGTGCTGGCCTCGCTGCCGACCCGCGAGCAGGCCCTGGCCATGCTGGCGCGCGTGCTGGCCGAACCGGCGGCGATGTTCGCCCGCGCGGTCAAGGCGGTCGCCGACAAGCAGGGCGGCGGCGAAACCGCTCCGGCCGAGGCCGCGGCGGAAACCGCCTGACGGCGTCGCGACGAACCCTTTCCACCGATTCGCAAGATCCAATTTCCAGAGGTAAACGCAAATGTCCCTTTCCAACGAGCAGATCGTCGACGCCATCGCCGAAAAGACCCTGATGGAGGTGATGGAGCTGGTCAAGGCCATCGAGGAGAAGTTCGGCGTCTCCGCCGCCGCCCCGGTCGCCGTGGCCGCCGGCCCGGCCGCCGCCGCGGCTCCGGCCGAGGAGCAGACCGAGTTCACCGTGGTCCTGAAGGCCGCCGGCGACAAGAAGGTCGAGGTCATCAAGGCGGTCCGCGCCATCACCGGCCTGGGCCTGAAGGAAGCCAAGGACCTCGTCGAAGGCGCCCCGCAGACCGTCAAGGAAGGCGTGTCGAAGGAAGACGCCGAGAAGTTCAAGAAGGACCTCGAAGCCGCCGGTGCCAGCGTCGAGCTCAAGTAAGCCGTACTTGCGTCGCCGGATGTCATTGGCGACCGCCGAAGGCTGGGGCCGGGAGGCCCCGGCCTTTGGCCGTTGATGTAAACCAGAAAACCCAACCGAGTTGGTAGTTGGAAGCAGCAGCAGAGGGCGTGCGGGTGCCGGCAATACCCGCGGCTTCCAACTGACAGTTCCCTTTCCAAGAAGGGGATTCGAGATTCGAGATTCGAGATTCGCCACAACCTCAAAGCCGTCGTCCCCGGCCAGCGCGGGACCCGCTTCGCGGTCGCTCCGGAGCGGTCCGCGGCCCGGACGACGAGGAGAGGCGGCTCCCGGATCCCCACTCCCGATTCCCGGCTCAAAACCCGAGGCGGTAGCTCACCATGACGTACTCGTTCACCGAAAAGAAGCGCATCCGCAAGGACTTCGGCAAGCGCAAGTCCATCCTCGAAGTGCCGTTCCTGCTCGCGATCCAGGTCGACTCCTACCGCGAATTCCTGCAGGAGAACGTCGAACCCTCCAAGCGTGAGGACAAGGGCCTGCACGCGGCGCTGAAGTCGGTGTTCCCGATCGTCAGCTACAGCGGCAACGCCGCGCTGGAGTACGTCGGCTACAAGCTCGGCGAGCCGGCGTTCGACGAGCGCGAGTGCCGCAACCGCGGCCTGTCCTACGGCGCGCCGTTGCGCGTGACCGTGCGCCTGGTGATCTACGACCGCGAGTCGTCGACCAAGGCGATCAAGTACGTGAAGGAGCAAGAGGTCTACATGGGCGAGATCCCGCTCATGACCGAGAACGGCACCTTCATCGTCAACGGCACCGAGCGCGTCATCGTCTCGCAGCTGCACCGCTCGCCGGGCGTGTTCTTCGACCACGACCGCGGCAAGACCCACAGCTCGGGCAAGCTGCTGTACAGCGCCCGCATCATCCCCTACCGCGGCTCCTGGCTGGACTTCGAGTTCGACCCGAAGGACGCGCTGTTCACCCGCATCGACCGCCGCCGCAAGCTGCCGGTCACGGTGCTGCTGCGCGCGCTCGGCTACACGAACGAGGAGATGCTGCGCGAGTTCTTCGAGATCAACACCTTCCACATCGATCCGAAGGAAGGCGTGCAGCTCGAGCTGGTGCCGGAGCGCCTGCGCGGCGAGACCCTGAACTTCGACCTGTCCGACGGCGAGCGCGTGATCGTCGAGGCCGGCCGCCGCATCACCGCGCGCCACGTCAAGCAGCTCGAGCAGTCGGGCATCGCCGCGCTGGCGGTGCCGGACGAGTACCTGCTCGGCCGCATCCTCGCCCACGACGTGGTCGACCCGGCCACCGGCGAGCTGCTGGCCGCGGCCAACGACGAGATCAGCGACGAGCAGCTGGCCAAGTTCCGCAAGGCCGGCATCGAGACCGTCGGCACCCTGTGGGTGAACGACCTCGACCGCGGCGCCTACATCTCGCACACCCTGCGCATCGACCCGACCCGCACCCAGCTGGAAGCGCTGGTCGAGATCTACCGCATGATGCGCCCGGGCGAGCCGCCGACCAAGGACGCCGCGCAGAACCTGTTCCACAACCTGTTCTTCACCTTCGAGCGCTACGACCTCTCGGCCGTGGGCCGGATGAAGTTCAACCGCCGCCTCGGCCGCAAGGAGACCGAGGGCGCGCCGGTGCTGTACGACGCCAAGTACTTCGCCGAGCGCAAGGACGACGAGTCCGTGCGCATGCGCGAGACGTGCGGCGCCAGCTCCGACATCCTCGACGTGATCCGCGTGCTGTGCGAGATCCGCAACGGCCGCGGCACCGTGGACGACATCGACCACTTGGGCAACCGCCGCGTGCGTTCGGTCGGCGAAATGGCCGAGAACGTGTTCCGCGTCGGCCTGGTCCGCGTCGAGCGCGCGGTCAAGGAGCGCCTGTCGATGGCCGAGTCCGAGGGCCTGACCCCGCAGGAGCTGATCAACGCCAAGCCGGTGGCGGCCGCGATCAAGGAGTTCTTCGGCTCCTCGCAGCTGTCGCAGTTCATGGACCAGAACAACCCGCTGTCGGAGGTCACCCACAAGCGCCGCGTCTCCGCGCTCGGCCCGGGCGGCCTGACCCGCGAGCGCGCCGGCTTCGAGGTGCGCGACGTGCACCCGACCCACTACGGCCGCGTCTGCACCATCGAGACGCCGGAAGGCCCGAACATCGGCCTGATCAACTCGCTGGCGGTGTTCGCCCGCACCAACAAGTACGGCTTCCTCGAGACGCCGTACCGCAAGGTCGTGGACGGCAAGGTCACCGACGAGGTCGAGTACCTGTCGGCGATCGAGGAGAACGAGTACGTCATCGCCCAGGCCAACGCGCCGCAGGACGAGAAGGGCAACATCACCGCCCAGTTCGTCGCCTGCCGCTACCAGGGCGAGTCGATGCTGCGCCCGCCGAGCGAGATCCACTACATGGACGTCTCGCCGATGCAGACCGTGTCGGTGGCGGCGGCGCTGGTGCCGTTCCTCGAGCACGACGACGCCAACCGCGCGCTGATGGGCGCGAACATGCAGCGCCAGGCCGTGCCGACGCTGCGCGCGCAGAAGCCGCTGGTCGGCACCGGCATCGAGCGGGCCGTGGCGCGCGACTCCGGCGTGACCGTGAACGCCCGCCGCGGCGGCACGGTCGAGCAGGTCGACGCCGGCCGCATCGTGGTCAAGGTCAACGAGAGCGAGATCTCCGGCGAGACCGACGCGGGCGTCGACATCTACTCCCTGGTCAAGTACACCCGCTCCAACCAGAACACGTGCATCAACCAGCGTCCGCTGGTGAACGTGGGCGACCGCGTCGAGCGCGGCGACGTGCTGGCCGACGGCCCGTCGACCGACATCGGCGAGCTCGCGCTCGGCCAGAACATGCTGGTCGCGTTCATGCCGTGGAACGGCTACAACTTCGAAGACTCGATCCTGCTCTCCGAGCGCGTGGTCAAGGAGGACCGCTACACCACGATCCACATCGAGGAGCTGACCTGCGTCGCCCGCGACACCAAGCTGGGGCCGGAGGAGATCTCCGCCGACATCCCGAACGTGTCCGAGCAGGCGCTGAACCGCCTCGACGAGTCGGGCGTGGTGTACATCGGCGCCGAGGTGCGCGCCGGCGACATCCTGGTCGGCAAGGTCACGCCGAAGGGCGAGTCGCAGCTGACGCCGGAAGAGAAGCTGCTGCGCGCGATCTTCGGCGAGAAGGCCTCGGACGTTAAGGACAGCTCGCTGCGCGTGCCCCCGGGCATGGACGGCACCGTCATCGACGTGCAGGTGTTCACCCGCGACGGCATCGAGAAGGACAAGCGCGCCAAGCAGATCGAGGAAAGCGAGATCCGCCGGGTCAAGAAGGACTTCGACGACCAGTTCCGCATCCTCGAGGCCGCGATCTACGACCGCCTGCGTTCGCAGCTGGTCGGCAAGGTCGCCAACGGCGGCCCGGGCCTGAAGAAGGGCGATACGGTCACCTCGCTGGTGCTGGACAGCCTGCCGAAGAAGGACTGGTTCTCGCTGCGCATGAAGGACGAGGAGGCGGTCGAGGCGATCGAGCGCGCGCAGAAGCAGATCGAGGCGCACAAGGCCGAGTTCGAGAAGCGCTTCGCCGACAAGCGCGCCAAGATCACCCAGGGCGACGACCTCGCGCCGGGCGTGTTGAAGATGGTCAAGGTGTTCCTGGCGGTGAAGCGCCGCATCCAGCCCGGCGACAAGATGGCCGGCCGCCACGGCAACAAGGGCGTGGTCTCGACGATCGTCCCGGTCGAGGACATGCCGTACATGGCCGACGGCACCACCGTCGACATCGTGCTGAACCCGCTGGGCGTGCCGAGCCGCATGAACATCGGCCAGATCCTCGAGGTGCACCTGGGCTGGGCCGCCAAGGGCCTGGGCCAGAAGATCCAGCGCATGCTGGAGGCGCAACAGAACGTGGCCGAGCTGCGCGCGTTCCTCGACCAGATCTACAACCACGACAGCAAGCTGCACGGCGAGCGCGTCGACCTGTCGCAGTTCAGCGACGAGGAGCTGGTCAACCTGGCCAGGAACCTGACCGACGGCGTGCCGATGGCCACCCCGGTGTTCGACGGCGCGACCGAGGCCGAGATCAAGCGCATGCTCGAGCTCGCCGAACTGCCGACCGGCGGGCAGACCACGCTGTACGACGGCCGCACCGGCGAGGCGTTCGAGCGGCCGGTCACGGTCGGCTACATGCACATGCTGAAGCTGAACCACCTGGTCGACGACAAGATGCACGCGCGCTCGACCGGCCCGTACTCGCTCGTCACCCAGCAGCCGCTGGGCGGCAAGGCGCAGTTCGGCGGCCAGCGCTTCGGCGAGATGGAAGTCTGGGCGCTGGAAGCCTACGGCGCGGCCTACACCCTGCAGGAAATGCTGACGGTGAAGTCCGACGACGTGCAGGGCCGCAACCAGATGTACAAGAACATCGTCGACGGCGAGTACGAGATGGTCGCCGGCATGCCGGAGTCCTTCAACGTGCTGGTCAAGGAAATCCGCTCGCTCGCGATCAACATGGAACTCGAGGAGAACTGAGTTCGGGATGGACGGGCGGCCGCGCCGCGGGCGCGGCTCCCGCTCTGACGAATCTCGAATCTCGAATCCCGAATCCCGGAGAATCCAATGAAAGACCTGCTCAACCTCTTCAACCAGCAGCGGACCACGATCGACTTCGACGCGATCAAGATCGGCCTCGCTTCGCCGGACCTGATCCGCTCCTGGTCCTACGGCGAGGTCAAGAAGCCGGAAACGATCAACTACCGCACCTTCAAGCCGGAGCGCGACGGCCTGTTCTGCGCCGCCATCTTCGGCCCGATCAAGGACTACGAGTGCCTGTGCGGCAAGTACAAGCGCATGAAGCACCGCGGCGTGGTCTGCGAGAAGTGCGGCACCGAGGTCACCTTGGCCAAGGTGCGCCGCGAGCGCATGGGCCACATCGACCTGGCCAGCCCGGTCGCGCACATCTGGTTCCTGAAGTCGCTGCCGTCCCGCATCGGCCTGATGCTGGACATGACCCTGCGCGACATCGAGCGCATCCTGTACTTCGAGGCCTACGTGGTCACCGAGCCGGGCCTGACCCCGCTCGAGCGCGGCAGCCTGCTCACCGAGGAGCAGTACCTGCAGGCGCGCCAGGAGCACGGCGACGACTTCGAGGCGTCGATGGGCGCCGAGGCCGTCTACGAGCTGCTGCGCACGATCGACCTGCAGGCCGAGATGGTGAAGCTGAAGGAGGAGATCGCCTCCACCAACAGCGAGACCAAGCTCAAGCGCCTGACCAAGCGCATCAAGCTGGTCGAGGCCTTCCTCGAGTCCGGCAACCGTCCGGAGTGGATGGTGCTGACCGTGCTGCCGGTGCTGCCGCCGGACCTGCGCCCGCTGGTGCCGCTGGACGGCGGCCGCTTCGCGACCTCCGACCTCAACGACCTGTACCGCCGCGTCATCAACCGCAACAACCGCCTGCGCCGCCTGCTCGAGCTGAACGCGCCGGACATCATCGTGCGCAACGAGAAGCGCATGCTGCAGGAGTCGGTGGACGCACTGATGGACAACGGCCGCCGCGGCCGCGCCATCACCGGCACCAACAAGCGCCCGCTCAAGTCGCTGGCCGACATGATCAAGGGCAAGCAGGGCCGCTTCCGCCAGAACCTGCTCGGCAAGCGCGTGGACTACTCCGGCCGTTCGGTCATCGTGGTCGGCCCGACCCTGCGCCTGCACGAGTGCGGCCTGCCGAAGAAGATGGCGCTGGAGCTGTTCAAGCCGTTCATCTTCGCCAAGCTGCAGCGCCGCGGCCTGGCCACCACGATCAAGGCCGCCAAGAAGCTGGTCGAGCGCGAAGAGGCGGAAGTGTGGGACATCCTCGAGGAGGTGATCCGCGAGCATCCGGTGCTGCTGAACCGCGCGCCGACCCTGCACCGCCTCGGCATCCAGGCGTTCGAGCCGGTGCTGATCGAAGGCAAGGCGATCCAGCTGCACCCGCTGGTCTGCACCGCGTTCAACGCCGACTTCGACGGCGACCAGATGGCCGTGCACGTCCCGCTGAGCCTCGAGGCCCAGCTGGAGGCGCGCGCGCTGATGATGGCGTCGAACAACATCCTCTCGCCGGCGAACGGCGAGCCGATCATCGTGCCGTCGCAGGACGTGGTGCTCGGCCTGTACTACATGACCCGCGCCCTGGAGAACAAGAAAGGCGAGGGCATGGTGTTCGCCAACGTGGCCGAGGTGAAGCGCGCCTACGACAACCGCGTGGTCGAGCTGCACGCCAAGGTCAAGGTGCGCATCACCGAGGCGGTCAAGGGCGACAACGGCGTGGCCGAGGAGAAGAGCTCGATCGTGGACACCACGGTCGGCCGCGCGCTGCTGCGCGAGATCCTGCCGGAAGGCCTGCCGTTCGCCCTGGTCAACACCGAGCTGACCAAGAAGGCCATCAGCCGCCTGATCAACTCCTGCTACCGCATGCTCGGCCTGAAGGACACGGTCGTGTTCGCCGACAAGCTGATGTACACCGGCTTCGCGTTCGCCACGCGCGCCGGCGTCTCGATCGGCATCGACGACATGATCATCCCGGCCGAGAAGAAGGACATCCTGGCCGAGGCCGAGGCCGAGGTGCTGGAGATCCAGGAGCAGTACCAGTCGGGCCTGGTCACCGCCGGCGAGCGCTACAACAAGGTGGTCGACATCTGGTCGCGCACCAACGAGCGCGTGGCCAAGGCGATGATGGACGCGATCGGCACCGACAAGGTCGAGAACGCCAAGGGCGAGGTCATCGAGCAGAAGTCGATGAACTCGATCTACATCATGGCCGACTCGGGCGCGCGCGGCAGCCAGGCGCAGATCCGCCAGCTGGCCGGTATGCGCGGCCTGATGGCTAAGCCGGACGGCTCGATCATCGAGACCCCGATCACCGCGAACTTCCGCGAAGGCCTGAACGTCCTGCAGTACTTCATCTCGACCCACGGCGCCCGCAAGGGCCTGGCGGACACCGCGCTGAAGACCGCGAACTCGGGTTACCTGACCCGCCGCCTGGTCGACGTGGCCCAGGACGTGGTGATCACCGAGAACGACTGCGGCACGCTCGACGGCCTGACCATGACCCCGATCGTGGAAGGCGGCGACGTGGTCGAGCCGCTGCGCGACCGCGTGCTCGGCCGGATCGTGGCCGAGGACGTGTACCTGCCGGGCAACGACGACGAGCCCATCGTCCGCCGCAACACCCTGCTCGACGAGCAGTGGGTGCAGAAGCTGGACGACGCCGGCGTGCAGTCGATCAAGGTCCGCTCGACCATCACCTGCGAAAGCGCCTTCGGCGTGTGCGCGCACTGCTACGGCCGCGACCTCGGCCGCGGCCACCTGGTCAACCTCGGCGAGGCGGTCGGCGTGGTCGCCGCGCAGTCGATCGGCGAGCCGGGCACGCAGCTGACCATGCGTACGTTCCACATCGGCGGCGCGGCCTCGCGCGCGGCGGCGATCGACAACGTCACGGTCAAGACCACCGGTACGGTCAAGTTCAACAACCTCAAGCACGTCGACCACGCCAGCGGCCACCTGGTCGCGGTGTCGCGCTCGGGCGAAGTCTCGGTGCTCGACGCCCACGGCCGCGAGCGCGAGCGCTACAAGCTGCCGTACGGCGCGACCATCACCGTGCGCGACGGCGACGCGGTCAAGGCCGGCCAGCAGGTCGCGAACTGGGATCCGCACAACCACCCGATCGTGTCGGAAGTGGCCGGCTTCGTCCGCTTCGTCGACTTCGTCGACGGCGTCACCGTCATCGAGAAGACCGACGAGCTCACCGGCCTGGCCTCGCGCGAGATCACCGATCCGAAGCGCCGCGGCTCGCAGGGCAAGGACCTGCGTCCGATCGTCCGCATCGTCGACAAGAACGGCAAGGACCTGACCATCCCGGGTACCGACCTGCCGGCGCAGTACCTGCTGCCGCCGCGCTCGATCGTGAACCTGCAGGACGGCGCGCCGGTCGGCGTGGGCGACGTGGTCGCCAAGATCCCGCAGGAGGCCTCCAAGACCCGCGACATCACCGGCGGTCTGCCGCGCGTCGCCGACCTGTTCGAGGCGCGCAAGCCCAAGGACCCGGCGATCCTGGCCGAGCGCTCGGGCGTGGTCAGCTTCGGCAAGGACACCAAGGGCAAGCAGCGCCTGATCATCAAGGACGCCGACGGCGGCGAGCACGAGGAGCTGATCCCGAAGTACCGCCAGATCATCGTGTTCGAAGGCGAGCACGTGGAGAAGGGCGAGACCATCGTGGACGGCGAGCCCGCGCCGCAGGACATCCTGCGCCTGCTCGGCGTGGAGCCGCTGGCGGCGTACCTGGTCAAGGAGATCCAGGACGTGTATCGCCTGCAGGGCGTGAAGATCAACGACAAGCACATCGAGGTGATCATTCGCCAGATGCTGCGCAAGGTCGAGATCACCGACGCCGGTGACAGCAAGTTCCTCAACGGCGAGCAGGTCGAGCGCCAGCGCGTGCTCGAGGAGAACGCGCGCCTGGAGGCCCGCAACGAGATCCCGGCGAAGTTCGAGCCGGTGCTGCTGGGCATCACCAAGGCCTCGCTGGCGACCGAGTCGTTCATCTCCGCGGCCTCCTTCCAGGAGACCACCCGCGTACTGACCGAGGCGGCCGTCCGCGGCACCCGCGACAACCTGCGCGGCCTGAAGGAGAACGTGATCGTCGGCCGGCTGATCCCGGCGGGCACGGGCCTGGCCTACCACACCAAGCGCCGCCGCGGCGCCACCGGCCTGACCGAGTCCGAGCTGGCGACCCTGGCCGGCGAGGGCGGCGAAGGCACGGAAACCCCGGCCGAGGCCGAGCAAACCGACGCGAGCTGAGCTACGCTGCCGCGTCACTTTCGACGGCCTCCCCGCGAGGCCGTCCAGATCACGAAATGAGGCGCAGGGAGCGCCTCGTGTTCGGCCCAGGAGGGCGGGATCGCAGCATGCACCGGGCCGCCGCCCCTCCGGCGGCCGGCCCGGGCTTTCGGTTTAGTCCGCGTTGACGGTGGCGTCGAGCGCGGGCTATACTTTTTCGTCTCGGTATGCCGGGTGCATTCGGCCTGCCGTTCGTCTTTTCACGCAAGGGCCTCGCGGCCTTTCACCAAAGAGCTCCAGATGGCGACGATCAATCAGCTGGTCCGCAAGCCGCGGCAAGCGACCACCTACAAGAGCGCCTCGCCGGCGCTGGCGAACTGCCCGCAGCGTCGTGGCGTTTGCACCCGTGTCTACACCACCACCCCGAAGAAGCCGAACTCGGCGCTGCGCAAGGTGGCCAAGGTGCGCCTGACCAACGGTTACGAGGTCATCTCGTACATCGGCGGCGAGACCCACAACCTGCAGGAGCACTCGGTGGTGCTGATCCGCGGCGGCCGCGTCAAGGACCTGCCAGGCGTGCGCTATCACACCGTGCGCGGTGCGCTCGACGCCGCCGGCGTCGCCAAGCGCCGCCAGGGCCGCTCCAAGTACGGCGCCAAGCGCCCGAAGTCCTAACCGGCCGGTCCAGGCCGCCGTACGAGATAACGAAAGGATAGGTACGCACCATGTCGCGTAAAGGTTCCGCCCCTCAGCGCTCGATCCTGCCGGATCCCAAGCACGGCAGCGAGACGATCGCGCGCTTCATCAATATGGTCATGCAGAGCGGCAAGAAGTCCGTCGCCGAGAAGATCGTCTACGGCGCGATGGACGTCATCGGCGAGAAGAACGCCAATGCCCTCGAGTTGGTCGAGAAGGCGCTGGGCAACGTCGCCCCGGCGGTCGAAGTGAAGTCGCGCCGCGTCGGCGGCGCCACCTACCAGGTGCCGGTCGAAGTGCGCGCCTCGCGCCGCATGGCGCTGGCGATGCGTTGGCTGATCGAGTCGGCGCGCAAGCGCGGCGAGAACGGCATGCCGCGCAAGCTCGCCGCCGAGCTGATCGACGCCTCGGAAAACCGCGGCGGCGCGATCAAGAAGCGCGAAGAAACCCACCGCATGGCGGAAGCGAACAAGGCCTTCGCTCACTACCGCTGGTGATCTGAGCGCCCCGGCAACGGGGCCTCGCACGGCGCCGGTCCGGCGCCGCCGCGGCGGCGAAACCGCCATGCGACCCGGAAGCCGCCCCTGGGGCGGCGTCCGGCCATCTGGAATTCGAAAACTTACGAGAGGGTCCCGTGGCTCGCACCACTCCCATCGAGCGTTACCGCAACTTCGGCATCATGGCCCACATCGATGCCGGCAAGACCACCACGACCGAACGCATCCTGTTCTACACCGGCGTCAACCACAAGCTCGGCGAAGTGCACGAAGGCGCCGCGACGATGGACTGGATGGAGCAGGAGCAGGAGCGCGGCATCACCATCACGTCCGCGGCGACCACCTGCTTCTGGAAGGGCATGGACCACAACTTCCCGGAGCATCGGTTCAACATCATCGATACCCCGGGCCACGTCGACTTCACCATCGAGGTGGAGCGCTCGCTGCGCGTGCTCGACGGCGCGGTGTTCGTGCTGTGCGCGGTCGGCGGCGTGCAGCCGCAGTCCGAGACCGTGTGGCGCCAGGCGAACAAGTACGCCGTGCCGCGCATGGCCTTCGTCAACAAGATGGACCGCACTGGCGCCAACTTCGAGAAGGTCGTCGAGCAGCTGAAGTCGCGCCTGGGCGCCTACGCGGTGCCGATGCAGGTGCCGATCGGCGCCGAGGACAACTTCGAGGGCGTGATCGACCTGGTCAAGATGAAGGCGATCCACTGGGATCCGGCCTCGCAGGGCACCAAGTTCGAGTACCGCGACATCCCCGCCGAGCTGCAGGCCAAGGCCGAGGAAGCGCGCAGCTTCATGGTCGAGGCCGCCGCCGAGGCGTCCGAGGAGCTGATGGACAAGTACCTCAACGATGGCGACCTGTCCGAGCCCGAGGTGATCGCCGGCATCCGCGCGCGCACGATCAAGACCGAGATCGTGCCGGTGTTCTGCGGCACCGCGTTCAAGAACAAGGGCGTGCAGGCGATGCTGGACGCCGTGATCCAGCTGCTGCCGTCGCCGGTGGACCGCCCGCCGGTGCAGGGCATCGACGACAACGAGCAGCCGGCCAGCCGCAAGGCCTCGGACAACGAGCCGTTCTCGGCGCTGGCGTTCAAGATCATGACCGACCCGTTCGTCGGCTCGCTGACGTTCTTCCGCGTCTACTCGGGCGTGCTGAGCGCCGGCGACCAGGTCTACAACCCGGTCAAGAGCAAGAAGGAGCGCATCGGCCGCATCCTGCAGATGCACGCCAACCAGCGCGACGAGATCAAGGAAGTGCGCGCCGGCGACATCGCCGCCGCGGTCGGCCTGAAGGACGTCACCACCGGCGACACGCTGTGCGCGCAGGACCATGTCATCACCTTGGAGCGGATGACGTTCCCGGAGCCGGTGATCCACATGGCGGTCGAGCCGAAGACCAAGTCGGACCAGGAGAAGATGGGCGTGGCCCTGAGCCGCCTGGCGCAGGAAGACCCCAGCTTCCGCGTGCGCACCGACGAGGAATCCGGCCAGACCATCATCGCCGGCATGGGCGAGCTGCACCTCGAGATCATCGTCGACCGCATGCGGCGCGAGTTCAACGTCGAGGCCAACGTCGGCAAGCCGCAGGTCGCGTACCGCGAGACCATCCGCAAGCCGGTCAAGGTCGAAGGCAAGTTCGTGCGCCAGTCCGGCGGCAAGGGCCAGTTCGGCCACGTCTGGATCGAGATGTCGCCGAACGAGGAAGGTAAGGGCTACGAATTCGAGAACGCCATCGTCGGCGGCGTGATCCCGAAGGAGTACATCCCGGCGGTGGACAAGGGCATCCAGGAAGCCGCGGCCAATGGCGTGATGGCCGGCTATCCGGTCGTCGACGTCAAGGTCCGCCTGGTCGACGGTTCGTACCACGAGGTCGACTCGTCGGAAATGGCGTTCAAGATCGCCGGCTCGATGGCCTTCAAGGAAGGCTTCATGAAGGCCAGCCCGGTCCTGCTCGAGCCGATCATGAAGGTCGAGATCGTCACCCCCGAGGAGTACCTCGGCGACGTGATGGGCGACGTGAGCCGGCGCCGCGGCATCCTGCAGGGCCAGGACGACAGCCCGTCGGGCAAGGTCATCAACGCGATGATTCCGCTCGGCGAGATGTTCGGCTACGCGACCACCCTGCGCTCGATGTCGCAGGGCCGCGCGACCTTCACCATGGAGTTCGACCACTACGCCGAAGCCCCGGCCAACATCGCCGAGGCGGTGATCAAGAAGGCTTAAAGGCCGAGTCGGAGGCCCGGGGCCGGTGCGGATCGCGCCGGCCCGGGTTCCGCCCCTCAATCCCAATCCCAGCACTTTGAAGAGAGACGACAATGGCCAAGGGTAAATTCGAGCGCACCAAGCCGCACGTGAACGTGGGCACGATCGGTCACGTGGACCACGGCAAGACGACGCTGACGGCGGCGCT
>NZ_RKQN01000011.1:0-2500 GCF_003814555.1 Vulcaniibacterium tengchongense
CCGGGCGCGGAGCGATCCGGCGCCGGCGGTCCCGACGCGCGGAAAACGCCCGCGAACGGCCGCCTGGCCTAGGAAACCCGCGCAACCGTTTCCCGCCCGCTGGGAACGCGCTCCCGCAAGCTCCGTTCGCGCCGTCCGCCGCGACGCGGAACGGCGATGCCGCCTTGCCGCCGCGCGCCAGGCAGCCGGTGCTGTCGGGGCCAGTCGCAGGCGGTGCCCGGCGGCGTGGGCAGGCCAAAAGAAGAAGGCCGGCTCCTTGCGGAACCGGCCTTCGGGGTAAAGCCCCTGGCGATGACCTACTCTTGCATGGCTTGAGCCACACTACCATCGGCGCGTGTGCGTTTCACTTCCGAGTTCGGAATGGGATCGGGTGGTTCCACACAGCTATGGTCACCAGGGAGAGGGTGGAGGGTCGCGGGGGCAGGCGGCGGGGCCGGGACTGCGTCGCGCACACGCTCTCATGGGGTGGGAAGTAGCGAGGTTGGAGTGAATGCCCGACGTGTGTCGAGGGCTAAGGGGTTCGGGTTTCAGGCCCGAAGCCACTTGAGGTTATATGGTCAAGCCGCACGGATCATTAGTACAGGTTAGCTCAACGCATTGCTGCGCTTACACACCCTGCCTATCCACCACCTGGTCTTGATGGTTCCTTCAGGGGAGTCGAGCTCCCGGGAGATCTCATCTTGAGGCGCGCTTCCCGCTTAGATGCTTTCAGCGGTTATCGCTTCCGAACATAGCTACCCGGCAATGCCCTTGGCAGGACAACCGGCACACCAGAGGTTCGTCCACTCCGGTCCTCTCGTACTAGGAGCAGCCCCTCTCAAATCTCCAACGCCCACGACAGATAGGGACCGAACTGTCTCACGACGTTCTGAACCCAGCTCGCGTACCACTTTAAATGGCGAACAGCCATACCCTTGGGACCGACTACAGCCCCAGGATGTGATGAGCCGACATCGAGGTGCCAAACACCGCCGTCGATATGAACTCTTGGGCGGTATCAGCCTGTTATCCCCGGAGTACCTTTTATCCGTTGAGCGATGGCCCTTCCATACAGAACCACCGGATCACTAAGACCTACTTTCGTACCTGCTTGATCCGTCGATCTTGCAGTCAAGCACGCTTATGCCTTTGCACACAGTGCGCGATGTCCGACCGCGCTGAGCGTACCTTCGTGCTCCTCCGTTACGCTTTGGGAGGAGACCGCCCCAGTCAAACTACCCACCATACACGGTCCCCGACCCGGATCACGGGCCCAGGTTAGAACGTCAAGCACATCAGGGTGGTATTTCAAGGTTGGCTCCACGCAAGCTGGCGCCTGCGCTTCGTAGCCTCCCACCTATCCTACACAGACGAACTCAACGTTCAGTGTAAAGCTGTAGTAAAGGTTCACGGGGTCTTTCCGTCTTGCCGCGGGAACGCTGCATCTTCACAGCGATTTCAATTTCACTGAGTCTCGGGTGGAGACAGCGCCGCTGTCGTTACGCCATTCGTGCAGGTCGGAACTTACCCGACAAGGAATTTCGCTACCTTAGGACCGTTATAGTTACGGCCGCCGTTTACCGGGGCTTCGATCAAGAGCTTCGCCTTGCGGCTGACCCCATCAATTAACCTTCCGGCACCGGGCAGGCGTCACACCCTATACGTCCACTTTCGTGTTTGCAGAGTGCTGTGTTTTTGATAAACAGTCGCAGCGGCCTGGTCACTGCGGCCCTTCCCAGCCCAGCTCCGCACGGAGCCACCAGAAAGGGCGCACCTTCTCCCGAAGTTACGGTGCCATGTTGCCTAGTTCCTTCACCCGAGTTCTCTCAAGCGCCTGAGAATTCTCATCCTGCCCACCTGTGTCGGTTTACGGTACGGTCTGCGTAAGCTGAAGCTTAGGAGCTTTTCCTGGAAGCGTGGGATCAGTGACTTCGCCCGAATGGGCTCGTCTCGGTGCTCGGCGTATGTGACCCCGGATTTGCCTAAGGTCACCGCCTACCGCCTTTCCCCGGGACAACCAACGCCCGGTACACCTACCCTTCTCCGTCCCTCCATCGCACTTACGCGAGGTGCTGGAATATTAACCAGCTTCCCATCGACTACGCTTTTCAGCCTCGCCTTAGGGGCCGACTCACCCTGCGCCGATTGACGTTGCGCAAGGAAACCTTGGGCTTTCGGCGTGCGGGGTTTTCACCCGCATTATCGTTACTCATGTCAGCATTCGCACTTCCGATACCTCCAGCGGACCTCTCGATCCACCTTCGCAGGCGTACGGAACGCTCCTCTACCGCGCATGCAAAGCATGCACCCCAAGCTTCGGTTCCGTGCTTAGCCCCGTTAAATCTTCCGCGCAGGCCGACTCGACCAGTGAGCTATTACGCTTTCTTTAAAGGGTGGCTGCTTCTAAGCCAACCTCCTGGCTGTCTGTGCCTTCCCACATCGTTTTCCACTTAGCACGAAATTTGGGACCTTAGCTGTGGGTCTGGGTTGTTTCCCTTTTCACGACGGACGTTAGCACCCG
>NZ_RKQN01000012.1 GCF_003814555.1 Vulcaniibacterium tengchongense
CTGACGGTGGAGGTGAGCTCCTCCATCGAGGAGGCGGTTTCCTCGAGCGAGGCGGCCTGCTGCTCGGTGCGCTGGGACAGGTCGCCGTTGCCGGCGGCGATCTCGGCGGCGGCGGCGCTGATCGCGTCGGAGCCTTCGCGGATCTGGCCGACGATCTGCGCCAGCTGCGCGACCGTGGCGTTCATGTCGTCGCGCATCTTGGCCAGGGTGCCGCGGTATTCGGTCTCGATGGTCTGGGTGAGGTCGCCCTGCGCCAGCGCCGACAGCACGCGGACGATGTCGTCCATCGCCGAGGCGTTGGATTCGAGCAGCTGGTTGATGCCCTCGGCCAGTTGCAGGAAGAAGCCCTGCTTGCCGGCCACGCCGATGCGGCGGCTGAAGTCGCCGTCCACCGCCGCCTGGACGATCTCGGCGATCTCCGCCTCGACCGCCACCTCGGCGGTGATGTCGCGCCATTCCACCACCGAGCCGAGGCGCTCGCCGGCGCGGTCGATGATCGGCGAGGCGGACAGGGCGAAGGTGCGCCCGCCCACCCGCATCCGCGTGGCGTAGTGCTCGCGCAGCGACTCCAGCAGGCGGCGGACGTGTTCCGGGTTCTTGTGGAACATGTCCATGTTGCCGCCGAGCACGCGCGCGGCCTCGAACTGCGGCAGCTCCTGGCGCATGTCCGCCTCGGCCTCGGCCAGCATCCGCTGGATGGCGTTGTTGAGGTAGACGATGCGGCGCTCGTTGTCGGCGATCATCACGTTGCTGCCGACGTTGTCGAGCGCGGTGCGCACGCGCAGGTTCTCGTCGGCGATGCGGCGCTCCTCCTCCAGCTTGTCGCGCAGCTGGGCCTGCATCTGCCGCATCGAGCCGAGCAGGTCGGCGAGCTCGTCGCGGCCCTGGATCACGATGGCGTTGTCGAGCCTGCCGTCGGCGATCTGCCGGGCGACGCGGTTGGCCTCGCCCATCGCGGCGCGCATCGCGCGGCTGAAGCCGAGGAACAGGTAGGCCACCAGCAGCAGCACCAGCACGCACACGCCCAGCGTCACCACGGTGCGCCGCTGCAGGCGGTCGATCTCGGCGGCGGCGGCGGTGTGCAGCGAGGCGTTGGCCGCGGCCATCGCCGCGCCCAGCGCCTGGCGCGCGGCCTCCACGCGCGCGGCCATGGTCTTGACCGGCAGCACCGGCGTCTCGGCGTCGAGCACGTGGGCCTGGATCGCTTCGTTCTGCTTGGCCAGCGCGTCCAGCGCCTTGCGGAACGGTTCGCCCATGCTCCGCTTCAGCGAAGCCATCTCGCGCTCGGCATCGTGCAGTTCCAGCTCGGCGCGGCTGCGCACGTACTGCTGCATGTTGCGCGACACCGCCAGGCCGGTGCGGTCGTCGACCCAGATCGCGCCGTCGCCGAGCACGCGCAGCGCGACCACGCCCTGCTGCGAGGTGTACTCGGCCAGGGTCGGCAGCCATTCGCTGGCGGCGCGGCCGATGTACAGCACCGCCGCGTTCTGCGCCTGGCCCAGGCCGCTGGCGTTGGACAGCAGGCCCATCGCTTCGCCGGCGCGGCGGATCGCCTGGTCGTGCGCGGTCACCGCGGTGAGCACGTCGGGGTGGTCGGCCGCCGCCTGGGCCCAGGCTTCGCGGACCGCGGCCACGCCCTTCTGCAGCCCCGGATCGGGCAACGCCTGCGCCTGCCAGGCGGCGAGCGCGCGCAGCTCGGCGTCGACCGCGGCGGCGGTCTTGCGCAGCTCGGCGTCCGCCACCTCGTCCTTGGCGAAGCGGCGCACGGTCAGCTGCTCGTGCGCCTGCATCGCCAGCATCGCCCGCTGCAGGCGGTTGACGCCGGCGATCGCGGCCTGCTGCGCGCGCGCGGCGTCGAGCTGGTCGGTGGCGCGGACCAGGATGATGCCGGCCAGTACGGCGCAGGCCAGCACGAAGGCGGCGCCGATCAGCATCGCCTTCTGGCCGAAGCGCAGGCGGGCCATCAGGCCGGTGGCGGGGAGCAGAAGGCGGTCCAGCAATGAGGGGTGGGCACGGACGGACATGGGGCCTCGCTAACGGAACGGACCCGGGGGCGGGTCTCGACTTCCGTTGCATCGGCATGGGGTGGCGATTCTTTAGCCGCGGACGGCTTGGCCGGGGCTAAAGATCCCGCGCGCGCGGCCGATCTCCGCGGTGTCTCCCCGACACCACTTCCAAGGAGCTCATATGCGCCGTTCCCTTCTTCTCGCCGCCGGCCTGGCCGCGCTGGCGCTGTCCTTCGCCGCGCCGGCCTCGGCCGACCTCAAGCCGATCAAGCGGGTCGAACCGCAGTACCCGCCGGAGGCCGCCCGCGCCGGCACCCAGGGCTTCGTCGAGGTCGAGTTCACCGTCGATCCCGCCGGCAAGGTCACCAGCGTCTCGGTGGTCAACGCCAGGCCGGCGCGCGTGTTCGAGCAGTCGGCGGTGCGCGCGGTCAAGCAGTGGGAATTCGCCCCCGGCGGCGGCAAGGGCAAGGTGCGCCTGGACTTCTCGCTGTGAACGCGTGACGCCCACCCCGGCGCGGGCCCCGGCTTGCCCGCGCTTCCAGGCCGGCCCGGCCGTGGCCGGCCGCTCCCGCGCCCGCAGGCTCGACCGGACCATGCCGGTGCCTGCGGGCTTTCTTCTGTTGCGGCCCGAGCGGCGGCGCGCGGTCGTGCGGCGAGCCGGTCAGAACGCCAGCTGCAGGCGCACCTGCAGCAGGCGCGGGTCGTCCTCGACGCCGCGGCGGCGGCTGGACGCGACGACGTAGTTGGCCATCGCCCGGACGTGGCGGCCGGCGTACCAGGTCGCGCCGAAGCTCCAGTCGGACTGACGGCCGCCGCGCGCGACGGGTGAATCCAGGTCCAGCGCGCCGTAGCGGACGAACAGTTCCCAGGCCGTGCCGTCGCCGGGCGACGGTGCGCCGACGCTGCCGTTCCTGTAGCTGCGCGCATGCCCGCTCGGCGACCAGCTCGCCAGCGCGTAACCGCCGTTGCCGCGCAGCGGCCGGCCGGCGGCGTCCTCGGCGCGCACCGCCGCGGCCTCGCCCTGCAGCGACCAGGCGCCGTGCAGCCACAGCGCCTCGAGGCCGGCGCGCGCATGCCGCTCCACCCCGGGGACGGCGCCGGTATCGACCAGGCTGGCGCTCGCGAGCGCGCTTTCCGGCTTGCTCGACACGCGCAGGCGCTCCTCGCGCGGCCATTCCGCGGCGGCGCCGAGGCCCAGGTGCAGCAGGCCCGCCTCGCTGCGCAGGAACGCGCGGCTGGCGCGGGCGGCGACGCCGACGCCCTCGTTCTTGCCGTCCAGGCGTTGGCCGTAGGCGCCGGCCGCGTAGGCGCGGGTCGCGTCGGCGTAGCCGTAGGCCAGGCCGATGCGCCGCCCGATCGCGAGCGCGCCCAGCAGCGAGTGTTCCATCAGCGGCGTCTGCCGCGCGCTGGTCGCGTCCTCGAGCAGGAACGGCATCTTGAACTGGCCGGCGCGCAGCCAGTGGCCCTTGCGCGGCGTGAGCTGCAGATAGGCGTCGGGCGTGGAGCGGTCGGTGAACTCGTGCTCGACGGCGATCTGCCAGCGCTCGGCCTTGACCCCGAAGCCCAGGCGCGCCGAGCGCACCTTGTCGGCGTCGGCGAGCGGGCGCGCATCGGGATGCGCCTCGAGCGCGTCGTAGTAGATCACGCCGGTGGGGACGAATTCGGCGGCCGCCGCCGGCGCCGTGCAGGCGCAGAGGAGGGCGAGCGCCCGCGGCGCGCGCGTGCGGCGGGCGATGCCGCGCAGGGAAGCGATCATGGTGGACTCGTGAGGATGTGGGGGCGGCCGCAGGCGTGTGCTGCGGACGTCGGAAATTCCGTTGCTCGCAAGGGCGCGCGAGCGCACGGCGGGTCATGCGAGGCCGCCGTGCGGCGGCTTGCGCCGCCGGACCCGCGGTGGCGGCACCGCCCCAGGCGCGGCCGAGGGCAGGGCCGCGAAGCGGCGCTCGCGGGCGCATCACCCCCGCATGCGGGGGCGGGGCGCGTCAGAACTCCTGCCAGTGCGGGTCGCCGGCAGCGGCCGCGGCGCCGCGCAGCTTGCGCGGCGCCGGCTTCGGCGCCGCGGGCTTGGCCGTG
>NZ_RKQN01000013.1 GCF_003814555.1 Vulcaniibacterium tengchongense
TGGACGCGGCTGGCCGGGGGCGGCGTCGCGAGCCGCAGCGGCCTGGTGCGCGAAGCCGCCTGCCTGGGCAGCGACGGCAGCCTGGCGCGCTACCGCCTGTGCCTGGTGCCGTGGACCTGGCTGCTGGGGCAGGGCCGGCACTCGCGGGTATACCAGGACCGTACCGTGCTGCAGATCGTCGAGTCGGTCTTCGCCGGGTATGGCGCGCTGGCGGCGTGGCAATGCGCCGCGGAGGTGGGCCCGTTCCTGGCACGGGTCCGGCCGCGCAGCTACTGCGTGCAGTACCGCGAAACCGACCTGGCGTTCGTGAGCCGGCTGCTGGCGGAGGAAGGCCTGGGCTGGCGGCTGGAGGAATGCGACGAAGCGCCGGGCGGCCACCGCCTGGTGCTGTTCGCCGGCAGCGGCGAAGGCCCGCAGGAGGCCAGCGCGGCGGCGTGGGGCGGAATCCGCTTCCACCGCAGCGACGCGACCGAGCGGACAGACACCGTCCAGGCCTTCGGCGCGGTGCGCCGGCTGGAGGCGTCGTCGCTGACCCTGCTGAGCCACGACTACAAGCGCATGCAGGCGCACGGCGCGAGCGTGCCGCTGGACGGCAGCGAGGTTGGCGCGCGGCTGGAAAGCTACGATCCGGTCGGCCCTTACGCCTTCGCCGACCGCAGCGAGGCCGAGCGCTACGCCGGGCTGCTGGCGCAGGCGCGCGAAGCGCAGCGCGAGGTGTGGCTGGGCCGCGGCACCGTGCGCACGTTCCGCGCCGGTACCTGGTTCGCCTTGCACGACGCGCCGAGCGACGGCGAGCAACCGCCGGAAGAGGCGCTGCTGACCACGGTGCGGCACGCCGGCGTCAACGACCTGCCCCGGGCGGTGCGCGAAGCGATCGCGGCGGTGCTGGGCGAAGCGCCGGCGCCGGAGGAGGCCGGCGGGTCGGCGACGCTGTGGGACGCGGTGCGGGCGCAGGCGGAGCGGGTCGGCTACGCCAACGCGTTCACCGCCGTGCCGCGGGCCAGGCCGTGGCGGCCGGTGCTGGAGGACGGCACCGGCGCGCGGTTGAACCCGCGGCCGACCGCGCCGGGCTACCAGACCGCGATCGTGGTCGGCCCGGACGGCCATACCCGGGCCCAAGGGGCGCAGGAGCTGTACTGCGACGCGCTGGGCCGGATCCGGGTGAGGTTCCACTTCCAGCAGCCGGGCGAAGGGGCCGAGGCGGCGGACAGCTGCTGGCTGCGGGTCGCGCAGCGCTACGCCGGGCCGGGGGTGGGCGCGCAATTCCTGCCGCGGATCGGGCAGGAGGTGCTGGTCGGCTTCCTGGAGGGCGACATCGACCGCCCGGTGGTCGTCGGCGCGCTGTACAACGGCCAAGGCGAGGCCGGCGTGGCCGCCACGCCGGGCGGCGCCCCCGCCGGGCACGACCTGTCGGCCTACGCGCAAGCCGGCGACCACCGCGCCAGCGCGCAGGCGAACCTGCGCGGCGGCCATGCGCCGGCATGGCACGGCATGAGCCCGGACGGCGAAGGCCACCGCAACGCGGCGGCGCTGCTGGGCCTGCAGTCCAAGGAGTTCGGCGGCAGCGGGCACAACCGGCTGGTGTTCGACGACAGCGACGGGCAGCTGCGGCTGCAGCTGGCGACCACGCACCAGGCCAGCCAGCTGACCCTGGGCCACCTGATCCACCAGGCCGACAACCACCGCGGCAGCTTCCGCGGCGAGGGCTTCGAACTGCGCACCGACGGCTGGGGCGCGGTGCGCGGCGAACGCGGGCTGTGGGTGAGCGCCTACGCCGCCGCCGGCGAAGCGCCTGCCGGCGACCACGTTGCCGCCGGCGCGCTGCTGCAGCAGGCCCGGCAGCTGGGCGAAGCCTTGTCGCAGGCCGCGGCGACGCATCGGACGGTGAAGCTGGCCGCGCACGAAGGCGTGCACGGCGACCGGCGCTCGCGGCTGCGGGACGGGCAGGCGCCGCTGCAGGCGTTGCTGACCAGCGCGAAGACGACCGTGGACGGGCGCGCGTTCGAGGCGGCGCTGGGCGAGGCGGGCGAGCGCCGGAGCGAGCCGGGCGAAGGCCGCGTGCCGCACACCGGCGACCCGCTGCTGGGCCTGGCGGCGCCGGCGGGCATCGGCCTGGTGGCGGGCCAGAGCCTGCACTGGAGCGTGGGCGAAACGCTGACGCTGGCGAGCGGCCAGGCGAGCAACGCGGCGATCGCGGGCGACCTGCGCCTGCACAGCGGGCAGGCGATCGGCGTGCTGGCCAACGCGGTGGAAGCCAAGTCCGCCGCCGCGGCGGATCGGAGCGAGGCGGCGAGCGCCGGCGAGGCGGCCGCGCTGAGCCTGGTGGCGGC
>NZ_RKQN01000014.1 GCF_003814555.1 Vulcaniibacterium tengchongense
GGTGTCGGCGTTCACCGCCGTGAACAGGGCCGGGTGCGCGTGCAGTTCGAGGTAGGCCTGGTAGAGCGCCACTTGCGCGGCGTAGACCGGGCGGGCAGACGCAAGCCGGTGCTTCTCCAACTCGCGCCACGATTTGGCGCCCAGGCACTTGTTCTCCCACAGCGCCGGGTAGCCGGAACCGAAGCCCAGGTCGGGCCCGGCGACGAGCACGCCATCGACGTGGCCCTGCAGGCGCCCGTCCAGCGCCGAGAAGCCGAATTGCTCCCCCGCGTCGTTACGCGTGCGCAGATCGAAGCCCGCCGCGCGCAGCCATCCGACCATGCAGTCCTCGATGACGTGGCCGCGATCGAAGACGCGCAGCAGGCGGCCGTCGGCCTCACGGCCCGGATCGACCGGAGCGTCGGCGACCTCGTACTGCAGCGCGCGCTCGCAGGCGACCCCTAGACGCGAGGCGCCCAGGTACGTGCGGCGAGGCTGCGCGGCGCGAGCCTGCTGCATCCCGGCATCGATCAGCGCCGTGAGCCGAGCCGACAGGCTCTTGGAGGCGTTGAAGTCCATCATCGCCGCGCCTCCTTCTGTGCCGCTTTCGGGGCCGCCTTCGGTTCCTCCCACGGCAGATCGTCCTCGAGGTCGGCGAAGGGGTCGGACACCGGTTCCTTGAGCCCGCGCACCGGCGGGTACTTGGTCGCCTCGTGGTGCTCGACCATCGCGTCCGTGTAGCAGGTGACGATGGCGTCGATCACCCGCAGGGCCTCGGCCTCGGAGTACGCGCCGAGGGGTTTCTCGAAGCCGATGCTTTCTGCCGCCGCGCCGAAGGCCTTGAGGCACTTCCTCATCGCGGCCAGTTCGACGTCAGACGGATCGATCATGGCCACCTCCGTTTTGGACGTGCGTCCTTCCTGCACGCGCAGCCACTGGCCGTAGAGCGCGTGAAACGCCTGCTGGCAACGCCGCGAGCAGAACACCCAGTCGATCGGATAGCGCCGGGCATCGCCCACCGGATGCCGAAGGTCCGAGTGGCCGTAGCCGCGCGCCTGTCGTTTGCAGACCCAGCACTTCACTGGCCCTCCTCTCACTGCGCCCAGGCGGGCTTGCCCGGCACGGCGGGGGGTTGCGGGGCGGCTGGCGCAGACATCGCACGGGGCGGGGTGAGCGCCGCCGGCGCACCGCTGGAGCCGCTGCCAGGGTTCTTCGGCGGCACGCCCATCAGGCGGGCATACTCCGGGTGGTCGGGCTCGACGGCGCTCTTGACGACGTTCTTCAACTCGCCGCGACCGTCCTTCTCGACGTCGATGCGGGCGAGGAACTCGATGCCATCGAGTTCGTGGAAGCCCTGGATGCGCCGCGCGGCGGCGGCCTGCGGGCTCATGTCCTGCGGATGGACATTGCGGGCGGAATTGAGCACGGCGCGCACGAAGCTGCGCCCCATCTGGCCCCAGGCCGGGCCCTTCGGGGAGTGCAGGCCGATGTTGCTCCAGAGCTTTCGCTTCGCGTACTCGCCCTCCAGCACCACGAACTCGGCCGCCAGATACACCGAGCCGGTCTCAAAGCTCTGCGTGGCGTAGCCGCCGGTCCACCCCTGGGCCGGGTCGTCGTAGCCCCCGGGCTTGAGGGTCATGCGCACGCGGGCGAGCGTGCCCTTGGGGATGAGGTCGAAACTGGGCTGCTGCTGCGCGTCGTTGAAATCGCACCAATCGGTCATGGCTTACTCCTTGGATGTCGGGATTCGAGTGGCGGCGGCGCACTTGTCGATCAGCGCGCGCAGGTTCGGCGGCTCCAGCAACTCGAGCTGGCCGCTGCGGTCCTTGGCCGGATAGCCGTAGGGGTTGACGGTGTGGGTGACGAAGGCGCGGTACGGATTGCCGTCCTCGGCCTTGATCTCGGCCAAGGTGACGACTTCATCGACGATGCCGGGCAGTTCCGCCGCGGTCTTGGCGCCCTCGATCTGCGGCACGAAGACCTTGCGGTTGAAGTCGTCCAGGCGCTCGTCGAGGATGGCCACGAACACCACGTGCTTGCCGCGCGCGTGCTGCAGGTGGGTCA
>NZ_RKQN01000015.1 GCF_003814555.1 Vulcaniibacterium tengchongense
GCGGATGCGCTCGCCGGTGACCTCGCGCACGAACTGCGCGAAGGACAGAGGGAGGATGAGCTTCAGCCGAACCATCGAGGTGGTGGTGTTGAACTGCTGCGTGACCGAGACGAAGGAGACGCCGTTGCGGTCGAACACCTCCACCAGCTTGGCGAAGTCCGCCAGGCTGCGCGTGAGGCGGTCGATCTTGTAGACGACCACGATGTCGATCCTGCCGGCCTCGATGTCGGCGAGCAGGCGCTTGAGCGCAGGGCGGTCGAGATGGCCGCCGGAGTAGCCGCCGTCGTCATAACCCTCCTCGACGGCGATCCAGCCCTCGTGGCGTTGGCTGGCGATGAAGGCCAGCCCCGCGTCGCGTTGGGCCTCCAGGCTGTTGTACTCCTGGTCCAGTCCCTCGTCGGTGGACTTGCGGGTGTAGACCGCACAGCGCCTCGATGGCGTGACGGGACCAGGGGTCGGCGTGGCCGACGAGGACACGGGCCGTTGTGATCTCATGCCGGCTCCTTCTGACCGTCCTGGGTCTTGAGGCCGAAGAACGCGGGGCCCGACCAATGCGTGCCGGTGATGTGACGGGCGATGGCCGTCAGGCTCTTGAACCGCTGCCCCTGATACTCGAAGTCATTGGGCCCGCGCACCAGCACCCGGTGCTCGACGTCGTCGAAGATCCGCGTGAGCACGGTGCCCGGTAGCAGCCGACTCGCGTCGCGGCGCAGTTGGCGCGGCAGGATGCCCGTCTCACCGATCTCCTCGAGCTTGCGGCGGGTCGCGGGCTTCAACCCGCCAAAGGCGCGCTCCTGGATCCTGTAGGCGAGCCGGCTCTCCAGCCACGTGCGGTGGTGATGCTTGGGCCGCTCCTCGAAGTACTCGTCCCACAGCGCCCAGAGGCTGTCCATCGGCAGGTGGGGCAACTGGGCGACGCGGGCGGCGACGGTGGTCGGGTCTGCAGGGCTTGCGTGTGTCGTCATCGGCGAACTCCTCGTGCGTGATCGGGGTTCGCATTCACGCGCTGTGGACCGCACAAGCCAAGGCCAACCGAGTCGCTGTCGGTGGCGATATGGCCAGATGGCGGATAGGGGCGTGCGCGCAGCCGCAGCAGGGCGCAGGCCAGCAGATCGACGATCTCTTGGTGCGCGTGCCGAGGCCGATCAGCCTCGGGAGCCAGGACGAAGGGTTCGGGTTCGTGCATGGTCGGCGTTTTGATGGAAAACGCCGCTCATGCTAGGAATCGAGGGCACTTCGCGTAACGGGTTTTGGCGGGGATGCGCGGGCTACGGCGCCCTGCGTCATCGCACCTGGTGCTGGCCTGTCGAGACGAACCGGTCATCGCAGTCGTTGCTTTCGCCATCCTGCCAGGATCGATCCCAGGCGCGCGGCTCGGCACTTTCCAACAGCAGCAGGGTCAGGACGCGATCTCTCGAGGCGTAGCTGTGCTTGAACTCACGCAGCTTCATGTGGTGTGCCTCCTCGGCACACCACGTCGAGGCCGGAAGCTCGACGCCGTCCCATGCCTGCTCGACGCTCGCGTCGGCGGCGAGCGTGCCGGGTAAGGGCTCTTGCGGATCGCCGGTGCGCCGGATGCGCGCCCGGGTTCTCACGGCGCTGCTGCTGCGCCATTCGTACTTCGCGTAGCCGTGTCCCAGTAGACCAAGATGGCGCGC
>NZ_RKQN01000016.1 GCF_003814555.1 Vulcaniibacterium tengchongense
CGGTGGTCCACCCATGTCGAGTGCCGGATGTGCCCGTGGCAGGACCGGTGCTGGAGGGCTGCGGCATGAACGAGACACCACTGCACCCGGTGCTCGGGGAGCGCCTGATCGACGCACGCGAGGCGGCACTGGCGCTCAATCTGCCGACCTACTGGCTCACGCACGCGACGGAGCGCCGACGTCTGCGCCTGCCGCACTACCGGGTGGGCAAGCTGCTGCGTTTCAAGCTCTCCGAACTGATGGCGTGGATGGAGGAACGTCAAGCCCTGCTCACGGCCGACGCAGGGCACGAGGAGGAGTCGGATGCTGGACTTCAACTTCAATGACACCGCGCCCGAGCCCGAGATCCCGGCGTCCGAGCGCCGCGAGGCCGTGCGCGCCGCCCTGCTCTCGCGGCTGGAAGCGGTGCTGTTCACCCTGTTCCCCGCCGGTCGGACGCGCCGCGGCAAGTTCGTCATCGGCGACGTGCTCGGCAGCCCGGGCGACAGCCTGGAAGTGGTGCTCGACGGCGACAAGGCGGGCCTGTGGACCGACCGGGCCACCGGTGAGGGCGGTGACGTCTTCGACCTCATCGCCGCTCACCATGGCCTCGATACGCACACCGAGTTCCATCGGGTGCTCGAAGCCGCCGCGGACCTGACGGGGCGCGCTCGACCGGTCGCGCCGCGCGGACGGAAGAAGGACGCTGCGGTCGACGACCTGGGTCCCGCCACCGCCAAGTGGGACTACCTCGACGCGCAGGGGCGGCTCATCGCCGTCGTCTACCGCTACGACCCGCCCGGGCGCAAGAAGGAGTTCCGCCCGTGGGATGCCAAGCGCCGCAAGATGGCGCCGCCCGAGCCTCGCCCGCTCTACAACCAGCCTGGGTTGGCCGCAGCGAGCCGCGTCGTCCTGGTCGAGGGCGAGAAGTGCGCGCAGGCACTGATCGAAATCGGCATCGCGGCCACCACCGCGATGCACGGGGCGAATGCGCCCGTGGACAAGACCGACTGGTCGCCGCTGGCCGGCAAGGCGGTGCTGATCTGGCCCGACCGCGACAAGCCGGGCTGGGAGTACGCCGTGCAGGCGGCCCAGGCGATTCTGTCGGCGGGCGCGAAGACCTGCCACATCCTCTACCCACCCGAGGAAGCCGCCGAGGGCTGGGACGCGGCGGACGCCGTGATGGAGGGCTTCGACGTCGCGGCCTTCCTCGCCCACGGTCCGCGTATGCAGGTGCATGACATTGCGGACCCCGGCGAGCCGGTGATCGGCGCGGATGAATCGGTGTGGGGCACCGAAGATGCCCTGGCGCTGGCCTTCA